>NZ_CM150481.1:82500-3840000 GCF_056323085.1 Allorhizobium sp. nf9_anc | reverse complement strand
TAACCAAACTCCGAATACCTGGGAGTACTAGTCGGCAGACACACGGCGGGTGCTAACGTCCGTCGTGAAGAGGGCAACAACCCTGACCTCCAGCTAAGGTCCCCAAGTCATGGCTAAGTGGGAAAGGATGTGAGGATCCCAAAACAACCAGGATGTTGGCTTAGAAGCAGCCATCATTTAAAGAAAGCGTAACAGCTCACTGGTCTAAATAAGGGTCTTTGCGCCGAAAATGTAACGGGGCTAAAGCCATGCACCGAAGCTGAGGATGTGGATTTATCCACGTGGTAGCGGAGCGTTCCGTAAGCCTGTGAAGGGGTACCCGTGAGGGGCCCTGGAGGTATCGGAAGTGCGAATGTTGACATGAGTAACGATAAAGGGGGTGAGAGACCCCCTCGCCGAAAGACCAAGGGTTCCTGCTTAAAGTTAATCTGAGCAGGGTTAGCCGGCCCCTAAGATGAGGCAGAAATGCGTAGTCGATGGGAACCACGTTAATATTCGTGGGCCTGGTGGTAGTGACGGATTGCGTAACTCGTTCAGACTTATTGGATTGTCTGGGCGGGGAAGCGGTTCCAGGAAATAGCTCCACCGTACAGACCGTACCCGAAACCGACACAGGTGGTCAGGTAGAGTATACCAAGGCGCTTGAGAGAACTATGTTGAAGGAACTCGGCAAATTGCACGCGTAACTTCGGAAGAAGCGTGACCCCTTTGTACGCAAGTATGATGGGGTGGCACAGACCAGGGGGTAGCGACTGTTTATCAAAAACACAGGGCTCTGCGAAGTCGCAAGACGACGTATAGGGTCTGACGCCTGCCCGGTGCTGGAAGGTTAAGAGGAGAGGTGCAAGCTTTGAATCGAAGCCCCAGTAAACGGCGGCCGTAACTATAACGGTCCTAAGGTAGCGAAATTCCTTGTCGGGTAAGTTCCGACCTGCACGAATGGCGTAACGACTTCCCCGCTGTCTCCAACATAGACTCAGTGAAATTGAATTCCCCGTGAAGATGCGGGGTTCCTGCGGTCAGACGGAAAGACCCCGTGCACCTTTACTATAGCTTTACACTGGCATTCGTGTCGGCATGTGTAGGATAGGTGGTAGGCTTTGAAGCAGGGACGCCAGTTTCTGTGGAGCCATCCTTGAAATACCACCCTTATCGTCATGGATGTCTAACCGCGGTCCGTCATCCGGATCCGGGACAGTGTATGGTGGGTAGTTTGACTGGGGCGGTCGCCTCCGAAAGAGTAACGGAGGCGCGCGATGGTGGGCTCAGACCGGTCGGAAATCGGTCGTCGAGTGCAATGGCATAAGCCCGCCTGACTGCGAGACTGACAAGTCGAGCAGAGACGAAAGTCGGTCATAGTGATCCGGTGGTCCCGTGTGGAAGGGCCATCGCTCAACGGATAAAAGGTACGCCGGGGATAACAGGCTGATGACCCCCAAGAGTCCATATCGACGGGGTTGTTTGGCACCTCGATGTCGGCTCATCGCATCCTGGGGCTGGAGCAGGTCCCAAGGGTTTGGCTGTTCGCCAATTAAAGCGGTACGTGAGCTGGGTTCAGAACGTCGTGAGACAGTTCGGTCCCTATCTGCCGTGGGTGTAGGAATATTGACAGGATCTGTCCCTAGTACGAGAGGACCGGGATGGACATATCTCTGGTGGACCTGTTGTCGTGCCAACGGCATAGCAGGGTAGCTATATATGGAATGGATAACCGCTGAAGGCATCTAAGCGGGAAACCAACCTGAAAACGAGTATTCCCTATCAGGGCCGTGGAAGACTACCACGTTGATAGGACGGGTGTGGAAGCTCAGTAATGAGTGAAGCTTACCGTTACTAATAGCCCGATTGGCTTGATCGTTCTCATTGACCATGCTCATCGGCCCGGACAAATCCGGGCGATGATGCCAAATACGTGTTCATGTAAAAGAGGTTCGCCTCACCAGCTTCTCAACAACATTGCCCTTAGCCGACCTGGTGGTCATGGCGGGGTGGCTGCACCCGTTCCCATTCCGAACACGGCCGTGAAACGCCCCAGCGCCAATGGTACTTCGTCTCAAGACGCGGGAGAGTAGGTCGCTGCCAGGTCTGCTAATGGCAATGTTGTCGGGTTTTGCGAAAGCAAAGACCAAAATCTTCTCGATCACAGCATCGGCCCAAGCCGAAACAACGGGCCGCATCAAGCGGCCCTTTTTGCTTGGTGGAACCTCTTAAGCGTTACAACTTCAGTTGTTGCGCTCTTGGCGCGGGGTGGAGCAGCCCGGTAGCTCGTCAGGCTCATAACCTGAAGGCCGCAGGTTCAAATCCTGCCCCCGCAACCAAAACATCCAAAACAACCGACACTAATCCTCAACCGCCTCCATCTGATGGGGGCGGTTTTGCGTTTACGGCCGGTGCGTCAACTCGAGCTAGCCTCTCACATTGAGATAGACAGCAAACAGAGCGCGCGTGGCGGTGATGTAAAGGCGGTTTTTCTCCGGTCCTCCAAAGCAGACATTGCTCACTGTCTCGGGGATCAGGATCTTCCCGAGGAGCTTCCCATCAGCCCCAAGGCAATGGACGCCATCGCCGGCACTCGTCCAAATATGTCCCGCATTGTCAATTCGAAGGCCATCATACATGCCGTTCGGGCACTCGGAGAACACAAGACCTGAGGCCGGTTGTGCCGATGTATCCAAAGCGTAGGCCATGAGTTTAGCCGGTTGAACACCGCTGTCGACCACGTATAGGGTCTCTTCGTCACGCGACAACGCGAGCCCGTTCGGCTGCTGCAGATCGGTGATCACGGCCTCAAGCTGCCCGTCGGGTGTGAGCCGATAGACGTTTCGGCTTCCGATTTCGCTTTCCGCGAGTGACCCCTCATAAGGGGTCGAGATGCCATAGCTTGGATCGGTGAACCAGATATTGCCTTTGCTGTCGGCAATCACGTCGTTTGGCGAATTCAGCCGTTTGCCACCGAAACTCTCGGCAAGAGTTGTGAGGCTACCATCGTGCTCCCGGCGGGTGACACGTCGTGTCAGATGCTCGCAGGAGATCACGCGTCCTTCCCGATCGAGCGTATGCCCATTGGCAAAATTCGACGGGGCTTCGAAGGTTGCGACGGTGTCGTTGACCTCGTCGTATCGCATCACCCTGTTGTTCGGGATGTCCGAAAACAACAAATGGCGTGCTGCCGGCACGTAGACGGGTCCCTCCAGCCAGCGCCCGCCTGTGTAGAGCAGGTCGACATGCACATTCGGCAGGATCAGCGATCTGAACGCCGGGTCAATGATCTCGAACCAATCTGTGTAACGCATAGCACCCAAGTCCCCCGCAAGGTTAGAGCCTACTCATCCAACCCAGCCCCTCACGGGTGCCGGCGGCCGGACGATATTCGCAGCCGATATAGCCCTGGTAGCCGATCGCATCGATCTCAGCGAAGATCCTGCGGTCGTCGAGTTCGCCACTCATGGGTTCGTGACGATCGGGCACAGAGGCGATCTGGATATGGCCGATGACCGGTGCCATCTGCCGAAGCGCCATGATCACGTCGCCATGCAGGATCTGCCGGTGATAGACGTCGAATTGCAGCTTCACATGTGCCGCATCCATGTCGTTGATGAAGTCGATTGCCCGGTTGAAGTCGTTGAGGAAATAGCCCGGCATGTCGCGACCGTTGATCGGCTCGATGACGAGACCGATGCCGGCTTCGCCTGTGCGGTCGGTGGCGCGCTTTAGGTTATCGCGATAGGTGGCGATTGCTTGCGGATCCATCGCCGGCGCGAGGCCTGCCATCATGTGCAGGAGCGGCGTGCCGATGATCTTGGCATAGGCGATTGCCGTGTCCAGGGTGGCCGCAAAATCCGCCTCGCGTCCCGCAAGTGCTGCCATGCCGCGCTCTCCTGCCGCCCAGTCGCCGGGCGGCATGTTGAACAGGGCCTGGGCTAGGCCTGCCGCCTCCAGGTGCTCGGCGACGAGTTCGGCCGGGTGATCGTAGGGGAAGAGATATTCGACGGCCGTAAAGCCGCAGTCGGCTGCGGCCGCGAAACGGTCGAGGAAGGGAACCTCGTTGAACATCATCGACAGGTTTGCGGCAAACTTCGGCATGTCAGTCCTCGTCTTCCATACCCGGCAGGTTGAGGCCGGCAATCTTTGCCAAAAGGCGCGCAACCGAACTGTCGTCGTCGCGCCCCATGCCGGCGGCTTCGGTCATGATGAAGAGCTGCAGGGCGGCGCTCGCAATCGGCAGGGGGAATTTCGTCTGGCGACCGATATCCGAGACGATGCCAAGATCCTTGGTAAAGATCGCGACAGCGCTATGCGGCGTGTAGTCGCCTTCCAGCACATGCGGGATGCGGTTTTCGAACATCCAGCTGTTGCCGGCCGACTTGGTGATCACGTCGAAGACGCGTGAAATGTCGAGGTCCATGCTCTTGGCGAAGGTGATCGCCTCGCAGGCGGCGGCGATGTGCACGCCGGCCAGCAACTGGTTGACGATCTTGAAGGATGAGCCGATGCCGGGCTGATCGCCGAGTTCGTAGACCGTTCCGGCCATCGCATCGAGCGCTGATCGGGCGGCGGCGAAAGCGGCGGCCGAGCCCGAGGCCATGAAGGTCAACTGGCCGGCTTCGGCCTTCTTCGAACCGCCGCTGATCGGACCATCGACATAGAGAAGACCTGCTTCTTCGACACGGGCTGCGAAGCGCTTGGCCTCAGCCGGCGAGATGGTGGCGCAGGCAATGATGACGCCGCCCGATTTCATGGCAGCGACCACACCATTCTCGCCAAAGAGCACGGTCTCTGTCTGGGCAGCGTTCACCACCACGATGACGGCGACATCGGCGCCCGCAACAGCATCGCCTGGATTGCTGCCGGCGGTGCCGCCGGCAGCCTTGAGCGCGTTCAGCGCATCGGCACTGATGTCAAAGCCACGCACGAGATGTCCGGCCCGGACCAGCGAGCGAGCCATGCCGAGGCCCATGGAGCCGAGGCCGATAACGGCGACGGACGGAAGGTGAGACATCAGCGAAGGCTCCTTTTGTAGCCACGGATCAAAAGCATGGCCAGAATGATGACACCCAAAACAATCTGCCTGAAAGCTTCCGGCATCTGCAGCACAGAGAGGATCGAGGACAGAAGGGTGATGAAGATGGCGCCGACGATCGTGCCGCCATATCCACCCTGGCCTCCCATGATCGACGTGCCCCCGATGACCACGGCGGTGATGACGGGCAGCATATAGGGGTCGCCCATGCCCTGATAGGCCTGGTTGGCATAGCCGGCGAGCAGGATGGCGCCGATCGCCGTGAATACGCCGGCGACGACAAAGGTGAGGGTGGTAACGAGCCGCACGCGAATGCCGGAGAGATAGACGGCCTTTTCCGAATTGCCCATGGCGATCAGATATTTGCCGTAGACGGTCCGGTGCAGCAGGTAAAACATGGCTGACATCACCACCAGCCAGAACAGGAAGGCGTTGGGGATGCCGAAACTGCGTTCAAGCGACAGCGTGATCGAGAGTGGCGGGGCCATGCCGCGCGGCTTGAAGCCGCCGGTGAAGAAGACCACAGAGCCGATCAGCATCGAGTTCATCGCCAGCGTCCAGACCATGGATGGCAGGCGCAGGAAGGCGACGCCGATGCCATTGATTAGGCCGATCAGGGCACCGGTGAGGAGCCCGATCGGAATGGCGAGAGTGGCAAGTGTCGGATCCTGCGAGCCGGCGACCGTCGTAGTGACAATGGCAATCGCGGTGATCGCGGCCGGCACCGAAAGATCGATATGACCGAGCAGGATGACGAGCGTGGCGCCGGCCGCAATGATGCCGAGGAAAGAGGCGATCTGCAGTTGCTGAAGGAGATAACCTGCAGTCAGAAATGTCGGCAAAATGGTTCCGCCAGCGGCCAGCAGCACTCCGCAGCCGATGGCAACAACGAGAACGGCAGGATCGACGGGAAGGCTGGGCCTCGATGGCCCTGATATCGCGCGGTCGGTCATTGGGCGAACAACTTCAGTTTGTTGCGGACACGCAGCACGCCGACGGAGCCGAAGGCAATCGCGAGCGCCAGGATCAGCCCCTCGAAGAAGGGCTGGGCAAGGGGAGGAAGGCCGGAGAAGAACATCAGCGAGGCGACGGTCTTCAGGAGCATGGCACCAACGGCGACACCGATTGCTGTGCCGATACCACCGGCAAGCGACACACCGCCAAGCACGATCGCGGCAATCGAGTTCAGCGTGTAGGTGGGCCCGATGCCGGCGTCACCGGTCATTGTGACCATGGAGACGTAGAGCCCGGCCATGCCGGCCATCAGCCCTCCGAGCACATGGGCGGAGATGCGCATCGAGGTGGTGTTGATGCCGGTGAGCTGGGCGGAGTGCTCGTTTGCTCCGAGCGCCTTCAGCGCCATGCCGAAACTCGTCTTGCGCAGCACGATGGTGATCACGAGTACGGTGACAATGATCAGCACCAGAGAGGTGGGTACTGGGCCGATGGCATAGGTGAAGGCATCGGAGAGCTCAGAATTGACCGCGCCGCCCGGCGTTGGCCTCAGGTAAAGCGCTATGCCGGAATAAATTGCACCGGTGGCGAGCGTCGCGACGATCGGCGGCACATTGCCGAAGCAGACGAAGAGACCCGTGAACAACCCGCAGGCCATGCCGACCAAAAGAACGGCAGCCATGCCGAAGACAAGCGATCCGCCATCGCCCGCGAGTACGAAAGAAGCGGTGACGTTGGTGAGTGCCACGACCGCACCGACCGAGAGATCGATCCCGCGCACCAGCACGACGAAGAACTGGGCGAAGGCAGCAAACACCAGGAGCGCCGACTGGTTCGACCAGATCGTCAGCACATAGGTGGAGAGCCCCCGCGGATGGGTGGCGATGTAGAGCACGAAGAGGGCGACGAAAGCGATGGTCGGGATGATGACGCGCAGGTTGCGTCGGATGTAGAGCGCGGTCATTGCACGGTCTCCGGCGCTAATTGGGCAGTGCTGAGGCCCATGGCGGCTGAAATCAGGTTTTCAGGCGTCAGTGTGTCTCCGTTGAGTTCTCGCGCGATGCGGCCACGATAGAAGACTGCGACCCGGTCGCAGAGATGCACGAGCTCTTCGTAATCCGTTGACTGCATGACGATGGCGATGCCCTGTCCGGCAAGGTCGGTGAGCAGGCGGTAGATCTGCGCCTTCGTCTTCACGTCGATACCGCGGGTGGGATCGAGCAGCAGCAGGCAGCGTGGTCCAAGCGCCAGCCATTTGGCAAGCAGCACCTTCTGCTGGTTGCCGCCCGACAGTGACATGACGGGATCGGAGAGCTGGCCATAGGTCAATTCGAGTCGTTCGAGAAGGGCGAGGCAGCGGGCGTCGAGCGCTTCGCTGTCGCCGTGAAGCCCGATACCGGCAAGCCGCATATTGTCTGATATCGACAGCGGCTGGATCATGCCCTCGGTCTTGCGGTCTTCGGGAACCAGCGCGATGCCGATCTCCGGTGACTTCGACCGATGCGGCGAGCGGCGCTCATAGGCCTTGCCGGAAAGCTCGATCGACCCGCTGACGCCCGAGAGTGTGCCGAAGACCGCTTCGAGAACACGCTGTTGGCCCTGGCCTTCTAGGCCGCCGAGACCATAGATTTCTCCGGGGCGTACCGTGAAGCCGACATCGAAGAGCTCACCGGCGAAGGACAAGTCCTTGATGGAAAGAAGCGGCGCAACGTTTGCGGGCACGACCGGGCGCGGTGGCGGGAAAAGCCGGTCCATCGTCTCGCCGATCATCAGCGACACGATGCTCTGGTTGTCGATCGTGCCTGCCGGGAAGGTACGCACATGCTGTCCGGCGCGGAAAACCGAGATCGTGTCGGCGAGAGCCTCGACCTCGTGGAAACGATGGGAAATGAAGAGGATGCAGCAACCTTCGTCGCGCAGTTTCCGGATGACGGTGAACACTTTCTCGACGGCGGTGGCGCCGAGTGCGGATGTCGCCTCGTCGAGGATCAGCAGGCGCGGCTTCTGGTAGAGCGCCTTGGCGATCTCCACGCGCTGCCGGTCAGCAAGCGAGAGCTCTTCGACCGGTGTGTCGAGATGGATACTTTCAGCACCGATCAGGTCGAGTGCCGCGCGCGCTTCCCCATAGGCTTTTGCGAGCATGAAGCCGAAGCGTGTTTGCGGGCGGGCAAGCGTGATGTTGTCGCCGACGGAGAGGGTCGGCAGGAGCGAGAGTTCCTGAAACATGCAGACGATACCGGCGGCCGAGGCCTGGCGCGTTCCGGAAAACCGGATCGGCCTGCCTTCGAGGCGGATCTCGCCGGTCGTCGGCTGGATGGCCCCCGAAAGCAGTTTCATCAGGGTCGACTTGCCGGCGCCGTTTTCGCCGAGGATGGCGTGCACGGAGCCCGGTCGGGCGGAAAAGTCGATCGTCTTCAGGGCCTGGATCGGCCCATAGGACTTCGAAATCCCCGAAAGCTCGATGAGTGGAGCTGTCGTCATTCTGGCATTGTCCTGGTATGGGTCGGGCGGCGGCACCTTAAGGGGGCAGGCACCGCCGTCCAGCCGGGAGGATCAGGTATTGTCGGGGGTCTGGCCGAGCAGCTCTTCCGGGGTGAAGACCGGGAAGCAGTTCGGATAGCCTGTCGTCGTGTAGAAGGTGTCCGGCAGGTTCGGGAAGTAGTCAGTGCCTTCCTTCAGCTCTGCATTGTCCTTGTTCGGGATCGGCAGGAATACCTTCTGCGGCAAGGCATTGCCCTCGAGCAGCGAGACAGCGGCTTCGAGTGCGACGGCCGACATCACTGGCGCCTGGGCTGCGGTGAGGCCCGGATACTTGCCTTCAGCGATCAGCTTGCGGGCGCCGTTACCGGCATCGCCACCGATCGGAACGACCGGGTGACCGGCATTCTTCATGGCGTTCAGAGCGCCGATCGTGCCTTCCTGGACCATCACACCGTCGAAATTGCCATTGGTGGCGATCGCGTCGGCGGTGACCTTCTGCACGGTGCCGGCATCCCAGTTGCCAACCACCTGGACGACCTTGAGGCCCGGATGCTTGTCGAGCACGGAGCGCATGCCGAGATGGTTGTCGCGGTCGGTCGCATTGCCCGGCAGACCGGAGACTTCGAGAACGCTGCCCTCGACCTTGCCCTTGGCCTTCTCGATTTCACGCACGACGGCTTCCGCCTTCATCGCGCCGAGCTCGAACTGGTTTTCGTTCACCTGGACGATGGCATCGGTGTCGAGCACGTTGTCGAAGGGCACGAGCACTGTGCCGGCCTGTTCGGCGCGCTTGATGACGGAGGAAAAGGCGGTCGGGTTGACGGCGATGAAGGTGATCGCGTCGTAGCCGGCGGCAATGAAGTTGTCGATCGCAGCGATCTGGGCAGCACTGTCATTGCCAACCGAGACGACGGTGAATTCGGACAGCTTCGCCTTGTTTTCTGCACGTGCTGCCCAGGCCTTGGCGCCCTGGATGGCTGTGACGCGCCAGTCGTTGCCGGCAAATCCGTTGACGAAGGCAACCTTATAAGGGCCGTCCCGCTTCTCGTACTTGATGACCTTGGCATTGTCGGGTGCTGCAGAGAAGCACTCCGGACGATGGGTATCTTCGGCACGGACCGCCGAAGTGAAACTGAAGACGCAGAGCATCGCGGCCGACGCTGCAAGCGCGGCCTTGTTAAAGGTTCTCACGGTGAACTCCTCCCGAAGTATAATCTCCCAGAAAGCGCTAATCTCAGCGCTAACATAATTTTTTAAGCACATCCTCTAGCCACGATCAAGCGAAATATGTTAGCGCTGAGATAAAGTTTATGGCACGGTCCTGAAGAGCAGATCGCGTGTCGCCGTCTTGGCCAATCGGGCAATGCGGCAGGGGAGGAGACGAAACGAATGCAGCCGGAGACGCCGACGCTCACTCATGTGGCTCGCCTGGCGAATGTCAGCGAGAACACCGTGTCACGGGTCATCCGCAACAAAGGCTCGATTGCGGAGGAAACCCGCAAGCGCGTTCTCGATGCCATCGACACGCTCGGCTACGTGCCCAACCGGGCGGCCGGTTCGCTCGCCTCCTCGGCCTCGCTGATCATTGGCGTGATCCTGCCTTCTCTCTCCAACATCGTTTTTCCTGAGGTGCTGCGCGGCATCCATGCCGGTCTCGCCGACACGCCCTATCAGCCGATGATCGGCGTCACCGATTATGATCTCGGCAAGGAGCAGCAGCTCGTCTCCTCGCTGCTCGCCTGGCAGCCGACAGCCCTGATCACCACAGGCTTTGAACACACAGACGCTGCGCGCCGGATGCTGGAGAACAGCCGCATTCGAATTGCCGAACTTATGGACATCGACGATACGCCGATCGATCTGGCGGTTGGCCTGTCTCACCGCCGGGCCGGTCGCGCGACAGCCGAGCATCTGGTACGGCGCGGCTACAGCCGTATCGGTTATGTCGGTCACGATTGGACAGCCGACCGCCGCGCCCGCGCCCGCTATGACGGCCTCTGCGAAGCGCTGGCTGAAGCCGGCCTGTCGCTCTCCGTCGAGAAGCGCCATGACGGTCCGAGCTCAACGATTGCCGGCCGCGACACGCTGGCCGGTCTGCTGGCCGATGGCGCTGTGGCCGATGCCGTCGTCTTCTCCAATGACGACATGGCGGTCGGTGGCTTCATGCATTGTCTGGGCGCCGGTATCCCGGTGCCCGAGCGGCTCGCCCTTTTCGGCTTCAACGGACTGGAGATCGGCCAGGCGCTGCCCAAGCCCCTGTCGACGGTCCGCTCGAACCGTTTCAACATCGGCAAGACAGCGGTCGAAGCGCTGCTCGCTCAGGCCGAACGGCCGGGCGAAGCGCAGATCATCGATACCGGATTCGCCATCATCGACGGCGCAACGGCCTGACCGCGCGCCACTTCACCGGAGACTACCATGCTTTTGGGCGCCATTGCCGACGACCTGACCGGAGCCACCGACCTTGCCCTGATGCTGTCACGGGAGGGCATGCGAACCATCCAGACGATCGGCGTTCCCAAGGCCGGCCTTGATCTCTCGGGCGTCGACGCGGTGGTGGTTGCGCTGAAGTCGCGCACCAATCCTGCAGCTGAAGCTGTCGCCATGTCGCTCGAAGCCCTCTCCTTCCTGCAAACGGCGGGTGCGATGCAGTTCCTGTTCAAATATTGCTCGACCTTTGATTCCAGTCCGGAAGGCAATATCGGTCCCGTCACCGAGGCGTTGATGCAGGCGCTCGGCACGGAGCTGACGATTGTCTGCCCGGCTTTCCCGGCCAATGGCCGAACCATTTACAAGGGTCATCTGTTTGTCGGCGACCAGCTGCTGTCCGATAGCCCGATGCGCAATCATCCGCTGACCCCGATGACCGACAGCTCGCTGGTTCGCCTGATGGCCGGCCAGTCGCAGCTGAAGGTGGGGCTGGTGACCCGTGAAACGGTCGGGCAGGGAGCTTCAGCCGTCGCGCAAGCCTTCGAAGCTGCGCGTGACAAGGGCGAACAGGCGCTGGTCGTCGATGCGTTGACCGATGCCGATCTCCGGGTGATCGGTGAGGCCGCTGCCGGACTGACCCTGATCACCGGCGGCTCCGGTATAGCGCTCGGTCTGCCTGAAAATTTCCGTCGCGCCGGCCGCTTGCGCTCTTCTGGAGACGCGCTCGCCTTTTCCGCGCCGGCGGGACGGTCGATGATCCTTGCCGGATCCTGTTCGGAAGCGACCCGCGGCCAGATCCGCACGGCGATCGAGGCGGGCGTGCCCGCGCTCAAGCTTGATCCTATCGAGATCGCCGAGGGACGTTTCCGGGTTGAGCAGGCTCTTTCCTGGGCGCTGGCCCAGTCGGCACGGGCACCACTGATCTATTCGAGTGCCGAACCGGAAGAGGTAAAGGCAGCCCAGGCTGCCCTCGGTCGCGAGAGGGCCGGATCGCTGATCGAGCATTTCCTCGCCGAGACCGCGCTTGGCCTCAAGGCCGCCGGTGTCCGTCGCCTGATCGTCGCCGGTGGCGAGACCTCGGGCGCCGTAGTCGGCGCGCTGGCACCCGACGCGCTCTTCATCGGTCCGGAGATCGATCCCGGTGTGCCCTGGACGCTGACGCTCGGACAGACGGAGCCGATGGCGTTGGCGCTGAAGTCCGGCAATTTCGGTGCACCCGATTTCTTCCTCAAGGCCTGGGACCTCCTGCCATGACGTCAATCCTTTCCGAGGAAACCCGCCTGCGCGACGAGATCGCCGAGGTCGGCAAATCCCTCTTCGATCGCTGCTTCACCTTCGGCTCGACCGGCAATATCAGCGCGCGGCTCTCGAATGGCGAGATGCTGATGACGCCGACCAATGCCTCGATGGGATCGCTCGATCCCGGCCGACTGTCGAAATTCACCGCCGAGGGCGTCCATGTCGGCGGCGATAAGCCGACCAAGGAAGCCTTCCTACACCAGTGCATGTATTGCGCGCGGGAAAGCTCGGGCGCGGTCGTGCATCTGCATTCCACCCATGCAGTCGCGGTTAGTATCCTCGACGGGCTTGATCCCAATGACGTTCTGCCGCCGCTAACGGCTTATTACGTGATGAGGGTGGGGCGTTTGCCGATGGCCCCTTACTTTCCGCCAGGGGACGCAGCGCTCGCCGAAGCCGTGCGCGAAAGGGCTGAGCACAGCCATGCGGTCCTTCTGGCCAACCACGGCCCCGTCGTTGCGGGCAAGACGTTGAAGGAAGCACAGTATGCGATGGAAGAACTGGAAGAGACCGCCAAGCTATTCCTGATGCTACGAGGCGAGCGTTTGCGACCGCTAACGACAGAGCAGGTCGATGCTTTGCGCTCGACCTAGTCCCATCATCTGCCGCGCAAGTAGGCCTCACTGACCTTCTGGCTGCAAGTCGTTGTTTCTCGCTTCTCCATATTCTGGCCGCATCAGCTAGGACGACAGGATCGCTGCGTTTGTCCGATCGCGCCAGTCGCGTGCGGCAATCAGTTCAGGTGGGAAAAGACCGGGGATGGCAAAAAACGGTGCGGAGGGGTCTGTGGCGTTCATGCTTACCGCTGCCGCAAGGACCTCACTGCGACGGGGATCGCCGCAATCGCCTCGCTTCTTCACCGATGCCATCCAGACCCCCACTGCATAGGCGGTCGCTGCCGCTGTCTCACCTTTCGCCAGCATGTCGACTGTGGGCGCCAAAAGCCGCTGCGGTAATTTTTGCGTCGTATCGAGCGCGATCTGGATATTGCGATGGTCTATGGTCGGATTGGAAAAGCGCGCCAGGAGATCGTCGATATAAGCGGCAAGGTCGATGCCGGGCACTGGATCGAGCGTCGAGACAACCTCCTCCATATGCATTCGCGCCTTTGCCGCCAGATGCGGTACGGCCATCACGTCGCGAATGTAGTCGAGGTTTCCAAGGATCCCAAGATGGGCAAGCAGCGTATGCGTGCCGTTGAGTAATCGCAGCTTCATCTTCTCGTAGGGCTCGACATTGCTGGCGAAGATTGCGCCGCCGGCCTCCCAGGCGGGGCGCCCGAAAACGAAGTCATCCTCTATGACCCATTGCAAAAATGGCTCTGTGTCGATTGCCAGTGCGTCCTGGGCTCCGAGCAGTCTCTCGGCACGAAGCCGGGTGGTGTCGGTCGCGGCGGGCACGATCCGGTCGACCATGGAGCAGGGGAACCGACCCTTGTCCGCGATCCAATCGGCCAGCGCGGGATCGCGCAACTGGGCCATCTCCAGAACCAGGCGGAGCACGACCTTGCCGTTGGATGGTAGATTGTCGCAACAGAGGACCGTGTAGGGTGCGAGTCCCGCCGCGCGCCGCAGGGCAAGGCCCTCAACGAGAAAGCCCAGCACACCAACAGGCGCATCTGGCCTCTCCAAGTCCGCGGCAATGGCTTGATGAGCGTGGTCCAACCCGCCCGTTGTTGGATCAAGGCCATAGGCTTTTTCCGACACGGTGACCGTCACGATGCGGATCGCCGGATCGGCCAAGGCCGATAGAACACGAGCGCGGTCGGACGCGGCACAGATCCAGTCGACGGTCGCGCCGATGACTTCGGATTGATCCCCCGCCTCGCTCCGCGTCGTGACGGAGTATAGCCCATCTTGGGCGGCGAGTGCCGCGACGGGTTCGGGCGAACGCAGGTTGACGGCAATGATGCCCCAATGTCCGAATTGGGCTTCCAGAGCACGCTGCGTAAACACCGCCTGATGCGCCCTGTGGAACGCGCCGATCCCAAAATGCACGATGCCGGGTTTCAGTCCCGTCCGGTCAAACCGCGGTTGACGAACCGTATCCGGAAGCCCGGCAGTGCTGGAGAGCCTTTGCAACATCAGCCTCCCAGTCCGTATTGGGCATGCGACAGCGCGCGCTCGATGCCGCGAAGCTCTGCCAGGCCCTTAAGCCTGCCGATGGCGGGGTAGCCCGGCTGTGCACCACGTGTCAGGTCATCGAGAATTTCCTGCCCGTGGTCGGGACGCATCGGAATTTGATGATCTTCACGCCCCTCCTTGCGCCGTCTCGTCTCCTCCGTCACCAGGGCCGCGATCACGGCCACCATGTCGGTCCCGCCTTCCAGATGCTCATCCTCGAAGAAGGAGCAAGGGACCGTGTCGGTGTCACGAGTCACGTTGCGAAGGTGGACGAAGTGGATGCGGTCGGCAAAGCGCTTGGCAAGAAAAGGCAGGTCATTGTCAGGGCGCGCGCCGAGTGATCCGGTGCACAGGGTTACGCCGTTTGCGCGGAGATCAACGGCATCCAGCATGTGCGCATAGTCGGCCTCTGTTGAAAGTATGCGCGGCAGGCCGAGCAGTGACCAGGGCGGATCATCGCCGTGTGCGCAGATATTGATGCCGACCTGCTCGGCGACCGGCGCGACTTCGCTCAGGAAATCGACGAGGTTCTGCTGCAGCCGTTCGCGGTTGATGCCTTGGTAGGAGCGCAGCTTCTCAAGCAACTGCTCGAGCGTATAGCCATCGGCAGAGCCCGGCAGGCCGGCACCTATGTTCTTTCCGAGGGCCGTGATCTTGGCGTCCTCCATGCCGGAGAAACGCCGCGCGGCCTCGTCGGTCAGCCAGTCCGGATAATCCGCGGCAGCCTCGGGTCGCTTCAGGATATGGATGTCGAAGGCTGCGAAATCTACGAGATCAAAGCGCATGGCTTTGGCGCCGTGACCAGTTTCCCACCGCAAATCGGTCCGCGTCCAGTCGAGGATTGGCATGAAGTTATAGCAGACCGTTCGGATCCCCGAAGCCGACAGGCGTCTGAGCGTTTCCTGCCAGTTGGCGATGTGGCGCTTCCAGTCGCCGGTCTGCGTCTTGATATCCTCGGACACCGGAATGCTCTCGACCACATCCCAGACCAAACCGCCGGCGCGGATCGCGTCATGCCGTTTGGCAATCTCGTCTTCTGGCCAGACCTCGCCGGTTGCGATGTGGTGCAGTGCCGACACGATGCCCTCGGCGCCCGCCTGGGCTGCATCTCTCACACTGACTTTGTCGATGGGGCCGAACCAGCGCCAGGTATGTCTCATGTCTCGTCCTTTAGGCTTTCATGCGTCTGTGGAAATGTGATCTGCACCTTGCAGGCCTTCGAGCGGTCACCGGCCTGTTCAAAGGCCTCCACCACCGCATCGAGTGGGAAACTGTGCGAGATGATCGGACGCACATCGATCTGGCGGGTCGAGATCAAGGCGACGGCCTCAGAGAATTCCTCATGGAACCGCTGCGAGCCGCGCCAGACGATTTCCTTGCCGACCAGTGCGTTGAGGGGAATAGTGACGTCGCCGGTCACGCCGACCTGGACCAGAATTCCCCGCGGCTTGATGGCCGCAAAAGCGGAGCGCAGGGCAGGTCCAGCCGCCGAGCAATCGAACACCACATCGAAATAGCCCTTGTGCGCCGTGAAGGGCAAAAGTCCGTCCGGCTCGCTTTTCACATTGATGGCTTGCGTGGCACCCATAGAGTGCGCCCGCGACAAGGCGGAATCAGCCAGATCCGTGACCACCATCTGGCCAGCACCTGCATGACGGGCGGCAGCCACGGTCAGGAGACCAATCGGCCCCGCGCCCGTGACAAGAACGGCCTTGCCGTTGAGATCGCCGGCCTGGGCGATTGCATGGAGGCACACCGCCAGCGGCTCTGCGCAGGCCGCCTCTCCCGGTGTGACGTCGCCGCCGACCGGATGGCATTGAATGGCCGGCACGACCAAGTGCTCACGAAACATGCCGTCTTCATGCGGCAGACGCATGGCCGAGCCCATGAAGCGCATGTCCAGGCAGTGAATGGGTTGCCCGATCCGGCAGTATTGGCACTGGCCGCAGGGTTGGGAGGGATTGACCGCCACCAGTTGTCCGAGTTCAACGCCCGAAACACCGTCGCCAATTTCCTCCACAAAGCCGGAGGCTTCGTGACCGGCAATGATGGGTTCGCGGACGCGGACCGGGCCAAAGCCGCCATCCTGATAGTAATGCAGGTCGGAGCCGCAGATGCCACCTGCTGCCATCGCAAGTCGAACCTCACCGGCGCCACATGTCGGATAATCGAGATGCTCAACGCGCAGGTCGCGTTCGGCATGAAGGCGGACAACGCGGGTTTGCATCGCAAAGAGACCTTTTGTTCAAGACGGTGACCGGCCCGCCGAAGCGGACCAGCCGATCAACGGATGAGACCGAGTTGCGTTGGCAGCCACATGGTGATGGCTGGGATGAAGGTGATGAGACCAAGCGCCAGGAAGAGCGGGATCATCCAGGGCAGGATGGCGAGCGTTGTCTTTTCCACTGACAGTTTGGAGATACGCGACAACACGAACAGCACCATGCCGACGGGTGGGGTCAGAAGCCCGATCATCAGGTTGAGGGTGATGATGACGCCGAGATGCACCGGATCGATGCCGTAGCGGGCAGCAATCGGCATGAGGATCGGGACGAGGATGCTGATGGCGGCAATGGTATCGAGGAAGGCCCCGACGACCAAAAGCAGGATGTTGACGATGATCAGGAACATCCACCAATTGTCGGTCAGGCTGAACATGAAGTCCGCGAACAGCTGTGCCGCTTGGCTCACCGTCAGCAACCAGGCGAAGATCGACGCGGCAGTCACGATGAACAGTACCGAGGCCGTGGTCTCGATTGTGTCGAACGAAGCCTTCGCCAGCGTTCTGACCGTCATGGTCCGGTAGCGGACGAGCCCGAGAAACAACGACCATAGAACGGCAGCGACGGCCGCCTCTGTCGGCGTGAACCAGCCCATCGTCATGCCGCCGATCAGCAACACGGGTGTCATCAGCGCCATGACCGCGGAAAAGTCGAAATACCAGTCGAGCGCCACGAGAACCGCAAGCCCGATCAGCACCGCGATATTGACCGACATTCCTGCGAGGATCATCAGATAGATGGCGACAGGGAAAGCGAGGACGATCACCACTTCCAGTGAAGCAGCCAGCAACTGCTTCAGCTCGAATGGCGTGTCGGAGCCCCAGCCCTTGCGTTTGGCGAAGATGTAAACCGTCAGCATCATCAGGACTGTCATGACGACCCCCGGAATGATCCCGGCCATGAACAGCGCCCCGATCGAGGCATTGGCCATCATGCCGTAAATGACGAAGGGCAGAGATGGCGGAAAGATGGGCCCGAGCGTGGCCGAGGCGGCGGTAACGCCAACGGCAGCCTCCACCGGATAGCCATGGTCTTTCATGGCCTTGATTTCGATGGTCCCGATGCCGGCGGCATCGGCAAGTGCCGTGCCGGACATGCCGGAAAAGACCACCGAGCCGATGATGTTGACCTGCGCCAAGCCACCCTTCATCCAGCCGACGAGGGACAGGGCGAACTTGTAGATTCGGCCCGTCACCCCGGCAATGTTCATAAGGTTGCCGGCCAGGATGAAGAAGGGCACTGCGATCAGCGGGAAGCTTTCGACACCGGCAATCATGCGCTGGGCCGCAATGATATCGGGGGCAACGCCATAAATCACGAGATAGGCGAGCGATGCGACGGCCATGGACACGGCAACCGGCGTGCCGAGGATCAAAAGAAACAGAAAGGATCCGATGAGAAGCAGCATGCTTTAGATCCCCCCTGCGTTGATGTCTTCCTGCGCCTTCTGGCGCGCGGTTTTCGTGCCCGTCAGATCCTTGACGAGGTTATGGACAGAGCGGGCAAACATCAGGGCGAAGGCTGCGAAGACAGTGTAGAAGACGATGCCGCGCGGCAGGTCCACGGTGACCATGCGCTCCCCGCCGACAATCTCCAGATAGCGCCACATCAGCCAGCTCATGTAGGCAAAGAAGGCGATGCCGATCATGTCCACGACCGTTTCGAGCACCCTGACCGCCCGTGTTGGCAGGAAGCGGTACAGCAAATCCACCTGGATGTGCCGCATGGTGCGCACGCACATGACCGACCCCATGAACACGACCACGACCAGGCAGTTGGCGGCGATTTCCTCGGTCCAGGAAAAGCTGTTGTTCAGTACGTAGCGGGTAAAGAACTGCAAAAACACGGATAGGCCCATGCCCCAGAAGACTGCCAGCGTTACCCAGTCCTCGATGGCGTGATGTGAAAGATCGACCGGTGCCGCTTCCTCCTCGAAAGCATGCGCCATCTCCTCCACACTGATCGGCGCGTGCGGGTGCTCCGTCATGGGTCGGCTCCAATTCTAGATGATTTGAAAATGGGTCCCGGCGCCTAGCGGGCGCCGGGACGGCGCCTTTACTTGATGGCGCGGATGGCTTCCCAATCAGCCTTGTCGTAGCCGAAGTCCTCGAACTTCGCCTTGGCGATCACATTCGCTTCGAAGTCAGCCTTGTCGACTTCGGTCACGGTGATGCCCTTTGCCTTGAACTCGTCGACCAGCGCCTTTTCACGGGCTTCGATCGTCTTCGTCGTGCGGGCCGCTGCTTCCAGCATGACCTCGGTGAAGATCGCCTTATCTTCATCCGACAGACTTGCCCAACGGGTCTTGGAAACGACCGTGTTCAGGTGGTCAACGATGTGGCCGGTGAGCACGATGTTCTTCTGGACTTCGTAGAACTTCTTGGCCTCGATCGTCGTCAGCGGATTTTCCTGGGCTTCGACCGTGCCGTTCTGAAGGGCGAGGTAGACTTCCGCAAAGGCGATCGGCGTTGTGTTGGCGCCGCAGGCCCGCGGCATCGCCAGATAGGCCGGCACATCCGGCACGCGGATCTTCAAGCCTTCCATATCGGCGCATTTGCCGATCGGGCGGTTTGATGTCGTATGCCGCGTTCCGTAGTAGCTGACCGCGACGATATGGTTGCCGGTCTTTTCTTCATAGCCGGCAGTCAGCTTCTTGAAGACGTCGCTTTTCGTGTAGGCCAGGAGATGGCTCGGGTCGCGGAAGATGTAGGGGTAATAGGTGACGCCGATCGGATTGTGGTCGCGTGCGGCAAAGCTCGAGCCTGAGATAATGATGTCGACGGTGCCGAGCTTGAGGCCCTGGTTGATGTCGGCTTCCTTGCCGAGCTGCGAAGCCGGGAAGACGTCGATCTTGTACCGGCCTTCGGTCCGCTTGCCGATCTCTTCTGCCGCCCAGACGGAATCCGTGTGGAAGGGCTCCGACGTCTCGTAAACATGGGCCCATTTCAGAACGGTCTCGGCATGGACCGAGACAGTGGATGCGACAATCACTGCCGCTGCTCCAAGAAGCGTCTTAAGTGTCAGTTTCATGTATTCCTCCCATTGAAACAGAACTCTTTGGAAAACCGTGGGCGCGAGGCCTGAACGGTCAGTCTTCTCTAGTCGGCTCCTCCTCAAAGCTTTCCGAGAATCTCTTCTGCGCCAGCGTCAGATGACGCCGCATGGCCTCTCGGGCACCATCTGGGTCCCGGGCTGCGATTGCGTTGCGAATGATGCGGTGCTCTTCGAGCGCCAGCTTCCAGGTATGTGGCCCCTCGAAATAGCTGGCCAGCTTCTTGAAATACGGCGACATGCGCGAGTCGTAGATCAGGCCGGTGAAGTGCTTGAGCGCCGAATTGCCGATGATGTCGGCAATCGCCGTATGGAAGTCGCGGTCACATGCCAGCGCCACCGCGCCATCGTCCAGTCCGCCCTCCATGCGCTCCAGAATGGCGTCGATACGCTTGAGTCCCTCCGCCGTCGCAAGCCTTGCGGCTTCTTCCGCGATGCCGCTTTCGATCAGACAGCGCGCCTGCAGGATTTCCAGCGGTCCTTCGCTGTCATCATGGTCGATCGCCTCCTGTGTCGGCCGGGGCCGGCTGCTGATATAGACACCAGAGCCCATGCGGATCTGAATATGTCCTTCTACCTCGAGCACGATCAGCGCTTCGCGGACAGTCGGTCTTGAGACCGAAAAGCGGTCTGCGAGCTCGCGCTCGGGTGGAAGCCGCGAGCCGGGCTTCAATTCACCCGTTTCGATGAGTGCACGGATCTGCTCCGCGACCTGGCGATAAAGCCGGCGCGGCTCCAAAGCCACGAACATGAAAATCCTCCGAGCGTATCACTCCCCTGACACGCAGGCGGTCAGATTGTCTGACCAATTTCGAGTATGAGTCTTTTGACGAAGCTGTCAAGCGGGTTTGCAACCGAGTGTGGCGGCATGTGCGATGTCAGTTGCAGCGAATGAAAGGCGGGCTCGACCGGAAGCGGGCAGGTTGAGCATGTTTGGAGAACCAGACGGATCGGTACTCACCAAGACGTAGTTCTCCAGGCATGATTTGTTATCATGCTGTTGCATCCTTCTGGAAATGCGATCATATTTCGATCAAGAAGATAACAACATGGAGCCTGATGGTGCTTGTCATCATTGCCGATGATCTGACCGGAGCATTGGACACTGCTGCCCCCTTTGCCGCGCGGGGGCTGCATACAGAAGTCGCTTTGACACCGAATGCGGTGCCATCGGGGCTTTCGCAGAGGCCAACTGTTCTGTCGATCAATCTGGCCTCTCGGGAGCGGTCTGCAGAAGATGCGCTCCAAGCCATGCGTCAGGTGATGGAAGCACTGCCGCCTGATGTCACGCTGTTCAAAAAGGTCGACTCGCGCCTCAAGGGGCATATCGCAGTCGAGCTTGATGCCATCCCATTCAAGCGCGCACTTGTCGCGCCCGCCATTCCTGCCTTTGGCCGCGTCGTCCGCGACAGACATGTTGAGGGGTTTGGAGTGCCGACGCCCATCTCCGTGGCGAACGCCTTGGGTCACCATGCATCGCGATGCAGCGTTGTCGATTCAGCGACAGATCAGGACATGCGTGATGCCCTGGCGGGTGCCCAAGCGGAGGGCATCGATCTCTTCATCGGCGCACGCGGGCTTGCCGAGGCATTTGCCGTCGAGATGACCGGCCAGCCGATGTCCGAGCTGATTGAGCCACCCATTGGGCCCGCACTCTTTGTCATCGGGTCGCATGATCGCATCACCGTGGAGCAGGTCGATCGGTTGCGCGAGATGGAGGCTGTGAACCACCATCCGGCACCCAACGGCTTGCTGGAGATTGCCGCCCAGCCGCAGACATTCCCAATGCTTGTGCAGGCGGTCTCCGGCGACACGGAGATCAGCTCGGAGGAGGTCGCTCGGAACCTTGCGTCCTCGGTGCATCCCGAGTTGACCGGTGCCGCCCGGACACTCCTGCTTTGCGGCGGCTCGACCGCTGAAGCCGTTATGGCTCGCATGGGGATCGAGTGTTTTCGTTTGCAGGGTGAATGCCTGCCAGGGCTCGGGCTGGCCTACGCCGGTGGGCAATGTATCATCGCCAAATCAGGCGGATTCGGCGTGCCGGAAACATTGGTGACGCTCGCCGAAAAACTGCATGGGGGCAGGGGCTGACAATGGGACTGCAAAGCGGAACGGCACGCAAGAGCCTGGCGGATCTGGTATTCGAGCGGATGCACCGAGCGATCAAATCGGGGTCTTACCAACCAGATGAGCGATTGCCGACCGAACACGATCTGGCGATCGAGTTTGAGGTGTCTCGTCCGATCATTCGTGAGGCACTGCGGCGTCTGCGCGAGCAGGGCTTCATCTATTCGCGGCGTGGTGCCGGCAGCTTCGTGCGTTCGGTCGGCATGAAGCAGCCACTGGGTTTCGGGCAGCTCGAAAACGTGGCCGATCTCCTGAACTGCTATGAGTTTCGTTTGACCCTGGAGCCTGCGGCAGCAGAGGCTGCGGCCATGCGCCATACCCCGGCCACCCTCGCCTCTATCCGAGAAGCGCTGGAATTGATGCGGGACGCCACCAACCGTCAGGCTCACCGCGAGGATGCCGACTTCCAGTTCCACCTGGCGATCGCGCGCGCCGCCAATAACACCTATTTCTCGACGGCCATGGAGGCCCTGAAGGACCACATCGCCGTCGGCATGCGCTTCCACGGTGTCTCGGTCAAACGGGACACCGCCGGACTGTCACGCGTGTTTGCCGAGCATGAGGCGATTGCGACAGCGATTGCGGCCGGGGAGGGCGCCCGGGCGAAGGAACTCATGCATGCCCATCTGACCGGTTCGCGCGCGCGTCTCTTTCAGACGAGTGCCTCACTGTCTGCCTTGCCGGAAGGCTGAGTCACGCCTGCGCAGTCGCGAAATCCGGGAACAGAAAAGGGGCCAAAAAGGCCCCCTTTCAATCGGCTAAGACGGAGGAAGCCTCAATAGGCCGCCCTGTAGATCGCCAGGACATCTTCGACAGCCATGTCGACCGGGTTGTTGTCCATAAGGCGGCGATTGGCGTGAGCTTCTGTCGCGTAGCCCGCCAGAGCATCTTCCTTCGCGCCGTGCCGAGAGAGCTGCATCTCGATGTCGAGATCCGTGCAGAAGCGGCAGGCGTTTTCCAGCAAGGCATCAGCCGAGTTGGCACTGAAGCCCAGCGCTTCGGCCACTTCCGCCGTCTTTTCGCTGACGACCGGCTGATTGAAGGCCAGCACATGAGGGAAGACGATGGCGTTCGCCAGCCCGTGTGGCAGACCGAGACGTGTCCCGAGCGGATAGGCGATTGCGTGACCCGCTGCCGTGTTGACCGGACCGAGGCAGATTCCGCCATAGTAAGAGGCGAGCATCATGCCTTCGCGTGCTTCGGTGTCGGAGCCATCCTTGACGGCGCGAGCAAGATATTTGCCGACGAGGCGGAAGCCCATGCGGGCAAAGCCGTCGATCATCGGATGGGCGCGCTTGTTGGTGAAGGCCTCGACGCAATGGGCCATGGCGTCCACGCCTGTAGCGGCGGTGACGGCCGGTGGGACACTGAAGGTCAGCTGAGGATCGAGAACGGCCACGTCGGCGATCATGTGCGGACTTTCAACCGCGATCTTCGTACCCTTCACCGGATCGGTGATCAGCGAGCGTATGCCGGCTTCCGATCCCGTGCCCGCAGTCGTCGCGACCTGGATGAGCCGGGTGTTGCGACCAGCGACCTTGTTGGGGCCGGCAACGTCGGCCAGCGTCTGCTCGCTGTCCCAGAGCGCGGCCACGAGCTTGGCCACGTCGAGAACCGATCCGCCGCCAAGGCCCACCACGACCTGGGGCCTGACCCGGCGGGCAACGGCAAGGGCCGCGTCCAGCGTCGCGACATCGGGTTCACCCGGGATCGCGTCGAAGATCTCGATCTTTCCCGGAAGCTTCAGTCGATCGACAAAACCTGCGGTGATCGGCGTGGCAATGACGAGTGCAGCCGTTGCATCCGCCACAAGGTTGCCGACCTCCCCGATCGTTCCGGCACCGACGATCAGGCGGCGGGGCTGGTGAAGGGTGATGGATGCTGTCATCGAGGTCATCCTTGCTTTGCCTTGCCGGCGACCAGCTTGCGGGCATAGGCGATGGCGGAATTCATGTTGCCGTGGTTGGCGATGCCCTTGCCGGCGATGTCGAAGGCGGTGCCGTGATCGACCGATGTGCGGTCGATCGGTAGTTCGACTGAGACGTTGACGGCCGTGTCGAAGGCGACAAGCTTGATCGGGATGTGGCCCTGGTCGTGATATTGCGCGACCACGAGATCGAAGGCGCCGGAATAGGCGCGGTAAAAGACGGTGTCGGCCGAGATCGGTCCCTGCACGTCGATGCCCTCGGCGCGCGCAGCCGCAACCGCCGGTTCGATCTGATCGTCGTCTTCGGTGCCGAAGAGGCCGTTTTCGCCGCAATGTGGATTGACCCCGGCAACCGCGATGCGCGGCTTGTCATAGCCGATGCGCTTCAGGTGATCGTTGCCGGCCTTGATCGTCGCGAGCACGCGTTCTGTCGTCGCCCGGCGGATCGCTTCCTGCAGCGAGACATGGGTCGAGACATGGATGACCTTCAGGCGTTCCGAGGCAAGCAACATATAGGCGGCCTTCGAGCCTGTGAGGCTGCGCAGCATCCCGGTATGGCCGTCATAATGGTGGCCGGCAAGGTTCAGGGCTTCCTTGTTGATCGGGGCCGTCACGATGCAGCCAATCGTTCCGGCTTCTGCATCGCGGACTGCCTTTTCGATAAAGCGGAAGGCGGCGTCGCCCGCGACGGGGCTCAAAGTGCCCCAGGGAAGCGGAGCGCCTTCCACCTCGACGTCGACGACATTGGGCACGAGATCGATGGACAGGCCCAGTGCGTCACGTGCGGCGTTCAAGGTCGCGAGATTGCCGTAGATGCGCGTGGCCGCGCGGTCTTCTGCCGACATCTCGGCCAGGGCGCGGACCGAGATTTCGGGGCCGACGCCGCAGGGATCGCCCATGGTGATGCCGATAATGTCGCTCATGTCATTCTCCGTTTTCGAGACGATCCCAGCCAGGGGCGAGCCGGACATATTTGATCGCGCGTCGGTGATAGGTGTAGGCGATATGGAGCGATCCATCCTGATCTGCCAGCAGCCAGGGATAGGACATTTCCTTGTTTCGTCCATCGGTGGAATCGTTGGACAGGCAGGTTCCCGGGCCATCCTCGATCTGGATCCGCTGCGGGAATGTCAATCCGCCATCGCTCGAAATGCAGACTGTGACAGGAGCACGCGGCACCCCCCAGATGGGGGCGCAGCCCCCGGTCGGGTCCGCCTCCGGCCTGTCGTCTTCCTCGCCGAGTTCGTCGTAGAGGGAGGTGCGACGGTCCGGGGAGGCCGCGGCATTGACGGGATTGCAGATGACTGCAACACGCCCGTCGTCCAAAGCGATCGCCGCGATGGAGGAATTGTTGTTGGGCAGATCGGTCGCTACGGGCGTGCTCCAAGTCCGGCCAGCGTCGTGGCTCTCCGTCCGATAGACGAAATCCGCCTGGCGACGTCGGAAAAATGCGGCCATCGTCGTGTCGTCCAAGGCGACCGGGGACATGTGCACGCAGCCGATCGATTTGCTGAGTTCTTCCAGTCGCCAGGTTGCTCCGCCGTCTTCGCTGATGCCGACGGCGGCGGTGTCATGACTGCCGTTCCACTTCTGGCCGGGGCGCGGGATGCACCTGAAGATCGGCAGGAGCCAGGTCCCATCAGCGCGGATCGCGACCGGTGCGCGCACGAAGCTGCCGCGGGGCAGGTCGAGATAGCGGGTTTCGGTCGCCATCAAGCGCGTCGCGTCCGCCGCGTCGGTGATGATTTCGCTCATCCGGATCCGGCATTCGTCCTGATTGCCCGAGGGCTGCGAGGTATGGAACAGGAGCAGGCGCCCATCGGGTGCCTGAAACAGCACGGGGTTTTGCTCGGAATGATCGGGGTCGGAGCTCAGCTGCTGCGGCGGACCCCAGACAGACGCACCCGCTGCAAGGACGGAAGCGTAGATGGAAATGTCCGACTTTCCTTCGAGCGATCCGCCAAACCATGCGCAAATCAGACTGCCGTCTGCCTGTCTGTGCAGGAAGGATGCGTGGTTCTGCACCATCGGCGACGGAAGATAGGCCTCGGTCCGATCGGAATCCGACGTGGTGAGTATGCCGGTCATGCGCCGGGCAATGTCATCAGGTGTCATGGAGTGCTCCTCTTGCCTTCCGAAGTCGATCATTTTTCCAAAGTTGTCAAGTTTGTTTATGTTGTAATTCGGCAGATTCAGATTTTTCTGGTTTCTTATATTGTTGAAATTATTCACATAAATTATGAGATTTGGAGGCGGCAAATTTTACATCGGGAAATCATTTGACAAAGATGGCCGGAAGTTGGATGTTTTGAGCATGCCGACGTGGAGGTCGGTCCGGGAGGATGGCATGCATGCAGAAGGGAAAGGCGAGCGGGTTCCCGCCGCAGTACTCTTTGCAGTCGGAGCGGCGGTCTTGGCTGCATCCGATGCCGTCATCGTGCGTGCTCTCGATGGCGCCGTGCATCCCTTCGTGATTGCCTTCTTCCGCGCCTTGTTCGGTGCCGCCGTGCTTTTGCCCTTCGTCGTTCTGCGGCCGAAGGTGCTGCAATCAACGCATACGCTCGGACAGCATGCCATCAGGGCGCTTTTCAAGCTTTTCGCAATGGTCGCCTTCTTTGCCGCCTTCAGCATGGGGCCGCTTGCGGACGTCACGGCCATCGCCTTCATGTCGCCGATCTTCGTCGTGCTTGGCGCCGCAGTTCTTCTTGGGGAGCGGCCCGGGCTTTCGATGCTCTTGGCCGTCGTGGTTGGCTTCTCCGGTGCCATGGTCATTGTCGGACCATCGCCCTCCGGCTTCACACTCGCAGTCGGGCTCGCTTTGGCGGGTGCGCTTCTGCAAGCCGCAATCCAGTTGATCCTGAAGTCTATGTCGCGCGGTGACACGACCTCGACCCTGGTGGTCTGGAACCTTCTTTTGACCGTGCCGATTTCGCTCGCGTTTGCCGTACCCTTCTTTGCCATGCCGGGAAACCGTGAGCTGGGGCTGTTAGCCCTGCAGGGCGTGGTCGGCACAAGCTGCATGGGTCTGATGACCCATGCCATGTCGCTTGCCCCTGCAAGCATCGTCGCGCCGGTCGATTTCCTGCGGTTGCCCCTCGTGGCCGTCGGTGGCTTTGCCCTGTTCAACGAAACCATCGCCCTGACCACCGTGGTCGGCGCTGTTCTGATCTGTCTCGCAGCGCTTATGGCTGCGCGCTCGCGAGGCGTGAAAGCTTCAAACTGAATTCATCTGGGAGGAGAATGAAAATGAGAAAGACTGCATTGCTTTGTGCCCTTGTGATGGGCACGTCCCTGTCGCCAGTTTATGCCGGTTCCGGCCCGATCAAGGTCGTGCTCGCCGAAGAGGCCGATCTGCTTGAGCCCTGCATGGCGACGCGCTCGAATATCGGCCGCATCATCATGGAGAATGTCAGCGAAACGCTGACGGAGCTCGATGTGCGTGGCGGTACCGGTGTTCAGCCGCGTCTCGCCGAGAAATGGGAGCAGAATGCCGACGGCAGCTGGCGCTTCCATCTGCGTCAGGGCGTCAAGTTCTCCGACGGCACCGCCTTCGATGCCAAGGACGTCAAGCACAGCTTTGACCGCATCATGAGCGACAAGAACACCTGCGAATCCCGTCGTTACTTCGGCGGCATGACGGTCACGCCGACCGTCGTCGACGACTACACGGTTGATTTCAAGGCCGATCCGGTCCAGCCGATCCTGCCGCTGCTCCTCACGCTAGTGACGATGGTCCCGGAAGAAACGCCGCTCGAATTCGTTCGCGAACCGGTTGGCACAGGCCCTTACAAGCTTTCCAACTGGACGCCAGGCCAGCAGATCGTCCTGACGAGCCGCGACGACTACTGGGGCGCAAAGCCCGAGGTGACCGAAGCAACCTATCTGTTCCGCGCTGACCCGGCGGTCCGCGCCGCGATGGTTCAGGCGGGTGAAGCCGATCTGTCGCCTTCAATCTCGCAGGTCGAGGCCACCAACCCGGCAACCGATTTCTCCTATCTCGACAGTGAAACCGTCTATCTGCGTGTCGACCACAACATCGAACCGCTGAACGACGTCCGCATTCGCCGGGCATTGAACCTCGCGGTCGACCGACAGGCCTTCCTCGGCACATTGCTGCCGGACAGTGCACTGCTCGCAACCGCGATCGTGCCGCCGCCGACGCTCGGCTGGAACCCGGACGTCAAGGTGCCCGCCTATGATCCCGAAGCAGCCAAGAAGCTGATCGAGGGGGCCAAGGCCGATGGCGTGAAGGTCGATACACCGATCACGATCATCGCCCGTTCCGCCAACTTCCCGAACGTCACCGAGATCATGGAGGCCATCCAGCAGCAGCTGCAGGAAGTGGGTTTGACGGTTGAGTTGAAGTTCGTCGAAGTCGCCGAGCATGAGCAGTATTACTCGAAGCCTTTCGCCGAGGGTCGTGGCCCGCAGCTGGTCGCTGCCATGCACGACAACTCGAAGGGGGATCCGTCCTTCTCGATGTTCTTCAAGTATGCGACCGAAGGCACACAATCCGGCTTCTCGGATCCGAAGGTCGATGACTTGATCAAGCGCGCGTCCGCTGCCGTTGGTGAAGAACGCGCCAAGCTTTGGTCGGAAGCGATCGCCTACCTGCATGACGAAGTGGTCGCAGATGTGCTTCTCTTCCACATGGTCGGCTTCTCGCGTGTCTCCGAGCGTCTGGACTTCAAGCCGACAATGGCGACGAATTCCATGCTCCAGCTCTCCGAGATCAAGATCAAGTAATCGTCGGGCGGCACGCGCCGTCCTATTCAAAGCAAGTCATGCGGCGGGATGATCCCGCCGCATCGTTTTCTCCGAGGACGCCATGCTGAGCTTCATCCGAAAACGCGCCGTGGCCAGTCTGATCTCCCTGATCGGGCTCGTGATCATGGTCTTCTTCCTCTCGCGCCTGACCGGTGATCCGGCGGCCCTCTTCCTGCCGGTCGAAGCCTCGGAAGAGATGAAGAACCAGTTCCGCGAGCTGCATGGCCTCAACGATCCCCTTCTGGTGCAGTTCGGCCGTTACGTCGGCGATGTCTTGACCGGCGACCTCGGCGAGTCTCTGCGCAAGGCGCGGCCGGCGCTTGACGTGGTGCTCGAAGCCTTCGTCTGGACGCTGTGGCTCGCCGTCATCACCATGAGCCTCGTCACGGTCGCAGCCATCGTCGTCGGCTCGCTCGCCGCCTTCCGGGCCGGTGGCTTCTTCGACCGTTTCTCGTCCATCGTCTCGCTGGTGGGCGCCTCCGTTCCGGATTTCTGGCTGGCCATCGTCGCGATCGTCATCTTTGCGGTGAACCTCTCCTGGTTGCCGACGTCGGGGACCGGGTCGATCTGGCACTGGATCCTGCCAATCGGCGTGCTCTTCGTCCGTCCTTTCGGCATCATCGTGCAGGTCGTGCGCGGGTCGATGATCTCGGCGCTCTCATCAGCCTATGTTAAGACGGCGCGCGCCAAGGGTGTGAAGTCCACCCCGATCATCTTCGTCCATGCGCTGCGCAACGCCATGTTGCCGGTGATCACCGTGATTGGCGACCAGGCAGCCAGCCTGCTCAACGGTGCCGTCATCATCGAAACGATCTTCGGCTTTCCGGGCGTCGGCAAGCTGATGATCGATTCCATCCTGCAGCGCGACTTCAACGTGGTGCTGGCGGCTATCCTCGTCACGGCACTCGCCATCTTCCTCATGAACCTGCTGATCGATCTTGCCTATGCGCTTCTCGATCCCCGTATCCGGAATTGAGGAGACGGCATGTCCATCGAAACAACCGCCATCATCGACGAACCGCCCTTCCTCAAGCGCATGTTCCGCATGCTGCTGGCCGACAAGTTTGCGCTTTGCGCCGCGATCTTTCTGCTCATCATTCTCCTGATGGCCATCGTCGGCCCAAGCTGGTTGGGCGACCTCGCCACCAAGCAAAACCTGCGCGGCCGCAATGCAGCGCCCTTTGATTTCGAGAGAGCATGGGTCTGGTGGATGGGCGCGGATGCGCTCGGCCGTCCGCTCTTGGCTCGCATCATTGTCGCTACCCAGAACACCGTGATGGTCGCGGCCGGTGCCGTGCTGATCTCGGCTGTCATCGGAACGGTTCTGGGCCTAATCGCCGGCTTTTCCTCACCTCGCGTCAGCCAGGTCATCATGCGGCTCGCCGACGTGATCATGTCCTTTCCGTCGCTGCTGATCGCGGTCATCGTGCTCTACATTCTCGGGTCCTCGATCCTGAACCTGATGATGGTGCTCGCGATCACCCGCATCCCGGTCTATCTGCGCACCACGCGGGCCGAAGTGCTCGAGATCCGCGAGCGCATGTTCGTCCAGGCGGCGCGCGTCATGGGCGCGTCAAGCAAGCGCATCCTCTTCCGGCACATCCTGCCGGTGGTCCTGCCGACGCTCACCACACTCGCCACCCTCGACTTTGCCTATGTGATGCTGGCGGAAAGCGCGCTGTCCTTCCTCGGCATCGGCATTCAGCCGCCGGAGATCACCTGGGGTCTGATGATCAGCCAGGGGCGGCAATATCTCACCAACGCCTGGTGGCTCTCCTTCTGGCCGGGGCTCGCGATCATCCTCACCACGATGTCGCTCAACCTGCTGTCCAACTGGCTGCGGATCGCGCTTGATCCGGTGCAGCGCTGGCGTCTGGAAATGAAAGGGGCCAAGAATGGCTGACCATCTGCTCGAAGTCCGCAATCTCTCGGTCGAGTTCCATACGGCAGTCGGCGTCGTGAAGGCCGTGCGCGACATGTCCTACCATCTCGACCGTGGCGAGACGCTGGCGATCCTCGGCGAAAGCGGGTCGGGCAAGTCGGTGTCGTCGTCGGCGATCATGAACCTGATCGACATGCCGCCGGGTCGTATCTCCTCGGGCGAAATCCTGCTCGACGGTGTCGACCTCTTGACGATGCCGCTGGCGCAGCGACGCGAGATCAATGGTCGCAAGATTGCGATGATCTTCCAGGATCCTCTCAGCCATCTCAATCCGGTCTATACCGTCGGCTGGCAGATCCGCGAGGCGCTCACCACGCACGGCACGGACAGCACGAAAGCCCAGGCCGAGGCCCTTCGCCTTCTCGGGCGCGTCGGCATTCCCGACCCCGAACACGCCCTCGACAAATATCCGCACGAATTCTCCGGTGGTCAGCGTCAGCGTGTGATGATCGCCATGGCGCTGGCCCTGCGTCCCGATCTCCTGATCGCGGACGAGCCGACGACCGCGCTCGATGTCACGGTGCAGGCCGAGGTGCTGGCGCTTCTCAAGGAGTTGCAGCGCGAGACCGGGATGGCCGTTCTCATCATCACGCATGATCTTGGCGTCGTCGCCGAGATTGCTGACCGGGTGGTGGTGATGGAGAAGGGTGTCCTCGTCGAGGCTGGCACGGTGCGGGAGGTCTACAAGAACCCGCAGCATCCCTATACGAAGAAGCTGATCGCGGCAGCGCCGGGCAAGGGCGAAATGCATCAGCCGCTGAAGGGTGCCGAACCCGTTCTGAGCGTGCGCGACGTGCGCAAGAGCTATGGCGCCTTTGCTGCCTTGAAGGGTGTCTCCTTCGACTTGCTCGCCGGTGAGACGTTGGCTGTTGTCGGCGAAAGCGGTTCGGGAAAATCGACACTCGCCCGTATTCTGCTCAGGCTCGACGAGCCGGATTCCGGTTCGGCGCTGTGGAAGGGTAGGGACCTTTTCCAGCTGTCGCCCGCCGAACTCTACAAGCTGCGTCGAGACCTGCAGATGGTCTTCCAGGATCCGACCCAGTCGCTCAATCCGCGCATGACCGTCTACCAGCTGATCTCGGAAGCTTGGGTCATCCATCCCGATATCCTCCCGAAAGCGAAGTGGCGGGAGCGTGTGGCCGAACTCTTGACCCAGGTGGGTCTGGGACCTGAGCATATGGGGCGTTACCCGCACCAGTTCTCGGGCGGCCAGCGACAGCGTATCGCGATTGCCCGGGCGCTTGCGCTCGAGCCGCGGTTGATCATCTGCGACGAGGCCGTGTCGGCACTCGACGTGTCTGTCCAGGCGCAGGTCATCGCGCTTCTCGACGGGTTGCGAAAGAAGATGGGCATCGCCTTCATCTTCATCGCCCATGACCTGCCGGTCGTGCGAGACTTCGCCGACCATGTGATGGTCATGCAGAAGGGCGAGGTCGTGGAACTCGGAACGGTCAGAGAGATCTTCGAGACGCCCAAGCAAACCTACACCCAGGCGCTGCTCGCCGCCGGGCTCGATCCCGATCCCGACGTGCAGGCGCAGAACCGCGCCGCACGTCTCAGCCGCGCCTCCTAAGTCAGAAAATTCCGGAGAACATCGTCATGTCGAAAAAGGCCTTCGTCGCGCTCGTCACCTGCTTCAACGAGGACGAGACGATCAACTACGAAGCCACCCGAGCCCAGGTGCGCCGCCAGGTGGCGGCGGGCAACAACATCATGTGCGCCGGCACCAATGGCGATTTCACCGCGCTCACCTTCGAGGAAAAGATCAAGCTCGCAGAAGTCGTGGTCGATGAAGTCGGCGGCAAGGTCGACGTGATCGTCAATGCCGGCATGCCGGCGACCTTCGAGACGATCGAGCTGGCGAAAGAGTTCGACCGGATCGGCGTCACCGCCATTGCCGTCATCACCCCCTTCTTCATCGCCTGCACCCAGGACGGCCTTGTCAGGCACTTCTCGACGGTTGCGGATTCTGTGAAGACCCCGATCTACCTCTATGACATTCCCGCCCGCACTCAGAACCACATCGAACCGGAAACGGCCCGCAAGCTCGCAGCCCACGGCAACATCGCGGGCATCAAGGATTCTGGCGGTGCCAAGGAGACGCTGGAAGCCTATCTTGCGGTGTCCCGCGACATGCCCGGCTTCGATGTCTATTCCGGGCCGGACCATCTCGTGCTCTGGGCGCTGCAGAACGGCGCTGCCGGCTGCATTTCCGGGCTTGGCAATGCGCTTCCCGATGTGCTCGCAGGGATCCTGAAGGGCTACAATGGCGGTGACATCGCAGAGGCCGAGCGCCAGCAGGCGATCTTCACGGCCTTCCGGACCGATCTATACGCCCTTGGCTTTGCGCCTGCCATGGTCAAGCGTGCGCTCTTCCTCCAGGACAATTCGGTCGGCGCCAGCCGCCAGCCGGCACTCTTGCCGGATCCCGAGCAGGACGGAAAGATCGCGGATATTCTTCGGCGATTTGGTCTCTCCGTCCAGTCGCACTAGAGCGGAACGGGAGCCCTGGCGACTGCGACCTTCATGGTTCCGCGGTCGCCAAGGCGTTTATCATAAGGACGCGCTAGGCCGATGCACGGTCTTGATCTCGAGGAAGTCTTCAAGACCGAACATGCCGCCTTCACGGCCATTGCCGGACTGCTTGTAACCTCCGAACGGGCTGCCATAGCGATGTGGTGCACCGTTGATATGCACCATGCCGGCGCGTAGCCGCGCGGCAACACGCTCGGCGCGGTCGAGGTCCCCTGACTGGATATAGGCGGCCAGACCGTAATTGGTGTCGTTGGCAATCTCGATTGCTTCCTCCTCGGTGTCGAAGGGAATGATCGCCAGCACCGGGCCGAAGACCTCATCGCGGGCGATCCGCATCTGGTTGTTGACGCCGGCAAAGATGGTTGGCTTGACGAAGTAGCCTGTCTCGAAACCCTCAGGTTTGCCCGGGCCACCGACGAGAAGCTCGGCGCCCTCAGCGATGCCAGCCTCGATTAGGGTCTGGACGCGGCCATACTGGATGTCGCTGACCAGCGGGCCGATATGTTCGCCGGCTTCTTCCGGATTGCCGACCTTGACCTCCTTGCCCACGCGCTTGGCGATTTCAACGGCCTGATCGTAGACCGAGCGCTGGACCAGAAGCCGCGTCGGAGCATCACAGGACTGGCCGGAATTATTGAAGCATTCGAGCACACTGCCGGTAATGCGCTCTTCGAGATCCGCATCCTCGAAGACGATGTTCGGAGACTTGCCGCCGAGTTCGAGGGTGACGCGCTTCACGGTATCGGCGGCATCCTTGCTGACCGCTGTGCCGGCGCGGGTCGAGCCGGTAAAGGACATCATGTCGATATCCCGGTGCTTCGAGAGTGCTGCACCGACATTGGCGCCATCGCCATTCACAAGGTTGAACGTCCCGGCCGGGAAGCCCGCCTCGTGCACCATCTCGGCGTAGAGAAGGGCGTTGAGAGGCGTGAACTCGGAAGGCTTCAGAACGCAGGTCGAGCCGGTCGCCAGTGCGGGAACGACCTTCAGGGCGATCTGGTTGATCGGCCAATTCCAAGGGGTGATCAGGCCGCAGACGCCGATCGACTCACGCAGCACGATGTCGCCGTTCGGCAATTCTTCGCGCAACTTGATGCGTTTCAGCGCCTCGATGAAACCTTCGAGATGACCGACGCCGACATGCGCCTGCTGATCGGTGCTCATGGTGATCGGCGCGCCAAGTTCGAGCGTGATCGTCCGTGCCATCTCGTCGTAGCGACGGGTGTAGATCTCAAGCAGCTTTTCGAGAAGTGCAATGCGTTCGTCGAGGCTGGTTCGGCTGTAGCCCTGAAATGCCGTCTTTGCAGCGGCAACTGCGCGGTCGATATCGGCCGCCGTGCCCATCGAGATCACGGCGATCGGCTTTTCGGTGGCGGGATTGATGACCTCAAGGTCGTGAGGCGCGATCGGATCGACCCACTCGCCGTTGATGTAGAACTTGCGCTTATCGAGCATGCTTGCCTCCCGTCAGAGTGTCTTGTGTTTTGCGCCGAGCCAACCGGTGATCAGCTCCCTATATCGTTCGCCGCTAAAGCTTGGAAAATGGCCGCCATGCACCAGCCGCACCTTCAGCCGCAGCAGGCGCTCCATCGATGCATGATAGTCATGGGCGTTCGAATGGTAGGTGTCTTCGATCAGCGGGCCGTCGTAGAGAATGTCGCCGGAAAACAGGATCTCCGTCGCTTTCTCGTAGAGCGCGATGCCCCCGGGGGAATGGCCGGGCGTGTGGATCACCTCGAACTGCCGATCTCCGAGGTCGATCACGTCACGGTCCTCGAGTAGTCGCGTCGCCGGCGCCCGCTTCACCGCATAACATTTCGAGCAATAAGGCTCGGGCGGCAGGGCGTCGAAGATCTCGTCGGTCACGTAAGGATCAGCCAGCGTGTTTTCGCGTGTCGGATCGGCAAGAAGATCCGCCTCTGCCGAATGGACCGCACGGCATTCGAATTCGTGGTGGCAGCCGATGTGATCGAAATGGGTGTGGCTTGCCACCGCGATCAACTCGCGCTCGGTAACAAGCGGCACCCACTCACGAAGCGAAACGACACCCATGCCACTGTCGACAAGCATGTCGCGATCGCGCCCGCGCACATGCCATATGTTGCAGCGATAGAATTCCTGGATATGCGGCTCGCAGATATAGGTCACGTCATCGTCGAGACGGCGGATGCTGTACCAGTCCTCAGGGCGCATGCGCGGTTTCATCACGTGTCTCCTAGGCGTCGACCAGAGCGACGATGGTATCTGCCTTGACCGTCAACTCGAGTTCATCGCCCGGCTGCGGGTGTGCGGTTTGCGGCAGATGGGCGGTAATCACGATCTCGGAATTGCCCTTGGGCTGAAGGTGGCATCGGTGATGCGCTCCGAAGAAGGCACTGTCGGTGATCCGCGCATGACCGAGCGCAACCATTGCGCCCTCTTCGCCGGCAGACCGGAAATGTTCGGGGCGAATGCACAAGGTGATCTTTTGCTCTGGAGAAGGCATGTCCCCGGTGAAAGCCGTGATGGGGATGATGGCTGAGCCGAGCGCCGTTTCCACCTGCGCTTCGCCTTCCGCAATCGAGATCACCCGACCGGGCAGGAAGTTCGCCTCGCCCATGAAACCTGCGGCAAACAGCGAGCGCGGCCGCATGTAGATGTCCGAGGGTCTGCCGACATCCTCGATCCGGCCGTGGTTCATCACCACGATCCGGTCGGCGATCGCCATGGCCTCTTCCTGATCGTGGGTGACATGGATGAAGGTGGTGCCGACACGCTTCTGGATGGCCTTCAGCTCGTCCTGCATCTGGCGACGCAGTTTCAGATCCAGCGCGCCGAGCGGCTCGTCGAGCAGCAGCACATCAGGATCGACGGCAAGTGCGCGGGCAAGCGCCACGCGCTGACGCTGGCCGCCGGAAAGCTCGTGCGGCTTCTTCGACGCCGAGCCCTTGAGCCCCACCAGATCCAGCATGGCGAGTGCCTTTTCATTGCGCTCGGCCTTTCCCAAACCGCGCATGCGCAGACCGAAGCCGACATTGTCGATGAGCTTCATGTGCGGAAACAGCGCATAGTCCTGGAACATGGTCGTGGTGGGCCGTTTTGCCGGCTCAACATGTGTCATGTCCCGGCCACCGATGGCGATCGTGCCAGCGCTCGGCTCGATAAAGCCACCCAGGATCGAAAGCAGGGTCGTCTTCCCGCAACCAGAAGGGCCAAGAAGCACGATGAACTCGCCGGCGGCTATTTCCAGCGAGACATCGTCGAGCGCGCGGAAGGCACCGAAGACTTTCGTGGCGTTTCGGATCGAGACGTCTGCGGTCATTGGGATTTCCCGGATTTTCTGAAGACGGCGAGTTCCATGACGACGAGGAACGCGACGGAGATGAGGAAGACAACGCTGCCGATGGCATTGGTCTTGGGGTCGAGGCCGGAGCGCAGCATGCTCCAGATCTCGACCGGCAGCGTCACGTCGAAGCGCGACAGCAGGAATGCGATGATGAACTCGTCCCAGCTGAAGGTCACCGACAGGAAGAAGGCGGCGAGGATGGACGGCATGAGCATCGGCGCGGTGACAAGCGTCATGACCTGCCAGTCCTTCGCGCCAAGATCGCGTGCTGCACGCTCGATGTTAACCTGATGGCCGCCCATGGAGGCGTAGATGATCGCGAAGCAAAGCGGCAGGTTGATCACGACATGACCGATGCCGACGGTCCACAGCGACAGCGAAACATTCAGCCTGGACAGCAGCGATAGCAGGCCGAGCCCGATGATCAGCGTGCTGACCGTCATCGGCGCGACGATCAGGGCGCGCTGCAGGCCGGATGCGGGAAGCTTGTAGCGGGCAAAGGCATAGGCTGCGAGGAAGCCGAGCAGGCAGGAGATCGCAGACGAGATGATCGCGACGATCAGCGAATTGAACAGCGCCGACATTAGCTTTTCATCGGCGAAGATCTCGCCGTACCACTTCCAGGTCAGGCCATGCAGGGGGGGCACAGGCAGCGTCCCGTCCTGGAAGGAGAAGATCACGAGAACGGCGACCGGCAGGAAGATGAAGAGATAGAGCCCGCCAGCGTAGAGGATCGCAAGTGCCGTGTTGAGATGCCGCATGGTCACGTCCTCTCCATCTTCAGCCAGCGGGCGCAGGCGAGATAGGCGATCGTCACCACCACCATCAGCACCAGCGACAGCGCGGCTGCCATGGGGAAATCCGCGCGACGGCCAAGCTGCAGCATGATCACCTGCGGCAATACGAGCTCATTGTTGCCACCGAGAATCTGCGGGGTGATGTAGTCACCGATGCAAAGAACGAAGGTGAGGAAGGCACCGACCATGATGCCGGGCAGCGTCAGTGGCAGGATCACGTGCCAGAAGGTCTGGAAGCCGTTTGCGCCGAGATCCGCTGCTGCACGGCGGTAGTTCGGCGAGAGCTGAACGAGATTGGCATAGATCGTCAGCGTCAGCAGCATGACGAAGAAATGCACGAAGCCGATCACCGTGCCAGTCCGCGTCGCTGACAGTTCGAGCGGCTCGGCGATCAGCCCCGTCCACATCAGGGCCTGGTTGACGACGCCACCCTTGGACAGCACCAACAGCCAGGAATAGGAGCGCACCACATAGGACGTCCAGAATGGCAGGATCGCCATGATCAGGGCAAAGCGCTGCCAGCGTCGTGGCACGCGCTCGGCGATGATCCAGGCCAGCGGATAGGCAAGCAGGATCGAAATGATCGTGACGGTGAGTGTCACTTCGAGCGAATTGAACAGCGCTTTCAGGAGATGTGGCTTGCCGAAGAAGGCGGCGTAATTGTCGAGCGTCCAGGTGGCGACGATCTCGCGGCCCTCGCGCTTCCAGAAGCTGATCGCCGCCATGTAGAGGAACGGCACGAGAAAGAAGGCCACAGTCCAGAGGACTGCCGGCAGCGCAAATCCCCAGGCCTTGCGGCGTTCTCTGCGCTCGAGCGCGGTGGCGGTCATCGACGGGATACTCCGTTCATGCAGGGCAATCGGCTCGGCTGGCAGGTTTTCATGATGGCCGATCTTCAATGCGGCCACAAATCTTCAGGGCCGAACTTCTGTCGAATGGGCGCAGTTCTTCACCGGAGCATGTGACCCGCTCCGGCCGCGATGCTCGCGATTAGATAACAGCGTGAGGGAAAGCTAAGGGCGCGGACGGAAGACACCTACCGCGCCCTTCATGGGCAGCGCTTATTGCTGCAGCATTTCGGTCCAGACGTCCTGCATGGCCGCGTCGAGATCGGCATTGGCCACCGGATAGAGCTGGGTGTTCTTCAGGTATTCGGGCTGCTTGTCCCAGCGTAGTGCCGTCTTCTGCTGGTCGTTCAGCTGCTCGCCGGCCTTGGCGTTTGCCGGCATGCCCCAATAGCAGGACGAGGTGGCAAGGCGAGCCTGGCCTTCTGGGCTCATGATGTACTGCACGAACTTGATGGCCAGATCCTGCTTGGTCGAATCCTTGAACACGCCGATCGACTGCGCCCAGCGCAAGGCGCCCTGCTTCGGCACTGTCCAGTCGAGGTCCGGCTTTTCGGCGGTAAGACCTGCGGTCACCCATTCGCCGCCGCCGAGGATGATATCGACTTCGCCGCTGACGAGCGCCGTCTGCGAGGCGACGACATCGCTCACTTGGCGCGAGACCTTCTTCATCTCGAAGAGTTTTTCCTTGATCGCCGGGAGATCGGCTTCCGTCAGGTCGGCGGTGTTCTTGCCGATGGCAAGGCCCGTCAGACCGATCATCGGCAGATAGTAGTCATAGAGCGCGATGCGGCCCTTGTATTTCTCGGACCAGAAGATCGACAGGTCTTCCATGTCCTTCGGATCGACCTTGCTCTTGTCGTAGGAAATCGTGTTGTAGCCGAACTTTTCCGTCACGGCGTAGATCTTGCCGTCCTTGGTGTTGTTGGCCTCCATGCGGACTTCCGGGAAGATGTCAGCCATCGGCAGCTTGTCGGCCGGAATTTCGGCGAGCAGATCCATTTCGACGGCGCGCGGCACGTCGACACCGTCGATCACGAAGACGTCCCAGTCGCCCGGGCGCGACTGCTCGACGATTGAGAGACCGGCGCCGGTTCCCTCATATTCCTTGAGATTGACCTTGACGTTGTTCGCCTTTTCGAAGGGCTCGATCAGCGCCGGGTCGGTGTGGTCGCACCAGACGAGGGCGTTCAGCTCCTCCTGGGCATGAGCCCCTCCAGATAAGGCAGAGATGGCAACGGTCGCAAGAAGCAGGCGGCGGGATAGCCCGCCCAGTACGGTCTTTTCCATAAGTTCACCCTCTTGTCGAAGGCCCCGAGCGGACCCTCGCGTTGATCAGAATAGCGCTCGTTTCGGCGCCTTGAGAAAAAGATTGAGTGAATTCATTTTTTAAGTCAATCTCAAATTTGAGGAGATTCCAACGGAGCTGACCATGACCGGATTGCGCGCCCGACAGAAGGCCGACAGGAACCGTCGCATCCTGGAAGCGGCCACCACTCTGTTCCGCGAACAGGGCTACGACAGTGCGCGCATCGAGGACATCGCCGAGATGGCGGAGGTCTCGGTCGGCACGCTCTACAACTACTATCAGAACAAGGGCGACGTTCTCGTCGCCACGGTTTCGATGGAAGTGACCGAGGTGCTCGAAGCCGGCGAACGCATCGTCGCCAGCCCTCCGCTCAGCGTGATCGAGGCGCTCGGTGCCCTGATCAACCAGTATTATGATCACTCGCTCGTCTATCTTAGCAAGGAGATGTGGCGCACCGCCATGGCGTCCGCGATCCAGCAGCCTGAAACGCCGCTATCGAAGCGCTATACCGAACTTGACGGGCGTCTCTGTGCCCAGGTCGTTCAGCTTATCGAGACGCTCCAGCGGCGTGGCGTGGTCATCGCCGGCGTCGACGCGCGGGCGCTCGGAGAGGTCTTCTTCAACAATCTCAACATGATGTTCATCGAGTTTTGCAAGCACGAGAGCATGCCGCTTGAAGAGCTCAAGACCCGTGTCGCCGAGCAGAACCGCCCGATCGCCGAGTTGATCAGCAGCGTCAAACGCGTCTGATACCACCGAAATCCCGAAGAAATGACAGAGATGACAGATCATACGAGCGCAGTGCTTTCCGCAGCCGATGCCCTGGTGGCAGCCTTCGGCCGTCACGATACCAAGGCCTATTTTAATGCCTTCGCGCCGTCGGCGACTTTCATCTTCTACAATCTCGATCGCACCCTTGCCGATCGCGCGGCCTATGAGGCGGAATGGGCGCTGTGGGAAAGCCGCGACGGCTTTAGCGTGAAGGCCTGCCGCTCGACGGACCGCAGCGTGCAAATCGTCGGGGATGTCGCCATCTTTACCCATGCGGTGGAGACCGATCTCCTGATCGGCGGCGAAGAGATGACCAACCACGAGCGTGAGACGATCGTCTTTGCCCATCAGTCCGACGGTCGCTGGCTGGCCATTCACGAGCATCTTTCGCCGCTCCCGATGTAGTGGTTGCCTCGCCGCAGCACTTCTAGCCCTTGGGCTGATCTGGACGTGGTAATGCGCTGGGCCGGCATGGATGAACATGCCGCCCGGTAGTCCTAGACGGCTCAATGGTGTTACACCGCTGATGGCTGGGAAGCCGCCATGCAAAACACCAAGACGAGCTGCAAGATGAAACACCGCACGCTGCTGGAGAAACTGTTTCAGGCGGCCGTTCAGGCCGCCGATCCGCTGGCCGGGATCCTCGCGCACCTTCCGCCACCGGTCGGCGGCCGAACCGTAGTGGTCGGTGCCGGCAAGGGAGCGGCCCAGATGGCGGCGGCCCTTGAGAGCCTCTGGCCGGGTCCGCTCTCGGGCCTCGTCGTGACACGCTACGGCTATGCCTGCCCCACGCGATCGATCGAAGTGATCGAGGCCGCGCACCCGGTGCCGGATGAGGCGGGGCTGGTCGCCTCCAGGCGGTTACTGGAACTGGTTGCCACGCTCGATCATCAGGATCGCGTCATCGCCCTCATCTCCGGCGGTGGTTCGGCACTTTTGCCAGCACCTCCTTCGGGGCTGACGCTGGAGGACGAGATCACGCTCAATCAGGTGCTCCTGTCGTCCGGTGCGCCGATCTCCGCCATGAACGTGGTGCGCAAACATGTCTCCACGATCAAGGGCGGACGGCTGGCGGCGGCAACGAAGGCGCGCGTCGTCAGCCTCATCGTCTCGGACATCCCGGGCGACATTCCATCCTTCGTCGCATCCGGGCCGACGGTTGCCGATGCATCGACGCGACAGGATGCGCTCGCCATCGTCGAGAACTATAAACTCCACCTACCGTCCGGGGTGATTGCGCATCTCCACTCGCCTGCCGCCGATGCCCCGAGGACGGACGATCCGCGATTAGCTCGAAACGAACACCACGTTGTGGCCTCCGCGGGCTTGTCTCTGGAAGCCGCCGCAAGCGTCGCTCTTGCGGCGGGTTTTACGCCCCACATCCTCTCCGATTCGATCGAGGGCGAAAGCCGTGACGTAGCCTTGGTGCATGCAGCCATGGCACGGGAGATCGCGACAAGGGGCCGCCCGTTTCAGCGACCGGCCGTTCTTCTCTCCGGCGGCGAGACCACGGTCACCCTTCGCGGCGACGGTGGACGCGGCGGTCGCAACAGCGAGTTTGCGCTCGCGCTTGCCCTCGCCATCGACGGGCTATCGATCACGGCACTGGCGGCGGATACCGACGGAATTGACGGTGTGGGAGATCATGCGGGTGCTGTCGTCGATGGTGGCACGGTCGCGCGGCTCCGGGCGGCTGGCTTCGAAGCACGAAAATTGCTCGCGCAGAACGACAGCTATTCGGGCTTCGAAGCGATCGGCGATCTCTTGGTGACGGGGCCGACAGGCACCAATGTCAATGATTTCAGGGCCATCATTATCGAGTAGCAACGCGATCATCCTCGCGACAGCGCCCGGCGAGATAGGCCAGAGCCCTTCGATCGTAAAGGCCGAGGACCAGCGCATCGCGACCATCAGTTGATTTCGGCCGCGATGCTCTGGTTGATCAGGAATGCATGCCGGCTCTTATGTGTAGGATGCCGCCAGACCGCCGTCGATCGGCAGATTGATACCGTTCACCCAGCGCGCATCGTCCGAGCATAGGAAAAGCACGGGACCGGCGACTTCATCGGCAAGCGCCGGACGCTTCATCCTGTGCGCATCAGCCTGGACACGGTCCTGGCCGAGCATGGTCACGAAGTCACCGAGGATCGGCGTGAAGACCGGGCCAGGCGCCACCGAATTCATTCGGATGTCACGCTCCATGAAGAGCGCCTGGCTGCGCTTCATCGTCCAGACGATCAAGGCTTCCTTGAAATACTGGTAGCAGGTTTCCTGCGCGACCGGGTTCACAGCCAGCCAGGCATGGCCCTCTGCGAAGCTTGTGGTGTCGGCGAGCGCCTTATGCTGTTCGACGCGCTTGGGCCATTCTGCGCCGAGGATCGAGGCGAAGTTGACGATGGACGAGCCCTTCGGCATGCGCTCGATCAAGGCTTCGGTCAGATGCCGAAGACCGAGGTAGTTGACGCGGGCGACGAGATCTTTGTCGGCGGTGCCGGGAACGCCCGCAGCATTGACGAGCGCGTCGATGCGGGCGGGGAACTGGGCAAGCACCGCATCGATGGCGGCCGGATCGGCGAGATCGATCTTGATGAAGCCGTCGAGTGTCAGCATGGCGTCGTTGCGATCGACGCCGATGACGGTTGCACCGCGGAAGCGGGCGAGGCGGGCGACTTCACCGCCGATGCCCGACGAGACGCCGGTGATCACAACTGTTTTTCCTGCAAGATTCATGGTCGTGTTTCCCTGAAGTTGTGCTGGATCGCGTCCGTCCGCACCAAGGCGGACGGGGATCCCCAAGGCTTGTTTTGGGCGTGATTGATCAGAACGGATAAGGTGTCGCGGCCTTCTTCACCGAGACCCATTGCCACTGGGTGAACTCTTCGATGTCTGCCGGGCCGCCGACACGAGTGCCATTGCCGGACTTTCCGCGCCCGCCGAAGGGTGCGTAGGGGCCGCCATTGACCGTCTGGTCGTTGATGTGGAGCTGTCCGACATTCAACTCGTCTCCCACAGCCATGGCGCGTCCGAGATTGTTCGAGATCACGCCGGCCGCCAGCCCATAGTCCGACCGGTTGGCGAGTTCGACCGCTTCCTCATCCGTCTTGAACGAGACGATGCAGGCCACCGGCCCGAAGACCTCTTCCTCAAAGGCCAGCATGCCCGGCTTGACGCCCGAGAGCACGGTTGCGGCATAGAAGCGACCGTCATGCGTGCCGCCGGCGAGCAGCTTCGCTCCCTTGGCCACGGCATCGTCAACGATCTTCTGGATCGCTTCGACCTGGCTGTCGGAGATGATCGGCCCGAGCGCCACCTGCCTGGTCGAGGGATCGCCGGCCGGGAGGTGCTGTGCCTTGGTGACGAGGCGCTCGGTGATCCCAGCCTCGATCTTCTCATCGACCAGGATTAGCCCGGTCGCCATGCAGATCTGCCCCTGATGCAGGAATGTGCCCCAGGCCGCATTGGAGGCTGCCACATCGAGATCGGCGTCATCGAGAATGACGAGTGCATTCTTGCCGCCGAGTTCGAGCTGAACGCGCTTGAGGTGACGGCCGCAGATCTCACCCACCTTGGAGCCGCCACGGGCCGAGCCGGTGAAGGAGACCATGGCAATGTTCGGATCGCTGCAGAGCGCCTCACCGGCATCCGCGCCGCCCGGCACGACATGCAGTACACCCTTGGGAAGGCCGGCCTCTTCGAAAATGCGGGCAATGATGATGCCGCCGGAGATCGGCGTTCGCGGATCCGGCTTGTGCACCACAGTGTTTCCAAGTGCGATTGCGGCCGCGATCGAGCGTACGGAGAGGACGAGCGGGAAATTGAACGGAGAGATGACGCCGACGACGCCATGCGGTACGCGCCGGGCATAGTTTGTCCGATCATCCATGCCGGGCAAAAACATGCCGGACGGTTGCATCGCGAGCGATGCTGCATGGCGGATGAAGAGCGTGCCATGCTCGATCTCGATCATCGCCTTCGGATGGATGGAGCCGGATTCCTGCATGATCCAGGCCGCCAGCTCCTCGCCATTCTGCTCCAGAAGGTCTGCGGCGCGATTGAGGATCGCGGCGCGCTCTGCGGGCAGGGTCTTGGCCCAGGTCTTCTGTGCGGCTTTGGCCAGTTTGGCGGCACGGGCGATATCCGCCGGACCGCAGAGACCGACAGCGGCCAGGACATTGCCATTGGCGGGATCGGTTACATTGAGCGTTCCTGCCATGGTCTCCTGCCACTCGGAGATATAGGCGAGGCCACCCCAGCGGCCGGTGTCGAGAAATTTCGGTGCGTGCATATTCATCGTTCAGGGCCTCCAGTCCCATGGTTGGGAGGTCCGCGCAAAGCTTCGCCGTCATGAGATCGGCCCGTGTTGAAACCGCTCATCACATCTCAGCTGATCGATGCGTCCTCCGTGCCACCTCCTCAAGTGGCTCGAACAAGTCGTCGCAAGCTATGTGCCAATTGCTGTCCTGACCGGTGCTTGTCGCTTCTGGGCTTCGAAAAATCTCGAAAATACAATGAAATAGGTCGCGCCCACTCAGTGCTTCTCGTGTCGCCGGCATGGATTGCAGATTTCATCAAATGGTGAAATCATGAGAAAAATCTAAAAACGCATGAAGTCGATATGACCACTCCCAAACCGCCCAAGCTCGTTTCTCTGGCCGATGTGTCGAAGTCGACGGGCAAGATGTTGTCCAGGGGAGCGTTCAGCGAGCTCGATACGGGTGCCTCGCCCACGCTGTCGGAACTGACCGAGGCGCTCCATTTTGCCCTGGGCGACGGCCGGATCTGGCTCAACGACCAGCGCATGGTTTTGATGCAGAGCCAGGTTCTCGGTCGATTGCGTCAGGAGATCATCGATGCCTTCGGCATGGAGGCCGCAAAGGGCATCTTCATGCGTGTTGGCTACATGCAGGGCGTGCGGGATGCCGAACTTATCCTGAAACGCTTTCCGCACCAGGACCTCACCCATGCTCTCGCTGCAGGACCGCGCGTCCATACCCTCGAGGGCTTCGTCAAGGTCGAGACCAAGCAGTTCGAATTCGACAGCGACAAGGGGCGCTATTTCGGCGAGTTCTATTGGTACGACTCCTCAGAAGCCGGTGAGCATATTGCGCATCATGGCCTGGCGAGCGAGCCCGTCTGCTGGATGCAGACCGGCTATCCCAGCGGCTACACCAGCACGCTGTTCGGCCGGCCTGTGATATTCCGGGAGATCGAATGCTCCGGCATGGGGGCCTCACGCTGTTATGTCGTCGGGCAGAATGCCGAGGAATGGGGAGATGACGCACCCGAACGGGCCTATCTCGGCCTCGAATGGCCGCGATCGCGGCGCAGTTCCCGCGGCCGCTCGGAGAAGGTGCAGCGAGCCGATGACCCCGCCTCTGCGAACCCGATGCCGACCACCGGTGGGGATCCGGTCGTGGGCGTTTCCGCCAGTTTCCTGCGCGCGCGACTGATGGTGGAGAAGGTGGCAGACACGGAGGCGACGGTTCTGTTGGTCGGAGAATCCGGTGTCGGCAAGGAACTGTTTTCCCAGCAATTGCATCGGCTGAGCCACCGCGCGACGAAACCGTTTGTCCCACTCAACTGCGCCGCCATTCCCGACACATTGGTGGAATCGGAACTCTTCGGCGTCGAGAAGGGTGCCTTCACCGGCGCGGTTGCCTCCCGTCCAGGCTATTTCGAGCGTGCGGCGGGTGGAACGCTGTTCCTCGACGAGATCGCATCGCTGGCCTATGCCGCGCAGGGCAAGCTTCTTCGCGCCATCCAGGAGCGGGTGATCGAGCGTGTCGGCGGTTCGAAAACGGTGGCAGCCGATGTCAGGGTCATCGCGGCCTCGAACGTCGATCTTGCCGACGAGGTTCGGGCCGGGCGCTTCCGACAGGACCTCTATTTCCGTCTTTGCGTCTTCCCGATTTCCATTCCGCCGCTTCGCGAGCGACGGGACGACATCCCCCTGCTCGTCGATCATTTCCTGCGTCTGTTCCGCGAGCGGCACCGCCGCCAGGTGGTTGGCCTGACGCGGCGCGCCATGGATGCGTTACTCGCCTACGACTTTCCGGGCAATATCCGCGAACTGCAGAATCTGATCGAGCGCGGCGTGATCTTTGCCGACCCCGGCGGGTTTATCGATCTGCAGCACATTTTCACGGCCAATGAACCACTGCCCTCGTCGCATCCGTCGCTGACGCGCGAAGGACGCTTGATCTATGGCCAGCCCAGCCTGTCGCAAGCAGCAGTCACGTCTGATTTCCTGCAGTTATCCTCACACATCCGATCTGCCGAACTCGATCTCTACCGTCAGGCCCTCAACGCCCATCGTGGCAATGTCTCGGCTGCCGCGCGAAGCCTCGGCATCTCGCGTGCAAAGCTCGAATACCGGCTCCGAAAGAACGGCCTCTACGACAAGAAATGACTTCGCCTGTCTGCAGCGAGGTGACATGAGCGATGGTCAGACATGCACCGACGGCCTGCACCCGCGAGGGTCGGCTCATCACGGAAGCGCCGGCGAGACGCGTTGATAGCTGCGGCGATAATAGAGCAGCGCCTCGGCGTCATTGCCGTCGTGAATGCCTTCGACCGTACAATACAGCACGCGATGGGTTCCAATGTCGCATTGCTCGGTGATCCGGCAATCGAAGGAGACGAGGGCATCCTTCAAGACCGGTGCGCCTGTCACGCCGGCTTCCCATTCAGCGGCAGCGAAGCGCTCGTTGACCGGTGTCTTCCCACCGAAAAGCCCCGACAACGCTTCGTGTTCGCTCGAAAGCACGTTCACGCAGACAAATGCGTTCTGCATCACGGTGTCGAAGACGGATGCGGTTCGGTTCAGGCATATCAAGAGCGTGGCCGGACTGTCGGTGACGCTGCAGACCGCGGTTGCCGCAAAGCCGGCACGGCCGGCCGGCCCATCCGTGGTGATGATGTTCACGGCGGCAGCCATCTTCGCCATACCGTCGCGAAAGGCCTCGCGACTGATCGGGGCAATGGCTTCGAGCGGTGCATTGAAGCTTGGGATGCTGTTCATGGGGGTCATCCTTTCAGGCTTGAGGGGCAATCTTCTGTTCTGGTTCATCACGCCGCCGCCGACCGGCTTTGAATGCCCGGTGCAAATGCAGGCAGTGCGAGGATCCGTTCGAGGCGGCGCGCGACGCTCGCTGCCAGATCCTCGCGCCACGGTCGCGCAATGACCTGGATGGCGATCGGCAGGCCCTCTGGAGACGCGGCTACAGGAAGCGTCACGACCGGCAGGCCGAGAAAACTGAAGGGGCGGGTAAAAGAGGTCATCGCGCTGACGACGCCGTTCATCTTCGGGCTCGCGCCGATGTCGACGTCGCTGGAGAGCGGCGGGAGAAACGGCATCGCGGGCGCAATAAGGACGTCAAAATCGCCGAATGCCGCGTTCAGAAATCTCTCGAGCATGACGGCCCTCATCTGCAGTGCTCGCAGATAAATTGGTGCCGGGATCGCCAGAGATTGTGATAGCCGCATGCGGATCTGCGGACCGTAGTCTTCGGGTCTCTCCCGCATCCAGTCGAAATGAACCGTGCCTGCTTCGGCCATGGCAACGACATTGGCGAGTTCGGCAACAGACGGCATGTCGATGCCCTTCGTCTGAGCGACAAGACCAACTTCCTTCGCCAGCACATCTGCAGTGTTTTCAACCGCGGCACCAACCACTTCGTCCAGTCCGGTCTCGAACAGCCCGCCCAGAATGCCGACCCGGATCGACTTGAGGTCCTCGTGCAGCGCGGCAGGCTGAGAAGTGTCCACGCATGTGGTATCTCGCACATCCGCTCCGGCAATCATCTGCAGCAGGAGATAGGCATCGTCTACGCTGCGCGCGAGCGGCCCGACGCAATCCTGCGAGAAGGAAAGGGGCATCACGCCATGCCGGCTGACACGACCCTGTGTCGGCTTGATGCCGACAACACCGCAGCAGGCGGCCGGCAGGCGGATGGAGCCGCCCGTGTCGGAGCCGAGCGCTGCAAGCACCACGCCACCACCAACGGCTGACCCACTGCCCGAAGAGGATCCCCCGGTGATCCTGGCCGGATCGATGGGATTCAGCGCCCGCCCGTGATGAAAGTTGTGACCGGTCGGCCCCATGGCGAATTCGCTCATGTTCAGCCGTCCGATGGACACCGCTCCGGCTGCTTCCAGCCGCTGCATAATCGTCGAGGTCTCGGTCGCCACGTGTGATGCACGGATTTTCGATCCGCATCCGGTTACGAAGCTCTTGCGGTCATACATGTCCTTATGAGCCAGGGGCACGCCGTGAAGAGGCCCCGTTGCGGCACCTCGGGCCAGCACCTCGTCCGCCTGAAGGGCAGCATGCAACGCCGCCTCTTCCTCGATTTCGATAAAGGCGTTGAGCGTGCCGTGGCTCGATTTTGCCCGTTCGATGGCCGCTTTGGTCAGCTCCAGCGCGCTGATGCGCCGCTCTTGGATGGCTGTCGCCGCTTCCTTCAGTGATCCGGGATCGTCGAGGCTCATCGATCTGCCTCCGCCCGGAGGATCCGGTCGAAGGCGGCCGGCTCTACATTGAAGAGGCTGCCGATTGCACCCTCCTCGATAGGAGCGATCGCGGTCGAATCCCTTTGCAGCTCGCCGACCATGGCCAGAAGCTCCGGATCGATGGCGGCCCGTCCCCAATAGGCATGGGAGAGCGTCTTCATGACGTCCTGGAGATCCATCAGCTGAAATCCTGTGGTTGACGGTTGCGGACCAGCTGGCTCAACGACACCGCGATCACGAGCGCCCCGCCATAGAAAAGGTTCTGCACATAGGCATCCGCGCCCAGCATCGTCAGTCCGGTGATCCCCGTGACCAGGAAGTAGACGCTGATCACGGCACCAAAGGCATTGAAGCGTCCGGGCGAGATCGTCGTGGCCCCCAGGAAGGCGGCGGCGAAGGCCGGCAGCAGAAGGTTGAGGCCGGACAGCGGATCGGCGGAGCCGGTCATGCCGGCATAGAGCACGCCGGCAAAGGCTGAGATCAGGCCGGAAAAGACGAAGGATGTGGCACGCACGCGGTCGACATTGATGCCGTTCAGGCGTGATACTTCACGACCGCGACCGACGAAGAGCAGCTTGCGCCCCGGGATCGTGTATTCCAGCACATACCAGATGATGGCAGAGAGGATCAGCGCGTAGAAGAAGGCCAGCGGGATGCCGAGGAAACGGTTGATGATGACCCATTCCACGAGGCCCATGGAGACGCCCGATATTGTCTGGCTGTTGCTGACCCAGAGGATCAAGCCATTGACGAAGGTCCCGATCCCGAGCGTGACGATCAGCGAGTGAATGCGGAAATAGAGGACGAAGAAGGCGTTCGCCGCACCGATCACCACCCCGCTTAACAGCGCGACCACGACGACCGGAACGATTGGCCAGCCAAGCTTCACGTTCAGGACCGCGATCAGCATGCAGCTCATGGTGAGTGTCGAGGCGCCCGACAGGTCGAAGTCACCGGAGGTGAGGGGAATGATGATGGCCAGCGTCAGAACGACGAGGATCGCCTGGGAGCCGAAAAGGGTGGAGAAGCTGCGCCAGCTCAGGAAGGAATCCGGCATCAGGATCCCGAAGATGACGATGAGCAGAAGCCAGGCGGCCACGAGCGCAAAGCGTTCGGCTTCCGTCTTCAGCGTGAAGCGGCTCTTCGGCTTGGAGATGGTGGGTGTCGTGGAGATGTCGAGCGTCGTCATTCTGCAGCCTCCGCTTGATGGCTGTGGAAACAGGCTTCGGTGATGGATTTTCGGGAGATTTCGGATCCCTTGAGCTCGAACACGGGACGTCCACGGGAAAAGACGATGACCCGGTCGCAAATCTGCTCGAGCTGTTCATTGTCGGTCGAGGCGCAGAGAATGGCAGTCCCCTCGGCGGCGGCCCGGTCGAGCGCCTTGAAGATCTGCTGTCGGGCGCCGAAATCCACACCCTGCGTCGGTTCGTCGAGCATCAGCAGTTTCGGTTTGATCTGCAGCCACTTCGCCAGCAGCACCTTCTGCTGATTGCCGCCTGATAGAGAGCCGAGGTTCAATTGCGGATTCTGCGGCCGGACGTCGTAGATCTGGCCGAGGCGTCCCGCCTCTCGCACCATCTGGCTGCGATCTAGGCCATAGGGCTTCAACATCCCTTCCAGGACCGGCAGCGTGATGTTGTCTGTCACCGACAGGCTGCCAATGCCGGCCGAACCCAGCCGGTCGCCGGGGAGAAAGGCGATGCCAAGCTTTTGCGCCATAAGGGGAGAAATGGCTGAGAGGGAGAGGGTCTGGCCATCGATCGAGATCGTGCCGGAGCCGCGCAACGCCCCATAAAGCAGGTAGGGAACCGATGCGAAACCCGAGCCGATCAGACCGGTCACCCCAAGGGTTTCGCCCTCACGGATCTCGAAGTCGAAGCCGGGTGACTTTCCATCGCTCAAGTCGCGCACCCGCACGGCGGCTGGGATGCCCTCCGCCGCCATCCGCTTCTTTTCGAAATGGTCGATCCGAGTGCCGACGATGGTATCCAGAATGGATTGGCGCTCCGCGGTGCGAGTGTCGAGTATGTCGACAAGCTCGCCGTCGCGCAGCACGGCAACGCGGTCGGTGATATCCAGCACTTCGTCGATGTCATGCGTGACAATCACCACGGAGGCGCCGGTCCGAACGATGGACCGTATGAGGGTGAAGAGCCTCTGCACGTCCTCGGCCGGGAGAAAAGGCGTCGGCTCGTCCAGAACGAGGATGCCTTCACCACCATGTCCGGCATCCGAGACCCGCAGATCCTCAAAAGCCCTGATAATCGCGACGAAAGCGCGCTCCACGGGCGGCAGGCTGGCGACGGTGGCGAAAGGATCGATATCGAGCCCGAACTCCGAGAACAGGGCTGAAATCGCCTTCGCCTCGCGCTTCCAGTTCACCAGCCAGGGCGTCTTCTGGCCCAGTGCCGTCACGCGCATGTTTTCCATGACGGTGAGCGAGGAAACCAGCCCGAGATGCTGGTGGACGAAGGCCACGCCACGCTTCTTGATATCCATCGGGTCAAGCGGCAGGGGCAGCGTCTGGCCCCAAAGGACCACTTCGCTACCCTCTTCCGGCTGGTGGAAGCCCGCGAGAACCTTGATCATCGTCGACTTGCCCGAGCCGTTCTGCCCGAGCAGGCCGAAGACTTCGCCGCGGCGGATGGAAAGCGACACGCCCTTCAGCGCATAGTAGCTCCCAAACCGCATGCGAATTTTGTTCATCCTGAGCACAGCATTCTCGGTCATCGCGCGGCTCCCGATGTGGCTGGATTACTTCAACATCCAGAGCTTGCGGAAACCCTCGAGATGAGCGTCGCCGTAGCCGTCGTCGAAGTTGGCAGGCACCCCTGCGGTCTCGATGTTATCCTTGTCGAAGACCAGGAGCGGCACATTGAGCTTGGCGACTTCCGGCTTGCCGCACAGCATGCGCATGATGTTGTCGATCGCCGCATAACCAGCCCAGCCGAGGCTCTCGCCGATATCCATCTCGACCTGTCCCTCGCGCACCATATCCAGCACGAAGGGCGTGCCGTTGAAGCTCGCAACCTTCACCGAGCCTTCAGAGCCGGTGATGCGCAATGCGGGCACGACGAACTGCGACATCGAATCGTAGATCGGCAGGATGTAGTTGATCGAAGGATCGGCCAGCAGCGCCGACTGGGTGCCCGACTGGATCTTCGTTGCCCATTCGGAGACCGGCACGTCGAGATGCGTCTGCTTGCAGTCCGGGCAGAGCGCCTTGAGTTGGTCCTGGATGGACTGGACGAAAGGAATGGACGGCAGCACATCCGAAGAGCCGATGATCAGTACGTTCGGCTTGCCTTCGGTCTGCGCATAGGCCCAGGCAGCGAGCAACTTGCCCGCGCCAGTGAAGTCGACTTTGCCGGAATAGTCGACGCTCTCCACAGCCGGCTGGGTCACGTCGTAGAAATGGGTGGTGCTAATCTTGAGGCCAGCGGCGCGCGCCTCGGAGAGCTGCGGTCCCAGCACTTCCGGATTGAGGCCACCGGCAAGGTCGACCACGTCGTAGTCCTGGCTGATGGCCTGGGAAATCCCCTGAACCCACTGGTCGAGTTTCAGCTGGTTGTCCCAGGTCGTGTAGGTGAAGCCAACTTCGGCCGCTGCCGAGGCCATCGCCTTCTGAAGCTCCACATTGAACGGGATCGTCATCGAGATCGGGATCGACAGAACCTTCTTGTCCGCCATGCAGGCCTTGGCGTCGAAGGCATCGCCAGGTGCGGCGAAGACCGGCATGGCGCGGTGCGCTCCGATGATGGCCTTTGCATCGGCCATGGGATCTGCTGCTGCTGCTGGCGTGGAGGTGACCGCAAGTGTGGATGCGGCCAAAAGCGAACTGGCAAGGATGAGGCGCATGATTGACGTTCCCCTGTCTCTAACCCGGTTTTCCGGTGTCATCTGATGCGGTTCTCGATGACCGCTCGCAGATAATGTACGTACATAGTCAGCCGAACGTCAATCGTGTTTTGCCTATTTTTTTGCACTGCACATTTATTCGGCGAATGCCGAAAACCCTTTCAGTCAGGCGATCGAATCGCGATCAACCGCGCGCAGTTCGTCTCCAATAGACGCGCGATCTCGCACTTGCAGCATCGAGGAATGCTGAGTGATATGTCAGTACATATGGTGAGGGTTGCTACCGGCTGGCCGTATGCGCGCGCCAAGCGATCAGGCAGCCTGCAAAGCCGAAGAGGGCAAAGATCATGAAGCTGGCGCCATAGTGTCCCGTCAGTGCATAGACGCTGCCGAATGACGAGGGGCCCACGATCACTCCGATGAAGGTGTAGACCAGCACGCCGCCGGTGGTCGAGCCGACCCGTCCCTCCGGAGCATTGTGGGCCACCTCGGCGAGCAGCACGCCGTTCCATCCGATGGTGACCCCACCCATGGCGACGAAAAGCGCCACCTGCGCGATCGTTGGCAGATCGGTCAACCAGAACAGCAGGGCATAGCCGGTGCCGCCTAGCAATCCGAGCAGGGCGAGCGTCTTGAACCCGCCACCGATCCTGTCGGCGACCACACCCCAGAAAATGCGCCCGACCGCGCCGGCAAGCTGCATGGCTGCTGCAACAGAGCCAGCCGAAAGTAGCGACCATCCGGCGTCATGCACGAGCGTTACGACGGCAAATGCCGAGACGGATAGCTGCATGGCTGAATAGGCAAAGCCGAGAGCCGACAGCGCCCTCAGTCGCGGATTGCGCCAGATCGTCGACTGCTCCTCGGCGAACCCCTTCAGAAACGACCGTCTTGGCGCCGGATTGACCGGCTCCGCCGCATGGGTCGCGGCCAGAAGCGCCATCGTCAGGATCGGGGCGACGGCGCCGATCAGCAACGCGACGTGCCAGTCGAAGAAGCGCGTGAGAAACGGAAAGGCAAAGCTCGCAAGGATGCCGCCGAGTGGTACGCCCGACTGCTTCAGGGAGAAGACGATATTGCGTCTGTTGAAGGGGGTGACGCGACTCAGCATTTCCGAGGAGGCGGGATTGTTCAGCCCGTAGCCGATGCCGATGAAGAGGGAGGCCGCAATGATCAGCGGGATCTCCGCGCTAGCAATGCCGATAAAGCCGAGCACGAAACAGGCGAGAGCGGCCTGTTCGATCCTGATCGGGCCGAAGCGCTGAACCAGCGTCCCGGCAATCGCCGAGGAGAACATTCCGGAGAAGTAGATCAGGCTGATCTGGTAGCCGATCCAGTAGGCCCCGATATCGAGATCTTTCGCCACCGTGGGCGCAATCGCGGTCAGCGCGAGCACGCTCGCCGTCGCAACGATCTGTATCAGTGTGGCGGCAATCAAGGTCTGGGTAAGCGAGGAGGCGTGTCGCGCGGGTGGCGCCTCTTCGGCGATGAAGTCAGACATATGGTGCTGTCTCGGAGGATATGACTAGGATATGTACGTACTAATTGATTTGGTAAAGGATCGCAAGCCGGTGCTGTGGCCTGCTTCGATCTCCCGAATTCCATTTGCCTTTTGCTGGGAAAGGAGGTTGAAACTCTGGCACGAGGAACTCGGCGTTGCGCCGATGGGGATGGTTGAGCTTGGATCAGAAGCGCATGGACTGGAAGCCGGAAGTGGACACTGCGCCGCTCTACCTGCAGGTCGCCCATCATCTGGAGAGCCGGATCAGCGATGGCGAGTATCCGGTTGGTTCGCTTCTGCCCACGGAAAACGAGATCGCAGCCGCCCTTGGCGTCAGCCGCCAGACCGTACGTCAGGCGATCGCAACGCTTCGCAACAAGGGTCGCCTTTCCGCCCGCAAGGGCGTGGGCACGCGCGTTGAGGCCGGGTTCGACCCGGAGAAGAAGCGCTTCATCGCCCATTCGCGTTCAGAGCTATTCGAGATCGCCGCCGAGACGGAATTCGTCATCGACACCAAGGAAGAGATTTCAGCTCAGGGCAAGCTTGCCGTCGAACTCGGCTGCCGGCCTGGGCGCAAATTCTTCCACATGGCGGGTATTCGTTATCCCGGCAATCGCAGCCGCCCGTTCTCCTGGAACGAGGTCTATGTCGACGCCAAGCTGGCTGCCGCCGTCAAGGATATCACGGTCGCCCGCAGCGCCATCTTTCATTATATCGAGCAATATACGGGCGAGAAGATCCAGGAAATCCAGCAGGACATCCGCCCGATGATCCTCGACGCCGAGATTGCCGCCAAGCTCGATGTCAAGGCGGGCGATCTGGCGCTAGTCGTGACGCGACGCTATTTCGGCTCCGGCCGCCGCCTGCTGGAATACGCCTTCCAGGTCCTTCCGGCAGAGCGCTTCACCTTCACCACGACGCTTCGCGCCGAAGGCTGAGCCTCCCCTTTTCTGATCATAGATCCATGGCCGCCAGCAGCGCTCCTGGGCGCTGATGGCGTTTCCGCGTCCTGTTTTGCCTACAGATCGTCCGTTTGAACGGTTGCTCGGCAACTCCGTCCTGCGCGCGATTCCGGCGAATGATCGAAAAATATGCAGGCCTAAAGATAAGGCATTTTTGGCTGGACAGCCTCAAAAATTTTTGCATTAGTTCGTACATACTGCTTGCGTGTAGGTCATACTAAAAGGGGAACCACATGGATATCGGTGTCTTCATTCCTATCGGAAACAACGGCTGGCTGATCTCGACAGCGTCGCCGCAATACATGCCGAGCTTCGAGCTCAACAAGCAGATCGTCCAGAAGGCAGAAAGCTACGGCCTCGACTTCGCCCTCTCGATGATCAAGCTGCGCGGCTTCGGCGGCAAGGCCGAATTCTGGGACTATAACCTCGAGAGCTTCACGCTGATGGCGAGCCTCGCCGCCGTCACCGAGCGTATCAAGCTGTTCGCGTCGACGGCTGTTCTCACCCTGCCACCGGCAATCGTCGCGCGCATGGCGACCACCATCGACAACGTTGCGCCCGGTCGTTTCGGTGTGAACATCGTGTCCGGCTGGCAGATGGCGGAATACGACCAGATGGGCATCTGGCCGGGCGATGACTATTTCGGCTACCGCTACGACTATTCGACCGAATACGTGCATATCATGAAGGAGCTCTGGGCGAACGGCAGTTGCAGCTTCGAAGGCAAGCACTTCACCATGAAGGACTGCATGATGAAGCCGATGCCGGCGAACAAGATCGAGATCGTGGCGGCGGGCCAGAGCCCCCGCGGCATGGAGTTCGCCGCCGAATATGCGGACTACAACTTCGTCATGGGCTCCGGCATCAACACGCCGACCGCCTATGCCCCCAACAACCAGAAGCTCCTCGATGCGGCAGCGAAGTCAGGCCGTGACGTGGGTGCCTATGTGCTCTTCATGGTCATCGCCGACGAGACCGACGAACTGGCTGAAGCGAAGTGGCAGAAGTATCGCGAGGGTGCGGATGTCGACGCGCTGGCTTGGATGGCCGATCAGGGCAGCAAGGATGCGACGGCGGATGCCAATTCCACCGCCAAACACATCAACCTCCCCGAGGGTGCGGTCAACTTCAACATGGGCACGCTTGTCGGCTCCTATGCCAAGGTCGCCCGCATGCTCGACGAGGCCGGCAATGTTCCGGGAACGAAGGGCATCATGCTGACCTTCGACGACTTCCTTATCGGTCTCGATCAGTTCGGCGAGCGCATCCAGCCCTTGATGGCAAGCCGCACGCCCAAGCAGATCGCGGCGGAATGACGTGACGGCGGCTCGGCCTGCACCGACAGACGATCCTCGCCCGGAGGCGGGGATCCAGTTTGATCCGATGACGCTGGCCGATCCGACAAGGGTCGACGGCGTTCATCGCGATGCCCTGGCACCGAAAGTCGATGCTGCATATGTGGCATTGCCACTGTCTCCAGAGCCGCTAGACGAGCCGACGGTCGTGGCAGGCGTAACGGAGGTGCTCTCGGCCTATGCCAGCGGCAGCTTGCGTCCGTCAGATCTTTTGTCGCAACTCAAGGCCCGCATAAACGCCACCCGGACGGGAGGGGAAGCGGTTCTTCGCTTCGTCCCCGGTGCGGAAGAGGCGGCGCGTGAGAGCGATCGACGTTTCGCGGAGGGGCGGGCACGACCCTTGGAAGGTATTCCTTTCGGGGTGAAAGACATCATCGAAGTCGCCGGGGCCGTGGTCACATCAGGCTCGCATTTCACTGGTGATCGCGTGGCGCCGGTCGACGCGCCTGTCGTGGCAGCCTTGCGATCAGCCGGTGCCATTCCCTTCGCCATGACAGCCACGACAGAGTTTGCCACCGGTTCCCCGCACAATCCGCGCTTCGGCACGGTCACCAATCCCCATGCTCGCAGCCGTTGGACGGGTGGGTCCTCGACCGGCTCCGGCGCGGCGCTGGCGGCTCGGCTCATGCCGCTGGCGCTCGGCACGGATACGGGAGGGTCGATCCGCGTCCCCTCCTGCTGGTGCGGAACGACGGGGCTCAAGCCCAGCCGCGAATTGGTGTCCCGCCAAGGGGTGGCACCGCTTTCCTGGTCGCTCGATCATATCGGCCCGATGGCGCGATCCGTAGAGGATATCGCCCGGGTCTTGCCGTTCATGGCGGGTGACCGGGAGGCGCATCTCGCTGGCGAAGTTGCAGCACTTTTGCAGACAGGCTCCGTCCAAGGCCTGAGGATCGGCATTCCCGTCAACTGGTTCACGGAAAAGGTCGACCAACACGTGCTCGCCAATTGGCAGGCCGTCCTGGAGCAGTTCGAGGCTCTTGGCTGTCACCTGGTGCCGCTACCGCGAATCGAAGTCGAGCCTCTGCATGAGGCCGGTTGGGTCATCCTTCAGAGCGAGCTGGCGAGTCTTCACGCCGCACGCCTTGATCGTGCGGAGCTTTTCGATCCGGGCCTCCGGCATCGTCTGAAGAACGGGCTGGGTTATTCTGCGCGTGACTATGGTGAAGCACTTCAGCGCCGGAGCGAGGCGCTGGAGGCATTCCTGACCGCCATGCGCGACGTTGATGCCGTGGTTACACCCGGCCTTGGTGGCGAAGCCGGCCATCTCGATGATCTGACCGTCAATATCGATGGCGACCGCCACGCGTTCCAGACAGTCGTTTCGCGCAACACCATGATCTTCGATGTCACAGGACTGCCGGCGCTGATGCTGCCGTCGGGCGTCGGTTCGACAGGCTTGCCAACCGGCATCCAGATCGTCGGTCGCCCCGGCGCAGATGCGCTCTGCCTGAGGTTGGGGCGCGCATTCCAGGAGGTGACGGACTTTCATCGGATGATGCCGCCAGAGGACGCCAAATGACATCACACGCCCCCATCACCCCGGACCTCACGGCGCTCACCGCAACAGAGGCCCTTTCCCTGATGGCCGAGGGGCTTTTGACGTCGCGCGCCCTTGTGACGGCCTGCCTCGACCGGATCCGTCACCGAGATGGCGAGGTCAGGGCCTGGCTCGCACTCAGCGAAACGGCACTGGAGCAGGCCGATCGCTGCGATGCCACCCCGAAGGTCGGGCGCGGCAGGTTTCACGGTCTGCCAATCGGGGTGAAGGATGTCTTCGACACGTTTGACCTTCCGACCACGCACAACTCGCCACTGTACCAGGGCTTCCAGCCCGCCGCCGATGCTGCCGTGGTCGACCTGCTGCGCAGCGAAGGCGCGATCATTCTTGGCAAGACCGATACGACGGAGTTCGCGGCCGCTGGTCGTGATGCAGCGACCGCCAACCCGAATGATCTTGCCCATACCCCAGGCGGCTCGTCCGCCGGCTCTACAGCCGCTGTGGCTGATCGGCATGTGCCCCTCGCGCTTTCGACCCAGACCGGTGGCTCGACCATCCGACCCGCCTCGTTTTGCGGCGTCGTCGGCTTCAAGCCGAGCTTTGGCCGGGTAAGCCGCGAGGGCGTGAAAATCTACGCGCAGAGCTTCGATACCGTCGGCTGGTACGGCCGTTCGGTGGATGACGTCGCACTGCTGGCGTCTGTGCTCGGGCTCGATGAGGCGCTGCATTCGACAGACCGGCCAGGTCACCTCAGGATCGCGATCACGTCCGGGCCTTATCGCGACCGCCTGGCGTCCGAGAGCCTCATGGCTCTCGACCTTTCGAAACAGCGGCTCGAAACGCAGGGCCATTCGGTGCAGTCCATCGAACTGCCAGCCGAGTTTGAGGCTCTGGACAGGCACCACCGCGTGATCCTGCATAGGGAAGGGCAGGCGTCCTTCCGCAATCTGGCGCGACGCCACGGGGCAGCCCTCCACGATGATTTCCACCATCGGGTCGAAAATCGCGATGGCTCCAGCCTCCTGGACCTCGCAAAGGCCTATGATGCCATGGCGATGGGACGCATCGCCTTCGATGCGCTGATGCAGGACTTCGACCTCCTGATTGCGCCGAGCGCACCTGGTTTTGCACCGCCCGGACGCCGCCCGGGCGATCCCGTCTTCAATGCCTCCTGGACCCTTCTCGGCGTCCCCTGCCTCAACATCCCGGTGCCGCTCGGCCAACCCTCGCTGCCGATCGGTGTGACGCTGATTGCCGCGCGTTTCGCCGACCAGCATCTGCTTGATGCCGCCCGGCGCCTTGAACCTGTCCTCAATCCGAAATGAAAGCAGCAGACGACACATGCCCGATCCCACTTTGAAGAAGCGGCTCACCGACGGTGAATTTATCCTGGCTCCCGGGATCTACGACATGATCTCGGCGCTTATTGCAGACCAGATGGGCTTCAAGGCGCTCTATGTAACCGGATATGGGACGGTCGCCTCTACCCTCGGCATCCCGGATGCAGGCATTGCGACCTATCGCGACATGATCGAGCGCATCGCGCAGATGGTGAAGCTCACCCGTACGCCGATCATTGCCGATGCGGATACCGGCTATGGCGGACTGCTCAATGTTCGCCACACCGTGCGCGGCTATGAAGATGCCGGCGTCTCGGCCATCCAGCTCGAGGATCAGGAATTCCCGAAGAAATGCGGCCACACGCCCAATCGGCGCGTCGTGCCCATGGCGGATATGGTCAAGAAGATCGAAGTCGCTGCCGACAGCCGGCGCAGCGATGATTTCCTGATCATCGCCCGCACTGATGCCCGCACGAGCCTCGGTCTCGACGAGGCTATCCGCAGAGCGAAAGCCTATGCAGCGGCAGGCGCCGACGTCCTCTTCGTCGAGTCGCCTGAGAGTACCGAAGAAGTGAAGGCAATCGCCGAGGCCATCGACCGCCCGCTGCTCGCCAACATGGTCAATGGCGGACGCACGCCACTTTTGCCGGCGTCGGATCTGCAGGCGCTCGGCTACAGGATCGCAATCTATCCGGCCCTCGGCTTCCTCGCCCACGGCCATGCGGTGCGCCATGCCTATCAGGACCTGCTCGACAACGGCATCACTACCGATGCCGTCCCGCTCTATCCCTTCAAGGACTTCAACAGCCTGCTCGGTTTTGAGGACGTGTGGGCCTTCGAGAAGAAATTTGCCGAAACCGAGGACTGAGCCATGACCGACGATCTCGCCGCCAATTATGCCAAGGCCTATGACAACCGGATCGGCTTCGGCAAAAAGCCGGCCCTGATCCTGGTCGATTTCGTGCAGGCCTATTTCGAGCCGGAGAGCCCGCTGTATGCCGGCGTCGATGCCGCACTTGCCAGCGCGCTCCGCATTCGCGCGAAGGCGCGTGAAAAGGGACTTCCCGTCATCCTCACCGGCGTGGTGCTGCATCCGAGCGGTCTGGATGGTGGCCGCTTCTTCCAGAAGGCGAAACCGCTCGCCTGCTTCACGGCAGGAAACCCGCTCGGCGCCTGGCCCAAGGGTCTTGGGCCGTTCCCGGACGAGTTTGTCGTCTCAAAGCAATATCCGAGTGCCTTCTTCGGCACTTCGCTCGCGCCGCTTCTAACCTCCATGGGCGTCGACAACGTCATCCTCACAGGGTTGACGACGAGCGGCTGCGTTCGGGCAAGCTGTGTCGATGCGATGTCGCATGGCTTCATCACGACGGTGGTGCGGGATGCCTGTGGCGATCGGCACTCAGCGCCGCATGAGGCAAACCTCTTCGACATGAACGCCAAATATGCCGACGTCGTCTCGGAAGCGGAAATCCTCGAGTTCATTGCGAAGCTCTGAGCGGCCGCGCCATCAGGCGGGTCGGCCTCAAGGGCTGCAAAAACCGGCAAGCTGAAGACAAATCTGCGAGCCAGCAGGACACAAACGAAAAGCCCCGGAGTTGGTAACTCCGGGGCCATCATCAGAAAACTGGCAATCTATGCTTTCTCAGACATCCTGCTCTTGGGCCTTCGGCCGCAGAGAGATCTGCCTGACAAGAGCAAGTGAGATCAAGCTGCAGACTGCACCAGAGAGAAGGTAGAGCCCGGCGGCAAAGAGGCCGAACCAGGTCGACAGCAGAAGCGCCGACAGCGGTGCGAACCCGGCGCCGAACATCCAGGCGAGCGCCGAGACGACGGCAGAGGCCGTGTAGCGGTTCCGGCGGTCGAACAGCGATGCCACTGCGCCCGACGACTGGGCAAAGTTGAAGCCGAGCACCAGGAAGCCGACCATCATGTAGATGGTGACACCCGGAAGGTCGCCATTCAGAAGCAGGGGAGCTGTCAATGCGAAGACACCGATCGCCCAGGCGCCCCAGATGAGGATCTTCTCACGGCCGATCTTGTCCGAAAGCCAGCCGGAGAACAGCATGGCGAGAACGCCGAGGCCTGCACCTGCGGCTTCGATCAAGAGGAAGGTGCCGGGCGCTTCATCCGTGTAGAGGAAAATCCAGGACAGCGGGAAGACCGTGACCATGTGGAACATGGCAAAGCTTGCGAGCGGCACGAAGACGCCGAGCAGCACGGTCCGCCCGTCCTGCGACATCGTGGCGCGCAGGCCGGTCGGGGTCAGTTCGTTCGTCTCGAACAGCTCCTTGAACTCGGGCGTATCGACGATGCGAAGTCGCGCAAAGAGTGCCACGACATTGATCGCGAAGGCGACGAAGAACGGATAGCGCCAGCCCCAATCAAGGAAGTCAGCGGCGGAAAGCGTCATGACAAGATAGGCAAAAAGAACAGCGGCCACGGCGAGCCCGACCACAGCGCCGAGCTGCGGGATCATGGCATAAAAGCCGCGTTTGTCCTTGGATGCGGTGATTGCCAGAAGCGGCGCCAGACCATCCCAGGTGCCACCGAGCGCCAGGCCCTGGCCGATGCGCAAGAGTGCCAGCATGGCAATCGACCACCAGCCGGCCGTCTCGTAGGAGGGCACAAGACCCATGGCGACGGTCGAGGTTCCCAGGAGGAAAAGCGCCACCGTCAACTTGGTTACGCGGCCATGCCGGCGGTCGAGCAGGGTAAACAGCACGGTTCCGAGCGGACGCGCGACGAAGGCGAGTGCCACAAGCACGAAGGACCAGAGCGTACCGGTCAGCGGATCCAGGAACGGGAAAATGCGCGCCGGAAAGACGATTACGGACGCGATGGCGAAGACGAAGAAGTCGAAGAACTCCGACGTGCGCCCGATGACGACGCCGACGGCGATATCCGAGGGAGAGACGTGATGATCGTCTTCGGAGGTTGTGCGGCCGTTCTGTGCGGCGGGGGATGCAGAGCCGGTCATGCTCGCCATAACGCGTGATCACTTTCTTGTCTGAACAGGGCGGATCCGAACGGGGGAAATACGGTCCGCGCCTTAGTCTAACATGCTGCAAAGCGATGCCGCAGACACGCCCAAATTGACAGGTGACAAATTGTCGTATGTGCTGCACCGCAAAACCCGACTAACTAACCCGACGAATATCAATGGTCGTCGAGTAGTGTTTCGGGGGGACCCCTGCTCAGTGACCCGTCAGTGTATCAGGGTACGAGATGCAGAAGCTTCGCCTCCCGAAATTGTTCACCGCCATCATGGCGGTCCTCTTCCTTTCCGCCTGCAAGGCGGAAGTCCTCGCACCAACGGGTGACATCGCTGCACAGCAGCGCGACCTCTTGGTGATCTCCACTTTGCTGATGCTGATCATCATCATCCCCGTGATGGTGCTGACCTGCTGGTTCGCCTGGCACTACCGCGCGGCCAACAAGGAAGCGATCTACAAGCCGAACTGGTCTCACTCCACCAAGCTTGAGCTGATCATCTGGGCGATCCCCCTGATGATCATCATCTGCCTGGGTGCGCTGACCTGGGTCGGAACCCATCTCCTCGATCCCTACCGCCCGCTGGCGCGGGTCTCCGAAGAGCAGCCGCTCGATCCGCAGCAGGAGCCGCTGGATGTGCAGGTCGTCGCTCTCGACTGGAAATGGCTCTTCATCTACCCGCAATACGGCGTCGCCACCGTCAATGAGCTTCCGGTTCCAACCGATCGGCCGATCCGCTTCTCGCTGACCTCGTCTTCGGTCATGAACGCCTTCTACATCCCGCATATGGCCGGCATGATCTATGCCATGCCCGGCATGCAGACGACGCTGCACGGGGTCTTCAACGAGGAAGGCACCTTCCAGGGGCTTGCCTCGCATTACTCGGGTGCCGGCTTCTCCGGCATGCGCTTCAAGGCTAACGCGACTGACGCGGCAGCCTTCGAGGCCTGGGTCGAAGAAGCACGCTCTGGCGGCGCAAAGCTCGACCGCGCCAAGTATCTGGAGCTCGAGCGCCCCAGCGAAAACGTCAAGCCGGAGGTCTTCGCCAGCATCGATCCGCAGCTCTTCCCGCGCGTCGTCAACATGTGCGTCGAAGAGGGCAAGATCTGCATGGCCGAGATGATGGCGCTCGACGCCCAGGGCGGCACAGGTCTTGCCGGCACGGTCAACATGAGCGCTCTCATCTACGACAAGCACGAACGCCGGGGCACGCGCGAGCCGGTCTTCGGTTGGGAACCCTTCAAGGTTCTGGGCTTCTGCTCGGTCGAGGAGCTGGAGCAGATGCTGGCCGCAAAGCCCGCCTCCTTCAACGACAAGCCCGTCGTTTCGGGTCCCCTGATGGGACACAACATGCAGCAGCCGGCATCGCCCTTCGGCGGTGAGGCCGAACGCTTCCTCACGCTCGTTCGGCAGGCAGCCGGCAATGCGCCGCAACTCTGACAGGAATTCGGTATGGCTACGATAGACCATTCCACCACGTTTCTTCTCGGTCGCCTCAACTGGAGTGCGATCCCGACGGATCCGATCGTTCTGGCGACTTTCGCAGTCGTCGTGGTCGGCGGTGCCGCCACGGTCGGCGCGCTCACCTATTACCGCCTCTGGGGATACCTCTGGCGCGAATGGCTGACCTCCGTCGATCACAAGAAGATCGGCATCATGTACATCATCCTGGCGTTGATCATGCTGGTGCGCGGCTTTGCCGACGCCATCATGATGCGACTGCAGCAGGTGTTGGCCTTCAACGGATCCGAGGGCTACCTGAATGCCCACCATTACGACCAGATCTTCACCGCCCATGGCGTGATCATGATCTTCTTCGTGGCGATGCCCTTCGTGACGGGTCTGATGAACTATGTCGTGCCGCTGCAGATCGGCGCGCGCGATGTTTCCTTCCCCTTCCTCAACAACTTCTCCTTCTGGATGACCGTCGGTGGCGCAGTCCTGATCATGGCCTCGCTCTTCGTCGGCGAGTTTGCGCAGACCGGCTGGCTCGCCTTCCCGCCGCTCTCGGGTATTGGCTACAGTCCCTGGGTCGGGGTGGACTATTATATCTGGGGTCTGCAGATTGCCGGGGTGGGAACGACGCTCTCAGGCATCAACCTGCTCGTCACCATTGTGAAGATGCGGGCACCGGGCATGACCCTGATGCGCATGCCGGTCTTCACCTGGACAGCACTCTGCACCAACATCCTCATCGTCGCCTCCTTCCCGGTGCTGACGATGACCCTGATCCTTCTGACGCTCGATCGCTACGTGGGAACGAACTTCTTCACGAACGATCTCGGCGGCAACCCGATGATGTATATCAACCTCATCTGGATCTGGGGTCACCCGGAAGTCTACATCCTGATCCTGCCGCTCTTCGGCGTCTTCTCGGAGATCACGTCCACCTTCTCCAGCAAGCGGCTCTTCGGCTACAGCTCGATGGTCTATGCCACCGTCTGCATCACCATCCTGAGCTACATCGTCTGGCTGCACCACTTCTTCACGATGGGTTCCGGTGCCTCGGTGAACGCCTTCTTCGGCATCACCACCATGATCATCTCCGTGCCCACGGGGGCGAAGATCTTCAACTGGCTCTTCACCATGTACAAGGGACGGGTGCGCTTCGACCTGCCGATGATGTGGACGGTTGCCTTCATGCTGACCTTCACGATCGGCGGCATGACGGGTGTTCTTCTGGCAGTCCCGCCGGCAGACTTCGTCCTGCACAACTCGCTCTTCCTGGTGGCGCACTTCCACAACGTCATCATCGGCGGCGTGCTGTTCGGCTGCTTTGCCGCGATCGCCTACTGGTGGCCCAAGGCCTTCGGCTTCCAGCTGAATGTCTTCTGGGGCAAGGTCTCCTTCTGGACCTGGGTCAGCGGCTTCTGGCTCGCCTTCATGCCGCTCTATGTGCTCGGCCTGATGGGCGTCACCCGCCGCATGCGCGTCTTCGATGATCCGGATCTGAGGATCTGGTTCATCCTGGCAGCGCTTGGCGCCCTCTTGATCGCTGTCGGCATCGCCGCCTTCTTCATCCAGATTGCAGTCTCAATCTGGAATCGGAAGGACAACATGGACGTGACCGGCGACCCCTGGGATGGCCGCACGCTGGAATGGGCGACCTCGTCTCCGCCGCCGGCCTACAACTTCGCCTTCACGCCTGTCGTCCATGACCTGGACGCCTGGCACGACATGAAGCAGGTTGGGCAGAAGCGCCCGAAGGCGCCGTATATCCCGATCCATATGCCGCGTTACACCGGCACGGGTGTTGTGATCTCGGCCCTGGCCACGCTCTGCGGCTTTGCGCTGGTCTGGTACATCTGGTGGCTGGCGGCTGTGTCCTTCGTGGCGATCATTGCCGTCGCGATTGCCCATACCTTCAACTACGACCGGGACTACTACGTCCCCGTCGACGAGGTCGAGCGTGTCGAAAAGGCACGTGACCGCGAACTTGCAAGCGTGGGAGCGTGACGACCGTGAGCACCATCATCAAATCCGACGCACCTGCCGTCTATTGGGAAACCGAGCCGCACCATCATCCGGAAGGCGCGTCCACGCGGCTCGGCTTCTGGGTCTACCTGATGAGCGACTGCCTGATGTTCGCGGTCCTCTTCGCGGTCTTCGGGGTTGTCGGCCAGAGCTACGCGGCCGGCCCCGGCCCCAAGGCGCTCTTCGACCTGAACCTGATTGCGATCAACACTGGCTTCCTGCTGGTCTCATCGATCACCTTCGGCTTCGCCATGCTGGCCATGTATGAAGGCCGCCAGGCCCGCATGCAGGCCTGGCTCTCCGTCACCCTGCTGCTCGGCCTCGCCTTCCTGGCACTCGAAATCTACGAATTCCATCACCTGATCGAGCTCGGCGCCGGTCCGCAACGCTCGGCCTTCCTGTCGGCCTTCTTCGCGCTGGTCGGCACCCACGGTCTGCACGTGCTGTTCGGCTGCATCTGGCTCGTGACGCTGATGGTGCAGATCAATCAGAAGGGTCTGATCCCGGCGAACACCAGACGCATGGAATGCCTCAGCATGTTCTGGCACTTCCTCGATGTGATCTGGATCGGTGTCTTCACCTTCGTTTACCTCCTGGGGATGATCTGATGTCCAAGCCTTCCATCCAGCCCCACGGCCACCATGAACAGGGCCACGGCCACGACCACGACAACAGTGGTCACGACCACGGCAGCTATCGCTCCTATCTCACCGGCTTTGTGCTGGCGGCGATCCTGACGATCATTCCCTTCGCCATCGTCATGAGCGGCGGTTTCGACAGCCGCGTGCTGACCGCGGTGACGGTGATCGGCTTTGCCGTCGTCCAGATCCTCGTGCACATGGTCTACTTCCTGCACATGAACACCCGGTCTGACGAAGGCTGGACCATGCTGTCGATGATCTTCACCATCATCGTCGTGGTCATCATGATCGCCGGATCGGTCTGGGTCATGTACAACCTGAACACCAACATGATGCCATCAATGGATCATGAGAGCTTCCAGGGCTTCGGCTCCTGACGGGACATAAGGGCATGACGCGAGCGCGCCTACCATGGTGGTTCATCGGGCTGGGTGTGCTTGCGGTCAGCCTGCTCGTGGGTCTCGGTGTCTGGCAACTCCAGCGCCTGCAATGGAAGACGGCTCTGATCGAACGCGTCGAAGCGGGGCTCGTCGCCCCTCCGTCCGCAGCACCCGGACCAGATCTTTGGACGGGGGTCACATTCGACACGGCGGAATATCGCCGTGTCGAAGTGCGTGGGCAGTATCTTCCCGGTGACGATACGCTCGTGAAGGCAGTCACATCTAGAGGGTCGGGCTTCTGGGTCATGACGCCCTTCGAGACGGATGACGGCTGGCGCCTCTTTATCAACAGGGGCTTCGTTCCCGACAACCTGACTTCTGCCTCCGACAGGCCGATACCTGAGGGTGAGCAGAGGGTTACAGGCCTCTTGCGCCTCACCCAGCCGGGCGGTGCTTTTCTCCGCGATAATGACCCCACGGGCAATCGATGGTTCTCCCGTGACACGGTCGCCATGGCTGAGGCCATTGGGCTGGGAGAGGTCGCACCCTATTTCATCGATGCTGATGCATCAGACGATGGCATGCCCGTCGGCGGGCTGACGGTGGTTTCCTTCCCCAACAAGCATTTCGGCTATGCCATGACCTGGTTCGGCCTGGCGGCGGTCTTCGCCTATCTGCTCTATCGCGCCACGCGACCGGACGCGGTCGAACGGTAGTTTTCGGCTGCGCCCTCACGACACTTCGTATCGGTTGGCAAGTGCCGTCGACAGCTGGGCGGCGAACCGGGCCGCTGCGACAGGAAGCGTCCGCCCACGCAGCTGTCCCATGTAGAGCACGCCTGCCGGCACATCGCGCTTATCTAGTGGGCGGGTAATCATCTCGCCCGTCATCGTATGGTCCGAGAGCCCGATCGGGATCTGGAAGGTGATGATGTTCTCCGCGACCGCATGGTTGCGCAGGAATTCGAAACTGTCGGATTCGATCACTGGCTCCAGCCGGTAGGATGACTTCTGCGCCGCCATGTCCATCAGGTGGCGGACGCCGAACGGCGCCGTCGGGAGCGAGTAGGGATAGTCGAGGCAGTCGCTGAGCCGGATGGTCTCTTTCGTTGCCAGCGGATGATGCGGCGCCATCACCACATGCACCGGCTGGTGAACCCGTATCAACGTCATGAAATCCGCCATGCGCACTGGCTCGAAGACAATCGCCAGATCCGCCGAGTGATCCACCAGCGACTGTTCTGCCGCCTGGCGATCACGCAGATGCACGCCGAAGGTCACCGCTGGATGGTCCTTTCGATAGTGAGCGATCTGATGCGGCAGGAAATAGGGCAGGAGTGCCTGGCTACAGGCGATCGACACATGACCACGCCTGACGCCAGAGAGGTCGGCGATCTGTGAGCGGACCCGCTCCATGTCTGAGATCTGGTTGCGGATGTGATGGATCAGGATCTCGCCGGCGCTCGACAGCCGCACCCCATGCGGCAGCCGCTCGAAGACCGGCACGCCGAGCTCCTCTTCCAGCGCCAGGATGCGCCGGTTGAGCGCCGTCGATGTGATGGCCAGCGATTCGGCCGCACCGCGGATCGAGCCCGCCTTGGCGACGGCATCGATGTAACGAAGCGAAGTCAGGTGCCGCATGCGAGGTCTCCCATGGTGATGCAAATTTTGCAGCAGCTTGACCAAAACTTAGCACAAGACAGAAGCGGCGCCATATGGGTTACTCAAAGGTGAACGCGGAGCGCCATCAATAATCAGGGGAACCAGCGCCCGCACGAAATTCACTGTTCATCCTGATCTGGGAGATCCTTCATGAGCCAGTTTCTTATGCCGAGCCGCCGCCAGTTTCTGCGCCAATCAGCCGGTCTCGCCGGCCTTGCCGCTGCCAGCAGCATGCTTCCTTTCGACATCGCCCGCGCCGCAGGCCTCACCGTCGGCTTCGTCTATGTCGGCCCGAAGGATGACTTCGGCTACAACCAGGCTCATGCCGAAGGTGCTGCCGCGATCAAGGCGATTGAGGGCGTGACCGTGGTCGAAGAAGAACAGGTACCGGAAACGGTCGACGTCCAGAAGACCATGGAGAGCATGATCAACTTCGACGGGGCGACGCTGCTCTTCCCGACCTCCTTCGGCTATTTCGACCCCCATATCCTGACCATGGCGCCGAAATATCCCAACGTTCGCTTCGAACATTGCGGCGGCCTCTGGACCCCGGACAAGCCCGCCAACACCGGCTCCTATTTCGGCTATATCGGCATGGGCCAGTATCTGAACGGCATCGTCGCCGGTCACATGACCAAGACCAAGAAGATCGGCTTCGTGGCTGCCAAGCCCATTCCGCAGGTTCTGCTCAACATCAACTCCTTCCTGCTCGGCGCCCGCGCCGTCGATCCGACGATCACCTGCCAGGTCATCTTCACCGGCGAATGGTCGCTCGCCGTCAAGGAAGCGGAAGCCACAAACGCACTCGCCGACCAGGGCGTTGACGTCGTCACCTGCCATGTCGACGGCCCGAAGGTGGTCATGGAAACCGGCGCCGGTCGCGGCATGTTCCTCTGCGGCTACCACGCCAACCAGAGCCCGCTCGCACCGGAAAAATATCTGACCGGCGCCGAGTGGAACTGGTCCAAGGTCTATACGGACATGGTCAACACGACCTTGGCCGGCGGCACCATCGACAACTTCGTCCGCGGCGGTCTTGCTGAAGGCTTCGTCAAGATGAGCCCGCTCGGCCCGGCGGTCACCGAACCGGCACGCAAGCAGTTCGACGCGACCCTTGCCGAAATCCTCAAGGGTGGCTTCTCGGCCATCAAGGGACCGCTCAAAGACAACAAGGGCAATGTCATCGCCACCGAAGGCCAGGCCTTCGCCGAGACCGACGTAGCGCTCGAAAGCATGAGCTACCTCGTCGAGGGCGTTGTCGGATCGACCTCGTAAAGCATCCGGGAGGGGCATGCCATGAGCGCACCGGCGGATCTCGCAAGCCAGGGCCTGGCCAGACGCAATGTCTCGTTCGAGACGGTTCTGCACTGGCTCGATCCGCTCTTCCTGCCGCTGGCGGCACTTCTCGCCGGCATGCTCCTCTTTGCCGTCTTTCTGCTCCTGATCGGCACCTCGCCGATCGAGTTCTACACCTTGGTCTACAAGGCGGGCTTCGGCACGTCCTTCTCCTGGACCAACACGCTGGCTCGCGCAGCACCTTTGCTTCTCGCAGCCCTCTGCGTCGCCCTGCCGGCCCGGCTTGGTCTCGTGGTGATCGGCGGGGAGGGGGCGATCGTGCTGGGCGGTGTCGGCGCCGGTGCCATCGCCATGCTGGCACCTAGCATCCCGGGACCGGTCGGCATCCTTGCCATGATGATCGCGGGTGCGCTCGTCGGTGCCATCTGGATCGGCGGCATCGGGGCTCTCAGGCATTTCCGCGGGGTCAACGAGACGATCTCCAGCCTGCTGCTGGCCTATATCGCGATCGCGCTCATGAACCATCTGGTGGAAGGACCGCTCCGCGATCCCGCCAGCCTCAACAAACCCTCCACGGCACCGCTTCCGGAGCTCTATCGGATCGGCGAAATCCCCGGCATCGGCGTGCACTGGGGCCTCGCAGCCGGCATCATCGCCTGCATCCTCTGCTGGATACTGATCGAAAAGACGACCTTCGGATTTGCGGCCCGCATCGTCGGCGGCAACATCAGAGCCGCCCAGGTCCAGGGCCTGCCGGCCGGTCTGCTGATGATCGGCTTTACAGCGCTCGGTGGGTCCCTCGCCGGCCTTGCCGGGGCTTTCGAAGTGGCGGCCGTCCATGGGTCAGCCAACGCCTCGCTTGCCGGCGGTTATGGCTATACCGGTATCCTCATCGCCTTCCTCGCCCGGCACAATTGCCTGGCAATCATTCCGGCCACCCTGCTCTTTGCCGGCTTCGAAGCATCGAGCGGCCTCGTCCAGCGACGTCTCGACCTGCCGGATGCGACCATCGTGGTTTTCCAGGGCATGATCTTCATCGCCATCCTCTTGTCCGACGCGTTCCGTGAGCGCATCACGCTGGATGGCCTCCTGCTGAAGGGGAAGCGCTCATGACGGATATCGGTCTCTGGGGCGTGCCCCTTGCCATCCTCGGCGGCGCGATCCGTGTCTCCACCCCCTTCATCTTCGTCAGCATCGGCGAATGCCTGACAGAGCGCTCCGGCCGCATCAATCTCGGCCTTGAAGGCACGCTCGTCTTCGGCGCTATGAGCGGCTATGCCGTCGCTTACCATACCGGCTCCGCCTGGGCGGGGACCCTGGCCGCTGCCGTCTCCGGTCTCCTTTTCGGTCTCCTGCACGGCTGGATCTGCAAGTTCCCCAAGGTCAACGACATCGCGATCGGCATCGCCCTGATGATCTTCGGCTCTGGGCTCGCCTTCTTCTTTGGCAAGCCCTACGTCCAGCCCGTCGCTCCAGATCTGCCGTCCATTCCGCTCGGTTTCTGGTCGGATATCCCGCAGGTCCAGGCGGCCCTCAACGTCAACGTCCTCTTCCTCGTCGGCATCGCGCTCGCCTTCCTCGCCGCCTGGGTCCTGAAGAACACCCGCGTCGGCCTCACCATCCGCGTTGCCGGCGACAGTGCCGATGCGGCGCGTGCGCTTGGGATCAATGTCAACCGTGTGCGCCTCTGGTCAACGGCGGCGGGCGGTGCACTGGCCGGCGTCGGCGGCGCCTATCTCTCGCTGTTTTATCCCGGCAGCTGGAACGAAGGCATTTCTTCAGGCCAGGGCCTGATGGCCGTCGCACTGGTCATCTTCGCCCGCTGGAACCCGGTCCATTGCCTCTATGCCTCGCTGCTCTTCGGCGGCGCGGGCGCGCTTGGGCCGGCGCTTCAATCGGTCGGCGTCACCCAGGGCTACTACCTCTTCTACGCCGCACCCTACGTGCTCACCCTTGGCCTTCTGATCGCGATCAGCTCGCGCAGCCGGGCCATGGTCTCGGCCCCGGGCGAACTCAGCATTACCAAATAGGAGCAGGATCCATGAACGGACTTGGCGGTCTCAACAAGTCGCCCGAGGGGGTGGTCATCGGCCTCGTGCAGCTGCAATTGCCGAACACGGTGACGCGGGCCGATCTCGCAGCCCAGACCGACAAGGTCGTCGGCATGGTCGCCAAGGCGCGCCGCAACATCGCCGGCATGGATCTCGTCGTCTTCCCGGAATATGCCCTGCATGGCCTGTCGATGGACACGAACCCGGAGATCATGTGCCGGATGGATGGCCCGGAAGTCGCAGCCTTCAAGCAGGCCTGCCGCGACAACCGCATCTGGGGCTGTTTTTCGATCATGGAATACAATCCGGGCGGCAATCCGTGGAACACCGGTCTTGTTATCGACGATCAGGGCGAGATCAGGCTCTATTACCGCAAGCTCCACCCCTGGGTGCCGGTCGAACCCTGGGAGCCGGGCGATCTCGGCATTCCCGTCATCGAGGGACCGAAGGGCTGCAAGCTCTCGCTGATCATCTGCCACGACGGCATGTTCCCGGAAATGGCGCGCGAGGCGGCCTACAAGGGCGCCGAGATCATGCTGCGCACGGCGGGCTACACCGCCCCCATGCGCGAGGCCTGGCGCTTCACCAACCAGTCCAATTCCTTCTGCAATCTGATGGTGACCGCCAATGTCTGCATGTGCGGATCGGACGGTACCTTCGATTCCATGGGCGAGGGCATGGTCGTCAATTTCGACGGCAGCATCATCGCCCATGGCACGTCCGGTCGCCCGGACGAGATCATCACGGCGGAAGTCCGCCCCGATCTCGTGCGTGAGGCGCGCCGTGTCTGGGGTGTCGAAAACAACATCTACCAGCTTGGCCATCGCGGCTTTTCGGCCGTTGCCGGCGGCGCGGGCGATTGCCCCTACACCTTCATGCAGGACCTTGTGGCCGGAGAGTACAAACTGCCTTGGGAGGACGAGGTCCAGGTGACCGACGGCACATCCTGTGGCTTCCCGAAACCGGTGCGTCGCTATGGCGAGACCAACAAGGAGGCGGCGGAATGACGACCATAAAGGCAGATCCCTATCTCTGGCCCTATAACGGCGATCTCCGTCCGGAAAACACCGCACTCATCATCATCGACATGCAGACCGATTTCTGCGGCGTCGGCGGTTATGTCGACAAGATGGGCTACGATCTTTCGCTCACTCGCGCGCCGATCGAGCCGATCAAGAAGGTGCTCTCCGCCATGCGCGCCAAGGGCTACCACATCATCCACACCCGCGAGGGCCATCGCCCTGATCTCTCCGACCTGCCGCCGAACAAGCGCTGGCGCTCGCAGCAGATCGGCGCCGGCATCGGCGATGCGGGTCCTTGCGGCCGCATTCTCGTACGCGGCGAACCGGGCTGGGAGATCATCGATGAACTGGCACCATTGCCGGGCGAAGCGATCATCGACAAGCCGGGCAAGGGCTCTTTCTGCGCCACCGATCTCGAACTCATCCTGCGGACGCGTGGCATCGAGAACATCGTGCTGACCGGCATCACCACCGATGTCTGCGTGCACACAACAATGCGCGAGGCGAATGACCGTGGCTTCGAATGCGTCATCCTCGAGGACTGCTGCGGCGCGACCGACCCCGGCAACCATGCCGCCGCCATCAAGATGGTGAAGATGCAGGGTGGCGTCTTCGGCTCCGTCTCCGACAGCGAAAAGCTCGTGGACGCCCTGCCATGAGAGTTCCGGCGCAAGAGTTCCAAACACCCGATCACGCCATGTCGGTGGAAACCGTCGGCATGACGATGCGCTTCGGCAGCTTCACGGCGCTCAACGACGTCTCGATCCGTGTCGCCGCCGGCTCTTTCCATGTGCTTCTTGGCGAGAACGGCGCGGGAAAGTCGACCCTCGTCAAATGCATGATGGGCTTTTACAAGCCGACCTCGGGCCAGATGATGGTTGAAGGCCTTGAGGTCGAGATCCCCGATCCCCGTGCCGCTCATGATCTCGGGCTCGGCATGGTCTACCAGCATTTCACGCTCGTGCCCTCGCTGACCGCCGCCGAAAACCTCGTCATCAGCCGGGCCGATGCACCGGCGCTGATCGACTGGAAGAAGGAGCGTCAGGCGCTGTCCGTCTTCATGGACCGCATGCCTTTCTCCGTGCCGCTCGACATTCCCGTCGGCCGGCTCGCTGCGGGTGAAAAGCAGAAGCTGGAACTCCTCAAGCAGCTCTATCTCGGTCGCCGTTTCCTCATCCTCGACGAGCCGACCTCGGTGTTGACACCGGCGGAAGCCGACGAACTGCTTGGCATGGTCCGGGGTCTGACGAGTGCCGGTGAACTCACCTGCCTGATGATCAGCCACAAGTTCCGCGAAGTGACGGCCTTTGCCGACGAGGTCTCGATCCTGAGACGCGGCGAATATGTCGGCGGCGGCAAGGTCTCCGATCTCTCGACCTCCGACATGGCGGCGATGATGATCGGAGAAAAGGAACTGGTGAAGCCGGCCACCCGCGTCGCTTACCAGGGTGTGCCCGTCCTCTCCGTCTCCGGCGTCAGGGCCCCGGATCGCTCCGGCCTGAAGACCATCGACATCGCCGATCTCACCGTGAAATCTGGAGAAATCGTCGGCATCGCCGGCATTTCCGGCAATGGACAGATGGAGCTTATGGAGATCCTGACCGGCCAGCGCCCGCTGGACAAGGGCGAGATCCGGGTCAAGGCGGAGCCTTATCACGCCCGGCGCGGCGAAGCCCGCAAGCTCAACGTCCGCTATCTGCCCGAGGAGCCCTTGAAGAACGCCTGTGCGCCGCGCATGACGGTGGCGGAAAACATCTTCTTCCGCGATTTCGACTTCGCCTCCGGCAGCAGCCAGTTCTGGCTCGATGGAAGCCGCATGCTCGAACAGGCGGGCCATCTGGTCGGCGAGTACAAGGTGAAGACGGCCTCGCTCCAATCCCCGATCGCCTCGCTCTCAGGCGGCAATGTGCAGCGCGCGGTTCTTGCCCGCGAGCTGACCGGCGACGTCGATCTCCTCATCATCACCAATCCCTGCTTCGGCCTCGATTTCTCCGCCGTTGCCGAAATCCGCGCCCGTATCATGGCCGCAAGAAACGCAGGCGCCGCAGTTCTCCTGATCTCTGAAGATCTCGACGAGATTCTCCAACTGTCCGACCGGATCCTCGTCATGTCGGAAGGGCATATCGCATATGAGACCCCAGCCGCGAACGCCGACATCGGCGAGATCGGCCGGCACATGGCAGGACATCACTGATGGCAATCATCAAGGCGCGTCCCTTCGATTTCGACCTCGATCGGGACCATGCGGCCCTCGTTATCATCGACATGCAGCGCGACTTCGTCGAGCCCGGCGGTTTCGGCGAAACACTGGGCAACAAGGTCGCTCTCCTTCAGGCGATCATCCCGGCAACGGCGCGCCTCCTCGCCGCTTTCCGGGCTGCCGGACTGCCCGTCATCCACACGCGCGAATGCCATCGTCCCGACCTATCGGATTGCCCGCCGGCCAAGCGCGACCGCGGCAAACCATCTCTGCGCATCGGCGATCCCGGCCCCATGGGCCGCATCCTCATCTCGGGCGAACCCGGTGCCGACATCATTCCGGAGCTCTATCCGGTGCAAGGCGAAATCGTGCTCGACAAGCCTGGTAAGGGTGCTTTCTACGCGACGCCCCTCGGTGAGATCCTGGCGGAGCGTAAGATCAGTCAGCTGGTTTTCGCAGGCGTCACCACCGAAGTCTGCGTCCAGACCACCATGCGTGAAGCCAATGATCGTGGCTTTGAATGCCTGCTCGCGACCGATGCCACCGAAAGCTATTTCCCCGAATTCAAGAAGGCGGCCATCGACATGATCACCGCGCAAGGAGCGATCGTCGGATGGGCGGCGACCGTCGATCAGATCGTGGAGGCGCTCGATGTCTGAAGCCTTGAGTTTTCCGGATTTCCTGCGCGGAGGCTGGCAGCATTGCCAGTTCGAATACTTCCGCGAAGGGGTGGAGATCTGCCGGCTGGTAACGGGCGAGCCCGAACTGGCACTGCTGCGCTACGCCCCCGGCGCCTCCGTGCCGAGGCATCTGCATGTGGGGCTCGAAACGATCCTGGTGCTGGAAGGATCTCAAAGCGATGAATTCGGCCACTATCCCAAGGGATCGTTGATCGCCAATCCCGAAGGAACGACGCATTCCGTCTCGTCGGAGGAGGGCTGCGTCGTGCTCATCCAGTGGACGAAGCCGGTCAAAATTCTCTAAAATATGTTGCCGGCTAATGTTCTGCGGTTCCTCAGCTTAGTAGGAACTCTCCAGGCTATAACGACTGCCGGGATAAAGAAGCCGCACCGACGTCACCAACCGGTCGCCTGACCAGGTCCTTCGCCTGACCTGAAGGCAGGGTTCCGATTTGGCAATCGCCAGAAGCCGGCATTCCCAGGGCTGTGGGAGCACGGCCTCGACAAACTGCTCGGCGCGCGAGATCGGCGCGATCGAGCTCAGATAGGCACTCGGCGTCATCGTTTGAAAATCGCGGTTGAGATAGTCGGGCGCCACTTCCACATTCACGAACCGGTCTTCGATCTGGATCGGAAGATCGTCTTCTTTGTGGACGATCACTGAATGAAAGGCGGTCGTGCCGGCGGCAACCTCCAGCCGATCGGCGAGGTCGTGATCGCAAATTTCGGCCTGCTTCAGCACGAGCTCGGCTGAATGAAGCCCGCCACGCTCCGCGATCTCGTCCGCGATGCTGCGCACATCAGCCACGCTGGCGCTGCGCTTCTTCGGCGCGACGAAGGAGCCTCGTCCCTGGACGCGGATGATCACGCCCTCGCTGGCAAGCTCCCTGAGCGCCCGGTTCGCCGTCATCCGGCTTACCCCAAGCAGTTCCACGAGCTCGTTCTCCGAGGGGATGCGATGATTGGTCGGCCAGTCGCCGCGTTCGATCCGCGCCTTGATCTCGGATTTCATCTGCTCGTAGAGCGGCGTGTCCTGCCGTTCCTCGGGGAGTGCAAATCCTGGCTGCTCTTCGGACATGGTGGTCGACCCTGATTGTTGAGGAGCGTGTCGGCATTTGCCTTTGCCGGAACGCCTCAGCCGCTCCCTTTATCGGCAGAGGCCTTGTCTAGGCAACCTGTTCCATATCCGGTGTCTGGCCGGACAAGGCAGTCACTTCGATGATGTAGAGCATGCATCCCGAACCACGAGGCATGATCGAAAGCTCGAGTGGCCCCTCGAGGCCAACAAGAACATCACCGAGCCCCACATCCGATCGCAGGCTATCGATCGTAACAACGGCTTCATCTCGGAAGACGACAGCGACGGTATTGGCGGTTACTGAAAGCGTCTGCGCATCAGACACGACGATCTCCGTCATGCGATGAACGAAACGCCCGCAACGGCTCATCATGTTGAGGTCCAGCGTTTCCCCACCCAGACAGTCCGCCTGAACCTCCGAATCGCCGGAAAAGGCGAAGGGCGGCGAGCCCACGAGAAGCGGCGGCGCGCGTCTCCCATCGACTGTCAGCTGCATGCCGTCGCCTTCAAGAACGGCAATCGTCCTGTCGATCCCGGCAAAGATCGAGAATGGACCGGAGGCCCCGACGGTTGCGAGACTGACCCGCCAGTCAAACCCGCCCAAGCCATCCGAAGCAGGCCTGGAGATCACCTCGCGGGTGATCCCCAGCCCGTTCTTCCAGGGCATTTGCCGGTGCTCGCCAAAGCGCTGGATGCGGAGGGACATGGGCGTGTAGTGTCCTCTTAATTGCCGAGGATGCCGGGCAGACGAAGGCCCTTTTCCTTGGCGCAATCGAGCGCGATATCATAGCCCGCATCGGCATGGCGCATGACACCGGTCGCCGGGTCGTTCCAGAGAACGCGCTCTAGCCGGCGTGCAGCATCGTCAGTGCCATCGGCGCAGATGACCATGCCGGAATGTTGGCTGAAACCCATACCCACGCCGCCGCCGTGATGCAGCGAGACCCAGGTCGCACCCGAAGCGCAGTTGAGCAGAGCGTTCAGAAGCGGCCAGTCGGACACGGCGTCGGAACCGTCCTTCATCGCTTCCGTCTCGCGGTTGGGCGAGGCGACCGAACCGGAATCGAGATGATCGCGGCCGATGACGACGGGCGCCTTCAACTCGCCGCTCCGCACCATCTCGTTGAAGGCGAGGCCAAGCTTGTGGCGATCGCCGAGACCGACCCAGCAGATGCGCGCCGGCAGGCCCTGGAAGGCAATGCGTTCGCGCGCCATGTCCAGCCAGTTGTGAAGGTGTTTGTTGTCCGGCAACAGCTCTTTCACCTTGGCATCGGTCTTGTAGATATCCTCCGGATCACCCGAAAGTGCGGCCCAGCGGAAGGGGCCGATGCCGCGGCAAAAGAGCGGGCGGATATAGGCCGGTACGAAGCCGGGGAAGGCAAAGGCATTCTCGAAGCCCTCTTCCTTGGCGACCTGGCGAATGTTGTTGCCGTAATCGAGCGTGGGAACGCCCCTGTTCCAGAAGTCGACCATCGCCTGCACATGGGTTTTCATCGAGGCGCGGGCGGCGACTTCCACCGCCTTCGGATCGCTCTCCTGCTTTGCCCGCCATTCGGCAACCGTCCAGCCGAGCGGCAGATAGCCATGTATCGGGTCGTGGGCCGAAGTCTGGTCGGTGACGATATCGGGGCGCACGCCACGACGCACGAGCTCGGGGAAAATGTCGGCGGCATTGCCGACCAGGCCGACGGATTTCGCTTCCCCCGCCTTGGTCCACTGGTCGATGAGGGCAAGCGCCTCGTCCAGCGTATGCGCCTTGGCATCGACGTAACGGGTGCGCAGGCGGAAATCGATGCGGGTCTCGTCGCATTCGACGGCGAGGCAGCAGGCGCCGGCCATGACAGCCGCCAGCGGCTGGGCGCCACCCATGCCGCCGAGGCCACCCGTCAGGATCCACTTGCCCTTGAGATTGCCGTTGTAGTGCTGGCGCCCGGCTTCCACGAAGGTCTCGTAGGTGCCCTGCACGATGCCCTGGGTGCCGATATAGATCCACGAGCCGGCGGTCATCTGGCCGTACATGGCGAGCCCCTTCTTATCGAGCTCGTTGAAATGGTCCCAGGTCGCCCAGTGCGGCACGAGATTGGAATTGGCGATCAGCACGCGCGGCGCATCCTTGTGAGTGCGGAACACGCCGACCGGCTTGCCCGACTGCACGATGAGTGTTTCTTCCTCTGTCAGCGTTTTCAGCGTCTCGACGATCCGGTCGAAATCCTCCCAGGTGCGGGCGGCGCGGCCGATGCCGCCATAAACGACCAGCTCATGCGGTCGCTCAGCAACATCGGGGTCGAGATTGTTCATCAGCATCCGGAGTGGCGCTTCCGTCATCCAGCTCTTGGCCGAGAGTTCGGTTCCGGTGGCGGCGCGGACGTCGCGGATATTGTGTCTGGGATTGCTCATGGTCCTCGCTCCTCAGCGTTTCAGATCGAGCGCTATGGCTTCGATTGATGTCAAAATGTCCTTGAGATGCCGTCGCAGCGCCTCGGCCTTTTCGGCGTCGTAGTCGAAGGGTGGCGCTTCGGTGGTCAGATGCGTGATCTGCGCCAGTTCCATCTGGATGGCATGCACGCCGGTCTCCGGCTGCCCGTAATGCCGTGTCGTCCAACCGCCCTTGAAGCGCCCATTGACCACCGACGTGTAGCCCTCGGCCCGACCGGCGATCTCCGTAGCGGCTTTCTCGATCCTGGCATTGCAGGTGCGGCCCATATCCGTGCCGATGTTGAAGTCCGGCAGAGGCCCTTCAAACAGGAAAGGGATGAGCGATCGGATCGAATGGCAGTCATACAGCACCGCCACGCCATGCATCGCCTTCACGCGCTCGATCTCAGCCCGGAGCGCCGCATGATAGGGCGCATGGAAGTCTGCCAGCCGATCCGCAATGTCCTCGCTCGTTGGCTGCTCGCCGCTTTTCCAGATGGCGACCCCGTCGAAATCCGTTTCCGGCACGAGGGTGGTCGTGTTTTGTCCCGGATACAGGCTCACGCCATCAGGGTCGCGGTTCGCATCGATCACGTAGCGATGGAAGGTCGCCCGGACTGTCGTCGCCTCCTGCAACAACCCGGCATAGAGCTCATGGATATGCCAGTCGGTATCGGCCAGCAGCTTGCCATTGTCGTTCAAGCGATCCCAGATCGCAGGTGGCACATCCGTGCCCGTATGCGGAAAGGCGAGAATGACGGGCGAAGTGCCTTTATTAACTTCGAAGACGGCCATTTCAGCCCTCCAGACCCGGCAACAACCCGGCGGAAACCGCCGAAACCAGTGTCCCATCCGCAACCAGGCGACCGGCAGCCTCCAGATCCGGCGCCATGTAGCGATCCTCCTCCAGGGTGGCGACATGGGCACGCAAGGTGGAGATCACCCGTTGCAGTTCCGGGCTTGTCGTTAGCGGACTGCGGAACTCCACGCCCTGTGCTGCCGTCAGCGCCTCGATCCCGATGATCGAGAAGAGGTTGTCGGTCATCTGCAGCAGACGCCGCGCTCCGTGGCACGCCATGGAAACGTGGTCTTCCTGGTTGGCCGACGTCGGCGTCGAATCGACAGAGGCCGGATGCGCCATCTGCTTGTTTTCGCTCATCAGTGCCGCCGAGGTGACCTCCGCGATCATCAGACCGGAGTTGAGGCCGGGCTTTTTGGCGAGGAAGGCCGGCAATCCATAGGATAGGGCCGGATCGACCAGCAGCGCGATGCGACGTTGCGCGATGGCGCCGATTTCGCAAACGGCAATCGCGATCTGGTCGGCAGCGAAGGCCACCGGTTCCGCGTGGAAGTTGCCGCCCGAGACGACACTCATATCGGAAAGCACGAGCGGATTGTCGGTGACGGCATTGGCTTCGATCTCAAGTGTCCGACCCGTCATGCGCAGCAGATCGAGGCAGGCACCATCGACCTGCGGCTGGCAGCGGATGCAATAGGGATCCTGCACCCGCTCGTCGCCGTCCAGATGGCTTTCCCGGATGACGGAACCGGCGAGCAGGCCACGCAGAGCCGCAGCCGTATCGATCTGCCCCTTGTGGCCGCGCAGCGTGTGGATGTCGGCGGTGAAGGGTGCCGACGAGCCCATTGCGGCATCCGTCGAGAGCGCGCCGGTAATCAACGCCGCCTGTGCGGCCCGATGGGCGCGGAAGAGGCCGGCCAGCGCCAGCGCCGTCGAGGCCTGCGTGCCGTTGATCAGCGCCAGACCTTCTTTGGCCGCGAGCACGACGGGCGTCAGCCCCGCGCGCTTCAGCGCCTCGGCGCCGGAAAGCCGTTCACCCTGATAGAAGGCCTCCGCCTCGCCCATCATCACGGCTGCCATATGGGCAAGCGGTGCAAGATCGCCGGACGCGCCGACGGAGCCCTTTTCGGGAATGAGCGGGGTGACGCCCTTGTCCAGCATGCCCTCGATCAGCCGCACCAGTTCGAGGCGGACCCCGGAGGCGCCGCGACCGAGCGAGATCAGCTTCAGCGCCATGATCAGGCGCACGATCTTGTCTGCAAGAGGCTGGCCCACGCCGCAGCAATGCGAGAGAATCAGATTGCGCTGCAGTGTCTCCGTATCGGCCGCATCGATCTTGATCGAGGCAAGTTTGCCGAAGCCGGTATTGATGCCATAGACCGGCTCGTTGCCGGCGGCGATTTCCGCAATGCGCGCGGCCGCCTTCTCGATCCCCGCGTCGAAGCTGCGGTCGAGTACGGCACTTTCGCCGTTCCAGTAGATTTCAGCCAGTTCGGCGAGAGAGACGCGGCCGGGGTGAAGCGTAATGGTCACGACAGAATTCCTTTGGTGATGTGGCCGTTCCAGATGCGCTGATGAAGCGGATTGAAACCGATGCGGTAGACGAGCTCCGCCGGGCTCTCGACCGACCAGATGGCAAGATCGGCCTGCTTTCCGACCTCGATGGTGCCGATCGTATCGAGACGCCCGAGCGCGCGGGCGGCATTACGGGTCACGCCGACAAGGCATTCCTCGACCGTCATGTGAAACAGCGTGGCGGCCATGTTCATGGTGAGCAGCAGCGAGGTGAGCGGCGAGGTACCGGGATTGCAGTCTGTCGCAAGCGCCATGGCAGTCCCGTGTTTGCGGAAAATCTCGATCGGCGGCTTCTTCGTCTCGCGGATGAAGTAGTAGGCTCCGGGCAGCAACACGGCGACGGTTCCGGCCCGGGTCATAGCAGCCGCACCGTCTTCATCGGTGTATTCCAGGTGGTCGGCCGAAAGGCCCTGATACTCGGCCGCAAGCGCTGCCCCATGCAGGTTCGACAGCTGATCCGCATGCAGTTTCACTGGCAGTCCGAGAGACCGCGCCGCATCGAAAACGAGCCGCATCTCATCAGGCGAAAATGCAATTCCTTCGCAAAAGCCGTCCACCGCGTCGACCAGTCCCTCCGCGTGAGCCGCCTTCAGACCCGGTAGCACCACCTCCTCGATGAAAGCGCGATTGCGCCCCTTGTAGTCAGCGGGCGTTGCATGGGCGCCGAGATAGGTCGTGGTGATGGCGACCTGACGCCGCTCGGCCAGCTTCCGGGCGGCACGCAGCATCTTCAACTCGTCTTCGACGGTCAGCCCATAGCCGGACTTGACCTCGACGGTCGTCACGCCCTCGGCGATCAGCGCATCGAGCCGGGGAAGCGTTTGCGAGACGAGCTCCGCCTCGCTCGCCTCGCGAACCTGCCGCACCGACGAGACGATACCCCCGCCGGCGCGTGCGATTTCCTCGTAGGAGGCGCCCGCAAGGCGCATCTCGAATTCTTTGGCACGATTGCCGGCATGCACCAGATGCGTATGGCAATCGACGAGGCCCGGCGTCACCCACCGGCCCTCGCAGTCGATCACCTCAGCTCCGCCGGGGATCGCGACCTCGCGCGCTTCGCCGACGGCGACGATCCGTCCACCCTCGATCACCACCCTGCCATTCTCGATCACGCCGAGCCCTGGCTGGTCGGGCGTCATGGTCGCCAGCTGCGCATTGGTCAGAACCGTTATCATGCGACCTCGCTTTCGGACCAGGCGGCCGTCGTTTTCAGCATTCGCTGGACGTTTCCGATCTCGACATTGAGAGGCCGATCATCCCGGTAGAAGGCGGTTTCGTGCCGCACACGTCGGTAGAGGGCCTCCGTTATCTCTGCCTTTGCGGCAGACGACGTCTGCAGATCATAGGCTTGTGCAGCGGCCGCAAGTTCGATCGCGAGAACTGTTTCGAGATTGTCGAGGATTGCCAGCGCCTTGGCCGCGGCCGGCGTCGCATGGGTCAGGATATCCTCCTGCAGTGCCGAGGTGAGCCCGCCGTCGAGGCTGGCCGGCATGGCAAGGCGGCGGTTCTCCGCGACCAGTGCTGCAGCGGTATACTGGATGATCATGAAACCGGATTCCACGCCGCTTCCCGACGCAAGAAAGGCGGGCAGGCCGCTAACCAGCGGATTGACGAGCCTGTCGATCCGCCGCTCGGAAATGGCTGCCAGTTCGGCGGCAGCCGTGGCAAGGCTATCCATCGCAAGCCCGAGCGCCGCGCCAACCGCATGCGCCTGCGAATGCACCTGCGGATCCTTCGGCGAGCCGCTGACGGCGGGGTTGTCGGTGACGCTCGCAAGCTCCCGGTCCACCACCGCACGCGCCTGGATCAGCGCGTCACGCACGGCGCCATGCACGTGCGGCACGGCCCGAAGGCTGAGCGGATCCTGCGTCCGCTTGCCAGCAGCTTCGGCAAGCAGCGGGCTACCGGCCAGAAGTCGCCGGAGGTTGTAGCCCACCTCCTGCAGTCCGTCGGATTTTCGCAGCGCAAGCGGCATTTCCGCGAAAGGATCGGCTTGCGCGCCGAGGTTCTCATAACTCATCGCCGCTGCCGCATCGGCCCAGTCGAGCAGATGCGCGAGTCGTGTCACGGCAAGGGCCGCAAGCCCCGTCGCACACGGCGTGCCGTTCACCAGGCTCAGGCCTTCCTTGGCCTGGAGCACAAGGGGCTTCAGCCCGAGGGCGTGCAGAGCTTCACTTCCCGAAATGACCTTTTCGCCATCTAGGCATTCACCTGCGCCGATCAAGACGAGGCCGATGGCGGCCGCATGAGTCAGGTAACCGACGGAGCCGCGGGACGGGATCAGCGGCAGCATGTCGTTGTTGAGAAGCGCGAGAAGGGTGTCGACGACGTCAAGCCGGATGCCGGAATAGCCATGCGCAAAATTGTTGATCTGCGCCGCCATGATCGCTCGCGTCTCGATCCGGCCGAGCGGTTCACCCACGCCACAAGCATGGCTGAACAGCAGATTGCGAGACAGTGCCGACTGATCCTTGCGGTCGATGATCACATCGCACAAGGCGCCGACGCCGGTGTTGATGCCGTAGCCGCGGATCCCCTGATCGACCAGCGCCTCAACAATGGCACGGGCTGCCACGATGCGGCTTTGGGCCGTCTCGCCCAATTCGAGCCGTGCGCCACCCGCGATGGCGCGGATCTCGTCGGCGGTGAGTGCCGTCTCAAGAACGATCGTGTCGGGCATCAGATCCTCCACTGCTGCGGCATGGGCGTTTCAATCTCAACCTTTGATTAGTCGGCTACATTAACTCGCAAGCGTCTTGAGGACCCGCTTGAAGTCCCGATCAATCGCCTCTTCAAATCGGTGACGCCCCTGCTGGACAACGAATTCGCCCCCGACCATCACATCCCGGACCGCTTCGGATCCGAGCGCGAAGATCCAGCGATCAAGGATCTGGTCCTCTTTCGCCGTCGCGATGAAGGGGTTTTCGCCGTCGAGCACCACGAGATCCGCCCGGGCACCAACACGGATGCCGGCGATCGCCAGACCCGCGGCCTGCGCCCCGCCCGAAAGGCTTGCCTCGAACAGGGTACGACCGGCCGATGCCCCCGGACCGGAAACCAGGCGGTTGCGGCGACGATCGCGCAGCCGCTGGCCATATTCCAGCAGGCGCAATTCTTCGGCTACCGAGGTCGCGACATGACTGTCCGTGCCGATCCCGTATCGCCCGCCATGGCCGGCATAATCTGTGGCGGGGAAGATGCCATCGCCGAGATTGGCCTCTGTCGCCGGGCAGAGACCAGCCACGGCACCCGATCCGGCAAGGCGCGCGGTTTCTTCCGGTGTCAGGTGGGTGGCATGGATGGCGCACCAGCGCTGATCGACGGGAAACTCGTCAAGCAGATAGGTCACGGGCCGGCGCCCGCTCCAGGCAAGGCAATCTTCGACTTCGCGTTCCTGTTCGGCCACATGGATATGGATGGGGCCGCCCGTCTGTTCAGACGTGAGAACAGCGCGCATTTCATCCGGCGTTGCTGCGCGCAGGGAATGGATCGCGAGACCGAGCCGGGCGCCAGCGGTCCGGCATTCCGGCTCCAACCGTTCGAGCAGGCTGAGGAAACTGTCCACATTCTGAATAAAAGGCCTCTGGCCGGCATTGGGCGCGATCCCGCCAAAGCCTGCATGCGCGTAGAATACCGGCAGATGGGTCAGGCCGATCCCGGACGTCGCGGCTGCGCGCAGGATCCGAGCAGACATTTCCAGGCCGTCGGATTTGCCAAGGTCGATCACCGCATGGTGGAAATAGTGAAACTCCACGACATGACCAAAGCCACCTTTGAGAAGTTCACTATACAACTTCGTCGCTACGACCTCTACATCGTCGGGCGACATGCGATTGACCAGTCCATACATGGTCTCCCGCCAGGTCCAGAAGCTGTCATCCGTCGAACCCGCCTGCTCGGCAAGGCCAGCCATGGCGCGTTGAAAGGCGTGGGAATGCAGGTTTTGCAAGGCCGGAACGACAGGTCCGGACAGTCGGGTCGACGTTGCATCGCCCGCGCTGTCGGTCGTGATCGAGGCAATCGTCCCGCTCGAATCGATCTCGAGTGTCGTGTCGCGGGCCCAGCCCTCCGGCAGCAGAACACGTTCACAAAACAGCGTCTGAGGCGTCTTCATCTGGAAACCTTGTCAAGTTGTATAGGCAACATGGCAGGTTTCTGATTTGAGCGCAAGCGGGTGGTGGCACGGCTCGAGAAAACGCAGCCTTGGCCGCGTGACCGCCGGTGCGGATCAGCTCACCCGGTGCACGACAGCCGTATTGGCTGCTGGCGGCGAGGCCAGTGCGGCCAGCTCGTCCCGATGCCGCATCATCGCTTTCAGCATTGCGTGGTCCCGCGAAAGCGCCGCCTGGCGTAAGGCCGACGGCGGGAAATGGTTCATGGCAAACTGCATCGCCCTGCCGGCCTCCTCGACAGACGCAAACGCACCCGCCGCCACGGCGGCGTGCAGCGCACAGCCCAGGAGCACAGCGTCGCAATCCTTCGGCACGAGCACATCACAGCCTGTCGCATCGGCATAGAGTTGCGACAGAAGCGGATGATCAGCCAATCCACCCGCAAGCAACAGTCGCTTCGGGAGGCCCGCACGGCGCGGCTGGCGCTCGATGATATGGCTGATGCTGCAGGCAAGTGCGACGCAACTGCGCCAATAGAGCTTGTGCAGGGATGTGAGGCTCTGATCGAGGTCCAGTCCGGCAATGGTCCCGGTCAGAAGCGGATCCGAGAGCGGCGAACGCGTTCCATGCAGGTCGGGCAGCACGGAGATCGGAAGCCCGAAATCGGAGCCCTCCTCGGCGAGATGCTCGGAAATCGCGTCGAGGATCGCGCGGTGCCGCGCCTTCATCGGCGTGCCGCCAGCAGGATGCAGCTTCAGGATATGATCAAGAAAGGCGCCTGAAGCGGATTGGCCGGCTTCCGTGAGCCACAGCCCCGGGACGGCAGCGTCGCGGAAACCACCCCAGCAACCCGGACCGGAGATCGGCTCCTTGCTGAGCCTGACGATACAGCTCGAAGTCCCCGCGATCAGCACGGCCTCTGCCGGGAATGGCACCTCAGGCCGCGCGCCCGCTGCAAATAGCCCGACCGTCCCCGCATAAGCGTCGATGAGGCCCGGCGCCACCAGACACTGTTCGTCGAGGCCGAGCTCGGCCGCACTTGCGGCCGTGAGCGTGCCGATGGCTTGCCCCGGAGGCTCCGATTGCGCCGGCAGGCCGGCCCGCTCCATGACATCACCAAGCCCAACAGCTCGGTAGTAGTCGAGCGGCGGTTCGCCGGGGGCTTCCGGCGTATAGCCCCACTTGGACGCCAACGCCGAATGGCTTCGCTTCTGTGAACCCGATGCGCGCCATGTCAGGTAATCGCAAAGATCGAAGATCTGCCCGCAACTGGCCCAGATGTCAGGGCGATGCGTCTTCAGCCAGAGCAGCTTGGGGATCTGCATTTCGACCGAGAGGCGGCCACCGAAGCGGTCGAGAAGGGGATCGGCGATAGCGTTGCAGGCGTCCGTTTCGGCGATCGCCCGATGATCCATCCATAAAATGGTATCGAGGCCGGGGCTGCCGGATGCCGAAATGGAAATCGGTTTCCCGTCCGCATCCCGCACCACCAGTGAGCAGGTAGCATCGAAGCCGATGGCAAGCACGGTGTCCCCGGCAACACCACTCTCGGCAAGGGCAGCGCGGACGGCCGAACAGACAGCAGCCCAGATCTCTTCGCTGTCCTGCTCCATGTGTTTTGGCAAAGAATGGTGGACACTGATCGGCACCACGCAACGGGCCAGCTGGCGACCGCTGAGATCAAACACCCCGGCTCGTGCACTGCCCGTGCCAACATCCACGGCCAAGAGGTGCTCACGCATCAGTCAGATCTTCCGGTCTCCTCGCTCCGACGACAAAGTGGAGCAAATTCTCCATGGCGTCAAACTGCGCATCTGGTTTGAGGAGCGCTAAAGCCTGCCCATAGCTGGCATGGTGGGTATGGGATCCGCCGGTGAAGGCGACGACTTTCATGCCGGCGGCCCGGGCGGCACTGATCCCAGCAGGGCTGTCCTCGATGACGAGACATGACTCAGGTGCGACCCCCATTTCGGCCGCCGCGTGCAGGAAGAGATCCGGCGCCGGCTTGCCATTCTTCACCATGGTGGCGCTGAAGATATGCGGCGTCAGCCGCGAAAGGAGACCGGTGACGGAAAGCGAAAGCTCGATCCGTTCCCGCTGGCTGGAAGACGCCACGCAACAGTCGACATGGGTAGCCTTCAGGCCGTCAATGACAGCCGCCACGCCTGACAAGGGTTTCAGTTCCGCACGGAAACGGGCGTAAAGCACCTCCCGCATGCTGGCGAGAAACGGCGGGTCGATTTCGACGCCGAATTCGGAGCGAACGACATCGGTGAGCGAACCGAGACTGCGGCCGAGAAAGCGGTCTGCGGCTTCCCCGGTCGTCAGCGATATGCCCTTTTCGGCTAGCGCCTCGACCAGCACCTCCAACGCGATACCCTCGCTGTCGACGAGAACCCCGTCACAGTCGAAGATCACGAGGCGGATCGGCTGCGGGTCCATGGTCACTCAGCTGGCAAGGGTTCCGTCGATATAGCTCTGCAGAGTAGCGGCGGCCCCACGGCTCCGCAAGCTGTCGATGGCTTCAGCGAAGCGCTTCTGAAAACGCGGATCGGAGCCGACGGATCCAAAGATGTCGGTAATCCCGATGAAGGCCATCGGATCGCTGCGGGACGCGAGAGCGGCCGTGTGCAGGCGTTCAGCACTCGGGTCGTTGAAGGCGATCGTCTTGCCGCCGTCACTCGTGCCCTCGAAATAGCGGCACCAGAGAGCCGAGACGAGCGCGAGACCCTGCACGTCCAGCCCTTTGGCCAGCCGGTCGGCGGTCGAAGGCAAAATGAACTTCGGCTGCCGGTTCGATCCGTCTTGGGCAAGGCGGGGAATGGTGTCGCCGATTTTCGGGTTGGAGAAGCGGTTCTCGATCAGGCTGTAATAGTCCTGAAGGCTGGTGTCGGGCACCGGCGGCACGACGGGGATGATCTCCTCGTTTTCCAGCTTGGCGAGGAAGGCCCGGATCAACGAGTTTTCCATGGATTCATGCACAAAGTGGATGTCCATGAGCGCGGCCGGATAGGCAATGGCGGCATGCCCCCCATTCAGGATCCGCAGTTTCATCAGTTCGTAAGGGGCGACGTCAGGCACGAAGGTGACGCCAACATCTTCGAGCGAGGGGCGGCCGAGTGGGAACTTGTCTTCCAGCACCCATTGCTTGAAGCCTTCGCAGAACACCGGCCAGCCGTCTTCGATGCCGTAAGCGTCGCGCGTGATGTCGATCTCCCGCTGCCCCGTCGCCGGCGTGATGCGGTCAACCATGGAGTTCGGGAAAGCGACATTGTGGTGGATCCAGTCGGCAAATTCAGGATCCGAAAGGCGCGCGAGCCCGCAGATAGTCGCCTCTGTGACTTCGCCATTGCCCGGAATATTGTCGCAGCACATCACGGTAAAGGCAGGGATCCCGGCTTCCCGGCGAGCCTTGAGACCAGCGATGATGAGCCCGAAGACGGTCTTCGGATGCGCGGGATTCTGCGCGTCAGCGACGATGGCCGGATGATCAGGATCAAACTTGCCAGTGGCCGCATCGATGAAATAGCCGCCTTCCGTAATCGTCAGTGAGACGATGCGGATATCGGGCGAGGCGAGCGTCGCGATGATCCGGTCAAAATCGGGTGCCGTGATCACATCCAGCATCGGCCCGGTGATCGTGGCCGCCGAGCGATCGATGTCCTGCTCGACCACGGTTGTCAGGAAATCCTGGGCCTTGAGCGTGTCGCGCATCCGCTGGTCTGATGGCATGACGCCCGCGCCGATGATGCCCCAATCCAGGTCACGCCCCTTGTTGAACAGGTCATGCAGATAGATCGCCATATGCGCGCGGTGGAAATTGCCGACACCGAAATGCAGGATCCCGGGACGGATCTCGTCACGGCGATAGGAGGGCAGGGAAGCCCGGTTGCCGATGTCATCGAGAGTTGCGAGCGAGAGTTTGGTCGTCATGGGTGCATTCCTTGGCTTGGGGCCGTGTGAGCCGTCAGCTCATCCAGTTTCCGCCGTCGACATTGTAGGTCTGGGCAACGATGTAGTCGGCGTCCGCCGAGGCGAGGAAGATCGCCATGCCGGTCAGGTCCTCCGCCCGGCCCATGCGGCCGAAGGGAACCTCCGCACCAACCAGCTTCTTCTTTTCGCCGAGCGGTCGGTTTTCATATTTGGCGAAGAGAGCATCGACCCCGTCCCAATGCTCGCCATCCACGACACCGGGCGCGATCGCGTTGACGTTGATGCCGTGCTTGATGAGGTCGAGACCTGCAGACTGCGTGAGCGAAATGACGGCAGCCTTGGTCGCGCAGTAAACGGCAACCAACCCTTCGCCACGCCGGCCTGCCTGGCTTGCCATATTGATGATCTTGCCGCCCTGGCCTTTCGCGATCATCGATCGGGCAGCCGCCTGCATCATGAACAGCGTGCCGGCGACATTGATCGAGAAGAGACGGTCATAGCTCGCTCGCGAGATCTCGACGATCGGTGCGAGGTCGAAGAGCGCAGCGTTGTTGATCAGAATGTCGAGGCCGCCTTGTCGCTCTTCGACGGCGCGGATACCCGCGTCAATCGAGGCCTGATCCGTCACGTCGAGCTTGACCGCATAGGCGGCGGGGCCGATCTCAGATGCCGTGCGGCTTGCGCGATCGAGATCGATGTCTGCGATGGCGACCGTGGCACCTTCTCGCACATAGGCCTCTGCAAAGGCGCGCCCGATGCCGCGTGCGGAGCCGGTAATAAGAGCGGATTTCCCGCTGAGACGCCCGTTCATTGTGCAAGTCCCTTGTCGTTGAACTTGTGCAGGCGCTCGAGATCCGGCGTCACATAGACGGTGTCGCCGTGCCGAACCGGGAACTCGCCGCCGGTGCGTGTGGTGATCGTGCCCACGCCGTCCACCTGCACATGCAGGAAGGTGTCGGAGCCGAGATGCTCGGCGACCGTGACGAGGCCGCGCCACATGCCCTCTGTCGTCGACAGCGTGACATGCTCCGGCCGGATACCGATCGTATGGGCGCCATGGGCCGTAGCGGCCTGTCCGGAAATCAGGTTCATCTTCGGCGAGCCGATGAAGCCGGCGACGAAGAGGTTGGCCGGGCTGCGATAAAGTTCGAGCGGTGAACCCACCTGCTCGATGCGCCCCTTGTTGAGGACCACGATCTTGTCGGCCATGGTCATGGCTTCCACCTGGTCATGGGTCACGTAGATCGAGGTCGCCTTCAGCTTCTGGTGCAGTTCTGTGATCTCGAGGCGCATCGCGACGCGCAGTGCCGCGTCGAGGTTGGACAGCGGCTCATCGAACAGGAAGCAGCGCGGATTGCGCACGATTGCGCGGCCGATGGCAACGCGCTGGCGTTGACCGCCGGAGAGCTGACCCGGCCGACGCTCAAGATAGTCGGTGAGGTTGAGGATGCGGGCAGCCTCCTCGACCTTGCGAGTGATCTCTGCCGGATCGATCTTGGCCATCTTCAGCGGGAAGCCGATGTTCGAACGCACACTCATATGCGGATAAAGGGCGTAGGACTGGAACACCATAGCCAGCCCACGCTGAGCCGGCGGCGTCTGTGTCTGGTCCTTGCCGTCGATCAGGATGCGTCCGCCGGTCGCGTCTTCGAGACCCGCGATCAGCCGCAGAAGTGTGGACTTGCCGCAGCCGGAAGGGCCGACGAAGACGACGAACTCACCGTCGTTGATCTCAAGGTCGATCCCCGGGATGACCGCATGCTCGCCAAAAGACTTGGAGAGCTGTTCGAGTTTGATGCTGCCCATGGTCGGGTTTCCTTACTTGACGGCGCCGAAGGTGAGGCCGCGCACGAGTTGTTTCTGGCTGAACCAGCCCAGGATGACGATCGGCGCGATCGCCATCGTTGAGGCAGCCGACAGCTTCGCCCAGAACAGCCCTTGCGGACTGGAGAAGGAGGCGATGAAGGCCGTCAGCGGTGCCGCATTGGTGGTGGTGAGACGGATCGTCCAGAAGGCTTCGTTCCACGCCAGGATGATGTTGAGGAGAAGCGTCGAGGCGATGCCGGGCAGCGCCATTGGCGTCAGCACATAGACGATTTCGTTGAACAGCGACGCGCCGTCCATCCGTGAGGCTTCCAGGATCTCGCCCGGAATCTCGCGGAAATAGGTGTAGAGCATCCAGATGACGATCGGCAGGTTGATCAGCGTCAGCATGATCGTGAGGCCGATGCGGGTGTCGAGAAGGCCGAAGTCGCGGAACAGCAGGTAGATCGGCACGAGTACGGCGACCGCCGGCATCATCTTGGTGGAGAGCATCCACATCAGGATGTCCTTGGTCCGCTTGGTGGGCGAAAACGCCATGGCCCAGGCTGCCGGGATGCCGACAAAAAGTGCCAGGATCGTCGAGCCGACCGACAGGATGACGGAATTCATGAACGGCTTGATGTAATCGCGCTGCGTCTGGACGGTCACGTAGTTCTCGAACGTGAAGGTCGGGATCAGGTCGAAGCCCTGGATCGCTTCCGTCTCCGTCTTCACGCTGGTGATCAGCGTGTAGAGGATCGGGAAGAAGATCACCGAGGCAGCGATCCAGGCGAGGATCGTGAAGATGATCTTGCGGCGGGGACTTGTGGCACGGGCCATGGTCGATCTCCTTACCGGTCCAGGTTCTTGCCGACGGCGCGCATCAGGAAGATCGCGACGAGGTTCGCCAAGATGACGGCGATGATTCCACCCGCAGAGGCTCCGCCAACGTCGTAGCCGAGCAGTGCCGTGCGGTAGATGAGGAAGGCGAGGTTGGTCGAGGCATAGCCGGGCCCGCCATTGGTGGTGACGAGGATCTCCGCATAGACGCCGAGCAGGAAGATCGTCTGGATCAGGATGACCACGGTGATGGCGCGGGCGAGATGCGGCACGGTCAGATAGATGAACTTGTCGATGAACCGCGCGCCGTCCATTTCAGCCGCCTCCTGTTGCTCGCCGTCCAGTGACTGCAGAGCGGTCAGAAGGATAAGCGTCGCAAAGGGCAGCCACTGCCAAGCAACGATAATGATGATCGAGAGAAGCGGGTATTGCGCGAACCAGTCCACGGGTGTCAGGCTGAGGGCTCGGTTGATATCCGCGAGCACGCCGTAGCCGGGATGCATGATCATGTTCTTCCAGATCAGCGCCGCGACGGGCGGCATGACAAAGAAGGGTGAGATCACCAGGATACGCACGATCCCCTGTCCGAACATCGGCTGGTCGAGCAGCATGGCCAGCAGAATGCCGCCGACGATGGTAATGAACAGCACGCCGCCGACGATCAACAGTGTATTCCAGACAGACTGGAAGAAGGCCGGATCGGTGTAGAAATAGCGGTAGTTGAACAAGCCGCCGAAGCTGACATTGGCCGGGTTCAGCAGGTTGTAGTTCTGGAACGAGAACCACAGCGTCATCGACAGTGGAACGATCATCCAGATCAACAGAAGCCCGACAGACGGCGCCATCATCAGACGGGCCAGGGTGCGTGTGTTTTGAGTAGCCATGGTGAAGCTCGCCTGATGGTCGCCAGGGACGAAGGTCCGGGAACCCGTTGGAGGCAAAGTGACGACGACCGGCATTGGCCGCAAGCGGTCGAGGTCTTTCCTGCCCGGATCGCAATCCGGGCAGGTGGGTTCGGGAGGGTTGTATTACTTGATGTAGCCGCCGCGGGTCATTTCGCGTTCGGTCAGGCTCTGAGCCTGGGCAAGCGCGTCATCGACCGACATCTGGCCCGCAAGTGCTGCCGAGAAGAGCTGGCCTACGGAGGTACCAAGGCTCTGGAACTCGGGGATGGCTACGAACTGCACGCCGACATAGGGCACCGGCTTGACGGTCGGGCTCTTCGGGTCAGCTGCGTTTATCGAGTCGAGGGTCATCTTCGCGAACGGAGCTGCCTTCTGGTATTCCGGGTTCTCATAGAGAGAGGTCCGCGTGCCCGGAGGAACGTTGGCCCAGCCTTCCTTGGAAGCAACGAGTTCGGCATAAGCCTTGCCGGTTGCCCAGCCGATGAATTTTTCAGCCGAAGCGGACTTCTGCGAACCGGCCGGGATGGCGAGGTTCCAGGCCCAGAGCCAGTTACCGCGCTTGCCAAGGCCCGTGTCGGGAGCGAGCGCGAAGCTCACCTTGTCGGCAACAGTCGAATCCTTCGGGTTGGTCACGAAGGAAGCAGCGACCGTGGCATCGATCCACATGCCGCACTTGCCCTGCTGGAAGAGTGCCAGGTTTTCGTTGAAGCCGTTGGACGAGGCGCCCTGCGGGCCGGCGTCGTTCATCAGCTTGACGTAAAAGTCGAGCGTGTTCTTCCACTCCGGCTGGTCGAACTGCGGCTTCCAGTTCTCGTCGAACCAGCGGGCGCCGAAGGCGTTCGACGTGGCCGTCAGGAATGCCATGTTCTCGCCCCAGCCGGCCTTACCGCGAAGGCAGATGCCGTTGATGTCGTTGGCGCGGTCGGTCATCTTGCGGGCAGCGTCGGCCACGAATTCCCAGGTCGGGGCATCGGGCATGGTGAGGCCGGCCTTCTCCATCAGGTCCTTGCGGTACATGATGAAGGAAGACTCGCCGTAGAACGGTGCAGCATAGAGCTTGCCGTCGTCGCCGGTCAGACCCGAGCGGATGGCCGGCAGAAGGTCGTCGACGTCGTAGTCGGCGCCAAGGTTTTCGAGCGGCAGCAGCCAGCCCTGCTTGGCCCAGATCGGAACTTCATAAGTGCCGATCGTCATGATGTCGTACTGGCCACCTTTCGTCGCGATGTCGGTCGTGACGCGCTCGCGCAGGACGTTTTCCTCAAGCGTGACCCACTCGACCTGGATGTCGGGGTTCGCCGTGGTGAATTCGGAAGTCAGGCCCTGCATGCGGATCATGTCGCCGTTGTTCACGGTCGCGATCGTCAGGGTTTCGGCCGAAGCCATGCCGGCAAGGGCCAGCGCCGAGCATGCGCCCAGCAGAATCGTCTTCAATGTCATGTCTTCCTCCCAGAAGAAAAATGAGCATTCGCTTTGCTCATGGGCAATTACTCACTCTGTGCGCAAAAAATGTCAATCGGGATTCCATGCTGCGATGCGGCATGGACCCGTTAAGCCTCAGAACTCAAATTGAAAATTTTCGCCGCCGCTAGCTCGCCAAGAGGTGCCGAGCCGCCTCTTCGTCCGTGATCAAGCCGTTGATATGACCACCCCGGACCGCTGCGAGGATGGCCGGATGCTTGCGGCGACCCCGTGCAAGCCCCACGACCGTCGATGTTTGGCGGGAAGGGATCTCAAGGCTCGCGACCCGCTCATTGACCGGATGTTTCAGCAAGGTGCCGTCCTCGCCGAAGATCCAGCCACAGATCTCTCCCACCGCGCCTGCCTGAAGCAGATCCTGCATTTCGTCGCGTTTCAGAAAACCGTCGACCAGCAGCGGCGCGCTCATGTTCATTTCGCCGATGCCGACGAAAGCGACGCCGGAATGTTGGGCGAGTGCGATTGTCGGTGCAACGAGAGGCTGGTTGTGCAGCAGCTCCCGCTCTGCAGGAGAGGACACTATGACCGGCAGTGGCATCGGGAAATGCGGTGCCTTGATCGCGTCAGCCATCGAAAAGATGACATTGAAATAGGCGGCCGACCCGTCCGGGCTGATATTCCCGGTCAGCGAAACGATCTTGTGCTGCGGACATTCCATCGGCGACAGCTGGTCGATCATGGCGCGCAGCGTGCGGCCGGTCCCCATGGCAATCACCAGCGGGTCGGGTTGTTTGAGCCAGCGTTCGAGCTGTGCAGCGCCTGCCTCCGCAACGCCGACCGTCGCCGATTCCGAAGCCGGATCTGAGGGCACGATCTCGACCTCCTTGAGGCCGAACTTCTTCTGCAGCGCTTCCGCAAGCTCGAGGCACGCCGCGATCGGGTGGTCGAGCCGAACCTTGATCAGCTTTTCCGCAACGGAAAGCGACACCAGCCTCTGGGCGCTTTGCCGCGAAATGCCCATGGACGCAGCGATTTCATCCTGTGTCCGCCCGGCGACATAGTAGAGCCAGCCGGCCCTTGCTGCATCATCCAGTCTCGTCTGCCCCTCGCCACGCCGTGCCATGCGGTCTCCTCTCCGTCTGGAACAGTGCTGCCAATTTTGCCGAGCCCTGTCAAATCGGCGCCCGGCATAGCCGTTTGGGAACGGTCGCGGCTTTGAACGGTTGGTCAGGGGAAAAAGGATGACACCATGACCCCGAAAATCACGCTCGCCATCATCTTGCTGACTTGCTCCACCGCAGCTTACGCGCAGGAGAGCACGCCTGCCCAGGAACTCACCCCTGCGACCGCTCCGGGCCAGGCCGCCACGACCCTTGCCCTCGACCCTGCGGGCTTCGCCAAGGAAGCTGCTACGGCCAATGCCTTCGAAATTCTGTCGTCCGAGGTGGCGCTCCGTCGGGGTCTCTCACCCGAGGTAAGGGCGTTTGCCCGAACGATGATCGACGACCATCGTCGCGCCCAGAGGGAGCTTCAAGATTCGGCCACGTCCGACAATGTCAGCCTGTCCGAAGACCTTTCCATGGAGCAGAGGCAGACATTGCTAGCGCTGGAGCAGGCGGAAGAGAGCCAGTTCGACAGTGCCTATCTCTCCGCACAGATGAAGGCCCATGATCAGGCGATCCAACTGCTTGGCTCCTATGCCGCCGATGGGCCTCCCGGTGGCTTGAAGACCTATGCCACGGCCCATTATCCCGCCGTCCGCAACCACATGGTCCGTGCTCAGTCTTTGACCAGCCAGTAAGAAAGCGCCGCGTCTCAGGGGATCAGGTGATGCCCGAACCCAGCAAAAAGAACCCCGCCATTGGCGGGGTTCAGGTAGGCGCCCTCAGGGGCGGCCGGGGGAGGTTGGGGGGAGGGAACAAAAGCAATTCAACCGAAAAACGGGTAGCCGCAGAATTTGTTCCATCGTCGGAACAATGATTTTCGGGCTATTGCATCGCGTCATTCGAAGAGGAACATTTGCGTGTCCCTCCTGTTTGTCGTGGGGCAGGACCAAGAGGTGATGATGGAAAGCGGAACGGAACCCACGAAGAGACCACATGTAGTGATCGTCGGGGCCGGCTTCGGCGGCCTCGCCTGCGCCCAGGCTCTGGGCAATAGGGCAATCGACGTGACGGTCATCGATCGCCGCAATCACAATCTCTTCCAGCCGCTTCTCTATCAGGTCGCAACGGCGGCCTTGTCGCCTGCAGACATCTCCGAACCGATTCGGCGCACACTGGGTCGCTACGACAACATCCATGTTGTCATGGCCGAGGTCGTGTCGGTCGATGCGCACGCTCGGGCGATCATGCTTAAGGACGGCGGCTCGATCCCCTTCGATCGCCTAGTGCTCGCCACCGGCTCCACCTACAATTACTTCGGACATGATGACTGGCAGCAGCATGCACCGGGTCTCAAATCCATCCACGAAGCCCGCGACATCCGTCACAGGCTGCTCCTCGCCTTCGAAAAGGCGGAGCGGAGCACCGATGAGGCCGAGAAACGCAGGCTTTTGACCAGCGTGGTCATCGGCGGCGGACCGACAGGTGTCGAAATGGCGGGCGCGATCTCTGAACTCGGCCGCTTCATGATCGCCCAGGATTTCCGCAAGCTTCACGCCGATCAATTGGCGGTCCTGCTGGTCGAGGCCGGGCCGAGAATTCTATCCACCTTCCCGGAGCCTCTCTCGCAATACGCCTCCGATTACCTCGCTGGGATCGGTGTCGATATCCGCCTCAATACGCCTGTCGAAGATATCACCGCGGAGGGCGTTCAGGTTGGCGGCGCGTTCCTGCCCGCGAGTTGCATCGTCTGGGGTGCGGGCGTGAAAGCCTCCCCGGCCGCCGAATGGCTGGGCATCGAGGCAGGCCCCGGCGGTCGCCTGCCGGTGGCGCCCGATCTTTCGGTTGTCGACAAGCCCGGCATCTATGCCCTCGGCGATACGGCGCTTGCGGTCGGCGAAGACGGCAAGCCGATGCCGGCCTTGGCCCAGGTAGCCAAGCAGCAGGGGAAATTTCTCGGCCGTGCGCTGAAAGCCAGCCTCCTGTCCGGAAAGCCCATTCCCACGTTCCACTTCCACAATCGCGGCAACACCGCAGTCATCGGGCGCAATGCCGCCATCTTCGATTTTGGATCCTGGCAGCTCAAGGGACGCCTCGCCTGGCTGCTCTGGGCCCTTGTTCACGTCTATCTGCTGGTCAATTTCGAGAAGAGGCTGCTGGTCAGCATTCAGTGGATCTGGCGCTATTCCACCCGCCAGAGAGGCGCGCGCGTCATCGACGAGAAGGCCGTCTCTGCTGTCCTGCCGGAGGCCGCTGCCGAAAATAGAACAACCACCTGATGTGCAGGCGCAGTTTCAGGGTGGACAAGGTCAACGTTGGTCGATAGATGTAATGGTATTACATAACTGGAAAGAATAGTGGCTTGACCGGCGGGGTCTGCAGATCTTATGCAAGCAGGTGACGGTTCCCTCAACGGATGACTCCGAAGGGGATTAATAGGGAACACGGTGCGGAAGACCCAAAAGGGACCAAGACCGTGGCTGCCCCCGCAACTGTAAGCGGATTGCTGTCCATTCTCGCGGCGTTCACACGCCGGGCCACTGCGGGTCACCGTGGGAAGGCAAATGGAAAGCGTATATCCGCAAGCCAGGAGACCTGCCGTCAAGCGATGAAACCGAAGCGGACGGGGTGTTCCGATGGATACGAACTGGCTTTTGCACAGCGCCCTCGGGCGCGCCGAACACATGCCATTTTGCCTCCGGAGAAATCCTGCGGAGGACTGGCATGCATTTCCGTCTCGATCTTGAGCCGCTCAGGCTTGGATCCAAGCTCGCCCATGGCGTAACCGCTGGCCGTAGCTCCCATGCGGAGGTGCGCTGATGAGTTGCAGCAGCAAAGGGTGCCCCATCCGCGTCACGGATCTCGGCTGGGGTCCGAAATCATCCCATTTCCTCGTTCGTGACGTGTCGTTTGCGCTCGACGCCGGCGACCGGCTGGCGATCGTCGGCCCGAATGGCGCCGGCAAGACGACCTTGCTCCGCTGCCTGTATCGCGGCGTCTCTCCCCTGGAAGGCCGCGTCGAGGTGGATGGCCAGGACATCTGGTCCATGAGTGCCCGCCAGGTTGCACGGCGCGTCGCTGTCGTCCTGCAGGAAATGCCTGGCGATTTCCCCTTCACGGTCCGCGACGTGGTGATGATGGGCCGCGTTCCCTGGCGCGAGGGGCTTTCCGGCTGGAATGATCAGGACAGAGCCGAAGCCGAACACGCCCTCGACCATCTCGATCTTCTTCGTCTGGCGAACCGCCAGTTCTCGACCCTCTCGGGCGGCGAAAAGCAGCGGGTGCTTGTGGCGCGTGCGCTCGCCCAGAAGCCGGAGATCCTGATCCTCGATGAGCCGACCAACCATCTGGACATCCGCCACCAGCTCGAAATCCTTGATCTGTTGGGCGCGCTCAATCTGACGATCATCACGACGTTGCACGACATCAATCTTGCGGCCGAATTCGCAAGCCATGTCGCTCTGATGCATGGCGGCCGAATGAGTGCCTTCGGGGCGCCGGAGGCGGTTCTGACCGAACAGGCCTTGTCGGGGACCTTCGGCGTGCTCGCCGCGCGCCAGCAGGCGGAAGGTCTTCGCGCGCACCGTTTTTCTTTCTCACTCGCACTGAACTGATTTCGAAAGGACCCCGATACCATGGCTAACCGTTTTCTCCTGTCCGCCGCTCTGCTCGCATCGGTCTTCACGGCTTCTTCCGCCTTCGCCTATCCGGTCACGGTCAAGAGTTGCGGTCGCGACGTCACCTTCGATGCCGCGCCCGCCCGAGCCATCTCCAACGACGTCAACCTCACCGAGATGATGCTCGCCCTGAAACTGCAGGATCGCATGGTCGGCTACACAGGCATCTCCGGCTGGAAGACGCTGGATGAGGGGCTGCGCGAAGGCGTAAAGGAACTGCCGGAACTTTCGCCGAAATATCCGACAAAGGAAGTCTTGCTGAACGCCGATGCCGATTTCTACTTTGCCGGCTGGAACTACGGCATGAAGGTCGGTGGCGAAGTGACGCCCGAGACGCTCGAACCGCTGGGCATCAAGGTCTATGAACTGACCGAATCCTGCATTCACATCATGGCCAAGAACAAGCCAACGATGGACGACATGTTCGCGGACTTGCTCAATCTCGGCAAGATCTTCGGTGTCGAGCAGCGCGCTGAAGAACTGGTCGCCGGCTATCGCAAGCAGCTCGACGAGATCACCACGCGGATCGGCGGCATCGAGAAGCCCGTGCGCGTCTTCGTCTATGATTCCGGTACCGAGAAGCCCTTCACCTCGGGCCGCTTCGGCATTCCGACTGCGATGATCGAGGCCGCAGGCGGCGTCAACGTCATGGATGACGTGGAAAAGAGCTGGACCGAGGTTTCCTGGGAGCCCGTCATCGAGCGCAATCCGGAAGTGATCGTCATAGTCAACTACGGCGATGTGACCGCCGAGCAGAAGATCGCCTTCATGAAGGAGACCCCGGCCTTCAAGAACCTCGACGCCGTCAAGCAGGACCGCTTCGTCGTGCTGGAATATGTCGAGGCAACGCCTGGTCCGCGCAACGTCCAGGCCATCGACCGCCTGGCGGACGCCTTCCACCCGCGCAACATGTGATCGCTGAGGCGGGGCTGATCTTCGGCCCCGCCCGCAAGCACTACCAAAGGCAGCATGATGCACGGTCGCATGTTTCTCTGGACAGGTCTGGCGCTCGTGCTGCTTGCCCTGTGCCTCACGGCAGGCGTTTCACTGGGGTCCGCCGCCATCCCCGCTGAAACGGTCTGGTCGATCCTGGTAAACAAGCTGGTGCCCGGCACCTTCGAGCCGACATGGTCTGCGGGCCGCGAGAGCATTGTCTGGGACGTGCGCTTTCCCCGCGCCATACTCGCCGGTCTTGTCGGCGCCGGTCTGGCGACAGTCGGTGCCGTCTTGCAGGCTGTGACCCGCAATCCGCTCGCCGACCCCCATCTTCTCGGCGTGTCCTCAGGCGGGGCGCTTGGAGCGATCATTGCTCTACTGCACACCGGCCTGATTTTCGGCCTGGTCACCGTGCCGCTCTTCGCCTTTGTCGGCTCGCTGCTGGCAACGCTCGCCGTGGTCGCCGTGACGCGCTTCACCGGTGCCGGAGCCGACCGCCTGGTGCTGACGGGCGTGGCAATCGCTTTCGTCGCGACGTCGCTTGGCAATCTCGCCATCTTCCTGGGCGATCCCCGGGCCGCCCATACGGTGGTCTTCTGGATGCTGGGCGGCCTTGGCCTCGCCCAGTGGTCGCATCTCATCTATCCCGTGATCGTGCTGGCCGCCTGCCTGGTCTTCCTGGTCGTCCGCGCCCGCGAAATCAATGCGATGGCCATGGGTGACGAAACGGCAGCGACCCTTGGTGTTCCCGTTGCCCGCTTCCGGGCCGAACTCTTCGTCGCCACCGCTCTCTTGACCGGTGTCATGGTCGCCTTCTCCGGCGCAATCGGCTTCGTCGGTCTGCTCGTTCCGCATTTCGTCCGTCTCACCGCGGGCAGTGACAACATCCGCGTCATCCCGCTCTCCGCGCTGGCTGGTGCCGTGATCCTGATCCTCGCCGACATTGTTTCGCGCACGATCATGGCACCGGAGGATGTGCCGATCGGCGTGATCACCGGTCTCGCCGGAGGCCTGGCTTTCATACTCCTCCTGCGCCGGAGATAGTTTCAGTCTCGGCTATTGCTCATGTTTCGTTTTTGCCTAGACTGAAGAAAAACGAAAAGGGGAGGGGCCGACATGATGTTTTCGGCGAGGCAGGCGGAGATCATGGCTCTGGCGAAGGAGCAGGGTCGCGTTCTCGTGGACGAACTCGCGGCGCGTTTCGCAGTCACGCCGCAGACGATTCGCAAGGATCTCAACGACCTCTGCGACGCGCGTGCCCTCAACCGCATTCATGGTGGCGCTGTTTTCCCGAGCGGAAATGAAAACGTCAAATACGAAGCGCGCCGTTCCATGGCTGCAACCGAGAAACAGGCGATCGGCCGCGCCGCGGCCGACCTGATTCCCGACAATTCCTCGCTCTTCATCAACATCGGCACCACGACGGAAGCGGTCGGTGACGCATTGGTCGACCATAAGGAATTGATGGTCATTACCAATAACATCAATGTTGCCAATCACTTGCGAATTTTCCCTTCAATTGAGGTGGTGATCGCCGGCGGCGTGGTCCGCGGATCGGATGGCGGCATCGTCGGTGAGGCGGCCGTGGATTTCATCCGTCAGTTCAAGGTGGATTTCGCCGTCATCGGAGTTTCGGCAATCGATGAAGATGGTGCACTGCTCGATTTCGATTTCCGCGAAGTGAAAGTCGCGCAGGCGATCATTGCGAATGCGCGCCACGTCATTCTGGTGTCCGACGCGTCGAAATTCGAGCGCACGGCGCCTGTCCGGATCGGCCATATCTCGCAGGTTCAGACGTTTATCACCGATCATTGTCCTTCAGACAGCATCCGGACGATTTGCGCGGAGCAGGACGTCCGCATCATCGAAACCGCTCCGACGAATGGCCAACGACCTGCGGAATAAGTTTCGTTTGACATTCGTTTAAATTTCGAAAATTATATTCATGCTTTCGCAATAGCAGCAAATGCTGCAGGTGCGAACATGTGGAGGGATGATGTCGGGGCAGCCAATCTACGATCTGTTTGTGATCGGCGGCGGGATCAATGGATGCGGGATCGCGCGTGACGCGGCCGGCCGTGGATATTCTGTCGCCCTGGCTGAAATGAACGACTTCGCCTCCGGCACATCCTCCGGCGCCACCAAACTCATTCATGGTGGCTTGCGCTACCTCGAGCATTACGAATTCCGCCTGGTGCGCGAAGCTCTGATGGAGCGCGAGGTCCTCTGGGCCATGGCGCCGCATGTCATCTGGCCGCTGCGTTTCGTCCTGCCCTTCCAGAAGGGCGGCATTCGCCCGGCCTGGCTCATCCGCCTTGGCCTCTTCCTTTACGACAATCTGGGTGGTCGCAAGCTTCTGCCCGCAACCAAGACGCTCGACCTGCGCCGCGATCCTGCCGGCAAGCCGTTGAAGCCGGTCTTCTCGAAGGCTTTTGAGTATTCCGACGGCTGGGTCGATGACGCCCGTATGGTCGTGCTCAACGCTCGTGATGCGCAGATCCGCGGCGCAAACATCCTGAGCCGCGCTCGCGTCGTGTCCGCTCACCGTGAAGATGGACACTGGGTCGTCACCACGAAGTCGCAGCGTGATGGCTCCGTGGTCACCCACAAGGCGCGCATGCTGGTGAATGCCGCCGGTCCCTGGGTAGACCAAGTGCTGGCTGGTGCTTTCGGCCGCAACAACGTACACAATGTGCGCTTGGTCCAAGGCAGCCATATCATCGTCCGTAAGAAGTTCACCGATCCGCGTGCCTACTTCTTCCAGAACCCCGACAATCGCATCATCTTCGCCATCCCCTATGAGGGCGAGTTCACCCTGATCGGCACGACAGACCGCGACTACACCGAAGATCCGAAGGATGTGCGCATCAGCCCCGAAGAGGTGAACTACCTCTGCGATGCGGCCAGCGAATATTTCCAGGAACCGGTGCGCCCTGACGATATCGTCTGGAGCTATTCGGCCGTCCGTCCTCTCTTCGATGACGGAGCCTCGAAGGCCCAGGAAGCGACGCGCGACTACGTGCTGAAGATCGAAGGCAACAGCGGCGACGCCCCCTTGCTCAACGTCTTCGGCGGCAAGCTGACCACCTATCGCCGTCTGGCCGAACATGCGCTGGAAAAGATCGGTGAATCGATCGGCGAAAAAGGACCGGCCTGGACGGCAGGCAGTCGTCTGCCGGGTGGTGATTTCGCTGCAACAGCTTTTGAGCCGACGGTTGCGGATCTCTTGAAGGCCTATCCCTTCCTGGAGCGGGGACATGCCGAGCGCCTGATCCGCTGCTACGGAACGGATTCAAAGTCGATCCTGGGCAAAGCCCGATCGGTCGCCGATCTCGGACGCCACTTTGGCGGCACGCTCTATGAAGCGGAAGTCCGCTGGCTGGTGGACATGGAATGGGCGGTCACAGCCGAAGATGTGCTGTGGCGCCGAACGAAACAGGGTCTGTTCCTGACGCCAGAGGAGGCGAAGGGGCTGGATGCCTATCTGGGGATGTTGGCGGCGGCCTGATCGCCCATCCCACTGAAGAAGACCGACGGTTTGGAGGAGGCCCGAGGACATATGTTGGAACTGCGTAAAGTCTCGAAAATGGCGGGAGGTGAATATCACATTCACCCGACCGATCTGACATTGCAGCGGGGTACGCTCAATGTCCTGCTCGGGCCCACACTTTCGGGCAAGACATCCCTGATGCGCCTGATGGCAGGCCTCGACAAGCCGACTTCCGGAACCGTTCATTTCGACGGCAAGGATGTCACGGGCATGCCGGTCCAGAAGCGCAATGTCGCGATGGTCTACCAGCAGTTCATCAACTACCCGGCCCTGACCGTCTACGAAAACATCGCCTCGCCGATGCGCGTGGGCGGCAAGGATGCGGCGACGATCGACCGTGAAGTCCGCAAGGCCGCTGATCTGCTCCGACTGACGCCGTATCTTGATCGCACCCCGCTCAGCCTCTCCGGCGGACAGCAGCAGCGCACGGCCTTGGCCCGCGCCATCGTCAAGAACGCGACCCTCGTGCTCCTCGACGAACCGCTCGCCAACCTCGACTACAAGCTTCGCGAGGAACTGCGCGAGGAACTGCCGAAGATCTTTGCCGAATCCGGCGCCATCTTCGTCTACGCGACGACCGAGCCGTCCGAGGCTCTGCTGCTGGGTGGCAACACGGCGACGCTCTCCGAAGGCCGCATCACCCAGTTCGGCGAGACGATCAATGTATATCGTCGTCCGTCGGATCTTCTGACAGCCCGGACCTTCGCCGATCCGCCGCTCAACACCATCGCGCTCGTCAAAAAAGGCGCAAGCTTCGAGCTGAATGGCCAGCCGGTTCTCGGCATGCCGGCTCATCTCTCATCCATTGCAGACGGTCCGGTGACCGTGGCCTTCCACCCGCACCACCTGTCGCTCGCTGCCCTGCCTGGCGCCATGGCCATGCGTTCGCGCACCCTCGTGTCGGAAATCGCCGGCTCCGAGAGTTTCATCCACGTCGAATATGGAACTGCCCGCTGGGTTTGCCTGGCGCATGGCATACACGACATCGATCCCGACCGCGAGATCGACGTCTTCATCGACACCCGTCACCTGATGGCGTTCGACGCCGACGGCAGGGCGCTCGGCGCCCCCGCCGAACTGGCTGCGTGAGGAGGAACGTCATGGCACGCATCAACCTCGACCATATCCGCCACGCCTACACCCCAGCCGCCCGCGCAGCCGGCGATTACGCCCTGAAGGAAGTCCATCACGAATGGGATGATGGCGGCGCCTATGCGTTGCTCGGTCCCTCGGGCTGCGGCAAGACTACGCTGCTCAACATCATCTCGGGCCTGATCCATCCCTCGGATGGCCGGATCGAATTCGACGGCGTTGACGTTACCAACCTGCCGACGGCTGCCCGCAACATCGCCCAGGTCTTCCAGTTCCCGGTCGTCTATGACACCATGAGCGTCTACGACAACCTGGCCTTCCCCTTGCGCAATCGGCATGTGCCGGAAGATCAGGTCAACAAGCGGGTCAACGAGATCCTCGACATGATCGACCTGCAGCCCATGGCCCGCAAGCAGGCGCAAGGCCTGACGGCGGACCAGAAGCAGAAGATCTCGCTCGGTCGCGGCCTTGTACGCTCGGATGTCAACGCGATCCTCTTCGACGAGCCGCTGACCGTTATCGATCCGCATATGAAGTGGGTGCTGCGCTCGCAGCTGAAGCGCCTGCACCGCCAGTCCGGCTTTACCATGGTCTATGTCACCCATGACCAGACCGAAGCGCTCACCTTCGCCGACAAGGTCGTCGTCATGTATGACGGCCAGATCGTCCAGATCGGGACGCCGGCCGAACTTTTCGAGCGCCCGAGCCACACCTTTGTCGGCTATTTCATCGGCTCGCCGGGCATGAATGTCATGCCGGTCAAGGTGAATGGCGCAACCGCGATCGTTGGCGACCAGACGGTGAACCTGCCGGGAACGCCGAAACTGTCCGGCCAGAGCAAGATCGAACTCGGGATCCGCCCCGAATTCCTGCGTCTCGGACGCGAAGGCATGCCTGTGACCGTCGCCAAGGTCGAGGATATCGGCCGTCAGAAGATCGTGCGGGCTCAGTTTGCCGGCAATCCGCTGTCGATCGTCATCCCCGAGGATGCGGATATCCCCGCAGATCCAAAGGTAACATTCGTCCCCGAGGGCGTCGGCATCTTCGCCGATTCCTGGCGCGTTGGAATGGAGGGCTGAACCATGGAAAAGACTTGGAACAACAAAGCCTGGTTCATGGTCATTCCGGTCCTGGTGCTGGTGGCCTTCTCGGCCGTCATTCCGCTGATGACCGTGGTGAACTATTCCGTCCAGGACACTTTCGGCAACAATCAGTTCTTCTGGGCCGGCACCGACTGGTTCACCGATATCCTCTCGTCTGACCGATTCTGGGATGCGCTCGGACGCAACCTGATCTTCTCGATGATCATTCTGGCGATCCAGGTGCCGCTTGGCATCTTCATCGCGCTCAACATGCCGAAAACGGGTTTGGGCGTTCCGGTCTGCCTCGTACTAATGGCGCTGCCGCTTCTCATTCCGTGGAATGTCGTCGGCACCATCTGGCAGGTCTTCGGCCGCGTCGACATCGGTCTTCTCGGCTATTCGCTGAACGCCATTGGCTTCGACTACAATTACACGCAGAACCCGATCCACGCCTGGGTCACCATCATCGTCATGGATGTCTGGCACTGGACGAGCCTTGTCGTGCTGCTCTGCTATGCCGGTCTCGTCTCGATCCCAGATGCCTATTACCAGGCAGCCAAGATCGACGGCGCCTCGCGCTGGTCCGTGTTCCGCTTCATTCAGCTGCCGAAGATGAAGCGCGTGCTTCTGATCGCCGTGCTGCTGCGCTTCATGGACAGCTTCATGATCTACACCGAGCCCTTCGTCCTGACAGGCGGCGGCCCGGGCAATTCGACCACCTTCCTGTCTATCGACCTCGTCAAGATGGCGGTTGGCCAGTTCGACCTTGGTCCGGCGGCTGCGATGTCGATCATCTACTTCCTGATCATCCTCGCGCTGTCCTGGGTTTTCTACACCGTCATGACCAACAGTGACGCGAAGGGCTGAGGGAGATACCGATGAAAAGCACTGACAACCGCACCGGCCTCGGCTTTCTGGTCCCGACGATCTACATCATCTTTCTGCTCCTGCCGATCTATTGGCTCGTCAACATGAGCTTCAAGACGAATGCAGAGATCACGGGCGCCTTCTCGCTCTGGCCCGTCAATCCGACACTCGCCAACTACGCGGTGATCTTCACCGATCCCTCGTGGTACAAGGGCTACATCAACTCGATCATCTATGTGTGCATGAACACCGTGATCGCAGTCGCCGTCGCCCTGCCGGCAGCCTATGCCTTCTCGCGGTATCGCTTCCTGGGTGACAAGCATCTGTTCTTCTGGCTGCTGACCAACCGTATGGCGCCGCCTGCCGTCTTCGCACTCCCCTTCTTCCAGCTGTACTCTGCCTTCGGCCTGATCGACACGCATATCGCAGTCGCCATCGCACACTGCCTGTTCAATGTGCCGCTGGCTGTCTGGATCCTCGAAGGCTTCATGTCGGGCGTGCCGAAGGAGATCGACGAGACCGCCTATATCGACGGCTATTCCTTCCCGAAGTTCTTCGTGAAGATCTTCATGCCGCTGATCGCATCCGGCATCGGTGTCGCCGCCTTCTTCTGCTTCATGTTCTCCTGGGTCGAGCTTCTGATTGCCCGCACTCTGACCACAACGGATGCCAAGCCGATCGCCGCCATCATGACGCGTACGGTGTCTGCTTCCGGCATGGATTGGGGCGTGCTGGCCGCAGCCGGCGTGCTGACGATCATACCCGGAGCGCTCGTGATCTATTTCGTCCGCAACTACATCGCCAAGGGCTTTGCCCTGGGCCGCGTCTGAGGAGGTTCAAATGGACTTTACATGGATGGCCTGGACGACGCCGACGGCCATATTCTTCGTCGTGATCTTCAGCCTGATCCTGTCGATGGCAGTCTGGGAATATCTGTCCCCGGGCGGCAATCCGCGAACCGGCATTCTGCGCTTCGAGACGACCCGTGGTGACCGCCTTTTCGTGTCGCTGCTTGGATCGGCTTTCATCAATCTCGCTTGGCTCGGTCTCGTTGGACCGAACCTGTGGTGGGCTCTCGCCCTGTCCGTGGTCTACGCCATCGGCGTCTTCCGCTTCGTCTAGGGCAAGACAAGATGGATGGCGGCGGGAGGTCGCCATCCTCGGGACTGCAAACTGAACGCATTCGCAACCTTAGGGAGGAAACTATGCGAAAGCACCTTTTGACGACGACGGCCGCCATGCTTCTGGCAATGACGGGTGTCGCATTCGCCGACATGGAAGCGGCGAAGAAGTTCCTGGACGCCGAGGTCGGCGACATGTCGGCACTCGACCGTGCCACGCAGGAAGCCGAAATGCAGTGGTTCATCGACGCTGCGAAGCCCTTCTCCGGCATGGAGATCAAGGTCGTCTCCGAAACCATCACCACGCATGAATATGAATCGAAGGTCCTCGCTCCGGCCTTTACCGCCATCACCGGCATCAAGATCACCCATGACCTGATCGGTGAAGGTGACGTCGTTGAAAAGCTGCAGACGCAGATGCAGTCGGGCGAGAACATCTACGACGCCTACATCAACGACTCTGACCTGATCGGCACCCACTGGCGCTACCAGCAGGTCCGCAACCTGACCGACTGGATGGCGAACGAAGGCAAGGACGTCACCAGCCCGACCCTCGACATCGACGACTTCATCGGCAAGTCGTTCACGACCGCTCCGGATGGCAAGCTCTACCAGCTGCCGACCCAGCAGTTCGCCAACCTCTACTTCTTCCGCTACGACTGGTTCAACGACGAGAAGAACAAGACCGACTTCAAGGCGAAGTACGGCTACGATCTCGGCGTTCCGGTCAACTGGTCGGCTTACGAGGACATCGCTGAATTCTTCACCGGTCGCGAAATCGACGGCAAGAAGGTCTTCGGCCACATGGACTACGGCAAGAAGGACCCGTCGCTCGGCTGGCGCTTCACCGACGCCTGGCTCTCCATGGCCGGCAACGGCGACAAGGGCATCCCGAACGGCAACCCGGTTGACGAATGGGGCATCAAGGTCGACGAAAACTCCCGTCCAGTCGGCTCTTGCGTCGCCCGCGGCGGTGACACCAACGGCCCTGCCTCGGTCTACGCCATCGAGAAGTATCTCGAATGGATGACGAAGTACGCCCCTCCGGCTGCTCAGGGCATGACCTTCTCCGAATCCGGTCCGGTGCCGTCGCAGGGTGAAGTCGCCCAGCAGATGTTCACCTACACCGCCTTCACCGCCGACTTCGTCAAGGAAGGCCTGCCGGTCGTCAACGCCGACGGTACGCCGAAGTGGCGTTTTGCTCCGAGCCCGCATGGCGTCTACTGGAAGGACGGCATGAAGCTCGGCTATCAGGACGCAGGTTCCTGGACGCTGATGAAGTCCACCCCGGAAGACCGTGCGAAGGCCGCCTGGCTCTACGCACAGTTCGTCACCTCGAAGACTGTTGACGTGAAGAAGAGCCATGTCGGCCTGACCTTCATCCGTCAGTCGACCCTCGATCACCAGTCCTTCACCGATCGCGCTCCGAAGCTCGGCGGTCTGGTCGAATTCTACCGCTCGCCGGCTCGCCTGCAGTGGTCGCCGACCGGCACCAACGTTCCTGACTATCCGAAGCTGGCTCAGCTCTGGTGGCAGGCAATCGGTGACGCTTCTTCCGGTGCAAAGACTGCGCAGGAAGCCATGGACTCGCTCTGCGCTGAGCAGGAAAAGGTCCTTGAGCGTCTCGAACGCGCTGGCGTCCAGGGTGATATCGGTCCGAAGCTTGCCGAGGAAAAGACCCTCGAAGAGTGGAACGCCGATGCCGTTGCCAAGGGCAATCTCGCTCCGCAGCTGAAGATCGAGAACGAGAAGGAACAGCCGATCACCGTCAACTACGACGAACTGGTCAAGAGCTGGCAGAAGTGATCCGGTCAGTATTCTGATCCATTGACAACCGCCGGGGCGAAATCTACGCCCCGGCTTCTTCAATTAAGGAGTTTGCGCCTGATGAGCGGTTACATTCTGGCCATCGACCAAGGAACGACCTCGACCCGCTCGATGATCTTCGATCACGAGATGCATATCGTCGGCGTCGCCCAGCAGGAGTTCACCCAGCATTTCCCGGATTCCGGTTGGGTTGAGCATGATGCGGACGAGATCTGGCAGACTGTGCTTGCGACCATCGAAAAGGCGGTCGCCGCGGCCAAGATCGATATCACCGATGTGACCGCGATCGGCATCACCAACCAGCGCGAAACCGTTGTCGTCTGGGACCGCGAGACCGGCCAGCCGGTTCACCATGCCATTGTCTGGCAGGACCGCCGCACGGCCCGGTTCTGCGACGAGCTCAAGCATAAGGGCCTGGAGCCGCTCTTCACGAACAAGACCGGTCTGCTGCTCGATCCCTATTTCTCCGGCACCAAGCTGTCCTGGCTCCTAAAGAATGTCGACGGCCTGAAGGCCCGCGCGGAAAACGGCAAGATCTGCTTCGGGACGGTCGATAGCTGGCTCATCTACAAGCTGACCGGCGGCAAGGTCCACGCGACCGACGCGACCAATGCCTCGCGCACCCTGATCTACGACATCAGCGCCAACAGCTTCGACGATGAGCTTCTGTCCATCTTCGAGATCCCGCGCGCCATGCTGCCGGAGGTCAAGGATTGTGCCGACGATTTCGGCATCACGGATGTTGCCGTGCTCGGTGCCGCAATCCCGATCCTAGGCGTCGCAGGCGACCAGCAGGCCGCCGTCATCGGCAATGCCTGCTTCGAGCCGGGCATGATGAAGTCAACCTACGGCACGGGCTGCTTTGCGCTTCTCAACACCGGCCGCGATCGCGTCGCCTCGTCGAACCGCCTGCTCACCACCATCGCCTATCGCATGAATGGCGAAACAACCTACGCCCTCGAAGGCTCGATCTTCATCGCCGGTGCCGCCGTCCAGTGGCTCCGCGACCAGATGGGCTTCGTCAAGGTCGCTTCGGAAACGGATGCGCTCGCCAGCAAGGCCGATCCGCATCAGCGCGTCTATCTCGTGCCGGCCTTCACCGGCCTTGGCGCACCCCATTGGGATGCCGATGCGCGTGGCGCGATCTTCGGCCTGACGCGTGGAACGGGTCCGGCAGAATTTGCCCGCGCCGTACTCGAAAGCGTCGCCTACCAGACCCATGACCTGCTGGAGGCCATGAAGAAGGACTGGAATGGCAGCGCGTCGAAGACAGTGCTCCGCGTCGATGGCGGCATGGTCGCGTCCGATTGGACGATGCAGCGGCTGGCCGACATCCTCGCTGCCCCCGTCGATCGTCCCGTGGTTCTCGAAACCACGGTCCTCGGTGCGGCTTGGCTTGCCGGCTCCCGTGCCGGCCTCTGGCCCGACCAGAAGGGATTTGCCGCGACCTGGAAGCGCGATCGCCGCTTCGAGCCGGGCATGGATGTAACCGAACGGGAAGCAGCCATCGCCGGCTGGCAGGACAGCGTCTCCCGCTGCCTGACCACGCGCTAACCCCTGGACACACGCTGGCCGTCAGAGCATCGCGACCAGCGTCTCCAGGCGATCGGCATCCTTCGGCAGCTTGTCCTGCCTGAGCCGTGCGATGCGGGGAAACCGCATCGCGATCCCAGATTTGTGCCGCGTCGACCGCGCTAGCCCCTCGAAGGCCACCTCGACGACAAAGCCATGCTCGGGTTCCGCCCTCAGGCTGCGAACCGGGCCGAAGCGCTCTACCGTATTGTTGCGGACGAAACGGTCGAGCACTTCCAGCTCCTCATCGGTGAAGCCGAAGTAAGCCTTGCCCACCGGCACCAGCACATCGCCTCCGCCGGGGATCGCCGTCCAGACGCCGAAGGTGAAATCCGAATAGTAGCTGGAGCGTTTGCCGTGCCCGCGCTGGGCATACATCAGCACGGCATCGGCATTCATCGGGTCGCGTTTCCACTTGAACCACGGGCCCTTGGCGCGCCCGGCCTGGTAGCTGCTGTCCAACCGCTTCAGCATCACCCCTTCGATGACGGGATCAGGGGGGGCAGCGCGCAGTTGCTCCAGTTCTTCCCAAGTCGAGAAGGAGACGAGCGGCGAGAGATCGAACCGCCGCGGCTCCTGTTGCTCGATGAGGGCGCTTAAGCGTTCGCGGCGTGTGAGGAAGGTCTCGGGCCGCACATCCACTTCACCATCGAACAGGATGTCATAGGCGCGAATGAAGACCGGGTAGTCCTCCAGCATCTTGGCCGTGACCGTCTTGCGATTGAGCCGCTGCTGGAGATCTGAAAAAGTGCGCGTCGGCGCATTCGTCCGCGATGTACCGCCGACGAGCAGTTCGCCGTCGATCACGCCCTCGAACTGCGCTGCCTCGATGATGTCTGGAAACGCCCCCGAGATATCGTCGCCGGAGCGGGAATAGAGCCGGCTCTTGCCGCCGGAACAGGACAGCTGCACACGGATGCCATCCCACTTCCATTCGGCGGCGAAATCCTTCGGATCGAGATTGGGCAGATCCCTGTCTTCGATCGGTGTCGAGAGCATCACCGAATGGAAGATCGCTGGCGTCGACAAGACAGGTTTCTCGACCCGGTTCTCGAGCCATTCGAACAGCTCGGTATAAGGAGGCTTCAGCCCGTGCCAGAGGCTCTCGATGTCAACGACATCCTTGTCGCCATAGAGCGCCAGCGCCTGCTTGGTGAGGCGCGCCGAGACGCCAATCCGAAGTCCTCCGGTCACGAGCTTGATCAGCGCGAACCGCTCGGATGTGTCGAGCCTGTCAAAGAGGTCGCGCATGACGGAGCGCGTCTCGTTTCGCCCAAGCCGCTGCAGCCGCTCGACGATCTTTGACAGGCTTTCGAGATCCTGCTCGTCCTCGGCTTCCAGCGCCTGCGGCTCCCAGACGAGCGAGATGGTCGCGGCAAGGTCTCCCACATAATCGTAGGAATACTGGAACAGGATCGGGTCCATCCGTTCCAGCACCAATTCCTTCAGCAGCGCCGGCTTCACACCCTTGATGTCGAGCCCATCGGTCAGCGCGGCCAGCGCATAGCCACGGTCGGGATCCGGCGTGTTGCGGAAATAGTCGACGAGCAGCGTCAGCTTGCCGTTGCGGCTGGGCGTGAGCACGAGGCGATCAAGGAGGCGGGCAAAGGCCTTCATCTCAGTCTCCCTCGTCTTCATAGCCGACAAGGTGCAGCGGCCGTGCTTTGATCCCGGAGAGTTCGCACCAGCGCACCAGTGCTTCCTCGCGGCCATGAGTGACCCAGACCTCCTGGGGGCCGACCTCGCGGATCGTGTCCAGAAGTTCCGGCCAGTCGCAGTGATCGGAGATGACAAGCGGCAGTTCCACGCCGCGCTGCTTGGCTCTCTGGCGCACCATCATCCAGCCGGACGCAAAAATGGCGAGGGGATCCTCGAAGCGCCGCGCCCAGCGGTCGTTGAAGGCAGAGGGCGGGCCGATGACAACAGCGCCTTTGAAGTTGCCAGACTTCTTGTCCTCGGTGGTCGCTGGTCTGAGATCCCCCAGTTCGACGCCTTGCTCGGTATAATAGTCGCAGAGCCGCGCCATCGAGCCATGAATATAAATCGGCTTCTCGTACCCGCCGCGCCGGATGAGCGAGATCACCCGCTGTGCCTTGCCCAGCGCATAAGCCCCGATCAGATGGCTGCGCTCTGGAAACTGCTGCAGGGAGGTCAGCAGCTTCTGGATTTCCAGCCGTGGCTCCGGATGGTGGAAGACCGGCAGTCCGAAGGTGGCCTCGGTGATGAAGACATCGCAGGGAACCGGCTCGAAGCTCGCGCAGGTAGGATCCGCCCCGCGCTTGTAGTCGCCGGAGACCACGATCCGTGTGCCCTGCGCTTCGATTTCGATCTGTGCCGAGCCAAGCACATGCCCTGCCGGATGAAAGCGGATCGCAACACCATTGATCGAAATGGTTTCCCCGAAGGCAGCGCTCTGTGACGTAACACAGAAATCCTCACCGTAGCGGATCGCCATGATGTCGAGGGTCTGTCGGGTGGCGAGAACGTGTGTATGGCCCGAGCGAGCGTGGTCGGAATGTCCGTGCGTGATCAACGCCCGGTCGACAGGGCGAACCGGATCGACAAAAAAATCACCCAGCGGGCAATAAAGCCCACCGGGTGTCGGATGGAGAAGAAGGTCCGGCTTGATCATACCGAGAACATAGGGCGCCCGAAGACGCCCTTCCAGCGCTCACTGTGTAAAGCGCGAAACGGCGTAGTAGCCGGCCGCCGAGGCGGTCGCCGAAAGAAAAGCACCCCAGGCCATGTCGACAAGGCTGACCTGCAGCGACCAGCCCTTCAAGGTGGCGAGGTTGGTCATGTCGTAGGTGCCATAGGCAAGCAGACCAAGCAGGGCGCCATTGAAGATGGCCGTCAGCACGCTGCCCGCCGAGACGGCCGGCATCACGGCGAAGTAGACGAGCCCGATCACGTAGAAGAGGTAGAAGATACCGGCGGCTGCAAAGTTGGGCGTTGCCAAAAGCAGGCTGCCGATATGCTCACGGTAAAATCCGATCGCAATGCGCGTCAGCCAGAGATAGTCGAGAGCGAAGAAGACAACGGCCGTGGCGGCGTAGGCGATCACATAAGGCATTTGTCTTCCCTCTCGGCCGGGCGCCTGCCCGGCCTTCAATCAGATACCAAGAACCGGCTGGACCAGACGGACCAGAAGGCTCTTGAACTTCAGCGGCGCGTCGGTCACAGCGAGACAGATGCAATCCTCGTCCGGTGTCGCCACCGGCTGGTGCGTCAACGTCTCATCGGCTTCCTCGATGTCACCGCGCTTGAACACGGTTGCACCATCGGTGAAGGCACCCTTGAGCACAAGCGTCAGTTCCCGCCCGCCATGCGAATGTTCTGGCACGGGCTTACCCGCCGGGATCTTCAGCAGGCGAACCTGACTTTCCGAATCACCGGTTTTGATCGGTATATGATAGGCGCCGCGACCGAGAGCCTTCCATTTCAGGGCCTCCACATCGCCGCCCAGATAAGAACGCAGCGGCTCGGGAAGGACCGGAATGTCCGCCGGCGTGGCAACGGGCTTTGCGGAGGACGTCGCGCCACCCTTCTTTCCAAGCTTGGCTTTCATCGATGCCCAGCTGTCTGCGGACGACGTTTCCTCAGGCATCACCTCGGTCGCTTCGAGAAGCTGACCGCCGGTGTGTTCCATGAAGGAAAGCCGATCGCGGCAGGCCGGGCAGAGCGCCAGATGCGTCGCAACCGCAATGCTCCAGCCTTCGGCCAGATTTCCGGTCGCGTAATCGAGCAGCAGTTCGTCGCTCAGATGATGTTGAACGTGGAGCGTCATGCTCGCTCCTCCAAGGCTGCGCGCAGCTTCGCAAAGGCGAGGCGAATGCGGGATTTAACGGTTCCCATCGGCAGTCCGAGTTCGGCTGCGATCATGCTGTGGGATGCTTCTCTGTAGAATGACATTTTGAGGAGTTCGAGCTGTTCGGGTGGTAGGGTTTCCATGGCGCGGCGCAGGCGATCTGCCTCCTGCCTGCCTTCGAATTCGACATCGGCCGGCGGCACGTCATCGGGCACGAAGGCAGGATCAGACGGGTCGAAGGTCGGACGTTTTTCGCGACGGAAGGCGTCGATGCGTTGATTTCGAGCGATGGTGAAGATCCAGCTGGAAACATTTCCCCTTGTCGGGTCGAACTGCTCGGCCTTGTTCCAGACGGCGAGCATCGTCTCCTGCATCAGTTCTTCGGCCGCCTGCCCATCGCGGGCAAGCTTCGCCATGTAGGCACGCACCTTTGGACCGTAATATTTGAAGATCGTCTCGAATGCTTCGATGTCTCTATCGCGGCCAACGGCGGCCAAAAGCTGCGAGAAGTTACGCTGGTCCAGTTCTTCCACCGACTCGGTCATCGAAACGCTTTTTTTCCCTCGTTTGAGCGACGCAACGACCTGTTGCCGTGCGGTTCGCCCGGGGTCATTGTGGCACGCATCTGCCGAGATGTGTATCGCGTTCATCATGAAGCGCTTTACGCCGCCGTTTCGCGGACGGATCACCGGATGCGAATTTATTCGCGCCAATCAATCCATTGAGATTTACCTTGCGTAATCATTGGCGAATCCATTGGATAAAAGAGTTTGTAAAGGGCGGGTAATGGACACTGGTACGACGAAGGCCGCATTCGGCGGTAAACGCAGGATCGCGGTCATCGGATCGGGCATTTCAGGTCTCTCCTGCGCCTGGTTGCTGTCGAAAAGCGCCGACGTTGTGCTCTATGAAACGGAGAGCCGGCCGGGTGGCCATTCCAACACGGTCCTGGCGCCGGGCGTAGCCAAAGACATTCCCGTCGACACCGGCTTCATTGTCTACAATGACCGCAACTATCCCAATCTCGTAAAGCTGTTCGAGCATCTCGACGTCCCGACCCTGCCATCAAACATGTCCTTTGCAGCGTCGCTCGGTGACGGAGCCTTCGAGTATTCGGGTTCGGGGCTTTCCGGTCTCCTCGGGCAGAAGTCGAACATCCTGCGCCCGCGCTTCTGGCGCATGGTCAAAGACATCCTCCGCTTCTACAAGGAGGCGCCGGGCCTTCTCGATCGCCGTGAGCTCGAAGGCGTATCGCTTGGCGACTATCTGGCCTCGGCCGACTATGCGCCATCCTTCATTGAGGATCACTTGCTGCCGATGGGCGCTGCCATCTGGTCCACAACGGCTTCGGAGATGCGGCTTTATCCGCTCCACGCCTTCATCCGCTTCTTCGCAAACCATGGTTTGCTAGTCCTCAAGGATCGGCCGCGCTGGCGCACCGTGAAGGGCGGAAGCCGCGAATACGTCGCGCGGATCCTTGCCGATTTCACCGGCGAGGTGCGGCTCGGCACGGCCGTGACGGGCGTTCGTCGCGGCATTACCGGCGCGGAAGTGACGGATGTGCATGGCGGCGTCGAAGCCTACGATGATGTCGTGCTCGCCACCCATGCCAATCAGAGCATCGACCTGCTCGAAGATGCCGACACAGAGGAGCGTGAGATCCTGGAGTCCTTCCAGTACACGCCCAATCTCGCCGTCCTCCATTCGGACGAGCACTTGATGCCAAAGCGCAAGTCTGTCTGGTCGAGCTGGAACTACGTGGCTGGCAAGCAGGCGGACGCGAGCGAAACCCTCTGCGTCACCTATTGGATGAACATGCTGCAGTCGCTCGATCCGGCGACCCCGCTCTTCGTGACGCTCAACCCATGCCGCCCGATCGACCCGTCCAAGGTCATCCGGACATTCAACTATGAACATCCGCTGTTCGATGTCGCCGCCATCCGCGCCCAGCGCCGGATCTGGCAGCTGCAGGGTCGCCGCAACACATGGTTCTGCGGCGCCTATTTCGGAAGCGGCTTCCACGAGGATGGCCTGCAGGCGGGTCTTGCTGTCGCTGAGGCGCTGGGCGGCGTTCGCCGTCCCTGGTCGGTTGAAAACGAATCCGGCCGCATCGTCATCGGTCGTCAGCTTGAGGCTGCGGAATGACGTTTCAGTCCGCCATTTATGCCGGGCATGTGCTGCATGTCCGCAGCCGGCCCAAGAAGCACAGCCTTCGCTACAGCGTCTTCTCGCTTTTGATCGACCTCGACGAAATCGATCAGCTGAACGACGGCTTGCGCCTCTTCGGCTACAACCGCGCAGCGCTGTATTCCGTGCATGATGTCGATCATGGCAATGGCCGCACCGGAGAACTGCGCCCCTGGCTTGAGGAACGACTTTCAGAGGCAGGGCTGGAAGACGCCGGCTGGAAGATCCGCATGCTCTGCTATCCCCGGATTTTCGGTTACGTTTTCAATCCGATTACCGTCTTCTTCTGCTACCGCGCCGAAGGCGGTCTTGCCGCAGTCCTCTACGAAGTGTGCAACACCTTCAACGAGCGCCACACCTATGTGATCCCGGTGGAAGCAGAAGCGAACGGTATCCTGCGCCATAGCTGCGCCAAGGAGATGTATGTCTCGCCCTTCATGCCGATGAACTGCGAATACAATTTCCGCATCAGCCCGCCGGATGACGATGTCGCGATCAATATCGGCGAGAGCGATCCCGATGGGCCACTTTTGTTTGCAACTTTTTCCGGCCGGCGCCGTCCTTTGTCGGACAGAGGCTTGTTGCACATGTTGCTGAAGTACCCTTTGATGACCCTCAAAGTGATGGGTGGCATTCATTGGGAGGCACTGAGGCTTTGGTGGAAGGGGGTTCCCATCTATCGACATGAGCCGGCACCAGCCAGAATAGCGTCTACGATCGTCGTGCAGAATGGGATGAATAAGTCATGAGTCACGCTGAGCAGGAAATGCACCCTGTGGTTAGCTCTCTCACATTCTGGCAGCGCATGATGTGCCGCTGGGCCGATCGCATAGCCGTCGGGCGCCTCACACTTCAATTCGAAGGATACGGAGAGCATGTGGCGATCGGCGCAAAGCCGGGGCCGAATGCCGTCTTGTGCGTGCGCAATGCAAGCCCGGTCCTGCGCCTCCTGACTGGCGGAACGCTCGGCTTCGCACAGTCCTTCATGGATGGCGACCTCGATTCGCCCGATATCGGCGCCGTCCTGGAACTCGCTCTGTCAAACGAAGCGCAGCTCGGTGCAGTCCTGGCATCTTCATCCCTCTTCAAGGCGTTGGCCCGCCTGCGTCACAAGCTGCGCCGCAACTCGAAAAAGGGTAGCCGGCGAAATATCGCCTATCATTACGATCTCGGGAATGCCTTCTATGGTCTCTGGCTCGACCAGACCATGACCTATTCCTCGGCGCTCTACACCGCGCCGGCAATCAGTCTTGCGGATGCCCAGGAAGCCAAATACGCCCGTATCATCGAAGAACTGCAGATCGGGCCGGATGACCACGTCCTGGAAATCGGATGCGGCTGGGGCGGCTTTGCCGAGCATGCGATCCGAAAGACCGGCTGTCGGGTCACCGGACTCACCCTGTCCAACGAACAGGCGAAGTTCGCCCGCGACCGCCTGGAAAAGGCAGGCTTTGCCGATCGGGTCGACATCCGGCTGGAGGATTACCGCGATTGCCGCGGCCAGTTCGACAAGATCGTCTCGATCGAGATGTTCGAGGCCGTCGGCGAAGAGAATTGGCCGGTCTATTTCAAATCCGTGCAGGAACGCTTGGTTCAGGGTGGCAAGGCGCTCATCCAGACGATCACCATCGACGAAAGCCGCTTCGACTATTATCGCCGCAGCGCTGATTTCATCCAGACTTACATCTTTCCAGGTGGCATGCTGCCTTCGGTCACCGTCTTCGAGCGGGATGCGGAAGCTGCCGGTCTGAAGATTGGCGACCGCTTCCGGTTCGGCCGCGACTATGATCGCACGCTGATCGCCTGGGACCACGCCTTCACCGCCAACTGGCAGAAAATCGAGCCCTTGGGCTTCGATCGCCGCTTCTACCGCATGTGGCGTCTTTACCTGCATTATTGCGCCGTCGGCTTCCGCTTCGGTCGCATCGACGTCGTGCAGTTCAGGCTGGACAAGCCAGCCTGAACTTTGAACTCGAATGTCGAATGAATGCTGCGTTCAGGGATTTGGGCGCAGCATTTTTCGCGTCAGCGCAAAGCGCAGCGAATGGGGCAGGGCATGCAGGAAGCGGATGGCAAGAGCCATCTTCCACGGGAAGATGATCTCAAACTTCCCCTTCGCCAGTCCCTTGGCGATCGTATCGGCCGCTTCTTCCGATGACACTAGGAACGGCATCGGGAAGTCGTTCTTCTTCGTCAGCGGCGTGTCGACGAAACCCGGATTGATGATCGTCATTTTGACGCCGTGGCGCTCAAGCTCCGGATAAAGCGCTTCGCACATCACATTGAGTGCGGCCTTCGTCGCGCCGTATGTCGCCGCGCCCGGCAGTCCCACATAACCCGAAACAGACGCCACCACCGCAATATGACCGCTTCGGCGGGTAATCATCGCCGGCATCACCGTTTCCAGGCATGACGCCGTGCCGAGCACGTTGAGCTCGAACATCTGCCGCGTGCGGGCGCTGTCAAAATCCTCGGCATAGTCGCGCGTATAGGAGCCGGCCGCAAAGACCGCGAGATCGACCGGGCCCATCTCGTTCTCGATCGAGGCGAAGACCTGCTTTACTGCGACAGGATCGGTCACATCGAGCGGATAGACGCCGACCTTGCCCGTGTGGCTCGCGGCCAGCGAAGCGAGCGCATCGGCGCTGCGTGCACTGACGGCCACGCGGTATCCGTCGCGTATCAGTCGTTCCGCCAGCGCGCGGCCGATGCCGGTGCTTGAGCCGGTAATCCAGGCAATCTTGGTCATGACGTCCTCATGTTTTCTGTCATCAACCAATACGCCCCGTCAGGCGGCTCGGTTCAGATCGACCAGCTTGCAAGCAGCGAAAGACCCTGCTTGAGCAGGGCCGCAGCACTGTCCGCGTCGGCCGCCTCGACATAGCACCGCATTTCCGGAGCATTGCCGGACGGACGGAAATGGATGACGCGACCATCGGTCAACGTCACCCGCAGCCCGTCGATGTCACTCACCGTCTCGACGGTGCCGATCGGCGAGACGAGTGTTTCCAACTGCTGCCGGGAGCCGCGCAGATGCACCATCAAAGAGGCGCTGCGCTCGCTCGCATAGTTTTCCAGGCGGTCGCTGAGCGCCACGGGGAGACTGAAGTCATCGACCAGTGCCGAGAGCGACAGGCCCCGTTGTGCGGCCGTGCCAAGCACGGCTAGCGCCGGCAGGAAACTGTCGCGGGTCGGCAGGGCCTTGAGCAGCGTTTCTCCGATCGCAAAGTCCGATCCCAGCATCAGGCCGCCATTCGCCTCGAAACCGATGACGCCGCGTTCGCCGCTCGCGAGCGCCTCTTCCATGGCGGCGATCACATAGGGGGACCCAACCCGGGTTCGCCGAACGCTGAAGCCACCATCCTGTTCAAGGCCGGAATTCGAGGTCACAGGTGTCGCGACGACGGCTGCCCCAAGAAAACGTGCGGTGACCAGCCCAAGCAGGTCGCCGCGAAGCGGCATGCCATGCTCGTCCGCGACCAGCGGCCTGTCGCCGTCCCCGTCTGTCGAAAGAACCGCATCGAGCGCCAGTTCGTCCGTCCATCGGGCAAGCTGTGTCACGGTGTCGGGAGAAACGGCCTCGGTATCGACGGGGATGAACTGCTCGGAGCGTCCGAGCGGAAAGACGGTGGCACCGAAATGCTCGAAGACGGTGACCAGCATGTCCCGGGCAACCGAGCTGTGCTGGTAGATCCCGATCCGTTTTCCGTCGAGCGAGCCTGCCGCAAGGACGCCGAGATTGCGATCGACGAACAGTTTCGTCGCGTCGGCTTCGTGGTTCGCTCCGACGCCGGCATCGACCATGTTGGCCTCGGCACTATCCTTGAGCTCGTTGGCGAGCCGAGTGATCGCCTCTTCGTCGGTCTTGTTGATTTCGCCGTCAGGTCGGTAAAACTTGATGCCATTCCGGTCGGCGGGAATATGGGAACCCGTCACCATGATCCCTGCAGCCCCGATCGAGGCCCCGTAGAGAGCGAGTGCCGGTGTCGGGATTGTGCCGCAGTCGATGGGTTCAAGTCCAAGGCGCTTCACAGCCGCCATGATTGTGCCGGCGATTTCGGGGCTCGATGGTCGAAAGTCACGGCCGATAACCACGGGCGATCCCGCCTGCAGAGCGCCGCTGTCCAGCATCTGCCGCGCAAAGGCGGTGGCGTAGAGCGCCGAAACAGAACCGACGAGCTCCGTCGACAGTCCTCTCAATCCACTCGTCCCGAACTTTACCGACATGTATGCCTCCTCAGCGGTTTCGCCTGAAGGCCTTATATGGGTCCGCACGCCTCTGCAGCAAGCAGAACACTCTGCGGTGCGACCGGCATGGAGGATGATATCGGAATGGGGGAGCCAGAAATGAAAAGAGCCTGGCGCGGGAGGAGGATGCGCCAGGCTCTTAAACTTGATCGGCAATTGGGAGGAGGAGGAGTATTGCCGATCCTACCGAGCGGCACTGGGAGGAGGAGTGCGCCGCTTCGATGGTTTTGTTATATGCACATCGCTCTGATTTGCCAATCGCGGTTGTTGCAACGCAGCAGTGCGTTTATTGCATAGCTTTGGGCAGGGACGGGTTTCGACTTCGACAAATGGCGCGCGAATGCCTTTCGTCTCTTTCGATTCGCCGAATTCGAACACGCGTTTGATCACAAATTGATCAGTTTTGACCCCTGCACGAATTGCTGCATGCACCTGTCACAAAGCTGTCATCGCCTTCGAACCTCATCTCACCTCCCTCCTGATGGTGAGCAGACCCGCCGTTCCGGCCCGGGATGGTGCTGCCGGGAGCTTTCCGCTATAGCGGGCAGGAACTGATTGATGGCTTCCGGAGGCAAAAATGACGAAAATTCGCTATCACGACGGAGATATCTCCGCCGCAGATGCAGCCCGCTATACGGATGCCATAGCAATCGATACGGAGACCCTCGGTCTGGTCCCGCGCCGGGATCGCCTTTGCGTGGTCCAGCTTTCGCCGGGTGATGGCACAGCCGATGTCATCCGGATTGCTGCCGGGCAGGCGCAAGCCCCCAATCTGGTTGCCATGCTGGCGGATCCGGCGCGCGTGAAGATCTTCCACTACGGCCGATTCGACATCGCCGTCCTCTTTCAAACCTTCGGCGTCACCACCACCGGCGTCTTCTGCACGAAGATCGCATCTCGTCTGACCCGGACCTACACCGACAGGCACGGATTGAAGGACAATCTGAAGGAGATGCTGGAGATCGACATCTCCAAGGCACAGCAGTCCTCCGACTGGGCGGCCGAAACACTGAGCCAGGCCCAGCTCGAATATGCGGCATCCGATGTCCTGCATCTGCATGCACTTCGCGACAAGCTGATGCACCGCCTCGTGCGAGATGGACGATTGGAGCACGCAAAGGCCTGTTTCGAGTTCCTGCCGACACGCGCCAAGCTGGATCTGCTGGGCTGGGAAGAAACCGACATTTTCGCGCATAGCTGACGTCAGGGCACGCATGGCGGCCGGTGCGCCTCTCTACCCTTTCCGGGTAATCCCGACTCGCGCCATGACATCGCCCGGAATTTCGTATCGGCGGATCATGTCCTGCTGGTTTCTCAAGCCGCACAGTTCCCGCTGAATGGTCAGCGAAAAAACCGCATCGGCTGCCGTATCGATCAGAGCATCCAGCGACGCTTTGTCCTGATTTCGTGCGGCTGCAAGCCGGCTGAGCGCCTCTTCGGTCTTCCGACCGGCGCGCGCCAGCGCATCAGCCTTTTCGCCCGCAAGCTCGATGTCGAGTGGTGTCATCGTATCGTTTGTAGATGACGACAGCAGAAAAACGGGAGGTCTGAAACTCATGCCTCTATCTTTTCATCGATGAGAATTGACCCAAAGAGAAGAGCATCTGCCAAGGTTTCGTTAACCGAGACTTCGCATCATCGCTCCAACAAAAATCGGTAACGGATCGGGTCTTTCAAGTCGCCCGCTCCCATAAAGGCGTTGATCAGGCGACCATGACGGAAGCATCCAGTATCCTCCTCGACCAGGTATCGCGTAATCCATCCACCTACGACCTCGACCTGATCGAAGCGCCTGTCGACCACGCAAACAGTGAAGACGAAGGTCCTCGCTACGCACCTGCCAACTGGCTGGATGCGTTCATCGTCGATGAGCGCAGCCGTTCCGACGAGGCATTTGGCGAACGCGTGCCTGTACCATCCGACGAAGCCGGTCTCTACCCGCGTTACATGCGACTGGTTGATTGATCCTAGCGGGGCAGGCTGGCGGCAGTCGCCCTTGCCCGGATCTCGTCCAGGCTCCAGTCCACCAGCAGTTCCCCATTCTGCCAGACGGGCCGAAGCAGATTGGCCCGTCCGCCGAGATCTTCCAGCGGTACGGTCGCGATGTCATAGCCGTCAGCGATCGCGGCCACGCGCCCGGCCATCGGCGTTTTCTCCTGCGGATTGGAAGGTCGACGCGCCACCGGCCGCCATTGTCCCGCGCTGTCTTCGACCGCGCTCGTGCGCATCGTGAAGGACATGGTGTCCCTGTTGATCTTGTGCAGCAGTCCGGAACCCATGCCGAAAGAGATGTTCTCCGCCGAGAAGCCCATGCCCTCGAGCCGCCCGAGGATCATCTGAATGTCCTGGATCGAGACGCCGTCTGACTGCAGGACCCGCACATTGCCATCAAGGACCTTGAAGCCCTTGCCGTTAAGGCGTGTGCCGAAGGCATAGGCCAACTGCGCAACGACCTGGACCGGCGTGTCGATCGGATCGCCACTGTCGGGGCGCACGACAAGAACGCCGCCAGCCGCGCGCACCTTGGTCTGCAGCTTCTTGCCCCAGATTTCAGCGACGGCATTGTGCAGATCGAAGCTGTCGGAGACGACGGAATAGGCGCCGAAGCTCGCAAAATTGTCGATCATGTTGGAATAGGCCTCGGCCTCATGCGCCTGGCCCCAGGCGATGATCGTGCCGTGTTCGGCTGCCGGCACGGAATAGGCTGGCATGGATGTCTTGTAGAAGCGCCGCGCCTGCATGATGGCGGGAAGCGAATCGGAACTGTGGAAGTGCACCAGATGCGCCGCCCCGCCGATTGCGGCCTGTTCGACGCTGGATGTACTGCGGCAACCGTAGTCGCTGATTCGGCTCGGCTGCAGTCCCGCTGGATCATCGGTCGTCCGCTCCAGGAAGGGCTGGATCGCCAGACGGAGCCGCCAGGCGGTGGTCGCAACGGTTGACGGATACCAGACGGCACGAAGAAGTGCGGTTTCCATGTAAGAGGTCAGCCATGGCACGCGCGGATCGGTGTTCACCACCTGCATGACCGGCACACCCCGGCGAATCGCCGTGCCTTCCGGGAGCGCTTCGATCCTGAGCGGCAGCGTTCCGCCATGGGCGTTGAGGATATGCTCCCAGCCGCTACGGTCGAAAGGTTGGCCATGCGCACGCGTCACGTCTTCCGCTTCGTCGATATCGGCAAGCGTGATCGGCGTCGACAGATAGTCTTTTAGGAACATCTGCAGCCCGAAGAACATCACCTCCGGACGGAAGGAGTTGCCGCGCGTCGTGACGAAGGCGCTGACGGAGCGCGTGTCCTTGGGATACTGAAGAAAGACGCCGAGCTTGTAGCTGTCCGTATTCAGGAGAAGATTGCGTGTCATGCCTGCGCCTGTCGTTGGTCCATCGGGCGACAGTCTGCCGCCGTCTCCATGATGCCTGTCAATCTATGCGCGAGGCTGGTGTCCTGCAGATTGTTGGCGCGATTAGCATTTGGTTAACCATATCGAGCGACGATTGAGGATCGGAGCCGAAAGGTCGGTGCGTCAGCCACAACAGGTGGACCTCAATCCCAGCGTTCCGATCGCGGTCTTAGTCCAGAGGCACCAGAACCGGAGAGGTGGCCCATGCTTCCTCCAGTCCTTGCGTCCGCAAATGCCTATGCTTCGGCAACCGAGGCAAAACAGCGCCCGGATCAGACGGTCTCGGCACGTCCGACGACGGCCAATATGCCGGCAGCACCGACAGCAATCGCTCGCGAAGCAACTGTTGCCGGACAGCTCAACATGATGCTGCTATCCGGCCCCGAACGGATGTCGCAGAATCTCGCCGCCCTCGCTGACGTGCTGGGCAGCGCGCTGAAGATCGAACGCCGTGTCGATGAAAGCCTCACCGACTACATGGGCAGATTGATTGACGGTATCGCGGGTCTTCCTGCCGCCAATCGCCTGAAGCTGCAGAAACTTCTCGCCCAGTCCTTCGCCGGTTTGCAGTTGCGGACCCTTCTCGACGCCATGGCCAATCCGTCCGGACCCGAGCGCACGACGCTGGCGCTCTACCTCGAGCTTTACCGCCAAACGGACAGGGATGGCGCAGCCCGTTCCGTCATCTCGTCCTACCGAGAGCTTGCCGGCGATCTCCGCTCTTCTGACGCTTCGCCGGCACGGCGGATCGCCGCCAATGATGGCGGCCGACCTCTAGCCGATGCGCCGCTGCCGAATCAGAAGACAGGTGAGCAGCTTCAAGCGACCCGACTTGCTGCGCCTGCGATTAGTCGCGAGACAGAGACCGGAGCCGAACAGACGGCTTCCGCTCCAGCGAGGCCGTCCAACACGGATGCCGCCCTGTCGTCACGGTCTTCCGCGCCCTCTGCCGCGCTTCGATTGCCTGGCGAGCAGCCGTCATCCGAACTTCTCCGCACCAGCCTGGCTTCGACCACCAACCCGTCGACGCAACTACCTAAGGCGACCACAGACGCCACCACGGCACGACCTGTCCTGCCCGACCTCGCCGAACCCACGGCTGACGATTACAGTACTCCGCGGTCCGGCGAGCCGCTCCCCCCGTCACGCAATGCGCCCACCGAGCGGCCTGCCCAGGCCGAGACCGAGGGCCGGCAAACAATCGAGCGAGCAGCGCTCCTTGGCGCCGTACAGCCTTCCATCCCAGCCGACGCACGTCCAGCACCGCCGCTACCGGCCGCCTGGCTGGCCGAGCTGCTGGAGACGGATTTCGTCAAGGCTCTGCTGCAACTGAAGACGCTTTCCGCCGATATCGGCGGCCAGATCCTGGCAAACAGCCGTCAGGCTGCAGCGGATACGGCTTCCCCACTCCCGTCGCCCGAAACGGTGATGCCGGACGAGGCCGCCGATGAACCAGAGCACGCCATCCGCATGCTCGATCCCGCATCACCGGAGCACACCGAAGAGCGCAGTCTGCCGCCACCGGCTCTCCTTGCGGAGCAAGCCCAAATCCGCTCCGCCATTGCCCGTGAAGGCATTCCCTTGCCCTTCATCTCCTATCTGATCGATGATGACTTCAAAGAGGATCGTGTCGAGGAAGAGGAAGAGCAGGACGAACAGGCTGGAGGCAAGAGGGAGCCTGAGGATGAAGATCCTGAGGATTCCGGAGAGCCTGCCGGCGAGCACAGCCAGACGGACACAGTCTCCGCCAATGCTCCAGGCCAAATCGATGGACCTGAAGGTCCCGCTGCTCTTGAGCAGGAAACCGCCCCAGCCGCGCTGCCACCACCGGCTGACAGCCAGATCAGCCTCCGGGTAGAGCCTGCGCATGAGCTTTATCTGCGGATGGCCGGTCTCAACTGATTTAATCCCAGGCAAAGAAAAACCCGCCGGAATTGCTTCCGGCGGGTTCTTTTATTTCAGTCAACAGCGACGATTAGTCGTTGCTGCGGTTCTTCAGGGCTGCACCCAGGATGTCGCCGAGCGAAGCGCCAGAGTCGGACGAACCGAACTGAGCGACGGCTTCCTTCTCTTCTGCGATCTCGAGAGCCTTGATCGACAGCATGACCTTGCGGTCCTTCTTGGAGAAGTTGGTGACGCGAGCGTCGACAACCTGACCGACCGAGAAACGCTCCGGACGCTGATCGTCACGATCGCGGGCCAGGTCGTTGCGGCGGATGAAGGACGTGATGTCCTCGTGGTTGACCAGCTTCACTTCGATGCCGCCATCGTTGATGCCGATGACTTCGCACGAAACGACAGCGTTCTTGCGCAGGTCGCCGGAAGCAGCGGCGTCGCCGACAGCATCCTTGCCGAGCTGCTTGATGCCGAGCGAGATGCGTTCCTTCTCGACGTCAACATCGAGAACGACGGCCTTGACCACGTCACCCTTGTTGAACTCTTCGATGACCTGTTCGCCCGGACGGTTCCAGTCGAGGTCGGAGAGGTGAACCATGCCGTCAACGTCGCCTTCGAGGCCGATGAACAGGCCGAATTCGGTCTTGTTCTTGACTTCGCCTTCGACTTCAGTGCCGGCCGGATGGCTGTAGGCAAATGCCTGCCACGGGTTCTCGAGGGTCTGCTTGAGACCGAGCGAGATACGGCGCTTGGATGGATCGACTTCGAGAACGACAACGTCGACGTCCTGCGTGGTCGAAAGGATCTTGCCGGGATGAACGTTCTTCTTCGTCCAGGACATTTCCGAGATGTGGATCAGGCCTTCGATGCCCGGCTCCAGCTCGACGAATGCACCGTAGTCGGTGATGTTCGTGACGGTACCGGAGATCTTCTTGCCAACCGGGTACTTGGCAGCAATGCCATCCCACGGATCCGACTCGAGCTGCTTCATGCCGAGCGAGATGCGGTGGGTTTCCTGGTTGATACGGATGATCTGAACCTTGACCGACTGGCCAATGGACAGGATTTCCGAAGGATGGTTGACGCGGCGCCATGCCATGTCGGTGACGTGCAGCAGGCCATCGATGCCGCCGAGGTCAACGAACGCACCGTAATCGGTGATGTTCTTGACGACGCCGTCGACAACCTGGCCTTCTTCGAGGTTCTGAACGATTTCAGAACGCTGCTCGGCGCGGGACTCTTCGAGAACCGTACGACGCGATACAACGATGTTGCCGCGACGCTTGTCCATCTTGAGGATTTCGAAGGGCTGCGGGTTGTGCATCAGCGGGGTGACGTCGCGGATCGGACGGATGTCGACCTGCGAACGCGGAAGGAAGGCAACGGCGCCGTCGAGGTCAACCGTGAAGCCGCCCTTGACCTGGTTGAAGATAACGCCTTCAACGCGCTCACCAGCTTCGAACTTGGCTTCGAGCTTGATCCAGCTTTCTTCGCGACGAGCCTTCTCGCGCGACAGAACAGCTTCGCCGAGAGCGTTTTCGATGCGCTCGACGTAAACTTCGACTTCGTCGCCGACCTTGAGCGTGCCGTCCTTGGCGCGTGCACCGAATTCCTTCAGCGCGATGCGGCCTTCAACCTTGAGGCCGACGTCAACGATAGCGACGTCCTTTTCGATGGCCGTGATGATGCCCTTGGCAACATAGCCTTCGGCCAGATCGGTCTTGGCAAAGGATTCCTCGAGGAGGGCAGCAAAGTCCTCGCGCGACGGGGTAGAAACAGACATGAAATCTCCTAGTCGCATCCCACTGGATGCGTGAGCGCCGGGGGTTGGTGTTGATCTTGGCCGGCATCCGATCCGCTCTCTTTTGGAGAGCAATCCGGCGCGGGGACTGGGTGTCGGCCTGAAGGCTCCGGCTTGGCCGGATCCTGGTCACTTCATTTCGTCAGGACAGCATCGATCAGTGTCTTCGCTGCCAAGAATGCGGCCTCTATACTCATTTCGGAAGTATCTAGCAAGTGCGCGTCATCAGCCGGTTTCAAAGGGCTGTCGGCGCGGCCCATGTCGCGCTCGTCCCGCGTCTTCACATCGGCGAAAATCGCATCGAAATCGGCCTCGAGCCCCTTGGCGATGATCTCGTCATAGCGGCGGCGCGCGCGCACCTCCGGAGAAGCCGTCACATAGAGCTTCACCGCGGCCTGCGGGCACACCACGGTGCCGATGTCGCGCCCGTCGAGCACGGTGCCGGGCAGGCGGGTGGAGAAGGATCGCTGCGCCTCGACCAGAGCGCGGCGAACCGCCGGCATGACCGCGATCTTGGAAGCCGCCTCGCCGATATGATGGGCTGAGAGAATATCGCGATCCAGTCCGCCGAGATCGAGATTGAGGGCCACGCCTTCTGCGATCGCCTCGTCGGTGAGCGGCAGGCCGGCGTCCAGCAGGGCCTTGGCCGTGGCCCGATAGGTCAGGCCCGTATCCAGATGATGGAAGCCGTAAGCCTCCGCGATCCGGCGCGAGAGAGTTCCCTTACCGGCCGCGGCCGGTCCGTCGATGGCAATGATCATCCGACCCTCTGTCTCTCCTGGTTCCTTCGCCCGTCTGATACAAACCTTGCGCCCGCTTGCCAAGCGATGCATGCGATCCCAAGGTTGCAGAAACCGGAGCGAAGTTTGCCTTTGACAGGACGAACGCCAGCGATTAAGGGGACCGACTACAGTTTGGCCGGCCTCGTGCCGGGCGCTAGGCGCATGCCCTTATTCTTCACGACTTCATGAGGCTTTGACAGTGGCGAAGGCAGAACTTGGAACGAAACGCACTTGCCCCGACACCGGCAAGAAATTCTACGACTTGAACAAGGACCCGATCGTGTCGCCGTACACGAACAAGTCCTGGCCGCTTTCCTATTTTGAGGAAACCTCGGTCGCAGCCATCATGGAGAAGGCTGAGGAAGAGGAAGTCGCCGAAGTCGATACCGAAAACACGGATGTCGAACTCGTGTCCCTCGAGGACGCCGACGAGGCAGCGGGCGACGATATCCCCGATATGGGCGACGACGACGTCGAGATCGATGGCGACGACGACGATACCTTCCTTGAAGCCGACGAAGACGATGACGACGATGACATGACCGGCCTGATCGGCGTCACCGGCGACGACGACGAAGTCTGATATTTCAAGGATTTCGAGCCCGGGCTTAAAAAAATGCCCGGGCTTTCATTTTTCGGCTTGCCATCTCCGACTACCGGAAGTATCAAGCCGCCACCCCGACGGAAGCGGTGCTTTCAACGGGGTTCCCGGAGCCGGAAATTACCCGGTACCCTGATGGGGCTATAGCTCAGCTGGGAGAGCGCTTGCATGGCATGCAAGAGGTCAGCGGTTCGATCCCGCTTAGCTCCACCAAATTTTCTAATGAAATGTTGATAGAAAAAAGCGCCCTAAGGCGCTTTTCGTTGTGGCGATTGCAATGGCGGCGCACTTCCCTTGATGGGCATGCGCTCGCGCTCCTCACCGCCGAAACAATTCCACCCGCTCGCCGCTCTCCGAGAGATCGATCTGGAACCAGTCGATGATCTTGCGGATGTCGAGCTTCACCTCGCCGTCGCGCAGCTTCAGGTGCAGCTTGTCCTCGATGACGTCAACGGGAGTGCCGATATAGAGGCGATCGTTGCCGGAATCGTCCACGGTGTCGACGGCAAATCGCATGGTGACCTCCCGAAAAATTCAGAATCGAAATGATGACAGTGGGACGAGGGTTTAGTAACGCGTCCTTGAGCGAAGCTGGTCTCCTGAAGCGGCGGCCACCCGGATGACGCGTCCGGATCTCGGGCAGGGAGAATGCAGAGTGTTTGTCGTTTCCAAGATTTTCTGGAACATGGTCCAGCCCCTGTCGCTGGTCTTCCTGCTCGGCGGCCTTGCATTGGTACTGATCTGGATGCGGTGGCTGCGCCTGGCGGCATCCGCCCTCTTTGTCTCCCTGCTTATCCTCTTCCTCACGCTCTACACGTCGCTCGGCTCCCTGCTGCTGCAAAGCCTTGAAGCGCGCTTCCCGCGTCAGACGGCGGACCCGGCTGAGCTGTCCTGCATGATCGTGCTCGGCGGTGCCTTCGAGACGGAGGTGACCACGGAGCGCGGCGGCATGGATCTCAATCAGGCAGCTGACCGCTTCGTCGAAGCGCTGCGGCTCGCCATCCGCTATCCCGAGGCAAAGATCCTGGTGTCCGGCGGCGATGGCTCGCTGAGCGGTACTTATGAAGGGGATGCCGCGGCATCGATCCGCTTTTTCGAGGCGTTTGGAATTTCTCGCGACAGGCTGATAGCCGAGACCACTTCCAGAAATACCGACGAGAACGCTCAGAACAGTAAGGAGCTCCTGGCCTCCAGCGGCCTTGGGCCGTGCCTGCTCATCAGCTCCGCCTTTCACATGCCGCGCTCGGTTGGCCTGTTTCGAAAGGCAGGCGTCGAGGTTACGCCATGGCCGGTCGACTATCGCACCGCCGGCAATGTCGCCTTCCGGCTCGACTTCACCCAGCCGAGCCTGAACGCACAGCAGATGTCGACATCTGTCCGGGAATGGGTAGGGCTCTTCGCCTATCGGGCGCTCGGCCGCATCGACGAGGTCTTTCCGGCGCCGTGAGGTGGGTTATTTCTTCGAGATCGTCAGGAATTTCGTGCCGCGCACGCGCACCGTCATTGCGCAGGGCTCCTGGCCTTCCTCACGCTCGCAATAGCGCGGATGCATCTTCAGCACGAAGACCATGTTTCCGAACCGCTGGACGAAGTCGTAAGAGTACATCTGCGCCGTGGCAATCATGAAGTAGCCGCCTTCCTTCACCTGAAGGTAGAAGTTGAACGGGCAGCCCTCTGCCGTGCAATCGGGTCCGCGCACGCCGTCGCAAACGATTTCGCTGCTGTTGGTGACCGCATCCTTGATGCCGTCATTGTTGATATCGATGCGATCGATGAAGGCACTGCCGAATTGCACCGCGTCGCAGCGTTTGGTGTAGTGGTCCTTCTCGTAGATCTCGGGATCGGTCAGCAATTCCTGTTGGGCGACCGCAGGCGCCGAAAAAAGGCCCATGGCAACAACGAGGAGGAGGCGGGAGAGAAAAGTCACGGTCTGGACTCCGGATCGCATTCTGTGCTGAACGATGGGTAAGTCTAGCGGCTGCGTCTTGCCCCACCCTTAACGGCGTGGTGCAAATCTGGCCTAGGGCAAACGGCTCCATTGAGGAATGAAGGCATGTCGCTCCTATCCTATCTCGATTATGCAGGGATCGCCCTGTTTGCGGCGACGGGCGCGCTTGCCGCCTCCCGCAAGCAGCTCGACATGATCGGCTTTCTGTTCTTCGCCGTCGTGACGGGGCTTGGCGGCGGCACGGTGCGCGATATCGTCCTCGGTCGCGTTCCCGTCTTCTGGGTTCTCAATCCGGATTACATCCTGGTCTGCTGCGCGATCGGCGTCGTGGTCTTCTTCACCGCCCATCTCGTCGAATCGCGCTACCGCCTGCTGATCTGGCTCGATGCGATCGGTCTCTCGGCCTATTGCGTCATGGGCGCGGCGAAAGGTCTTGCGGCCACCGGCTCGCCGACGATTGCGATCGTCACGGGAACCCTGACGGCAAGCCTCGGTGGCGTCCTTCGAGATCTCCTGGCAAACGAGCCTTCCGTGCTGCTGCGGCCCGAGATCTACATCACGGCGGCCCTCGTCGGCGCCGCAGTGTTCACGGCGGCAAACGAGCTTGGCATGCCCCTGTATGCGGCCTCCGCTATCGGAGCCGTAGCGGCATTTGTCATCCGCGGAGGAGCGCTGCACTTCGGATGGACGTTCCCGACCTACAAGCACAAGCCTGGTCGGCATCCGGACGAAGTCATGTGAGGGGAGGGTGGGGCGTTCAGCTCTGCTTGGGCCGCAAGCGGATCACGACGTCGACATGGGCGATTTCCATGCCTTCCGGCGGCGGCGGCAGGTTGTCGATGCTGATATTGTTCACGGGAATGTCGAGAACCTTGTTCTCGCCTTCCACGAAGAAGTGGTGGTGGTCCGAGACATTGGTGTCGAAATACGTCTTGGAGCTCTCGACCGCGAGCACCCGGATCAAACCGGCTTCGGTGAACTGATGCAGGGTATTGTAGACGGTCGCAAGCGATACCGGAAAATCAGCCGACAGCGCTTCCTCGTGGAGTTCTTCCACGGTCAGATGCCGATCGCCCTTTGCGAACAAAAGACCGGCAAGCGCAATGCGCTGCTTCGTCGGGCGCAGGCCCGAGCGACGCAGTTTGAGTTCTATACCCGTTTCGCAGGTTGCCATCGTCAAAGACGCACTCCAGTCGTTGCGTGGCATGCATGAGCATCCACAGATGTCGATATAGCTGCAAAATCAGGGTGTTTCAATAGTTGCAGTGGGCAGAAGCCCGCAGATGCCCGCTATTGGGCGGTTTTTGACCCGTCGGGTCTGGTGATGCCCTTTTCCTTCCTGTATGCGACGATGATAAGAGGATGGGCAAAAGGCCCGGGGAACCAGTGGATGGGCGCGGGGCTTCAATTTGCCACCGTCTTGGTCTAATGGGTCCCGACGATGTGAAGCAGAGGGGGGAAGAAGAAGAACAATGGTTACGAGACAGTCCAGCTATAACTACGACGAAATCCTCGCCTGCGGCCGCGGTGAACTCTTTGGCGAGGGCAATGCGCAGCTTCCTCTGCCGCCAATGCTGATGGTCCATCGGATCACCGACATTTCGGAAACCGGCGGCGCCTTCGACAAGGGCTATATCCGCGCGGAATATGACGTGCGTCCCGACGACTGGTACTTCCCCTGCCATTTCCAGGGCAACCCCATCATGCCGGGCTGCCTCGGCCTCGACGGCATGTGGCAGCTGACCGGCTTCTTCCTCGGCTGGCTCGGCGAGCCCGGTCGCGGCATGGCGCTCTCCACCGGTGAGGTCAAGTTTAAGGGCATGGTGCGCCCCGAGACCAAGCTCCTGGAATACGGCATCGACTTCAAGCGCGTCATGCGCGGTCGCCTGGTCCTTGGTACGGCTGACGGCTGGTTGAAGGCCGATGGCGAAACTATCTATCAGGCATCCGACCTGCGCGTCGGTCTGTCGAAGGACAAGACGGCCTGATCCGGCCCGGTCCGCACCTGAAGTTCATAAAGAAGGTCTGAGAGATGAGACGGGTTGTAGTAACAGGTCTTGGCATCGTGTCCTCCATCGGTGCCGATGCCGCCGAAGTCACCGCTTCGCTGCGTGATGCCAAGTCGGGCATCACCTTTTCTCCCGATTTCGCCGAGCACGGCTTTCGGTGCCAGGTCTGGGGCAAGCCCAATCTGGATCCAACGGAACTCGTCGACCGCCGCGCCATGCGTTTCCTGTCCCAGGGCGGCGCCTGGAACCACGTGGCCATGAAGCAGGCGATTGCCGATGCTGGCCTGGAAGAGGCCGACTATCAGCAGAACGAGCGCGTCGGCATCATCATGGGCTCCGGCGGCCCGTCGACGAAGCAGATCGTCGAAGCGGCTGACATCGTCCGCCAGAACAACAGCCCGAAGCGCATCGGCCCGTTTGCCGTGCCGAAGGCCATGTCGTCGACCGCCTCTGCCACGCTTGCCACCTGGTTCAAGCTGCACGGCGTCAACTACTCGATCTCGTCTGCCTGCTCGACCTCGGCCCATTGCATCGGCAATGCCTATGAGATGATCCAGTGGGGCAAGCAGGATATGGTCTTTGCCGGCGGCCACGAGGATCTCGATTGGTCCATGTCGAGCCTGTTCGATGCCATGGGTGCCATGTCTTCGAAGTACAACGATACGCCTTCGACCGCCTCCCGCGCCTATGACGTTTCCCGCGACGGCTTCGTCATCGCTGGCGGCGCTGGCGTGCTGGTTCTCGAGGAACTCGAGCACGCCAAGGCGCGTGGCGCCAAGATCTATGCAGAGGTCGTCGGTTATGGCGCAACCTCCGACGGTTATGACATGGTCGCCCCCTCGGGCGAAGGCGCCATCCGCTGCATGCGTCAGGCGCTGTCCACGGTGAAGGGCGATGTCGACTACATCAACACGCACGGCACCTCGACGCCGGTGGGTGACTCGAAGGAAATCGGCGCGATCCGCGAAGTTTTCGGCGACAAGATCCCGCACATCCAGTCGACCAAGTCTCTGACCGGTCACTCGCTGGGTGCCGCCGGCGTCCAGGAAGCGATCTACGGCCTTCTGATGATGCAGGAAAAGTTCATCGGCGAGAGCGCGCATATCACCGAGCTCGACCCGGAATTCGAAGGCGTTCCGGTCGTGCGCAAGCGCATCGACAACGCCAAGATCGACACTGTCCTGTCGAACTCCTTCGGCTTTGGCGGCACCAATGCGACGCTGGTCTTCCAGCGCCATAACGGCTGATCGCGAGACGCAAGACATAAAAAAAGCCTGGCGCGTTGCCGCGCCAGGCGTTCATCCGAAGTGGTCCGCCAGCCGTGGGAGTTCGGCTTACTTCGGTTGATGGGGATCGGTATGGTCGATGACGCCGATCAGCATGGCGAGGCTCACCGCATGCATCAGATTGCTCGCCTCGAGCTTTTCTTGAGCACTGACAAGCGCCTGGTTCACTTCAAGATGTGACAGAGCCAGTACATTGGCAGCCTCATCCGAGCGCATGCCTTCGGCTACCAGCTGCAGACAGCGGATTTCCCGGTCGGATAGGGCCGGAAAAGAGGAATTCCTCCCGATGGCCCGTATGGTATCGGTTTTCATGATCAAAGTTGCCGTAATGGAGATACGCGACTTGATGAACACATCAGGTCGTCAAGCGGCGCAAATATCATTCTGATTGGCGTCAGTCGTTCACCGCAGACGACAAGCTTTTATCCATGCGCGCTAATCAAGCGGTCTGCGGTGCAATAAGTCGACCTCGCAGTCGAATTAGGAACCTTCGAGCCAACATTGTCAAGCTGTCGACGGTTCAAGCGGACTTGCGCTCCCGCACCTCCGTCGGCGTCGATCCGAACCACCGCGTCACTGATCGGGTGAAGGCGCTGGGCGCCGAATAGCCCAGGCGGTAGCAGATCTCGGAGATCGGCAGTTCGCTTTCCGTCAGCAGGCTGAAGCTGACGTCCTTCCTGATCTGGTCCCGTAAGTCGTTGAGGCTCGTCCCCTGGGCGGCCAACCGCCTCTGGAAGGTCCTCTCTGACAGCCCGAAATAGGGGGCGATCTCCGAGAGCGGATAGTCGTCGTCCGACACGTGAAGCAGCAGATACCGTCTGACCTGTTCAAGGAAGTCTGCGGGCTTTTCCGGCAGGGCAGGTCTCAGGCTGCGGCACTGGAGATCCATCAGCTCGAAAAGGCGTCGGTCGCCTGTGGGATTGTGCGCATCCAGAAAGCCGCGCGGGAAGTGAACGCAGTTCATACCGGCCGCAAAACTTATCCGGCGCGACAGAAGATGCCGGAAAGGTTGCGGATTGCGCGGCGGCTGCCGTTCCAGCTCGATCTCGATGCTGTCGCCGCTGGTGAGTTCCTTCGCCCGCTGCATGACGAGACCCACGGACATGTCGACATACTGGTCGCGCTTCACGATGATGGGCGCAAAGGTCCAGGCCAGATGCGCCCCTCGCTCGTCGATCGAGAGCCTGGAATAGCTGGTATGGGTCACATACTGGATGTGGTCATCGAGGAAGCGCACGAAGTCCAGCCCGGTCGGCGCCGCCATCAGGCCGTAGCCGAAGGGGCCGGTCGAGCCCGCCTCATAGCTCTTGATGCTGGTCAGCCCAAACGCTTCGTCATCGGCCAGCAACGCACAGGCCTCCAGAAGCCTGCACAGGCGGTCGAGGCTGATCCGCGCTGTGAGGCTCTGGAAGACCTCCGGATCGATGTCCAGCGCCTTGCAAATCGGCTTTATGTCGATGCCATAGGACTGGGCATGCTCGACCACCGCAGAGGCGAGGCCGGCCACGGTGGTCAATTCATCGGTGAGATTCCGAGGAGGCATTGGACCGCTGGCGCCAGAAGAGAAGCTGTTGGCGTCAGATGCTAAGCCAGCGGATGTCCAGAGTCGAGGGCCGCGTAGTCTATGTACGAACGCGGCCGTTCACGATCACGCGTGCTCAGCGCTTGGCCCAGAGCACCTTGAAGCGCGCGTTGCGGCAGACTTCGCCATGCTGCTTGAAATGCGCACCCAGCACCGGCTCGTAAGGCAGTCCGCGATTGGCGACCATCAGGAGATCTCCGCCGCCGCGCAACGAATCAGCCGCCGCCTTGATCATGGCAGCGCCGATCGACGGCTCGGCAGCGTGACCCTCGTGGAAAGGCGGGTTCATGATGACGAGATCGTATTTTTCCTTCGGCGGTTCGCTGGCCAAATCCTGCCAGAAGAAACGCGTCGTCAGATCAGGGCAATTCTTCGCCAGATTGCGCTTGGCATGCTCCAGCGCCTCGTGGCTCGCTTCGAACAGGTCGATGCGATTGGTGCGCGGCGCAGCCTCGGCCAGCATCACCGACAGATAGCCCCAGCCTGCGCCAAAATCAGCGGCATTGCCATTGAAGTCGACCGGGAAGCGGCTTGCCAGAAGTTCCGAACCTTCGTCGGCATGCGCATGGGAGAAGAGACCGGAGCGCGTTTCGAACCGTCCCTCGACCGTCACGGATTTCGCAGCAAGCGCTGTAACCAGCGTGGTGGTCTCGGCGGGAACCGTGAACCAGACCGCGACGCCATGATATTTTGGCGTGGACTCGGGCTCGAGCCCCAGACGATCGAGCTGCTTGCGAAGCGGCACGATCCCGTCTTCCTTCGCACCCGCCACAACGACGGTGCCGCCAGCCGTGACGCGCTTCAGCGCCTCGGCGATGCGATCCTCGTTGACGCCCTTGTGCTTGCCGCACAGAACGAGCGCGCCGTCATAGGCCTCGCCCTCGACCGCTGGCAGGGGCTTCAGATGGCTGGCTTCGAGCCGCCGGAACTCGGGGCGGAAATCCTGCACCGCCGTCAGTTCGGCTGCGAAGCCTTCGGGCTTTGCAAATCCGGCTTCCGCGCCGAGGAATAGCCAACGGCTTTCTGCAGCCGGTAGAGCGACAGCCTCGGTAACGAAGGGATGGAAAAGGGTCTTCAGGCTTTCGCGGCTCATGGCTTGGTCTTCTCTCTCGGCGAACAAAAAAGGCGCGGAATTTCTCCCGCGCCTCGGATCGGGTGCGACGTCCGCTTATTCAGCGGCTTCGCCATCCTTCTTCTCGGCAACGATTTCCTTGCCGGTCGTCTGGTCGACGGCCTTCATGGAAAGGCGAACCTTGCCGCGCTCATCGAAGCCCATCAGCTTGACCCAGACCTTGTCGCCTTCCTTGACGACGTCGGAGGTCTTGGCAACGCGCTCGGAAGCGAGCTGCGAGATGTGCACGAGGCCGTCACGCGAACCGAAGAAGTTGACGAAGGCGCCGAAGTCGGCGGTCTTCACAACGGTACCTTCATAGACCACGCCGATTTCCGGCTCGGCCACGATCGAGTGGATCCACTTGCGGGCTGCTTCGATTTCCTTGCCGGAGGCAGAGGCGATCTTCACGGTGCCATCGTCTTCGATGTTGATCTTGGCGCCGGTCTTTTCGACGATTTCGCGGATGACCTTGCCGCCCGAACCGATGACTTCACGGATCTTGTCGACCGGGATGTTCATCACTTCGATGCGCGGTGCGAATTCGCCGAGCTGACCACGGCTCTCCGAAAGGGCGTTCGCCATTTCGTTCAGGATGTGCTTGCGGCCACCCTGTGCCTGGCCGAGTGCGACCTTCATGATCTCTTCGGTGATACCGGCGATCTTGATGTCCATCTGCAGCGAGGTGATGCCGTCGGCAGTACCCGCAACCTTGAAGTCCATGTCGCCGAGGTGGTCTTCGTCACCCAGGATGTCGGAGAGAACCGCAAAGCGCTCGCCTTCCAGGATCAGACCCATGGCGATACCGGCAACCGGCTTGGCCAGCGGAACGCCGGCGTCCATCAGAGCGAGCGAGGTGCCGCAAACGGTAGCCATCGAGGACGAGCCGTTCGACTCGGTGATCTCGGAGACGACGCGCAGCGTGTAAGGGAACTGCTCTGCAGACGGCAGCATCGGGCGGATAGCGCGCCAGGCGAGCTTGCCGTGACCGATTTCGCGGCGGCCCGGGGAACCCATGCGACCGGTTTCACCGACCGAGTAGGGCGGGAAGTTGTAATGCAGAAGGAAACGTTCCTTGTACATGCCGGTCAGCGAGTCGACGTACTGTTCGTCTTCGCCGGTGCCGAGCGTGGCGACAACAATCGCCTGGGTCTCGCCGCGGGTGAAGAGAGCCGAACCGTGGGTGCGCGGCAGGATACCGACTTCCGACACGATCGCACGAACGGTCGACAGGTCGCGGCCGTCGATGCGGCTCTTCGTGTCGAGAATGTTCCAGCGAACGATCTTTGCCTGCAGGTGCTTGAAGACGGCACCGATGACTTCGTTCGAATACTTTGGCTCTGCACCTTCCGGGAAGAAGTGTGCCTTTACCTTCGCCTTGACGGCGTCGACGGCGGTGTAGCGATCAGCCTTCTGGGTGATCTTGTAGGCAGCGCGCAGTTCGGTCTCGGCGATCGAGAGCATTTCGGCTTCGAGAGCGGAATGATCTTCCGGTTCGAATTCGCGGGGCTCCTTGGCAGCCACTTCAGCGAGCTTGATGATCGCGTCGATGACCGGCTGGAAGCCCTTGTGGCCGAACATGACGGCGCCGAGCATGACGTCTTCGTTCAGTTCCTTGGCTTCCGACTCAACCATCAGGACGGCGTCCTGGGTGCCGGCAACGACGAGGTCCAGAACCGATTCGTCCATCTCGTCGAGATGCGGGTTCAGAACGTATTCGCCGTTGATGTAGCCGACGCGGGCGCCACCGACCGGGCCCATGAAGGGTACGCCGGAGAGGGTGAGGGCAGCCGAAGCGGCAACCATCGACAGGACGTCAGGGTCGTTCTCAAGGTCATGCTGGATGACGGTAACGACGACCTGCGTGTCGTTCTTGTAGCCTTCCGGGAAAAGCGGGCGGATCGGACGGTCGATCAGGCGGGAAACCAGCGTTTCCTTTTCCGACGGACGACCTTCGCGCTTGAAATAGCCACCCGGGATCTTGCCGGCGGCATAGGTCTTTTCCTGGTAGTTGACGGTGAGCGGGAAGAAGTCCTGGCCCGGCTTCGGCGACTTGGCCGAAACGACGGTGGCGAGAACAACGGTTTCGCCATAGGTGGCGAGAACGGCGCCGTCGGCCTGGCGGGCGATCTTGCCCGTTTCCAGCTTCAGCGGGCGGCCTGCCCACTCGATCTCAACGCTGTGAACATCAAACATATCTTGTCCTTCATATGCGGACCTTCGTCCTGCCGAATTGGCAGGGGGCGGTCGGTCTGCAATGTGCTGACGCAATCACGGGCAAGACAGTGGGAGGCTTCGGAAACGGCCGCGGCCGGCATATGCATCTTTCGGGATGCGGAAGCGTCCAACAATCCTGCCCCATGACAGGCCATCGGTTGTCGTCGACAGATCCGGCCCATCCGGTCTGTCGTTCGTTCCGGGCGATCGTCGCGCGGAACCGGTCGCGGGTCGTCTGGCCTGACCCGGAAAGGCAACCGGCGGATCTTCGTTTCCGAAGACCCGCCGGGAACTTGTTAGCGACGGATGCCGAGGCTGGTGATGAGCTTCGTGTAACGAGCCTCGTCCTGCTTCTTGACATAGTCGAGAAGCGAACGGCGGGTCGAAACCATGGTCAGAAGGCCACGACGCGAGTGGTTGTCCTTCTTGTGACCCTTGAAGTGTTCCGTCAGGTTGGTGATACGCTCGGTCAGGATTGCGACCTGAACTTCCGGAGAGCCGGTGTCGCCTTCCTTGATTGCGTATTCCTTGATGAGGGCGGCCTTGCGCTCTGCAGTGATCGACATCGTGAATCCTTTCTAGAATAAGGAGAAACAGGTCGCCAAACGCCGGGATGTCGTCCAGCATTGGCCGTGAATGCAGGCACCCGAGGGGCCAGCTGCCGCCGCCTATACTCTATTCCATGAAGAAAGGAAAGAGCAGGCGACGGTAAGGCTCAGGCGAAGACTCGTCGCGGATGGAATTCGCCACCGGCAATCTCGCCGATGGCAATGAGCTTGCCACCGGCAAGTGCCACGGCTTCCGGTTCTGCGACCGGCGCATCGCGCCCGCGCAGGATGATGGGATTGCCCATGCGCAGCCGATGCGCCTGATCATCGGTGATCCTGAGCTGCGGCAGGGCGGAGAGGGCTTCTGCCGTATCGCCGAGGAAAGCATCGAGAGCGGCCAGCCGTTCATCGCGGTCCTCGATGGCTTCGAGCGCCACGAGCTCCGCGAGCGGCACCATCATCTCCTCGGCAAACGGCGCCACGAAGGTGCGGCGGAGCGAGGAGATGTGACCATAGCAGCCGAGATCGCGACCGAAATCACGGGCGAGCGAGCGCACATAGGTTCCCTTGCCGCATTCGACTTCGAAATGGGCCTTGTCGGCTTCGCAGTTGAGCAACGTCAGGCGGTGGACTTCGACCTCGCGCGAGGGGATCTCGACCGTCTCGCCATCGCGCGCCAGATCATAGGCGCGCTCACCGGCAATCTTGATCGCCGAGAACTGCGGCGGGATCTGGTTGATGGTCCCCGTATAGTTCGGCAGCAGGGCCCGAATGTCTTCCTCGGCCGGACGCGTGTCCGAGCTCTGCGTGACCTCTCCCTCGAGGTCATCCGTCGAGCGCTCTTCGCCCCAGGTCACCGTGAATTCGTAGATCTTGCGCCCGTCCATGACGTAAGGAACGGTCTTCGTCGCATCGCCGAGCGCGATCGGCAGCATGCCGGAAGCGAGCGGGTCGAGCGTGCCGGCATGGCCGGCCTTCTGGGCGTTGAACAGCCACTTGATCTTGCCAACCGCCTCGGTCGAGCCGAAATCCACCGGCTTGTCGAGGATGAGCCAACCCGAAATCGGGCGGCCCTTGGGCTTTCTGGGTTTGGACATCTAGGTCTTTTCTCAGTCTTTGTCTTCGTCGGAGCCGAGGTCGCGCTGGACCTCCGGCGAGCGCAGGAGCGCATCGATCTTCTGGTAATTGTCGAAGCTGGTATCGTCGCGGAAACGCACTTCCGGCATGTACTTCATCTGCCGAAGCTGGCCGCCGATCCGTCCGCGAATGAACTTCGCATGCTTGTTGAGGGCCGCGATGACAGCGTCATGGTCGGAAACGCCGAGCGGCGCCACATAGGCGGTCGCCATCTTCAGGTCCGGCGACATCCGCACTTCCGAGACCGAAATCACGGTCTTTTCGATGACATCGTCGTTCACTTCCCCGCGCTGAAGCACCTGGGTGATGGCGGCGCGCACCTGCTCGCCGACGCGCAGCATGCGCTGCGAAGGTGCCGATGAGGTTGGTTTTGTCATGGTTCACTTGCCTTTCGCATGAGGTATCCGGGGCTATCGCCGCTCACATCATGCCGTGAATTGTCGTTCATCCGACGATACGTCGGAGGTCATGATCCCCATAAACAGCGAGCGCCGGAAGATCCGGCGCCCGAAGGGATCGTGGTCGAAACGCCTGAGATCAGAGCGTACGCGTGATGTGTTCCACGCGGAAGCACTCGATCGTGTCGCCGGCGCGGATGTCTTCGTAGTTCTCGAAGGCCATACCGCATTCCTGACCCATCGGAACGTCAGACACTTCGTCCTTGAAGCGCTTGAGCGTCTTGAGCTTGCCTTCGTGGATGACGACATTGTCGCGCAGCAGGCGAACGCCCGCACCACGCTCGACCTTGCCCTCGATAACACGGCAACCTGCCACCTTGCCGGTCTTGGTGATGTTGAACACCTCCAGGATTTCGGCATTGCCAAGGAAGGTTTCGCGACGCTCCGGAGAGAGCAGGCCCGACATCGCTGCCTTCACGTCATCCACCAGATCGTAGATGATGTTGTAGTAGCGGATCTCGATGCCGGCACGCTCGGAAGCGGTACGAGCCTGAGCGTTCGCACGGACGTTGAAGCCGATGATCGCGGCATTGGAGGCTTCGGCGAGCGAGATATCCGATTCCGTGATGGCGCCAGCGCCCGAATGGACGATACGGGCACGCACCTCGTCGGTGCCGAGCTTGTCGAGGGCAGCCACGATGGCTTCGACGGAACCCTGAACATCGCCCTTGATGACCAGCGGGAACTCCTTGAAGCCGGTGTTCTGCAGCTGGCTCATCATCTGTTCCAGCGAACCGCGCTGACCCGACTGGCGGGCAACAGCCTTGTCGCGGGCCAGACGCTGACGATACTCGGAGATCTCGCGAGCGCGGCTTTCGTTCTCGACGACGGCGAACTTGTCACCGGCAGCAGGCGTGCCCGACAGGCCGAGTATCTCGACCGGCATGGCAGGAGCCGCTTCCTTGACGTGCTCACCCTTGTCGTTGACGAGGGCACGAACGCGGCCCCACTGGTCACCGGCAACGATGATCTGACCAGGCTTCAGCGTGCCCTTCTGGACGAGAACGGTTGCCACCGCACCACGACCGCGGTCGAGCTGGGCTTCGATGACAGTACCTTCGGCAGTGCGCGTCGGGTCAGCCTTCAGGTCGAGGATTTCGGCCTGCAGCAGTACCGCTTCGAGCAGCTTGTCGAGATTGAGCTTGTTCTTCGCCGAGACTTCGACGTCGAGTACTTCACCGCCCATGGATTCGACAAACACTTCATGCTGCAGAAGCTGCTGGCGAACCTTGTCCGGGTTTGCCTCATGCTTGTCGATCTTGTTGATCGCCACGATGATCGGAACGCCGGCAGCCTTTGCATGGCTGATGGATTCGATCGTCTGCGGCATCACGCTGTCGTCCGCTGCAACCACGAGGATCGCAATGTCGGTCGCCTGGGCGCCACGGGCACGCATCGCGGTAAACGCGGCGTGGCCGGGGGTGTCGATGAAGGTGATCTTCTGGCCGTTCTGCTCGACCTGGTAAGCACCGATATGCTGGGTAATGCCACCTGCTTCGCCCGATACGACCGAGGTCTTGCGGATGGCGTCGAGCAGCGAGGTCTTGCCGTGGTCGACGTGACCCATGATGGTTACAACCGGCGGACGCGCCACCAGTTCGCCTTCGTCGTCCTTGACGTTGAAGATGCCTTCTTCGACGTCGGATTCCGAAACGCGCTTCACGGTGTGGCCGAATTCGGTTGCGATGAGTTCGGCGAGGTCGGCGTCGATGACGTCGCCCGGCTTCATCATCTGGCCTTCCTTCATCAGGTACTTGATGACGTCGACGGCGCGTTCGGACATGCGCTGCGACAGTTCCTGAATGGTGATGGTTTCCGGCAGGATGACCTCGCGCATGACCTTTTCGCGGGTTTCCTGCATCTGGCTGCGGCGGAACTTCTCCTGCCGGCGGCGCATGGCAGACAGCGAACGGCCGCGTGCCGTGCCGTCGTCCTCGACATTGGCCGTGGTGACGGTCAGCTTGCCACGACGGCGGTCCTCTTCGACCTTCGGACGGGCAGGGACCTTGGGGGCCACGGGCATGGCGACCTTGCCGCGGCCGGGGATCGTCCGCGGAGAGGCACGGCCCTCGTCTTCGTCATTGGTCTTGCGTCCACGCACGAACCCAGGTGCGCCGGGTGCCGGAATGGCCGTACGGACCACGGGGGCAGGCGCGGCAGCCACTGGCGCCACTTCGGGCTCCGCGACAACTTCGGGTTCCGGCTGCGGCTCGGGCTGTGGCTCGGCGGCGCGGCGTGCGGCCTCTTCGGCAGCCAGGCGTGCAGCTTCCTCGGCTTCCACCTTGCGGCGAGCCTCGTCGATCACGCGCTGCTTGGCTTCCTCGACTTCACGAACCTGGGCTTCGGCGAGAGCGCGGCGACGCGCTTCCATCTCGCCGGCCGACAGGTCGTGCAGAACGGCGCCACGCGGACGTTCCTGCTGGCGCGGCGGCTGCGAAGGCTGCTGGCGCTGCGGCTGCTGGGGGCGCTGCGGTTGCTGCGGACGATGCGGCTGCTGTGTCGGTGCCGGGCGTGCAGCTGCAACGGGTGCTGCAACCGGCGTAGGCGCCTGTGTCGGTGCCGGCGTCGGAGCGGCCGCGACCGGTTCTGCACGAACAGGTGTGATCGGTGTAATTGGTGGCTTTTCGTCCAGCGGGCGGGTCGGGCGGCGCTTCACCGTCTCGACGACGACCGACTTCGTACGGCCGCGCCCCATGTCCTGGCGCACGGTACCCTGGCTCATCCCTGAGGGCTTCAAGGTGAGAGTCTTCTTCACGCCGATAGTCTTGTCGTCTTTGTTGTCGGTCATTCCGTTCCCGTTCCTTCGAGCGGGGCCGGATGCCGAGCATCAGGCCTCGCCGTTCACATACTGTCCTAAACCACGGAGGCCGACCTGTGCCGGTGACCGCGTCATTGTGATTTCGGGCCAGCGCCCGATACCTGCGGCGCGCGGCCGCGATAGGTTTCGAGCAGAGTTGCGCGCTTCACTACACCTTCACCTGCCTGCCCTGCAAGCACGCAAGCATGGATAAACGCATTCTGGCCCATCTGCTCTTCCAATTCCGCCCCGGTCAGAAGGTGGAAAGCGGGCACTTCCGCGTCCGCCCCCGTTCCGAGGTGCCAGGCCTTTCGGGCCTGGTCGATCTTTCTCACGCCATCCGCTGCGGCATCCTGCGAATGGAACACCGCAATGGCCTCACCGCTTCGCACCGCCGCCTCGACCTTCGCCGCTCCGGTGACGAACTGGCCGGCCTTCCGTGCCATGTTCATCATGCCGATCAGCTGCGCGACCAGAAGCCGCTCAACCACGGATCCGAGATCCGGATCCGCCTTCACATCTCGTTTCAGGGCCCGGGCGAAGAGCTTCTTCGCCACGGCCTTGTCGACAGCCTCACGGCTGGGGCTGACCCAGCAGCCCCGGCCTGGAAGCGCCCGCTTCAGATCCGGGACAATTGTCCCGTCGGGTGCCGCCACGAAACGCAGGAGCGTTTCCGGCGATCCGCTTTCGCGGGTAACGATGCACATCCGCCCGTTCGCTTCGGAGAGGTCGAAATCATCTTCGACCTCTGTCGCGTCCGGCCTCTCGGCGCTCATCACGCTTCCTGCTCGGCTTCTTCGCCTTCGAGTTCGCCTTCTGCTTCAGCTTCGACCGCGAGGTCTTCCTCGGTGATCCAGCCAGCAGCGAGGCGTGCCTTGACGACCATGGCTTCGGCTTCGGCACGCGAGATGTCGAACTTCGAGAACAGGCCCTCGAACTTCTTCGTCTCGCCGTCCTTGCGTTCGCTCCAGCCGACGAGATCGTCAGCGGCGCAGCCGGCGAAGTCCTCGATCGTCTTGATGCCGTCTTCGCCGAGCGCGACCATCATCTGCGAGGTGATGCCCTCGATCTGGCGCAGTTCGTCGGCAACGCCGAGCTCCTTGCGCTTCGCATCCATCTCGGCTTCGATCTTCTCGAGGTATTCGCGGGCGCGGGTCTGGATTTCCTGCGCCGTGTCTTCGTCGAAGCCATCGATCGAAGCGATTTCGTCGAGATTGACGTAAGCCACTTCCTCGACCTGGGCGAAGCCTTCCGACGCCAGCACCTGGCCGACCATTTCGTCGACGTCGAGCGCATCCATGAACAGGTTGGTGCGTTCGTTGAATTCCTTCTGGCGGCGCTCCGATTCCTCGGCTTCCGTCATGATGTCGATATCCCAGCCGGTCAGCTGCGAGGCCAGACGCACGTTCTGACCGCGACGGCCGATGGCGAGCGACAACTGCTCGTCCGGAACCACGACTTCGATGCGTTCTGCATCTTCGTCGAGAACGACCTTGGCGACTTCAGCCGGCTGCAGGGCGTTGACGATGAAGGAAGCCGGATCCTGGCTCCACGGGATGATGTCGATCTTTTCGCCCTGAAGCTCGCCAACAACGGCCTGAACGCGGCTACCGCGCATACCGACGCAGGCGCCGACCGGATCGATCGACGAATCGTTCGAGATAACAGCGATCTTGGCGCGCGAACCCGGGTCACGGGCAACCGACTTGATCTGGATGATGCCGTCGTAGATTTCAGGCACTTCCATGGTGAAGAGCTTCACCATGAACTGCGGATGGGTACGCGACAGGAAGATCTGCGGGCCGCGCTGTTCGCGGCGCACGTCGTAGACATAGGCGCGCACACGGTCACCGTAACGGAAGGCTTCGCGCGGGATCATCTCGTCACGACGGATGATGCCTTCGCCACGGCCGAGATCGACGATCACGTTGCCGTATTCGACGCGCTTGACGGTGCCGTTGACGATCTCGCCAACGCGGTCCTTGAATTCGTCGAACTGACGGTCACGCTCGGCTTCGCGCACCTTCTGCACGATGACCTGCTTGGCCGACTGGGCGGCGATACGGCCGAAGTCCATCGGCGGCAGCGGATCGGCGATGAAGTCGCCGAGCTTGGCGTCGACATTGCGGTCGCGAGCGAGTTCGAGCGCGATCTGCGTCGCGTAGTCTTCGACCTTCTCGACCACTTCCAGAAGACGCTGCAGACGGATCTCGCCGGTCTTGGAATTGATGTCGGCGCGGATGTTGGTTTCGCTGCCGTAGCGCGACCGGGCAGCCTTCTGGATCGCGTCGGCCATGGCGGCGAGCACGATTTCGCGGTCGATCACCTTTTCACGGGCGACGGCATCTGCGATCTGCAAGAGCTCGAGCCTGTTAGCACTGACTGCCATTGTCTTAGGTCTCCGTCTTCACGCCCGGGCATCGGCCTCGGGCTATAGGTCAAACGTTATTCTTCGCTGTCGTCTTCGTCGTTCTGGTTCGCGGCCTGCGCCTTGGCGAGCTTGTCGGCTCGGAGCGCGTCACGGATCAGATCGTCCGTCAGAATGAGCTTTGCCTCGGCAAGCGTATTGAAGGGGATAACCACCTTCGGCTCTTCGCCATAGGCCACTTGGTCACGCTCCAGGGTAAACCCGTCCTGGTTCACGTCGGTGATCTTGCCGCGGAAGCGCTTGCGGTTGTCGACCAGGATCGACGTCTCGCACTTCACGATATGGCCTTGCCAGCGGCTGAAATCCGACTTGCGCACCATGGGCCGGTCGATGCCCGGCGACGACACTTCCAGGTGATAGGCCTTGTCGACCGGATCCTCGACGTCGAGAACCGGCGATACGGCCATCGATACGGCTTCGCAACCTTCGACATCCATTGTGCCGTCGGTGCGTTCTGCCATGATCTGCAGCGTCATTCCGTTCTGGTTCATCATACGCACGCGAACCAGCTTGAAATCCATCGCGACGAGCACGGGCTCGATAATGTCTGCGATACGACGGTCAAGGCCCGTCTCAGTGATGATCCGTGCTTCGCCGAGTTCCGGCTTCGGCATGTCTTCGGACAATCGTTTTACTCCCGATTGGCTGCGATCGCCAATAAAAAAGAGCGGGTCCTTCCGGGCCCACCCTTCATCTGTCGATCAAGAATTTGAAGCTCATATACGCGAGCGCCCCAACTTTTGCAAGCTTTTCGGTAAGGGGTGAAAACAAACTTGCCATTCATGCGTTGCGCAAGGCAAGCTCGTGCTCACCACGGTTGTCTCTCGACATCGCCGCGGCCAGAAAAGTTCAAGACATGTCCACATCAGAACGCCGTTCCCCGCTTCTACCGCTCCGCAATGAAGCCTATCGCCGGATCTGGCTCGCCAGCATTTCGTCCAATCTGGGTGGCCTGATCCAGGGCGTCGGTGCCGCCTGGATGATGGCATCGATCTCCACCTCCGAGAACATGGTGGCGCTCGTCCAGGCATCAAACACCGGCCCGATCATGCTGCTCTCCCTGATCGCTGGAGCCATCGCCGACAGCTTCGATCGCCGTCGCGTCATGATCGCGGCGCAGCTCTTCATGATCGTGGTCTCGGCGCTCCTGACACTGTTTGCCCTGCTCGATCTGATTACCCCCTGGGCGCTGCTGGCCTTCACCTTCCTGATCGGCTGCGGCACCGCGCTCAATAATCCGTCCTGGCAGGCCTCGGTCGGCGACATCGTCCCGCGCGCCGATCTGCCGGCCGCTGTCTCGCTCAACAGCATGGGCTTCAACATCACCCGCAGCGTCGGCCCGGCGATCGGCGGTGCGATCGTCGCCGCCGCAGGGGCTGCTGCCGCCTTCGCGGTCAACACGCTCTCCTACTTTGCCATAACCTACGCGCTCTTCCGCTGGCGTCCGGATATTCCGAAGAGCCCGCTCCCGCGGGAGCATCTGGGCTCGGCCATCGCAGCAGGCCTGCGCTACGTCGCGATGTCACCCAATCTCGGCAAGGTTCTCTTCCGCGGCTTCGTCTTCGGTCTGACGGCAACTGCCATTCTTTCGCTCCTGCCGATCGTCGCCCGTGACCAGCTTGCGGGCGGACCGCTAACCTTCGGTGGCCTGCTCGGCGCCTTCGGGCTTGGCGCCATCTTTGGCGCCTTTTCCAACCAGCGCGCCCGCGAACTCCTATCTAGCGAGGACATCGTCCGCGCAGCCTTTGCCGGCTTTGCCGTGGCAGCCGGCGTGACCGGCATCAGCACCTCGGTCTGGATCACGGCGCTGGCCCTGATGGTTGCCGGCGCCTGCTGGGTCCTGGCACTGTCGCTCTTCAACACGGTCGTCCAGCTCTCTGCTCCCCGCTGGGTCGTGGGGCGCGCGCTCTCGCTTTACCAGACAGCCACCTTCGGCGGCATGGCCACAGGCAGCTGGCTCTGGGGCAGCGTGGCCGAGAACTATGGCTCCGACCATGCGCTGGTCGCCTCAAGCCTTTTGATGATGGTCGGCGTCTTCATCGGCTTCTTTCTGCCCATGCCGGCCTTTGCCACCCTCGATCTCGATCCGCTCAACCGCTTCAACGAGCCGGCGCTAAAGCTCGACATCCGCCCGCGCAGTGGCCCGATCGTCATTCATATTGATTTCGAGATCACCGACGAAGACGTTCCCGAATTCTTGAGGATCATGGTCGAGCGCCGCCGCATTCGCCTGCGTGACGGCGCACGCAACTGGACGCTGATGCGCGACCTGGAGAACCCTGACATCTGGACGGAAACCTATCATGTGCCGACCTGGGTGGACTATGTCCGCCACAACCAGCGCCGCACCAAGGCCGATGCCGAGATTACCGACCGTTTGCTGGAACTGCATCGCGGCGACCGGCCGCCCAAGGTTCACCGGATGATCGAACGTCAGGCAATCCCGCCGGCGGATGACGTCTTCCACCAGTCGCATATCGATCACCACTGATGGCGGGTATCAGCGCAGCTTGGCCTTGAGGTCTGCACTCGGATAGCAGGTCGGTTTCATCCCGTTCTTCGCCTGCCATTCGCCAAGCGACCGCCGCGTCTTGAAGCCGGGCAGGCCATCCACCTTGCCGACATCATAGCCTTGCGCCACCAGCGCCTGCTGCATGGCAAGCACGTCCGAGCGCAGCATCTTGCCGACATCGCCCCAGGAGGCCTTGAAGGCCCCGCCACCGCTCGCGATCCGGTCGGCAAGATTGCCGATGAAAAGCGCGTAGAGGTCGGAATTGTTATACTCCTTGAGCACATAGAAGTTCGGCGTCACCAGGAATTCCGGACCATAGGTGCCGGCTGGAACCAGCATCATCGCCGGCTGCGAGGCCTCCGACGATGGGAAGGCCCGACCTGAAATCCGGGTCAGCCCGCCGCTCGCCCAGGCAGACACCGACTTGGCTCTGTCAGGCCCTTCCTGCGCGCAGGACACGCCGTCGGGAATGGTGATCTCGTAGCCCCAGTCGCGGCCTCTCTGCCAGCCGCTCTTCACCAGATAGTTGGCGATGGACGCCAGCGTATCCGGCACCGAGTTCCAGATGTCGCGCTTGCCATCGCCGTCGAAATCGACGGCATATTTGAGGTAGCTTCCCGGCATGAACTGCGGTTGCCCGAGCGCCCCAGCCCAGGAGCCCATCAGCATGTTGGCGCTCACGTCCCCGCTTTCGACGATATGCAGCGCCGAAATAAGCTCCTGCTGAAACATCGGCTTCCGGGTCGACATGAAGGCCTTGGTCGCCAGCACGTCGATCGCCGAATGCGGCAGCTTCGCCCGCCCATAGCCAGATTCGCGTCCCCAGATGGCTACGATGACAGAACCCGGAACGCCATAGGTCGCCTCGACCTTGCGCAGCGTCGACGCATGCTGGCTCGCAAGGGTCCGGCCTGTGGCGGCCAGTCCCTGCAGGCGCTTCTCGTTGAAATAGGAGGCCGGCGAGCTGAACTCCGCCTGGCTCTGCGTCCGCTCCTTCGGCGGCTCCGTGCCCGGCGGCACGAGATCAGGCAGATCCCAGTTCAGCTTTACGCCCTGAAGCGTCCGATCAAAGATCTCCTTGCTGATCCCGCCGTCCTGCGCGGCACGCCATAGATCGCTGGCGATCCATTGCCGGAATTGCGCTTCGACGGCGCTCCGGGAAGCGGCTGCGGACGGCGTGGCAAAACTCCCTGCCAAAAGCAGCGAAACAGTCGTCATCAGCCAGCGGAGTCGCTTGCGGGTTCGTGCCATCGGTTCTTCCTCGCGGTCAGATCGTGGTCCGGGCCCTGATCGCCGCAGACAGTGTTCCCTCGTCCAGATAATCCAGTTCGCCCCCAACGGGCACGCCATGAGCAAGCCGCGTGATCTTCACGTCGAGCCCCGTCAGGTGGTCGGTTATATAGTGTGCTGTGGTCTGCCCCTCGACGGTGGCATTGACCGCGATGATGATCTCGCGGATCCCGCCCTTCGCCACCCGGTCGATCAGCCCCTTGATGTTGAGATCATCGGGCCCGATCCCGTCGAGTGGTGATAAAGTGCCTCCCAGCACATGATAGGCGGCATTCATCGCGGCCGCGCGTTCCAGTGCCCAGAGATCGGATACGTCTTCAACGACGATGATCACCGTCTGGTCCCGAGCGACGTCAGTGCAGACGGTGCAGGGATCGACGGTGTCGACATTGCCGCAGCAGGAGCAGATCTTCACCTTGTCATAGGCCTCGCCCATCGCGTGGCCGAGCGGGCCAAGGAGCTGGTCTTTCTTCTTGATCAGATGCAGCGCCGCACGCCGCGCCGAGCGCGGTCCAAGCCCGGGCACTTTCGCCAGAAGCTGGATGAGTTTCTCGATTTCGGGGCCGGTGACTCGTTTTGCCATGGCGGCGTTTCTAGCCCATATAGTCGGGAAACGGAATCGCCGAAGGGATGCCCGACATGAAAATCCTCGCCGTCTGCCTTGGTCGACCCGAGATCCTCCCCGGCAAGAAATACAAGACCGGCATCAACAAGCTCGCCATCCAGGGGCCGATCATGGTCGATGCCGAAGGCCTCGTCGGCGACGCGATCCTCAACCGCAAGCACCACGGCGGCGTCGATCAGGCCGTCTATATCGAGGGGTCCATCGACCTCGCCTGGTGGCAGGCCGAACTCGGTCGCGATCTGCCCTATGGCACCTTCGGTGAGAACCTTGTGATCGAGGGGATTGAGAGCGCCATGTTGGCGGCCGGCGACAGGCTGGCCATCGGCGAGGTGCTTCTCGAAGTCACCTCCGCCCGCATGCCCTGCGCCACCTTCGCCGCCAAGATGGACGATCCGACCATCGTCAAGCGCTATACGAAAGCCGCCCGTCCGGGCGCCTATGCTCGGGTGCTTCAGGGTGGCATGGTCGAAGCCGGCCAAGCCGTCGAATTCACGCCCTGGAGTGGCGATCGCGTCACCATGCGGGAAATGATGGCGACCTTCGGCCGCAGACTGAGCGAGACCGATCGTGCCCGTTATCTCGCCGCACCCGTCCACTACAAGGTCAGGGATACGATCCGAGCCGGGGAGATGTGAGCCTCCGCCGAAGGTCTTAGTCTCCGAGGCTTTACCCCCATCGAACGTCTCGCCATCATGCCGCCCGCTTGGAGGAGTGATGGACCCGAGGAGAATAGAGCTGACCGCGGCCGATGGCGTGCGGCTGATCGGTCATTGGTGGCCGGCAGCGGAGGCGTCGCCATCCGCCACCGTTGTCATCAACCCGGCTACCGGCGTCCACGCCCGTTATTACCACCGATACGCTGCCTATCTCGCGGCCAACGGTTTCTCTGTCCTGACCTATGACTATCGCGGCATCGGGCTGTCCCGTCCCGAAAGCCTCAAGGGCTCAACCTTCACTTGGCGCCAGTGGGGCGAGCAGGATTTCGACGCGGCCCTACGCCACGCCTTGCAGGATGATGATACCGGACGCGTGCTCGTCGTCGGCCACAGCATCGGCGGTTTCCTGCCGGGCTATTCGCCTGCGGTCGGACGCATCTCGGCCATGCTCTCGGTCGGCGGCCAATACGGCTATTGGGGGGACTATCTGCCGGCGCGGCGCCTGCCGCTATTCCTCAAATGGCATGTCGCGATGCCCGCGATCACGCTTGCACTCGGGCACTTTCCCGGAAAGCGTCTCGGCTGGCTGGAGGATCTGCCGAAAGGCGTTGCCTATGGCTGGGGGCTGCAGCAGGGCAGGGCCGAGCAGGGCCTGTCACAGGAAGCCGCTGAAGTCATGTGCGACCGTTTCGCGACCGCAACCGGCCCGATCCTCAGCGTCACCATGTCGGATGATGAATTCGCCACCCCGAAGGCGATCAGCCGCGCCATGCGCTACTACCGTCGCTCGCCGGTGACCAAGGTGCTGCTTGCACCCGAGGACCTCGGCTTTGCCAGGGTCGGCCACTTTGATCTCTTCCACGCCCGCCATCAGGATGGCTTCTGGCGCCAGAGCCTCACGTTTCTGCGCGACGGGGAAAATCCGTGGGGTAATCGGGTCTATCCCTGACGGACCCGATCAGCCGTGCTGATCAGAACGGGAACTTCATGCCCGGCGGCAGCGGGATGCCGGCCGTCAGCGCCGCCATCTTTTCCTGCGCCTGGGCTTCGCCCTTGTCCTTGGCGTCCTTGTGGGCAGCCACGATCAGGTCTTCGAGGATCTCGACTTCGTCTTCCTTGAAGAGCGACGGGTCGATCTTGATGCTGCGCATCTCGCCCTTGCCGGTCAGGACGACGGTCACCAGGCCGCCGCCAGACTTGCCTTCGATTTCGAGTGCAGCAATCTCTTCCTGCATCTTCTCCATCTTGGACTGCATTTCCTTGACCTTGCCCATCATGCCCATGATGTCGCGCATCGTCATCTCCTTGGATTGTTGTCGTGTTTTGCGAGAAGGACTCTAAGCCCTAGAATTCGATGTCGTCGCCCGGCAGGATGTCGCCATCGGCCGATTCCGCCGCCGCCGGCGGTGCCGCTACGATATCGTCGTCCTCGATCGCAGCTGCCTTGATCCGGACGTCGGTCACCTTGGCGCCGGGAAAGCGGGCGAGGATCGCCGCCACATCGGGGTCCTGCCGCGCATCGACGAGCCGCGCCTCGCGAGTCGTTTTTTCAACCTCGACCAGCGTCGGCGCGCCCGCATCGTTGGAGAGCGTCACCCACCAGGTAATGCCGGTCCACTCGCTGAGCTTCATCTTCAGTTCGTTGACGATTGTCGGCGGGCATTGCGATTCGAGACGAATTTCCAGCCTGCCCGGCTCTATCTTCACGAGATGCACGAACTGGCGAAGCTGGGCACGCAAGACCGGCGCGCGGTTCTTGGTGCAGAGATCCGCGATGTCGTCCAGCGTTTCGACGCGGACACCCGGGGCTAGCGCTTCCTCGACCTTGGGTTCGCGGCGTTCCATCATCTGCGGCAGGGCATCACCAGCCGGCACGCTCTGCAGATGCGCAACCGGTTGGCTCATTGCCGGGCGCGGGGCGCTGTCCTGTGCGGGTTGACCGACGGCCTGCACCCGCATCGCCATCGAGGCGCCACCACCGCCGCCGTTCGGACGGGGTGAGGATGGCCCACGCTCTGCTCCGCCATCGCCATTCGACAGCTCGAGCAGGCGTCGCGCCGCATCCTCGGGCGAGGGCAGATGGGCGGCATGCGCCAGCCGGATCAGCACCATTTCGGCAGCCCCTGCCGGACGCGACGAGGCCTCGGCCTCCGGAATGCCCTTCAGCAGCATCTGCCACATGCGCGACAGCGTCGTTACCGCCACGCTATCAGCCAGCTCGGCGCCCCGCACGCGCTCCACTTCGGAAAGCGAGGGATCCTGTGCGGCAGACGGAATGTATTTGAGCCGGGTCACCAGATGGGTGAAGTCGGCAAGATCGGTCAGCACCACCGTCGGGTTCGCACCAGCCTCATACTGACTGCCGAATTCGGAGAGTGCTGCGGCCACGTCACCGCGCACCACATGCTCGAAAAGGTCGACGATGCGGGCCCTGTCGGCGAGACCCAGCATGGCGCGAACGGCATCGGCATGCACCATGCCGCCGCCATGGGCAATCGCCTGGTCGAGCAGCGAGAGCCCGTCACGGGCAGAGCCTTCGGCCGCGCGCGCGATCATCGAAAGCGCTTCTTCCTCGGCCTCGATGCCTTCCTTTGACGCGATCGTCGAGAACAGCCCGACGAGATCGCCCGCACTGATCCGGCGCAGGTCGAAGCGCTGGCAGCGGGAAAGAACGGTGATTGGAACCTTGCGGATTTCGGTCGTCGCAAAGATGAACTTCACATGCTCCGGCGGCTCTTCGAGCGTCTTCAGCAGCCCGTTGAAGGCCGCCGTCGACAGCATATGCACTTCGTCGATGATGTAGACTTTGTAGCGTGCCGAAACCGGGCGGTAGCGCACCTGCTCGATGATCTCGCGGATGTCGTCGATACCGGTATGCGAGGCGGCATCCATCTCGATCACGTCAACATGCCGCCCTTCCATGATCGCCTGGCAATGTTCGCCGGGGATGCGAAGGTCGATCGTCGGCTTGTCGATCTCAGCGGTTTTGTAGTTCAGCGCGCGCGCCAGAATGCGGGCCGTGGTCGTCTTGCCCACTCCGCGCACACCGGTCAGCATATAGGCCTGGGCGATACGTCCGGTCTCGAACGCATTGGTCAGCGTCCGCACCATCGGCTCCTGGCCGACCATCAGGTCCGTGAAATCCTTGGGGCGATATTTGCGGGCGAGAACGCGGTAGCCGCCGGGGGCGGACTTGGCCTCTGCAGTCGGCTCGAAATCGCTCATCGCGTTGCCAGCTTCCCCGTCGCCCGCATCCGGGCATGGCACGGCCCCTGTTGGAAAGAGAGGCCGTAAATGAAGATGAGGTGGGAGGCTGGCACGATGACCCGTGCCGCGCTCGTTGGGGCTGCTTCCTTCCGGACCTGACCCGGTTGGCGAGTGGCTCGTCCACCACCAACCTCCCGAGGAGACATATCGGCAATAACGTCGCCAAATGCAAGCCAAGCGCCGAAAAAACTGCTAGCTTCATTGAAAACAAAGCGGAGAGAAACACCGTGCAGCCATTCACCCTTGATGAGCGTCTTGGCAGAGACAGCGAGTCGATACTGAAACTCGGCCTTTGCGACCTGCGGCTTGCCCGGGATAGCCGCTGGCCGTGGCTGATTCTCGTCCCGCAGCGTCCTGAGGTATCGGAGATCTTCGACCTCACGCCGCTCGACCAGGCCATGCTGACCTTCGAGCAGGTGACCGTTGGCACGGCGCTGAAGAAGGCGACAGATGCCGAGAAGATCAACATCGCAGCGATCGGCAACATCGTGCGCCAGCTTCACGTGCATGTCGTCGCACGCAGCGAAAATGACCCGAATTGGCCGGGCCCGATCTGGGGTTTTGGCCAGTCTGTCCCGTATGAGGAAAAGGCCTTCGAGGCCATGAAGCACAGGATACTTGAAGCATTCCAATGAAGAATTCGATTTTCCTCAACCGTGCCCCGCATCTCGAACCCAGCGAACTCACGGCCTTCTCGGGCAACAAGCTCGACCGCGACAGCGAACATCGCGACGAGACCTCGCTCGAAAAAGCGCTGAAGGTCGAGGGTACCCATATCCTCGCCTTCTCCGGTACCCAGCTTGTGCTGAAGCATGACGGCCAGGTGCTCGATCCGTTGTTTGCCCCTTACGAGCTCGCCGAGCTGCAGCCGAACTTCGACGATGCGATCCTGCTGGGCCACCAGGCCTCCGGCGAACCGCGTCTTGCCGTGCCCGTCAATGTCGCGCCGGAAGCGCTCGCGGCGCATTACAAGCCGGCCGACCCGCGTGCACTCTTCCGCGACGCTCTTGTTGGTGACGAACTGCTCGGCGAAGTCGCCCAGGCGCTGAGCCTCCTGCGCTGGAATGCCGACAACCGCTTCTGCGGTCGCTGCGGCGGCACGATGGAAACCCTCATCGGCGGCTACAAGCGCAAATGCACGGCCTGCAGCCACGAGATCTTCCCGCGCACCGATCCGGTCGCCATCATGTTGATCGTCGACGAGAAGAAGGATCGGTGCCTGATGGGCCGCAGCCCGCGCTTTCCGACGGGCATGTATTCCTCGCTTGCCGGTTTCGTCGAGCCGGGCGAGACCATCGAAAACGCCGTTCGACGCGAAACGCGCGAGGAGTCGGGCATTACCGTCGGCCGCGTCCGCTATCACGCATCGCAGCCCTGGCCGATGCCGCACCAGCTGATGATCGGCTGCTACGGTGAGGCCACAGACTTCGACATTGCCTTTGACACTGTAGAGCTTGAGGATTGCCGCTGGTTCATCCGGGCCGAGATCGGCGCCATGCTGTCGGAGGGGGCGTTCGATGGGCGGTCGCTACCGATCCAGGGCACGATCGCCCGCAGGTTGATCGAAGACTGGTATGAGTGGAAGCACTGAGCCGCCATAACCGACTGCGCTTTCAACGTTCTCACCACGCTGTCGTAGGCTTTAGCTATCTATTCTTTGCCGGGGAGTTGTTGCCTTTGTCGGAAGGAGCAGACCTACAAAGTGAACGATGAGAACTTGAGCTAACTGAACAAGGCCGCACAACAACCAGCCCGAAAGAAATAGAGAGAACCAGAACTGTTGCGCGAATTCATTCGGTGGCAAGCCTCTTCCCAGCCAGGAACACCCACCTTGCGAACCGTTAATCGTTGGCAAGTAGGAGTGCATCATAAACACGAAGGCACTCAGCAGCAGCGACATGATCACGGCGAGTGCCATCATCCTCTTGCTTAGGTGCTCTCTGCCGACATGTTTTCGAATTTGGCGGTGGCCAAAAACAACCAAATTTCCGAGGCTGACGAATATGAAGGCAAGGCAGCCTGCTATGCCGAGCAGGATCGAGCCCACATAGGCGTCACCGTTGTATCCAGCATAGCTGGAGACGACTTCAAGGTCGCAGGCCAGTCGTGGGTAAAAGACACTAAGGAAAGAGAACAATCCAGTGGCGTCTGTCCCAGTGTAGTAACTGACCGTGTAGGTCAGCGGGGGAATCCCGACGAGTGGCAGAGGCAGATAGCCCCGGCTGAACAAACGAAGATACGACTGACATAGTTCGCTCACGCCGGTGTCGCCTTAGAGCTTGCCCCGCATGGCATGCGCCTTGTACACGCCGAGAATGCGCACTTTCTCCGAGAAGAAGCGCAGCTCTTCCAGCGCTCGCCGTACTGGCGCATCGTCTGGATGCCCCTCGATATCGGCATAGAACTGCGTCGCCGTGAACTTGCCGCCGATCTGGTAGCTTTCCAGCTTGGTCATGTTCACCCCGTTCGTCGCAAATCCGCCCATCGCCTTGTAGAGCGCAGCCGGAAGATTGCGGACATTGAACACGAAGGTGGTGATGAACTGCTCGTCGAGAGCTGTGCGCTTCTGGTCGTCCTCGTCTCGCGAGAGCACCACGAAGCGGGTCACGTTGTTTTCCGAATCCTCGACGTTTTCAGCGAGGATATCGAGCCCGTAGAGAGAGGCCGCAAGCCGCGGAGCAAGGGCCGCCATCGAGCGGTCACCCTTCTCGGAAACCAGCTTGGCAGCCCCGGCCGTATCTCCGGCGACAACCGCCTTCCAGCCATGGCTGCGGATGATCTTGCGGCACTGGCCGAGTGCATGGATATGGCTGTGCACGGTGCGGATCTCGTCGAGCTTCACGCCCGGCAGCACCATCAGCTGGAAGCGGATCGGCATGAAATACTCGCCGACGATATGCAGGCGCGACAGCGGCAGGAGATAGTGGATGTCGGCGACACGACCTGCGAGCGTGTTCTCGATCGGGATCATCGCGAGATCGACTTCGCCCGTTTCCAGCGCCACGAAGGCATCCTCGAAGGTCGGGCAGGGCAGGGGCTCCATATCCGGGAACATATCCCGGCAGGCCATGTCGGAATTGGCGCCATAGTCGCCCTGGAAGGAAATCTTGTTCGTGGGAGCCAAGGGATCAGTGTCCTGCGTTGGAGGATGCGGAAAGAATGCGGCGCGCCTTTTCGAGATCGGCGGGTGTGTCGACGCCGAGCGGCACGGTCTTCACCACCTCAACATCGATGCGCATGCCGGCTTCGAGCGCGCGAAGCTGTTCCAGCGATTCGCGCTTCTCGAGCGTCGACGGCGAAAGCGAAACGAAGCGCTCGAGCGCGTGGCGGCGATAGGCGTAAAGCCCGATATGGTGATAGAGCGGACCGGCCCCATGGGGTGCGGTGGCGCGGGTAAAGTAGAGCGCCCGAAGCCTGTCGGCCGAAAGCGGCGAGCCGACGACCTTCACCACGTTCGGATTGGTCTTTTCCTGCTCGTCTTCGATTTCGACGGTCAGCGTTGCGATGTCGACGGCGGGGTCTTCGAGCGGCCGTAGCGAGGCGCGAATGGTCTGCGGATCGATCGTCGGCAGGTCGCCCTGCACGTTGATGACGATCTCGGCCTGCCCATCGGGATCGACCTTTGTCAGGGCCTCGAAGATCCGGTCGGATCCGGACTGGTGATCGGCCCGTGTCATCACCACCTCGAAGCCCGCCGCCTCGACCGCGTCGAAGACCTCGATGTCATCGACGGCCACGATGATTCGGCCCACATTGGCCTCCTGAGCCCGTTTTGCGACCTGCACGATCATCGGAAGGCCGGCGATATCGGCCAGCGGCTTGCCCGGAAGTCGGGTGGATGCCATGCGGGCCGGGATCAGGACTAAGGTTTTGGCAGTTATGCCTTCATTCATCGCCGTAACCCCTTCAAATCACCGCACAGAAGTGTCAAATAGTCCCAGTTGCGGGACCATAATCGTGTTGCAAGTGTTATGCAAAAGACATAGGTTCCGCGCGATTTCAAGATCGTCCGGTTGCTCATCGGCCGGCTGCACGGGGAGCTTTGCAGATGAACTCTTATACCAACATGGGCGTGGGTGCCTTTCTCGGCACCGTCTTCGTCCTGATGTCTGTGTCGATCGCTTCGGAAGGCATTTTCCACGCGGAAACGCCTGAGAAGGAAGGCTTCGCCATCGTGGCAGAAGAAGCCGCACCGGCAGACGCAGCACCGGAGGTCGCCGCGACGCCCATCGCCGTGCTTCTCGCCAGCGCCGACGCGGCCGCAGGCGAAGGCGTCTTCAAGAAGTGTGCGAGCTGTCACACGGTCGACAAGGGCGGCGCCAACAAGGTTGGCCCGAACCTCTATGGCCTTGTCGACCGCCCGATCGCTTCGCATGAAGGCTTCAGCTATTCGGCTGCCATGACTGAATTCGCCCAGGGCGGCTCGGTCCTCTGGACCTGGGATCACCTGAACGAGTTCCTGCTCGCTCCGAAGCAGCACATTCCGGGCACCGCCATGGGCTTTGCCGGCATCAAGAAGGACGACGAGCGCGCCAACCTGATCGTCTACCTGCACACCATGGCTGACAGCCCGGTCCCGCTGCCGGCACCTGACGCAGCGCCGGCCGATGCCGCTGCTGCTCCGGCCGATGCAGCCCCGGCAGACGCCGCTGCAGCACCCGCAGAGGCCCCGGCCGCAGCACCCGCCGAAGCTGCCCCTGCCGCTCCGGCAGACGCTGCTCCTGCGGCACCTGCCGAGACCGCCCCGGCTGCTCCGGCCGAGCCTGCACCGGCACAGCCGGCCACGCCCTGATCCTTATGGACTGATCCATCGGATCCGTTTCATTCAAATGCCCGGCCTTGCGGCCGGGCATTTTCGTTTGTGCGTCAGAGCAGAAGCAGAGCCCAGAAGGAAACGGTCACCACGCCTGCCGCGGTCGAGAGTGTGATCACGGATGCGGCAAGCCCCTGACCGACGCCGAAGCGGCTCGCAATCAACCACGCATTGATCCCGGTCGGCACGGAAGAGGTCAGAACGAGTGCCGCCGTCCATTGTGGCGAGAGGCCAAGCAGGGTCGACGCGACCCAGACCACCGCCGGCATCAGGCCGAGTTTCAAGAGCGAGATGCTTGTCGCGATCCGCACATTCCCTGCCATCCCGTACTTGTTCAAGGTCATGCCGAGCGAGATCAGCGCCGCCGGCGCCGCCATCCCGGCCACCTGCGCCACGACACCGTCGATCATTGCGGGAACCGGCGTGCCCAGGATCTGCAGCAGGATCCCGCCCGCAAGACCGATGATGAGAGGGTTGCGAACGAGGTTCATGCCCACCTGCTTCACGACCGACAGGATGCCTTCCGCCTTGCGGCCGCCGCCCTTCTGCTCGGCCCGCTCCATGGCAATCACACCGGCGATCATCATCAGCGGCAGGTGGATGGCGAGCAGGATCGACATGGCGACGATCCCCTCCGGCCCGACCGTACGTTCCACGAGTGGCAGACCGATGAAAACATTGTTGGCAAAGGCGGACGAAACGCCCGCCAGCACACCAAGCCGTTGATCGCGTTTGAAGATCCGCGTCGCCACCAGATGGCCCACGGCCCAGGCAACGAAGACGCCGGAGAAATAGGCAATCCACAGACGGAAGGGTGACGCTCCGTGGAAGTCGGCATTGGCGATGGTTCGGAGTAAAAGCAGCGGCACCGCCACCTTGAAGACGAAGTCGCCGAGCCCATCGCCGATATCCGCGGCGAGGATCTTCAACCGGACAAGAGCCCAGCCGAAAAGAATGAGAATGAAAATGGGAAGGACGTCCTGGGCAACGGCTGTCATGAAAATCGACTCGGGAAATGGCAAGATGAGACCTTCTTAGGCCCCCTGCCGATCCCAGCCAATCCGCCACAAACGACAAAAGCAGGCCATTGCCTGCTTTCACGCCCGGCCTCATGCCGGGTTGGGATCCGCCGCCAGTACATCCGTGGTCGGCTCTCCCGTGTAGGACCGGTAATGGTCCAACCGGACGTCCAGGGGAGATGGCCGTCCTTGTGTCGATCCCTAGCCTGTCGATGTAACGACACGATGACGTTGATCCGCTTGCCCCTTCCCATCGCTGGAAAAACGGCTATGACCGTCTGGCCAAGCAAACGGAGCCCCGCCCACCATGAGCCAGTTCGATGTCCTGACTGTCGGAAATGCGATCGTCGACATTATTTCTCGCTGCGACGACCAGTTTCTGATCGACAACGGCATCACCAAGAGCGCCATGAACCTCATTGACGCGGAACGCGCCGAACGGCTCTACGGCATGATGGGACCGGCGGTGGAAGCCTCTGGCGGCAGCGCGGGCAATACGGCCGCGGGCATCGCGAACTTCGGTGGCAAGGCTGCCTATTTCGGCAAGGTCTCGGAAGACCAGCTCGGCGAGATCTTCACGCATGACATCCGCGCCCAGGGCGTGCATTTCGAAACCCGCCCGCTGGGCAGCCAGCCGCCGACCGCCCGCAGCATGATCTTCGTCACCGAAGACGGCGAGCGCTCGATGAACACCTATCTCGGCGCCTGCGTCGAATTCGGCCCCGAAGACGTCGAGCCCGAGGTCGTGGCAAAATCCAAGGTCACCTATTTCGAAGGCTATCTCTGGGATCCGCCGCGTGCCAAGCAGGCGATCCTCGATTGTGCCCGCATCTCCCATGAGGCCGGCCAGGAAATGTCGATGACCCTGTCCGACAGCTTCTGCGTCGGACGTTACCGCGCCGAGTTCCTCGACCTCATGCGCTCCGGCACCGTCGACATCGTCTTCGCCAACGAGCAGGAAGCACTTTCCCTATACGAGACTGACAGCTTTGCCGAAGCGCTGGATCGCATCGCAAAGGATTGCAAGCTGGCGGCCGTCACCATGGGCGATCAGGGGGCGGTGATCGTCAAGAACGACCAGCGCATCCGCGTGCCTGCAACGAAGGTCGAGACCGTCGTCGACACGACCGGGGCCGGCGATCTCTTCGCCTCCGGCTTCCTGTTTGGCTACACGAACGGCCGAAGCCTTGAAGACTGCGGCCATCTCGGCTGCTATGCCGCCGGTGTTGTCATCCAGCAGATCGGCCCGCGTCCGATGATGTCCCTGCAGAAGGGTGCCGCGGCAATCAGCCTTATTTGAAGGCCTCGCCCGGATAGGCGCCCCAGATCTCGTTTTGCGAGAGCCAGCCACTGACACCGCCCGTCTCGGCGCGGCACCAGTTGCCGTTGCATTCGCTGAGCTTGAGCACCACACCGGGCTCGAGCTTGGCAATGACGGCGGAAGATGAGTTCGAATCGCGCCGCATCATCACATAGACATTGTCGCCATTGCCCCGCATCCACGGGGCGGCGACCGCCGTCCGTTCGCCTGTCAGCAAGGTCTGGTTCACCCAGCCCTCGGTGCCATCGGCATCGCGGATCTGCCGCCAGTTCTCGTATTCGCGGATGATCTCGACCGGCAGGCCGGATTTCATGTATCGCCAGGACACCGCATAATCGGTGCTGGGGCCGATCCGAAGATTGACCTTTTCGGCCTTGAGACTGACAAAGCGGGGCAGCGGCAGGCCGCTCGATCCCTTGGTCGTCGATTGCGCATGACCGGCCATCGGGCCGGCCACGAGAGCCAGCGCAAGGACGCTGAAGGCTAGGCTGACGCGGCACAGATTATGAAACATGGTCATTCCGGGCTAAGCTATGGAAATGAAGTGCTTTCTTACCGCCCCGTCACGCGTCACGCGGGTTTCGGACAAATCCGCCACGAGCCGACGAGTTTTGTTTGTCTTCGCCGACGGGTTTGGTAGAAATTGCCTTCCTGAGGAGCGAAGTATCCCGCGACTTGGTTAACGAGTTCTGAAGAAGGCATCGGTCCGGTCCATGACGAACAGGAAAAGACCAAGGGTCTATATCACGCGGAAACTGCCGGATGCCGTGGAAACGCGCATGCGGGAGCTGTTCGAGGCGGAGCTGAACGTCGATGACACGCCGCGGACGCGCGAAGAATTGATCGCAGCCGTGAAGACGGCGGACGTTCTCGTGCCGACCGTAACGGACCGAATCGATGCGGCGCTCATCGCCGAGGCCGGCCCGCAGATGAAGCTGATCGCCAGTTTTTCGAACGGCACGGATCATATCGACATCGATGCGGCCGCGAAAAAGGGCATCACCGTCACCAATACGCCGAATGTCCTGACCGAAGACACCGCCGACATGACCATGGCACTGATCCTCGCGGTCCCGCGCCGCCTTGTGCAGGGCGCGCGTGTGCTGATGGACAAGCCGGGCGAATGGGAAGGCTGGTCGCCCACATGGATGCTCGGTCGCCGCATCTGGGGCAAGCGCATCGGGATTATCGGCATGGGCCGCATCGGCACGGCCGTTGCCCGCCGCGCCAAGGCTTTCGGCCTGTCGATCCATTACCACAATCGCAAGCGCGCCAACCCGGCCACCGAAGAAGAGCTGGAAGCAACCTACTGGGACAGCCTCGACCAGATGCTCGCCCGCGTCGACATCGTCTCGGTGAACTGCCCCTCCACGCCGGCCACCTTCCATCTGCTCTCGGCGCGCCGTTTGGCCCTATTGCAGCCCACCAGCTATGTCGTGAACACTGCCCGTGGCGACATCATCGACGAGGATGCCCTGGTCCAGGCTTTGCGCGCCGGCAAGATCGCCGGTGCCGGTCTCGACGTCTTCGAGAACGAGCCTGCGGTCAATCCGAAGCTGGTGAAGCTCGCCAATGAGGGCAAGGTGGTGCTCCTGCCGCATACCGGCTCGGCCACGATCGAAGGTCGCACCGATATGGGCGACAAGGTGATCATCAACATCCGCACTTATTTCGACGGCCATCGCCCGCCGAACCGTGTCCTGCCGAACCGCGGCTGAGGTCCTCAGGCCAGGTGCTTCTGCATCTCGATGAAGGTGATGCGGTCGTAGCCTGCATGGCTCTTTTCGGCGGTGCGGACGAAGCCCCAGGCGCCAAACCGTCTGTGGTTGCCGGTAAGTTCGATCCGCGTCTCGAGCCGCAGGGTGGGCTTGCCAAGATCCCGGGCGATCGCCTCCGCCTCGGTCAGAAAACGGCTGCCGATCCCAGACCCTTGCGCCTCAGGCGAGACCGCGAGCTTGCCGACATAGAGGAAGCCCGGCTCGGGCCGCAGGAAAGCGCAGCCGAGAAGCCGTCCATCGACTTCGGCAGTCAGTCCGATCTCGTCCCGCGCCTTGTCCTTGAGGGCGTCGACAGTCAGCCGATGCGCGGAGGAGGGTGGGTCGATCACACCGTCCATATAGGCGAAAGAACCCATGATCAGCGCCAGCAGTTCCTCGTAGCGATGGAAACTCTCATCGATCCGTTTGATCGTCACACTCATATCCCTGTCCGTCTCTTGTAGCGCACCGTGTCGAAACGAGCGGCAAGCCCGTCATACATCAGGAGCCGTCCAACCAATGGCTCCCCGATGCCGGTAATGACCTTGATCGCTTCCATGGCCATCAGCGTGCCGATGACGCCAGTGAGGGCCCCGATCACACCCGCTTCCGCACAGGCCGGCACGAGCCCTTCGGGCGGCGGTTCGGGGAAGAGGTCGGTGTAACGTGGATAGGCAATACCGTCAGGCCCGCTCTCATAGGGTTTGAGAACGGTCACAGTGCCGTCAAAGCGCCCCACAGCCCCGGTCACCAACGGCACTTTCGCACGCTCCGCAGCATCTGCCGCCGCATAGCGGGTGGTAAAATTGTCGGAGCCATCGACCAGCAGCGTGTAGCGCGGCAGGTAATCCCCGGCAAACTCGGCAGTAAAGCGCTCTTCATAGCGCACCGTGCGGCAATTCGGGTTGAGGCGGGCAATGGCGCGCGCGGCACTCTCCGTCTTCTTCTCGGACAGCGTGCCCGTGTCATGGATCACCTGCCGCTGGAGATTGGAGAGCGATACGCCGTCGTCATCGACGATCCCGAGCGTGCCGACACCCGCTGCCGCCAGATATTGCAGCACGGGCGAGCCGAGCCCACCCGCCCCGATCACCATCACGCGTGCGGCTTTGAGCAATTGCTGGCCATGACCACCCACTTCGGGCAACAGGATATGGCGGTGATAGCGGGAGAGTTCTTCAGGCGATAGCGGATCCATGGAGGTCACCTTGCCACCGGCATGGTCTGAAGGAAAGCAGTGTCAGCCATCGATCTGCCCGTCCTTGATGGTCACGAACTGAGCCCGATCCCCGAGCGCCGAAAACATCGCCCTGTCGGTCCCCGTCATGAAGGCCTGGCCGCCGAGGGCATCGATGCGGGCAAAAAGCGCTGCCCGCCGTCCTTCGTCCAGGTGTGCAGCGATTTCGTCGAGCAGCAGGATCGGCGCAAACCCGGTCATCGTCGCCACCAGCCGTGCGTGGGCAAGAATCAGCCCGATCAGCAATGCCTTCTGCTCTCCGGTGGAGCAGCGCTCCGCATCCATGTCTTTCTCGATGTGGCGGACGATCAGATCAGCCCGATGAGGTCCGTCCAGCGTGCGCCCGGCTGCCGCATCCCGGTTCCGCGACTGGGCGAGGATCTCGATATACCGCTCTTCAAACTCGAAGGCCGGCAGGTCGGCGAGGTCATCGAGGAAGCCGGAGAGTGCGAGAGATGCGGATGGAAATGCCGATGTTGCCCGATCCGCCTCGATCAATCCGGAAAGCAGCCCAAGCATCTCCCGCCGCGCTGCGGCCATCGCGACCCCGAGTGCTGCCATCTGCTGTTCGATACCGGAGAGCCAGCTTGGATCGAATCGTCCCTCCGAAAGCAGCTTGTTGCGGCTGCGCATCGCCCGCTCGAAGTCGTTCGCGCGCCGTCCATGGGCGGGGTCGAGCGACAGGACCAGACGGTCGAGAAAGCGGCGTCGATCCGCAGAGGGGCCGGTGAACAGCCCGTCCATCGCCGGCGTCAGCCAGAGCACGCGCAGATGGTCGGTGAGTTCGTCGACGGATTTCGCGGGCGAGCCGTTGATCCTCAGCCTGCGGACCAGGTTGTCCTCTTCCGTCGTCTCGGTGCCCGTGCCGATATCGGCTTCGCCGGCCATGCCCTCGATGGCGGCAAAGACCGTGAAGCTTCCAGAGGCCCCGACCCGCGGAATGTCGGAGAGCACCGCTCGGCGAAGACCACGTCCCGGCGACAGAAAGGAGATCGCCTCCATGAAATTGGTCTTGCCCGCGCCATTGTCGCCGACCAGCACCACATGCCGCCCGTCCAGCGTCAGGCCGGCCTGCGTGTAGTTGCGGAAGTCGCTGAGTTTGAGCCGGTGGATCTGTGTCTTCTGGGTCATCGGTCGGAATCGTTGTCGCCTTGAGCTAGGCCGATTGGCGGGCGATGGCAAGGCGCAACCGCCAATCTCTGCTCGATCGGACCATGCGGCGCTTGGCGACATGGAACCATGCATTGAAGGTGGTAGTTTGAGCGGATAGCCGAGCCCGGAGGCCGAGCCATGTCCCTGCATCCCGATGATCTGACACCCGAAGAAGCCCGCCGCGACCATTGGGAGATGCTGGGCTTCCTGGCGCTCAATGCCTGTTTTGGAACAGCCCTTGGTTTTCTGGTGGCCTTTGCCATCGTCTGGCTCGATTTCGGCGGCCTCGGCACGTCGCTCGCTCGGTCCAGCCATCCGATCTTGCCGACCATCATGCTGGCCGTTCCCCTCGCATTGACCTTCGCGGCCGCCGTGACGGCATCGGCCGTCATGACCATGCCCTATCGCAAGAAGAAGCAGCGCTGACGCAAGGACGCCAGACGGCGTTTGACCGCGCTCGCGTCTTGCGGCATCTAGGCCGTATCGAGACGATGGAGAGACCCATGGACACGCAAGACGAACGCATCACGCGTCTGGAAGAGACCGTTGCGCATCAGATGCGTGTCATCGAGGAGCTGTCTGACCAGCTGACGGAACAGTGGAAAGTGGTTGAGCAGACGCGGGCGAAGCTTGATCGTCTGACGGAGCGCTTTCTGTCTCTGGAAGAGCAGGGCCTCGAAGCCCCCGCCATCACCCGCCCGCCACACTACTGAACGGCACGATCCTTCTTGGCGAAGCCTGTCAGCACCGCGTCGACGAGATGCGACAGCTGTTCGCGCGATGCATCCAGACGCCCGGTGAGCAATCGCTGCCAGCAGAAGCTGGAGAACAGTTCCATGACCAGCGGAATGTCGAGTTCGGCCCTGATCTCTCCCCGCGCCACGCCCCGCTCCAGGATGATGCCGCTTGCCCTGCAGCGCGTGACCGCATAGTCGCGCAGCGCTTCCAGAGCGGCTGGATCGCTCTGCGCCTCGGCGATGATCGACCGGAACACCTCCCCGCCACTCTTCTTCCAGAAGCCGAGCAGGGTCTCGAGGAAGGCGGTCAGATCCCCCCGCGTGTTCCCGGTGTCGGGATAGAAGGTCTCGCCCTTCTGCCGATGATAGACGTCGAGCAGGAGAGCGGCCTTGGAGGGCCACCAGCGATAAATCGTCGGCTTCCCCGCCTTGGCCCGTCGCGCCACCGCTTCGATGGAAAAGGCAGACAATCCGCCTTCGCTCAGGATCTCGGCCGCTGCCGTCAGAATGGCGTCCTCGCTGGCGGGGTTCCTTTGCGCGCCGATCGATGTGCGCTTTGTGATATCGGGTGCGGTGCTCGTCACAGTCTGTGCTCCTTTGACCGATCCTTAGCAGAAAAATCTATTGAACGAAACGGGCCGTTTCAATATAAACGAAACGTACCGTTCTTATGGAGCCTCCCATGACCCCTATCTCCCCATCCCGCCCAATCCCCTCGAAGCACAGGCTCGCCCTGTTGATGCTCCTGGTGATCTACCCCTTCGTTACAGCCATTCTCTATGTCCTGATGCCGCTCACCGAGGGTTGGCCGATCTGGGCCCGCACGGCGCTTCTGGCGCCGATCATGGTGCTGTCGATCGTCTACGGCATCGCGCCAGCGATCCAGAAGCACTTCGCCTGGTTCATCCTGCGGCAACCGCGCTTGGTCGCCTGAACGCATGCAAAAGGGGCGGAGATGTGGGACCGCCCCTTGCAATCGTGTCTTTGGTTATGGCGAGCTCAGTCGCTGAGCGTATCGAAGAAATCCTTCATCCGGGCAAAGAAGCCCGTCGATTCCGGATTGTTCTCCTTCGACGACAGCTGTTCGAACTCCTGCAACAGCTCGCGCTGGCGCTTCGTCAGCTTCTGTGGCGTCTCGATCTGGATTTGGATGTAGAGATCGCCAACCTGCGTCGAGCGCAGAACCGGCATGCCCTTGCCCTTGAGGCGGAACTGCTTGCCGGGCTGAGTGCCCTCCGGAACCGTCACACGTGACTTCGTGCCATCAAGCGTCACCACGTCGAACGTGCCACCGAGGGCAGCCGTCGTCATCGAGATCGGCACGGAGCAATAGAGATCCGCGCCATCACGCTGGAAGAATTCGTGCGGTTTGACCGACAGGAAGATGTAGAGATCGCCCGACGGACCACCGCGCAACCCGGCTTCACCTTCGCCCTGCAGACGAATGCGCGTGCCATCCTCGATCCCCGAGGGAATGCTGACGGAAAGCGAGCGTTCTTCGGTGACGCGGCCCTGGCCGTGGCACTTGCCGCAGGGATCGCTGATCGTCTGGCCGCGACCGTGACAGGTCGGGCAAGTGCGCTCGATCGAGAAGAAGCCCTGAGCCGCACGGACGCGCCCCGAGCCCTGACAGGTCGTGCAGGTCTTCGGCTGCGTGCCGGGCTTGGCGCCGGAACCGGTGCAGACATCGCAGGTGATCGAGGTTGGAACCCGGATCTGCGCCGTCTTGCCGGTAAACGCCTCTTCGAGGCTGATTTCCATGTTGTAGCGCAGGTCGGCACCGCGTTCGCGGCCACCTGTCGACCGGGCACGACCGCCACGGCCGCCGCCCATCATCTCGCCGAAAATGTCCTCGAAGATGTCGGAGAAGCCACCGCCGCCGGCAAAGCCGCCGCCGCCGAAACCGCCGCCGCCCATGCCGCCCTGTTCGAAGGCAGCATGGCCGAAGCGGTCATAGGCCGCGCGCTTCTGCGGATCCTTCAGGGTCTCATAGGCCTCGTTGAGTTCCTTGAACTTTTTCTCGGCTTCATCGTCACCCGGGTTCTTGTCCGGATGGTATTTCATCGCCAGCTTGCGGAAGGCGCTTTTCAGCTCCTTCTCGTCTGCCGTACGGGCGACCCCAAGGGTCTCGTAGAAATCTGCCTTTGCCATCGTCTTACAAAGCCCTCAAAGCTTTCACAACGCTCGTGTGGCTGCCCGCTGCCTTGCCGGCCTGCTTGTCGCAAGCCTGCATGTCTTTCTGGAAGTCGGACGCGGCCGACATCGCGTCCTGCATCAGCAGCTTGCGGGCATCGCCCTTGCTGATCAGCCCGTCAGCGGATGTCACTGCAGCGAATGCCAGCGAATGGGCGGCCATATCGCAGGAGGAAACTTCGCCACCGCTCTCGCGCCGTTGAAGCGCGGTTTCGATGATCTTGCCGAGTTCATTGCCGATGCGGGAAAGGGAGTTGCTGTCTTTCGCGGAAATCGCCTTGGCCACTCTGGCCTCGGCGGCGCCCACCTGGCGGTGAACGGCGCTGACCTGCCCCCTGTCCTGTGCCATGGCACCGGTCGTCAGGATCAACGAAATGGCGGCTGGCCCGAGGGCCAGCCAGCACGTGGAACGGCGTCCGAAGCGACCCTGCATCAGGCCGACTTCTTCGCGTCTTCGTCCTTCACTTCTTCGTAGTCGGCGTCGACGACATTGTCATCCTGGCCGCCTTCAGCATTGCCATTGCCACCCTCGGCCTGCTGGGCCTCGTAGATGGCCTGACCGAGCTTCATGGACACTTCCATGAGGGTCTGGGTCTTGGCGGTGATGTCTTCAGCCGACGGCTCGGAGGCTTCGGTTGCGGCCTTCAGGGCAGCAATCGCATCCTCGATCGCCTTGCGGTCGGTTTCCGAAACCTTGTCGCCATATTCCTTGACAGACTTCTCGGTGGAATGAACAAGGCTTTCGGCCTGGTTCTTGGCTTCGACCACGGCGCGACGCTGCTTGTCGGCCTCGGCATTGGCTTCGGCGTCCTTCACCATCTTCTCGATGTCGGCGTCGGAGAGACCACCAGAGGCCTGGATGCGGATCTGCTGTTCCTTGCCGGTGCCCTTGTCCTTGGCCGAAACCTGGACGATGCCGTTCGCGTCGATGTCGAATGTGACTTCGATCTGCGGAACGCCACGCGGCGACGGCGGCAGGCCGACGAGGTCGAACTGGCCGAGCAGCTTGTTGTCCTGGGCCATCTCACGTTCGCCCTGCGAAACGCGGATGGTCACGGCCTGCTGGTTGTCTTCGGCGGTCGAGAAAGTCTGGCTCTTCTTCGTCGGGATCGTCGTGTTGCGATCGATCAGGCGGGTGAAGACACCACCGAGGGTCTCGATGCCGAGCGACAGCGGGGTCACGTCGAGCAGCAGCACGTCCTTGACGTCGCCCTGCAGAACGCCGGCCTGGATGGCGGCGCCGAGTGCGACGACTTCATCCGGGTTCACGCCCTTGTGCGGCTCCTTGCCGAACAGCTGCTTAACGACTTCCTGCACCTTCGGCATGCGGCTCATGCCGCCGACGAGAACGACTTCGTCGATATCGGCAGCGGTAACGCCGGCATCCTTGAGGGCTGCCTTGCAAGGCGCGATCGTGCGCTGGACGAGATCGTCGACCAGGCTTTCAAACTTCGCACGGGTCAGCTTCATCGTCAGATGCTTCGGACCCGAAGCGTCAGCCGTGATGAAGGGCAGGTTGATTTCGGTCTGCTGCGAGGACGACAGCTCGATCTTGGCCTTTTCAGCGGCTTCCTTCAGGCGCTGCAGCGCAAGCTTGTCGCCCTTCAGGTCGATGCCCTGGTCCTTCTTGAACTCGGCTGCCAGATATTCGACGAGACGCATGTCGAAGTCTTCACCGCCGAGGAAGGTGTCGCCGTTGGTCGACTTCACTTCGAAGACGCCGTCGCCGATTTCCAGAACCGAGATATCGAAGGTGCCACCGCCAAGGTCGTAAACGGCGATCGTCTTGCCGTCCTTCTTGTCGAGGCCGTAAGCAAGAGCAGCAGCCGTCGGCTCGTTGATGATGCGCAGAACTTCAAGACCTGCGATGCGGCCGGCATCCTTGGTTGCCTGGCGCTGCGCGTCGTTGAAGTAGGCGGGAACGGTGATGACGGCCTTTTCGACCTTTTCGCCGAGATAGGCCTCAGCCGTTTCCTTCATCTTCTGGAGGATCATGGCCGAGATCTGCGAGGGCGAATAACCCTTGCCATGGGCTTCGACCCAAGCGTCGCCATTGTCGCCCTTGATGATCGGGAAGGGAACGAGACCCTTGTCCTTCTCAACAGTCGGATCTTCGTGACGGCGGCCGATCAGGCGCTTGACCGCGAAGAGCGTGTTGGTCGGGTTGGTGACCGCCTGGCGCTTGGCCGGCTGGCCGACGAGGCGTTCGCCGTCGTCCGAAAATGCAACCATCGAAGGGGTGGTGCGCGCACCTTCCGAATTTTCGATGACCTTCGCATCCTTGCCGTCCATGACGGCGACGCAGGAATTGGTCGTTCCAAGGTCGATACCGATTACTTTTGCCATGTCATTCTCTCCTTGAAGCAGGCCGTCGGAACCCCAATCAGGCATTCCTGACAACCCCTCGACGTGGATGTCTGGGATATACTGCAGCGCTGCTGCGGTTATGTCGCGTATATAAGAAGCGGATTTTCCGACTGCAAGGCTGGAAATCCGCCGAAAACCGGTAAAAAAGAACAGATTGGCGCTGCAGCTTCATGTGCTTTGCAGCGCCAGTCCGCCCTGATCGATCGGGCATGCTAGTCAGCCGGCCTTGCGTCAGGCCGACGGCGTCTTGCTGTCCACATGTGGGCTCTATTGTCCGAGGATCAAGTCGAGAAGCGTGGTCCGTCGCGTGCCCTGCTCGCCGCCGACATCGCCTGGAGGAACCGGCCCCGAAGACCCGGTCACATCTCCGGCGGGAACAGGCCCTGACGGATACTCTTCTGCATAGACGGGGTCGCCAGAATAGCGCTCCTCGCCGCCGCCCTGCAGCACGTCGGAGATGATTGTGCCGATCGTCGCAGGCTCCTCGGCGGGTGCCGGTTCGAAGTAATCGCCACCCGGCAATGGGGCGGGCGCAAGGCCCTGATGGGCTGCCGTCATGAAGTCATGCCAGGCCTTCGCCGGAAGCCCGCCGCCGGTCACCTTCTTCATCGACTGACCATCATCATTGCCGAACCAGATGCCGGTCGTCAGATTGCTCGTATAACCCACGAACAGCGCATCACGGAATGACTGCGTCGTTCCCGTCTTGCCCGCGGCCTCCCAGCCGGAAAGCTGTGCCTTCTTGCCCGTGCCATGGTCGATGACATCGCGCATCATCGCATTCATCGCCGCAATCACGCCGTCGTTAAGCACCTTCGGCGGCTCGAGATAATTGTTCTCGTAGAGCAGCGACCCATCGGCCTTCGAGATCCGGCGCACGATGTGTGGCGTTGCCTTGTAACCGCCGTTCATGAAGGGCGCGTAAGCCGCCGTCAGTTCGAGCAGCGATACTTCCGAGGTGCCGAGCGCGATCGAGGCATTGTTCTGCAGCTCCGACTCGATGCCCATCCGGTGCGCCACCTTGATCACCTGATCCGGACCGACTTCCATGACCAGCTGGGCGGCAATCGTGTTCAGCGATTCGGCCAGCGCCTGTGTCGCGGTCACTTGGCCACGATACTTCTGATCGTAATTCTCAGGCGTCCAGGAACCGATCCGGATCGGCGCATCGTTACGCACCGATGTCGGACGCAGCCCGTTTTCGACGGCAGCCGCATAGACGAAGGGCTTGAAGGCCGATCCCGGCTGGCGCTTGGCCTTCACCGCACGGTTGAACTGGCTTTCCGCATAGTCGCGCCCGCCCACCAGCGCACGGATCGCGCCCGTACCGTCGATGGAGACAAGGGCTGCCTGCGAGGCGTTGACCTTTTCGCCCTCAGCCGAAAGCGATTCAGTCAGCGCCGCCTCGGCCTTCTTTTCGAGCGTCATGTCGATGGTCGTCTCGACCACGATATCCTCGGTCACCTTGCCGATCAGCATGGTGACTTCATCACGCACGAGATCGGCGACATATTGGCCCGCACCACTCCAGTAGCGCTTCGCCTTGGTCGGTGGCTGCGACATGGCCGTCTTGATCTCATCGGCGGTGATGTAGCCCTCTTCCAGCATGGCCTGCAGCACGACCTGTGCCCGCGCCTCGGCCGCTTCCGGATCGCGCGCCGGTGACAGGCGCGAGGGCGCTTTCAGAAGCCCGGCCAGAAGCGCCGCCTCGCCGAGGTTCACGTCGCGCGCGGACTTGTTGAAATAGCGCCGCGCGGCGGCCTCCACGCCATAGGCGTTGGAGCCGAAGAACACCCGGTTCAGATACATCGCCATGATCTGATCTTTGGTGTATTTCTGCTCCAGCCAGAAGGCGAGCAGCACTTCCTGCACCTTGCGTTCGATGGTGCGCTCAGGCGAGAGGAAGAGGTTCTTCGCCAGCTGCTGGGTGAGCGTCGAACCACCTTGTACAGCGCGGCCGCTCGTCACATTGGTCAGGATCGCGCGTGCCAGACCCAGCGGGTCGACGCCGAAATGCGAGTAGAAACGCCGGTCCTCGATCGCCATCACCGCCTGTGGAATGAATGGCGACATCTCCTCGAGCGGCAGGGCTTCCCCGCCGGTTGCCCCGCGATTGGCAATGACGGTGCCCTCGACGGAGACGATCTTCATGTTCGGTGGGCGCTCTGGGATCGACCAGCTGCTGGCACTCGGCATTTGCGAGCCGTAATAGGCGACCAGCCCGACGACGCCGATGCCGCACCAGATCGACAGTACGAAACCCCAATAGATCAGCCGCCCCAGGCCGAAGCCGCCGCCGCTACTGCTTTTGGCCTTGCGGCCTCTCTCATTGCTGGACTTCCCGCGTTTCGCGGTCGGTTTGGTCTTCTTGGCGCCCGAACGAACCTGCCGTCCGCCAATGACGCGGTCATCCGCGTCGAGCCGAAAATCCTCGTCTTCGCGCTCTTCGTCGAAGCTCGGCTCAATGCGGTCACGGGATTTGCCTCGGCTCACCATTGCGGTGATCTTGCTCCAGATGTTCGCTGTGCGATGCTTGCAGCCCGCACGAAAATTGCTTCAAGAAATCTCGGTTGATCACGCCGACGCCCGGATGAATGATCGCGCAATTGCACAGTAAATGCGGCGATTTAAGGGGTGGTTAAAGCCCCGTAAACAAGCCTTGAACGTGCCGTGAGTTTATTGGCAGAGATCGGCCCACTCGCCATCGACCAAGGCGATCATTCGCTCCGGCGCGATCTTCACCGCAGCATTGGTCGCGCCACCCGCTGGCACCACTTCGTCGAAGGCCTTGAGCGACAGGTCGCCATAGACCTTGAGCGGGGAGGGCAGGCCGAAGGGGCAGACACCACCGACAGGATGGCTCGTTGCCTCGACCACCGCTTCGGCATCGAGCATGCGCGGCTTGACGCCGAAACGGTCCTTGAACTTGCGATTGTCGAGCCGCTTCGTGCCGGCCGTGACCACCAGCACGACGTCCTCGCCGATCCTCAGGCAGATCGTCTTGGCGATCTGGTCCGGCTCCACGCCATGTGCCTCGGCTGCAAGCGCCACGGTCGCGGAGCTTGCCTCGGTGACGATGACGGAGACGTCGGGTGCTTTTTCCCGGAAGAACTGTCGGACGGATTCGAGGCTCATGGGAGAAGTCTAACCGGAGCGCTCAAGGCTTTTCAAGCGCACGCATCTTGAAAGCCGGATCGAGCATCCCCATCTCTAGATCACCAGACGATAGAGCGTTTGCAGAGATCCTGTTTCAGGAACTTCGAAACGCTTAACCGGTTGTTAAGCATCCAGAGCGATCATCAAGATCCGGGATGCGGTTCACGAAGGTGGGCAACATCCGAGACATCGAATGGCACGTTTCCGTCCCTGACCACGGATGTACTGGCAGGCAAGCGTAGAAGCGTAAAGGAAAGGCCGGTTTTTGACCGGCCTTTTTGCTTTTCTGGCCTTAGCCGTTGGCGAGTGCGTCGAGGATACGGATCCACGAGCGAATGCCCTTGTGGAACGAGTTGAGGTCATACTTCTCGTTCGGCGAATGGATGCGGTCATCGGTCAGGCCAAAGCCGACCAGCAGCGAATCCATGCCCAGCATCTTCTGAAAATCGCCAACGATCGGGATCGAGCCGCCCATGCCGATGATCACGGCCGGCTTCGGCCATTCATCCGACAGCGCGTTCTTTGCCTTGGTCAGCTCCGGCGAATCATAGGAGAGCTGGATCGCCGGCGAGCCGCCGTGCTCGTGGAATTCCACCTTGCAGTCTGCCGGAATGCGGGCCTGAACGAAGGCGCGGAAGCTCTCGCGCACCTTGGACGGATCCTGCGTGCCGACGAGGCGGAAGGAGATCTTCGCCGAGGCCTTGGCCGCAATCACGGTCTTGAAGCCCTCGCCGGTATAGCCGCCGATGATGCCGTTCACTTCCGCCGTCGGACGCGCCCAGGTGAGTTCCAGCACGGAACGGCCCTTCTCACCAGCGGGGACCGACAGGCCCACCTCGCCGAGGAAGCTCTCCGCCGTGCGCCCCAGGCTCTCCCAGGAGGCCTTGATATTGGCCGGCGTCTCCTCGACACCATCGTAGAAGCCGGGAAGGGTGACCGCGCCCGTCTCGTCATGCAGGTCGGCCAGGATCTTGGTCAGGATATGAACCGGATTGGCAGCCGCACCGCCGAAAAGACCGGAATGCAGGTCGCGGTCGGCCGCGATGATGGTGACTTCTTCGCCGACGAGGCCGCGCAGTGCGGCAGCAATCGCCGGCGTCTCGCGATCCCACATGCTGGTATCGCAGACCAGGGCAAAGTCTGCCTTCAGCTCATCGGCGTTGGCAGCGAGGAAGGGCTTCAGCGATGGCGACCCGGATTCTTCTTCGCCCTCGAACAGGATGGTGATCTTGACGGGTAGCGAACCCTTCACCGCTTTGTAGGCGCGGCAGGCTTCAACGAAGGTCAGCAGCTGGCCCTTGTCGTCGGACGTGCCGCGACCGGTGATGACCTTGCGGCCATCCTTCTCCTTGATCGCAGGTGCAAAGGGATCGTCTTCCCAGAGATCGAGCGGATCGACCGGCTGCACGTCGTAATGGCCGTAGAAGAGCACGTGCGGTGCGTCGGCCTGATCAGCTGCGTGATGGGCAACCACCATCGGATGGCCGGGCGTGTCTCGCAGCGAGGCCTCGAAGCCGAGCTCGGTGAGCGCCGAGACCAGCCACTCGCCGGCCTTGCGGCAATCAGCCTTGTAGGCCGGATCCGTCGAGATCGACGGAATGCGCACGAGATCGAACAGGCGCTCGAGGCTCTGCGGCAGGGCCTCGTCGGCCTTGGCGAGGATGGGGGAGAGATCGGTCATGGTCATGTCCTGCAAATTTGAAAGTGGGGCGGACGATAGACCAAACCTCCTGACGTTTCGAGGCGTCGGGACCGCGAATTTTTCTCAATGCCGGATCGATTTCCGTTCACAGCTTGCGCGCATTGGCGATCGCCCAGCGGATATATTCTTTCAGCAATTCCTTCTCGAAACGCCGAAACCCCTGAAAGACCGCCTGTTCCGCCTCTTCGGCCGCGGCCAGCGCTTCCTCGCGCATGTCCCGCGCTTTGTCGGTCAGGAAGATCTGCTGCGCCCTTTTGTCTCTCGGGTGCGCACGACGCTCGATCAGCCCGTCGCGCTCCATGCGGGCAAGCGTATTGGCGATCGTCGCCTGCTCCACGTCGACCCGGTCTAGCAGCTGCCTTTGGGTCAGCCCCTCTTCCTCCCACAGTTCGATCAGGATCGGAAACTGCCCGGGCGAGAAGCCGAGCTTTGCGGCTCGCGTCTGCAGCGCTCGCGTGAATCCACGCGCCAGCTGGCTCGCCAGCCAGGTGGCCGACTCGGAGCGGTCGGGGATCGTACGGTCATGGGCCATGGCACTCGACACGTCGTCGTGGTTCGTCGTTACGGAATGATCGCATGCGATCCATTTCCGAGGCTGACTAATTTTGGGTTTTCAGATGAGGGGACGGAAGCCGTCGTGGCTAAGGGCGGGGACTGCCACGACGGCTCCGAAATATGGGGACAAAGGCCCGGAGAGGGGGATAAGGCCTTTGCCCGAGTCTGAAGCGGCGGGGGACGAGCCTCTTTCAGACTACGGCGTGATCAGGCGCCGATGACTGAGATTTGTGGCTTGGAATGTGGTTTTTCAAGGGAAAGCGAGATTACAAATCGGTAAGCTTTTCGTGATGATTAGGTGTGATCCGACGAACAGATCCCGTCGTCTGAGCCGCGTGATTTTGCATGCCGGACAGCAAACCGTCATGGACGTTTCAGCCGCCCCGCGCTATCCATGCCGACATGAAAAAAGGCGATCATCTCTTCCTCGTCGACGGCTCGGGTTTCATCTTCCGCGCCTTCCACGCCATCCCGGCCCTCAACCGCAAGTCGGACGGTCTGCCCGTCAATGCGGTTTCAGGTTTCTGCAACATGCTGTGGAAGCTCCTGCGCGACGCCCGCAACACCGATGTCGGGGTGACGCCGACCCATCTGGCCGTCATCTTTGACTATTCGTCGACGACCTTCCGCAAGGAAATCTACCCACTCTACAAGGCGAACCGTTCGGCCCCGCCGGAAGATCTCATTCCGCAGTTTGGCCTGATCCGCCATGCCACGCGCGCCTTCAACCTGCCCTGCATCGAGACGGAAGGTTTCGAGGCCGACGACATCATCGCCACCTATGCCCGCCAGGCGGAAGCAACCGGTGCCGATGTCACGATCGTCTCCTCCGACAAGGACCTGATGCAGCTCGTTACGGCGAATGTGCACATGTACGACGCGATGAAGGACAAGCAGATTGGCATTCCCGACGTCATCGAGAAATGGGGTGTGCCGCCGGAAAAGATGATCGATCTGCAGGCGATGACCGGCGATTCGACCGACAACGTGCCCGGCATCCCCGGCATCGGCCCGAAGACCGCAGCCCAGCTTCTCGAAGAATTCGGCGATCTCGAAACGCTGCTCGCCCGCGCCGGCGAGATCAAGCAGGTCAAGCGCCGCGAAAACATCGTCGCCAATGCCGAGCTCGCCCGGCTCTCCCGTAAGCTCGTCGAACTGCGCACCGACGTGCCGATCGACATGAAGCTCGAGGAGCTGGTGCTGGAGCCGCAGAACGGGCCGAAACTGATCGGCTTCCTCAAGGCGATGGAATTCACCACACTGACGCGGCGCGTCGCCGAAGTCTGCGATTGTGATGCAGGTGCCATTGACGCGGCCGTTGTTCCGGTCGAATGGGGAGATGCTGCCCGTGGCCCCGATCTTGATGCCGGCGACGTTCCCGCATCGTCTGCGCCGACCTCGGCGCCTGCCGCCGCAGCCTCCTCTGATCCGGCAGCCAGCCCCGACGGCAAGACACCCGCCGATCTCGTCGCAAGCCGCGCCAACGCATTCGCCGGCAAGCCGATCGACACGAGCACTTACGTGACGATCCGCGACATCGAGACCCTCGAACTCTGGATCGCCGCGGCCCGGGAAACCGGCCTCGTCGCCTTCGACACCGAGACCACCTCGCTCGATCCCATGCAGGCCGAACTCGTCGGCGTCTCGCTCGCCATCCAGGACAATGTGCTCTCGCCCGGCTCGACCGATATCCGCGCGGCCTATATCCCGCTCACCCACAAGACCGGTATCGGCGATCTGCTCGGCGGCGGTCATGCCGATGGCCAGATCCCGATGAAGGAGGCGCTCGCGGCATTGAAGGGTCTGCTCGAAGACCCCTCCGTGCTCAAGGTCGCGCAGAACCTGAAATACGACTACCTGGTGATGAAGCGCCATGGCGTGACGCTCCAGTCCTTCGACGATACCATGCTGATGTCCTACGTGCTCGACGCCGGCAAGGGCAATCACGGCATGGACGGCCTGTCGGAGAAGTGGCTCGGCCATACCCCGATCGCCTACAAGGATGTCGCCGGCTCCGGCAAATCCTCCATCACCTTCGACCTCGTCGACATCGATCGGGCCACGGCCTACGCCGCCGAAGATGCCGACGTGACGCTGCGTCTCTGGCTGGTGCTGAAACCCCGCCTGGCCGCCGAAGGTCTGACCCGCATCTACGAGCGTCTGGAGCGCCCGCTGGTGCCGGTGCTGGCCCACATGGAAGAGCGCGGCATCACCGTCGACCGCCAGATCCTCTCGCGTCTCTCAGGCGAACTCGCCCAGAAGGCCGCCGCCACCGAGGACGAGGTTTACGAACTCGCCGGCGAGCGCTTCAACATCGGCTCGCCGAAACAGCTCGGCGATATCCTCTTCGGCCGCATGGGCCTGCCCGGCGGCTCCAAGACCAAGACCGGCCAGTGGTCCACCTCGGCCCAGGTTCTGGAAGACCTCGCCGCCGAAGGCGCGCCGCTGCCGCGCAAGATCGTCGACTGGCGCCAGCTCACCAAGCTGAAGTCCACCTATACCGACGCGCTTCCCGGATACATCCATCCGCAGACCAAACGCGTCCACACCGGCTATTCGCTCGCCTCGACGACAACAGGTCGCCTGTCATCTTCAGAGCCGAACCTGCAGAACATCCCGGTCCGCACCGCCGAAGGCCGCAAGATCCGCACGGCCTTCATCTCGACGCCGGGCCACAAGCTCCTCTCGGCCGACTACAGCCAGATCGAACTGCGTGTCCTCGCCCATGTCGCCGACATTCCGCAACTGCGCCAGGCCTTCGCCGATGGCATCGACATTCACGCGATGACCGCGTCCGAAATGTTCGGCGTGCCGGTCGAAGGCATGCCGTCGGAAGTCCGCCGCCGTGCCAAGGCAATCAACTTCGGCATCATCTACGGCATCTCCGCCTTCGGCCTCGCCAATCAGCTGAGCATCGAGCGTTCGGAAGCCGGCGACTACATCAAGAAGTATTTCGAGCGCTTCCCCGGCATCAAGGACTACATGGAGAGCACCAAGGCCTTCGCCCGCGAGCACGGTTATGTGGAAACCATCTTCGGCCGGCGCGCCCACTACCCGGAGATCAAGTCCTCCAACCCCTCGATGCGCGCATTCAATGAACGCGCTGCGATCAACGCCCCGATCCAGGGCTCGGCCGCCGATGTCATTCGTCGTGCCATGATCCAGATCGAACCAGCACTCGTGGCGGCCGGCCTGTCGGAACGCTGCCGCATGCTGCTGCAGGTGCATGACGAACTGATCTTCGAGGTCGAGGACGAAGCGGTCGATGCCGCCATGCCCGTGATCGTCGACATCATGGAAAATGCCGCCATGCCGGCCGTGTCCATGCGCGTGCCGCTCAAGGTCGACGCCCGCGCCGCCCACAATTGGGACGAGGCGCACTGAGAATTCCCGGCCTGGCCGGAACCACAACAACGGGGCGCAAACAGCCCCACAGGAGTATGAGATTTGGCTTTCACCACCATTAACGGCAATGTCGTCCATTACGAACTGATCGGCGAGGCGAAAGCCAAGAACCTGATCGTCTTCTCCAATGGCCTCGGCACCGACTTCCGCATCTGGCTGCCGCTCTTCGATGAACTCGGCGACGACGTCTCGGTGCTGTTCTACGATAGCCGCGGCCACGGCCTGTCCGGCGGTGCCGACAAGCCCTTCGGCATGGCCGATCTGGTCTCGGATCTCGCGACCCTCTGCGACGAACTCGGCATCCGCAAGGCCACCTTCTGCGGCCTCTCCGTCGGCGGCCTCGTCTGCCAGGGTCTGTGGCACGAGCGGCCGGATCTGTTCCGCAAGCTCATCCTCTGCGACACGGCTCCCCGGATCGGATCTGCCGAAATCTGGGCCGAGCGCATCGCCGGAATCGAGAAGGGCGGCTTGGACAGTGCTGCCGACAACGCCATGGCGCGCTGGTTCACGCCGGCCTTCCACGAAGACCGCGCGGATGAACTCGCCGGCTATCGCCTGATGATGACGCGCCAGTCTCTCTCCGGCTATCTCTCGACCTGTGCGGCCCTGCGCGACACGGATTTCTCCGACGTCCTTCCGACAGTGACCGTGCCCACGCTCTTCGTCGTCGGCGACCAGGACGGCTCCACGCCGCCAGCAACAGTCGAGGCCGGCTCGCAACTCGTGCCCGGCGCCCGCTTCGAGGTGATCGACGATTGCGCCCATATCCCGTCGGTCGAACAGCCGGAAGCGCTCGCCGAACTGATCCAGGGCTTCATGCGCAAGCAGGCGAACTGAGAACAGTCACTGAAAATGCAGAAGCCGCCTCATGGGCGGCTTCTTTCATTTCGGAGAGGGTAGTTTGCGCTCAATGCGCGCCGGACATGTCGCCCAGCACTTCCTTCGAAGCCACCGTCGAATCCGCATTCAGCTTGTAGACCATGGGAACGCCGGTCGCGAGGTTGACGCTGAGGATCTGCTCCTTGGTCAGCTTGTCGAGAACCATCACCAGCGAGCGCAGCGAATTGCCGTGGGCAGCCACCAGCACCTTCTCGCCGCGCAACACGCGCGGCAGGATTTCGGTCATGTAATAGGGCCAGACGCGCGCACCTGTGTCGCGCAGGCTTTCGCCACCCGGCGGCGGGATGTCGTAGGAACGGCGCCAGATATGCACCTGCTCCTCACCCCACTTGGCGCGGGCATCGTCCTTGTTGAGACCCGAGAGATCACCGTAATCGCGCTCGTTCAGCGCCTCGTCCTTGATTGTCTCAAGACCGGTCTGGCCGACGTTTTCGAGGATGATGTTGCAGGTTTTTTGCGCACGGGTGAGGACGGACGTGAACGCGATATCGAACTTGATGCCGTAATCGGCAAGCGCCTTGCCGCCGGCATTGGCTTCCTGCACGCCGAGATCGGTGAGATCCGGGTCACGCCAGCCGGTAAACAGGTTCTTCAGGTTCCAGTCGCTCTGGCCATGGCGCACGAGCACGAGTGTACCGGTCATCGACAATTCCTCTCTTGACGATCAGGGGGTGGAGTTGAGCCCGAGCACGTCGAGCATGGTATAGCGGCCGGGCTTCTTGTCCCGGGCCCAGGTGGCGGCCTTCAGCGCACCACGAGCAAAGAGCGAACGGTCGGTCGCGCTGTGAGACAGGGTGACCATTTCGCCTTCGCTGGCAAACAGCACGGAGTGCTCGCCGATCACGGAGCCGCCGCGCAGCGTGGCAAAGCCGATCGAGCCTTCCTCGCGCGGTCCGGTATGACCGTCGCGCACGCGGACGGAATTTTCCGCAAGCGAAATTCCACGACCTTCTGCCGCTGCTTCGCCAAGCAGCAGCGCCGTGCCGGAGGGTGCGTCGACCTTGTGCTTGTGGTGCATTTCGAGCACTTCGATATCCCAGCCGGCGGCATCGAGCGCGCGCGCTGCCTGCTTGATCAGAACCGAGAGCAGGTTGACGCCGAGGCTCATGTTACCGGATTTGACGACCCGCGCATGCCGGGCGGCAGCATCGATCTTATCCTCATGTTCCGGCAAGCAGCCGGTGGTGCCGATCACATGCACGATGCGCGCCTGCGCTGCGAGGGAGGCGAATTCGACGGTCGAAGCCGGTGTGGTAAAATCGATGACGCCATCCGCATGCACGAAAGCCGCCAGCGGATCGTCTGTCACTGTAACGCCGAGCTTTGGCACGCCAGCCAGTTCGCCGGCATCCTGTCCGACAACGGCAGAGCCCGCCCGTTCGACCGCCGCATGCAGCACCACGCCCTCTGTCTCGCTGATCAGTTTGATCAGCGTCTTGCCCATGCGACCGGCGGCACCGACGACGACGAGCTTCATGGGCGTATCCATGCGGGTCTATTCCTGAATGCTGAGCGGGCCGTTGGGCGCGGCCTGGAGGTTGTTGAGTCGAGCGTAAAGACCGCCCGGCTGCTGTGCAAGGCTCTGATGCGTGCCTTCCTCGGCCACTTCGCCCGCCTGCATGACGATGATCTTGTCGGCATTGACGACGGTCGACAGGCGGTGCGCGATGACGATGACGGTGCGTCCGGCCATTGCAGCGTCCAGCGCCTGCTGCACGGCGGCTTCCGATTCCGTGTCGAGCGCGGAGGTCGCCTCGTCGAGCAGCAGGATCGGCGCATTGCGCACCAGAGCGCGCGCAATCGAGAGCCGCTGCCGCTGACCACCGGAGAGCGTCACACCGTTTTCGCCGACGGGCGTATCATAGCCCTGCGGTTGGGCAAGAATGAAATCATGCGCATTGGCCAGACGCGCTGCATCCTCGATCTCGGTATCGTTCGCCTCGGGGCGGCCATAGCGGATGTTGTCGCGGATCGAGCCTTCGAAGAGATAAGGCTGCTGCGAGACATAGGCGAGGTGCTGGCGGAGCGACGACTTCGTCACGTCGGCAATGTTCTGCCCGTCGATCAGGATTTCGCCGCTGGCCGGATCGTAGAAGCGCGGAACGAGCGTGATGACGGTAGACTTGCCAGCGCCGGAAGGACCCACCAGAGCCGTCGTCTTGCCACCCTCGGCCGTGAAGTTCAGCTTGCGCAGCACAGGCGGGTTGGCGCCATAGGCAAAGGTCACGTCACGGAATTCGATCCGGGCATCCGTCACCGAAAGCGCTGCCGCACCCGGCTTGTCGCGCTGGTGCGGCTGGGTGTCGAGGATTTCGTAGATCATGCGCGCGTTGACGGCAGCACGTTCCATCTGCACCTGCAGGCGCGCGAGCCGCTTGGCAGGCTCATAGGCGAGCAGAAGCGCCGTGACGAAGGAGAAGAAGGCGCCGGGAAGCACGCCGCCATAAATCGCCTGATAGGCGGCATAGGCCATGACGCCGGCAATCGAGAAGCCGGCCACCGTTTCCGTCATCGGACCGTTGCGTTCGCTCAACTGGGCAATCTTGTTGGCACGCCATTCGGCCTGGTCGATCGTCGACTGGATCCGCTCCTGCAGCTGGGCCTCCATGGTGAAGGCCTTGACGATGGCGATACCCTGGACGGTTTCCTGGACTGCGCCAAGAACGTGGGAATTGAGGATGATGCTTTCTTTGGTCGCGCTGCGCAGCCGTCTCGAGAGATACCGCAGCCCGATCAGAAGCGGCGGCGCCACCGTAAAGACGATCAGCGTCAGAACCAGATCCTGGAACAGCATGACCCCGATCAGGGCGACAAGCGTAACCAGATCGCGGGCAAGCGAGGTCACGGTGAGGTTCAGGACATCCCGAACCCCGTTGATGTTCTCATTGATCTGAGCGGCCAGCCTCGCGGAGCGCGCTTCGCTAAAATAGCCGACGGAGAGCGACATCAGATGGCCAAACAGTCGGCGCTGATAGCGCGCAACGATGTTGTTGCCGATCTTCGACAGCGTCACGGCCTGTCCGTAGCCGGCAAAGCCGCGGATGACGAAAGCGGCAAAGATCGATCCGCAGATGATCCACACGAGGTCGGCCCGCCGATTGGCAAACGCCTCGTTGATCACTGCCTCCATGATCCAGGCGGTGAAAGCCGTGGTCGCCGCGACTGTCAGCAGGCAGACGATCGCAAAGGCATAGCCTTTGACGTGTTCGCGTCCGTTTTCCGCGATCACGCGCTTGAGGATGGCGGAGACGCTTTCGATGTCCGTCTTGCGGCTTTCGGTGTTCCTGGCGTCCAAGAAGAAATGTCCTGTGCGATTGCTCTTTCACGCCCGCGCAGGCGCCGCCGCTCTATAGCCAGTCGCGGCGCCTTTGGCCATAGGCGGGCGGTTTCGACGCTTAGCGCCAGTGCCGCCCCTCGGTCGCCAGACCGAAGTCAGCCGGTGAGGTTGCAAAGGCGGCAAGCCCATGCAGGGCCGCCTGCGGATGGGTGACGACGAAGGTCGGGATGCCGTGCATCAGGGCCTGGTGCGGCGCCTTGTCCTCGAAGGCGGCGCGGAATTCGCCACTCTGCAGCGCCGGCAGGATTTTCGGCGAAATGCCGCCTGCCAGGAACACGCCACCCTTTGCCATGAAGATCAGCGCGAGATCGCCGGCCAACCGGCCGAGATAGGTTGCAAACAGGCTGAGCGCTTCGCCCGCCCTTGCATCTGCGCCAGAGATACCCGCGGCCGATACTTCGGCGGGCTCGTCATAACGCGGGGTCAGATTGCCATCCGCCTTGCAGAGCGCACGGTAGATGTTCATCAGCCCGCGTCCGGACAGAAGCTCCTCGGCGGAAATGCGCCCGAGGGCGGCATTCGGATCGCGCACCGGTGTCAAATGCGGCCAGATCTGGTGATCGCGGGCAGTCCGTGGACCAACATCCACATGCCCGCCTTCGCCCGGAACCGGAAACCACATGTCCCGCGCTCTGACGAGGCCGGCAACACCGAGACCCGTACCTGGACCAAGCACGACGCGTGAACCGAGCGGCGCCTCGCTGATCGAGCCAAGGTTCTGCCGGTCGCTGGCTTCCAGTGTCGCGGCCGCCAGCGCCTGGGCCTCGAAGTCATTGAGCAGCAGAACTTCGGCAAAGCCGAGATCAGCCATCAGGACCTTGGGACGAACCACCCAGGGACAATTGGTGAGTGGCACCTCGTCGCCCTTGATCGGCCCGGCCAGCGCCAGGATCAGCGAGCGCGGCTTATGGCTCGTCGTCTCCAGAACGCAGGTGCGGATCGCATCGTCGATCGTGGCGAAATCCTTGTTCACCACATTGGGGAAGCTGATCCGCTCGCCGCTTTCGTCGATCAGGATCGAGAAGCGGGCATTGGTGCCGCCGATGTCGCCGATCAGGATCGGGAAGGGGAGTTGGTCGTCGCGATGTGTCTGGGCCATGGTCTGTCCGGTCTTGGGCCCCGCTGCCTCAGGCAGTCAGGGTCTGCATCAGGATGTCGGCGGTTGCGAGGTTCAGCGCCATCGGAATGTCGTACACGGTCGCAAGCCGCATCAATGCCTTGACATCCACATCATGGGGCATGGGAGTCAAGGGGTCGACGAAGAAGACCAGCATGTCCACTTCTCCGGTCGAGATCAGTGCGCCGATCTGCTGGTCGCCGCCAAGAGGCCCGCTCTTCAACCGTGTGACGTCGAGCTCGGGAACCGCGTCCTTGATCCGACCGCCCGTCGTACCGGTCGCCACGATCCGCCAGTTCATCAGCTTGGCCTGATGACGACTGGCAAATTCCGCCATATCGTCCTTCTTCTGGTCATGCGCGATCAGGGCGATGCAACGGGTGCGGCTCACGACAGGTCCCCAGCTCATTTAAATCGATTTGATAAACCCATCTAGCGCAGCCTGCCGGACTTGAAAAGACGTCCAGCGGTCGATGGTTCACCAGCCCGAGGGACGCGCGGCGGGCACGGGAACGACTGCTGGCAATTCGAAGGCTTGGCCCGCTGCCGCTTGCGGCGCGACAAAGGCCGAGGCAGTGCTATCAGGCATTGAACCGCCGCCCGCCTGATAGGTCGCTTCCATCTCGCTCGATGGCCCCCGAGCGTCCAGGACCATGGCGCAGGCCTTCGGCAGGTCGGAAACCTGCATGGCTCTCGGCTTCGGAGCCGGCTTGGCGTTCGGGTCTTTCTTCGGCGCCGCCCAGGGCTCCTGGGTGAACCACCAGGCCAGCGACTTGTCGCAGCCATCGCCGGGCGGCACGGCCGCCTGCGGCTTGCAGCCGCTAGCGCCGTCGGGGCAGCGCATGCGAATATGGAAATGCGCGTCATGGCCATAGATCGGCCGGATCTTGCCCAGCACCGAGCGGTCGCCGGTCCAGGTGTCGCAGAGCTTCTTCTTGATCGCCGGATTGACGAAGATGCGCTCCACCTGAGGATAACTTGCCGCCTGCACGACGACCTGCGCATGGGTGTTCGTCCAGAGACGCCGGTCCACGGTCAGGAACTTGTCCTTCTGCAGCATTGAGGTGAAAGGCATATCCTCGCGCTGCTGCGCTGAAAGCGGGTTCGCCGGCTTCGGCGTGAACCAGATATCGGCATCCAGCCCGATCTGGTGCGAAGCATGGCCCGACAGCATCGGCCCGCCGCGCGGCTGCGAAATGTCGCCGATCAGAATGCCGGATCCCCAACCGAGCTGCACGGCATCCCGAGAGAAGCGCTCGAGCAGCGCAATCATCTGCGGATGACCCCAGCGACGGTTGCGCGAAAGCCGCATCGCCTGCCATGTCGGGCCATCGGTCGGGATAGCAACCGCACCGGCGATACAGCCCTTGGCATAGGATCCATAGGGCGAGGGCGCGGCCTTCGCCGGCAAAGCCATACCGCCGAAAAGCTCCTTTGCCGGCCGCCCCTCGGCCAGCGCCGTATCGCTGATGACGCTCGCAAAAGCCGCCGCAAGCATCAAGGCGGTGGCGATCGGGCGGGTGCCCCAGGTCTTTTTCATCGTCTGTTTGTCCCCGGTCTGTCCGGATTCCCCTCGGCGCGGTGCCGGGTGAATCACCTGTCAGTCTAGCCTGAAACGGAAATGGGGTGAATCTGCGGAGGCGCTCACGCTCACTTCTCTGTCAGTCGTCTGTATTTTGCCTCCATTTGTCCTATTCTGCTTCGCAACCACGGAAAAGAATAAGGGGATCTTGGGTGATGAGTTTGAGGAACAAGCGCGTTGCAATTTGGGGTGTCATTGCCAGTCTGGGGCTGGCCCCCATGATGGCCTCCACTATCGCCCAAGCGCAGGAACCCGCGGAGCCATTCCGCCACGGCGTTTCAATTCTCGGCGACGTCAAGTATCCGCCCGGCTTTGCCCGGTTCGATTACGTGAACCCCGAGGCGCCCAAGGGCGGCACCTTGCGTATGTCCTCGACCGGAACCTTCGATACGTTCAATCCCGTGCTCGACAGGGGTGAGGCAGCCCCCGGCCTTGCCAACGTCTTCGATACGCTCCTCAAGGACACCAGCGACGAGATCTCCACCGGTTACGGGCTTCTCGCCGAAGGCGTCTCCTTCCCGGCAGATATCTCCAGCGCCACGTTCCGGCTCCGGGCCGAAGCGCGCTTTGCCGATGGCGAGCCGGTGAAGCCTGAGGATGTCATCTTCAGCTTCGAAAAGCTGAAGGAGCTGAACCCGCTCTACATGAGCTACTACAGCCATGTGATCTCCGCCGAAAAGACCGGCGACCACGATATCACCTTTCGCTTCGATCAGAAGAACAACCGCGAACTGCCGATGATCCTCGGCCAGTTCCCAGTCGTCGCCAAACATTGGTGGGAAGCAAACGGCGCCGACGGCAAGCCGCGCGACATTTCGCGGACTACGCTTGAGCCGGTCATGGGCTCCGGACCCTACAAGATCGCCGAGTTCAAGGCCGGCGCCACGATCCGCTACGAGCTGCGCGACGACTATTGGGGCAAGGATCTCAACGTCAACGTCGGCTACAACAACTTCCGCAATGTCACCTACACGATGTTCGGCGACCGCGACGTCGAGTTCGAGGCCTTCCGCTCCGGCAACACCGATTTCTGGCAGGAGACACGTGCCGCCCGCAGGGCAACCGGTTTCGACTTCCCTGCTGCCCAGGATGGCCGCATCAAGAAGGAAGAATACGAGAATCCGTACCGGGCGACAGGCGTCATGCAGGCGCTGGTGCCGAACATGCGGCGCGACATGTTCAAGGACCAGAGGGTCCGGAAGGCGTTGAATTATGCCCTCGACTTCGAGGAGCTGAACCGCACCGTCTTCTACAATGCCTATTTCCGCGTCAGTAGTTTTTTCAGCGGAACGGAGCTTGCGTCCAGCGGCCTGCCCCAAGGCCAGGAACTGGAGCTCCTGACAGCCCTCAAGGACAAGGTTCCGGCCTCTGTCTTTGATACGCCCTACGCCAACCCCGTCGGCGGTTCTCCGCAGGCCTCGCGCGACAATCTGCGCAAGGCAGTCGAGCTCTTCAAGCAGGCAGGCTATGAGCTCCGTGGCAATGCCATGGTCGATTCGCAGACTGGGCAGCCCTTCCGCTTCGAACTCCTGCTGTCCAATCCCCAGCTTGAGGTCGTGGCGGTTCCCTATCAGCAGCAATTACGCAAGATCGGTGTGGAAATGGCCGTGCGCACGGTCGATCCCTCGCAATACACCAATCGAACCCGCACGTTCGACTACGATATGACCTGGACCGTCTGGGCCCAGACGCTCAACCCCGGAAACGAGCAGCGCGACTACTGGGGATCGACATCGGTGAACCGCGAAGGCTCCCAGAACTATGCGGGCATTTCCGATCCGGCCGTCGATGCCCTGATCGAAAAGATCATCTTCCCCGCCGACCGCGATGAACAGATCGCGGCTACCAAAGCCATGGACCGCGTGCTTCTGTCCCGTGACTACGTCATCCCGCTCTACTACGGTGGCACGGCCCGCTATGCCTTCTGGAACAAGTTCGAGCACCCGGCCGAACTGCCGACCTACAGCACTGGCTTCCCCTCGATCTGGTGGGCGAAAAGCCCGTGACCCGCCTCGGGGCTTGCGCCGGGAGCGTGAGACTCTAGGAATGTAGGGGGCGAATCGCTGGACAACGGAGCGGCTGATATTGGCGGACGAAACGAGCTTGGACATCATGGTGAGACCCGACCCTGAAGCGGGACGTCGCGCATGACCGCCTATATTCTCCGGCGTCTGCTGCTGATGATACCCACAATGATCGGCATCATGGGCATCTCCTTCATCGTCATCCAGTTCGCCCCCGGTGGCCCGGTCGAACAGGTCATCGCGCAGTTGAGCGGCCAGGGCGATAGCGCCGACGCTCGTCTGTCTGGCGGCGGCGATATGCTGAACCAGTCGGCCGGAACGGAGGAGGGCGGCTCCCGTTACCGCGGCGCCCAGGGCCTTGATCCGGAACTGATCGCCAAACTCGAAAAGCAGTTCGGCTTCGACAAGCCGCCGCTCGAGCGCTTTCTCGAAATGATGTGGAATTACATTCGCTTCGATTTCGGCGAGAGCTTCTTCCGCAACACCTCCGTCATTGATCTCATCATCGAGAAGATGCCGGTGTCGATCTCGCTCGGCCTCTGGGTGCTCTTGATCTCCTATGCGATATCCATCCCGCTTGGGATCAGGAAGGCCGTCTCCGACGGCTCACGTTTCGATGTATGGACGTCAGGCGTCATCGTCATCGGTTATGCCGTCCCGGGCTTCCTCTTTGGCATCCTGCTGATCGTCCTTTTCGCCGGTGGCTCGTTCTTCGACTGGTTCCCGCTTCGGGGTCTCACCTCCGACAATTTCGCCGAACTCTCCTGGTGGGAGAAGATCATCGACTACTTCTGGCACCTTGCTTTGCCGCTGACCGCACTCCTGCTCTCGGCCTTTGCAACAACGACACTGCTCACCAAGAACTCCTTCATCGACGAGATCAAGAAGCAGTATGTCGTCACCGCCCGCGCCAAGGGTCTCGGCGAACGCCAGGTGCTCTATGGCCATGTCTTCCGCAACGCCATGCTGATCGTCATCGCAGGGATCCCTGCAGCCTTCATCTCCGCCTTCTTCACCGGCTCGCTTTTGATCGAGAACATCTTCTCGCTGGATGGCCTCGGCCGCCTCGGCTATCTCGCGGTCGTCAACCGCGACTACCCGATCGTCTTTGCCACGCTCTACATCTTTTCGCTGATGGGCCTCGTCGTCGGCCTGATCTCCGACCTGATCTACACATGGATCGATCCGCGCATCGATTTCGACCGGAGGGATGTCTGATGTCCGCCGTCGAAACCGCCTCCATCACGCCGCCGAAAAAGACCTGGCTCAAGCCTACCAACGCTCGCCGCCTTGAAAACTTCAAGGCGAACCGCCGTGGCTTCTGGTCCTTCTGGATCTTCATGGTCCTGTTCGTATTGAGCATGTTTGCCGAGTTCATTGCCAATGACCGGCCAATCATCGCCTCCTACAAGGGCGAGATCCTCTTTCCCGTGGTCGTCGATTATCCGGAAGAAAAATTCGGCGGCTTCCTCGCTGTCACGGACTATCGGTCGCCGTTCATCTCCGACGAGATCAACGCCAACGGCTGGATGGTCTGGCCGCCGATCCGCTATTCCTACCGCACTGTGAATTCCGAGGTGCCGCATTCGGCACCAACCGCGCCCTTCTGGCTGATGGACAAGGAGACCCGCTGCGCCGCCTATCCGCTGAAGGCGGAAGACCCGAACTGCGTGCTCGGCAACATGAACTGGCTCGGCACAGACGACCAGGCGCGCGACGTCATGGCCCGGATGATCTACGGCTTCCGCATCTCGATCCTCTTCGGTCTCGCGCTGACGCTCGCCTCTGCCGCGATCGGGGTGACGGCCGGTGCCGTGCAGGGTTATTTCGGCGGCTGGACCGATCTTCTGATGCAGCGCTTCATCGAGATCTGGTCCTCGATGCCGGTCCTCTACATCCTGTTGATCATCGCCGCCATCCTGCCGCCCGGCTTCTTCGTCCTGCTCGGCATCATGCTGCTCTTCTCCTGGGTCGGCTTCGTCGGCATCGTCCGCGCCGAGTTCCTGCGCGCGCGAAACTTCGAATATGTAAATGCGGCCCGCGCCCTCGGTGTCGGTAATTGGACGATCATGTTCCGCCATCTGCTGCCGAACGCCATGGTCGCGACCTTGACCTTCCTGCCCTTCATCCTCTCGGGCTCGATCACGACGCTCACCTCGCTCGACTTCCTCGGCTTCGGCATGCCCCCCGGCTCGCCCTCGCTCGGCGAACTCATCGCTCAAGGCAAACGTAACCTCCAGGCCCCCTGGCTCGGCCTCACTGCCTTCTTCACCATGTCGATCATGCTCTCCCTGCTGATCTTTGTCGGCGAAGCCGTGCGCGATGCGTTTGATCCAAGGAAGACCTTCCGATGAGCGAACATATGAAGCCCCTGCTCTCCGTGCGCGATCTCTCCGTCGCCTTCCATCAGGGCGGGCGGGAGAGCCTGGCGGTCGACCGCGTCTCCTTCGACATCGGCCGTGGTGAGATCGTCGCTTTGGTCGGCGAATCCGGCTCGGGCAAGTCCGTCTCCGCCGCGTCGATCCTGAAGCTCCTGCCTTATCCGTCCGCGAGCCACCCCTCGGGTGAGATCCTCTTCGACGGCCGCGACCTGATGACGGCGAGCGAGCCCGAGCTCCGCGCGGTGCGCGGCAACGACATCACGATGATCTTCCAGGAGCCGATGACCTCGCTCAATCCGCTCCACACGATCGAGCGGCAGATCGGCGAGATATTAGGGCTTCACCAGGGTCTCGAAGGCGCTCCAGCGCGTACCCGAGTGCTCGAACTGCTGCATCAGGTCGGCATCCGCGAGCCGGAAAAGCGGCTGACAGCTTTTCCGCACGAGCTCTCCGGCGGCCAGCGCCAGCGTGTGATGATTGCCATGGCGCTTGCCAACCGTCCCAAGCTCCTGATTGCCGACGAGCCGACGACCGCGCTCGACGTCACCGTTCAGGCCCAGATCCTCGATCTTCTTGGTCGCCTGAAGTCCGAGCATGGCATGTCGATGCTGTTCATCACCCACGATCTCGGCATTGTCCGCAAGTTTGCCGATCGCGTCTGCGTCATGACCAAGGGCGAGATCGTTGAGGCGGGCGCGGTCGAAGAGATTTTCGAGCGCCCGCAGCATCCCTATACGAAGAAGCTGCTCGCCTCCGAGCCGCGCGGCGAACCGCCGTTGCTGGACGAGACAAAGCCCATTGTCATGCAGGGCGAAGACATCCGCGTATGGTTCCCGATCAAGGCAGGCTTCCTCCGTCGCACCGTCGATCACGTGAAGGCGGTCGACGGCGTGGATCTGACGCTCAGAGCCGGCCAGACACTCGGCGTCGTCGGCGAATCCGGCTCGGGCAAGACGACACTTGGCCTCGCGCTTTCGCGCCTCATCTCGTCGAAGGGCCGCATCAGCTTCATCGGCAAGGACATCCACGCCTTCTCCTACAGCGAGATGCGCCCCTTGCGCGATCGCCTGCAGATCGTCTTCCAGGATCCCTTCGGTTCGCTCAGTCCCCGCATGTCGGTGGGCGAGATCATCGCCGAAGGACTGAAGGTCCACGAAAAACAGCTCACGGCGGAAGAGCGCGACAGCCGCGTTGCCTGGGCGCTCGAAGAAGTCGGCCTCGATCCCGCCACCCGCTGGCGCTACCCGCATGAATTCTCCGGCGGACAGCGCCAGCGCATCGCAATTGCCCGTGCCATGGTTCTGAAACCCCGTCTCGTCATGCTCGACGAACCGACGTCCGCCCTCGACATGACGGTCCAGGCTCAGGTCGTCGATCTCCTGCGCGACCTGCAAGCTAAGCACGACCTCGCCTATCTCTTCATCAGCCATGATCTCAAGGTGGTGAAGGCTCTCGCCAACGAGCTGATCGTCATGCGCGGCGGCAAGGTCGTCGAAAAGGGTCCTGCAGCAGAAGTCTTTGCCGCCCCGAAGGCCGATTACACCCGCGCCCTCATGGCCGCAGCCTTCAATCTGGAAGCCGTCGAGGCCGGCGGCATCCGTCAATAATGTGAGTTCCCCATGTCCGACAAACGCCCTGTTGTCATCGACCTTCGTTTCGCGCGCGAAAGCGTGGTCTCCGCCCTCCACTCCGCCTTCAAGGATCGACCTGTCATCGACATGGGCGATCCGGCGAATGCTGACCGCGGCCTCTCGGATGCCGAATTCGCTGTCGTCTGGAAGCCGGACCCGGCATTGTTCCAGCGGGCGTCTGGCTTGAAGGCCATCTTCTCCGGCGGCGCGGGCGTCGATCACATCCTCTCGGCCTATGAACTGCCGGACCTCCCCATCGTCCGATTCGTCGATCGCAGCCTGACGGATCGCATGAGCGAATGGGTCGTATGGCAATGCCTTCACCACCTGCGCAACGGCTCCGCCTACGCCGGCCAGCAGCGGGATCGCGTCTGGCACGAGATCGCCGATCAGCCCGAAGCCCGCGATGTAACCGTCGGCGTCATGGGCCTCGGCGTACTCGGTGCAGACGCCGTCCGCAGGCTCAAGGTCATGGGTTTCGATGTCATCGGCTGGTCGCGTCGACCGAAGGCAATTGAGGGTGTCGAAACCTTCGATGCCACAAGCCTCGACGCCTTCCTCGACCGAGCCGACGTCTTGGTCGGCCTCCTCCCGCTGACGGACGACACGCGCGGCATCTATGATCGTGCGCTCTTCTCCAAGCTCCGCCGCGGCGGCGCCTTGGGTGGTCCGATCTTTCTCAATGCAGGTCGCGGAGGCAGTCAGAAGGAAGCCGAGCTGGTCGAGTGCCTCACCGACGGAACACTGAAGGCAGCATCCCTCGATGTTTTCGAAAAGGAGCCGCTCGCCGCCGATAGCCCACTCTGGTCGATGCCCAATGTGATTGTCACGCCCCACGCAGCAGCGGCGTCGGATGTTCGGGCACTCTTTCGCCATGTGGAAGCGCAGATCGCCCGTCTGGAAGCCGGCAATTCGCTGGAATTCGTTGTCGACCGCACATCCGGCTACTGAGCAACGGCCGAATTCGCGGAACAAACCGCGATAGCCCCCGTTTGTCCTGATGAAAGGCGCCTTGAGCGCCTCGGAACAATGGGAGCATCACCATGAGCAACAGAACCGATATGCCCGACACGACCGATCGTCGGACCCGTGGCCTGAAGCCTGAGCCCATGACCCCGGTCGAGGCCCGCCAGGGCTTCCGCGGCAAGCCCGTACTGATCGTCCTTCTTGGCGGCCTGATCCTCGCCATGCTGGTCTGGATCCCCGCTGAATGGTGGGGCAATTCGATTGCGCCTGATAACCCGGCCAATGAATCACAGCAGACCGCTCCCGCTCCATCTCCGAGCGGCACGGCCAGCGAAGGCCAGAACATGCCGCAGTCTAACCCGACCCCGGGCCAGTAATCGCAACCTGTCCGATGAGTGCACCTCGCTCACTGGACAATCCGAAATCGATTGCCGATAACTGCTGCGGAAGCGACCGAAGATTCCGGTCGCTCGCCGCAGCGACTGCTGCGGGTGGGAAGGCAGTGGATTATGACCAAGACAGATATCGCGACCAGGGTCTACAATCACACCTGGAAGCTCGATCCGATCATCCGCAGCCTCATCGACACTGACTTCTACAAGCTCTTGATGCTCCAGATGATCTGGAAGCTCTATCCCGAAGTCAACGCAACCTTCACGCTGATCAACCGCACGACCTCGGTTCGTCTCGCCGATGAGATCGACGAGCAGGAGCTGCGCGATCAGCTCGATCATGTCCGTTCACTGCGTTTGACCAAGAAGGAAATGATCTGGCTTGCGGGTAACACCTTTTATGGCCGGGCCCAGATCTTCGAACCGGAATTCCTCGCCTGGCTCGGCAATCTCCAGCTTCCCGAATACGAGTTGGCCAAGCGCGACGGCCAATATGAGCTGACCTTCCATGGCAGCTGGATGGAGACGACGCTCTGGGAAATCCCGGCACTTGCCATCATCAACGAGCTGCGCTCGCGCGCTGCCATGCGCACCCTCGGCTATTTCACACTCGACGTGCTCTATGCGCGCGCCAAGGCCAAGATGTGGTCCAAGGTCGAGCGCCTGCGTGAACTTCCTGGCCTGCGCATTTCCGATTTCGGCACCCGCCGCCGCCACAGCTTCCTCTGGCAGCGCTGGTGCGTCGATGCCCTGAAGGAAGGCATCGGTCCGGCCTTCACGGGCACCAGCAATGTCCTGCTGGCCATGGATTCCGATCTCGAAGCGGTCGGTACGAATGCTCACGAACTGCCTATGGTCGTTGCGGCACTTGCCAAGAGTGACGAACAGTTGGCGGCAGCACCCTATCAGGTCCTGAAAGACTGGAACCGTCTCTACGGCGGCAACCTTCTGATCGTTCTTCCCGATGCTTATGGCACCACATCCTTCCTCGAACACGCTCCGGAATGGGTGGCAGACTGGACCGGCTTCCGCCCAGACAGCGCGCCGCCGATCGAGGGTGGTGAGAAGATCATCGACTGGTGGAAGAAAATGGGGCGCGATCCGCGCAAGAAGCTGCTGATCTTCTCCGATGGCCTCGATGTCGATGCGATCATCGACACTTACCGACATTTCGCCGGTCGCGTGCGCATGTCCTTTGGCTGGGGCACCAATCTCACCAATGATTTCGCCGGCTGCGCGCCCGTGGAAATCGCCGGTCTGAAGCCGATTTCCATCGTCTGCAAGGTGTCGGAAGCCAACGGCCGCCCGGCCGTTAAGCTCTCGGACAATCCGCGCAAGGCAACCGGAGATCCGGCAGAGGTCGAGCGTTATCTCCGCTTCTTCGGGTCCAAGGACCGCGTGGAACAAGCCGTCCTCGTCTGACCATTTCCCTCTGATGCTTTAGCAGTCTTGCATCCGCCGCCTTCGCCATGCAGTCTGATCGCTGCGGGAGGGAGCCCGCGATCTGCAAGGGAGGAATGCCGGATGGACATGCAAGGCAGCGAGCGCATCGAGGCGCCGGTCGAGACCGTATGGCAGGCGCTCAACGACCCCGAGATCCTGCGTCAATCGATCCCCGGCTGCGAAAGCCTGGAAAAGAGCTCGGACACCCACATGACTGCCAAAGTTGTCCTCAAGATCGGGCCGATCAAGGCAAAGTTCGAAGGTGCTGTCGAACTGCAGAACCTCAACCCGCCGCATTCCTACACCATCGCCGGTGAGGGCAAGGGTGGCCTTGCAGGCTTTGCCAAGGGCGGTGCCGACGTCACGCTCGCGTCCGAAGAGGACGGTGCCACTCTGCTGACCTATACGGTGAGAGCCGAAGTCGGCGGCAAGATCGCTCAGCTCGGAAGCCGCCTGATCGAATCGACCTCGAAGAAACTGGCCGGCGAATTCTTCTCGAACTTCAGCGCCGCCGTCACGGCCGGTGACGTGAAGGCGGAAGCTTGACCGCACGTCGGCAATACGGTGAAAGCCCTGCGCAAGGAAAGATCATCATCGTGGAACCAGCCGAGATGATTCGGCCTTAAGGGGACATGACGATGAACGAAGGACCTGATCAGTATTTCGAGCAGCAGGACATGGCAGTCAAGCTGATGCTTCTCGAGAACAAATCCGATGAACTGACGGATATCCTGGTGGAAGCGCTGCAGGATGCGCTGAAGCTCCTCGAAGAAGAACTCGCGACCGTTCACTGACCTGCTTCGACCGGTGATCAGAACCGGTCGGAAACCTGAATTCCGGCAGGGCCGAGAATGACTGCGATCAGTACGGGCAGGAAGAACAGGATCATTGGAACGGTGAGCTTCGGAGGCAGGGCTGCGGCCTTCTTCTCCGCCTCGTTCATGCGCTCGTCGCGACCCTCCTGAGCCAGAACACGAAGTGCCTGGGCAACCGGGGTACCGTATCGATCGGCCTGGATGAGGGCCTGAACCACGTTCCGGACGCCGTCCAGCTGCGTGCGTGTCCCGAGATTTTCGAGAGCCTGCCGCCGATCGGGCAAGAACGAAAGTTCTGCCGTTGTCAGCACCATTTCTTCTGCCAGCTCCGGCGACTGCTCGCCGATCTCCTCCGACACGCGTCGCATGGAGGCCTCCAGCGAAATGCCCGATTCGACGCAAATCAGCATCAGGTCCAGCGCATCTGGCCAGGCCCGTTTGATCGACTGTTGCCGCTTGCTGATGCGGTTCGAAATATAGATGTTCGGCAGATAGAAACCGATATAGCCGCCGACGATGGTGGCAAAAAGTCGGATCGGCAGAGGCTTTTCCGCCAGATTTCCCATCACGAAGATCCAGAACGCCGTGAGCGCAAGGGTCGCGAAGGGCAAAAGAAAGCGCGCAACCAGAAACACGTTCAGTGCGTTCTGCGATCTGAGGCCGGCTGCCTTCAACTTGTCGACGGTCGTGTCGTCGACAAGCGCTTTGCGCAGATTGAAGCGCTCAACGATACTCAGCGCGGACTTGTTGTTGGTCGTTCTGAGCGACGCGCGGCTCTGCGCGGTTTCCGCATTCAGTTTCGCCCGCTCCCGGGCCCGGATCAGGTCGCGCTCGGTCGAGACGGCGCGCATGCGCTTGTTCAGGTCGCCGCGCTCCAGATAGGGCATCGCGATGGTGTAAAAGGTCCCGAAAACCGCGAGCGCCACGAGCACGGCAATCAGCAGGGCGGGGTCGGTGACTTGTGCGGCCCAGTCTTCCGTCATCTCACCCGTTCCTTAGATCTCGAAGTTGATCATGTTGCGCATCACAAGTAGCCCGATGCTCATCCAGACCGCCGAGAAGCCGAGGATCAGATGTCCGCGGGAATCGGTGAAGAGGATCATGATGTACGCTGGCGACGTCAGGTAGACGAGAAGCGCGACGATAAAGGGCAGGGCGCCGATGATTGCAGCCGAAGCCTTCGCTTCCATCGAAAGCGCATTGACCTTGGCCTTCATCTTCTTGCGATCGCGCAGCACGCGGGAGAGGTTCGATAGGGCTTCCGAAAGGTTGCCGCCCGCCTGACCCTGGATCGCGATGACGATGGAAAAGAAGCTGACTTCGTTGAGCGGCATGGTCTGGTGCATGCGGGCGACTGAATCGGGCACGCTGAGACCAAGCTGTTGCGACTCCACCATACGGCGAAATTCGGCCTTGACCGGCTCCTGACCATCCGAGGCGATCATCCGGATCGCATCGTTCAGGGGAAGGCCTGACCGTATGGAACGCACCATGACGTCGAGCGAGTTGGGAAATTCCTCGAGAAATTTCTTCTGCCGCCGTTTGACGAGGAAGCCGACGATCCAGCGCGGCAGACCGAGGCCCGCAACGAAGGAGGCGCCAGCCATCACGAGCGGCGGCATGCCGGAAAGGAAGGTCATTGCGAGCACGACAAGACCGAGAACCGCACTCATCAGATAGAACTGTGTCAGCGTCACCGACAGGCCTGACTGCGCCAGCTTGGCCTTCAGGCTCGTGGCATTGGCCTTCTTGGTTTTCTCCTGCTGCTGCTTCTTTTCAAGCTCTTTCAAAGAGTCCTGGACCGACTTGCGGCGCTTGGAGACTTCCTGCACGCGGTCGCGTGCTGCCTTCACCTGATTGGTGTCCGTCTCGGCGGATCTGACGCGGTTGATACGATTTGACGTCTTCTTGTCGGTTTCGATCCGTGAAAAGAGCACACCATAGGCCACGGCACCGGTCGAGACGGCGACCAGGAGCACAATGGCGAGAATGGTGGGATCGATGCCGAACATGCTGGTCAGATCCCCTTCGACTTCTGTTCCATCGTATCCAGAGCGGCCGCAAGACGCCGATCCTCGTTGTAGTAACGGGCGCGATCCCAGAAATGCGGCTTGCCGATGCCCGTCGACATGTGCCGGCCGATGATCTTGCCGCCAGCGTCTTCGCCGTCGATCTCGTAGCGCATCAGGTCCTGGGTGATGATCACGTCGCCTTCCATCCCGATCACCTCGGTGATGTGGGTGATGCGGCGCGAACCGTCGCGCAGGCGGGCAGCCTGGATGATGACGTCGATCGAACCGGAGATGATTTCGCGCACGGTCTTGGCCGGCAGCGAGAAGCCGCCCATGGCGATCATCGATTCCATACGGCTCAGGCATTCGCGCGGCGTATTGGCGTGGATCGTGCCCATCGAGCCATCGTGGCCGGTGTTCATCGCCTGAAGAAGGTCGAAAACTTCAGGTCCGCGCACTTCACCGACGATGATGCGTTCAGGGCGCATACGCAGGCAGTTCTTGACGAGGTCACGCATGGTGATTTCGCCCTCGCCTTCGATGTTCGGCGGGCGCGTTTCAAGTCGCACGACGTGCGGCTGCTGCAGCTGCAGTTCTGCCGTATCTTCGCAGGTGATGATGCGCTCGTCCTGATCGATGAAACCCGTCAGGCAGTTGAGAAGTGTCGTCTTACCCGAGCCAGTACCGCCAGAGATGACGACGTTGCAGCGAACGCGGCCGATGATCTGCAGAACTTCTGCACCTTCCGGTGTGATCGCCCCGAACTTGACGAGCTGCGCGAGATTAAGCTTGTCCTTCTTGAACTTACGAATGGTGAGTGCCGGCCCGTCGATCGCAAGCGGCGGAGCGATGACGTTGACACGCGAACCGTCGGGCAGACGCGCGTCGCAGATCGGGCTCGATTCATCGACGCGACGGCCAACCTGGCTGACGATGCGCTGGCAGATCGACAGAAGCTGAGAGTTGTCGCGGAATCGGATCTCCGATTCGATCGTCTTGCCGCCGACTTCGATGAAGGTCTGGCCAGCCCCGTTGACCATGATGTCGGCGATATCATCGCGTGCCAGCAGAGGCTCGAGCGGACCATAGCCCAGAACGTCGTTGCAGATGTCCTCGAGCAGCTCTTCCTGCTCGGAGATCGACATCGCGAAATTTTTGATCGTGATGATATCGTTGACGATATCGCGGATTTCTTCACGCGCGCTTTCGCCATCGAGCTTGGCCAGCTGCGACAGATCGATCGTGTCGATCAGCGCCGAAAAGACTTGGCTCTTGGTGTCGTAGTAGTCTTCCGTCCGCGGTGGCTTCTTGCGGCTCGGGGTCTGCATCGAAGGCGGTGTCACCTGCTGCCGGTTGCTGACCTCAGGGCTGCCGGGCTCGATCAGCGTGCTGGAGCGTGCCGCAGGCGCGGCAGCAGCCGGCTGTGCCGGGATCGTGCCGATGCCCGCCCCGCCTTTGCCGAAACCGTCGTTTCCGCGTTTGCCAAACATGAGCTCTACCTGTTCCTGTTACCGGTCTACTTCTTGCGCAGTTTCTCGATGAACGAGCCGAGGCCCGCTTTCTTGGGTTTCTTGATCGTCGCGCGGCCCGTGACGAGATGGGCAAGCTGCGAGAAGGTCTCCGCCGTCGGCGACTTTCCATCCATCTCGCTGATCATCCGACCGCTATTGGCCGCGGTGCCGAACAACTGCGCATCGAAGGGAATGATCGCGACCGGCTCAAGCTCGAGCGGCTCGAAGAAATCAGACGGCGCGATCTCCGGCCGTTTGGGCATCCCCACCTGATTGAGGATCAGATGCGGCGGCTTGTCCTGCGGCCTCAGCTTCTTCAGCGCGTCGATCATGTTTTTCATGTTGCGCAGGTTGGCGAGGTCGGGCGCGCAGGTAATGACAATCTCGTCGACATCGGCTAGCACCGCACGCGTCCAGTCCGCCCAGGTATGCGGCAGGTCGAGCACGGTCACCGGCGCGCTGCGCTGGAGCACATCGAGGATCGGTTGGAAGGCCCCACGCTCATAGTCATAGCCGCGGTCAAGCATCGAGGGTGCCGCGAGCAGCGAAAGGTTCTGACCACATTTCGTCAGCAGGCGGTCGAGGAAAACCTCGTCCAATCGCTCCGGCGAAAACACGGCCTCCGCCATGCCCTGGGCTGGATCCTGGTCGAAGTCGATATTGGCGGTGCCGAAGGGGAGATCGAGGTCGGCGAGAACGGTTTCGGTCGAAAACAGCGAGGAGATGCCGAAGGCGCAGTTATGCGCGATCGTGGAAGAGCCCACACCACCCTTGGCGCCGATGAAGGCAATGCTGCGGCCGAGCGGTTCAGCCTCGGGATCGACGAAGATAGAGGCAATCGCCACCATCATGTCGGCCATGCTGAAGGGTGCTACAATATACTCCGAAATGCCGCTGCGGATGAGCTCGCGGTAGAGCGCGATATCGTTGTGCCGACCGACCACGATGACGCGAGAACTCGGGTCGCAGACCTCGGCCAGAGGTGCGAGTTCGCTCAAGAGATCCCGTGGCGCCGCGTCCGTTTCCAGAATGATCAGGTTCGGCGTCGGCGTCGACGAGAACATGTTAGCCGCAGCAGAGATATTGCCATGCGTAACGCGCATGCTGACGCGCGCCATGCGCCGATCGCCTGCGCATTGCTCCATCGTCCGATGCACCGTCTCGCTGATGCAGAAGGCATGGATGGAAATGCGTGGCAGTGGCCGCAGGTTCTCGACGTCTCCAGCCGTAACGGTCGCGGAAGCTCCGTGATATCCGTCATTGGTATCGCCGATGTCATAATCGATCGCGTTCATGCTCTCATCCCGTCCTCTTGGACCGCTGCCGCATCAGTTCGTGGAGGTGTCACTTCCGTCGCGATAAAGACCGATGACGGTCGACCGCCGGGTCGCGTCGATCGGTGCCATGTCGCGGGGGGTAACGAGATCCATCGGATTGGCAATCTGAGCGGCGAGGTTGCTCTGCGTCGCGCAGCCGAAATTGTGGTAGTTCTTGTTGCTGAAGGTGTTGTTCTGCAGGTCCTCGGGCCACTCGCCGCAAGGGTTGGTCATCGCCGTGATCGCCACATAGCTGATCCGCACCGGTGCGGCATTGCTGTTCGCCTCAGCCTGATACGATGTCTCGATGATCCGGTTCGAAGGCACGCCGCGCGTGGTCAGAACCTGACGGATCTGCTTGCGCATGGCCGAGGCCGCGCCCGTATTCGGCGAGCCGTGCGGAACCATGACCTGGATCGTGCCTGTCGAAGCCGAGAGATAGTCTGCGGCAAAGCCTGCAATCGAATCCTGCACGCTCACCGTCAGCCTATGGTCGCCGGAGGCGATCGGAACGTCGAGCGTGTGCTCGACCTCGCTCAGCATGATCGGATGGCGCGTGCGGTAGTCGTCCGGAACGGCCGATGTCGACATCTGGTCCTTCATGCTGCCGCACCCGGTGAGCACGGCGGCTGAACCCAGAAGCAGGCTGGAAAGGACGAGACGCTGGAATGACTGACGTGCGGATGCCATGGCTGGCCGACTTTCCCTGACTTGACGTGCCGAGTGTTTCATCACGATCCTCGCGCCGTTCACTTGTAGATGAAGCCTACCGCGCCATGGTATTGGCCGGTCGGTTCGCTGTTCTCGCGGCGGCCATAGACCTTGTTCACCTTGTTCAGGAAGAAGGTCGCACCGTCGTTCTCGGGGTTGAAATTGTCATCCGGCCGCGACAGGGCGCCACGCGCCACAGGCCGCACCAGATAGGGCGTCGCAATGATGACGAGTTCGGTCTCGTTGCGCTGGAAGTCCTTGCTACGGAACAGCGTGCCCAGCACCGGAACCTTGGAAAGGCCCGGCAGGCCCGACATTGCCTGGCGAATGTTGTCCTGCACGAGACCGGCAATGACGATCGAACCACCGGACGGCAGCTCTACCGTGGTCGACGCTTCGCGCTTGCGGATCGAGAGATAGGTCGAACCGGGGACCTGGTTCAGGATGTTGCCCGTCACCTGCGACGCTTCCCAGGTAGGTTCCGAGACATTGGTCTCGATCTGCAGGCTGATCCGGCCGGGGGCGAGCACCACAGGACGGAAGTTCAGCTCGATCCCGTAGTCGATCGACTGTGTCGTGCGGTCGATGGATATGCCCTCTTCGTCGCTGGTAACTTCTTGCTGCCCGGCGAGTCGGAACTCACCGCCGACATAGAACTTTGCTGGCTCACCCGAAATCGCGGTGAGGCTGGGCTCTGCGAGCGTCCGCATGACGCCGGCCTGTTCCATGGCATTGATGTAGGTGTTGATCCCGAGGCCGCCGATACCGGCGGAAATCGTGGCAGTACCGGTCGGATCGATCGCATTGCCGAGGTTCGAAGGGTTGGCATAGCTGATGCCGGTCGACCCATCGGAAATGCTGCCCGAGAAGCCGAGCTGTTTCAACACCTGTCGGCTTACTTCCGCCACGGTAACCTTGAGCGTCACCTGATCCTCGCCCTCGATTGTCAGGAGATTGACGATCTGTGACGTCTGTCTCTGTTCAGCATAGATAGCCACGGCGCCGTCGCCGCTGCTCTCGCTTGTCGCGGTTGTGTTGCGGGTGGTCGCTTCACCGCCTTTGAGGAAGGCTTCGGCAAGGCTGGCGGCGCGAGCCGCATCCTGTGGCGTGCGCACGGTGCCCGTCAGCACGATGTTATCGGAGACGATTTCGACCTTGATGTCGGATTCTGGAATGAAGCGCCGCAAATTGGTTTCAAGACCCGAGATATCGCGCTCGATCTGGATATCGAGGCTAACGATCTCGTTGCCGTCGGCACCGAAGATGAAGATATTCGTCTGGCCGACCATCTTGCCGAACAGATAGATCCGGCGAGATGAGCGCGTCACGGCGTCGGCCATTACAGGGTCGGCAACGAGGATGTCGTGTGCGTCCGCCGGCAAATCGACGACCAGAGCCTTGTTCAGGCCCAACTTGATGGCCCTGCGTGCGCCAGGGCCTGAATTGGTGATCCGGAGTACCGTATCCTGTGCTGCTTCAGCGGCGGGAACGGGCGATTCGTGCTTGGAAAATGAGTTCGGTACGCCACTGATTGCCACAGCAAAGGCAATGCTGGCGGTCAGGGAAACTCGAAGTTTGTGCGTCAGACTGGCCACGATGCGTCCCCACTCACTGCATGGAATTGGCGGGCGAGGCGGTCGATTTGACGACCTCGCCGGACTTGATGACCTGGATGGTCGGCTGGCCGTCTCCGCCGCTCAAAAGATGCTCGGCGGCGGAAGTGTCTTCCTCCTGGGCATCGGCGACGGAACGAAGTGCCAGCGACAGGCGGTCGGCCATCTGCTGGGCAACTGTAATCACTTTGGTCTGGTCCGGTGTCAGCTCCAGCGTCGCGGTCGTACCGATGACCGACTTGGATCCATCGGGCGCTTCCTCGATTTGCTGGTCGATTGCCAGAACCCGCACGTTGGACAGAACGGTTTCCGTCAGAAAGTTGTCCTCTTCGCCCTTGCGGACCATGATCACGTCGACCCGGTCATTCGGCAGGATGAAGCCGCCGGCGCCGGTCGCAACCGAGATTTCGGTCGAGACGGCGCGCTTCCCAGAAGGCAGCAGCGCAGACAGGATGCGGGACGAAGAATCGGCGATCTTTTCCCGGCGCAAGGGTTCACCCTCGAAAACCGGCAGGCGCACGACGACGCCCGTCAGTTCCGTGAGCGCGTCAGGCCGTGTGGAAGAGGTGATGAAGCCGTCGACGAGGCTCCCCTCCGGCCAAGGCATCCAGCGCATGGAGGTTTCATCGAGCCGGGCACCGACGGGCAGGTTCTTGGCCGAGACCAGAACGTCGATCGTCGGTTCCTTCTCAACGGCAGAGTCTTGAACGATGACGGTCTGATTGCCGCTCAGCCGCATGGCGAGGAGACCGGCCATACCGGCGGCCACGACGGCGACAGCGAGTATGATGAGGCGGGCGGGTTTCATGATCAATCCTCGGGCGACGCAATAGGTTCTGCCGGCAAGATTGATCAGGAATTGGTGTACTTATGGTTAATAAGCCGCTTACAATTGTAGTTAACGGAAGGTTTCTTCCAAGCCTCAGCGGACGTTCTGGATCGCCGCTACGACCAGCGGGGAGCTGGGGTACGATATCAACCCTGCAGCGCCAATGGCAATCGCGTAAGGAATTTTCTTGGCGACCATCAGGGTCTGGGGAAGTTTCATCCCGACCGTCGCCAGCTTGTCCCAGTTGGCGCGCAGCAGGATCACGGCAACCGTCAATAGACCGCCGAGATAGCCGGTAAACACCAGGAACTCGAAGAGGGACGTGTTGAAGCCAAACCACAGGGCCGCCGCGGTGAGGATCTTTGCATCCCCTCCACCCATGACATTGAAAGCAAAAAGGGTAAAGCAGACGCTGAAGACCATCAGGGCCGCCGCCAGATGCCAGCCGACCTCAACAAGGTTGAGTCCACTAAACGGTAGGATCACAACAAAGGAAGCGGCAAGGAGAGCGGGGATCCTGTTGGGGATCTTCATCTCCAGGAAGTCTGTCAACGACGCAAGGACGAGGCAGATCGGAAGAATGAGAAAGACGGCCGCATTGTACATGTGAAGCTCCCAGTCAGATCGCCATTCTGGCTGAAATCTGTTTGCAAATGGCAAACAGCGAAGCCGTGAACGTCTTCATAAACTGATAAAGGCCGCCTTTGAGGCGGCCTTTATCATGCAATGTCGAAACCGGTATTACTTAGCCTTGGCTTCGGCGGCGGTCATCTTGGTCGATACGCCCTGGAACGTGTTGTTCAGAGCCGTACCCAGGGTCGTCGCACCGGTGATGAGCGCTACGGAAATCAGGGCGGCGATCAGGCCGTATTCGATGGCGGTTGCGCCGGACTCGTCCTTGACGAAACGTGCGAAAAGCTTGGTCATGTTATTTCTCCTACTCCGCGAGGTTGATCAGCACTGCCGGCAACTGTTTGCCGTTGCTCGGATGTCGCCAAACTAAACGCCGCCGTGTTGCCATCGACTTAAGAAAAACGGTTAGCAGATCGTGAAACGCCGCTAGCAGTCGCCGTGGTAAACGAATGCTGGAGACGACTGTTAAGATGCCGCGAAATGCCCTGGGTTTCCGGCTTTTTGCCTTCCATGACGGCGTATCCGCCGCAGCACGTGCCCGCTTGGCAGACGGGGGCAAGAGCCGAGTTAACAAGTCCTGCCGCTTTTTCGTATCGGGATGGCACAGGTTGAGGGTTCCGGGCATGCGCTGGCGATGAAAAAGGCGTGCGCGGGCGACGGGACGGGCCCCGAGTCGGCCTTCTCACCGGTTTAACGCTTCATTCACCTAAAGCCTGCATCCTCACGGCACCTCTTCACGCGCGTATTCCAAAGGCACGTCCATGTCCGATCGTCGTTTCGCCGCTGCCGCAGCCATGATCCTGGCCATTGCCATGGTCGCGCCCGCGCCCGCAGTGCTTGCGGAGGATGAAGGCATCCTGCGTGTCTATATGAATAGCGCGCGGGTCCTGAAGCTGGATCGTCCCGTAAGCAAGGTTATCGTCGGGAATGCGGAGGTGGCGGATGCCACGGTCGCCGATTCAAAGACGATCGTCTTGACCGGCCGCTCTTACGGAACCACCAACCTCGTCCTGCTCGATGCCGATGGCAATGCGATTGTCGATGAGCGGATCCTCGTGTCCATCGACGAAGCGAGCACCGTCCGCGTGTTCAAGTCGACGGCACGCACCGTCCTTTCCTGCACGCCGAACTGTGAGGAACACGCCCAGACCGGCGCTACTCCGTAACGTTTGCGAGTTTTCGGTTCAGCCGGCTCTGCAAAGTGTAAATATTCGGGAAACGGAAAATCAACATTTGGCCCGTAGCTTCTCCTCATCTTTGAGGGTGAACAAGGCTATGACGAGCCAGCATATCGATCGACATCAAAGGATTGAGCGCATCCGTAGACCACGCTTCCGTCTCTGGCGGAAACTTGCGCGGTCGAGAGATGGCGCGGCTGCCATTGAATTCGCGATCTTGGCGATTCCCTACTTCCTGATCATCTTCGCGATCATCGAGACCTTTGTTGCCTTTGCCGCCGAGCAGCTTGTGACCAACGCGGTCAATACGCTCGGCCGGCAGCTGCGCACCGGACAGATTACCTACCAGCTAAACCGTGTCGACACGGATATGGATGTGACGAAGTTCCGCAGAGCCTTCTGCAACGAGGTGAACATCATGATCCAGTGCTCGGAGAGTGAAATCACCACGCCGAGCAAGCTCTATATCGACGCCCGGACCTTTGCGAGTTTCGCTGCCATTCCGAAAACTATCCCGCGTGTCTCGACGGCCAGCTACGCAGATATCGATCCGACCAGCTTCAAGTTCACGCCCGGCGGCCCCTCCACGATCAATATGCTGCGCGCCTACTACCGCTGGCAGGTGATCACGGATCTCGTCCGCCCCTACATCACGACCATTCGCCCCGCCGATGGCTCCATGCCGTCAGACTTCCTGATCGTCGCAACCACCGCCTTCCAAAACGAGAACTATCCATGAGTACCAGCGGCCGAGATATGTCCTTGCTGATACGAAGCGTGGCCTCTCTGCAGCGCGGAGTGGCGGGTGCTCGAAGCACGCTCAAGCGCTTCCTGCATGACCGGCAGGGTGTCGGAGGCGTGGAATTCGCCATCATCGCGCCCATGCTCATCGTCCTCTATCTCATGGCTTTCGAACTCACCATGGGTCTGAGCGTCGCCAAAAAGACGTCGATGGCAAGCAGCACCGTGGCCGATCTCGTCGCCCGCCAGGAAAAGGTCAACAAGACCTTCCTCGCCACCATGGCGGATGTGTCCGGAGCCGTCTTCGTTCCCTATCCCTCCAATAATCTCGTCATCAAGGTGAGCGCGATCAAGATCGACTCCACCAAGGCTCCCAAGGTGGCGTGGTCCTGGTCGACCACCGGGGTGGCGCCCTATGCCGTCGGAACAACGGCTCCCGTGCCCGCCGACATGCTGGTGGCCGATACCTTTCTTATCCGCAGCGAACTCAGCGTCACGCATGAATTGATGATGTACCTGCCCGGCCTGTCCGGCACGCAGGCCAAAAGCCTGACGATCGGCCGCGAGTTCTATTTCCGCCAGCGCCTCGGTACGGAAGTCACCTGCAGCGACTGCTGAGCAGGTTTGCCAAGGCCTTGGACAGGCGCTAAGGATGCTGGCGAAGGCCGGCAAACACAACAAACCAGACCCGGCCGTGAGTTGCACATGGCACGCGCTTTCCTCTTCGTTCTCGATTCCTTCGGCATCGGTGGTGCACCCGATGCACCCGCTTATGGTGACGACGGCTCTGATACCCTCGGCCATATCGCCGAATTCTGCGCGGCTGGCGCCGGTGACCGGAAAGGCCTGCGCCAGGGCCCACTGGTGCTCCCCAATATGTCGGCGCTTGGCCTGCTTGCCGCAGCCAGGCTCTCCACGGGCAGCACGCCGCATGGCATGCCGATCCCCGAGCGGGTCTTTGGGTTGCATGGCGCAGCCAGCGAAGTGTCGAAAGGCAAAGATACCCCCTCTGGCCACTGGGAAATCGCTGGAACCCCCGTCATGTTCGACTGGGGCTATTTCCCCGAAGGCGAGGAAGCCTTTCCGGCTGATCTCGTCGAGGCGATCTGTCGTGAGGCAAACCTCCCTGGCATCCTCGGCAATTGCCACGCCTCGGGCACCGAAGTCATCACCCGCTTCGGCGATGAGCATGTCCGCACTGGCAAACCGATCTGCTACACCTCGAGCGATTCCGTCTTCCAGATCGCAGCCCACGAAACCCATTTCGGTCTCGAACGCCTGCTCGAACTCTGCCAGAACGTCCGCAAACTGCTCGATCCCTTGAATATCGGCCGTGTCATCGCCCGTCCCTTCATCGGCGAAACTGTCCAGACCTTCGAGCGCACAGGCAATCGCCGTGACTATTCCGTCCTGCCACCCGAACCCACGCTGCTCGACCGCCTGATAGACGCCGGCCGCAAGGTCCATGCCGTCGGCAAGATCGGCGATATCTTCGCCCATCAGGGCGTCTCCCGTGTCATCAAGGCCAATGGCAACATGGCGCTGATGGACGCGACGTTGAAGGTCATGGATGAGGCGGAAGACGGCGATCTTGTCTTCACCAATTTTGTCGATTTCGACATGCTCTTCGGTCACCGCCGGGATGTGCCGGGTTATGCCGCGGCACTCGAAGCCTTTGATCGCCGCCTGCCGGAGGTCCATCGCAAGCTAAAGCCCGGGGACATGGTTCTCATGACCGCGGACCACGGCTGCGATCCCACCTGGCGCGGCACAGACCACACCCGCGAGCGGGTGCCGATCATGTGCTTTGGCCCCGGTGTGCGCTCGCGCAACATCGGCGTTCGCAACACCTATGCCGATATCGGCGAAACGATCGCGGCGCATCTGGGGATCGCCCCCGGTCGCTATGGACGGAGCTTCCTGTGACGAACCGACTGAAGAAGGCCGAACTGCACTGTCATATCGAGGGTGCGGCGCCGCCAGCGCTGGCGCTGTCCCAGGCCGAAAAATACGGCGTGGACCCTGAGACCTTCATGCGCGACGGCATCTATGCCTGGAGCGATTTCGCCGAATTCATCAAGGCCTATGACCGTGTGGCGGCTCTCTTTCGCACGGAAGAGGACTACGCACTCTTGACCGAGACCTATCTGCGCGAGCTTGCGGCGGTGGATACGATCTACAGCGAGATCATCGTCTCGCCCGATCACGGCGACCGGATTGGTCTCGGCGCCGATACCTACCTCGCCGGCATCACTGCCGGCATCGAGGCCGCCAAGGCCGCGACCGGCATCGAAGCCCGCATCATCGTCACTGGCGAGCGCCATTTCGGGCCTGAAAGCGTGATTGCCGCTGCCGAATATGCAGCCCGCAGCAACAACCCGCTCATCACCGGCTTCAACATGGCCGGCGAAGAGCGCATGGGCCGCGTGGCGGATTACGCCCGCGCCTTCGACATCGCCCGCGAGGCCGGTCTCGGCCTCACCATCCATGCTGGTGAAGTCTGTGGCGCTTTCAGCGTCACGGATGCACTCGACCTCGTTAAACCCGCCCGCATCGGCCATGGTGTGCGCGCCATCGAGGATCCCGAGCTCGTCCGCCGTCTCGTCGATCTCGGCACCGTGCTCGAAGTCTGCCCAGGCTCCAACATCGCGCTGAAGGTCTTCCCCGATTTGGCCAGCCATCCGCTCAGGAAATTCCACGAGGCCGGTGTGAAGGTCTGCATAAATTCCGACGACCCACCCTTCTTCGGCACGTCGCTCGCCCAGGAATACGAGTGGGCTTCGAGCGAATTCGGCTTCACCCCTGCCGAAATCGACGGCATGACGCGCACAGCCATAGAGGCGGCCTTCGTCGACGAGGAGACGCGTGCGCGGCTTCTCGCCCGGTTGTGATGCCGCAACTGTTGAAGACCGACCAAAAAGCGGCATCGCTCTTGCGGCCTCTTCAGAGAACGTGAAAATAGAAGCACCTCAGAAAACAAGAAAAGAAGGCTCGACCATGGACGGCGTAACAGTCATCAATCACCCCCTCGTGCAGCACAAGCTGACGATTATGCGCCGCAAGGAAACGTCGACCTCAAGCTTCCGCCGCCTGCTGCGGGAAATCTCGACGCTCCTCTGCTACGAGGTCACCCGCGATCTCGAGCTCACCATGGAGACGATCGAGACGCCGCTGACCGAGATGCAGTCGCCGATCCTCGAGGGCAAGAAGCTGGTCTTCGCCTCGATCCTGCGCGCCGGCAATGGCCTCCTGGAAGGCATGCTGGAGCTGGTTCCTGCCGCCCGCGTCGCCCATGTTGGCGTCTACCGCGATCACGAGACGCTGCAGGCCGTCGAATACTATTTCAAGGCGCCGGAAGCCTTGTCGGAGCGTCTGATCATCGTTGTCGATCCCATGCTCGCCACCGGCAATTCCTCGATCGCCGCCATCGAAAAGCTGAAAGAGCGCGGCGCGAAGAACATTCGCTTCCTCTGCCTGCTGGCCGCACCCGAAGGTATCAAGAACTTCCACGCCGCCCATCCGGACGTGCCGATCTTCACCGCATCGATCGACAGCCACTTGAACGAGAAGGGCTACATCATGCCCGGCCTCGGCGATGCCGGCGACCGTATGTACGGAACGAAGTGATTTCTTAACCAGATCGCAAGGTTTGACGGCCCGAAACCCCGGTTTCGGGCCGTTTTGCGTGGTGCCTTATCCAATTTCTGATCAGCGACTGCTACCATCCGGCATCGATCCACGGGGATTTCAGATGTTCGCTCGCACGCTGTTCACAGTCCTGATGCTCGCTTTGTCCGCCAGCCAGTGGCCGACCATCGTGGAGAAGGTCCAGGCCATGCTGGATGAACGCGAAGCGAACGCTCCCGAAGAGGTTGCGGCCAAGCCCTCAGTGGGACATGCCGGTCAGATGGTTCTCCCCATGGGACCTGGCGGCCATTACACGGGGACGTTCAAGATGAATGGCAAGCCTGTTGACGCCATGGTCGACACGGGCGCTTCCACGGTGGCGATCAATGTTTCCACCGCCCGCCGGCTTGGCTTCAGCCCAGCAGCGCTTGATTTCCGTCACAACGTCAACACCGCCAATGGCTCGATCAAGGCCGCCCATGTCGTGCTCGACCGTGTCGAGATCGGCAGCATCCGGGTGAAGGAAGTCGATGCCTTCGTCCTGAGCGACGAGGCGCTTACGTCGACACTCGTTGGCATGAGCTTCATGAGCAAGCTCAAGTCCTATACCGCCGAGAAGCGCGTCCTGCGGATGATCCAGTAATACCAAATCTCTGTGATAGGAACCTATAGGATGGCTTTTGGCGGGTCGCTGGCTAGGCGCGACGCGCCGGGCGATGCTGTCGCATCGACCAAGCGGCGCAACAACGCCAGAGGCCCGCCATAAGCCACCTTCGGTCGACTTCTCGTCCCTTCTGGCGTCGTCGAGTTCCTCGACCGATGCGCCAGCATCGCTCTTCGAACCTCTCCTAGCCAGCAGGGGCGATCGAGCCGATCCTATAGGTTTCTATCATCGAGACTTGGTATAAGGCCTCTGGCCCTCACTCTGCGCCGATGCGCAGCCCGATAACCGGCGTTGCAGCCGGCTTCGTTTCCGAGATCCGATAGCACTCGGCCACTGTGCTCGCAGCTTGAGTTGCGGCAGCCTCGTGATTGGCCTGCACGAAGGCGATTGGCTCACCCTTCGCCACCTTCGTTCCCAGCGGCTTGAAGCCGGAGAGACCCACGCCGTGGTCGATCGTGTCGCTCGGACGCTGGCGACCACCACCAAGGGCGACAACGGCAAGCCCAAGCCCGCGCGTGTCACAGGCGCTCAGATAACCGTCCTGCTCGGCAAGAACGGCCACTTCGACCTTGGCGCGCGGCAGATAGCCTTCCGCCTTCTCCATGAAATCGACAGGCCCGCCAAGTTCGCTGACCATCTGCCCGAAGATCTCTGCCGCCTGGCCGGAGGCGAGCACCTTTGCGCAGCGAGCAAGTGCCGCCGCCTGGTCCGTCTCCACGCCGGCATTCACCAGCATCTCGGCACCGAGCGCCAGCGTCACCTCTTCCAGCCGCGTACCGCTCTTCTGACCTTTGAGGAAATCCACGGCGTTCTGCACCTCGATCGCGTTGCCGGCACAGTCGGCGAGCGGCTCGTTCATGTCGGTCAAAAGCGCCGTGGTCTTCACGCCCGCACCATTGGCGACCCGAACCAGCGAACGCGCCAAGGCCTCTGCATCTTCGCTCTTCGCCATGAAGGCGCCGTTGCCGACCTTCACGTCGAGAACCAGGCTTTCAAGCCCGGCCGCCAGCTTCTTCGACAGGATGGAGGCGGTAATCAGCGGAATGGATTCGACCGTCGCCGTCACGTCGCGGATCGCATAGAGCCGCTTGTCGGCCGGTGCCAGATCGCCCGTCTGTCCGATGATCGCGCAGCCCGCGCGGTCAACCGTCCGGCGGAAGGTGACATTGTCAGGCATCACGTCGTAACCGGGGATCGCCTGCAGCTTATCGAGCGTGCCACCCGTATGGCCGAGCCCGCGCCCTGATATCATCGGGACAGCGAGCCCGCAGGCTGCCACGATCGGCGCCAGCATCAGCGAGACATTGTCGCCCACGCCGCCGGTCGAATGTTTGTCGGCGACCGGCTTGCCGACGCCTGCCCAGGAGAGCACGTCGCCGGAATCGCGCATGGCAAGCGTCAGCGCTACGATCTCGTCCGGCGTCATGCCCTTGAAGAAGACGGCCATGGCGAAGGCCGCGACCTGCCCCTCGGAAATCGTTTCCTTGGAAAGCCCCTCGATGAAGCCGGCAATCTCTTGCCCGCTCAGGGTCCCGCCATCACGCTTGCGCCGGATGATCTCCTGGGGAAGCATGGCTCAGTATCCCGATGCCGCAGCCGTCGAGCGCTCGCCTGAGAGCACGGCGTTGATATCGTCAAGCAGGCCCGATGCGCCGAAGCGGAAGGTCGAGGGCATCACCCAGTCCTCACCCATGATCGTATCGGCGAGGCTGAGATAGAGCGCCGCATCCGCCACCGTCGAAATACCGCCGGCCGGCTTGAATCCCACCTTCTTGCGGCTGTCGCGGATCGCCTGCAGCATGATGTCGGCCGCCTCGAGCGTCGCATTGACGCCGACCTTGCCGGTCGAGGTCTTGATGAAATCAGCACCGGCCGCGATCGAAAGGTCCGAGGCGCGGCGGATCAGCGAGATATCCTTGAGCTCACCCGTTTCCAGGATCGTCTTCAGGATCGCCGGACCACAGGCAGCTTTCACCGCCGAAACCATGTCCTTCACCGCCTTTTCATCGCCGTTGGCGAGCGCCCGGTAAGGGATCACCAGATCGATATCGTCAGCGCCATCAGCCACGGCATCCCGCGTTTCCGCCAGCACGTCCTCGGTCTTCATCTCGCCCGAGGGGAAGTTGACGACGGTCGCAATCCGGATCGGGCTGTCGGGGCCAAGCAGGGTGCGCGCCTGCATAACGAAGCGCGGCCAGATGCAGATCGCAGCCGTCGGTCCAAAGGCGCTCTGGGCACGCCCGCACAGCGTCACGATCTGTTCGGGCGTGCAGTCGTCCTTCAGGTTGGTGAGGTCGAGCAGCGAAAGCGCCCGCGAAGCGACAGCGCGCAGTTCTTGATTATCCAATGTCATTTCCTCCGCCGATCATCCGTTTCAGGATGGTGGCCAGACGTTTGCCGCCGATCGGCGCCATGTCTTTGGTTTCCTCGTGGCTCAGTTCGCCACCGGTCATGCCTGCCCCATAATTGGTGATCACGGAGGCAGCTGCAACCCTCAGGCCATAGAACCGGGCGAGAATAACCTCCGGCACGGTCGACATGCCGACGGCGTCGGCGCCCAACACACGCGCCATGCGGATCTCTGCCGGCGTCTCGAAGCTCGGGCCCGAGAACCACATATAGACGCCCTGCGAGAGCAGCACATCTTCTGCTTCAGCGGCTGCCCGCATGGCTGCCTGCAGCTCGGCATCATAGGCCGATGTCATGCCGACGAAGCGCCCGTCGCTTGGCTCGCCGATCAGCGGGTTCTTGCCGGAGAAGTTGATGTGATCGGTGATCTGCATGACCGATCCGGGCGGCATGTCTTCACGCAGCGATCCCGCCGCATTGGTGAGGATCAGCGACTTCACGCCAAGCCCCATTAGCACTTCGATCGGCTTGCGCATCGCATTCGCATCGCCGTGCTCGTAGTAATGCATGCGTCCGGCGAGCATGATGACGGGCGTGCGTCCCAGGTAACCGGCAACGATCTCGCCCGCATGGCCCGACACGCCGCTCAACGGAAATCCGGGAAGCTCCGCATACGGAACGCGCACCGCATCGCGGACCTCGTTGACCAGCGATCCCAAGCCCGAGCCGAGCACGATCGCATGGCGCGGAACGAGCCCGTTGAGCCGCTCGACGAGCAGATCGACGGCCGCCTTCATCCGAGGATGTCCGTCTTGAAGCTGAGCGGCAGAAGCTCGTCCATGGTCATGGTCTTCTGCACACCCACTTCGTCGCAGAGAAAGATCTTGGTGTCGGCGGATGCGAATTCCGAGATCTTCTGACGGCAACCGCCACAGGGCGGGCAAAGCGCCAGCTTCTCGGCAATCACGGCCATCTCGATGATCTTCTTGCCGCCGCCCATGATCATGCAGCCGATCGCCGTCGGCTCGGCACACCAGCCCTGTGGGAAGGAGAGGTTCTCGATATTGGCGCCGGTATAGATGCGCCCGTCATCGGCACGGATCGCAGCCCCTACCGGGAACTTCGAATAGGGCGCATGCGCGAATTTCATCGCGTCACGCGCGGCTTCGAAAAGATCATGCGCCATGATCAACGCTCCTTGGAATATGCGACGCCACCGGCCTTCGGCGGATTGGCAGAGCCGATGAAGCCCGCAAGCAGAATGCAGGTGAGAATATAGGGCAGGGCCTGGAAGAGCTGCACCGGCACTTCGCCGATGACAGGGATCTCCTTGCCCTGCATGAAGTTTGCCAGCGCATCGAGGAAGCCGAACAGCAGGCAGGCGAACATCACCGGCACTGGCTTCCACTTGGCGAAGATGAGGGCTGCAAGCGCGATGAAGCCCTTGCCCGCCGACATGTCCTTGATGAAGGCCGCCGACTGGGCGATCGCCAGATAGGTTCCGGCAATGCCGCAGAGCAGGCCCGCCACCAGCACGGCGCGGTAGCGCAGGAAAGTCACCGAAATGCCGGCCGTATCGACCGCACCCGGATTTTCACCGACAGCGCGGAGCCGCAGGCCAAAGCGCGTGCGATAAAGCACCCACCAGGAGATCGGCACCGCCAGGAAGGCGATATAGGTCAGGATGTTGTTGCCGGAGATGACGTTGGAATAGAGCGGCCCGATGATCGGCACCTCACGCATCATGTCGGCACCCGGCAGGATGATCGGGGCAAAACGCCCGTCGCCCGAAACCTGTGGCGTGCGTCCGCCTTGGCCGAACCAGGCCTGGCCAAGCACGACAGTCAGGCCGGCCGCCACGAAGTTCAACGCCACGCCGGAAACGATCTGGTTGCCGCGATTGGTGATCGAGGCAAAGCCGTGGATCAGCGAGAAAACGAGCGAAACGGCAATACCCGAGAACAGCCCCAGCCAGGCCGAACCGGTGAGATAGGCAACGCAGGCTGCCGCAAAGGCTGCCGCCAGCATTTTGCCTTCAAGCCCGATGTCGAAGACACCGGCGCGTTCCGAATAGAGGCCGGCAAGGGCCGCCAGGATCAGCGGGATCGACAGACGGATCGTCGAGCCGAGGATGCTGATGAGCATGTCAAATGATTCCATGGTCGCGTCCTCAGGCCTTTGTCAGTGACTGGTAGATGCGCACGATCATCGGCCGGCACATGAATTCGAGCGCGCCGGCAAACAGGATTACTAGGCCCTGGATGACCACGATCATCTCGCGGGTGATGTTGGGCATATCAAAGGAAAGCCACGCACCGCCCTGATAGAGGATGCCGAACAGGATGGCGGCAAGCAGGATGCCGAGCGGATGGTTGCGCCCCATCAGCGACACAGCGATCCCGACGAAACCGGCGCCAGCCACGAATTCCACCTGCAGGCGGGCGGAGGCCCCGAGCACCGGGTTCAGCGCCATCATGCCGGCGAGACCGCCGGAGATCAGCATGGTGATCATGACGATCTTCACATAGGGAATGCCGGCATAGGCGGCCGCCGAGCGGCTGATCCCGAGCGTGCGCATCTCGTAGCCGAGCTTGGTGCGCCAGATCAGCACCCAGACGACAACGCACATGACCAGCGCGATCAGGAAGGACACGTTGAACGGGGCAGGTCCGAGCGTGCCGCCGAACATGGCAATCAGCCAGTCAAGCTTCGGCAGCTGGCCGCCTTCGAGGAAGGTGCGGGTCTCAGGCGCCATCTTGCCGGGAACGATCAGCACGTTGACCAGCAGATAGACCATCAGCGCTGCGCCGATGAAATTGAACATGATCGTGGTGATGACGATATGGCTGCCGCGCTTCGCCTGCAGCCAGGCCGGGATCAGCGCCCAGGCCGCACCGAAAAGGGCTGCCGCCATGATCGCAAACGGCATGGTGACATACCACGGCACGTAGTGATCGAGCGCAAGCGCCGCGAGTGCTGCGCCTAAGCCCCCAAGATAGGCCTGACCTTCCGACCCGATATTGAACAGGCCGGCATGATAGGCAACCGCGACAGAAAGCCCGGTGAAGATGAAGTTCGTCGCATAAAACAGCGTGAACCCAATGCCTTCGCCGCTGCCAAGCGCGCCTTCCAGCATCAGCTTCAGCGCCTCCCAGGGGTTCTCCCCGATGATCCAGACCACGAGGCCCGACACCAGAAAGGCGAGCGTGAGGTTGATCAGCGGCAGCAGCGCATAATTGATCCAGTTTGGAAGTGGTACGGATGCAGTGCTCATCAAATCCTCAAGCGGCAATGCCGGCCATCATCAGGCCGAGTGTCTGTTCGCCTGTATCAGGCGTCTTCTCGCCGACGACCTTGCCGGCAAACATTACCAGGATACGGTCGGAGAGTGAGCGGATCTCGTCCAGTTCGACGGAGACGAGCAGCACGGCCTTGCCGGCGTCGCGCGTCTCGACGATCCGCTTGTGAATGAATTCGATCGCGCCGATGTCGACGCCGCGTGTGGGCTGGCCGACGATCAAGAGCTTCGGATCACGCTCGATTTCGCGGGCAACGACAATCTTCTGCTGGTTGCCGCCCGAGAAGTTGGCGGTCTTCAGCCGCGGGTTCGGCGGGCGGATGTCGTATTTCTCGATCTCTTCAACCGCAGCCTTTCGAATGAGGTCCGGGTTCAGGAACATACCCTTCCCATAGCGCTCGTCGCGGTGATAGCCGAGGATCGCGTTCTGGCTTTCCTCGAAGGGAAGCACGAGACCCATGTGGTGGCGATCTTCCGGGATATGCGCCACACCGATGCCGCGCAGTTCCGCCGGGTCGAGGCCGGCAACATTATTGCCGTTGATCCAGATCTCACCCGAGGTTGGTTTGCGAATGCCGGTGATTGCTTCGAGAAGTTCGCTCTGGCCATTGCCGGCCACGCCGGCGATCCCGACGATCTCGCCGGAGCGCACATCGAAGGAGACGTTATCGACCATGACGACGCCGCGGTTGTCCTTGACGGTCAGATTGCGCACCGAGAGGAAGATCTCGCCCGCATTGGCCGGCTTCTTCTCCACATGCAGCAGAACCCGACGGCCGACCATCAGCTCGGCGAGTTCCTCCACCGTCGTTTCCGCCGTCTTGCGGGTCGCGACCATTTCGCCCCGGCGCATGACCGACACCGTATCGGTAATCGCCATGATCTCGCGCAGCTTGTGGGTGATCAGGATGACCGTCTTGCCCTGGTCGCGCAGTACACCGAGGATCTTGAACAGGTGGTCGGCTTCCGCCGGCGTCAAAACGCCCGTGGGTTCGTCGAGGATCAGGATCTCGGCGCCGCGATAGAGGGCTTTCAGGATCTCGACGCGCTGCTGCAGACCAACAGGCAGCTCCTCGATGATCGCATCGGGATCCACTTCCAGCTCGTAGTCTTCTTCCAGCTTCTTCAGCGCTGCACGCGCGGCATCCGTACCCTTGCCGAGCAGAGCGCCGCCTTCGGCGCCGAGCATCAGGTTTTCGAGCACGGAGAAATTCTCGACCAGCATGAAGTGCTGGTGCACCATTCCGATCCCGGAATTGATGGCAGCCTGGCTATCCTTGATCGTGATCGGCTTGCCGTCGATCTGGATGGATCCCTGATCGGCCTGATAGAAGCCGTAGAGGATCGACATCAGCGTCGATTTGCCGGCGCCGTTTTCACCGATGATGCCGTGGATGGAGCCCTTGGCGACCGTCAGATTGATGTTCTTGTTGGCATGCACCGCACCGAACTTCTTGTCGATGCCGATCAATTCGATCGCGGGTGCCTGGTTCGTTGCACTCATTCCGGTCCCCCAGACATACAAAAAGGGCGCAGGACGACGATGTCGCCGTCCTGCGCCCGGCTTTCAGATCACTTCGGGCAGGAATTGTCCGACATGTAGTCATGGACCTTGATGGTGCCGGCAGCGATGTCGGCCTTGGCCTTCTCGACAGCAGCCTTCATCTCTTCGGTGATCAGCTTGGCGTTGTTGTCGTCCAGGGCGTAGGCAACACCTTCCTGTGCGACGCCGAGAACCTGCAGACCGGGCGTGAACTTGTCGTTCTTCGAATCCGAGTAAGCGTTGTAGACGGCGAGGTCGACGCGCTTGACCATCGAGGTCAAAACCGAACCCGGATGCAGGTGGTTCTGGTTGGAGTCGACGCCGATCGACAGCTTGCCGTTGTCGGCAGCTGTCTGCAGAACGCCGAGACCGGTTGCACCGGCTGCCGCGTAAACGACATCAGCACCCTGGTCGATCTGGTTCTTGGTCAGCTCGCCGCCGCGAACCGGGTCGTTCCAGGCAGCACCGGTCGTGCCGGTCATGTTCTGGAAGACCTGGATGTCAGCCTTGGCAGCGCGTGCGCCCTGCTCGTAGCCGCAGGCGAACTTGCGGATCAGCGGGATGTCCATGCCGCCGACGAAGCCGACCTTGCCGGTGGTGGAAGCCATGCCGGCCAGCAGGCCAACGAGGTAGGAACCTTCCTCTTCCTTGTAGACAACCGAACGGACATTCGGCTTGTCGACGACGGAATCGACGATCACGAACTGGGTATCCGGGAATTCAGCGGCAACCTTTTCGACGGCCGAGGTCCAGGCGAAGGATACGGCGACAACCGGGTTGAAGCCGCGCGAAGCGAAGTTGCGGATAGCCTGTTCGCCCTGCGTGTCGCTGGTCGGCTCGAAGTCGCGGTAGTCGATGCCGGTTTCGGCCTTGAACTTCTCGGCGCCACCGTAAGCGGCTTCGTTGAAGGATTTGTCGAACTTGCCGCCCGTGCCGTAGACCAGCGCCGGCTTGACGTCGGCCGCAAGCGCGGTCGCCGACATCGCGGCCAAGGCAAAGAGACTGAGGAGGGTTTTCTTCATGGTGCAGCCCTGTTGTTGCTATTGATCTTGTTGGGTCCTCCCGCAAGCCTTCCTCATGAGAAAGACATGTCTGCGGAACCGCCGCCCCCTTTTCCGGAGGTCCTGGCTGGCTTTCATCCTTGCATGGCTCGTTTCAAAATTCACCAGATTTTTTTCATCTGGTAAAGATTCACAAGCCTGCTGATTTTTCAGCGCCGCGCGCTGAAAAATCAGTCAGATCAATGGGATTTATGCTGCACCTTTGGGCATTCGCCCTTAAGCAGCGGGCGAGATCGGGCAGGCGACGCCGGTGCCGCGCAGGCCGCAGTAACCATTCGGATTCTTCGCCAGATACTGCTGGTGATAATCCTCGGCATAGTAGAACGGACCGGCATGGGCGATTTCGGTCGTCACCCGGCTGTTGCGCCCGGCCTTCACCAGTGCTTCCTGGAACCGGTCGCGAACGGCGATGGCAAGCGCCATGTCGTCCTCGTCCTCGACATAGATCGCCGAGCGATAGGTTGTGCCGATGTCATTGCCCTGACGCATCCCCTGGGTAGGATCATGCGCCTCGAAGAAGATCTTCAGCAGCCCTTCCAGCGAGATCTTCGCAGGATCATAGACCACCTTCACCACCTCAGTATGGCCGGTCAGCCCTGTGACGGTTTCCTGATAGGTCGGATTGGGCGTGATGCCGCCCTGATAGCCGGACACGGTGAGATAGACGCCCGGCGTCTGCCAGAGCAGCCGCTCCGCACCCCAGAAGCAGCCCATGCCGAGATAGATGGTCTTCATGCCCTCAGGTGCCGGTCCCTTGAGGGGCAGGCCGGACACGAAATGGGTGGCGGCCGTCGGGATCGGCTCGGCCCGGCCGGGAAGGGCGTTCTCCGCCGTTGGCATCACAGTCTTCTTGTTGAACATGTCGATCAGGAACATCTTTTACCTCCTGAGGCCAGGACTTGGCCTGCTGGTTCGTCTGAAGCTCCGCCAGAGGCGGGATCGCTGGAAGCTGCACTGTCTGCAGCTCCTGTTTCTATGTTCTTAGTCGCGGGGCCCGCTTAAAACTTACAACCGGCACGAGGGACCGCTTGTCCCGCGCGCCAAGGAAGTCCCGGCTCAGGCCGCAAAGCGCCCGGCAGGCGAGGGCCGCTTGTAGCCGATCATCCAGAGTACAAGCGACAGAACGAGGAAGGCGGCCGATGCCGGCTGCGGTAGCACCACGTCGCGCAAGGCAAGCCATGCGCCGGCACCCAACCGTGTCTCGACCAGTCCTTCAAGCGTCATGAGCGAACCCGGATTTGCATCGATCCAGGCCTCCGAAATCGGCGTCAGGATGACCTGCGATGCCGAAACCGACGCAATCGAATCCACCACGCCGAACACGACGCCGACGCAAAGCGCAAGCAAACTCAAGATCCTGAAGAGGAAACGCACGACCAAAGTCTCCGGCTGAAGCCCGTCACGGCCTGCAATCCGCCGCGCTCGACCTTATAGATAGGGAATTGTCGGCCGATGTCAAAATTCTGATAGATTTCGGTTGATCCGCCGAAATTCCTCGGTATATATCCCGCCCGACCAACCGCGGTGGTTTTTCCCCGCGATCCCCCTGGACAGGTGGCCGAGTGGTTTAAGGCGCACGCCTGGAACGCGTGTGTGCGTGAAAGCGTACCGTGGGTTCGAATCCCACCCTGTCCGCCATCTATCCCCATCAAGACATCTCCATCCTACCCAAGCCCCGAGTTGCCGCTTGGAACCTCGCACCATGTCTGTCGTTCTCCAGAATGACGGACATGCGCCGCTGCGCATCGACAAGGACAAGGGAGAGCCGGACGTGGCGAAGGATCTGCGCAAGGGCGACAAGGTCGAGTGGGAAACCAGCCAGGGCACGACCCAAGGCAAGGTCGTCAAGAAGCGGACGACACCCAGCACCATCAAGGACCATCCGGTCAAGGCTTCCAAGTCCGATCCGCAATACATTGTCGAAAGCACAAAGACGGGCAAACGGGCAGCCCATAAGCCGCAGGCTCTCCACAAGGCTTGATGATGTGCGTTCGAGTGCCTCGCACGGCACCCCGCGCCCATGAGGTGACAACGGCGCCATCTTCATACCCGAAGCAACCGTAGCAAGGCTCCCATGCAGACACCGATCACCATCGACCCGGATTATTTGAGGTCTCGGCTGAAGGCATTGCTGGCCATCCCGAGCCCGACAGGCTTCACGGACGAGGCCGTCCGCTACACCGCGCGCGAACTTGAGCGTCTCGGCCTCGAAGTCAAGCTGACCCGCCGTGGCGCGATCCGCGCGAGGCGGCCGGGCGCTGCCGAACGACCGGCCCGCGCGATCGTCTCGCACCTCGATACGCTCGGCGCACAGGTCAAGGCGCTCAAGGACAATGGTCGGCTCGAACTTGTATCGATCGGCCATTGGTCGGCGCGCTTTGCCGAGGGCGCACGGGCCTCGATCTTTTCGACCAAAGGCATCTACCGCGGATCCATCCTGCCGCTGAAAGCCTCCGGCCACACCTTCAATGAGGAAGTCGACACGCAACCCACCGGTTGGCGCCATGTCGAGTTGCGTATCGATGCACTGTCGCGCGACAGAAACGACATCGTCCAGCTCGGCATCGATATCGGCGATATCGTCGCCATCGACCCCCTGCCGGAATTCCTCGACAACGGCTTCATCGTATCGAGGCACCTGGACGACAAGGCGGGCGTGGCGATCATGCTGGCTGCAATCGAGGCGATGCAGCGCGAAGAGATCGAAACCCCTGTCGATACCTACTGGCTCTTCACCATCGGCGAGGAAGTCGGCGTCGGCGCCTCTGCCGCCCTTGTGCCGGAGATCGCCTCGCTGGTCGCCATCGACAATGGCACGACGGCGCCCGGCCAGAATTCCGACGAGTTCGGCGTGACGCTTGCCATGGCCGATCAGACTGGCCCTTTCGACTATCATCTGTCGAAGAAGCTCTACGATCTCTGCGCAGAAAACGGCATCAGGGTCCAGAAAGACGTCTTCCGCTATTACCGCTCCGATGCGGCCTCGGCGGTGGAAGCCGGGCATGACGTACGCACGGCCCTCCTGGCCTTCGGCGTCGATGCCTCCCACGGCTATGAGCGCATCCACCTCCACGCTCTGATGTCGGTGGCAAAGCTCGTGGTCTACTATACGGCGAGCGAGGTGCAGATCGAGCGTGATTCCGAAGAGGTCTCGGGGCTGCGCGGCTTCACCCGGCAGAAGGTCGAGCCTGCACGGCAGAGCCTGAAAGCAGACGAACCCGACGAGTCGTGATTGCAGCGACATCCGCCCGCTGCTAGCGTTTATCTCGGCGATTTCGCCGGAATTCGGAGAATCAGGCAATGGCGGGTGACGAGGCGACAAAAAGGCCGCGGCTGAAGATCGGCTTCGTGCTGTCGCGGTCGTTCACGCTGTCAGCCTTTGCGCTTTTCATCGATACCATCCGGCTTGCAAGCGACGAATATGATCGCTCCGGCCGCGTTCTCGCCGATTGGCAGGTGATCGGCAGCACACGCCATCTGATCACCTCGAGCTGCGGCGTGCAGGTGGCGCCCACCAGCGATTTCGTCGATCCCAGCCGCTTCGACTATATCGTCGTGGTCGGCGGCCTGCTCGGCCGCCAGCCGGCGGTGGACGACCAGACCATCGCCTTCCTGAAGAAGGCCGATGCGCAGAAGGTGCCTTTGATCGGGCTTTGCACCGGCACCTTCATCCTCGCCGAAGCCGGCCTGATGAAAAACCACCAGACTTGTGTCAGCTGGCTGCATTACCAGGAGTTTCGCGACCGTTTCCCCGATCACGAGGTCCGCTCCGATCGCCTGTTCAATCTCGATCGCCGCCGTGGCTCCTGTGCCGGCGGCAGCAGCTCGGCCGATCTCGCAGCCTTTATCGTGCGCCAGTATCTCGGCCATGACGCCGAGCGCAACGCGCTTGAAGTCCTGCAGATCGAAAAGGCCCGCACAAACAAGGATATCCAGGTCCGAAGGCCGCTGACGATCGAATGCGACGATCCCCGGGTGAAGGCCGTCCTGATCCTGATGGAACAGAGCCTGGAAAACGAGCTGACCATTGATCAGCTCGCCCGCTCCGTCGGCCTGTCGCGCCGCCAGCTGGAGCGTCTCTTCGCCCAGAAGATCGATGTATCGCCCGCCCGGATCTACACGAAGCTCAGGATGGAGCGCGCCAAGATGCTGGTCACGCAGACCAATGCCTCGCTGATCGATATCGCCCTGCAGGTCGGTTTCCAGAACACTTCGCATTTCACCCGCGTCTTCAAGGGCACCTATGGCCGCACACCCGGCCAGATGCGCAGCCATCCCGCCGCCTGACCTCCAGTGCTTCAGTTGCCGCTGTTTTAGCGGTGCTCGCTGCGACGACATGCGGCGAGATCACCGTCTTGTGAGCAGCGCTGCCCGATGCTATCCACGGAAAATCTGTCGGGGGATAGAATGACTGAAACGGCCGTCCGGATGAGCTTTGAGCGAGCGATACGCATGATCTGCGTCATCGCGCTCGTTCTGCTCGGCCTCGCGCATCAACCGGTCGCCGCACCTGCGACGCAATTCTCCCCGGAAGAAATCGCTGCCCTGATGCTGCCGGACGGCAGTCTGCCGGAGCTCTGCCTGCCGTCGGATGACGGTAAGGCGAAGCCCCATGCCGGTGCCTCCGATTGCGAGGCCTGCCGTATCTCGGCCGCCGTCCTCCTGCCGGCGCCTGCCGATGCCGTCGGCACGCGTTTGGCCATGGTCACCTCCGTCGCCCTGCCGCCGCGGGCAGAGGCGCATTACCGCCAGCTTTTCCCGCCCGACACCCATCCCCGCGCACCACCCGTCACCGCCTGATCGAAGGTCACGGCCGGCGCGTCCTCGCGTCCGGTCACCAGTGTCGTCAGGCCGGTGAGTTTGCACGCTTTGCAGCTCCGGTCGAAATCGGATGTCTGTCATGCTGCAAATCCTTGCCGATCGTGGGCCGTCGCCTGCGTTTCCACCCGCGTCTTCCGCAATACCCAGGCCAACAAGATCTACCCTGGCCGGCCCGCTTCTGCCGCCGAGAACCGTGGTTTTCCTCGAAGGCCTCGCCGGCTCGCCGCAATACCGCGTGGTCGACGGCTGTGTCGCCACAGCACAGACCCTCTCGGATGGGCGGCGCCAGATCATCGACCTTGTCGGACCCGGCCGGCTGATCGGCCTCGGGCTCGGTGAACACACCAGATACTCGGCCGAAACCCTCGGCTTCACCCGCCTGGAAGCCGTGTCTGACACCATCAGCCAGAGCGAACGGGACCTGGCGCTCAGCGAAATGCTCGCCCGCTCTCAAGGCCTGGTCATGTTGCTTGGCCGCAAGACGGCGCCCGAACGCGTGGCCTTTGCCGTGCTTGATCTCGCCCGGCAATTCGGTCGCCCGGCGCGCGACAAGCGACGCGGCGCCATCACCTTCCATCTTTATCCCACCCGCGGCGACCTCGCCGATTGGCTCGGCCTCACCGTCGAGACCGTAAGCCGGTGTTTCACCCGCCTCAAGAAGGCAGGCCTCATCGACATCGAGCGCGGCGATCTCGTCACCGTGCTCGACCCGCAACAGCTCTCGGGCCTCGCCGCCGGCGATCGCTCGCTTTCCCACTGAACCTCTCTCCAACCAGTCGAGACCCAGGATGACCATCGTTTCCGACCTCTCCCCCACCAAGGCGAACAGCAAGGATCTGTCGCGCCGCTTCTACATCACGGCCTGGCGCTGGCATTTCTATGCCGGCCTCTACGTGGCTCCCTTCCTGATCATGCTCGCCGTCACCGGCCTGATCATGCTCTGGACGGCCACGCTCTTCGGCCGTGATGGCGAGAAGATCTATTCGGTCGAACCCCAGGCGACCCTTGCCTCCGTTTCCGCCCAGGCGGGAGCCGCGACCCTGGAGATCCCCGGCCAGATCATCCAGTACATCGCACCGCGCACGCCGGAGCAGGCCGCACTCTTTCGCATCAACCAGGGCGACGCCTCCTTCATGGTGGCCGTTGATCCCTACAAGGCCGAGGTCCTTGGCAACTGGGAACGTCGCAATGGTCTCTATGATCTCGCCGACACCATCCACGGCACGCTCCTGATCGGCGATCTCGGAGACCGCCTGATCGAGATTGCCGCCGGCTTCGCCATCATGCTCGTCGTCACCGGCCTTTATCTGTGGTGGCCGCGTGACGGTCGCGGCTTCGGCTCGGTGCTTGTCCCGCAGCTCTCTGCCAAGGGTCGCCAGCTTTGGAAGTCGCTGCATCTGAGCATCGGCTTTTATGCCTCGCTCTTTCTCGTTGTCTTCCTGCTGTCGGGCCTCACCTGGGCCGGCATCTGGGGCGAGAAGTTCACCCAGGCCTGGAGCACCTTCCCGGCGGAGAAGTGGGACAATGTGCCCCTGTCGGACAAGACCCATGCCAGCATGAACCATGGCGGCATCAAGCAGGTCCCGTGGACGCTGGAGCAGACCCCGATGCCGGCATCCGGCTCGGATGCCGGTGTCACTGGCACGCCGGATGGCGAGCCCGTCAATCTCGATGCCATCGTTACGCTTGCCCGCACGCTCGGTTTCGACCAGCGCTTCCAGCTGGCTTTCCCCGGAGATGACACGGCCGTCTGGACCATCTCCCGCGACACAATGAGCAATGACAGCGCCAATCCGCTTGATGATCGGACCGTCCATATCGACCAATATACCGGCCGCATCCTTGCCGATGTCGGTTTTGGTGACTACGGCCCAGCCGGCAAGGCCATGGCCGCCGGTGTCGCCTTTCACGAGGGCGACATGGGCCTCTGGAACCTGGTCTTCGTCAACGTCTTCTGTCTGTCGATCATCTTCCTCTCGGTCAGCGGCTTCGTCATGTGGTGGAAACGCCGTCCGAAGGGTGCAGCCCGCCTGGTGGCCCCTTCAGTCGGCGAGCCCGGCCCCCTCTGGAAGACCGGCGCCTTGGTCATGCTCGCAACAGCGCTCCTCTTCCCGCTCTCCGGCGCTGTTCTCCTGGCGGTCCTCCTTCTCGACCTCCTGGTTTTCCGCCACGTTGCTCCGCTGAAGAAGGCCTTAAGCTGATCCGAATTCGACGCCCCGGGCCGCCCGGGACGTCGCCTCGCTTCCAGCCATGTTCCGCAAAAAAAATTGGAACAATGGAACCGCTCCGTCATTTGCAAACCATGTGACCGGTACGCCGACGATCGTTGATCGGCGCGCCGGCACGTTTGCGTTTGATTTTTCAACGGAGGTTTCAGCCCAGTTCATGTGTGGCATTTGTGGAGAAGTGAGATTCGATGGCGCGTCGCCATCGGTAGCGGCAGTTTCGATCATGGCGGACGTCTTGGCCCCACGAGGGCCGGATTCGGCCGGCGTGATGGTCAGGGGCAATGTCGGGCTCGGCCATCGACGATTGCGCATCCTCGACCTCTCCGACAAATCGCAGCAGCCCATGGTCGATCCCGATCTCGGCCTCTCGCTTGTCTTCAACGGCTGCATCTACAATTTCCGTGAGCTGCGCAGCGAACTGGAAGCGAAGGGCTACCGCTTCTTCTCCGATGGCGACACGGAAGTCATCCTCAAGGCCTGGCATGCCTGGGGCACGGACTGCGTATCCCGCTTCCACGGCATGTTCGCCTTTGCCATCCACGAACGCGACACCGGTCGCGTCGTCCTGGCGCGCGACCGGTTCGGCATCAAGCCGCTTTACCTCGCCGAGGTCTCCGGCGGCCTGCGCTTCGCCTCTTCGCTGCCGGCCCTGGTCAAGGCGGGTGGCGTCGATACGGCGATCGATGTGACAGCCCTTCATCACTACATGGCTTTCCACGCCGTCGTGCCGCCGCCGCGCACGATCTACAAGGGCGTGCGCAAGCTTCCCCCGGCGACGATCAGGGTCTACCAGCCCGATGGCAGCTTCGAGGACAAGCGCTATTGGGATCCAGCCTACACGCGCCGCGCCGAAGACGCCCGTATGAGCCGCGAGGACTGGCAGGAGCAATTGCTCGATGCGCTGCGTCTCGCCGTCAAGCGCCGGATGATTGCCGACGTGCCCGTGGGCGTCCTCCTTTCCGGCGGTGTCGATTCCAGCCTCATCGTTGGCCTTCTGGCCGAAGCCGGCCAGACCGGCCTGATGAGCTTCTCCGTCGGTTTCGAGGAAGCCAATGGCGAAAAGGGCGACGAATTCGTCTATTCCGATCTGATCGCCAAGCGCTTCGGCACCGACCACCACAAGATCTTCGTGCCCTCGGCCGATCTGATGGGCGCACTGCCCGGCACCATCGCCGCCATGTCCGAGCCCATGGTCTCCTATGACAATGTCGGCTTCTACCTGCTCTCGAAGGAAGTCTCCAAACACATCAAGGTCGTGCAATCGGGCCAGGGCGCCGACGAGGTCTTCGGTGGTTATCACTGGTATCCGCCGCTGGTCGGCTCCACGGACGTCGTCGGAGATTACGGACGCGCCTTCCGCGATCGCTCGCATGAAACGCTCGCAACCCAGTTGCAGGACCGCTGGATTGCCGATCGAGACGTCAGCGGCGACCTGCTGCGCGAACATCTGCTGCGCTCCGGTGCCGATACCCCGGTCGATCAGGCGCTCCGGCTCGACAGCAACGTCATGCTGGTCGACGATCCGGTCAAGCGCGTCGACAACATGACCATGGCCTGGGGCCTTGAGGCCCGCGTGCCCTTCCTCGATCACGAACTGGTCGAACTCGCCGCCCGCATTCCGCCTGAGGAAAAGCTCCGCGACGGCGGCAAGGGCATCGTCAAGGACGTCGCCCGCAAGGTGATCCCCTCCGAGGTCATCGACCGCAAGAAGGGCTATTTCCCCGTGCCTCAGCTGAAATACATTGCCGGCCCCTATCTCGACATGCTCCGCGACGCCCTGTCGTCCAAGGCTGCCCGCGAACGTGGGCTCTTCCGCCAAGATTACATCGATCGTCTGGTGGCCGATCCCGCCTCGCATATCACGCCGCTGCAGGGCTCCGAGCTCTGGCAGATCGGTCTTCTCGAAATGTGGTTGCAGGCGCAGGAGAACTGACGTGAGCAAGACAGAGAAGAAGCCCGCCAACCAGCCGCGCAAGGCGCGTCGCGGCAATGCTTTGTCCCATCGTCTGACGCGCCTGCGCACACCTGGCAGCGGCAGCCACGGCACGACCAGCCGGCCCTCTGAAACGGAGGGCCGGAACCGCAACATCGCCCTCGATTGCGGCTGGGGCCGTTTGCTTTTCACCCCAACCTTCGACCGATATCAGGACCTGCTTGATGCGCTCCGCGAGGAAGCCCCCGATACCCGCGACATCGCCTTCCACGTCGGCGATCCGCATGTCCTGCTGGCCCAGGCCCCGCAGGAAATCTTTCTCGATCCGTCCCACACCTTCCGCCTCGATCTCTCTACCTATCGCGCCGGAGGCCGCCGTCCGAAGGGCGTCACCTTCAGGCGCTTCTCCTCCGAGAGCGATGCGGCGGGCATCAACGCGGTCTATGCCAGCTGCGGCATGGTCCAGGTGCGCGAAGACTTCTTTACCGGCGAGCGCGACAACCGCCCCGTCACCTATTTCGTCGCGCAGGACGATCTGACCGGCGAGATCGTGGGAACGGTCACCGGCATCGACCATCACCGCCTCTTCGACGACCCGGAGCGCGGCGCCTCGCTCTGGTGCCTCGCGGTTCACCCGCAAGCCCGTCAACCGGGCATCGGCGAAGGCCTAGTGCGCATCCTCGCCGAACATTTCCAGGCGCGGGGTCTCGCCTATCTCGACCTCTCCGTCCTGCACGACAATGACAAGGCGATCGGTCTCTACGAAAAGCTCGGCTTCCGCCGCGTGCCGCTCTTTGCCGTGAAGCGCAAGAACGCCATCAACGAGAAATTCTTCGCCCAGCCGGTCGAGGGCTACGAGGCGCTCAATCCCTATGCCCGCCTGATCGTCGACGAAGCGCTTCGCCGTGGCATCCATGTCGAGGTGACAGATCCCGAGGGCGGCTTCTTCCGTCTCAGCCATGGCGGACGCAGCATTCATTGCCGCGAAAGCCTTTCGGATCTCACCTCTTCGGTCGCCATGTCGATCTGCGACGACAAGGCCGTCACCCGCCGCTTCGCCCAGTCGGCGGGCCTCAGCGTCCCCGCACAGCTCTCCGCTGACTCCCCCGATGCCGACAAGCAGGCGTTTCTCGAAAAGCACGGCAAGCTGGTCGTGAAACCCGCGCGCGGCGAACAGGGTAGGGGCATCTCGGTCGGCGTCTCCTCAATGGATGCCCTGCACGCAGCCATCCGTATGGCCCGCCAGGTCTGCGACCGCGTGCTTCTGGAAGCCTGTTTCGAAGGCGAGGACCTGCGCCTCGTGGTCATCGACTACAAGCTTGTCGCCGCCGCCGTCCGCCGTCCGCCCCGCGTCGTCGGCGATGGCCGCTCGTCCATCCGCAAGCTGATCGAACAACAGTCCCGCCGCCGCTCTGCCGCAACCGGCGGTGAAAGCCGCATCCCCGTTGATGCCGAGACGAAGCGTTGCCTCGCCGAACAGGACCTCGATCTCGACAGCGTGTTGGAAGAGGGCCGCGAGATCACCGTGCGCAAGGCCGCCAATCTCCACACCGGCGGCACGATCCACGACGTCACCGCGACCGTCCACCCCGACCTCGTCGATGCCGCCTGCCGGATCGCGAAAGCTATCAAGATCCCGGTCGTCGGCATCGACTTCATGGTCCATGATCCCGCAAAGCCCGACTACGTCTTCATCGAGGCCAATGAACGCCCGGGGCTTGCCAATCACGAGCCACAGCCGACGGCCGAGAGCTTCATCCAGCTCCTATTCCCCGGCAGTCGCGCCCAGGAGCGCCGCAGCGCCTGAAGCTCGCGGCAACGACAGTGTTGAGAAAAAAGGGCGGCACCGGTGCCACCCTTTTTCATTGGGACCTGCTGCCGACTACTGCGACTCGCCGATCGTGTCCGCCATATGCGCGCCCCGATAGCCCATCGGCTGTGTCGGTCCCGTCGTCGTATCCACCGCCGTCTGATGTTCGAGTTCCGCGTTCAGCATCGCCCCGACGATCAGGATCACCACCGACAGCCAGGTCCAGAACATGAAGCCGATAAAGGTACCGAGGGCGCCATACGTGGCGTTGAAGTCGGCAAAATTCTCCAGATAGAAGGAGAAGCCGAGCGACATGATCAGCCAGACGAGTGAACTGAGCAGCGTGCCCCAGGTCAGCCATCGAAGCTTGGCATCCTCCCGGCTCGGCCCGTATCGATAAACCATCACCGTTCCGAGCCAGACGACGCAGATCAGGATCGGCCAGCGGATCAATCCGACCATCATCTCGGCCCGCTCCGAGATGAAGACGAGAGAGATGACGATCGGCAGGATCGCCAGCGCCGTGACGATGATGGCGAGAATGGCCATGGCACCCAGCGTAAACGCGATGGCCAGTAGCGTGGTCTGGATGAAGCCGCGCTTCTCCGGCTCCTGATAGGCAATGTTCATCGCCTCGAAGAGGGCGACCATGCCGTTGCGCGCACTGAACAGCGACACGCCGAGGCCGACCAGAAAACCGATACTCAAGGTGCTGTCGTTTTCGTCGGCCAGCGACTGCAACTGGCCGAGGATCAATGCCACGCCATCGGCGGGCAGAAGTTCGGAGAGAAAACCGAGCCGCCCCGCAATCGTGGTCGGGTCGGCGATCAGGCCGTAGAGCGATACAAGCGCCGCGAGCCCGGGAAACAGCGACAGCATCACGTAAAACGAAACACCCGCCGCGGCCAGCATCACCCGGTCGGAGGTCACACGCGACAGCAGCCTCAGCGATACGTCCCAAAGGCCGCGCGCCGGAATTTCGCCCGGGCTCTGCGCATCCCGCCCCCGTTCGTCCTCCATATGACGTGCTTCAAGCGGGGAGGGTGCGGGCGTCGTGGGCGGCATGTCTGGCTCCTTGTTCTCGGAGAAACCGGTCCGCCTGCCGGCATGTTCCATTCAGATCTGCAAGCAGCCCAACAAGCGCCCAGAGGGAGAAGAACATGCCTGGCACCATCGAACACGCAGCGCTGATGAACCAGCGCCTTCCGCTCTGCAAAGCTCTACACGGTCATCGAAATCGCCCATGACCGCGTGGATCTCAGCCGCGGCATCGTCGACGGCGAGATCGCCATCGATGTGATCCGGCCTGTGCAGGCCTGACCTCAGAAAGGCTTGGAGGGGTGCGGGCTGTCCTCATAGGCGCCCCAGACCGACTGGTCGAAATTGATCGTCGCTCCCGTCATCAGGCCGGATTCGGGTGACGAGAGATAGGCGCAGGCGCGTGCCACTTCCGCCGGATCGACCAGCCGGCCGAACGGCTGCTTTGCGGCCGCTTCCGCCAGCCAGTCGTCGGCTGCGCCATGAAACTCCCGCTGGATCCGATCCTCTCCGTCGCTCGCCATCCAGCCGATATTCAGCCCGTTCACTCGGATGCGGTTCTTGAGAAGCCCGAAGGCGGTGTTGCGGGTCAGCGTGTCGAGCGCCCCCTTCGAGGCGCAATAGGCCGCGATGAAGGGCTGGCCTGCCATGGCGGACATCGAGGATATGTTGACGATCGTGCCTTCCGTCTTCGTCTCCAGCATTAGCTTGATTGCGTCCTGCATCAGGAAGAAGGGCGCCCGCGTGTTGATCGCAAACATCCGGTCGAACAGCTCTGGATCCGTGTCGAGAATGGTCCCGCGATCCGTGATGGCCGCCACGTTGACCAGCGCATCGATCCGCCCGAAATGCGAGCGCGCCGCTGCAATCACCTTGCGGCAATCCTCCACCTGCGCCAGATCGGCGGCAACGAAGTGAACCTGCGTGCCATACCGCGCGCCAATCTCCTCAGCCTTCGCCTCGCCCTTTGCGACGCTACGGCCGCAGATGACCAGGCCCGCCGCGCCCCGCTCGGCAAACAGCCGGGCAACCTCGGCGCCCAGCCCTTGCGTTCCCCCCGTCACAACCGCGATTTTGCCATCCAGACGACTCATGCTCTTCCTCCTGCCAGGCGCCGCAGCCTGCGACGCATGACGCCATTTGGCCCGGACTGATACCGAGTCACAAGCCCTGACGAAGGGCCTCACGAAATGAGTTTTCATCCGACAAGCGGGCGATGAAGGCGGTCAGGGACGTGGCCTGTCCCTTACCTGTTGCTAGCAGGCTCAGCCTTCGAAATCGCCCTCGGAATTCACCTCGCGGCCACCGACGATGATAGCCCGCTTGCCGACATGGTTGGCAGCGCCCACGATGCCTTCTTGCTCCATGCGCTCGACCAGCGAAGCGGCCTTGTTGTAGCCGATCGATAGCCGGCGCTGGATATAGGAGGTCGAGCACTTCTTGTCGCGCAGCACCACCTTGACTGCCTTGTCGTAGAGATCGTTGCCGTCCTCTTCCGCCATGGCGCTCTTGTCGAACACCGCGACGTCCTCTTCCGGCTCGTCTTCCACGTCGTCGGCATCTTCAGTCACGGTGCCCAGATAGTCAGGACGCCCCTGCATCTTCAGATGCGCGACCACCTTCTCGACTTCCTCGTCGGAAACGAAGGGACCGTGCACGCGGGCGATCCGTCCGCCGCCGACCATGTGCAGCATATCGCCCTGGCCGAGCAGATGTTCGGCGCCCGGTTCACCCAGAATGGTGCGGCTGTCGATCTTCGAAGTCACCTGGAAGGAAACGCGAGTCGGGAAGTTCGCCTTGATCGTGCCGGTGATGACATCGACCGATGGACGCTGCGTCGCCATGATCAGGTGGATGCCGGCCGCCCGCGCCATCTGCGCCAGCCGCTGGATTGCACCTTCGATTTCCTTGCCAGCGACCATCATCAGGTCGGCCATCTCGTCGACCACGACGACGATGTATGGCATCGGCGAAAGGTCGAGTTCCTGCTCCTCATAGACGATTTCGCCGCTCTGCCGGTCGAAGCCGGTCTGGACGCTGACGGTGATCGTTTCGCCCTTTTCGCGCGCCTGTGCCGCACGGGCATTGTAGCCATCGATATTGCGAACGCCGAGGCGGCTCATCTTGCGATAGCGGTCCTCCATCTCGCGAACCGCCCATTTCAGCGCCATGACGGCCTTCTTCGGGTCGGTGACGACGGGGGTGAGCAGATGCGGGATACCGTCATAGACGGAGAGCTCCAGCATCTTCGGATCGACCATGATCAACCGGCACTCGTCCGGACGGAACCGGTAGAGCAGAGAGAGGATCATCGTGTTGATCGCCACCGACTTGCCCGAGCCGGTGGTGCCGGCAACGAGCAGATGCGGCATCTTCGCCAGTTCGGCGATCACAGGCTCGCCACCGATGGTCTTACCGAGGCAGACCGGCAGCTTGTAGCGCGTCTCTGCATAATCGGGCGTCTCGATCAACTCGCGCAGATAGACCGTCTCGCGTACCGGGTTCGGCAGCTCGATGCCGATCACGTTGCGGCCGGGCACAACAGCGACGCGGGCAGACAGCGCCGACATCGAACGGGCAATATCGTCGGAGAGGCCGATGACGCGGGAGGACTTGACCCCCGGTGCCGGCTCGAATTCGTAGAGCGTGACAACAGGGCCGGGACGCACGTCGATCACTTCGCCCTTGATGCCGAAATCCTCCAGCACGCTTTCCAGAAGCCCGGCGCTTTGCTCGAGGGCCTCTGCCGTCATCGTGACGCCCGTCTGGACCGGCGGCATCTGCAGGAAGTCGAGATAGGGCAGCTCGTATTCGCCTTCGCCGAGCGCTTCCTGCGCCTTGAAAAGCGGCTGGCGCGGCAGGGCAGCGGACATGGGAGCAATTGACGAATTGGTCGTCGGGAGTGGTGCAGGAACAGCCGCCTCAAGGGGGGCGACGGTCTCCGTCATGGGCGTTTGTGACTGCGTCGGCTCAAAGTAGGCAGCCGACACCTCGCGGTGGGCGACTTCCCGGTAAAGGGCAACGACCGATCCGGGTGTCGCCTCGAAAGCGGGCTTGCGCGGCAGGGCCGTCACAGGCTGCACCGAGGTCATAAGGGCATCGGGGCGATACCGTACCACTTCTGCCCGGATGGCAGCGGGAGCCTGCGGCGCCATGGTGCGGACCGCCGGCTGTGCGATTTGACGGACAGGCTGGGGTGTCGGGCGCATGGGTGTCTGCATCCTCGGCTGGTGCACGCTCGGGCGCACCATCTCGATATCCTGAGGTGCCTCGACAGGCGCGATCATCGCCTCGAAGAAGACGTGGTCCGACAGCAGCGAGGCGATCGGCGGCCGCACGCCTTGCGCCCCGGTGTCGACGATGGGCGCTGCCACTTCGGCCTGCGGGGCAGGCGGATTGGTCATCTGCGCCCAGGCGGCAAAACCGGATCCTTGCGGCTGGCTGACTGCTGCGGCGACAGGAACCTGTTGCACGGGCGCCGGTGCCGGTGCCGAAACCTGCTCCGGATTGGCCTGCACGGGCGGTGTGCGCAGGAACGCGTTGCGCACCATCGGCGGGCGGGCTGCCGGTGCTGCCTGTTGTGCGGTAAGGCGTGCAGCTTCCGCCTGCTGGGCGATCGATCGCTGCAGATGCGGCGGAACATGGGCCGCAGTTGTCGGCTGCACGGTGGCGCCGACGCTGGCGGCCTGGGTGCTCGCGAGCACGGTCCGCATGCCTTGCACCAGTGGTGCCGGCTGTGGTGATTGTGGCGCGGGTCCGATCTGGCCAAAGCCGCCGTCTGCCATGGATGCCTCCCAGGCAGCCTGCTCGGCCTGCTGGCGCGCCAGTTCCCGGCGAAGCTTGTAGGTGAGTGCCCGTGCGCCGATCGCATCCGGCGGCTGCGGCAGCGTCACAGACGCCGGCATACGCGGCGCTTCCGGCTTCGGCGCGGGCGCTGGAGCCGGTGCGCCCGTGCGCGGCAAGCCTGCATAAGGCACGCTCGTAGACGGTGCAGCCGTGTGCCGAGGCTGGCTTGCCGTTACGCGCTGGCTCGCCTGCGTGACCGGCTGTCTTGGCGGTTGCTGCGCCATCTGCTGCTGCGGAGGTGCCGTCCGCGCAGTCGGCGCACTCGGCTGAGGTGCAGGAGTTGGGGCGGCCTCCGGCTTGGCCGGCGTGCGATCGGGCGTGCGCGTGAAGCGCACATTCGGTCCCAGCACGAAGGCCTTCTGCCAGACGGGCGTTTCCTCGCGTCCCTCGATCTGGTTGGCCGCCGACTGATCGGCACCTTCACCCTGGTTGTCCCCTAACTGATTGGCCTGATAAGCGGAATTTGAACGGGGAGGGTGCATCGAAAACCTGAACTCTGACGGGATACGGGGACGCGAAAACTGAGCTATCTGAGTAGAAAATAAAGGTTAACGACCGCTTTCCGTCCGGCAGAAAAAGCTAATGCACGAGAGGTCTGTCCGGGCCCTTTTCAGCCCCGATGCCGCTGTTGCCAAAGCCGAATTTTGCCCGGCACTGGAAGAAGCGGGAGCTCAAGTTTTTTTCTCGCACCGGCTCCCCGCTCGGGCTATGGACGGACACCAACAGAAAGCCGGTCATGTCGAAGAAAGAGAAGCCCAGCCCGCTGAAGAAGCTCCTCAAGGCCTGGACATCAGCAGATCCCGAGGAGCGCCAAGCCTTCCTCGATCTGGTCTCGGCCGGCGCACGCGCGGCAGGCCCCAGTGCTGAGAAGCCTGCAGGCGCCGAGCCTGTCCCGGAGGATGCCGCAGCCCTCATCGCCAATGGCCGCTATCTTCTGCCCTCGACCATCGAGCGGATCGAATCGGTGATGCGCGCCCGAAAACTCTCCCCATCAGGTGTGATGGCCGAGCTCGGTTTCTCCAGCCGCGATGCCTCGCTCACCCGCGCACTCGCCATGAAGGCGTCCCTGCGGCTTTCGGTAATCGCAGCGCTCGCCGAATGGCTCGCGGCCCACGAGAAGCCCAGCTGAGCCGGCCATGCCCCACACGCTCGTCACTTCCGTCGAATTCGTCCAGGACATCAAGAAGAGCCGCTTCATCGGCAAGGCGACACCGATCGCGAGCGAAGACGAAGCCAAGGCTTTTCTCGCAAGCGTCTCGGATCCCGCCGCCAATCACAATTGCTGGGCCTGGCGCATCGGTCAGGCCTATCGTTTCTCCGATGACGGTGAACCCTCGGGCACGGCCGGAAAGCCGATCCTCCAGGCGATCGACGGTCAGGATCTCGATGGCGTCGTGGTGGTGGTCACTCGCTTCTTCGGCGGCATCCTGCTCGGCAGCGGCGGTCTTGTCCGCGCTTATGGCGGAACCGCCGCCCAGATGCTGCGCGCAGCGGAAAAGCGCGAGATCATCCCGTTGGTCTCGGGTGTCTGCGCAGTCGGCTTTTCTGATCTGGCCCTGGTCAAGTCGCGACTGACCGCGATCCCGCATCTCGTCTTGTCGGAAAGTTTCACGGCTGAGGGCGTGGACCTGACGGTCACCCTGCGAGAGGGCGACGAGGATCAGGCGATCCGGCTGGTGCGCGATCTCACCAGCGGCCGGTCGAACCTCATCTTTCCGGATTGAAGCCTCTCAGCTCTTCTTCTTCGGCATGTCCTGGCTGGAAAGCTGCTTCCAGGAGTTCTGCTGGGCGAGCATGCCGCGCAGATATTGCAGGTTCGCGGCTGCCTGCTGCGGATCAAGCTCCTGCGCCGCCAGTTGCTCGGCCTCCTGGAACCGGCCCTGCAGACCGACCACCAGTGCCAGGTTCTGGCGCACGCGGCTGTCCGCACCCGGCTGTTGAGAAGCCTGACGCAGATAGCCTTCCGCCGTCTTCAGGTCGCCCGAGAGCACGAAGGACATGCCCATGTTGGAAATCACGCTCGGGTCGTTCGGCTGGATTTGCAGCGCCATGCGGTAACGCGAGCGCGCCTCGCTGGAGCGACCGAGCTGATCGAGCACCGCACCTTCGGCGGAATAGAGACGCCAGTCGGGCCGGTCGGGTGTCTGCGCCCGCTGGATGGTGCCGAGCGCCTTTTCCAGCTGCCCCGCTGCGGCCTGCGCCTTGCCGAGGGCTGCCAGCACTTCGCGGTCGCTCGGATGAGCAATCGCCACCTGCTGCATGACGGCCAGCGCCTGGGTATTCCGCCCGGTCATCATCAGCCCGTTGGCGTAGGAAAGTCCGGTATTGCGGTCGCGGGGATTACGCTCATAGGCCTGACCGATACCGTCAACAGCGCGGGAAAGCTGCGGCCCGCTCAGCGCATCGAGCTGGCGATTCGCCTTCGGGATCGAGCCGGTCGTCAGCTCCTTCTTGGACGAGGCGCAGCCGGTGAGTGCAAGCGCGGCGAGTACGAGACCAGCCGTGGCCATGATCTGCAAACGGTTTGCGGAGCCTGGGTTTTGCATGCGCATGGTGATCGTCCTGAGTTGATTAGTCCCCACCGCCGCCCTTGTCCCGGACGGCGCAATCTCCGCTCAAGCAATAATCCGTTAACCCTAATGGAGTGTTAATCGAGCATCCCTGCGATTCTCAAGGCGACTCCCAGAAAGCGTCCATCATGGCCCCGTTCCAGTACATTGAAAGACCGTCCCCCTTCAGCACCAAGGGCGGAAAGACGCTGCCGGTCTTCGCCGTCACCCCGGCCCATGTCGAAACCGGCACGCTTGAGCCGCTCGCCCTCGACTGGGCGAAGAAGGCAGGCTTCAAGGCCGAGCCCGGTTCGGTCCTGTTGATCCCGACGGCCGATGCCCATGTCGGTGGCGCACTCTTCGGCCTCGGCGCCAACCCCTCGGAAAACCCTTATCTGACCGGCAAGCTCGCCCGCGCCCTGCCGGCCGGTGAATGGCATGTCGAGACGGCCCCGCTCACCGCCAACCGCCTTCTGCTTGGCTATGGCCTAGGCGCCTACAGCTTCGACCGTTACCGTTCCGAACGCGTCACCGAACCGCGCCTGCTCATCCCCCAGGATGCCGATGCGGCTGATATCAAGCGCCAGATTGCCGGCGTCTTTCTCGCCCGGGATCTGATCAACACGCCTGCCAACGACATGAGCCCGGCCGATCTCGAAGCCGCCGTCCGCCGCCTGGCCGAACACTACAAGGCCGAAGTCTCCGTCATCACCGGCGACGAGTTGATCGAAAAGAACTTCCCTCTCATCCATGCGGTCGGCCGCGCCTCCACGGTCGCTCCCCGCCTCATCGAGATGCGCTGGGGCAGGAAGGGTCACCGCAAGGTCACCCTCGTCGGCAAGGGCGTCAGCTTCGACACCGGCGGCCTAGACATCAAGCCGGCCTCTTCCATGCTGCTGATGAAGAAGGACATGGGCGGTGCCGCCAATGTTCTCGGCCTCGCCCTGATGATCATGGACGCCAAGCTGAAGGTCGACCTTCACGTCGTCATCCCCGCCGTCGAAAACGCCATCGCCGGCAATGCTTTCCGCCCCGGCGACGTCTACAAGAGCCGCAAGGGCCTCACCGTCCAGATCGACAACACCGATGCCGAGGGCCGCCTGATCCTGGCCGATGCGCTGAGCTATGCCGATGCCGAGGAGCCGGAACTGCTGATCGACATGGCGACGCTCACCGGCGCCGCCCGCGTAGCCCTCGGCCCCGACCTGCCACCCTTCTTCACCGACGACGAGGACCTCGCCCACGCGCTGGCCGAAGCAAGCCTTGAGGTCGACGATCCCCTGTGGCGCCTCCCGCTCCACAAGGGTTACGAGCGCATGCTCAAAGCCCAAATCGCCGACCTCACCAATGCCCCCTCCGGCGGCATGGCGGGTGCGATCACTGCCGCCCTCTTTCTCAAGCGCTTCGTCTCGCCTGGTCGCCGCTGGGCACATTTCGACATCTTCGGCTGGTCCCAGACCGAGCGCGCCCATTCGCCTGTCGGCGGCGAAGCCCAGGCGATCCGCGCCCTCTATCGCTACCTCCAGTCCGGCACCAACTGAGCCTGCCGCACGGCGCCCCTTGCCAGATCGTTCCTTTGCCGGAATGATGTCGGTGAGGGGCAGATGCCCCACGCGATGAAGAGGGGGGAGGGGCCATGGGCCTCGACATGACGGCAACCCAGGCACTCGGCCTCTGGCATAGGGTGACCCTGGATCAGGTCCAGAGCCAAGGCCCTGATCTCACCATGCGCCAGCTCGCCGTGCTGCTTGAGATCTATCTCGTGCCCCCACCACACACGGTGCGCGGCCTTGCCGCGACCCTCAACGTCACCAAGCCGGTCATCACCCGCGCGCTGGATACGCTGGGAGAGATGGGCCTCGTGGACCGCGTCCGCGACGAGCTCGACCGGCGCAGCGTCATCGTCAAGCGCACCGTGTCAGGTGCGCTCTTCCTCGAAAAATTCGGCGATATCATCATCGCTCGGGGCCGCGCGCTCCGCTGACGGAGACTACCATGCTCGACCGGCGCCTCAACGCCTTCCGCCCTGATCTCGCCGACATCGCCCTGAAGGGACAGGTGGAGGCCGAACGCTTCGTCGCCCCTGAACCTGCCATGGTCAGCGAGCCGGTCGTGGCGCTGCGACCAAAGCCGGATCTCTCCATCGGCATCGATACCGAACTCCTGATGGGCGAGGAGGTTCGCGTCTTCGAGCGGAACGGCGGCTGGGCCTGGGTCCAGGCCGTGGATGACGGCTATGTCGGTTACCTCCCGGAAGATGCCCTCGGCCCTCTCGTCGCTCCGACCCACATCGTCACCGCTCCCCGCACCTTCGTCTATTCCGGCCCCGACCTGCGTTTCCTGACCCGCACTGCCCTGTCGATGGGCAGCCGGCTCACGATATCGGGCGAAGCCGAAACCCGTGGCACGCGATACTTGCTTCTTGCCGATGGTGGCGCGCTCGTTGCCCGCCACCTCCGCCCCCTGTCGGATCCGCCGGCGCCGGACTACGTCGCGGTCGCGGCCCTGTTCATCGAGACCCCCTATCTCTGGGGCGGCAAATCCGGCTTCGGCATCGATTGCTCCGGCTTCGTACAGCTCGCCATGCTGATGGCCGGCCATGTAGCCCCGCGCGACAGCGACATGCAGGCCTTAGGCCTGGGAGCGCCAATCGAGCGCAACGAGCTCAGGCGCGGCGATCTTGTCTTCTGGAAAGGGCATGTGGCGATCATGGAAGACGAGATGACCATGATCCATGCCAACGGCAACACCATGAGCGTCGCCCGCGAAACGCTTGCAGCGGCCATCGAACGCATCGGCTGGCTCTACGGCGAACCCACAGGCTACCGCCGCCCCGTCGCCGAAACGTGATGCAGCCGGGCTTGGTCCGTGCGGCTCAAGTGCTTATATCGACCGCATCCAAGCTTACGAGAAGATTGCCCATGCAGCCGGTCCGCGAAAAGAAGCCCATGCCCCGCAAGATCAGCCGGAGAATTGCACAGGCGTCTCTGCTCGTTTGCCTCGCGGCATTTGCTGCGCCCGCTTCCGCCGCCGAAGGCATCGCCTGGGGCAATGCCGGACAGGAAAGCTTCAAGGATCTGCCCGGCGTAAAGCCGCAGGACCCGGCCAATCAGTTCGGTGAAGGCGTCACCTGCGAAACCCGCACGGTGTCACCGCGACCCGGCTTTGGAGGCCGGCGCGAACTGCGCGATGTCCTGCCTTACACAGTCTATCGCTGCGAAAAGAATGGCATCGTCTATCAGGGGACCCAGCCGCCACGCACCGGTCGCCAATGGTATCCGGGCGTCAATCCGCGCGTCATTGACTGACGAACTGGTACGAAAACGCCAGATTGGTCCAGAAAAGGCCGGCGCAACTCCCTATTGTGATCGCTTTGTCTAAGATTTTAACGAGGGAACAAACCTCGAAGTAGCATCTTGCCCGGATGCTCCCTCAAACGCTGTGTCTGCTCGATCGAGTATGGACCCGCACCCGTTGTTTGAGACGAAAGAGGGATGGGCATGTTTTTCGAAAAGCTTCGTCAGGGTTGGCTGGATCGCTCCGGCAATTTTGGCATCATCTCCGCGCTGCTCGCGCCGGTTCTGCTCGTGTCCGCCGGCGGCGCGCTCGATGTCGCCTCTGCTTACAACACCCGCGTCGACATGCAGGCGCAACTCGATGCCGCCATGCTGGCAGCCGCCCGCAAGAGCGGCAAGAGCGCCCAGGAACTGGAGGCGCGCAATTTCCTCGGTCTCAGCGCCGAGGAGGATAAGCTCAGCGAAACGACGGGCTTCGTTCTGACGATCAACAGCGATGGTTCGATCACCGGTGGTTACCAGCAGGCGGTCGAGAACCGCTTCCTCGGCATCATCGGGCTGTCGAACTTCAATGTGGGCGTCAACACCACGGTGGCGGCCAGCGCCGCAAAGGCGACCGGTGGCAATGGCTGCATATATGCGCTTGGCAATCAGAACCAGGCGGTGCTGATCAACTCGGGTGCCAATGTCAAATCGACCAAATGCGAGGTCCATGTCCATTCGACCAGCAACCCTGCCTTCATCATGAATGCGGGCGCGACGATCGATACGGCGAAGTTCTGCGTCAAGGGCGCCAATTACATCAAGAATGGTGGCACACTCACCAATCTTGAGACCAAATGTGCTGCCGAAGCCGATCCCTTTGCCGGCAAGATGCCGGAGCCCCAGATCCCGGCAAACTGCACCACATCGGGCACGATGGACGGCCAGTCCATCACGCTCCAGCCGGGCAAGCACTGCGGAACGACCTTCAACGGTTCGCCGACCATCACCTTCAAGCCGGGCCTGCACATCATTTCCGGCCGCATGATCATCAACTCGGGCGCGACCGTGAAGGCCGAGGGCGTCACCTTCTACTTCCCCGACGTCAACAGCGAGATCCGCGCCAATGGCGGCCTGACCTTTACGGCGACCGCTCCGACTTCGGGCGACTACAAAAACATCCTGATGTTCGAGAAGACGAGCGATGCGAGCAACAACCGCTATCCGCAGCAATATATCTTCAACGGCAGCAAGGGTGAGATTCTCAAGGGCATCATTCATCTGCCCAATCGCGACGTGACCTACAATTCCACGACAAACCAGACGAACAACATCACGCTCGTGGTCAACACGATCATCATGAATTCGTCGAACTGGAAGATCGAACCGCTGGAAGCGGGTGGAACGACGTCCACAAGTGGCCTCGCCAATCCCCGCATCCTGCGTTGAGCCAGGCGGGGTGAACCTTGCCGTCCGTTAGGGATGGGGCGTCAGCCCTGTTCGAGTTCGCCGAGCAAGCCGTCGAACACTTCGAGCAGCGCTTCGCTGATCGCGCCGCCGAGCTTCTGGCCGGCCTCACGCAGCCCGTCTTCGTCCATGTCGCGTGCCGCGAGCGCCAGCGCCGTGCCTTCCTGCGCTACGATTTCCTTGGCCCGCTCGATGGCCCAGAGGGCGAATTCGCTGCGGCTTTCGATGGCGACGGTCTCGTCCATGGTCTGTCCTTTTCGGCTATGCGCGGGCGTTCGGGGAAGGGCTGCGGAATGCGGTCGAAAATGGCTTTGCAAAGGCGTCAAAAGCCTATCGGCAGACAAGAAAAAAGCCCGGCAAGCCGGGCTTTTTTCAACTGTTTGACGATCGCATAAACTGCTGATCTCAAATCGGAATTTGGTGCCCAGAAGAGGACTCGAACCTCCACACCCTTTCGAGTACCAGCACCTGAAGCTGGCGCGTCTACCAATTCCGCCATCTGGGCGACGAGGAGCCGTGTAAAGGGACTGCTTCGGCCTGTCAACCGCCATTTTGAAGTTTTCGTGTCAGCGTATCGAAAGCGCTTCGAAAGAGCCGCGCGCGCTCACGCTCAACGCCCCGGTGGATAGGGCTTGTGGCCGTTTGAAGCTTCTGGTGATGCCGATGACGCCGTCGTGAAAAAGCCGTGATCAATCCGCTCTATCTCGCAGTCGGCGAAGCGCCTCTTGCACTTCGCCGGGACCAGAACAGGATAACGAGATGAAGTTACGCTCCGCTTTTGTGGCTCTGGCACTGGCCGGCACCCAGATTTTCACCCCTGTGGCGGAAGCCGCCATGCCGAAACCGGTCCAGCCGGTCTTGGGCCAGCACACGGATGCTGAACAGGTCGATCTCGTCTGCGACTTCTCAGGTTGCTACGAGACCTGGGACCGTCCGCCGCCGCGTCGCCCGCGCCCTCTGCCGCCGGAATACTATCCGCCATCCGTTTATGACGAGCCGCCGGTCTATCGTCCCCGCCCGCGTCCGCCCGTCTATGTGGAACCCGGTTACCGTCCGCGGCCTCGCCCGCCGGTTTACGCCGATCCTGGTTATCGCCCGCCCGGTCGCGGCTGGGAGCGCCATGTCGATTGGTGCCTGAACCGCTACAGGTCCTACAATCCGCGCACCAACCAGTTCCTCTCGTCGAGCGGCTATTACAAGGTCTGCCAGTCGCCCTTCTATTGAGAGCGACGATATGCAAAGGCGGCCAGTCGGCCGCCTTTTTTTCATCTCAGCTGTCCAGCCCTTCGTTGCGGCTCGCCCGGTCGACATGGCCGAGGTCGCGCTCCGGATCGATGGCGTCCCGCACCTTCTGCTTCAGCTCCTTCGGCCCGGGAAAACCGCCATCGCGCTTGCGCTCCCAGATCAGCTCCTCATTAAGCCGGATCTCGAAGATCCCGCCGGTGCCGGGTATCAGCGCCACCTCGCCTAGATCGTCGGCAAACGTGTGCAGCAGTTCCTGCGCCATCCAGCCGGAGCGCAAGAGCCAGTTGCACTGGGTGCAGTAGGTGATCGAGATCCGGGGTCTGACCATCATCATCGTCCTTGCTTCACGCATAAGTTAACTGAAGAATTCAACTTTCTGTCTCCCCGCAATTGCCATGCCCCCGGCCTTCCGCCAAGAGGCCGGGATCATTGTTTGTCGAGGAATTTCCCATGTCCACTGAACCGAACCGTCTTTTCATCCCGGCGCTCGCTCCCGTTTATCGATCCGGCCATGATCTGGCCGAAACTTTGCTGCGTCTTGTCGCCGGCGGCTTTCTCGTGATCCACGGTGCCGGCAAGATCGTCGATCCCTTCGGCGCCGTCCAGATGGTGGAAGGTCTCGGTTTCTATCCCGGCGTCTTCTGGTCCCCGCTGCTCGCCGCCACCGAATTCTTCGGCGGCATCCTGCTCGCAATCGGCCTCCTCACCCGCCCGGCGGCATTTGCCGCCACAATCGTGCTCCTCGTCACCGTCTATTTCCATTGGGTGCAGCTCGATCAGGGCTTCTCAGGCGCTGAAAAGTCTCTGCTCTGGGCAGCGATGACCTTCTTTTTCGTGATTCGTGGCGGCAACAGCCAGTCGGTTGATGCGCGCCTGAAGAAAACCTTCTGAAGCCTGGGGGAGGGGGCTTCAAGCGGCGCCCTCCCGTCTTGCCGTGATCGCAGGCGCATGCTTTCTCTGAAGCATCCGCCCACGAGATCCGATTCCCACATGCGCGTTGCCATCGTCGAGAATACCAAAGTCACCGAAGCCGGTCAGGTCGGCATCGCCCTGGTCGAAGCCGGAGCAGAGATCGTCACGATCCGTGCCTATGCGGGTGAACCTCTCCCGGAGTTTGACGCGCATGACGCCCTCGTTGTCTTCGGCGGCGAGCAAAATGCCCGCGACGACGAAAAGCATCCTTATCTGCCGGCGCTCGCAAGCCTGATGCGCCGCTTCGGCGACAGCGACAAGGCCGTACTTGGCATCTGCCTTGGCAGCCAGCTGCTCGCCCGCGCCTATGGCGGCGATAACCTGATCGGTGCCGCCCCGGAATTCGGTTGGCGCAGCATCGGCCGCACTGAGGCAGGCAAGTCCGATCCGGTGCTGTCGGTCCTGCCCGACCGCTTCCTCTCCTTCCAGTGGCACGACGACACCTTCACCTTGCCTGAAGGCGCTGCCCATCTCGCGGAAAACGAAGCCGCCCCGCATCAGGCGTTCCGCTTGGGTCGCGCCTGCTATGGCTTCCAGTTCCATTTCGAGGCCAATCGCGATGTCGTGCGCAACTGGATGACGCATTTCCCTGAGGTGATCGAGCGCAAGGAACCCGGCTGGCTTGCCCGCCATCCCGAAATCGAGCCGACGGACGGGCACCTCTCCGACGAAGCTGGCCTGGCCCTCGCCCGCGCCTGGGTCCGCCAGATCCGGCCTTCCTGAGCACCGCGCCGCAACTTTCCGCCTCGATCGACGGGGTTGACCGAAATCAAGCAGCGGCCCTGGGCAACCTGTTATCTCCGGCACGAATGCTACGGAGTGCCCCGATGTCCTTGTCCGCCTTTGCCCTTGCCGTTCTCCTCCTTCTCCTGACGCCCGGGCCGACAAACACCTTGCTCGCCGTCTCAGGCGCAGCGCGCGGCCTCAAGGCATCCCTGCCGCTGATCGGCGCCGAACTGGCCGGCTATCTCACCACCATCGTTCCGCTGGTCTTCCTGGCTGCCCCGCTGCTCGCCGAACAACCCGTCGCCTCCCTGGTCATCAAGCTCGCCTCGACACTCTGGGTATTGCTCCTCGCAGCCCGCCTCTGGATTCGCCCGCCCTCTGCTACCGAGCCCGGTGCAATTACCGAGGCGACCGTCTACGGCACCACGGTGTTGAACCCCAAGGCCCTGATCATCGGCCTCGCGCTCATTCCACCCGCCTCCTTCGCCGCACCTGAAACACTTGTCCTCCCGCTTCCCTACCTGGCGATCTTCGCGCTCCTGGTGATGGTCGTTGCCACCTGCTGGTTGGGCGCTGGGGCCGCCATCCTGCGCCGTGTCGCCACCACCAATCCGCTACTCTTCGGTCGCGTCGCCGCAAGCTTCCTCGTCGTCTTCGCCATCAGCCTCGCTGGCCGAGCCATCGGCTGGATTTGATCGCCCGTCACCCGCCGCCCTCTTGCGAGCCGCCCGCCCCCGTGCTTAATCGACATTCAATCGATTGAGATCGCTTCTGAAACCTGTGGGAGGGGGACATGAAGGCAGTGGGGACGCGCCTCCTGGCGCTCTGCTTCATCATTATGGCGCTGGCCGTGCAGCCGGCTCAGGCAGGCTCTGTCGGAGCCGACAAGGTCATGCGCGACTGGTACCGCCTCGTGCTCGAACTGGTGCGGCACACGCCGACCTATTCGCCACCGGTTGCAAGCCGCGCCTTCGCCTATCTCGGCGTGACCGCCTACGAGGGTCTCGCCTCCGGCGACCGGACGCTAACCTCGCTCTCCGGCCAGCTGAATGGCCTCACGCCCGTGCCGCAGCGCGAAGCGGGTCTCGCCTATGACGAAGCCGTCGTTATGCAGGCCGCACTTTCTTCCGCCGCGCGCCAGCTCTTCGGCAATACCGGCCCGACCGGCCAGCGCGCCATGAAGCGCATGACGGAAAAGCTTGCCAAGGAGGTCTCGGCGGGTCTCGCCCCCGATCTCGTCGCCCGCAGCCAGGCCTATGGCGAAAGCGTCACCGCCCATATCCTGAGCTGGTCCGAGGGGGATGGCGGCGCCAAGGTCGAGAACATGGGCTTCCCGCTGGAGTTCACGCTCAACAAGGGGCCTTCGAACTGGGTTCCCACAAGCCTGATCAACCAGCAGCAGCTGCCGCTTCTGCCGAAATGGGGCGAGAACCGGCCCTTCGCGATGGAAACGGGCAATGGCTGCCCCCTGCCGGCACCGCCCGCCTATAGCGAGGAAAAGGGCTCGGATTTCTACAAGGAAGCCTTTGAGGTCTACGAGACCGTCAAAAACCTGACGCCGGAACAGCGCGCCATCGCCCGCTTCTGGTCGGATGATCCGATGCTCTCGCCGACTCCGCCCGGCCACTGGATGGTGATCGGCCTGAAGATCCTCGACGAACGCAAGGCGAGTGCCGCCGAGCATGCCGACCTGCTCGCCCGCCTTGGCGTAACCCTCGCCGATGCCTTCATCGGCTGCTGGCATTCGAAATTCGAATACGACCTGCTGCGCCCCGTCACATACATCAAGCGGGTGATTGATCCCAAATGGGAGCCGATCCTGATCACGCCGCCTTTCCCGGAATATCCGAGCGGCCATTCCACCCAGTCGGGTGCCGCCGCCACCGTGCTCACAGCCTTCTTCGGTGAAAACTTCGCCTTCACCGACAACACCCATGAAAACGATAAGCTGCCGAACCGGAGCTTCAAGAGCTTCTGGGATGCGGCCGAAGAAGCCGGCGTCTCCCGCCTCTATGGGGGCATCCATTTCCGCGCCGCCATCGATCGCGGCCTCGACCAGGGCCGCTGCATCGGCGAAAAGACGGTTGCCCTGAGGACGCGCGGATGAGGGGGCCCATATCGCTTTTCCTCGTGGCCACGCTGACAGCAGGCACAGCACTCGCCAATGGCGCGCCTCTCGTCCCCCGCTTCACCGACGAAACCGCCTCCAGCGGCATCGCCAGCACCTATCGCGGCGACTGGGAGTACATGGTCGGCGGCGGCGCCGGCAGTTTCGACTGCGATGCCGATGGCTTCCCCGACCTCGTTCTGGCGGGCGGCGAGGACAAGGCAAAATTCTATCTGAACCGCAGCACCCAGGGCGGGGCGCTGACATTCGAGGAAAAGGTCTCAGGCCTTGAACTCGACAAGGTGATCGGCGCCTATCCGCTGGATATCGATGGCGACGGTCTGCAGGACGTCGTGTTGCTGCGCTCCGGCGAGAATGTCGTGATGCGGGGATTGGGCGAATGCCGCTTCGAGCGCGCCAACGAAGCCTGGGCCTTCGACGGTGGCGACGCCTGGTCGACCGCCTTCTCCGCTACCTGGGAGCGCGGCAACACCTGGCCGACACTCGCCATCGGCAATTACATCGACCGCTTCGAGGACTTCGAGCCCTGGGGCTCCTGCACCGACAACTGGCTGCATCGCCCGGCATCGACGACCGAGCGCCGCTTCGCCCCGCCGATCGCGCTCAACCCCTCCTTCTGCCCGCTGTCGATCCTGTTCACCGACTGGAACCGCTCCGGCACGCCCTCGCTGCGCGTCTCCAATGACCGCGAATATTATAAGGGCGGCCAGGAGCAGATGTGGAAGCTGGAGCCGGGCAAGGCGCCGGAGCTCTACACCCAGGCCGAAGGCTGGAAATACCTGCGCATCTGGGGCATGGGCATCGCCTCCCACGATCTCGATTTCGACGGTTATCCGGAATATTTCCTGACCAGCATGGCCGACAACAAGCTGCAGAAGCTCGGCGAAATCCCTGCCGACGGCAAGCCGAAACCCTCTTACAACGATGTTGCGTTTGCCAAGGGTGCGACCGCCCACCGGCCCTATACCGGCGGTGAAATCCGCCCCTCGACCGCCTGGCACACGGAGTTCGAGGACGTCAACAATGACGGCCGCACCGACCTTTTCGTCGCCAAGGGCAATGTCGCCGAGATGCCCGACTTCGCCGAGAAGGACCCAAACAACCTGCTCGTTCAGGGCGCAGACGGCAAGTTCATCGAAATGGGCGACCAGGCCGGCGTCGCTTCGATGGCCAAGGGCCGAGGCGGGGCGCTTGCCGACTTCAATCTCGACGGATTGGTCGATCTCCTCGTCGTCAACCAGGGGTCTCCGGTCGAGATCTGGCGCAACACGACCGAAGGCGCGGGCCGCTTCCTGCAGATCGCGCTCCGCCAGGAGGGAGCCAACCGCGATGCGGTCGGTGCCTGGATCGAGGTGAAGACCGGCGACGTGATCCAGCGCCGCGAGGTGACCATCGGCGGCGGCCATGCGGGCGGCAAGACCGGCTGGCATCATGTCGGTTTGGGGGAACTGGGGGAAACCGAGATCCGCGTGCTGTGGCCGGACGGCGAGGCCGGTGCGTGGCAGAAGGTGGCGGCTGACGGGTTTTATGTGGTCGAGCGCGGTGTGGCGCCGAGAACGTGGAAGCCGGGCGAGGGGCTGTGAGGGTAGATATCTCCCCCTTGGTGGGGGAGAAAGCGATTTCGATGAATTAGGCGAGCGCAAGCCGCCTAAACATCTGAAATTGCAAGAGAGGGGGTCCGTTCGTCGTGCCACCATCACCGATCCCCTCACCAGGAAAATCTGAAGTTTAGGCGGGTTGCGCCCGCCTAAGCCTTCGGTTTTCCGTCCTCCCCCACAATGGGGGGAGGTGAGATGGACCCCGGGCATTCCGCTAGGCCCTCATGCTGAGGTGCCCTCGCAAGGCGAGGGCCTCGAAGCATCCCACTCTGGCGGCCTCGTGCTTCTGATGTCGCTTCGCTCCCACCTCAGCGTGAGGGGTGGCGGGGTGGCCTCGCCCTTCGAGGCCCGACTGTGTCGGGCACCTCAGCATGAGGGGTGATCTATTAATGTCAAAAACCCCAAGCTTCGCCGCCGGCCGGGATTGCTCCCTCCGGGTTGGCTGAAATTTGTCTCGGACGAGGCGCCAGAAGCAACCTGTCTAAGTAATTTATGTGGCTCCTTCCGGCGCCCCGTTCGGCGTCTATTCCCGCTGCATGCGTCTCTCTGGCAAGGCGGCGACGGTCCTCGTCATCCTCGGGCTTGGCCCGAGGACCGAGGAATGACCGGGCGCGGGTCCGGCTGCGGCATCACCGTGAGATGACACTTCAGCCTGGCCGGTGGCCCGGGAGGTTCCCGCCGGATGGTGCACCATTCCGACCGGGACCCTCGCCCGGGGGATAACTTTCGATCATTGGCGATCGTCAATCATCCCCGCCGTTTGTTTCGCCCCGCTGTCTGGGTGTTCGCGACAGCGCGGGCGCCTTGTCTGTGTGCCTCTAAGGCACGTCCTTCCGATCAGGGTATCCGGGTTCTGAGGCATCCGGCCCCATCACCCTCGTCAAGCCCTTCGTCCGGAGGGAGACCGTTGCAGCGGGCCGGAGTTTCAGGTCTGCGACAACCCTCGATCCCGGCGCCGGCCCCACCTCGCCTGACATCGCATCGTCAGGTGTATCCGAGGGCGGGACAGCGGTGAGTCTACGAGGGTGGAAATGGTGGGGGATGAAAAAACACGTCGGGGTTTGATTTTGCTTGGTATTTTCTCAAACTCGTCCCCCTTTTTTCGGCGGATACGCCGAGTTTGTGGCTTTGCCCCTCACCCTACCCTCTCCCCGCAGGCGGGGAGAGGGAGGCGCAAGCGGTGGCCGTCTCGGCCTTCTCCCCGCTGGCGGGGAGAAGGTGCCGGCAGGCGGATGAGGGGCGAGGGCGGCATTCCTCTTCTCCCCAGCGGGGAGAAGGTGGCGCGCAAGCGCCGGATGAGGGGGCGGCGCAGCCGAACCTCGTAAAGCAGAGGATCACCATGCACACTCAACGTGATGCCATCGCACCTTGCGCTTCGCGCCCCCCTCATCTGGTCCTCCGGACCATCTTCTCCCCGCTGGGGAGAAGCGAGAGCGCGCGTCTTGCGAAACGCCCATCTCCCCCGTGGTGGGGGAAAAGCGATGGGGTCTGTCAAGGGTGTCACCATCGCCGATCCCCTCACCAACAAAATCTGAAGTTTAGCCCTGATCGGGCTAAGCCTTCTCATCGCCTTCGCGCGGCGTCGCGCTCAGGCCTCCGTTCGCTGAAATCGATTCACTGGATCGATTTCTGGCCTTCGGCCACCGCTCCGAAGCCTCTCCCACAAGGGGGAGAGGGGGGAACCGCTGCGCCCTCAGTTTGACTGATAATGCCGAGTCCTCAGTCCACCTCTTCAACAGCCGCTTCCGCCACCCGCTTCTGGATCGACTCGATGCAGTTCTTCGCGCTGGACTTCGACTTATATGTTTCCGAGCGGACCATGATTTCGCCGTTGGCGGCGCGGAAGCGGACGAAGGTTTCGCCGTTCTTGGCTTCGTCGATCTCGAAACGATAACCGCTGCCGGTCTCTTCCTTGGTGAGGTCGACGACGGGGGCAGCGGGCGCGTTCTTTTTCAGCGACTCGACGCAGTTCTTCGCGCTTGCCTTGGAGGCGTAGTTCTCCGACCACACCATGACCTCGGAATTGTAGACGAACTGGACGCGGAACTCGCCCTTTTCGGTCTTCAGGATCTTGAACTTGTGCATGCCCGTCTCCCTCTATGCCTGTCCATCGGCTTATGATTGCATGCGAATGCTAGCGCGACGGCGGCAGGCGGGCAAGAAGCACTCAAAAGCCCTGGAAAAGGAAATCCGTGGCAGCGGTGATTTCGTCGGTGCGGGCGGAGAGATCGGCGATCGAGGGTCCGATCTCCGAGAGTGGAAGAGCGGCGAGACGGTGGGTCGGCACGACATAGGTTTGGCCACTGACTTCGAAACGAGGCGTCAGCCGTGCGATCACCCAGGTGACCGTTTCGACCGGCTGCAATGGTGCGACGACCCGCGTGGGAAGGTCATGGAGAAAGTCGGACTGGAGATCGACGACCAACTGGTCTTCCGATTTCAGGCGATGGACCCGAAACCGCGCCATGGTCAGAACTGCCGGTATTTGGCGAGCGGCAGGCCGTGCTTGGCGACATAGTCGTTGTCGGCCTTGATCGCCTCGGCATTCTCAATTTTCCAGCGCCGTTCCTTCTCGGCCTTGATGGCAAGAGCGATGCCTTTCTCGGCAGCGCCGGTGATATCGAGGCCGAGGGCTTCAGCCTCGGCGATGAGGGAAGCACTGACGGTCAGGTTATGGGCTTTGCGGGCTTCAATCGACATGGCGCAACTCCGAGGATGAGGCATTCTAGCGCAAACCGAGCAAGGCGGGTAGAGCCGCCCTCCACTGCAAACCAAGCTCTTGCGGCATCCAATTCTGTCGGCATCAACCTTCGGTACGGGCCCAGGCGACGTCTGTCGGGGCGTAGTGGCGCATCTCGGCGATCTCGCCGATGAAGGGCCGGATGGCCGACAGGAATGGTGGGAAATGCGGGCTTTTGCGAAAGCCCTGCAGATGGTCCTCCGTCGAGGTCCACAGGATGCGAAGCGTCAGGCTGGAAGGCTGCTCGACGCAGTGGGAGAGTTCATAGCCATGGCATTGCGGTGCCGCCTCGAGGTGCGGCGCGGCCAGCCGATAGGCTTCGACGAGCTCGCCCGGCCGATGGGTCTTGAGTTCGTAGCGGATATATTCGACGATCATCTTCAGCGTCCTCCGGTTGTGAAAACGCATGCTGGCCAAAATCTGCGAGCATGCAAGGGCTTCCCTGGAGGTTAGGGCTTGCCGCCGCGAGCAGGGCTAGAGGGGATATCCGGTGGACAGAGACAAGATGCGCGACTGTCCGGTCATGGCAACGATCGAGGTGATCGGCGGCAAGTGGAAGCCGAGGATCCTCTGGCGCCTGCGCGATGGGCCGGCCACATTCGGCGACCTGCGCCGCTATGTCGGCGTGTCCGAAAAGGTTCTGTCGGAAAACCTGGCCGCCTTGCAGCGGGACGGCATCGTGTCACGCCAGCCCCTGAAGGAGGGCGACATGGTCTATGTCGAGTATGACTATACCGGTTACGGCCGCTCGCTGGTGCCGGTGCTCGATGCCATGGGCGGCTGGGGGCTGGGGCATGATGCGAGAAAATCGGGCCAGTCGGACACGGACCTTGATGACGTTGTCGTGTGAGCTGAGACGCCAAAAAGAAAACGCCGGCTTTCGCCGGCGTTAATTCTGTCTTTATTCGTCGCTCATCTTCAGCGCTGCGATAAACGCTTCCTGCGGGATTTCGACCTTGCCGAACTGGCGCATGCGCTTCTTGCCGGCCTTCTGCTTGTCGAGCAGCTTGCGCTTGCGCGAAGCGTCACCGCCGTAGCACTTGGCGGTCACGTCCTTGCGGAGTGCCGAGATGGTTTCGCGGGCGATGACGTTGCCGCCGATGGCGGCCTGGATCGGGATCTTGAACATGTGCTTCGGGATCAGGTCCTTGAGCTTTTCGCACATGTCGCGGCCGCGCTTTTCGGCTGCCATGCGGTGGACCATCATCGACAGCGCATCGACCGGCTCGCCATTGACGAGGATCGACATCTTGACGAGGTTGCCCTCGCGATGGCCGTCGAGATGGTAGTCGAAGGAGGCGTAGCCCTTGGAGATCGACTTCAGGCGGTCATAGAAATCGAAGACCACTTCATTGAGCGGCAGCTCATAGGTGATCATCGCGCGCTTGCCCACGTAAGTGAGTTCGGTCTGTATGCCGCGACGGTCCTGGCAGAGCTTCAGGATGCCGCCGAGATAATCGTCGGGGGTGAGGATCGTTGCCTTGATCCAGGGCTCGTGGATTTCGGAGATCTTGACCACGTCGGGCATGTCGGCCGGATTGTGCAACTCGCGCTCGGATCCGTCGGTCATGAACAGCTTGTAGACGACCGAAGGAGCTGTCGCGATCAGGTCGAGGTCGAATTCGCGCTCGAGACGCTCCTGGATGATTTCGAGATGCAGCAAGCCGAGGAAGCCGCAGCGGAAGCCGAAGCCGAGGGCTGCAGACGATTCCATTTCGAAGGAGAAGGAGGCGTCGTTGAGGCGCAGTTTGCCCATGGCGGCGCGCAGATCTTCGAAGTCTGCGGCGTCAACGGGGAAGAGACCGCAGAACACGACCGGCTGGGCCGGCTTGAAGCCCGGCAGCATGTTGGCGGTCGGGCGCTTGTCTTCGGTGATGGTATCGCCGACGCGGGTGTCGGCCACTTCCTTGATCGAACCGGTGAAGAAGCCGATTTCGCCGGGGCCGAGGCTATCCACGGCCACCATCTTCGGGGTCAGCACGCCGACGCGTTCGACCGCGTATTTGGCATCCGTGCCCATCATGCGGATGGTCTGGCCCTTGGTCAGCACGCCGTCGAGCACGCGCACGAGAACCATGACGCCGAGATAGGTGTCGTACCAGCTGTCGACGAGCAGGGCCTTCAAGGGGGCCTTTTCGCCGCCTTCGCTCTTTGGCGCCGGCAGCTTGTGCACGATGGCTTCGAGCACGTCGGGAATGCCAAGGCCGGTCTTGGCCGAGATCAGAACGGCTTCGGACGCATCGATGCCGATGACTTCCTCGATCTGTTCCTTGATGCGCTCGGGTTCTGCGGCCGGCAGATCCACCTTGTTGAGGACCGTGACCAGCTCGTGATTGTTGTCGATCGCCTGGTAGACGTTCGCCAGCGTCTGGGCTTCGACGCCCTGGGACGCGTCGACGACCAGCAGCGAGCCTTCGCAAGCCGACAGCGAGCGCGAGACTTCATAGGCGAAGTCGACGTGGCCGGGCGTGTCGATCAGGTTCAGCACATAGGTTTCGCCATTGTTGGCCTTGTAGTGCAACCGCACCGTCTGGGCCTTGATGGTGATGCCGCGTTCCTTCTCGATGTCCATGTTGTCGAGGACCTGCTCCGACATCTCGCGATCGGCGAGGCCGCCGGTCGATTGGATCAGGCGGTCGGCCAGCGTCGATTTGCCATGGTCGATATGGGCGACGATGGAGAAGTTGCGGATATGGCTCAGGGGCGTGCGATCGGTGCTCATGGCTCGCGCATATAGCAGCGAGGCCCTGTATCGCAAAGCGGAAAGATCGGGTTTTGCAGGCGATCACGGCGGTTTTGACGTCGCAGGCAAGAAGGTTTGCCGCTTGAGGCCGGGCCGTTGTCAGCGGCGCGGCTGTCGCCGATAGTGGGTGGGGCCCGAAAAAATCTTTTGGTCGTTGTCGAATCCGATGTCCGAGCCGCGTCTCTTCATCGACGGGATCGATCGACGATGCCGCAAGGGCCCGAAGGAGGGGCAAAACCGATGCAATACCTGCTGCTGATCTACGAAAATGAGGAAATCTTTGGCGGTCCGGACAAGATGGGCCCGATCATGGCCGATCTCGGCCCCCGCCATTTCGCCTTCAGCCATGAGCTGGGCGAGAAGATGCACGCCGGCGCCGGGCTAAAGGGCACGGAGGCGGCAACCACCGTGCGCACCACGGGTGGCAAGCAGACCATCCATGACGGTCCCTTTGCCGAAACGCGCGAACAGCTGGGCGGCTTTTATCTCGTGGAAGCCGAGGACCTGGATGCGGCGATCGCGATCGCCAGGAAGGTGCCGCTCGGCAATGATGGCGCAATTGAGGTCCGGCCGCTCTTGCCGATGCCGCCCGGCCTGGCGCCGAAGCGTTGAGGTGATGCGGGCAGGGGTCCTCGACGAGACCTTCCGGGCGGCGGGCGGGCGCATTCGCGCGGCACTCGCCGCCCGCTACCGCGATCTCGACCTTGCGGAAGAGGCCTTTGCCGAAAGCTGCCTGAAGGCTGTGAAGGCCTGGGGTGACGAGGGGCATGACCTGCCGCGCGATCCGGCCGCCTGGCTCTATCGGGTGGCCGAGCGCGCAGCCCTCGATATCCTGAGGCGCAGGCGGACACGGACGGCAAACCGTCCGGACGAGCCGGAGCCCGAGCCGACCGCCGAGGATCGGCTCGCAAGCGACGACGCCGTCATTCCCGACGAGCGGCTGAAACTGATCTTCGTCTGCTGTCATCCGGCAGTCGCCGCAGACAGCCGGGCGGCATTGACGCTCAAAATGGTCTGTGGCCTCTCGACGGAGGAGGTGGCACGCGCCTTTCTCGTGTCCGAAACGACACTTGCCCAGCGGCTGGTGCGCGCCAAGCGCAAGATTGCCGAGGCCGGCGTGAGTTTCGAGGTGCCGGGGCCGGAGCATTGGGCCGAGCGGCTGGCGGCGGTGCTCTCGACGCTCGAAGTCGCCTATGCCAAGGCCCATGAGGATGCGGCGGGCTCCGGACGGCATGCAGGATTTGCCCGCGAGATGCTCGAGGTGACCGCGCTCCTGACAGAGATGTTGCCACGAGAAGCCGAAGTGCTGGCACTCGCCGCAACGATCCGCTTCGCCGAGGCCAGGCGGCCGGCGAGGATGGATGCGGAGGGCATTATGGTGCCGCTCGCCGAGCAGGATCCGGCGCTTTGGTCGAAGGCGCTGATCGAGGATGCCCGGCGCTATTGCGGGCGGGCGCTTGGCATCTCGGGTCCGGGTCCGCGCATTCTGCAGATGATGATCCATGCACTCTGGTGCGGGCGGAAAACACTCGCCGATCCGCCGCCCTGGAAGGCGGTTCTTGCGGCCTATGATATATTGGTGGAGTTGCGCGACGACGCAATCATTCGCATCAATCGAGCCGTGGCTCTGGCAGAGGTGAAGGGGGCGGACGAGGCGCTGGCCGAGCTGGATGGGTTGGATGTCGAAACGCTCTCGGAATTTCTGCCGTTTCATGCAGCCCGCGCGGATCTATTGGCGCGGCAGGGCAGGGCTGCTGAGGCGTTGAAGGCCTATGATCGCGCCCTGGCGCTCTCGCCCGGGGAGGCGGAGCGGCAGTTTCTGGAGCGGCGGCGGGGCGCGTTGGTGGCGTCCTGATAGTTGGTCGCGCAGCGCTGAGTTTCGCGCGTCAGTCCTCTCGTGGCCAGTTGCCTTTCGGCCAGTTGCGGGCGGTGTGAATGACCCTGAGGATCAGAATACGCTGCACGCCCGGAATGTCGTCGACGGCGTAGCAGAGGATCCAGGGGAGGGGAGCAAGGGATTTTTCGAAAGTGCCCGCGACACGTCCGGGGCGGCCGGTCGGGATATCACCAAGACGGTAGCCGGCGGCCTCGATGATGTCGACGATCCGCTCCGCGACATCAGGGTCGTCCTCCGCGATATGGCGCAGGATCTCGAGCGTATCGCGGGTCGCTTCGGTCGCCCAGACGACCGGGCGTGTCATCCCCGCGAAGCCCGTTTGCGGCGCGCGGCATCGATCATCGCACGCATTTCGGCAATGACCTCGGCGTGCGGTACTAGGTCACCGGTCCGACCCTCGGCGAGGCCTTTTTCGATGGACTGTCGCAAGGCCAGTTCCTCTTCGACAAAGGCTGTGACCGCTTCTTCTGCGAGATGCTGGCTGCTTTGCTCCACGCCCGATGCGAGCGCATCAAGCTGGTCTTTCACATCCTGGCGGATTTCAATCGTCATTGTGGTGCGGGAGGACATGGCGCTGTTCCTTTTGTTGTGGGGACAGCATAGCCTGCCTTGAGAGATTTCGCCAGAACAGTGGTTTGGCCGGATTACACCCCGAACTGCTCCGGCCAGTCGCGGCGGGTGGCGACCTGGCCTTCGGTGCGCAGGCGCCGGACCGTGTCGAGATCGATCTCGGTAATCAGCCAGTGGCTTTCCTCGACGTCGTCACTCTCGCTTTCGGCATAGATGCCATTGGGCGGCATGCCGTAGTCGGAGGGCACGTAAAGGGCGGCGCGGCCGCGGTTTTCGTCGAGGGCTGGCGACCAGGGGGCGGTACCTGCGGTCGGCGAGGAGAGGACGGCGATCTGGTTTTCCAGCGCCCGGGCCTGGGCGCCGATGCGGACGCGATAGGCGCCGGCCAGAGTATCGGTGCAGGAGGGAGCGAGGATGAGGTCGACATCCTGTTCGGCGAGGCTGTGGGCCAGCATCGGGAATTCATTGTCGTAGCAGATGAGTATGCCGAGCTTGCCGAGCGGTGTCTCGAAGGCTGTCAGCCCGTCGCGTCCCGCGGCGATGCCCCATTGTTCGCGCTCGAAGCGGGTCATGATGATCTTGTCCTGATGACCGATCAGGCCATCCGGGCCGAAAAGGAAGGCGCGGTTGCGGTATTGGCCATCGGGGTCGAGGACTGGGGCAGAGCCTGGCTGGAAGACGATTGCGTGGGTGCGGGCGAGTTCCTCGCAGAGCTCGACCCAGGCCGGGATCAGCGGCTGGATGCCGGCGATTGAGCCGTGCAGGTCGGACCGGGTTTCCGGATCGAGCTGGCCGGCGAGTACCAGGCCGGCATATTCCGGCAGGAGCACTACCTTTGCGCCACGCTCGACGGCCTGATGCACCAGGCCCGTCAGGTGGAGGACGTAATCCTCCCAGCTTTCAATGAGATCGATCTTGTATTGGCAGGCGGCAAGGGTGAGGGCTGTCATGCTTTGAGATCCCGGATCCAGAAGGAAAGCGGCTTCGGGCTCTCGACGGTGTCGTCGAGGTCGCGCCAGGTGAAGGTGGTCCGAAGCTCGGGGTGATGGGTGTAGCCGCGCTTGGCCCAGAAGGCGTCGAGCGGCTGATAGTCGGCTGGCCGGCGCGGATGGTCGGCGGGGCGCTCGACGGCGCAGAAGGTGGCGAAGCGCAGGCCTAGCCTCTTCGCCTGGGCCTCGCGGCCTTCGAAGAATTTCACGCCGATCCCCTGGCCGCGATACTCGGGCAGGAGCACGCTTTCGCCGAAGTAAAAATAGTCCGCCGGATCGCGGCCGGCGGCGATGAATGGCGCCTGGACCTCGTCCGTTTCGCCTGCCATCGGCGTTCCCGTGGCAACGCCAACCACCTGATCATCATCGATCGCCAGCACGAAGACCGAGCCTTCGGACTTCGCATAGGTCGACAGATAGGTCTGTTCGTAGGCAGGATTTCCCTCGTAGAGATAGGGGAAGGCGCGAAAGACGGTGGATCTGAGCCGCGCGAGGTCGCCGAAGAAGGGCGTCGCGTCGCTGCCGGAAAAGGATTGGATCGTGAGGGCCATAGAGTGTTTTCAGTCCGTTGCGGAGTGGTTATACCCATGTCGCACGAACCGAGAAAGCAATTCCACGACGAGGAGTGATCGATGACCGCCGCAGCCACCATCCGTGCCTATTACGATGCCTTCAATGCCGGCGACATGGATCGTTTTCTGGCACTCCTGACCGATGATGTCGCGCACGACATCAATCAGGGTGCCCGCCAGACGGGGAAGGAAGCCTTCGCGAAGTTCATGGACCACATGAACCGCTGCTACAAGGAGGAGCTGACCGACATGGTGGTGATGGTGAATGAGGACGGCACGCGGGGTGCGGCCGAATTCATCGTCAACGGCACCTATCTCGCAACCGACGAGGGCCTGCCGGAAGCCAACGGTCAGACCTACCGCCTGCCGGCCGGTGCCTTCTTCGAGATCCGCGACGGCAAGGTCGCCCGCATCTCCAACTACTACAGCCTGCCCGACTGGATAGCCCAGGTCGGCGGCTGAACGGCCGACGCAGCTGCGCAGTCAGGGCTGAACTGAGGCACCGGCCGTGCACAGACGCCGGGCATCGAGGAGCCCCCAGCCGAACACCTGGTCCTTGCCGGGGCTGCCGATATCCTGCGCCAGTCCGGAGAGCGCCTCGGCCATCTGGGTCGGAGTGAGGTCCGGCCGCTCTGCGAGAAGGACGGCGGCCGCGGCGCTGACGAAGGGGGCGGCAAAGGATGTGCCGCTCTTCGGACGGGCGCCGCTGATCGAGGCGGCCGTCCAGACATTGACGCCGGGGGCGGCGATATCGACATGGGCGCCCTGGTTCGCGCGGCGATAGGCGTTGCGGCCCTTATCGACGGCCGTCACGGCGATCACCCCGTCATAGCCGGCGGGATAGAGTGGTTTCGCCCTTGGGCCGGCATTGCCGACCGCGGCGACCAGGATCACGCGGCGCTCGATCATGGCCTCCACGGTTGTCTTCAGCAGCGCATTGTCCGGACCGGCAAGGCTGAGATTGATCACCCGCACATTGCGACCCGCCAGCGCATCGAGCGCCCTGACCAGATCGAAGGTCGATGCGACATCGGCCGATCCGCCGAGCCGGCGAAAGGCGTCGACGGCAATCACCTCGGATGACGGAAGCAGGCCCGGTGCCCGGCTGCCGGCCGCGCCGACGAGAAGCGCGGCGACCGCCGTCCCATGCTGGCGGCCGGATTGCGGCAGGGCATCGTCGGTGATCCGGATAACTTCGAGCCGCGCATTGCCGAGGGACGGGTGATCCGGGTTGATGGCCGTATCGATCAAGCCGATCTTCGGCAGGCTTCCGCAGCGCTGTACGAGTCCTGCGGGATCGATGGGCCAGCCGATGATTTCGCGCACGAGGGCGCAGGTCTGGCCGCCGCAATCGGGGGCGGTTTCCGTCTGCTCGGGCCGGTAATAGTGATTGAAATCGACCTGAGCGACCGGGGCAAGGGATGTGACCCTCTCGCGCGCCGCCTCCAGCCCGGTGCCACGCGGCACGACGAGGCGCACGATCTCGGTCGCGGGCCCGGTCACGAGGCTGAGGCTTTGGCGCTCGGCGACGGCATAGCCTTCCTCGGTCAACTGGGTGATGGCCGCCTCGGGCAGGCCGGCGGCAATGATCTCGTTCGGCACGCGGTCGGGAATAGCTGGGGCTGCGCGACGAACGGGTGCCGGACGTTGTGGCTGCAGGAAAGGAAACAGCGTGAAGCCAGATTGACGGGATGGCGTCCGATCTCCCGATCGACCGGAGCCGCCTTCGCTCCGCCCACCGCCGCCATCATCGTCATCATCGTCGTCCCCACCACCGTCATCGTCGTCGTCAGCATGGGCGACCGCGAGGGGCTGGTATGTCGGGTCGAAGGGGAGAGAGACGGGCGGTGGCAGGACCACGGCGAGCCCTAGCAATCCACCGAGCAACCTTGCAAAGACCCGATCCATGTTCCATCTCTCCGTGGTCGGCGCCGGGCCTTCGAGACCCGCCGACGAGTGTGATGTCAGGTTATACGTGCGAGCCGCTGGTTTATTCCGGAGAGACGGAAAGTTTTTATGGTTGAGCCTGTCGATATCGTCGGAGAGCGCCTCGTCTCCTTCCTGCCGAACCTCAGGCGTTTTGCGATTTCGCTCTGCCGTGCGCGTGATGTCGCCGATGATCTGGTTCAGCAGACTTGCGAGCGTGCCCTGGCGGCAGCCGAAAGCTTCGACCCTGACACCCGCTTCGACGCCTGGGTGTTTCGCATCCTGCGCAATCTCTGGCTCGACCAGTTACGCCGGCAAAAGACGGCCGGCCCCGCTGTCGATATCGACGATATGCACGACCTGTCTGTGTCATCAGGCGAAGCGCAGAGCGAGGCGCGGCTGGCGCTCGAAAGGGTTGAAGTCGCCCTGCAGCAATTGCCCCCCGAGCAGCGCGAAGTGCTGGTCCTGGTCTGCATCGAGGAACTGAGCTACCGCGATGCGGCAGACGTGCTTGATATTCCAGTTGGCACAGTGATGAGCCGGCTCGCCCGCGCCCGAAAGGCACTTTCCGAATTGACGGGAATAAATCCCGAAGCCAGACGTTCTTCGCCATGAGAAAGGCGGACACTCCATGACACGCGCGATTTCCGACGAAATGCTGATGGCCTTTGCCGATGGCGAACTGGCTCCCGCCGAACAAAGCGAGATCGAGGCGGCCCTCGCCGAGGACGAGGTTTTGGCCGAGCGCCTCGCCGTGTTCATGGACACGAGACATGAGCTCGCGGCGACGATGAAGCCGCTGATCGATGAGCCGGTGCCGGCAGCACTTCATGCCTCACTCGCGGCTGCGATCGCAACCGCCCGGCAGACGCAGGGCGTCACGTCCCAAGCAGCCACGCCGCAAACAACCGACACTGTCGTGCCGCTCAGGCCGCGTGCGTCGTCCACGTCTGCCGCTCGGTCCAGGGGATCGGCGATCACGTCGCCCTGGGGCATGGCCCTTGCCGCCTCCTTCATCGGGGTGGTGGTGGGCCTCGGCGGCTTCCTTCTCGGCCAATCGACCGGCGTCGCGCCGGATGGCGCGAACATGGCACTGAACGAGGCGTTGGAAACCCTGCCGTCGGGCGGGGACCGCGCGCTCTCAGACGCCGAAAGCCTGCACATGATCGCGAGCTTCCGTGATGCCGAAGGGCATCTCTGCCGCGAATACGAGCGCAAGGCGGCAGATGCCGTGACCACGGCGGTGGCCTGCCATGGGCCGGCGGGCTGGCAGACGCGGTTTGCTCTGACCAATCCGGTGGCGGAAGGCTATGTGCCGGCCTCGACCACGGAAACGCTGGATGCCTTCCTTTCCGGGATCGGCGCCGCGGCGCCGTTGTCGCCCCAGGAAGAAACCGCCGATATCGAGGCGCTTCGCAGCCGCTGAAACGAAAAAAAATGATGCGGTCCGGGAATAAGACCCCGCCGCATCCGTTCTCCAGAACAGACAAGGATCTGGAGAAAGTCGATGAAGCTCTCGCTGCTGAAACGTCCCACCCCCCGCATCACCTTCACCTGCCGCCCCGAAGACGAAGGCGTGATCACGCCGCCCGTCCGCGCGAAAACCGTGCTGCCCGAGTGGTTCCGCAAGCTGCCGGCGGTAACGGAAGACAAGGTCTCGCCGACCGATAGCGGGTTGACCGTGAAGCGCTGCATGCCGTTTCTCGATGCGATGATGGCGGGCTGGGTCATCGGCCTGCCGGCAACCGTGCGCATGGAAATCTCCGATGGTGGCCGCACGGTGAATTGCGGCTGGGATTTCGACCGCACGCTTGTCAGCAACCATGCCACCCATCAGGTCGCCGGCAATCCGCGCGGTCCGCTGCCACCCTGCAAGTTCCACAACTACTGGACCATTCGCACGCCGCCCGGCTGGAGCTGTCTTTTCGTATCGCCGCTCAACCGTCCCAACGGGCTCTTCGAGGTTGTCGCGGGCGTCGTCGATACCGATACCTATCAGTCGGAAATCCACTTTCCCTTTTTCGCGACCGGGCCGGATGGCCTGCATGTGCTGGAGCGCGGCACGCCGATCGTCCAGGTCATCCCTTTTCGGCGCGAGACCTCGGATCTCGAAGGCGACATTCGTAGCGAGACGGATGAGGAGCAGACGAAACGCAAGACGATCTTCCGCAAGACGATCGCCTCCGAAGGTTGGTACCGGAAGTTCGCCCGCGCCCAGCGCTGAGAAGACCAGCATCATCCTGTTGCTAACCACCCGGAACGTCGTTTCGGGTGGCGTTTCTGATTCTGCCGATATCAAGAATTAAATATCTGAAAATAAATGATTTTTCTCGGAATAAACCTCGATCTGGTCCGTTCTTCCCATGCAGCCGACGTGCTGCCGTGAAAGAAACCAAGGAGACTGACCATGAAGAAATTCATCGCCATCCTGAGCTCTGTGCTCGCCATCGGCACCACCGCCCCGGCCCCTGCTCTGGCCGACGATCCGCTGACCCGCTTCCTCGACAGAAGCACCGGCGAGGGCCGCTCCTATGCGCGCTCCGGTACTCGCAATGACGATCGTGGCGGGTGGAGTTCAAACAGCAACTCCAACAGCAATTCCAACAGCTCGTCGAACTCCTCGAGCAATTCGAGCTCGAACTCCTCCTCGAACAGCAGCTCGAATTCGTCGAACAATTCCAGCTCGAACTCGTCGTCGAATTCCTCGTCCAATTCGTCTTCGAATTCGTCCGACGACGACGATTGATCCTCGCATCTGATCGAAACGAAAAAAGGCCGCGGCATTGCCGCGGCCTCCTTCGTTGTCCGGTGAACGGATGGGGATCAGTTGACCGCCCAGTTGCTCTTCACGTCGTCGGCGTTCTTCGACAGATGCACGTGCTGGTCGACATGATCGACCCAATCGAGCGGGATGTAATGGTGCTGGCCATCAGAGGAATCGCTCTTGGTCAGCTTGATGCGGCTGGCGCCGTCCATGTGGTCGACGGTGCCGACATGGGCGCCGTCCTGGGCCAGAACTTCCATGTGTTCGCGGATCTCGTCTGCAGAAATCATTGGTCATGCTCCTCTGGGTGTTGCGATGGTCAAAAGGCGCGAGCCGTGGAATTTGTTCCGGCAAAGTCATTTTGGCGCAGGTGGCAAAAGCGGCGGAACAACCTTGCCTCACGCGCATTGAACGGAACCGCGCGAGATCCCTCGCCGAACAGCGAGCTCATCCATGCTTCCGAGAATTGCGATCATCGGTACCGGCCCGACCGGCCTTTACACATTCAAGCAAGTGATTGCCTCGACCGTCCCGCTGTCGATCACGCTCTATGAGGCGGAAGGCGAGCCTGGAAAAGGCACGCCCTATCACCCCGACATGAACGACCCGGCCATGCTCTCCAACATTCCGAGCATCGAGCTGCCTGCCTTCACCGAAACGCTGGCCGACTGGCTGCGGCGGCAGAATGACGACACGCTGATGCGCCACGGCATTCGCCGCGAAGCGATCGACGAGCGGGAATTCTACCCGCGCCTGGTGCTTGGCGACTACATGCAGGCGCAGTTCGAGCGCATGCTGGCGGTGGCCGCCGAGCGTGGTCATGAGGTGACCGTGCTCGCCCACCACAAGGTGGTGGATATCGAGATCCAGGACGATGCGATCCGTCTGCGGGTGTCCAATCCCGATGGGGAGAGTGACGCGAATTTCGGCCATGTGGTGATGGCGACCGGCCACAACTGGCCGGACAGCACCGAAATCCGCCCCGGCTACTTCGTTTCGCCCTGGCCGGCGACGGTTCTGAAGTCGATCCGCAATGAACCCGTCGGTATTCTCGGCACGTCGCTGAGCGGCATCGACGCCCTGATGACCGTGGCGACGGCGCATGGCATGTTCTACAGCGATGCGGCGGGTGATCTGCAATATCAGCCGGCTGCCGGGACGGAGGATTTCCGCGCGACTCTGATGTCCCGCAAGGGCATCCTGCCGGAGGCCGACTTCTACTGCCCGCTGCCCTATGTGACGCCGCTCGTCTGCACGGAAGAGGCCATCGAGGCGCTGATCGCGACAGGTCGTCACGACCTGCTCGATGATGTCTTCGAGCTGTTCCGCGGAGAAATCGTCGCCCGCGACCCCGATTATGCCGCCCGCATCGGCCTGTCGCAGCTGACCGTCGAGACATTTGCCGCCGCCTACTACGCCGACCGGACAGAAAGCGATCCCTTCGTCTGGGCCGCGAAGAACCTGGCCGAGGCCGAGGACAACAGGATGAAGCGTTACACGGTGCCGTGGCGCTACGCGATCCTGATCACCCACGAGATCGTAGCGCGCGTCATTCCGCATCTGGACGAGAAAGACCTCAAGCGCTTCCACCGCCACTTCAAAGGCATCTTCATCGACGACTATGCAACGGTGCCGCTGATGTCGATCCGCCGTCTGCTCGCGCTGTCGCGCGCGGGGAAGCTGTCGATCCTGCGGCTCGGCGAAGACTACACGATCCGCACGGCCGAGGACGGTCTGGAGCGGGGCGCAGAGGTCGAGGTGTTAGGCACCACGCATCGTTTCGGTGCCTTCATCGATGCGACCGGCCAGGAAACCCTGTCGGCGACGGATCTCCCCTTTCCGACGCTGGTCGATCAGGGTGGCGTGCGCGAAGCCGCTACGCCCAAGGTCGAGGCGATCCTATCGCTCGATAGGGATCCCGATATGGTGCGCACCGGCGGCATCGATGTCGATGAATTCTATCGCCCGCGTCTCGGCCTGATGTCGGAAGGCCGGCTCTATTGCGCGGCGATTGCCTTCCTCCTGCACAAGGAGCCCTTCGTTCAGGGCATCACCAGCGCCCGGGATATTGGCGAGACTGTCGGTCGTGCCATCCTCAAGGATATCTCGCAGGCGGAAACGCCGCTCTTTCAGATCTCGGCATAAACCGCATCGCCGACACTGATGGTCACGCCCTCGGTGGGCGTGGCGTAGACGCCAAGATTGCGCTTGTTGTGGCGCATGATCCCGCGCAGCACTTCTGGCTCTTCCGCCATGCCGGGCTGTGCAACAAGCGTCATGCCACAGCGGCGCGACGCCTCGGTGACGCGGATATCCGCGTCCCCGATGCGTAACATATGGTCAACCCACTCGTTTTCGATGAAGCCTTCGCCGTCTTCCGTCTCGATCAGCAGGGAGGGTCGGAACCGTCGTGAGTCGAGTGGAGGAAGGCCTGTAATCGCGGCGAGCGCCTCCGTCGAAGCCGTCGTCACCAGGTGAAGCGGCGCTGGCTTGTAACGGTTGGAGACGACGGGGAAGCGGTAATCGCCAGACCCGACGAGCCCGACCGCGACCGGAAAGCCGAAATGCTCTGCCAGCCGGTCCGGCAAAGCGCCGTCATCGAGCGCATGCTCGGCGCCATCGGCGAAGCGCAGCACCGGCAATCCGGAGGGCGGTTGCGAGGCGGCAATGAAGAGGGCGGGGCGCCAGCGCGTTTCCTTCTCGGGGGCGGCGGCAAGGCCGGTTTCCGGATCAAACAGCGCAAAACGCCGGTCGCCTGCGATGCCCTCGGGCGAAACGGTGATCGAGGCGAGTGTCTCCCCGCCGAGAGAACTCACCGGATAGCGCCAGACTTCCCGCACTCGACCGATTTTTCGCATGGTTGTTCCTCGTTTCAAACGATCACCATACGCGGGATAGTCGCTCTATGTTCCAGAAATTCTGCGTGAGCGTGCTTTGGCCGTGCGCGACCGTCAGGTCCAGTCGAGCACGATCTTGCTCGCCTTGCCGGCGGTGGCGAGTTCGAAAGCTTCGGCGTAATCGTCCACCTTCATCCGGTGAGTGATGACCTTGCGGATATCGAGGCCGCTTTCGAGCATGGCGAGCATCTTGTGCCAGGTGTCGAACATCTCGCGACCATAGATGCCCTTGAGTGTGACCATGCGGAAGACGACCTTGGAGAGGTCGAAATGGAAGGGCCGCGCCGGCACGCCAAGCAGCGCGATACGGCCGCCCATGACGAGATGGTCAATCATCTGGTCGAGGGCGGCGGGAGAGCCGCTCATCTCAAGCCCGACATCGAAGCCTTCCTTCATCTTCAGCTTCGCCATCACATCGCGCAGGTCTTCATTGGCAACATTGACCGGATGCACATCGGCGACTTCAGCCGCAAGCGCCAGGCGTTCGGGATTGACGTCGGTGATGACAACGTGGCGCGCGCCGACATGGCGGGCGATCGCGGCCCCCATGATGCCGATCGGGCCGGCGCCGGTAATGATGACGTCCTCGCCGACGAGATCGAAGGCGAGCGCCGTGTGCACGGCATTCCCCAGCGGATCGAGGATCGCGCCGATCTCGTCGTCGATCGTGTCGGGGAGCGGGATGATATTGAAGGCCGGGATCTTGGCAAATTCCGCAAACGTGCCCTGCACGTTGACGCCGATGCCCCGGGTTTCCGGGTCAAGGTGATACTTGCCCGCCCGCGAAGCACGGCTGTTCATGCCGACGAGATGGCCTTCGCCGGAGACCCGCTGGCCGATCTGGAGATTGCGGACATTGGCGCCGACGGCGACGATCTCTCCGGCATATTCATGGCCTGTGATCATCGGCACGGGGATCGTCTTCTGCGCCCACTCGTCCCATTTGTAGATGTGCACGTCGGTGCCGCAGATGCCTGTTTTGTTGATCTTCACGAGCACGTCGTCGGGCCCGATTTCCGGGACCGGCGCGTCGATCATCCAGATGCCGACCTCGGATTTCTGCTTGGAAAGCGCCTTCATGATCAGATCATCCCGATGGTCTTGCCGGCATCGATGAATGCGGCGATGGCGGTGTCGATATCGGCCTCGGAGAGCGCTGCCGACATCTGGGTGCGGATGCGGGCCTGGCCCTTGGGCACGACGGGGAAGAAGAAGCCGGCAACATAGACGCCGCGCGCATCGAGCTCGGCGGCGAGCTTTTGCGCAAGCACCGCGTCATGGGTCATCACCGGGATGATCGGCGTTTGGCCGGGAAGCAGCTCGAAGCCGGCCTCGGTCAGGCCCTGGCGGAAGCGTTTGGTGTGACCGGAGAGCTTGGCGCGCAGGTCGTCGGCACCTTCGGCGATTTCGATCGCCTTCAGCGAGCCGGCAGCGACGGCAGGCGCGAGGCTGTTGGAGAAGAGATAGGGCCGCGCCCGCTGGCGTAAGAGATCGATGGCGGCCTTCGGGCCGGCAATGAAGCCGCCCATGGCGCCGCCCAGCGTCTTGCCGAATGTGCCGGTGATGATGTCGACGCGGGTGCCGACACCGGTCAGTGTCGGCGTGCCCTTGCCCTTGGCGCCCAAATGGCCGGTGGCGTGGCATTCGTCGATCATCACCATGGCGCCGTATTTTTCGGCGAGCGCACAGATCTCCGGGAGTTTGGCGACATAGCCGTCCATCGAGAAAACACCGTCGGTGACGATCAGCCGGAAACGCGTGCCGTCGGCTATGGCCTTCTTCAACTCGTCTTCCAGCCCGTCCATGTCCGAATTGGCATAGCGGTAGCGTTTTGCCTTGGAGAGACGCACGCCGTCGATGATCGAGGCGTGATTGAGGCTATCCGAGATGATCGCGTCTTCAGGACCGAGCAGCGTCTCGAAGATCCCGCCATTGGCATCAAAGCACGCGGCAAACAGGATCGCATCGTCCTTGTCGAGATAGCGGGCGATCGCCTGCTCAAGCTCCCGGTGAATGTCCTGCGCACCGCAGATGAACCGCACCGAAGCCATGCCGAAGCCGTGGCTGTCGATCGCGGCCTTGGCGGCCTGTTCGATCTTGGGATGGTTGGCGAGGCCGAGATAGTTGTTGGCGCAGAGATTGATCATCTCGCGCGTGCCCCTGGCATCGCGCACCTGGATGCGGCCCGATTGCGGGCTGACGATTTCGCGCTCGCGCTTCAGAAGCCCGTCGGCTTCGATGCCCTGGAGGGTTTCGGTGATGTGGTCGAGAAAGCCGGACTGCATGGGAAATCCCTCGATGCTGAATAATTCCAGCATATCGGAATTTTGCCTTCCGGCAATCGATATTTTGGAATTGCCTTTTCGCCTATCTGTGTAACACGACCAGCAGGCCTTTGCCGATATCCGTTCCGCCATTGCGGATCGCATGTGGAACATCGGCACGGTAACGGGCGGTTTCGCCGGTCCGGATGACCGTCTTGCTGCCGCCGCTCGAAATCTCGAAACCGTCTGTGAAGGCGGTGAAATGTTCAAAGGCGCCGATCGAATGCGGCTGGCTCACAAGTGCGCCGCCCGGATCCATTTCCAGCTCGTACCATTCCGTCTGACCGGCAAGCCGGGGTGAGCTCAGGATCTTCAGCCGACAGGAGCCATCGGCACTACGGATGACGGGCGTGTGCATGACCGAGGTGACCTCGATCTCCTCGCGCCCGGCGACCGAGGTGCCGTTGCCGATGAGGTCGGAGAGCTCGATCTCCATCGCCTGGGTGAGGCTCCAGAGCACGGCAAATGTCGGATTGGCTTCGCCGCGCTCGATCTGGCTCAGCATCGACTTGGAGACGCCCGAGAGTGTGCCGAGCTGTTCGAGCGTCAGCTTGCGCGCCTTGCGCTCGCGCTTGATGGCCGGGCCGATCTCGGGAGTGTGCTGCTGCATGGGCTCTGTCCTGCGGTCTCGCCGGCGGGTGCCGACCGCCCCTTTTACGCCGACCATACCGTGATGCGGAAGAGGGCGAGCAGGAAAGCTTGACTCCAGTATCTGCGCATGAAATTCTCAGATAATGGAATCAGAAGATCAGTTCGAGAAACATGTCGCCGAACGGCTGAAGCGCCTGCGCGTTGAGCGGGGACTGACGCTCGACCAGTTGGCGGACCTTTCAGGCGTTAGCCGGGCGATGATCTCGCGCATCGAGCGATCCGAGGCAAGCCCGACGGCGGCGCTTCTGGCGCGTCTGTGCTCGGCGCTCGGGATCTCCTTGTCCGTCTTCTTTGCCAGCGCTGAAGCGGAGCCTTCGCCGCTTGCGCGACGCGTCGATCAGCCTGTCTGGCGTGATCCGGAAAGCGGCTATCTGCGCCGTGCGATCTCCCCCCAGGGGACCGGCAGCGGGACCGATATCGTCGAGGTCGAGTTTCCGGCCGGTGCCGAGGTGCGGTTCCCGGGGCGCCCGACCGGCCGCAGCCAGACCCAGCATGTCTGGGTCTTCGAGGGCGTGATTGAACTCATCGTCGGCGAGGCCGTGCACCGGCTGGAGGCCGGCGACTGCCTCTTTATGAATGTCGGCGATGTGCACGGCTACCGGAACCCGACCGACAAACCAGCCCGCTATGCCGTCGTGATCTCGCTCGGCCCCTGACTTATTCCCACCACAGGACCTGAACCATGCCTGCCACCAAACCCGATATCCGCCGTCTGTCCAAAGCCGATGCCCTCGCTCACTTGCCCCGCCTTTGCGAGGCCCTGTCCGATTGCGTGGAAGACGGCGCATCGCTCGGCTTCATGTCGCCCTTTACGCCCAAGGACGGCGAGGCATTCTGGCAAGGCGTGGCCGAGGCGGTGGGGCGCGGTGAGGTTCTTCTCTACGGCGCCTTTGTCCGCGATAGACTGGTTGGCACAGTGCAGGTCGGGTTTGCGTCCAAGCCGAACCAGCCGCATCGGGGTGACCTAATGAAGCTGCTCGTACACCGCGATGCCCGTGGCCTGGGCTTGTCGAAAGCGCTGATGGCGGCGGCGGAAGCCGGCGCAGCAGAGGCCGGGCGCACGCTGCTGGTGCTCGACACGGCAGCCGGCGAGCTTGCGGAGACGCTCTACGAGAAGCTCGGCTGGCAGCGTTCGGGCGTCATTCCGAACTACGCGCTGTTCCCGGATGGTCGCTATTGCGACACCGTCATCTTCTGGAAGACTGTGGCTTGAACGCATCGCTGCCAAGCGATTGAGATGTCGCCCAAAAAACGTCCGGCCCCCACTCTTCACATTCCTGTGAGCATAGGCTTATCGTCCCGCAATTCGGCAGCCAGGGAGGCGCTTATGGTCGGAAACGGGATTTTGAAATGGGTGGCCTTGGGCTTGACCATGGCAGTGGCGGCGCCGGCGTTTTCGGCAGACGTCACCTTCGTCATGCGCAACGACCATCCGAATGCCGTCGAGGTCGAACTCTATAGTCAGGACCGCGAATATGTCTGGCCCGGCAATGGTGATGTCTTCTACCTCGACGACGGCGAGACCAAGCAGATCCCGCTGTCCTGCGAGGAAGGCGAGACGATCTGCTACGGCGCCTGGATTTCCGGCGACAAGCAGAGCTACTGGGGCACGGGTCCCGACAACGCCGAGACTTGCGAAAACTGCTGCTACACCTGCACCGGTGGCGAGACCGAGCAGATCAATCTGACCGAGTAAGACCAGATCGGCGGGGGCCGAGGGGCGGGGGGCGATTTTCTGGTCGAATGACCAAGAAAATCGCCCCCTTTGCACTTGTGGCTGAGGCGTGGACGGCGCTAGTTTTCCTCCAAAACGACCAGAGGGAAAACACCACGACATGCGCGTATTCTATTCCGAAAAGCACAAGCTCCGAGACGCCAAGACCGAGCTGCATGGCGGCCTGCTGGTGAAACCCTTCGAGGGGCCTTTCCGCGCAGAATGGGTGCTGGCGGGCGTCAAGGAAGCGGGTTTCACCGATGTCCGCGCGCCGGCCGAGCACGGGCTCGAAACCGCGCTCAAGGTGCATGATGCCGGTTATCTCGAATTCCTGCGCACCTGCTGGGACCGCTGGCAGGCGCATGGCTTCGAAGGCGAGGCGATCGCGACCTCCTTCCCCTGCCGCCGCAGCCAGACGGGTCGCGTGCCGAAAAACATCGACGGCGCCGTCGGCTACTATACCAATTCGGCAGAGACCTCGATTTCCAAGGGCACCTATGAGGCGGCGATCGCCTCGATGGATGTCGCGCTGTCCGGTGCCGACTGGCTGAACGAAGGCAACCGCTTCGCCTTTTCGCTCTGCCGCCCGCCCGGCCACCATGCCGGCATCGATCTCTTCGGCGGCTATTGCTTCATCAACAACGCCGCCGTCGCCGCCCAGCGGCTCATCGATCACGGTGCGAAAAAAGTCGCGATCCTCGACGTCGACTTCCATCACGGCAACGGCACCCAGGACATCACCTATCGCCGCGGCGACATCTTCTTCGCTTCGCTGCATGGCGAGCCGGAAGACGCCTTCCCCTTCTTCCTCGGTTATGCCGACGAGACGGGCGAGGGCGAAGGCGAAGGTCTGAACGCCAACTACCCGATGCCCTCAGGCACTCCCTTCGACATCTGGTCGGCAGCGCTCGAAGACAGCCTGAAGAAGATCAAGGCCTATGGCGCGGAAGCAATCGTCGTCTCGCTCGGCGTCGATACCTTCGAGAAGGACCCGATCAGCTTCTTCAAGCTGAAGAGCCCTGACTATATCCGCATGGGCGAAATGATCGCGGCCAGTGGCGTGCCGGTGCTGACGCTCATGGAAGGCGGCTACGGCGTGCCGGAAATCGGGCTCAACGTCGCCAATGTGCTGAAGGGTCTCGAGGGCTGATGGCTGCGGCCGGCCTCAGGGTGTTTCCTGCCGCCGGCTCCAGCCTTTCTGGGCGCGCCAGAAGACGGTCGAATCCGCATAGCCGAGCACCTCGGCGATGCGCGCCTTTTGCACATGGGCCTCGAGCTGCGTGGCGGCGATGGCTTCCCGGGTTTCTCGCACGAGGTGGCGCAGCGAGGTTCCCTCTTCTGCAAGCCGACGCTGCAGGGTGCGGACCGAAATCCTGAGTTCGGCAGCGACGGACGGCAGCGTGATCGGCTTGTGCCCGAGATAGATGCCGATCAGAGCCCGCACCCGCTCGCTGATGCTGTCGGGCGTGATTGTCTTGCCGACCAGTTCCGCCACATGCCGTTCGAGCACGGCAGAAAGCGCCGGGTCCTCCTGGCGGTAGAGACGGGCGGCATCGCGGCCGTCGACGATGATGCGGTTGGCGGATTCACCGAACTTCAGCGGGCAGCGGAAAATGCGCTCCAGCACCGAACGATCCCGGGGCGCCAGATGCTCGAAATGCACCTCCAGCGGCTTCCAGCTCTTGGCAAAACACGAGCGCACCAGCTGACAGGAGGCGACGACGGAGAATTCGCTGTCCTGCCGCCTCGGCCACATCCGCGCATCCTCCAGCCGGTAGCTCCAGACGAGATTACCATCCTCCTCGAAGACCCCGGAACTCGTCGCGCTCTGTACCGTGTTCACGTATTTCGCCAGCCGTTCGAAGCCGGCGCGGATCGTGCCGGAGATCGAGAACAAGACGCCGATCGGGCCGATATCGCTCGGCTTGAACAGGGTGCCCAACCGGGCGCCGAGCGAGGGTTCGCCGGTGATGAGCGCCGCCTCTTCGAAGATCGCGACATAACGCGCCATGGGGATCATGGCGTAGGGATCGTCCAGCTGGCTGCGCAGAATGCCATGCGAGGCGAGCAAAAGGTCGGTCTTGCCGCTGCGTCGGTCGATTTGTTCGACGAGCGGGGCAAGCACTGAGGCCCGAATGGATGCAATTGCGGGCATTGGCCTGTTCATTTGCGGTGCAACTGCCATTTTCACCATCCTGAAACGGCCACGTGGCGCGGTTTATCGATTCAATGGCATGAAGTGCAATTTCGGGGCCAAAGTGTCGCGCCTACCCTCTTGATGAAAATCAAGCACAAGAGGGGTTCCCATGACATTACAATCTATTGCGGATGGTCCCACGGATCGGCTGGCGAAGAATTCCGTCGGCCTCGCGCATATCGTCTTCTTCGTCGTCGCGGCGGCAGCACCGCTGACCGCCGTGGTCGGTGCGACGCCGGCTGCTTTTGCCTTCGGCAATGGTGCGGGTGTCCCCGGTGCATTCGTGCTCGCCGGCATCCTCTATCTGCTGTTCTCGGTCGGCTTCACGGCCATGAGCCGCCATGTCGGCGGGGCCGGTGCCTTCTACACCTACATCACCCATGGGATCGGCAAGCCGGCCGGCGTCGGCGGCGCTCTGATGGCGCTGGTGACCTATTCGGCAGTCCAGATTGCCGTCTACGGCCTCTTCGGTCTGTTCATGGCCGGTGCCATGGCGCCGATCGTAGAACTGCCCTGGTGGGTCTGGTCCTTTGCAGCGCTTGTCATCGTGCATGTCTGCGGCCAGCGCAACATCGCCTTTTCCGGCGCAATCCTTGGTGTGTGCATGATCGCCGAGATAGCCATTTTGCTGCTCCTCGACATCGGTATCGTGATGGCCGGTGGCGGACCTGAAGGCTTCGGCTTCACGTCCTTTTCGCCCGCCACCGTCTTTGCGCCCGGTCTTGGCGTAGCCCTGGTCTTCGTTGTCGGTTCCTATATCGGCTTTGAGGCGACCGCGATCTTCGGCGAAGAGGCCGAGAACCCGGAAAAGACCATTCCGCGCGCAACTTATGTCGCGGTACTCCTGATCACCGGCTTCTACGCCTTCTCCACCTGGGCCATCGTCCAGTTCTACGGCCCCGCCGCCGTGCAGCCGACGGCAGCAGCGGGTCTCGAGGGCTTCTACTTTGCGGCAACCGACACCATTCTCGGCCCCTGGGCCTCGCAGGTGATGAACATCCTGCTGATCACCAGCCTGTTTGCCTGCATCCTTTCCTTCCACAACACGCTGAACCGCTACTTCTTTGCCCTCGGCCGCGAAGGTCTTGCCTTCAAGTTGCTCGGCAAGGTGCATCCGATGCATGGTTCGCCCTATGTCGCCGGCATGCTGCAGAGCGCGATTGCGGCGGTCGTCCTCGTGCTCTTCATCCTCGCCGGTGCCGACCCCTACACGGTCGTCTTCTCCTGGATGTCGGCGCTCGCGGTCATTGGCATCCTGGTTGTCCAGGCGCTGGTTTCCGTCGCGATCATTCTTTTCTTCCGCAAGGTGAAGACGACCCACGGCGTCTGGACCACGGTGATCGCGCCGGCGCTGGGGCTCATCGGCCTGCTGGGTGCGCTGGCTCTGGTGATCGCCAACCTGTCGCTGCTCTCAGGTTCCGAGAGCCAGATCGTCAAGGCCTTCCCCTATCTGATCGTGCTCATTGGCCTGGTCGGTGCAGCCTTCGCCATGCAGATCAAGAAGGCCAAACCCGAACTCTACGCCTCGCTCGGAAAAGCCTTCGAATGACCGCGCTCGACACCCTTCGCCCGACGGACCGGCTGTTGGCTGCTGTTCTCGTCGCCCTGACCGCCGCGACCATCTTGCTCGCCGCCGAGGCCCACGCCTTCTGCAATCTCTTCTGCATCCACGGTACGCCGATGGTTGAGGCGGAGATCTGCGCCAGCCGCGCCTGAGACGTCACGGGTGGCGCCCGCTTCCGGCGCCACCCCTCAAATCCACAAGATTGCCAAAGGACCGTTCCATGGACGCCGTCGTCGACACCATTTTCCACCCGCTCGATCCCTTGAGCCTGTCCGAAATCGCGGAAGCCGTCGCCATCCTCAAGGTCGAGAAGCCGCTCTCCGAGACCATCCGCTTCCCGATCATCCGGCTGGAAGAGCCTGCTAAGCCAGACCTCGCCGCCTTCCGGACCGGCAAGCCGCTGGCGCGTCTCGCTTTCATCCTGTCGCTTGATATCTCCAGCGGCGCGACGTTTGAGAGCATCGTTGACCTCTCGGCAAAGACGGTCGCCGACCACAAGCGACTGGCCCATGACGAACTGCCCTATGGCCAGCCGCCGGTCATGCTCTGCGAATTCGAGACGGTCGAGGCAACCGTCAAGTCCGATCAGCGCTGGATCGCGGCGGTTAAGAAGCGCGGCATCACGGACGAGGACATTCCGCTTGTCCAGATCGACCCGTTCTCCTCGGGTTATTTCGGCCTGGAATTCGAAAAGGGTCAGCGCATCGTGCGCGCCGTTTCCTACTGGCGTGAGGACGTCAGGGACAACGGCTATTCCCATCCGATCGAAGGCGTCGTCGCCGTGGTCGATCTGGTGAAGAACCAGGTGGTTGATCTGGTCGACGACGGCCGCATCATTCCGGTGCCGAAGAAGAAGCGCAATTACGGCCAGGAGGCTTTTCCCGAGACGCGCCAGGGGTTGAAACCCCTCGATATCGTCCAGCCGGAGGGGCCGAGCTTCACCGTCGACGGCTGGAAGGTGGACTGGCAGAACTGGTCCTTCCGCGTCGGCTTCACGCCGCGCGAAGGCCTCGTGCTGCATGAACTCGGCATCAAGGACGGCGGCAAGACCAGACCGATCGTCTTCCGCGCCTCGGTGACGGAAATGGTCGTGCCCTATGCCGATCCGACCGCGAACCACTTCTGGAAGAGCGCCTTCGACGCCGGTGAATATGGTCTCGGCCGTCTCGCCAATTGCCTGGAACTCGGCTGCGACTGCCTGGGGCATATTCACTATTTCGACGTGCCCTCGGCGGATGACTTCGGCCAGCCGATGGTGATGAAGAATGCCATCTGCATGCATGAGGAGGATTACGGCATCCTCTGGAAGCACTATGAATTCCGCAACGGCATCTTCGAGGTCCGCCGCTCGCGCCGACTGGTCATCTCCTTCTTCGCCACCGTCGGAAACTACGACTACGGCTTCTACTGGTATCTGTACCAGGACGGCACGATCCAGCTTGAGGCCAAGCTCACCGGCATCATCCAGACGGCAGCCGTCGCCCCCGGCGAGACCTATCAATGGGGCGGCATGGTCGACGACAATCTCGGCGGCCCGACGCATCAGCATTTCTTCAACGCCCGCCTGCACATGGATGTCGATGGCGGCGGCAATACCGTCACCGAGCATGAGTTCGTTCCCCGTCCTTGGGGCGACGACAACCCCTATGGCAACGTCTTCGACACCAAGACCAAGGTGCTGAAGCGCGAGCTGGATTCACCCGCTGTCGCCAATGGCGAGACCGGGCGTTACTGGAAGGTACACAACCCCAACGTGAAGAATTCCGTCGGCAAGGCGCCGGGCTACAAGATGGTCGTGATGCCGAGCCCCCTGATGCTGGCTCAGGAAGGCTCCACCGTTGCCCAGCGCGGTGGGTTTGCGAAGAAGCATATCTGGGTGACGGCCTTCGATCCGGCGGAGAAATATGCCTCCGGCGATTATCCGAACGTTCATGCAGGCGGCGATGGCCTGCCGAAATATGTCGCCCAGAACCGCGACATCGAGAATGCCGACGTGGTTCTCTGGCACTCCTTCGGCCACACCCATGTCTGCAAGCCGGAGGACTTTCCGATCATGCCGGTCGAATATGCCGGCTTCACGCTGAAGCCGAACGGCTTCTTCGACGCCAATATCGCGATGGATCTGCCGGCCGACAAAAACGGCCACAGCCGCGACAACCGCGAGGCGGATTGCTGTGCGCCGAAGGCCAAGACGAAAAGCGGCTGCTGCCACTGAGGTGGATGCCTGAAAACGAAAAGGCCCGGGTTTGATGCCCGGGCCTCTTGTCGTTTGCGACGATCGAAAGCGTCAGAGCGTGCCCTGGCGCTGCTGGATCATCTGATAGGTGTCGAAGCTGTATTCGGCGATCTGCGCCCAGAGATAGGCGTCCTGCTTGAACGTCTGCTGGCTGTCATAGAGCTTCTTGAACCACTCGTTCTTGGCCGAGAGATCCGCATAGGTTTCCTTGGCAGCCTTGTGGCAGGTGTCGAGGATGTCGGACGAGAAGGCACGCAGCTGCGCGCCGCCTGCGACAAGCTCGCGCAGCGCCTGGGCGTTGGACGCGTCGTAGCGGGCGAGCATGCGGGCGTTGGCGGCCGCACACGCGTCGGTCAGGATACGCTTGTAGTTTTCCGGCAGCGCATTGAACTTGTCGAGGTTGAAGAAGGCGTGGACCGTCGGGCCACCTTCCCACCAGGCCGGGTAGTAGTAGTAGGGTGCTACCTTGTAGAAGCCGAGCTTCAGATCGTCATAGGGACCGACGAATTCAGTCGCGTCGATCGTGCCCTTTTCCAGCGCCGGATAGACGTCGGAACCGGCGATCTGCTGCGGGGTCACGCCGACCTTGGCCATGATCTCGCCAGCGAGGCCGGCGATGCGCATCTTCAGACCCTTGAGGTCGTCGATGGTCTTGATTTCCTTGCGGTACCAGCCGCCCATCTGAGCACCGGTATTGCCGGCCGGAAGCGCGTAGAGCTTGTGGGATGCCAGAAACTCGTTGAGCAGCTCGTTGCCACCGCCAGCCGTGAACCAGGAATTGGTCATGCGGGCGTTGAGGCCGAAGGGAATGGCCGTGCCGAGCGCAAAGGCCGGGTCCTTGCCGATATAATAGTAGCAGCAGGTGTGGCCCATCTCGACGGTGTCGGCGGTGACGGCGTCAGCCACCTGCAGCGGCGGCACGATTTCACCGGCAGCGAAGACCTGGATCTCGAACTGGCCGTCGGTCGCCTTCGACACGCTTTCAGCGATGTCGGTCGCGGCACCGAAGATGATGTCGAGGCTCTTCGGGAAGGACGATGCGAGGCGCCAGGTAACCTTGGGGTTTTCCTGGGCGATGGCGGGCGCTGCAAGTGCGGCTGCCCCGACGCCGGCAACGCCGGCCTGCTTGAAGAATTGACGGCGGTTCATGATCTCTTGCCTCTGATTGTACGCACTCCTCCAGCTCCCGCGGCGGGTCTAGTCGGGCAGGGCAGGGAGTGCAAGGTCAAATGCTCAGGAAATTGTCCGGCAACCGGACCAAAATTGCGTTTTGTTTCGCCGGACCGTTGTTCCACGCAAGGAACCGTCAGGTCGGGCTGCGCAGGCGGGGATCGTCGAGAGCAGGATTGTAGAAAAGCGACAGCACGAGGCTTTTGGCAATGCGCTCGGCGCTCGCCATGAACCAGCGATGCGCGTCTTCAGTCGCGCCGATCTGGATCAGCGTGTCGGAGAACAGCTGCAGCCATTGCAGGAAGAGGCCTTCCGCCATGCCGTCGACGCCCTGATGCGCCATGACGGGCTTGCCGCCATAGGCGCCGGTCTTGAAGGCGACGGAGCCCCAGAAGGCCTTCATCTTGATCATGTGGTCGGGCCAGCGCCCGGCAAGCCGCCCCTCGAAGACAGGTCCGAGATCCGGGTGCTGGCGGATATTGCCATAAAAGGTCTCCACCATCCGATCGATGAAGGCGGCGTCCACGCCCATGGCAGCCATCTCGGCTTCGGAGCGGGCGGTGATTTCGGCGCGGTGGGCGGCGCGACCGGTGAGATCCGTGGTCATGGTGTGTCTCGTCACTGATGTCTGTCTGAGGGGTGATGAACCTCATCATGCAAATGGTCCATGCGGCATCTTGATACAAGCCTCCATCTGCCCTAAGTTTAGAATTATTCTAATTTGATTGGTGGTCGCCATGTTCAGCATTTCATTCCGGGGCAGCAAGCGCGCCTTCGAGACGCTCTCCGAACAGGAGATCTTGGCGCTCGCCATCTCCTCCGAGGAGGACGACGCACGCATCTACCTCGCCTATGCCGATCAGCTGCGCGGTGAGTTTCCACAATCGGCCAAGGTCTTCGAGGACATGGCCGAGGTCGAGCACACTCACCGCAACATGCTGATCGAAATGCATCGCGGCCGCTTCGGCGATCGCATCCCGCTGATCCGCCGCGAGCATGTGCGCGGCTTCTATGATCGCAAGCCCGACTGGCTGCGCAAGAACCAGACGCTCGACCAGATCCGCGAAGAGGCGATGCGGATGGAAGACGGGGCCTATCGCTTCTACCATGAAGCCGCCCAGCACACGTCCGATGCCGGTATCCGCAAGCTGCTCGGGGACCTCGCCATGGCCGAACAGGGCCATGAAGAGGTCGCGACCATGCTCGGCGAGCGGCATCTGCCGGAGGATGCCCGGGCGACGGAAGACGAGACGAAGAAGCGCCAGTTCGTGCTCACCTATGTCCAGCCGGGCCTGGCGGGGCTGATGGACGGCTCCGTATCGACGCTCGCCCCGATCTTTGCAGCGGCGTTCGCGACGGGGGACACATGGTCGACCTTCCTGATCGGCCTGTCGGCCTCCGTGGGTGCCGGTATCTCCATGGGCTTCACCGAGGCAGCCCATGACGACGGCAAGCTCTCGGGCCGCGGCTCACCGCTGAAGCGTGGCCTTGCCTCCGGCATCATGACCACCGTCGGCGGCCTCGGTCACGCCTTGCCTTATCTCATTCCGCATTTCTGGACCGCCACGATCACGGCGATCATCGTCGTCTTCTTCGAACTCTGGGCAATCGCCTTCATCCAGAACCGCTACATGGAGACGCCCTTCTGGCGCGCCGCCATGCAGGTGGTGCTCGGCGGCTCGCTGGTGCTCGCCGCCGGCGTCCTGATCGGGCAGGGGTAGCGGGCAAAAGCGAGGCTTGACGGAGCCTCATCCAGGACTGTCATCTGGCGATCATCGAAACGCATTATGGCGCATCCATGAAAGCCTCTCCCGCGACCATCGGTCTGGGCGTCACAATGACCATCGGTTACGGGACGCTCTACTATTCCTTCTCCGTGCTTGCCCCCGAGATCGCCCGCGAATTCGGCTGGGGGCAGGCTTATGTCTTCGGTGTCTTCTCCTTCGGGCTGCTCGCGGGTGCGGTAGCGGCCCCGGTGCTGGGCCGTCTTGTCGATCGCTTCGGGGCCCGATTGATCCTCTGCCTCGGCTCGATCGCCGCCACCATCTCTCTCGCCCTGTTTGCCGTCATGCAGAATGCCTGGCAGTTTGCTGCAATTACGCTGGTGGCCGAGTTTGTTGCGCTCGCGGTCCAGTATGATGCGGGCTTTGCGGCCCTTGCCCAGAGCCATGGGCGCGAGGCCCGCGCCCATATCACGCTGGTGACGCTGATCGCGGGCTTTGCCTCCACGGTCTTCTGGCCGCTCCTGCAGTGGTTGCTCACCTGGATGGACTGGCGCGATGTCTATCTCGTCCTGGCGGCGATGAACCTTCTGATCGCTTTGCCCATCCATCTCGCTTTGCCGCGGGCTCGGATCAGTGAGCCGGATGCTGCCCGTGTCGAACAGCCGAGCGAGGACTTGAAACCCGACGGAGAGCGCAGGCGCCGGATGGTGCTGATGGGGACGGCCTTCGCGGCGGGCGGCTTCGTCATGTCTGCGGTCGGCGCCACGCTTCTCGTCCTGATGCGCGATCTCGGCTACGCGACCGCGATGGCGACACTGGCCGGCAGCCTCATCGGACCGAGCCAGGTGACCGCGCGCCTGGTGGAATATGCGCGGCGCAACCTTTTTGCCCCGCCGCTGACCGCGCTTATAGCAGCCTTCGCCATGGCGCTCGGCATGGTTTTGCTGGCCGGTGCGCTCTGGGCACCGCTTGCCGGCTTCGCCATCGCCTTTGCGGTCTTCTATGGTGCGGGTCAGGGATTGACGTCCATCGTCCGTGGCGTACTGCCGCTGCATTACTTCGGCACGGCAGGTTATGGGCGGACCATGGGTTCGCTTGCGTCCGCAAGGATCATCGCTTCGGCGATCGCGCCGGTCTCGGTGATCTGGCTGAACGAAGCGCTGGGACCGTCTGCCGCGCTCGGCGCGCTCATTGCGGTCTCCGGCGTCGCTGTTGTCGCGACGCTGGCGCTCACCCGACGGTGAAAGCTTGGATTACTGCAGCGCGCCGACGAGCACGTCGGATGTGCCGTTCTCGATCGTGACCCAGCGGCCGCTGTCGGTCGACGACTGGCGCTTGAGGAAGGCGTAGCGCGTCTCGGTCCAGAGCTTGACCTCGTCATTGAGGTTGTCGAGCACGAAGTCGCCGGACTGGGTACGGACGGTCAGCACCGCATGGCCCTCGCCATCCGGCTTGCGGACGACGGTGATCAGGAGGTCGGCGGCCGAAAAGCCGGCTTCCATCAGCTTCTTGCGCTTGAGCAGGACAAAATCTTCGCAATCGCCGAGATCGACGGGATAGGCCCAGACTTCCTCGTGGCCGTAGATCTCTGCATCCGTCATCGGCACGATGGCATGATTGACGCTGGCATTGATGTCTTGCACCACGCCCCAGCCATGGTCAGTGACCTTCGGCGGCGTCGAGGGGCGGTTGCGCAGGGCGCATTCCTGGGGAATGGTCTTGCAGAACTCGTAATGGCCGATGGGCTGGGAGGTGACGTTGCCGGTGATCATCGATCGCAGCGACTGCGGCGCCGAGAAGCCCGCATGAGCAGGCGCAAGAACTGCAACCGCGATGATGAGCGCCTTGATGGCGCGCGAGCCGTTCGTCATGAACACGTCCCCTGTATCCTTAACAAAACGTTAAGATTGCAGGAGGACATGAGTCAACGCCGTGGGGGGTGCTCACCCACGCAATTCATCCGCTATGGTTAAAATGCGACAGTTCGAACCCTCGGAAAGAGAAACGGTTCCCAAGGAAGGCCAAGATATCGAAAACCCGTGATATTCAGAGCATCGAGAGGATGGCCGCTTTCATGCGGGCGATATCCTCCGGGCGCGACAGGCGGTGGTCTCCATCGCGAATCAGGGTGAGCACGACATCGTCCAGCGGCAGGAATTCCATCAGCTTCAAGGCGTGCTGATACGGCACATCCGGGTCCTTCATGCCTTGCAGGATATGGACAGGGCAGCCCGTCTCGATCAGCCCCGTCAGCACCCGGTTGTCATTCCCGTCTTCCATGAGTGCGCGGGTGAAGATGTTCGGCTCCGGGCTATACTCGGACGGTTCCTCGAAATAGCCGCGTTCGGCAAGCGACTGCCGCTCAGCCTCCGTCAGGCTGGGTTCGATGAGTTCAGACGTGAAGTCGGGCGCCGGTGCGATCAGCACCAGGCCGTCGACCTTAAAGGGTAGATTGAGGCGGCGCGCCTCCTGAATGACGCGCAGCGCAATCCAGCCGCCCATGGACGAGCCGATCAGGACGACCTTGCTGACGCCTGTTGCCGCGATGACGGCGAGCGCCTCCTCGGTCCAGCGCGAAATGGTGCCCTTGGCAAAATCCCCGCCCGATACGCCGTGGCCGGAATAGTCGAAGCGGATGGCCGTTATGCCCTGCTCTGCGGCCAGCGCGTCCATCTCGATCGCCTTGGTGCCCGACATGTCGGAGCGATAGCCGCCGAGCCAGACGAGAGCCGGACGATCAGCATCCGTGCCGAGACGGGTGATCACTGCGATGTCGCGCGCCGTCTCGGCGGCTCCGACGGTGATCGTGGTCTGTCTGAGGATGTTGGCCCTGTCGGTCATTGCGTGCTCCTTTTGTCGACGGTTGTAAAACACATTCAGGAACTCACCGACAACAGGTGATTTTCTTTCGGAAGCATGCTATTGACACTGCCGTCGCAGATATCACATAGCCCTTTGACGCGGATGCGCGCGGGGAAACGCTGCGACATTCCGAAATTGTTTGAGGAGAATACGACCATTCGCAGACCGTTCAAGACCGATGCCCCCGTGAAGGACGGGCCGCGCTCCAACCGTGAAATCCGCATTCCGAAAGTCCAGCTGATCAATGAAGAGGGCGTGAACCTCGGTGTCATCGCGACGGATCAGGCGTTGCGCATGGCGGAAGAAGCCGGGCTCGATCTGGTCGAGATTTCGCCGAATGCCGAGCCTCCGGTCTGCAAGATCCTCGACCTTGGCAAGCTGAAATACGCCAACCAGAAGAAGGCGGCTGAAGCGCGCAAGAAGCAGAAGATCGTCGAGGTCAAGGAAATCAAGATGCGTCCCAACATCGACACCCATGATTATGAGGTGAAGATGAAGGCGATGAACCGCTTCTTCGAAGAGGGCGACAAGGTCAAGGTGACCCTGAAGTTCCGCGGCCGCGAAATGGCCCACCAGGAACTCGGCATGAAGCTTCTGCTTCAGGTCAAGGAAGACACACTCGGCATCGCCAAGGTCGAAGCCGAGCCGAAGCTTGAAGGCCGTCAGATGATGATGGTTCTCGCTCCGAAGTGAGCTTGAGACGAGCGTGACGTTAAAAAGGCCGCCCCTCGGGGCGGCTTTTGACGTTTTGCAGCTTTCTTTCAGCCTCCGATTCCCGCCCCGACAAGGGCCCGCTCGGCTGACAGATCCCTGACAACACCGCGCGCCGCTTTGTCAGCGTGCCTGGTGCATCATCCTCCCATCGAAACACATCGAGCCCCTTCTGGAGGAAATCTGATGACCAAGCTCCTTCGCCGCGCACTGCTGGTATCCAGCACCGCATTGATCGCAATCACCTTCGTTCCGACGCTGGGCGCCATGCTCCCAGGTTCTCTCGCAGCGCTCGTTTCCGATGAGGCCCAGGCCCGCGGCGGCGACGACGATGGTGATGACGACAGCGGCAGCGAAAGCGACGACAGCGGTCGCGACAGTGACAGCGACCGTGACGACAGCGACGACGACAGTTCGGGCCGGGATCGCAGCAGCAGCAGCGACGACGATGATGACGATGACGACAGCCGTGGTCGCGGCCGGGGTCGTGGCGGCGATGATGCTGACGATGATTCCGTCGACGACGACGATGATGACAACGGCCGTGGCCGTGGCGGTGACCGCGATGAAATCCGCCTGATCGTCAACGAAAACCAGCTGTCCGGACTGCTCAGCGGCTCGATGATCCCGGTCGACCAGAATGGCAAGCGCCTTGGCTTCGAGGTCGAGCAGGAGCATGGCCAGACGGAAATCAAGCTTCGGGCGCCGAAGGGAACGTTGACGGGCGTCACCGTCATTCCTGCACCCTAATCGAACCGGAACGGCGAAGCCCGAGCCGCCGCGGGTAATTTCGATCCGTTTCGCCCCGTCCGGCCCCCACCGGACGGGGATAGCTTTTCTTCTGTTGGCTGCGGAGGCCGGCCACGCTACTCTCACCTGAACACTGATCGAGCCACCATGGACCGTCGTCTTTTCTTGATTGCATTCTTGGGCATTCTGAGCCCCGGCATTTTGCCGGTGGGCAGCGCTTTGGCCAAGGATGGCGGCGACAGCGACAGTGACAGCGGTGGGGACGACGACGGTGGCGACGACAACAGCGGGAGCGGCGGCGGTGGCTCCGACCGCGACGACGATGATGACGATGACGACGGCGGTGGCCGCGACAGAGACGACGATGACGACGATGACAAGGATGATGACGACGACGATTCCGGCAAATCCGGAAGTCGCCGGGATCACCAGAAAGCCCGCGATGCGGTGGATGAGGGACGCATCCTGCCGCTGCGAGAAATTCTGAAGCGCGTCGATGATCACGGTGGCGGACGGGTGATCTCGGTCGATCTCAACCTGAAGGCCCGTGATCCCTACTATACCTTGAAGGTCCAGAGCGGTTCCCGCGTCCGGACAATCAAGCTTGAAGCCGCGACCGGGCGTAAGCTCAATCTCTTCGGATGGTGAACCATGCGCATTCTGCTCGCTGAGGACGATCAGACCATTGCGGACCACACCCGCAACAAGCTCGAGCTTGAGGGTTTCATCGTCGACCATCGGACAACAGGACCGGATGTCTGGGCGGAAGGGGAGACAGGCGATTACGGTGCCATCATCCTCGACCTGGGCCTGCCGGGCATGGATGGCCTGTCGATCCTGAAGCGCTGGCGGGCCACGGGGGTGGAAACACCGATCCTGGTCCTGACGGCCCGCGGCTCCTGGATGGAGCGAGTGGATGGCTTCGATGCGGGTGCCGACGACTATCTGCCCAAGCCTTTCCGCAGCGAAGAGCTAATTGCGCGCCTGAAGGCGCTGCTTCGGCGCGCAGGTGGGCGGTCCCGGACAACGGCCACAGCAGGCGGTGGCTTCGTACTGGACGAGAGCACGCGGCGTGTCACCTATGATGAGCGCCCAATCGAACTGACGCCGCTGGAGTTCCGTCTTCTCAGCATGCTGGTTGCCGAACCGAGCCGCGTCTTCGATCCGCTGGAAATTGCCAGACAGGTTCAGGGCCGCGACGACGATGCCGGCAAGAATGCGGTGGAGGCCATGGTCGCCCGCATTCGCCGCAAGACCCACCCGTCTGCGATCGCGACCCGTCGTGGCTTCGGCTACACGCTGGCCGGCGAGGGTGCATGACACAGTCTCTGCGCCTGCGTCTCTTCATCGGAGCCGTTCTGGCGATTGCCTTCATCCTGCTGCTGGTCGCATCCGGCCTCAGTCGAATCTTCTCCAACTATGTCGCCGACCGCTACCGGGCGGACATGTCGGCGATCATCGACCAGCTTGCGGCGGGCGTGGAGTTTCAGGGCGCACAGGCCCTGATGAAGAACGAGCCGGGAGATCCGAGGTTCGAACTGCCGGGAAGCGGGCTGTATTGGGAAATCGTGGCCGAGGATGGCGTGGTCTTCCGCTCGCGCTCGCTCTGGGACATCGAGCTCGAGCCGGAGGGGCTTCTGGATGGACCCTATGGCTTTCGCGAGGGGGTTGGCCCCGATGGCGAGCCCCTGCTGGTTCAACTGCGGCAGATCGAAATCGAGAACCCTGATGCGACGCGCCCCTTGACGCTGCTTGCAGCTTTCGACCGCAGGGTCATCGACGACGCGATCTCGCAATATCATGGTGCCATGACCATCATGCTCGTCCTGACGGCGGCGGTGCTTCTCGCCGCCGCCTTCATGCAGATCGGCATCGGGCTTGCGCCGCTCTCCAGGCTGCAGAATGGACTGGCGCTGGTGCGATCCGGCCGGACCGATCAATTACCGAGTGCCGGGCCGACGGAGCTGCGTCCGCTCGTCAGCGAGTTGAATGGCTTGCTGAAAGAACGCGAAACAGCGGTCGAGCGGGCCCGTGCGCGGGCGAGTGATCTCGCACACGGTTTGAAGACCCCGCTGACGGTTCTGCTGCAGCTCTCCGACAATTTGCCGCCACGCGAGCAGACGCTCATCCGCCAGCAGGTCGACCTCATCAGGCAGCGTGCCGACCGGCAGCTGCAATCGGCCCGCCTCGGCGTCGAGCAGATGGCGCAGACCGGGCTTGCCTCTCTCACTGGCAAGCTGATTTCGGTTCTGGCACCCGTCACCGCCGCACGCGATGTTCTCTGGCATGTCGACCTCGACGAGCAGCTGACCGTCGACATGGACCCGGCCGATCTTGCGGAGGCGCTGGGCAATGTGCTCGACAATGCCACCCGCTTTGCAAGATCGGAAATCAGGGTGACGGCCGAGCGCGAGAAGGACTGCGTCAGACTTGACGTCGAAGACGATGGGGCAGGTGTCGCTGAGGAGGCCCTGTCGGAGATTGCCACACGCGGGGTACATATCGGCGAGGATGAGGGCACGGGTCTCGGGCTTGCGATCACCGCCGATATTCTGACCGCCTATGGCGGCTCAATCGCCTTTTCACGCGCGGCATCGGATGGTTTGAAGGTGAGCCTTCGCCTGCCTGTGACAGCCTAGTCGAAGATTCACCTCGGCCACCCGTTGCGCTTTCTTGGGTCTGCGGTTATAAGCGCCCGTCCGAACGGTCCGGCAGGGCATGCCGTGGCCGTTCTTTATGCTTGAAAACGGGCATTCGTCTGCCTGTTTCGATACAAGAACAATGGAGTAGCAAAATGCCCAAGATGAAGACGAAATCCTCCGCGAAAAAGCGGTTCAAGATCACGGCTTCCGGCAAGGTCCTCGCGGCTGCTGCTGGTAAGCGTCACGGCATGATCAAGCGGTCCAACAAGTTCATTCGCGATGCCCGCGGCACGATGGTTCTGGCTGAACCTGACGGCAAGAAGGTCATCAAGAACTACCTGCCGAACGGTCTCTGAGACCCGATCGCTGTTGGACAATTAAGGAGATCATGACATGGCACGCGTAAAACGTGGCGTAACTTCCCGCGCCAAGCACAACAAGGTATTCAAGCAGGCCAAGGGCTTCTACGGCCGCCGCAAGAACACGATCCGCGCAGCAAAGGCTGCCGTTGATCGTTCGAAGCAGTTTGCTTACCGCGACCGCAAGAACAACAAGCGCAACTTCCGCGCTCTGTGGATCCAGCGTATCAACGCTGCCGTCCGCGAACACGGCCTGACCTACGGCCGCTTCATCGACGGCCTGAACAAGGCTGGCATCGAAGTCGACCGCAAGGTTCTGTCCGACATGGCTATCCATGAGACGGCAACGTTTGCAAAGCTGGTCGAAGCTTCCAAGAAGGCGCTTGCCTATCTCAAGGACGCCGGCACGGCCAACGAGTTTGAAAGCGCGGTCAAGTAAGCCAGCGCTTCCCGACTGAATTCATGTATTGGGAAACCCGCGCTGGTACGGCTGGCGCGGGTTTTTCTTTGACCGTTAGGCTGTGACGGTATCACGGCGCGACACAAAGGGCAGGAAACGGAATATGTCCGATCTCGACAGTTTGAAGACGCAGCTTCTCGCCGATATCGCCGCCGCCGCGGACGAACTGGCGATCGAGGCGGTACGCGTGGCGGCCATGGGCAAGAAGGGTTCGGTCTCGGAACTCCTGAAGACGCTCGGCACGATGAGCCCGGAGGAGCGCCAGACGCGCGGCGCCGCGATTAACGCGCTGAAGAACGAGATCACCGAGGAGATCACGACGCGCAAGACGGCGCTGAAGGATGCGGCGATCAACGCCCGCCTGAAGGCCGAGACTCTCGATGTCTCGCTGCCCGTTCGCTCCTCGCCGGCCGAGCGCGGTCGCATCCATCCGATCAGCCAGATCGTCGATGAGATCACCGCGATCTTCGCCGACATGGGCTTCTCGATCGCCGAAGGTCCGGATATCGAGACCGACTATTATAACTTCACGGCGCTGAACTTCCCCGAAGGCCACCCGGCCCGCGAGATGCACGACACCTTCTTCCTCTCACCGGACGAGAACGGTGAGCGCAAGGTGCTGCGCACGCACACCTCGCCGGTGCAGGTGCGCACCATGGAAGCCCAGAAGCCGCCGATCCGCATCGTCATTCCGGGCAAGACCTATCGCCAGGACTCGGACGCGACCCATTCGCCGATGTTCCACCAGGTCGAAGGCCTCGTCATCGACAAGACGGCGAATGTCGCCAACATGCGCTGGATTCTTGAAGAGTTCTGCAAGGCCTTCTTCGAGGTCGACAGCGTCACCATGCGGTTCCGCCCGTCCTTCTTCCCGTTCACCGAGCCGAGCTTCGAGGTCGACATCCAGTGCGACCGTTCCTCGGGCCCGATCGTCAAGTTCGGCGAAGGCAAGGACTGGATGGAAATCCTCGGCTGCGGCATGGTTCACCCGAACGTGCTGCGCGCCGGCGGTCTCGATCCGGACGAATACCAGGGCTTCGCCTGGGGCATGGGCCTCGACCGCATCGCCATGCTGAAATACGGCATGCCGGACCTGCGCGACTTCTTCAACGCCGATGTCCGCTGGATGAGCCATTACGGCTTCCGCCCGCTGGACGTGCCGACCCTTTTCGGCGGTTTGAGCAGCTGATCTGCGAATAACTGGCTGCCGTGGCGGCCAGATGGAGGGGGCAGTTGGAGGCTGCCCCATCCCTGTGAATGAAGGCAAATGTGACGTGATTGAACATCTCGAAAACATGCGGCCGGTCGATCTGCTTTGCGATGACGACCTGCTGCATGTGGAACTGACGGACGGTCGTATCGTCAGCGTCCCGGTCTGGTGGTACCCGCCCCTTCAGGAGGCGATGCCGGTGGAGCGGAACAACGTGGAATTCATGCCGTCGAGCATTCACTGGCCCGACATCGATCTCGATGTGACGGTGGTCAGCATGCTCCTCGGAAGGCAGGCGTCAGGCGCGCGACCGCTGGACGCTTCGGGCAAGATGCAGATGGGAACGAGACAATGAAATTCACACTCTCCTGGCTGAAGGATCACCTGGAAACCGAGGCTTCGCTTGAGCAAATCTGCGAGCGACTGACCGCGATCGGGCTTGAGGTCGAGGATGTCGATGACAAGGCGGCCTACAAGCCCTTCGTCATTGCCAAGATCCTGACGGCGGAAAAGCATCCCGAGGCCGATCGTCTGAAGGTGCTCTCGGTCGATGCCGGCGACGGCAAGCCGGTGCAGATCGTCTGCGGCGCGCCGAATGCGCGAGCCGGCATGATCGGTGCCTTGGCCCGTCCCGGCACATACGTGCCCGGCATCGATGTGACGCTCTCTGTCGGCAAGATCCGCGGCGTCGAAAGCCATGGGATGATGTGCTCCGAAAAGGAGCTCAACATCTCCGAGGACCACAACGGCATCATCGACCTGCCCGAGGATGCGCCTGTTGGTACGTCCTTCGCATCTTACGCCGGCCTCGACGATCCGGTCATCGAGATCAACCTGACGCCGAACCGTCCGGACTGCACGAGCGTGTTCGGCATCGCGCGGGATCTCGCAGCCTCCGGTCTCGGCAAGCTCAAGGCCCCGAAGGCGCCCGCCTTCAAGGTCGAAGGCGAGACTCCGCATCAGGTGAAGCTCGAACTGGAAGATCATCTCTGCCCGGGCTTCGCCTATCGCCTCGTGCGCGGCGTGAAGAACGGCCCGAGCCCCAAGTGGATGCAGCAGCGTCTGCTCGCAATCGGCCTACGTCCGATCTCGGCGCTGGTCGACGTCACCAACTACATGACCTTCGACCAGGGCCGTCCGATGCACGTCTTCGACGCCGACAAGGTCAAGGGTGCGCTTGTCGTGCGCCGGGCCAAGGACGGCGAGGAAATCCTCGCGCTCGACACCCGCACCTACAAGCTGAACCCGAACAATGTCGTCATCGCTGACGACAACGGTCCTGAATCCATCGGCGGCATCATGGGCGGCGAGCATTCGGGCTGTGACGAGAACACCGTCAACGTGCTGATCGAATCCGCGCTCTGGGATCCGATCAACATCGCCAAGACCGGCCGCGCCCATGGCATCATCACCGATGCGCGCTACCGCTTCGAACGGGGCGTCGATCCGGAATATATGGTCCCGGGTCTGGAGCGCACCACCGAGCTGGTGCTCGAAATGTGCGGCGGCACGGCAGCAGCAGCCAAGGTCGAGGGCTACAAGGGCCATGAGAAGAAGGTGGTCGACTTCCCCTATTCGGAAGTGAAGCGCCTGACGGGGCTCACCGTTTCCAACGACGAGTCGCGCCAGATCCTGACAGCCCTCGGCTTCGAAGTCCTCTCGGGCGACGAGACCTCAGCCAAGGTTTCCGTTCCCTCCTGGCGTCCTGACGTCGACGGCAAGGCGGATCTGGTGGAAGAAGTCATGCGTATGTTTGGCGTCGACAACATCAAGCCGGAGCCGCTGCCCCCGACCGGTTCGGTCAATGCCAAGATCCTGACGACCTTGCAGATCCGCACGCGCTCGGCCCGCCGGGCGCTTGCCTCGCGCGGCATGCTAGAAGCCGTCACCTGGTCCTTCATTTCGGCCGAGCATGCCAAGCTCTTCGGCGGTGGCAGCGAGAAGCTGAAGCTCGTCAACCCGATCGCAGCTGATATGTCGGACATGCGGCCCTCGCTGCTGCCGGGCCTCTTGACCGCTGCCCAGCGCAATGCCGACCGCGGCTTTGGCGATGTGGCGATCTTCGAAGTTTCCGGCACCTATGAAGGCGACACTCCCGACACGCAGCGGCGCGTCGCCGGTGGCGTGCGCCGTGGCACGGCGTCGATTGCCGGTTCCGGCCGCATGTGGTCGAATGGGGCCAAGGGCGGCGGCAAGCCGGTTGATGTGTTTGATGCAAAGGCCGATGCGCTCGCCGTACTCGAAGCCTGTGGCATCCCCACCGGCAATGTCCAGATCGAGCAGGGTGGCCCCGAATGGTACCACCCGGGCCGTTCCGGCACGATCAAGGCCGGCCCCAAGGTCATCCTCGGCACCTTCGGTGAATTCCATCCGAAGACGCTGGAATCGCTCGACGTTTCCGGCACGCTCTGCGGCTTCGAAATCTATGTCGATGCCCTGCCGGAGCCGAAGAAGAAGGCGACCCGCACCAAGCCGGCGCTCGAGCTTTCGGCCTTCCAGATGGTGAAGCGCGACTTCGCCTTCGTGGTCGAAAAGGCGGTTGAAGCCGGCGCGATCATCAAGGCGGCGACAAGCGCCGATCGCAAGCTGATCTCGGGCGTCAATGTCTTCGATATCTTCGAGGGCGCATCCGTCGGCGAGGGCAAGAAGTCGGTGGCGATCGAGGTTCTGATCCAGCCGACCGACAAGACGCTGACCGACGAGGATTTCGATGCGCTGACGAAGAAGATCGTCGGCAATGTCGAAAAGTCCACGGGCGGCACACTGCGCGCCTGATCTTGTGATGGCGAGCGGACCTGGGCCGCTTGCGATGAGACAAAGAAAAGCCCTTTCCCTGCATGTCGGGGAAAGGGCTTTTTGATGTGCACCCGAGGGTCATGGACCGTCAGGAAGGTCAGGCTTCGTCATCATACCTTAGAGGCTGACGCGACGGCCTTCCTTGTCGGCGGACTTGCGGTCGTCGCCGTGCTTGGCAAGGATTGCCTTGGCGTCTTCGACCGAGATGCGGTGCTTCTTGGCAAAGGGTATGGCCTCATAGCCCTTGGTGTTGTCGTCTGCCATGCTGGTCTCCAATTCTGGAAGTGCGCCGGCAGGATGCCGGAGCCTGGAATGTCGCGGTAAACGGGGAAGAAAAGCTCGCATGTGGCGAGCGGATGCGACGCATGCGAAGGGCGTCGCTGATATCCCTTATGTAGGGATAAGAGACCGAAAGCTCAATACTTCTTCTTGCGCAGCGTCTTGTTGCCCTTCGGCCCGGAATAGACGGGCGTGCGGTCGCGGTTTTCCGCCTGCAGCAGCCGCCAGCGCTCGAGACGGGCAGGCTCGAGCGTGCCGTCCTTGATCGCGGCTTGCACGGCGCAACCTTTTTCGTGCGAATGGCTGCAATCGCGAAACTTGCAATGCGGCACAAGCTCGGTGATCTCGGCAAACAGCGTGTCGATGCCGTCGGTGATGTCGCTGACATAGAGCGTGCGAATGCCGGGCGTATCGATCACCCAGCCGCCGCTGGCGATCGCATGCAGCGAACGGGCCGTTGTCGTGTGCCGCCCCTTTGCATCATGCTCGCGGATCGCGCCGGTCTTCTGAGCCGTCTCGGCGCCGTGGCCGGCAAGCGTATTCACCAGCGTCGACTTGCCCACACCAGAAGAGCCGACCAGCGCGACAGTCTGGCCCGGGCCGCACCATGGCATAAGGGGGTCGATGGCTTCAGGCGAGCGCGCATTGACGATGACGACGGGAAGATCGCGCTGCAGACCCTTGGCTTCATCGGCGTAGACGGAGGCATTGTCGACCGTATCGGCCTTGGTGAGCACGATGACAGGGCGCGTGCCCGCTTCATTGGCCATCACCAGATAGCGTTCCAGCCGGGCAGCGTTGAAATCGGCATTGCAGGAGGTGACGATAAACAGCGTGTCGACATTGGCGGCGGCAAGCTGCTGGCCGAATGCGCCTTCAGTCCGCCGTTGCAGTACGGTCTGGCGATCCAGGCGACGCACGAGCAGACCGGTATAGGGAGCGGCTAGAACCCAGTCGCCCACGGCAAAATCGGCCGTGTTGCTGTTGGGCGGAAGCTCGATCTCCACCGGCCCCGTCGCATCGATCGCCTCCAGACGGTCGCGATGCACCGAGGAGATCCGGCGCACCAGGAGCTCGGCTTCGTCGGCCGTCACTTGCTCAGCGAAGAAGGCGTTGAAGCCGAGCCGCGCGAGCGCGGCGGTGTCGTTAAGGCCGGTCAAGGACGGACCACCGAGGCAAGACGTTGGACCATGGACACTTTCAAGCGTTGGGATCAGACGGTGACGCTTCTCATAGCGCAGAATGTCGTCGCTGACGCGGGAAATCGTCCGCGCCATCCGTCGCAGGCGCCGGAATGCGATCAGGCCTTGAGATCCGCCGGTTCGCCGGCGGTGACGGGCTGGCGGCGCGGCAGCCGGGCGAACATGACGGCATTGCCCGCGAGCGTCAGCGCAAGACCGACCATCGCGAGCGGCGTGAAGTGATAGTCCTCGTAGAGGCTCGACAGCGTCAGGGCGACGACCGGGAAGAGCACCGTGGCATAGGCCGCCTTCTGCGAGCCGATGCGCGAGACCAGCATCAGATAGGTGGTGAAGCCGACGACAGAGCCGATGACGGAGAGATAGACGAGGGCGGCGAGATAGGTCTGGTTCGGCGGCAGCACGATGGGGGTGCCGGTGATGCCGATCAGGGCGAGAAGCGCGATCGAGCCATAGCTCATGCCCCAGGCATTGGCGGTGACAGGCGCGATGCCTTCAGCGCTGTTGCGGCGAGACGCCATGTTGCCGAAGGAAAAGAACAGCGTTCCGAGCGCCGAAAGGCCGATGCCCTTCCAGCTGTCCGGATTGACGGCGATGAAGATCTCAGGCCCGAAGAGCAGCGCAAGCCCGGTGGCGCCGAGACCGGCTGCGACCAGCGTGCGTGGCTTGATCACATCACCGAAGAAGATCCGGGCATTGACGGCGTTGTAAACGGTGGCGAGCGAGAAGACGACGGAGATCAGGCCCGAGGGCACATAGCTTGCCGCATGATAGAAGCAGAGGAAGTTGCAGCAGAAGAGCGACAGCGCCTGGACAAGGATGAAGGGCTGCTGCTTGAGCGTCGGCACCTTGAGGCGACCTGTGAGGGCCAGCACACCGACAAGCACGAGGGCGGCAAGCGCGAAGCGATAGAAGACCGAGACCAGCACCGGCACCGGCCCGATCTGCAGCGCGATCGCAATCCAGGTCGTGCCCCAGATCAGCACGGTCGACGAAAAGAGAAGAAGATTGGTCATGGGATGCGCCTCGCTTTCGAAAGGCAGGTAACGCCTGAGATGACCCATGTTCTTGCACGATCTTGCGGTTAACTTCGGCCTGTCGGCCAAGGGTGCCCGATTGGTGATGGCGCGGCGCATCAAGCGCGCTAGAATGCAGACGATCTTTCAAGGACCATCCATGCTGCACACCGCCACCGTCTTCGGCTCCCTGTCCGCCTCGTCCCGTGCCGAGCGTGGGGAAACGCTTGACCTTGGCGAGGGCCGGGCAAGCGCGATCTGGCGCAACAGCCATGATCGCATGCGCTACGAGCGCACCGACGGCCACACCTTCAGCTGCTACCTGCGCGGCGGCGATGGCACGCGGCGGATTGATGCCGGCAGCATTGCCGGCTGGCCGGGTGCCCTCTGCATCATGCCGCAGGGGGCCTCGTCCGAATGGGAGATCACCGACAATTTCGAGTTCGTGCATCTTTACGTCGCTGATGGCGAGTTGCGCCGCCTGTTCTCCGAAACTTTTGATCGCGATTCCCGGCTGATGCTTCTGCCGGAAGCGACCTTCGACGAGGCGCCACGATTGGCGGAGGCGCTGGTGCATCTGGCCACTGCCACCCAGGGCGGCAACCGGATGCTCGCCGAACAGGCGATCGTCTCGGCCGTCGGGCAACTCTTTGCCGATCCGCGTTACGGCGGCGAGCGGCGCCCCGTCCTGCGCGGCGGTCTGGCACCCGTCCTGCGGCGGCGGCTGGTCGAGCATATCGAGGCGAGCCTCGATCAGACGATCACGCTGAAGGATCTGGCAAAGCTGGCGGATCTGAGCGAATTCCATCTACAGCGGATGTTTCGCGCAAGCTGCGGCGTCTCCCCGCATGACTTCATCCTCAACCGGCGCATCGACCGGGCCCGGCGTATGCTCGCCGGCACCGAACCGATCGCTCAGATCGCCTCGGCCTGCGGTTTCAGCAGCCAGAGCCACCTGACGCGGATGTTCAAGGCGGTGACCGGCACAACGCCGTCGGCCTATCGCCGGGCGGTCAGCGGCTGATTATCCCATCGCCTTCAATGCCCGTTCCAGAACTCGAAACGGGCGGGCATCGCCCATATGCGCCACGTTGAAGCGCATGAAGCCGTCTGCCGAGAGCGAGGGGCTGAAGACATTGCCGGGCGCCAGCACTACGCCCTGGGGCAGAGCGGCCTGGGCGAGCGCGGTCGAGCTGATGCCCTTGGGCATGTGACACCAGAGATAGGGGCCGCCGCGTGGCGTGAGAACCGGGGCGATGCCGAGGTCGCCGAGACGGGTTGCTGTCGCGCGCCGCTCGGTGTCGAGGCGCCGTTGCAATTGCTCAAGGTGTTTACGATAGCCGCCGCTTGAAAGCACGCTGTGGATTGCCTCTGTCGCCACCTGGCTCGGACCGCCGAACTGGGTCGCGACCTGCAGGTCGGTCAGCAGTCGGATGCGCTCGGGGTCGGAGGCGATGAAGCCCGTTCGCAGCGAGGCCGAGATGGTCTTGGAAAAACTGCCGATACGGATGACGCGGGAAAGCCCGTCGAGTGTGGCGAGCGTGATCGCCGGCTCCGGCTCGAAATCGGAAAAGATGTCGTCCTCGACGACCAGCATGTCCGACCGGGCGATGATGCCGAGCAGCTGGAAGGCGATCTGCGGCGAGAGCGTCGCGCCGGTCGGATTGTGCAGGCCGGAATTGGTGAGATAAAGCCGCGGCGCCTCGTGCGTGACAGCGGCCTCGAAGGCGGCGATGTCAGGGCCGTTTTCGGTATGGGGCACGGGGATCGCGATGGCCTGATGGGCGCGCAGCAGTGTCTGAAAATTGAAATAGCAGGGATCATCGACGATGACGCGGTCGCCGGGGCGCAAAAGCAGCCGGCAGACGAGATCGAGCGCCTGTGTGGCAGAACCTGCAAGCAGCACCTGATCTTCGGACAGCGTAATCGACTGCTGACGCAGCCGCGTCTCGACGAAACGCCTGAGCGCCGCACTGCCGCGCGAAGGACCGTAATCGGTCGTGAGACTGGTCGCCTGGCGCAGCACGCTGCGCATGCCGGCATGCAGGAGGGCGGTCGGCATCCAGTCCGGCGGCAGCCAGCCGCAGCCGGGCTTCGATGTGCCGGGATCGGCATCCAGCGCCTGGCGCGCTACCCAGAAGGGGTCCACTTCCATCGCGCGGGGCGGCTCCAGCCGGACAAGTGGTGCGGGCGTGCGGCCGGCCTCGGTCACAAAGAAGCCGGAGCCCGGGCGCGGACGGATCAGCCCCTCGGCAGACAGCCGGTCATAGGCCTCGACGACGGTGGAGGGCGAGACCGAGAGCTCTCTGGCCAGCCGGCGGATCGATGGCAGCCGGTCGTTTGGCACCAGCTGGCCCGAGCCTATGCGCCCGCGAATATCGGCCATGACCTGCGCCGTCCGTGAGGCGGGAGGCTCCGGTGGTTGAACGCGCTCATTCATCTGTATGGCCTTTGTCATCAATACAGTTTGGCCAGATTGTATCGCTCCGTCTCTGGATGCGCCAGTCCCTCCGCGCGATACGGAAGGACAGACAAAAGGAGACGAAAATGACGACGTCGTGGAAGGCCTGGGCCAGCGGTTTCATCGGCGTGCTGATCTTCAGCGGCTCGCTGCCGGCAACGCGGGTGGGGCTCGCCGATTTTGCCCCGCTGTTCCTAACATCGGCGCGCGCCGTGATCGCGGCACTTCTGGGCGCTGCCCTGCTGATTGCGATGCGGGAGAAGCGCCCCCTGCGCAGCGATCTGCTGCCGCTGGCGGTCGTAGCGCTCGGTGTTGTCGTCGGCTTTCCGCTGTTGACGGCGCTGGCGCTCAAAAGCATCAACTCGGCCCAGTCGATCGTCTTCGTCGGCCTGCTGCCGCTCTGCACCGCTCTCTTCGGCGTGTTGCGGGCCGGCGAGCGTCCCTCTGCAGTCTTCTGGATGTTTTCCGTGACGGGCGCGGCGCTGGTTGCCGGTTTCGCGCTGTCGACGACGGCGGATATGGCGATCGCGGGTGCCGGGCTGATGATCGCCGCAGTCCTTGCCTGTGGCCTCGGCTATGCCGAAGGCGCGCGCCTGTCGCGTCGGCTTGGCGGCTGGCAGGTGATCAGCTGGGCCCTGGTGCTGTCGCTGCCGGTGATGCTGCCGCTCGCGCTCTGGACCCTGCCGGAGGATCTTGGCGCGGTTTCGACATCCGGCTGGTTGTCGCTGGCTTACGTTTCTCTGTTCAGCATGATGATCGGCTTCATCTTCTGGTATCGCGGCCTGGCGCTGGGCGGCATCGCCTCCGTCGGCCAGTTGCAGTTGCTGCAGCCGTTTCTCGGCTTCGTGCTGGCCGCAGGGCTGTTGCATGAAAAGGTAAGCCTTCCCATGCTGGCGACAGCCCTGCTGGTCGTTCTCTGCGTGGCGGCAAGCCGGCGCTTTGCTTGACAGAGCATGTCCAGCAAAAGTGCGTAAGCGGTTTTGCGTCCGGACTGCGTCGAAACAAGGCAGATCGAGTACTTCCGGCTCCTGGCGGAAGTACTCGAGAGACTTTAGCGTCCCGCCATTTTGGACATGGCCTCGTTGTAGCGCGCGCCGGCCACCTTGTCGGGTGAAACGGCATTCGCCAGCGCAGCGAGATCGTCGGCCGAGAGCGTGATCCCGGTCGCATCGATATTGCTGTCGAGATTGGCGATCTTCGTCGTGCCGGGGATCGGCACGATGAAATCGCCCTGGGCGAGAACCCAGGCGAGCGCCAGCTGACCGGGCGACACACCCTTCTCGGCCGCCATGGTTTCGAGTGCCGTGACCAGCGCCAGATTGGCGTCGAAATTCTCCTGATCGAAGCGCGGCAAGCCGCGGCGGAAGTCGTTCTCGCCGAGCTTGGAGAGGTCTTTCAGGGCGCCCGTCAGCATGCCGCGACCGAGGGGCGAAAAGGGCACAAAGCCGATGCCGAGTTCGCGGCAGGTGTCGAGCACGCCGTTGGTCTCGGGGTCTCGGGTCCAGAGCGAGTATTCGCTCTGGATGGCGGAGATCGGATGCACGGCATGGGCCCGCCGCAGCGTTGCGGCACTTGCCTCGGACAGGCCGAGCGCCTTCACCTTGCCCTCCTTGACGAGGTCCGCCATGGCGCCGACGGTCTCCTCGATCGCAACGTCGGGGTCGACACGGTGCTGGTAGAAAAGGTCGATGACCTCGACGCCGAGCCGCTTCAGCGACGCCTTGGCAACGGCCCGAACATGCTCCGGCCGGCTGTCGAGACCGGAGGGACGCGCGGCCTTGGCCTCGTCGCCGATGGTGAAGCCGAACTTGGTGGCGATCACCACCTGGTCGCGGTGGCGCTTCAGGCCCTTGCCGACGAGTTCCTCATTGGTGAAGGGGCCGTAGACCTCAGCCGTGTCGAAGAAGGTGACACCGCGTTCAACGGCACGATCGAAAAGCTTCTGTGCCGCCGCCTCGTCGATATTGGTGCCATAGCCGTGACTCATGCCCATGCAGCCGAGACCGATGGTCGAAGTGGTGAGTGAGCCGAGTGTGCGGGTCTTCATGATGGCCTCCTGTGATATGGGCAAGCGCAGTCTTGCCGCGCCGGTGATGGCAAACTAGAGCACGCGCTCTCTTCAGAAAATGCATGCAGACCCGATCACCTTGTTCTATTATTTCGAACAATGAACCGGACCCAGCTTTCGCAACTCGCCGTCCTCGCCACCGTCGCCCATCACGGCAGCTTCCGCAAGGCGGCCGCCGAACTCGGCATTGCGCCCTCTGCGGTCAGCCATGCGATCTCATCCCTGGAGGAGAGCCTGAACCTTCGCTTGATGGCACGCACAACGCGGAGTGCTGCGCCGACAGCGGAGGGGCGCCAGCTTCTGGAGACGCTGCAGCCGGCACTGGCCGACATCGCTTCTGCTATCGAGGCACTGTCCGATAACAGCGGTCGGCCGGCGGGCGTGCTACGCATCACCATGCCGATGCTGGCGGCGCAAAGCCTGATCGCGCCGCGGCTCGGCGCCTTTGCCGCCGCCTATCCGGAGATCGAGCTGGAAATCGTCACCGACGACCGCTTCGAGGATATCGTCGAGAAGGGCTATGACGCCGGTTTGCGTTTGGGGGAACATCTCGATGCCGACATGATTGCCGTCAGGATGAGTGGTCCATGGCGTGGTTCAGTCGTCGGTTCGCCGGAGTATTTCGCAAGGCATCCGCTCCCCGTCGAACCGCGTGACGTGACCGAACACGCCTGCATACGCCGGCGCTTCCAGAGCGGCACGATCTATCGCTGGGAGTTCGAGAAGCACGGCCGCGCGCTGTCGATCAATGTCCGGGGACCGTTGATCCTCTCCGATCAGGGCCTGATGCGACAGGCCGCTATCGATGGCGCAGGCCTCGCCTATCTCTTCGACACCGGTGTCGAGACCGATATCCGCGAGGGGCGGCTCATCCGCGTGCTCGACGACTGGTGTCCACCCTTCGACGGCTTCTCGCTCTACTATTCCAGCCGCCGCCAGATGCGCCCGGCGCTTCGAGCCTTCATCGATTTCTTCCGCTGGCGGGGCTGACAGCTATCAGCCGAGCTTCAGCCGGTAGCGCACATGGCCGTCTTCCGGCGCGTAGGTGTCATAGAGCTTGCGCGCCGTGGCGTTGTCCCGGTCGGTATGCCAGTACAGCCGGGACCAACCTTTTGCCTTCGTGATCGCGATCAGATCGTCGATCAGGGCCCGCCCGATGCCTTGGCCGCGATAGGTTGCATCGAGGAAGAGGTCCTCCAGGTAACAATCCGGCGTCTTCACCCAGGTGGAATCATGGAAATGGTGGATGGCAAAACCGGCCAGAGTGCCGTCCACCTCCGCTACGCGCATGGCGACGCGCGACGACGGATCGAGAATGCGTGCCCAGGTATGGGCCGTGACATCCTCGGCGAGGTCTACCTTGTAGAAGGCGAGATACTGCTCCCAGAGGCCCCGCCAGGCGGCTTCGTCAGCCGCCGTGGCGTCCCGAATGACGAGAGGGTGGCTCATGCGCTGGCCGCATTAAGGGCTTCGATCTGCGCCTTCGTCAGTTCAAGCTTACCGGCGGCAATCAGGCTGTCGAGCTGGCTGAGGCTGGTGGCTGAGGCGATCGGTGCGGTGATCCCCGGCTGGGCAGCAACCCAGGCGATGGCGACGGTAGCAGGGCTGGTCTCTGTTTCGGCAGCCACCTGGTCAAGGGCTCCGAGAATATGGAAGCCCCGTGTGTTGAGATAGGGCTCCATATCCTCGCCGCGTGCCTTGCCTTCGGTATCGGCAGCGCTGCGATACTTGCCGGTAAGGAAGCCGGAGGCGAGGGCGTAATAGGTGATGACGCCGATCTCTTCCCGCTGGCAGAGATCAGCAAGATCATTTTCGAACTTCGCACGCGTGTAGAGATTGTATTCCGGCTGGATGACATCGTAACGCCCGACGCCGGCCTTGCTTGCTGCGTCGAAGGTCGCCTGAAGCTGTTCGGCATCGAGGTTGGAGCAGCCGATCGCGCGAACCTTGCCCTCGTCCTTCAGCTTGCCGAAGGCGGCAAGGCTCTCCTCGTCATCGGTTTCCGCATCCGGCCAATGGGCGAGGTAGAGGTCGATATAGTCGGTCTGCAGACGGCGGAGCGAATCCTCGACGGCCTCCGCAATGCGGCGTGCACTGAGGCCCCGGCGCTTGCCACCGAGATCGGCGCCGACCTTGGTGACGATGACGGCATCCTCGCGCTTGACGCCACCGCGCTTCAGCCAGTTGCCGATGATCGTCTCGCTTTCGCCTCCGACATTGCCGTCCGCCCAGAGCGAATACATGTCGGCCGTATCGATCGTGTTGAAGCCAGCGTCAAAGAAGCGGTCGAGAACCTCGAATGAGGTCTTCTCGTCGGCGGTCCAGCCGAAGACATTGCCACCGAGCACGACGGGGGCGATCGAAAGGCCGGTGCGGCCGAGAGCACGTTTCTGCATGGGAAGCCTCGGATAGATGGGGGAAGGAAGGATTGGAGCGACGCTATCAAGCGTAAGTCGACGGCACCATTGAAAAGCATTGATGGGTTCTGAAGCGGGCTTGTCCTATCGCCCGCGCATGGCCTCGATATGGGTCTCGCATTGCGGCTTTCCAGTGTCGTGGGGGCTTTCAGTCTCCAGTCTTACGAAACGCGCTGGGTGACAGGCCATGATGCTGGGCAAAGACCCGGCGCATATGCCGCGAGGAGGCGAAACCCGCGCGATGCGCGAGACTTTCCATGTTGAGCCTCGATTGCTTGAGAAGCTCCTGGGCGAGCGTTACCCGCATGAGGTTGACGTAATCGACGACCGACTGACCGACATGCTCGCGGAAGAGGCGTGACAGATGCCGTTCGCTCAAATGCGCGATGTCGGCGAGGCCCGGCAGCGACCAGTCTCGCGCCGGATCGGCCATGATCGCATCCTGGGCCCGGTGGATGGCGGGATGGATGTGGTTGCGCCCCGAAAGCCACGGCGACATCTGCGGATCCTGGCCGCTGCGGCGCAGATAGATGACCATCTTGCGGGCAGCAGCAAGGGCTGCCTGCGGCGAGGCGAAGCGGCTGACGAGATGCAGCATCAGGTCGATGCCCGTCGAGATCCCTGCACTCGAGAAGCGGTTGCAATCTTCGACATAAAGCCGGTTTTCCAACACGCTGGCCGTCGGGGCGAGCGAGCGCAGCTCGTCCAGACACTCGGCATGCGTGGTGCATTGATGCCCCTCCATAAGCCCGGCGGCAGCAGCCAGCAGCGCACCGGAGCAGATGGTGACGAGCCGTGTGTCGGGGCGTACCGTGCGGGTCAGCCAGCGCGTGAGTGTCTTCAGTTCCGCGTCCCGCGCAATCTCCTCGATGCCGACGGTGAGACTTCCCGAAATCATCAGGATCGCATTGTCCGGCAGGCTGTCGGGCAGGGGCTCCAGTCCGTCCAGCATCAGCCCGATCGAGGTCTGCTGCCGGGGTGCGGCCGAGATGTAGCGATAGTCGAAACGCACCCGGTCCTGTTCCTGGTTCGCATAACGCAACACTTCCAGCGGACCGGCAATGTCGATCAGCAGGGTGTCAGGCGGAACGAGGATGAAGACCGGGATCACGTCCATGGTGGGCAATCTCAGGCGGCGGCGGAAAGGGGCGCGAGCGCCTGTTCGACCGTCGCGATCCGGGCGAAGCGGCCTGATAGCACCAGTTCCGTCCTGATGTGGATGTCCTCGGCAGAGAAGACTTTGCCCGAGGCATGCGTCATCGGGAAGGTCAGCGTGGCCTCGGTCACGAAGTCAACTTCGAAGCCGAGATCGGATGCGTGGCGCGACGTGGTCTCGCAGCACTGCTCGGTGCGAAAGCCCGAGACGATGACGCGGCGAATGCCGTTTGTGCGCAGCCAGGCGTCAAGCCCGGTATCGACCAGGGCGGAATGCACACCCTTGTGGAAGGTCACGTCCGGCGCAATCGTGATCTCGTCGAGTGTGCGGACAAAGCCGCTTTCAAGCGTGAAGGTAGCGTCGGTGTCGACGTGGAAGATCTGCACGATCGGCATGCCGGCCGACTTCGCGCCATCGATCAGCGCCTGCTGGCGGGACAGATAGGTGGGCAGTTCAGACGCGTCCCAATAGGGTGCCTGGCGAAAGCTCTCCTGAACGTCGACCACGATAAGGGCAGTGTCTTGAGCGGACATGTTCGTCTCCTGTCTTTGCGATGAAGACTAGCATAGATCCCTGGTTCATAGTCACCATGCGCTTGCCGGACGAAGAGCGGACATTTTCGGCCAAGCGTGACCTTCTCGGCGCAAGCTGATTGTCTGACAACCCGTTGCGCCCTGCCAGAGCTTCGCCTAATGTCCGCCCCGACATTTTGAGGAGGACTACAGATGCTGCGTTTCGGAATTCTGTCGACGGCCAAGATCGGTCGCGAGCTTGTGGTGCCGGCGATCCAGGATGCCGAAAACGCTGTTGTGACGGCAGTTGCGAGCCGGGATCTGGCCAAGGCGCGTGAGATGGCCGACCGGTTCTCGGTTCCCCATGCCTTTGGCTCCTACGAGGAAATGCTCGCCTCCGACCTCATCGACGCCGTCTACATTCCGCTGCCGACCTCGCAGCATGTCGAATGGGCGATCAAGGCGGCAGACGCCGGCAAGCATGTGCTCTGCGAGAAGCCGATCGCGCTGAAGGCTGAAGAGATCGACGAGATCATCGCGGCGCGCGAGCGCAACAAGGTGCTGATCACGGAAGCCTATATGGTGACCTACGCACCCGTCTGGCTGAAGGTCCGCGAATTGCTCGCCGAAGGCGCCATCGGCACGTTGAAGATGGTCCAGGGCTCCTTCACCTATTTCAACCGCGACCCCGGCAACATGCGCAACATCCCCGAACTCGGTGGTGGCGCGCTTCCGGACATCGGCGTCTATCCGACAATCACCACCCGCTTCGTCACGGGCAAAGAGCCGGTGCGCGTCCAGTCGACCATCGAGCGCGATCCGGACTTCGGCACGGATATCTATGCGAGCGTGAAGGCTGACTTTGCCGATTTCGAATTGAACTTCTACGTCTCGACCCAGATGGCCAATCGCCAGCTGATGGTCTTCCACGGCACGGATGGCTTCATCGAGGTGAAGTCGCCGTTCAATGCCGATCGCTGGGGCGCCGAGGAAGTCGAGCTCACCAATCGCGGCCATAACGTCTCGCAGATCTTCCGCTTCCCCGACAGCCGCCAGTACAAGCTGGAAGCCGAAGCCTTTGCCCGCGCAGTCGCCGGCACCAAGGGCGAGGTCGTCACGCTGGAAAGCTCGAAGGCGAACCAGAAGCTGATCGACGCGATCTATCGGGCAGCGGGCAAGGACGGCTGGGAAGCGGTGTAAGCCGCTTCTCGTCCCTCAGCGGCGAAAGACGTAGCGCGAATAGCCGAAGAAGCTGAACAGCATGGCCGCGATGGACGCAAAGACCAGCGCGGCATAGGGGCTGAGCAGCGGCGAGCCGATCAGAAGCAGGGCATAGACCCCGTAATTGATCAGCGATGTCACCGCGCCGATGAAGCCATAGCGAAAGCCTTCGCTGACAACAGAGCGTTTCGAGGCGCCGAAGGTGAAATGGCGGTTGAGCAGCCAGGTCGTGGTCATGGCAACCGCGATTGCCACGATCCGGGCGGCAAGCGGTCCGATTGGCGTGAAGGTCAGGCACAGCCAAAGCACACCGGCATCGACGAGAAAGCCGGTGGCGCCGACGACGACGAAGCGCAGGAACTTCTTCATGCCGCGCGGGACGAGCCGCCCTTGGCCGCAGTCTTGGCAGAACGCTCACGCTTCGGCTTTTCGTCCGCCGATACGGGCTCAGCCTGGACCTTCCCCGTGCTGAGGGCCGGCAGCGTCAGATAGTGGATCCTGAGCTGCTCGGCGCGCGAGCGCGCGACGGAATCGAGGATGAGCGCTGCCGTGAACGACAGGAAGGACATCATTGTCAGTGCCATCGCGGCAATCCAGGTCGGCATGCGCGAGACGAGGCCGGTGGTGAAGAACTCGTAGAGCACCGGTGCCATGAAGCCGAGGCTGACGCCCATCAGGCCGGCCGCGATCAGGCCGAAGAAGGCGAAGGGCCGCGTTTCCTTCATCAGCATGGCAAACATCCAGAGGATCTTGAAGCCATCCTTGAAGGTCGAGAGCTTCGAATGCGAACCCTCAGGACGTCGACCGTAATCGAGCTCGATCTCGCAGACCGGCAGCTTCAGCCGTGAGGCATGCACCGACATTTCCGTCTCGATCTCGAAGCCGGCGGAAACGGCCGGGAAGCTCTTCACATAGCGGCGCGAGAAGGCGCGGTAGCCGGAGAGAATATCCGTGAAGTCATTGCCGAACAGCACGCGGTACAGCAGGTTGAACAACCGGTTGCCGAAGGCATGACCGTTGCGGCCGGCATCATCATGCACGCCGCGCCGTGTGCCGACCACCATGTCGGCGCGCTCGGTGATCAGCGTGCGGATCAGTTCCTCGGCGTCGGCGGGTCCATAGGTCCCGTCGCCATCGGCCATGATGTAGATGTCGGCGTCGATGTCGCAGAACATCCGGCGCACCACGTGGCCCTTGCCCTGCCGGCGCTCGCGCACGACAGTCGCGCCCGCCAGCATGGCCTTCAGCGCCGTGCCGTCGGTCGAGTTGTTGTCATAGACATAGATCTTCGCCTCCGGCAGTGCCGTGCGGAAATCGGTCACGACCTGCCCGATCGTGGCTGCCTCGTTGTAGCATGGCAGGAGAACGGCGATGTCGAGGGAAGGGGTGGCCGCACGGCTCATGGGGACCTGCTCAAAGCGCTGGGGTTCGGGCAGCCCTAAGGCCACCATTGATTTTACTATTTCTTGAGAAGGTTAAGGCTAGGTTTCGGAGAAGATCAGTCTTTGAAATATGGTCTGCCGCTGAATTCCCGGAGGGGATATTGCCTGGCGGGCCTGGAGGTTTGACCAAGCATGGCCGACATTACCCTGCCGAGCGCGTCGAGACCCTCCACCACGCGTCGGCTCCTTCTCTGGACGCTGGTTTACGGCCTTGTCACCATGGTCGTGATTGCTCTGCTCAATCTGCCAGCCGCCAGTGATTATGTCGGCAGCGACAATGACGATGTCATGCGCCTGGTGCAGGTGCGCGATCTCTTGGCCGGCCAGTCCTGGTTCGACCTGACGCAGTATCGGCTAGGGCTCGACGGTGGCACCTTGATGCACTGGTCGCGCCTGATCGATCTGCCGATCGCGCTCTTGATCCGCGCCTTCGCCCAGATCGTGCCCATGGAACAGGCCGAAGCCTTGGCGCTTCTCGTTTGGCCGCTCATGCTAATCCTGCCGCTGATGGCAGCTATCGCGACCGCTGCGCGTCGGATCGGCGATAATGTCACCATGCATCTCGCTCTGCTGCTGACCTCCGTCTTCGTCATCACCGGCAATCGCTTCCTGCCAGGCTCGATCGACCATCACAATGTCCAGCTTGTCCTGGTCGCCACGATCGCAGCCGGCCTGATCGATCCCGCGCGCGGCGTAGCCGGGCATGCCCTTGCCGGCATCACGGCCGCTGCCGCCATCGCGATCGGCGCCGAAACAACGCCTTTCGTGGCAGCGGCCTGCGCCATTGTCGGTGTGCTGTGGGCCGTGGAAGGCGAGGATTATGCGAGAGCCGCCCGCGCCTTCTCGCTCACCCTTCTGGTCAGCCTCTCGGCCTTTTTCTTTGCGACGGTTCCGCCGTCACAATATGCCGATGTCACCTGTGACAGTCTGTCGGTCGGCTTTTACGCCGTGGTCGGCATCGGCGCCGCCTCGCTCTTCATCGCCACCCAGCTGCCGGGCATGGGCAATCTGCGCCTACGCATCGCAGCGATTGGCGTCACCGGTGTGCTCGTTGGCCTCGGTGCGGTGACGATCGCGCCGCAATGCCTGCAGAACCCGCTAAGCGAACTCGACCCGCTTCTGCAGTCCATGTGGCTTGCCGGTGTCATCGAAGCGCAGTCGTTCCTCGACCAGTTCGCCAAGGAACCGGCTGCCTTTGGTGGTTTTTATGCCGTCGGCTTCTTCGCGATCTGTGTCTGCCTTTTCCGCATCCTCAACGGTGACCGGGTGCGGCCCCACGCGATTGTCCTGGCACTGGTCGCTGTTTGCTGGCTGATCGCGCTCATCCAGGTGCGCGGTGCCATCTTCGCCAATCTGCTCGCCATCCCGCCCTTGGCCCTGCTGATCGGAGAACTGCGTCGCAAGGCGCGCGAAAAACCCGATCAGCTGGGGACGGGCCTGCTCTTTGCGCTCGCCGCCTTTCTTTCTGTCCCGAGCGCCTGGGCGCTGTTCGGCGTGCTCTTCGTCGAGGGCACGGCGGGCGTTACCAATCGGGTGAAGGGCCTGTCCCAGACACCGGCTGCAACAACCGAGCAGACAGCCGCCTGCGATGCTCCGGCCGGGTTTGCCGCACTCAACGACCTGCCGACCGGCGTGGTGGTTGCCGCCGCCGATATGGGCCCGGAGATCCTGCGCTTCACCCGCCACCGGGCACTTTCCGGTCCCTATCACCGTAACCAGGGCGGCATGCTGACGGAGCTGCATGTCGGCCTTTCCAAGCCCGAGGAGGCGGCAGCCTTCCTGCGCGGCGCGGGCGCGACGATCCTCGTCTTCTGCCCGGATTTCCCGCAGACGGAGAAGATCGCCCTGACCAAGGCCGATGGTCTCTATGCCGGCATGATGAAGGGCGAGGTGCCGGCCTATCTCCGACGGTTACCGGTCGACCCTTCCTCCAGCATGCAGATATACAGCGTCGAACTGCCCTGACGGAAAGCGCGGGATCACCGGCGTAGGCGGGCTGATCTCGCTCTGATTTTCCGCTAGGAAATGGCCATGAGCAATTTCTTCGACAGCGATTCGCCGACGAACCTCACCGAGTTCTCCGTTTCGGAACTCTCGGGCTCGATCAAGCGCACCATCGAAACATCCTTCGATCATGTGCGTGTGCGCGGCGAAATCTCCGGCTATCGCGGGCCGCATTCCTCGGGCCATGCCTATTTCAGTCTGAAAGACGACAAAGCCCGCATCGATGCGGTGATCTGGAAAGGCTCCTTCTCGAAGCTGAAATATCGCCCGGAAGAGGGCATGGAAGTGATCGCGACCGGCAAGGTCACGACCTTCCCCGGCTCGTCGAAATACCAGATCGTGATCGAGCAGATGGAGCCGGCCGGTGCCGGCGCCTTGATGGCGCTGATCGAGGAACGCAAGCGCCGCTTCACGGCTGAAGGTCTGTTCGACCCGGCGCGCAAGCAGCTTCTGCCCTTCCTGCCGAAGGTGATCGGGGTCGTGACATCGCCGACCGGTGCCGTCATCCGCGATATTCTGCACCGCATCTCCGACCGTTTTCCGGTGCATGTGCTGGTCTGGCCGGTGAAGGTGCAGGGCGAAGGCTCCGGCGACGAGGTGGCGAATGCCATCCACGGCTTCAACGCGTTCGAGCCTGGTGGGCCGATCCCGCGGCCGGACGTGCTGATCGTCGCGCGCGGTGGTGGCAGCCTCGAGGACCTCTGGAGCTTCAACGACGAGGCGGTGGTGCGTGCAGCCGCAGCCAGCACCATTCCGCTGATCTCGGCCGTCGGCCACGAGACCGACTGGACGCTGATCGACTATGCCGCCGATGTCCGCGCACCCACGCCGACGGGGGCGGCCGAAATGGCGGTCCCTGTCAAAGCCGATCTCGAGGCGCAGGTCTCAACGCTTGCCGCGCGGCTGTCCGGTGCGATGAACCGCCAGATGGACAATCGCCGGCAGAACCTGCGCAGCCTGGTCCGCGCGCTGCCCTCGCTCGACCAGTTGCTGGCCTTGCCGCGCCGCCGCTTCGACGAGGCGGCCGCCGGTCTCGGGCGCAGTCTCGAACTCAACACGATGAACAAGCGCCGCAGCTTCGAGCGCGCGGCGGCCAAGCTCTCGCCGGATATGCTGGCGCGGCAATTGGTGGAGCGTAAGCAGAAGCTGTCGGAGAGTGGTATCCGCGCCGAACGCGTTATCGAGCGCCTGATCGAGCGCAACAAGGCGCGCCTCGGCCGCTTCGACGCCACGTTGACGGCAGTTCCCGCGCGGCTGAAGGCGATGACGGAGCGCTCGAAGGACAGGCTGGAAAGCCTCGGTCGTCGTGCCGACAGTGCCGTGATGAACGACCTCCGCCGTGCGCGTCAGGCCCTGGTCTCGCAGGATCGCGTCCTGCAGTCGCTGTCCTACAAGAACGTGCTTGCCCGCGGTTATGCCGTGATCCGCGACGAAAACGATCGCCCGCTGTCCCGTGCCGAAGGACTTTCGCATGGCCAGGCGATCGCGATCGAATTCGCCGATGGCCGCGTTGCGGCCGTCGCCGGCGAAGGTGTAGCACCACCGGAATCGTCGGTAGCACAGCCGGCCCGGGCCGCAGCCGTGTCCAAGCCGGTGCGCAAGAGCGAGCCGCCGGCCGGGCAGGGCAGTCTGTTCTGATGGCCGCCCGGCGCTTTCTCGTCGTACTCGCCCACCCCCTGCCGGATAGCTTCGCCGCTTCTGCAGCGAAAACCGTGGTCGAGACGCTGGAAGCGAAGGGGCATGCGGTCGATCTGCTCGATCTCTATGCCGAGGACTTCGACCCGCGCCTGACGGCAGCCGAACGCGCCGCCTATATGGATCCTGGTTATCAACCGACGGCAGTCGCCGGCATCGTCGAGCGTCTGAAGGCGGCCGATGGTCTCGTGCTCGTCTTTCCGCAGTGGTGGTTCAACCTGCCGGCGATCATGAAGGGCTTCATCGACCGCATCTTCGTCCCCGGCGTCGCCTTCGGCCACGACAAGGCCGGCGGGCGGATCGTGCCGTTGATGACCAATATCCGCAGCTTCTGGGTCGTGACCTCGACCGGCTCACCCTGGTGGGTGGTGCATCTCTACATGGGCAATCCGGTCAAGCGCATCCTGAAGCGCGGCGTCGCCGCCTTTTGTGCCAAGGGCGTGGATTTTCGCATGCTCGCCATTCACGACATGGACCGTGCGACGGATGAGAAGCGCCGGAACTTCCTGACAATGATCAAGGCCGCTTTTGCAAGCCTCTAGGGCGTTTCGAAAGCCGTCAGATACTTCTTCAGCAGCCCGTCCAGAACCGTTCGCTCCTCCAGCGTCAGGGGCTCGACCAGGTGATGCTGATTTTCGACATGCTCGGTGACGGCAGAGTCGATCACCACGCGTCCCTTCTCCGTCAGTGCGACCAGCAGGGCCCGACGGTCCTCGGGATGCGGCAGCCGCTCCACCAGTCCCTGCTTCTCCAACTGATCGATCCGGTTCGTCATCGTCCCTGATGTGATCATCATCGTTTCCAGAAGATCCGAAGGCGTCAGCTGAAAGGGCGGGCCGGAGCGGCGCAGCGTCGCGAGCAGGTCGAAGCTCGCGCTGTTCAACCCGTGGCGCTGGAAGACCGTGTCATGCGCTCGCGAGATATGGGCGCGAAGCCGTCCGAGCCGTCCGATCAGCCCCATCGGTGTCACATCGAGATCCGGGCGCTCCCGGTTCCATTGGTGGAGGATCTGATCGACGGCGTCTTGATCGCTTTTGGTCATGAAGGCAGTTAGCGGCGAATGTATCTTGACGTCAAGATAAAACCTCCTATCTTCCGGTTACCTTGACATCGAGATACTTGACACGAAGATGAATTCGAAACGCTTGATCCTCGCGACAACCGCGCTTGCCCCGGCCATCTGGGGGACGACCTACGTCGCGACAACTGAGCTGCTTCCTGCTGGCTATCCACTGCATGTGGCGATGCTGCGCGCCCTGCCAGCAGGGCTTCTGCTGCTCCTTGTCTTCCGCACGCTGCCGCGTGGGTATTGGTGGTGGCGCGTCACGATCCTCGGTGCGCTGAACTTCACCTTCTTCTGGGCCATGCTCTTTATCTCCGCCTACCGCTTGCCGGGTGGCGTGGCAGCGACCGTCGGTGCCGTCCAGCCGTTGATCGTCATCGGCCTTGCGCGCCTGGTCATGGGGCGAAGGATCCGACCGGCTGCCGTGCTCGCCGCACTGGCCGGACTGGGCGGTGTCGGGCTGCTCGTGTTGACGCCGAGTGCGTCTCTCGACCCGATCGGCATAGCCGCCGGACTGGCCGGAGCGCTTTCCATGGCAGCCGGAACGGTGTTGACACGTCACTGGCAGCCGGATGTGCCGGCACTGACCTTTACGGCATGGCAGCTGACTGCGGGCGGCCTTCTGCTCGTCCCGCTCGCCCTTCTGCTCGAGCCGCCACTACCGCCGCTGACAGGCCTCAACATCCTGGGCTTCCTGTGGCTGGGCGTGGTTGGCGGCGCGCTCACCTACATCATCTGGTTCCGGGGGATCGCGCGGCTCGAACCCGCAGCCGTCGCCTCTCTCGGGTTCCTGAGCCCTCTTGTCGCCACTTTACTGGGCTGGTTGCTGCTCGGCCAGAGCCTCAGCCTGCCGCAGATTCTCGGCTTCGTCACGGTGCTTGCAAGCGTATGGATGGCGCAGCGGGCCAGTGCCGGATGAGGGTTTGGTTGTATTGCTGCAATTTACACTTTTGATTGAGATTAGGATCCGAATGAAAACCGATGGTTGACTTTCATTAGGATTGCCTCTATCTATTGCTCATCGATTGTTGCTTGCTAAGCTTTGGTTATCGCGCGGAACAGCCCGCGCCCTGTCGAACCTTCCTTTCAAAAATCGTTACCTCCACAGCGCATCCGCGCTGCGGCACTCTATGCGCTATGAAAGGGTTCATCATGACCACTGGCACAGTAAAATGGTTTAATTCCACCAAGGGCTTCGGCTTCATTCAGCCTGACAACGGCGGCCCGGACGCATTCGTTCACATCTCGGCAGTTGAACGCTCCGGCATGCGCGAAATCGTTGAAGGCCAGAAGCTGGCTTACGACATGGAGCGCGACAACAAGTCGGGCAAGATGTCGGCCTGCAACCTGCAGGCAGCCTGATAGATCCGGGATCCGCTTTCCTTTGACCACGGATGTACTGGCACTGTCGAAGGCACGATCCCACGGAAGGTCAGGCGGTTCGCCTGGCCTTTTTTTATTGCCCGCAAGGGTAGGGCTCCTGAAAGGAGACGACATGACCGAACAACTCACCAAGTCGCGCCAGACCGCCGAAATCGCTTTTGCGAAGACGCAGTCTCAGTTTCTCGCGCGCGGTCGCGCGATCGACGAGCAGGACGCGATCACCTCGGCGCGCGATGAGAAGACCATCCGCCTGCGCGAGGCTCGCCTCACCCGCGAACGCGAAGCGCGCGAAAGCGCCACGGCGGCTCTCGTCGCCAAGCGCGCACGCACCTGACCCCCTATTGTCCAAGAGATCGGAGCACCGATGAAATTCAGCAGAGACCATGGCCTGGCCGAACGCCGCACCACAGCAACAGACGCCAAGGCGGCATTGCTTCAGGCCTATAAGGCGGCACACGCCGCAGCCGACCCCGAACGCGAAGCCCGGATGGCTGAGCGCGTCGCACGCGCCGAAGAGCGCGAGCAGCGCCATGCCGAGCGCACACGCCTGAAGGCCGAAGAAAAGGCCCGCGCCGAACAGGAAGCCCGCGAACGCGAGGAAGCCCTGATTGCCGAGGCCAACGCCGAAAAGGACGCTCGCGAACACGCAGAAGCTTCGCGCATCAGCCGCGTTGTCGAAGACGAAGCAGCCCGCAAGGCCGAGCGCGACCGTCGTTACGCCGCCCGCAAGGCGCGCCAGAGCTGATCGCCAAGCTGTCGGATGAGCGATCGAGCCCATCCGTGAAGACAGGCCATCGCGACAGTCGGTGGCCCCCGCGATCTAAATATCGATGATGTGAAGATCGATTGCGCGCAATCGATCAATCTCATGTGATTATACTAGACAACTATCTTCATCATTGCCACATCTGCGCCTGAAGCCGGATGTGCTCCCAAGCATCCGGTCAAACGGAGCATGACCATGATGAAGAAACTTGTTCTCGCCGCAGCTTTGGCTGTGGCCACTGTCGGTGGCGTTTCAGCCCAGGCCGCGACCTATGTCGAAGCCGGCGGCTGGACACCCCGCGAAATCCTGTTCGGCAAGCAGTACAACGGCAATGTCACCGCCATTCGCGTTGATCGCGGCGGCTTTGATCGCCACACCTACCCGCAGCAGGCCATCTACCCGACCGGTAACAGCATGCGTCTGGCACAGGCTATGGTGACGGAAGACCCGAGCCTGTCGGCCGCCCTCGAAGTTCGCGGCATTGCCCCGCACAATGTGCTCTGGGTACAGACCGCGTTCAACGGCGGCAAGGTCGTCTACTATCGCTGATCGACCCGAAGCGCTGAAAACAAAACCCCGCCCTGGCGACAGGACGGGGTTTTTTGTTGTCTGTTGCTGAGGCGGGGGCTTAAGCCCACTCGCCCTTGCGCATAACCGGCACTTGCGAGCCATCCGCCCGGATGCCGTCGATATCGACCTTGTCCGAGCCGATCATCCAGTCGATGTGGATCAGCGAGGAATTGCCGCCCTGCGCCTTGATCTGGTCCTGGCTGAGCGAGGCGCCATCCAGGAAGCACTTCGAATAGCACTGGCCGAGGGCGATGTGGCAGGAGGCATTCTCGTCGAACAGCGTGTTGTAGAAGAGCACGCCGGAGGCCGAGATCGGCGAGGAATGCGGCACGAGCGCCACTTCGCCGAGGCGCCGTGCGCCGTCGTCGGTGTCCAGCACCTTGTTGAGCACGGCCTCGCCCTTGGAAGCCTTGGCCTCGACGATCCTGCCGCCTTCGAAGCGCACCTGGATATTGTCGATCAGCGTACCCTGGTGGCTAAGCGGCTTGGTCGAGGAGACATGTCCTTCCACCTTCAGCGCATGCGGGGTGGTAAAGACTTCCTCGGTCGGAATGTTCGGATTGCATGTCACGCCGTTCTTCGCCGTGGAAGCACCGCCGTGCCATTCGTGACCATCCGCGAGGCCAACCTTCAGGTCCGTGCTGGGGCCGGTGAAGTGTAGGGCAGCAAAGCGCTCGCCGTTCAGCCAGGTCGACCGCTTCCTCAGTTCCCCATTGTGCTCGGCCCATGCCGCGACCGGATCGTCGCGATCGACGCGCGAGGCAGCAAAGATGGCGTCCGCCAGCTTGCGCACGGCCTCTTCGATCGGCATGTCAGGGAAGACGAGCTTCGCCCAGGACGGGTTCGGATAGGAGCAGATGTTCCAGTTGATGTCGAAATTGGAGATGTGCTCCAGCGCCGGCTTGTAGGCGATCGAGGTCGCCTTGTTGGCGCGGCCCACCTTGGCAGGGTCTTCCTGCGACAGCAGCAGCGGATTGTCGCCGGCGATTGCCAGACGGGCGGCCCCGTTCTCATAGGCCTTGGCCATGCCGTCATAAAGCCAGTTCGGTGCGCGATCGAAGCTTTCGTCGTGACCATGGCGATAACGCGCAAGCGTCGTCTCCTCGTCGGAATAGAAGGTGGTGACCGTGGAGGCGCCAGCCTTGTAGGCGTGCTCTGTGATCAGTCGCACCAGCGGCACGGCGACCAGCGGAGCCGTCAGCACAAGGTCCTGGCCCTTTTGCAACTGCAACCCGACCTTGATCGCCACCTCGGCGAGCTTGTTGAGCTTGACTGGATCGATGGAGGCGGAGAGATCGGGGAGGGTCATGCAATACTCCAGGCTGGTGTTCTGTCCTTCGATCGAGCCATATTTAACTTATCGAAGAAGGGGCGTGTGATCTTAGATGGCAGTCGGGCAGAAATGATAAAGGTGTATCTAGATAACAATTGGTGGGATTTTCTGTTTTTCCACCAGCTTGATCTGGCAGTGGAGCTGCCTGCAGACCAGTTCGAAGTCTGGCTTGCTCGAGAATCTGAAATGGAGATCCCGCCACTGGAGGCGAAGAACCCTCAGCTTCATCTGTTTATTCAATTGACCCGCAAAAAGTGCAATGTTCGCACGGAAAGAATCCTTGGATTTGATGAGCCTGGCCTTCCCGAGAGCGAGCGGCGTTTCGGAGGCTTTGAAAACGACGTTAGGTGGGCCACTCAGGATGAGCATGAATACTGGAAAACGGTTCCGATAAAGGCGAGCAGTAAGAGGCCAAAAACTAAGCTCTATAAAGATGAAGCAGATCGTGCGCTCGCTGCGAGATCAATCGAATCGGTTGTCGTGACGTCTGATGCCATTAAGAGTGGCCCGCTGCGGGACGCACGATTAGAGGGGCGAAAAGTATTGCAGCTTCCCGATAAGGATAACATACCGCAAGGCTGGTCCCTAAGATCCGCGATTCTTAGTGTCTCAGAGGGTCAGCCTTAGCTCGCTCAGGTAACCAGCGGCGCCGCAATCGCGCCAAGAGCCTTCAACGCATCCTGCGGCGAGAGCCGCACCTGCAACCCGCGCTGACCGCCATTCATGTAGACGAGCGCCTCATCCATGGCCGAGATCTCGATGGCCGTCGGCACCTGCTTTTTCTGGCCGAAGGGGCTGATGCCGCCAACGACGAAGCCCGTGAGCTTCTCGGCATTGGCCGGCTTCATCATCGCTGCCGATTTGCCGCCGAAGGCGCTCGCCAGCTTCTTCATCGAGACCTCCTTGTCGGAGGGCACGACCACGCAGACCGGTTTGCCATCGAGCTCCGCCATCAGCGTCTTCAACACCCGCGACGGATGCTCGCCGATTGCTTCCGCCGCCTGCAGCCCGATGCGTTCGACATTCGGGTCATAGTCATAGGTCGCGGTGGTATAGGCGACGCCGGCCTTGTCGAGAAACTGCGTGGCGCGGGTGGTCTTGGCCATGCGTTTAGGCCTTGAAGGTCTGCTGATAGATCTCGGGCTTGAAGCCGACCGTGAGCTTGCCGTCCACATCCAGCACCGGCCGCTTGATCATCGACGGCTGCTCCAGCATCAGCGCCTTGGCTTTTGCCGCGTCGAGGTTCTCTTTCTGCCTGTCGTCGAGCTTCTTGAACGTCGTGCCGGCCTTGTTGAGCAACACTTCCCAGCCGACTTTGCCGATCCAGCCGTCGAGTGTAGACGCGTCGATGCCCTTGGCCTTGTAGTCGTGGAAGTCATGCGCCACGCCTTGGCTCTCGAGCCAGGTGCGCGCCTTCTTCATCGTGTCGCAGTTCTTGATGCCGTAGATGGTGGTCATGCCGCATGTCTCCTGTTCGGGATCGACGGATAGCAAGACGATCACACGGCTGGCAAGCCGACCACTTGGTCTCGCGGCACACTCGTTGGAAAGTCTTTGCAGGCCCGGCATAAAACGGGTTGATCGATCGCCTAGAGCGGGCCAACTTGTACCGTCAGGAGAGGATGCTGGATCATGGTGACCAACCACGCTTTTGCGGTGTTCGAGACAAAGAGTGGCACCTGTGCGATCGCCTGGACCAATGCAGGCATTTGCGGTTTTCACCTGCCGGGCGACGAGCCGGAGCAGGCAGAGCGCGCCATTCGTCGGCGCTTCACGGGTGCGGAGCGCTTGTCTCCGACCGTGGACATCGCAGTCGTCATCGATCGTGTGCGAGGCTACTTTGAAGGTGAACGCAGCGACTTCTCCGACCTGCCTCTTGACCTCTCTGCCCAGACGGATTTGTTCCGGCAGATCTTTCTCGCCACCCGCCGTCTCGGCTGGGGCAGCACGACGACCTATGGCGGCCTCGCCGGAGAGCTTCAGCTTGGGCCGGCGGGCGCCTGGACAATCGGCCAGGCCATGGCCAAGAACCCCATCCCGCTCATCATCCCGTGTCACCGGGTTCTGGCGGCAGGGCGAAAGATCGGCGGCTTTTCCGCCCCCGGCGGATTGGACTCCAAGCAGCGTATGCTGGAGCTGGAAGGTGTCGAATTGCCCGACACGACCCCGGCCCAGCAGTCTTTCGGCTTTTGAGAAGGGGCCAAGAAAAAAAACGGAGGGCGATGGCCCTCCGTTCTATTGTCGCTGTCAGCGTTAAGGGCTGCGCCTCATTCCCACTCGATCGTGCCTGGCGGCTTCGACGTCACATCGTAGACGACGCGGTTGATGCCGCGGACCTCGTTGATGATGCGGGTGGCAGCCCGTCCGAGGAATTCCATGTCGTAGTGGTAGAAGTCGGCGGTCATGCCGTCGACGGAGGTGACGGCGCGGAGCGCGCAGACAAATTCGTAAGTGCGGCCATCACCCATGACGCCGACGGTCTGGACCGGCAGGAGAACGGCAAAGGCCTGCCAGATCGCGTCGTAGAGGCCAGCCTTACGGATCTCATCGAGGTAGATGGCGTCGGCTTCGCGCAGGATGTCGAGCTTTTCGCGGGTGACGCCGCCCGGGCAGCGGATGGCAAGGCCCGGACCCGGGAAGGGGTGGCGGCCGATGAAGCTATCGGGCAGGCCGAGCTCCTTGCCGAGCACGCGCACTTCGTCCTTGAACAGCTCACGAAGCGGTTCGACGAGCTGCATTTTCATGCGCTCGGGCAGACCGCCGACATTGTGGTGGCTCTTGATCGTCACCGATGGGCCGCCGGTAAAGGAGACGCTTTCGATGACGTCGGGATAGAGCGTGCCCTGGCCGAGGAAGTCAGCGCCACCGAGCTTCTTGGCTTCGTCCTCGAAGGTCTCGATGAACAGGCGACCGATGATCTTGCGCTTGGTTTCCGGGTCGGAAACACCTTCCAGCTCGCCGACGAACTTGTCGACGGCATCCACATGGATGAGGTGCAGGTTGTAGTGTTCCTTGAACATGGCAACGACATCGGCTGCCTCGTTCTTGCGCATCAGGCCGTGGTCGACGAGGATGCAGGTCAGCTGATCGCCGACGGCCTCGTGGATCAGGAGCGCCGCGACCGACGAGTCGACGCCGCCCGAGAGCGCACAGATGACACGCTTGTCGCCGACCTGGGCGCGGATCTGCTCGACCGCCTTCTGGCGATAGGCATGCATCGTCCAGTCGCCCTTCACGCCGGCAATGTTCTGCACGAAGTTCTGAATGAGCTTCGCGCCATCGGGGGTGTGAACGACCTCAGGATGGAACTGAACGGCGTAATACTTACGCGCTTCGTCGGCGATGAAGGCAAACGGCGCGTTGGCCGAGGTGGCGAGCACCTTGAAGCCCGGCGGGATCGCGGTGACGCGGTCGCCATGGGACATCCAGACCTGGTGGCGCGAGCCGACCGACCAGAGGCCGCTGAACAGGTCGCAATCCTGTTCGACCTCGAGGAAGGCGCGACCGAATTCGCGGTGATGGCCGCCTTCGACCTTGCCGCCGAGCTGGGCGCACATGGTCTGCTGGCCATAGCAGATGCCGAAGATCGGAAGACCGCTGTCGAACAGCACCTGCGGCGCGCGGGGGCTTCCCTCATCGAGCGTGGAAGCAGGGCTTCCCGACAGGATGATCGCCTTGGGCTTCAACCGGTGGAAGCCTTCTTCGGCGGACTGGAAGGGGACGATTTCGCAATAGACGCCGGATTCACGAACGCGGCGGGCGATCAGCTGCGTTACCTGGCTGCCGAAATCGACGATGAGAACACTGTCGGGATGTGCTGTCTGGGTCATGGCGAGCCTTTAAAGAAAACGGGCCCATCTTTCAATGGCAGAATGCCCAGAGAATCTCGATTTTTTGTGCGCCTGCTCAGAACCAGAAGACGCCGTCTTCCAGCGCCGTCTGCAGGCCGTCGACGGCAAGCGCCAGTTTCTTGTCGATGATATGCAGATATTGCGTCCAGTCGTCGATGTGGTTGACGTCGTGGCGGCCATCCGAGATGCCGCGTAAACCGATCAAGGGAATGCCGAAGCTCTGGCAGGCGCGCAGGATCGCGAATGTCTCCATGTCGACCATCTCTGCGTCGATCGACTGGTAAGCAGCACCCGAAACGACATTCGCACCGGTCGACAGCGTGGCCGCCGGAATGCCCGGAATGCGCAGCGGCAATTCGACGGAGATGGGAAGATCGAGAAACGGCGTTTTGCCCTTCTCGAAACCGAAGGCGGAGGCATCCATGTCGCGATAGGAGACGGCCGAGACCTGATAGATCTCCGCCTGTTCCAGCGTCGCGGATCCAGCCGAGCCGAGCGAGACGACGAGGTCCGGCAGGTCGTCATGGCTGGAGAGGCGGGCGAGTTCCTTCGTCAGCACGACGGCGGCTTCGACCGGTCCGACGCCGGTCATCAGCGGTGAGATGCGGGTGCGCAGGAAGACGCCGTATTCGGCATCCGCCGCCATCACGAACAGCACGCTTTTGCCGGCGATCGACTTCATCTCGTAGGTCATCCGGAAATCCCCTCCCGCCCGCGGATGACCATCATCGTGCTGGTCATCGAGGCAATCAGCTTGGCCGGCCCGTCGGTCAGCGCATAGCCGCGACCATCGGCAACGATGATGTTGGAGCCGGGCTTGGTGATCTCGCCGCGAAATAGGAAGCGCTCGCCGCGCCCCGGCGACATCAGGTTGACCTTGAATTCGATGGTGAGCAGGGAGACCTCAGGCGTCGTCACCGTGTAGGCCGCATAACTGCAGGCGGTGTCGAGTGCGGCGGAGATCACGCCGGCATGCAGAAAACCGTGCTGTTGGGTAAGCTTGCGGTCATATTCGAGCTCGATCTCGACAACGCCTGGGCTGACGCGCGACAGCGATGCGCCCAAAGTCTCCATCGCCCCTTGGCGCGCGAAACTCTGCCGAATCCGCGCCTCGACGGTCTCCTGATCGTAGTCCACCATGCCTTGTCCCCTTCGGCGGCGAAATTGGCATGGTCGTTCGGGGCAGGCAAGCCGCCGAACGGCAAATTCAGTTCAGCCAGGCGATGGAAAGATTGAGAATGCCGGCGAAGGTGACCCAGGCAAGATAGGGCACGAAGAGCAGCGTCGAGATGCGGTCGATGGGCCGGGCCTTTACCATGAAGGCAATGATCGTCACCAGCATGCCCACGATGACGGCAAGCGCCAATTCCGGGTTCTGCAGGCCGAAAAAGGAGGGCGACCACATCAGGTTGAAGGCCATCTGGGCGAACCAGAGCTGCATGGCCGCCGACTTGGGCGCGCGCTGCCAGATCCGGGCGCCAGCTATGCCGATCAGCACGTAGAGCGTGGTCCAGACCGGACCGAAGAGCCAGGGTGGCGGATTGAAGAAGGGCTTTTCGAGGGACTGGTACCAGTCGCCAGGCATATTGGTGAGGCCCGCCAGCAGGCCTGCGCCGACGACGAAACCGATGAAGAGGACGTAGCTCAGGATCTTGGACATGGATGTCATCTAGTGTTCCACGGCGGGTTCTGCCAGCCTTCAGAGGCGGATGATATGCTGGTCCCAGGCGACGGAGCTTTTTCGATCGAGGAAATCGCCGCGATAGGAGGAGACGGCAAAACTCTTTGGCGAGGGGGCAATGCCGGCCGCATCCGCCAGCACGGTCTCCGAAATCAGCCGCCCATCCTTGCCATCGAGTACGGCCCAGAGCCCGTTTTTCGGGGAGGCGATGCCGACGAGGCCTTCTGCCCGGTTGACGGCGATGGCGCCGACATAATTGCCGAGCCGGTCCGTCGTCTCGTCAGGCAATTGCACGTAGGAAACCGGCTCACCCTTTGAGAAATATCCAACAAGCGGCGGCCGATCGGTGCGCGGCCCCTCATACTGGCAGGCGAACCAGATCCGGCCGTCGGCGGCCACATCGAGATGCCGCGTGGAGAGCTGGCGGAGTTCCGGGGGCAGTGTGTGTTTCTCGATCAGCGCGCCGGTCTTGGCATCGGCCAATACCAGCGAGGGCTCCATATGGTCGAGATTGAGCTTGGTGCGGCCGAAATCCGGATGCGTCTCGATCCCGCCATTGGCGATAACCAGCAGGCCGTCTGCCGTGACGGCGATGTCATGCGTGCCGATGCCATGGGCCGGAACCTCGCCGACGCGCTCGAAGCCGGAAATGCAGTCATAGATCCCGATCACGCCGGCATTGGCATCGAAGTCGTTTTCGCTCGCATAGAAGAGACGGCCATCGGGCGAAAAGGCGCCGTGGCCGAAGTAGTGGCGGCCTTCCGAAGCGGCGATGATGCGCGGCTCAACAGCCTTCTTGGCATCGAAGATGACGGCGAAGGTTCCGGGCCGGCGTGCAAAGGCCACCGAAAGCCCGTTTGCAGCACTATGGCAGAGCCCGTGGATACGGCCCGGCAGCGCGATCTCGTCGATCAGGCCGCCCGCCTCGCTGACCAGCCCGATGGCAAATCTGCCGTCGGGGCGCTTGAGGCCACTGGCATAGACCGCATCCGTACGCTCAAGCGCAAAGGCCGACCGGGCGCCAAGCCCAGCGACGAAAGCGAGGCCGGCGGAGCGCAGGAAGACACGGCGATCGATCAGCGGCGTTGATATCATCTCAGTCGCCGTCGGAGAACGAGAAGCCGGCGGCAAGTCCGATGCCGCCACCGAGATCGTTGTTGAGCCGGAGGATCAGGTCGCGGCTGTTGAGCAGCAGGAAGTCGAGCTTGGCGATCTGGGCCGGATCCTCGAAGACCTTCGCCACATCCGGCTTGATATCGCCCGAGACACGCGACAGCGAGCGGGCGACGAAGTCCGTCGAGGAGACGACCGAGCGATTGCCATCGGCCAGGAGCTCGACCATGCCCGAGGTGTCGAGCAGCGCGCGTACAGCTTCGATATTGGCAGTAATCGACCGGAAGGTATTGCCCGAGCGCCAGTAGATCGCCTGGCGCGGGAGGGCCTTATTCGGGTCGCCCTTGTAGAATTGCTCGATGCGCTGGTCGCGGATCGTCTCGGCCGCATGCACGAGCACGCCGAGCAGTTCCTTGGCGGCCTCCGCCTCGTCGCGGTAGAGCGGATTGTCGGGTCCCGGTGCCTTCCAGGCGGCAGCGACGCCATCGGGCGTATCCCAGGCGGCGGAGAGTTCCGAGCCGAGGCGCTGCAGGTTGGCAGCGATCGCCGTGCCATACTGGCAGCGGTAATTGCCTTCGGTGGCCGTCAGCGTTTCCGAACCGGTTCCGAAGAGCACGAATTCCAGCGCGCCCAGCCCCTGCATGGCAACGCTCTTACCCTTTAGTGTCTCAACCGAGGTGACGCTCGCGTCTGGCTTGGCGAGGGCTGCCTGAACCTGCTTCAGCCCGGTGCCCTTGCGATCGGGGAAGAACAGGATTCGCTCGAAGCGGTTGTCGTCGAGAACAGGGCCGACGCGCACGATCTCGATCCGCGACCAGGCTTCGACGAGATCGCCGAAGGTCGACTGCGCATTCAAGAGGCTCTCGGTCGAAGGCGCCTCGCACAGCATGGCCATGGATTCCTCCATGGTCGCAGCCTCTTCGGTGAAATGGCGGTAGCCGGGACGGATGAAACCGTCAACGGCTCGGGCCATCACGGCCGGCACCTTGGCTGCGTCAAGCACGCCGACGGTCGAGTTCGATTCCTGCGCCAGGGCGGGCAAGGGCAGCAACATCGTGGAGAGAAGGGCAAGGCGCGTGAAAAACCGCATCAGAGAGACTCCAGAAACGTGATCAGGGCCTTGCGGTCCTCAAGGTTGGCGGCGGCAAAGGCATCGCGGGCGGCTTCTGCCTCCCCGCCATGCCAGAGAATGGCCTCGGTCAGATTTCGCGCCCGGCCGTCATGCAGGAAGAAGCTGTGGCCGCTGACCACCTGCGTCAGACCGATACCCCAGAGCGGTGGCGTGCGCCACTCCCGCCCGGTGGCATCGCCCACGGCCTGGCCATCGGCCAAGCCTTCGCCCATGTCATGCAGCAGGAAATCGGAATAGGGCCAGATCAGCTGAAAGGCCTGCGCCTTGTTCTCCGCCTTGCGGCTGGTGACGAATTTCGGATGGTGGCAGGCGATGCAGCCGCTGGCGTAGAAGATCTCCTTGCCGCGAAGGACTTGTGCATCGTCCACGTTGCGCCGCTTCGGTAGGGCCAGGTTCTTCGCGTAGAAGGTCACGAGATCGAGCACCGGATCAGGTCCTTCGGTATCGCCCAGTCGGGGCTGAACGCCGGTGGCGGCTTCGAAACACGTGGTCTGCTTTTCGGTGCAATCGCCGAAGTGCCTGGGATCGTCAGGCGTCGAAATGCCGATGTCGCCGGCAAAGGCGCTGGCGCTCTGATCGCGCACCGAGGCATTCTGCGCCTTCCAGCCGAAACGGCCGAGCTTGATCTCACCCGTGCGGTGATCGCGGGCGCGGGTCGCGCGTCCGGATATGCCGTCACCATCGAGGTCGTCGGGATCGGCCAGCGCCCGGATGTCTTCCTCCGGGATCGCTTCGATCAGGCCGAGCCCGATCATTGGATTGGCGATGCGTGGCGACAGCACCGTGCCCGGATCGAGTGGCCCGTAATTCAGATCGCTGACGGAATAGCTCGGGCGACGTAGCATCACCGTCTCGCCGCCTGATAGGGTTACCGGCTCTTCGGTATAGGTGATCACCATGCGCCCTTCGGCTGCCATGCCGGGGATCGCCTGGTCCTGAAGCTGGCCGCCATAGACGGGGTCGGGCAGCGAGGCGATGTCGATCCGGTCGAGCCTTGCCTGTTCCTCTGCCGTGGCGGCCGGCCGCGCCAGGCGGAAAAACATCGAGGTATGGTCGCGGTCGCCCTCCGGCGGGTGGCCGCGCCCGTCCTTCAGGTGACAACTCTGACAGGCCCGCGCATTGAACAGGGGGCCGAGACCGTCGGACGCTTGAGTGGAGGAGGGGGAGGAGACCCAGAGCTTGCGGAAAAGCGCATTGCCGAGCTTGAACTCCTGCTCCTCGGCAAAGGTGATATTGGCGGAAAAATCGGAGAAGGAGTCCGCGCTCACGCCGCGTGGAGACGTGCCGGCCCCGCCTTGCATCAGTTCGAAACTTTCGGCTTTGCTGAAGTCGCCAGTCGGACGGGTCACGGCGATGACGCGGGACTTGTCCTTCGGCGTCAGATCGGTTCGCCCGGCAGCCTCTCCGGCGGCAACGGGCGAGGTCGTGAGGCCCGTCGTCAAAAGCATGCCGAGGCCGGCGAGGATGGCCTTGCGAGTTCTCATGATGGGATCGGGCCGCTCCCTTGAAAGGGGCGGCCCGCCTTTGCTGCTTACTGGAAGACCGCGCCAGGATTATCAAGGCTGTCGGAGCCTTCAAGCTCGATCGTGCCGAGATCGAGCGACGCAATGACGCGCTGGATGGTCTGGGTCTGATCGATCAGGCCGTCGATGGCGGCCTGCACGGTGGCATTGCCCTCGGCATTGCCTTCGCCAATCATCTGGTCATAGGCTTCCTTGGTCTGAGCGCGCTCGGCCATGGCATTCATGGCATTGAGCGTCTTCTCAAGCTTGCCCTTCATCTCCGCATCGAGTGCGGCATCCTTGGCGGCAACCAGCTCCGAGAGCGACGGGCCGGTGAGCTTGGTGCCGTCGACGCGGGTGTATTCGCCGGTATAGGCAGAGGCGATGCCGATGGCGTCGTTCAGATGCGAGGCATGCGTATTGTCGGAGAAGCAGTCATGCTCTTCTTCCGGATCATGCAGCAGTACGCCGAGCTTCATGCGCTCGCCGGCGAGTTCGCCGTAGGAGAGCGAACCCATGCCGGTAAGGATCGCGGAGATGCCCTTCTGCTCGTCTGCGAGAACAGCCTTCGTCGCTTCGCCCTCGGGCGCCCAGGCAGCGACCATCTCTTCCAGGTCCTGGACCAGCAGCGTGGAAGCGGCCTTGAGGTAGGCGGCGCGGCGGTCGCAATTGCCATTGGTGCAATTGGCCGTGTCATAGTCGGTAAAGGAGCGGTTGCCAGCACCCGGACCGGTGCCGTTCAGGTCCTGGCCCCAGAGCAGGAATTCGATGGCATGATAGCCGGTTGCGACATTGGCTTCGACTTCGCCGGCTTCATGCAGCGTCTCGGCAAGAAACTCCGGCGTGATCTGGGAGGCATCGACCTCTTCGCCGTTGATCTTGACCTTCGGGCTGGCGATGACGTTGGCTACGTAAAGCGCGTTGCCGTCGCTTTCGGTGCCGTAAGCAGCATCGACGTAATCGATCAGGCCTTCATCCAGCGGCCAAGCATTCACCTTGCCCTCCCAATCATCGACGATCGAGTTGCCGAAGCGATAGACCTCGGTCTGCTGATAGGGCACGCGGGCGGCGATCCAGGCCGCGCGCGCAGCTTTCAGCGTTTCGTCGCTGGGCTTGGCAATCAGCGCGTCGATGGCGGCGTCGAGTGCCTTGGCGGTCGAAAGCGCATCCTGGAACTTGGCTTCAGCCAGCGCGCTATAGTGGGTCAGCACGTCCTTGGGTGCCGGCGCGGCGAGCGCCGGACCAGCGAAGATGGCAGCCGATGTGACCAGCAGCGCGATCGATGCGCCGATGACGGATTTCCGGATCATGGTGTCTCCCTGCGGCGCCGATGGCGCCTCGTATTGAACGGACGGCCATGTCTTCGCGCAAAAAGAAACTGGTGTCAAACAGTCGACTATAAGAAACAACCGCTGGACTTGACGATGGTCAAATCAGGTCGGGCGACGGCGCATGCGACAGAAGAAGAAGCCATCGGTGTCCATGCTGGCGGGGCTTAGCGTGACCGTCTTGCCATCCGCAGAGCGCGGCTTAGGGGCGGCGGCGCCGAAGAGACGCGTCCAGTCCTCAACCACGGACACGATCTCGAAGCTCGGATTGGCCTCACAGAAGGCCTGAACCTGGCGGTCATTTTCTTCCGGCAGCACCGAACAGGTGACATAGAGCAGCGAGCCATTCGGCTTGACGAAGGTCGAGGCCTCGGTGAGCGCCTCCTGCTGCTGCGCCACGCGTTCCTGCAGGTTCCGGTCGGTCAGGCGCCACTTGGTGTCGGGACGACGACGCCATGTGCCGGTACCGGTGCAGGGCGCATCGACCAGCACCTGGTCGCAGCGTTCCTTAAGGCTTGAAAGCCCCTTGGTGCTGTCATGGACCTGGACATTATGAGTGCCGGCGCGCTTCAACCGCTCGATGATCGGCGCCAGCCGCTTGCGGTCGGCGTCATAGGCGTGAACCTGGCCCTTGTTGTTCATGGCAGCCGCCATGGCGAGCGTCTTGCCGCCACCACCGGCGCAGAAGTCGAGCACCTGGTCGCCTTCGCGCGGCGTCACGAGATCGGCAACGATCTGCGAACCCTCGTCCTGCACTTCGAACCAGCCCTTCTGGAAGCTGAGTTCGGCCGTGACGTTCGGCAGCCGCGACGGACCTTCGCCGGCCGGCACGCGCATGCCGAAGCGCGCGATCGGCGAGGCCTGGGCACCGGAACGATCGAGCGCCTTCAAGACCTTGTCGCGATTGGCCTTCAGCGTGTTGACGCGCAGATCAAGCGTCGGGCGCGTGGCCAGCGCCTGTGCCTCGGCGAGCCAGTCGTCCCCGAAGGCCTGCTCGAAGGATGGCTGCACCCAGTCGGGAATGTCGGCCTGGACATGCAAGGGGGCGTCGGCGAGATCGCGGCTCGAAAAGGCCTGGATCTGGCTTTCGGTCAGGGCCGTGGGCGCAAAATTGTCGCCTTCGAAATCGGCCTGCAGAGCCTCAAGGCTCATGCCCCATTGGCGCAAGAGAACGGCCCAGCCGAGCGAACCGGCACTGTCGTCATCCATCAGCCAGGCATGGGAGAGCTTCATGCGCAGTGCGTCGTAGACAATGTTGCCGATAGCCGCACGATCGCCGGAGCCGGCAAAGCGATGCGAAAGGCCCCAATCCTTGAGGGCATCGGCAACGGGACGGCGACGGGTCTCGATATCGCTCAAGACTTCGATCGCACCGGCAAGACGGCCGCCCAGACGCATGGTTATTCTCCTCTGAAAGAAGAGAGCGTGGTAGCGGCGATCACGGGCAAGAGCAAGCGCCTAAAGCCCGACTGATCGATCGCCGCTCCCGGAGGTGGGGGCACTTAGCCCAGGATTTCGTAGCAGACCTTGGCGTGGCCAGAGCGGATCATGCCGATGTTCTGTGCCGCAGCCTTGGAGAGATCGAGCACACGGCCACGGATGAAGGGGCCACGATCATTGATGCGAACGACGACGCTCTTGCCGCTTCGTGCATTGGTGACCTTTACCTTCGTGCCAAAGGGCAGGCTCTTGTGGGCTGCCGTCAGCTTGGCCGGGTTCATACGTTCGCCGGAAGCGGTCTTCGAATGCAGGGCGTACCAGGAGGCGCCACCGCAGGAAGACTTCGCATTTGCACTGTGAGGCGCGAAAGCACAGAGTGCAGCAATAGTTGCAGCGGCGAAAATAGAGCGTCGGTTGATCGTCAAGTTTTACGTCCCTAGTCGTTGACACGAGCGGTTTTTTGCGTGGCATCGGCTAGGCAGGGTCAAAAATGGCAAAAACGTGCCCATGTTCGATCACGAAACGTTACATAATGTAACATTCGTGATGAGCGTGAGTTGGATCTTTACCTTAACGAAATATGAATTTTACGGAAAAATCGTTTGATTCCATGACTCTTCGCGGAATTAAAAACTCACGATTCCACCGTTTGCGCCATTCACGGAATCGCTGAAGAAAAATTTTGCTCATCCGCCATATTTGCTGCCTAAATTGTGGTGCGGACGGGGCCAGACGCTCTTCTGCGTAGGCTTTCTGGCGCTCTGAGCGCAAAGTTTGACCCCGTGAAACGCGGTTTTAGCCCCTTTGGTTCCATGTGTCGGAGCCAAGTAGATCGGCCAGGGACATCATGTAATTCGGGTACTGGAAGTTGAATCCGAGCGACTTGATCTTGGCGTTCGAAACCCGCTTGTTCTCGCCGTAAAAGGAGCGTGCCATGGGGGTCAGCTCTGCCGTCTCGAACGGCTGTTCGGCGGGTGCATCCATCTCCATCAGCCGGGCAGCTTCGGTCACCACGTCCTGCGGCGGGGAGGGCATGTCGTCGGTGACATTGAAGATCCCGCCGGTCTTCGGGCCGGCGAGAAAGGCGGTCGCCGATGCGATATCCTCGACGCGGATACGGTTGAACACCTGGTCCTTTTTCACGAGCCGGCGGGCAGTCCCGTTGGCCAGGTTCATGAAGGTGTTGCGACCGGGGCCATAAATGCCGGAGAGCCGCAGGATCGAAAGCGGCAGTCCGGCACGCGCCGCCACCACCTGCCAGGCCTGCTCGGCATCGACGCGTTCTACCGAGCGCACCGAGACGGGCTTGAGCTCGCTCTCTTCGTTGACCCAGGCGCCCTGATGATCGCCATAGACCCCGACGGTGGAGAGATAGACGATCCATTCGAGCTTCGGCATCAAAGCCTTGATGCCCGGCTGTCCGCAGAGGCGGATCAGCGGATCGCCTTCGCTGCCGGGGGCGATAGACTGAACGAGATGCGTGGTCTCCAAGAGCTCGGCGCGAAGTGGCTCCGACAGGCTCGCACCGTCGAAGACGAAGGGTCGGATGCCCATCTCCTCGAGCGCCTTGCCCTTCTCGACACTCCGTGTGGTCCCAGCGACCGAGGCGCCCTCGCTGCCGAGAAGCTTGCCGATGGCCTTGCCCGAATATCCCGCTCCGAAAATCATCAAACGCATGCGTCAGCTCCCCGTCATCCATTCCTGTCGGACTGTCTCGTCCGTTTCTTGTCCCAGATGCCCCATCCGGAGCCTCTGGAAACCCTCGTCGGTCAAAAGCCGCGACAGCGCCCAGACCGCCATGCCGCGCACATCCGCCGAGATATCCTCGAGCAGCGCTTCGCAGGCGGGCGCCAGATCGGCAGAGCCGGAATTGCCGGCTGCAATCAGCACATTGCGCACGAAGCGATCCCGCCCGATCCGTTTGACCGGCGAGCCGCTGAAATAGGTGCGGAAAGTGGGATCGTCCAGCGTCAGGAAGAAGGCGATATCAGGCGCCTTCAGGTCGTCGCGCGCGACGAGCTTCATCTCGCGGGCGGCCGCGGCAAACTTGTTCCAGGGACAGGCCGCCAGACAGTCGTCGCAGCCATAGATGCGATTGCCGAAGGCCGGACGAAGCGCCCTGTCGATCGGCCCCTTGTGCTCGATCGTGAGGTAGGAAATGCAGCGCCGCGCATCGATCTGGTAAGGCGCGGGGAAGGCGTCTGTCGGGCAAGCGTCGAGACAGGCCCTGCAAGAGCCGCAATGGTCGCGCTCGGCTTCGTCGATTTCGAGTTCCGCCGTGGTGAACAGGCTGCCGAGAAAGAGCCAGGAGCCGAAGTCGCGGCTGACGAGATTGGTGTGCTTGCCCTGCCAGCCGAGGCCGGCTGACGCCGCGAGCGGCTTTTCCATCACGGGTGCCGTGTCGACGAAGACCTTGACGTCTGCGCCTGCGCGAGCGGCAAAGCGTGTCGCCACCTCCTTGAGGCGCCCCTTGATGACGTCGTGATAATCGCGGTTGCGAGCATAGACGGAGATGGCCGCCTTCTCCGGCTTCGCCTGCAGCAGGCGCGGATCCTCGTCCGGGCCATAATTCATGCCGAACATCACGATGGAGCGCACCTCGGACCACAGCACGCGTGGATCGGCGCGGCGCTCCCTGGTCTCTTCCATCCAGGCCATGGTGCCGTGACGGCCGGCTTCAAGAAAGCTGTCGAGCCGGGCTGGTGCTTCGGGAATGGCATCCGGCAGCGTGATGCGACAGAGATCGAAGCCTTGAGCTTCCGCCTCCTGGCGCAGAAACCGCGTGAGATCTGCCCGCCGCTTCCGGATCTTGGGATCGATCTGCGGCTCGTCCATGACAGTAACCGTCAGAAGTCGAGGTCGGCGTAGTGCGACACCGGCGTGATGCCGCGCACGCGCTCGGTGAGCAGCGGACGGAAGGACGGCCGCGACTTGATCCGCTGATACCACTCCTTGGCAACCGGGAATTCGTTCCAGTCGATCTCGCCAAGATAGTCGAGCACGGAAACGGCGGCGGCGGCCGAAAGATCCGCATAGCTCAAACGCTCACCGGCGATCCACTGGCGCGAGCCCGACAGCCAGGTGAGGTACTTCATGTGATGGCGGATATTGGACCGCGCCGTGCGCAGCACCTTAGAATCCGGCGCACCGCCACCGAGGCCGTTCGGAATGATCAGCTTGTGCACGCGTTCGCGCACGAGAGGCTTCGTCACGTCCTGCTCCATCTTCTGCAGGAACCATTCCGTCAGCCGGCGGATCTCGGCGCGCTGGAACGGATCTTCCGCAAAGAGCCGCCGGTCGCGCTTCAAGACGCCATGCGTCTCGTCGATGAATTCGGAAATGATGATCGGACCGCAAAGAGCCCGCATATTGTCGTCGACATAGACGGGCAGCGTGCCGGCCGGGTTGAAGGCGAGGAACTCCTTGCGCTTCTCCCAGGTCTGTTCTTCCACCAGATCCGTCTGGAAGCCGTATTCGGACAGAACCAGGCGAATGAAACGGGACGCGGTGGACATCGTGTGATGATACAGGGTCGGCATCGGAACTCGGATTCTCGGAATTTTCAGTGGCCGCAGCGCAGGCTGTCGAAGCGGCTGGTCATCAGCGCGGCTTCCAAGCTATAGGGTTTCGGCTCCCGCAATACAAGCAAATCACTTTGCCTTCCCCTAGAAGGAGACCTCATGGAAGATCAATCGATTATCAGCGCGCTGGTCCTTGGCCTGATTGAAGGCCTGACCGAGTTCGTGCCGGTATCCTCCACCGCTCATGTCCTGCTGGCCGGGCATTTCCTCGGCTTTGAATCGCCCGGCAACACCTTTGCGGTCCTTATCCAGCTGGGCGCGATCCTGGCGATCCTGAGCGTCTACTTCGCCAAGCTCTTAGGCATCGCGCTGTCGCTGCCGACAAGTGCTGAGAGCCGCCGCTTTGTCGGTGCTGTCCTTCTGGGTTTCCTGCCCGCTGCCGTGATCGGTGTCATCGCGCATGATTTCATCAAGACCGTGCTCTTCGAGACACCGATGCTCATCTGCATCGTACTGATCCTGGGCGGCTTCGTCCTGCTCTGGATCGACCGTCTGCCGCTGAAGCCCCGATATCACGACGTTACCGAATATCCGCTGTCGCTGGCGCTCAAGATCGGCTTTTGCCAGTGTGTGGCGATGATCCCCGGCACCTCACGTTCGGGCGCCACGATTGTCGGCGCGCTGCTTCTCGGCGCCGACAAGCGCTCGGCGGCGGAGTTTTCCTTCTTCCTCGCCATGCCGACCATGCTCGGCGCTTTCACGCTCGATCTCTACAAGAACCGGAATGCGCTGACGGTCGACGACACCATGATCATCGGGATCGGCTTCGTGGCCGCTTTTGTGTCGGCGCTCTTCGTGGTGCGGGGGCTTTTGAATTTCGTCTCGAAACGGGGCTATGCGCCCTTCGCCTGGTGGCGGATTGCCGTCGGCACAGCCGGTATCGTTGGACTTCTCGTCTTCGGCTGAAGTCGAAACGTTCACGACAAGCAAAAAGGCCGTCCAATTGGGCGGCCTTTTGATTTTGTCGGATCAGTTGGTCGACGGGATGGATGCCGTCGAGCAGGGGTCGATGCCATAGGCAGGCGAGCAATTGTCCTTGCGGGCCGCAACCGTGGTCGGCGCGACGAAGGAGCCAGCGATGATAACCAGCGCCGCACATGCGAAGAACAGTGCGATGGACTTGCCCATGAAATGCCTCTTGAGACTGTCTGAAATAAGGGGCCGGCAACCGCTGCCGGCCGGCCGTTGGGGGCCAGTCTTTACGCATTGCCACGATCGCCATCAATAGGCGAACTTGCTTTATCCTGAGTTAACGCAGGTCTTTGTTTAGCTGCGTCTTTTGTGCAACGCTGGTGCAGGTTGCAGCCGATCGGAAGCGCCGGAAAAGGCGGCTCACGCCGCCTTGCCGGATCCCGTATACTGGCCATGCACGCGGTACTGCACGAGGTAGGTCGGCAGGATTGCCGCCATCGTTACCGGCTGGATGCCGAGACCTTCGAGCGTGCGCCCTTCCGCCTTGGCCGCGGCGGAAACGACATTGTCCTTCTTCAGGAGCTTGACCTGGTCGCTGGTGAGCGGCGGCGTGATCAGCGGCACGGCAGAGGCGATGCTGCCCATGAGCGAGGCGATACCGAAGGGCAGCGTGACGAGGGCGCGCTTGCGACCGATGATCTCGAGCATCATCTCGAGACACTGCTTGAAGGTTGCAACGTCACGGCCACCGAGTTCGTAGATCTTGCCGCGTGCGATGGAGCCATCAACGGCGCGTGCCACGACTTCGGCGACATCTTCTACATAGACCGGCTGGAACTTCGTCTTGCCACCGCCAACCAGCGGGAGCGCCGGCGCGATGCGGGCCATGGCAGCGAACTTGTTGAAGAAGCCGTCCTCAGGGCCGAAAACGATCGAAGGACGCAGGATGGTGGCGTCAGGCAGGATCGACTGCACGGATGCTTCTGCGCGACCCTTGGTGGCAGCGTAAACCGAGTCCGACTTGGCGTCGGCGCCGATCGCCGAGATATGCGTCAGCGTTGCGCCAACCGAGCGGGCGGCCTCCGCGACAGCACGGGCGCCAAAATCCTGCACGGCATCAAAGCCGTTGCGACCGCTTTCGAACAGGATGCCGACGCAGTTCACGACATGGTCTGCGCCCTGGACGGCGGCATCGACCGACGAGCGGTAGCGCAGGTTGGCCTGAACGAAGGAGATCTGGCCGACATTGCCGAGCGGTTGCAGGAAGCCGGCGAGATCAGGGCGACGAACGGCAACGCGAATGCGATAGCCCCGCTTGGCGAGCGTGCGCACCACATGCCGACCGACGAAGCCCGAGCCCCCGAAAACGGTGACGAGCGGCGGAAGGTTGGACAAGGTCATGGACGGCTCCCCTGAACTGTATGGACGCATACGATATGCGCGATCTGGCCTCTCTTAGCCGAATCGTCTGACCGGGGAAAGGCCCGTCAAAGCCGCACCCTGGGGAGATTCCGCTGTCGGCAAGGAAGGGCTCAGATGCCTTCGACAACCACGATCTCGCCATCCGCCACTTCCTGGCGAATCTTGGCGGCAATCTGGTATTCCTGCGAGTTGTAGCAATCCACGGCAGCCTGGTGCGATGGGAATTCGACCACCACGTTGCGCGCCCGCCCATCACCCTCAAGCAGGGTATAGGCACCGCCGCGTGCGAGGAATTTAGCGCCATATGTCTCGAAGGCCGGCTTTGCGGCGGCGACATAATCCTTGTAGCGCTCCGCATCGCGGATATCGACGCGTGCGATCCAGTATCCCTTGGCCATGGTCTCTCCTCCCATATCGGCTGTGCTTAATGCTGCTTGAGCAACGCTTCGTCCATCTCGGCGAGGATCGCAAGCGCAGCTGCCTTCGGATCTTCGGCCTTGACGATCGGTCGCGCCACGACGAGATGGCTGGAGCCGGCCGCAATCGCGTCCGATGGCGTCATGACACGCTTCTGGTCGCCCTTGTCGGCACCGGCCGGCCGGATGCCTGGGGTGACGATCGCCATTTTCGGCCCGACGATGCCACGCACCGCAGATGCTTCTTCGGCCGAGCAGACGATCCCGCCCATGCCGGCGGCACGCGCCTGTTCAGCGCGCCGTAGTACAAGAGTGTGTGGATCGTATTCGTAGCCCGCATCTGTCAGATCCTGCTCGTCCATCGACGTGAGCACGGTGACGCCGAGCAGGCAGAGGCCGGAGCCTTCGGCCGCCTTCACGGCGGCTGCCATGGCCTTCGGATAAGCATGCAGCGTCAGCATGGTCATGCCCATGCGCGCTATATTCTCGACCGCAGACGCCACCGTGTTGTCGATGTCGAGCAGCTTCATGTCGAGGAAGACTTGCTTGCCCTCTCTCGCGAGATCGCGAGCGAATTCCAGGCCGCCGGCAAAGGCCAGCTGGTAGCCGATTTTGTAGAAGGAAATGCTGTCGCCGAGCGTCGAGACGACGCGCTCCGCTTCCTGGACTGTCGGAACATCCAGTCCGACGATGAGACGGTGACGTGCGCTCAAGACAAAGACTCCTGCCAGATCTCCATGCCTCGTCCACTCGCATGCCGCGCGCGGAATCGCAAGCATGACGGGGGCAGGGGGATCGACGATCCCCCGTTCTCCGCAAAAGTGGCCGATCAGGCCTTGCGGTAGATCCAGAGCTGGGCCGGAGGGATGTTGCGCACGACGAAATCGAAATGCTGGATGTGGTAGCGGTCCGGCTTGGCGATGATCGGCGAGACAGGTCCATAGGTGATCTGGACCACAGGGCGCCCTTCTGGGATGCGCGACAGCAGGTCTTCAAGCAGTTGGATACGGGCTTCCATCGGGAAGCTCAGCATAGGTACTGCGGAGATGACGCAGTCGAAGGTCTGGTCGGCAAAGCCGCCGAGGATATTCTTGAGGTCGAAGGCGTCGCCGTGGATGAAGTTGACGCCGGCATAGTCCTCGACGAGGCGCCGGTAGAAGTCTTCCGAATACTCAACGGAAACGATCTTTTCGGCGGGAACGCCGCGCGCCAGGATCTGCTTGGTGATGACGCCCGTGCCGGGCCCAAGCTCGAGGACCGGCAGGTCAGACTTCACATCGATGACGCTTGCCATGCGCTTGGCGGTCACGGAAGACGTGGGAACGATGGCGCCGACGGTCTTGGGACCCTGCATCATGCCCTTGAAGAAACGGATCTCCTCGTCGAATTTCTTTTCGAACCGTTCCTTCAGTCGAATGGCCATGATCGTCCCTCTTCTTTTTGCTGCTCGATTGCTGCGAGCCGATTGCGACAATTTTGGGCCAGTTTGTCGCAAACGCAAGAGAGAATGACGCTGGCGGGCAAAATGCCCGCCAGAAACCTTGAAGCGTTAAACGCGCATCGGCATCAGGACATAGAGCGCGTCGGCGCCGGCCGTGTCGCGAATGAGCGTCGGGGAGCCGGCGTCCGCCAGCAGGAAGATCGCATCCTCGCCCGAAAGCTGGGCAGTGATGTCGAGGAGATATTTGGCGTTGAAGCCGATCTCCATCGCGTCGCTTTCATAGCCGACGGCGACTTCTTCGGTAGCGCTGCCGGAATCCGGATTGTTGACCGTCAGCATCAGTTGGCCGTCGGCCAGCGCGAGCTTTACGGCCCGGCCACGCTCAGACGAGATGGTCGAGACGCGGTCGACGGCGCGCGCGAAGGTCTGGCAGTCGACGCGCATTTCCTTGTCGTTCGCCTGCGGAATGACGCGCTGGTAATCGGGGAAGGTGCCGTCGATCAGCTTAGAGGTCAGTACGACCGAGCCGATGGAAAGGCGGATCTTGGAATCGGAGATCTCGATGCCGATGATCAGTTCCGGATTGTCGATCAGCTTCTGCAGTTCGCCGACCGTCTTGCGCGGAATGATGATGCCCGGCATGCCTTCCGAGCCCGAGGGCGCATCGACATCGGCGCGCGCCAGACGGTGACCGTCGGTCGCGACCGCGCGCAGCTTCAGCGCGCCCGAGGCTTCGATCGTGTGCAGGAAGATGCCGTTGAGATAGTAGCGGGTCTCTTCGGTGGAGATCGCAAACTGCGTGCGATCGATCAGCATCTTGAAGTCCGCGGCCTTCATCTTGAAGGAATGGGTGAAGGTGCCGGCCGTCAGGTCCGGGAAGTCCGATTGCGGCAGGCACTGAAGCGAGAACTTCGAGCGACCGGAAGCTACCGTCATCGTGCCGCCATCCGGATTGGTGGCGAGCAGAACCTCGGAACCGTCAGGCAGCTTGCGCACGATTTCATAGAGCAGGTGGGCGGGAACGGTCGTTGCACCGGCCTGCTCGACCATGGCAGCCGTGCTTTCGGTGATCTCGAGGTCGAGGTCCGTCGCCTTCATGTCCAGTGCCGCGCCTTCGGCCTTGAGCAGCACGTTCGACAGGATCGGGATCGTGTTGCGACGCTCGACCACGCGGTGCACGTGGTTCAGAGACTTGAGGAGATTGGACCGTTCAAGAGTTATACGCATGGGATGCTACCGCTTTCGACGTGTCGTCTTCCGGAGTTCCGGATCGGAAAAAGGGGCCGGGCAGTCCCCGGGCCGGACGATGTGGACGGGCAAAATGGCAGTAAAAGAGCGGGAAAAGCAAGAGGCTCCAAGGTTTTCCACGCCAGTCCCACGCTAAGGTTATCGGAATGGTTTATGGCGGCGGCACCCTTGCCGCGAGCATGGGGGTGGAGGATAAAGGCCACATGACAACTGAAGACAAAAATGCGCCGGTCGCGGCCACTTCGAAGCGCTATCGGCTCAACGACACGCTGATCGCTGCACGGCCGCTTGAGCCTGCGCTCTATCTGGTGGCTACGCCGATCGGCAATCTCGGCGACATCACCATCCGCGCGCTGGAAACGCTGGCTGGTGCCGATGTGCTCGCCTGTGAGGACACGCGCGTCACCCGCGTCCTTCTCGACCGCTACGGCATTGAGAACCGCCCCTACGCCTATCACGAATACAATGCAGACGAGGCAGGTGCCCGGCTGCTCGCTGCGCTCGAAGCCGGAAAGTCCGTGGCGCTTGTCTCGGATGCCGGAACCCCGCTCGTCTCCGACCCCGGCTATCGCCTCGGCCAGGTTGCCATCGAGGCCGGCCACCGCGTCGTACCGATCCCCGGCGCCTCTGCTCCGCTCGCAGCCCTGGTCGGCTCGGGCTTGCCGAACGACGCTTTCCTCTTTGCCGGCTTCCTGCCGACCAAGGACAAGGCGAAGCGCGACCGGCTGCGCGAGCTCGCCAAGGTGCCGGCAACGCTCATCTTCTTCGAGTCCCCGCACCGTATCGGCGATACGCTGGTCGCAGCAGCCGAGGAACTCGGCAGTGATCGACCGGCCTCCGTCTGCCGGGAGCTGACAAAGACTTTCGAGGAATTCCGCCGCGGCCCGCTCGGTGATCTCGCCGCCGATTATGCCGACAAGACGGTGAAGGGCGAGATCGTCCTCGTCATCGGCCCGCCGGCGCCCGATGCTGCCCCTGACGCCGCCGACGTCGACAGTCTGCTCGCCGAACTCTCGGCGACCATGCCGACGGCGAAGGCCGCGACCGAGGCTGCAAAGCTGACAGGCCTGCCGCGCAAGGACCTCTACCAGCGCCTTCTGGAACTCAAGGGGGCCGCATGACGCCCAAGGGCGCGGATCGAAAACGCATCCGCGCCGAGAGGCTGGGCCGCTGGTCGGAATACCGGGCGGCGCTCGCGCTTCTTCTCAAAGGCTACCGGATCGTGGCTCTCCGCTACAAGACGAAAGCAGGCGAAGTGGATATCATCGCCCGCCGCGGCGACCTCGTCATTTTCGTCGAAGTGAAAGCCCGAAAAGACCTGCGCGCCGGTGTCGATGCCGTCGGCTACGCAGCCGAGCGGCGCATCGCGAATGCCGCAGATCATTGGCTTCGCAGGCAATCTGATGCAACACGGCTGTCACTTCGCCATGATATCATCGTGGTGCGGCCCTGGCGCTGGCCAACCCATTTCGAGAGTGCATTTTAGCTTCGTTTCACTTTCGACCTGGCAAGAGTGAAACCTTCGTTTTGTGACAGCCGTGACATAAAACTTTCAAGTCGCTGTCACGGAGCACGCCTAATGGAGCCCTCACCGCAACAACCGGTGGAGAGGATCTATCCCATGATCAAGAAGATTTCCCTGGCCGCTCTGGCCCTGACCATGACCGCATCGACGACGCTTGCCGCGACCAACATCACCTGGTGGCACGGTATGGGCGGCCGCAACGGCGAAGTGATCAACGAGATCGCCCAGAAGTTCAACGCTGCCCAGGCCGAATGCGTCCTGACGCCCGTTTCCAAGGGCTCGTACGAAGAAGCTCTGTCGTCCGGCATCGCCGCCTTCCGTTCGGGCGAACAGCCGAACATCCTGCAGGTCTTCGATGCCGGTGCTGCTACCATCATCAATGCCAAGGGCGCGACGATTGCTGCCGAAGACCTCCTGAAGGACAACGGTTTCGAGTTCAACCGCGAAGCCTTCATCGAAGGCGTCCGCTACTTCTACGCTGACTCGGACGGCAAGTTCGTCGGCATGCCGTTCAATTCCTCGGCTCCGATCATGTACATCAACGACGAAGCCCTGAAGAAGGCCGGCGTCGAAGCGCCGAAGACCTGGGAAGAATTCGAAGCCATTGCTCCGAAGCTCAAGGAAGCCGGCTTCATCCCGCTCGTCCAGTCGCAGCTGACCTGGCAGTTCACCGAGAACTTCTTCTCGCGCAACAACCTCCAGTTCGCTTCGAACAACAACGGCTATGACAGCATCGTCGACACGACGATCAACGTCACCGACGAAAACCACGTCATGATGTATGACAAGCTGAAGGCCTGGTACGATCAGGGCCTGTTCGGCTACTACGGCGCTGCCTGGAACGACAACCAGAAGGTCTTCGAAGAAGGCAAGGCTGCTCTCTGGATCGGTTCTTCGGGCTCCTTCGGTGGCCTGCAGAAGACCGCCACCATGCCCTTCTCGGCAACCTTCCTGCCTTACTGGAACTCGATCGAAGGCGCTGGCGTCCACTCCTTCATCGGTGGCGCTGCCCTCTTCGCAATGGCTGGCAAGTCGGCTGAGGAAAACAAGTGCTCGGCCTCCTTCTTCAACTTCCTGACCTCGACCGAAGTCCAGAAGTTCTACCACCAGGCCACCGGCTACGTTGCTATCACCAACGCTGCTTACGAGCTGTCGAAGTCGGAAGGCTACTACAACGAAAAGCCGGCTGCCGAAGTTGGTATCCAGCAGCTGCAGCTGCCGACCGCCGAGTGGAACAAGGGCTATCGCCTGGGCTTCTACCCGCAGATCCGCGCCGTGATGGAACGCGAATACAACCGCCTCTTCGCCGGTGAGACCACGGCCAAGGACGCCATGGAAACGATCAAGAAGGAAGCCGACGAGCTTCTCGCCCGCTTCGCCAAGACGGCTGGCTGATCATTTCTGAAACTTGATTGGGACCCGGGGGCGACAAGCCCCCGGGACTTGCATTGAGAGGGCTCCATGAAGCGCGTCCAGTTCAACTCGCGATACCTGCCATATCTGTTCCTGCTGCCGCAGTTCGCGATCATTTCGATCTTCTTCTACTGGCCCTCGATGCAGGCGATCACCTCGTCCTTCTATATCGAGGATCCCTTCGGCTTCGGTTCGAGCTTCGTCGGCGCCGACAATTACACGGATGCGCTCACCTCGCCGGAATATCAGCGGATCGCCCGCTTCACGATCGGCTATAGCCTGATCGTTACCTTTCTCGCTTTGTCGATCGGCATGCTGCTCGCCTTGAAGGCCGATGCAGTGATCCGCGGCAAGTCGGCCTACAAGACGCTGCTGATTGTCGTCTATGCGATTGCCCCGCCGGTCGCCGGCCTCATCGGCATGATGCTGTTCGATCAGCATATCGGCCCCTTCGTGAAGTTCGCTGCCCTCTTCGGCTGGGAGATGAAGGTCGGCCTCAACTATTTCGACACGGCCTTCGCCATGGTCGCGGTCGCGGTCTGGAACCAGATCCCCTATAACTTCATTTTCTTCCTCTCAGGGCTACAGGGCATACCGGCCTCGATCCGCGAGGCGGCCGCCATCGACTGCAAGTCGGGCACGCGCCGCTTCTGGACGGTCATCCTGCCGCTGCTCACCCCGACGGCCTTCTTCCTGCTGGTCATCAACATGACCTATTCGCTCTTCGACACCTTCGGCGTCATCGACGTCATCGTGAAGGACAAGGCGGCGAACAACCCGATCACGCTGGTCTACAAGGTCTATCTCGACGGCTTCCGCGGCAATGACCTCGGCTCGTCCTCGGCCCAGTCGGTCATCCTGATGCTGGTCGTCCTGGTGCTGACCATGATCCAGTTCCGCTTCATCGAACGCCGCGTCCATTACGGTTGAGGAGAGCGCCATGTACCGCACCAAATTCTTCGACCACCTGATCCTGATCGCGGGCGTGATCTTCATGCTCGGGCCGCTGGTCGTCGCCTTCACCACCTCGACCCATTCGGCCGCTGAGATCCATACGAACGGCCTGATGCTCTCGATCGGCGATGATTTCGCCACGACCTATGACAAGGTCCTTTTCAAGTCCGGCGGCTTCACTGGCCAGGTAACCGGGCTCACCATGGCGATGAACTCGCTGATCCTGGGCTTGGGCTTCGCGATCGGCAAGATCGTGCTCTCGATGCTCGCGGCCTATGCCATCGTCTATTTCCGCTTCCGCTTTGCCACACTCGCCTTCTGGCTGATCTTCACCACGCTGCTCCTGCCGCTCGAAGTGCGCATTATGCCGACCTACAAGGTCATGAGCGAACTCTCGCTCCTGAACAGCTACCAGGGCCTGATTCTGCCGCTTCTGGCGTCTGCCACCGGCACCTTCTTCTTCCGCCAGTTCTTCAAGTCGGTGCCGGACGAACTGCTGGAGGCGGCCCGCATCGACGGTGCCGGTCCGTTCAAGTTCTTCATCGATATCCTGTTGCCGCTCTCGCGCACCATGATCGCCGCCGTCTTCATCATCATGTTCGTCTATGGCTGGAACCAGTATCTCTGGCCCATGCTGATGACCACGGACGAGGGCTTCTACACCCTGATGCGCGGCATCAAGCAGATCCTGCAGGTCTGGGTCGGCTCGCAGATCCCCGATTACAACGAAGCCTTTGCCATGGCCGTGCTCGCACTCCTGCCCCCCGTTATCGTGGTGGTGGTGTTCCAGAGCTGGTTCATCAAGGGCCTCACCGAAACCGACAAGTAAAGGGAGTGCCGACCATGGCGTCCATCGACATCACCGAGGTCTCCAAGATCTACGACAAGGGCGGCGCTAAGGCTGTCGATACCGTCGACATCCAGATCGAGGACGGCGAGTTCATCGTGCTGGTCGGCCCCTCCGGCTGCGGCAAGTCCACGCTTCTGCGCATGGTCGCCGGCCTGGAAGCGATCTCGCAGGGCACGATCTCGATCGGCGACCGCGTGGTCAACGAGGTCGAGCCCGCGGATCGCGACATCGCCATGGTCTTCCAGAACTATGCGCTTTATCCGCATATGACCGTCTACGACAATCTGGCCTACGGCCTGAAGAACCGCGGCACGCCGAAGACAGAAATCGCAGCCCGCGTGGCGGAAGCCGCCAAGATGCTGGAGATCGAGAAATATCTTGATCGCAAGCCGCGCGCTCTCTCGGGCGGCCAGCGCCAGCGCGTCGCCATGGGCCGCGCCATCGTCCGCAAGCCGGCGGTCTTCCTCTTCGACGAGCCGCTGTCGAACCTCGACGCCAAGCTGCGTGTCACGATGCGCGGCGAAATCCGCAAGCTGCAGAAGCGGCTGAAGACCACCGCGATCTACGTCACCCACGACCAGCTGGAAGCCATGACGCTGGCCGATCGCCTTGTGGTCCTGAACGGCGGTCGCATCGAGCAGATCGGCACGCCACTTGAAGTCTACAACCGCCCTGCCTCCACGTTTGTCGCAAGCTTCATCGGCTCGCCAGCCATGAACCTCGTTGAAGGCCACATCGACGGAGCCGAGCTCGCAATCGGCGACGCACGCATTCCCTTGAGCGGTGCCTGGCCTCAGGGCGAGGTCCGAGTCGGTATCAGGGCGGAAGATCTGGTCGTCGCCAGCGAAAACGACACGATGTTCGACCTCGCGATCGACTACGTCGAAGAGCTGGGTGCCCAGCGTCTGGTCCATGGCCTGGTCGGCAATCAGCCTCTGACCGCCGTTCTCGGCTCCAACGTTCCGCTCGGTGATCGTCTGCCCCTGCGCATTGCGCCGCAGCGTCTGCACTTCTTCGCGCTCGACACCGGTCGACGCCTTGAAGCCATTGCACGCGATGGCGCTGCCGAGACCGCAGTGGCCGAGCGAAGCCCGGTCCTGGCCTGATCAGATCCGAAGCATTTTAGCGATCGGGAACACGCGTCCTTAGAAGCTTGCTGCTAACGTCCGCAGCGACTTTTAAGGGGGAAATGATGGCTCTGAAGCTTCTTCTGGCGGGAATGGCGAGCGTGGCGCTGGCGGCGCCGAACCGCCGTGGCGACGCCCAGCCGCCCGTGATCGCCGCCAACGGTGATCATCTGGCATTCAAGGCTGCACCGATCAATCCGGACTGGATCATCCGCGGCACCCCGCTCGCCCGCATTGGCGAGCATTCACAAAGCGGCGACGAGGCGAGCCTGACGGCCGTCTGGGATTGCACCGCTGGCGAGTTCCGCTGGTTCTTCGGCTGGGACGAGACCGTGGTCATCCAGGAGGGCGAGGTGAACGTCACCGCCGAGGACGGCGTTCAGCGTCTGCTGAAGGCCGGCGACATCGCCTATTTCCGCCAGGGCACCTGGTCCACCTGGCGGGTGGACACTTACGTCCGCAAGGTTGCCTTCCTGCGCAAACCCTTCCCCGAGCCGCTGGCCACGCTCTACCGCATCCGCAATGCGCTGCGGCGCGGCAAATATTCGGCACTCTGATCTGAAGGCTCCTTCAGCAAAATTGAGGCCGCGCGGCGTTGCTATCGCCCGCCGCACGGCCTAAATCTCCGAGACTTCCGAACGGAGACAGACCACATGGCGAAGATTACCAATGTCGCGGTCCAGATGGACCATGTATCCACGATCAACATCGCGGGCGACTCCACCTTCGCCATGAGCCTGGAGGCCCAGGCACGCGGCTACAAGCTGTTCCACTACACGCCCGACAGACTCTCGATGCGCGATGGCAAGGTCTTTGCCACCGTCGAGCCGATGGAACTGCGCGACGTCAAGGGCGACCACTTCACCCTCGGCGCGCCCGAGCGCATCGATCTCTCGACGATGGATGTCATCCTGCTGCGTCAGGACCCGCCCTTCGACATGGCCTATATCACCGCGACGCATCTGCTTGAGCGCATTCACCCGAAGACGCTCGTCGTCAACGATCCGGCCTGGGTGCGCAATTCACCGGAGAAGATCTTCGTCACCGAATTTGCCGACCTGATGCCGCCCACCCTGATCACCAGGGACCCGGCCGAGATCGCGCGCTTCCGGGAAGAGCAGGGCGACATCATCCTCAAGCCGCTCTACGGCAATGGTGGCGCTGGCGTCTTCCACTCGACCCGCGACGATCGCAACTTCTCCTCGCTGATGGAAATGTTCGGCCAGATGTTCCGCGAACCCTTCATCGCTCAAGGCTATCTGCCGGCGGTGCGCAAGGGCGACAAGCGCATCATCCTCGTCGATGGCGAACCTGTCGGCGCGATCAACCGCGTGCCCGCCGAACACGATGCCCGCTCCAACATGCATGCCGGCGGAAGGCCCGAGCCGACAGAGCTGACGGCACGCGAGCGGGAGATCTGCGCCCGCATCGGCCCAGCGCTTCGCGAACGCGGCTTCCTGCTCGTCGGCATCGACGTCATCGGCGATTACATGACCGAGATCAACGTCACCTCGCCGACCGGATTGCGGGAAGTAAAGAAGTTCGGCGGCGCCGACATCGCAGCCCTTCTCTGGGATGCGATCGAGCGCAAGCGCGCCTAACGCTCTGAATCCTCTTTGGAAGTACAGCGGTTGTTCCGGTTGCTCAACCGGATGCAACCGCACGCCTATCTGAAGATGCGTATGTTCCGCAAATGTTCTTGCGCTCCAATGCCTCTTATGCGAGATTGTTCCTGTCGCCACACGCAATATGAAGTTGCATTGGCGACTAAAGGTCGATCGGCGAGGGCGGGCGATGGTAGCGCGTATCAGTACGGTTGCATTCCAGGGCATCGAGGGCGTGCCCGTCGAGGTTCAGGTCATGGTTGCGCCCGGCAAGACCGGCATGCAGATCGTCGGCCTGCCTGACAAGGCGGTGGCGGAAAGCCGCGAGCGTGTTCAGGCGGCGCTGCACGCCTCGGGCCTTGCCCTGCCGGCCAAGCGGGTCACCGTCAATCTCGCACCGGCGGACCTTCCCAAGGAAGGCTCGCATTTCGACCTGCCCATCGCGCTGGGCCTCATGGCTGCCCTCGGCGCGATCCCGGGCGATGCATTGTCCGGCTATCTGGTCATCGGTGAGCTCAATCTCGACGGCACCATCGCGCCGATTGCGGGCGCCTTGCCTGCTGCCATCAGCGCCAATGCCATGGACAAGGGGCTGATCTGCCCGGGCGACAGCGGCGCGGAAGCCGCCTGGGCCGGCAGCGAGATCGATATCCTCGCCCCGCGCAGCCTGATCGCGCTGGCCAACCATTTTCGTGGAACCCAGGTGCTGTCCCGGCCCGAGCCCTCGATCCGGGCGCTTCCAGCCAATCTGCCTGATCTTGCCGATATCAAAGGCCAGGAAAGCGCCAAGCGCGCGCTGGAGGTCGCAGCTGCTGGTGGCCACAACCTGCTTTTCGTTGGCCCTCCCGGTTCGGGCAAGTCGATGCTGGCCGCGCGCCTGCCCTCGATCCTGCCGCCGCTGTCGGCGCCCGAACTGCTCGAAGTCTCGATGATCCATTCGATTGCTGGCCAGCTCTCCGGCGGCAAGCTGTCGGACCGCCGTCCCTTCCGGACGCCGCATCATTCCGCCACCATGGCGGCCCTGGTCGGCGGCGGACTCAGGGCCAAACCCGGCGAAGCATCGCTCGCCCACCACGGCATCCTCTTCCTCGACGAACTGCCGGAATTCGCGCCGCCCGTGCTGGATGCTCTCCGCCAGCCGCTTGAAACCGGCGAATGCATCATCGCCCGGGCCAATCACCGTGTGTCCTACCCCTCCGATTTCCAGCTGGTCGCGGCCATGAACCCCTGCCGCTGCGGCATGGCGGGGGAGCCCGGACATGTCTGCGCCCGCGGCTTGCGCTGCCAGACCGAATATCAGGGCCGCATTTCCGGCCCGTTGATGGACCGCATCGACATCAGGATCGACGTCCCGGCGGTCTCGGCGACGGACCTGATCAAGCCGCGCGCAGCCGAAAGCAGCGCCGATGTGGCGAAACGCGTGGCGGCTGCCCGTGCCCGCCAGCGGGATCGGTTCGAGCGGCTCGGTCTCACCTTCAGCACCAATGCCCGCTGCTCGACGGCGCTGATCGAGACGCTGGCCGAGCCGGATGCCTCCGGGCTGCAGCTTCTGCGCGATGCGGCCGAGAAATTCCGCTTCTCGGCGCGCGGCTATCACCGGGTGCTGAAGGTCGCCCGCACATTGGCCGATCTCGATGGCGTGGAGACGCTGGGGCGCATTCACCTGGCCGAGGCCATCTCCTATCGTATCGCTTCCGAACGCCTCGCGGCGGCGGCATGACGGCGGCTGCATGAAGGCCGCGAAGTGCAGGGCCCGGCGTTTGTCAGTGCTGGTCTGAGGGTGGTTCGGCAGTCGGGCGCAACATGTCGACCGGCAGCGTCAGGCGGATCACGGCGCCGGTTTCGGGATAGCTGATCTCGGTCTGTCCGCGCACGCCGGCGATCACGCGCTTCATCAAGGTGGAGCCGAACCCGCCCGCACCGGCGAGCGGCGGGGTGGGAACCGGACCGCCGCTTTCGCGCCAGGTGATCACGAGTTGCTCGTCGGCATCCGGACGAGCGTCGATCGACCAGGCGAGATCGACATGACCGCTAGCTACGCTGAGAGCGCCGTATTTGGCAGCATTGGTTCCGAGCTCATGCAGGATGAGGCTCAAGACAACCACGGTCTGGCCGCCGATCGGAACACGCGGGCCGCTCGCGTCGAACCGGGCGGTGCCGACGATGGCGAAAGGTTCTAGCGCCTGGAAGACGACACTCTGCAGCGAGGCGTCCTCGCCTTCGCGCAGGCCCCGTAGCAGAAGGTTCGAGCGGCCGAGTGCGGCCAGCCGGTCGCGCAGCCGTGCGGCGAGTTCATCGGCGCTGGAGGCGTTCTTCAGGGAGAGGCTGATGATCGCGTTGATCGTGGCGAAAATGTTCTTGAGCCGGTGATCAAGCTCCTGCGCCATCACCTCTTGCTGCTCGGCCAGCCGCTGGATTTCCTCGCGTGTGTCGATTTCCTGCCGATAGGCCCGGGTCACGAGATAGATCATCGTCAGTTCGGTGGTGACAACGAAGAGATAGAGACCCATGGCAAGCCGTGTGCCCATGGAAAAGTCGAACCGCCCTGGGCTGATGAAGAAATACCAGGCGGACAGACCCGACAGGATGGCAACGAGCACCCCCTGGCGCAGTCCAAAGACGAAGCCGCAGATGATTACCGCAGGGAAGAAGGTGAGGAAGGGAAAGCCGGCCGGTAGGACGGGATCGAACCACGCGCGGACAGCAAGCGCCACCGCAAAGACGATCAGGCTTGCCACATAGGTGGCAATCAGGCCGCCGGCCGACAGTTGCTCCTTGACGGAAGCGAAGGCAGGCAGCCGGTGAAGAAGTGCGCGCATGGACCCCCGGGGAGAACTTGAAAAACTAAATCAATTTTTTGTGAGGCAATCTAACCGGGGAAAGAGACGCCCGCAATAGAGGAAGCGCCGGACGACCGCCGGCGCTTCCCTTGATAACTTACTCGCCGAGGCCTGCAAATAGGGCGGTCGAGAGATACCGTTCGGCGAAAGACGGGATGATCACAACGATCGTTTTGCCGGCGTTTTCCTCGCGCTGCCCGACCTTGATCGCGGCGGTCAGAGCTGCGCCGGAGGAGATGCCGACCGGCACGCCTTCGAGCCGCGCGACGAGCCGTGCGTTTTCAAAGGCCTCGTCATTGGTCACGGTGACCACTTCGTCATAGACATGAGTATCCAGGATGGCAGGCGCAAAGCCCGCGCCGATCCCCTGGATCTTGTGCGGTCCCGGATTGCCGCCTGACAGAACCGGGCTGTCGGCCGGCTCGACCGCGATGATCTTGATCTCCGGCTTGCGGCTCTTCAGAACCTGGCCTGTGCCGGTGATCGTCCCGCCGGTGCCGATGCCGGAGACGAGGAAGTCGATCGTGCCCTCGGTGTCGTTCCAGATCTCCTCGGCCGTGGTCTTGCGGTGGATTTCCGGATTGGCCGGGTTCTCGAATTGCTGTGGGATAACGGCATCCGGCGTCGTCTCGGCCAGTTCCTGAGCCTTGGCGATCGCGCCCTTCATGCCCTTGGCGCCCTCTGTCAGCACCAGTTCGGCGCCAAGCAGCGCCAGCATCTTGCGGCGCTCGATCGACATGGTCTCGGGCATGGTGAGGATCAGGCGATAGCCCTTGGCTGCGGCCGCGAATGCAAGCGCAATGCCGGTGTTGCCGGACGTGGGCTCGATCAGCACGGTCTTGCCGGGCACGATCTTGCCCTGGGCTTCCAGGCTTTCGATCATCGCCACGCCGATGCGATCCTTGACCGAGGCGATCGGATTGAAGAATTCGAGCTTCGCCAGCAGATGCGCCTTCACGCCCTTTTCCTTGGCCAGCTTGTCGAGGCGCACGATCGGGGTGTCGCCGATCGTCTCAGTGATCGAGCCATAGACGCGTCCGCGACCGGGTTTCTTCTGCTCAGTCATGTGTCTCTCCCTGATGATTTGGTTGGCGTGAGCTTACGCCCGGTGCCCCGTGCATTCCAGCATAGCCATGCCGCGGCGAGCGGCATCCTTGGAAAAATCTGCTCCGCCGCCGGCCCGTTCTTGACCCTTCAGGAGAAAAGCGCCCGCGGTCGGTTTGTTGCATGCCTTGAAAACTCAGGCGGCGCGCGCCGCGATATAGGCCGCCGTGCCGGCCAGGATGCCCGCTGCGCTCCGGTTCAGAACCTTCAGCGCCTCAGGGCGCTTGAGCAGTCCACGCGCCTGGGCCGCCAGCAGGATGTAAGGCAGGAGCACCGCCATCAGCACGATGAAGGTCAGCCCGACGAGCAGGATGTAATCGGCAAGCCCGATCGCCTCGAGCGGAATGAGTGTCGGCACCAGCGCGACATAGAAGAGCATGGTCTTCGGATTGCCGAGCGTCACCAGCAGGCCGGACAGGAAGGAAAGCGCCGGGCGCATCGCCTTCTGCGCCTTGATGTCCTGGGGAACGAGGCCCGCAGTCCATAGCTTCCAGGCGACATAGACGAGATAGGCCGCGCCGAGGAACTTCAGAATGATGAAGGGTGTGACGAATGTCTTGGCCAGCACCGAGAGACCGAGGATGACGGCGGTCAGATAGACGAGATCGCCGAGGATCAGCCCGAGCCCCATGAAGAAGGTCGGGCGGAAACCGGAGCCCAGCGCACGCGCCACGATCGCCGTCATGCCGGGGCCTGGAATGGCAGCCGCAATGAAGAGGGCGCCGCAATAGGCGATGATGGTCGTCAGTGTCATGGGGGCTCCTCCTCGCCCATTCCTAATCTCGGGCGGAAAGACTTGCAACGGTGACACGATCGCGATTGCGGCTCTCAGCCGGTTGCCGTTAGGAGGCATCAATCGCCGTGAGGAAACGATGTCATGCCAAGCCTCCCCGCATTCCTTGCCTTCAGCCTGATCTGCCTTGGTATGGTCCTCACGCCCGGGCCGAACATGATCTATCTGGTGTCCCGGTCTATCTGCCAGGGCCCCATGGCAGGCCTCATTTCGTTGGGCGGCGTGGCTCTCGGCTTTGTCGTCTACATGCTTCTCACAGCCTTCGGCATCACCGTCCTGCTGCTCGCCGTTCCCTTCGCCTTCGAGGTTCTGAAATTCTGTGGCGCGCTTTATCTCGGATGGCTCGCCTGGCAAGTGCTGAGGCCTGGTGGGCGCTCGCCCTTCCAGGTGCGTGATCTGCCTGCCGACAGTCCCCGCAAGCTCTTTGTCATGGGGCTTGTCACCAACCTGCTGAACCCCAAAGTCGCGATACTCTACATGTCGCTTCTGCCGCAGTTCATCGATCCAGCGCGCGGCAGTGTGCTGCTCCAGTCGCTGGTTTTGGGCTTTACGCAAATTATCATCGGCGTGACGGGCAATGGCCTGATTGCCCTCTCAGCCGGCACCATCGCGCTTTTTCTCGCCGGCCGCCCGTTCTGGATGGTGGTGCAACGCTGGTTGATGGGCACGGTGCTGGCGGCTCTCGCGATCCGCATGGTGACGGAGGCACAGCGCTGAATATCCGGAACAGGCCGCTCTTCAGAAATCCGCCAGCGGCGAGAGCATGAAGGGCCGAGCCAGGGACGTGAGGTCCAGGCCCTTTACCATGAGCACACAGTCGCCTTGATGCGGTGTTGCCACACCGTCCCAACCGAGCCGATCTACGGGGAAGAATACCTCTGCCCGCTCAAAATGCGCCCCGAGGCTCGCCACGATATGGCCGAGCTGTGGGATCTGGCGTGCCGCGACATCCAGGATCTGCAGCGACGTTTCCCCCTGGGGCTTCCAGGCGATGACCGCATCGTCTTCTTTCAGCAGGCTCAGCCGGATGTCCGGATCGAAGTGGGCATTGAGCAGGAACATCTCCTTTTGCCGCACGACAGAGAAGATCTCCGAGACGGGTTGCCGAGCCTCGAGCACCACCTGCACGCTCTCGAGATCCGCCTCTTGCTTCAGGTCGAGGTCTCGCGCCATGAGCACGGCCAAGTCAGCATGTGGAACGGCACCATGAAATCGGAACTGCGGCACGGTCCGGAAGCCGTAGGGTTCATAAAGCCCTGGCTTGTCCGTCAGCAGTATCCCGGCTTCGAAGCCTTCGCGTTCCGCCCAGTCGAAGGCCCTCTGCATCAAGGCCCGGTATAGCCCTTGTCCGCGATAGTCCGGCCGCACGGCGCCAGACTGGTAGCCAGCGGCCCGAACCACCCGTCCATTGACGAAGAGCGGCATCGAGAAGGCCGAGAAATTCGCAACACACTGTCCTGACGGATCAAAGTAGCCAAACGGCATGGATGTGGGATCAGGTCCGCCCAGGGCCATCTGGAGAGAGATGTCGATGCCGAAGATATCCTGGAGCAGATCCGCGAGCGCCTGAAACGCCGCGGGATCTCCTAAGTAGCCTTCCCGCAGCGCGAGCGTTTCCGGCATGGGCGCCCTCACACCCCCGTCGAGCCAAACCCGCCGGCACCCCGCGCCGTGTCGGATGTCTCCGTCACCTCGGCCACCCTGACCTGGGTCACCGGCGCAATCACCACCTGCGCGATGCGCATGCCACGGGTGATCAAGAAATCCTCTTGGCCGAGATTGATCAGGAGCACCTTCACCTCGCCGCGATAGTCGCTGTCGATGGTGCCGGGTGTGTTGAGGCAGGTCACGCCGTTTTTGAAGGCAAGGCCGGAGCGCGGCCGGATCTGCGCCTCGAAACCTTGAGGGATTTCCATGACGAAGCCCGTCGGCACCAGCGCCCGCGCACCCGGTACAAGTGTCATTGGCTCTTCGTCTCCGACCGCCGCGCGCAGATCCATGCCGGCTGCCCCCGCCGTCTCGTAAGCCGGCACGTCGAGGCTCGCGCCATGCGGCAGTCGCTTCAGGTTCAGGACGGGGCCGAGGATTTCGGGGCTGATGGAGGACATGGCGAGATTCCTTTGTTGACCGCGCTCAATTGCATATTGGCCCTCGAAACGCTAGATAACCGCCCGACCACAAGGAATTCCTGAGATATGGCTGAAACGCTCGCCGAGGCGGTCTCCCGCCGCCGCACCTTTGCTATTATCGCGCACCCGGACGCGGGTAAGACGACGCTGACCGAAAAGCTGCTGCTGTTCGGCGGCGCCATCCAGCTCGCCGGTGAAGTGAAAGCCAAGAAGGATCGCATCCAGACCCGCTCGGACTGGATGAAGATCGAGCGCGAGCGCGGCATCTCGGTTGTCACCTCGGTCATGACTTTCGAATATGAAGGCAATGTCTTCAACATCCTCGATACGCCCGGTCACGAAGACTTCGCCGACGACACCTATCGCACGCTGACCGCCGTCGACGCCGCCGTCATGGTCATCGACGCCGCCAAGGGTATCGAGCCGCGGACCTTGAAGCTGTTCGAAGTCTGCCGCATGCGCGACATTCCGATCATCACCTTCGTCAACAAGATGGACCGCGAAAGTCGGGATATCTTCGAGATCCTTGACGAGGTCGAAGAGAAGCTTGCGCTCGATACGGCCCCGATCACCTGGCCGGTCGGCCGCTCCAAGAGCTTCTGCGGCTCCTACAATCTGGTCGAAAACACCTTCCGTGGCTCCGACAAGCAGGTCGAGGCGCTCGCCGTCAACAGCCCGAGAAACGTGGCTGAAAACCTGCCGGAAAACGAACGCGCCACCTTTATCGACGAGCTGGAACTGGCGCAGGAAGCCTGCCGACCCTTCGATCACAAGGCCTTCCTCGAAGGCCACATGACGCCGGTCTTCTTCGGCTCCGCTTTGCGCAATTTCGGTGTGCGCGATCTGATCAATGCGCTGGGTGCCTATGCGCCCCCGCCGCGCGACCAGGTGGCCGATACGCGCACCGTCCACGCGGCGGAAGACAAGATGACGGCCTTCGTTTTCAAGATCCAGGCCAACATGGATCCCAACCACCGCGACCGCATCGCCTTTGCCCGCATCTGCTCAGGGAAACTGGAGCGCGGCATGAAGGCCCGCCTGGCCCGGACCGGCAAGCAGATGGGCCTGACGGCACCGCAGTTCTTCTTTGCCTCCCAGCGCCAGCTGGCCGACACCGCCTTCGCCGGCGATGTCGTCGGCATTCCGAACCACGGGACGCTCCGCATCGGCGACACGTTGACCGAAGGCGAGAACCTCGTCTTCCAGGGCGTGCCCAACTTCTCGCCGGAAATTCTTCGCCGCGTGCGGCTGGAAGATGCGATGAAGGCGAAGAAGCTGAAGGAAGCCCTGCAGCAGATGGCAGAAGAAGGCGTCGTGCAGCTCTTCTCGCCGGAAGACGGCTCGCCCGCCATCGTCGGCGTCGTCGGCGCGCTGCAGCTCGACGTGTTGAAGGAACGCCTCCAGGGCGAATACGGCCTGCCGGTTTCCTTCGAAATGTCGCGCTTCTCCGTCTGCCGCTGGATCTCGGCCGAGAACAAGGACGATCTGGAAAAGTTCATGACCCAGCGCCGCGGCGACATCTGCCGGGATCTCGACGGCGACCCGGTCTTCATGGCGCAGGACCAGTTCTCGCTGCGCTACGAGTCCGAGCGCTACCCGGCAATCAAGATGGTTGCCATCAAGGAATATCACGTCGCCAAGGCGGCGTGACCAAGCCGTAATCTGCCCAGAAGTGGTCCGAATCCCTGCGGATTTTGGCCGGATACTGACCTTTGCTGTTCGCCTCGGCGTGATACTGTTCATACAACTTCAAATCTTGTGTGGGCGGTCGTTGCGACCGGGGCGTTTTGTTCAAGACATTTTCTCGTAAGGCCCGCCTGCGGGCGCTTTTGACATCGGCAAGCATCCTGCCTTTCCTGACAGGTGCAGCACAGGCCGGCTCGGTCAGCTGGACTGGCGCAACCTCGACTGACTGGTTCACGGGCAGCAACTGGGAATGGGGCACCGGTGCACCGGTGGCTGGCGATGATGCACGCATCGGCCAGATGGGCGTCGTGATCAATGGTCAGGATGCGGCGGCAGAAAACCTCTTCGTCGGCATTGTGTCTGCCGGTGGCCTCACCGTTCAGAACGGGCTCAACACCACCAACACGACCCTCGGTTACAACAGCGGTTCGTCTGGCACGATCACGGTCAGCGGCAACCTCGGGGAATGGGCCAATACGGGTTCCACCTATATCGGCAACAATGGGACCGGCACCGTCAACGTGCTGACCCAGGGCGAATTTCTCGGCGGCGTCGTCTATCTCGGCGCAGGCTTCACAGGAGAGGGCACGCTCAACGTCTCGAACCAGAGCCGTTTCGAAGCGACGAGTTTCTATATCGGCTATGCAGGAGACGGCACGTTCACCCTGGAGCAGGCCGCCACGGCAACGACGGGGCGCACGGTCATCGCGGACGGCATCGGCTCCTCGGGCAGTGCCACGGTCGCGACCTTGTCGCAGTGGACGCTCTCAAATGCTCTGACGATTGGTGGCGATGGTGTCGGCACCCTGCTGATCAAGGAAGGCGCCGATGTATCCGGAACGGCGGCCTATATCGGGAGTGGGGCGGGTACTGACGGCAGCAGCGTCACGGTCACGGGTGCAGGGACCACATGGGTCAACACCGGAGAGCTCTTCGTCGGCTCCTTCGGTGACGCCACACTGGACATTCTCGCGGGTGCCACGGTGTCGAATGGCAGTGCTGTCATCGGCCGCCACTCGACGTCCTCTGTCACCGTCAGCGGCACGGACTCCAGCTGGACCACTGGTGCCCTCCTTGTTGGTGGCGATCGCTCCGACACGTCCAGTTCGGTCGCAGGCAACGGAACCTTGGATATCCTCGCCGGCGCGACCGTCAACGGCACCTCTGCAATCCTGGGCGACAGCACACGGTCGGAAGGCACGGTCAATGTCGACGGAACGGGCTCGCTCTGGAACCTTTCCGACCGCATCAGCGTCGGCGGGCTGGGCGAAGGCACCGTCAACATTACCAATGGCGGCAAGATCACCTCGACCGGTGGCCTCATCGGCCACGATGCCTCCGGATCCGGCCTCGTCACGATCTCCGGCGACGGCAGCCTCTGGCAGAACACCGGTGTCTTCTTCGTCGGCAATGTCGGTGATGGTACGCTCCAGCTTCTGACCGGCGGCGACCTGACGAGTACAGACGGTTATGTCGGCACGGACAACGGCTCTAACAGCGAAGCCACAGTGAATGGCACGGGTTCGAGCTGGGTCATGAGCGGCGACCTTATCGTCGGTCATAGCAACCTGTCAGAAGGCTCGGTGACGATCTCGGCAGGTGGCCGGATTCAAAACCTGCAGGGTATTCTCGGCAATCTGGCAGGAGCCGATGGCGAGATGCTCGTCACCGGCAATGGTTCACGCTGGACCGTTTCGAGCGACCTGAATGTTGGCCGTTTCGGAAATGGTGCGATGACCATCGCCCTGGGCGGCGACGTGACTTCGCTGCGCAGTCTCATCGGCAATGAAGCCGGATCGACAGGTACCGCCACGGTTTCAGGCAATGGCTCGACCTGGGCCACCACCGGGGACCTCCTGATCGGCAACGCGGGCACTGGCACGCTGATTGTCACGGGCGGCGGTTTCGTCTCCGCAGACGAGATCAAGATTGCCCGGCAGGCTGGTTCCACAGGCACGTTCATCATCGGCGCAGCCCTTGGGCAGACGGCGGGCGGCAGTGCCAGTTTCGATGTCAACGAAATCGATTTTGGCAACGGTACGGGCAAGCTCGTTTTCAATTTCGGCGGTGATGATGTTTCCTTCGACGCGCGCATCGAAGGAACCGGCGAGATCGCTGTGGCCAATGGCACGGTCATCTACGAAGGCAATGGCAGCGCTTTCACCGGCGATACGAATATCAGCGGCGGCACGCTAAACCTCGTCAACGCCACGCTTGGCGGCACACTCTCCGTCTCCGGCTGGGGAACGCTGAGCGGGACGGGCACGGTGGGGGAGACCACGGTCTCCAGTGGTGCCACGGTCACCCCCGGGGGCTCCGGCGTCGGAACCCTGACGGTCGACGGCAATCTGGTCTTCGACGCGGGCGCGAGCTATGAGGTCGACGTCAACACCTCGACCGGCGCCAGCGACCTCTTGCATGCCACGGGCACGGCAACCCTCACCGGAGGCTCCGTTCTGCATGTAGGGCCCTCCAGCGGTTATGCGGCCAACCAGTCCTATGTCATTCTCTCAGCCGATGGCGGCCTGACCGGAACCTTCGACACGGTCGATACGGATTACAGCTTCCTTGATGCCGCGCTCGGCTACGATGCGAATGATGTGACGATGACACTGACCCGCAATGCGACCGACTTCGCCGATATCGCGCAATCGACGAACCAGTCTGCGACGGCAGGCGCAATCGAGAGCCTGGGCTCGGGCAATGCGGTCTACGACGCGGTTGTCGTCCTGGACGATGACGCGGCCTCGACGGCCTTCCAGCAGCTTTCCGGCGAAGTCCATGGCCAGAGCGTCAGTGCGAGCTTGGATAATAGCGGCCTGATCCGCAGTTTGGGCGGCAATCGCATGCGCTCCGCCTTCGGTTCCGTTGGCGCCGGCCAAACCAATGTCGTCTCCCTCGGCAGCACCACGGGTGGCAATACCGCTGCGCTGGCCTATGGCGAAGAAAAGGCGAAGACCCCGGCAGAACTGGCGGCAGAGTCGATCCTGGTGACGCCGGAAAAGGCCGGCCCCGTTGCCTGGGCCGAAGCCTATGGCGGCTGGGGCAAGAGCTTCGGCGAGAACGGCGATGCCGATCTCTCAAACTCGATCGGCGGCATAGCCTTCGGCATCGACACAGTGCTGGCCGACACCACTTGGCGCCTCGGCATTCTCGGCGGTTACGGCGCGGCATCCTTCGAGCTGAGCGACGGTCTGTCGAGCGGCGACAGCGATGATTTCGATATCGGGATCTATGGCGGCAACCAGTGGGGTGCGCTCGCATTTCGCTTCGGTGCGCTTTACAAGCACCAGCAGGTCTCGACCGAACGCACGGTCGATTTTGGCGGCTTCACCGACCAGCTCTCGGCGGACTACGGGACGAACACCGCACAGGCCTTTGCGGAGCTGGGCTATGAGATCAAGGTCCAGGACGTGCGCCTGGAGCCCTTCGCAAACCTCGCCCAGGTCCACATGCACACGCCCGCTTTCACCGAAGAAGGTGGTGCCGCCTCCCTGTCGCGCGCGGCGAGCGACATGAACCTCACCTTCACCAATATCGGTCTCCGGGCCGGGACCGAGGTGGCGCTGGCCGGCGTGAATGCAACAGTCCGGGGGGCTGCCGGATGGCAGCATGCTTTTGGCGATACGGAAACGGCCTCGACCCTGTCCTTTTCCGGTGGCAGCGATTTCGTCACCTCCAGCAAGACGGTCGCGGAAAACAGCCTCGTCCTGCAGGCCGGCATCGACATGCCCATCGCCCCGATGACGACGATCGGCCTGGATTTCGACGGCAGCTACAGCAACCGTGGCAATGCGCAATCCGTCAAACTGAATTTTCAGAAGCAGTTCTGATGAGAGTGCGACCAGTGCGGGGCGGCTGAGCGCCCCGCGTTTCCCCTCAGCGCGCAGGCCCGATCCGCAGCCCCTGCGAAGCGTGGAAATCGACGCGCAGATGCTCATAGCTGGCGATGGTCGGATGAGAGGTTTCGAGCGGATGGGCATGGGTGGCCGTGATGACGGCGACATCGGCCCCCGCAGCCTCTCCAGCCCTGACGCCGGCCAGCACATCCTCGAACACCAGGCAGCGGGAAGGATCGAAACCCAGCCGCTCGGCCCCAAGGCGATAGCCGGCGGGATCGGGCTTACCGATCTTCACGTCTTCCGCTGTAACGATCTGGAGTGGCTGCGGCAGGCCGGCAGCGCCAATGCGCGCGCGGGCGAGGGCAGATGGTGCCGAGGTCACGATCGCCCAGCGCTCGGCCGGCAGGCTCTGAAGGAAGGCGATGGCGCCCGGGATTGGAACGATGCCCTCGAGATCCTCGATCTCGCCGCGCTCCACTTCAAGGGCCTCCTGCACCACATCGATGCCGGGCAGGTTCAGCGCGCTGATCGTGTCGACCCCGCGCTTGCCATGCATGCTCGGCAGGAAGGTTTGGAGATCAAGCCCATGCTTGAGCGCCCAGCGGCTCCAGACGCGCTCGGCCGCGGCGATGGAGTTGAGCAGCGTGCCGTCCATATCGAAGAGGAAGGCGTCATAGAAGCGGTCGAAAAGCCGGTCGGGGGAATGATGCAAGGCCTGGATCCTTTGGTCGAACGCACGTTGAGGCTCCCGTACCGGCTCTGAACCCGGCCTGCAAACACTTAATCGGGATAGGCCGGGATGACAGGTGACAGGGCCTTCTCTCTGCCCTAGTCTTTGACACGAGAGACAGGGGCGTCTGGCGCAAGCCGGGCTGAGAAGCACCCTTTGAACCTGAACCAGATCATGCTGGCGGAGGGAGTCGCTCGGGTGCCGCGGGCTCTCCGCGTCCTGCCCGTCGCTTCTTCGCCGTCTGAGGAGAAGCAGACATGACAGCCTACCCAATCCGCAATGTCCTTTCCATCGCCGGCTCCGATCCCTCCGGTGGTGCCGGCATTCAGGCCGATCTCAAGGCCTTCTCCGCCCGTGGCTGCTATGGCATGGCGGCCATCACCGCGCTCACGGCGCAAAACACGCAAGGCGTCTCTGCCGTTGTGCCGCTCGATCCCGAATTCGTTTCCGAGCAGATCCGCATGGTCTTTACCGATATCAGGGTCGATGCCGTGAAGATCGGGATGATCGCCAATGCCGGGATCGCAAGGGCCGTCGCCGAGGCGCTGAAGCCCCATCGCGGCATTCCCATCGTGCTCGACCCCGTGATGATCGCCAAGGGTGGGGCAAGCCTGCTCGATCCGGATGCCGTCGAGGCGCTGAAGACTGAACTCCTGCCGCTTGCAACCTTGCTCACGCCGAATCTGCCTGAGGCTGCAGCCCTGCTCGGCGATCCCGAAGCCTGCGACCGGCGCATCATGGAATCCCAGGCGATCAGGCTGACGACGCTCGGCCCCCGCGGCGTCTTGATCAAGGGTGGCCATCTTGCCGGTGGCGAAAGCCCTGATGTGCTGGTGGCGGACGGACAGGTGACCTGGTTCGAGGCCGACCGTATCGAGACCCGCAATACCCATGGCACCGGCTGCTCTCTGTCGAGTGCGCTGGCGGCTGAACTGGCGAAGGGGAGAAATGTCGAGGAGGCCGTACGCACCGCCAAGACCTGGCTTAAGGAGGCCGTTCGGACATCGGGCACTCTGTCGGTTGGCTCCGGGCACGGACCGGTCCACCATTTCCATGCGCTTTGGCAGGCCTCGACGCCGGCTTGAACTCAGAGACGGTGAATTCAGGCAAAAAGAAAACCCGGCGCTGGAGACGCCGGGTTGAAGTGAACTTGACTGCGTGGGGTTAATGATCGGCCTTGATAAAGGTTCCGTTCTGCAACTCTTTCATCGCCTGCATCAGTTCCTCGCGGGTGTTCATCACGATCGGACCGTGCCAGGCGACTGGCTCCTTGATCGGCTTGCCGGTCACCAGCAGGAAGCGGATGCCCTGTTCGCCGGCCTGCACGGTAATCTCGTCGCCGGTGTCGAAAACGACTAGAGTCCGGTTGCCGGAGAGGTCGCGGATATTCAGCTCCTCGCCCATGTATTCCTTCTCGACCTTGACGCCGAAGGGCTTGGATGCGTCGCGGAACGAGCCGGAGCCGGCGAAGATATAGGCGAAGGCCGAGCGATAGGTATCGACCGGGAATGTCTTGCGCTTGCCGGGCGGCACCGAGATGTCGAGATAGACTGGCTCGGCAGCGATGCCGTCGACAGGGCCGCTCTTGCCCCAGAAGTCGCCACAGATAACCCGCACAGACGTGCCGTCATCATCGATGACAACGGGGATCTCGGGCGACTTGATGTCCTGATAGCGCGGCTTCGTCATCTTCAGCGAAGACGGCAGGTTGGCCCAGAGCTGGAAGCCATGCATGCGGCCGGCGAAGTCGCCCTTCGGCATTTCCTGATGCAGGATGCCGCTGCCGGCGGTCATCCATTGCAGATCACCCGCGCCCAGCATGCCCTGGTTGCCCAGGCTGTCGCCATGCTCGACGGTGCCGGCCAGCACATAGGTGATCGTCTCGATGCCGCGATGCGGATGCCAGGGAAAGCCGCGAACGTAATCCATCGGCTCGTCGTTGCGGAAATCGTCCATCATCAGGAAGGGGTCGGTCATCGAGGGATCGCCGAAGCCGAAGACGCGGTGCAGCTTCACGCCCGCACCCTCCATGGTCGGCGTGGCACGGCTCTCATGCTTGACGGGGCGGATGGACATTCGGGGCCTCCTCGGGAAACGGCTCTTTGCTCAGGTGGCAATATAGGCGAGGGGGCCGGTGCACGCAGGCCCGCTGAACAGAACGCAGTGTTCACTTTTGTGCCAGTCAACGTCAGGAAGAATGTTGCACTGCCCGACAAAATTTTGTCATGAAGGATGCCATGTTTGCAAATCATTAGTCTATCGGGCCAAGACTGTTGAAAACGAGCAGTCGGTTCGATGGAACTGGGGCAAAAAGCATATGTGTCGTTGGGCAGCTTACCGTGGCGTTCCGATCTTCCTCGAGGAGCTTGTCACCTCGCCTGCGCATTCCCTGATCGAGCAATCCCATTGTGCGACCCGCGCCAAGACGGCGACCAATGGCGATGGCTTTGGCCTTGCCTGGTATGGTGACCGCCCTGAGCCCGGCCGCTTCCGGGATGTGCTGCCGGCCTGGTCTGACTGCAATCTGAAGAGCCTCGCAAGCCAGATCCGCTCCCCGCTCTTCCTCGCCCATGTGCGCGCCGCGACCCATGGCGCCACCCGCCGCGACAACTGCCATCCCTTCGTGCAGGGAAACTGGTCATTTATGCACAACGGCCAGATCGACAATTTCGATCGCATCCGTCGGCCGATGGAAGGCATGCTGGATGACGAGCATTTCCACGCACGCGTCGGCACGACCGACAGCGAGCTGCTTTTCCTGCTCGCCCTCCAGTTCGGGCTGCGGGAACGCCCGATCGCCGCCATGAGCGAGGCCGTGGGCTTCGTCGAGCAGATCAGCCTGCATCTGACGGGCACGGCCCGCATCCGCCTGACAGCGGCCTTCTCCGATGGCAAGACGCTCTATGCCGTACGCTATTCGACGGACGAATATGCGCCGACGCTGTTTGCAGCACCCATGGGGCCGAAGGGCAGCTTCTGTCTCGTGTCGGAGCCTCTGAACGACGAGACCGATACCTGGGTGGAAATTCCCGCCGGCAGTGCCGTGATCCTCAGCGAAAACGGACTGGATGCCGCCGAGTTCAAGCCGGAGGTCGCGCGCACCCGCGTGGACCAGATCCGTCAGCCGGCCATGGCGGCAGGCTGAGACCTGGGCTTTACTCGACGATGCCGAGTTCCGCGCGCAGCTTGCGTGTCAGCGAGGCGCTGACCGTGCGATAGGAGCGCGTGAGATATTCCCGCACATCCGCTTCGCTGAGTTCCGTATCCGGGTTCACCGTCACCCATTTGCGCTTGGCGAAATAGGGGGCCTGCGACACGCCCTGAAGTGATGTGAGGATCTCGAAGCTTTCCTCGCTGACCTTGAAGCAGATCCGCCGTTCGGCGTCTGTCAGCAGTGCAAAGACCTTGTCGCCGACCTTGGCGATACGGCTGTCCCACTGGTCGATGAGTGTGGTTCCGGCGAAGCCTTCGGTAAAGGCATCGAAATCAGGGCGGGTAAACAGGCTCATGCGCCGGTCCCCCCGATCTGGGTTGCGATCCAGAGCGCCAGCCGTTCGGCGACCTCGTCCTTGGAAAGATCCGGCCAGCCTTCCACGCCGTCCCGGCTGATGAGCTTCACCCGGTTGCGGTCGCCGCCCATGATCCCGGTTTCCGGGGACACGTCGTTGGCGACGATCAGGTCGGCGCCCTTGCGCTCGAGCTTGCCCTTACCGTTTTCTTCGACATTCTCGGTCTCCGCGGCAAAGCCGACGACGAGACGAGGACGCTGGGCATGATGGCCGACAGTCTTGAGTATATCTGGGTTTTCCGTGAGCTCGAGCGGCGGCGGCGCCTCGCCCGGCTGCTTCTTGATTTTCTGTTCCGCAGACGTCGCCACCCGCCAGTCGGCGACGGCGGCGACCATCACGGCAATATCGGCGGGAAGGGCGGATAGGACGGCGTCGCGCATCTCGTCGGCGCGCTCGACATGAAGGGTCTTTACGCCCACGGGATCCGCGATCGTGACCGGCCCTGAAACCAGCGTCACATCCGCGCCGAGACGTGCCAGGGCTGCCGCGATCGCATGCCCCTGCTTGCCCGAGGAGCGATTGGCAATATAGCGCACCGGATCGATCGGCTCATGGGTCGGCCCTGAGGTGACGATAGCTTTCATGCCGCTCAGTGGCTTCGGACCTGAGAGCAGATCTTCGACCCGGACAACGATGTCGAGTGGCTCGGCCATTCGGCCGCGCCCGCGCTCGCCGCTTTCGGCCATCTCGCCTTCCATCGGTCCGATCGCCTGGATGCCATCGCGCTGGAGCACCGCAAAGTTTCTCTGCGTGGCCGGATGTGCCCACATCTTCGGGTTCATCGCTGGTGCAATCAGCACGGGACGGTCGGTGGCAAGCAGCACGGTCGAGGCAAGGTCATCGGCCAGCCCGTTTGCCATCTTCGCCATCAGGTCGGCGGTGGCGGGTGCGACGAGCACGAGGTCGCATTCGCGCGCCAGCCGGATATGGCCGACATCCTGCTCATCCTCGCGGGAGAACAGCTCGGTATAGACATGCGAGGCCGAGAGAGCGCCGACGGCAAGCGGCGTGACGAATTCCTGGGCGCCACGGGTCATGATTGGGCGCACGCTTGCACCGCGCTCCCGAAGCCTCCGGATGAGGTCCAGGCTCTTATAGGCGGCGATGCCGCCTGCGATGATTAGCAATATGCGCTTTCCGGCCAAGCTCATGAAGAACAACCCTTAATGTCTGCGGCGCGACCCTAACGCAAATCGGGTCGCTGGCAAATCACCGGACGCCAGAGTGGTAAACGTGCCTCAGCCCGTGCCGTCGAGCTTCAGGGGAACCTCGGCCACGGTGCCATTCGTGCCTTCAAGATAATGCAGCCCGTCCCCCAGCGTCGCCGCCATGGATTTGACGATACGGCTGCCAAGGCCGGTACCCTTGGGCGCACTCTCAGGATCGATGCCGATGCCGTCGTCTTCGACGCGCAGCATCGCTGCACCGTCGGGGAGCATCTTCAGGTGCACGCGGATATCGCCGGGCTGCCCGGGGGCATAGGCATATTTGAAGGCATTGGTGACGAGTTCGGTCACGATCATGCCGACCGAAACCGCCTTGTCCGCGCTCATCGAAATCTGATCGGCATCGAGCAGCAGGCGGATCGGCTTTTCCGCGCTGTGCAGCGAGCTGTAGAGTTCTGCGGTGAGGCGGCTGAGATACCGGTCGAGTTCGACCCGGCTGACATCGTCCGAGGTGTAGAGGCTGCGATGCATGCCGGCGATGGCGGTAATGCGCGCCTGGGTCTCTGCAAGCTCCGCCTTCACCTCTTCGCTCCTGGCGCTGGAGATCTGCAGCCTGAGAAGGCTTGCGACCAGCGCCAGCGAATTGGCGACACGGTGGTTCACCTCGGCGAGAAGGGCTTCTGCCCGCTCCTTGCCCAGACGGATCTCTTCGTCGGCCCGGACCTTTGCCGCCCGCAGCTGTGCGTTTGCCACCGTCTGCTCGATGGCGCTCGACAGCAGCGAGAGAAAGTCGTCGCTGACGGTCTTGATCACATAGTCGGCAGCACCCGCCTTGATCGCTTCGATCGCAACCTGCGCCTCGTTGGACCCGGTGACATAGACCACGGGCACATCGATCTCGGCCTCCCGCATGCGGGCGAGCACATCATGGCCGGTCGTTTGGCGCAGATAGTGGTCAAGCACGACGACATCGAAGGTTTCAGTCTGCAGGAGGTGGAGCGCCTCGTCTGGATTCTCTGCATGTGCCACCTCGTGTCCGAGGCGGCCCATATGCTTCTGCACCAGCCGGGCGATGGCTGCATCGTCGTCAATGTATAGGACGCTGAAGCGCATCGCCGGGCCGCCGTCAGGGAATTTGCATGACGGAGAAGAACAATCCGAGCTGGCGAATGGCATTGGCGAAATTGTCGTAATCGACAGGCTTGGTGATATAGACATTGGCCCCAAGATCGTAGCACCGCTGTATTTCGCGCTCGTCATCCGTCGTCGTGAGGATGACGACCGGGAGCCGTCGCGTATGCGGATTTGATTTGATTTTTTCGAGAATATCGGTGCCCGACATGTCGGGGAGATTGAGATCGAGCAGGATCAGCAAATAGCGATCTTCTGAAACCTTGCCGCTGCGATCTTTGCCGAGAACATAGTCGAGCGCCTCGGTCCCATTGGTGAACGGGATGATGTCGTTGTGCACGCCGGCGCGACGTACGTTCTTTTCGATCAGACGGGCATGACCCTCGTCGTCCTCGACCATGATGATGGTGACTTCTTTACCCACGGCTTTCATATTCAACTCCGTACCAAGCGTGACAGGTCAGATGGCAGTCGCAGGACGAACGTCGATCCCTCTCCGAATTGGGAGCGAACGGTGATTTCTCCCCCGAGATTCCGCGCGAGCGAGCGGACATGAGCAAGGCCGATGCCTTCGCCGGACTGGTCCTGCTGACCGGAACGGCGGAAGAGTTCGAAGATGCGTTCGTGGTCCTGTTCTGCAATGCCACGGCCGTTGTCCTCCACTTCGATCCGAACCATGTGTCGCCCTTCGGGCGTGGTTCGGACGGCGAGGGTCAAGGGCCGATCCGGATGCTTGTATTTGATAGCATTATCGAAAAGGTTACCGAGAATCTGTTCGACCGAGAGCCGGTCGGTATTGAGACGAGGGGCCTGGATGTCGAGATCGATCTTGCCGTCGCTCTCGCTGATCTGGTGATACACGCTGTTGGTGATCGTTTCCAGCAATGGCTGCAGCTCAACGATTTCGGGCTTCAGCTGACGCCGTCCGTCGCGGGAAATCTTCAGAATGGCATTGATCAAGCCGTCCATCTTCTTGGTCGACGAACGAATGAAGCCGATGGCCTCCGGCAGATCCTCGGAAGCCGCCAGTCGCGCCTCCCGGATCTGGTCTTCCGACACCGGCTTGCCGTCGTTCAGCACATAGGCCTGCAGGGCCTTCAGCGAAGCGTCCAGTTCGGCGGTGAAGCCCATGATGTTGACGAGCGGCGCCCGCAGGTCATGCGTGACGATATAGGCAAAACGCTGGATTTCCTGGTTCGCCTGCATGAGATCTTCAGTACGCTCGGCGACGCGTGCTTCCAGGCCCTGGTTGAGCACTTCGACTTCGCGTCTCGAAGACGCCAATGCACGCACATGCTGGGCAACCACGAGAATTGCTCCGCCCATCACGGCGATGATCGCGATACCCCCGCCGATCGTGATCCACTGCAATTGCTGCGTGGCCGAGAGCTGGTCTTTCGTCCCGCTGTCGACATTGGCGTCGGACAGTTCCTTGAACTCATCCAGCATCTGGCGGATGTCGTTCATCAATTCGCGGCCGACATCGCTCTGAACCAGTTCGATTGCCTGGTCCTGCTCGCCGCTGCGCACGAGGTTGATTGCCTGCCCCATCTCCGCGAGCTTGCCCCGCACCTTGTCGCGCAGGGCATCCATCTGCTGCGCTTTGATCGGGCGATCTTTCACAGCGAGTGCCAGGGCTTCCACGTCGTCACGAATTTCGCTTGCGGCGCCTTCATAGGGTTGCAGGAACAATTCGTCGCGGGTGATGACAAAGCCGCGCTGCCCCGTCTCGGCATCGGTCAGCTTCTGCATCAGATTGGCCGCCATGCGGCGGATGTTACGTTCCTGCAGGATGTAGTCGAAGGTCGAGCGCGTGCGCTCGACGAGACCGAAGGTCGCGACGATGATCCCGATGAGAATTCCGGTGCCGATCAGGAGGAAGAGCAGCGTGGACCGGACGAAGCCGGTTTGGGTGGCGGACATGGAACTCCTGAAGGAACAAGAAAAGCGTAACGCCGTTCCAACGCGGCATTCACGACTTTGTTCCATCGAAAGATCAAGAAAATTTGGTTTACCTGCTGCCGATGAGGCGGCTCAGGACAACTGCGCCGCAATGACGACGGCAGCCACGGCGATGACCCAGAGCGCCACACGCCCGAGCCTGGTATGCCGCGCCTCGGCCCGCCCGATCCGCTCCGCAGTATCGGCATCGAAACGAAGGCCTTCCTCGCTCATCCGCACGATCTCGCCATGCAGCTTCTCGGTCTTGGCGGCGATCTCCGGCAACGCTTCAGCAAGTCTGAGCGCTGCCTTGGCGCCGTCCTTGAGGTCGGTGGCGATGCGCTTCGGCCCGAGATTGTCGCGGATCCAGTGAGAAACGACCGGCTCGGCGGCCTTCCACATATTGAAGCGGGGATTGAGTATGCGGGAAACACCTTCGACGACCACCATCGTCTTCTGCAGCATCACCAGTTCGGGACGCGTTTCCATGTCGAAGATTTCGGTGACCTCGAACAGGAGCGTCAGCAGCTTGCCCATCGAGATGGTCTCGGCCGGCTGCCCATGGATAGGCTCGCCAATTGCCCGGATCGCCTGGGCGAAGCTCGCGACATTATGGTGCGACGGCACATAGCCCGCCTCGAAATGCACCTCAGCCACGCGCATGTAGTCGCGCGTGATGAAGCCGTAGAGGATCTCGGCGAGGAAGCGCCGTTCCTTCTTTCCAAGCCGGCCGGCGATGCCCATGTCGACCGCAACGATCATGCCTGTGGGATCGACGAACAGATTGCCGGGATGCATGTCGGCATGGAAGAAGCCATCCCGCAGCGTATGGCGCAGGAAGGACTGGATCAGCGTGTCGGCGAGCGCATTGAGATCGTGGCCGGCGGCCCTCAGGCCCTCGACGTCGGACATCTTGACGCCGTCGATCCATTCCATGGTGACGACGTCGCGGCCGGTGCGCTCCCAGTCGACTTCTGGCACGCGGAAGCCCGGATCGGCCTTGGTGTTTTCGGCAATTTCGGACAGCGCTGCTGCCTCGAGCCGAAGATCCATCTCGACCTTGGTGGTCTGCTCAAGCGTCTTCGTCACCTCGACGGGGCGCAGGCGCCGCGAATTGGGAATGAAGCGCTCCTGCAGGTGGGAGACGAGATACATGGCCTCAAGATCGGCGGCGAAACGCTTGCGCACGCCCGGGCGGATGACTTTGACCGCAACCTTGCGGGGGCCATCGGGCGTTGCGACCTCGGCCGGATGCACCTGCGCGATGGAGGCTGCAGCGATCGGTTCGCCGAAATGCGTATAGAGCTCGGTGACCGGACGACCGAGTGACTCCTGGATCGTCGACCTGGACGCCTCGGTGGGGAAAAAGGCCATCCGATCCTGAAGGCCTGCGAGATCTTCGGCAAAATCCGCACCGACGACATCGGGGCGCGTCGCGAGGAACTGGCCGATCTTCACATAGGAGGGACCGAGCCGTGCCACCGCACTCGCAAGCCTGTCAGAACGGTCTACGGACTTCGCCCGGCTGCGCGCCAACGGCGCGACGGCGGCCTTGGCGATGCCGACGAGCGGCGGTAGACCCTCGGAGGGCAGCGCCGCGACAACACCTTCCCGCACCAGCACCCAGCCGACCCGCGCCAGGCGGAAATATGCCCCGATCGTGCTCATGCGGCTTAGATCTTCCAGCCGGAATGCAATGCCGCGATGCCGCCGGTATAGTTGGTGAAGCGGACATTGGAGAAGCCAGCGCGCTCGATCATCCGCGCAAAGTCAGGCTGGTTGGGGAATTTGCGGATCGATTCCACCAGATACTGGTAGGGCTCGGCGTCACCGGTAATCATCTTGCCGAAGCGCGGGATCGCGTTGAACGACCAGGCATCATAAACCTTGTCGAGCAGCGGAAGTTCGACTTCCGAGAATTCCAGCACCAGAAGCCGTCCGCCCCGTTTCAACACGCGGAAAGCTTCCGACAGCGCCACATCGATATGCGGCACGTTGCGAATGCCAAACGCGATCGTATAGGCGTCGAAAGTGGCGTCCTCGAAGGGCAGGCTCTCGGCATTGGCCTCGACGAAGGTGAGATTGGGGGAGAGCCCCTTCTTCTCTGCGCGTTCAGCACCGACCCCGAGCATCGAGCCGTTGATGTCGAGTACGGTCGCATGGGCCAGCCGATTGGAGGCTTCCACTATGCGGAACGCGATGTCACCCGTGCCGCCGGCTACGTCGAGCACCTTATAGTTGGCATCCTTGCGGGGATTGAGCGAGGCGACCAGCGCATCCTTCCAGACGCGGTGCAGACCGGCCGACATCACATCGTTCATGATGTCGTAGCGCTTGGCCACCTTGTGGAAGACATCATTGACCAGGCCCTGCTTTTCCTGCTCGTCGACCTGGCGGAACCCGTAGGAGGTTTCCATGCCGCCTTCGGCGGAAATGCGGCTTGCAGTCATCGGTTCACTCCACGTAACGGAACGGTCGGCAGACCATAGCGAAAAGGCTTCCGACGCGCTATCTGCGCTGAAGAAGCCGAAGGCTGGCTGGTCTATAGACCTTTAAAGAAGCGGTTCAAACAGAAAGATGGGCTGAAATGCCGGAATTGCCAGAGGTAGAGACGGTACGTCGCGGCTTGGCGCCGACAATGGAAGGCGCGCGGGTCAGGCGCCTGGAGTTGCGCCGCCCTGATCTGCGCTTCCCCCTGCCGCGCGATTTTGCCGCAAGGGTCGAGGGGCGCCGGATCGAAGCCCTGTCGCGGCGCGCAAAATACCTGCTGATCGACCTTGAGGATGACCTGACCGTGATTGCCCATCTCGGCATGTCCGGCTCCTTCCGCATCGAGGCAGGAGCTGCGGTGGAGGCGCCTGGCGTCTTCCACCATGAGCGCAGCAAGGACGAGAAGCACGATCACGTCGTCTTCCATCTGGACGGGGCCGATGGCCCGCTCCGTGTCATCTATAATGACCCGCGCCGTTTCGGCTTCATGGAGCTAATGGCTCGATCAGAACTCGACACCTATCCCGCCTTCCGCGATCTGGGTCCCGAGCCTGTCGGTAATATGCTGTCCGCCGATTATCTCGCCACGCGCTTTGCCGGACGCAGCCAGCCACTGAAGGGCGCGCTGCTCGATCAGAAGGTGATCGCCGGTCTCGGTAATATCTATGTCTGCGAGGCGCTTTGGCGCTCGCATTTGTCGCCCACCCGCAAGGTGGCGACCTTGGTGACGGCAAAGGGCAACCCCAAGGCGGAGCTTGCGTTGCTGACCCAGTCTATCCGCGACGTCATCATCGATGCGATCCAGGCGGGCGGCTCTTCGCTGCGCGACCACATCCAGGCGGATGGCACGCTCGGTTACTTCCAGCATTCCTTCCGCGCCTATGACCGCGAGGGCGAGCCGTGTCTCACCGATGGTTGTGGGGGTACCGTCGAAAGGATAGTTCAATCCGGCCGCTCGACATTCTATTGTAGCCGCTGCCAGAAATAAGGCCTCTAAGGCCGCACAAGGGAGGACGCCATGTCATTTGAAACCCTGCTGATGGAACGCCGTGACCGCGTGGCGCTTGTCACGCTCAACCGGCCCCAGGCGCTGAACGCCCTGAACTCGACCGTGATGCGCGAGCTTCGCCAGCTTCTGGCCGAGCTGCAGGCTGATGCGACCGTGGGTGCCGTCGTGATCACCGGGTCGGAGAAGGCCTTTGCCGCTGGCGCCGATATCAAGGAAATGCAGTCGCTCGAATTCGTCGATGCATATACCGGCGGCTTCATCGGCGGCTGGGACGAGATCGCCGGCTTCCGCAAGCCGTTGATCGCGGCCGTCTCTGGCTTTGCGCTGGGCGGTGGCTGCGAGCTCGCCATGATGTGCGATTTCATCATCGCCTCGAAGACCGCGAAGTTCGGCCAGCCCGAGATCACGCTGGGCATCATCCCCGGCATGGGTGGCTCGCAGCGGCTCACGCATGCGGTCGGCAAGGCCAAGGCCATGGATCTCTGCCTCACCGGCCGCATGATGGATGCGGCAGAAGCCGAGAGTGCGGGGCTCGTCGCCCGCGTTGTCGAGCCCGAGCGTCTTCTCGATGAGGCGATGGAAGCCGCCGCCAAGATCGCGTCTTTCTCCCTGCCGTCAGTCATGATGGCCAAGGAGGCGGTCAACCGCGCCTTCGAGCAGACCTTGGCCGAAGGGCTGCGTTCCGAGCGTCGGCTTTTCCATTCGCTCTTCGCCACCGAAGACCAGAAGGAAGGCATGGCGGCCTTCGTCGAGAAGCGGAAGCCCGCCTTCAAGAACAGGTAGGCGTGATACCAAAGTCACGGATCTGGTCGCATCGCTTCCATTCCGTGACTTTGGTACAGGGACGGCGCGTTATCTGCAGAATCCGCGTTGACGCATTCCCGCTTTCCCGCTATATGCCCGCCCACGGTTGGGAAAGCCGATGCGCTTTTCCCATGAAACAGCTTCCCATGTGCTGGTATGGCAGGTCGCAACGACCCGACGCGGCGATGGTGGGCTTTGGTTTGAATTCGAGAGAGGCATCTATGGCCAATACAGCTTCGGCGAAGAAGGCGACCCGCAAGATCGCTGCCCGTACTGCAGTCAACAAGGCTCGTCGTTCGCGGGTCCGTGGTTTCATCCGCAAGGTCGAGGAAGCCATCGCTTCTGGTGACGCAGCGGTTGCCAAGGACGCCCTCCAGGCTGCTCAGCCGGAGATCCAGCGCGCCGCCACCAAGGGCGTGGTTCACGCCAACACGGCATCGCGCAAGATCTCGCGTCTGGCCGCTCGTGTGAAGGCCCTGGCTGTCTAATTTAAGACACCTTTTCGACAAAATCTGAAGAGCCTGGCGTTGCGCCGGGCTTTTTGTCGTTTCCGCTGCGTCTTACCGGAAATTGATGTTTTAGGGCTTCCTGCTGCACTGCATCTTGTCAGTCCGGTGACATAAAAAATCCTGATAATTCAATAGGTTCAGGGAGGTGCCTTGTTCCATCGCCACTTCACCCTGGGGGAAGTTGGCCCCCTCGTGAGTCAAGAGAAATTTTATTTTTTCGCTTTGCGAGAGGCCCATTTTGTGCCCGTTTGGGAATCTCCTTGATTCAAAAGCGATTCTTTTTCGGCCGAATGTGACGCAAAAATGAAGTACGAAGAGTCAATGGTCCAAGCGCCCGATAGCCTAAAAATCGGTGTTGATCTTCACATTTGATCCTGCCTTAATGTGTCTCAGCAAAGGGCGAGGGACTAGCCCGAAACGACGGTCTGAACGGCAGCAATGCCCACAAGACAAGTCGCCTTTGCCGGAGCGGAGTGTTTCCATTCCGTTTTCTCATAAAGTAATCGGCGTTGCATCGGAGACGTAGCCGTTTCCGCGCGATGACGATTTGTGCCTTGTCTGCAGTGTTGCAGACCGGGCCGGTAAATGTCGAGCCGCATGTCGAGGATGTGGTTTGTGCATATGGAGCGACCAGCGCCGTGAGGGAGGCGAGGGGCAAGTCATGCAGGCGCTTTTGGCTGAAGCGCTGACGTGACGCGTTCGGGGACCGTCGATCCGTTCGGATCGACTTGAGATGAAGCGGCTGTCGGACGGCGATAGAAACGCCCGGCACCTGGAATGAATTTGGAAGGCGGCAACATGCATATGAACTCTATGACGGCCGGTGCATTGGCGAACGGGGACAATGCACATTCGGCGCTCGGCGCCACGTGCTCCGAAGGAGCAGGAGAGAACGCCGATATGAAGCATAACGATCTCTTTGACCGCTTCAGCAAGCGACTGAAGGCCCAGGTCGGGGTCGACGTCTACCAGAGCTGGTTTGGACGCTTGAAGCTCCATTCCGCATCGAAGAGCGTGGTGCGCCTGACGGTACCCACCACCTTTCTGAAGTCGTGGATCAACAACCGTTACCTCGATCTCATCACATCGATCTTCCAGGCCGAGGATCCGTCGATCCTCAAGGTCGAGATCATGGTGCGCAGCGCAAGCCGCAGCACCCGTGGTCCGCAGGCCGAAGATCGTCCTGCCGGCGCCGAGGCGGCACAGCCCGCAGCCGTCCGCAAGTCCGGCCCCCAGTCGATCGGCCAGATCGCAACCCCGCAGGCCTCCTCCTCCGGCACCACGGCGCGCAGCCAGAGCGGCCCGCTCTTCGGCTCGCCGCTCGACAGCCGCTACACCTTTGACGGCTTCGTCGAAGGCGCGTCCAACCGCGTGGCCCTCGCGGCCGCCAAGACGATTGCGGAAGCAGGCGCCGGCGCTGTGCGCTTCAACCCGCTCTTCATTCATTCCTCGGTTGGTCTCGGCAAGACGCACCTGCTGCAGGCGATCGCCAATGCCGCGGTTCATAGCCCGCGCCAGCCGCGCGTCGTCTACCTGACCGCCGAATACTTCATGTGGCGTTTCGCAACGGCGATCCGCGACAATGATGCCCTGACGCTGAAGGACTCGCTGCGCAACATCGACCTCCTGATCATCGACGACATGCAGTTCCTGCAGGGGAAGATGATCCAGCACGAATTCTGCCATCTGCTCAACATGCTGCTCGACAGCGCCAAGCAGGTCGTCGTTGCCGCCGACCGCGCGCCCTGGGAGCTGGAATCGCTCGATCCGCGCGTCCGTTCGCGTCTCCAGGGTGGCGTTGCCATCGAAATGGAAGCGCCCGACTACGACATGCGCCTCGACATGATGAAGTCGCGCCTGGACGTTGTCCGCAAGGACGATCCGTCGATCGATATCCCTGCTGACATCCTGGAACACGTTGCGCGCAACATCACCAGCAGCGGCCGTGATCTGGAAGGCGCCTTCAACCAGCTGCTCTTCCGTCGCTCCTTCGAGCCGAACCTGTCGATCGAACGCGTCGATGAACTGCTCGCCCACCTCGTTGGTGCCGGTGACCAGAAGCGCGTGCGCATTGAAGACATCCAGCGCGTCGTCGCCCGCCACTACAATGTTTCGCGCCAGGAACTGGTGTCGAACCGCCGCACCCGCGTCATCGTCAAGCCGCGCCAGATCGCCATGTATCTGTCGAAGACGCTGACCCCGCGCTCCTTCCCGGAGATCGGCCGTCGCTTCGGCGGACGTGACCACACGACCGTATTGCATGCCGTGCGCAAGATCGAAGAACTGATCTCGGCCGACCAGAAGCTGTCGCAGGAAATCGAGCTGCTGCGCCGCCTGATCAACGAATAAGCGACCAGTCGCAGAGATATAGGCCACCGCGATCCCTGAATATGGGTTCGCGGTGGCCTTTTCGTATGCGGATATGGGTTCAGGCGCGGGCGATCGCGATGATCTCGGGGCTGGCTTCCGAATAGGGTGTGCCATCCCACCAGCCGAGAAGCTCGACCTCGCCGAATCCCGCAGCGGAGAGCAGGCCCCGGATGGTTTCCACCGGCGCAAACCTCAGCCGGCTCTCGCTGACCAGGGTCTCGCCCGTGGCCTCGATCGTGAAGACCGCATCGAAGGTCACGTGTTCACCCTCGACATCCTTGATCTGGTAATAGACGTCGACCGGCCCAATGCCGTCGATGACCCGCTGTTCGCGTGTCTTCTCCCGCGTCCAGTCTTGCCAGGCTTTGTCTTGCGGATTGCGGCTTTCAAGGATCAGCCTGGCGCCCGGTACCATGTGTCGGTGAATGTTGCGCAAGGCAGCCAGGGTTTCGGCATCGTCGAAAAAGACCTGGAAGACATGCCCCGTCATGATGGCGAGGTCGAAACGATCGGGAAGCGTAAACTCGGCAGCGGGTGCCTGAACCCACGCTACCCGACCTTGCCCATCCTTCATCCGCGCGACTTGCAGCATGCCGTGTGCCGGATCGACGCCGGTGACCGTGTGGCCACGGTTTGCTAGGCGCAGCGTCACCGATCCCGTGCCGCATCCGATGTCGAGCACGCGGCAGGGAGTCTTGGTGAAATTCTCGTAGAAGTCGCCGTCTTCGCCATGATGGTTGAAGGCGTCATAGAGGCGGGCCATGTCGAAGCGGGCAAAGGCTGGATCGACCGGCATCGTCTCTCACTCCCTCAGCAGGCGAGATCGGCGACGACGGCGTCGAGGATCAGCATGCCCGGCGGGGTGCAGCGCAGCCGCGAATTGCCGAGCCGCTCGATGAAGCCCTGCTCGAGCAGAAACTGCTCCTTGTCCGGATCGGGATCGCGACCGGAAAGCTGCTGCCAGCGGGCGAGATCGACCCCTTCGCGCAGCCGAAGACCCATCAACAGAAGCTCGTCGGCTTGGGCCTCGTGATCCAGCTCTTCGCGCTCGATGATCCCATGGCCGCTCTGCTCGACGGCGGAAAGCCAGGTCTCCGGATGCCGTTCAGCGACGGTGGCAATCTTCGTCCGCCCCTGCGTCAGCCGTCCATGCGCGCCGGGTCCGATACCGGCATAATCGCCGTAGCGCCAATAGGTCAGGTTATGCCGGCTCTCCGCACCCGGGCGGGCGTGGTTGGAAACCTCGTAGGCCGGCAGCCCCTCGCGTGCCGTAATCTCCTGCGTCGCCTCGTAAAGCGTCGCCGCATGCTCATCGTCAGGCACGATCAGTTTGCCCGCCTTGTGCAGGCCGTAGAAGGCCGTGCCTTCCTCGATCGTCAGTTGGTACAATGACAGATGATCGACCGCGTAGGACATGGCTTCCTTGAGCTCACGCTCCCAGGCCTCCACCGTCTGGTTCGGACGGGCGTAGATCAGGTCGAAGGACATGCGCGGAAAGATCTCGCGCGCCAGCTTGATGGCTTTCAGCGCATCCGCGACGTCATGCAGGCGTCCGAGGAAGCGCAGGTCCGGATCGTTCAGCGCCTGCACGCCCAGCGAAACGCGGTTCACGCCAGCCGCCCGGTAGCCGTGGAAGCGGGTTGCCTCGACGCTGGATGGGTTCGCCTCCATCGTGATCTCGATACCATCCGGCATGTGCCAGTTGGCGGCGATCCCGTCGAGGATCGCCCCGACCGTTGATGGGTCCATCAGCGAGGGCGTGCCACCGCCCATGAAGACGCTGGTGACCGTCTTCGGGCCCGACAGCGCGCGCACGGCCTTGAGCTCGGCAAGGAAGGCCGCAACGAAACGCGCCTGATCCACCGGCTGGTGCCGCACATGGCTGTTGAAGTCACAGTAAGGGCACTTGGCCGCGCAGAAGGGCCAATGCACATAAACGCCGAAGCCGGGTTCTCCCGTGTCGGGCAGCAGCGTGAAGGACCGATCGGTCAAAGCCTCAGGCCTCCAGGCAGGTTTCGACGAAGAGCTTGAAGGCCCGTGCACGATGCGAAAGGGCCGCCGCATCGCCGGGCTTCCAGCCATGCTTCTCGTCCGCCGTCATCTCGCCAAAGGTGCGCTCATGCCCCTCCGGCTGGAAGATAGGGTCGTAGCCGAAACCGGCTGACCCACGCGGCGGCAAGGCAACGGTGCCCTCGACCTCGCCGCGGAAGAATTCCGTATGACCGTCAGGCCAGGCAAGACAGAGCACGCTGACGAAGCGGCAGGTCCGCTGCGCAGACTCGGTCGCGCCGCGCTCTGCAAGCGCCTTCTCGACCTTCTCCATCGCCATGGCGAAGTCGCGGCTGCCATCCTCGCGCTCGGCCCAGTTGGCCGTGTAGACGCCAGGCGCACCGTCAAGCGCGTCGATGACAAGGCCGCTGTCGTCGGAGAGGGCGGGCAGGCCCGAGGCCTTGGCCGAAGCCTGCGCCTTGATCGCCGCATTCTCCTCGAAGGTCGTACCGGTTTCATCCGGCTCGACGAAGTTGAGGTCCTTGGCCGACTTCGCCGAAAAGCCGAAGGGGCCAATCAGGTCGGCGATCTCAGCGATCTTGCCGGCATTGTGGCTGGCAACGACGATGGTGCGGGTGTCGAGTTTACGCATGGATGCCTCTCCGGCCTTTCGTCTCAGCCGATCGCCTGCTTCTGCAGCGCGACCAGTTCGTCGATACCGTTTCTTGCGAGGCCGAGCAGGATCAGGAATTCGTCCTGGCTGAACGGCTTGCCTTCGGCCGTGCCCTGGATTTCGACGATGCCGCCGGAACCGGTCATGACGAAGTTGGCATCGGTCTCAGCCGCCGAGTCTTCCAGGTAATCGAGGTCGATCACCGGCTGGCTGGCGAAGATCCCGCAGGAAACGGCCGCGATATGGTCCTTCAGGACCTTCTCGACCTTGATCATGCTACGGGTTTCCATCCACTTCAGGCAATCATGCAGGGCAATGAATGCACCCGTGATCGCCGCCGTGCGTGTGCCGCCATCCGCCTGGATGACGTCGCAGTCGATCGAGATCTGCCGCTCGCCGAGCGCTTCCAGGTCGACGATGGCCCGCAGCGAGCGACCGATCAGCCGCTGGATTTCCTGCGTGCGACCGCTCTGTTTGCCGGACGATGCCTCGCGGCGCATGCGCTCGCCGGTGGCGCGCGGCAGCATGCCGTATTCGGCCGTCACCCAGCCCTTGCCAGAATTGCGCAGCCATGGCGGCGTCTTTTCTTCAAGGCTCGCGGTGCACAGCACATGCGTATCGCCGAACTTCACCAGGCAGGAGCCTTCCGCATGCTTGGAAAAATTGCGCTCGAACGAAACCTTGCGCATTTGGTCGGTTTTTCTGCCGGATGGCCGCATCGTAATCTCCTGGGTTGTCTGTTGCCTTCTAAGGAGGGAGCCTGCCATTTGCAAAGAAAAACCATCCCGCAGCGCCGAGAGGCACGAAGACCCGGAATTACCGCTTGGTCATCCATCGCGCAGTGACTATATTTCCAGCATGAAACATCTGAGATCCTGTCCGCTGCGCCAATGGCATCACTGAAGACAACCGTAGCAGACGTTTCCGCGTCCCTGGACGATCGTTCCCGGGAGGTATTTCGCCGTATCGTCGAGACCTATCTCGACTCCGGTGATCCCCTTGGCTCGCGCAATCTGTCGCGCCTCCTCCCGATGTCGCTATCGCCCGCCTCCGTGCGCAACGTGATGAGCGACCTCGAAGACCTCGGCCTCATCTATGCCCCGCATGTCAGTGCCGGACGGCTACCGACGCAAGCTGGCCTGCGCTTCTTCGTCGATGCCTTCATGCAGATCGGCGATCTCTCGGACGGCGAGCGCGACGAAATCGAGCGCCAGATCCGACCGACCAGCGCCGATCAGCCGATGGAAGCCATGCTGACCGAAGCGAGCCGCATGCTCTCCGGGCTGTCGCGGGGCGCGGGCCTCGTCATTTCATCGAAGAACGATCCGATCCTCAAGCATGTCGAATTCATCCGGCTGGAGCCGACCAAGGCGCTCGCCGTTCTGGTCGGCGAGCATAACCAGATTGAAAACCGCATCATTGATCTGCCGGCCGGTGTCACCGCCTCCCAGCTGACGGAAGCGGCCAATTTCCTGAACGCCAATCTCGCCGGCCAGACGATGCGGGAACTGCGCAGCCAGATCGAGAAGCTCAAGACGCAGGTCGCAAGCGAACTCGATACCCTGTCGCAGGACCTCGTCGAGCGCGGGCTCGCGGTTTGGTCGGGCGAAGTCGCGGAAAAGCAGCCGGCACGGCTCATCGTTCGCGGTCGCGCCAATCTGCTCGAAGGCCTGGCAGGTTCCGATGACATCGATCGTCTTCGACTGCTCTTCGACGACCTGGAACGCAAGGAAAGCCTGATCGAGATCCTCGACCTTGCCGAAAGCGGACCCGGTGTGCGCATCTTCATCGGCTCGGAGAACAAGCTCTTCTCGCTTTCCGGCTCGTCCCTGATCGTCGCACCTTATAGAGACGGCGAAGACCGGATCGTCGGCGCAGTCGGCGTCATCGGCCCCACTCGGCTCAACTATTCGCGCATCGTGCCCATGGTCGACTACACCGCGCAGTTGATGGCAAGGCTCTCGCGCGGCAGTCGTTAGGCGGATTTGCCGCCAACCCTTGATTTTTTCACACCAAACCCTGATATCGGGCACGAATTCGACACCGAGAGTTCGAACACCTAAAACCATTCGGAGAACGTCATGACCGAAGAAACCAACAAGAACGGACCTGACGCGGCCGCCCACGAGGCGCACGCAACCGAAGCGGCTGAACAGCAGGCTGCAGGCGAGGAAGAGGGCGCGTCGGAACGACAGGTCGATCCCGTCGAAGCCTTGAAGGCCGAGAATGCCGACCTGCGCGATCGTTTCCTGCGCCTGGCAGCCGAGATGGACAATCTGCGCCGCCGCACGGATCGTGAAGTCAAAGATGCCAAGTCCTATGCCGTGACCGGCTTTGCCCGCGACATGCTGTCGGTTTCCGACAATCTGCGCCGCGCCATCGAGACCCTGCCGGACGAAGCCCGCGCCTCTGCCGATGCCACGATGACGGCATTGATCGAGGGCGTGGAAATGACCGAGCGCGGCATGCTGGCCACGCTCGAGCGCCATGGTGTGCGCAAGATTGAAGCTGAAGGCCAGAAGTTCGACCCCAACTTCCACCAGGCCATGTTCGAGGTTCCGAACCCGAATGTCGCCAACAACACGGTCGTCCAGGTCGTCCAGGCAGGCTACGCCATCGGCGACCGAGTTCTCCGTCCGGCCATGGTCGGCGTCGCCAAGGGTGGCCCGAAGACGGATGCCGCCTCAGAGGATAGCGCCAAGGCGTGATCGGCCGTGATCATGGTTGAATAAAAAAAGCGCCTCACGAGGCGCTTTTTTCTTGAGCTGATTGGGAGGCGTAATGGCCTCAGGCGGCGTTCGAAGCCTGTTCCTCGTTGAGGAAGGTGTAGATCGCCGATGCCGATTCGGTCGCGCGCAGCTTGGCCACGAGATCGTGGTCGCGCAGCACGCGTGCAATCCGAGACAGAGCCTTCAGATGGTCCGCACCTGCGCCTTCCGGCGCCAGCAGCAGGAAGACGAGATCGACCGGCTGGTCGTCCAGGGCCTCGAAGTCCACGGGCGTTTCCAGACGGGCGAAAATGCCGGTGATCTTGCTGATCTTGTTGAGTTTGCCATGCGGGATGGCGATGCCGTTACCCACGCCGGTCGAGCCAAGACGCTCGCGCTGCAGGATCACGTCGAAAATTTCCCGTTCCGGAATGTCGGTAAGCTTTGAGGCTTTGGCCGCAAGTTCCTGAAGCAGCTGCTTCTTGGAGTTCACCCGGAGGGCCGGTACGACAGCATCCTGCTGCAGCAAATCTGCCAATGCCATATCAATGTCCTTCATGCCTCGGATCGAGGAGCGGGCGACTGCAGTGCGCAGTCGCCCAAGCCGATCTTCAGCCTTTGATGTTGGCGGAATCGATCCACCCGATATTACCGTCATTACGACGATAAACGATATTCAATTGTTCACTTCCCGGGTTTCTGAACAGAAGAACCGGGTCATCCGTCATGTCGAGAGCCATAACCGCCGAGGCAACGGACATGGTCCGAAGCTTTTTGGTGCTTTCGGCCACGATTGTCGGCGCGTAGTCGTCCGGCAGTTCCTCGTGATCGTCGTCCACAGAATCCATGACCGTGTAGGCCACCTCGATCGACGCGTTCTGAGCCTCGCCCGCGTGATGATCCTTCAGCTTGCGCTTGTAACGGCGCAGGCGCTTCTCGACGCGCTCGAAAGCGGTGTCGAAGGCCACTTGCGGATCATTGGCCTCGCCTGCGGCATGCAGGTTTGCGCCGGTATCGAGATGCACCAGGCAATCGGCCGCGAAGCGCGACTGCGACTTCGTGACGACCACTTGCCCGGAATACCCTCCGTCGAAGTACTTGGTAACCGCATCCTGGATCCGATCCTCGATCCGCTGCCGGAACGTTTCACCGATTTCCATCTGCTTGCCGGATACACGCACACTCATGGAGTTTCCCTTCTTATGATTGGTTGCGTCTCCATTTTACGCCAAGCGACGCCCGCGTCCAAGCTTTTCGAGCGGTTCGGTCAGTCTGTGCCTTCGTTTGTCGGGCGTAGTCGAGGGTTCTTGCCCTCGGGCAACAGTGTGCGCTGTCGATTGCGGCGCGCTTCTAGCCGCCATCTGAGGAAGAGTCAATGTCCTGTTAATCTTTGCGTCCGGAAGGTGTCCGTCAGACGGCCGAAACCTTGGCCATGGCCCGCTTTTCCCGGCGCCTCTGGACGGAGGAGGGGATGTTCATCGCCTCCCGATATTTGGCGACCGTTCGGCGTGCGAGATCGACACCGCCGGACTTCAGCTGATCGACGATATCGTCGTCGGAAAGCACGGCCTCGGGGCTTTCCTGGGCAATCAGGGCACGGATGCGATGCCGGACAGATTCTGCCGAATGGCTGTCACCGCCCTCTGCCGAGGCGATGGAAACGCTGAAGAAATATTTGAGCTCGAACAGCCCGCGCGGCGTCATCATGTATTTGTTGGTGGTAACGCGGCTTACCGTCGATTCGTGCATCTTGATGGCGTCTGCGATCGTCTTGAGATTGAGCGGACGCAGGTGATCGACCCCGTGATCGAGAAAAGCCGACTGCTGGCGCACGATCTCGGCCGCGACCTTGGTAATCGTCTTCGCACGCTGGTCCAGGCTGCGCGTCAGCCAGTTGGCATTCTGCAGACATTCCGACATGAAGGCCTGATCCGGCGCATCCTTCGCCGTCCCGGGACGAACCGCTGCCATGTAGCTGTGGTTCACCAGAACCCGGGGCAGGGCGTCCGGGTTCAGTTCCACCCGCCAGCCGCCAATCCCGTCGGCGCGCACCACGATGTCGGGCGTAACGGATTCGCTCGCCTCATGTTCGAAGCAACTGCCCGGCTTCGGATTGAGTTTGCGGATCTCCGACAGCATGTCGATCAGGTCTTCCTCGTCGACACCGCAGATCTTTTTCAGCGCCGCGAAATCGCGCTTCGCCAGAAGCTCGAGATTGTCGACAAGCACGGCCATGGCCGGATCATACCGGTCTCGCTGGCGCAGCTGGATCGCCAGGCATTCGCTGAGCGAGCGCGCAAAGACACCGGCAGGTTCCAGCGTCTGCAGGGTGGTGAGCACGCCCTCGACCGCCGCGAGCGAAAGCCCGAGCCTCTCAGCGACATCCTGGAGATCAGCCCGCAGATAGCCGGCTTCGTCGAGATGGTCGACAAGCACGGAGGCGAGCAATTGATCGGGGGCGGCGCTCAGCGCGAAAGGAATTTGCTGGTTCAGATGGTCGCGCAGGCTAACCTGACCCGCGACGAAATCATCGAGGTCGAAGCTCTCGCTCCCATCGCCGGATTGCCCTGGCATCGACTTCCATTGTCCCAGCAGCTCGGGCGCGTCGGGCCGCTGGGCAGATCCCTCGTCGGCAAAGGCGGTGTCATAATTGGTGTCGAGGCGATCGTTCAGCCGATCGCTGGCGTCGTTCTCGTACCAGTCGCTGTCGAGCGAGGGAGGTGCCGCAAACTCATCGACCGTGGTCTGGCTGTCCTGCTGCGTGCTTGCGCTGTGGCGATCGGCATTGTCGGGAAGCTCGCCGCCCAAATCTCCGTCATCTGCTGCCATTTCGAGCAGCGGATTGCGCTCCACTTCCTGCGCGATGAACTGCATCAGTTCCAGGTGAGTCATCTGCAACAGCTGAATGGATTGCATCAGCTGCGGAGTCATCACCAAAGACTGGCTTTGTCGCAGGAATAGGTTGGCGGATAAGGCCATGGCGGACGTTCGACTCCCCTACATTCCCCCGAAATCCCGCCATTAATGGCGGGAAAATCCACTTGGCCCAAAAATTGCTTTTTATTTTACTTTGGTCAAGCCGCAGGAGGGGCTGGGGTGGCGTTTTCTTCGTCCAGCCCTCAGAGGCTGAACTGTTCGCCAAGATAGAGGCGACGGACATCGGCATTGTTGACGATGTCGTTGGCGCGGCCGTGGGTCAGAACTTCGCCGGCATGAATGATATAGGCCCGGTCGATCAGGCCGAGCGTCTCGCGCACATTGTGGTCGGTGATGAGAACGCCGATGCCGCGCGCCGTCAGGTGCCGCACCAGGTTCTGGATATCGGAAACCGAGATCGGATCGACGCCGGCAAACGGTTCGTCGAGCAGCATGAAGGTCGGATCGGTTGCCAGCGCGCGGGCGATTTCAAGGCGACGGCGTTCACCGCCAGACAGTGCGACTGCCGGGGATTTGCGCAGTTTCTCGATATGGAATTCAGCGAGAAGCTCGTCGAGCTTGGCTTCGCGCTGACGCTTGTCGGTCACATGCACCTCGAGCACCGCGCGGATGTTCTCTTCTACGGTCAGGCCGCGAAAGATCGACGCTTCCTGCGGCAGATAGCCGACGCCAAGGCGGGCGCGGCGGTACATCGGCATAGAGGTTACATCATTGCCGTTGATCGAGATCGTTCCGGCATCCACCGGCACGAGACCGGTGATCATGTAGAAACAGGTCGTCTTGCCGGCACCGTTCGGCCCGAGCAGGCCGACGGCCTCACCACGGCGAACCACGAGCGAGGCGCCATTCACCACACGACGGGAATTGTAGGTCTTGGTCAGCCCGTGGGCGATCAGCGTGCCTTCATAGCGCGACTTGTCACCCGGCAGGATTGCCGGGGCAGCCGGCTTCTTGGCCTGCTTGGACTTGGTAAGGAAGGGAATGTGCACGTTCACGCTGACCCGTCAGTTGCTCTTCTGGGATTTTGGGTCGAGCTGAATCTGGACGCGCCGGCCGCAGCTGTCGAGCTTGGCCTGGCCAGAATTCATCTGGACGGTGAGCTTGCAGCCTACGAAGACGTTCTGCCCCTCGGACAGAACGACCCGCTCGCCTTCGAGCACGAAGACCTGCTTGGTCATGTCGAAATAGCCCTTGTCGGCCGTCGCCTGCTGCGTCTCCGACTGCAGGAAGACCTTGTCCATCACATCGATCTTTTCGATGTCGGCATTACCCTGCGTAACCGTTGTGCCCTCGCCGCGATAGAGAACCGTCATGGAGCCGGCCTGCAGGGTCGTCGTGCCCTGAACCACCTTCACATTGCCGGTGAAGAAAGCCTTCTTTTCCGCCTCGCGGATCTCGAGCGCATCGCTTTCGATCTGGATCGGCTGGTCGTTGGAAAGCTTGAGCCCATCCATCTGGCTGCTGGTTGTCTGAGCCGAGACAAGCGCGGTGAAGCCGCTTGCGGAAAGCAGGAGGAAGCCAGCGACGGAAATCTTGGCGAAGGAGCGGTGAATCATGGCTGGGCGGCTTCCATTGACCGATTGCTGCGAAGGGCGGACGGCTCGATGTTCAACTTGACGGCGCCCGTAAATATCATGGTTCGCCCCTTATCCTTCATCTCGAGCGAGTTCGCAACAATCGACGCGCCTTTGGTCTGGATAGCCACCGGGTCGTCTGTCTTCATGGTGCCACCGCCGATGTCGAGATTGGCGGAGCCAAACTGGGCGTCGATGCCGCTGCTCAAATTCAGGGTGAACGGTTTGTCGAGATTGAGAAGGTTGGCACCCCGATCGAAGATGCCGCTCGTCGCCACCACGCGGGCCAGGACCTTGTCATTGACGGGCACGGCTGCAGCGATCGACTCGAGCGTGATCATGTTGGGGTTCTTGATATCCTGCAGGGCGCGTTCGGCCCGCAGCGAATAGCGAACGCCTTCGGAATTGCGGCCCGCGATCGCCGGCTTCTCCATGACGACCTTGCCATCTTCGATCTTGGCGGATTCGATCTGCAGCTCGTCCGGCATGAGGCCGCGCACGAGGGACACCGCGACGAAGGCAAGCGTGATCCCGAGTGCCACGACCGGCAGCAGAATGCGCAGACGCCGCACACGCCGCGAATGGCTCATCGCCCTGCGATAGGTGTCCGCACCGGAGCCGTGTCCAGTGGCCGGCGCGCCATCATGTGTTGATTGCAGCATTAACAGGAACCCGTTTTCATGGCGGCCAGCCGCAGCCCGCTCGCCCATTCTCGTCGTTTCGCATGTCTATGGGATGTTGCCAATATGGATTGTGGCAGGCCCATTACAAGAAGCATGCCAGATCGACGGTGCAGCGGTCCCGCGGAGAAAGTGAGGCAGTGTCGTTCACGAATCCGCGTGTGATGGGCGTCATAGCACTCGCAAAGCCGGCACTTTATGGTTAAGTTGTTCCTTGACTGAGCTTTTTTGCTTTGGCACCTTTGTCAGCACTCACGTCACATTAGAAAATTCAGGGGGTCCGCGTGATAAAGTCGGAATTGGTGCAGATCGTCGCGGCCCGTAATCCGCATCTCTATCACCGGGATGTCGAAAATATCGTAAATGCAGTCCTGGACGAGATCACCGACGCGCTGGCAGCCGGCAATCGCGTGGAGCTGCGTGGCTTCGGCGCCTTTTCGGTCAAGAATCGCCCCTCCCGCTCCGGACGCAACCCGCGCACCGGCGAGACAGTCTTCGTCGAGGAAAAGTGGGTGCCCTTCTTCAAGACCGGCAAGGAACTGCGCGAGCGTCTGAACCCCGGCATGGGCGACGAAGACGACGAATAAGCGCTTTTCGCGTTGAAAATTCCGCCTCTGTCCTTAACTTGAACCTCTGAGAGGTCCCGGCAGGGGGCCTGAAGAGATGAGGGAGTTGTCGAGATGGTCCGGAAAATCGTGAGCCTCGTGGTATTCCTTCCGCTCGGTGTGCTGTTGGTCGTTCTGGCCGTTGCCAACCGTGCCTCGGTCAATCTGGCCCTCAACCCGTTCAATCCGGCGGATCAGGCGCTGTCCGTTTCCGCGCCCCTCTTCGTCTTCCTAATCGTGGCAGTCATGCTCGGCGTCCTTCTCGGCGCCACGGTCACCTGGTTCACTCAAGGCAAACACCGCAAGAAGGCCCGCAGCCAGTCGCGCATGGCCCAGCAGTGGCAGGCCGAAGCCGACCGGCAGAAGACGCGGGCCGAAGAGATTGCCGGCTCGACCCTTCCCCAGTTAGGCGCACGCTAAGCCCCAGCAAACCTGAGCGACGGTCGCTCGCGGCAAATTTCCTTTCCGCGCCGGGCCGGCAATGCTAAGGGCTGGCCGAGACGAACACGACCCACGGATCATTGACGTGAAGAACAAGGAACGTCGCCCCGGCGCCAAGCCATTCCCGGGAGCGAAGGCTAAAGGCAGTGGCGAGACACGGCCGGCAACGGCAAAGCCTTATGCATCGAAGGGCAGGGATGAGCGGCAGGCCCGTCCGCCGCGCCGTGATGCTGAGGCACCAAAGCCGAAGCCACAGCCGCAATCGCCCGATACGACGACTGAACCCGCCCGTGCTCTGACGGTCCGCACCGGTGATCGCCCGACCGAGCGCGTGCCGCTGATCCTGGAATCGACAGGCGCTGGCGACTTCCACCTGATCGACAGCGGCGACGGGCTGAAGCTCGAGCAATACGGCCCCTATCGGATCGTGCGGCCGGAAGCGCAGGCCCTGTGGCCGAAGGCGCTGCCCACCCATGTCTGGGACAAGGCTGATGCCGTGTTTACTGGCGATACCGACGAAGATGGCATGGGCCGCTGGCGCTTCCAGCGCGAGGCGCTCGGCGAAACCTGGCCGCTCTCTCTTCTTGGTGTCGATTTCCACGGTCGCTTCACCGCCTTCCGCCATGTCGGCGTGTTTCCCGAGCAGATCGCCCATTGGAGCTGGATGAAGCAGAAGATCGAGGCTGCCGATCGGCCGCTGAAAGTCCTGAATCTCTTCGGCTATACCGGCGTCGCCTCGCTCGTAGCCGCCGCTGCTGGCGCCGAGGTCACGCATGTCGATGCCTCGAAGAAGGCGATCGGCTGGGCGCGCGAGAACCAGTCGTTGAGCCGCCTCGACAAGGCGCCGATCCGCTGGATCTGCGAAGATGCGATGAAGTTCATCCTGCGCGAGGAGCGTCGCGGCCACCGCTACGACATCATCCTCACCGACCCGCCGAAATTTGGCCGTGGCCCGAACGGTGAAGTCTGGCAGCTCTTCGACCATCTGCCGCTGATGCTCGACATCTGCCGCGAGCTTTTGGCGCCGAAGGCCGTCGGCCTCGTGCTCACAGCCTATTCGATCCGTGCAAGCTTCTATTCCATTCACGAACTGATGCGCGAGACGATGCGCGGCAAGGGCGGCCTCGTCGAGTCGGGCGAACTCGTCATCCGCGAAGCCGGCCTCGACGGCAAGACGCCGGGGCGTGCGCTCTCCACCTCTCTCTTCAGCCGCTGGGTGCCGAAATGACCGACGACTATCGAAACGAAGGCCCGCGACGCGTCGGCCAGGTCAAGGAAGTCACCAGCCTCGCCAATCCCATCATCAAGGATATCAAGGCTCTTTCCCAGAAGAAGAGCCGCGACGAAAGCCGCACCTTCCTTGCCGAAGGCCTGAAGCTGGTGATCGACGCGCTCGATCGCGGTTGGACCATCCGCACCCTCGTCTATGCCAAGGCCGGCAAGGGCAAGCCGCTGGTCGAGAAGGTCGCCGCCCGCACCGTCGCCGCTGGCGGCCTTGTGCTGGAAGTGAGCGAAAAGGTGATGTCCTCGATCACGAGGCGCGACAATCCGCAAATGGTCGCCGCCGTCTTCGAACAGCGCTGGACGCCGCTCAAGGACGTCCAGCCGAAGGGCTCGGAAACCTGGATCGCGCTCGACCGCGTCCGTGATCCTGGCAATCTTGGCACCATCATACGAACCGCCGACGCTGCCGGCGCCTCGGGCGTCATCCTCGTCGGTGATTGCACCGATCCCTTTTCCATGGAAACCGTGCGCGCAACCATGGGCTCAATGTTCGCCCTGCCGCTGGTGAAGACGACACCGGCCGATTTCCTGAAATGGAAGAAGTCCGTGGATGCTCGCCTCGTCGCCACGCATCTCGCCGGCGCCGTCGATTACCGCACCATCGACTACCGCTCCAAGCCGGTCATCCTGATGATGGGCAACGAACAGTCAGGCCTGCCGGATGAACTGGCTCAGGCCGCAGACAAGCTCGCACGCATTCCCCAGGTCGGCATGGCCGATAGCCTGAACCTCGCAGTCGCCACCGGCGTCATGCTGTTCGAGGTCCGCCGCCACCTGCTCGCCCTCGACGGAGCCAAGTGACCATGCTTGCCGCCTTCAACCGGCCCGGTCCGGTCCTGACCTTCATCGCCATCGCCCTGATCCTCGATCAGGCCATCAAATATGCGGTGGAGATCTATCTGCCGATGCATGAGCTGATCCCGGTCATGCCTTTCTGGGCGCTCTACCGGACCCATAATCTCGGCGTAGCCTTCTCCATGCTGTCGCATCTCGACAGCTGGTTCATCGTCGGCTTGCGCCTGGTGATCGTTGCTTTTGTCCTGTGGCTCTGGCGGAAGACCGGCCCCGAGCAGCACTTCGCCCATCTCGGCTTTGCGATGATCATCGCAGGCGCGCTCGGCAATATCATCGACCGCCTCACCTATGGCTATGTGGTCGATTACATCCTCTTCTACACCCAGACTTGGTCCTTCGCGGTCTTCAATCTGGCGGATAGTTTCATCACCATCGGCGCGATCTTCATCGTCATCGACGAGATCATCCAGCACCGAAAGCCGAAGCCGCCGGAGGCTTGAAGGAGGCGGAAGCCTCCGAAGTTTTGTCACTTTCCTGTAGCAGTCTCGTGTTTAAAGGCCCGTGACTTCAACGCTGGATAGATCCGATGAGCGTGGAACTGATCGAACGAGACCTTCTTCTGGCAAATCCGACGGCCGCGCCGCTCGGACAGCCCGTATCCCGTGATATCCTCGGGCGCATCGGCAATCTCGAAACCCGCATTGCCCGGACCGAACGCGAGATCGACGCAGCCCAGGCCGTGCGCTACCGCGTCTTCGTCGAGGAGATGAAGGCGCAGGTCTGCGTTGAAGATGCCCGTCGCGGCCGCGAGGTCGACAGCTGGGATAGCCTCTGCGACCATCTCCTGGTTCTCGATCGCTCGATCGACGGCGACGCCGAAGACCAGATCGTCGGCACCTATCGCCTGCTGCGCCATGAAGTGGCGATCGCCCATGGCGGCTTCTATTCCGGCTCCGAATTCGGCGTCGACGCACTCGTCGCCCGCCATCCGGAAAAGCGTTTCATGGAGCTTGGCCGCTCCTGCGTGCTGCCGCAATACCGGACCAAGCGCACGGTCGAGCTGCTCTGGCAGGGTTGCTGGGCCTATGCCTTGCATAACCGCATCGATGCCATGTTCGGCTGCGGTTCCTTCCCCGGTGTGCAGCCGGAAGAGCATGCGCTCGCACTCTCCTTCCTACACCAGAATGCCGTCGCCAAGGGCGAATGGGCGGTCGACGCGCTGCCTCATCTCTACCGCGAGATGGATCTGATGCCATCAGAGGCCGTCAATGCCCGCCGCGCGCTCTTCGCCATGCCGCCGCTGATCAAGGGTTACCTGCGTCTCGGTGCCATGGTCGGCAACGGCGCGGTGGTCGACCAGGCCTTCAACACGACGGATGTTCTGATCATCCTGCCGATCGCGAGCATTTCCGGCCGCTACGTCAACTACTACGGCGCCGACGCCGGCCGCTTCGCCAGCGCCAGCTGACGATCGTCTCTTCTCCCCGGCGGGGAGAAGATCCCGGCAGGGAGATGAGGGGGGCGGCGAAGCCGAACCACAAAGTCGTCAGTGCTTGCCGATCATTGCGAAACGGCACATCCGCCTGATTGCACCCGGCTGACACGCCGCTGGCAATATGCCGTGGCCTCCACCCTTGCCACCCGCATCGGCACTTCCGCTACCATGGGCAGGTCCGCAATTTCCCGGAGGTTCATCTCCCGCAAGGCTGGATGCCCCATAGGATCATGCCGCCAGTCCCGCACCAGCGGTGTAACGGGTTCGCGTCGTCTCCAGAGAAACTTGAGCATGGCTTCGCCTCGGTGTGATGAAAGGAAGGTGTGAACCTTCTAAAGAGGCTTCACCATCGGCCTGTAGCCTGCGAAATTCAATTGAGTTTTGCCTCCGCCGACTATAGCTTTCCTACATGAAAAACCTCAACCAGGTACATCTGAACGGCCTGCGGGCCGTCGAAGCCGTCGCCCGCCTCGGATCGCTCCAGGCGGCGGGGGAAGAATTGGGCGTCTCCATTGGGGCCGTCAGCCAGCAGGTCATCAAGACCGAGCAGCAGCTCGGCCGCCCGCTTTTCGAGCGCACCAGTCGTGGCATGGTCCCGGTCGAAACGGCTGTAGATGTGCTGGCGCGTCTGTCGGATGGTTTTCGTCACCTTTCCGGGGCCGTGGCCCTCGCCAGGCGCAGCGACGACAGCTTGCTGACAATCTCCGTCGCCCCGGTCTTCGCCGCCCGCTGGCTCGTCCACCGCATTCCCGCCTTTTCGGAACGCTTCCCGGAAATCGGACTGCGCATCGACGCGAACGATCGCCTGACCGATGCCAGCCAGACGGACGTCGATCTGAGGATCCGTGTCGGACGTGGCCACTGGCCGGGCTTCAAGGCCGAACTCATCCTGGAGCAACGGGTCGCTCCGCTTTGCACCCCGGCCATGGCCGAAAAGCTGCGCGAAGCCGCCGACATCCTTGACCTGCCGAAGGTCATCGACGGCAGGGCCATGTTCACCTGGGATGTCTGGCTGTCGGAGGTCGGTCTTGAAGGCGCCGAGATCAAGGCGCGCCATACCTTCAGCGAAGCTTCACTCTGCCTCGACGCGACCATTGCGGGGCAGGGGGTGATGCTTGCCTGGCAGACGATCGCCTCGCATCAGCTTCAGCATGGCCAGCTCGTTGCGCCCTTTGGTCCAGCCGTCAAAACCGGCTTCGGCCACTACTTCGTGACCGCAGAGAATGCGAGGCGCTCCGACAAGGTGGAGAAGTTCAAGCGCTGGCTGAAGCGCGAGATCGAGGACGACATGGAGCGGCTCGCAAAAGCCGCTCCGGTCTTCGCTTAACCCGCGGCGTTATAGGCCGCAATCGCCGCCATATTGACGATGTCACTGTCCTTTGCTCCCATCTGCGCGATCTGCACCGACTTTTCGAGGCCAATGAGCAGCGGCCCCATCACGGTCAGGCCGCCCAGTTCCTGCAGCATCTTGGTCGAGATCGCTGCCGAATGGATCGCCGGCATGACCAGCACATTGGCCGTGCCCGAGAGGCGGCAGAATGGATACTGCTCCATCCGGTGCTGGTTGAGCGCAATGTCCGCGCCCATCTCGCCGTCATATTCGAAGGACACACCCCGCCGGTCGAGCACCTTCACCGCCTCGCGCACCCGCTCCGAGCGTTCACCGGTCGGATGCCCGAAGGTGGAATAGGCCAACAGCGCCACGCGCGGCTCGAGCCCCAGCCGATGCGCAACACCCGCCGCCTCTTCGGCGATATCCGCCAGCTCCTCTGCCGTCGGCATGTCGTGCACGGCGGTATCAGCGACCACGATCGTGCGCCCACGGGCCAGCGCCAGCGACACCCCGATCACGCGGTGACCGGGGGCCGTGTCGATGCATCGGCGGACATCCTCAAGCGCCGTCGAATAATTGCGCGTCGTGCCGGTGACCATGGCATCGGCATCGCCCAGCGCCACCATGCAGGCGGCAAAGTGGTTGCGGTCGGTGTTGATCAAGCGCTGCGCATCACGGTGCAGGTATCCCTTCCGCTGCAGGCGGGCATAGAGATATTCGGTGTAGGCATCGACGCGGGTCGACATGCGCGCATTGACCACCTCGATGCCGGGACGGTCGAGATCGATCCCGGCCCGCTCGGCGGTCGCCTTCAACGGCTCGTCGCGGCCAAGCAGGATGGCTGTGCCGAGCCCCTGGTTGACGAAGGAGATCGCCGCACGCATCACTTGCTCCTCTTCGCCCTCGGCAAAGACAACGCGCTTGGGATGGCTGCGCACATGCTCGTAGATCCGCTGCGTGGCGGCCGCGATCGGGTCTCGTCGGGCGGATAGCTCATGCGCATAGGCGCCGAGATCCTCGATTTCCTTGCGCGCCACGCCGCTTTCCATCGCAGCCTTCGCGACAGCCACCGGAATGGCCGAGATCAGCCGCGGATCGAACGGCACGGGGATGATGTATTGCGGCCCGAAGCGGGGACGCTCGCCCTGATAAGCCGCCGCCACATCGTCAGGCACATCTTCACGCGCCAGATCGGCTAGCGCCCGCACAGCGGCAATCTTCATCGCGTCATTGATCTGGCTGGCGCGCACATCGAGTGCACCCCGGAAGATGTAGGGAAAGCCCAGAACATTGTTCACCTGGTTCGGATAGTCCGAACGCCCGGTCGCCATGATCGCATCGTCGCGGATCGCAGCCACTTCCTCAGGCGTGATTTCCGGGTCCGGATTGGCCATGGCGAAAATGATCGGGTTCGGCGCCATCGAGGCCACCATCTCCGAAGACAGCGCCCCCTTTTGCGAAAGTCCGAACACCACATCGGCGCCCACCATGGCTTCCGTCAGCGTCCGCCGGTCGGTCTTCACCGCATGCGCGCTCTTCCACTGGTTCATGCCCTCGGTGCGGCCCTGGTAGATCACGCCCTTGGTATCGCAGAGAATGATGTTCTCGCCGTTGAAGCCCATGGCCTTGATCAGCTCGATGCAGGCAATCGCCGCAGCGCCCGCACCATTGCACACGAGCTTGGTCGTCTTGAAGTCGCGGCCCGTCAGCTCCAGCGCATTGATCAGGCCGGCCGCGGCAATGATCGCCGTGCCGTGCTGGTCGTCGTGGAAGACCGGAATATCCATCAGCTCGCGCAGCCGGCTTTCGATGATGAAGCAGTCCGGCGCCTTGATGTCTTCGAGATTGATGCCGCCGAAGGAGGGGCCGAGATAACGCACGCAATTGATGAACTCGTCGACATTCTCCGTATCGACCTCGAGATCGATCGAATCGACATCGGCAAAGCGCTTGAAGAGGACGGACTTGCCTTCCATGACGGGCTTCGAGGCGAGCGCCCCCAGATTGCCCAAGCCCAGGATGGCGGTACCGTTCGAAATGACGGCCACCATGTTGCCACGGGTCGTATAGTCATAAGCCGTTGCCGGATCGGCAGCGATCGCCTTCACAGGCACGGCCACGCCCGGGGAATAGGCGAGCGAAAGATCGCGCTGGGTTGCCATCGCCTTGGTCGGCGTGATCTCCAGCTTGCCCGGGCGGCCCTGGGAGTGAAAGTCCAGCGCTTCCTGTTCCGTCACCGAGACTTTCGTCCGGCCGGTCGTCTTCTCGTTTGCCATGCTTCCCCTCACCTTGTTGTGGGCAGCGGGCGATCGCCGGCCCATCCTGGTTGTTTTTCCTCGCCTTAAGTCGTTAGTGTTGCACGACTTCCTTTTCAAGAAAACATTGAGCCCGTGACGCTATATCAAGCCACCCAAAGTGATGTCCTGAACGTCGCCGAGCTGACCTCGGAAGAGAGCCGCGCAACGGCCACTCCGATGATGGAGCAATTCATCGAGATCAAGGCCGCCAATCCCGGCAGTCTGCTCTTCTATCGCATGGGCGATTTCTACGAGCTGTTTTTCGAGGATGCGGTCGACGCCTCCCGCGCGCTGGGCATCACGCTGACCCGGCGTGGCCAGCATCTCGGCCAGGACATCCCCATGTGCGGCGTGCCGGTCCATGCGGCGGATGACTACCTGCAGAAGCTGATTTCGCTCGGCTTCCGCGTTGCGGTCTGCGAACAGATCGAGGATCCGGCAGAGGCCAAGAAGCGCGGCTCGAAATCGGTCGTGAAGCGCGACGTCGTGCGTCTCGTCACGCCGGGCACGATCACTGAAGACAAGCTCCTCTCGCCGTTCGAATCCAACTATCTGATGGCGCTGGCCCGCATCCGTGGCGGTTCCGCCCCGCAGCTGGCGCTCGCCTGGATCGACATCTCCACCGGCATCTTTCGGCTGGCGGAAACCACCGAGACCCGCCTGCTCGCCGACATCCTGCGCATCGAGCCGCGCGAGCTGATCGTGCCTGACACGCTCTTCCACGACGAGGATCTGAAGCCCGCCTTCGACGTGCTCGGTCGTGTCGTCGTGCCCCAGCCCGCCGTGCTCTTCGACAGCGCCAGCGCCGAAGGTCGCATCGCCCGTTATTTCGGCGTCGGAACGCTGGATGGCTTCGGAGCCTTCTCGCGCGCCGAGATTGCAGCTGCTGCCGCAGCCGTTGCCTATGTCGAAAAGACCCAGATCTCCGAGCGCCCGCCGCTCGGCCTGCCGGAAAGGCAGAATGCGGCCTCCACCCTGTTCATCGATCCCGCCACCCGCGCCAATCTCGAGCTGGTGAAGACGCTGTCCGGCGACCGTAACGGCTCGCTGCTGAAGGCCATCGACCGCACCGTCACCGGCGGCGGCGCCCGCCTGCTCGCCGAGCGCCTGATGTCGCCGCTGACAGACCCGGAAGCCATCTCCGACCGCCAGGACTCGATCGCCCATCTGCTGGCCGACGGCCTGCTCGTCGACCGCCTACGTGACGCCCTGAAGCGCGTGCCCGATATGCCCCGCGCGCTTTCCCGTCTGGCGCTCGATCGCGGCGGCCCGCGTGACCTCGGCGCCATCGTCGCCGGCCTTGCCGCCTCGGCCGAAGTTGGCCGACTGCTCGATCCGTCCAACCTGCCGACAGAACTGTCCGACGCGCTCGCAGACCTTGGAGCCTTGCCCGCCGAGCTCGCGCCGAGCCTCGCTGCGATGCTCGGCGATGAACTGCCGCTTCTGAAGCGCGACGGCGGCTTCCTGCGCGATGGCGCCATCCCCGAACTCGACGAACTCAGGGCCCTGCGCGACCAGTCCCGCCGCGTCATTGCCGGCCTGCAGCTGCAATATGCCGAGGAAACCGGCATCAAGTCGCTGAAGATCAAGCACAACAACGTGCTCGGCTATTTCATCGAAGTCACAGCCGGCAATGCCGGCCCGATGACCGAGGGCGACGAGGCGAAAGCCCGCTTCATCCATCGCCAGACCATGGCCAACGCCATGCGCTTCACCACGACCGAACTCGCTGATCTCGAAAGCCGGATCGCCAATGCCGCAGGCCAGGCGCTGTCGCTGGAACTCGCGGCCTTCGACCAGATGGTAAGCCAAGTCGTCTCAGCCGCCGAACCCATCAAGGCCGCTGCCCGCGCACTCGCGGTCATCGACGTCGCCGCCGGACTTGCCGCGCTTGCCGAAGAGCAGGGTTACTGCCGCCCGCTGGTCGATGATTCCAGAATGTTTGCCATCACCGCCGGCCGCCATCCGGTGGTCGAACAGGCGCTCCGTCGCCAGGCCGCCAGCCCCTTCATCGCGAACGATTGCGATCTCTCGCCCAATGATACCAAAGGCCCCGGCGCCATCTGGCTGCTGACCGGCCCCAACATGGGCGGTAAATCGACCTTCCTGCGTCAGAATGCGCTGATCGCTATCCTTGCCCAGATGGGCTCCTTCGTGCCCGCCGGTGCCGCCCATATCGGGATCGTCGATCGCCTCTTCTCCCGCGTCGGCGCGTCCGATGATCTGGCGCGTGGCCGCTCCACCTTCATGGTTGAGATGGTCGAAACCGCCGCCATCCTCAACCAGGCGACCGACCGCTCGCTCGTCATCCTCGACGAAATCGGCCGTGGCACGGCCACCTTCGACGGCCTCTCCATCGCTTGGGCCGCTGTCGAGCATCTGCATGAGGCAAACCGCTGCCGCTCGCTCTTTGCCACCCATTTCCACGAGTTGACGGCGCTGTCGGAAAAGCTCGCCCGGATGTCGAACGTCACCATGCGCGTCAAGGAATGGGACGGCGACGTCATCTTCCTGCATGAGGTCGGCCCCGGTTCCGCCGATCGTTCCTACGGCATCCAGGTTGCCCGTCTCGCCGGTCTGCCGGCGGCCGTCGTGGACCGTGCCCGCGTGGTTCTGACCCGCCTGGAAGACAGCGACCGCAAGCACCCGGCGGCCCAGCTGATCGATGACCTGCCGCTTTTCCAGGTCGCCGTGCGTCGCGAGGAGATCCCGAAATCCGGCCCGTCGAAGGTCGAGGAGGCCTTGCGCTCACTCGATCTTGACGACCTCACGCCTCGCCAGGCGCTCGATGCGCTCTATGATCTCAAGAAACAACTTGGCAAGCCTTGACCGGTAGAGTGCCTGTCAATCGCGCCCGAAAAGCGCTATAGCGCCACCAATCCCGGCTGATTCCCGGGTCCCAAGAGATGATGCCGCCCCCATGGCCAAAGCAGACCTCGCCTTCGACGATCTCCTCGATATCGACGCGCTTCGTGCGTCCTGCAAGACCATCGCAGAGGCCGGATGCGGCAATATGCTGGAGACCCGCTCGAAGCTCTTGCCGATCCTGAAGAAGGCCTCGGCCGACGCCCGCGAACAGGCGCGCCTGAAGCTCTTCGAGGATGGCAGCGGCATGAACTGCGCCAATCGCATCTCCTGGATCCAGGACCAGCTGATCTCGGTGATCTTCGATTTCGCCCGCATCCATGTCTATCCGAAAGACACAGACGGTCTCTCGGTCGCAGCCGTCGGCGGCTATGGCCGCGGAACGCTGGCACCCGGCTCGGATATCGACCTACTCTTCCTGCTGCCGGCCAAGGCCGGCCCCGCCATGCACAAGGCGGTCGAGTTCGTGCTCTATCTCCTCTGGGATGTCGGCTTCAAGGTCGGCCATGCCACCCGGACGGTTGAGGAATGCATCCGCCTGTCCAAGTCGGACATGACGATCCGGACCGCAATCCTCGAAACCCGCCACATCTGCGGCGACGAGGCCCTGATCACGGAGCTGCAGCACCGTTTCGACCAGGAAGTCACGACCGGCACCGCGCCCGAGTTCATTGCCGCGAAACTCGCCGAACGCGACGAGCGCCACCGGAAGGCCGGCGACAGCCGTTATCTGGTCGAGCCGAACGTCAAGGAAGGCAAGGGCGGTCTGCGCGACCTGCAGACCCTCTTCTGGATCGCCAAGTATAATTACCATGTCCGCGATACCGACGAACTGGTCCGCTTGGGCGTGCTTTCCCGCCACGAGTGGCGCCTCTTCCAGAAGGCCGACGACTTCCTCTGGGCTGTCCGCTGCCACATGCATTACCTGACCGGCAAGCCGGAAGAGCGCCTCTATTTCGACATCCAGCCGGAGATCGCAAAAAGCCTCGGTTATCAGGCTCGCCCCGGCCTCTCCGCCGTTGAACGCTTTATGAAGCACTACTTCCTGGTGGCAAAGGACGTCGGTGACCTCACCCGCATCTTTGCGGCGGCGTTGGAAGATCAGCAGGCCAAGGCTGCTCCCGGCATCGGCGGCATGCTCGGCCGCTTTGCCAATCGCCCGCGCAAGATCCCCGGTGCCAGCGAGTTCATCGATGATCGTGGCCGTATCGGGCTTGCCGATCCCGGCGTCTTCAAGAATGATCCGATGTCGATCATGCGCCTCTTCCATGTGGCGGATCTGAACGGGCTCGAATTCCATCCGGACGCCCTCAAGGCCGTCACCCGCTCGCTGTCGCTGATCGACAATGATTTCCGCGAAAGCGAGGAGGCGAACCGCCTCTTCCTGTCGATCCTCACCTCGCGCAAGGACCCGGGCTTCATCCTGCGCCGCATGAACGAAGCCGGCGTGCTCGGCCGCTTCATGCCGGAATTCGGCAAGATCGTCTCGATGATGCAGTTCAACATGTATCATCACTACACCGTCGACGAGCATCTCATCCGCACCGTCGAGGTTCTCTCCGAGATCGACAACGGCAAGGCGGAGGAAGTCCATCCGCTCGCCAACAAGATCATGCCGGAGATCGAAGATCGTCAGGCACTCTACGTCGCGATCCTCCTGCATGACATCGCAAAGGGCCGCCAGGAGGATCACTCCATCGCCGGCGCCAAGGTTGCCCGCAAGCTCTGCCCGCGTCTCGGACTATCGCCCAAGCAGACCGAAATGGTCGCCTGGCTCATCGATCAGCATCTCTTGATGTCCATGGTCGCCCAGACCCGCGACCTGCACGACCGCAAGACCATCACCGACTTCGCCGAAAAGGTGCAGTCGCTCGACCGCCTGAAGATGCTTCTGGTGCTGACGGTCTGCGATATCCGCGCCGTCGGCCCGGGTGTGTGGAACGGCTGGAAGGGCCAGCTCCTGCGCACGCTCTACTACGAGACCGAACTGCTGCTGTCAGGCGGCTTCTCCCAGGTCTCCCGCAAGGAGCGCGCCAAGCATGCCGCCGAGCAGCTTACCAAGGCGCTCGAGGGCTGGAGCCAGAAGGACCAGCGCACCTATACCAAGCTGCATTACGAGCCCTACCTGCTCTCCGTCGATCTCGAAGACCAGGTGCGCCACGCCCATTTCATCCGCCAGACCGACAAATCAGGCCAGGCGCTCGCCACCATGGTGCGCACCCATCAGTTCCACGCGATCACTGAGATCACCGTGCTCTCGCCCGACCATCCGCGCCTGCTGTCGATCATCGCCGGCGCCTGCGCTGCTGCCGGCGCCAACATCGCCGACGCCCAGATCTTCACGACATCGGATGGCCGCGCGCTCGATACGATCCTGATCAACCGCGAATTCCCGATCGACGAGGACGAAACCCGTCGCGCCGCCACGATCGGCAAGATGATCGAGGACGTACTCTCGGGCCGCAAGCGTCTGCCGGAGGTCATCGCCACGCGCTCCAAGGGCAAGAAGAAGAACAAGACCTTCCCGGTCCAGCCGGATGTACGCATCTCCAACGCGCTCTCCAACAAGTTCACCGTCATCGAGGTCGAATGCCTCGACCGTATCGGCCTTCTGGCCGAAATCACCGCGGTCCTGTCCGACCTCTCGCTCGACATCCATTCGGCCCGCATCACCACCTTCGGCGAAAAGGTCATCGACACCTTCTATGTCACCGATCTTGTCGGCCAGAAGGTCACCAACGAGAACCGTCAGGCCAATATCGCCAATCGCCTGAAGCCCGTAATGACCGAGCAGCCCGACGAATTGAAGGACAACATGCCCTCGGGCATCATCGCCCAGCCACACCGCGCTGCACCAGCGCCGAAAAAGGCACGGGCCTGAGGAATGAGCCTCGTCAAGAAATTCATGACGGTCGGTGGGGCGACGCTCGGCAGCCGCATCTTCGGCTTTGCGCGCGAAACCCTGATGGCCGCAGCGCTGGGCACCGGCCCGGTCGCCGACGTCTTCTACGCTGCCTTCCGCTTCCCCAATCTCTTTCGCCGTCTGTTTGCCGAAGGGGCCTTCAACGCCGCCTTCGTGCCGCTATTCGCCAAGGAGATCGAAGCGAACGGCATTGATGGAGCCAAGCGCTTTTCCGAGGAAGTCTTCGGCGTCCTCTTCTCCGTCCTGTTGATCCTGACCATCGGCATGCAGCTTTCCATGCCGCTTCTGGTGCAGTGGATCATTGCGCCGGGCTTTGCCGACGACCCGGAAAAGTTTAACCTGACGGTCCGCCTGGCGATCGTCATGTTCCCGTATCTCATGTGCATGTCTCTGACGGCCATGCTGAGCGGCATGCTGAACTCGCTGCACCACTTCTTTGCGGCTGCCATTGCCCCCGTCTTCCTCAATGTGCTGATGATCGGTGCGCTCGGTTGGGCGCTCTGGACGGGCGCTGACCCGGCTGCCACCGCCTGGGCGCTGTCCTGGTCGGTACTTGGCGCAGGCCTGCTGCAGATGGCCGTCGTCTATCTCGGCGTGCGCCATGCCGGCATCCGCATCGGCTTCAAGCGGCCGCGCTTCACGCCCAATGTGAAGCGTCTGCTGGTGCTGGCCGTCCCCGCTGCCGTCACCGGCGGTATCACCCAGATCAACCAGCTGATCGGCCAGGCCATCGCCTCGACCAAGGAAGGCGCGATTGCGGCTCTTCAATATGCCGATCGAATCTATCAGCTGCCTCTCGGCGTGGTCGGTGTCGCGGTCGGCGTTGTGCTCCTGCCGGAGCTGGCCCGCGCCCTCAAGGGCGGGCACATGAAGGAGGCTGGCACCCTCCAGAACCGCTCGATCGAGTTCGTTCTTTTCCTGACGCTCCCCGCCGCTGCCGCTATCTGGGTACTGTCAGACGAGATCATTCGCGTGCTTTACGAGCGCGGCGCCTTCTCCGAGCAAAACACCGCCGTCGTTGCCTCGATCCTCGCGATCTACGGCATCGGTCTGCCCGGCTTCGTGCTGATCAAGGCCCTGCAGCCGGGTTACTATGCCCGCGAAGATACCAAGACCCCGATGCGCTTCACCATGGTCTCAGTCGCGCTCAACACGGGTCTCGCCATCACGCTTTTCCCGATGTTCGAGGAAAGTGGCATCGCGATCGCCGAAGCCGCTGCCGGCTGGATCAACACGATCCTCTTGTTCTCGGTCCTGCTCTGGCGTGGCCATCTCGTCTTCGAATGGTCGCTCGTGACGCGCACGGCCCGCCTGATGATCGCGTCCGCGATCATGGCTGGCCTGCTCGTTTACCTCTCCGACCGCTGGTCTGCCTGGCTTGCGCCTTCAAGCCCGCTCTTCGACCAGGCGCTGGCGCTCGGCGGTCTGGTCGTGATTGCCATGCCGGTCTATTTCGGCATCGCCTTCCTGATCGGCGGCGCCGATATCGGCATCATTCGCCGCAGCCTGAAGCGCAGGAAGAAGACAGCCGACGAGGCCGCAGCGACCTCGACCGATCCGGATCAGCAGTAAGTCCAGGTCCGCTTCGGTCCGATATCGACATGCACGATGCCGTTGCAGTAGCGGCCGATGCCGCCAATGCCCGGTGCCGTGCGAGCCGCCGCGACGATCTTCTTCTCGGATACGCCGGGGACGCGAATATCGGCTGCAAAACAGTGGCTGTGCTGGGAACGGCCCGAACGCGGGCGGTGGCCGGAGGTCACGACCGGCTTCTTCCCGGTCTTCTTGGCGATATGGGCAAGGATGCCCTTGAGTTCGTCGGGAAAGCAGTTGGCTTTGACGCTGACGCGCTGCAGCGTGTAGGCGACAGCTGTGTCGTGCTTCATGAAAAAGTGTTGCTTCTTCTTCTCGACGGCCTCCACGGGGGAGAGGAGACAGACCGAAAGAACGCAGCCGAGCGCGACGCGAAACAAAGTGCGCATGAGTGACCTTCTGGAATGGGATTGTTGTTTTGAGCGATCCAGATCGCTTGTGGCGGTTTTTTATTCCCGCAAATGTGTCAAATTTGGTGCGCTTTGCTCATTTCTGCTTTTTGAGGCCTTGCAAGGCTGCGAATCACTGCTCCGGTGCGTCGCGAATTCATTCCCTAAACCCCTCGATTCTGGGAGGAAATTTCCCTATGCGTGACATCGGGAACGACTTCGTCACACAACGAACCGAAAGTGCGATTTCATGAGCCGAAACAGCCTCTTTCTCGTCAGCCTGGTCGTCGACACCTATGATCGGGCAAAGGGCTTCTATTGCGATGGCCTCGGCTTCGAGTGCCTGGAAGACACCGCAATGCAGGATGGCAAACGCTGGCTGGTGGTCCGCCCGAGGGGTGGCGAAGGCGCATCGCTCCTGCTCGCCGAAGCCTCTGACGAGGCCCAGCGCGCGGCTATCGGCAACCAGACCGGCGGTCGCGTCGGCTTCTTCCTCCAAACCGATGATTTCGCCCGCGACCACCGGCGCTTCACGGAAGCCGGCGTCCTCTTCCAGGAGGAGCCGCGCCATGAGCCCTATGGCACTGTCGCCGTCTTTGCCGATCTCTATGGAAACCTCTGGGATCTGATCGAGCGGGCGAAGCCTCGGACGCAAAAGTGAGCGCTTGATTGCGCCCCGCCCGCCGTGCATAAGCCCTGACCGACGCGATCAGATGATCGGGCCCTCCACCAGCCTGTTGAGGACAAAAATGACTGAGTTCAAGCCGCTGGTATTTTCCGGCGTTCAGCCCACCGGCAACCTCCATCTCGGCAATTATCTTGGTGCGATCAGAAAGTTCGTCGCGCTCCAGGAAAACAACGATTGCATCTACTGCGTCGTCGACCTGCACGCGCTGACGGCGCAGCTTGTCCACGAGGACATGGCGACCCAGATCCGTTCGATCACGGCCGCCTTCCTCGCCGCCGGCATCGACCCGAAGAAGCACATCGTCTTCAACCAGTCCCAGGTGCCGCAGCATGCGGAACTCGCCTGGATCTTCAACTGCGTCGCCCGCATCGGCTGGATGAACCGGATGACGCAGTTCAAGGACAAGGCCGGCAAGGACCGCGAACAGGCCTCGCTCGGTCTCTACGCCTATCCGAGCCTTATGGCCGCTGACATCCTCGTCTACCGCGCCACCCATGTGCCGGTTGGCGAAGACCAGAAGCAGCATCTGGAGCTTGCCCGCGACATTGCCATGAAGTTCAACATGGACTTCAACGATAAGATCCGCCCGACCGGCCTCGGCATCGACATCAAGGTCGGCGAAGAGCCGGTGCATGCCTATTTCCCGATGGTCGAGCCGTTGATCGATGGCCCCGCCCCGCGCGTCATGAGCCTCAAGGACGGCACCAAGAAGATGTCGAAGTCGGATCCGTCCGATCTGTCGCGCATCAACCTGATGGACGACCAGGACGCGATCTCGAAGAAGATCCGCAAGGCCAAGACCGATCCGGATGCCTTGCCGAGCGAAGTCGATGGCCTCAAGGGTCGCCCGGAAGCCGACAACCTCGTCGGCATCTTTGCAGCCCTTGCCGACAAGTCGAAGGCCGATGTGCTTTCCGAGTTTGGCGGTCAGCAGTTCTCGGTCTTCAAGCCGGCGCTGATCGATCTCGCGGTCGAGGTTCTGGCCCCGATCAATGCCGAGATGCGCCGCCTCATGGAAGACCCCGGTCACATCGATACGGTCCTTCGGGACGGCGGCGAGCGTGCCCGCACCCGCGCCGAAAAGACCATGAACGAAGTCCGCGACATCATCGGATTCGTGCGATAAGGTCGGCAGGCAGGCGGGTCCGCCCGGAGCCCGTCTTCGCCACATGATATCTGTCCGGCGGCGGGGTTCTCAATGGTTTCAACGCGTCTGTCACGTCTTGAAGGTCACCGCCGCAAGTTCATGGCGGTGATCGACAACACCCCGGAATGCTCGCGCGCGGTCCACTATGCCGGCCGTCGCGCCAAGAATTCCAACGGCGGACTGGTGCTGATCTTCGTGATCCCGGAAGGCGACTTCCAGCAATGGCTGGGCGTCGAGGAGATCATGCGCGCCGAAGCCCGCGAAGAGGCGGAAGCCATCATGGCCAAGGCCGCCCAGACGGTGCGTGACACGATCGGCATCGAGCCGGAGCTCGTCATTCGCGAGGGAGGCTCCTTCGCGGAGATCAACGGCCTGATCGACGAAGACCGCGACATCGCCATCCTGGTTCTGGCCGCCGGCTCCACCAAGGAGGGGCCGGGTCCGCTGGTTTCGATGATCGCCGGCCGTGGTGCCGCTTTCCCGATCCCGGTCACAGTCCTGCCGGACACGTTGACCAATGAGGAAATCGACGCGCTCTGCTAATTTCAACATCCTGTCGATCGCGTCTTGAAGATGCGACCCGCAGGGTCTATTTTTGAAACATTCTAATCTTTAGCGGCGTCTTCGCCGCCCGGAGGCCTAAATGTTCATCCAGACCGAAGCCACGCCGAACCCGGCGACCCTGAAATTCCTCCCCGGCAAGGTGGTCATGGAAACCGGCACCGCCGAATTCCGCGACGAAGCAAGCGCCAGCGCTTCGCCGCTTGCCGCGCGCATCTTCGCCATCCCCGGCGTCACCGGCGTCTTCTTCGGCTACGATTTCGTCACCGTCTCCAAGGACGGCCCGGAATGGCAGCACCTGAAGCCGGCTATCCTCGGCACGATCATGGAGCATTTCATGAGCGGCGCCCCGGTCATGGGTTCGGCCTCCACCTCGGCGCAGGTCGATGGTGACGAAGAATTCTTCGATGCCGGCGACGAGACGATCGTGGCCACCATCAAGGAACTGCTCGAAACCCGCGTCCGCCCGGCCGTTGCCCAGGATGGTGGCGACATCACCTTCCGCGGCTTCAAGGATGGCAAGGTCTTCCTCAACATGAAGGGCTCCTGCGCCGGCTGCCCGTCCTCGACGGCTACCCTGAAGCATGGCGTGCAGAACCTGCTCCGCCACTTCGTTCCGGAAGTGCAGGAAGTCGAAGCGGTCTGATTTGACCGGACTGGAGACGACATGATCGTTCTTGCGATCGACACGGCGGGTGTGGACTGCGCAGCCGCCGTTTTTGATTCCGACAGTGGCAAGCTGCTCGGCCGCGTCAGCGAAACCATCGGCCGCGGCCATGCCGAGCGCCTGATGGCGATGATCGATGATGCGCTGACTGAGGCCGGACTTACGCTCACCGATATAGGCCGCATCGGTGTCACCGTCGGCCCCGGCTCTTTCACCGGCATCCGCGTCGGTGTCGCTGCTACCCGTGGCCTGGCTCTTGCACTCGGCGTGGAATGCGTCGGCGTCTCGACACTGGAAGTGCTGGCACAGACTGCATCCGAATCCGACAAACCGGTTCTCGCCGCCATCAACGCCCATCGCGATGAAGTCTATGCTCAGAGCTTTGAGGCCGGCATGCCCCTTGGTGAGCCGCTGCTGCTCGAACTCGACGATTACCTCGCCCGCGCCGCTGTTACCGGGACCGTCCTCGTCGGCTCCGCCTCGGCCCTCGTCGCAGACCGGAATGCCGAAACCGGCCCTGATCACTATCCGATCGAGATCGTTGCTCGCATTTCAGCAACGGCGAAAGCTCAGGGCAAGCCGAAGCCGCTTTATCTGCGCGGACCGGATGCGAAACCGCAGACCGGGTTTGCCGTATCGAGAGCCTGACATGCGCGACAGCCTGTTCTACCGCCAGCCCGAATTCGAAATCGTCCCCATGACCTCGGACCATTGCCGTGCAGTCGCCGAACTGCATGGTCAGCGCTTCCCGCGCGCCTGGGGCGATGGTGAGTTCCTCAGCCTGCTGCTCCAGCCCAACAGCTTCGGCTTTGCTGCCTGGCAGACCAACACGCTGATCTTCAAGGCGCCGCTCGCGGGTTTCGTGCTGTCCCGAGAAGTGGCCGGCGAGGCCGAGATCCTGACGATCGCCGTCGGTGAGAAGGTCGCCCGCTTCGGTCTCGGCTGGCGCCTCATGCAGGCGGCCCTGCGCGAGGCAAAGGGCAGGGGTGGCGAATCCATGTTCCTCGAGGTCGATGACGGCAACCACGCAGCCCTCGGCCTCTACCGCAAGCTCGGCTTCGAAAAGGCTGGCGAGCGTCCGGCCTATTACACCGATGAAAACGGCCGCCGGTCCTCCGCGCTTGTCATGCGTCGCGATCTTCGCTAACCGGTCCGTTGGACGAACCGACCATCTGCGGATATGCTGAGCCTATGAATGACGCCCTGAAATCGCTGGAAACGCTGTGCGCCGAACGGGGCATGCGCATGACCGAGCAGCGCCGCGTCATTGCCCGCATCCTGGAAGACTCCGACGATCACCCCGATGTTGAAGAGCTCTATCGTCGTTCCTCCAAGATCGACGCCAAGATTTCGATCTCGACCGTCTACCGCACCGTCAAGCTCTTCGAGGACGCCGGCATCATCGAGCGTCACGATTTTCGCGACGGCCGCTCGCGTTACGAGACCGTCCCGGAAGAGCACCACGATCACCTGATCGACCTGAAGACCGGCACCGTCGTCGAATTCCATTCACCGGAAATCGAAGCGCTCCAGGAGCGCATCGCCCGCGAACACGGCTTCCGCCTCGTCGGTCACCGGCTCGAACTCTACGGCATCCCGCTGTCGAAAGACGAGAAGTGAGCCAATGCCCGCCACGCCTGTGAGGCCCGCGTGATCAACTGGCTGAGGGTCGGCTTTTTCCTCCTGGTGCTGCTGGTCGTCTCTGGCCTGATGATCCCCGTTCAGCTTCTGGCGCTACGCTTCGATTGGCCCCTCCGCCGCCGTCTTCCGCGCTACTGGCATCGCTTGGCGCTCTGGTTCCTCGGCATCCGCGTTCATGTCCATGGCACGCTCGAAACGAACCGCCCCCTGATGATCGCCGCCAACCACGCCTCGTGGAAGGACATCCTCGTCCTCGGCTCGCTGGCCGATGTCGCCTTCATCGCCAAGACCGAGGTCGCCTCCTGGCCGGTCTTCGGTTTCCTTGCCAGGCTGCAGAAGACGATCTTCGTGGTGCGCGAGGAAAAGCGCCGCACCGGCGAGCAGGTCAACGAGATCGCCGCCCGCATGGCCGATGGCGAAATCGTCGTGCTCTTCCCGGAAGGCACGACATCAGATGGCAACCGCATTCTCGGCATCAAGTCTTCGCTCTTTGGGGCCGCTGCCGCTGCTTTGCCGAACGAGGGGGATGGGGTCGTCCACGTCCAGCCCGTCGCCATCGCCTATACCCGTGTCCAAGGCATGCCGATGGGCCGCTACTATCGCCCGATCGCCGGTTGGCCGGGCGATACGGGCCTCATGGAGCACCTGATCGGTGTGTTGCGCGCCGGCGCGCTCGATGTCGATGTCACCTTCGGCGAGACGGTGGAGTTCAAAAGAGGCGACAGCCGCAAGGAGCTGGCTGCCCGAACCGAGGGGCAGTTGCGCGCAATGCTGCTCGCTCATCTGCGCGGCCGCTATCGTCGCTAGAAGGCTTCGGCAATTTTTCAGTTTAATCGTGGGCCGAAAACCACTAAATAGCGCGCCATGACCCAGGAAACCGCGAGCCTCTCAGATACCCCGGCGCCGGGCGCCAACACGCGCAAGGTCTTCATCAAGACCTATGGCTGCCAGATGAACGTCTATGACAGCGGCCGCATGGCCGATGCCCTGGCGGCGGATGGATATGCCCCGACCGAGGTCATGGAAGAGGCCGATCTCGTCCTGCTCAATACCTGCCATATCCGCGAGAAGGCTGCCGAAAAGGTCTATTCGGCGCTGGGCCGTCTGCGCGAGCATAAGAAGGTGCGTGCGGCAGAAGGCAAGGAATTCATGATCGGCGTCGCCGGCTGCGTCGCCCAGGCCGAAGGCGAAGAGATCTCCCGCCGCGAACCTGCCGTCGACGTGGTCATCGGCCCGCAGACCTATCACCGCCTGCCGCAGGCCCTGCACAAGGCCCGCGCCGGAGAGCGCGTGGTCGATACCGAATACGCGCTGGAAGACAAATTCGAGCACCTGCCGGATCCGACAAAGGTCATCGGCAAGCCGCGCTCGGTGACCGCTTTCCTCACCGTTCAGGAAGGCTGCGACAAGTTTTGCACCTTCTGCGTGGTGCCTTACACCCGTGGCTCCGAGGTCTCCCGCCCGCTCACACAGTTGCTAACGGAAGCCCGCCGTCTGGTGGATTCTGGCGTACGCGAACTGACCTTGCTTGGCCAGAACGTCAATGCCTGGCATGGCGAAGACGAGAAGGGCAGGGCGATCGGCCTCGGCGACCTCCTCTACAAGCTCGCCGAAATCCCGGGCCTTGCCCGGCTACGCTACACGACGAGCCATCCGCGCGACATGGATGACCGCCTGATCGAGGCCCATCGCGACCTGCGGATGCTGATGCCCTATCTGCATTTGCCGGTGCAGGCTGGCTCCGACCGGATCTTGAAGGCGATGAACCGCCGCCACAAGGCGTCCGAATATGTCGCCCTCATCGAGCGCATTCGCTCCGTCCGTCCCGATATCGCTCTTTCAGGCGATTTCATTGTCGGGTTCCCCGGCGAGACGGATCAGGATTTCGAAGACACGATGGCCCTCGTGCGCGAAGTGAACTACGCGCAGGCTTATTCGTTTAAGTATTCGACACGTCCCGGAACACCCGGTGCCGATCTGCCCGATCACGTGGCCGAGGATGTGAAGACGGAACGCCTGGCACGGCTCCAGGCGCTGTTGCTGGAACAGCAGCAGGCCTTCATGCAGTCGATGGTCGGCAAGACCATGGATCTGCTCCTGGAGAAGCCGGGCCGCATGCCGGGACAGCTGATTGGACGCTCGCCCTGGCTGCAGTCTGTGAATGTTGATGCAATGTCATCGCAAATCGGTGACATTATACAGGTACGAATCACCGCAGCCGGCCCAAACAGCTTGTTTGCCGAGGTGGCAGAGGGTTAGAGTGAGGGCCTGAACCTGATCGCAACAGGAGCCTGATCGCTTGAACGCAACAGAAGTGGTTTCTTCACCCTCGCGCAATGTCCGCAACCCTGCGACCGACGCCAATCACTTCATCTTGACGTTCGAGAATAACAGGCTTGCGAGCGAGCTTTTCGGCCAGTTCGACCAGCATCTGAAATTGCTTGAGCAGCGCCTCCAGATCGAGGCCCATGCCCGCGGCAATTCCGTTGCCATTACGGGTGAACTTCAGGCGACCAACCAGGCCCGCCGTGCGCTCGATTTCCTCTATGCCCGTCTGCAGAGCGGCGGCTCGGTCGAAGCCTCCGATGTCGAAGGTGCAATCCGCATGGCAGTGGCAGCCGACGACCAGCTCACCCTGCCGACGCTGGAACGCAAGGCCAAGCTCTCCATGGCGCAGATCTCCACCCGCAAAAAGACGATCGCTGCCCGCACGCCCACTCAGGACGCCTATATGCGCGCTCTGGAGCGTTCCGAGCTGGTCTTCGGCGTCGGGCCCGCCGGCACCGGCAAGACCTATCTCGCTGTCGCCCATGCAGCCCAGCTTCTGGAACGCGGCATCGTCGACAAGATCATCCTATCCCGTCCCGCCGTTGAAGCCGGTGAGCGCCTGGGCTTCCTGCCGGGTGACATGAAGGAAAAGGTCGATCCGTATCTGCGCCCGCTCTATGACGCGCTCTACGACATGATCCCCGGCGACAAGGTCGAACGCGCGATCACCGCCGGCGTCATCGAGATCGCACCGCTCGCCTTCATGCGCGGTCGCACGCTCGCCAATGCCGCCATCATCCTCGACGAGGCACAGAACACCACATCCATGCAGATGAAGATGTTCCTCACCCGTCTTGGCGAAAACGGCCGCATGATCATTACCGGTGACCCAAGTCAGGTCGACCTGCCGCGTGGCGTAACCTCGGGCCTCGTCGAGGCCTTGCAGGTGCTGAAGGGCGTGGAAGGCGTGTCTGTCGTCCGCTTCAAGGATACGGATGTGGTGCGCCACCCGCTTGTCGGCCGCATCGTGCAGGCCTATGACGCCAAGTACAAGGTACAGGACGAGAGCGAGCAGAGCGAGCACTGAGCCCGCTCTGCGATCAAACGATGAGCCAGTTGGACATACAGATCGCCGTCGAGGCAGACGGTTGGGCAGACGAGACCGCGCTGGAGGCTTTGGCCCTTCGCGTTCTCGGCGTGGCCGAAACCTATATGGCGGCCAAGGAAAGCCAGCCCTTCCCGAAGCAGCCGACGGAAGTCTCGCTCGTCTTCGGTGATGACGAGATGATCCGCGAGATCAATGCCGAATGGCGCAACAAGGACAAGCCGACCAACGTCCTGTCCTTCCCCGCCTTCCCGGTGACACCCGGCAAGATGCCCGGTCCGATGCTGGGCGACATCATCATCGCGCGAGAGACCGTCGAGCGCGAGGCAGTCGAACTCGACAAGAGTTTTGAGCACCATCTGACCCATTTGATGGTCCATGGATTCCTGCATCTCTTCGGCTACGATCACATCGAAATTGACGATGCAGAGAAAATGGAATCGCTAGAGACTCGCATTCTGGCGGAACTTGGCCTATCTGACCCCTATGCGGGACAAGACCCGATCTGATAGTTTGGAACAATGACCGATTTTGCGACGAGAACGGCCCCCGAGGCCAAAGAGGGTAACGAGGGAGCGTCTTCCGAAGAGGGCAGTAGTCCTTCCCGAGCGGAAAGCTCGGCCCGACAACACCCTTCCTTCTGGGCCCGCCTGGGCCGTATCCTGAAGCCTTCCTCCTCCACCAGCCTGCGCGAGGACTTAACCGTCGCGCTGAAAGCTGATGCGAGCTTGGGCGAGGCCTTCACGCCCGAAGAGCGGGCGATGCTTCACAACATCCTGCGCTTCCGGGAAGTGCGTGTTGAAGACATCATGGTCCCGCGCGTCGATATCGAGGCGGTCGACCAGAGCGTCACCATCGGTGAACTCATGACCATCTTCGATGTCTCCGGTCGCTCGCGTATGCCGGTATACGCTGAAACGCTGGATGACCCGCGCGGCATGGTCCACATCCGCGACCTCCTGTCCTATGTCACCAAGCAGGCCCGCAGCCGTAAGCGGGTTGCCAAGTCCGCCGCGGCCCCGAACGGTGCCGAGAAGACGGAAAAGGTTGAAAAGTCGCCGGCAAAGCCGAAGATGGACTTCGATCTCGCCCGCATCGACCTCAGCAAGACGGTCGCCGAAGCCGGCATTATCAGGTCGATCCTCTTCGTTCCGCCCTCCATGCTGGCGTCTGACCTGATGACCCGCATGCAGGCCGCCCGTACGCAGATGGCTCTTGTTATCGACGAGTATGGCGGCACCGATGGTCTCGTCAGCCACGAGGACATCGTCGAGATGGTCATCGGCGATATCGATGATGAACACGACGATGAAGAAGTCATGTTCAGCCGCGTTTCCGATGACGTGATCGTCGCCGACGCGCGCGTCGAACTGGAAGAGATCGCCGAAGCGATTGGCCCGGATTTCGATATCAAGGATCGCCTGGAAGACGTCGACACGCTGGGCGGCCTGATCTTCTCGGCGCTTGGCCGTATTCCGGCCCGTGGCGAGGTAGTTCAGGCCTTGGCCGGCTTCGAGTTCCACATCCTCGATGCCGATCCACGCCGCATCAAGCGCGTTCGCGTTGCCCGCAAACGCGCCGGTGCCCGTCGCCGCTCGGCGACGAAGGGCGAGGTCGATACCCGCGCCGACGGCGAAGTCGATTCCAAGGCGGCCAAGGTCGAGGCTCCCGCGCAGGGAGAGACCGCAGCCAAGGCCCGGGCCAAGGCGCCGGCGAAGCCTCGTGCCACCAAGGCCGGGGTAAAGTCCTCGGAGCCATCGGACGAACCGGTCGCCGAGAGCGTCGAAACCCCGCTGGAAAGCACCGACCGGCCGTCAATCTGACGGTCGGGCTCCACCCAAGCGAAGACCGCGACACGGCTCCCGTTTTTTGGGAGACTGCCCGCGGTTGATTCGCGGTCATAAGGGGTGGATATGCAGGCTTTGGCAGCGAGGATCCTGCTGTTGTGGGGCGTGAGGCGAGCAGGCCTCGCCATTCTCGCAGGAGCGATCGGGGCGCTGGCGCTTCCGCCATTCAACATCTTCGCTGCGATGTTCGTGTCGTTCACGCTGCTTGTCTGGCTGCTCGATGGCGCGACAGGCAATGCCGAGACCGGGCGCGCAGGGTTCTCGTCTTCCTTCTGGATCGGCTGGCTCTTCGGGCTGGGCTATTTTGTCTGCGGCCTCTGGTGGCTCGGCAATGCGCTGCTTCTGGAGGCCGACGAATTCGCCTGGGCGATCCCGCTCGCGGTTCTCGGTCTGCCGGCGGTCCTTGCCATCTTCTACGGTCTGGCAACCTTGCTCGCCCGCCTTGTCTGGTCCGACGGCATGGGGCGAATTGCAGCGCTTGCCGCAGCGTTCGGCCTGCTGGAATGGCTCCGCAGCTTTGTCGCGACCGGCTTTCCCTGGAATGCCATCGGTTATGCCGCGATGCCCGTACCCTTGATGATGCAGTCGAGCCATGTGCTCGGCATTCTCGCCATCACGCCGCTTGCCGTTTTTGTCTTCGCAAGCCCGGCGCTGCTGGGCACGCGCCGGGGTGCCTGGCCAGGCCTGCTGCTGGCCGGCACGCTTCTGTTCGCTCATCTCGGATACGGCGCTTTCCGCCTCTACGTCGACCCGCCGAAGGAAGGGGACACCACCGTCACCGTCCGTCTTGTCCAGCCGTCGATCGATCAATCGCAGAAGATGGAGAACACCGATCGCATCGGTATCTTCGAAAAACATCTGGCGCTCACTGCAGCAGCGCCGGAAGAGGGCAGCAAGCGACCTGACGTGATCGTCTGGCCGGAAACCTCCGTGCCCTTCATCCTGACGGAGAACCCCGATGCGCTAGTGCGCATCGGTGATGTTCTGCAGGATGGCCAGATCCTGCTCACCGGAGCCGTCCGCGCCGAGGAACGTGGGGCAGGTCAGCCGCCGCTCTATTACAATTCGGTCTACATGATCGATGACAAGGGGCAGATCCTTGGCGCGAGCGACAAGGTTCACCTGACGCCGTTCGGCGAATACGTCCCCTTCGAGGACATGCTCCGACAGGTTGGCATCGAGGAACTGATCAGCCTTCCGGGTGGCTTCACAGCAGCCTCTAGCCGCACGCCTTTGAAGCTTCCCTCCGGCATCGGGTTCTATCCGCTGATCTGCTACGAGGCGATTTTTCCGGGTGAGGTTGCATCGGATCTCGCCGGTGCGAGTGCCATTTTGAACGTCACGAACGACGCCTGGTTCGGGGCGACCCCGGGCCCTTACCAGCACTTCCTGCAGTCCCGGCTCAGGGCCGTTGAAACAGGCGTGCCGCTGATTCGGGTGGCGAACAACGGTATTTCGGCCGTTATCGATCCGCTCGGGCGTATCGTGCAGGGACTTTCTTTGAACACCGTTGGAGCTGTCGATGCAACTCTCAGTGTCAATTCTGTTCCAAATCGAGCCGGCTATAATCACGCTTTAAACCTTTGGTTGGTCGTCGGCGCGATGACTTTGATTGCCGCCTTTTCTAGTCTGGGTTTTATTAGGCGCACGAATTGACCAAAAACCCCTAAAATTGCATAGTGGCTTAGACCGGTAATCTGCAAGTATGCTGAAAGATCATCTACGGCGAGCACAACGTCTCGTTATCGTTAGGCGGGCATCGGGTGAGGGTCGCAACGCCAACAATTTGTCAGGACGACATTAATGATCGAGAACAAGAAGAAGCCGAACCCGATTGACATCCACGTCGGGAGCCGGATTCGCCTTCGTCGTACGATGCTTGGCATGAGCCAGGAAAAGCTTGGTGAAAGCCTCGGGATCACCTTCCAGCAGATCCAGAAATACGAAAAGGGTACCAACCGCGTCGGCGCCAGCCGCCTTCAGAACATCTCCAACATTCTGACTGTACCGGTTTCCTTCTTCTTCGAGGATGCGCCTGGTGACCAGCCGTCCAACGCGACCGGCATGGCAGAAGCATCGAGCTCCAACTACGTGGTCGACTTCCTGTCCTCCTCGGAAGGGCTTCAGCTCAACCGCGCTTTCGTCAAGATTGGCGACGCCAAGGTTCGCCGCAAGATCGTCGATCTCGTCAAGGCATTGGCGGCCGAAGCCGACAGCGAGTGAGCTGATTTACCCCTGACAAAGAGAGCGGCCGCAGGGCCGCTTTTTTTATGCGCATGGAAGGATATGTTTACTCACATAAAGATATATTTATGTGGTTGTGTCCTTGTCATCGTCGCTTGAACTGAGTAACGATGCCGAAATCCATACTTTGAGGGGAATCCCGATGCGCGCAAACTACCTCTTCACCAGCGAATCCGTTTCCGAAGGTCACCCGGACAAGGTTTGTGACCGAATTTCCGACGAAATCGTCGATCTCGTTTATCGTGAAGCGGCCAAGACCGGGGTGGATCCCTGGACCGTGCGCATCGCCTGCGAAACCCTCGCCACCACAAATCGCGTCGTCATCGCCGGTGAAGTCCGTCTTCCCCCGAGCCTGATGAAGACCGACAAGAACGGCAACGAGGTCATCAACCCGGCCAAGTTCAAGTCCGCAGCCCGCAAGGCGATCCGTGACATCGGCTACGAGCAGGACGGCTTCCACTGGAAGACGGCCAAGATCGACGTGCTCCTGCACTTCCAGTCCGCCCACATTGCTCAGGGCGTCGATAAGGCTGCCGATAGCACCAACAGCGAAGGCGCTGGCGACCAGGGCATCATGTTCGGTTACGCCTGCAAGGAAACACCGGATCTGATGCCGGCTCCGATCTATTATTCGCACAAGATCCTGCAGACGCTGTCGACCGCTCGCAAGAAGGGTGAAGGCGACGTCGGCGAGCTCGGCCCGGACGCCAAGAGCCAGGTCACCGTCCGTTACGTCGACGGCAAGCCGGCTGAGGCCACCTCGATCGTTCTGTCCACCCAGCATCTCGACGAGAGCTGGGATTCGAAGAAGGTACGCCAGGTCGTCGAGCCTTATATCCGCGAAGCGCTGGGCGAACTGAAGATCGCCGACGATTGCGCCTGGTACATCAACCCGACCGGCAAGTTCGTCATCGGCGGTCCGGATGGTGACGCAGGCCTCACCGGCCGCAAGATCATCGTCGACACCTACGGCGGTGCAGCACCCCATGGTGGCGGCGCCTTCTCCGGCAAGGACACGACCAAGGTCGACCGTTCGGCAGCCTACGCTGCCCGTTACCTCGCCAAGAACGTCGTTGCCGCCGGTCTCGCCGACCGTTGCACGATCCAGATCTCCTATGCGATCGGCATTGCCCAGCCGCTGTCGATCTATGTCGACCTGCATGGCACCGGCAAGGTGACCGAGGACGAGGTCGAGGCCGGCATCCGCAAGGTCATGGACTTGTCCCCATCGGGCATTCGCCGCCATCTTGACCTGAACAAGCCGATCTATGCTAAGACGTCGGCCTACGGCCATTTCGGCCGCAAGGCTGGCCGCGACGGTTCCTTCTCCTGGGAGAAGCTGGACCTGGTCAAGCCGCTCAAGGATGCGATCAAGGCTTGATCTGAATGACGGAACAGGAACGCAGGACGAGGTCGACCGAAGCCTTCTTCGGTCGACGCAAGGGAAAGCCATTGCGCGACCAGCAGGTCGGGCGGATGGAGACCATCCTGCCGGAGCTGAAGGTCGACCTGGCATCACCGGTGCCAGCCGACCTCAAGTCGCTGTTTCCTCTGCCCGTCGACAAGATCCGCCTCGAAATCGGCTTTGGAGGCGGTGAGCATCTCGTTCACCGCGCCCGCACCAATCCGACCACCGGCTTCATCGGCGTCGAACCCTTCATCAATTCCATGGCAAAGCTGCTCGCGGTCGTCGAGGCTGAGGGCTTGCAGAACATCCGCGTCTACGATGACGACGCGACCCAACTGCTTGATTGGCTGCCGGAAGGCCAGATCGACCAGATCGATCTGCTCTATGCCGATCCCTGGCCGAAGAAGCGCCACTGGAAGCGCCGCTTCGTCTCGCAGGTCAATCTCGACCGCTTCCACAAGGTCCTAAAGCCGGAAGGTATCTTCTGCTTCGCCTCCGACATCGACACCTATGTCAACTGGACGCTGCAGCACTGCCGCGATCATGGTGGTTTCGATTGGACGGCGCGCAATGCTGCCGACTGGCTCACGCCCTATGACGGCTGGCCGGGTACGCGCTACGAGGCCAAGGCCCGTCGTGAAGGCCGTTCCTCGGCCTATCTGACATTCCACAAGCGCTGATTCGCCACTCTCTTTGGCGGCGAGGGGTCAGCTGCACTCTTCAGTGCAGCGATACGGTCTTCAGGTCGTCTTCCGCTGCCTTGAAGAAGGTGCTGGAGCGATTGTCCGTAAGCAGAATGGGTGTGCCATCGGCGGCAAACAGTGCCCAGAGGTCCAGCGTCGGATCGATTTCCGGTGCTTCCGGGAAGCAGCGGGACACTTCGTCCGACTTCATCTTCCGGATATAGCCCACTTCGCCGGCACCGAGATGCGCAAGCTCTGATTTGGTCAGGCGGGACGAGGCTTCTTTCAGTAACATTCCGATCCTCCGCGAATGAGGGAGAGGCGGCCGAACATTGCCGCAAGTCTAATTCTGCGGTGGAGATGTTAATTTTCCTTACCAGATGCACGGGATCGTGCCGGATGATCTCGATTGCGAGCAGCCCGTTTCTGAGCGATGCCCCCATCACTTCCATGCCGTCCTCGATCGCAAAGACCCGCTGGAACTGCCGCGAGGCAATGCCGCGAAACAGATAGTCTGCCTCTTCCCGCTCCGCCTGCTTGCCCCGGATGACCAATTGGTTCGCCTCGACGCTGACATCCAGCTCGTTCTCATCGAAACCCGCGACGGCCAGCATCACGCGCAGCCGTTCCACCCCCTTCTGCGGGGGCAGGCGTTCGATGTCATAGGGTGGATAACCGTCGCTGCCCCGAGGCCGCCTGAGCGCACTGCCGTCTCCGGTATCGAATGTGATGAGAAAGGCTTCGGTCGGTAGTCTGGTGCGCGTCATTGCAGTCCCTTGTTCGGCCCGCCATGGGCTGTCCCTCAGTCATCAGGAATATGGGAAATCCCACGGCACCCGACAAGCACTCTCTTGCTTGACAAACATGAACTCGCGTTCCAAGCCTCATGCCCTCAGACTTTAGGATGCCCCATGACAGAACCCCGCAAGATCATCATCGATACCGACCCCGGTCAGGACGATGCCGCCGCCCTCATGCTCGCCTTTGCAAGCCCAGATGAACTTAACCTTCTCGGCATCACGACAGTGGCAGGCAACGTGCCTCTCTCCTACACGAGCCGCAACGCGCGCATCGTCTGCGAACTCTGCGGCGAAACCGGCCGGCGCATTTTCGAAGGCGCGGATCGCCCCATGGTGCGCCCGCTGGTGACGGCCGAACACGTGCACGGCAAGACCGGCCTCGACGGCGCCGTTCTTCCCGAACCGACGATGACGGTCGAGGGCCAGAATGCGGTCGATTTCATCATCGAGACCCTGCGCAACGAGCCCGCCGGTACCGTGACGCTCTGCACGCTCGGCCCGCTCACCAATATCGGCCTTGCGCTGCAAAAGGCCCCTGATATTGCCCCGCGCGTCAAGGAACTGGTGATGATGGGCGGCGGCTTCTTCGAGGGTGGCAACATCACGCCTGCAGCCGAATTCAACATCTATGTCGATCCCCATGCCGCCGCTGCCGTCTTCGCATCGGGCATCCCGGTCACCATGATGCCGCTCGATGTCACGCATCAGTTGATGACCACCAAGGCCCGCGTCGCCCGCATGGCATCGATCGGCACGAAGCCTGCGAAAACCATGGTGGAATGGCTCGAATTCTTCGAGCGCTTCGACGAGGAGAAATACGGCTCCGACGGCGGTCCGCTACATGATCCGACGGTTGTCGCCTATCTCCTGAAGCCGGAGCTGTTCAGCGGTCGCCATTGCAATGTCGAGATCGAACTCCAGTCGGAACTGACGGTCGGCATGACCGTCGTCGATTGGTGGGGCGTCTCGGGCCGCACACCGAACGCCACCGTCATGCGCAACGTCGATGCCGACGGCTTCTTCGATCTCCTGATCGAGCGTTTCGCCCGCATCTGAGCGGAACGAAAAAGGGGCGCTGCATCGGCAGCGCCCCTTTTTCCTTTTTTTCAAACTTCACAAGCTTAGAACTCTTCCCAATTGTCAGCGCTGGCGGACGCGCCGCCTGCTGCCGCCACCTTGCGCGGTGCCGGGCTGTAGGAAGGCGTCTTGGGGCTTGCGCTCGGTTGGGCCGCAGCCGTCCGCATGGTTGCCGCAGCCGCTCGCAGCGCCGATCCCGGCGCGGACGCACCGCTCACCTGGAACTTCGCGACCAGCCCACGCAGCGTGTCGGATTCGCTGCGCAGCGCCATGCTGGCGGCCGTCGTCTCTTCCACCATCGCTGCGTTCTGCTGCGTTACCTGGTCCATCTGGTTGACGGCGGCATTGACCTCCTTGAGGCCGGATGCCTGTTCGCTGGCCGATGCCGAGATCTGCCGGATCAGACCGTTGATCTGCATGACCTGCTGGGAAATCTTCTCCAGCGTCTGCCCTGCTTCGCCGACGAGTTCCACACCGTCCTTTACCTGCGCTGCCGAGGCGTTGATCAGCGCCTTGATCTCCTTGGCAGCCGTCGCGGAACGCTGGGCAAGTTCACGCACTTCCTGTGCAACGACGGCAAAGCCCTTGCCGGCTTCCCCGGCACGCGCCGCTTCGACGCCCGCGTTGAGGGCCAAGAGGTTGGTCTGGAAAGCAATCTCGTCGATCACCCCGATGATGCGCGAGATCTCCTGCGACGACTGCTCGATGCCATGCATCGAGGCAACTGCCTTCTGCACCACCTCGCCGGACTTTTCGGCATCCTTCACGGCAACCGAAACGGTGTTTGCCGCCGTCCCCGCATTGTCGGCGCTCGAATTGACCTGCTCGGTCAGTTCGTTGAGAGCCGCCGCCGTCTCCTCCAGGCTCGCTGCCTGCTGCTCGGTGCGCTTGGAAAGATCAGCCGCACTTTCCGAGATCTCGCTCGTGCCGGCGGCGATATTGACGACGCTGCCGTTGACCGAGGCAATCGCCTGTTCGAGGCTTGTCACGGCATCGTTGAAGTCACGCTTCAGCGCGCCGTATTCACCCGGGAAATCATCCGCGATCCGATAAGTGAGGTTGCCCTGCGACAGTTGCGAAAGTCCGCTACCGAGCGCCGTTACGACATGCTGCTGCACGGAGGCTGAGGCATTGCGCTCTTCCTCGTTGCGACGGCGTTCGCCTTCGGCGGCCTTACGTTGCGCGTCGGCTTCGGCGGCAAGCATGTTGCTTTCAGCGAGCTTATGGCGGAAGCCGTCGAGCGCCTTGGCGACAAGGCCGATTTCGTCCTCGCGATGCTGGTTCGAGACGTCGCTTGCATAGTCACCCTTGGTCATGCGCTCGACGTCGCCGACGAGACCATGGAGTGGGCGCTGGGCCAGGGAGCGCACGGCAAGGAACAGTGCCAGCATCACGGCGGCAAGTACGATCAGGCCGCCGACGATCATCATCATCGTCTGCGCCTCGACCGGCGCGTTGATTGCCGCGTGCGGGATATCGATGATGACGGCCCAGGTGGCGTTCACGCCCGGAACGGCAAAGGGATAGAGAAGGCGGTCGAAGCCCTCGCCAGCCTCGTTGGAGAGACCGGTTACGACGCTGCCCTTGCCGCTCGAAAGCGCGGTCTTCAGGGCATCGGTGCCTTCGACCTCGTATGGCTTCATCAGCAGGTCGTCGTTCGGTGCCACCAGCCATTGGGCGCCCTGCGCGACGAGGAGAACACGGCCCGTCTCGAAGGGCTTCAGCGCCTTGAGCTTGTCGGAGAGGGACAGAAGCGAGATGTCGACGCCGCTGACGCCGATCAGTTTGCCACCGGAGACAACTGGATAGGCGATCGAGCTCATCGTCGTCGGCACATCGGTGCCCTCGGCCAGATATGGCGCGGTGATCGCGCCCTTGCCGCTCTTGGCCGCAAGCGCATACCATTCTGCATCGTATTTGGCTGCGAAGGTCGAGAACTGTATCGCGCCGTTGCGGTCCTTGGACCAGTAGGGTGTATAGATCCCGTCGTCATTGGCGCCGAGATCGGCCTTCCCCTTGACGTCATCCTTCCGTCCATCGATGGCGCCCGGCGCTTCCGCCATCCAGCTACCGAAAGCGAACGGGTTCTGCTCCAGGTTTGCCCTGAGAATATTGGTGATGCCTTGCCGGTCGAAGGACTTGCCTTCATGGCCACGGCCAATGACGCCGGACATGGTGCGCGCGGCACTTGCCAGTTCGCCGATGTCGCCGGCGATTTCACGCGCGATGGATTTCGCCTCGGCGTCAGCCTGTTCCATGGTCAGGGAGTGAACCCGATCACGGGTCTGCGAAATCAGGACAAGATTGGAAAGGAAGAGCACCAGGCCGATGGCGATGCCGGTCACGACGAGGAGCTTGGCTGCGATCGAACGGCTAAAGAAGGCGAACATGGGAGCCTCGAAAACTGAGGATCAGGACGCAGGGACATTCGTTCCACACCCTCATGGCGTGGCCGGGCGCGCTTTCGCGCACCCCGATCACGTCAGATGCTATGTTCCATTGCTTAACGGGCAATAAATCAGACTTGCGCCCGGCTTTGCGTCAGAGAGCGGCGGCAACCTCGCCGGCGTCAGGGATCGACGGTTGGGCGCCGGCCTTGAGGCAGGCCAGCGATCCGGCGACGGCCGCGCGGCGAAGGGCTTCGCCAAGCGCAAGTCCCGCGTCGAGGCTGGCGGCCAGATAGCCGCAGAACGTATCGCCCGCACCCACGGTATCGACGGGTTCGATCTTCAGCCCCTTGGTACGGTGCAAGCTGCCGCCTTCGGCTGCTACGACACCTTCGGCCCCGAGCGTGATGATCAGGATCTGTCCGGTGTCCTTGTGCATCTGGAGGAGCATCTCTTCGCGCTGCTCAGATGTCAGCGCCTCGCGTCCCACCAGCAGTTCGAATTCCGTCTCGTTGGCGATGACGATATCGGCGAGCTTCGCAAGCTCGGCTGCCTCGGCAATCAGCGGTGCCGTGTTGAGCACGGTGCGCACGCCGCGCACCTTGGCCGCTTCCAGTGCAGCCTTCACGGATGCGGCCGGGACTTCGAGCTGCAGCATCAGGATGTCGCCCGGCTGGCTGCTCGAAACCGCCGCAGCCGCTTGGTTGGGGCTGATGGTCCCATTGGCGCCCGGCACAACAGCGATCATGTTTTCCCCGTCGCCGCCCACCAGAATGAGCGCCGTGCCGGTCGGCCCATCCACGCGCGCGACGCTGGAAAGATCGGTGCCCGCCTTGTCGAGAAGGTCGAGGGCAGGGGCGGCGAACTCGTCGCGTCCCACGGCGCCCACCATGCGCACGGATGCACCGGCGCGCCTTGCGGCCAGCGCCTGGTTCGCGCCCTTGCCACCGGCTGCCGTCGCAAAGCCGGTTCCCGGAACCGTCTCGCCTGGTTTCGGCAGGCGCGGCGTGGTGGCAACGAGGTCCATGTTGATTGAGCCGAAGACGGTGATCATGAGCGAGAGGCCTCCCTGGGTTCTTCGCTCTTTTGGACCAGCGCCTTAGTCCTCGTCAACAACCCTGAGCTTGAGCATGCCGGTCCGGCTCTCCACGGCGCGCGACGGGATCTCCTCGCCATCTTCGCGCCCGCCGGGCGTCTCGAACTCCATGGCTTCGATCTTGGCGCCGCGCTTGGCCAGCTTGTCCGAGGATGTGATGATCATCTCGACATCCTTCTGAGCGGCGAGGAAATGGCTCTGCAATTTCCGTGTCCGATCGTCGAGACGGCTCAAATCCTCCATCAGGCGGATCACCTCGCCCTGGATCAGATGTGCCTGCTCGCGCATGCGCTGGTCCTTAAGGACGGCCTGGATCACCTGGATGGAGAGCATCAGAAGCGAAGGCGAGACGATCACCACCTTCTGCCGATGCGCCTTTTGCACGACGCCCTCGAAGTTCTCGTGGATCTCGGCGAAGATCGATTCCGACGGCACGAACAGGAACGCCATATCCTGGGTCTCGCCCGCGATCAGGTATTTCTCCGAGATGTCGCGGATATGAACCTCCATGTCCCGCTTGAACTGCTGGGAGGCCATCTTCTTCTGCTCCGGGTTTTCCGTCTCGCGGATCACGTTCCACGCTTCGAGCGGGAACTTCGCATCCACCACCAGTGGCGGTGAATTGTTCGGCATCCGGATGGTGCAGTCTGGACGCGAGCCGTTGGAGAGTGTCGTCTGGAACGCATAGGCCCCCATCGGCAACCCGTCGGCGACGATCGTTTCCATCCGCGATTGCCCGAAGGCGCCGCGCGTCTGCTTGTTGGACAGGATCGCCTGAAGGCCGACGACATCCTTCGCCAGAGACTGGATGTTGTTCTGTGCCGCATCGATCACCGCCAGCCGCTCCTGCAGCGTGCGCAGGTTGTCGTGCGTCGACTTCGTCTGCTCGGTGATCGTGGTACCCAGCCGGTGCGTCATGCCGTCGAGCCTCTGGCTGATCGACTGGTTGAGCTCCGCCTGCCGGCTGCCGAAGACTTCGGCCATGGTGGCGAGCCGCCCCTGCATCTCGGCCTGTGCCTTGAGGAGTTCCGCGAGCCTCGCTTCCGCCGCTTCGTCGCGCCGCAGAGCGTCTTCCCGCATCTCGGCGCGCGCCCGTGCCCCCCTCAGCGCCACGATCACGACCGTGAGGATCGGGAGCAGCAGAACCGCTGCCGCAAGCCCAAGCAGGAACGCGGGTGAAAGAGTGACTGAGCCGATGGTCACCGACGGAATGTCGAGAATTGTCATGGACCGATGATAGCTGATTCGGACACCGAGAACAGATCAAAGAGTGAACGCTGTCCGCCTCCGGCCCCCTCAGGTTGAGCCGTCATATTTCTTTCGCCACACCGCGAGATGACAAACGTCAAAAGCGATGCCCGAAACGGTAATGATTTTCGTCCGCGCTGCCTGGCCCCGTTTCAGGACGCTAAAAGGTGCTCTCGGCAGGCAACACAACTTTTACCATTTTAGAATTTCCTCAATCATATTTATCAGCAATCGCTGATGTTTTTAGTCCAGGAAAGTGAGTGCCGGTCATGGTGTCGCAAAACGAGAACTCCGATCTGAAAAACCGTCTGCGTTTTCTGGGGCTTGATGACCGAGGCCGAGAAACCCTGCGTCGTCTGGGCCCTCTGATCCACAACAACATCGGCGATGCGCTCGCAATCTTCTACGACAAGATCCGCAAGGTCCCCGAGACGGCCGCATTCTTCCGCAACGACGATCACATGAAGAGCGCCAAGAAGCGCCAGGAAGAGCATTGGGGCATCGTCGGCACGGCCGAATACAATGAAAGCTATGTCGAGGGTGTAACCAAGGTTGGCAAGGCCCATGCCCGCATCGGTCTCGAACCCCGCTGGTACATCGGCGGCTACGCGCTCGTGCTGGAGCAGCTGGTGCATGCGGTCACCCGCGAGCGCTGGCCAAGCCGCTTTGGCCGGCAGAAGTCGGAGCGCCTTGCCGAGGAAATCTCGGTCGTGGTCAAGGCTGCGCTGCTGGACATGGACTATTCCATCTCGGTCTATCTCGCGATCCTCGCGGAACAGCGCCAGGCGGCAGAGGATGCGAGGCTGAAGGCCGAGCAGGAGCAGGCAACCGCGCTTGCCGCCTTGCGCGCCGTTCTCGCCAAGCTTTCCGCCGGCGATCTCGATGCCCGTCTGCCGGATGATTTGCCCGCTAATTTCGTGCAGATGGCGAGCGACTATAACGCCTCTGTCGAAGCGCTGCGCGCGACCATTGTCACCGTGCGGCACTCGGCTGACGAGATCTTCAAGTCGACGGCCGCCATCTCCGATGCCACAGATGATCTCGCCCAGCGCACCGAACAGCAGGCGGCGGGTCTTGAGGAAAGTACGGCAGCCCTGCATGAGCTCACCCAGAACGTTACGCTGACGGCCGATGGTGCAAAGGAAGCCTCTGTGGTCGTCGGCGTCGCCCTCACCGAGGCGCGCGTTTCCGAAGAAGTCGTCTCTCGCGCCGTCGATGCCATGGGCGCGATCGAGAAGTCGTCCGACGAGATATCCAAGATCATCGGCGTCATCGACGAGATCGCCTTCCAGACCAATCTGTTGGCGCTGAACGCCGGTGTCGAGGCAGCCCGTGCGGGTGAAGCCGGCCGAGGCTTTGCCGTCGTCGCCCAGGAGGTCCGCGAACTCGCCCAGCGCTGCGCCAATGCCGCCCGTGAGATCAAGAACCTGATCTCCCAAAGCTCCACCCAGGTCGAGGCCGGCGTCGGCCTCGTCAACAATGCCGGCGACGCGCTCGGCAAGATCATCGTCCGGATCGGCGAGATCAACGACATCGTCGGCAAGATCGCGCTTGCCGCAGCCGACCAGTCCGGCGGCCTGCGCGAGGTCAACACCTCGGTGGCCTCCATGGACCAGATCACCCAGCGCAATGCCGCCATGGTCGAGGAAAGTTCGGCCCAGACGGCGACGCTTCGCGAAGAAGCCGGTCGCCTGGTCCACGCCCTGCAGGGCTTCAAGACCTCCGGCAGCAGGTCGCAAGGCATGAGCCAGAACACCTACCGCATGGCGGGTTGAGACCCGATCACGGCCTCGCATGGCGGCATGATTTGTCGCCATGCGTTTAGAATCTGTTCAGCAAACCGTGACAGTTCTTCTTGATACCTGTTAACCCCGAGAGTCCGCATCGCATCATGAGTACCAAAGCCCAGAACGACCTGTCCGAACGCCTGGAATTCCTGGAGATCGATCAGAAGACGCGCAGCACGCTGGCCGAGCTTCGCCCGTCGATCAAGGAGGTTCTGGGTGGTGCGCTCGACAAGTTCTACGCCAAGGTGACGAAGACCGGAAAGATCGCCGGCCACTTCCGCGACGGGGCCCACATGAACGGTGCGAAAAGTGCCCAGATCGGTCACTGGGACAAGGTCGCCGGTGGCAATTTCGACGAGAACTACGTCAAGGGCGTCACCGCCGTCGGCAAGGCCCATGCCCGGATCGGTCTCGAGCCGCGCTGGTATATAGGCGGCTATTCGATGCTGGTCGGCGAGCTCCTCTCTGGCGTCCTCGTCAAGCATTGGCCTTTCCCCTTCGGCAAGCAGCATGCGAATTCGCTCGGCGAGAAGCTTCGAGCGGTCGTGAAGGCCGCCATGCTCGATATGGACTATTCGATCTCCGTCTATCTCGAAGAGCTGGAAAGCAGGCGTCAGGCCCTCGAAGAAGAACGCGCCCGCTTCGCCGCCGACCAGGCGATTGCCATGGAGCATCTGCGTCGCGGTCTGGAAGCGCTGGCACAGGGCGATTTCGAAGCCCGCATGACGACCGACCTCCCCGAAAATTTCAAGGAAATGGCCGGTCACTACAACGAAACCGTCGATCGTCTGAACACCTCCTTTGCCGCGATCCGCCGGGCTTCGGAAGGCATCCTGACCGGCACGGACGCGATCGCGCACGCTTCCGGCGAACTCGCCAGCCGCACGACCCGCCAGGCAAGCGGCGTGCAGGAGAGCTCGACCGCCCTTCAGCAGCTCTCCGTCAGTGTCAGCCAAACAGCCGCCAATGCCGAGCGCGCTTCGCAGGAGGTGCGCGACACGCAGCTTCAGGCAAAGACCTCGGGCACCGTCGTCTCCCAGGCCGTCTCCGCCATGGGTGCGATCGAAAAATCTTCCACCGAGATCTCCAAGATCATCGGCGTCATCGACGAGATCGCCTTCCAGACAAACCTTCTGGCTCTGAACGCAGGCGTCGAGGCCGCGCGCGCCGGGGATGCCGGCAAGGGCTTTGCCGTTGTCGCCCAGGAAGTCCGCCAGCTTGCCCAGCGCTCAGCCGACGCCGCCAAGGAAATCAAGCAACTGATTTCCCAGAGCTCGACCCAGGTAAAGGAAGGCGTCAGCCTCGTCACCGGCACCGGCGAGGCGCTGAACGACATCATCACCCGCATCGACGCCATCGACACCTTCGTCTCGGATATCGCAGCCGCCGCGAAGGATCAGGCGATCGGCCTTAACGAGGTCAACCAGTCCACCCGCAACATGGATCTGCTGACCCATGAGAACAGCGACATGGTGGAGCGCACCTCGGACGAGACGCGCCGTCTGCGTGCAGAGGTCGCCGGTCTCGTCGAGCAGCTGTCGCAGATCCGCACCCGTACCGACGCCGCCCCGCAGGCGCGCCGCATCATGGAACGTCGGGTCGCCTGATCCGGCTCAGAATCGGAGAAACGGAAGCGTTTTTTCCGTTTCCTCCGCCGGGAAGTTGCGCTAAGGGGAGGCCATGACTATCAAGCCTCTCATCATCCTGCCCGATCCCCTGCTGCGTCAGGTATCCGCGCCCATCGAGCGCGTCGATGCCGAGCTTGAGCAGTTCATCGATGACATGCTCGAAACCATGTACGAGGCCCCCGGCATCGGGCTGGCCGCGATCCAGGTCGGCGTGCCGCGCCGTCTCCTCGTGATCGACCTTGCCAAGGAAGGCGAGGAGCCCGCGCCGCTGGTCTTCATCAATCCGGAGATCCTGACGAGCTCCGACGAGCGCTCGGTCTATGAAGAAGGCTGCCTCTCGATCCCGGACTATTACGCCGAGGTTGAACGCCCCGCCTCGATCACGGTCAAGTCGATCGGCCGCGACGGCAAGGAGACGGTGACCGAGGCCGATGGCCTGCTCGCCACTTGCCTTCAGCACGAGATCGACCATTTGAACGGCGTGCTCTTCATCGATCATATCTCCCGCCTCAAGCGCGAGATGGTGATCAAGAGGTTCACCAAGGCCGCCCGTCAGAAGATCTGACATCGAGCAAATTCAGCAAAAGTGCGAAGCGGTTTTGCGTTCGGAATTGCGTAAAAACAAAATGATAGAGCATTGACGGCGTCTCCGTTTTCGCCGGAAATGCTCTGGGCGTCGTTCAACCCCGCGCTTGAAGGCTGACAAAATGGCACTTCGCATCATCTTCATGGGTACGCCGGACTTCTCCGTCGCGACCCTGAAAGCGCTGCATGCGGCGGGCCACCAGATTGTCATGGCTTATTCGCAGCCGCCCCGTCCCGGTGGCCGCCGTGGCCTCGACCTGCAGAAATCTCCCGTTCATCAGGCGGCCGAAGACCTCGGCATCGAGGTCCGTCATCCCCTGAACTTCCGTGATGCCGCCGATCGCGAAGCCTTCGTCGCACTCCAGGCTGATGTCGCCGTCGTCGTCGCCTATGGCCTGCTGCTGCCCGAAGCGATCCTCAACGGCACGCGTCTCGGCGCCTATAACGGCCATGCCTCACTCCTGCCGCGCTGGCGGGGAGCCGCGCCCATCCAGCGGGCCATCATGGCCGGCGATGCCGAGACAGGCATGATGGTGATGAAGATGGATAAGGGCCTCGACACCGGTCCCGTCGCGCTGACCCGCAAGGTCGCCATCGGCCCCGATATGACAGCCGGCGAGCTACACGATGCCCTGAGCCTCGTCGGCGCCGAAGCCATGGTCGAGGCGATGGCGAGGCTTGAAGCCGGTACGCTGGAAACGGTCACACAGGCCGAAGAGGGCGTGCTCTATGCGGCCAAGATCGACAAGGCCGAAACCCGCGTCGACTTCTCCCGCCCGGCGACCGAGGTGCACAATCACATCCGCGGCCTCTCGCCCTTCCCGGGTGCCTGGGCAGAGATGGACGTCAACGGCAAGCCCGAGCGCGTCAAGCTCCTCGCCTCGGGCCTCGCGGAAGGGCAGGGCGCAATCGCGACCGCCGGCACAGCCCTCGACGATCGCCTGACGATCGCCTGCGGTACGGGCGCTGTAAACCTGGTCCGTCTGCAGAAGGCCGGCGGCAAGGCATTGAATGCGGAGGACTTCCTGCGTGGCACGCCACTGCCCAAGGGTACGGTGATCGCCTGATGCCCCGTTTCCGAATGACCGTCGAATATGATGGCTCGGCCTATGTCGGCTGGCAGCGCCAGGAAAACGGCCATTCGATCCAGGCGGCCCTCGAACAGGCGATCCTGTCACTCACCAGCGAGACCGTGGTCATCCGGGGTGCCGGCCGCACCGATTCCGGCGTCCACGCCATGGGCCAGGTGATCCATGCCGATCTCTCCCGCGCCTGGGTGCCACACAAGCTGCGCAATGCGCTGAACGCTCATCTGGCAATGGCGTCGGAACAGGTCGCCGTGCTCGATGTGCAGGCCGTGCCGGACGAGTTCGACGCCCGCTTCTCGGCGCTCCGCCGCCATTATCTCTATCGCATCATCACCCGCCCGGCGCGTCTGGCGCTGGAGGACAAGCGTGCCTGGTGGGTGCCGAAGCCGCTCGATCCCAAGGCCATGCACGAAGCTGCCCAGCAGCTCGTCGGTCACCACGACTTCACCACCTTCCGCTCCGCCCATTGTCAGGCGAAAAGCCCTTTGAGGACGCTCGATCGCCTGGATGTCACGTGCTCTGGTGAACTGATCGAGATCCGCGCCACCGCCCAGAGTTTCCTGCATAACCAGATCCGCTCCTTTGCCGGCACGTTGAAGCTCGCGGGCGAGGGCAAGATGACGCCCTCAGATGTGCGCGCAGCACTGGACGCCCGCGACCGTGCAGCCTGCGGACCAGTCGCGCCACCGGAGGGACTGTTCTTCATGAGGGTGGATTACCCTGGCGATGAGCCGTTTAGCGGCTAAGATGCGTTTTCAGCCTGGATAAACGCCGAGATAGCGTTCCAGCACTTCCGCGATGATCATCGACGGCACAAGCAGTACCATGATGATGGTCGAGACCATCAGCAATTGGTCGCCTACGATCATCCTGACGATGCGGAAAAGAGCCGCGATCAGCGTGATCATCAGCAAGAGCCACAGGAATGCCACGACACCGGCAAGCGCTGGCAAGAACATCATCAACAGCACCAGCAGGCCGTAGGAATAGGATACCGGCACGGCGAGCCAGTTGATCGCCACGACCATCGATGCGTATTTGTCGCCGATCCCGACCATCCAGCAGAGAATGCCGAGCAATATCAGCGGAAACAGCCAGTTGGACGCCTCGACCAGCGCCAGGCGGAAGAAGAACAGGCCGCCCGTCTCAGTGCCCTCTGGCAGGCCCTGCATATAGAGCAGGCGCCACCAGGCAAAGGAGATCAGGATCGCAGGCAGCGCCCAGAGGATCGCCCAGAAGGAGCGCATCGCGCCCCGGTCGGTAAAGTCGAGATAGGCAAAGCCTGAGGGATCCTGCTTGAACAGCAGCCAGAGGCCCTTGAGATAGAACTCGACCTCCTTAAGCGTCGGCATGGGCAAACCACTGCTCGATGAAGGTCTGGTAGATCACGGTCAGCGTTTCCAGATCCGAGACGGCGACCCGTTCGTCGACCATATGCATGGTCTGCCCTACGAGGCCGAATTCGACGACCGGGCAGTAATCCTTGATGAACCGGGCATCCGACGTGCCGCCGGTCGTCGAGAGCTTCGGCGTCTTGCCGGTCACCGTCTCGATTGCCCCCGACAGCGAGGCAATCAGCGCGTTGTTGCGCGTCAAGAAAACATGGCTTGGCCGTTCCGACCAGGTGATGTCGTAGCCGATCGCTGCACGATCCGGCCGCAGCTCGGGATCAACAGCGGCCGCATCGAGACGGCGCATGATCTCGGCCTTGACGCTATCGGCGGTCCAGACATCGTTGAAGCGGATGTTGAACTTGAAGCGCGCCGAAGCCGGAATGACATTCGTCGCCGCATTGCCGACATCGATGGTGGTGACTTCGAGGTTCGACGGCTGGAAGTTCTCCGTGCCGGTGTCGAAGGCCGGGAACATCAGGCTTTTCGCCAGCGACAGCGCGCCGCGCACCGGATTGTCGGCGAGATGCGGATAGGCCGCGTGACCCTGCACGCCCTTGACCGTCACTGTGCCCGACACCGAGCCGCGCCGGCCAATCTTGATCATGTCGCCGAGATGATCCGGATTGGTCGGCTCGCCGACCAGGCAGGCATCCCAGCGTTCACCACGTTCCGCCGCCCATTCGAGCAGCTTCACCGTGCCGTTGACGGCAGGGCCTTCCTCGTCGCCGGTGATCAGCAGCGAGACCGAACCCTTCGGCACCTTGCCGGCTTCGACCAGTCGGGCATAGGCGGCGATGAAGCAGGCGATCCCGCCCTTCATGTCGACCGCGCCACGGCCATAAAGCATGCCGTCTCTGATATCGCCGGAGAACGGTCCGGCGCTCCAGTCTGACTCGGCACCAACCGGCACGACATCGCTGTGGCCGGCAAACATCAGATGCGGCCCATCCGATCCGGCGCGCGCATAGAGGTTTTCGATATCGGGCGTGCCCTCGTCCTTTGCGATCATGCGATCGACGCGGAAACCGAGAGGCGAGAGCAGGTTTTCGAGCACACCGAGCGCACCGCCTTCAGCAGGCGTGACGGAAGGGCAGCGAATGAGGGCCTGGAGAACATCGACGGGATTGGTAGCGGTCATGAACACTTTTACGGGATTGACCGAGGTCCGGTTCAGCCCGGCCGTCGGTGCCTTGAGAAGATGAGCCAGACTTAGCTGATCCGCCCGAACCTGTCACCCACCGCTCAGGACGAACGCATGTCCGATCCCGGCCCGTAACGGTTGTCGCCCCGCACTGGCGGCCAGACGCAGAGCACGAAGAAAAGGATCAGCGAAAAGGCAGGCAGCAGCAAGAGAACAGACGCCATGCCCGGCATGCCGATATCATGCAGCCGCTTCGTGCCGAGCATCAAGAGCGAGACGAGCGAGAGGCTCGCAGTCGTCAGGAACAGCGAAAACGAGCCGGGCGAAATGTCGTCCGATCCCGTCACGAACGCGATCACGGCCGCGTTCGCCGTCATCCAGAACAGCGTGCCGAGGATGAAGACGCGCCGACCGATGCGCCCGTCCCATTGGAAGAGCGCCCAGCCGACCGATGTCTCCCGCCCCGGCAAGGCCATGAGGGCTTAGTCGCGCAGCAGTTCGTTGATGCCCGTCTTCGAGCGGGTCTTCTCGTCGACGCGCTTGACGATGACAGCGCAGTAGAGATGCGGTGCCGGGAGACCGTTTGCCATGACGGCATTGCCCGACGGCATCGAGCCGGCAACGACGACGGAATAGGGCGGCACTTCGCCATACATCACTTCGCCGGTGGCGCGATCGACGATCTTGGTCGACTTGCCGATATAGACGCCCATGCCGAGAACAGAGCCCTCGCGGATGATGCAGCCTTCGACGACCTCAGAGCGCGCGCCGATGAAGCAATTGTCCTCGATGATCGTTGGGCCGGCCTGCAGAGGCTCGAGCACGCCGCCGATGCCCACACCGCCGGACAGGTGCACGTTCGCACCGATCTGGGCGCAGGAGCCGACCGTCGCCCAGGTGTCGACCATGGAGTTTTCACCGACATAGGCGCCGAGATTGACGAAGGACGGCATCAGAACGACGCCCTTGGAGATATAGGCCGAGCGGCGGACGACGGCGTTCGGTACGGCGCGGAAACCGGCCGAGCGGAACTCGCTTTCACCCCAGCCTTCGAACTTCGAGGGCACCTTGTCCCACCAGGTCGAAGCGCCCGGGCCGCCCTTGACGACTTCCATGTCGTTTAGGCGGAAGGAGAGGAGCACGGCCTTCTTCAGCCACTGATGCACGGTCCAGCTGCCATCTTCGCCGCGAGCAGCGACGCGAGCCTTGCCGCTGTCCAAGAGGTTGAGCGCCGTCTCGACGGCATCGCGGATCTCGCCCGTGGTGGTGGTCGAAACCGTATCGCGGTTGTCGAAAGCCGCTTCGATGACGTGTTCGAGCTGGGTGAGATCGGAGGCGCTCATCTGAATTCCTTAAACTTCGTTGTCTACCGTGGGGATGGAAACGATCAGGATCTGATCGAAAATTCGCGCAAAGCTCTAGCGCATAAAGGGCTGGAAGAAAACAGCTCGCAGGAGCTCTGCGTTTTGGAAAGGAAGAGGCATGGCACGGTGGAAGAACGGCAAGCACAGGCGCAAGGACGGATCCTGGGATCCGCTGAAGGACAGCTCGACCGACAAGCAGACGGCCGAGGTTATTCCGCGTACGCCGCAGTCGGCGTCGACCTCCTACACACTTGCCTATGTCGACGATGAATTCCTCTGCCGCGAGGAGCTTCGCCCCGTCCGCCTGCAGCTCGAACTGCTGAAAACGGAGATGATCCTCACCGAGCGCAGCATTAAGTCGACAGTGGTCATGTTCGGCGGTGCCCGCATCCCGGCCCCCGGCGAGGCGGCCTGGGCGGCGAAGAACGATATCCAGAAGAAGAACCTGGAAAACGCCTCGATCTACTACGAAGAGGCCCGCAAGTTCGCACAGCTCTGCTCCGCCCAGGCAAAGAAGATGGACTACCACGAATATGTCGTGGTGACCGGCGGTGGTCCAGGCGTCATGGAAGCGGGTAATCGCGGGGCGTCAGAGGTCGGTGCCCCCTCGGTCGGCCTCAACATCGTCCTGCCGCACGAGCAGGCGCCGAACCCCTATGTGACGCCGGAGCTCAGCTTCAACTTCCACTACTTCGCCATCCGCAAGATGCATTTCCTGATGCGCGCCAAGGCGATCACCATCTTCCCCGGCGGTTTCGGCACGCTGGATGAACTCTTCGAGACTGTGACGCTGATCCAGACCAAGCGCATGGCGCCGATCCCGCTGATCCTCTTTTCCCGCGCCTTCTGGGAGGACATCATCAATTTCCAGGCGCTCGCCGCCTTTGGCACGATTGCGCCCGAGGACCTCGATCTCTTCCAGTTCGCCGAGACTGCCGAAGAAGCCTGGAAGATCATCGCCGACTTCTACGACCTGAACGACGAAACGGCCCCGTGAGGGGCCGCCTGTCAGTTCTTCTGGTGATGTGACCGCGTAATCAGCGCATCATGATCGGCCGCTTCGGCATGTCGTCGGCGCTGATGACGCCATCCTTGTTGCGGTCCATCCGGGTGAACATCTTGTCGGCCATGGCGGTTGCTTCCGCCTGGCTGATCTGACCGTTCTCATCGGTATCCGCGACCCGCATCATCCGACCTTGGCCCCGCATGCCGTCCCGACCACCGCGATCCTCGCCGCGCTCTGCACGTTCATTGTGCCAGCCGTGGCGCTTGCCGTGTGGGCCCTTGCCTTCGCCACGCGGACCATCGTCATTTATGGCCTGTTCCTGGGGTGCATCACCCGGGGGCGGAGTGGGTGCATCGGCCTTCGCTGCTTCGCGTGCCGCCTGGCGCTCGGCCCGCATGGCTTCACGGGCTGCCTTGTTCTCTTCGCGCATGGCTTCGCGGTGCTGCCGCATCTCGCCAGGGGTCAGCACGCCGTCCTTGTCGGCATCGATGGCCGTGAACATCGCAGTCCCGGCGGCCGTCGCTTCTTCCTTGCTGATCTTGCCGTCCTTGTTCGTGTCATGCTGCTGCAGCATCTGCACGAACATCACTTCCGGACCGCCACGGCCGGGGCCGCCACGGCGCTCGCCACGGTCCTGCGCAAAGGCACCGCCGGCGGTGGTGCCGATCAGGAGAGAGGCTGCCACGGCGGCCAGCGTCAGGGTCTTGCCGTTCATTGGGATATCCTTTCGAGTGTCTGCTTCGATGGGACAACCGTAACGGCGGCAAGGCTCAGGCCCTACTTAACTCTCTGTAAGCTGCATGAAACTTTCGTAAGCTTCCGCTCACGCCTCGTCCGCGAGCAGCGCCTGCAGGAAGCTGGTGAGATCGTCGGTCAGGTAATCGACGGTTTCTGCATCGACATTCTCGACGCGCTCCCAGGTCTCCAGGATCGCCGTTCCCAGGTTGCGCGGCACGAGCAGCACCGTCTTCATGCCGAGTGCCTTCGGAACCATCAGATTGCGCGGCAGATCCTCGAACATCGCGGCATGTTTCGTGTCGATGCGGTTGAGGCTCGCGAACTTGTCGTAAGTGGCACCCGCCGGCTTCGGCACGTAATCGGCCGCGACGATGTCGAAGATGTCGTCGAAATGGTCGAGAATGCCGAGCGCCCGGGCGGCCGCCTCCGCATGCGCCACAGTGCCGTTGGTGAAGATGAACTTTCGCCCCGGCAGCCGCTTGATCGCCGAGCCAAGAGCCTCGTCCGGGATCAGGGCTGAATAGTCGATCGCATGCGCCCTCTCGAGAAAGGCGTTCGGATCGACCTTGTGATGCAGCATCAGCCCGGCAAGCGTCGTGCCGTGTTCGTGGTAGTACTGCTTCTGCAGAAGCTTCGCCTCGGCCGGTTCCATCTGCAGGATCTCCGCCACGAAGGCGGTCATGTTCGTGTCGATCTGCGCAAAGAGATTGATGTGATGGGGATAAAGCGTGTTGTCGAGGTCGAAGACCCAGTCGCGCACATGGGCGAAATCGGCAGGCGAGGGGATCTTGGCTGGGGTGTTCATCGGGTCCTCTTGGGGCAGTGCGGATGGCCTGATGACACCAGGCGCGTTGCCTCTAATTAGCATTGGTGGCCGCTTCGGGAAGTGCTATCTCGGAAAGATGGGAAAGAAGATGGCGATTTCGGCGATGGAACGGGTCGTGGTCCTGCAGGACCGCAAGCGCCTTCCCGCGCGCTTCCATCCGGTGAGCTCAGGCACGATTCGCCAGCGTCAGGCGTGAGCAGCAGAACCTGAGGCGTAAGCTCAGGCCAAACCGCCACTTTTTTGATCTCCTGCCGCAAGCCGACATCCCCGCGCTGCGGCCATTCTGGACACTCTCCCATGGAACTCTGGGCCCTCATCACGGTTGGCAGCGCCTTCCTGCAAAACCTGCGCTCGACGCTGCAAAAACACCTCAAGGGCCGGATGGGCACGACGGGGGCGACCTTCGTGCGCTTTGGCTTCGGCCTGCCCTTCGCCTTCCTCTATCTCGCCATCCTGCATTTCGGCCTCGGCCGGCCGCTGCCGGTGCCCGGAGCGACCTTCGTGATCTGGGCGGTCATCGGGGCACTCGCCCAGATCACGGCGACTTTCCTCCTGGTGCACCTTTTCTCCTTCCGCAACTTCGCCGTCGGCACGGCCTATTCACGAACAGAACCAGCCCAGGCGGCATTGCTGGCGCTGATCCTCTTCGGCGAGACGATCGGTCTTGGCACCGCAGCGGCGATCCTCGTCTCCATCCTCGGCGTCATGCTGATCTCGGTGGCCCGCACGGCCTTCACACCCTTGAGCCTCGTCACCTCGGTCAGCAGTCGCACCGCCCTGATCGGCCTTGCCTCCGGCTTCTTCTTCGGCATCTCCGCGATCGCCTACCGCACCGCCTCGCTGTCGCTCGCCCCGAGCCTGCCCGCACCGGATGCAATGGTGCAGGCGGGCTACACGCTCTGTGTCGTCATCACCATCCAGACGCTGTCGATGCTTTTCTGGATGGCCTGGCGCGACCGGGCAGAACTCACCCGCGTCCGGGCCGCCTGGAAAGTCAGCGCCCTCGTCGGTTTCGTAGGCGCCACGGCCTCCTTCGGCTGGTTCACCGCCATGACGCTGCAGCAGGTGGCGGTGGTGAAAGCCTTGGCCCAGGTCGAAATGCTCTTCACCTTTGCGTCGTCGGTGATCTTCTTCAAGGAGAGCATCAACCGGCTGGAGATTGCGGGATGCGTGCTGATCGTCTTCGGGGTGCTGTTGCTGGTTCTGGTGTGAGGGTGCGACACTCCTCTCCCCCTTGTGGGAGAGGTTACAAAATCGAGGGCTTAGCCCGATCAGGGCTAAACCTCAGATTTTGTTGGTGAGGGGATCGGTTCCGTGGCCACGACATCACGGACCCCCTCACTTGCGATTTCTGATGTTTAGGCCGCTTGCGCCGGCCTAATTCATCGAAATCGCTTTCTCCCCCACCAAGGGGGAGATCGGACCCCGCACGCCTCGGCACAGCGCTCACCTTTGCCCCGTTGCGACCCATCCCGCTGCGCGATACACCGGACGGCACAAGCGCGCCGATGGCGGGGAGACAAAAGTGCACACCAAGACACCCGCGACACCAACGATCAGCGCCGACGCCGCGCATCCATACCCGAATCGCTGGACGGCGCTGGCCGTGATGATGCTCGCGAATTTCATGAACCTGCTCGATGTCACCATCGTCAATGTCGCGCTGCCGAGCCTGCAATCCGAGCTTGGCGCGACCTCCAGCCAGATCGAATGGGTCGTGGCCGGTTACGTGCTGGTCTTTGCGCTCGGGCTCCTTCCCTTTGGACGTCTCGGCGACGTCCGGGGCAAGAAGCAGGTGTTTCTGGTCGGCGTGGCGGCCTTCACCTTTGCTTCGCTTCTGTGCGGGCTGGCACCTGATATCGGCTGGCTGGTGGCTGCGCGCCTGCTGCAAGGCGCGGGGGCTGCTGTCATGACCCCGCAGGTGCTGGCGATCGCCCAGATGATGTTTCCGCCGAAGGAGCGGGCGGCCGCCTTTTCGCTGTTTGGCCTGAGCGCCGGGCTTGCCGCCGTATCCGGCCCTATCCTGGGCGGCTGGCTGATTGCGCTCGACCTTTTCGATCTCGGCTGGCGGCCGATCTTCCTCATCAACATCCCGGTCGGCATCATGACCATTTTGCTGGGCTGGAGGCTGATCCCGGCTCTTCCGCCGAAGCCCGGTCTCAAGAACGATTTCGGCGGGATCGCGCTGGCGGCTGTCACGATCTTCTGCGTCATCTTCCCACTGATCGAGGGCCGTGGCTTCGGCTGGCCGGTCTGGTGCTTCGTTATGCTCGCCATGGCCATTCCCTTTGGGGTCGCCTTCGGCCTCTGGGAGCGGCGCCAGCACCGGCTGAAGGCACCGGAACTCCTGCCGGTCGCACTCATGAACAACCGAAACTACGTCATCGGCTCGCTGATGACCGCGACCTTCTTTTCGACCCTGCCGGGCTTCTTCCTGATCCTGGCAATGTTCCTGCAGCAGGGTTATGGGCTTACCCCGCTACAGTCGGGCATGACCACCGTGCCGTTTTCCGTCGGCATCTTCGTCGCCTCGCTGATTTCAGGGCGCCTCGGCAACATCACCCCGCGCGTGCGTGTCGTGGTCGGGGTGGTGATGGTGATCGTCGGCATGGGCCTGTTGCGGGGCGAGATCCAATCTGTGGGCGAGACTGTTGACCGCATGGCGCTCCTGCCCTGGTTCCTCCTCAGCGGCCTTGGCATGGGGATCGCGATCGCGCCAATGTTCCAGCTCGTGCTGGCGGGCGTGCCGCCTCAGGATGCGGGCGGTGGTTCTGGCGCGCTTCAGGCGATCCAGCAGGTTGGCAGTGCGCTCGGGATTGCCATCGTCAGCGAGATATTCTTCTCGGATTTGGCGCGCAATGCTGCGGAAGGCCTGAGCGGTAAGGCCGTCTATGCCGAAGGTATGGCGCTTGGGCTGATCTACAACTTCGTCGCCTATGCGATCGTCCTGATCGCTGTCCTGTCCATGCGCACCGTGACGCCGGGAAGCGAGAAGTTGGAGCGTCCGCTGCCGATCGATTGACCTGCAGCGGACGAAATCATCGGCTCAGGGAACTAGCAGCGTGCCAGCACCCGTCTCGGTGAAGAGTTCGAGCAGCACGGAATGGGCGGTCTTGCCGTTGAGGATGACGACGCCCTGCACGCCCGCCTGGATCGCCTCGATGCAGGTCTCGACCTTCGGGATCATGCCGCCCGAGATCGTGCCATCCTTGATCAGCGCATGGGCTTCGGCGACCGAGAGTTCCTTGATAAGCTTGCCGTCCTTGTCGAGCACGCCAGGCACGTCGGTGAGGAAGAGCAGGCGCGAGGCGTTGAGAGCACCGGCAATCGCACCCGCAAAGGTATCGGCGTTGATGTTGTAGGTCGCGCCGTCGCGGCCAGGCGCAACAGGCGCGATGACCGGGATCATCTCGGAGCGAGCGAGCAGGTCGAGCAGCGTCCGGTCGACTTCAACGACATCACCGACGAAGCCGAGATCGAGCACACGCTCGATATTGCTGTCGGGGTCGCGCACCTTCTTCTGCGCCTTTTCGGCAAAGACCATGTTGCCGTCCTTCCCGCAGAGACCGATCGCCCATTCGCCGGTCTGGTTGATGAGCGCGACGATTTCCTTGTTGATCGAGCCGGCGAGCACCATCTCGACGATCTCGACCGTCTTCTGGTCGGTGACGCGAAGGCCGTTCTCGAAGCGTGATTCGATGCCCATACGGGCAAGCATCGCGCCGATCTGCGGGCCGCCGCCATGCACGACGATCGGGTTGACGCCGGACTGCTTCAGAAGCGCGATATCGGCGGCAAACGCCTTGCCCAGCTCGGGATTGCCCATGGCATGGCCGCCATATTTTACCACGATGGTCTTGTTCTCGTACCGCTGCATGAAGGGCAGCGCCTGGACGAGAAGGCGGGCCTGGATTTCGCTTTCGGAAGCTGACATGGAAAACCTCGCTGTGGATCGCGGCCTTTTAGCGCATGTGTCGCCGTGATGGAATAATCGCGCCGCAATATAAGCGGCAGGTGACATGCTTCTTCTTATCGTCGCATTGTCCACCGAATATGCCGTGCTATATCAAGGCCACTGGGTGAGGGGGCTCTATGGAACGCGACGACATCGGCGGATTGCTGGCCCGGGTAGCCCTGCGGGACCGAAGCGCCTTTTCCTTGCTCTATGGTCGTATTTCGGCGAAACTTTTCGCCATATGCATCCGTATGCTCAAAGACAGGGGAGAGGCCGAAGAGGCGCTCCAGGATGTGTTCGTCAAGATCTGGCATAAGGCCGGCAGCTATACGGGCGACGGCGACAATGCCTATCCGTGGCTCTGCGCCATCGTCCGCTACCACTGCATCGATCGTCTTCGGGCGCGTCGACCGCAGGGGGAAGACATCGAGGCGGCGATCGATCTGGCGGATCTCGCGCCGGATCCGGAGCAGCATGCGATGCTTCGATCCGAGGGTGGCCGCATTGACACATGCCTGGAGGCATTGGATCCTGACAGGGCGCTCGCCGTTCGCCAGGCCTATGTGGAAGGACTGTCCTATCAGGAGCTGGCGGATCATTTCGCCGTTCCGCTGAACACGATGCGTACATGGCTGCGGCGCAGCCTTTTGAAACTGAGAGAGTGCATGGATGAGCACGCCTGACCAAAGCAAGGGAGACCGGTCGCGAGACGAAGTTCTCGCGGGCGAATATGTCCTCGGTGTCCTGAGCGGAGCCGAGCGCCAGAAAGTGGACGCGCGTCTGCGCCACGACCGGCAGTTCGCCGCCATGGTCAAGCGCTGGGAAGAGAACCTCACCCAGTTCAACGACGATTACGCCGAGGCCTCACCGCCGGATCAGCTGTTTTCGAAGATCGAGGATCGTCTGTTTGCATCGCCGGCCACCGTGGCAGCGGTGAAGGGTAGCCTGTGGAATTCGCTGGTGCTCTGGCGCGGTCTGAGCTTTGCATCGATTGCAGCGCTCGGCCTCATCGTCGGGCTCGACTATGCCGAACGCATGCGCCCGAAACCTCAGGCCGCGCTGACGGCGGACTTGGCCGGCGAGAACCAGGCCATTGCGCTGCATGCGCGCTATGACGGGAACTCCGGCCGTCTCGCCGTCACCCCCGTCGCAAGCGGCGGTGCAGATGAGAAATCGCTTGAGCTCTGGCTCGTTGAGGGTGAACAGGCGCCGATCTCGCTCGGCGTGTTGCCGCAGACCGGACAAGGCGAGCTTGATGTTCCCGAGGATCTGCGCGCCCGCCTGACGGAAGGCGTCGTGCTGGCCGTCAGTCTCGAGCCTTTTGGTGGATCGCCGACCGGAAAGGCCACCGGGCCTGTCGTCGCGCTCGGCGAAGTTCGTCCCTGACGAAGAAATTCTCTCATAAAATCAATGATGTTTTTTTCAGGCGGCCGATTTTCTCGAGCCGCCTGAAACTTGTTCGGACGACCCGCCGTCCTTGATGGTGTTCCCGCTGAGGAACGCCCCCGATGTCCCGCCCGAACCCGCAGGGACACGATCGAGAACACCAAGGATAAGAGGAAACCGTAATGTTCAAGACCGCTCTTCGCCCGCTCGCATTCTCCGCAGCCATCCTGGCAGGCGCTGCCGCAGCCTATGCCGCCAATCCGATGGTCGGCGGTGGTGAAATGCTCGAAACCAAGAACATCGTCGAAAACGCCGTCAACTCGAAGGATCACACGACGCTCGTTGCCGCCGTCCAGGCAGCCGGTCTCGTTGAAACCCTATCGGGCGCCGGTCCGTTCACCGTCTTCGCACCGACCAACGACGCCTTCGCAAAGCTGCCGGCCGGCACGGTCGACACTCTGCTGAAGCCGGAAAATAAGGCGCAGCTCACCAAGGTGCTGACCTGCCACGTGGTAGCAGCCGACGTAATGGCCGAAGCCCTCGTCAAGATGATCTCCGATGATGGCGGCGAACACGATGTCACCACGGTTGGCGGTTGCGTGCTGAAGGCGAAGGCTGCCGACGGCAAGGTCACCCTGACCGACGAGAACGGCGGCGTATCGACCGTCACCATCGCAGACGTCAAGCAGTCGAACGGTGTGATCCACGTCGTCGACGCGGTCATCCTGCCGAAGATGTAAGGAACGACGGTCCGGCCCGGTCTCCGCCGGCTAGGGCCGACCTGATCGGAGCCTGAGCGTCAAAGGCTCCGACCGATGGCCTCGCTGATTGCCCCGCGCAATTGGTCGAGGCCATCACCTTTTTCAGAGGATGTCGAGAGAACGCCAGGGAATGCGGCAGGCCGCTTCTTGATCTTTTCCTGCGTTTCCGCAATCAGCTTCGGCACGGCGGGCGCCTTGATCTTGTCGGTCTTGGTGAGCACGATCTGGTAGGAAACGGCGGCCTTGTCGAGCAGCGAGAGCACTTCGTCGTCGTTCTTCTTTATGCCGTGACGGCTGTCGATCAGCACATAGACGCGCTTCAGCGTCGCGCGACCCCGAAGATAATCGAAAACCAGCTTCGTCCAGGCATCCACATGCTCCTTCGGCGCCTGCGCGTAGCCGTAGCCCGGCATGTCGACGAGCGCCATCGGCGGCAGGTCGCCTGCCTGGCCGGAAAAGCCGTCGGGCACGAAGTAGTTGAGTTCCTGGGTGCGTCCGGGTGTGTTGGATGTGCGGGCGAGACCCTTCTGGCCGACCAGCGCATTGATCAGCGACGATTTGCCGACATTCGAGCGCCCGGCAAAGGCCACTTCGAGCGGTCCTTCCGGCGGCAGGAATTCCATCGACGGCACACCGCGGATGAAGATCCAGGGGCGGCCGAAGAGCGGCTGATCGGGCTTGTCGTGTGTTTCGGTCATAGATTAGGCCTTTCGTCAGGCGGACAGATCCGGGTTTTGGCCCGGAAAGTCAAGCAGCAGAGGTCGGAACGGGCCGCGACGCCTGCCGCGCGTGGCTGATGAGATAGGTGAAGAGGGCGGCCATCACGAGCGCCCCGCCGAGGATCGTCCGACCCGAGGGCACCTCGTTGTGGAAGATCACCATCCAGACCGGCGCGAGGATCATCTCGGCAGTCCCGATCAGGGCGGCGAGCGCCGAGGGTATCATGCGGGCCCCCGTGACATAGAGCGCCATGCCGAGGCCCAGATTGAGCGCCCCGAAGCAGAAGAGAAGCACAAGGTCCTGTCCGCCGACGGCAAAGGCTCCGGCCTGGCTGGCGGCAATCGCGGACGCGATGAACGAGCCGCCACAGGCAGCCGGCGTCATGCGTATGCCGGGATAACGGCGGGTCAGCACCGTCATGCAGGCGAAGATCGCGGGGATGGCGGCCGCCAGCGTCAGCCCGAGCACCGAACCGCCTTCGCCGATCGAGGCCGAGACCATGATCCCGACTCCGAGGATGACGGCAACGATCGCGCCCCAGGTGACCGGCGTGATCGGCTCGCCCAGCACGACCCGTGCGAGAAGGGCCGCAAATAGCGGGATCGACGCCATGAACAGCACGACATTGGCAACCGGCGTCATGGTGACGGCCAGCACGAAGAAGGTGGAGACGAGCGCAAAGCCGACGGCGATGAAGAAGCCTGGCCAGCCCATGGCACGGAAAAGACGGATCGTGCCGTCGATGCGGTCACGGACAAGCATGAAGGTGAGGAGGAAAAGACCGGCGAACAGACAGCGCCAGAACACGATCGTCCAGCCGTCCTCCACACCGATGAAGCGCTGGATAGCGCCGCCATAGCTCCAGGCGAGCGCCGAGCCGCCGACAAGCGCGATCCCGAGCCAGGAGCGGGGAGGGGTAACGGAGGTGTCTGTCATCGGCGGATCTCGTCAAAAAGAGAAAGCCCCGGCTTGGCCGGGGCTTTTGATCGTCACTTGGTGGCGGTCGGCTTTCGCCTGAACATGTTGCCGATATTCTTGAACAGTTCGATCTCGACGCCGTGGCGCTTCATGATCAGGGCCTGCTGCAGGATCGACAGCGTGTTGTTCCACGCCCAGTAGATGACGAGACCGGCGGGGAAGGTACCTAGCATGAAGGTGAAGATGACAGGCATCCAGTTGAACAGCATCGCCTGTGTCGGGTCCGGCGGGGTCGGGTTCATGCGCATCTGCAGCCACATGGTGACACCCATGATGATCGGCCAGACGCCGAGATGCAGGAAGGTGGGTGCTTCGAACGGCAGGAGGCCGAACAGGTTGATGAAGGTCGTCGGATCCGGCGCGGAAAGGTCCTGGATCCAGCCGAAGAACGGCGCATGGCGCATTTCGATGGTGACGTAGATGACCTTGTAGAGGGCGAAGAAAACCGGGATCTGGAGCAGCACCGGCCAGCAACCGGCCACCGGATTGATCTTCTCTTCCTTGTAGAGGGCCATCATCGCCTGCTGCAGGCCCATGCGGTCGTCGGCATACTTGGTCTTCAGCTCTTCGAGCTTCGGCTGCACGCGCTTCATGTTGGCCATGGAGGCATACTGCTTGTTGGCAAGCGGGAAGAAGATCAGCTTGACGACGATGGTGGTGAGCAGGATGGCGACACCGAAATTGCCGACGAGATGGAAGAAGTAGTCCATCAGGTGGAACATCGGCTTGGTGATGAAGTAGAACCAGCCCCAGTCGATCATCAGGTCGAACTTCGGAATGCCGAGGCTTTCCTGATAGCTGTCGATGACCGGAACCTGCTTGGCGCCGGCAAACAGCAGGGTCTTGACCGTGGTGCTCTGGCCAGCCGGGATGCTCAAGGCATCGTTCTTGTAGTCGGCCTGGAAGCGCGCCTGGCCATCGGTGAAGTGCGAGAAGCGAGATTCGTAAGGCAGGGTCTGCTGCGGGATCAGCGATGCGGCCCAGTACTTGTCGGTGATGCCGAGCCAGCCGCCGGTCGCCTTCGCATTGGCGATCGCCTCTTCCTCGACATCCGTATAGTCGTGTTCGACAAGGCTGCCTTCGGCGCCGAGAACGCCGAGGAAGCCTTCGTGCAGAACGAAGATCGACGGTGTCGAGGGCTTGTTGTAGCGGGTGATGCGGCCGTACGGCGCAAGGCTCGCGGCAGCCATACCATTATTCACGATCTGGTCTTCGATGGTGAGCATGTAATGTTCGTCAACGGCAATCGTGCGGGTAAAAGTGAGGCCGGCTTCATTGGTGAAGGTCAGCGTAACCGGCGTCGTCTCGGTGAGCTTGGCGCCTGCGGTTGCTGTCCAGACAGTGTTCGGGCCCGGCACGGAGCCGGCATTCTCACCAGCGATGAAGCCGAGTTCGGCAAAATAGGCGTCGCGGGTTTCAGCAGGGTTGAACAGCGTAACGATCGGGCTCGTCGGATCGACGGTTTCGCGATAGGCGCGGAGCTTCAGGTCGTCGAGGCGACCGCCGGTCAGATTGATCGAACCGGCCAGATCCTGAGTCTCGATCGCAACGCGCGCCGTGCGCGCAACGGCTGCTTCGCGGGTTGCTTCCGGATTGGCGGCTGCACTGGCCGGCAGGCTGCCATCGACGGTCGCAGCTGGGGTCGCTGCCTGCTGCTCGGCCTGGGCCTGCTGCTGCGCGATCTGGGCTTCCTGCGCCTGGCGCTGGGCCTCGATGCGCGGGTTCATGTAGAAGAACTGCCAGGCGAGGACGATCACCACCGATAAGGCAATCGCGATGAAATAGTTGCGGTTGTTCTGCATCACTCTTTCCTGGGAGCGGTCTTGTGAGACCGGGTGTTGTTCGTCTGGCGGTTTTCGATGCGGTGGATCAGCTGCCGGGACAATTGATCAAACGGGATGTCCAGCACCTCGCGCCGGGCGACAATGACATAGTCGTGTCCCGGCTGCATTGCAAACGCCGCATTCAGTCGCACAGCTTCTTTCAGCCTGCGACGCATGCGGTTTCGCTCCACTGCATTGCCGTGTTTCTTGGTGACCGTAAAGCCCACGCGGGGCGGCGCATCATTCTTGTGATCAAGCACCTCCAGAAGGAAGGTGCGACCCTTGCGCGCTTCGCCGTGCCTGACGGCGAGGAACTGAGGCCGGCTCTTGAGCCGGCCAACAGATTTCTTGGAGTCCGTGGACGTCATGGGCCCGTCATCTCGTCGGGCTCGTCCGGCCCTTAGGCCGAGAGCTTGGCGCGACCGCGACCGCGGCGTGCGTTCAAGACAAGGCGGCCGCCCTTGGTGGCCATACGCGCACGGAAGCCGTGGCGGCGCTTGCGAACAAGCTTGGAAGGTTGGAAAGTACGCTTCGACATTTATTTAATACCGCGGTGTGCGGCCCTTCTTGGGATTTGCATTGCTGCAAAAGCGTTGGTTTTATCGCACGGATAAGCCCCGTCGGGGCACCTTTCCGAACGTGCGCGGCTTATACGGTCGCGGGTCCGAAGAGTCAATCGCAGCCAGGCGGATTACCAAAGCAGGGCCCTTGCAGGCTCGGCGCTCAGATCTGCATGCATCGGCAAGCATGCTGAACCCCCTAAATTTAGGGTGAAACGAGCCATTAAACTCTCGATCCTAACATCCGAATATTCGGGAAAGTGCGCAAGGTGCGCATGGGATTAGGGTGAGTGACGTGAAGGTCAGCGGCAAGGTTTATTCATTGGTCGGCATTTTGGGGGCGGCGGCGATCGTCATCGGTGCCATGGGCGTCTTCGTGACGGTCCAGTATGGCGCGAAGACGGCAGCCCTGCTGCAGATTTCCCAGCGTGCCTATCTCGGTGAGCAGGTCAACCGCATGGTGACGGCAGTCGTCATGGAAGCCCGCGGCATTTACGCGGCGGCCAACACGGAAAAGGCGCAACCCTTCGCCGAGGGCATCCTGAAGAACCTCGACAAGATGGATGCCGCATTTGCCAAGTGGAAGCCCATGGTGCCGGAGGCGCAGAAGGCGGCCTTCGATGCGATGACGGCCAAATCGGCCGAGTTCCGCACGTTCCGCGCCGAGACGGCGCGCATCGGCGTCGAAGTCGGTCCGAAGGACGCCAATGCCCAGGGCAATACCGAAGCGAACCGCGCCAACCGCAAGGCTTTCCAGGCCGATATCGACGCTGTGGTCGAGGCCGACCGTGCCGAACTCGAGTTGATGACCAACAGCCTGGCCTCGTTCCAGAGCACCATGCTGATGCTGATCTCCGGCGTGACCCTGCTCGCGGTTGCCGTTGGTGCCGGCCTCGGCATCCATATCGGCGTCAACCATCTGAGCCGGCCGATCCGCCGCGTGACCCAAGCGATGAATGACATTGCCGGCGGCAACTTTGCCACCGAAATCCCCTATAGCGGACGTCCGGATGAGATCGGTGAAATGGCCGCCGCTGTCGAGGTCTTCAAGGAGAACGGTCTTTCCGTTCAGCGTCTGAACGCCCAGGAAAGCGCGATGCGCGCTAAGAGCGACGACCTGCAGTCCAGCATGGCGGCTGTCGTCGCCTCTGCGGCAGAAGGCGATTTCTCCCGTCGCATCGACAAGGACTATCAGGACGCCAACCTCAACCGCTTCTCCTCCAACATCAACGCGCTCCTCGCCTCGGTCGAAACGGGCGTATCGGAGACCAATCGCGTCATCGGTAGCCTCGCGGCCAATGATCTCTCGCAGGAAATGAACGGCCAGTTCCGCGGTGTGTTCGCCGAACTCCAGTCCAACGTCAACAAGTCGCTGCAGAGCCTGCGCCAGACCATGTCGGACATTCGCGGCCGCACCGATCTGATCAACGACAACACCTATCAGCTGACATCGGCCACCAACGATCTGTCCAAGCGCACCGAACAGCAGGCCGCGGCCCTGGAAGAGACCTCGGCGGCCCTGGACGAGATCACCGTCGTGGTTCGCCAGTCGAGTGAGCGCGCCCAGGAAGCCAGCCACATGGTGACCGAGGCCAAGCATAGCGCTGCACAGTCGGCGACCGTCGTCGGCGAGGCGGTCAACGCCATGGGCCGCATCGAGCAGGCCTCCCGCGAGATTTCGCAGATCATCAACGTGATCGACGAGATCGCCTTCCAGACCAATCTGCTGGCGCTGAATGCCGGCGTTGAAGCGGCCCGTGCGGGCGAAGCCGGCAAGGGTTTTGCCGTCGTCGCCCAGGAAGTCCGCGAATTGGCACAACGCTCGGCGAATGCCGCCAAGGACATCAAGTCGCTGATCACCAAGTCCGGAGAGGAAGTCTCAGGCGGCGTGAAGCTGGTGCAGCGCACCGGTGAGGCTCTGTCGGAGATCGAAAGCCGCGTCTTGAAGATCAACGATCACATCCACTCGATCGCAGCTGCTGCTAAGGAGCAGTCGACGGGTCTTGCGGAGGTCAACAGCGCCATCAACCAGATGGATCAGGTGACCCAGCAGAACGCGGCCATGGTCGAGGAAACCTCGGCATCCACGGCTAAGCTGTCTTCGGAGGCGGGCGGACTGGCGCAGATCGTGGCGCAGTTCAAGCTGGGCGAGCAGAGCCGCAGCCGTGTGGCGCCCGCAGCCGCGGCCCAGCATGCCCCCGTGGCTTCCCCGGCAAGACAGCTGGCCGGCAGTGTGGCCCGCGCCTTCGGCGGCTCCGGCCGTGCGACGGCAGCTGCTGCAGCGCCCAAGGGCGACAACTGGGAAGAGTTCTGATCCCCGCCAGGTTTCAATCTGGACATTTCGGCAAACGGTCGCGATATGCAGTGTCGCGGCCGTTTTGATTTCATGACGAAAGATTAATGTTTGCGGCAATCTTGCAGGTGGTCATGGCGTCAGCGCTCCACTAGACTAGAGACGCTGCCACACCCGAAATCTACCCTTGGGAAGACAGGAACTCGACTTGATGCTTGACCGGCAGGACAGCGATCTGCAGTCCGACCTCTCCGGAGGTTACGCCATGCCGTCCCGCATCCGCGGCCTGTCGGGCAAACTGCTCTGGCTGACCATCGCTTTCGTGATGCTCGCCGAAATCCTCATTTTTGCCCCCTCCGTAGCGACCATGCGTCAACGATGGCTGCAGGACCGGCTGAACACAGCCGCCGCTGCAAGCGTGGTGATCGACGGGCTGCAGCCGCTGGAGCTGCCGCGCGGCGTGCAGGACAGTGCTCTGGCAACGACCGGGACCAAGGCCATCGTCCTGCGCAAGGACGGCACCTCGCAGCTGCTCGCGGTCACTGAAATGCCGAACGAGGTCGACGCCGCCTTCGATCTGACAGAGTATTCCGAATTCGGCTCGATCCGCGACGCCTTGTATACGCTCTTCTTCGGCGGCGACCGGCTGCTTCGGGTCTATGGCCCGATTGCCGAAGCGAGCGACGTGACCGTCGAGATCGTCATCGATGAGGCGCCGCTGCGCAAGGCGATGCTGGGTTATGCCCGCAACATCCTCGTAGTCTCCCTGATCATTTCCGTCATCACCGCTTTCCTGATGTTCCTGGCGATCAACCGGGTGATGATCGTGCCGGTCCGGCGGCTTGCCCGCAGCATGCAGTCTTTCGCCGAAAATCCGGAGGACCGGACCCGCGTGCTGCCGGCAACGGATGGCAATGACGAGATTGCCGTGGCGGGCCGCCATCTGTCGCGCATGCAGGAGCAATTGCAAAAGACCCTGCGCCAACAGAAGACGCTCGCCGATCTCGGGCTCGCGGTGTCGAAGATCAATCACGACATGCGCAACATCCTGGCCTCAGCACAGCTGATGTCCGACCGCCTGGTTGATGTCGACGACCCCCTGGTAAAGAGCTTTGCGCCGAAGCTGCTGCGCACCATCGACCGCGCAGTCGGTTATACGAGCGAAGTCCTCTCCTATGGCCAGACCTCGGAGGCTGAGCCACGCCGTCGCCGGTTCCTGTTGTCGGAACTCTGCCAGGAAGTGCGCGACCTCCTGCATCTGAGCCCGGAAACCGGGATCGAATTCGTCGACAGTGTCGGCACGGACATCGAGGTGGATGCCGACAGCGAGCAGCTCTTCCGCGTGGTGCACAATATCTGCCGCAATGCCGTCCAGGCGCTGTCCGGCTTCACGCCGGAGGAGCCGGATCACACGCGGCGGATCACCGTTTCGGCGCAGCGCACCGGCTCTGTCGTGGCGATCATCATCGACGACACGGGGCCCGGCATGCCGCGCAAGGCTCGCGAAAACCTCTTTACTGCCTTCCGCGGCTCCGCCCGATCAGGCGGTACGGGGCTTGGTCTTGCGATTGCCCGCGAACTCGTGATCGCCCATGGCGGCACGATCGCGCTTGTGGAAAAACCCGGCCCCGGAACGATGTTCCGCGTCGAGATCCCCGACAGGCCAGTGGCTCTCGACGATTGGCGCGCCCGCGCCTGACCGCCGGCCGGCGGCGACATGACAGGAAAATGACTCTTTTTTCGAAAAGGGTGCTTGCATTCCGGATCATCCCGCTTTAGAGGATCGCCAACGCCGACGGACAGTCGGTTGGCACGCACCCGTAGCTCAGCTGGATAGAGCACCAGACTACGAATCTGGGGGTCAGGAGTTCGAATCTCTTCGGGTGCGCCATTTCTTCCCACTCAGTAAAATCTCTACTTGAAGCATTGAACGTATGATCTGCGTGTCATCGCGGCTTCATTGCGTTTTAGCCATGCCATCAGACCGACCGGCTGTCGCGCCAGGCCGGGGCTCTGCCCCGCCGACTTGATCATTGTCATCTCTCATTTCGCAACTGTTCAACAAAAGAACTTGGATATGACGCTGTGCTGATTTAACAGAGGCCGGCAACGTTGCAGGTCGAGAACCGCAAAGCCGCCTCTTGAGCTCATAGGCATGCCTGTGATCTTGAATGGGCATGCCCCGCTTCGGGGCCGTGAATTCGACCGACTGTGGGAATTGTGACATGAGATGGAAGCGCACGCTTCAGCTGCTCGACGTACATGCCGAAGGTGAAATCGGAAAGGTCGCCATTGGCGGCGTGCCGAAGATCCCGGGGGAGACCGTAGCGGAGCAATTGCTCTGGCTGAATACGGATCCCAAGGGCGAAGCGCTCCGGCGCATGCTGGTGCTTGAGCCGCGCGGTGCGCCGATTGGTTCCGTCAACCTGCTGCTGCCGCCGAAGAACCCGGCAGCCGATGCAGCCTTCGTCATCCTGCAGCCAGACCAGGCCCATGCGAGCTCCGGCTCCAACTCGATCTGCGTGACGACAGCGCTTCTGGAAAGCGGCATGGTCGAGATGCAGGAGCCCGAGACGATCGTGATGCTGGAAACGGCAGCCGGTCTCGTCAAGGCAACGGCAACATGCAGCGATGGGCGCTGCGAACGCGTCAAGCTCACCATGGTGCCGTCCTTCGTCCACGAACTGGATGTGACGCTCGACACCGAGCAATGGGGCCGTATCACCTTTGACCTGAGTTACGGCGGCATCTTCTATGCGCTGGTTGACGTTGGCCAGGTGGGTCTCACCATCGAAAAGGGCAATGCCCGGGCGCTGGTCGAAGCGGGCATGATCCTGAAAGAAGAGATCAACCGGAAGATCCCGGTGGTCCATCCCGAAATCCCAGCGATTTCGGGCGTGGCCTATGTAATGTTCCGCGACGTCGATCCCGATGGCGCAATCCGCACCTGCACGACCATGTGGCCGGGCCGTGTCGACCGTTCGCCCTGCGGTACCGGCAACTCGGCCAATCTGGCGACGCTCCATGCGCGTGGCAAGGTGAAGGTCGGCGACACGATGCTGTCGCGGTCGATCATCGGCTCCGAATTCGAAGTCGGCTTCTCCGCCCTCGCCGAGGTTGCCGGACGCCCAGCGGTCATCCCGACCATCAGCGGCCGTGGCTTCACCTTCGGGCTGCATCAGGTGGCGCTGGATCCCTTCGATCCCTTCGAGCGCGGCTTCGCGCTGACGGATGTCTGGGGACCCTCTTCAGGGGCGATCGGTTGACTTTCTCAGCTGCGTTTCTGCATTGTTCCAAATTGAATGAAATTCTACGATATCCGGTAGCCGAATTGTAAGGGTCTTGGTTTTCGGCATCTTGCTATCGATCAGGGCCAGCGAATAAGTAAGCCTCACCGTCATGAACACGACAAGTAATCTGTAAATGAAAGCAAACGCTACGACAGGTTCCGCCCTGCCGCTTCCGGCAACTACGCCGCCGACACTGCGCGGTTGTGCGATTTTTGCTGGCCTCTCGCCGGAAGAAGACCGTGAATGGCTTGCTCGCTGCCATTCACGCACCTTGAGTGCCGGGGAGAGCCTCGTCGATTTCGAAGACATGTCCAAGGATGTCTTCGTGGTCCAGACGGGAGAGATCCGCGCGGTCCTCAGATTTTCTGTCGGCAAGGAAGCGATCCTCGGCAGCTTCAAGCGCGGCGACATTCTGGGCGAGCAGTCGGCCATCGACGACATGGCGCGCTCGGCGAGCCTGATGGCCGTCAGCGACGCGACAGTGACCGTCATTCCCTGCATCGTCTTTCACGACATCCTCCGACAGAGATCCGACGTCGCGCTGACCCTGTTGCAGCTCCTGTCCAAGCGTATCCGCGCCATGAACGACCGCCTGTCGGAGCTGTCCTTCCTCGATACCAAGCACCGCCTCTACAACACGCTGCTCAGGCTGTCTCGCGTGCGCAACGACGGCGGCCGCGAACGCATCATTTCGCCACCGCTCGTGCATGCGGAACTCGCCGAGCATATCGGTGCAAGCCGCGAGACGGTGTCACGCGAAATGTCGAGGCTGGCGCGCGAGCAGCTGGTGGAGCGCACCAGCCGTGCCATCGTTCTGAAGAACCCCGTGGAACTGTCCCGACGGATCTCGCGCGCCCTCGAAGGCTGAGGCTTACGGGTAGATCACACCCTTGCGCAGGACGACATTGGCATAAAGCCGCGGCTCACCGGTCTGCACGACCGTATGGGCGACCTTCACCCGGTTGTAGAAATCCGCACCGATCAGCTTCGTCACCGGCACCTTCGGCTCGTGCTGTGCGCAGCAGTCGATAATTTCCTGATGCACGGGATCGACCTGGTCCGGCTTGCCGCCGACCACGGAGCGGAAGATTGCTTCCGGCACGAAGTCATCGATCGGCATCACGCTCAGGATCGCGTTGAGCACGGGCACGAGGTGATGGCCGTCGAGACGCACCAGGCGGCGCGCATGTTCGAGCGCCGGATAATTGCCGTCGACGATGGCGATCTCGTCGCCATGGCCCATGGCGCGCAGGGTGGCGAGAAGCTCGGGGCTCAGGAGGGGATCAATTCCCTTCAGCATGGGTGGTATCCTTGAACAGTACGGTTTGATCGATGAGGTAGCGGTCGAAGATCGGCAGGCTGGCGCCGCCGATGGCGCGGGCCTGGTCACCGACTTCGCCTTCGACAATGTCGGGAATGACCACGCCCTGGAGGTCGAGGCGGTTCATGGCCTCGATGGTGGCCTTCACCAGGCGGTGGCGGACCCAGGCCGGGAAGCCGCCGTCGATGATGGCAGCGGCAAAGTCGATGATCGAGGCGGCGGCGATGACGGCCTGAGCGAGGGCGGCTGCCGTGTCCTGCAGCCAGATTTCCAGCGGCTCGCCGAAATCGATCCATTCTTCCGCAGCATACCAGAGCGGCTGCGGATCAATGCCGCGCTCGCGAAGCAGATTTTCGAGCACGAAGATCGAGGCGATGTCGAGCAGCTGGCGCGTCTGGCCATGTTTGTCGCGCACGGGCAGCGGGCCAATCGCGCCCGCAGTCCCGGTGCGACCGACGAAAAGGGCGGAGTTGACGACAATGCCGCCGCCTATGAAGGAGCCGATGTAGAAATAGACGAAATCGGGATAGCGCTGCCCGGCACCGAAGACGAGCTCTGCGCCGCAGGCGCTTGTCGCGTCGTTGCGCAGATAGACGGGATGCGCCATCCGCGCCTGAACCTCGACCTGCAGGTCGACTTGGCGCCAGATGTCCATGGCCCCTTCGGGTGCGCCCACTTCTTCGGCCCAGTTCCAGAGTTCAAAGGGGGCGGCGATGCCGATGCCGGCAATCCTTGCCCGCATGGTCGCATCCATCTGCGCTTCCATCTCGGCGATACCGTCACAGATGAAGGGCAGCAGGTGGTCGGGATGCGGATAGCGATAGGTGCGGTGGCGCTGCTTGTGGATATTGCCGGCGAAATCCATCAGCACGAGGTCGGCACTGCGCCGTCCGATCTTCACGCCGAAGGAAAAGACAGCCTCGGGATTGATGTACATCGGCACTGAAGGTTGGCCGACGCGACCCCGGATAGGCTCGCCGCGCACCAGTAACTCGTCGCTTTCGAGCGACCGCATGATGACGGACACGGTCTGGGCCGAAAGGCCGGTCAGTCGGGCGATGTCAGCCTTCGAGCAGCCCGGATTCTGGCGGACAAGCGAAAGCACAAGCCGCTCGTTATATGCGCGCACGCGCACCTGGTTCGAGCCGCCGCCGGCACTCACCCTGGGCGCCGGATCCGCCAGTCGTGCATGATCATCCTGTGACACTTGAGGTCGCTCCTCCCGACCGCTTCCTTTTACGAAAGCCCCCGCAGAATGTCACACCGATTTAATAATTCAACTGGATTTATTTATTGACAGCCCAAATGTTCTGATGTTCTAAATGGTCTCGTGGAGGAGTGGATGCCTGATGGCACCCGATCGGATCGTCAAGGGGCGGTCCGTGCCGACACGTTGCGGCCGGAGGAGCTGGCCGACACCATTCGGGAGGAATACCAAATGAAAAAGTCTCTGATCACTGCTGCCCTGTCGACACTGGCCCTCGGCGTTGTCTTCGCCGGGCCTGTGCAGGCAGCCGACGTTTCCGCCTGCCTCATCACCAAGACCGACACCAACCCCTTCTTCGTCAAGATGAAGGAAGGCGCGACCGCCAAGGCCGCCGAACTCGGCGTGACCCTGAAGGCCTATGCCGGCAAGGTTGACGGCGACTCGGAAAGCCAGGTTGCCGCTATCGAAACCTGCATTGCTGACGGCGCGAAGGGCATCCTGCTCACCGCATCCGACACCAAGGGCATCGTTCCGGCCGTACAGAAGGCCCGCGACGCAGGTCTCCTCGTCATCGCCCTCGACACGCCGCTGGAGCCGATCGATTCCGCCGACATGACCTTCGCCACCGACAACCTTCTCGCCGGTGAACTGATCGGCAAGTGGGCTGCTGCCACCCTCGGCGACGCCGCCAAGGACGCGAAGATCGCCTTCCTCAACCTGACCCCCTCGCAGCCGTCGGTCGACGTTCTGCGTAACCAGGGCTTCATGAAGGGCTTCGGCATCGACACCGTCGACATCAACAAGATCGGCGATGAAACCGATGCGCGCATTGTCGGCCACGACATCACCAACGGCAATGAAGAAGGTGGCCGTACCGCCATGGAAAACCTTCTCCAGAAGGATCCGTCCATCAACGTCGTTCACACCATCAACGAACCGGCTGCTGCCGGCGCCTACGAAGCGCTGAAGGCCGTTGGCAAGGAAGGTGACGTGCTGATCGTTTCCGTCGACGGTGGTTGCCCAGGCGTCAAGAACGTCGCTGAAGGCGTCATCGGTGCAACTTCGCAGCAGTATCCGCTGCTGATGGCATCGCTCGGCATCGAAGCGATCAAGAAGTTCGCTGACACCGGCGAGAAGCCGGCTGCCACCGAAGGCAAGAACTTCTTCGACACGGGCGTCGCCCTCGTCACCGACAAGCCGGCGGCTGGCGTCGAATCCATCGACACCAAGGCTGGCACGGACAAGTGCTGGGGTTGATTTCAGCCTCCTGCGCCTGAACTGAAACGCCGGCGAGAGCAAGCTCTCGCCGGTAGGCGCAACGCCCGGCCTTGCGCGGCGGCAGGCCGGGCGTATCCTTCATGTAAAAATTAGAGACAACGGCAGGGAGGATGACCCACATGCAGCCGGCCAATCCCGAGACGCGGACCACGCAAGAATTTGAGAAGGTCCTGTCGTCGAGTTCGACCGAAGTCGCCTCGTTCGACCGTCATGAAAAGAGTGCCCTTGAGCGCTTCCAGCATTTCCTGCATTCGAGCCCGGCAGCCGTAGCGCTGATCGTGCTGGTGCTGTCGATTGCGGTCTTCGGACTCATTCTCGGCGGGAAGTTTTTCTCCGCCTTCACCCTGACCCTGATCTTACAGCAGGTCGCCATCGTCGGCATCGTTGGAGCAGCGCAGACGCTGGTCATCCTAACAAAGGGCATCGACCTCTCTGTTGGCGCCATCATGGTGCTCTCCTCGGTCGTCATGGGCCAGTTTGCCTTCCGCTACGGCCTCCCGCCTGAGCTTGCCGTGATCTGCGGTCTCGGCGTCGGAGCCTTCTGCGGCTTTATCAATGGCGTTCTCGTGGCACGCATGAAGCTGCCGCCCTTCATCGTGACGCTCGGCATGTGGCAGATCGTTCTGGCCACCAACTTCCTCTATTCGGCCAATGAGACGATCCGCAGCCAGGATATCGACGCCAATGCGCCGATCCTCAAATTCTTCGGCGAGAATATCCGCATGGGCGGCGCGGTGCTGACCTATGGCGTTATCGCCATGGTGCTCCTCGTTGCTCTGCTTTGGTATGTGCTCAATCACACCGCCTGGGGACGCCACGTCTATGCTGTCGGCGACGATCCGGATGCGGCGGAGCTGGCAGGCGTCAATGTCAAGCGCATGCTGATCTCCGTCTACACGCTATCCGGCCTCATCTGTGCACTGGCCGGCTGGGCCCTGATCGGTCGTATCGGTTCGGTTTCTCCGACCGCCGGACAGTTCGCCAACATCGAATCCATCACGGCTGTCGTGATTGGCGGCATCTCGCTCTTCGGCGGACGTGGCTCGATCCTCGGCATGATCTTCGGCGCGTTGATCGTCGGTGTCTTCCAGCTCGGCCTGCGCCTGATCGGCACGGATCCGCAATGGACCTATCTGTTGATCGGCGTTCTCATCATCGCCGCCGTGGCAATCGACCAGTGGATCAGAAAGGTAGCAGGCTGATGACCAAGGAACCCATTCTCACAGCCCGCGGCCTGGTCAAGCGTTACGGCCGCGTCACCGCCCTCGATCAGGCAGACTTCGATCTCTATCCGGGCGAAATCCTCGCGGTCATTGGCGACAACGGGGCCGGCAAGTCATCGCTTATCAAGGCGATCTCCGGGGCCGTTTCGCCTGATGAGGGCGAGATCAAGCTCGAAGGCAAGCCGATCAACTTCCGCTCGCCGATCGATGCGCGCAATGCCGGCATCGAGACCGTGTACCAGAACCTCGCTCTGTCTCCGGCGCTCTCGATTGCCGACAACATGTTCCTCGGCCGCGAACTGCGCAAACCCGGCATCATGGGCAGCGTGTTCCGCAAGCTGGATCGTCCGGCGATGGAAAAGATCGCCCGCGACAAGCTTTCAGAGCTTGGCCTGATGACCATTCAGAACATCAACCAGGCGGTGGAAACGCTTTCGGGCGGCCAGCGTCAGGGTGTGGCGGTCGCACGTGCAGCGGCCTTCGGCTCCAAGGTCATCATTCTTGACGAGCCGACGGCAGCACTCGGGGTCAAGGAAAGCCGCAAGGTGCTGGAGCTGATCCTCGACGTGCGCTCACGCGGTCTGCCGATCGTGCTGATCAGCCACAACATGCCGCATGTCTTCGAAGTGGCGGACCGCATTCATGTCCACCGGCTTGGCAAGCGTCTCTGCGTCATCAACCCCAAGGACTACACCATGTCCGATGCGGTTGCCTTCATGACCGGTGCGCGGCCGGCGCCTGAGGCCGAGCGGGCGGCATGAGCCAGGTGCTCGACGAGCTCCTATCCGAGATCGAAAGGCGGGCGCATGGGTGCGCCCGTCTGCTTGTCGGCGTGGCCGGCCCTCCGGGTGCCGGTAAGTCGACGCTTGCGGATCGGCTGCACGAAATCCTCACTCACAGGGGGCAGCGCAGTGCGGTCCTGCCCATGGACGGCTTCCACCTCGACAACGCGATCCTTGAACAACGCGGCGATCTCGCCCGCAAGGGTGCCCCGCACACCTTCGACGTGCGCGGGCTTGCCGACCTGCTGCGAGCCGTAAAGGCCGGTGGCGAGGTCTTCGTGCCTGTCTTCGACCGGTCGAGGGAGCTGGCGATTGCGGCTGCCCGTTGTATTGCGCCAGAAGATCGCATCGTGATCGCCGAAGGCAACTATCTTCTGCTCGATCAGGGGCGGTGGGCAGGGCTTGCCGACCTCTTCGATCTGACGGTCATGGTTGCGCCGCCGATCGAGGAACTGGAGCGGCGGCTCATTGCGCGCTGGGTCCATTACGGTCTCACTCCGGCACAGATCGAAGCGAAAGTGGAAAGCAACGATCTGCCCAACGGCAGGCTTGTTATCGAGCGCAGCAGGACCGCGGATTTCACCTTCGATCAGTTCTGAAAGTGCCGCTTCTCAGGCGAAGTCGCACCTTCGAAAGTTATTAAGTTCTAATTAAATGTGCCATCCGTAAAATTGTATCGGTTTGGTTCAGCGAATTTCAGCCTCCCCCTGATACAACTCCTCCATGAAAGGTTAACGCGGCACCCGCTGTGTTGACGAGGTTGCTGGAAGCCTCGATCGGGTGCTTTCAAAGGGGATAGAACATGGCCATTCTGATTGTCGAAGACAATCCGACCAACGCGATGATCATCAAGCATCTCGCGAAAAAGGTGACGGTCGAAGAGATCAAGGTCGCGGGCGATGGAAACACGGCTCTGATGCTGTGTCATGCCGAGAACTTCGAAATGCTGATCGTCGATCACCTGCTGCCGGGCATGTCCGGGCTGCAGTTCGTCAAGGCCGTCCGCCTCATGGATCGCTACCGCGACGTGCCGGTCGTCATGGTCACGGCGGATGATGAGCCGCGCCTGCGCGAAGAGGCAAAGGCGGCGGGTATCACCGATTTCCTGCACAAGCCGGTCGAGGCCGTCGCCTTCCGCAAGCTGCTGGCAGACCATCTGGGTGCAGCGGCCGTCCATCCTGAGCGGCGCTCGGCATAACAAGAGGAGCAGAACCATGAAGAGCATTCTCGTCGCGCTTCTTGCGAGCGCTTTGACTGCAACTGCCGCCCTTGCGCTGGATGCCCCGACCGGACCTGTCGTCCTCACGGTGAAGGGCACCATTTCCAACACCAATGCCGGCGACACCGCCCAGTTCGATCTTGCGATGCTGGAAGCGCTCAAAGGTCGCAAGGGCGAAATGGAAACGCCCTGGACCGAGGGTACGGTAACCTTTGAAGGTCCGCTGCTGCGCGAAATCCTCGCTGCAGTCGGCGCAACCGGCACCAGCCTGAAGGTCCGCGCGCTCAACGATTACGCCGCCGATGTGCCGGCTGAAGACGCCAAGCTCGATACCATTCTCGCCACCAAGCTCGACGGTAAACCGATGTCGATCCGCGACAAGGGCCCGCTGATGCTGGTCTATCCCTTCGATCTCGACGCCGACCTTTACAACGAGAAGTATTTCTCGCGCTCCGTCTGGCAGATCAAGGAAATCGAGGTCGGCCAGTGACAATGACGGGAGCAACAGCGCGGAAATTTGCAGGCGGAGGCACAGTTGCCTTCGTCCTGCAGACCGTGTCTGCCGTGCTCCTGCTCGTTCTTCTGGTTCTCTTCGTCGATATCGCCCGCCAGTACCGCATCATGGAAGATGGCGTGCGGGAAAACTCGCTCTGGTCGGTCTACCAGTTGGATCGGGAAGTGCGCCAGCTCAGCCACAGCATGGCAAACGTGAGCCGTGGCGAACAGAACCCGCAGATGCTCGATGAGCTCGCCCTGCGCTACGACATTCTCTATTCGCGCACAGCGATCCTCGATCAGGCGAAATTCGGCACCTATTTTTCCGGCGACGAGAAGATCCGCGGCTATATCGACGGCATCACAAAGTCCGTCCAGGCCGCGCAGCCGATGTTCGACGCCTATGCGGCGGGCACGCCGCCGGCCGCCGAACAACTGGAGCAGTTCGAGGCGTCGCTGGTCCCGATGAGCCGGACGGCCGAGGACTTCCTGCTTTACACCAACACCCGCGTCAGCCACGAGCGTGCGGAGAGCCGCTCGACGATCCTGGACCTCGAGCGCACCTCCACGGTGATGCTGAGCCTGCTCATGGTGTCGGTGGTCTTCCTGGTCGTGACCCTCAACCGCCAGCTCCGCTCGGTCCGCCGATCGAGCCACGAACTCCAGGTCATGGCAACGCAGCTGAGCGAGGCTTATGAGGCCGCCGATGGTGGCAACCGCGCCAAGTCGCAGTTCATGGCGACTATGGGCCACGAGATCCGCACGCCGCTCAATGCGATCCTGGGCATGTCCGAACTGCTGGAGCTTTCCGAGCTTCCCGACGATGCGCTGTCGAGCGTCAAGACGATCCGCTCCTCGGGCGAAGCGCTGCTTGAGATCATCAATGAGATCCTCGACTTCTCCAAGATCGAGCACGGCAAGCTGGAACTTGAAGAGCGCGCCTTCGACGTCTGCGCACTCGCCGAGAGCACCGTCAGCATCATCAGGGGCCGCGCCGACGACCACGGCAATACCGTGATTCTCGATCTGCCGGATTCCCTCCACGCGCTCTACGTCAAGACTGATCCGACGCGTCTCCGTCAGGTCCTGCTGAACCTGCTGTCCAATGCCGTGAAGTTCACCCATCAGGGCACCGTCACGCTGCGCCTGCGCGACTTCTACCGCGAAGGCAAGTTGATGATCCGCTTCGAGGTGGAAGACACCGGTATCGGCATCGATGAGGCCGGCCTCGACAAGCTGTTCAAGCCCTTCTCGCAGGTCGACGCCTCGATCAGCCGCCGCTATGGCGGGACCGGCCTCGGTCTCACCATCTGCAAGCAGATCGTCGAGAAGCTCGGCGGCGAGCTCGGCATGAGCAGCACCGTTGGCGTCGGTTCCATCTTCTGGTTCGAGCTGTCCGTTGTGCCGGTGACCCGGGAAGAGGCGAACGGACTTGCCGCCAAGGTGGTGGCCGAAGAGACCCTGCCGCGCTGCCGCATCCTTCTCGTCGAGGACAACAAGGTCAACCAGATCGTCGCGACCCGCTTCCTCGCCCGTCTCGGCCAGGATGTCGAGATCGCCAATGACGGCGCCGAAGCGGTCTCGATCTCTCGCGAACAGGCCTTCGACCTGATCCTGATGGACATGCAGATGCCGGTCATGGATGGGATCGAGGCGACGAAGCGGATCATTGCCGAAGGCGGTCCTTCTTCGGACACGCCGATCATCGCCATGACCGCCAATGCCTCCGACGACGACCGCCGTCGTTGCCTCGAAGCCGGCATGAAGGGTTTCGAATCCAAGCCCGTCACTCTTGAAAGATTGAAGAACGTGATTGCCCATTCAACCTCTTCGCCACGCGAACCAGTCTCGATGCCGGCCACGACCACGGCACCCCAGAAGCTTGAGCTGCCAGAGCTGGATCTCGGCGAGATGAAGCTTCAGTCCATGCCGGGCCTGGGCATCGAAGGGCTGGATGAAGCCCGCCATGCGGAGCTGGTGGATGCGCTCGGCGAAGACGTCTTCCAGGAGCTGGTCGAATCCTTCTTCGACGATGCGACCGGCCTCATGGACGAATTGAACGAGGCTCTGCGCAAGAACGATCCTGAAAAGATCGATCGTGTTCTGCACACGATCAAGGGTGCGGCCTCCAATGTCGGTCTGAACGATCTCGCCGTGAAGGCCAATGCGCTCAGAAGCCAGACACCGGCGCCTGCAGATATCGAAATGTTCGGCGAGGAAATCCTCGCACTCAAATTCAAACTGGTTGCCTGAGAAGCAAGGAGGCGTTCATGCGTATTTTGTTGGTGGACGACAACAGCACCAATCTGAAGCTCCTGACGAAGCTCGTCGGCAAGCTGGACAATTGCGAGGCATTGCCCTTCGCCAGCCCCGACGCCGTGCTGTCGGCCCTGCCGGAGCTCGACTTCGACATTGCGATCATCGATTACCAGATGCCGGTCTATAACGGCGTCGAGCTCTACACCGAGATTGTCCGCTTCGAGAAATATGCCGAAGTGCCCGTCATCTTCGTCACGGCCGACAAGGACATGACGACCCGCATGGCAGCCCTCAATGCCGGTGCGATCGACTTCCTGACCAAGCCGGTGAACCCCGTGGAGTTCCAGGCGCGCGTGCAGAATATCGTGAGCCTTGCCCGCGCCCGTCGCCAGCTCGCCGACCAGGCGGAATGGCTGCGCCGCGAGGTGGAGCGGGCCGTTGGCGAACTGCGCGAACGCGAGCAGGAGATCATTCATCGCCTGACATTGGCCGCCGGCTACAAGGACCCGGAAACCGCCCGCCACACGCTACGCGTCGCCTCCTATTCCGAAGCGATTGCCATCGAGCTCGGCCTCTCCGCGCAGCTTTGCCACGACATTCGTCTGGCCGCCCCCATGCATGACATCGGCAAGGTCGCCATGCCTGACACCGTACTTCTCAAGCAGGGCCGCCTGACCGAAGCGGAGTATCGCCAGATGCAATCGCATGCGGAGATCGGCAGCGATATCCTCGGCCGCTCCCATTCCTCGCTGCTGCAGCTCGCATCCGAGATTGCCGCCAGCCACCATGAGCGCTGGGACGGGCAGGGCTATCCCAATCGTCTGGTCGGCACTGCGATCCCGATCTCCGGCCGCATCGTCTGCATCGCCGACAACTTTGATGCCTTGACGACCGAGCGCCCCTATAAGCCGGCCTGGAGCTTCGAGCGCACCGTGGAGCATATCCTCGGCCGCGCCGGCACCCAGTTCGATCCGGATTGCGTGGCCGCTTTCGAGCGCGCACTGCCGCGCATCCAGGCGATCATGGAGCAGGATCGCCGCGAGCAGGCCGAGGAAGCAGAAAAGACGATGGTATCGGCGAACGAACGGGTCGCCTGATCCTTTGATCCGGCTGGGCGGACATGCTAAGGGCGGCGAGTTCTCGTCAAGCCGGAGGCCCCGCCCATGTCATCCCTCACCATCCGCCGCCCCGACGACTGGCATCTGCATCTGCGCGACGGCGCGATGCTGGAAGGCGTGATCGGCGACACCAGCCGCCACTTCGCCCGCGCAATCATCATGCCGAACCTCGTGCCGCCGGTGGTGACAACGGAAGACGCGCGCGCCTATCGCGACCGCATCTTGAAGGCGGTGCCTGCAGGCGACCGCTTCGAGCCGCTGATGACGCTCTATCTCACCGAGCACACCAACCCTGACGACGTCGAAGAGGGCAAGCGCTCCGGCCTGATCACGGCGGTGAAGCTCTATCCCGCGGGTGCGACCACCAATTCCCATGGTGGCGTGCGCGATATGGAAAAGGCGATGCCCGTGCTCGAGCGCATGGCCAAGATCGGCCTGCCGCTCTGCGTCCATGGCGAGGTGACGACACCCGAAGTCGATATCTTCGACCGCGAGAAGGTCTTCATCGACACGGTTCTCGATCCGCTGCGCAAGCGCCTGCCGGATCTCAAGATTACCATGGAGCATGTGACGACCGAGGATGGCGTGCAGTATATCCGCAGCGCCGAGCGCAACCTTGCCGGCTCGATCACCACCCATCACCTGATCATCAACCGAAACGACATCCTCGTTGGCGGCATTCGCCCGCATTATTACTGCTTGCCCGTCGCCAAGCGCGAGAACCACCGCCAGGCGCTGCGCAAGGCCGCGATCTCGGGCGACGCGCGCTTCTTCCTCGGCACGGATTCCGCACCGCATGTCGACCCGCTCAAGGAATGCGGCTGCGGCTGCGCCGGCATCTACACGTCGATCAACACGATGAGCTGCCTTGCCCATGTCTTCGAGCAGGAAAACGCACTCGACAAGCTGGAGGCCTTCACCTCGCTGAATGGCCCGGCCTGGTATGGCCTCCCTGCGAATGAAGAGACGATCACGCTGGTGAAGCGTGACATGCCCGTGGAGTTTCCGGGTAAGATCTTTACCGGCGCGGGGCCGGTCACGGTGTTCGACCCTATGTCCCCGATCCATTGGGATGTTGTCTAATACATCAAGAGCCTCGTGCGGGCGCACGAGGCTCTTGATCGGGTCTATCAGGGCTGGCAGTCCTTAGGATCAGCTTCCCATCGTCGCGAGCTGCGGCCAGAGGCCGAGGACACCGACAACGATCAGGTAGATCGCCACGACATAGTTGAGGAGGCGGGGCATGATCAGGATGAGGATGCCCGCGATCAGGGCGACGAGCGGCTGGATGAGGAGGGCGTTGTCCATGTCTTCAGGATCCTTTGTGGGTTGGTGACCACTAAAGATTTGCTGAGGACGATTGTTCCATGGGGCCTGCATCTGGCGGGCAGGGCTGCTTGCTGCTATTGCGCTTTTGACCGTATCAGACAGGAGAGCGCCATGATCCAGACCCCCTTCACCGACCCCGCCGTAATGGCCGAACTCGTGGCGAAGATGCTCTGGGAGATCAAGGCGGTGCATTTCAATGCGACCGAGCCCTACAAGCTGTCGTCAGGCATGAAGAGCCCTGTCTACATCGACTGCCGCAAGCTTCTATCCTATCCGCGCGTTCGCTCGGCCGTCATGGATTTCGCCGCAGCCACCCTGATGCGCAATGCCGGCTTCGAGCAGTTCGACTGCATCGCCGGCGGCGAGACGGCGGGCATCCCCTTCGCCGCACTTCTCGCCGATCGCCTCGGCCTGCCGATGATCTATGTGCGCAAGGCGCCGAAGGGCCATGGCCGCAATGCCCAGATCGAAGGGCATATGCCGGAGGGATCGCGTGTTCTTGTCATCGAGGACCTGACGACGGCCGGCGGCAGCATGTTCAAGTTCATCGACGCGATCAGAGCCGCCGGCGGCGTCGTCGATCACGGCATTGCGCTGTTCTTCTACGGCATCTTCCCCGAAGCTCAGCAGCGCTTCGATGATGGCAAGGTGAAGCTCCACTACATCGCCACTTGGCGCAACGTTCTCGCCGTCGCCCGCGAGCAGAAGCTCTTCGATGAGAAGACATTGTCGGAGGTCGAGGCCTTCCTCGATGCACCGCTCGCATGGTCGGGTCGCAATGGTGGGATTTCGTCGCTCGCCTGAGTAAATGCCCAAAGTCGCACTGGAAAATCGGAGCGGCTTGGTTTAAATCGATTGAAACGGAATCCTTGGGAGGTCGAGATGATCCTGTGTTGCGGCGAAGCGCTGATCGACATGTTGCCACGCGAAACCACGCTCGGCGAGCGGGCCTTCTCGCCCTATGCCGGCGGCGCGATCTTCAACACGGCGATTGCGCTCGGCCGCCTGGGCATCGACACAGGCTTCTTCACCGGCCTCTCCGACGACATGCTGGGTGATATCCTGCGTGACACGCTGAAATCCTCGGGCGTTGATTTCAGCTATTGTGCGACGCTCTCGCGCCCCTGCACGATCGCTCTGGTCAAGCTCACCAACGGCCAGGCATCCTACGCCTTCTATGACGAAAACACCGCGGGCCGGATGATATCAGAAGCCGACCTGCCCACCCTGGACGACAGCTGTGAGGCTCTGCATTTCGGCGCGATCAGCCTGATCCCGGAACCCTGCGGCTCGACCTACGAGGCGCTGATGACCCGCGAGCACAAGACCCGCGTCATCTCGCTCGACCCGAACATCCGCCCCGGCTTCATCAAGGACAAGGAAGCCCATCAGGCCCGCATCGCCCGGATGGCCGACATGTCCGACATCCTGAAATTCTCCGACGAGGACCTCGACTGGTTCGATCTGCCTGGTACCCAGGACGAACGCGCCGCCTATTGGCTTACGCGCGGCGCCAAGCTCGTGGTGCTGACCAAGGGTGCAGAAGGCGCGACCGGCTACACCGCGAACTTCAAGGTTTCCGTGCCCTCCAACAAGGTCGAGGTTATCGACACCGTCGGCGCCGGTGACACCTTTGACGCGGGCATCCTCGCCTCCCTGAAGCGTCAGGGATTGCTGACCAAGGAAAAGGTTGCGACTCTCTCGGAAGATGCTGTGCGCGAGGCGCTGACCGTTGGGGCGAAGGCCGCCGCTGTTACCGTGTCGCGGGCAGGGGCCAACCCGCCGACGGCGGCCGAGATCGGCTTCTGAGAGCCGGGTCCGCGCTCCGAACGTTTATAATCTCGAAGGCCAGCACGCTTGAAGATCAGGATCATCAGCAGGATTGGCGCCGAAAGCCGGCGCACCTTTCAGGCCGCACAGATTCAGCGGCTCGGCCTGCCGTTTTCCTTCGTCGACGCCGTCGAAGCGACGGATCTGACCGACGCGTCATGCCTGGAGGCCGCGCAGACCTGGCCGGGAGCGACGCTGCCGCAGGATGTCGCCTGCTTCCACTCGCATCGGAAGGCATGGAGCCAGATTGTCGAGGACAAGGCTCTCGGCCTGGTATTGGAGGATGACGCTGTTCTTGCCGATACGATCGCCTCCGCACTGGCGGTTATAGAGCAACAGCACCGGGACTGGCGTCACGTCTACCACCTGGAATTCACGCCGGAACCGCACATCATCGCCGAGCGCCGAACCTGGCACGATGCGAGCGGCGGATTGAGCGCGAGCCGCATCTACCGCAACCGCATCGGTCTGGCAGGCTATGTCATCGGCCCGGAGGCTGCAGCGCGCATGCTGTCGGAAACACTGCACTACCGCCTGATCGATTCCTATCTCTGGCAGCGCCCGTGGCTGCAGGGCCAGATGATCGAGCCGGCCCAGGTGGTGCAGATGCGCTTCCTGCCGGACGCACCGGAGACGCCAGCCTTTGTCAGGTCCGCCGAGCCCCGCGTCTTTCGCCCGTCAAGCAAGGCGCGGAACTTTGCCCTGAAGATGGAAATCGAACTGCGACGCGGTATCTCGCTGCTGCAGGCTGCGGGCAGGTCGAAGCGCCGCGAGCCGGAGATAGAGTGGCAACGGTTTTCGCCGGAAACGACGCCGGGGTGAACCCGCTTTACGGCGGGCGTTCGATCAGCCGTTCCAAGAAGGCCGCGTGCCATTGTGCTGCGACCGCGAGGTTCTCTGCTGCTCCTTAGTGTCGTTACAGCCTTACGCAAGACACGATTGCCAATTTGCTCCAAGCAAAAGGGAAGGCAATCATGAAGGTCGATACGGGTCCAGCTATCTGTTTTCGGGGTCGCGCAACGTTGCAGGGTCTCGCGTCGATGATCAGCAGTTCGAGGCTATCCTGTCCGGGCACACGGCTGACACGAGTGAACCCGTCGATAGCGGTGCCGAAGATGACGCGCTCGATTTCACCAGCATGACCCGGCAGGAACTGTTCGACTGGATGAATGGACAACTGCGCGACGGCGAGATGACGTTTGACGAAAGCTCAGCCTTTCTCGGCATGACCCTGAAGATCTCTGCGGTCACCGGCGAGCAGGCGGATTTGGCGACCGATACCTCCCGCATCGATTTCACCGAGAAGGCGCGGCAGGGCATCGAGTTCTACCAGTCTCATTTCGACGATGCGTCCGTCGACAGGTTACAGGATGCGCTGGACAAGATGCTGGCAAGCCGGTGAGGCATCAAGCAGAATTCTGGGCAGCCGATTTTCAGACAGATATCCGACGCCGAGCGGGACTTTTCTGTGACGACCTATCGTCGGTAGGCCATGTCAGCCGACGGGAAAGCGGGCCGCATATCTCTCGCCAATCCGGAAGATCGCATTGACCGTGCCAGCGGTCTCAAGCCCACGGATTTCCTGGCCCCGAAACCGCGGAAACTGAGCCGCGATCAGGGAGCGGGCTTGAGCCTCGGTGATGGTCAGTTGGTCATCGTGCACGGGCCGCTTACTCCGCAGTCTGGATTGCGTTGTCCTCAGCCCAGTTCAATTCCCAATTTACCCCTGGCGCCGCTCCGCCAGCGCCGAGACCAGCCCAACCGTCGAGCTGTCGTGCCCCGTGGCCGCGACCTTGCCCTGCACCACCGGCAATAGGCCCGTCGCAAGCTCCTTGCCGAGCTCCACGCCCCACTGGTCGAAGGAGTTGATGCGGAAGATCACGCCTTCGACGAAGACGCGGTGTTCGTAGAGCGCGATCAAGCGTCCCAGCGTAAAGGGGGTCAGCTGCTCGTAGACGAAGGTGATCGACGGGCGGTTGCCGGAGAAGACGCGGTGCGGGGCGAGGAAATCGGCCTCTTCGTCGGCAACGCCCTTGGCGGTCAGCTGGCTCTTGGCTTCGGCAAGTGTGCGGCCTTTCATCAGCGCTTCCGACTGTGCCAGGCAATTGGCGACCAGCAATTCGTGCTGGTGGCGCAACTCCGGCTCGAAGCCGTTGGCGGCGATCAGGAACTCGGCCGGGATGACGCTCGTGCCCTGGTGGATGAGCTGGTAAAAGGCGTGCTGGCCATTGGTGCCCGGTTCGCCCCAGACGACGGGACCGGACGCACCCTGGACCGGCTTGCCGTCGATCGTCACGCTCTTGCCGTTCGATTCCATATCGAGTTGCTGCAGATAAGCCGGGAAGCGCGACAGGCGCTGGTCATAGGGCAGGATCGCCCGCGTCGCATAGTTCAGGACATTGCGGTGATAGACGCCGAGCGCACCGAGCAGCATCGGCAGGTTCTGGCGGAAGGGGGCATTGCGGAAATGCTCGTCCATCGCGTGGCCGCCGGCAAGGAAGTCGCCGAAATTGTCAGGCCCGATCGCGATCATCAGCGGCAGGCCGATCGCCGACCAGATAGAATAGCGACCGCCTACCCAATCCCAGAAGCCGAAGACGCGGGTGGGATCAATGCCGAAGGCCGCGACCTTGTCGAGTGCTGTGGAGACGGCGCAGAAATGGTGGCCGACGGCAGCTTCCCCGAGCGCATTTGCGATGAAGCCGCGCGCCGTCTGGGCGTTCGTCATCGTCTCGATGGTGGTGAAGGTCTTCGATGCGACGATGAAGAGGGTGGTCTCGGGGACAAGCGTCTTCAGCGTGTCGGCAATATGGGCGCCGTCGATATTGGAGACGAAATGCAGCCGCGGGCCGTCATGGAAGGGGGCGAGCGCAAGCGTTGCCATGACGGGGCCAAGATCCGAACCGCCGATACCGATATTGACGACATCGGTGATTGCCTTGCCCGTGGCGCCCTTCATCTCGCCGGAGCGGATCCCGTCGGCAAAGGCGCCCATGGCGTCGAGCACGCCGTTCACGTCAGGCATGACGTCGCGGCCATCCACCATGACAGGGCGGTTCGAGCGGTTGCGCAAGGCTGTGTGGAGAACGGCGCGGCCTTCGGTGAAGTTGATCGGTGCGCCCGAGAACATTTCGTCACGCTTCTCGGCAACACCTGCGACCGTGATGAGCTGCTCGAGCTGGTCGAGAACCTCGTCATTCACGGCGCATTTGGAATAATCCATCAGCAGGTCGTCGAGCGAGGCGGAAAAGCGGCTGAAGCGCTGCGGATCGGCGGCAAAGGATGCGCGCAGGTCTTCGGCATGGGTGGCCGCGACCGTGCTCGTCAGCGTGTCGATGATGGATTGCATCGGAATGTCCCTGGTTCGACGATGAATGCCGGGGACCTTATTAGCGAGTTGAGACGGGATCAAGACGAAGGGGAGGCCGAAGCCTCCCCAAATTTAAATCGATTTATTTTCCGTCTCGCAACTCGCGCCGCAGGATCTTGCCGACATTGGTTTTCGGCAGCTCGGTGCGGAACTCGATATAGCGCGGCCGCTTGTAATTGGTGAGGTTGGCGGCGCAATGGGCCTTCAGCTCGTCGATGGTGAGGTTCTCGTCCTTCTTGACGACGAAGAGCTTCACCGCTTCGCCCGAATGCTCGTCCGGCACGCCGACGGCCGCGCATTCCAGCACGCCCGCATGCATCACGGCCACTTCCTCGATCTCGTTCGGATAGACGTTGAAGCCGGAGACGAGGATCATGTCCTTCTTGCGATCGACGATCTTAACATAGCCGCGTTCGTCCATCAGGCCCATGTCGCCCGAGCGGAAGAAGCTATCCTCGCTCATGACCTTCGCCGTCTCTTCCGGGCGCTGCCAGTAGCCGGCCATGACCTGCGGTCCGCGGATGCAGATCTCGCCCACGTCACCGATCGGCAGTGTATTGCCGTCCTCGTCGCGAATCTCGATGTCGGTGGAAGGCAGCGGCAGGCCGATCATGCCGGAGAATTCACGCGCATCGAGACGATTGACGGTGGCAACCGGCGACGTCTCCGACAGGCCGTAACCCTCGGTGATCGGACGACCCGTCATCTCCAGCCAGCGTTCGGCCACCGGCCGCTGGATCGCCATGCCGCCGCCGAGCACCAGCATCAGCGAGGAGAAGTCGATCTTCTTGAATTCCGGGTTGTTCATCATCGCGTTGAACAGCGTGTTGAGGCCCGGGAAGACATGCGCCTTGAAGCTCTGCAGCTCCTTGATGAAGGCCGGGATATCGCGCGGATTGGCGATCAGGAGGTTATGCCCACCGAGCGCCACGCCCATCAGCGAATTCACCGTCAGTGCGAAGATGTGGTAGAGCGGCAGCGCGCAGACGAAGTTGAGGACATCCGGACGCGACTGGCCGGCAAAGGCTGCTTCCAGCCAAAGCGCAATCTGCTGCTTGTTGGCGAGCAGATTGGCATGGGTAAGTGTCGCGCCCTTGGAAACGCCGGTCGTTCCACCCGTATACTGCAGGAAGGCAACGTCGCTCGAGATCACGTCGACAGGCTTCAGCTGCAGCTTTTCGCCCTCGGAGAGCATGGCCTTGAAGTTCGTATGGCCAGGGATCGACCAGGCCGGCACCAACTTCTTTACCTTGCGCACGACCAGATTGACGATATGGCCCTTCAGCCCCAGCATGTCGCCCATGGCGCAGACCACGACATGTTTGACGTCGGTGCGCGCAACCACCTGCTCGACCGTGTGGGCGAAGTTTTCCAGAACGACGATCGCCTTCGCGCCCGAATCCTTGAGCTGATGCTCGAGTTCGCGGGGTGTGTAGAGCGGATTGACGTTCACCACGATCATGCCCGCGCGCAGGATGCCATAGACGGCAACCGGGTTCTGCAGGATGTTCGGCGTCATGACCGCAACGCGGTCACCTTTGACAAGCCCCTTCGACTGCAGCCAGGCGCCGACCTTGCGGGATTGCTGCTCAAGCTCGCGGAAGGTCATGGACCGGCCCATGCTGGAAAAAGCCAGCCGGTCGGCGAATTTTGCGCAGCTCGCTTCGAAGAGGGCGCCCAGAGACTGGTGGGCATGTGGCGCGATCTCGGCCGGCACCGCAGCCGGGTAAGACTGGACCCAGATCTTGTCGGCGGCGCGGCCGCTCAGGCGGCTCAAAGTTTCCGTCATCATGTTCCTCCCGAAACCTTCGTTGTCTGCATGCCCGTCTCGGGGCCGATTCCTCCTCAGGTCCCCGAAAGCTTACGCGTTTCCGCGCCGACAGTGCAACTCGCACAAACGCTATCTAACCTTGACGTAAACGTCAACAATCCTGTCCGGGCTTTGCCCCGTCTCGAAAGGAACCATGCTTCGCGTTTCGCCGTTACCCTTTCATCCACAACCAGAAGGAGGATATCCCCATGTTGCAGGAAAATCGAACAGCGACCAGCGGCCAGGATCCCTATGTCAAGGACACGGCAAGCCTGATTGCCAGCGACAAAGTCGAAGGTACGGCGGTCTATGGCCGCGACGGCGAGCGCATCGGCTCCATCCAGCGCATTATTCTTGAAAAGCGCGGCGGCCGCGTCGCCTATGCAGTCCTGAGCTTCGGCGGCTTCTGGGGCATCGGCGACGACTACTACCCGCTCCCCTGGGAAAAGCTGACCTATGACGAAAGCCTCGACGGCTATCGCATCGATCTCACAAAGGAACAGGTGGAAGCAGCGCCCCGCTACAAGGACGACAGCGAAGACTGGTACCGGAACAACGGTCGCTCGGTCTACGACTACTATGGCGTCCCACCCTACTGGATCTGACCGTTCCGGTGATCCATAGATGATCGAAGGGCCTCGCAATGCGGGGCCCTTTTTCATGCGCGGGATGAAGAGAATGGGAAAGTGGACGGCAGCGTAATCGCGCTGCAGCAGGAGAGACGTCAATCAACCCGCCCGAGCCCGTACTAAAGTTTACGGCACTCGCGCCCGACGGCGCTCTTGGCACAGAAAGCCCTGAGGGGGAAGGGGAGCTTCGCGAAACTTGGTTGGAAAAATGGTGCCGCTTGCAGGACTCGAACCTGCGACCCCATCATTACGAATGATGTGCTCTACCACCTGAGCTAAAGCGGCCTACGCTGGACAAGGAATATCCCTGCCGCGTTTGGTGAGGGGCTGATACAGGGATTGCCTGCTGATTTCAAGACGCATTTCAGTGGGCGTGGAAAATTTCCCCGCCCACTGCGCGATATCAGATCCTATTTCAGCGGCCAGGTCTTCGGCCATTCGGCGGGGTCGATGGTTTCGTTTTCGCTGATTTCGGATGGGCAGTCGCGGAAGGCTTCCTCGACGAGCACCAGCTGTGGTGCCATGGCGCCCTCGGAAAGCTTCCATTCGCTGAATGTGCCGCAATCTCCGATCCCGCGTCCCTTGAAGAATGACGCGAAGCTTTTGTCTTCGTAATCATAGCCAAGGTTGTAAGCCTGGGCCGTGGCACTCGGCGCGCCGTCCAGCATCACCGGGAAGGCAAGTGTCGTGACCATGCCGAAGGAATCGACGAAGGCCTGGAAGGGGACGTTGTACGCTCCGCTCATTCCGCAGGGTGTCACATAGATGGTCGTGTTCTCATCCAGCTTATGAGACATCGAATTGCCGTCGAACATCAGCGGATCCGTATCAGCGCAGGCTCCGCCTTCCTGGAAATGCGCTCGAACCGCCTCCGGCAGTTCCGCGATGCTGCGAAGCTCCTGGATCGGCAGCGGCGGATTGGGCGCCTTGTCGCCTTTGGCGCTGAGTGCATCGGTATGGCCGATACGCTTCTGATATTCGTCGATGAACAGGAGGCTGGCAGCGGCACCCGCAAGTGGTACGTCGGCGGAGAGGCTGGACGTTCCGGCCTTGATCTCGACCGTAACAGTGGTCCCGTTCTTCAAGTCATCGATCAGGCCGTTGCCGATAAAGTCACCGCTCAGGGAGACTGTCCCGCTGCCGGTGTCGACGGCCACGTCCTTGGCGCTGATCGGAAGCGGCGCACCGCCATCGATCGAAATGCTGACCTCGAGGCTGCCGGTCTCCAGAATGGCGCTCTCGCTCGGTGCAAACACGAGGGAGACGGGGCTTTCCGGCCCGCCGCGTCGTTGCAGTTCGAAGTTGGAGAGGGGATTGTCCGACAGGTATTGCCGCATGCTGCAGGTTTGTGTCTGGCTGCAGGAGACTTGCCAGGACTTGAATTCCTTGAAGGCACCGTCGCCGGCAAAGGCGAGCGCTCCGCTGCCCATGATGACAGCGAGCGAAAGAGTAAGTTTGAGATGCATGACGAAGTCCCCGCAAAACGATTCTGCGGGGACGCTAGCAGGGGTGGCTTCAGCCGCAAATCGCCTTTTTTGCGTCTAAATATTCGCGCTCCAGCCGGTCGACGACGGCTGCCACCGGCTCGACCGCCTTGACGGCGCCGATGCCCTGGCCGCAGCCCCAGATATCTTTCCAGGCCTTGGCGCCTGTGGTTGCCTTGTCGAAGTCCATCTTAGAGGGATCGGCCACGGGCAGATTGTCGGGATCCATGCCGGCAGCAATGATCGACGGCTTCAGATAGTTGCCATGGATGCCGGTGAAGTAGTTGGAATAGACAATGTCATTGGCATGAGCATCGACGATCGCCTGCTTGTATTCGTCAGAGGCACGCGCCTCTTCCGTCGCGATGAAGGGCGAGCCGATATAGGCCATGTCAGCACCCATCGCCTGGGCCGCAAGCACCGCACCGCCATTGGCGATCGCGCCGGCAAGCAGCAGCGGACCGTCGAACCATTCGCGGATTTCCTGGACCAGCGCGAAGGGAGACAGCGTGCCGGCATGGCCGCCGGCGCCGGTGGCAACCGCGATCAGACCGTCTGCGCCCTTGCGGATCGCCGAATTGGCGTGGCGGTTGTTGATCACGTCATGCAGCACGATGCCGCCATAGGAATGTACCGCGGCATTTACCTCCGGCACGGCGCCGAGCGAGGAAATCACGATCGGCACCTTGTATTTGACGCACATCATCAGGTCGTGTTCGAGCCGCTTGTTCGACATGTGCACGATCTGGTTGACGGCAAAGGGGGCGGCCGGCCGGTCCGGGTTCTTGGCGTTGTGGGATGAGAGCTCTTCGGTGATCTCGGCGAGCCACTCGTCCAACTGCGCTTCCGGACGCGCATTGAGCGCCGGGAAGGAGCCGACGATGCCGGCCTTGCACTGGGCAAGCGTCAGCTTCGGATGCGATATGATGAAGAGCGGCGAGGCGACGACGGGGAGCCTCAGATTGTCTTTCAGGATCGACGGCAGGGCCATGACTTCACCTCCCATGAAGTTTACGTTTACGCAAACGTCAAATATCAGATCCTTCGCCGCGAGGAAAGCGGGTGCTTGGCCTATGTGCCGGGCTGAGGGATCCGACGCAGTTCCTCTGTATGGCCAAAGCGTCCGGCCTCATTCCTGTGTTTATTGCGCTCCATAGCGATCTTCCGGGCTTGTGCTGGAAAAATCGAGCGTTTACCGAATCTGAACTATGATGACGATGTGGCTGGGGCGACCCCAAAAGGAGTATGGCGGCCAATGAGCGGATTGGAAACGGCCATCAGAAACGCCCTGGAGCGCTCCGAGCGTACAAATGCGGAAGCACGCGCACGCGTCTATCAGTCGGCGCGCCAGGCTCTCGAGACCGGGCTGCGCAAGCAGAATATCGATGATCCGGAAGCAATCAACTACCAGCGCCGTCGGCTGGAGGCGCTCATTCATGAAATCGAGCTGGAAGAGCGTGCCCGCCTCGAGGTGAGGCCGGATCCGCCGGCAGAGCCGTTAGCGCCCGTGGCATCACCCCGGGCTGTGGCACCTGCTCCGGTCGCAGCCGAGCCGGACGTGTCCTCGCAGGCAGAGCGCCGCACCGGTCGCGTTGAGCCGGGATTTGCGTCTGTCGAACCCGCGAGCCGCGCGCCTGAACCGGCGCGGGAACCTGGTTTCGACGAGGACTTCCAGGCATCTCCGCGCGTCGACCGCGACACCCATGTCGATGATGAAGGCCCTATGCCGGACATGCGCTCCGAGCGCCCCTTGAAGGCGCCCCGTCGTCGCCGAGGTATTGTGGCGCGCCTTCTGATCATGTCGATCTTCGTGGCAACGCTCGGCATCGGTGCCTGGTGGGTCTATTCCTCCGGTCTGCTCCTGTCCGAGGCGGAGCGCGACACGTCTGTTCCCAATCCGCCGCCACGCGTGGAATCGGAGGATTTCTCTGGAACACCGGAAGCGACCGCTCCGGCTGCGCCGACCGGGCCGCAGGCCATCGATGCCCGTGGTGGGTTCTCTGATGATTGGGTTGAAGTTTTCGAGCCCCAGCAGGTCTCCGCCCTTCGCCCACGAGCCAATGCGCTGGTCGATATCGTGACGGCAAGCGACGGAAGTGCCGCGCAGATCGTGTCGCGCAGCGGTGATGCCGCGGGTGCGGTGGAAGTGACCGTGCCGACGGAGATCCTGCGTGAAATGGCAGGCCGCACCTCGACCATCGCACTCACGGTGCAGTCCACCGATGACAAGCCCGTCCAGATCTCGGTCGAATGCGATTTCCCGCGCATGGGCGATTGCCCGCGTCATCGCTTCACGGTGAACCCGCAAAAGCTCGATGCACTCTTCCGTGTCTCTTTCGACAATGGCATGGCACCGTCGACACCAGGCCGGCTTTTGATCAATGCGGATCTCGCAGGCGGCGGACGAGGCGTAAACCTTTACGCCATCCGCATTCTGCCGGGACAGTGAAGTTTAGCGGGCGCAGGGTGTTCTCCCGCGCCCGCTCGCTCACTTCAGGAAGTCCGGCCCGCTGCCGATGATCTTCTTGTCGAGCTTGCCGATCTTTTCCAGATCCTTGCCCTCATAGTCCAATGACAGAAGCATGTGGCGGATCAGATTGACCCGTGCCCGCCGCTTGTCATTGGCATGGATCACCGTCCAGGGCGCACGATCCGTATGCGTCTCTCGGAGCATGCGGTCGCGCTTCTGCGTGTAGTCGTCCCATTTGTGGAGCGCCGCGATATCCATCGGCGACAGCTTCCAGCATTTCAGCGGATCGTGCCGGCGGTCGTGGAAGCGCTTGAGCTGCATTTCCTGCCCGGTGTCCAGCCAGAACTTGAAGAAGCGGATGCCCTCCCGGTCGATCAGCTTCTCGAAGCGCGGCACCTGTTCGAGAAAGCCCTCATATTGCTCCGGGGTGCAGAAGTTCATGACTGGCTCGACACCGGCCCGGTTGTACCAGGAGCGGTCGAACAGGACGAATTCCCCAGCCGTCGGAAAATGCGAGATGTAGCGCTGGAAATACCACTGGCCGCGTTCCGTTTCAGTTGGCTTGGTCAGCGCGACGACGCGGGCAGAGCGCGGGTTCATATAGGAGAGTGTCGCATGGATCGCGCCGCCCTTGCCGGCCGCATCGCGCCCTTCGAACAGCGCCATGACCCGCTCGCCGGTCTTCTGCATCCAGAACTGCACCTTCACCAGTTCGATCTGCAGCGCCGTCAGCTCGGCATCATAGTCCTTTTGGGAAAGCTTCTTGTCATAGGGAAAGCCACCGGATCTCAGGGCCTCGTCTTCGATCCAGTCCGGCAGGTCCGGCAGGTCGATGTCGTAAACCCGTTGTTTGCCGCCGACCGTCAAGGTGACTGCCCGGCTTTCCGTCTTCGCGTCCATCATCTTCCCCCTGTCCAGTGTCTGATCTTGTTTCGCTACTTGAGCCTAAGCCGAAATGAAGTTCAAGCCTCCCGGTTCCCGCTCGGGCCGATGCATGCGGCGGGGATAACCGCCGGGGATAAGCAAGGGGGCACAATGGCCCTGTGGTGTAACTTCTGTCATGAATCACGGTTATCAGGCATCGATGATGACGAAGCGGAGCGCGCGGCGCGCAATGACAAACGATACCGGGGCAGACCACGCAGGCGCAGGCGAAACAGGCGAGGGTTGGCGCGGCGATCTTCGGCGGGTTCTGTCGGCTTGGGTCTACATTCTCTCTGCGGCCGTGCTGGCGCTCGGTGCCTGGGCAACCGGTGCTGCCACCGGCTATGCCGTCACGCTTTTCGTGCTTTTGTTTCTCCTGGTGGTCTTCCGGCAGCTTCCGGCCGAGGCGGATCAGGCCATCATCGCGGCCGTCCAGGTCGCGTCCGAGCTGCCCCAGGAGCCGCTGCCGCTGATCCTGGCCTCGCTTGATGCTCTCGACATGCCGATCTTCGTGCTCAACGCAGAGGCTGAGTTGATCGCCGGAAATAACGAGGCGGATAAGGTTTTCGGCGAGCCGCCGATCGGGCTGCATGTCTCGACCCGCTGGCGTTCGCCCGGCATCCTCGACATGATCCGCGAGACGATCGAAACGGGTGCACCCAACCAGATCGAGCACTCCGAACGTCTGCCCTCGGAAAGGGTCTATATCGTCCGCGTCGCCCGCGTCCTGTCGGACGAGACGAATGCGACGCCCTATTTCCTCCTGTCCTTCCGTGATATCTCCGAACTGCGCCGCCTGGACCGAATGCGCAGCGACTTCGTCGCCAATGCCAGCCACGAACTGCGCACGCCGCTCGCTTCGCTGCGCGGTTTCATCGAGACCATGCAGGGCCCGGCCCGCGACGATGCGAAGGCCAAGGATCGCTTCCTCGCCATCATGCTCGATCAGGCGAACCGCATGAGCCGTCTCGTGGACGATCTCCTGTCGCTGTCGCGGCTCGAGCTCAAGGCGCATCTGCCGCCCGACCAGAAGGTGGAGCTGGCGCCAATCCTCGGGCATGTGCGCGACAGTCTCGCACCGCTTGCCGCTGATCTGGGTGTGGAGATCACGCTCGATTTGCCGGAGGCGAAGGTCGAGGTGATGGGCGAACGCGACGAACTGGTGCAGGTCTTCGAAAACCTGATCGAGAACGCCTGCAAGTATGGCCAGGACGGCAAGGTGGTTGAGGTGTCGCTCAGGCAGGAGCCGGGCGGTGCGACGGAGGTCAGCGTGCGCGACCACGGGCCGGGCATCCCGACGGAGCATGTGCCGCGCCTCACCGAGCGCTTCTACCGGGTCAATGTCGAGGACAGCCGGTCGAAAAAAGGGACCGGTCTCGGCCTTGCAATCGTCAAGCACATCCTCACCCGCCACCGCGCCCGCCTGATCGTGAAGTCCGAGCTCGGTGCCGGGAGCGAGTTTACCGTCCGTTTCTGACATAAAACCGCAATCTTCAAACGGACTGGTTTTGCATCCCATTGTTTCTCAATGGTTTTAATTGTCACAAATGTTTCACTGAACTGACATAAAAGCGTGAGCCTAGAGCCGCTAGAACGCACCTGCCGACGCTTGGCAGATGCCGCGACGGCCGCAAAGACACACAAGCCCATTCTGGGAGATGATCATGAACGCTCTGAAACTTTCCGTAGCTGCCTTGGCGGCCTCTGTGGCCTTCGCCGGCGCTGCCATTGCCCGCGACCAGATCCAGATTGCTGGTTCCTCCACGGTTCTGCCTTATGCCTCTATCGTTGCCGAAGCCTTCGGCGAAAACACCGACTTCGGAACTCCGGTCGTTGAATCGGGCGGTTCTGGCGCCGGCCGTAAGAAGCTCTGCGAAGGCGTGGGCGAGAACACCATCGACATCGCCAACTCTTCGTCGCGCATCAGCAAGTCCGACATCGAGCTCTGCAAGACCAACGGCGTAGCCGACATCCAGGAAGTTCGCATCGGTTACGATGGCATCGTCTTTGCCTCGGATATCGCTGGTCCGGAATTTGCATTCACCCCGTCGGATTGGCACAATGCTCTCGCTGCCAAGGTCCTCAAGGACGGCCAGCTGGTCGACAACCCCTACAAGGCCTGGAATGAAATCCGCGCCGACCTGCCGGCTCAGCCGATCCTCGCTTTCGTTCCGGGCACCAAGCACGGCACCCGCGAAGTGTTCGACACCAAGGTGATCGTTGCTGGTTGCGAAGAAAACGGCACGTTCGAAGCCCTGAAGACCGCCGCCGGTGGCGACGAAGACAAGGCTGAAGAAGGTTGCATGGCGCTCCGCACCGACGGCACGTCTGTTGACATCGACGGCGACTACACCGAGACGCTCGCTCGCGTTGACGCCAACAAGAACGGCATCGGCGTATTCGGCCTGTCTTTCTACCAGAACAACACCGACAAGCTGCGCGTAGCCACCATGGGCGGCGTTGTTCCTTCGGTTGAAACCATCGCCAAGGGCGAGTACCCGGTTTCGCGTCCGCTGTACTTCTACGTCAAGAACGCACACCTCGACGTCATCCCTGGCCTCCAGGAATACGTAGAGTTCTTCGTTTCTGACGAAATGGCTGGCCCGGATGGTCCGCTTGCTGCTTACGGCCTGGTTTCCGACCCGGAACTGGCTGCAACGCAGGCAGCCGTCAAGGCTCGCACGCCGATGGCGCCCCTGAACTAATCTGATCAAGCGACCGGCGGCACGTTTTGTGCCGCCGGTTTCTTTCTGTTGGGGAAATGGCGGGTAACATGAACGCGAGCATCATCGTCCTCTGTATACTAGTGCTTGCGGCACTCGGCTTCGTTCTCGGCCGACGGCAGGCTCTTTCGGTTTCGGCCGCGCGCGGCACGAAGCTTCACTCTCTGCCCGGCTACTATGGCCAGGTGGTGGCTCTGGTCACTGCCGTCCCGGCGTTGCTGCTGCTCATGGCCTGGCTTTTCATTCAGCCTGCCATCGTCGAAAGCCGCATCAGTGCGACCATTCCTGACAGCGTCGTGCCTGAAGGTGGCGCCCAAAGCCTCGTTATGGCAGATGTCCGCCGCATTGCCGACGGTCTCACTGCCGTCGAAGCGCGTGCCGCAGAAGCAGGTGCCGATGTCGACGTCGAGGCGCTCGATGCCGGCAATGTCCGTGCCCGGCTCGCCGATGTTGGCGTGGCTCTCGGTGCCGAAGTTCCAGTGGAAGTCTTCGAAGCCGCCAAGGCCTATCGCAGCCAGTCGGACTTTGGCCATCTGCTGATGACGATTGCTGTGCTGGCGCTTGCCGTTGCGGCCTTGCCGCTGGCCTATGTTCGCGTCAACCCAGAACTGCGCGCACGCAATCTGAGCGAAAGCTTCGTCAAGACGGTGCTCATGCTCTCTTCGCTGGTCGCCATTCTGACCACGGTCGGCATTGTCGGATCGCTGGTCTTCGAGACCTATGTCTTTTTCACCATGTATCCGGCGAGCGAGTTCTTCTTCTCGACCGTCTGGAACCCGCAGTTCCGTGGTGGCTCCGAACTCGGCATTCTTCCGCTGCTCTGGGGTACCTTCTACGTTTCGATCATCTCGCTGATCGTCGCTGTTCCGATCGGTCTCATGATCGCGGTGTATCTGTCGGAATATGCTGGTCCGAACACCCGCGGTATCGTCAAGCCGGCGATCGAGGTCCTGGCGGGCATCCCGACCATCGTCTACGGTCTGTTCGCGCTGGTGACCGTCGGTCCGTTCCTGCGTGACTACTTCGCAGAGCCGCTCGGCCTCGGCACCTCGTCTTCATCCGTCCTGACCGCAGGTCTCGTGATGGGTGTGATGATCATCCCCTTCGTCTCGTCCCTGTCGGACGACATCATCAACGCCGTGCCGCAGGCTCTGCGCGATGGCTCCTACGCGCTGGGTTCCACGCAGTCGGAAACCATCAAGCAGGTCGTGCTGCCAGCAGCCCTTCCGGGTATCGTCGGTGCGATCCTGCTCGCCGCAAGCCGTGCCATCGGTGAGACCATGATCGTGGTCCTCGGCGCCGGCGCCTCTGCCAAACTCGATATCAATCCCTTCGAGGCCATGACCACGGTGACGGTCAAGATCGTCAGCCAGCTGACCGGGGATACCGAGTTCGCCAGCCCCGAGACTCTGGTCGCCTTCGCCCTCGGCCTTACCCTCTTCGTCATCACGCTCGGCCTCAACGTCGTAGCCCTCTACATTGTCCGCAAGTACCGGGAGCAGTACGAATGACCGATATCACCGCCATCGGCGCCCCCATGCCTACGGAAAAGAAGTCCATTCTGACGGTCGATGATCGCACGCGCCGTCGCAATAAGGAGGAAGTCCGCTTCCGCATGTGGGGCAAGGCTGCCGTCACCTTCGGGATCGTTGCCCTCATCGGACTGCTGCTCTCCATCATGTCGAACGGCTTGTCGTCGTTCCAGCAGACCTTCATCACGCTCGACGTCTACATGGACCCGGCGAGGCTCGACAAGGCTGGCAACCGCGATCCAGCGGAGATCGCCAAGGTCAGTACCTTTGGCTATGCGCCGCTCATCGAGCAGGCTGTCGCCAAGGCTCTTGAAGACAAGGGACTTGTTGCCGACGGTCTCACGCCCAAGGCTGCAGCAGAGCTCATTTCGAAGGAAGCGGCCGCCGATCTTCGCCGCTTCGTCCTCGCCGATCCCTCTGTCATCGGCCAGACCTATCCATTCGACTTTCTCGCTGGTGGCCGTATCGATGGTTACTACAAGGGTCGCGTGACGATGGAGAGCGCTGCTCTCGATCGCAATGTCTCGCCGGAACAGCTCGTCCTCGCAGACCAGCTGAAGGAAGCCGGCATTCTGGTGACGAAATTCAACTGGGGCTTCTTCACCGCGCCCGACGCATCCGACACGCGTCCGGAGGCGGCAGGCCTCGGCATTGCGGTCATCGGCTCGGCTTACATGATGCTGATCGTCCTGGTGCTGGCGTTGCCGCTCGGTGTCGCCACCTCGATCTATCTCGAGGAGTTTGCACCGCAGAACTGGTTCACTGACCTGATCGAGGTCAATATCGCCAATCTCGCGGCCGTTCCCTCGATCGTCTTCGGTATCCTTGGCCTCGCCGTGCTGATCAACTTCGTCGGCCTGCCGCAGTCGGCGCCGATCGTCGGCGGTCTCGTCCTGACGCTGATGACACTGCCCACGATCATCATTGCCACCCGTTCGGCACTCAAGGCCGTGCCTCCGTCGATCCGCGATGCGGCCCTCGGCGTCGGCGCCTCCAAGATGCAGTCGATCTTCCACCACGTCCTGCCGCTCGCCATGCCGGGCATCCTGACGGGTGCGATCATCGGTCTCGCCCGCGCGCTCGGTGAAACGGCGCCCCTGCTGCTGATCGGCATGGTCGCCTTCGTACGCGAATACCCGGCAGGTCCGCCGGACGGCTTCTTCCAGCCGGCTTCAGCTCTGCCGGTCCAGGTTTATAACTGGACACAGCGTGGCGACCCGGCCTTCGTGGAGCGCGCCTCCGGTGCCATCATCGTCCTCCTGGTGTTCCTGATCCTGATGAACCTGATCGCAATCATTCTTCGTCGCCGTTTCGAGCGTCGCTGGTAAGGAGCTGTATCATGATGAACAATCTCGCGACTAAGATGACCACGACGAAAGCGCCACCTATGACTGAAACCAAGATCACCGCCCGCAATGTGCAGGTCTTCTACGGTGACAAGCACGCCCTGAAGGATGTCAACATCGACATCCGCCCCCGTTCCGTCACGGCCTTCATCGGCCCGTCGGGCTGCGGCAAGTCGACCTTCCTGCGCTGCATCAACCGCATGAACGATACGATCGCGAGCTGCCGCGTCGAAGGCAACATCATGATCGACGCGGAAAACATCTACGACGCCAAGGTCGATCCGGTGCAGCTGCGCGCCAAGGTCGGCATGGTGTTCCAGAAGCCGAACCCGTTCCCGAAGTCGATCTACGAGAACGTTGCCTACGGTCCCCGCATCCACGGTCTCGCCCGCAACAAGTCCGACCTGGACGAGATCGTTGCGACCGCCCTGCAGAAGGCCGGTCTCTGGAACGAGGTCAAGGATCGTCTGGACTCGGCTGGTACCGGCCTCTCCGGTGGTCAGCAGCAGCGTCTGTGCATCGCACGCGCCGTGGCCGTCAGCCCCGAAGTCATCCTCATGGACGAACCTTGCTCTGCGCTCGACCCGATCGCGACCGCCAAGGTCGAGGAACTGATCCACGAACTGCGCGAAAACTTCACGATCGTCATCGTGACGCACTCGATGCAGCAGGCCGCACGCGTTTCCCAGCGCACGGCGATGTTCCACCTCGGCGAACTGGTCGAAGAGAACGACACCGACAAGATGTTCACCAATCCGGATGACCAGCGCACCCAGGATTACATCATGGGCCGCTTCGGCTGAGCCTCGACGTCATCCACGGTTGAACTCAATTTCAAGGACGTTTCAAATGGGCTCCTCTCACATCTACTCGGCCTTCGACGAGGAACTGAAGTTCCTGATGCGCCGCATCTCCGAAATGGGCGGTCTGGCAGAACAGATGGTCGCCGAAAGCGTACGTTCTCTGGTGAATTCCGATGCGGCGCTTGCCCAGAAGGTGATCTCCGATGACGTCCTGATGGACGCCATGGAGCGCGAGATTGGCGACAAGGCGGTGATCACCATCGCCAAGCGTCAGCCGGTTGCCTCCGACCTGCGCGAGATCATCGGCGCTCTTCGCATCGCCGCCGACCTCGAGCGCGTCGGCGATCTCGGCAAGAGCAACTCCAAGCGCGTCGTCGCCGTCCAGGCGACCGGTGTGCCGCGCAAGCTCGCCCGCGGTCTCGAGCATCTCTCGGATCTGGCGCTGGCCCAGCTCAAGGAAGTCCTCGACGTCTACACGACGCGCTCGGCCGAAAAGGCCAAGTCGATCCGTGACCGCGACGAGGAGATCGATGCCATCTACACCTCGCTATTCCGCGAGCTGCTGACCTACATGATGGAAGATCCGCGCAACATCACCAGCTGCACCCATCTTCTCTTCTGCGCCAAGAACATCGAGCGCATCGGCGACCACGCGACCAACATCGCCGAGACGATCTACTATATGACGACCGGTGCGCAGCCGGAAGGTGAACGTCCGAAGGAAGACCTGACCTCTTCCGTCGGCGCGCTCACCGAGTGACGTTGTCCAGCGGGGTTAATGCCTGATGCAGCCGAAAATCGCCGTGGTGGAAGACGAGGAGGCCCTCTCGGTCCTCCTTCGCTACAATCTTGAAGCCGAGGGCTATGAAGTCGAGACGATCCTCAGGGGTGACGAGGCTGAAATCCGCTTGCAGGAGCGGGTTCCGGACCTTCTGATCCTCGACTGGATGCTGCCCGGCGTGTCCGGCATCGAACTCTGCCGCAGGCTTCGGGTCCGCCCCGAGACCGAGCGCCTGCCGATCATCATGCTGACGGCTCGTGGCGAGGAAAGTGAGCGGGTACGTGGCCTGGCAACGGGTGCCGACGACTATGTCGTCAAGCCCTTCTCGACGCCGGAGCTGATGGCCCGCGTCAAGGCCATGCTCCGCCGCGCCAAACCCGAGGTTCTCTCCAGCGTCCTGCGCTGCGGCGATATCGAGCTCGACCGCGAGACGCACCGCGTGCATCGCAAGAGCCGCGAGGTTCGCCTTGGGCCGACCGAGTTCCGGCTGCTGGAATTCCTGATGGCATCGCCGGGCCGCGTCTTCTCGCGCTCCCAACTGCTGGACGGTGTCTGGGGTCACGACATCTATGTAGACGAACGCACCGTTGACGTGCATGTCGGGCGCCTGCGCAAGGCGCTGAACTTCTCCAACATGCAGGATGTCATCCGCACCGTGCGCGGCGCGGGTTATTCCATGGAAGCCTGAGTAAGCCAATTATTTCGATTGAGGGGCTGCACGGATCATCCGCTGCGGCCCTTTTCGTTTCAGGCAAGAGCCCAAAAAGAAAACGGGCCCCGAAGGACCCGTTGCATGTCTTGATCTTGCCGATGGATCAGCGGGCGGCCTTGCGGCGTTCGCTGACCGGCTGATAGGCGAGCTTCGCGTGATAGGTGCAATAAGGCGCGCTATCGGCGATTTCGCAGCCGCAGAAGTGGAAGTCGTCCTTCATCGGATCGCCGATCGGCCACTTGCACGTGCGCTCGGTCAGTTCCGTCAGCGCCAGACGACGCGAGATCGGGACAACCACGTTGAGGGAACGACGAACTTCGACTTCCTCGTAGGCTTCGACTTCGACCTCTTCCTTCAGCATGGTTGCGCCGGCAGCGCGGGTTACCGTGCGAGTGGTCGTGTTAGCCGCCGGACGGTTCTGGAAAGTGGCCGGACGCTGGGTCTGTGCCGGGCGCTTTGCCGGACGGGCCGCAGACGAGCTGCCGCCAGCCTTTGCGCGGCCGGGAAGGTTAAGGCGGTGCACCTTGCCGATAACGGCATTGCGGCTTACGCCACCGAGTTGTGCTGCAATCTGGCTCGCGCTGAGGCCTTCAGCCCACAGCCGCTTCAGTCTCTCGACCCGATCATCAGTCCATTGCATAGTCGTCATGCCAATTCTCTCCGCCGCTCGCGTCTGTGATGGCAGAATCCGTCACCGTTGCTTCGAACGAATCCGAAACAAAGCCGCCTCGATACTGTCGGTGAGCACTTCCGCCGCATGCAATCTATTAATGAAATTTAACCTAGAGGTCGGCTGACTCCGTGACAAGAGTCGCAGGAATCATCTGGAATCGATTTCGCGGTTTTCCCCAACTTGCTTCCCGAGTGAGTCAAGTATGCAACAGGTGGAATCTTCCCCGACGCTCGTGCTGCGCGTGTCGGCCGAATCCGTGCCTACTCCTGCGATTCCTGCAGAAAACGTTGACATCGCAGGGGCGAATGCGGATAGTGCCCCCGCCGCCGCGAGGCGGCATTTTTAATTTTTCCGGGACCTCTGAGGCGTCCCGCCGTCCCCGGACGGATCGTCGAGAAGGATTGTGACAGCCATGGCCGAAGCTACGCCGCTCTACCAGACCTACAATCGGGCGCCGCTGCGTTTCGAGCGAGGCGAGGGCGTCTGGCTTGTAACGGAGAGTGGCGAGCGATATCTCGATTTTGCAGCCGGTGTGGCAGTAACTTCTGTCGGTCACGGCCATCCGCATGTCGTCGGCGCGCTGAAGGATCAGGCCGACAAGGTCTGGCATCTGTCGAACCTCTATGAAGTGCCGGGCCAGGAAGTTCTGGCCAAGCGCCTGACGGACGTCACCTTTGCCGATCGCGTCTTCTTCACCAATTCGGGTGCGGAAGCGCTGGAATGCGCGATCAAGACGGCGCGCCGCTATCACTTTGCCAAGGGGCATCCTGAGAAGTTCCACATCATCACGATGGAAGGCGCCTTCCACGGCCGCACCATCGCGACGATCGCCGCCGGTGGTCAGGAAAAGTATCTCGAAGGCTTCGGCCCGAAGGCCCCCGGTTTCGACCAGGTGCCCTTCGGCGATCTGGAAGCAGTCAAGGCAGCCATCAGCGATGCGACGGCTGCAATCCTCGTTGAGCCCGTTCAGGGTGAGGGCGGCATCCGTCCGATCCCGGTGGAAATGCTGCGCGCCTTGCGCGACCTCTGCGACGAGCATGGCCTGCTCCTGATCCTGGATGAAGTCCAGTGCGGCGTCGGCCGGACCGGCAAGCTCTTTGCTCATGAATGGGCAGGCATCACGCCGGATCTCATGGCTGTCGCCAAGGGCATCGGTGGCGGCTTCCCGCTCGGCGCCTGCCTTGCCACGGAAGAGGCGGCCTATGGCATGAAGGCCGGTACGCATGGCTCGACCTATGGCGGCAACCCGCTTGGCATGGCCGTCGGTAATGCTGTTCTTGATGTCGTGCTGGAAGACGGCTTCCTTGAGAACGTGCGCGACACCGCACTCGTCTTCCGCCAGGGTCTGGCTTCGCTGAAGGACCGGTTCCCGGACGTGATCGAGGACGTGCGTGGCGAAGGCCTGATGCTCGGCCTCAAGGCCAAGGTTCCGAACACCGAACTCTTGATGGCGATGCGTGACGAGCACCTGCTCGGCGTTCCCGCAGGCGACAACGTCATCCGTCTTCTGCCGCCGCTGACGGTCACGGCAGAAGAGGCCCGTGACGGCATCGCCCGTATCGAACAGGCCGCCGAACATATCCGCGCCAAGGCCGCAGTCGCAGCGTCTGCCTAAGACAGGACCCTCTTTCATGGCATCTCCCAAGCATTTTCTCGATCTCTCCGCTGTCACGGCTGGGGACCTCCGCGGTATTCTCGAAGACGCAAAGTCCCGCAAGCAGGCGACCAAGGCCGGCACCGCCGACAAGCCGCTTGCCGGCAAGATGCTCGCGATGATTTTCGAGAAGCCTTCGACCCGTACGCGCGTTTCCTTCGACGTCGGCATGCGCCAGCTGGGCGGCGAGACGCTGTTCCTCTCCGGCACCGAAATGCAGCTTGGTCGTGCCGAAACGATTGGTGACACCGCCAAGGTTCTGTCCCGCTATGTCGATGCGATCATGATCCGCACCACCGATCATGCCCGCCTCCTGGAAATGGCCGAGCATGCGACGGTCCCCGTGATCAACGCGCTGACGGATCTCACCCATCCCTGCCAGATCATGGCAGACATCATGACCATCGAAGAGCATCGTGGCCCGGTCACGGGCAAGACGCTTGCCTGGACGGGCGACGGCAACAACGTGTTGCATTCGCTGGTCGAAGGGTCGGCCCGCTTTGGCTACAAGATGAACATGGCCGTGCCGCTCGGCTCCGAGCCGGATGACAAGATCCTCAACTGGGCCCGCAATAATGGCGGCGAGATCATGCTCTGCCATGATGCCGACCGTGCAGTGACCGGTGCCGATGCCGTCATCACCGATACCTGGGTGTCGATGAACCAGGAGCACAAGGCCCGCGGCCATAATGTCTTCCAGCCTTTCCAGGTCAATGCGGAGCTGATGAAGAAGGCCAATGACGAGGCGCTCTTCCTGCACTGCCTGCCGGCCCATCGCGGCGAGGAAGTGACAGACGAGGTAATCGACGGCGTACAGTCTGTGGTCTTCGACGAAGCCGAGAACCGTCTGCACGCGCAGAAGTCGATCCTCGCCTGGTGCCTCGGCGCCATCTGAGGTCGGATTTCGGGCGCCTGTCGGGTGACTTGACGTTTCGCGCAGGTGATCCCATCTGTGCCCTTTCTGATCGGGCCTCTCAGGCCTAGCGTATGGCGCCCCGTGTGCCGGGAGTACATTCATGGCGATGAAACAAGCAGAACTCGGCGAATTCGGTTTCGCCGGTGACGATCGTGTGGTCCCCTTCCAGGTGGAGGGTCTCGACGTGCGCGGTCGCGCCGTGCAGCTCGGTCCGCTGATCAACACCATCCTCGATCGCCACGCCTATCCGGCGCCAGTGGCCCGTCTTCTCGCCGAAGCGATCGTGCTGACGGTGCTGATCGGCACGTCGCTGAAGTTCGAAGGCAAGTTCACGGTCCAGACCAAGGGCAACGGCCCGGTGGATCTGCTGGTCGCCGATTTCAGCTCGCCCGAAAGCGTGCGCGCCTATGCCCGTTTCGACGAGCAGGCGGTTGCCGATGCCGTGGCCGAGGGCCGGGCTTCACCGGAGCAGCTGCTCGGCGATGGCGTGCTGGCCTTCACCATCGACCAGGGCTCCTACATGCAGCCGTACCAGGGCATCGTGCCGCTCGACGGAACCTCGCTCGAGGATATCGCCGGCGTCTATTTCCGCCAGTCGGAGCAGATCCCGACGCGGGTGCGCCTCGGTGCAGCCGAACTCTTCGATCGTGACGAAAACGGCAAGCCGCGCCGGACATGGCGGGCCGGCGGTCTGATCGCGCAGTTCCTGCCGGAAGCGCCCGAGCGGATGCGCCAGCCCGACCTGCACGGCGGTGACGGCGACGATCGCGATACGGATCTGCACGGCGATGACGCCTGGGATGAGGCGCGCATGCTGGTCGAGACCATCGACGCCGACGAGCTCACCGATCCCCAGGTCGGCATTGAACGGCTGCTCTTCCGCCTGTTCCACGAACGCGGTGTGCGTGCCTACGAGCCGCAGGCCGTGCATGATCGCTGCAGCTGCTCGAGAGAGCGCCTCAAGGGTGTTCTCCAGGGCTTCAATGCAGAGGAGATCGAAGCAAGCACCGAAGACGGCAAGATCACCGTCAGCTGCGAGTTCTGCTCGACGAACTACGAGTTCTCTCCCGACGAACTCACCGCTGTCTAACAAAGACAGGCGATGGCAAAGGGCTCAAAGACGGGCCCTTTGTACGAAGATTGTGTCCGCGATCACTGCAGATTTGTTTGCCACACATTCTTTCTATACTATTCAGCTATTCTAAATGAATGTCTCCTAGGGTGGCCTTAGCGCTTTGGGGACACCGGGAATGCATTCGTCACAGGACGCGGCTGGACGTCGCGGGGAATTGGTCGCAGGGAAGGACCCTCAGGCTCATGCTTGGTCTCTGGCCCAGCTGAGCACCTCCGCGAAGCGCCAATACCGGGTATGGACGAGTGCCACCAGACGAAGGGCCATGGCCGAAGCCTATCGGCCCATCGTGCGCGGATTTCTCCTGCCGGGCGCCGCTTATTACTTCCTGGTCACTTGGCTCCATTGGCAGGACGAAAGCGGGTTCAGTCTTCTGATCCTCGGCGGCATCAGTTTGCTCACAGCCGTTTCCTACACGGCCTTCCGTTGGCTGCTGCTGCCAGCCGGCCGGACTTCGTTGCCGCGGCTGGAAGCAGTCGGCTTCGCCACCAATCTTCTGATGTATTCGAATGTACTCGCCTACATGCTTTTGCATTTTGAGGAGCAGAAGCTCATCTATTTCGTGCTGATGGCGGTGGTGTTCTCCACCTCGGGCGTCACCCTGCGCGCAACGCTGGCCAGCGTCGTGCTCTCCATCGGCAGCCTGTTCTGGTTTTCCGCCCAGGCTTCCCCCGATATAGCCAAGCAGTTCGTCTTCATCGGCTTGGCCACCTCCTTTGCCGCCTTCGGCATGGCGAGCCTCCTGCGCAAGGCGATCCTTCGACAGATCGATGCCCGACTGCTCGCCGACCAGCTGGCGGCACGCGACAGCCTGACAGGCATTGCCAACCGCCGTTCGGTCTTTTCCCGCATCGATGAACTGGTCGAGGAGAAGAAGCCGTTCTGGGTCGGCATTCTCGATCTCGATGGCTTCAAGTCGATCAACGATATCTACGGCCATGCCGTGGGCGATCACCTGTTGTGCGAGGTCGTCGAGCGGCTGAAGCTCCGCCAGCGACAAGGCCTCGAGTTCGGTCGCATCGGCGGAGACGAGTTCGCCATCGTGATCGAGGGCGACCCCGGTGAAATCGAGGTCGAAGCCTTCGGCAACAGTCTGATCCACGACATCTCCCAGGACTATGATTTCCAGCCGCTGCAACTGTCCGTGAGCGGCACGGTCGGCTTTGCGCAGTTTCCGGCCATGGGAACCACTGCAAGACAGATCTACGAGGAAGCGGACTTCGCCCTCTATCGGGGCAAGCAGTTTGCCCGCCACCAGTCGACGATCTTTACCGTCGATCAGGACAAGGAAATGCGCGAGAGCCTGGCGCTCGAACGGGCGCTCCGAGAGGCGCGCATGGAGGATGAGTTCCATCTCCTCTTCCAGCCGCAATTCGATATTGCCGCCCGAAGGGTGGTGAGCTTCGAAGCGCTTGCACGCTGGCAAAGCCCGACGCTCGGTCCGGTGCGGCCGGACCGTTTTATCCGGGCCGCCGAGCGGGCGGGTCTCATCCAGCAGGTCACCCGCATTCTCTTCGGCAAGGCGCTTGATGCGCTGGAGCTCTGGCCGGACGAGATCACTGTCTCGTTCAATCTCTCAGCCCAGGACCTGGCCGACCGTGCCTTCGTCTTCTCCCTCGCTGCCCAGGTCCATGCACGCGGCATCAGCCCCGCAAGGATCGAGTTCGAGATTACCGAGACGGCGGTGATGAAGGATATCGCCACCTCCCGCATTCTGCTGGAGGATCTCTCCTCCGCCGGCTTCAAGATCGCGCTCGACGATTTCGGCTCGGGCTATTCCAGCTTCGAATACATCGACCAGTTGCCGCTGAACAAGGTCAAGATCGACAAGAGCTTTGTGCGCAAGGTGGCCGATAGCGTTACCTCCCGCGAGGTGGTGGCCGCCATCATCACGCTTTGCCGCAACCTCCATCTCAAATGCGTCCTGGAGGGCGTGGAGACCGAAAGCGAGATGGCAACCCTTGCACCCCTGTCGCCGCAGCTGATCCAGGGCTACCTCTTCGGTAGGCCGATGTCGCAGCGCGACGTGCTGAGCCTTCTCCTGCGCGCCGAACAGCAGGACGCCGACAGCAGTGCGGCCTGAGCACTGACGCGCTCTTTAGGCCGCAGAGCTAGCCGCTCAACGGTGGGACTGGGGGAAGCTGTCCGGTCATGCCGTCTCGAGAGCGACCTTAACGGCGATATCTGCCATGGCGAGGATCGCCTCGCGCGAGTTTGCCGCAGCGATGAAGCGGCCGTTGTGGCAGAAGCTGGCGCCCTTGACGCCGCAGACGGCCTCAAGGTCACCATTGCTCAAGCCCGCCCATGCGGCGGGCAGGTCGGCCCGCTGCTCGAAGCTGTCTTCCACCTTGCGGATCCCGGTGATGCACCAGTCTTTGTCGCGCGGATGTACTACAAAGAGCAGGTGGTCGGCACCCGCTTTGACGATGGCAGGGCGGAAAGGCATGCCCATCGGCAGTTCGAGGACGCGGCGATCACCCGTTGCGGCGATGGCGTCGAGCACCATGCTCTCGGCCCGCAGTTTGGAGGCGCGTTGCGCAATGCCGGCTTCGACGATCGCGCGGGCGATCGACAGTGCCGCATGGAAGCCGCGATCATCGGCGCCGGGCTGCTTGTCGTCGAAGACGGGCTTCAGCGTTTCGAGCAGGCTCGGCAGGGTCAGATCCGCGAGCGGTCCGGCCGTTGCAGGGCTGAGCGCCCCGTTGTCCAGGAGGTCGACCGGCAGTACGAACTTGGTGTCGAAGCCCTTGTGAATGGCCTCGACATGCCCAGAGGGAATGCCGACGGCGGTGAGGTAGTCACGGCCGTAATGCTTCCAGATAAGGCCAAAGGAGCTGTAAGGCTGGCCATCATCGCGCAGCGGTGCGCCACGCTGGTGGTGATCGAAGATCCTGCTATCCGCGTCATAAGCGCCGCCGACATCATAGATGATGCGGTCTGTTGCGGGCGTGATCCAGTCCGGCGCGCGGCTGCGCACGATCGTCGCATCCGGGAAAAGGCGTGTCAGGATCACGGACGACAACAGTTCGTCGGCATGAAAGCCGCCACTATGGGTGACGAGATGGGTAATGCTCATACCGGGCGGGACCTTTGGCTGACGATGCTGATCGAGCCTTCCAGATAGCGGCAGCCGCCGGTCAACTCAACTGCCAATCGTCAATTGAGGGTACGCACCATGCCTGGGCTGTCGAGCGAGAAGGCTGGGATCTCGACGTCGAAGCTCTCACCGTCGTCGGTTTCCATCCGATAGGTGCCGTACATCATGCCGGATGGCGTATCGAGCGGGCAGCCGGAGGAGTATTCGTAGGTGTCGCCGGGATCGAGGCGCGGCTGCTCGCCGATCACGCCGGGGCCGCTGACCTCGTCCACCTGACCGTTCTGGTCGGTAATGTGCCAATAGCGATGGGTGAGGCGGACGGTTTTTGCAGAGTGATTGGAGATCACGATCCGGTAGCCCCAGACATAGCGGCTGTCATCCGGGTCCGACTGTTCCTCGAGATAGTAAGGTTCGACCAGAACCTCTATGTCCCGTGTCAGTGCGCGATACATGCGTGGACCCTGCGAAAACTTGCCTGCGATCATGACAGAAATGGCGCTCTTTGTGGCGGTAACAAGATCAGCCACCGAACGTCACGATGCTTTCAAGGGATAACGACGCAACCGGACCCGTCAAGGGCAATTGCTCAGCCGCGAGGATTATCGCGGCTGAAATTGTTGCAATATGAAGCGCTTTGAACGGTGCTCAGAGGCCTTTGATGGCCTTGGCAAAGTCTTCCAGCAGGTCCTGCGTGTCTTCGATGCCGCAGGACAACCGAACGGTGCCGCCTGAGATTCCGAGCTCTGCCCGGGCCTCGTCGGAAAGGTTCTTGTGCGTCGTCGTCGCCGGATGGGTGATCAGGCTCTTGGCGTCGCCGAGATTGTTCGAGATCTTGATGATCTCTAGCGCGTTCTGCAGCTTGAAGGCCGCTTCCTTGCCGCCCTTCATCTCGAAGCAGACCAGCGTCGAGCCGCCGGTCATCTGCTTGGCGATGATATCGGCCTGCGGATGGTCCTTGCGGCCCGGATAGATCACCTTGCCCACGGCAGACTGCTCGGCCAAGAAATCGGCGATCGCCGTTGCATTCTCCGTCTGCTGCTTCACGCGCAGCGGAAGCGTTTCCATGCCCTTCAACAGCGTCCAGGCATTGAACGGCGACATGGCGGGACCCGTGTGACGGAAATAGTCGTGCAGGTTCTCGTTGATCCATTCCTTCGAAGACAAGACGACACCACCGAGGCAGCGGCCCTGGCCGTCGATATGCTTGGTCGCGGAATAGACGACGACATGCGCGCCGAGTTCGAGCGGCTTCTGGAAGAGGGGGGTCGCAAAGACGTTGTCGACGATCAGCTTTGCGCCGATCTGGTCGGCGAGCTTGGCCACGCCTGCGACGTCGATCACTTCGAGCGTCGGATTGGTCGGGCTTTCGAGGAACATCACCTTGGTGTTCGGCCGGATGGCCGCTTCCCAATTGGCGAGGTCGCGACCATCGACCAGCGTGCACTCGACGCCATAGCGCGGTGCCAGCGTCTCGACGACATAGCGGCAGGAGCCGAACAGCGCGCGGGCAGCGACGATATGGTCGCCGGCCTTGACTTGGCAGAGCACGGCGGCAGCGACGGCGGCCATACCCGAGGCCATGGCGCGGGCATCCTCGGCACCTTCCATCATGCACATGCGCTTTTCGAACATGTCATTGGTCGGGCTGCCATAGCGGGCGTAGATATAGCCGTCGTTCTCGCCCTTGAAGCGGGCTTCTGCCGCTTCCGAGCTTTCATAGACGAAGCCCTGGGTGAGGAAGATCGCTTCAGACGTCTCGCCATAAGGAGAGCGCAGCGTGCCGCCATGGACGAGGGTGGTGGCCGGGCGCCAGTTCTTGCTCATGCACGTGCCTTTCGAACACAAAAAAACCGGTCGCGTGAACGGACCGGTTTCGTAAACCCGGTCTATTTAGCCACTTGTTTAACGTGGCTGCAAGCCGACCGGCCAAATCACCACGGGATAAGGCTGCCTTACGCCTTCGCGGCCCTTGCGTCAATTGGTGGGCTTTGGTTTTGTCGGGCCCAAACAGGATTGAGATCATGACCTTGAAACCCGGGATTTTGTCCGATCGCGCGATCGGCGCCTTGTTCGGTGGCGGCCAGCTGAAGAGCGAGGTCATGCTCGACAAGGACCAGATCCAGCCGGCAAGCCTCGACCTGCGTCTGGGCGGCAAGGCGATCCGCGTTCGCGCCAGCTTCATGCCGGGCCGCGGCCACACCGTGGCCGAAAAGCTGGAGCGGCTCACCCTTCACGAGATCGATCTCGAAAACGGAGCCGTGCTCGAAACAGGCTGCGTCTACATCGTGCCCTTGATGGAAAGCCTCGACCTGCCGGCGGAGATCTCGGCCTCCGCCAATCCGAAGAGCTCGACCGGCCGCCTCGACATCTTCACCCGCGTGATGGTCGATTACGCCCAGGAATTCGACAAGGTACCGGCCGGCTACAAGGGCCAGCTCTATCTTGAGATATCGCCGCGCACCTTCCCGATCATCGTGCGTCGCGGTTCACGCCTGTCGCAGATCCGCTTCCGCGTCGGCCACGCCCTCCTGGGCGAGGCCGAGCTTTTCGATCTCCACAAGGCGGAAACTCTCGTCGCAAGCGACATGCCGAATGTCTCCGGTGGCGGTATTGCGCTGTCGATCGATCTGAAGGGGTCCGGTCCGCAAGGCCTGATCGGTTATCGCGGCAAGCACCACACCTCGGTCATCGACGTCGATTTGAAGGGCGCCCACGAGGTGCTGGATTTCTGGGAGCCGCTCTACAGCCGCGGCCGCGACGAACTGATCCTCGATCCGGACGAATTCTATATCCTAGTCTCCAACGAGGCCGTGCATGTTCCGCCGCTCTATGCTGCCGAAATGACGCCGTATGACCCCTTGGTCGGCGAGTTCCGCGTGCACTATGCCGGCTTCTTCGATCCGGGCTTCGGCCATGCCCCGGCCGGTGGCTCAGGCAGCCGCGCGGTTCTGGAAGTGAGAAGCCACGAAGTGCCCTTCATCCTCGAACACGGCCAGGTCATCGGCCGCCTGGTATACGAGCACATGCAGGAGCGCCCGGAGGGCCTCTACGGCACGGGGCTCGGCTCCAACTACCAGGCACAGGGCTTGAAGCTCTCCAAGCATTTCCGCCTGCCCTGACAAAAGAGGGCGCAGCATTCGTGCCGCTTTCCGTCCCATCCGGCTTGACACTCCAGCCGAACTGTTGGATTTCTCAACCCGTCGCGGGTGTAGCTCAATGGTAGAGCAGCAGCTTCCCAAGCTGAATACGAGGGTTCGATTCCCTTCACCCGCTCCAACTTCCCAGCTATTTTCCCGCAAACTTCGCAAACGCTGCCAGCAAATCCCCCAGTCGCTTGGCCGTCGCCTCGTCGGTGAGATTGCCGTCTCCGTCAAACAGCGTATGTGCCCGCGACACCATCAGCCGCTTCTCTGAAAATGTCCGGCAGCCGAGTGTGTGCAGGACCGGGAGCCAGGCATTCTGGCTCAGCAGCGTGCCAAAATTGCCGGGTGAAGCGCCGACAAGGGCGAAGGGCTTGTTGCCGAAGACCTTGGCCATGTCGGAAGAGGGGCGCGACAGCCAGTCGATGGCGTTCTTGAAAGTGCCGGGGATGCCGTTGTTGTATTCGGGCGTAAACAGGATCACGCCGTCGGCCGCGATGATCTTTCCCTTCAGGGCCGTGACGGCCGCCGGGATGCCTTCGGCTTCTTCCAGGTCTCCGTCATAGAGCGGAATGCCATGAATGCCGGCTGTCTGCAGAGCGTAGCCCTCGGCCGGCAAGCCGGCTGCGGCCTTCAAGAGTGCCGAGTTGAGCGAGCCCTTGCGCAGGCTTCCTGAAATGCCGAGCAGTGTCACCATGGTCTTTTCCTTGTCTCGATTTGTTATAAGGGAGGGTAGAACAGGGAGATGAGCATGACCAGCGGCCTGCACCACATCACGGCGATCACCCGGAAGATCCAGGCCAATGTCGATTTCTATTGCGGCTTTCTGGGCTTGCGGCTCGTCAAGCGCACGGGCGGTTTCGAGGATGCGGCCCAGCTTCACCTGTTTTACGGCGATGCGGTGGCAAGCCCCGGCTCGCTGGTGACGTTCCTGGCCTGGGAAGACGGTTCCCCCGGGCGCGTCGGCCATGGTGCGGCAAGCGAGATCGCCTTTGCCATTCGCCCCGAAGCGATCGGCTTCTGGCTCACCCGAGCGCTGCAGTTCGGCGTGGCAGCCACAGGTCCCGCAACCGAATTCGGCGAACCGGTGCTGAGGTTGACCGACCCGGATGGCATCATCGTCAAGCTCGTCGGCACAATGGCGGTCGAGCCAGGGGAGGCCTGGGCCGTGCGCGGCATCGAGCCTCGCGACGCAATCACCCGGCTGCGCGCCGCGACCTTGTTGTCGGAAAAGCCGGCAGAAAGCGTCGACTTCCTCTGCCGCCATGCCGGCTTTGAAGTCGATGCGACCGAAGGCACGATCACGCGGCTGACCTCGATGAGCGGACAGGCTCTCGACGTGCGCGATGCGGGAGGCTTCTGGCCGGCAGCTCCGGGAACCGGTGCCATCGACCATATCGCCCTGCGCATGGCAGATCGCGCCGCCGTCGAAATGCAGGCGGCCGCTCTCAGATCGCGCGGTGACGACACGATCAACATGCACGACCGCAAATACTTCTACTCGCTTTATGTCCGCGAGCCGGCCGGTGGGCTGATCGAACTCGCCTCGGATGGTCCGGGCTTTGCGATCGACGAGCCATCGGACACGCTCGGCAGCCGGCTCTTCATCCCCGAACACTTTCATCTGCGTCCGGAAGACATCGTGCCGATGCTGCCGCAATTTGGGCTTCCGGGCGAGCCGCGCATCATCTATCGCGACCTGCCCTTCGTATACCGGATCCATGAGCCGGAGACACCGGATGGCGCGACGCTTCTGCTCCTGCATGGAACGGGCGGCAACGAGGCGAGCCTCCTGCCCTTCGGGCGCAAACTGGCGCCTTCCGCCACTCTGATTGGTCTGAGAGGCCGCTCGACGGAAGAAGGCATCGCACGCTTCTTCCGCCGCTTCGGCCCCCGGGATTTCGATCAAAAGGATATCCGCGCGGAAGCGGAAGCTTTCGCCGCCTTCGTCGAAGAGGCAACACAGGCTTATGGTCTGGACAAAATCCGTGTCCGTTTCGCCGGTTATTCCAATGGCGCGAATTTCCTCGCCGCAGCCATCATGCTGTTTCCCGGCCTCGTGCGGGATGCACTGCTGCTGCGTCCGGTGCCGGTGCTAGCCGATCCGCCGGATGTCGATCTTGCGGGCACCCGCATCCGTATCCTCGCCGGCGCCGACGATCCGGCAGCCGGGGAGGCCTCCGATCTGGCGGAACAACTCCAGGCGCGGGGTGCCACGGTCGAACTGCTAACCGTGACTGGCGATCACACCTTGTCGAATGCCGATGTCAGCGTCTCGGCGGACTGGTTCGGTTGAACGAGGCCGGGCGGCAGAGATCCGCTGCGGCTTGGTCTGTGCGGTGTCTTGTTCCAGTGGAAGGGCTTGAGCCTGAGTTCGAGGACCGCCTTCCAGGCGGCGAGCGAGACGGCCATCCAGTAGATCGGGATCATCGCCCATTTCCAGCCCATGCCCTTTTTCTCCCGGTCGGTCATCGGGGTCGCGCCCAGCGCGAAGAAGACCGCGTAGCTGCCGAGGATGTTGAAGACGTCCATCGCGAGCATCATCGTTGTGAAGACATTCGGCTGCGGCGCGGGGATCTGCATCAGCGACATGACGGACAGCGTGACGAAGACGATCAGCCCCGGATGGCTCAAGGCCGCGACCAGCATGCCGCCGACGAGAAGCTGGAAGACGAGGAAGGAGAGGGGGCCCATGTCGCGGGCGGTGCGCAGAGGCTGGCGCATCAGCACCAACCAGGTCTGTAACCACCCCTTGTACCAGCGGGTGCGCTGGGCGAGCCAGACGCGGAACTCCGTCGGCGCATCCTCATAGGTCGGAAGCGTCAGCGTCGAAGAGCGGTAACCCATGCGACAGAGACGCATGCCGAGATCGGCATCCTCCGTTACATTGAAGGGGTCCCAGCCGCCGCTTTCCCGGAGCAGGGCCGTTCGAAAATGGTTCGACGTGCCGCCAAGCGGCAGCGGCAGCCGGTAGAAGCCAAGCGCCGGCAGCAGCCGGCGGAAAAGCGCGGAATACTCGAGCGCAAAGATCGCGCTGATCCAGCTTTCTCCGGCGTTGCCTATCACCAGTGGCGCCTGCAGGCAGGCAAGCTCTGAAGGGCCGAGCCGGAAGGCATGGAAGGCCTCTCGCAACTGTTGCGGATGCGGCCGGTCCTCCGCGTCGTAGATGGTGAGAAGCTCGCCACGCGCCCCGGCAAGCGCATAGGTGAGCGCCTTCGGCTTGGTGCGCGGCGCCATATCAGGCACTTCCACCACCTCGATATGCGGCCCGAGTCGCGCCTGCCGGATTGCCTCCAGCGTCTCGCGGTCATCCGCCTCGCAGACCAGCTTCACGTCGAGCAGGCTGCGGGGCCAATCCAGCGCGTCGAGCGCCGCGATCAATTGCGGAACGACAGCAGCTTCACGGTAAAGCGCGACCATCACGGTGTAGACCGGCAGGGCGTCGGAGCCGCTTTCGAGCGAGACTTCCGGCTTCGGGTGACGTTTGCCATGCGAGACCGCCATGATCCGCAGGAAGAGCGCCGCCGTGTGGAAGAACGACAGCAGCATATGGGCAGCGACGACAGCGAGCAGGGGCGCGAAGACCAGAAGCAGGCTGATGAAACAGAGGATCGCGCCGGCGACGAAACCCTGGTCACCGGTGACAACCAGACGCGCCGACAGCGACTGCACGCTGTCGAACAAGCCGCGCACGGCATGGCTAACCCGACGGGTCTCCCCTACTTTCCAGGTGGCTCTCCGGATGGCGGATGGCGTCGTGACGACGAGACTGCCGGCGCCGTTTGCATGGCGTCCGAAGCGTCTGGCAAGGCCTTCCATATGTAGGATCTGCGGTGCCACCGCGACCACCGGCGGCCTGTCCTTGTGATGCAAGCGCAGCATGCGCGGCTCGACAAGCTGCGTGTCGCCATAGGCGTGATCGGAAAGGAGGGAGGGATCGATCTCGGCGAGAAAGGGCAGGCCATACATGCGCGCAAGGCCGGCGAAATAGGCCTCTTCTTCGATCGCGCCACTCGCCAGCAGTTCCACTTCGATCGAGGTGCCATTCGTTGCCGCCCGCTGCGCCATGCGCGCAATCAGCGGCTTGGAAATCCCGAGGATATGCAGAAGACCGGCTTCCGTCTTCAGATGGTCAAACCTTGAGGGGCCGGTCGCGTGGTTCACGCTCCGTTGGCCATGCTCTCGCGTCGACCCATGGCGCGCGGCGACGATCCGCGGGCCATATTCCCTCGTCCACACCAAGCTGCTACACGTCATTCGCTCGGAATAACGCCCCACTCATACCCCGGTTGATGATGATAGAGATGCGCGCAAAAGTTACATCCCTAGATTTAATGGGGTTGTGGGCCACGATTTTCGGTCTTTTGCTGTGCCTCCTTCTGTCAGCACCCACAGCCCGGGCTCAAGCGACGGATCTTCCGATTCTGTTCGACGCCCGTGAGCGGCTGGTGCGGCCCGATGTCAGCAGCGTGTTGCGGCTTCGCTTTCTGACGACCACCGATTTTCCGCCCTTCAACTTCACCGACCAGAGCGGTCGTCTGTCAGGCTTTCACATCGACCTTGCCAGAGCGCTCTGCGAGGAACTCGGCCTGCAGGCGCGTTGCCAGATCCAGGCTCTTCCCTACGGCCAGCTAGTCTCGGCGCTTGAAGCGGGGCAGGGGGAGGCGGTGATGGCAGGTGTCGCGGTGACGCCGGAGCTCAGGCAGAGGTTCAATTTCACGCGGCCCTATCTCCTCCTGCCGGCGCGCTTCCTGATGCAGGGCGACACGGTGCTGCCGCGCCAGGATGCCGAGGGGCTCTTCGGCCGCAAGGTCGGCGTGGTCAAGGATACCGCCCACGCGGCGATGCTGAACAGCTTCTTCCCCGATATCGAAGCCGTCGCTTTCGACACCCAAGACGCTCTGATGAAGGGCCTGAAGGAAAAGCAGGTACCGGCCGTCTTTGCCGATGCCCTGCAGCTGTCCTTCTGGATGATGAGCCCGGCGGCAGCCGGCTGCTGCCGGTTCCTCGATGGCCCCTTCCTATCGGAGAGGCATCTGGGAGAAGGCATGACGATCATGGTGGGCGGCCAGGATGCCGCGCTCATGGCAGCGCTCGAAAGCGCGCTCGCAGCCCTTTCAAAGGACGGCCGGCTGGAGGAGATCTATCTTCGCTATTTCCCGGCCGGCCTGTTCTGAAGCGGGTTCCTCGAAGTGGGAACCGGCTGAGCCGTCAGATCCGGCGATAGCGGGCAGAGGCGCTGCGTTCCAGCGCCGCGCAGACCAGCTTGTCGAGCCCCAGGCGGTCGCGCAGCATCTGCAGCAGGCGCAACTCTTCTGCACGCACCGAGAGATCGACCGCTGCGATCTCGACAGCCAGCGCATAGGCCGTCTCATGCAGCCAGTCCGGCAGTGCGTCGCGGATCGTTTCAAGCACGATATCGAGGCCTTCCGGCCCGGAGAGCAGGGTGGCGCAGCGCTGCGAAACCTCGATCAGGTGTTCCTTGTCGAAATTCTCGAAGACCGGAAGAATGTCGATCAGCTGGCCGATGCGCACGAGTTCCTTTTCGGCCATGGCATTGTCGACGGCGGATGCCATGACCATGACGAAGATCAGGGCTTCTTCCGGAGATACGGGCTTGTTCATGTAAGGTGCTTTCCAGTTGCAGTCGCCAGAGAGTAGGAGGCGCAGTGAGGCCTTTCAAGGGAGGTCGTCTCGGTGTGCCGAGTAGCGTCCTTCGCATTACCGCACAGGGTCACCAAAAAGCCCGCGTTTTGCGGCGCGGGCTTCCTCGGAGAGTGTGGCAAGGGCGGAGCCGGGCTCGGCCTCAGCCCATCCGTATTTTGCAAGCCACGACGAGACATCCTGAACTCCGACCCAGCAGCGCGTGCGGATCTCCCCTTGCCATGCAGCAGAGCCTGTTTCGCAGGTGAGCGACCGGTTGCGCAGGAAAAGCCGTTGCTGCGTGCGGGCCATGACCCCACAGGGCCAGGACGTGCCATCTTCCGCAAGACAGGTCCGGTCCGGATCTGTCTCTGCAATATCGGCAAGGCGAATGCGCTGGTCGGCATTGAAGGCAACGACACCGGCCGAAAGACTGAGCGGGCGATGTAGGAGAACGACCTTTGGCCGTGCCCGTTCCTCGACCGGCGAGAGGGGCGCGCGTGCGGCCACCCGTTCCAGATCTCCGCTGTCGGTGAAGGCCGGGGAACCAAACGTCTCTGGCTCGATCGCCCGGACCGCGCGCCGCGCTTCCGCCTGAGGATTAGGCTCGATCAGCTCTTCATCCGCTGCCCCGACTTCGGGCAGATCGAGCTCTGAGGGATCCGGCACGTCGAGATCCTCGATGTTGTAGTCTACGGGATCTTCCCGCAGGCTCTCGCCGGCCTGCACGACCAGATAGGCCCAGAGAAGGAGCCCGATCGCGCCTGCGATGAAGGTGCCAATGCGTCGCATAGGTGCGTTTTCCTACTGGCTTGCCCAGATGATCCGCGCCACCCATTCGACATCGCTCATGTCGAGAGTGCGGGGCGGATGGTCTGGGTTGAGCGACTGCAACTCGATCGACTTGGCGCTCTGGCGGGCGAGGATCTTCGCCATGACTTCGCCTTCGCGGGTCTTCACCACGACGCGGTCACCACGGCGGACCTGGGCGCCGGGCTCGACGATCAGGATGTCACCGTCGCGGTAGAGCGGCTTCATGCTCTCGCCCTGGACCTCCAGCGCATAGACGCCATTGTTGCGGCCGGGCGCTGCCGGGAATTCGACCAGATCCCAGCCCTGGCCGGCGGGAAAGCCGCCATCGTCGAAGAAGCCACCGGCACCCGCCTGGGCCATGCCCAGCAGGGGGATCGAGCTTGCCTGAGGGGGAAATGTCCCTTGGGGCAAGGGGCTGCCGCGCAAGGCTTCGGGAGAGACGTATCGCATGAACTGGTCGAGGCTGGCGCCTGTCGCTTCCAGCACCTTGGCGATGGATTCGGTCGAGGGCCAGCGCATGCGTCCATCGGCGCCGACACGCTTGGATTTGTTGAAGGAGGTAGGGTCGAGGCCCGCCCGGCGCGCAAGACCTGATGGCGTCAGCGAATGCTGCTCCGCCAGCCGATCAATCGCGGCCCATATGCTGTCATGCGAAAGCATGTTCGCGCCTCTTCAGCGCCGGAAACATCGAGTTCCATTCTCCGGCTTTGACGCGAATATTAGAGGATGGAACATGGTTAGTAAAGCAGAAAAGGAATAAAATCCTCTGTTCCGCTCAAGCAACCATGGCCATGTTGATCTTGCCGAGCTGGATGACGGCCTGTGTACGGCTGTCTACCTTGAGCTTCAACAGGATGGCCGAAACATGTGCCTTGATCGTTGCTTCCGACACGCCGAGTTCATAGGCGATCTGCTTGTTGAGCAGGCCTTCACCCAGCATGCCGAGCACGCGGCCTTGCTGTGGTGTAAGGGTTCTCAGGCGATTGATGAGATCTGCGACATCGGGATCGGTTTCCTGCCCGCCTTGATAGCTTGCGGGCGTGGCGATGTCGCCTTCCAGCACGGACTGGATGCTCGATCGTATCTCGTCGATGCCGGCCGATTTGGAGATGAAACCGGAGGCTCCAAGCTCAAGCGCACGGCGAATGGTGACGGCATCGTCGGTGGCGGAGACAATCACCAGCGGCAGGCTCGCAAATTCCGCGCGAAGCGACATCAAGCCGGAGAAGCCGGACACGCCGGGCATGGCAAGATCGAGCAGCATGAGATCCGCGTCCGAATGTTCCGCGGCCGCCTTGCGTGCCGCTTCGAAGTCGCCGGCCTCGATGATGGTTTGTGTTCCGTCGATGCCGGTCACGGCCTGGCGCAACGCGCCACGGAACAGCGGATGATCGTCGGCGATGATAAAGGTCGATGCAGCCATGTCACAGCCCCCTCCCAAGAGCGATGTCATATTGCGCGCGATTGCGTGCCCTTCTTTTAGCGCTTGCCGAGGCACTAGACAATGGTCGTGCAACGAATGGGCGAAAGCAGGCTTTGTCGAGGTCAGGTTCGATCTGGAACGGCGCCCTGCTGCGTTTCCTGCTCCTCGCCCTGGAACTCCTGTACGAGGCCAAAAAAGGCCCGCATGAAGCGCTCCATGATCCCGATCGATCGATCGATCTCGGCATCACTCGGAAGCTCGCCGCTTCGCGCAACCGTGCTGCCGGCGATCTGTTTTTCCAGAGCCTCGACCCGCTTTTCCAGCCGCGCGAGATCCTCGTCATAGGCCGCCCGTTCGTCCGCCGCCATCCGGCAGGTGAGCGTGCCCTCCGCTTCTGTGCAGAGCGTGACCGCGCCCGTCTGGCGATCCAGCCGGACGAAGCCACTCTCCGATTTCTCCAGCGTATAGCGGTCGGTCGCGGCCTCCTGCGCCATGGCGAAGGGAGTGCAAAGCGCAAGAAAAGCGAATGTCAGGACTGTTGTCTGCGTGATGGCCATGGATGCCTCCTCCTGTCGTCCGTCTCGCCGGGCGTGGACATTTGTCCGCGTTTGCGGCAAACCGCCTCGACCCTCATGATCTGCGAGAGACCGGACCTTGGACAAGACCATATACAAGATCGTGCCGAGAGAATTATGGCAGGAGGCCCGCGCGGCCGGGCTTTTCAAAGGCGCGTCGATCGATCTCAAAGATGGCTACATCCATTTTTCGACGGCTGCCCAGGCGATCGAGACGGCACGGCTGCATTTTGCCGGTCAGGCCGATCTTTTGCTGGTCGCTGTCGACGCCACCCTCTTTGGCGAAGCCCTGAAGTGGGAGGCGTCACGCGGCGGCGATCTGTTCCCGCATCTCTATGCCGATCTGCCGCTCGATGCCGTCATATGGGAAAAGCCCTTGGCCCTCGGGGATGATGGCCTGCATATCTTTCCAAGCCTCGTCGAGGAGAACCGCTGATGCTTGACCTCTTCTCGCTCGGCCGTCGCGGCCTGTTTCTCTTTGATGCCGAAACCGCCCATGGTCTTTCTGTCGCAGCGCTGAAGACCGGCCTGGTTCCGGCCTGCAAGACACCCGCCGATCCGCGTCTGGCTCAGACGGTCGCCGGCATCCGTTTTCCAAATCCGCTCGGCATGGCAGCCGGTTACGACAAGAATGCCGAAGTGCCGGATGCGCTCTTGTGGCTCGGCTTCGGTTTCGCCGAAGTCGGCACGCTGACCCCGAAGGGGCAGGCCGGCAATCCGAAGCCGCGCATCTTCCGCCTGGAGCGCGACCGCGCGGTGATCAACCGCCTGGGCTTCAACAACGAGGGCCATGCCGCAGCGCTGGCGCGTCTCTCCGCGCGCGGCAATCGCTGCGGCATTGTCGGCGTCAACATCGGCGCCAACAAGGATGCAACGGACCGCATTGCCGACTACGTCGCCGGCATCCGACGCTTCTATTCGGTGGCCACCTATTTCACGGCCAATATCTCCTCGCCCAACACGCCGGGCCTGCGTGACCTGCAGGCGAAGGAAAGCCTTGATGCTCTGCTGTCGGCCGTGCTCGCCGCTCGCTCGGAAGAGGGGCTGAAGGCCGGCAAGCGCCTGCCGGTTTTTCTGAAGATCGCGCCGGATCTCACCGAAGAGGGCATGGACGACATCGCCGAGGTCGCAGCCGCCCATGATCTCGACGGCCTGATTGTCTCGAACACCACGCTATCCCGCGACGGCCTTGCTGATGCGACGCTCGCGGGCGAGGCGGGAGGCCTCTCCGGCGCGCCGCTGTTCGACAAGTCGACCGCTGTCCTTGCCCGGATGCGCAAGCGCGTTGGACCCAACCTTCCGATCATCGGCGTCGGCGGTGTCTCCTCCGCGGAAACGGCGCTGGAGAAGATCCGCGCCGGCGCCGATCTCGTGCAGCTCTATTCCTGCATGGTCTATGAAGGGCCGGCGCTACCGGGACGCATCGTGAAAGGTCTGTCGAGCCTTCTCGATCGCGAAACGGTCGCCAATATCCGCGAGCTGCGCGATTCTAGGCTCGATCACTGGCTGTCGGTGAAGGTCTGATCGGTCTTCGGCTTCAACCTTGCGAGTAGCAGCAGCCCGCGCAACCCGAGAAACACGTTGAGCGCGATCCAAAGCCCGTGATTGGAAAACAGCGGCACGAGCACGGCTACGCTGGCGAGATAACCGGCGAGCGCCACGAGCATCATGTTGCGCATCTCCGATGACCAGGTCGCGCCGATGAAGACGCCGTCCATGTGAAAGGCGAGCGCTCCTGTCAGCGCCGTCAGCGCCGCGTAGATGAGGTAGGTCTCGGCAACGCTCCGCACATCGCCGGCTGTTGTGATGAAGCCGATGATCGCATTCCCGAAGATCAGGAAGAAGGCGAGGCTGGCCAAGGCCAGCCCGAAGGACCAGAGCCCCGTGAGCTTGACCGCCCGCTCGAAGGCTGACCGCTGCCGTGCCCCTATCGTCTCGCCGGTGATCTGTTCGGCTGCCGTAGCCATGCCGTCGAGATAGAAGCTCGCGATCATGAAGAAGTTCATGAGAACCGCGTTGGCAGCCAGCGTCACCGCGCCAAAGCCGGCGCCGATCCGAGTCATGACCGTAAAGGCCGTGATCAGCGAAAAGGTGCGGATCAGGATATCGCGGTTGAGCCGGAAGAGCGCCATCAGTTTCGCACGGTCCGTGACCATGGAGACATGGGGAACGGCGGCCGGCCCATAACGCCAGAAGATGAAGGCAAAGCCGGCGAGCATGGCGACGACCTCGCCGATAACAGTGCCCCAGGCGACGCCGGCGATGCCGAAGCCGAAGGTGATGCCGAGCAGGATCGACGTGGCGATATTGACGCCATTGAGCAGGATCTGCAGCGCAAGACCGACGGAGCCGAGCCCGCGCCCAAGCACGAAACCGAGCAGGGTGAAGTTCGACAGCGTCACCGGGGCGGCGAGAATGCGGATGCCGATATAGGTCGCAGCCGCCGCCTGCACGCCGCCATCTGCACCCATCATCGCCGGACCGAAGCCGACAATGGCGGGGGATGCGATGAGGATGAGAAGGCCGAAGCCCACGGACAAGACGATCGAGCGCCAGAAGACGGCGAAGAGTTCCGTCGTCTCGCCGCGTCCCTGTGCCTGTGCAACAAGTGCCGTTGTGGAAGCCCGAAGAAAATTCAGGCTGGCAAACAGCAGGTCGAACAAGGCCGCTGCAATCGCAAGTCCCGCCAATTGCGCCGCGTCACCGCTCCGCCCGACGACCGCAGTGTCAGTGAGGCCGAGCAGTGGTGTGGTGACGAAACCGAGCGTCATCGGCACCGCGATTGCAAGCACGCTGCGGTGGCTGACCTCGATCGGCCGGGATGAGAAAGCGGATGGGCTGTGCATGGGAAGCTCCGGACGGGACCGGAGCAGGAGAATCACTCAGGCCGAGAGCACCATGGCCCAGTAGGGGCGGTTGCCGGAAGCGGAATCCCAGGCGACGGCGACGCCAAGGCCGTTGAAACCACCGAGCATGTTGTCGAGATGTCGCTTGGAATCGATCCACGCCTGAACCGCGCGCTCGACCGTGTCCTGTCCGGCCGCGATGTTTTCGGCTGCGGGCAAGGGCACGTCATGGCCCTTCATGCGCGCGCCGAAACTGTCGTTGAAGCCGATCAGGTGCGACATCTCGCCGGCGCGTGCCATGCGCTTGGCCTGGGCGATGGCCGCCACTTCCGCCGGTCGGCTGCGCGACAAGGAAGAGAGGTCGCGCGATTGGCGCAAGCGGTTGACCATCGGCAGCGCGGCTGCCGTCTCCGCCCGTGACGAACCGTCATCGGGATTGAGGATATCTGTGGAACGGCAGCCAGCGATCGCGGCTGTCAGGAGGCCGGCCGAAATCAGGATCAGCCGGCGACGGGGTAGGGTGGCGTACGACATGGGCACTCAGTTCCTGGAGGCGAAGAGACGCAGCAGGATGAAGGCCGGAATGACAATCGTCGCACCGATCAAGAGGTATTGCCCGACCCGTCCGAGGGCGTCGAAGCCGGTATACCAGAGGTCGATCAGGAAGTAGCGGACGCCATTCAGGAGGTCGGCCGGATCGAGCCCGAAGACCGACATCACGAAGCCGACGATGAGCGAGACGACGATCAGCTTGACGAGCGTGCGGCCCGGGGTGTCGCCGAGAAATCGATTGATGCCATCAGCCATGCGTATCTCCTGTTGTCATCCGCTGATATGGGCGCGGCCCACCCGCCCTGCAAGCCGGCGAAGCAGGGCTTGCGATAGCACTTGAGTTTTTTCCGGCGATCGGTCAAGACCGCGAGCCGTCTCCATGCTGGCCCACTCCATGCTGGAAGGCGTGAGGATCTCTTCGATGCACCCCACCCAGTTCTCCTCCGGCGACGTGATCGCCGACCGCCGCGCCGATTATGCCCGCATGCTTGCCGAGAATGGCGAACATGAGGCAGCGGTGGAATTGATGGAGCAGGCGCTGGAACTGGTTCCCGACTGGCCGGCAGGTCTGGTTCGGCTGGCAGATTACGCCGAGAAGGCGGATCTGCAGTCAAAAGCCGTTCATGCCTTGCGACATGCGCTGGAACTCGACCCGGAGGACATTTTCGGAGCGCGGCTGAAACTCGCGCTTCTCGGCGCTGAAGAAGTCCCGGATCAGCCACCCTCGCGTTACGTCGAGGCCCTCTTCGACGACTATGCCGATCGCTTCGATGCGGCACTTGTCGAACGGCTTGACTACACGGTCCCGGCCAAGCTCGCCCGGTTGATTGCTGACCATGACGACAGGCGGTTTGAAGTCGCGATCGACCTGGGCTGTGGCACGGGTCTCTTCGGGGCCGAGATCCGCGAGCGGGTCGCCCGGCTGGAGGGCTTCGATCTCTCGGTCAAAATGCTGGCCAAGGCCGAGGAAAAGGGCCTCTATGACCTTCTGGCCAAGGCCGATCTTTCGCTCGATCCTGATGGATCGGGTCTTTTCGTTGAGGGTCTCGCCGAAGCCCGTGCCGACCTCGTTTCCGCAGCCGACGTGCTGATGTATCTCGGTGATCTCGCCAATGCCTTTGCGCTGGCGGCGCGGGTTGTAATGCCTGGTGCACTTTTCGCATTCTCGGTTGAAGACGCGGGCGAGGGAGACGGTTTCCTGCTAGCCCCGAGCCTGCGTTACGCCCACACCGAACGGCATGTCCGGCAGCGTCTTGCCGAAAACGGCTTCGATGTCCTCGTTCTGACCCGCACCACCATTCGCATGGATGGCGGAAAACCGGTCTTTGGCATTCTGTTTCTTGCGAGCCGGACGGCCTGACAAGCAGCTTTCTTGCGAATTGCTTCATAGGTCAGCTTTGCTGACCTATCATCCTTGTTTTCCAGGGGATCTCGAGTACCATTTGGGCTCCGAGATCGCTTTCTGGAGACGTGACATGGCGCAGTTGACGAGCATGCTGGGAATCTGGAATTCGAACCCGACCCGCCACACACCAGCGGAAGATCTCCAGGGCCTTGTGGCCGGCAGCCTAATCGCAGCACTTGGCCTCTATTTCCTCGCCCAGGTCGGGCTTCTGACAGGCGGCATGGCCGGCCTCGCCTTCGTCCTGCATTACTGGAGCGGCTGGAGCTTCGGTCTCCTGTTCTTCGTGCTGAATTTGCCGTTCTACATCCTGTCGCTGCGCCGCGTCGGCCTCGACTTCACCATCAAGACCTTCTTGGCTGTCGGCCTCACCTCCTTCATCGTTGAAATCGAGAGCCGCTTCCTCGTCATTCAGAGCATCGCGCCAGTCTGGGCGGCCATCCTCGGTGGCCTTCTGCTCGGCTTCGGCCTGCTCGCGCTCTATCGCCACCGCGCCAGCCTTGGTGGCCTCGGCATCCTCGCCGTCTACATCCAGGACCGCTTCGGCATCCGCGCCGGCCTCGTCCAGCTCGCATTCGACCTCTGCGTCATGGCGCTTGCCTTCGCCGTCGTTAGCCCCTCCGTGGTGCTCTACTCGGTAATCGGCGCCGTGGTGCTGAACCTCTTCCTCGCGATCAACCACCGCTCGGATCGGTATATCGCGCTGCGGTGAGGTCGCTTTCACCCCTTCTCTTTCCCCGCCCGTCCACTAACTTGGGGCAGTGACGACAGCTGATTCCGCCCTTGCCCTTCTGCCTGCCCCCTTTCTCCGCTGGTTCGGCGAAAAGGGCTGGCAGCCGCGTGACCATCAGCTGGAGCTGCTGGCCCGGGCGAGATCCGGCGAGAACGGCGGCGAAAGCCTGCTGCTGATCGCCCCGACCGGTGCCGGCAAGACGCTCGCCGGCTTCCTGCCGTCTCTGACAGAACTGACCGAGCGCGGACGGAAGAAACCCGGTGAGGCTTTCACAGGCATCCACACGCTCTACATCTCGCCGCTGAAGGCGCTCGCCGTCGACATCGAGCGCAATCTGATGAAGCCGGTCACCGAGATGGGGCTTCCGATCACCATCGAGAATCGAACCGGCGACACGCCGGCCCACAAGCGCCAGCGGCAGAAGACCAATCCGCCGGATATCCTTCTGACGACACCGGAGCAGGTGGCGCTGCTCATCTCTCACTCCGACGCGGAGCGCTTCTTCAAGGACCTGCGCTACGTCATCTTCGACGAACTGCATTCGCTGGTGACTTCCAAGCGCGGCCATCTGCTGTCGCTTGGTCTTACGCGGCTGCGGAAACTCGCTCCTGGTCTGAAGGCCATCGGTCTTTCTGCGACCGTTGCTCAGCCGATGGACCTGCGCCGCTGGCTGGTCGCGCAGCCAGAAGACGGCGAGGCGGCGGCCGGTCTGATCACCGTCGAAGGTGGTGCTAGACCCAACATTACCATTCTTCAGACCGATGAGCGCATTCCCTGGTCCGGGCATAAGGCGCACTATGCCATCCCCGAGGTCTACAAGGTCCTCAAGGACTTTCAGACGACGCTGCTTTTCGTCAACACGCGCTCCCAGGCCGAGATGCTCTTCCAGGAGCTCTGGACGGTGAATGATGACAACCTGCCGATCGCGCTGCATCACGGCTCGCTCGACGTCTCCCAGCGCCGCAAGGTGGAGGCCGCCATGGCTGAGAACCGGCTGCGTGCGGTCGTCGCCACCTCGACCCTCGATCTCGGCATCGACTGGGGAGACGTCGATCTCGTCATCCATGTTGGTGCGCCAAAGGGCGCCTCGCGCCTTGCCCAGCGCATCGGTCGCGCCAACCACCGCATGGACGAGCCCTCGCGCGCCATTCTCGTGCCGGCCAACCGTTTCGAGGTGATGGAGTGTCAGGCGGCACTCGATGCCAACTACATCGGCGCCCAGGATACGCCGCCGGTCGGCGAAGGTTCGCTCGATGTGCTGGCCCAGCATGTGCTCGGCATGGCCTGCGCCGATGCCTTCGACGAGGAGGACCTCTTCCGCGAGGTGACGACGGCGCTGCCCTATGCCGCCCTGCCGCGCGAGATCTTTGCTCGGATCGTCGATTTCGTCGCGACCGGCGGCTATGCCCTGCGCACCTATGAGCGTTACGCCCGCATCCGCCGTCGCAAGGACGGGTTATGGCGTGTCTCGAACCCGCAGGTCGCCCAGCAGTATCGCCTGAACCTCGGTACCATCGTCGAGATGCCGATGCTCAACGTTCGCCTCGTCAAGCGCAACCATTTAGGCTCGATCGGCCGCGGCGGCATGACGCTCGGCAAGGTCGAGGAGTATTTCTTCGAGCAGCTGACCCAGGGCGATACCTTCCTCTTTTCGGGCAAGGTGCTGCGCTTCGAAGGCATCCGAGACAACGAATGCCTCGTGTCCAATGCCTTTTCGATGGACCCGAAGATCCCCGCTTATGCCGGTGGCAAGTTCCCACTCTCGACCTATCTCGCTGAACAGGTGCGCGCGATGCTGGATGATCCCGCCCGCCGCACGGGGCTGCCGGACCAGGTGCGCGACTGGCTTGCGCTGCAGGCGGAGAAGTCGGTTCTGCCGAAGCGCGGCGATCTCCTGATCGAGACCTTCCCGCGCGGCGAGCGCTTCTACATGGTGATCTATGCCTTCGAAGGCAGGCTCGCGCATCAGACGCTCGGCATGCTGCTCACGCGCCGGTTGGAGCGCATGCGGGCAAAGCCGCTGGGCTTCGTCGCAACCGACTATGCCCTCGCGATCTGGGCCTTGGAGGACATGGGCTCCCTGATCGCGCGCGGAGCACTCAGCCTCGCAGACCTCTTCGACCAGGACATGCTGGGCGATGATCTCGAAACCTGGCTCGATGAGAGCTTCATGCTGAAGCGCACCTTCCGCAACTGTGCCGTCATTGCGGGGCTGATCGAACAGCGGCATCCTGGCAAGGAAAAGTCCGGTCGCCAGGTGACCGTCTCCTCCGACCTCATCTACGACGTGCTGCGCAGCCATGAGCCCTATCATATCCTCATGCAGGCAACGCGACAGGATGCCGCCGCCGGACTTTTGGACATTGCCCGCCTTGCCGATATGCTGGAGCGAATCAAGGGACACATCCTGCACAAGCGCCTCGCGCAGATCTCGCCGCTCGCCGTCCCGGTCATGCTGGAGATCGGCAAGGAGCCTGTGGCAGGCGAGGCCCAGGAGCATGTGCTTTCGATGGCGGCAGACGATCTGATCGCCGAAGCCATGGCGTGAATCAGGCAGACCGGCTATGACGAGGCCGGATGCTGCGGAATGAGCAAATGACGGGTATGACGGCCCGGCGCCTGGCGCCGATCGAGACAGTGGAGACGACGACCGAGATCGCCCTCTCGGGCGTGGAAGCCGTCTGTGATCTGACCGGCGCCATGTACCTGCCGGATCATCGGACACTTGTGGTCTCCGACCTGCATCTCGAAAAGGGCGCGGCCTTTGCAAGGCGCGGCCAGCTTCTGCCGCCCTACGACACGCTCGCGACCCTTCGTTTGCTGGAAGGCGTCGTCAATCGCTACCAGCCGGCGACCATCGTCAGCCTCGGCGACAATTTCCACGACCGTGTCGGCTCGGCCCTGATGCCACAGGTCTTCCGCGAAATGATCCTCGGCCTCGCCGGTGGACGCGACATCGTCTGGATTAACGGCAACCATGACCCGGACGGCACGACGGCTCTGCCGGGGGTGTCGATGGATGAGTTCTCGCTCGCGGGCCTCACCTTCCGCCACGAACCTTCGCTCGCCCATGGCAAGGGCGAAGTTTCCGGCCATCTCCATCCCTCCGCCACCGTCCGTCGCCGTGAAAAATCCGTCCGCCGTCCCTGTTTTGCGACCGACGGCCTGCGCATGGTCATGCCATCCTTTGGGGTCACAACGGGCGGCCTCGATCTGCGCCACAAGGCCTTCACCGGCCTCTTTGCCCGCACCGACCTGATCGCGCACCTTCTCGGCCGCGACCGGATCTACTCGGTGCGCTACGGCAATCTCCTCGGCTGATCCGGCCTTTCAGCTTGCAGTGAGCGCATAGCGCAGGATGACCGCGCCGGTATCGACAGGCCGGGCCTCAAGCAGCGCGAGCCTCTTCTCCGAACCCGCCTTGAACAACGGATTGCCTTTTCCGAGCAGCACGGGCGCGAGGCAGACCCGGATCTCGTCCATCAGCCCGGCTTCCAGCAGCGCATGCTGCAGTTCCGCACTGCCGAAGACGAAGATGGTCTTGCCCGGCTCCGCCTTCATTGCCCGCAACTCCGACACGGCATCCGCAAGCACGCGCGTGTTGTTCCATTCCGCTTCGCTGAGGCTTCGGCTGGCAACACCCTTGGGCTTGGCGTTCATATAGGCCTTGATCTCGAGCTCTTCCGTCTTCTCCGGCCAATGGGCGGCCATCCCCTCATAGGTCTTGCGCCCGAAGACGATGAAGTCGGTCTCCTCGCCTAGCGACAGTGCGTATTGACGCAGGTCATCTCCCCAGGCGGTCAGGTGGAAGGATAGGTCCCAGGGCGTCTCGCCCTCGAAATAGCCGTCCAGCGACATCAGGTTCCAGCCGATCAATTTGCGCATCGAAAGCCTCCCAAAACCGATTGCATATTGAAACTGGTTGATCGGTAGCGCATCTGGTGGCAAGACGCAATCGGTTTTGGGAGAGGTGACATGACACAGCGTTCGGGCTGCCCGATCAATCTGACGCTGGAGGTGCTCGGCGATCGCTGGAGCCTGATCGTCATCCGGGACGTGATGTTCGGCAATCGCCGGCATTTCCGCGAATTGCTGCAGAATTCCGAAGAGGGCATTGCCTCGAACATCCTGGCCGACCGCTTGAAGCGCCTGGTCGCCAACGGGCTTCTCTCCCGCGCCGATGACCCTACGCACAGGCAGAAGGGTGTCTACAGCCTGACGGAGCCTGCAATCCAACTCTTCCCGCTGCTCGCTGCGATGGGCGCCTGGGGCAGGAGGCATCGTCCGGTCAGCGAAGATTTGTCGATACGCGCCGAAATTCTCGAGCGTGGAGGCCCAGATCTCTGGGAGGCCTTCATGGCTGAGCTGAGGGTGATCCATCTGGGCGCAGAGCGTGAGGCCGGAGCCCGCGACGTCTTGCGCGAGCTGACCGAAGCCTATCTTGAGGTCAAGGCACGGATGAATGCCGGCTGATGCCGTCAGTCCTTGCGGAAGATCAGGCTCGCAGCCCAGCCCGTGACCAGGGCGAGCAGAACGGCAAACGTGCCGTAGGCGAGTGGCTGCTGGTGTGCTGCCTCCGTGATCGCTTCTTCCAGGCCCGTCTTGATGACGCGCAGCGGCAATTCCTTTTCCGCGATGAACTCGCCCGACTTGAACAGATAGGCATGCACCATGTGCACCCCGTTCGGGATGTTGGCCGGGAGCCGGAGCGTCGCCTTGAAGAGGCTTGATGACACGAAGCGTACGCCGCCCGTATCGCGCTGATAGAGCCCGCCGGTTTGTTTCAGCCTGCGGAAGGCATCGCGGAACTCGCCGAGATTGACGGAATTGCTGATGAAGCCCGTGGGCGTGAGCGCCACATGGTCGATGCCGATGCCGAGCGAGGTCAGCACATCATCGGCTGCGATTTCCTCCACCGGCCGCGTGCTGGCGAGCGAATAGGAAATCGGCATCTGCTCGAAGGTAAGCGATGTGCGGTTGACCCAGATCCCGAAGAGCCGCTCCTTTCGGCGCACGGTGGTCCAGTCGCGCGGACCCTCCAGTGTCACCACCACATCATACTGGCCGATGGCGAGCAGTAGCTGGTCGGTATTGGTAAGCGCTCCGAAAATGGTGAGATCGGCACCGGAAAAGTCCGAGGTGATCGCGATCTCGCTCGTCGAAGTGCCGATGTCGAGACCTTCGGTTTCAGCAAGCTGCGACGTCAGCGGATCCTGAGCGTACGCCGGAAGCGAGATCCCGATCGTGGCGAAAAGCGCAAGGGCGAGGAGGTGCGCTCTCATCTCAGCCTCCGATCGCCAGCGAGTAGAAGTCATCAGGGGTGACGATCAGCTCGATCGCGAGACGCACGCCGACGGCAAGCACGAGAAGGCCGAGCAGCGCGCGCAACTGTTCGCCGCGCAGTTTCTGCCCGACCCGCACGCCGTATTGCGCGCCGATCACGCCAGCCACCATCAGGATGAAGGCGAGCACGATATCGACCGAATAGTTGGTCGCCGCCTGGACGATCGTTGTGTAGGCGGTGGTGAAGATGATCTGGAACAGCGACGTGCCGACGACGACATTGGTCGGGATCCTGAGCAGATAGATCATGGCGGGCACCATGATGAAGCCGCCGCCGACACCCATGACCGAGGTCAGGATACCGATGCCGAAACCGAGGGCCAGGATCGGGATCACGCTCAGATAGATTTTCGATTTCTTGAAACGCATCTTGAAGGGCAGGCGATGCACCCAGTTGTGCTGACCCGGGCGCTTCAGGGGGGCAGGTTCATTGCGGGCCGCGCGGCGCAGCGCCCGCAGGCTTTCCGCCAGCATCAAGCCGCCAACGGTGCCGAGAAAAACCACGTAGAGCAGCGAGATAATCAGGTCGAGCTGACCCAGACGTCTCAGCCAGGAGAAGATCCACACGCCCAGCGTCGCCCCCGCGAGACCTCCGATCAAGAGGACCGTGCCGAGCTTCATGTCCAGCGTCCCGCGCCGGAAATGCGAGATGGCGCCTGAGACGGAGGACGCGACAACCTGGTTCGCACCGGTTGCGACGGCGACGACGGGCGGGATGTTGTAGAAGATCAGGAGCGGTGTGATGAGGAAGCCGCCGCCCACGCCGAACATGCCCGAGAGGAAGCCAACAGCCGCGCCCATGCCGAGGATGATGAAGACATTGACCGACAATTCGGCGATCGGCAGATAGATCGTCACGTCAGGACCTCAAATGCAGGTAGCCGCGCACGATGGCGCGGTCACGTCAGGGTCTACAGCCCCTTGCTCTTTCTCATGCTGGGCGGGTGCAAGTCCTTGATCGGGCTTGCTCCCTTTCGAATTCTTTCTTGCGCCTCAAGGCCAATCAAGTCAATTCGCGAGCCCGTCATAGACCCTCAATCGCGGTCTTTTATGACAGGCCGATCATTTGTTGCGGGCGAGCAGTTCCGTCACCAGCTTGTCTGTCACCTGGCCGGTGGGCTGTTCGCCGATCGAGGTCTGGAAAGCCTTGATCGCGGTGACAGTCTTTGCGCCCATCACGCCGTCGGGTGTGCCGGCATCGAAGCCGTTCTTGTTGAGAATGGCCTGAATGTTGCGGATCGCCTTTTTCATGTCGACGCTGGCGGTCTTCAGGCCCTTGCCGGCCCATTCGTCGGGCGTATTGGCCGAATTGGCGTCCGGGTTCAGCTCCTTGGCCTTCCAGAGATCCACCTCGGCGCGGGCGCGCTCCAACTGATCGGGCTTGAGGGCATTGGCCACTTCGTCCCGCTTCTGCGCGGCATCGGTGTCGCCGCCCTTTGCGGCAATCGCAAACCACTTGTAGGAGGTCACCAGATCCTGCGCCGTGCCATTGCCACGCGCGCTGAGGATGGCGAGGTTGAACTGGCTGTCGGAAACGCCGTAGTCGGAGGCCTTGCCGAACCATTCGACAGCCTTGGCATAATCCTGCGCCCCGTCCTTGCCGGAGGCATAGATGACGGCGAGGTTATGCATGGCGCTCGCATTGCCGGCATTCGCCGCCATTTCGTAGTAGCGCTTGGCTTCAGCAATGTTCGGCGCGACGCCGGTGCCCTTTTCGAGAAAATTGGCAAGGCGATACTGAGCAAGCGCAAAGCCCTTGTCGGCAGCCAGGCGATACCACTTGGCGGCTTCGGCAAAGTCATTCGCGACGCCCCGGCCTTCCGTATAGCGCGCGCCGATTTCGAAGAGCGCCAGCGGATCGCCGTTCTTTGCGGCGATGGAGAGGGACGGCGGCGTGATTTCGGCGGGAACGACGATCTCGGCAGCGGGCGTGGAGGCCAGCTGGATCTCTTCGGCGACCACGACCTTTGCCGGCTCGGCCAGTTCTGCGGGTGTTGCTGCAAGCGTGTCGGCCGCAGGAGCTGAAGCCGGTGCTTCCAGTGTCTGGCCTGGCGCAGTCTGTGCGGGCGCCATCATGGCATTGACCGGTGCTGTATTGCCGACCTGAACCGGAGCGGCAGCAACGACGGGCTCCGGCGTCACCGCGACCTGCTCGTCCGTTTCCGCAGGCGGTTCGCTTGTGGTCAAATCGGCGGCTGGTACCGCTGCGCTCTCGATCGGCGCGGTTGCGTCCACGCTGTTGCCGGCTTCCTCGGCCGGCAAAGGATCCGTCGGGGTGATCTCGCTCGTCTGGTCCGGAGTGGCTTCCTCAAGCACGACAGGCGCTTCGCTGCGGGTCAGGGTGTTGACCAGCGGCATGGCCATGGCTGCGAGCAGGATGGCGCCGACGGCCATCAGGATCGGGCGACGATAACGGGCAAAGAGCGAGGCCTCTCCAGCCTTCGACTTCGCCTTCACGTCGGCCATCATCTTGTTGCCGGTCGGTGCAACCTTCTGGGCGCGGTCCATCTCCATGGCGGCCGCCTGGGCGGCACGCCGTGCGGCGGCAATATAGTCGGTGCGGTCATTGCTTTCGTCGGTCGACGGGCCAGACTTGGCAGCCTGTTGGCTGGCGCGCACGCGCTCAAGGATCTTGCGCACATCAGGCGCACCCGAACCGGGCTCCAGCAGTTCATTGGCATCGTCAGGCGGCAGCACGTCGACGGCATCGACCGACGGCGCGGGATCGACGGCGGGCCGTGCTTCGACGGTCGCCTTCGGCGCCTTCTTGGCCGGCATCAGTTTCTTGCCGAGGCCGGCGAGCAGGCTCGGCTTGGTAGCTTTCTTCTCGCGCGCCGCATCGATCACAGGCAGCGCCGTCATGGTCTGGGCAAAGTCGTCGGCGGCTGCCAGCAGTTCCTCGTCGATCGGGTGCGAGGACTGAGGAGCCGGCTCGGCAACCATGCGCGGAGGCTGCACAGCAGCCGGGCTTTCGGCGGCCCGGAGTGGCTGCGGGGTGGGCAATGGCGCCTGGGCAAAGAGCGGCGCTGGCTCCGGGTGATGCAGGTCGTCGAGGCGGCCGGCGATCTGGACGAGCGTGTCGTGCAGCGCTTCAAAGGTGCGATGGGTGCGCTCTTCCGAGTGGCGGGTATAGTCTTCGAGCTGCCGCAGATGGTCGGAGAGAGCCGAAAGGGCGGAGATGTCGGCGGCAGCGGCCTGGCTTCCGGCCGGGAACCGATGCGCAAAGTTGGCCATGACAGTTTCGGCTGCCTGACGGGCTGCCTCGATGATGTATTCGTCGCTGGTCGCGACATAGTCCTCGAGCGCCGAGATGCGTCCGGCAACTTCCGGATCGGCAGGCGAAGGCTGGCTGATCAGGGCAGAGAGGTGAGCAATCTGGTCTTCGAGCCCCTTAAGGCTGGCGCTTTCGCCGCCGACAGGTCCTGTCGAGCTCGTCTCTTCCAGCCGGTCAACGACGGCATTCAGCCGGTCTTCCAGGTTGCGCAGCGCACTGTCGTCGATCATCGCGACTGGCGCCGGGGCGTCCAGCTCCTCGATCCGCTGGGCGAGGATTTCCAAGCGGTCGGCAAGGCGATCATTGCCCGCGCCGCCGTCCAGCGCGTCGATCTTGCGCGAGATGTCAGCGAGGTAGCCGGTGAGTTCCGGGGCCGGAGCGGGCCTCTGAACCTTTTCCAGCATATAGGAGAGCTGGTCGAGACGCTCTTCGATGCGAACGGCGCCCTGTTCGGCGGAGAGCTGTTCGATCCGGGCCGTCAAAAGCTCCAGCCGCTCTGCCATCTCGTCAGACGCATCGTGCTGCGGCGCACGGCGATCCGACAGTGTCTCGATCTGCCGTGCGAGGCCAGAGAGCCGGTCCTCCAGCCGGTGGAAGGTTGCCGGATCGTTGCCCGGGCCGCTGTTGCGGCTGCCGGCAGCAATCGCCCGGGTGATCTCGTCGAGGCGCGTGTCGAGAGCGGCGAACTGCTCCATAACCATGCGTTCATTCGGGTCGATATGCGCACCGATGTGCTCGAGCGCGGCTGCGACCGTGACGAGCTTCTCTTCCAGCGCCCGGATTGCGCGCGTGTCGCCCATACCGCCAAGCTGTGACTTGATGTCATCGAGCCGGTCGGCAATGCGAATGATCTCGTCACGCATCGCGCCGGTGTCGAGGCCATCAAGGCGAACCTCGACGTCATCCCAGCGGCGCTCCATGCGACGCACGGAATCCTCGCGGGCAAGGCCGTCCATCAGCGAGCGCAATTCGTTGAAGTCCTGGCGTAACCCGTCCGTGCCGGGGGCCTTGATGCCTTCGAGCCGCTGCAGGCTCTCGGCGAGGCGTGCAATATCCTGGCGCATGTCATCCTGCGGGCGGCTCTCTTCGGCCAGCACGCGGATGGAGCGCATCTCGTTGCGCAGCCCGGCGATCTCGCGCGACAGGCTCTCGGCGATGTCCTGCTTCAGCTCCTGGCGCAGCCCGCTCAGCGCTTCGGTGAATTCGAGGCCACGGGCCGGAGCGGCCGCGCGTGGCGGATAGGCTGGCTGCGAGTCGGCAAGCGGGGGCAGGGGCTGGCGCAGCGGTGCCCGGGCTGGCGGTTCATCACTGCGGCTGTAGAGGCTGCGGTCACCGCCACGATTGCGGCTCTCTTCCAGCTCCCGCTGGCGCTGGCGGATTTCGGCGAGCGGATCCGGCCGCTGGTCGCGATCGCTGCGCACCGGATCGTCGGCGCGGCTGCGGGCGGCCTGTTGGCCGATCAGCCCTTCGATACGCGCCTCAAGCCCTTCGATCGTACGGCTCAACGCATCCAGGGAGGATGGGCTGCTGGGCCGTTGGGTCTGGGATCGCGATCCGTTCATGGTTCTGCTCGCCTCGATGATGCCGGACAACGCTAGCGTCCGAATGCGTCCGGGTGGTCCATTTCGGCTTCGACAGAGGTGCCTGACGTTACGGCAGGCAGGCGAGTCGGAATCGCGGATGGATCACCAGCTTTCAAACGCAACCTTTCATGAAACATGGTAAACAAGCCGTTAAGCTTCTCCGGAAAAACGATGCGGCGTGCATCAGCGCTGTCGCGTCACGCCCCGCACAAGCGGCTTTCTTTAGGACGAGCGGATAAAGCGAAAGTGACGGCTGAATTTCGCAAAAATGCCGCGCCTAAAAATTTTGACGTTTACGCGCACGTCAATTATTTGTATAAGCCAGAACACTCCGATCCCGTCGGAACCGAAGTCTTTGGAGGAAGATGACCGATGCCTGTCTACAAGGCCCCCGTAAACGACACGCTTTTCATTCTCAACGACGTCCTTGGTCTCGAGCGGTACAACAACCTGCCGGGCTTTGAAGATGCGACCCCCGACATGATCGAGGCGATCGTCGGCGAGGCGGCCAAGCTCGCGGAAGAGCAGCTTTTCCCGCTCAACCTCTCCGGCGACCAGGAAGGCTGCGTTCGCTCGGATGACGGCTCGGTCAAGACGCCGAAGGGCTTTAAGCAGGCTTACGACGCCTACTGTCAGGGTGGCTGGCTCGGCCTTGCAGTGCCCGCCGAATACGGCGGCCAGGGCCTGCCCTATACCCTGCATTCGGCTGTCGGTGAATACATGTCGTCGGCCAACATGGCGCTGATGATGTATCCGGGCCTGACCCAGGGCGCGATCGCCGCGATCCTGGAACACGGCTCCGACGAGCAGAAGCAGAAGTATCTGCCGAAGATGGTCGAGGGCATCTGGACCGGCACCATGAACCTCACCGAGCCCCATTGCGGCACCGACCTCGGTCTGCTGCGCACCAAGGCGGTTCCGAACGGTGATGGTTCCTACAAGATCTCCGGCCAGAAGATCTTCATCTCGGCCGGCGAACACGACATGTCGGACAACATCATCCATCTGGTGCTGGCCCGTATCGAAGGCGCACCTGAGGGCACCAAGGGCATCTCGCTCTTCATCGTGCCGAAGTTCATGGTCGGCGACGACGGTTCGGTTGGCAGCCGTAACACGGTTTCCTGCGGCGCTATCGAGCACAAGATGGGCATCCACGGAAACGCGACTTGCGTGATGAACTATGACGAGGCGACCGGTTACCTGATCGGCGCCGAGAACAAGGGCCTCGCGGCCATGTTCGTCATGATGAACGAGGCCCGCCTCGGCGTCGGCTTGCAGGGTCTGTCGATCTCCGAAATCGCCTATCAGAACGCTGCCAACTATGCCCGCGAGCGCATCCAGGGCCGCTCTCTCTCCGGCGTCAAGGCGCCCGAGAAGAAGGCTGACCCGATCATCGTCCACCCGGACATCCGCCGCGTGCTCTTGACCATCAAGGCCTTCAACGAGGCTGGTCGCGCCTTCACGCTGTGGACCGCGCTGAAGTCCGACATCGCGCATCGTTCGGACGACGCTGCCGAAAAGCAGCTGGCCGACGACGTGCTCGGCCTGATGACCCCGATCCTCAAGGGTGTCCTGACCGACAAGGGCTTCGACCATGCTGTCATGGCCCAGCAGGTTTATGGCGGCCACGGCTATATCGAAGAATGGGGCATGAGCCAGTATGTCCGCGATGCCCGCATCGCGATGATCTATGAAGGGGCCAATGGCATCCAGGCGCTCGACCTCGTCGGCCGCAAGCTCGGCCTCAACGGCGGCCGCGCCGTGATGGCGCTGTTCAAGGAAATCGGCGATTTCTGCGAGGAGAACCGTGGCGACGAGAACTTGTCGGCCTACACCAAGAGCCTGAAGAAGGGCCTGAACGATCTGCAGGCCTCGACCATGTGGTTCATGCAGAATGCCATGGCCAAGCCTGACAATGCCGGTGCCGGTTCGACCGACTACATGCACCTCTTCGGTCTCGTCGTGCTCGGCTACATGTGGGCGAAGATGGCCAAGGCCGCCAACGACAACCTGGCCGCAGGGTCTGGCGATGCGGACTATTACAAGAACAAGCTGTTGACCGGCCGCTTCTACATGGAAAAGGTCATGCCGGAGACGGCCCTGCGCAAGGCCCGCATCGAAACCGGCGCCGACAGCCTGATGGAAATGGCCGCGGAAGCGTTTTGATCTTCCCCTTCTCCCCAGCGGGGAGAAGGTGGCCCATTAGGGCCGGATGAGGGGGTGCTTGCGCAATCGGCCCCCTCATCGCCTCGCATTCGCTCGGCACTTCTCCCCGCTGGGGAGAAGAGGGAAAAAATTCCGGCGCCCCGTGCGCCCAAGGGAGAGAGACGATGACTGAAGTCTTCATTTACGACCACGTGCGCACGCCCCGCGGGCGCGGCAAGAAGGACGGATCGCTGCACGAAGTGCCGACCCCCCGCCTGGCCGCCAAGACGCTGGAAGCGCTGCGCGACCGCAATGGCCTCGATACCTCCACCGTCGACGACATCATCTTTGGCTGTGTTGACCCGGTCATGGAAGCCGGCGCTGTCATCCCAAAGGCCGCTGCCTTCGAGGCCGGCTATGATTTCGCGGCCCCCGGCATCCAGATCTCGCGCTTCTGCGCCTCTGGCCTCGACGCGATCAACCTTGCCGCCGGCAAAGTCGTGGCCGGCTCGGACGACATCGTCATCGCCGGTGGCGTCGAAAGCATGTCCCGCGTCGGCATGGGCATGTCCGGCGGTGCCTGGTACATGGACCCCTCGGTCAACTTCCCCGGCTATTTCATGCCGCAGGGCGTGTCGGCCGACCTGATCGCCACAAAATATGGCTTCACCCGCGACGATGTTGACGCCTATGCCGTCGAAAGCCAGAAGCGCTCGGCTGCCTCCTGGGCTGCCGGCAACTTCGCCAAGTCCGTCATCCCGGTAAAGGATGGCAACGGTCTAGTCATTCTCGACCGCGACGAACACATGCGCCCCGGCACCGACATGCAGTCGTTGGCAAGCCTCAACCCGTCCTTCCAGATGCCCGGCGAAATGGGTGGCTTCGAAGCCGTCGCCATTCAGGCGCATCCGGAAATCGAGCGCATTAACTACATCCACCACGCCGGCAACTCGTCCGGCATCGTCGATGGCGCGGCAGCCGTTCTGGTCGGCTCCAAGGCTGGTGGTGAAAGCATGGGCCTGAAGCCCCGTGCCCGCATCCGCGCCTTCACCAATATCGGCTCCGATCCGGCACTGATGCTGACCGGCCCTGTTGACGTGACCGAGAAGCTCCTGAAGCGCACCGGCATGAAGATCTCCGACTTCGACCTGTTCGAACTGAACGAGGCCTTCGCCGCGGTCGTCCTGCGCTTCATGCAGCATTTCAATGTCGATCATTCGAAGATGAACGTCGCCGGCGGCGCGATCGCCATGGGCCATCCGCTCGGTGCCACCGGCGCGATGATCCTCGGCACGGTGCTGGACGAGCTGGAACGCCGCGATCTGAACACCGCGCTGGTCACGCTCTGCATCGGCGCTGGCATGGGTACGGCGACGGTTATCGAGCGCGTTTGAGGACCGCACCATGGCCGGTCACCACAACGAGACCAAACGACACTTTGAGCTGAGAAAGATCGAAGGCGACATGAAAGAGGCCGCCGAAAAGGGGCCTCCGATCCTTGCCAAGAAGGATGTCCTTTCGAACCGCATCACCTTTTGGCTCAGTGTTGTCATTCTCGGACTTCTGGTGACCTGGCTGTGTTTCGTTCTCGGCGTCTTCTGAGCGACAAGAGATTTTAGGGAAGAGGAATCCCATCATGACCTACAAGAACTTCACCATCGAGACCGACGCAGACGGCATTGCCCTCGTCACCTGGGACATGCCCGACAAGTCGATGAACGTCTTCACCGTCGAAGTGATGGACGAAATCGAGAAGATCCTCGACCAGACCGTCTCTGATGACGGCATCAAGGGCGTGGTCTTCACGTCAGGCAAGTCCTCCTTCTCCGGCGGCGCCGATCTCACCATGATCAAGGGCATGTTCTCCATGCTCGAAGAGGAAAAGGCTAAGGACCCGGCAGCTGCCGTCCAGAAGCTCTTTGACGCCGCCGGTCGCATGACCTGGCTGTGGCGCAAGATCGAGACCAACGGCAAGCCCTGGGTCTCCGCCATCAACGGCACCTGCATGGGTGGCGCGACCGAGCTGTCGCTCGCCTGCCATGGCCGCGTGGCGTCCAACGCCAAGTCGGTGAAGATCGGCCTGCCGGAAGTCAAGGTCGGCATCTTCCCCGGCGCCGGTGGCACGCAGCGCGTCGCACGTCTTGCGAACACGCAGGACGCCCTGCAGATGATGACCACGGGTCAGACGCTGTCGGCCGCCCGCGCCAAGGCGATGAACCTCGTCCATCAGGTCGTCGAGCCCGGCGAACTGATCAATGCTGCCAAGCAGATGATCAAAGACGGTCTGAAGCCGGTCGCCCCCTGGGACGAGAAGGGCTTCAAGGTCCCCGGCGGCGGCATCTGGACCCCGGCGGCTGCCCAGCTCTGGCCGGCGGCTTCCGCCATCCTGCGCCGAGAAACCGCCGGCAACTATCCGGCAGCGCTCGCCATCCTGAAGAGCGTCTATGAAGGCCTGCAGGTGCCCTTCGACACTGGTCTCAGGATCGAGCAGCGCTATTTCACCGAGATCGTCCAGACCACCGAAGCCTATTCGATGATCCGCTCGCTCTTCGTCTCGATGCAGGAACTGAACAAGGGTGCCCGTCGTCCCGCCGGCCAGCCGAAGTCCGAGATCAAAAAGGTCGGCGTCGTCGGTGCCGGTTTCATGGGCGCCTCGATCGCCTATGTCACGGCCGCTGCCGGCATCAATGTCGTGCTGATCGACCGTGACATGGAGGCAGCGGGCAAGGGCAAGACCCATTCGGAAGGTCTCGTTGCTGGCGCCGTCGGTAAGGGTAAGCTCACCAAGGACGAAGGCGACAAGCTCCTGTCGCTGATCACCCCGTCCGACGATTATGGCACGCTCGCCGATGCCGACCTCGTCATCGAAGCCGTCTTCGAAGACCGTGACGTCAAGAAGGCCGTGATCGAGAAGGTCGAGGCCGTCCTGCCGGAAGGCGCGATCTTCGCCTCCAACACCTCGACTCTACCGATCACGGGTCTCGCCGAAAACTCCAAGCGTCCGGTTGATTTCATCGGCATCCACTTCTTCTCGCCAGTCGAGAAGATGATGCTGACCGAAGTCATCCTCGGTAAGGAAACCGGCGACAAGGCGCTCGCCGTGGCGCTCGATTACGTTGCCGCGATCAAGAAGACCCCGATCGTCGTCAACGACACCCGTGGTTTCTTCGTCAACCGTTGCGTCCTGCGCTACATGGCCGAGAGCTACAACATGCTGATCGAAGGCGTGCCGCCGGTCATGATCGAGAATGCCGCGAAGTTCGCCGGCATGCCGGTCGGGCCGCTGGCGCTGAACGATGAAGTGGCGATCGACCTCTCCTACAAGATCCTGAAGGCCACCGTCGCCGATCTCGGCGACAAGGCCGTCGACCCGCGCCACATGGAGCTGGTCGCCCGCATGGTCGAGAAGGAAGAGCGCTTCGGCCGCAAGAATGGCAAGGGCTTCTACGACTATCCGGCCAAGCCCGCCAAGAAGCACATCTGGCCGGGCCTGAAGGATTTCTATCCGCAGCAGAAGCCTGATGACGTCAACGTCAAGACCCTGCAGGAACGTTTCCTCGTCACTATCGCGCTGGAAGCCGCCCGCACCGTCGAGGAAGGCATCGTGACCGATCCGCGCGAGGCCGATGTCGGCTCGATCCTCGGCTTCGGCTTTGCGCCTTACACCGGCGGCGCCCTGTCCTACATCGACGGCATGGGCGTGAAGACCTTCGTCGAGCTCTGCGAACGTCTCGCCAAGGACTATGGCGCGCACTTCACGCCGACGCCGCTGCTCAAGGACATGGCCGCCAAGGGCGAAACCTTCTACGGCCGCTTCAACCCTTACGGTGAAGCTGCCAAGGCCGCTTGAACTTGAGATTTGAATAGATTCGAAAAGGCGGCTCTCGGGCCGCCTTTTTTGTTTCAGATCGAGTGTGAGGCCTCAGTTCGTCAACTCATACGACCGACGCAAGCCTTCGCGCTCAAGCCAGGCGATCACAGCCTCCGGCTCGTCCGTCTGAATGATCGTCACACCGCGCTCGACGAAGAAGCCCCAGACATCCTCAGGACGTCCGGTCGAGAGTGCGAGGTAATCGCCGCGCCCACCGGCGACCATGCCTTCCGGGCGATCGGTGATCGGGTAGGTATTGATCCACAGATGCGCGTCGTTGCGGATCGCGGCTGCGCGGGAAAGCGGCGAGAGCAGGGGGCCGCCATCCGCAGTGATGGGCTGCGAGGCATCCCGATACCAATGCACAAGCTCTGCTGCCGGTGCGCCGAGTGCAGACTGCGTGCGATCGATGAAGGCCGGTTCAGTCACCGCGTCGTCGGCGAGGATCGGCATGAAGGCGATGTCAGGGCCGATTGCGCGGCGGATGTCGCGGGCGAGCTGCAGCCGTTCAGCATTCCAGACCGCGAGCTTGAGCAGCACGCCATCCGGCATGCCAAGGCTGCGTGCGAGATCGGCGACTTCGACCAAGGCTTCGGGCTCAAGCTTGTTGTCGATGTTGATGAGGATGCGACCGCGTGCATGTAGCATGGCTTCTTCGAGTGTGAAAACATGCTCGTCTGTCAGTCTCCGCTGACCTTCCACGACGAGACGACACGCCCTTAGCTCGGTGAGCGTATGCTCCGCCACCTTGCCGCGACAGGTCGTGGTGCGGTCCAGCGTCTCATCATGCATGATCACAAGCACGCCGTCCTTCGAACGGCGCACATCGAGTTCGACCATCTCCACGCTGGTGGAAGCCGCATGATCGATGGCTGCGAACGAGTTCTCGGCGCGAACGGTCAAGCCATCCTTCTTCCAGCCCGCCCGATGGGCCACGACCATGACATGATCACGGTTGAGGTTGGCCTGGGTGAGCCGTTCGTGGATGAGAGCCGCCCGATTGGATGGCGGAATGGGCGCCAGGCTCGCGGCCCCGGTGACGAGGGAGAGCAAAAGGCCGAGGACGAGAACGGCGAGACGCATGAGCAGGGCTCCGATCTTCAATGTCGTTCCCGTCGCATTAGGTGCTTCGAGTGAAGCCGCCGTGACGGTTTTCTGAAGCCTCTGTGACAACGGAGAATGGAACAGGCTGGCGGCGGTGCCGTTGAGACGTGCGGAAACAATCGTAAGGGAGAAGCGCATGACGACTGCGAACGGCATACCGGACGGCCTGAGAGCCATCGACGTCGAGCTTCCCGTCAACGCGGTGCTGCATCTCTGGCTGAAGGCGGTCACGCCGGATGAACCGGGATCCGTTTCCCTCTACAGCGTCAACGGCAAGTTCGGCGAGGTCCAGGCGGTCAATGCCGAGGAGAACTCCTTCCGCATCTACCATGTCTTCGGTGGCGGCACGGTGACGCTCGCCTATGACACGGCAGTGACGTCAGTTTCGGTCGCCTACTGGTTCACGCCGTCGGACGTCTTGGAAACCGGCATCACAGTCATCCACACCAACCCTGCCAACGAGCCGCCGGATCTTCCCGATGGCTATCATTTCCGCCCGCCCTTCGGCTGGATGAACGATCCCAACGGCTTCGGTCGCTTCGGTGGACGCCCACATCTCTTTTACCAGCACTATTCGCATGGCCGGATCTGGAACAACATGCATTGGGGCCATGCCGTTTCCTCGGACTATCTGCGCTGGCGCCATCTGCCGGTCTTCCTCTTCCCTTCGGAGGAGTTGACGGTGCGGCCCGACAAGCGCGGCGGCGCCTTTTCCGGCTCGGCTATCGCGCGCACTGAAGGACCGGGTATCCGGGTTTTCTTCACCGACAAGATTGCCGACCGCATTCCCGAACAGGAAATCCAGCTGACGGCCACCTCGACGGACCTTTTCAGTGCCGGTGCCGCTGACGTTCTTCTTCCCCGACGACCGGATGGTGAAGGCCTCACCTTCGATTTTCGCGACCCTTATGTCTTCCGGGGACCTGACGGTCTCTGGAAGATGCTGCTCGGCAGCCAAAGTGCCGAGGGCGGTGTCGTCCTGCTTTACGAGACCGAGGACAATACGGCGGCAGATGGCTGGACCTATGTCGGCAAGCTCTACACCGAGACCCGATACCAGACCTCTGCGCTGGAATGCCCCTGCCTCTTGCCCATGGACGGAGACCATCGTGACCCGGCGACCCGCTGGGCGCTGATCTATGGATTGATGAATGGCGAGGACAAGGAGACCGGCAGGCGCAACCTGACCATGATCGATATCGGCTGGTTTGATGGACGAAGCTTCGCCAAATCCTTCGGCCGTGAGCTCGATTTCGGCACCGACAATTATGCCTTCCAGGCCTTCGTCGATGGCAATACACCCGTCGGCATTGGCTGGCTGGGCAACTGGGCCGATACTGGCCCCAGTATCGATTTTCCCTCCGCCATGACGCTGCCACGGACGCTGACGCTGGAAGGTGACACACTGCTCACGCCGCCGATCGGAGCGGCCGAGAGCCTGCGCGCCCGCATGCTGGACCGCACACGGCTGGCGGCGGGGCAGGTGGTCTCGCTGCCGAACGGTGCAGCGGAAATCACGTTCGAGTTGTCGGAAGGAGGCAGCGCATTCAGTCTGGAGTTCGATCATCCCGAAATCCGCCTGGCCATCGCCCAGCACGAAGAGGGATTGGAAATCCTGCATGGCTATCTCGACCGTCCGGAGGAGCCGCCGGGTCCGCGCTATCTGTCTCGTGCCGCAAATGTCCGGCGCCTGCGCATATTCCTCGACTATGGATCCCTGGAGGTCTTTGCCGATGGAGGCCGGATCGCCGGCACCAAGCGAATTGCAGGTTTCGAGCCGGTTCGCTCCTTGAGGCTGATCGCCGAGCCCGGCATCGTCAGCAACGCGACGGTCTGGTCTCTCAGGCTCTGAGTTTGTCCGGTTGACCTCTGTCATTTGCCTGTCAACGAGCCGGGATTAGGGTCACGGCGAGATCCACACAGGGCCGATGATGATCATGAAAGAGACAGCGGACGCTTCAACCCGGGCAGCCGAAATCCATGCCGAGATGATGGCACTTCGACAGGCGATCCTGACCGAAGCCGCCCAGTCCGTATGCTCTGAGCAAACCGACGATCCGGCCATCGTCAATCTGGGCCATTATCTCGCTTTGCGTCGCCACGACATACGCTCCCTGCAACGCCGGCTGATGGCACTCGGCCTTTCCTCGATGGGGCGGCTCGAAGGCCGGGTGATACCCACCATCGATGCGGTCTTATCTGCCCTGTCTTGCCTCGCGGACAGTAACGAAAATGCCTCAGCGATGCCGTTGGAAAAGGATTTCTTTGCCGGCGAGGCGAGACTGGAAGCCGCAAGCCTCGCCCTGTTCGGTGCCCCGCCAGCCGGGCGACGTACACGCATCATGGTCACGTTGCCCAGCCAGGCAGCCGAAGGCCCAGACCTCACGCTCGATCTTGCCCGTGCAGGCATGGATGTGGCGCGCATCAACTGCGCCCATGACGGTCCTGAAGCCTGGCGTGCGATGACCGCTTTCGTGCGGGATGCGGCAGCAATCGTCGGTCGGGACATCAAGGTACTGATGGATATCGCAGGTCCCAAGATCCGGACCGGCGCGGTTGCCTCCGTCGAAAAGAAGGCCCGCCTGCAGGCGGGAGACCGCGTTCGGCTGGTCGCGTCGGGCGCGCCGCGCGTCGATGAACGCATCTCCTTCTCTGCGGCCGTCTCACTGCCTGAAATGGTCACCCGGCTTTCTGTCGGGGATCGGCTGCGCTACGACGACGGCAAGCTCGAAGCCGTGGTGGAAAGTCTGGCCGAGGGCGAGGCCGTCATCTTGATCCGGCGGACCAAGTCCGGCGGCACAAAGCTGAAACCCGAAAAGGGCATCAACTTGCCCGATACGGCACTTGGCCTCTCGCCGCTCACGGCAAAAGACGAGACCGATCTGGTCACCGTCATCGAATGCGCCGATCTTATTGGCTACTCCTTCGTCAGTCGCCCTGAGGACATCGATCTCCTCGACACCGTGCTTGCCCGACATGGCTTGCAGGATCGGCCTCTCGGCCTGATCGCCAAGATCGAGCAACCGCTCGCGCTCACCAACCTTCCGGAGCTGATAGCCAGAGCCCGCAGGCGCGGCCCTTTCGGCGTCATGATCGCCCGCGGCGATCTCGCCGCCGAAATCGGCTTCGAGCGGCTGGCGGAGATGCAGGAGGAAATCCTCTGGATCTGCGAGGCGGCATCCGTTCCCTGCATCTGGGCTACGCAGGTGCTGGAGGACATGGTCAAGGAAGGCATTCCGACGCGTGGCGAGATGACCGATGCAGCCATGGCCGCGCGCGCAGAATGTGTGATGCTCAACAAGGGGCCGGCCGTGGTCGAGGCTGTTTCCCTGCTTGACCGCCTCATGGGACGGATGAACGACCACATGTTCAAGAAGACGCCGACCCTGCGCGCTCTGAAGAGCTGGTGAGAGCGGCCGGAGCTTGGGCGGCGCTCAGGCAACCGTTCACTCGGCGGCAGCGCGGCGCTGAGAGGAAACCTGTGTGATGAACGCGCGGAGCGCCGCCGGCCGTACCGGCTTGTGCTGAAGCGTGATCGAATGCCGTTCGGCCTCTGCCCGCACTTCTGCCGAGCGGTCGGCCGTGATCAGCAGCGCCGGCACGTCGGACTGGGTAAGCGCGCGAAGTCGCAGGATCGCGCCGGTGCCGCTGCCGTCTCCGAGATGGTAGTCGGCAATGACGAGATCCGGCGGGTCGCCCGCTCTCAGAAGCTCGTCCATTTCCGCAATCGATCCTGCGCATTCGACATTGCAGCCCCAACCCGAAATGAGGAGCTGCATGCCTTCGAGGATCTTCGGCTCGTTGTCGATGCAGAGCACTCGGAAGCCCTGGAGTGTTGGCGTGGAGCGACTGCCGCCATCGAGTGGGATGACGCCCTTCGCGGCGGGTTTGGCGATATCGAGTGGCATCACGACCTTGAAGGTCGTGCCCTTGCCGGGCTTGGATGCGAGCTCCACCGGGTGCTGCAGAACCTTTGCGATGCGGTCCACAATTGACAGACCGAGGCCCAGGCCAGAGGCGGTCCGCATTCCTTCCTCGAGGCGGGCGAATTCCTTGAACACGGTGCGGAATTTGGACGCGGGAATCCCGATGCCGGAGTCCGTCACCTGGATCAGCACCTTGTCGCCCTGGCGCCGGGCGCCGACGACCACGCGGCCAGATGGCGTGTATTTGATCGCGTTGGAGACGAGGTTCTGCACGAGCCGGCGCAAGAGTGTGGGGTCGGAGCGGACCGAAAGCGTCGTGGGGATGACCACGAGTTTCAGGTTTTTCTCCCGCGCCATGGGAGCAAAATCCGTCTCGATACGCTGCAACAGGCCGTTGAGCGGCACGCTTGAGAAGCGCGGCTTCATGGCGCCCGTATCGAGCCGCGAAATGTCGAGAACGGCCCCGAGAATGCTCTCGACCGATTCCAGCGCGGAATCGATGTTCTCGACCAGCGCGCTGTTTTCCGAGTCGCCCAGCCGCTCCACGAGCGAGGATGAGTAGAGCCGGGCGGCATTAAGCGGCTGCAGAATGTCGTGACCGGCCGCAGCGAAGAAGCGGGTCTTGCCGATATTCGCCTCGTCGGCAGCCGCGCGGGCCTCTGCGAGCGCATGGTTCACTCGGGTCAGTTCTGCCGTGCGCTCGCTGACGCGCTGTTCCAGGGTTTCGTTGGCCTGTTTCAGCGCCTGATCGGCTTCCACGCGGGCGGTGATGTCGCTGAAGGTGGCGACCAATCCCTTGTCAGGCATCAGGTTGCAGCGGACTTCAATGATCCGCTTACCGCCGCCGAGCACCATCTGGAACGGCCTGTCGAACTGATGGAAGCTGCGGATCACACCTTGCGTCTCGCCCGCCGGCACATCGCCCCTCTGCGCCAGCATCGTGATCATGTCGAGCAGCGGAAAACCGACCTGACCGACATGTTCGGGCAAATCGAGAAGGGTCCGGAAACGGCGGTTCCAGATCGTCAGACGGTCAGACGCGTCGAAGACGGCGATGCCCTGTTCCATCTGGGCAAGCGCCGTCTGCATCATGTCCTGATTGTATTGCAGCGCTTCTGATGCCTGATCGAGCAGCCAGACGGTATCGGCGGAAGGATCCTCCGCCTTTTGCAGGATGAGCGACAGCACCAGGCGCGCCGAAGACGAGCCGATGGCGCTGCCGAGCAGCTGTTCAGAGAAATGGATGAAAGCCATGTCCGCCGGGCTGTCGTCCGCGAGCTTGCGCCCGACCGTCTGCTCGTAGGACCGGAAAGATCGCTCCATGCGCTCGTTGCCGAGATAGCGCGCGATGGCCGCCTTCAGGTCGCCGACGGCGACGCTGGTCTTCCAGCCGCGCGTGGCGAAGTTAGACCTGGGCTGGCGTTTGATGAAGATTGCCGACTGGATGCGCTCGACCGGCCGCGGGTTGCGGCTGAGCGAGCCGATGATGAAGGCGAGCGTATTGATCAGCAGGCTGAAGATCGTCGCATTGACCAGCGGATCCGCATATTGCGGCTCGAACATCGAAAGGCCCGGCAGCAGGAAAGCCAGCACCGAAGAGGCGATCCAGGAATGGTCCTCGGCGCCTAGGCTAGGCAGGAACAGCAGATAGGCCCAGACGAGAAACCCGGTGGTCAGGCCTGCAATTGCCCCGCGCGCATTGGCCCGCCGCCAGATCAGCCCGCCGAACATCGCAGGCGCGATCTGCGCGATGGCCGTGAAGGACAGGAGGCCGATCTTGGCAAGCCCGGTCGTGTTGTCGGCGGACCGGAAATAGACATAGCCAAGCAGCAATACGCCGAAGATCGCGGTGCGACGGATATGCAGCAGCGTCTTGGCAAAATCCTCGCGCTGGCTTGGCCGCCCCAACAGCTTCTGCCGGAGGAAGATCGGCAGGACCATGTCGTTGGAGACCATGATCGCGAGCGCGACGGAGGCGACAATCACCATGGCGGTCGCGGCCGAGAAGCCGCCGATGAAGGTCAGCAGCGAAACGAAGCCGGATCCGGCCTCAAGCGGCAGGGACAGCACATAGAGGTCGGCGTCTCCGCTGCCGCCGAAGATGAGAATGCCGGCGATCGCCGCTGGCAGCACGAAGATGTTGATGGCGATCAGGTAGATCGGCATCAGGATCCCCGCGAGTTTCAATTCGCGCGGCGTTCGGTTCTCCACCACCGTCACGTGGAACTGGCGTGGCAGCATGATGATAGCGAAGGCCGAGAGCGCGATCAGCAGGATCCAGCGGCTGGCCGGCGTCTCATGCGACAACGCCGCCATGACCGCCTCGCTCTCGGTCGCTTTCTGCCAGAGGTCGGCGGGGCCGTCAAACATGGTCCAGATGACGAAAACGCCGAGGGTCCAGAAGGCAACCAGCTTGACGACGGATTCCATAGCGATGGCAAGGATCAAGCCGTCCTGATGCTCGGTGGCATCGGTATGTCGGGTGCCGAAGATCACGGCAAAGCAGGCGAGGATAAAAGCGACGATCAGCGGCAGGTCGATGAAATAGAGATTGCCGGTGCCGATCCCATAGGCCGTCGGGTCCATCACGGCCGCGACCGAACTGGAAACGGCTTTCAGCTGGAGCGCGATATAGGGGATGATGCCGACCAGATAGATGACGGTCACCAGCATGCCGACAACAGGGTTCTTGCCGTAGCGCGCCGCGACGAAGTCAGCGCCGGAGGTGATCTTTTCCGTCTTGGCGAGTTCGACGATCCGCCTCAGGATCGGCATGCCCAGCGTATACATGAGGATCGGGCCGATATAGATCGCCATGAATTCCAGACCATGCTCCGCAGCAAGGCCCACGCCGCCGAAATAGGTCCAGGAGGTGCAGTAAACGGCAAGGCTGAGCGCATAGACGACCGGCCGGCCACCCGCTGGAACGCCATGCACGCGTGTCTTCCGGTCGCCGTAGCTTGCCACGGCGAACAGGAACAAGAGGTAACCGATCGCTGACGCAACGATGATCCAGCCTGGGAACACCTTTTCCTCCTCGACTGCGCCCAAGGCGGAACCTTAGGACAAGTCCGCGGCTTTTGAAATCGTTTCGGATATTGACCTTAGTCGAAGCGAAACCGTCAGAAATGAAAATTCACCATTTTCGAATGGACAAAGTTTCATTAACCATGGCCGAGGGATCGGCCATCAGGGGCCACTCCGGTCAGGACCATAAAGGAGCAGGGGATAATGCTACAAGAATTCAAGACTTTCATCGCGCGCGGCAACGTCATGGATCTCGCCGTCGGCGTAATCATTGGCGGCGCTTTCGGCCTGATCGTCAACTCGTTGGTACAGGACATCGTGATGCCGGTCGTCGGCGTCATCTTTGGCGGCTTCGACTTCTCGAACTACTTCCTTGCGCTGAGCAGCAACGTTACGGCCAATTCGCTGGCTGCGGCCCGCGAGCAGGGCGCAGTCTTCGCCTATGGCAACTTCATCACCGTCGTCATCAACTTCATGATCCTCGCCTGGATCATCTTCCTGATGGTCAAGGGCGTGAACGCCCTGCGCAAGTCGATGGAGAAGGAAGAAAAGAAGGCCGAGGAAGCTGCACCGCCGCCGGCTGACATTCAGCTCCTCACCGAGATCCGGGACCTGCTGAAGACCCGCTGAAGACATAAGGTGACCCGCTTGCGGGTCGCCGAACCCATCAGCGAGATCGATATCAGCCTCAAGGAATATCATGGGATTTTTGCCCGGCGATCGGCTAGACATGCCGCACTGATCGAAGGAGTGAAGACGCCATGACCCTGCTGGACAGCCTCAGCCCCCGCGCACTCGCCGCCCCGGAAAGCGGTATCGTCGAGATTATCAACTATGCGCGGGGTCGCGACGGTCTGCTGCCGCTCTGGGCGGGCGAGGGTGATCTGCCGACACCCGACTTTATCAATCGCGCTGCAAGCGAAGCCTTGCTCGGCGGCGAGACCTTCTACACCTGGCAGCGCGGCATTCCCGAGCTTCGCCAGGCACTTTCCCGATACTATCAGCGCCATTTCGCCGTCGACCTGCCGGTCGAGCATTTCTATGTCACGGCCTCGGGCATGCAGGCGATCGCGCTTGCTGTCCAGGCGCTGACCTCGCCCGGCGACGAGATGATCTATCTGTCGCCCTGCTGGCCGAACATCGTCTCTGCGATCGATCTTGCCGGCGCGAAGTCCGTCTGCGTACCGCTATCCTTCACCGATGGTCGTTGGACGCTCGATCTGGAGCGGCTGGAAAAGACGATCACGCCGAAGACGAAGGCGCTGTTCATCAACACGCCGTCCAATCCCACGGGCTGGACGGCAAGCCGCGAAGACCTGAAGGCGATCCTCGAGATCGCCCGCCGTCACGGGATCTGGATCCTCGCCGATGAGATCTACGCGCTCTACTACTACGGCACTGAAGAACGCGCGCCGTCCTTCTTCGACGTGATGGAGGCGGGCGACAAGGTGATGTTTGCCAACTCCTTCTCGAAGAACTGGTCCATGACCGGCTGGCGAGTCGGCTGGATCGTTGCTCCCCCGGAACTCGGCCAGACGCTCGAAAACCTCATCCAGTATTCGACCTCGGGCGTCGCCCAGTTCATGCAGCGGGGCGCCGTCGTCGCCCTCGATCAGGGCGACGACTTCATTCGCGAGAACATCGCACGAGCGACCGCCTCTCGCGACATTCTCTGCGATGCCCTGATTGCCACCAACCGAGTCGAAACCCTGAAACCCGAAGGCGCGCTCTACGCCTTCCTGAAACTCGACGGCATCACCGACAGCCGCCAGGCAGCTCTCGACATCGTCGACAAGACGGGGGTCGGCATGGCACCCGGCACGGCCTTCGGCGAGGGCGGGCTGCCCTTTCTGCGCGCCTGCTTCCTGCGCAACCCCGCGCAGATCGCCGATGCCGCCGAGCGTTTGAGCCAATATGTGAAGGCTCTCTAGGCAGAGATCGGATGAGATCAGGACATTCGCTAAAATTTGAGCGAATGTCCTCACCCAGACTTAACAACGAATCCCGAAAGTGAAGCTGTTTCAAGAGCTTGAGTGCTGTCCATAAGTACTCTGTAAGATGTGCCTGCTTTTCTGTTCCCGATAACAAGAACAACGGGAAGAAAAGTCATGGCGATCTTGGTGACGGGTGGCGCCGGCTTCATTGGCAGCCACATGGTCTGGGCTCTCCTCGACGCGGGCGAGGAGGTCGTCGTCGTTGATCGGCTGTCGACCGGTTTTCGGTGGGCGGTGCCGCCAGCAGCACGATTCTATCTCGGCGATATCGGCAAGCCGAACGTACTCAAACAGGTCTTCGCCGAAAACGACATCGAGGCGATCATTCATTTCGCGGGCTCGATCGTAGTGCCGGAATCGATTTCGGATCCGCTGAACTACTACGAGAACAACACCGAGAATACCCGGCGTCTGCTCGCGGCGGCCGTCAAGGCCGGCATCGACAAGGTCATCTTCTCCTCGACGGCTGCCGTCTACGGACTGCCGGACAAGCCGCTGCCGGTGCGCGAAGATGCGCCGCTCCGGCCGGAATCGCCTTACGGTCAGTCCAAGCTGATGAGCGAGATGATGCTGCGCGACACGGCGCGCGCCCATGGTCTCTGCTACGTCGCTCTGCGCTATTTCAACGTCGCCGGTGCCGATGTGAAGGGCCGCGCCGGCAATTCCGCGGCCGGTGCCACGCACTTGCTGAAGGTGGCCTGCGAGGCAGCGTTGGGCAAGCGATCCGCGATGTCGGTCTATGGCACGGATTACGACACGCCTGACGGTACAGGCGTTCGCGACTACATCCACATCAACGATCTCGTCGACGCGCATCTGCAGGCCTTGACCTATCTGCGCAAAGGTGGCGGTCCGCTCGTCGCCAATTGCGGCTATGGCAAGGGTTACTCGGTGCTCGATATCGTCGAGGCGGTGCGCCGCGCCACGAATGTCGACTTCAAGGTGGACTATGCGCCCCGCCGCCCGGGAGACGCGCCGCTGGTCGTGGCCGATTCCAGCCTTGCCAAGCAGGTTCTTGGCTGGGTTCCGCGCTATGACGACCTCGGGGTGATCGTCGAAACCGCCTTGTCCTGGGAGCGCCGCCTGGCGCAGGTCGCCGAACCCGATATCAAGGATCTTCGCCGTCGGCTTGCCAGCGGCTTCTGAATACGCAGTTCGTTGCGCCAGAGAGACACCGCCCCGGCCTGCCGGGGCGGTGTTGTTTTATCCGTGCGGCTGCAAGGAAAGGTTCTGGCGGATCGTCTTCGTCCGCTCGCCGCAAAGCGTCAGCGCACATTCGGCTCAGAGCAAAGAAAAAGCCGGAGATGCTGGTCGCATCTCCGGCTTCCTCTATCGGTTCCGGTGCTCGGGCACGAGCCTCGGAGCCTTAGCTCTTAGGCTTCGAGATCGAAGCGGTCGGCGTTCATCACCTTGACCCAGGCAGCGACGAAGTCCTTCACGAACTTCTCCTGGTTGTCGTCCTGGGCGTAGACTTCCGCATAGGCACGCAGGACCGAGTTCGAACCGAACACGAGATCGGCGCGGGTCGCGGTGAACTTCTTCTCACCGGTCTTGCGGTCGCAGATGTCGTAGGAGTTCTTGCCCGTCGGCTTCCAGGTGAAGCCCATGTCGGTCAGGTTGACGAAGAAGTCGTTCGTCAGCTGGCCTTCTCGGGTGGTGAACACGCCATGCTTGGTGCCGCCATAGTTGGCGCCGAGAACGCGCATGCCGCCAAGCAGGACAGTCATTTCAGCGCCTGTGAGGCCCATCAGCTGTGCACGGTCGAGCAGCATCTCTTCGGGGCTGACGACGTAGTCCTTCTTGGTCCAGTTCCGGAAGCCATCGGCCAGCGGCTCGAGCGGGGCGAAGCTTGCGGCATCCGTCTGCTCGGCGGTGGCATCGCCACGGCCTGCAGCAAACGGCACGGTCACGTCGTAACCGGCAGCCTTGGCAGCCTTCTCGACGCCGACATTGCCGGCCAGCACGATGACATCGGCAACGCTGGCGCCGAATTCCTCGGCGATCAGTTCGAGCACCGAGAGAACCTTGCCGAGACGGGACGGCTCATTGCCTTCCCAGTCGCGCTGCGGGGCGAGACGGATGCGGGCACCGTTTGCACCGCCGCGCATGTCGGACTGGCGATAGGTACGGGCGCTGTCCCAGGCGGTGGCAACCAGTTCGGCGACCGAAAGACCGGAAGCGGCGATCTTCGCCTTGACGGCGCCGACGTCGTAGTTCTTTGCACCGGCCGGGACCGGATCCTGCCAGATCAGCTCTTCGGTCGGGGCTTCCGGACCGATGTAGCGAACCCTAGGACCGAGATCGCGGTGGGTCAGCTTGAACCAGGCGCGCGCAAACGTGTCCTGGAAGTAGGCCGGATCTGCCATGAACTTTTCGCAGATGGCGCGGTAGGCCGGGTCAACCTTCATGGCCATGTCGGCATCGGTCATCATCGGCATTCGACGGATCGACGGGTCGGTGGCGTCCACCGGCATGTGCTCTTCGCGGATGCCGATCGGCTGCCACTGCTGTGCACCAGCGGGGCTGTGCGTCAGTTCCCAGTCATAGCCGAACAGCAGTTCGAAATAGCCCATGTCGAAGACGGTCGGGTTGGCGGTCCATGCGCCTTCGATGCCCGAGGTGACAGCGAGGCTCGCCTTGCCGTTCTGGTTCGGGTTCATCCAGCCGAAGCCCTGGTTTTCCAGGTCGCCGGCTTCCGGCTCGACGCCGAGTGCCTGGGCGTCGCCATTGCCGTGTGCCTTGCCCACGGTGTGGCCACCAGCGGTCAGCGCTGCGGTCTCTTCGTCATTCATCGCCATACGGGCGAAGGTCTCGCGCACCTGAGCGGCGGTCGCCATCGGATCAGGCTTGCCGTTCACACCTTCCGGGTTCACGTAGATGAGACCCATCTGCACGGCGGCGAGCGGGTTTTCCATCGTGTTCGGCTTGGTCACGTCTTCGTAGCGGCTGTCGGAGGGGGCAAGCCACTGCTTTTCAGCACCCCAGTAGACGTCTTTTTCCGGGCCCCAGATGTCGGGACGGCCGAAGGAGAAGCCGAAGGTCTTCAGACCCATGTCTTCATAGGCAACGGTACCGGCAAAGAGGATGAGGTCGGCCCAGGAGATCTTGTTGCCGTACTTCTTCTTCAGCGGCCACAGCAGGCGGCGTGCCTTGTCGAGGCTGGCATTGTCAGGCCAGGAGTTGAGCGGAGCAAAACGGATATTGCCCGTGCCGCCGCCGCCACGGCCGTCGGCCAGGCGGTAGGAGCCGGCAGAGTGCCAGGCGAGACGGATCATCAGGCCGCCGTAGTGACCCCAGTCAGCCGGCCACCATTCCTGGCTGTCGCGCAGCAGGGCCTTCATGTCGGCCTTCAGGGCTGCGGCGTCGAGCTGCTTGACGGCTTCACGGTAATCGAAGCCCTTGCCCATCGGGTCGGTCTTCGTGTCGTGCTGATGCAGGATGTCGAGGTTCAGCGCGTTCGGCCACCAGGCCATGACGGTCGCGCCGCTTTCCGTGTTCGAACCATGCATGACCGGACATTTGCCGGTGCCTTTGTTGCTCAGGGTATCCATTGTGTACCTCCTTGAAGAAACCGCTTTTCCAGGATCGAATTGCTGACACTCCCTTGAAGAGCACGTCCGCATCACAATCCGATGAACTGGCGGCAGGACTTTGGACCGCCCCGCCTGATCAGCCGTCCGCTTGGTCCCGTGCAGGGGCAAGCTGGAGAATAGCACCACTGAGGTGGCCCCCCGACGACTTCTGGAATTGTTCTAGCAAAGTGGAACGATTAATGTAAGTTGGAAAATGTGATCAGTTCCATAGGATATGGTTATGATAAACTTCACCCTCCGGCAGCTGCGTTATTTCGAGGCGCTGGCCCGGCACGGGCATTTCGGGCGCGCGGCCGAAGCCTGCTCGATCTCCCAGCCGGCCTTGTCCGTGCAGATCAAGGAGCTCGAAGAGGCCCTCGGCGCTGAGCTTTTCGAGCGCGCTGCGCGACAGCTGCGCCTCTCGGCCTTCGGGGAGGAGTTTCTGCTCAGGGTGCGCGATATCCTGCGGTCGGTCGATGAACTAGGTGATCTCGCCCGCGCCCATCGTCGGCATCTGGTGGGGCGTCTGCGCATCGGTGTCATTCCGACGGTTGCTCCCTATCTGCTGCCCGGCATGATCTCCGCTCTGACCCGTGACAATGCCGATCTCGATATCCATGTCCGCGAAACCGTGACGCCGAAACTTCTGCAGGAACTGGCAGAGGGCCGCCTGGACACCGCGATCGTCGCCTTGCCGGTCTCCGAGCCATCGCTCACCGAGATGCCGCTGTTCGAGGAGAACTTCGTGCTCGTTCGCCCAAGGGCGGACGCCGACAAACCTGTCCCCAGCAGCGACATGCTGCGCGAAATGCGCCTGCTGCTGCTGGAAGAGGGGCATTGCTTTCGGGAACAGGCGCTTTCCTTCTGCGACATGGGCTCGGTGCGTCCGCGCGAGATCCTGGATGGCAGCTCGCTCTCCACGCTGGTCCAGATGGTCGGCGCCGGGATCGGTGTCACCCTGATCCCCGAAATCGCCATGCCGGTTGAAACACGCTCCGCCGATGTCTCCATCGCCCGCTTCGAGGACCCGCAGCCTTCGCGAACCATCGGCATGATCTGGCGCAAGACGAGCCCGATCGCCAAGCAATTGACGGAGGTGTCCGACGTGGTTCGCAAGGCCGCCGCCGATTTCGGCGTCAGTTTGCCTTGAGCGTTTCCCGCGGATGGCGGCCGAAGAAGGATGCATAATCACCGGAGAAGCGCCCGAGGTGAAAGAAGCCCCAGCGCGTGGCAGCCCGGGTCACGGTCAGGCCACGAGACCGCGCTCTGAGATCACGGTGAACGCCGTTTAACCGCGCCATCCGGTACCATCGATCAGGGGCTTGTCCAAAGGCGGCGAGTGTTGCTGCCGCAACTTCGCTCTGTGCAAGGGACCAGCGTTCGCAGAGCGCTCCGAAGGTCTCGGGGATATCGTCTACTTCAAGGAGCGCGCGTTCGAGTTGGCTGACAAGATCGATCGCAGCAGACCGGCTGATCCTCTGGCCGGGTGAGGGTGAAAAAGCGCCGGTACAGCTTGAAAGGCGCATCAGGAGAACCTCCTCCAGCGCAGCCGCCGCGGATATGTCGAGCCCACCGCCAGTTCGCGCCTGGCCGAGGAGGCAAAGAAGCCAGTCGCGCAGAAATTCGTCCTCGGGCCGCAGCCTTCTCGACTGGACGACGGATTCGTTTGTATCGAGAGCGAGCAAAGAGGCCGGCATTTCCACATGCAGGAGTTCGCTGCCGCTGCCGGGCGCTACAAGCAGATGGGTCAGCCCCTGCCGCATGGCTATGACGGCGTCCGTCTCGCACCGGCCATCGACGCGCCAACCCCCTTCGGATCGAAGCGGGAAGAACAGCGACACCCGCCCTCCGGGGCTGATCGTTTCCTGGCCGATCGGAAGATTAATGCGGTCGCGCGTGATGGTGACCTGTCCGATCGACAGCGTTTCCGAGAGCGCCGCATAGCGGCCCCGCCCCAACTGGTTGCTGGCGATCTGCCATCCTCCGGCGGCGCCCGCCTGTTCGGTCACGTCGTCGAACGCCTGGCTCCGATAGGACCATGCAGCTCCTGCCCAATTATTGAGCGTATCCCCTGAAGGGACCTGGATAGAGTGCCCCATGCGCTTCACCTAGTTTGTATGTCTTGCGAACAAAGGAGGAGTTCTCATGAAATCGAAACTAGCCTGTTCTGTCGGCCTCGCGCTGTCAATCTCGACCACCGCCATGGCGGCCGAACCGTCGCGCTGGGAGACGCCGACGATGATCAACGGCCGGGCCGCCATGCTCATGCCGGAACTGAACTACCTGACTTTCCAGCACATGGATCAGCTTTTCGCAACGCGGCCTGTGGCTGCGGGGGACACCAGGAGAGACTTGCCGCGCGAGGAGCGTGACATCGGCGACAGCTTCGTCTTCGAAGGCAAGGAGCAGGGTCTGGAAGCCTTCCTCGAAAGCACGGCGACGAACGCGCTGCTGGTCATCAAGGACGGAAAGATCGTCAAGGAGATCTACCGCAACACCAGCGGTGAGCAGACCCGCTTCATGTCTTTTTCCATGGCCAAGTCCATGCTGGCGACCATGATCGGCATCGCGATCTCCGAAGGCAAGATCAAAAGCGTCGACGACAAGGTCGTCGACTACCTGCCCGACTGGAAGGGCACGGCCTATGCCGATGTCACGATCCTCAATCTCCTGCGCATGCGCTCCGGCATCGACTGGAAGGAGATCTACGAGTTCGGTAGTGAAACCCAGCTCACCAAGGTCCATGACAATTCGCTGGTCGGCTACAAGTACCGCTGGTGCGACTATGCACGCAACGAGGCAAAGCCGCTGAACGAACAGGGAAGCACCTTCAACTACTCGACCCTCGATACGTCCGTTCTCGGCTGCGTCCTCGAAGCCGCGACCGGCATGAAGGGCGCGGACTATATGAGCGAAAAGATCTGGAAGCCGGCTGGCATGGAAGCGCAGGCCTTCTATGTGCTCGACGGTTCGGACGCGGTTGGTCGCGAGTTCTATGGTGCCGGCTTCAACGCCACCCTTCGCGACTACGGCCGATTTGGTCTGATGATGCTGGAAAACGGCAAGGTCGGGGAAACGCAGGTCGTCCCGCAAGACTGGGTTAAAGCCTCGACCGTTGCGCCCGCCGATTCCGCGGTGGTCGATCCTGAGGTGGGTTATGGCTATGGCTACCAGTGGTGGACGATCAGCGGCTCTGACGCCTATTCCGCCGTCGGCCTCTACAATCAGTTCACCTATGTCGATCGGTCGAACAATCTGGTGATCGTCAAGCTCGCAGCCCCCGCGAGCCCGCTTGGCTACGAGCGCGAGAACCTGGATTTCTTCAAGCGCATCTCGGAAACGCTCGCGACGAGATAAAAGGCCAGCACTCAAATGATGAAAGGGTCGGCTGCTGCCAGATGGCTGCAGCCGACCCTTTTCTTTTCAATCCATTGACTGGGCCAGCTTCCCGCCGCAGTCCGTGACTCGATGTTCTGTCAGACCGCCTCTGCCTTCGGCGTCTCGGGCTGTGCGGCCTCTTCGTCGGCGGGGATCCTGAACCAGGCAACGTACAGTGCCGGCAGGAAGAGGAGCGTCAGCACGGTGCCGACTACGATGCCGCCCATCATGGCATAGGCCATGGGACCCCAGAAGACCTCACGCGAGATGGGGATCAGGGCCAGCGTCGCCGCCGCCGCGGTTAGCATGATCGGCCGCATGCGATGTTCCGTTGCCTCGACGACGGCGCGCCAGGGCGGCATGCCCTCGCTTCTCAACTGCTCGATCTGGACAACCAGGATGACCGAATTTCGGATCAGGATGCCGACCAGCGCCAGAATGCCGAGGATCGCAACAAAGCCCATCGGCGCATTGCTCAGCAACAGTGCCGCCACGACACCGATCAGCGCCAGCGGAGCGACGGCGAAGACCAGGAACAGGCGGCTGAAGCTCTGCAGCTGGATCATCAGGATCGTTGCCATGGCAAACAGCATCAGCGGAGCAACGGCGATGATCGGCCCCTGAGATTCGGCACTGGATTCGACCGAACCCCCGATTTCGACCGTGTAACCAACGGGCAGCGTCTTGGTGAAAGCCTCGACCTGCGGCTTCAGCTCTTCGACGATAGTCGCCGGCTGGGTGGACCCGATGACCGCCGCCTTGACGGTGATCGTCGGAATGCGGTCACGCCGCGCGATCAAGGGCTGTTCGAGTTCGTAGCGGAACTTGGCGACTGCCGACAACGGCACGGAATTGCCGCTGGAGCTCGGAAGCTGCAGGTTCTTCAGCGTTTCGATCGAGCCACGTTCGGAATCCTGGGCCCGCCCGATGACATCGATGAGGTAGATGTCATCCTTGACCTTGGTCGCGGACGAACCTTCCACGATCCCGTTGATGCCATTGGCGATATCACGGGAAGAAATGCCGAGCTGACGGGCCTTGTCCTGCAGCACGTCGATCTTGACCACGCGTGAGGGCTCGTTCCAGTCGAACGTCATGTTGGTCAGCTCGGGATGGCTGTTGACGATCGCGCCGAATTCACGCGCGAGGTCACGGACCTTCTGGATATCGGGTCCAGCGACACGATACTGGACCGGTTTGCCGACTGGCGGGCCGATATCGAGCAGCTTCACGAAGGCATCCGTTCCGGGGAAGGTCTTGGAGAGGTAGTCCTGCAGATCCGCCCGCACGCGATCTCGCGCTTCGAGATCCTTGGTCACGATCACGACCTGTCCCATCCATGCGGCCGGAGTCGAGACGTCATAGGACAGGATGAAACGTGGCGCGCCCTCGCCGACATAGCTCGACCAGTGGTCGATATCGGGGTTGCCGACCAGCTTTTCCTTCTCGAATTGGGAGATCTGGCGATTGGTCTCGGTAATCGTGCTGTTTTGCGGCAGTTCCCAGTCGACGATCAGTTCGGAGCGATCCGAGGCCGGGAAGAACTGCTGCTGCACGAGGCTCATGCCACCGATCGACACCGCGAAGGTCACGACGGTCGCAAGGATCGTCATCCATCGCCAGCGCATGGCAAGTGCGAGAAGCCACGCGAAGATGCTGGCGAAGCGGCCCTTCGTTTCGTGGTGAGACTTCATGGTCTTCGGCAGGATCGTCACACCGAGCAGCGGTGTGAAGAGAACGGCAACCACCCAGGACACGATCAACGATACGGCGATGACGACGAACAGCGTGAAGGTGAACTCGCCGGCGGCACTGTTGTTGAGGCCGATCGGGATGAAGCCCGCGACCGTGACCAGCGTTCCGGTCAGCATCGGGAAGGCGGTGGAGGTATAGACATGCGTCGCCGCACTCCGAAGCGTATCGCCGGCCTCCAGACGAGAGACCATCATCTCGACGGCGATCATGGCGTCGTCGACCAGCAGGCCAAGCGCGATGATCAAGGCCCCGAGCGAGATGCGCTGCAGCGAGATGCCCGTGTATTCCATGAAGACAAAGGTTATGGCGAGCACCAGCGGAATGGAAATCGCAACCACCAGTCCGGCCCTGACGCCAAGGCTGATGAAGCTGATGGCGAGAACGATGACGATCGCCTCGAACAGGGCCGTGGTGAAGCCCGAGACGGCCTCCTCAACCACCGCCGGCTGGTCGGACACGCGCTCGACATTGACGCCGATCGGCAGGTCGGCGACGACCCGGTCGAGCTGCGCATCGAGCTGTTCGCCGAAGGTCAGCAGGTTGGCGCCGGTTTTCATGCCGATGGCGAGGCCGATCGCGGGCTCGCCCTTGAACCGGAACAGCGAGGACGGCGGGTCGACATAACCGCGCTTGATCGTCGCGATGTCGGTGAGCGGGAAGAAGCGATCATTGATCCGCAGGTTGATCGCTTTCAGGCTCTCCTCGGAGGTGAACTGGCCGCTGACGCGAAGCGCGATGCGTTCGGCACCCGCCTCGACGACGCCCGATTGCGTGACGGCGTTCTGGGCCTGGAGCGTATCGATGATCTGCTGTTGGTCGATCCCAAGCGCTGCGATCTTGCGCGTAGAGAATTCGAGATAGATCACCTCGTCCTGTGCCCCGATAACGTCGATCTTGCCGACATTCGGAACGGTCAGCAGCTTGGCGCGGGCATCTTCGACGAGGTCGCGCATCTGGCGTTGGCTGAGGCCATCCGAGGTGAAGGCGTAGATATTGCCGTAGACGTCACCGAAGCTGTCGTTGAAAAAGGGTCCCAGCACGCCGCTTGGCAGATTGCCCTGGATGTCCGCGATCATGTTGCGGACCCGGACCCAGTTCTCCGTGACTTCGCTGGCTTTCGTGGACGACAGGAGTTCGACGAAGATCGTGGTCTGGCCGGCCTTGGTCACACTCTTCGTGTAATCGAGCGCATCGAGTTCCTCGAGCTTCTTCTCGATCCGGTCGGTGACCTGCAGAGTTACCTCCTCGGCAGAGGCGCCCGGCCATTGGGCATTGATGATCATCGTCTTGATCGTGAATGCCGGATCTTCCTCACGCCCCAGGTTCAGGTAGGAAAAGGTCCCGGCCAACACGAAGACGATCATGAAGTACCAGACGAGCGAACGGTGTTCGAGCGCCCAATCGGAGAGGTTGAAGGATTTCACTGGGTCATCTCCTGATCGACGCGGATGGACTGGCCTTCTTCGAGACTGTTGACGCCGGCAGTGACGATACGGTCACCGGCCTCCACCCCGGAGACCACGGCGACGCTGCCGCCGGCAGCCGGGGCTTCTTCGATGGTCACGGCGCGCGAGGCGACTGTCTTGCTCGTTGGATCGACGATCCAGACGGAGGTCTTGTTATCCTCGGTCCTGATGGCCGAGGCGGGCAGGCGAATGGCGGGTGCCGTTCCATTGCTGCTCGTTGCCGTGATCACGGAACCGAGCCGCATGACATCGGGCGGATCGATAAGGGTCAGTTTCGTGCGATAGGTGCGCGTGATCGCATCGGCCTGCGGCGCGATTTCGCGGACCACGGCCTTTGCGCGCAGTGTCGGGTCGAGTTGCAGGGCCACCTCGAAAGGCGCGCCCGCCTGCAAGCTTGCGCCCAGCACTTCTGGAACGTCGATGACGGCGTCACGCACCTCCGGCCGGGCAACCGTTGCGATCGCCTGACCAGCCGAGACGACCTGGCCGATCTCCGCGGACGTGGAGGTCACCACACCGTCGAACTCGGCGATAAGCTGCGCATAGCCGAGTTGCTCGGTTGCCTTGCCCAGATTGGCCTTGGCCTTGGCGACCGCCGCTTCGGCGGTCTTCAGCTCCAGTTGCGCCGTCTCGTACGCCGCCTTGGCGCCGGACTGCCTTTCGAACAGCGTCTTCTGGCGCTGCTCGGTGGTGATGGCATTGGCCAGTTGCGCCTCGCTGTTGGCGAGATCGGACTGGGCGCTCTTGACGGCGAGTTCGAGCGCCAGCGGATCGATGGCCGCGAGCACGTCACCCTTCTTCACGAGATCGCCTGTCTGCACGTTGCGCGCAACGACCCTGCCGAGGATGCGGAAGCCGAATTCGGTCTCGACGCGGGCCTCCACCGTTCCCGACAGGGACAGCTGAACGGCAGGCTCCATCTGGGCGACGAGGGAGAGCACCGGGCGGGGAGCGGTGGCCTCAGGCTCCTGCTCGCCTTGGCAGGCCGTAAGGGCGCTGCCGGCCAGGAGGAGCATGGCGAACTTCGAGAGCTTGTTCATTGGCCTGCTCCCTCAAATGCCACGACTTCGCCGTTGCTGATGAACTTGTTGCCGCTCGTCACGACGATGTCTCCCGGTGTGATGCCCGAGCTGACGGAGAGATATCCGTTGCCATAGGTGATGATGTCGACTGGACGCAGCGAGGCTTTCGACGTCTTGGGATCAACGACCCAGACGGCCGTGCGGCCCGCATCCGAGGCAATCGCAGACCAGGGAAGTCGGATTGCCGTCACCGGCTTATAGCGCGCCACCGCAATGACGGGGCTTCCAAGGCTGACCTTTGCGCCTTCTTCGACGCTGAACTTGACACGGATCGTGCCGGTGCTGCGGTCGATGGTCGGTGAAATCTCGCGCAATGTCCCCTTCAGCGGATCGCCACCGCTGAGCGGCACGATGTCGACCTCGCTCTCGAACTCACGACCGAAGCCGAGCAGCAGCGATTCGTCGACATTGAAGACGGCGTCCCGCGGTCCATCCTGGGCGAGCGTGAAAATCAATTGCGCGGCCTGTGCGACCTGGCCCACTTCGGCATTGCGTGTGGTAATCACGCCGTCCGCATCGGCCTTCAATTCGGTCTGGGCAAGGGTATCGCGGGCCGTGTCGGCCTGCGCCTGCGCCGAATCGACCGTCGCCTTTGCACGGAGCAGTGCTTCTCGCGCTTCATCCAGCGCCGCCTGTGTCGAAACACCGGTGGTAAAGAGACTTTCCTGGCGCTCCAGCGCCTGCTGCGCCTGGGTGCGCTGGGCCTCGGCAGATTGCAACGAGGCGAGTGCGACCTGCAGATCGGCCTCCTGCTCCTCGGCATCCATACGCGCCAAGACCTGACCCGCCTCGACCTTGTCGCCGACATCGGCCAGACGTTCGGTGATCCGTCCGCTGATCCGGAAAGACAATTCCGACTGGACGCGGGCGTTGATCTCGCCGGTGCTGGTAATGCTCTCCGACCAGGGCTCCGCCTTCACCGTGACGGTTTCCACCAGTCTGGCGGGCTTTTCGGCGGCGTCTTCGGTGGGAGCGCAGGCAATAAGGGAGGCGCAGGAGCACGCCACCATCAGGATTGAACGGAACCGTCGCATGGATGCCCCTTGAAGTTTGATGGTTCAGAGCTATATTTGAATGACCGGTTAGTCAATGAATTTTTGCGCAGCCTGCGGAACAAGGTATATTGATGCTGAACGAAAAGAAGTTAACGAGGGCCGCGCAAAAGGCGCTTCGACCCAAACAAATCCTCGATGCCGCCTTCGAAGAGTTTGTCGCCAATGGCTTCACCGCGACCCGGGTCGAAGATATCGCCGACCGGATAGGGGTGACCAAGGGCACGATTTACGTCTATTTCCCGACGAAGGAGGATCTCTTCTCGGCGATGATTGCGCATATTTCGGTGCCGCTCGAAGAGCTTCTCCGGAATATGGAGACGCTCAAGGGCGGCTATGCCGAGCGTCTGCGGTCCTTTCTGCTGCTCGCCTATGATCGCATCACCCAGGACCGCCGGGCGCGGGAACTTCTCCGCTTCGTCATCTCCGAAGGCGCGCGGTTCCCGCAGGTCATCGACATGCACCACGCAGAACTTGTCGACCCTCTCATCACGTGTACGCAAAGACTTCTGGAAGAGGGGGTCGCTGCCGGCGAATTCCGTGACTGCGAAGGCGCCAACGCCGAAATCATCGTCGCCCCGATCCTGGCGCTGATGATGGATCACCTGATCTTCGACGGCCGACGTTCGGTCGACATTGCCGCTTATGTGAGATCACATCTGGATTTGGTGTTCAACGGCCTCTCACCGCGAGGGGCGTAAGGGCGAGAGCGGGTCGTACCGACAGGTCGCGAGGACGCAAGCCACGGATTCGCGAACGACTGCGATTTGCGGGTGATGAAGTATATCGGCTGGGGAGGGGCGGAAAGAATGGTGCTGCTAGAGAGATTTGAACTCTCGGCCTCTCCCTTACCAAGGGAGTGCTCTACCCCTGAGCTATAGCAGCATCTGGCGGGCGACGCATGTGGTCGGCCCGGAACGAGGCGCCTATTGCCATAGAGTTTCGGGCAGCGCAAGCCGTAAAGCGTTTGTGTGGCCAAGTTTTGTGACGGGGGCGGAAGGGACTTTTCGATTTTTATCCGATCGGATATCACGCGCTCATGACAAATGACCCGGAAAACAAGGGCGAAGCGGACGAAGGCCGGCCCGAAGCCGCGCCGCTCGCCGATCGTGGAAAACGTGCGCTCTCCGACGCCGAACAGCGGCGGCGTGAACGCGCGGCGGCGAAACTCAGGGAAAATCTTGCCCGTCGCAAACAGCAGTCGCGGGCGCGGCGGGCCGGTGAGGCCGAAGACGGTGTGGGGCTGCCAGCGGCGCAGGCGACGTCGGTGGAGGCCGCGGCGGCGGGCGAGGGCGGTGATCGGGATGTGAGCAATGCCGATCCTGCCGCAAATTCGTCCAAACCCGGTGATTAACCGAGCGTTGCAGCGTCAATTGAACCCTCTGTACTTTTCGTCTAAAGAGCCAGCCTCGCCGGATTGGCTTCCCCTCACACCTTCTCAAGGAAAGGCGGGCATTTCTCGCCCGTATCGCAGGCTCTCATGGATCGCATCAGGATTGTTGGTGGCAATGCGTTGAACGGGATCATCCCGATCTCGGGCGCCAAGAACGCAGCGCTGCCCCTGATGATCGCCTCGCTTTTGACGTCCGATACGCTGACGCTCGAAAACGTGCCGCATCTCGCCGACGTCGAAGGCCTGATCCGCATTCTCGGTAATCATGGCGTCGATATCGCCGTCAACGGTCGCCGCGAGCATCAGGACGGTTCCTATTCGCGCACCGTGCATTTCACCTGCCGCACCGTGGCCGATACCACAGCACCTTACGAGCTGGTCTCGAAGATGCGCGCCAGCTTCTGGGTCATCGGCCCGTTGCTTGCCCGCGAAGGCCAGGCCCGAGTCTCGCTGCCGGGCGGTTGCGCCATCGGCACGCGTCCGGTCGATCTCTTCATCGAGGGCCTGACGGCGCTCGGCGCAGAGATGGAAATCGACGGCGGCTACATCAATGCCAAGGCGCCGAAGGGCGGCCTGATCGGGGCCCGCTACACCTTCCCGAAGGTCTCGGTCGGCGCGACCCATGTCATGCTGATGGCAGCTTCGCTCGCCCGCGGCACGACCGTGATCGGCAACGCCGCTCGCGAGCCTGAGGTCGTCGATCTCGCCAACTGCCTGAACGCCATGGGCGCGAAGATTTCAGGCGCCGGCACCTCCACCATCACGATCGAGGGCGTCACCAGCCTCTCGGGCGCGCGTCACCGCGTTCTGCCCGACCGCATCGAGACCGGCACCTATGCCATGGCTGTCGCCATGACTGGTGGCGATGTGACCCTGTCGGGCACCGACATCACGCTGCTCGACACCGCGATTGAGGCAATCCGTCGCGCCGGCGCCGAAGTCTCGGCCGTCGAGGGCGGCATCCGGGTCATCGGCCATGGCGATCAGATCCGCCCGGTCGATATCGTGACCGAACCTTTCCCGGGCTTCCCGACCGACCTGCAGGCGCAGTTCATGGGTCTGATGACCCGTGCGAACGGCGTCTCGCATGTTACCGAGACGATCTTTGAAAACCGCTTCATGCATGTGCAGGAACTGGCCCGCCTCGGCGCCAAGATCACGCTGTCGGGCCAGACCGCCCGCATCGAAGGCGTGACTCGCCTGCGTGGCGCTCCGGTCATGGCAACCGACCTACGCGCCTCGGTGTCGCTTGTCATCGCCGGTCTTGCTGCCGAAGGCGAAACCATGGTCAGCCGCGTCTATCACCTTGATCGCGGTTTCGAGCGGTTGGAAGAAAAGCTGACCCGCTGCGGCGCGATTGTTGAGCGCATCAGCGACTGAGCCTCGGCTCGGTCCCACTCTTTCGCAGCGATGCGGGGCGAAAAGTCTTTTTGCCCCGTTGCCACTGGACAAGCCGCAACCTATGTCGAAAACATGAAATTCGACGGGCACCGCCGAAAGGCGATACTGTGAGGTGACATGACGGACTTGAAACTGCTGGCGCTCGATGCCGATGATCTCGCGATCATCTCGGCCCATATGCAGGACGCCGTGTTCAAGGTCGGCGATCTGAGCTTCTCGGCTCGCTCCGGTCTTTTCTCGCTCGCGGCCAATCGCTTCGTCTGGGAAAAGGCGGCACGTGCCTCGAAGAGCTTCGAGCGCCGTCGTGCGGCTCTGAGCTTCAAGCGCGTCGAGGCAGTTCGCTCAATCGGTTTCGATCGCAGCAAGGCCGACGAAGTGATGAGCCTTCTCGCGATCCGTTACCTGCCGAAGGGCGAGGGGCCTGATGGTGTGGTCGAACTGCTGCTCGCCGGTGGCGGCACGATCGCGCTGGAAGTGGAATGCATCGAGGCCCAGCTGGCAGATACAGGCGGTGCCTGGGAAACGACGACACGGCCGGAACACGAAGCTGGCTGACAAGGCTGGCTCACGGGGCTGGCTGATGAGGCCGAGCGGCGCGCAATCGTCGCGGCTTGATTGAATTGAGACTGCTTGAGAGGGAATACGGGGCGTGGCAATCTGGCTGGATCAGGCATCGGGAGATTTCGAGGCGCGTTTTGCGGCCTTCCTGACGACCAAGCGTGAAGTCTCCGACGACGTCAACGATGTCGTGCGCAAGATCATCGATGATGTGCGTGCGCGTGGCGATGCGGCACTCGCAGACTATTCCAAACGTTTCGACGGCGTGGATTTTTCGACCGTTTCCATGCGGGTGACGGATGAAGAGATTGCAGCAGCACTCGCCTCTACGGCGCCTGAGCTGATTGACGCCCTGAAGCTTGCCGCCGAGCGCATCGAGCGTCATCACGCCCGCCAGATGCCGAAGGACGACATCTACGAAGACGCGATCGGCGTTGGTCTCGGTTCGCGCTGGACGGCGATCGATGCCGTCGGCCTTTACGTGCCGGGCGGCACGGCAAGCTATCCGAGCTCGGTGCTGATGAATGCGCTGCCGGCTAAGGTGGCAGGCGTTCCGCGCGTCGTCATGGTCGTCCCGGCAACCGGTGGCGCCATCAACCCGACGGTGCTGGCCGCAGCCAGCATTGCCGGAGTCACCGAGATCTACCGCATCGGCGGCGCCCAGGCGATTGCAGCCCTTGCCTATGGTACTGAAACGATCGCCCCGGTTGCCAAGATCGTTGGCCCGGGCAATGCCTATGTTGCGGCGGCCAAGCGCCACGTCTTTGGCACCGTCGGCATCGACATGATCGCCGGTCCCTCCGAAGTTCTCATCATTGCCGACAAGGACAATGATCCGGATTGGCTGGCGGCCGACCTTCTCGCCCAGGCGGAACATGATCCCGGCGCTCAGTCGATTGTCATCACCGATGACCGCGCCCTCGGCGAGGCAGTGGAGGCGGCCGTCGAGCGGCAGCTGAAATCCCTGCCGCGTGCCGAGACGGCGTCGGCCAGCTGGCGCGATTTCGGCGCGATCATCATGGTCGAGAAGCTCGAGGATTCGATACCTCTGGCCAACCGCATTGCCGCCGAACATCTGGAACTGGCCGTCGACGATCCGGAACCCCTGATCGAAGGCATCCGCAATGCCGGCGCAATCTTCGTCGGCCGCCATACGCCGGAAGTGATCGGCGACTATGTCGGCGGTTCGAACCATGTTCTGCCGACGGCGCGCTCAGCCCGCTTCTCCTCGGGGCTGGGAGTGCTGGACTATGTCAAGCGAACCTCGATCCTGCGGCTCGGGCCGGAGCAGTTGCGCAAGCTGGCACCGGCTGCGATTGCGCTCGCGAAATCGGAAGGGCTCGAAGCCCATGCCCGGTCAGTCGCCATTCGCCTCAATCTCGGGGACTAGCTCATGGCGGCGGGCGACTTCCGGCTCTCAGATGTCGTGCTGGACGAGACCATCGGGCGCTCGACCCCCGATGTCGAGCACGAGCGGGCTGTCGCCATCTTCGACCTGATCGAGGAAAACACGTTTGAGCCGGCAGGCCATCCTGGCGGCCCATACCATCTCTTTCTGTCGTTGATGGATCGCAAGCTCGTCTTCTCGATCAAGACGGAAGCCGGCGAGGATGTCGCCGTGCACATCCTGTCGCTGACGCCCCTGCAGCGGATCATCAAGGACTACTTCATGATCTGCGAAAGCTATTACGAGGCGATCCGCTCCTCGACCCCGTCGCAGATCGAGGCGATCGACATGGGCCGCCGCGGCATCCACAACGATGGCTCCCAGACGCTGATGGACAGGCTCTCTGGCAAGATCAAGATCGACTTCGATACGGCACGCCGCCTCTTCACGCTGGTCTGTGTTCTCTATTGGCGGGGCTAGGATCGATGAGCGAGGGCGCAGACGACAGCCGCCGTCCGTCGCGGCCCGGCGCGATCCTCTTCATGTGCGGCCAGAACGTCATCCGCAGCCCCATGGCCGAGGCGATTGCAAGACAGGCCCTGCCGTCCGGCACCTGGGTCGCCTCTGCCGGGGTGAAGAAGGGCGAGCGCGATCCCTTCGTCGATGTCGTGCTCGACGAGATCGGCCTGTCGCTCGGCCGCCGCCAGCCCCAGACGCTGGAGGATATGGAAGACGACTACTTCGACCTTGTGATTACCCTGACCCCAGAAGCCCATCACGCAGCGCTCGAATTGACGCGGTCTTCAGCGGTCGAGGTGGAATACTGGCCGATGCCGGATCCGACGGTCGAGACCGGCAGCCGCGAGCAGCGGCTTTCCGCCTATCGTGACGTGCGGGATCGCCTGACAAAGCTGATCCGCGACAGGTTGGTTCTCGCGCCGGATTAGGGGCGGTTTTGCCCCTCTTGAAACAAATTCCAAAAGCCGAATCTACAAGGTTCACAAATGCCGGGCGATTGTGTAGTTTCCGCCCACATTTTCGGGGCCCTTCGCGCGCCCCGCTTTAAAACCCCAGGAAAGACAACCGCTCTATGGCAAAAGAAGAAGTCCTCGAATTCCCCGGCGTCGTTACCGAATTGCTGCCGAACGCCACCTTCCGCGTAAAGCTCGAAAACGAACACGAAATCATTGCCCACACCGCCGGCCGCATGCGCAAGAACCGTATCCGCGTTCTCGCCGGCGATAAGGTCCTAGTCGAGATGACCCCTTACGACCTGACCAAGGGCCGTATCACCTACCGCTTCAAGTAAGCCTTAGGCCAAAAGCTGAGGCTTGAGGAGCGCGTTCGGATGGAATTGAGACAGAAGCTGATTTTGGCCTCCGGGTCGCCGCGCCGCGTGGATCTCCTCAAGCAGGCGGGCATCGAGCCCGCACGCCTGATGCCGATGGATCTCGACGAGACGCCGAAGAAATCAGAACATCCGCGCACGCTCGCCCGCCGCCTGTCCGCAGACAAGGCAGGTGCGGCCTATCAGCAGGTCCGCAAGGATCTGACCTGGGGCGGAAGTTACATCATCGCTGCCGACACCGTAGTCGCGGTCGGGCGCCGCATTCTGCCCAAGGCAGAACTCATGCAGGAGGCTTCCTCGGCGCTGCATCTTCTGTCGGGCCGCAGCCACTGGGTCTTCACAGGCGTTTGCCTGATCGCCCCCGATGGCAAGCTGCGCCAGAAGATCGTCGAGACCAAGGTCCGCTTCAAGCGCCTCTCCGGCTATGACATCGAATGCTACCTCGCCTCTGGCGAATGGCGCGGCAAGGCCGGTGCCTATGCCATCCAGGGCATCGCCGGCAGCTTCGTCCAGAAGATCGTCGGCTCCTACACCAATGTCGTCGGCCTGCCACTCTTCGAGACGCTGCAAATGCTCTCGGGCGAGGGCTATGACGTGCATACGGGCTGGACGGAGGGCTGACCATGGCGGAAGGAGACGAACAGCGGACCGCCAAGGTCGAGCCGCTGCGCAAGGCACTGCCTTGCCCCGAATGCCGTCGCCCCTCGACGCGCGAGAACTATCCCTTCTGCTCGGACCGCTGCCGCAATCTCGACCTGTCGCGCTGGCTGAAGGGCTCCTATGCCATTCCCGTGGCAGACGATGAAGCCAGGGCCGACGACGACTACCGCGACTGACGGCTCTAGCGCCCGGAAAGCCGGTCGCCCATCCTCTGCGATCCCTTTGTTCCCGCTCACCTTTCTGCGATTTTCACATCTTCTTCAAAAAAGTGGCCGAAGGCGCTGGACATGGCCGAACAAGATGTTATAACCCCGCTCGCTCCCGGGGAAATGCCCCGGCGGTCTTGAAATAAAGACCGGCAGGCTTTCAAAAAGCCGAGATGCCCGGATAGCTCAGTTGGTAGAGCAGCGGATTGAAAATCCGCGTGTCGGTGGTTCAAATCCGCCTCCGGGCACCATTTTTCTTGCCGACATAAGTCGAGGCAGATACTTAAGCCCTTTCGATAAACTGCGCATCGCCTAGTCGCGACAAAGGTGTGTGACATTGCGCATTAGGCGGGCTAGTTGCATGAAGCGAAGCAACTCATCCAATGCCTAACATGCAAAGCGTATCCCGGCCGATATGGGAGACAGGGTGTATGGCCTTGAGTTCGTATATCCTACTCTGAATTCCGCCGCGAAGTAGCCCTGGTCGCACTAAAGCCCACGACGGTTATGATACGTCCATCCCTTCGTGCCTGTCATCCTCCGTGATAAAGAAGCGCTAGGTGGAGTAACGTTCAATTTGGCAGCCTACAGGGAGGTGGTTGCGGGCTACTCACCCGTCCTAGCGCTCACTCTGGCAGGCATTTCGCGACATTGATGTATTGGATGCCCACCTGCATTAGGTTCCGCAGAGCCTCCTTCAGTTCCTCGTCATTGACCTCTTTTGGTGGCAGTGTGATGGGCGATTCCTGCAGGATGCGCAGGGCTAGGGCGAAGGCTTCCTGCATTTTGGCGATCAGAATACCCGTTGCCGCATCCAGCGGCTTATGCTCGCGCTGAACGCTGAACTGCTCGCCAAGGAACTCCATTCCAATCGCGCGGTCCTCGCACACGGCCGTGTTAAACCGTTCGAAAAGGAAGCGTTCCAAATCAGTTGTGATCCCGGCATCGATAAGCACATCGTCACGGGCCGGTGCGCGGGCCTCCATCGCCTGATCAATCCGGTTCGACTTTAGGACCACGAAGACGCTGGTATCCTGCTGCGCCTCGCGACTAGCGATGAAGTGCGCCGGACTACGGCCGGTGCCGGAGATGTCGGCGATGATCGTGCGGTGCCCTCGCAGCCCCGAGAAGTAGGCCGCATAGGCTGGGCTGTTGGCAAGAAAAAGGTCTCGTGACGAAGGAAAATAGTGCACAGCTAGCTTCCGGGGAAAAAGGCTGAGCATCCATTTCAGCAGATGGACCCACATGTTGGAATCTCGACCACACAACAGCAACGTGTCCGCCTGAACCGCATATGCCCGTCGGATCAGAAGCAGACTGGCGATTATTAGAAGCGGGATGTTCGCATCGTATTGAGCGAGTTGGGCTTGGCGTGCCGTTCTGTCAAAGGAAAAGCTTGTAAGTCTTGCTTTCCGGACCGCCTTCGCGAAGTCGGAGAGTCCGACAGAGCAAAGGACGGTCTCGCCCGTCGACCAGCCAGAGGTCGTAACGTGCTCGGCTTCAATCCCGGCCTTGCGGGCCTGTATGACATCGGAGTGGTGATTGTCGCCATAGTGGCGCAGGATACGATGCCGCGCTAGGATGGAAGGCCATATCGTGCCGTGATGTTTGCCGTGGTTGCTTACATAAATCTCTAGGCCCGGCAGCCCGCATTTCTTGTCCACTATTTTCCGCAGGAAGGATTGCGGCAGATACATATCGGAGATGATCAGATCGTCGTGACGCACTCGGGCGACCATTTCTTGAATTGGGAAGAGGTTCTCCCACTCTTCGGCAAGTTCCAGCATCTTCACCTGGTCTATTAGCTCGCCAGCCCAACCTGTGGCCCCCGCCAGCTTCGCGTAGATGTCGTCGAGTGTGTAGTTTCCGCTGCGCCAGAGATCCGCCTCAATATTCTGGCGTAACTTAGCAAAGCCGGGAGCCCGGGCCTTTGCTTCAACGATATGAAAAACTGCAAGTGGATCTACACAATACCGAGCTACGAGCGTGTCGAACAGGTCGAAGGTCTGCACAGCCGGCAAATCATCCCTAAGCGTCAGAGGTCTGAAGTAGTGTAGGCGCACCTCCTTCTGTAACAGAAAGGGTCCGACTATCTCTCGGCTGCCGTCAGCCGCTCCCATTAGAATTCCGATGCACGAGGGTGTCCCATCCTCCCGCAGAATTAACAGCTTGTCGTCATCTATGCGCCAGCCTGCCTCATTCGGATGCTTGTAGCCACCAATTCGGCCGTCCTTCTCGAAGGTGAGCGCGGGCGTTATCTGGTTGCGCTGCGGCCCCACTTCGAAACTGAATACATGCCGTGTAAGCCAATCGGCCGACAGGGAAGCTTTCTCAGGTGTGGGTGAGACGGGCGGTTCCATTTGCAAAGATATCAAGGGGGGGGCAGGCAGGTTCACAGGATCGCTCCGGGCTATTGCATCGACATCGGTGGCGTCCACCCGGAACGCTGCGGGCAGACGAATGTTGAAAGGCAAATGTTATCTTTTCTGGATCGCGATCATCTTGACCCGCCAGCTGTCGGTCCCGCCGCGCTCATCCCAATGCACAAACACGTTGGCGATCTGGGACTGAATCAGCTCGCGCCTTGCTTCGCTGAGGTGAGGGCTGTTCAGTACTCCTGTCAGAAGGTACTTCTGAAATACCTCTTCGGTCCTTGGGGTGGGAGGTAGAATATCGTCGACTTCTGTATTGTGCCAGTGAAGGTCTTCGATAACGTAGAATCCACCAGGTAGCAGTTTCTCGAAAAGCTCCGAAAAGGCGACTTGCTGGTGATATGGGCAATGTGACCCATCATCAACGATGATCTTGAGCGGCGGTGTATTACTCTTTACCGCCATCAGAGATTCGCGTGAGCCCGCATCACAATGGAAAAAGGTGAACCGTTCGCGTCCGTTCAGGGCCGAAAAGTCTGAGATGTCTACCCCATAGACATAGGCATTCGGAAAAAAGTTAAGCCACATCTCGACGGATGGCGCGCTCGCTGAAACACGGCTTGCAGCGAGCTGCTGGTTCTGCGGACCAATTTGAAGGCCAATCTCAAGCATATAAAACGGCTGCTCACGAAATCCGCCGAACAGGAACGAATAAAGCGGCGCGTAATTGTGCGCGTGGTGTACTACGTCCCCCTTGTCAGATCCAAAATGGTTGGCAAGTTTTGTCAGGTTCGGGGCAGGGGTTAACAAGTTATTTCTCCGTCTCTGGATCTACAGACTAATTTAAGCTTAGAGCCGTTGGGGATCAGCTTGATCCAATTTAACGGTTTGGTACTATGGAAAACTGCACAATTTCATCAAAGCCTGCAGATGCGCGGGAATAGAAGGCTTCGGCCTGGTCGATGGAAGATGCACAATTAATGTATTCACAGCGGTGGCGGCGAGATCTTCGGCAGGACGAAGTCTTCGCCGAGCAGGTGCAGCCACAGGCGCTCCAGGATGTATCCATAGACCGTCACACCGGATACGGTGTATTTCAGCATGGTGCTGAGCGCCTCCGGCGAGATCGCGGCCACGCGCTTGTTGCGCACCGCGAAGATCGCGCCGTACGAGAAGACGCCGATCGAGTGCTGGTCTGCCTTGGCGGCCAGTTCATCGAGCTTTGCAAGGCGCAGGAAGTGCGCCGCGATGTTGGTACCGTCAGGCAGTCCGCCGTGAATGACGCGGTAGACATTGCCCATGCCCCAGGCACCCTGGTCGACGAAATCGATCGGGCCCCATGTCAGCAGCGAGAAGCGCTCCACCCTGACCCGCGGGCGCCCGAACAGGCCGCGCTGGTATTCGGCCAGAAGCGTGGTCGGCGGGACCATTTTGTCCTCGAGCCATTGCCAGGACATGGGCTGCAAGTCCTGCCAATGCTTCCAGGTATGCAGAAGATTGATGAAGTCAGGGCTGTGCTCGAAGGGGTCGCCCTGCGCATAGACGGTGAAATCGTCGTTATCCTCGGTCTCATTCAGCATGTGATTGAGATAGGTTTCCGACTCCCGGCCCACATTCGGACGGTCGATGATCCGCGTGGCGCGCTGGATGATCTCCGGAGAGGTTATCGGTTCGCCTTTGTTGTAGATCACGACTTCGAAGTCGTTCGGGATCAGCTTGATCCACTCCAACGGTTCCGAGTAGCGGGCGAGTATCACGCGATTCATGAAAGGCCTCCGGTTATCGAGGCACCTGAGCGGAAGCTTCTCTAGCCCAACTGCGCAGATAGCAGCCCTTTCAGTCCCCAACAGCCGTAGTGCATCAGCAATCTTGTGCGTGGCTTGAACGGATGAGCAGCGGCAGCGGACTATACTCCCCAGTTAGCGAGAATACATCTTCGGTGCATAGGGCAGAAAGTTTGTGAGGATGTGCTCCGTGGCAAGCCTTCTGTAAAAGTTTGCTAACTAAAAAGTAGCTCCTTATCCGAGGCTGCGCCTTATACGATTGCACGCGTTGGCAGATCTTAGAGGTTTAGCCAGTGTTGACCGATCCTGATTTATGATTTACGACTGACGAAATTCAAAATTCGTCAGTCGTAAATCGCCATGACCCAAAATGCTTCGCCGTTACCCGATATAGCCGATACGTCCACCCGCATCCTTGAGGCTGCGGAGGCGCAGTTTCGTCACTATGGTTACAGCAAGACGACCGTCGCCGATGTGGCGAAGGAACTCGGCATGTCGCCAGCGAACATCTACCGCTTCTTCGGCTCCAAGGGCGAACTGCTGGAGGGCGTTTGCGCCCGCATGCTGCAACAGAGCCTGATGATCGCCAAGGCCGCGGCCGACCTCCCGGTCAGTGCCGAGGAGAGGCTGCGTCGCTACTCCATGAACCACTTCGAGTTCACCGTGTCGACCATGCTTGATGAGCGCAAGGTGCATGAAATGGTCGTGGTTGCCATTGAGCAGAGCTGGGGCGTCATCGACAAGCACATCGATGAAATCCAGGCCATCCTCACCGGCATCATCGCCGACGGCATGGAAAACGGCGAATTCGTCAAGGGCGATCCGGCCCATGTCGCCCGTTGCTTCGGCGCCGCAACCTCGCCTCTCCATCATCCCCAGATGGTGGCCCAATGCATCGGCAAGAGCAATCGGGCCGCCCCTGAAGACCTGACCGAATTCGCCATCCGAGCCCTCAAAGTCTGAGCCCCTCCGGGGAGGAACCACCATGTCCGCCAGCGTACGCCTTTCGTTGATTGCCCTGCCTCTGCTCGTCACCCTCGGTCTCACATCCTGTACCGAAGGAGGGGCGGAAGTTGTCCAGGAACCGAGCCTGAGGCCGGTCAAGGTGGTTGAGGTTCAGGCCCCGTCGACGGATCGGGAGCTGAAATACTCAGGCACGGTCAAGGCCCGCAGCGAAGCTGCCGCTGGCTTCCGGGTTGCCGGCAAGATCATCGAGCGCCTTGTCGATATCGGTGATCGCGTGGCGCCAGGCGACGTGCTCGCGCGCCTTGATGTTACCGACTATCAGCTCCAGATGCGCAGCGCCGAGGCAAGCCTGGCCGCCGCCGAGCGACAGCTCGAGACGGCAGATTTCGCCCTGAAGCGGGCGGATGCGCTCTATCGCCAGCAGGTCACCACCAAGGCACAGCTGGAACAGGCGCAGCTCACCTACAATCAGGCACTTGCGACGCGTGACAGCCAGCGCTCCTCTCTGGAGCAGGCCCGCAACCAGGTCGCCTATGGCGAGTTGAAGGCTGACAAGCCCGGCATCGTCACGACGATTGGTGCAGATGCTGGCCAGGTGGTTGCAGCGGGTAGCCCGGTGGTGACGGTCGCTGCGGACGGCGAGAAGGAAGTACTGATCGCCGTGCCGGAAAACGAGATCTTCGCCTTTGCCCCGGGCAAGAAGGTCGAGGTCGGTTTCTGGTCGAAGGATGGGCTCGCCCTCGATGGCACCGTCCGCGAGGTCGCTGGCAGCGCCGATGCCACGTCGCGCACCTTTGCGGTCCGTATCTCGCTGTCCGACAACCCGCAGATCCTGCTGGGCATGACCGCGCGCGTGACCGCGACTGCACCGTCGGACAAGAGCTTCTTCGAGCTGCCGCTCTCAGCGCTGACCCGCGATGGCGCAAATCAGACCATCGTCTGGACGGTCGACAAGATGGCAGCCACGGTGCATGCCCGCCCGGTCACCATCGACACCTTCTCCGACACGGGAATCCAGGTCTCCGCAGGCCTCAACCCGGGCGATCTCGTGGTCGTCGCCGGTACGCAGTTCATGACGGAAGACATGAAGGTGCGGCTTGCCGATGAAAACCTGCCGCAGGCAGCCGAGGCAGAGGCCGACGCAGCAAAGCCTGACGCCGCCACCCGCTGAGCCCAGCGCCCCTTTAGCTTCTGGATCCAGATATCATGACACACTCTCCTGCAGAGCCGGGCTCGTTCAACCTGTCCCGCTGGGCGATCGGCCATCCGAGCATCGCGCGCTTCCTCTTCGGCCTGATCCTGCTGACCGGCCTCTTCGGGCTGATGCGGATGGGGCAGAAGGAAGATCCCGATTTCACCTTCCGTGTGATGGTCGTTCAGGCCTTCTGGCCAGGCGCTTCGCTGACCGACATGCAGGATCAGGTGGTCAACAAGATCGAGCGCAAGCTGCAGGAAACGCCCTATCTCGACTGGGTGAAGTCCTACACGCGCCCGGGCTCCGCCATCATCACCCTGCAGGTCAAGGGCAACACGGATGCCAATGATGTGGCGGATGCCTTCTACCAGGTTCGCAAGAAGGTCGGCGATATCGAGAACGAGCTGCCGGAAGGGCTGCTCGGCCCTTACTTCAACGATGAATTCGGCGATACCTATATCACGCTTTATGCCCTGACCGGCGATGGCTACAGCTATCCGGAGCTGAAGCAATATGCCATCCAGGCCCGCGATGTGCTGCTCTCGACCCAGGGTGTCGAAAAGGCCGTTATCCTGGGCGACCAGCCACAGAAGATCTTCATCGAAGTCTCATCCAAGGCGCTGGCCGAGCGCGGCCTCACCTTCGCCGATCTGCAGAACGCGCTGGCCGGGCAAAATGCCATCGATGCGACAGGATCCATCGACACAGGGTCGCGCTCGGTGCGCATCTCGGTCGACGGTGGCTTCTCGGCGGCGGAGGACATTCGCGAACTTCGGCTGAATTCCGGCAGCCAGGTCACGCGCCTCGGCGACATCGCGACAGTGACAGAAGGTCTGGAAGATCCCTATCAGCGCAAATTCCGGTTCAACGGCAAGGATTCCGTCCAGGTCGGCGTGGTCATGGCCAAGGGCTTCAAGGTCACCGACGTTGGCGACGCTGTGGAGCAGACTTTGGAACGCTTCGAGGGCACCCTGCCGATCGGCCTCGAAGTCTCGCAGATTTCCAATCAGCCCGAAGTCGTGCGCGAAGCGATTGGCGAGTTCATGAAGGCCCTCGGAGAGGCGCTTCTGATCGTCCTCGTCGTCTCCTTCGTGTCGATCGGCTGGCGCTCGGGTCTGGTGATCGCGATCGCCATCCCGCTGGTGCTCGCGGCCACCTTCGCCGTGATGTACGAATTCGGCCTCGATCTGCAGCGCATCTCGCTCGGCGCCTTGATCATTGCGCTTGGGTTGCTCGTCGATGACGCCATGATCGTTGTCGAGATGATGGAGCGAAAGCTGGAGGAGGGGCTCAACAAGCTGGATGCGGCGAGTTTTGCCTATTCCTCGACAGCCTTCCCGATGCTGACCGGCACGTTGATCACCACGGCTGGCTTCATTCCCGTGGGCTTCGCTGAATCCACTGCCGGTGAATATGTCCGCTCGCTCTTCTACGTGGTCGGCATATCCCTGGTCATCTCCTGGTTTGTCGCGGTCTATTTCACGCCCTGGCTCGGCTACATGATCCTCAAGCAGAGGACGCATACCGGCGGCCATCACGACGCTTTCGACACAGCCTTTTACCGCCGCCTGCGTTCGGTCGTGTCCTGGGCCGTCGAGCATCGCATCATCGTCATCGGCTCGACGCTCGCAATCTTTGCGGTCAGTCTGTGGTCCTTCCAGTTCATCCCGAAGAACTTCTTCCCGCAGTCCTCGCGCCCGGAAATCCTGGTCGACATGTGGCTGCCCGAGGGCACCTCGATCAAGGAGGTTGAAGCCGAGGCGAAACGCCTGGAAACTGCTATCCTTGCCGATGAAGACCAGCGTTTTGTCGCGACCTATGTGGGCGAGGGCGCGCCGCGCTTCTTCCTGCCGCTCGACCAGCAGCTACGCAATCCGAACTATGCCCAGCTTCTGGTCATGGCGAGGGATGAAGAGGCCCGTGAAAGGCTGATTACCAAGCTCCGGATGATGCTTGCCGAAGAGTTCCCCTCGGTGCGTGGCAAGGTCGACCGGCTCTTCCTTGGCCCGCCGACGGGATGGGCCGTCCAGATGCGCGTGAGCGGTCCCGAGCGTGAGGAGGTGCGCCGCATCGCCGATCAGGTGAAGGCGCGGTTCAACCAGAACGAACTGCTGCAAGCCGTGCATGACGACTGGCTGGAGCCGGTTCCGTCGATGACGCTGGTCGTCGATCAGGATCGGGCCCGTGCGCTTGGCGTATCATCGCAGCGCCTGCGCCAGATGCTGCAGGCGACAATGAGCGGCGCGCCGCTGGCCGATGTCCGTGCGGGTGAAGAAACGATCTCGATCGTGGCGCGCGAGCCGGAGGAGAGCCGTCGCCTGTTGACGGCTGTGAACTCGATCTATGTGCCGACGGATCTGGGCGCTTTCATTCCGCTGTCGCAGATTGCCCGGGTCGTGCCGACGCTCGAGCAGGGCATCGAATGGCGGCGCAATCGTCTGCCGACGATCACCGTTCGTGCAACGCTGCCGGATGGCGTCCAGTCGAATGACGTGACCCTGAAGATGTTCTCGGAAATGCAGCCGCTGCGTGACAGCCTGCCCGCCGGCTATTCCATCGAGATCCAGGGTGGTGCGGAAGACAGTGCCGAGAGCCAGAACTCGATTGCGGCCAAGGCCCCGATCATGTTGCTCGTCATTGTCGTACTGCTGATGGTTCAGCTGCAGCATTTCGGCAAAGCGATGCTGGTGCTCGCCACCGGTCCGCTCGGGATCATCGGTGCTGCCGCTGCCTTGCTGATCTCGGGTTCCCCCTTCGGCTTCGTCGCGATCCTTGGCGTCATCGCTCTGCTCGGGATCATCATCCGTAATTCGATCATCCTGATCGATCAGATCGACCAGGATATCGCGGCCGGCATGGACCGACGAGAAGCGATCATTGGCTCGGCCGTGCGCCGTTTCCGCCCGATCATGCTGACGGCACTCACGGCGGTGCTCGCGCTCATCCCCATCTCTCGCGGCATCTTCTGGGGTCCGCTCGCCTACGCGATGATGGGCGGTATCCTGGTTGCGACTGTGCTCACCATTCTGGTGCTGCCGGCCGCCTATGCCTTCTTCTTCGGTCGCTCTCCCCACACAGCGTGACCGAAAGAGAGGAGGAGGGGTTCCCCAAGTCCCTCCTCCTCTCCCCCTTGATTCACAGGGCGGACGCCCGTCCGATATGTTCTTTTTTTTGATCGGTTGATAAGTTTTTGTCGCGTTGCTACATCGGCACCGTCAGGCAATCATGAGTTTTCTTTTTGCGACTCGCAAAGCCTGAGGCCTTGATTCTGCGGCACTATCTTGAATCGCTAACTTTTGATGGCTTCATTAGCTGATCGCCATTGCGACAAAATTTCCGCACTGCATCGAAGCCATTGTGGCGAAAACCAGACCAATTCTGTGACGGAATTGAGCCGAATCTCTCTTTACAACGTTTCCGAAGGCGATAAGACACTGCGTCAGTGATCAGATGGATGGTCTTTGCCGCTTGTCAGTTTACGACGCGCGACTGCCGTCCTTCGATCGCCGGAAGACCGGTTGAAACCCGACCTTCTCAAAACACGGGCGCGATCCACGCGCCGCGGGACCAAAAGAACCGGCGAAGGCATCTGCCTTTCGCCTTTGGGAGACTGCTCATGAAAACCAAGTTCGCACTTGCCGCCGCAGCACTTGCCGCGGCCACCTTCCTGTCGGGCGCTGCCAGCGCCAAGACCTTTGTCTACTGCTCGGAAGGTTCGCCTGAGGGCTTCGACCCCGGCATGTACACCGCCGGCACCACCTTCGATGCCTCTGCGCATCCGATCTACAGCCGCCTGATGGAATTCAAGCCTGGCACGACCGAAGCTGAAGCCGGCCTGGCCGAGAGCTACGAAGTCAACGCTGAAGGCACCGAATATACCTTCAAGCTGCGTTCGGGCGTCAAGTTCCACACCACCGAGTTCTTCACCCCGTCGCGCGAATTCAACGCTGACGACGTCGTGTTCTCGCTGGAGCGTCAGTTGAAGGCTGATCATCCGTGGAACCAGTATGTTGCTGGCTCCTCCTGGGAATATGCCGCAGGCATGGGCTTCCCGGAACTGATCAAGTCGATCGAAAAGGTCGACGACATGACGGTCAAGATCACGCTCAACAAGCCGGAAGCGCCGTTCCTCGCAAACCTCGCAATGCCGTTCGCATCGATCGTGTCGAAGGAATATGCAGACAAGCTCGAAGCTGAAGGCAAGAAGGAACAGCTGAACCAGATGCCGGTCGGCACGGGTCCGTTCTCCTTCGTCGGCTACCAGCAGGACGCCGTCATCCGCTACAAGAAGAACGCCGACTACTGGGGTGGCGCACCGAAGATCGACGATCTCGTCTTCGCGATCACCACGGACGCCGCCGTTCGTTACCAGAAGCTCAAGGCTGGCGAATGCCACCTGATGCCGTTCCCGAACGCTGCCGACGTTGAGACCATGAAGTCCGACCCGGCTCTGACGGTTATGGAGCAGGAAGGCCTGAACGTGGCTTACCTCGCCTACAACACGACCCAGGCTCCGTTCGACAAGCCGGAAGTCCGCAAGGCTCTGAACAAGGCGATCAACAAGGAAGCCATCGTCGACGCCGTATTCCAGGGCATGGCGACACCGGCTAAGAACCCGATCCCGCCGACGATGTGGTCCTACAACCAGGCGACCCAGGACGATGCATACGATCTGGATGCTGCCAAGAAGGAACTCGAAGCAGCCGGCGTTACCGGTCTGTCGATGAAGATCTGGGCCATGCCGGTTTCGCGTCCGTACATGCTGAACGCACGTCGCGCCGCTGAAATCATGCAGGACGACTTCGCCAAGATCGGCGTCACCGTCGAGATCGTTTCCTACGAGTGGGCCGAATACCTCGACCGTTCGAAGGCCAAGGATCGTGACGGCGCCGTCATGCTCGGCTGGACCGGCGACAACGGCGACCCGGACAACTTCCTCGACACGCTGCTCGGCTGCGAAGCCGTTGGCGGCAACAACCGTGCTCAGTGGTGCAACGAGGAGTTCAACGCCCTGGTGAAGAAGGCCAAGGTCACCTCTGACCAGGCCGAGCGCGCCAAGCTCTACGAAGAAGCACAGGTCGTCTTCAAGCGCGAAGCACCCTGGGCCACGATCGACCATTCGCTCTCGATCGTCCCGATGCGCAAGGAAGTCTCTGGCTTCGTTCAGAGCCCGCTTGGCGACTTCACCTTCGAAAACGTCGACATCGCCGAGTAATCGAAACACGCAATCTTTCGCCGCGGGCCTTGGCCCGCGGCGTTTGTCGTTGATGCAAGACCAATCTCGCGTCATGCTCGAAAGCTCAGGTGAAGCATTTCGGGTAACCACAGACGGCCTTGGTGCCGCGGTTCGACCTCCCTTAAACAACAGGTCTCACACATGTTTGGCTTTCTCCTGCGACGGCTCGCCGTCTTGATCCCGACCTTTATCGGCGTCTCGATCATTGCCTTCGCCTTCATCCGGCTTCTGCCGGGCGATCCGGTCGCGCTGCTGTCTGGCGAGCGCGTCATGTCGCCCGAGCGCCATGCGCAGATCAGCGCCCAGCTCGGCCTCGACCGTCCGCTCGTGGTCCAGTATTTCGATTATCTCGGCGGCGTCCTGACCGGTGACTTCGGCACTTCGATCGTCTCGAAGAGCCCGATCATCGACCAGTTCTTCGCGCTGTTTCCGGCCACCGTTGAATTGTCGCTCTGTGCGATCCTGCTGGCCGTCGCGATCGGCGTTCCCGCCGGCATCATCGCTGCCATCAAGCGCGGCTCCGTCTTCGACCAGACCATGATGGGCATTGCGCTCGTCGGCTACTCCATGCCGATCTTCTGGTGGGGCCTTCTCTTGATGATCCTGTTCTCCGGCATCCTGCAATGGACACCGGTATCGGGCCGTATCTCGCTGATGTTCTTCTTCCCCCCGGTCACGGGCTTCATGCTGATCGACAGCCTGCTGTCGGGTCAGAAGGGCGCCTTCGGCTCGGCCGTCAGCCACCTAATCCTGCCCTCGATCGTGCTGGCCACCATCCCGCTCGCCGTCATCGCGCGCCAGACCCGCTCGGCCATGCTCGAGGTGCTGTCGGAAGACTATATCCGCACAGCACGGGCCAAGGGCCTTTCGCCCTTCCGCGTCGTCGGTCTGCATGCACTGCGCAACGCCATGATCCCGGTCATCACCACGATCGGTCTGCAGATCGGCGTCATGCTCGCAGGTGCCATCCTCACCGAGACGATCTTCTCCTGGCCGGGCATCGGCAAGTGGATGGTCGACAGTGTGTTCCGCCGTGACTACCCGGTCATCCAGGGAGGCCTCCTCCTGATCGCCGGCATTATCATGGTCGTGAACCTCATCGTTGACCTGCTCTACGGCCTGATCAACCCGCGCATCCGCCACTAGAAGGATAAAGTCCCATGGCAGAGACACCAACCAGCCAGCCGGTTTCGAGCGCTCAGATGCGCCGCCAGATGCTGGCCGAATTCTGGTTCTACTTCTCCGAAAACCGCGGTGCCGTGATCGGCCTCGTCGTCTTCGTCGCCCTCGTGCTGATCGCCGTCTTTGCCGACGTGATCGCACCCCATTCGCCATTCGAGCAGTATCGTGAAGCCGTTCTGCTTCCGCCGGCCTGGCTCGAGGGCGGCAATTGGAGCTTCGTGCTCGGCACCGATCCGGTCGGCCGCGACATTCTCTCGCGCCTGATCTACGGGTCCCAGTACTCGCTCTTCATCGGCGTCTTCGTCACCACGCTGTCGCTGACGACTGGCATCGCGATCGGCGTCATTGCCGGTTACTACGGTGGCTGGCTCGACACGGCGATCATGCGCCTGATGGACATCATCCTGGCCTTCCCGTCGCTGCTGCTGGCACTTGTGCTCGTCGCGATCCTGGGACCAGGCCTCACAAACGGCATGATCGCAATCGCGCTCGTCCTGCAGCCGCATTTCGTCCGCCTGACCCGCGCTGCAGTGATGTCGGAAAAGACGCGTGACTATGTGACGGCGGCACGGCTTGCCGGTGCAAGCCCGCTTCGCCTGATGTTCAAGACGATCCTGCCGAATTGCATGGCACCGCTGATCGTACAGGCGACGCTGTCCTTCTCCAACGCGATCCTTGACGCAGCCGCTCTCGGCTTCCTCGGGATGGGCGCCCAGCCGCCGGCTCCGGAGTGGGGCACGATGCTCGCCGAAGCGCGCGAATTCATCCTGCGCGCCTGGTGGGTTGTCACCTTCCCGGGTCTTGCCATCCTGATCACCGTGCTCGCCATCAACCTCATGGGTGACGGCCTGCGCGATGCGCTTGATCCCAAGCTGAAGAGGTCCTGATCATGGCACTTCTCGATATCCAGAACCTCACCGTCCAGTTCGAGACGGCCAGCGGTTGGTTCAAGGCGGTCGACGGCGTCTCGCTGTCGGTCGAGCCGGGCGAAGTTCTCGCCATCGTCGGCGAAAGCGGCTCCGGCAAGTCGGTTGCCATGCTCGCCGTCATGGGCCTTCTGCCCTGGACTGCGAAGATTACCGCCGACAAGATGGAATTCCAGGGCCGCGACATCCAGAAGATCTCGGCCGCCGAACGGCGCAAGCTGATCGGCAAGGATGTCGCCATGATCTTCCAGGAGCCGGTCGCAAGCCTCAATCCTTGCTTCACCGTCGGCTTCCAGATCGAGGAAGTCCTGCGCCTGCACATGGGCCTCGGCAAGAAGGAGCGACACGAGCGCGCCATCGAGCTTTTCAAGCTGGTCGGCCTGCCCGATCCGGCGGAGCGCCTCAACCACTTCCCGCACCAGATGTCGGGTGGCCAGTGCCAGCGCGTGATGATCGCCATCGCGATCGCCTGCAATCCGAAGCTACTGATCGCCGACGAGCCGACCACCGCGCTCGACGTGACGATCCAGAAGCAGATCCTCGATCTCTTGATGAAGCTCCAGGCCGAGACCGGCATGGGCCTCATCATGATCACCCACGACATGGGCGTGGTGGCCGAGACCGCCGACCGCGTCATCGTCCAGTATAAGGGCAAGAAGATGGAGGAAGCCGACGTGCTCTCGCTCTTCGAAAACCCGAAGAACCCCTACACCCGCGCGCTGCTTTCCGCACTTCCGGAAAACGCCACCGGCGACCGCCTGACCACGGTCTCCGACTTCCTGGCCGCCGCTGAAACGGGAGGTGCCGCATGACCGCCGCAACCCAAACCCCGATGCTCGAGATCCGGGACATCAAGCGCGACTACAGCGTGCCGCAGGGCATGTTCAAGCAGGACAAGATCGTCCATGCGGTGAAGGGCGTCTCTTTCAAGCTCGACAAGGGCAAGACGCTCGCCATCGTCGGCGAAAGCGGCTGCGGCAAGTCGACCCTTGCCCGCATCCTGACCTTCATCGACGAACCGACGGCAGGTGAACTGCTGATCGATGGCCAGAAGGTGGATACCCGTCCGGGCCACCTGACAGCCGACATGCGCCAGAAGGTGCAGATCGTCTTCCAGAACCCCTATGGCTCGCTCAACCCGCGCCAGAAGATCGGTGACGTGCTCGGCGAGCCGCTTCTCATCAACACCAAGATGAGCGCTGCCGAACGGCGCGAACGGGCAACCGAAATGCTGATCAAGGTTGGCCTTGGTCCGGAGCACTACAACCGCTATCCGCACATGTTCTCCGGCGGCCAGCGTCAGCGCATCGCGATCGCCCGTGCCTTGATGCTGAACCCGAAGTTGCTGGTCCTCGACGAGCCGGTGTCTGCACTCGACCTCTCGGTCCAGGCCCAGGTGCTCAACCTGCTCGCCGACCTGCAGGAAGAGTTTGGTCTGACATACGTCTTCATCAGCCACGACCTCTCGGTCGTTCGCTACATCGCCGACGAGGTGATGGTGATGTATTACGGCGAGGCGGTCGAATACGGCACGCGCGATGCGGTCTTCTCCGACCCGCAGCACGAATACACCCGCACGCTGTTCACCGCGACGCCGCGTGCAGACGTGGAATCGATCCGCGCCCGCATGGCAAAGCGCAAGCTGGTCGTAGCCGGCTGACTGAAATGAAAAGGCCGGAGGGAGCGTTTTCGAGACGACTCCCTCTCGCCATCAACCCCGCCTTGACGACTCTACCGCCGCCTCGGCGAGGATGTCGATGAGCTGCCGACGGATGGCGGGTGGGCTCAGCGTATGGTCGGCGTTTTCCAAGAGAATATGCTTCAAGCCCTGAAAGGCACGCTGCCCGGATAGCGATTTGCCGAAATAGAGCTGTTGCTGGTCGAGGCTGCCATCGGTGCGGCATGAGATGAAGGTGACCGGAACCTTCCGCTCCTCCAGTCGCCTCAGGATGCCGAACAACTGGCCGCGCAAGCGTCCGAGTTTGGTCAGTCCTCCGAGATAGGGGGAGACCCCGCGCGAAAGCCTGTCCTTGGCGTGGCTGGCAATATTTCGAGCCGCCTTGGGAACGTCCACATCACCGCTCAGAACACGTTTGTAGGTGCCGAGGCTGAAGGCGCGTCGCTTGTAGTCGCTGAGCGGCCGCGCGCCTGCCATCAACAGCGATTCCACGTCCTCATCGGGATCGAGCACGAGCCGCAGCTGGTTGATCGAGACGATGCCCGCCACCTCCGAATTGGCAGCCCCGGCATACAGAGCCGAATGCGCCCCGCTGCAAATGCCGACGAGAAGGATCGGTGCCTTGCTCATGCTGCGGACATGGCGGATGACGGCCTGCACGTCGTTCAATTGCGTCTCGGAATAGACGACCTGATCGGGCTCGCGCGGGTCGGCGGGGCTTTCGCCGATATTGGAGAGATCGACCCGGAACGTGGCAACGCCCTGATGCGCGAGCGTCCGTGCGGTGTCGACCCAGATGTTGCCCCAGCCGTTATGCGGCGCATAGGCCATGTTGAGCAGAATGATCACGGCACTTTCGGTGCTGGAGGCAGGCTGGCACAAGACACCGAAGAGACGTGGATCGACGATCTCCGCCCGCTCACGAAATGAGGCTGTGCTGAGCACTGGAGGCTCAGTCTCCACCGTATCGGAAGCTCCGGAGACGGCCTCGGACGGTATGGTGCGGCTGGTCCAGTCGCCGATCGTCTCGATGAGCGTCATCGGCATCGGCGATGTGACGACCCCGTCCAGCATGGCGCCATAGCCGATGAAATCCGTGCAGGTGACGGAAGCTCCGGCAGCGCCCAGCGCCTCCGCGAGATCCCTGTCGGCCGCATTTTCCGGCCTGGCCAGAACGAGCACAGGCAGGTTGGGCGAAACGGTATCGGCGGCCACAGTGAAGGCCTTCAGGTCGGCCGCCAGTCGAGGGTCCATGATAAAGGAGGCCAGAACGGTCGAGCCCGGCGGATAACCGAAGTCGATGCCGATACCGTCCTCGATGACCTTTTCCCGAAGTGCCACCTCGCGAAGATAGCGCCGTCCGCTGAGGGCAGAGGCCGCAAGCATATAGCCGGCCAGTCTCTCGTCTTGCCGTCCGGCCTGGAGCGCGACCGCAGCACCGATGCCCATGCCGTAGTAGAGGATCTGCGTGCAGCCTGTCCGCCTGCGCAATTCCGCTGCTGCTCGGACTGCGGCGTTGACCCAGGTCGCAAAAGTCGCTCCCTCGTCGACCGGCAGTGAATCGCCTTCGCCGGGATAGTCGAACCGGATGGAGGGAAATCCCCGGCGGGCGAGGTCGTCTGCGATCAGCCGGTGAAACTTGACCGTACACAGCGCATCGAAGCCCCAGGGCGAGCAGAACACGATCCCAGTCGAACCCGACGCATGGTGCAGATGTGCCATCACGCCGTCCATCGTCACCGCCATGGCAGGAGATAGTCCGGTGCCGTGCAAGAGGCCTGGATTTCCGCGTGCGAGGTCAGATTGCGTCAAGGAGGCTACCATGGGGTCTGATGTCAGAAACGAGCGCGCTCGTACCAGCGCTCACCATGGACAAAACCCCTTAACACATTAGCAAAGCCCGAGCGGAAATTCGTATCTCAACGCCGCCAGATCACGGCGTTGCGTTCCTTCAGGGCAGGTAGCCATGCGAGATCTTCGGGCTGTCGAACACCATGGTAGACCGGATGGTCTTGATCTCCGCCAGCCGATCGAATTCCTGCCAGATCAGCCGCTTGAAGTCGGCCATGTCACGCACGGAGATCTTCAGCAGAAAATCGAAATCTCCCGCCACCGCATGAATTTCGACAACTTCCGACAGCTTGCCGACATGCTCGATAAAGCGCTCGCCGACCTGAGGCGTGGTACGGTCGAGGGTGATTTCCACATAGGCCTGCAAACCGAGCCCCACGCGCGAAGGCTCGATGATCACAGCCTGGCGAATGATGCCACTTGAATAGAGCCGTGCGAGGCGTCGTGACAGTGGTGCAGCTGTAAGGCCTACCTTCTCCGACAGCTCCGCATTGTTCAGGCTCGCGTCGTCGAGCAGGCAGGCAATGATCCTGCGATCGATCTTGTCCAAAGTGATAGCGCCGGCTTCCATCATCTCTCTCATTTGAGCGGTTACGCGCAAATTTCTATCGCATTTTAATGGATAGCCGCAATAACCTAAGCATTGGCATCTGCCCGATGCCGAAATCCGCAGAGACTTTGCGCGCAATTATTGATATCTTCGAGCACAATCGCTCTCCGATGAAGGTTCCCGATGTTCGACAAGCTCGCCTCCCAGCCCAATGACCCGCTGCTTGCCCTGATCGGGCTCTACAATGCCGATGAACGCAGCGACAAGATCGACCTTGGCGTCGGCGTATATCGCGACGATCTCGGCCGCACGCCGGTGATGCGCTCGGTCAAGGCTGCGGAGAAGGAACTCCTGGAGAAACAGGAAAGTAAGTCCTACGTCGCGCCGGAAGGCGACCGGGTGTTTCTTGAGCTGCTCTGGGATCTCGTTGGCGGCAAGGGTCATGGCAAGTTTGCAGCCGGTGTACAGACGCCCGGCGGCTCCGGCGCGCTGCGCCTCGCTTCGGACCTCATTGCACGCGCAGGCAGCGGTCGCCTGCATCTTGGCCTGCCAAGCTGGCCGAACCATGCCGGCATTTTCGGTGCGACTGGCCTTGCAGTCGAAACTTATCCCTACTTCGATGTGCCGACCCAGGATGTGCGTTTTGCCAGCATGATGAAGGCGCTCAGCAGCGCGCCCCGTGGCGATGCTGTGCTTATCCATGCAAGCTGCCACAACCCGACCGGTGCTGCCCTCACCGCGGCACAATGGGATGAACTTGCCGCCGTGATTGCGGAGCGGCGTCTCATACCGTTGATCGATTCCGCCTATCAGGGCTTCGGCGTCGGTATCGAGGAAGACGTCGCCGGCCTGCGCACGATCATTGCGGCCGCACCTGAAGCGCTGATCGCCGTCTCCTGCTCCAAGTCTTTCGGCATCTACCGCGAGCGTACGGGCGCGATCTTCGCCGTCGCCGAGACCCAGGAAGCGGCCGATACTGCCCGCTCCAATCTCGTGACCATGGCCCGCACCAGCTACTCCATGCCGCCTGACCATGGCGCCGCCGTCGTCCGCACGATCCTGTCGACGGAGAGCCTTCGCCAGGATTGGATCGACGAGCTGAACAGCATGCGCGACCGCTTGAACGGCCTGCGCCGCGAGCTGGCGGCAGCACTCGGGGACGGCTGGCAGCTGGCGCCGCAGATCGCCGAACAGCAGGGTATGTTCTCGCTGCTGCCTCTCAAGGAGGCCGATGTCCTGTCATTGCGCAAGCATCACGGCATCTACATGCCGACTTCCGGGCGCATCAACATTGCGGGCCTGAAAAGCGCTGACATCCCGCGCGTTGCCAATGTGCTGAAACCGCTTCTGGGCTGAGATCATGACGACCACCACCGTGAACCAGGCGGGCGCTGAGCGCCATCGCCTCTACGAAGACGTGCTTGCGATGATCTCGGGCACGATGTTAGTATCGCTCGGCACGCTGATCTACACCGAGACCATGCTGACGGTCGGCTCGAGTGCCGGCCTCGCGCTGCTCCTGTCCTATGTCAGCGGCTTGGGTTTCGGCATCATCTTCTTCATCGTCAACCTGCCGTTTTACATCCTTGCGGTAAAGCGCATGGGCTGGGCCTTCACGCTCCGCACCTTCACGGCCGTCGCGCTCGTGTCCGTGCTATCGAAGCTGAACAGCCAGTGGATCGACTTTTCCCATCTCGATCCGCTCTATGCCACCGTCATCGGCGGCGGGCTGATCGGCACGGGTTTGCTGATGCTCTTCCGCCACCGCACCGGCCTCGGCGGCATCAACATCCTCGCCATGTATCTGCAGGAAAAGACGGGGCTGCGCGCCGGTTACTTCCAGCTCGGCGTGGATCTGACGATCCTCGCCATAGCCTTCTTCGTGCTACCTGCCGATCGCTTGGCGCTTTCGGTCCTCGGCGCGGCGATCGCCAACCTGATCCTGGCGATCAACCACAAGCCCGGCCGTTACATGGGGCTCAGCTGAGAGCCCGCTTCAGGTTCATGCCAGTGCTGCGTCCACGATGACGAGTGGGCGCCCTTGCGTGCAGGCTTCGATGCGGGCGTCGACGTGGTAGACGTCTCGAAGCAGGGCAGGGGTGATCACCTCGGTGGTCGACCCGCTCGCGATCAGCCGGCCATCCGCCACCACCAGCGACTGATCGCAATAGCGCATCGCATGGTTCAGGTCGTGGAGAGCGATGAGGACGGCGATCCCACTTTCCTCCGCGAGCTTGCGCATGAACTGCAACACCTCGATCTGGCGGAAGAGATCGAGCGCTGAAGTCGGCTCGTCCATCAGCAGAATTTCCGGCTTGCGCACCAGGGCCTGGGCGATTGCCACCAGCTGCCGCTGGCCTCCCGACAATTCGCCAAGGTCGCGAAAAGCGAGATCAGTGATGCGAAGCGCGTGCAGGATCCGGTCGATCTCGAGCAGCTCATCATCGGCGACCTTCCAGCCGGAACCCTGCTTGGAAGCGAGCAGCACGCTCTCATAGACGGTGAGCACGGCATTCGCGCCGGTGTCCTGCGGCATGTAACAGATCGGCCGCAGGCTCTCCTCGCCGCTCACATGCACGACGCCGTCGCCCTTCAACAATCCGGCAATGCGCTTGAACAGGGTGGACTTCCCCGCCGCATTGGGGCCGATCACGGCGGTGAGTGCCCCACCTGCGATGTCCGAGGTCGTGATCTCGGAAAACACCCGGTGCCGGCCATACTGTGCGCCGACTGCTTCGAGCCTGAGGGCTACCATGCGCGCCTCCTGTTGGTGAAGATGAGGGAGAAGAAGAAGGGCACGCCGACCAGTGCCGTGATCACGCCGATCGGCAGGATGGCACCGGGGATCAGCATCTTCGAGACAACCGAAGTGACGGACAGAAGCAGCGCGCCGCAAATCACCGAACCGGGCAGGAAGAAGCGCTGGTCCTCACCGACCAGCATGCGGGCGATATGCGGACCGACAAGTCCGATGAAGCCGATGGTGCCGACGAAGGAAACGGGGATCGCCGCCAGGAGGCTGACGAGCATCATGGTCTCAAGCCGCAAGCCCTTGACGTTGACGCCGAAGGAAGCCGCCTTGTCGTCACCGAGGCGAAGCGCCGTCAGCGCCCAGGCGCGACGGGCAAAGAGCGGTACGCAGAGCACCAGCACGGCAAATGTCACCGCCACCTTGGCCCAGGTCGCCTTGGTGAGCGAGCCCATGGTCCAGAAGACAACGGCGGCCAGCGCCTGTTCGGAGGCCAGATATTCGAGCAGCGACAGAAGCGCGTTGAAGGTGAAAACGAGCGCGATGCCAAGCAGCACGATCGTCTCGACCGTCACGCCGCGCAGCGTCGAGACGCTGTAGATGAACAGCGAGGCGAGCATGGCCATCAGGAACGCATTGATCGGCACCATATATTGCACGGCGGCGGGGAAGACCGCGACGCCGGCGACGAGGCCAAGGGCTGCTCCAAAACCGGCGGCGGCCGAGATGCCCAGTGTGAACGGGCTTGCCAGTGGATTGGCGAGAATCGTCTGCATCTGCGCGCCGGCCAAGGACAGGCAGGCACCGACCGTCACGGCCATCAGCGCGATTGGCATCCGGATGTCCCAGATGACCACGCGCAGCTGGTTGCTGGCGCCAGCCGGGTTCCAGATGGTCGAGATGACCTCGGAAAGGCTATAGCGCGCCGGACCATAAGCCATGTCGACGGCGATGCTGACCAGCAAGGCCAGGACGAGTAAGCAGAGGATGCCTGTACGGCGCGCGGCGATAGCACGGTAACGCGTGCGTCCCTCTGTCATGTCTGTGCCTTCGAGGGTGACCGCCATCAGTTTGTCTCCTCGACCAGGCTGGCGAAGTAGCCCGGCTGGTAGGAGACCGGCAGGAACTTTTCGTGGAAGTCGCGGAAGGTCTGGTCCGGATCCAGGTCGGCGAAGAGATCCGGGTGGAACCATTTGGCAAACTGCTGGACTGCCACGAACTCGTAGGGCACGCCGTAGAACTGATGCCAGACGGCATGCACATTGCCGGTCTTCACCGCCTTCAGTTCGGCAAAGCCTGTGCGTTCCATCAGGGACTTCAGCTTCTCGCGTGCAGCTGCTGGATCGGCGCCGCGACCGACATGCACGAAACGGTTCGTCTTGGACTCGGCTGCCCAGTTCGACCCGGTAGCGATGTAGACATCCGGATTTTCGATGATCAGTTTCTCGAGATTGAGATCACCGAAAGTGGTCTTGATCACGTCGGCAGCGATGTTGTGTCCGCCTGCCTGCTCGACCATCTCGCCAAAATTGAAGGGGCCGAAGCTGCGGCAGCAACCGTTCTCCGCATCATTCCCCGGCGCCCGCTCGATGAAGACCTTGGGGCGGACGAGATCTGCGACCGTCGCCAGCCGATCGGTGACCCGCGCCAGCTGCTCGCGACGGTAGGCAATCAGCTCGCTGGCCCTGTCTTCGGCGCCAAAGACCTGGCCAAGGATGCGGATGCTGTTTTCGCTGTTCTTCGCCGCATCGACGCGAAAATCGACATAGACGATGGCAATACCGGCGGCGGCGGCCTTCTCCTCGATGCCGCTCTCGACGGCCACCTTCTGGGATTCCAGATTGAGCGTGATCACGTCGGGGCTAAGCGCAATCGCAGCTTCAAGGTCGAAGGTGTTGTTGGGCACATAACCGAAGCGCGGGAGTGTGGCGAGCGCGGAAAAGCGCTCCACATAGGCCTCGTAACTGTCGGGATCCTTGGTGAAGAAGTCGTCGCGCCATCCGACGATATGATCGAGCAGGTGCTCGCCTGTCAGCGCCGCGATTGTATGGATCTGCCTGGCTTCGCCGACCAGCACGCGCTTGGCCGGCAGGTTGATCTCCACCTTGCGGCCCGCAATATCGGTGATTTCTGCCGCCAGCAGAGGCGATACCAGAACGGTCGAAAGGGCGATCAACGCCCCGAAAAACTTGGTCAGCATCAAAATGTAATCCTCGAAAGAGGACCGGCACCCACTCGTTGAAGGGGTACCGGTCGCTTGGTCGGTCAGGATCCGGCCTTCAGCGAGGCGAAGTAGCCCGGCTTGTATTCGACCGGCAGGAAGCGCTCATGCATTTCCTTGAAGGTGGCGTCCGCATCGAGATCCTTGAAGAGATCCGGGTGCAGCCACTTGGCGATCTGCTGGACGGCAACGAACTGGTAGGGGCTATTGTAGAACTGGTGCCAGATGGCATGGACGTTTCCGTCCTTCACCGCCTTGATGTCAGTAAATCCGGGGCGCTTCATCAGTTCGGAGAGCTTGCGTTCAGCCTCTGCCTTGTCAGCGCCCGGACCCACGCCGATCCACTTGCCGCCCGGAACGTAAAGCTCCCAGTTGGAACCGGTCACGATGACCTGGTCGGGATTGGAGGCGATGATCTGCTCAGGATTGACGGTGCCGAAGGTGCCCGGAATGAAGTCCTTGGCCATGTTCACGCCGCCGGCGAGTTCGACCATCTTGCCGAAGTTCTCGTTGCCGAAGGACATGCAGCAATCGTCGGAATAGCCACCGGCGCGTTCCATGAAGACGACAGGCTTCTTCAGGTCAGACTGCTTGGCCAGAACGTCGGTGACCTTGGCGATCTGTTCGTCATGGAACTTCACGAATTCCTCGGCGCGCTCTTCCTCGCCGAACAGCTTGCCGATGATCCGCATGGAATCGTCGGTGTTCTCCATCGGCTTCTCGCGGAAGTCGATATAGACGAGCGGAATGCCGACGGCAGCCAGCTTTTCGATATAGCCGCTTTCCTCGGTCGCCGACTTCGCTTCCGTGTTCATGATGATGACGTCAGGCTTCAGCGCCACCGCCTGCTCGATGTCGAAGGTACCGTCCTTCATCCCGCCGAAGGTCGGGATCTTCTCCATCTCCGGATACTTCTTCAGATAGATGTTGTAGCCGTCGAGATCGGCCTTCTTGAAGTCGTCGCGCCAGCCGATGACGCGGCCGAAGGGATTGTCGGTATCGAGCGCTGCGGTGAAATAGATCTGGCGACCTTCACCCAGGATGACGCGTTCTACCGGAACGCTCACTTCGACTTCACGACCGGTGATGTCCTTGATTTTCACCGTCTCGCCGGCCAGCGCGACGCCTGAAAAAAGGGCGAGCGAAATCGCGGCGGCGGACGCCACCTTCTCCATTTTGAACACGATCAGTTCTCCTGCTTGTGATTATGACGTGATCTAGATTTTTATGACTTTAACAGTCAAGAATTATCTTTTAGAAGTGTTCCAGCCTCTCCGCCCCGATCCGAAAGAACACGAAAATGCAGGCCGTTAGCTCCCTTTCCAACCATGACCTTCGCGACGAAATCAAAGCCTACTGGTCGCTCCGCGCCGAGACATTCGACACCCAGCCAGGTCATGAGATCTTTTCCGAAGAGGAGAGGGCTGCCTGGCACGCCCTGTTCCGCAAGCATTTGGGAGAAGGAAAATCGCGAGCGGCCCTCGATCTCGCCTGTGGCACGGCCGTCATTTCCCATCTGCTCGACGACCTTGGCTTCAAGGTGACTGGCCTCGATTGGGCGGAGCCCATGCTTGAGCGGGCGCGTATGAAGGCTGTGGCTCGCGGCCGAAATATCCGCTTTCTCATGGGCGACGCTGAGCGCACGATGGAGGCGGATGGCTCCTATGATGTGATCACCAATCGCCACCTTGTCTGGACGCTCGTCGATCCTCTCGCTTGCTTCCGGGAATGGCACCGCGTGTTGAAGACGGGCGGCAAGCTGTTGATCGTCGACGGCGACTTCGTCAACACGTCCAGGCTCACCCGCTTGCTCAAGGCAGCGACGAGGTTCGCAAGCCGTATTGGCCTTGCCCGCGATGCCATGCATGGCGCGCCCAATGCCGATATGGCAGAGACCCACAACCGGATCCTGTCCCGGGTGCATTTCTCCGGCGGTGCCCATGCCGATGCGGTCGCAGATCTGCTCAAGGAAGCCGGCTTCTCCAAGGTCACGATCGATCAGGACATGCGGGCGATCCATAAAGCCCAACGCAAGAACTTCTCTTTCTTCAAGGGACTGGAGCGCGGCACGCAGCACCGCTACGCGATCTGCGCGGAGAAGTGATCGGAACCTTGGGTGCCTTTGACCGACGGTAGATTTTCATGGTCGCCCCGGCGTGGTCGCAGGTGCCTGCCAGCGCGTGGATTTACACACGCCCGCAACTGATATACTAGTATCTCAGTTGCGGGAGGACGCATGTCGGAACAGAATGTCAGAGGCTTGAAAACCAGGGCGGTTCCGGCAGAGCACCAGCGCGGCAGGACCCGCGCCGGCAGAGCTGCGACGCAAATCCATGCGACATTGCGGGACGAAATCGTCTGCATGAAATTCAAGCCGCTCGACATGCTGAATGAAAAACAGCTCGGGCAACGCTTCGGCGTTAGCCGCACGCCGGTGCGCGAGGCTCTTCTTCGCCTGGCGGACGAGGGCTTGGTGGAGATCTATCCCCAGTCGGGAACCTTTGTGTCCCGCATCCCGCGCCGGGCGCTTTACGAGGCGATCCTCATCCGCCGGGCGCTCGAGGCAACCACGGTGTCTCTCGCAATCGTTGCGATGAAAGAGAATGATCGGCTATCGGAGCTTGAGGACAACCAGGCATCCCTGGTGAAGGCGGCTGAAGCCAACGACATTGCGGGCTTCCATCAGATCGATACCGAATTCCATCAGCTGATCGCCGAGATCGCCGGCTATCCCGGGATCTGGGCAGTCGTCGCGCAGGTCAAGGTCCAGATCGACCGCTATCGCTATTTCACCCTGCCGCAGAAGGGCCGCCTTGGCATCGTGATCGCCGAGCATGCGGCGATCATCGACGGCATCCGTCGCCGGGATGACGGTGCGGCCGTTCTGGCGATGACCCAGCATGTCGGACGCCTCACCGAGGAGCTTGAAGACATCGAGCACCTCGACCCCAACCTCTTTCTCGACCTCTAGAGCGCACACCTTGCGACATATTCCGGGAGTTGCACCATGAAGCCAAACTTCGACCTTTCCGGCCGCACGGCCATCGTCACCGGTGCCAATACCGGCATCGGTCAGGCCATTGCCGTGTCGCTGGCAAGCGCCGGAGCGGCTGTTCTCGGCGTGGGTCGATCAAGCATGGCTGAAACGGAGGCGCAGATCGCTGATGTCGGTGGGCGCTTCGCGTCCTTCTCCGCCGATCTCTCGACGATCGAGCCCGTTGACGCCATTGTTGACGCTGCTGCCGACGCGTTCGGATCCGTGGACATCCTGGTCAACAATGCCGGCATCATCCGCCGTGCCGATGCCATCGATTTCACCGAGGCGGATTGGGATGCGGTCATGGACGTCAATCTCAAGACCGCGTTCTTCCTGTCCCAGGCCGTGGCGAAGCGCATGATCCCGAACGGCCAAGGCAAGATCATCAACATCGCATCCATGCTCTCCTTCCAGGGCGGCATCCGGATTCCGTCCTACACCGCCTCCAAGAGTGGCCTTGCGGGTTTGACCCGGCTGCTTGCCTGCGAATGGGCAGGCAAGGGCATCAATGTGAACGCGATTGCCCCAGGCTATTTTGTCACGAACAACACGACGGCCCTGCGCGAGGATGCCAAGCGCTCGAGCGATATCCTCGCGCGCATCCCCGCCGGCCGCTGGGGAGACCCGCAGGAGCTCGGCGGCGCGGCCGTCTTCCTGGCATCGGATGCAGCTGCATATGTTCATGGCACGATCCTGCCCGTCGACGGCGGCTGGCTGGCGCGTTAAGCAGAATCAGAAGGACAGGAGGGGGGAAGGCATGGGACGGATCGTATCGATTGGCGAATGCATGGGGGAGCTGTCGGAAACCGGCACGCCCGGAACCCTCAATATGGGCTTTGCCGGTGACACGCTGAATACGGCCTATTATCTGCGCCGCAGCCTGGGGCCGGATTGGCAGGTGGATTATGTCACCGCCGTCGGTACCGACGGTCTCTCTCAGCGTATGCTGGAATTTCTGAAGGCCGAAGATATCGGTACCCACCATATCGCCCAGCTCGCCGACAAGACGATCGGCCTTTATTACATCACCCTGAAGGACGGTGAGCGCAGCTTCACTTATTGGCGGAGCGACAGCGCCGCGAAGAAGCTTGCGAGCGATCCCGCAGCCCTTGCCCGCGCACTGGACGGGGCCGATCTGGCCTACTGGTCCGGCATCACGCTGGCCATCCTGTCAAACCAGGATCGCCTCGCCCTGATCGAGGCTTTGAGCCAGTTCGCTGGTCGCGGGGGCACAGTCGTATTCGATCCCAATCTGCGGCCGCGGCTTTGGGATAATCCGGAGAGCATGCGCGGCTGGATCCACCGTGCGGCGGCAGTCAGTGACCTTTGCCTTCCCTCCTTCGAAGATGAGGCGACCTGGTTCGGCGATGCCGATCCTCAATCCACGATCAAACGCTATCTGGCAGAGGGTGCGCGGCGAGTGGTTGTGAAGAATGGGGCGGGTGACGTGACCTATTCGGGCAGCAATGGCGAAATATCCACATCTGCCGTCCCGCCCGTCGAGCACATCGTCGACACGACGGCGGCTGGCGACAGCTTTAATGCGGGCTATCTGGCTGCTGAACTCGCCGGCGGGTCGGTCAAGGATGCGATTGCGGCCGGGGCGAGATTGGCAGCGAACGTCATCGGCGCGCGCGGCGCGTTGGTCCCGGACGCAGTCAGGCCGTCGTAATGGCCCAACGATGCGTCAGATCGGGGCTCCACCGCCAAACAGCGTGAAATAGCCCCAGGCTGCCACGAGTGCTGCGGCGATGCCGACCCAGGTGAGGGCTTTCCGGGCCGTCGGCGAGACCGTCATTCTCGGCTTCGGCGGCTTTTCCTCGGGTGGACGCTCGAATTTGATGACGTTCGACATTCAGGTTTCTCTCATGCTGCTTTCGGGCGCTTCATCAGCTTCCTGCCACGATCGCGGGGCCGCGACAAGTCTGCTCAATCGGCCGCCACCGTTCTCTGCATCAAGAACAATTCGACGGCGCTACACGCCCTCGCAGACGCCAGCTGTGTTGACTTGCCGCAGGGTTGCGCCTGTCTAATACCAATGTGTCAATTGGCACTTGTCGACCGCCCCCGGCGCCGTTAGCGTTCTTTGGCAGGCGAAGAAGGCGTTACGGCCCAGACGTCGATAGCCCTTCGCAGACGGCATGATGGACGCGACTAGACTGACATGAGAAGCTTTCTTGAACCTTCCGCCCAGGCTGAAGCGAACCAAGGCCAGGATGGGGATCTGTATGCGACGGCTCGCAGAGTTTCCGGCGTCTCATCGGCTCACTTCCTGAAACTGCTGGAAGAGCGCGGCACCACCGGATTTTGGACCTGCGATCTCCTCACGGGGCAATGCACGAGCAGCCCGGGGCTCCTGCGAGTGATGGGCCTGGAGACGCCGCAACCCTTCCGGATGCAGGATCTTCTCGATCAGGTTCACCCCGAAGACAGATCGCGCTGCGAGGACCTCTGGCCCCTCATTCGTTCAGGCGTGCCGGTCAACCGCAATTTCCGGATCATTCGTGGCGATCGAACGGTCCGCTGGGTCGAGTTTCGTTCGGAAGTCGTGCTCGATGCCGACCAGCGCCCCGTGCGGGCCATCGGCTTGCTGCAGGATGTCTCGCAGGAGCATGAGAACAGCCAGGCGCTGGATGAGAGCCTCGGGCGTTACCGGGCGCTAATCGGCGCCGTCGCGACCATGGAATGGCGGGCAACTGCCAGCGGCGAACCCGTGTTTTCGAATGGTTGGACGGCACTGACGGGCCAGCGGGAATCCGAGTTTTTGAACGGCAACTGGCTAAGCGCCATTCATCCGGACGATCGGGAGCCGATGATGGCGGCTTGGCAATATGCCGTGGCCAATCTCACGCCCTATGAGGCCGACCAGCGGATACGCAAGGCCGATGGCGAGTATGAGTGGTTTCACGCCCGCGCAGTTCCGATCCTGCACAAGAGCGGCCGCCCGCACGAGTGGCTGGGCATGATCATCGACCACCGCGAGTTCAAGAGACTGGCGAATGGAAAACCCGCCGTCGGCGCAACGCTCACGCCGATGCAGATCCGTGCCGGTCGCGCCATGCTGCAATGGACGCTGGACGATCTCTCCCGGGAATCCGGCGTGTCCGTCTCCTCGATCCGCCGTATCGAGGGTGAAGGGGAGCGCTCCACGCGCCCCACCTCGCTTTCGGCGATCCGCCAGGCGCTCGAACGCCACGGCCTGATCTTCTCGGATGGCAATGGCATTTCGATGGGCCCAGCCTGATCATTCGCATGAACTGGCCGGCGACGCTCAGCTCGCAAGGCGCGGTGTCGTCACGATCTTGAGGAAGAGCGCGTTCATCGCCTCGGTGATCCCCTGGCTCGGGCTGACTTCGAAGAACAGCCCCGGCGATGCACAGGATTGCATGCGTGTCGGGATCTGGCTCTGGAACGGGCTGATCCACTTGTTGTACCAATCATTGGTCGGCAGCGGCAGATAGGTGGTGTAAAGAACGGCGATCCGGTAGCCCTTGCTCTTCAACGCCTCGCATTGCGTGGTGTCGATCGGCTCCTGACAGCGCCCGTTCGTCGTCTTCTTGGTGCAGCTGCTGGGCTTGTAGGCATCACCCACGCCGTCGGAGACGAAGAAAAGGATCTTCTCCGGATTGCCGGCCGACGAGCCGGTTCCTGCCGTCCCCATAAGCTCGCCGATGTTCTTCAGCGCCCGGTCGAAATCGGTCTGCTGGTCGTTGTCATATCCCTGGTACGGGATCGACATGAGCCCAATCCCGGATGCGCTCGCCTTAACCTGGTCGAGATTGTCGGTGAGGGACGCGACCTGAAGAAGCTTGGTGTCCTCGGCCTTCTCGCCGAAGGTATAGACCGCCATGCGGTACTGGTTGGAGCTCTTGCGCGAGCTCTTTGCCGTCTCCATCAAGGCCGCGGTTGCCTTGGCCACGACATCGATGCGGATGGTGACGCCAAGCCTCTTGGCGAGGTAGTAGTAGCTGTTCTTGTCCTCCACGCCATCTTTGACGATATGGCAGGCGAAGGCGCACTTGTCCCTCGTGTTGTCGACCATCTTTGTCACGTCGGCCGGGGTGGCCCCGACGCCCATGGATGGCGTGTTGTCGAGAAGAAGGTAGAAATCGCGGAACGTATCCGTCTGGAAGACGGCCTCCGCCCTGCCGCCAACGGTGACATCGGACTGGCCAAGGATGCGGGCAAGCGATGTGGGAACCGTCGCATCGAAGGTGAAGATCGCCTTCACCTGCGTGCCGGTTTTCACCACATCCACATCGAAGTTCTTGAGCTCGTACTCTTCAGACATCTTGGCATGGCCGATGAACACCTTCTTGGCGTCCTCGATGGCCGCGGACAATTGCCCATCAGACTTCATCTGCATGGCCTGCATGACACCTGCAGAGGTTTCCGCGACGGCAGCAATCGCCGCCGCATCGGCGGCAGCCTGCAGCGTGCTTCGCACCATCAGTGCATTGCTGATATCGATCGCAAAACCGGCAACCCCGATAACAGGCACCAGCATCAGCGCCGTCATCACACCAAAGTTGCCGCTGCGGTCACGGAAAAAACGCCCTAGCATAAATTACCCCCATAAAGTCATGGGTAATTTAGAGGCGTCTTGTGTCGATTCCGTTCATCGGCATGGTTACGGAAATGCTATCGGCCCTGTTCGCTCAGGCTGCCGTCACCTTTTTCTTCGCAGGCGGGTTCTCCGCATCGTAGTTGGCGCGCGCTTCGCGAATGCGTCCGTGGTGTTCTGCCGTCCACACGACGAGCGTTGCAACCGGCCCCAGCAAGGATTGTCCAAGTTCCGTTAGTCGGTACTCGACGCTCGGCGGCTGTGTCGGAAACACCTCGCGGTGGACAAGCCCATCACGCTGCAGGCTTCTCAGCGTGCCGGTCAGCATCGCCTGCGAGATGTCGGGTATCGCCCGCTTCAACTCCCCGAAGCGATGCGGCTTCAAGCCGAGTGTTTGCAGGATGAGCGACGCCCACTTGTCGCCTATGTGAGAGAAGACATCGCGCACCGGGCAGTTCGCCGCGTCGAACACCGTATTGATCGGTTCTCTCATCATGGCCATCGCCGTTCCGATCGCCGCTGTGAAATCGGGCTGTGTCTTGGCATGTGCGGTCATGGGTATCGTCCTCAGAACCTGGTTCTAAAAAACTGCCTACTTTACGGCAGAATGTTGATCTGCAATTTAGACCTACTCTGAAATTTAAACCAGCCCTAAAATTCATGGGCACATCGAACGGACCTGACATGACAGCCAAGTATCTCGTCACCGGCGCATCCGGCCAGCTCGGCCAGCGCGTTCTTCATCACCTCCTGGCCACGGAAGGCGTCACGGCCTCCGATATCATCGCAGCAAGCCGCAAGCCTGAGCAACTGGCAGATCTCGCCGCCAAGGGCGTCCAGACGCGTCGCGTGGATTTCGATGATGCAGCGTCAATGCAGACCGCTTTCGCAGACGCTCAGCGCGTGCTGATCATCAGCACGGACACGCTCGATCGCCCAGGCCACCGTCTGGCGCAGCATCGTGCAGCTGTCGCCGCTGCCGAGAAGGCTGGCGTCCAACATCTGCTCTACACCTCGATGCCCGAGCCCAAGAATTCGCCGCTGCTCTTCGCACCCGACCATGAAGGCACCGAAGCTGCCATCGAGGCGAGCGCGCTGCCGGCCTGGACGATCCTGCGCAACAACTGGTACTTCGAAAACGTGATGATGAGCGCCGGTCCGGCACTCGCCTCGGGCCACTGGTACTCGGCGGCCGGCGAAGGCAAGGTTGCCCACATCCTGCGCGATGATATCGCGCGTGCCATCGCCGCAGCACTCGTTGCAGCCGGCAGCGAGAAGAAAGTCTACACGCTGACGGGATCCACGTCCTACACGCATCGCGAAATGGCTTCGCTGATCTCCGCCGCCGCCGGCAAGGAAATCGCGGTCATCGATGTCCCGGTCGAGGGGCTCGTCCAGGGCATGGTCGGTGCAGGCCTGCCGGAACCCGTGGCACGCGTTTTCGCGTCGGTCGATACCATGATCGGGCACGGGGGCCTCGCCCACATCACCGGTGACTTCAAGGCATTGACGGGCGTTGAACCCCAGAGCTTCGAGGCATGGGTCGAGAGCCAGTCCGGCGCTTTCAAATCCATGGTCGCCTGACATTCCCTATCGGCCTCCGCCGGGCCGATCCGGACATGTCATATCCCACACGTGGCATGACCGAGGACCGCTCGTCCCCCCTGGACGGGCGGTTTTCGCATGAATCGAGTATTGTCTGCGAAAACCTCCTGATTGGCGCAAACGTTCGTTCTGCCTCTTTCTCAGGCATGGCTGCCTTCAACACATGCATCGGCGATGATCAGAACCGGCTGGAGAGCCGGTTTTGCCGTGTCTGGAGCCAGAAGCAGACTTGGCACGCCCCTTGCTCCTCTACCGGCAGAGTTAGCCGCTAGGGTTCCGGCGCCGCAGGGCGTGGCTGGTCCGAGAGCGGCTCCCGATGGAGAGACATCCCATCGGGTGCACGGCGGGACAAAAGCCCGGGAGACCTCGTAAGCCAAGGGATTGGCGGCGCGATGGTCCATGCCGATCCCTTTTCGAAGACGCAAAAGGGGAATTTCTACATGCAGACTGTCAAGACACTCCTGTCGATCACCGCCCTGGCCGGCGCGCTCGCCCTCAGCCAGATGGCACCGGCCGAGGCCGCGCCGAAAAAGGATTTCAAGGTCGCCTGGTCGATCTATGTCGGCTGGATGCCCTGGGGCTATGCCAATGACACCGGCATCGTGAAGAAGTGGGCCGAAAAATACGGCATCAACATCGAGGTCACGCAGTTCAACGACTACGTGGAATCGATGAACCAGTATACCGCCGGTGCCTTTGACGCCGTGACGCTCACCAACATGGATGGCCTGTCGATCCCTGCCGCCGGTGGCGTCGATACGACCGCCGTCATCGTCGGGGACTTTTCGAACGGCAATGACGCCCTCATCCTGAAGGACAAGGACAAGCTCGAGGATGTGAAGGGCCAGAACGTCAATCTTGTCGAGTTCTCGGTCTCCCATTATCTGCTCGCCCGCGCGCTTGAAAGCATTGGTTCCTCCGAGCGCGACGTGAAGGTGGTCAACACCTCGGATGCCGATATGGTTGCCGCCTACCAGACGTCTGATGTGACGGCGGTCGTCACCTGGAACCCGCTGGTCTCCTCCATTCTCGAAGATGCCTCCGCCAAGAAGGTCTTTGATAGCGCGCAGATCCCGGGCGAGATCATCGACCTGATGGTCGCCAATACCGACGTGCTCAAGGACAACCCGGATTTCGGCAAGGCGCTGGCAGGCATCTGGTACGACACAATGGTCGTCATGACCGCCGATACCGAAGAGGGCAAGGCAGCCCGGACCGCGATGGGAACGGCTTCCGGAACGGATCTCGCCGGCTTCGAAGCCCAGATGGCCGCCACCAAGCTCTTCGACAAGCCGGCTGATGCGGTGGCCTTCACCGCCTCGCCGGATCTGTCCAAGACCATGGATCTCGTGCGTACCTTCCTCTTCGACAAGGGCCTTCTTGGCAGCGGCGCGCCGTCTGCCGATGTCATCGGTATCGAACTGGCAGATGGCTCCGTTCTTGGCGACAAGGAGAACGTCAAGTTCCGCTTCACCACCACCTACATGGACGCGGCCGCCAAGGGCGCTCTCTGAGGCAGATCCATGCCGCCCGGTTGACCTTGTCGTCCGGGCGGCTCCCGCCTCCCTGAAATCCTGGAGTGGTCGATGCGCTGGATCAATGCTCATCCCGGAAATGGCGCGCGCCTGACGCTCGTGCTTCTGCCCTTCGTGCTGGTGCTTGGCGCCTACATGATCGGCTCGGCGGAGCGGCTGGCTGAAAACCCGAACGACAAGCTGCTGCCCGGTTTCGCTGCCCTCTGGGAGGGTATCAGCCGCATGGCCTTCACGGCTGACGTCCGAACCGGCGAATACCTGCTCTGGTCGGACACCTGGGCGAGCTTGGGGCGCCTCTTTGCCGGGCTTGGCATCGCCACCGCGATCGCGCTGCTCCTCGGCCTCGTCATCGGCATCCTGCCCTATGCACGGGCAGCCCTCTCCCCCTTTGTCGGTGCCATCTCAATGGTCCCGCCGCTGGCGCTCCTGCCAATCCTCTTCATCGTCATGGGGCTCGGCGAGGCGTCGAAGATTGCGCTGATCGTCATCGGTGTCGCACCGATCATGATCCGCGATCTGGCGCTGACGGCGACATCCCTGCCGCGTGAAATGATCGTCAAAGCCGAAACCCTCTCGGCCTCGTCCTGGCAGATCGCGTTGCGCGTCGTGCTGCCGCAGATCCTGCCGCGCCTCATCACCACGCTCCGCCTGCAGCTCGGCCCCGCCTGGCTCTTCCTCATTGCCGCCGAAGCGATCTCCTCGGACAGCGGCCTCGGCTACCGCATCTTCCTGGTGCGTCGCTATCTCTCGATGGACGTCATCTTCCCCTATGTGCTCTGGATCACGCTGCTCGCGATCCTCACCGACATCCTGCTCGATCGCCTGCGCATCGCCGTCTTCCCCTGGTCCGAACTGGAGAAGGGCAAATGAGCGCGCTCTCCGTCAAGAACCTCTGGAAGGAATATGGCGACCAGATCGTGCTCGAGAATGTCTCGATCGAGATCGAATCCAGAGCCTTCGTCGCGCTTGTCGGGCCCTCCGGCTGCGGCAAGTCGACCTTCCTGCGCCTGCTGCTCGGCCAGGAGCGCCAGACGAAGGGCGAGATCCTGCTCGATGGCACCCCTCTGCCGAAAGAGCCAGGGCCGGACCGCGGCGTCGTCTTCCAGCGCTACTCCGTTTTTCCGCATCTGACCGTGCTCGGCAATGTCATGCTCGGCAAGGAGCTGAAAGCCTCGCGCTTCGCCGCCCGCCTGTTCGGTGCCGCGAAGCGCGCGGTGGAGGACGAAGCCCGCGCGATGATCGCGGCGGTCGGGCTTGCCGGGTCCGAGGACAAGTATCCGGCCCAACTCTCCGGCGGCATGCAGCAGCGACTGGCGCTCGCCCAGGCGCTGATCATGCGGCCTAAGGTGCTGCTGCTCGACGAACCGTTCGGCGCGCTCGATCCCGGTATTCGGGCTGAGATCCATATGCTGATGAAAAAGCTCTGGCACGAGGCGCCGATGACCGTGGTCATGGTCACCCATGACATGCGCGAGGCCTTCACGCTTGCGACCCGCGTCGTTGCCTTCGAGCGGCCCCGCGACCGCCCCGAAGAAAAGCTCCGCTACGGCGCGACGATCACCCGCGACATCGCCATCTGGCCGCCCCGCAAGGCGGGCGAGGCCTCCCTCTTTCGCCCCGACCGGGACGGCCCGGTCTCTTCAAAGGGTCAATAGCCGGGACGACCCGGCCAACGAAACCACTGGAGATGACAATGCATATCCGACGTTCCCCCGAAGAGATCGCCGCCAACCGGGCGCGCTACGAGGAGCATCAGAAGAAGGGGCTGGAATTCGCACCGAAGGCATTACCGGGTAAGAGCGTAAAGCCTGCGCCCGCAATCGCTGCTGACAAGATCGTGCACCAGGAGAAGCTGCCCGGCGGCTGGTATTGGTGGACCCGCGTCAAGGCCAGCGAGACGCTGCGCATCGCGCTTGATGAAGGTCTGTCGACCGTATCGGTCGTCGCCTGGAATGCCGAGGACCCGACCGAGCGCATGAACCTGCCTGATACCGTCAAGGTGCAGTGGACCACCGGGCTTGGAAAGGGTCGTGTCATCTTCTCCGACATGGGCAAGGTCATGTTCTCGATCACCGAGGACAGCTCCGGTGCTCATGACGTGCTGATGGGCGGCTCGACAGCCTCCTCGAACGCAAAGAAATATGCCGGGCAGAATGGTCCGGCGCTGCGCAACACCCGCGACAACTTCGTGCTCATCGCCACCAAGGCCGGCCTCGATAAGCGCGACATTCCGACGGCTCTCGCCCTCTTCGCACCCGTCCGTGTTAATGCCGACGGCAAATTCGAGTGGAAGCCGGAACTCGTTGCCGAGGGCGACTATGTCTATCTGCGCGCCGAGATGGACATGATCGTCGGCTTCTCCAATTGCCCGCATCCGCTCGATCCCAACCCGGTCTATGCCCCCAATCCCGTCAGCATCCTCAGGGTCGCGGCCACCGAGCCAGCGGCGGATGATCTGTGCCGGACCGCGACTGCAGAAGCCGTCCGTGGCTTTGAAAACAACGCTTTTGCGGCGCTGTGAGAGGAGAGGCGACCATGACCAGTTTCATCCAGACCTCTCCCGCCCGCACACTCTCCAACACCGCGCAGGATCATTATATCGCTGCCGAAGCGCCCTTCTCGAGCTTTATCAAAAAGGGTCAGGTGGTGCGCATCGAGGACAGCTATGGCCAGCAGGCCGTCGATACGCTCTTCTACAATGCCCATGATTTCTCCGAGCGCTATTCGAGCCAGGACACCATGCGCGAACAGGGGGCGGCCTATATCTCGACCGGCACCAAGGTGATCTCCAACGAAGGCCGGGTGATGTTGACGGTGACCGCCGACAGCTGTGGCCGGCACGATACCTCTGCCGGCGCCTGCTCCTGTGAAAGCAACACGGTCCGCTTCGGCCACTACACGAAATACCTGCATGCCTGCCGCGACAACTTCGTCATCGAGGTTTCCAAACATGGCATGAGCAAGCGCGACGTTGTGCCGAACATCAACTTCTTCATGAACGTGCCGATCGAACCTTCAGGCGAGATGACAATCGTCGACGGCATCTCCGCCCCCGGCGACTATGTCGAGCTGAAGGCGGAGATGGATGTGCTGCTCGTCATCTCCAATTGCCCGCAGATCAACAACCCTTGCAATGGCTTCGATCCGACCCCGATCCGGGTGCTCGTCTGGGACGACGAGGCAGTCTGATGTTCAAAAAGGTTCTGATTGCTAATCGCGGCGAAATCGCCGTGCGCGTCATCAAGACGCTGCAAAAAATGGGGATCGCAAGCGTTGCGGTCTATTCCGATGCCGACCGCTTTTCGAAACCCGTGCTCATGGCCGACGAGGCGGTGCGCCTCGGCCCCGCACCCGCCAGCGAAAGCTACCTCAACGTCGACGCCGTGATTGCCGCCTGCCGTCAGACGGGTGCGCAAGCCGTTCATCCCGGCTATGGCTTTCTCTCGGAGAACATCGGCTTTGCCGAGCGGCTGGAGGCGGAAGGCATCACCTTCATCGGTCCGACGTCGGACAACATTTCCGCCTTCGGCCTCAAGCACACGGCGCGCGAACTGGCCAAGGCGAGCGGCGTGCCGCTGTTGCCCGGCTCCGGCCTGCTCGACAGCCGGGAAGAGGCTCTCTCCGTAGCTGAGGAGATCGGCTATCCGGTGATGCTGAAGTCGACAGCCGGCGGCGGCGGCATTGGCATGCAGCTCTGCGATAGCGCCGAAGCCCTGGCCGCAGCCTTCGACACGGTCCAGCGCACGGCAAAATCCAGTTTCGGCGATGCCCGCGTCTATCTCGAACGCTTCGTCTCCAAGGCCCGCCATGTCGAGGTGCAGATCTTCGGCGACGGCAAGGGCAGGGTCATTGCGCTCGGCGAGCGCGACTGCTCGCTACAACGCCGGAACCAGAAGGTGATCGAAGAAACTCCTGCCCCGGGGCTGTCCGATGCCGTGCGCCAGCGCCTGCATGCGGCAGCCGTATCGCTCGGCCGGCAGGTGGCCTACGCCTCCGCCGGGACGGTCGAATTCATCTATGATCCCGCCCGCGAAGAATTCTATTTTCTGGAGGTGAACACGCGACTGCAGGTCGAGCATCCGGTGACGGAAGCCGTCTTTGGTGTTGATCTCGTCGAATGGATGATCCGTCAGGCAGCCGGCGAAGACGTGCTGACCGGCAAGGAAAACCTCGTGCCAAGGGGTGCCGCGATCGAAGCGCGTCTCTATGCCGAAATGCCCCATGCCGGTTTCCGCCCAAGTGCCGGCCTGCTGACCGAGGTGGTCTTCCCCGACGGCATTCGCGTCGATGGCTGGGTGGAGACGGGAACCGAAGTCACGCCTTTCTATGATCCCATGCTCGCCAAGGTGATCGTCTCGGGCGCGGATCGCGATACGGCCATTGCGGCGCTCTCCTCCACGCTGGAAAAAACCTCGCTTGCCGGTATCGAGACCAATCTTGAATACCTGAAGGCGATCGCCGCCTCCGATCTGTTCCGCAGCGGCGATGTCGCGACCACGGCGCTCAAGGATTTCGCCTTCGTGCCCGATGTCGTCGAGGTCATCGCCCCCGGCGCGCAGTCGAGCCTGCAGGAACTGCCGGGCCGTCTGGGTCTCTGGCATGTCGGCGTGCCGCCATCGGGCCCGATGGACGAACGCTCCTTCCGCCACGCCAACCGGCTGGTCGGCAACCACGATCACACGGCGGCTCTGGAACTCACCGTCTCGGGGCCGATGCTGAAATTCTTCTCCGATACCGTGATTGCGCTTGCCGGAGCGGTGATGCCGATGAAGCTCGACGGCGTCGAGCTGCCCCATGATCAGGCGGTCCAGGTCAAGGCCGGCCAGACGCTGGCCATCGGCAGCATTGCCGGTGCCGGTCAACGCGCCTATCTGGCGGTCTCCGGCGGCTTCGATGCCCCCTTGGTCATGGGCTCCCGCGCCACCTTCGGCCTCGGCCAATTCGGCGGCAATGCCACCGGCACACTGCGCGCAGGCCATGTCTTGCGCCTGGCCCGCCGTAGCCAGACCGATGTCCTGCCGGCAACCCAGCCGCCTGAACTGACCCGCGAATGGTCCGTCGGCGTGCTCTACGGTCCGCATGGCGCGCCCGACTTCTTCCTGGAGGAGGATATCGAGACCCTGTTCTCGACGCCTTACGAGGTGCATTTCAACTCGGCGCGCACAGGTGTCCGCCTGATCGGCCCGGCCCCCAAATGGGCGCGCGAGGATGGCGGCGAGGCGGGGCTTCATCCCTCCAACTTGCATGACAACGCCTATGCGATCGGCGCCATCGATTTCACCGGCGACATGCCGATCATCCTTGGCCCCGACGGCCCAAGCCTCGGCGGCTTCGTCTGCCCGGCAGTGATCGCCCGCGACGAGCAGTGGAAGATGGGTCAATTCAAGCCGGGGGATAAGATCCGATTCCATGCCGTGGCCCGCGCAATCGATCCGCTGGCGGGACCGACGGTCAAGCGCATATCCGAAGCAGCCGGGTCGGCAGTGATCGGAGCGACTGAGGCAGGCAGCGTGCCTGTCGTCTATCGCCGCCAGGGTGACGATAATCTGCTGGTCGAATACGGCCCGATGCAGCTCGACATCGGCATCCGCATGCGCGTGCATCTGCTGATGCAGGCGGTGAAGGAGGCAAAACTTCAGGGCCTCATCGATCTGACACCCGGCATCCGCTCGCTGCAGATCCACTACGACAGCACCACGCTGTCGCGCTCAAAACTTCTTGCCGCCCTCGCCGAGATCGAGAAGAGCCTGCTTCCGGTCTCCGCCGTCAAGGTACCGAGCCGGACCGTCTGGCTGCCGCTCTCCTGGAACGATCCGGATGCGGAACTGGCCATGCGCAAGTATCAGGAACTCGTGCGCCCCAACGCGCCGTGGTGCCCATCGAACATCGAGTTCATCCGCCGCATCAACGGGCTCCCCGACGAGCAGGCGGTGAAGGATACGATCTTCAACGCCTCCTATCTCGTGATGGGCCTCGGCGATGTCTATCTCGGCGCGCCGGTTGCAACGCCCATCGATCCGCGCCACCGGCTGGTGACGACGAAGTACAATCCGGCCCGCACCTGGACGCCGGAAAACGCCGTCGGCATCGGCGGTGCCTATATGTGCATCTATGGCATGGAAGGGCCGGGCGGCTATCAGCTCTTCGGCCGCACGATCCAGGTCTGGAACACCTGGCGGCAGACGGATGTCTTCGCCAAGGGCAAGCCCTGGCTGCTCGATTTCTTCGACCAGATCCGCTTCTTCCCGGTGAGCCATGAAGAGCTGACGGAGGCCCGCGCGGCCTTCCCGCATGGCGGTTATCCGATCCGGATCGAGGAGGGCACCTTCTCCTATGCCGACTACGAGGCAGAGCTTGCTCGCAATGCAGACAGCATCGGCGCCTTCAAGCAGGGACAGCAGGCGGCCTTCGAGGCAGAGCGAAAGCGCTGGAAGGACGAAGGGCTCGACTCGTTCCAGGTCGATGACGGCGCAGGCGTCAGCCTCGGCGGCGATATCCCCGAAGGCTGCTTCGGGGTGGAAAGTGCTGTGCCCGGCAATGTCTGGAAACTGCTGGTCGAGCAAGGCCAGTCCGTGCAGGCTGGCGATACGCTTGCCATCATCGAGTCGATGAAAATGGAAATCACCGTCGCCGCCCATGCCGCCGGCCGCGTCCGAGATCTGCGTGCCGGGCCGGGGCGCAACGTCAAGGCCGGCGATGTCCTGGTCATCTTGGAGGATCTGTAATGCTGCCGACTATTCTCGATCTTGCTTCGCTCAAGGCCGCCTATGCCAGCGGGCTGACCCCGCTCGACCTCGTCGAAGAGGTGATCGCCCGCCGCAAGGCTTCGGACGATCCGGCGGTCTTCATCACGCAGACGCCGGATGATCACTTGCGGGCAGCCGCAAAGGCCCTGATGGAACGCGCGCCGGTGCCGAACAGTCTGCCGCTCTGGGGCGTGCCCTTTGCAGTCAAGGACAATATCGATGTCTCCGGCCTGCCGACCACTGCAGCCTGCCCTGCCTTCGCCTACCAGCCGGAGATGGACTCAACGGTCGTTGCCAGACTGAAGGCCGCCGGCGCCCTCGTCATCGGCAAGACCAATCTCGACCAGTTTGCGACAGGCCTCAACGGCACGCGGTCTCCTTATGGTGCGCCGCGCTCCGTCTTCGACAAGGCCTATGTCTCCGGCGGCTCATCGTCCGGTTCTGCCGTCACGGTCGCGGCGGGGCTGGCGAGCTTTGCGCTGGGCACGGACACCGCTGGTTCCGGCCGCGTGCCCGCCGCCTTCAACAACCTCGTTGGCATCAAGCCGACGCCTGGCCTCGTGCCGAATGTCGGCGTCGTGCCGGCCTGCCGCAGCGTCGACGTCGTGACGGTCTTTGCCGCGACCGTCGGCGATGGCGTCGCGATCCGCAAGGTCATGGACGGCTATGACGCCGGTGATCCCTATTCCCGCAAGGCGTCGCCAGTGGCCCTGCCGGGTTCAGGCCTGCGCATCGGCGTGCTTGAAGGTGCCGAGCGCGAGTTCTTCGGCAACGCGGCCGTTGAAGCCCTCTACGATCAGGCAATCGAGCGGGCAAAGTCGCTCGGCGCTGTGATCGTCCCCTTCGACTACGCGCCGTTCCGCCAGGCCGCCGAACTGCTCTACAACGGCCCTTGGGTCGCCGAGCGTCTCGCAGCGGTGAAGGAGTTCATCGGCACCAATGCCGATGATTTTGACCCGACGGTGCGCACCATCATCGAAGGCGCGAAGGCCTACGACGCGGTCGCGGCTTTCGAGGGCCAATATAAGCTCGGCCATCTCAGCCAGAAGGCGCTTGTCGAATGGGAAAAGCTCGACGTCCTGATGCTGCCGACATCGCCGACGACCTATACGGTCGAGGCGATGCTGGCAGACCCGATCGTCAAGAACAGCCATTTCGGGCGTTACACCAACTTCGCCAATCTCTTCGGTTACGCAGCTATCGCCGTGCCCGGCGGCTTCGGTTCGGATGGCCTGCCAAGCGGTGTCACCTTCTTTGGCCCCTCCTTCTCCGACGATGCGCTAGCCCCCTTTGCCGACGCCATGCACCGCGCTTGCGCCTGCGGCATGGGCAAGGACAAGACTGCAGTCCTGCCGGAAGCCTCGAAGGTTGCCGAACCCGATGATGGCCTCGTCACGATCATGGTCGTCGGCGCGCATCTGACCGGCATGCCGCTCAACCACGAACTGACAGGCCCCGGCGGCAAGCTGGTGAAGACTTGCCGCACCGCCGGCGACTACCGCCTCTTCGTCCTGCCCAACACCACGCCGCCCAAGCCGGGCCTGATCCGCGAACCGGGTTTTGCCGGCAAGGGGCTTGAGGTGGAAGTCTGGAAGGTAACGCCCGCAGCCTTCGGCCGCTTCGTCCAGAACATCCCCGCACCGCTCGGTATCGGTAAGGTCACGCTGGACGACGGCGCCCAAGTCTCCGGCTTCCTCTGCGAGCCCTACGCCATAGTGGGCGCGCATGAGGTAACTGATCTCGGCGGCTGGCGCGCCTATATCGCGTCGGGGAAGTGATCGGCAGTTGTCCTGCGGCCGGCGTATATCCCGTTGACATATCCCGCATCCATGCCAGGATGTGGGATATGTCCGTGGTATATGGCGAGGGCGTTGGGATATGGAAAAGGGTGCAGTCTTTCAGAGTAATCGCAGCCAGGCGATCCGGCTGCCGAAGGCGGTCGCCTTGCCGGATGATGTGAAGCGCGTCGATATCGTCGCCGTGGGACGGACCCGGATCATCGCGCCTGCAGGAGAAATCTGGGACAACTGGTTCGAGGGCGAGGCCGCGCCCCATGACTTCATGACCGATCGCGACCAGCCAGGAGAGCAAGAGCGGGAAGCGCTCTGATGCTCAAATACATGCTCGATACGAACATCTGCATCTTCACGGTGAAGAACCGTCCCGCTCATATGCGCGAGGTGTTCAACCGGCATCATGGTCAGATGTGCATCAGCGCTGTGAGCCTGATGGAGCTGATTTACGGAGCGGAGAAATCCGCGTCACCGGAACGCAACCTGGCTGTTGTCGAGGGTTTCGCAGCGCGCCTCGATGTTCTCCCATACGATGAGATCGCTGCCAGTCACACAGGCCAATTGCGAGCAGAATTGGCGAAGTCCGGCACACCGATTGGCCCTTATGACCAGATGATCGCGGGCCACGCCCGCTCGCGTGGGCTGATCATCGTGACCAACAACCGTCGGGAATTCGACCGTGTCCCGGGGCTTCGCGTCGAAGACTGGGCAACAAGCGCGCCGTGACCTTCCAGCTACTTACCCCTCAGGGCATCTGCGCGCCCCGCGTCGCGGTATAGATCGCATAAAGCGAGGTCGAAGCGGTGATGAACAGGCGGTTCCGGCGTGGCCCGCCGAAGGTCAGGTTGGCGACGGCCTGCGGCACCAGGATCTTGCCGAGCAGCGTGCCATCGGGATGGAAGCAGTGCACGCCATCGGCAGCGCTCGACCAGAGGTTCCCATCCGCATCCGTCCGCATCCCGTCGGGAATGCCCTTGTCGATATGGGCAAAGACGCGACCATTCGTCAGCCGCTTGCCATCTGTCACATCGAACACACGGATATGGCGCGGCGCATCCGGTTTGTGGCTGGCGCCGGAATCGGCGACGTAGAGCAACGTCTCGTCGGGCGAGAAGCAAAGCCCGTTCGGCTGCAGGAAGTCGTCGACCACGATGGTGAGTTCGCCGGTGGTAGGTTCGAGCCGGTAGACATTGCGGCTCGCCTGTTCCTCGTCGGCCTTGTAGCCTTCGTAGTCGGAGAGGATGCCGTAGGACGGGTCGCTGAACCAGACGCTGCCGTCGGACTTGACCACCACGTCGTTGGGTGAGTTCAGCCGCTTGCCCTCGTAGCGATCGGCAAGCGTCGCGATCGTCCCGTCGATCTCGGTACGGATGACGCGACGCCCGCCGTGTTCGCAGGACACGAGCCGTCCCTCGCGGTCGCGCGTATTGCCGTTGATGAACTGCGACGGCGCGCGATAGACCGAGATGCCGGCCCCCTCGATCCAGCGCAACACGCGCTCGTTCGGAATATCGCTGAACAGCAGATAGCCGCCATCGTTGAACCAGACGGGACCCTCGGCCCATCGGCAGCCGGTGTAAAGTTCATCCAGGCCGGCGCTGGACACGAGCAAGTCGCAGAAGCGGGGGTCACGGATCTCGTAATGCGGGTTTTCCATGGGACGATCCTGGCAGGGCTTCAGGTTTTGCCGGCGCTGCGCGTGGTCGGCAGCATGATGACGGCGATGATGATGAGACCGGTGAGAATGAGGCGGATGCCTGCGCCAAAACCGTAGGTATTCAGCATCGAAACCACAAGGAACATGAAGAGCGAGGCGCCCCATATCCCCGGAACATTCGAATTGCCTCCGGCAACCGCCGTGCCGCCGATAACGACGACGGCGATCGACATCAGGAGATATTCCGTGCCCATATTGAGCGCCGCACCACCAGAGAAGCTGGCAAGCAGATAGCCGCAGAGGGAGGCGAGCACGGCGCAGAGCAGGTAGGTGACCAGTCGCGTGCCGTCGATCGGGATGCCGGCCATGCGGGCGGCGCGGATGCTCTGACCGATCGCGGCGATCGAGCGCCCATAGACGGTGCGATTGATCACATACCAGACGAGCGCGGAGAGTACCAAAGCAACAAGCGCGACATTGGGGATGCCCACAGTCGAGGAGGTCGTGAAGTCGGCAAGCCAGCTTGGCGGCTTGATGCGCAAGCCCCGGTTTGTCCAGATCGCCGTCGATTGAACGATGAAGCTCATCGACAGCGTTGCGATGATCGGCGGAATGCGGAGCAGCTTGATGAGCGCATAGTTGCCGATGCCGATCGCGATCCCGACACCGATGGCAACGACAAGCCCGGTCAGGATCATGCTGTTCTCGACATTCATCACCTTGAGCGAGACGGTTGCGGCAAGCGTCATGTTGGCGGGAACCGAGAGGTCGATATTCCCGGGGCCGAGCGTGATCACAAGCATCTGGCCGAGGCCGACCAGCACCGAGAAGGCCCCGAAGGTGAGGGCCGCCTGAGCGAGGCCGACGGTGCTCGCCCCGCCCGTGAAGACAATGGTGACGAGGAAGACGCTGGCGGCCGCGATAAAGGACCAGATCCAGGTCCGGGAGAAGAGTGTGGAGAGTGCTTGGGTCATGACTTGCCCTTCCGGCCTTCGGCGCGATTGAGGGCAAGACGCAGCGTTAAGACAAGGATCAGGATCGCCCCTTGAGCGCCAATCTGCCAGTCCGGCGAGATCCGCAGGAAGGACAGGAAGGAGCCGGCCAGTGTCAGGGTGAGTGCACCGATAACAGCACCGATCGGCGAGACGCGCCCGCCGACGAATTCACCGCCGCCGAGAATGACACCGGCGATCGAGAGCAGCGTATAGCGCAGCGCGATATTGGCGTCCGCCGAGGTGGTGAGCCCCACCAGCGCCATGCCGGCGAGCACTGCAAAGAAGCCGGCGAAACCATAGACGGCCGCCCGTGCTCCGATGATCGACCATCCGGCCCGGGCAACCGAGCGGCTATTGCCGCCCACCCCGCGCAAGACGACGCCGAAGGACGAGCGCATGATGACATAGTGGCTGATAACGGCGATCAGGATGCTGGCGACGATCGCCATGGGTAGCAGCGGCGGCTTGACCGTCATGATCGCACGGATCCAGCCGGGTGCCTCACCGCCGGGCGCCGGCAGGATCAGAACCGCAAGCCCACCCCAGACGAAACTCATGCCGAGCGTCACCACGATCGAGGGCAGATCCCGAAGATGGATCATCACACCGATCAGGGCATAGACGCCGATCGCTGCCATCAGAATGAGGACGCCCAGCAGGGGAGACGACTGCAGAAAGGTCGCCGTCACGCAGGCGACGAAGCTGACAAAGGTGCCCATCGACAGATCGAGGTCGTTGACCGTCATGATCAGCATCTGCGCAATGGTGGCGAGTGCGATCGGGACGGCCAGATTGAACAGCAGGTTGAGCCCCGTATAGCTCATGGCTCGCGGCTGGAGATAGAAGACCGCAGCCAGCAGCCCGACCAGCGAAAGGGCCGGGATCAGCAGGCGCAACCCGTCGGCGGAGAAGAACTTCGTCATGCGGCCTCCTGGAAGGAGGCGGAGAGGATGTTTTCTTCTGTCACCTCGTCGCCCTTCAGTTCGGCAACGATCATGCCGTTGTTGAACACATAGACGCGATCGCAGAGGCAGACCTCGTCCATCTCGGTCGAGTACCAGACAAAGGTCCGCCCGGCGTCCGCCTCCTGACGCAGGATTGCATAAACCTCCTGCTTGGTGCCGAAGTCGACGCCGCGCATCGGGTCGTCCATCAGAACCACGGGTGCGCGGCTGGCCAGCGCCCGGGCGAACAGAACCTTCTGCTGGTTTCCGCCGGAGAGCGACAGGATGGGATTGTCCATGTCGGGAGTGCGGATGCCGATCCGCTCCTTCCAGGTCTGGCCCAGCGTCTCCTCCCGATCGAAATCCAGGGTCTGCAGCCGCGACAGATCCGGCAGGATGCCGATGCTGAGGTTTCGAAGAATGCTCCACAGCGTGAAGGTGCCGTTGACGGCACGGTCGCCGGCGACGAAGGCGACTTCGGGGTTATCAGCCCGCAGCCAGTTGCCGGTTCGGGATTCGAAGAGGCCGACCAGCATGTCGGTCTGGCCGTGCCCTCCGAGACCGGCGAAACCGACGATTTCACCCTTCATTGCCTGGAAGGGGAGCCCGCGCCCACGCACCGGCGCTGCGGTCAGCACACTGGCCGTATCCGTCCGTTGCAAGTGCGTGCGGGCCTCTCGCGTCTTCACCACGCTGCCCATGGCCTCGATCAGGCCGTGTTCTGAAAATTCCTCGGCCGGCCTCTGGCTGACCACCCTGCCGTCCTTCATGACGACGATGCGGCTGGAGACCGAGAGTATCTCGCCGAGAATATGGGAGATGAACAGGATCGACCCACCATCGCGGACAAAGCGCTCCACATAGGCGAGCAGTTGCTCGGCAAGCCGCGCATCGAGCGACGATGTCGGTTCGTCGAGGATGACGAGACGGACGGGACTGCCGATATCGCAGAAGGTGATCGCGATCTCCACCATCTGGCGTTCCGCGATGGTCAAAGTGCCGACGGCCTCATGGCAGTCTATCGAATGGCCTGGGAAGATTTCCTGCAATTTGCTCTCGATCAGGGCTGCCCCCCGCTTGCGCCAGCCCCAGCCTTTCAGGCTGCGATGCATGACGCGGGTGTTTTCCACGATCGTCAGGTTCGGGCAGAGCGACAGTTCCTGGAAGACGCAACGGATACCGGCCTCGCGCGCAGCGTTGATGCTATGGCCTCCGCTGCCGTGACCGTATCGGATGGTCCCCTCATGCGGGCTGAGCCCGCCATTGATGACATTGACGATGGTGGATTTGCCGGCGCCATTATGGCCAACAAGGCCGACGCATTCTCCAGCGCCGATCTCCAGCGTGACGCCGTCGAGCGCCTTCACTGCGCCGAAACTCACTCTCGCATCAGTAACGCTGACGACGGGCCGTCCATCGCCCTTATCGAGCATGGCATTCATCCTGAACAACTCTCTCACTCATGCGCCAAGGGTTCCCCATCCCGCCCGGCCCGAAGGCCGGACGGTCCGGGGAGGGTTCCGTTCGATCACTTGGCGGACGCGATCACCTTCTGGGCGTCTTCGAGCGAATACTCGACATTGGCGACACCGCCGGCCTGGGTGTTGGCCAGGTTGGCCTCGAGGTTGTCCTGGTCGATGCGCAGGAAGGGAACGACGAGGTCCTTCTTCACTTCCTTGCCGTCGAGGATCTGCTGGGCGACCCAGAAGGCAAGTGTGGAAACGCCGGGCGCAATCGAGACCGACATGGTCTCATACTTGTTGGCGTCCTTCTGTTCCTTCCACCACTTCAGCTCGTCCTCGCGGTTGCCCATGACGATGACAGGCATCGGACGGTTGGCAGCCGCAATCGCCTGGGCGGCACCATAGCCATCGCCACCCTGGGTCACGACACCGACGAGTTCCGGCAGGCTCGGCAGAATGCCGGCGACGGCCTTCTGCGCCACGTCCTGCGCCCAGTCGCCATGCACGGAGCCGACGATCTTGAACTGCGGGAACTGCTTCACGCCTTCATGGATGCCGGCCGAGATTTCGTCATCGACGAAGACGCCGGCCAGGCCGCGGATCTCGAGCAGATTGCCGCCCTGCGGCAGCTTGCCGGAGAGATATTCGACCTGGCTGCGGCCCATTTCCTTGAAGTCGACGGCGATGCGCCAGGCGCAGGGTTCGGTGACGATACCGTCGAAGGAAACGACGGTAATGCCGGCGTCACAGGCTTCCTTAACGGCGCCGTTGAGTGCCGTGGGCGAAGCGGCGTTGATGACGATCGCGTCATAGCCCTGCAGGATCATATTCTGGATCTGGGCTGCCTGTTCGGTCGCCTGGTTTTCGGCTGTCGTGAAGGCGTCGGCGGCTGCGACCTGTCCGGCCTTCACGGCCTCACCGGTGACCTTTTCCCAGCTGGTCAGCATGGCCTGGCGCCAGGAATTGCCGGCATAGTTGTTCGAAAGGGCAATCTTCTTGGCCGAGGTATCGGCCATTGCGGGCATGGATGTGGCGATAAGGCACAGTGCCGCGCTCGCCAGAAGGTATCTGCTGGTCTTCATGATCTCACTCCCTGTTGTCCGGCACTCTTGGCGCCGGTTTCCTCCAAACAGCCGGACGTGGCCCGGTCTGAATTCCCCGCCGAGTTCCTCTTCTCGGCAGGATCAGGATGGATCGAACGGCGAGGCCTGTACAGGTTGGGGACGGCAGGACGTTTGCGGGAATTACGCAAAGTCCTGCGGGATCCCGCAGGACGACCACCCTATCGAGATGTGTTATGGAGAGATGCGGCCGTGGGAGTGGTCGCGGGGAGGACATCATGCTCAAGATCGCGCCGTCAGCGCTGCTCGATCACTATCTCGGCATTTCGCGGCTCCTGGCCGGTCAACTCGATTTCCGCTCGGCCATCAAGGCCGTGGGCGTTGAAGTATCGCATATTGTCCCACATGACCACCTCGATGTCTGCATCACCATGGTCAACGGCCTCTACCACACGGCCTATGAAACCGGCCTCGATACCTTCTGGGGCCAGACCACGCCGGCTCCCGTAGAGAGCAGCCCGATCCGCACCCTCCTCTGGGGCGAGATCGACTTCCTTTTGACGGATGATGCGCAGCAGGAGACGCGCTACCACGTCGACACGCCCTTCACCCGCCCGATCTTCGAGCACAATCTGCGCAGCCGTCTCCATGTGCCGCTCAAGGTGCGCGGTGAGGTTATCGGTGCGCTCAGTTGCTCGTCGCATGCGGTCGGTTTCTATACCGAGCAGGACGTGGCCAATGCCCAGTCGATCGCCGATCTGCTGGCGCCCTATTTCTTTGCCTTGAGAGCCGCCGAACAGGCCAAACAATCAGCGATCGTCGAAGCCGAGGCGCGGGCCCGCGAGGAGGGGCTGCGTGCCGGTGCCTTGAGCCTGACGGAAGCGCTGGAACGCGAACGGCAGCGCATCGGCATGGATCTGCACGACCAGACGCTCGCCGACCTCACCCGCCTGTCGCGGCGTATTGACCGCCTGATGCAGGAAGGCGAGGTCAAGGGCGAGGCGCTGGAGCAGGTCGGACGCGGCCTGCAGCATTGCATGCAGGATCTTCGCGAAATCATCGAGGAGGCTAAGCCCTCGGTGCTTCAGCTCTTCGGTTTTGCCCACGCCATCGAGAACCATCTCGACCGTGCCGTGCGCGATCACGGCTCCCAGCTTGCCTGGAGCCTCAGCGACGACACGGACGGTCTGATCGACACCATCGACCAGTCTGTCCGCATCGCCCTGTTCCGGATTGCGCAGGAAGCCATCAACAACGCCGTGCGCCATGCTCAGGCAAATGTCCTGGAGTTGAAGTTGAAGAGTACGGCACATGCCCTGACGATCGAGGTGGCCGATGACGGGCAGGGGCTTTCCCGCTCGGATCGCAGCGCCGGCGGCGGGATCGACAATATGGTGACGCGGGCGCGGCTGATTTCCGCAAAGCTGACGCTGGGCACGGCGCGCGAGGGCAAAGGGACAGTAATGCGCGTGCAGATGCCGCTTACCCTCGCCAAGGCTGGATTGCTGGAGGAATCCAAGTGAAGGTTCTCATCGTCGAAGACGATCCGCTGCATAGGTCCTATTTGCTGGAGGCCGTCTGTGCCGCCCTTCCCGAATGCGACAAGGTCATCGAAGCCGGCAATGGGGCGGAAGGCGAGCGCCTGGCCCGCGACCACAAGTCCGCCCATGTCGTCATGGACCTGCAGATGAACGCCCGCAACGGCATCGAGGCGGCGCGCACAATCTGGAAGGAACGACCCGATACACGCATTCTCTTCTGGTCGAACTATTCCGACGAGGCCTATGTGCGCGGCGTCTCTCGCATCGTGCCGGATGGGGCGGCCTATGGCTACGTACTCAAATCGGCTTCCGACGAGCGCCTGAAACTCGCGCTCCGCAGCATTTTCGTCGAGGCGCAATGCGTCATCGACCGCGAGGTGCGCGGCATGCAGCAGAAGAGCCTTGGCCAGGTGCGTGGCTTCAGCGACAGCGAATATGAGATCCTCGTCGACATCGCGCTCGGCCTCACAGACCGCACGATCGCCCGCCGTCGTGGCTTGTCGATCCGCAGCGTCCAGAACCGCCTTCAGCAGCTCTACGAAAAACTCGGCGTCTACCAGATGTCGGTCGAGGATAGCGACGAGGGGCGCTTCAATCTGCGGGCAAGGGCGGTGACGGTCGCGCTTTTGCGCAAGCTGTTGAACTACAGCGCCCTGGAGCGCGCGGAAGCCGAGCTTGCGGAGTGGCTGCGGTCTCATTGATCCATCCAAGGGGTTCAGATGGCTGTTGACGATCGCCCGCGAAGTTGGGAGACCGGGGCAATGGACGAACCGTCGAAAGCCACTGAAGATCAGCCAACGCCACGCATGTTGGCCTGGGCCAAGAACTCGGCTGCCTACCGGCTCGCCAAGCGCATGATGACCGAACGCGAACTCGCCGACGCCATCAGGCGCAAGGCGCGCAGCAAGTTCGAGGACATCAGCGAGGCGCAGCTGAATGCGCTGGCAGAGACGGCCCTTGCCTTTGGTCGCAGCATGAAGGCGCTGGACGACCAGAACTATGCCGAGATCCGGGCGAATTCAGCGGCACGCAGCGGTCGCTCCAAGCGTGCGATTGCCCGCAAGCTGGCTGAGAAGGGTGTGGAACGCAGTATCGTCGAGGCCGTCCTCGTGGACGCGGATGATTTTCGCTCCGCTGTCGTCTATGCGCGCAAGAAGGCTTTTGGGCCCTTCCGCCGGCCGGATGTGGAAGCCGACGACGCCCGCTGGAGCAAGGAGATCGCGTCCTTCGCCCGCCAGGGTTTCGGCTTCGATCTGGCCAAGCGTGTGCTCGACATGGACCGTGAAGAAGCCGAGGACATTCTCCTCGGGCCGGCGTGAACGGGACTGCCTACAGAGCAGACTGCCTACTCATGCCGCCGGGCCTAATCTCCGCTGGCATGGCCCATGAACAGGTGACCTGATTGCGGCCGTTCCCCTTGGAACGATAGAGAGCCTCGTCGGCGCGACGCAACGGATCTGCGAGGCCCAGATCGCTCTGCTCGAGCATGGTGACGCCGAAACTTGCAGTGACCGGCGCATCCACCTCTGGCCGCCGAGAGGTCTCGATGGCCTGCCGCAGCCGCTCGGCGACGGCAAGCGCACTCTTGGGAGTTGCCCCGGGCAGGAGAACGGCGAATTCCTCGCCTCCCATCCGCGAGATAACGTCGCCATCGCGCAAGACGCCCCGGCAGACCTCCACAACCTCGACCAGCACCCGATCGCCAGCCAGATGGCCGAACCGGTCATTGATCTGCTTGAAGTGGTCGATGTCAAAGCTGATCAGGCCGATCGACGGACGTGTCATACGTTCGACAAGCCTCTCCAAAGTTCCATGGAAAGCCATGCGAGATGTGGCGCCGGTGAGCCAGTCCTGATCGATCTGGCGCCTGAGCTCCATCTCCCGCATCACCAGCGCTGCAAGCGATTGCAGGATCGCCATTTGCCGGTCGTCGAAGTGTCGCGGTTCACGATCCATGAGGCAGAGTGAGCCGAGACGTGCTTTCTCGGAGGTCACCAGCGGAGCGCCTGCATAAAACGCCACATGCGGAGTTCCCGTGACGAATGGGTTTTTCGCCGTTCGGATGTCGTGCCTTGCGTCCGCAATAACCAGAACGTCGTCGCTGCAGATTGTCTCGTTGCATATGGCGTGCTCGCGCGGTGTCTCGCGGACATCCAGGCCGATATTCGACTTGAACCATTGGCGCTTGTCATCGACCAGCGAGATCAGCACGATCGGCGCGTCGAAGATCAGGCGCGCCAGAGCGGCGATCCGTTCGAAAGGCTCTTCATGCGGCGTGTCGAGAATGCCGTACTGATTGAGAATGTTCAGGCGTTCGACTTCATTCATCCGATCGGGCTCCTCCGATGTCGAGGACACTAGACCGCAAATATTTCCGTCGGCTTAAATTCGCCAGGAACCCCCTGAATCGTGGGGGCATCAGTCCTTGGCCCGCTGGAGCATGCCGAACAGGTCGCGCGGATCGTCCGGATCGGCGATCAGGTCGACAGACTGGAAGAAGGCGGTCCCGCGAACCCGCTCGCGCACGTATCGCAAGGCCGAAAAGTCCTCGATCGCAAAGCCGACACTGTCGAACAGCGTGATCTGCTTGTCACTCCGCCGCCCCTCGACCTCGCCTGTCACCACCTGCCAGAGCTCGGTGACTGGGTAGTCGGGATCCATCTGCTGGATCTCGCCCTCGATCCGCGTCTGCGGCGGGTATTCGACGAAGGTGTCGGCGCGGGACAGGATGTCGCGATGCAGCTCGGTCTTGCCGGGGCAGTCGCCACCGATCGCGTTGATATGCACACCGGCGCCGACCATGTTGTCCGTCAGGATGGTGGCATACTGCTTGTCTGCGGTGCAGGTGGTGATGATCTGCGCACCTTCGATCGCGGCCTGTGACGTAGCGCAGGCCGTGACCTGCAGGCCGGAGCCCTCAAGATTGCGCCGGGTCTTCTCCGTTGCTTTTGGATCGATGTCGAAGAGCCTGATATGGGTGATCCCCAGCACCGCCTTCATCGCCAGCGCCTGAAACTCCGCCTGGGCTCCGTTGCCGATCATCGCCATGGTGGTCGCACCTTTCGGTGCCAGATGGCGCGCTGCCATGGCGGACGTTGCCGCTGTTCTCAGCGCCGTCAGCAGGGTCATCTCGGTCAATAGGACTGGATAGCCTGTCGAGACATCGGCGAGCAGGCCAAAGGCAGTGACCGTCTGCAGGCCCTCCGCCATGTTCTTCGGATGGCCGTTCACATATTTGAACGAATAGATCTCGCCGTCCGAGGTCGGCATCAGTTCGATCACGCCTTCCCGCGAATGCGAGGCGACACGCGGAGTCTTGTCGAACAGAGCCCAGCGGCGGAAATCGGCTTCGATCACGTCAGTGAGTTCGGTGAGCACACGCTCGATCCCGATGTGATGCACGAGCCGCATCATGTTCTCGACGCTGACGAAGGGGACGAGGGCTTTGTCCGAAGGGGCTGGCGCTGTCATGATCCACCGGTTGAAAAGGAAGGTGCAGCCAGTCTAGCGAGGCTCAGGCACAATCGAAACGGCGATAATCTGTCAGTTTGCGCAGCTTGATGTGCAAATTGCGATGAGGCTTCGCGCATAGTGTCAGCGCAAAGAAAGACAGGGGCCGAAGCCCCTGTCGAAGGATCCTCTTCGGGGAGGACGGAGGATCACTTGAACTGTGCCGGAAGCCAGAGCGAGAGTTCCGGGATAAAGGTGACCATCAGCAGCACCACGACGCAGGCTCCGAAGAACGGCCATATGGTCTGCATGGCTTCCCGTATCGAGATCTTGCCGACGGCGCAGCCGACAAAGAGCACGGTTCCGACGGGCGGCGTGATTAGCCCGATGCCGGCATTCAGGATCATGATCACACCGAAATGCACCGGATCGATGCCGAAGGCCTGGACGATCGGCAGGAAGACGGGCGTCGTGATGATAACCAGTGGCGCCATGTCCATGAAGGTGCCGAGCACCAGAAGCGCCACGGTGATCAGAAGCAGCACGACCATCGGATTGTCCGAGATCGACTTGACCACCTGGATGAGCGTCAGCTGGACCTGCAGGAACGACATCAGCCAGGCGAAGGCGGCGGCCATGCCGATGACGAGCAGAACAAGCGAGGTCGTTTTCACGGCCCCCAGGATCGCCTCGACGAAGCCGCTCCAGTCGAGCTCGCGATAAACGAAGACGGCGACGAGGAAGGCATAGATGACGGCGATGCATGAACTCTCGGTGGCCGTGAACACGCCAGAGCGGACGCCGCCGAAGATGATCGCGATCAGCAGTAATCCTGGCAGAGCGGCGAAGAAGAAGATCAGCAGCTTGCCGAAACCCGGGAAAGGCTCGGCAGGATAGCCGCGTTTGCGTGCCACGACATAGGCCGTGATCATCAGGGCGATGGTCAGCAGGATGCCCGGAATAATGCCGGCCGTGAACAGGTCCGCGACCGAGACGGTACCACCCGCGGAGATCGAATAGAGGATCATGTTGTGCGACGGCGGGATCAACAGGGCGATCAGGGCCGAGCTGATCGTGACGTTGACGGCATAACCGCGGTCGTAGCCGCGAGCCGCCATCTGCGGGACCATGAGACCACCGATCGCCGAAGCGTCGGCCACGGCCGAGCCCGAAATGCCCCCGAACAGGGTCGAGGATACGATGTTGACCTGTCCGAGGCCGCCGCGCATGTGGCCGACGAAACCCGACGCGAAGCGGACCAGCCGGAAGGCGATCCCGCCGCGGACCATCAGATCGCCCGCGAAGATGAAGAACGGGATCGCCATCATGGCAAACACGTTCATACCGGAATTGAGCTGCTGGAAAATCACGATCGGCGGAATGCCGAGATAGAGCACCGTGGCAAACGACGCGATGCCAAGGCAGAACGCGATGGGCATGCCGAGGACCATCAGGATCGCGAAGGTGCCGAAGAGGATCGAATAAGCCATCAGATTACCTCGGCCTTGGCCACGTCGTCAGCGACCACCGCAGCGGGCGCGATCAGCGTGTCGATGAAGCGTTCCAGCGCAAAAATGGAGATCAAGGCCCCGCCGACGATGAGCGGGATGAAGTCGATCCCGCCGGGCCATCCGAGAACCGGGATCCGTGCGGTCCAGGTGCCGGCCGCCAGTTGCGCGCCGTAGTAGGACATGGCGACCCCGAAGCCGGAGATGAGGCCAAGGCTGATCAGATCCATCAGGCGCTGGACGCGGGGCGCCATGTTGTAGCGCACGATGTCGAGCCCGAGATGCACGCTTTCGCGCACACCGACGGCAGCCCCCAGCAGAATGAACCAGGACATCAGCTGCAGCGAAAGCGGCTCCGACCAGCTCGGGGTATCGTTGAGGACGTAGCGACCGAAGACTTGCCAACCGATGATCACGGTCATCAGGACCACGCCGATACCGGCCAGATAGAGGCAGGCGAGGCTCAGCCAGTGTAGGCCGGGCCTGATGGCCCGCATGAAACGCAACATGGATCCCTCCGAAATCCAGAATAAGAAAAAACCGGCCGCATCGTGGATGCGGCCGGTCTGTTGTCTCACTTGACGGCGCGAACGCGCTCGACGAGATCCTTCATCTTCGGATCGGTGACGAACTTGTCGTAGACCGGCTGCATGGCGGCGACGAACTCTGCCTTGTCGACGGTGATGATGTTTGCACCGGATGCACGGATCTTCTCTTCCGATGCCTTTTCGCGGGCCTGCCACAGTTCACGCATCTTGCCGACGGATTCCTTGGCAGCTTCCCGGATGACCTTCTGGTCTTCCGGTGTCAGCTTGTCCCAGGTCACCTTCGAGATCGCGAGGATTTCCGGCGTCAGCGAATGGTCGGTCAGCGTGTAGTTCTTGGCAACCTCGAAGTGACGCGAGGATTCATAAGACGGCCAGTTGTTTTCGGCTGCGTCCACGACGCCGGTTTCCAGCGACGAGTAAACTTCACCGAAGGGCATCGGCGTCGGGTTCGCACCAAAGGCTTCCATCATCGCGATCCAGAGATCGGACTGCTGAACGCGGACCTTCATACCCTTGAGGTCGGCGAGGCTCTGAATCGGCTTCTTGGTGGAGTAGAAGGAGCGGGCGCCGGAATCGTAGAAGGCAAGTCCGATCAGGCCATGCGGTTCAAAGGCAGCCAGCACTTCGTCGCCGATCTCGCCATCGACCACTTTATGCATGTGCTCGGTGTCGCGGAAAAGGAAGGGCAGGCCGAAGACGACCGTTTCCGGCACAAGATTGTTGAACGGCGCGCTGTTGACGCGGTTCATGTCGATGACGCCAAAGCGTGTCTGCTCGATCGTGTCCTTCTCGGTGCCGAGCGCGGCATTGTTCATCACCTGGATGGCGATGCGGCCATTGGTGCGTTCCTTGACAAGATTGCCCATGAATTTCACGGCATCGACCGTCGGATAACCGTCCGGATGGATGTCGGCGGAGCGCAGGGTGATTTCCTGGGCGAAGGCAGCGCCTGCGCCGAGGGTGAGCCCCATCGCGAGGCTGAGCATTGCGGCAGTTTTCATTGGTCTTCCTCCTCTTTGATTGAACCGCCGAAACCTCCCGTTCCGGCGGATTGCAGTCCGGCTATCGGTCTCCTGAAGGCGCGATGCCGAAAAGTTCTGTCGGATTGTCCACGAGCGCGAGCTGGCGGGCAGCCTCGTCGGGCAGCCAGCCGAGTACGGTGTCGGCAAGGTCAGCATCGTCGGGGTAGTCGGCCTGTGCGCGCGCCAGATTGTGCGGCCAGTTGGATCCCCAGACGATGCGTTCGGGCGCGTGGGCCGCGATATCGCGGGCGACGGCCGCAACGTCGTCGAAGTCAGGCCCGCCTGTCTTCGAGGACTCGTAGGCGCCGGCGAATTTGAACCAGCAGCGACCGCCGTCGATCAGCCGCTTGGTGGCCTTGACCTGCTGGCTGTCGGGCGTGACGCCACAGAAGAACTTGCCGTGATGGTCGAGCACCCAGCGGGATTTCAGTTTTGAGAGCCGCACCTCGTAGTCGAGGATGTCACTGCCATCGAACTGGATGGCGATCATCCAGTCGCGGCTGGCGGCGATCGCGTCCACCTCTTCAAGCTTGGTCAGATTGGCAGCACCACCCGGCAGGTTCATGATGCGCGCGCCACGGACGCGGGCCGCAGACAAGCGGTCGAGCTCGGCTTCGCTGGTGGTGGCATCGACCGCTGCGATGCCCCAGGCGATATCACCTAACTGCTCAAGGCAGGCGACCAGGTTTGCATTATCAAGCTGATGCGCCATGCCCTGCGTGACGATGACGCGATCGATGCCGATCCAGTCCATGAATTGGCGATATTGTTCGGGTGTCGGCAGATCACCGGCTGGAAGGCCGGGCCCGCCGGGAAGAGCAGGATAGCCAGGCAGATAGGCATGCATCTGCGTGTCGATCGCACCCTTGGGCAGGGCGATTGCAGGCTTGCGACCGGAGAGGGGGCGGATCAGGCTCATGCCTCGTCCTTCATCTTGAATTCCTGCAGGGCATCGCGGTTGATCTCGATGCCAAGCCCGGGAGCGTTGGGGATGCTGACCACGCCGTTCTCGTGTTCGATCGGCGTCTGGATGACAGCTTGGCGGAACGGATTGTCTGTGCGGTCGAATTCCAGGATCGGCTCGATCGGATTGACGCGGACGGGATCCGGCACCATCGCCGCGATGAACTGCAGTGCCGCTGCGATATGGACGGCTGTACCCCAGACATGTGGCACTAGGCGCACGCCATGCAGCGCGGCGAGATCGGCTACGCGTTTTGCCTCTGTGAACCCGCCGACGCCAGCGAGATCCGGCTGCACGATGTCGATCGCCCGGGTCTCAATCGGCTCCTTCATGCCCCAGCGGCTGTGCCAGGTTTCGCCGCCCGCGACCGGGATCGGCTGTTTGGCCCGCACTTCGCGATAGGCGGCAAGCTGTTCGGGGACGACAGGTTCCTCGAACCAGTCGAGGCCATAGTCTGCCGCCCGGCGACCGAATTCGACGGCTTCCAGAACGCCGTAGCCGTGATTGGCATCCGCCATCAGCCGCATGTCCGAACCCGCGGCGTCGCGGGCAGCCCGGATCACGCGCAGATCTTCCTCGATTCCGAAGCCGACCTTGATCTTGGAGGCGTGGAAACCCTGCGAGCGATAGAGTGCAATGTCATTCGCGTTGTCTTCGACCCTGTCGACACCGTCGCGCTTGAAACTACCCGTGGCATAGGCCTTCACGCTTTCGCGGAAGCGCCCACCGAGCAGCGTCGACACCGATGCGCCGAAATGCTTGCCCTTGATATCCCAGAGCGCGATGTCGATGCCGGAAAGCGCGGTCAGCGTCAGACCACGTTGGCCCTGGTCGCGCAGGGCGTTATAGAGCACCGCCCAGATCTTTTCGGTCTCCAGAGGGTTCATGCCGATCAGCCAGTTGCGATAGGCCGCAACCACCGCAGCATTCGGCCGGGCCGGACCGAGGCATTCGCCCCAGCCCGTCAACCCGTTGTCGCAGATGATCTCCACGAGTACATGCGCCCGCCGATCAAAGCGCATGGAAGCGCTCTGGAACGGGACCGAGAGCCTGTGCTCGAGAAGATGGGTGCGAACCTCTGCGATCTTCATGTCTGCGCGTCCTTTGCTCAGCGCTTCCACGGCGCGATAAGCTTGGCCATCATTTCTTCTTCTTCCGCCGTCAGGTCATCGAGCGGAGGGCGCACCTTGCCGGCTGCGAAGCCCTGCAGACGCACGCCGGCCTTCACGGCCGAGACCGCATAACCCTTGCGTCGGCTGCGGATGGCCATGAACGGATAGAAGAAGTCCTTGAGGATCGTCTCGCAGCGCTCGCGTTCGCCGGCACGCAGCGCCTTGTAGAAGTCTACAGCGAGACCGGGCACGAAGTTGAACACGGCAGACGAATAGGTCGTGAAGCCGGCCCCGAGATAGGCCTCGGCGAAGAGTTCTGCTGTCGGCATGCCGCCCAGATAGGTGAGCCGATCGCCCATCGTCGCGGTGATCTGGCGCACGAGACCGATATCGCCCGTGCCATCCTTGAAACCGATCAGGTTGGGGCATTCGTCGCACAGGCGCTGCAGCGTCTCGACGCCGAGAACCGAATTGTCACGATTATAGACCATGACACCGATGCCGACGGACTGGCAGATGCGCTTGACGTGCTGGTACATGCCCTCTTGCGGCGCGTCGATCAGGTAGTGTGGCAGGAGCAGGATGCCATCGGCGCCGACCTTTTCGACGGAGCGAGCGATCTCGATGGCGATCTCGGTGCCATAGCCGCAGCCTGACACGATTGCCGTCTTGCCGGCGGCCTCCTTCGCGGCGGCAACGACACGCGGAACCTCAGATGGCGTCAGCGAGAAGAACTCTCCCGTGCCGCCGGCTGCAAACAGCACCGGTGCATCAAAACCAGACAGCCAATGCACATGCTCGGCATAACTGTCGGACTTGAAATTCCCTGCATCGTCAAAATGCGTGACAGGGAAGGAGAGAAGGCCGGCGCCGAGCGCGGCCTTGATGTCTTGCGGCGTCATGTTCGAATGTCCTCTCTTGGCCTCCTCCGGCCAAGTTGTCATACGTATTCATGGTGCCTATGTCAAATGTTATCGTACAGGTTGGCGCTGCTCTCGCAAAAGCGCGCGATAGCGGCCCTGGCTGCCCCGCAGGTGCCGGCGCATGGCATCACGCGCAGCGTCCTCGTCTCCGATCGAAATGGCCTCGACGATATCGGCATGTTCGGCGTCGATCAGGCGCAGATAGGCCGATTGATCCTCTTCGCTGTCCTCGTCGCGGAGGGCGGCGCGAGGGATGACATTCTTGCCGATCATGGCCAGAAATTCGCGAAAGCGCGGATTGTTGGTTGCCTCGGCGATGGCAAGATGCAGGGCGAAATCGGCTTCCGTGGTCGATTGTCCGGCCTCAAGGCAGGCCCGAATGGCATAATGCCGTTCAAGAATGACTTCTTCCTGGGCGGGGGAGCGTCGCAATGCGGCGAGGCCTGCAGCCTCGACCTCGACGGCAGTTCTGAGCTCCAGGAGTTCAATCATGGACGAAACACGCGCCGGATCCACATTGCCGATCAGCAAGGGGGCGGGCGTCGGCTCCTGAGGGGTGAGCACAAAAACGCCGGCGCCCTGGCGGGCCTCAACCAGCCGGTCGGCCCGCAACGACGCAATTGCCTCGCGCACGACGGTGCGCGACACGCCATGGGCTTCCGACAGCTGGGCTTCGCTCGGCAGCTTGCTGCCTGGCGGAAACTGGCCGGCACCGATCGCCTTTCTCAGCGTATCGCCAAGTCTCTGCACCAGGGTGCCCGCGCCCGCTTCGTTCCTTGCTTGCAATGCCATCCGTACTTCCCCGTCTTCGAAACGCCCCGGCTGCAAATATTCCATGCTTGCGCCTGCTTTGGCCAGCCTGTAGCCCCCCAAGGTCTACGATATTGACCGGGTAAGGGCAACCTGTATGATAAGTTGACAAATCACATCAGGGAGGAAAACGGCGTGAAGAGACTTTTGCTGACGGGGGCTGCCGGCGGATTGGGCAGTGCGATGCGTGGGCGCTTGAAGGGGCTCGCGGAGATCGTCAGGGTCTCGGATATCGTCGAACTCGGTGCAATCGGGGATCACGAGGAGGCCGTGGTTTGCGATCTCGGCGACCGCAATGCCGTCGACAGGCTCGTTGAAGGGTGCGACGCCATCATCCATCTCGGCGGCATCTCGGTTGAGGACAAGTTCTCCAAGATCATGAATGCCAATCTGCTTGGCCTCTACAATCTCTACGAAGCGGCACGCGCCAACGGCATGCCGCGCATTCTCTTTGCCAGCTCCAATCACACGATCGGCTTTTACCGTCAGGACGAATACCTTGACCACGAAGCCGCGCTGCGACCGGACGGTCTCTATGGTGTCTCGAAATGCTTCGGCGAGGCGCTGGCGCGCATGTATTTTGAGAAGTTCGGCCAGGAGACCGCGCTGGTGCGCATCGGCAGCTGCATGGAAAAGCCGAAGAACCACCGCATGCTCTCCACCTGGATGAGCTATGACGACTTTCTGTCGATGATCGAATGCATCTTCCGCGCCCCACGTCTCGGCTGCCCGGTCATCTGGGGCTGCTCCGACAATGATACCCGTTGGTGGGATAATTCCCATGTGTCCTACCTGGGCTGGCATCCGAAGGACAATGCTGAGCGCTTCCGCGCCGAGATCGATGCAACGGTCCCCAAGCCGAAGCCTGATGATGCCATCGCCATCTATCAGGGTGGCCCCTTCGTCAACGATCCCATTTTCGCGGAAGACTGAGCCAAGTATAGCTCCAGTTGTCGTTCAGGCCGGGCTCCCGCAGAGCCCGGCTTTTGCGTCTATGGGGAAGGGCGCCTGCAGATTGGCCGGCGACCGGCCCATACAGGCAATAACACGGGGTAGATCCAGGCGGCGGAATTGGCTGCAGTCGGATCGCTAAAATTTGAGTAAATTGCAGAAATAAAAGGGTTTTTCGGCCCGAAATTAACTTCTTTTTCAATAATGGTCGCTGCAAGCATAACCGGTTATATCTTCAGGGTTAAGAAACCGTTGCGCCCGCCCCGAGACCGCGATTTAACTGCGATCAACTTGTTAAGGGGTGAGTTACCATGTCCATCGAAGATCCGCGCCTGTCCAGCATCGACAATACTTCCGCAGCTGACGATTTCGACTCTGCGGTCGAGCAGCATCTGGGTTACGCCAGCGAGACCGTAGGCGGCATCGAGGTCGCTCAGGCCGAAACGCCTGACGCCACCCGCACCGACCGCCTGCCGGCGCAGACGCCTCCGGTTGAAGTCGCGGCGGCAACCATCCCGACCGAAGTCAAGCCGAACGAACAGAATGTCGTGACGCTGCCGGCCGGCATCGAACTCGACAACCTGGAATTCGAAGTCGACGGTGAGAACCTGGTTCTCGTCCTCGCCGACGGCACCGAGATCGTCGTTCTCGGCGGTGCAGCCAACATCCCGACCTTCGTGATCGGCGAACTGGAGCTGCCGCAAGTTGCGCTATTTGCTGCACTTGAAGAAAGCAACATCAACGTAGCAGCTGGCACGGATGGTACTTTTTCCGCTCAAGGTTCGCCAAGTGCCAGCCGGAATCTGGTGGACAATCAGATCGATGCCACCCCGGAAGATCTGGCGTTGGCTGAGCTGCTCGGCGACACGAGCTTCGGCGATGAGCTGCGCACGGCGGTTATTTTAGGCGCGGAAGGTGATACGGAGCCCACGTTCCTTGGCGCAACCGCCGGCGGCGTTGACGAGGATTATCTGAAGGGTGGCAACATCAACGACGGGCAGACCGGTGGCGCATCCAGCTTCACGGGCTCGCTCGGCATCGATTGGGGTTCGGACGACGATAACGTCGACGGCAATACGGGTCTCTCGAATCCCTTTGATCGTGGCGTTGCCTTCACGCAGGCAACACTGGATGCTCTGATTTCCGAGGGCTATACTTCGGATGGCATCGAGCTCCAATATGAGCTCTCTGCCGATGGCACGACCATCATTGCCTACAAGCTTGTTGTTAAGGGCGGCAATGGTGAAGGTGGCGGCGTTCAGCTTCTTGTTGAAGCGCCTGGCGACTCGGCCGAGCAGCCGATCGTCTCCCGAGAAGACGTATTCGAGGTTTCGGTTTCCGATGCTGCAGACGGATCGTATACATTCACGCTTAAGGGCAATCTGGACCATCCGGATGGCTCGACTGAAGACGACATCACCATCGAGTTTCCGTTCACCGCGCAGGATAGCGATGGCGATCAGGCTTCGTCGACCTTCACGGTGACGGTGAACGACGACAGCCCGGTTATCGACGACAAAGTCGACGCTGACGGTGTGGTCTCTGAAGATTACCTCCGGAATGGAAATGTCGACGAAGGGAATCCCGAGGACCTCTATAAGTCCGCTTCTGAAGATCTTGGGATCCGTTGGGGTGCCGACAATGACTTTAAATCGGAGGCTTTCGTCAAGTCTGAGGCTCCCGGCGAGAATCTGATGCCGAGCGGCGACGATCCAATCGGTCGTACCCTGAGCTTTGCCGGCTTGGATACATCGTCAACGTCCAAGAAAATCGCAGACGCGATCCCGGATCTGGTGGGGCTTAGTTCCGACAAGGTGGATCTGAGCTATCGCATCGATTATGCGAGGGATAAGCAGGGCAATTGGAACGGTGGCTATGTCCTCATCGCTTATAAAGAAGCCAATGAAAGCGAGCAGGCCGCCAAGGTCGTAGTGAACGAGAAAAGCGAATACGCACCGGGTACGGTGTTCGTCATCACCCTGGATCCCACCTCCGAGACCGGCAGCTACACGTTCAAGCTGATCGGCAATCTTGACCATGCTGCTCCGCCCGAGGGCGCTGGCGACAACGGTGGTAATGTTCCGTCCCCAATGCTGGTATCCGAACTGCCAGGCGCCGACGAGGTGTTGAGCCTGAACATTCCATTCACCGCGACGGATTCTGACGGCGACAGCATCGACGGTAACTTCACGTTGGCCGTCATAGACGACGTTCCTGTCCCAAGCGGCTGCAAGCTTGTCTTCACGGTTGATGAAGACGACATCAAGACTGACCTGTCGACCGGAACGAGCCCGAACGACACCGCGTTCTGGGATGACTCATATACAGGTAACCCAAACCTCGGAAACGATCGCGGACCGGCCTACATCCGGGGTTCGCTGACGAGCCTCGTAAAGGCTGGTGCTGATGGCCCTGTTTCCTTTTCCTTCGTCACCGGCACCAAAGCGACTGAGGCACTCAAGACTCTCGCCGACCTCGGCCTGTACTCCAAGAGCGACGCGCTAAGCTATCGGATATCCGGAAACGTGCTTGAAGCTTATGTTGCTGGCGGCGAAGATGGCCCAGAACGTGTTGTCTTCTCCCTGACCCTGCAGCCGGGCGGTTCCTTCGAATTCGAACTCTTCGATCAGCTCGATCATGACGCGCCGGGCGACGATGAGAAAGGGCGTCACAAGCCCGACGCAGACGAGAACGTCGACCTGCAGGACGACATCCCAGGTGTTGAGGTTACCAACATTAACTTCGGCGCGCTCATCAAGGCGACCGATGGTGACGACGACAGCATCTCTCTCGATGGTGCCTTCTCGATCAAGATTCGCGATGACATTCCAGAAGTTAACGCAAAGCGCGGCGATGAGCGCCTTGTGGTAGACGAGACTGCGGGTTCTGATGAGGGTGACGACGAAACGAACACAGTCGCGGGTCTGTTCGTCGGCGTCGATGCGCCCGGTCGGGATTGGGATATGCGGCCTCAATATGCTTCGCAGCAGGGCATGGTCACGGCTGCCATCAAGGAAGGTGCCGATGATACCGCCAGTGTGACTTGGGCGCTGAAGCTCAGCAATGGGAATGGCACCTATTCGGGTCTGCAGACAACCGATGGTCGCAACATCTACCTCTTCATCGAGGATGGACTGGTCGTCGGCCGTTACGATGATGGCAAGGTGCACAATCATCATCGCGGCGGTGCACACGGCAACGACGAAGATCCGGCTGCCTTTGCAATCCACATTGCAAACGACGGCACGCTGTCGATGGTCCAGTATGTCTCGATCAAGCATGATGATCGCGGCGACAACGACGAAGCAAACGACAACGGCACCAACTCGAACGACTCTCAGGATTACGGCCTCAACGATTCACCTAATCCGATTCAGCAGACCCTTGCGAACAAGGTCTTAGCAGAAGTCACCGTCGAAGACTTCGATGGCGATAAGGCCACTGACACTGTGGAGATCGGCAGCCGTATCGTCTTCCAGGATGACGGTCCGAGCGTTGACCTTACCCTGAAGCAGGGGGCATCGATTGTCATCGACGAAACCGATAACAGTCGCGCCCCAGGTGAGTTGGACATCGAAGGCTACACCCTGGGAATCATTACGGTTGGGGCTGATAAGATCTTTACCGAAGCCTTGGGCTACGGTGCTGATGGCGCAGCCACGTCGAGCGCGAAAGTCTATTCCTTGTCGGTCAGCGCAAGAGGAACAGATTCCGGCCTCGTTGATACCCGAACGGACGCCTCGGTTCTGCTGTTCAACAACAATGGTGTGATCGAAGGCCGCGCCGGGAGCAGCCAGGGCCAGCTGGTATTCTCGATTTCCGTAAACTCTTCCACCGGTGCGGTGACCGTCACTCAGCTCCGGGCCGTCGAGCACTCGGACGAGAACTCATACAACGAGCTGTCGACCGCGATTGCTGCCGGCAAGCTTCAGCTGACGGCAACCGTCAAGGATGGTGACGGCGATATGGATCGCGACAGCATCGATCTGGGAACTGTCATCCAGTTCCAGGACGATGGTCCGAGCATGAGCAATGCCGATCCCCTGATCGTGAAAATCGATGAAGATGGCTTGCCTGGTAACAAGGACAACAAGCGTCCTGGCGAAGAAAATGGCGGCGGTGAAGCCTCCGCTTCGGCTTCGGCCGGAGCGCTGACCGCACTCTTCAACTTTGGTTCTGACGGTGCCCACGCGTCGCAAGCGATCTCGTTGAAGGCTGCTACCGATGTCGAGTTGGAAGGTTGGACCTCGAAGAGCGAGCCCATCTCCGTCACCGTTGACGGAACTAAGCTGGTCGGCATGGCCGATGGGCAAGTCGTCTTCGAACTTCTGGTGAATGTGGACGGCTCCTATACCTTCACCTTGAAGCAGCAGATCGATCACGACTCGTTGGACGACGCGATCGGAGACAATACCGAAAACCTGAAGTCACTCGATCTCTCCGAGTTCATCATCGGCAAGGATGGCGACGGCGATACGTTTGCACTGAGCAAAGGCAAGTTCGTCATCGACATCAGAGACGATATCTCGGTGCAGACCGACGAGGTGGAGACCATTTCGCTGGAAGCTCCTCAGCCGACTGAAACAACTGCTGGCCAGGTGGCCAACTTCGTGCTGGTCCTGGATACCTCGGGCAGTGTGACAATCAAGGATCTTCAGGATCAGGTAGAGGATTTCCTGAATAAGGTGGCTGATTCCGGCGCCCAGGATGTGCGCGTGCATATTGTGGAATTCGCCGATCGAGGCTCGTCCATTGGCACCTTCGATCTGATCTCCGGTGGTGTCAAACAGGCAGGTGAACTCTCAGACGCACTAACTGCGATCAAATTACTTGATAAGCAAGGCGATACCAACTTCGAAGCTGGCCTGCAGAAGGCCATGGAGTGGATCGACGGCGTTGATACGGTGGAGATCACCGGCAGAGTTGGCAACGAGTTTGACGCAAATTCTGCTTCTCCAACATATTATCCCGGTTACGACGACAATCGCGACTATGCGAGCATCGTCGGAAATGGCTCGACGCAGGTTGCCTTGGTCTCTGGCTGGCAGAATTCTGGGACACAGCTCATCAACGCCAATGGGTCTGTCGATAATGGCTGGGGCCCAGCGGGCGGCGACACTGACACTGATGTAAATCCTGGTCAGATGCTTCGCTTCGACTTCGGAGCCTTCAACGACTTTGACGGCGACTCCGGTGTTTACAACAACGCTGGAAATTTTGCCGGTATCCCGGTTCTCAGTGCCACATTCAAGCTCGATGACAATCGCAACGGTTCCAACGGGACCAACTTCGGCTACAAGATCTACTTCGTCGGCGGTGGTTCCCAGAACGACAATGTCAACGTCGATAATGATGCCACTTACCTGACACTGACGGGCACGGGCGAGTATGCAGGCAAGCAGATTGCCTATGTCGAGTTCACCATCGCCTCTGGTAACGGCCAGGGCGATATCGATCTGCAGACGGTGACAACGCCGGTCATAACGGGCGATGCGCCGTTGCTGAATGCGGATATCAACAAGGTCATCTTCATCGCCGATGGTGACCCCAATCGCGCCTTCGGCGAAAATGGTCAGCCGCAACAAGTAGGTACTGGCACGGCAATCGTTCGCAGTGGTGATGAGATCACTGCCATTGAGACTGACTCTGATGCAACCGGGCCGCAGCAGGCCTTCACCATCGAAGCCTATGGCCTCAACGTGGGGCAGAGCGAACTCGGAAGGTTGGATGATGTCGAGGGTCCAAATGGCGAGGCTGACAACCTGAACGGTGCAGCTACTCTGGCAGAGGCCCTCAAGGACGTCATCGACGGCCTAAGCGGCACGACAACGACGACCCCGGGCCAGTCGGTCTTCAAGGGCTTCGACCTCAGCAAACTGGTCGCAGTTGGCGCAGACGAAAACCTGAGCTTCAGCTTCAAGGACGGTACGTCTGGCCTCCCGTCTGAAATCGATGGGATTGAGCTAGACTATACCTTTCCAGATGGTGTCCTGACGGCAAAGGCGGGCAACGACATCGTCTTCACCCTGTCCCTGTCTGAGAACGGCACGGGCACCTTCACGCTCTTCCAGCCGCTCGGCTCGAGCGATGTGAACATCGACTTCTCGTCGGTAATCCAGGCGGAAGACCATGACGGTGATGCCATTGGACTGACCGCCGGTAAGTTCGTCGTGACGGTTGTTGCGCCGGACACCACCCCGCCGATGGTGACGATCACAAGCGACGTAGATGGTCCGATCAACGTTGCCGATGGCACGGTGACCTATACGTTCCAGTTCAGCGAAGCGGTTTCTGGCTTCACGGCAGATGACATTACTGTCGCGAATGGCACTAAGGGCACGTTGACCGAGGTTACCCCGGATACCTATACGATGGTGGTGACGCCGACCGCTGGTCTTACCGGCAACATCACGGTTGGTGTCGCTGCAGGTGTTGCTACGGATGCAGCCTCGAACCCGAACGTTGCGGCGACGCCATATGTTCAGCCGGTTGACCTGGCTTTGCCGATGGTCACCATCACGAGCAGCGACCTTGGTACGGTCAATGCATCCGATGGCACGGTGGCCTACACGTTCAAGTTCAGCGAAGCGGTTTCTGGCTTCACGGCAGATGACATTACTGTCGCGAATGGCACTAAGGGCACGTTGACCGAGGTTACCCCGGATACCTATACAATGGTGGTGACGCCAACCGCTGGCTTCACCGGCAACATGACGGTTGGTGTCGCTGCAGGTGTTGCCACGGATGCAGCGTCGAACCCGAACGTTCCGGCGACGCCATATGTTCAGCCGGTTGACCTGGCTTTGCCGATGGTCACCATCACGAGCAGCGACCTCGGTACGGTCAATGCAGCCGATGGCACGGTGACCTACACCTTCAAGTTCAGCGAAGCGGTGTCTGGCTTCACGGCAGATGACATTACTGTCGCGAATGGCACTAAGGGCACGTTGACCGAGGTTACCCCGGATACCTATACGATGGTGGTGACGCCAACCGCTGGCTTCACCGGCAACATGACGGTTGGTGTCGCTGCAGGTGTTGCCACGGATGCAGCCTCGAACCCGAACGTTGCGGCGACGCCATATGTTCAGCCGGTTGACCTGGCTTTGCCGACGGTCACCATCACGAGCAGCGACCTTGGTACGGTCACTGCAGCCGATGGCACGGTGACCTATACGTTCCAGTTCAGCGAAGCTGTCAGCGGCTTTACGGCAGATGACATCTCTGTCGAGAATGGCACCAAGGGAACCTTTGGCCAGGTTGACGCCGACACCTACACGCTGGTCGTGACGCCGAATGTCAACTTCGCCGGCAACCTGACTGTGGGCGTCGCGGCGAATGTTGCAACGGACGCGGCGTCGAACCCGAACGTTGCTGCTACGTCGTTCGTGCAAGCTGTTGATACGCTCGTGAACCAGGCGCCGACGGATATAACCTTCCGTGGAAATGTGAACTTAAAGGTTGAGACAACCGGCGTTGGTCAGAGCCATCCAGACACTGAGATCAACCCAAATCAGGTGCTTTTCACCACTTCTACCACTGATGCGGACAGTGGCGCGTTCACCTACAGTTTCAACGGCGCGTCAACGACTAGCATTTCCACCGATGGTGAGAACGGCAACATCGAGATTGGAAGCGCGGACGGTGAAGTTGAGAATCGCTACAAGATTGACTTCGACAATGGGGTGCAGACCATAACGATTTCCAACATCCGTTCTGTTGATACTTCAAACGGAAGCCACACTGAAAGCATGACACTCCGCCTCGGAACCAACAACGGAAATGATAGCATCGATGGCTCCGCAACCAGTCGTGATCAGGTGATCTACGGGTTCGGCGGCGATGACACCATCAACGGCGGTTCAGGTAACGACTGGATCGCGGGCGGCGCGGGTAAAGACACAATGACTGGTGGTGCCGGTCGAGACATATTCGCATATGCCTCGGGTGATTCAACCGCAGACGTGACTACGCAGAAGTTCAATAAAGTCGACTATGTGCGTGGTATTTCGGATTTTGATGTCATTAGAGACTTCAATGTATCGCATGATAAATTGGAATTGCCGGTTGCCGTAAGGGTTGCAACTGATGCGGCTAAAGTCGACGGGCAGTATAATTCAGACCGTGCTTGGTCCCAGAACGTGGCAATACGATCTCATTCGATTGCCAACGGCATCATTACATTTGATGATCTGGATGATTTCGCTTCTGCTCTCTCGGTTGACACTAGCGAGCGCTTGGGAATGGTTGTGCAGTATCTCCAGAGGAACGACCTTGGAGGTGCTGGAACTACTGTGGCCTTCCATGCAACATTTGATGGCGTTGCAAGCACATTCGTGTATCAGCAGTCAGGCACTGAACGGGGAGCAGCTTCGGGATACACTCTCGTTGCCCTTCGCGCGACGACGATCATCAACTTCAATGACCTCGTAAGTGATGATGCCATTGACCCGATCATCCTTGACCTCGACAAGAACGGTTTCGCCTTCTCGTCGATCGGCGACGGTGTCACCTTCGACATTAACGCCGATGGTAAGGGTGACCAGATCGCCTGGACGAGCGACGATGGGATCCTGGCCTATGACGTTGACGGCAACGGCCTGATCGACAACGGCTCGGAGATCTTCACGCCTGAATTCAACGGCGGCAAGTTTGCCAGCGGCGTGGCGGCTCTCGCTTCGCTGGACAGCAACAAGGATGGCAAGATCGACGCAAGCGACGATGCCTTCTCCGAGCTGCAGGTCTGGGTCGATGCCGACAATGACGGCATCAGCGACGAGGGCGAGCTTTCGAGCCTCTCTGCCAATGGTGTTGCCAGCATCTCGCTGACGACCGACCAGACGGGCGGCGAGGAAGACGGTCAGACGGTCTTCGCCGAGGGTGAGTTCACCTTCGCCGATGGCTCGACCGGCAACTTCCTCGAAGTCGGCTTCGACACGATCTTCGGATCGGAAAACGATGGCCTGACGCTGCATGGCGGCATGGGCGAGGTGGTTATGACCGGCAGCGCCGGCGCCGACACCTTCGTCTTTGACGGCACGGCACTCGACGAGCTCGACGTCGCCGATGTCATCACCGACTTCAGCACGGAAGAAGGCGATGTGCTCGATGTGACGGCCCTGCTCGACAGGCTGCTGGGCGAGCAGCCTGACGCAACCGTGGAAACGCATCTGCGGGCAACGGTTGAGGGCGGCAACACCACCGTCAGCGTCCAGGCCGAGCCGGGCGTCTGGAAGGATGTCGTCGAGTTGCAGAACCACGACACCGCCATCAAGGTCCTCTTTGACGACAAGCATGCGGTGGTCACACCGCACGACTGATGGGTCGAAGAATATCGCGAGTGAAAAGGGCGCCGTATCGGCGCCCTTTTTGTTTTCCTGGCGAACAGATCCGGTTTTTACTGCCTTCCGAGTCGGAAAGACTCGCGCCGAGCGTGAACGATGCTGGCGTCTTTCCCTCGAAAGCGTGCAGCCTCTGTTGCGTCTGGGAGACAGTTCCGCTGGAACTTTAACGTTACGGCAAGGAAGTGTGGGAACATTCTCAAAGGGTTAATTGCGAAGGCGAGCAAAACAATTCGGAAAAAGAGTTGTTTCAAAGATATTGCAAGCGCTTGGGTGGCGACCTCAGGGTAAAAAAATCCGACTTTTGTTCCCCGGCGCAATTTTGTTTCAACAGATCAAAATTGGGTGCATCTTTTGGACAGGTCGATTGGACTTCCCAGCAGTCATCGCCCCGGTATATATGTTGGCCCACGGAAGATTTGGGTAGGGGCACTCAGTTGTTGACCAAAAAGACATTATTCGCAGCCTTGTATACCTCGGCAGCCTTCGCCATTGCGTCTGTGACGCCCGCGAGCGCGATGTCGCTGCAGGAAGCGATCCAGAAGGCTCTGACCACCAACCCGCAGATTTCGCAGGCGGTCGAAAACCGCGAGGCGGTCGAGTTCGAACTGCGCCAGGCGCGCGGTCTCTACCTCCCCTCCGTCGATCTCGAGGCAAGCGTGGGAAAGCGCCGTCTGTCGAACGACAGCACGGGATCGGCAACCCAGGACTACGAGACTTTTAGCAATTCCGAAGTCGGCCTGACGATCACGCAGCGCCTGCTCGATGGCGGTGGGCGTCGTGCACAGCTCGACCAGCAGGCCTCCCGCGTCGACGGCGCCTCCTTCCGCGTTCTCGAGCGTTCGGAAACGGTCGCTCTCCAGGTCGTCCAGGACTACCTCGAATACATCCTGCAGACCAAGATCGTCGGCGTCGCCAAGCAGAACGTCGACTTCCACAATGGCATTCTCGGCGATATCAACCAGGGTATCTCCGGTGGCGCGCTGACCGAAGTCGACGCACTGCAGGGCCGTGAGCGCCTCGAGGCGGCCCGCGCCCGTCTGCGTGAAGCACAAGAAGAGCTGGAGCTGACGAAGATCCGCTTCCTGAAGACCGTTGGCGAGCCGATCACCAATGCCAAGGTTCCGGGCTCCGTTGGCAAGTTCATTCCGCGTTCGCTGCAGGATGCGATTGCGACAGCAAAGTCGAACAATCCGCGCATCTATTCGGCCCGCGCCGATATCGATGCGGCTGATGCAGCCGTCCGTGCCGCCCGCTCCAACTACGCCCCGACCGTCGACCTCGAAGGCCGCGCCAGCGTCGGCAATGATGTCGGCAGCAGCCAGGGCAACACCAACGACGTCCAGGTCCGCCTGGTCGCCCGCTGGAACCTCTATCGTGGCGGCATCGATCAGGCCCGCGAGCAGGAGCAGATCCGCCGCGCCAGCGAACAGCGCTATGCATCCGACCAGGTTCATCGCGAACTCGAGGAATCGGTTCGTTCGGCCTGGAACGAGCGCAGCAGCCGTGGCGAACTGTCTCAGATCCTGAATTCGCAGTCGTCGCAGAACGCCCAGCTCGTCTCGTCCTACAGCGAGCAGTTCAAGATCGGCCAGCGCTCGCTGCTCGACGTGCTCGATGCACAGAACACGCGCTTCAACACCAGCATCGTCGCCGAGACTGCCCGTGTGGCCGCGCTCTTCGCCGAGTACAAGATCCTGGCAGCCTCTGGCTCGCTGTTGAAGACGATGAACGTTAAGGCGGTTGGCCAGGCTGAAGGCTACGCCCGCAACGAGTTTTCCGTAAAGACCACCCCCAATGGGGCTTATGTCGAGCGGGATCCGCGGCAAAAGGCAGGAATTCCGATGGACCTCCTGGCGCCGCTCCAGTAAACGCCCATCCGATAGGATGACATGTTAAATTCGTTAATCGAACCGGCGGGCCCTCGTGCCCGCCTGAGCTTTCGTGCATCCTTCAAGGCTGTCGCCACATTTTACGGTCGGCCCAGCTCGGATACCGTCTTGTTCTCCGGATTGCCGGATGAAATCGTCGAGTCTTTGCAGCTCGACGACGTAGAGCATGTTGCCGAGCGTATCGGCCTGCAGGTCATGAATGTCGCTGAACGCGCCATTCGCGAGAATGACTTCGACTGTCCCGCAATCGTCGTCCTCAAGGATGGCGGCACGCTGCCGCTGCTCGAAGTCAGCGATGACGGTATCTACACGCTCGACATTCGCGAAGGTACGGCCGCTGCCCGCCTGACCCATCAAGAACTTCTGGCCCTTGCGCCCGTGTCCGCCTTCGCCTTTACGCTGTTCTATCGCAATGATGGCGAAGAAGCCGTGATTGGTGCCGCCGACCAGATCGAGAAGCGCCACTGGCTGGTGCGGGCGCTGATGCCCTATTGGCGAACCTATCTGCGCGTCATCGTCGCGGCCCTGTTCATCAACCTGATTGCGCTCGGCTCGCCACTCTTCACGATGAACGTCTACGACCGCGTGTTGCCCAACAAGGCGATCCCGACGCTCTGGGTGCTCGCTGTCGGTATCTTGCTCGCTTACCTCTTCGACTATCTGCTGAAAGAAGCGCGCGCAGCGCTGATCGATCATGCAGGACGCAATGCCGATTTGCGCCTGTCACAGATGATCTTCGATAAGGTGCTCAATACAACGCTCGCATCGCGACCGATGTCGACGGGGGAATACGCCAACCGGGTGATGCAATACGAGTTTGTGCGCGAGTTCTTCACGTCGAATACGATCGGCCTGATGATCGATACGGCCTTCGTCTTTATCTTCCTGATCGTTATCTATCTGATCTCCGGCTGGCTTGCGATCATTCCAGCCATTGCCTTGATCCTGTCGGTCGCCATTGGTTTTCGTGCCCAGGCCCAGATTGGCCACCGCATGGCAGCAGCCTCCAATGAGGCCTCCAAGCGCCAGTCGCTGCTGGTGGAAACGATTTCCACCATCGAGACGCTGAAGAGCCTGCGCGCGGAGGCGACGATGCTGCGCCGCTGGCAGGAGCTGATGAAGCATTCCAGCCGCACCAGCGAAGAGATCAAGCATATCTCTACCAACGCGATCAACCTGACGGCGCTGATCCAGCAGATCGTCGGCGTCCTGATCGTGATTGCCGGGACCTATGAGTTTTCCGAAGGCCGCCTCGCCATGGGTGCGATCGTCGCAACCGTCATGCTTGCCAGCCGCGCCGGTGCGCCGCTTGGGCAGATCGCCATGACGCTCGCCCGCTTCCGCCAGGCAACGCTGTCGCTGCGCATTCTCGATCAAGTCATGGAGCAGCCAGAAGACCGGCCCTCGACCGTCGGTTTCGTCAACCGCGAAATCAAGCATGGCGGTTTCAGCTTCCAGGATGTGACCTTCCAGTATCCGGGATCCGACAATCCGGTGATCAACAAGCTGTCGATTTCGGTCGCGCCGGGTGAAAAGGTCGGGATTATCGGCCGTATCGGGTCGGGCAAGACGACGCTCGGCCGCCTGCTCGATGGCCTCTTCGTGCCGACAGAGGGCCGAGTGCTGATCGACGGCGTCGACATTCGCCAGTATCACATGTCGGAGGTTCGCTCGGCCGTGGCTGTCGCTGGCCAGTCCTCGGATCTGTTCTCCGGCACCGTCAAGGAAAACCTCCTGATCGGCCGCGCCGATGCAACCGATGAAGAACTGCTCGAAGTGTCGCGCATGACCGGCGTCGAGGAGTTTGTCTCCCGCCATCCGCGCGGCTTCGACATGCCGGTCGGCGAGCGCGGGTCGAACCTCTCCAGTGGCCAGAAGCAGGCCATGACGATTGCCCGTCTGCTGCTCACCAAGCCGAAGATCGTTTTCCTCGATGAGCCCTCGGGCGCCATGGACCTGGGAAGCGAGCGCCATCTCATCAATCGCCTGAGCACTGCCTTCGACAAGGATACGACGCTGCTGATCGCAACCCATCGCTTCACCATGCTTGACCTTGTCGACCGCCTGATCGTGCTCGACAAGGGGCGCATCGTGGCTGATGGGCCGAAGAAACAGGTCATCGAAGCGATGCAGAAGAAGGGGATTAAGCCATGAGCCGCCCTGTTGCAGATACCCCGCCCTTCATGGCCCGCATGATCGTCGCCCTGGTCGCGGCTTTGATCGTCATCTTCCTCGCTTGGGCTGCCATCGCCGAGATTGATGAGATTGCTCGCGGCGAGGGGAAGGTCATCCCCGTTTCGAAGACCCAGATCATTCAGTCTTCGGAAGCCGGTGTCGTGGAAACCATTTCCGTGCAGGTTGGTCAGGTCGTTCGCAAGGGCGAACTTATCGTCCAGCTCAACAACACCACGACGGAATCCTCGCTCGGTGAATCCGTCGCCAAGGCCCGGGCCCTGGGCGCGAAGATCGCTCGCCTGGCCCTGGAAGAAGTGGGTGCCTATGACACGGCCTTCATTTGCCCCGACGAAGTTCAGTCGGTTGCCGGCAAGGTTTGCGAAAACGAAGAACGGCTGTTTGCGGCCAATAAGGCAGCCTATCTCAACAAGGCCGGCGTGCTGGGCGAACGCGTGCGTCAGCGCGAGAATGAATTGAGCGAGGCGCAGGCCAATATCGTCCGCCTCGAGCAGAACATCGCGCAGGCAACCCGCCAGTACGATCTGATGAGCCCTCTCGCCAAGAGAGGCCTCGTGGCCCAGACGGAGCTGATTACCCTGGAGCGCGAGCTCACTGATCAGCGCGGCCAGATTACAGTCTATCAGGAAAGCCTTGAGCGTCTGCGCGGCGCGGTCGAAGAGGCGCGCCTGCAGGTCGAAGAACTGGCCCTGCAGCTGCGCCAGCAGGCCTTGACCGAGAAGGCCCAGACGCTGGCCGAGCTTTCGGTGATCGACGAAACCATCCGTGGCGCGACCGATCGCGTCAGCCGGACGGATATTCGCTCGCCCGTGGACGGCATCGTCAATACGCTGGAAGTGAATACGATCGGCGCCTATGTCGATCCGGGCACTGTGGTGGCCGGTATTGTCCCGACAGCAGACACGCTGCTGATCGAGGCCAAGATTTCGCCCCGCGACGTCGCCTTCATCACCCGGGGACAAAAGGCCATCGTCAAGGTGACGGCTTATGACTTCTCGATCTTCGGCGGTTTGGAAGGCGAGGTCACGAATGTGTCCGCCGACAGCATCGTCGACAAGGAGAAGGGGGAAACCTTCTACCTGGTGCACGTGAAGACCGACCAGTCGGAACTGATGCGCGACGGCAAGTCCTATCCGATCATTCCCGGCATGGTCGCCTCCGCTGAGATCATGACCGGTCGCAAGACGATCCTCAGCTATCTGATGAAGCCGATCAACAAGGCGCAGTCCGTCGCCCTCACTGAACGGTGAAACATGTCGCTTCCGGACCGGCATCTGTTTCAGACAGAGCAGCCCGATCTCAATCCGGCGGCGCTGCAGAAAATCGAGGAAAGTGACGCGGAGCCCAAGTTCCGCGCCATCATCGGCAAGGGTGGCGCCCGGCGCGGCATCCGGCTCGAAACCATCTATTGGGACGGCCTCTCCTGGCTGCTCAACGGCTCACGGCAGTCGATCGGCGATGTCGTGGATCAGGCGGCAGCCCAGGTCGGGGAGAACAGCAATCTCGCTTCCATGTTGCGGGTGGTTGCCTTCCGCTGGATGTGGCGTCGGCTGGCGCTCATGGAAAATGTCTACTCGCTGGATCACCTGAACACCCTGATCCAGGCCTGCCCTACGCCGGCCATCGTGCTCACGCGCGACAAGAAGATCCAGTTCTTCAATGAGCCATTCATGATCATGCTGAAGCAGCGGCTGGTGCTTGGAAACATCGCGCAGCTTTCGGCGGGTTTCCGCTTCGTCCTCGATACGCAGGTCGATGACGCGATCCAGAGCCTGTCAGCCAAGGGCAAGATGGTGACGACCGGCTTCACCGCAACATGCGCCGGGAAACAGCTGACCGGACAGATGAACCTTGCAATGGCCCCAACGCATCAGAAGCAGATGGTGATCGGCTACGTCGTGCGCGGCTGAGCGATCATCGGCGAGGCGCGGATTGCGCCTTGCTCAGAGTTCGCCGCCCTCGCCGGGAGCAATGCTGTCGAAGCTCTTCATTGCCATGGCCTTGCCCTTGGTGCGGGTCCCATGCAGGAAGCCGCGACCATTCGAGATCGAGAACAGAGGCTGATAGTCAGGCAGGCGGTTGTCGACCAGAACCTGATCACGCATGTTGTCGAGGATATAGTGGGCGCCCTGAACCTCGACCGAGAGCACGGCGTGATAGAAGTGGCGCTTCTTGTCGTAGAGAATGACGACCGTCATATCCTGAAGAGAAATGCCCTGGGCTTCGAGCACGGCCATCTTCAGAAGCGCATAGTCCTCGCAGTCGCCGAAGCCGGATGCCAGCGTCTGCGAAGGCGACGACCATTTGTCGAGCTGACCATGGCTGTCTGTGTCCTTCCGATAGGTGATGCGGCGGTTGACTTCGTGATTGACGAAATTGAGCTTGTCGCGAATGGACGACATGCCGCTGCCGGCTGCAGTCCGATGCACGCTGGCGTCTGTATCAAAGCAGTCTTTGCCACCGCAGCGCAGGGCCGTACCCTTGGCGATTTCGGCGAAGGTCGGCGCTGCCTTTTTCAGCGCACCCAGCTTCTTGAAGGGAATGGCGACCGACCCGAAGACATCGTCGGTCTGCGGCTTGTTGCGGCTCGATGGAGCGGTCTTCGACGTTGAGGCAACGGCGCCGGTCGACAGTGCCTTGTCGGTTGGAAGCAGAGCAATGTTCTGGATCGGTGCGGTCGGCGAAAGTGTCTTCGCCGCTTGCTGCCACTGCTCGGCGATGGTCGCCTGAAGGTTCTGGCCGAACGATGCGGCAAATGGGCTCATGCCCAGCACCAGCGTCTGCGCCACCGTGGAGTAGGATGAGAGCGTGCCCGGCAGGATGGGCGCAGCGATCGAACTGGTCGAAAGCAGCGAAGCAACTGCGAAGGCCGAGACTGCGACAGTGTTTTTATTCTTCTTAAACATCGCTATCCTCCGATTGTTGATCGTAGAATAGCTGTATTGATTGAATTATTGGTTCCGATGCTTGGAGTATATACTGTAAATATGCAAAACTATATTATAGTAAAATGCGCTGGGTTGCGGTAATGCAGTTTTAACCAAGGCGCGCACAGGTCCCGCAACAAAAGGGATATGCGCGGTTTTCTCACGTCTCTCGTCTCACCAGTGAGGAGGCCTGCTAAAGTTACCATGATCTCAATCTGCCCAGATATGGAACGCCTTCACTCTTGCGCCGCTGCGCGTCAGTGCTTACGGTCCGCACTGGGATCGGAAGCGAAACATAGCTGAAATCATGGTCGGATCAGAAATTACCACGCGGAGCTTCCTGCGCGCCGGGGCTTTGGCCTTGGCGCTCGCCGGTCTCGCTTCCTGTCAGACGGACGACTTCAAGCCTGCAAGCGGCGAAGGCGCCGGGGCTGCCGCCTCGACAGCAGCCAGCACGACGGGGCTTTACAATCAGACACTGGGGTCCGGTCCGGTAAAGATTGCCTACCTCGGCATCCGCCGCCAGGATCAGCATAGCCGTCAGGCCGATAGCGAGTATCGAGATGGTGCGGCACTGGCCGTCAACACGCTCGGCCCCGACGTCGTGAAGCTGACGATGCTGGAGACCCTGGACAAGCCTGAGGCGATCGAGGCTGCCACCAAGACGCTCGCACGCCAGCAGGTCGCTCTCATCATAACCACCGCGCGCGGTGCGGAATTCGAGGCCATCCAGCGCGGTCTGGGCGGGCTTCAGGTCCCGATGGTCGCGTTCCAGACCAATGACGCCGTCCTGCCTCCGGACGTCTATGCTTTCGTGTCCAGCCCAGCCGACAGCCTGATCGAAAGCGCGTCCTTTGCCATGGCCGAAGGTGCGACCCATGCGGTGATCCTGGCGTCATCTCCGACCGAGAAGCTGGAAGCCGAGCGGATTGCCCGCCAGGTCAAGGCGTTCGGCGGCAAGGTCGAGCCGATCGTCGAGCTTGCCGGCGGCGCTCTTCCGCCAAAGGCGCTGGCCTCCTGGAGCAAAGCCGACATGGTCGTGCTGATGCCCGGCGTCAAATCGCCCGGCGAAGTCTTGAAGAAGGCCGATGCCGCCAAGCCTCCGCGCCCTGGCCGTCGCGTGGTCGCCAGCTCCGTGCTGACGCCCCAGGACTTGAACGAACCCAAGCTGACCGGCGCGATCGTCTGTCGCTACGACCAGAATGTGCAGGCAAGGATCGGTAGCCGTTATATGGCGAGCTACGGCATGCCGGCCTCTGCCCAGGCCGGATATGGTTTTGATGCCATGGCAATGGCGATCGGACTTGCCGGACGTTTCGGCGAGGTCGCCTTCGCACCCGAGCGCATCATGTCTCCGGACGGGTTCTCTGGGTCGCTCGGTGTTTTCCGTCTGGAAGGCGAGCGCAAGGTTCGGCGCAACTGCGATATCTTCAAGGTCGCCAAGGGCTCCTATGTCTTCTTCCAGAAAGCACCGCCAACACTGTGATCACCACAGTGTGACCTGATCTAACGACCGTCATCTTCCGTTTACATTGTCGTGGAACCGACACATTCTCTGTGCCGGAGTAACCGACGCTGCGCTGGCGAGGAGGCTGGCGGCGCAAACGGTTTAAGGTGGAGCATGGCCCGATGAGCGAAGTACAGCTGACCGCTGGGGACGAGCGCTATGCAGGGCGCTTGCGCGTCCTCCATTGGTTGATTGCAGGTCTCGTGCTGGCAACATGGCCGCTCGGGCTCATGATCGGCTTCGTCAAGGATGACGTGAAGCTCGACTTCTATCTGGTGCATGAGAGCCTCGGCTTCCTTGTGCTTTGGCTCATGCTGCTGCGGATAGGAACACGGCTGACGAGCGGGGCCCCGCTGGTTGAGGCGCCGCCGCTGAAGAAGGCCGCCGCCCACCTCGTCCATGGCCTTCTCTATGTCTTCCTGATCGTCATGCCGGTGTCGGGTTTCCTGGCGACGAACGCCCACGGCTTTCCGCTGAACTGGTTCGGCCTTTTCACCGTCTGGAGCCCGATCGGCAAGTCGCCGGATATTGCTGGCACTCTGTCGTTCATCCACGAATGGAGCGCATGGATCCTTTTGGCGCTCTTCGCGTTGCATTTTGCGGCGGTGATATTCCACCATGTAATCCGCCGCGACAGAACGCTCTATCGTATTTTGTAAGTCAGGAAGGGATCTCGATGCGTAAGATCGACATGACGGATCAGCTCTGGGCACGCCTTCTTGCGATGCGCGGCAGCGCTGGCCACGCGATATCGGATGATGCCGACCCTGTCATGGCGCTCTACGCGCCCATTGCCGTAGCCGAAGATGGCTTTGTCCTCGCCCAGGTCGGCCAATCGCTGGATGGTCGCGTGGCGACCCCGTCCGGCGACGCCCGAGATATCTCAGGGCCTGAGGGCATTGCGCATCTGCACCGCTGTCGCGCCTTGGTGGAGGCCGTCATCGTGGGCGTCGGAACCGTCAAATGCGATGATCCGCGCCTCTCCGTCCGGGCCGTCAAGGGTCCCAATCCGGTTCGCGTCGTCGTCGATTGCGGTGCGGAACTAACCGGAGACGAACAATTATTCGCAGATGGCGGCGCACCTGTGATCCTCATCCAGTCCGATGATGCTCCGACGAAATCCTATGACGCTGACGTGATCAGGGTGAAGCGGGGCGAGGGAGGGCTTGATCCGCAGGATATTCTCGACGCGCTCGCTGCCCGTGGTCTCAGGCGGATCCTCGTGGAAGGCGGCGCCCGGACGATCGCCCGCTTCATTGAAGCTGGGCTCGTCGACCGCCTGCATGTGGCGATCGCGCCCCTGATCATCGGTTCCGGCCCCGCCGGGATCGCGCTGTCACCAATTGAGCGGCTTTCCAGCGCCCATCGGCCCGCTGCCAAGGTTTATGGCCTCGGCAGCGACATCCTCTTCGACTGTGACCTCAAGGGCCCGTCACGCTCCGTGTCGCGGCAGGGCGAGAATATCCGTGTGGCCGACCACGCATGAGCTCCCGGGTTCCCCCACCTTCTCCCGCCTGAACTGCAACCAGGCTTTGATCTCGTCCGTCGTCAGGCTGCCGATCTCCAGCAATGGCTTCTCCAGCCCCTCTAGAAAGGCGAGCTGAAGCGCCGCATCCTCAGGCCCCATGACCCATGGACTGGTCGCAACGGTAACGCGGTAACGCAGGTTCTCGAACGCAAGCCTCAGATGCTCTGTGGCGTCGGGACCGAGCGCCGGGCCAAAGCCCTTGTCCAGGCGTTGATGCTGGTTGAAGTCAATCGTCACCTGCCCGTCGAGGGGATGCCGGATCGACCATTCCATGACCCCATCATAGTTCAACGCGGCATAGACCCCGGTCTTGCTGCGGGCGAGGGTATCGGCAAAACGATTGCAGAAGTCGGCGGAGCACAGGTCGAACAGGGCGGATGCCGTGACCATCGTGACCTCGCTGAGCGGCAGTTCCTCGATCTGGTTCAGATCAAACTGTCGAAAGGTAACGTCGCCGGCGCCACCGGCGCGTCGCTCCGCTTCCGCCAGGAGCAGCGGATCGTAATCAAGTAGCTGCCACTGCGCGGTCCGCGGCACACGGTCGGAGAGGCTGCGCCAGGTGGAGCCTGTTCCGCAGCCGATATCAACGATTACAGGTGCCGCTACGTCCTCCAGATGCCGCGTAAACCTCTCGACCATCGATGCGTCGCGCGCCCTCAGATCGACGGGTTCGCGCAATGCCAGCCAGTCCTTGTCGAAACCGCTCATGCTATTCTGTCCAGTGTGTTGGAAATGATCTCGGCCGTCTGCGCCCAGTCCGGCAGAAGCGCACCCGCTTGCAGAGACGCGGTTGCCCGTGCCTGCCGTTCCCTCGGATCGCTGAGCAATCGGCGGAGGGCTGCCGCAAATGCCGTGACATCATCGACAGGAACGAGGATGCCGGCATCCTCAGGTACGACCTCAGGCACGGCGCCGGCATGGCAGGCCACGATCGGAAGCCCATGCGAGAGCGCCTCCGCGAAGACCATGCCGTAGCCTTCGTAGCGGCTGGCGAGCGCAAAGATATCCGCCGTGGCGAAATAGGTTCTAGGATCGTCGACTTCACCAGCGAGCGTTACCCGCGCGCCAAGATTAAGCGTCTCAACCTGATGAGCCAGGGTAGCGCTGGTTGCCGGATCCAGCGTCTTGCTGCCGACGATCGTCGCCTGCCAGGGCAGATCCTCCACCGCCTCCAGCGCGGCCAGCAACACGTCATGGCCCTTGCGGCGTGACAGCGTTCCCACCGACAGGATATGCGGCAAGGCATCGGAGGCCTGCGCCGGTGCGGCCTTTTTCGTGCCGGGAAGCGCGACTGTGATATCCGATGCCTCGACATTATAATTTGCCGCAAGTTCGCGCGCCGTCATCGGTGAGGTAACGACCACATGACGGACAGTCGCAAGAGCCGCCCGCTCGCGGTCGCGAAAATGGCGCTGTTCGTCGTCCGACAGGCCGGTCTCCAGCGCAAGCGGATGATGGACGAGAGCCACGATCCTCAGCCTGTCAGCCTCGACCTGAGCCCATGCATCGAGCACACCGAAGGCCAGACCATCGATCACGACGAGCGCCCCGTCCGGCAGCGAGGACAAAGCCTCACTTGCGCTGCGGAGCGTCTCCGCCGTCGGTATCGGGAACCCATCCCCAAGCGGCAGGAGTTTCACCTGCCAGCCCAGGGCCCGAAGCCCATCGATCACCTGACGATCATAGCCATAGCCGCCGGTCTTAAGCGAAAGATCACCCGGATAGGCAAAGACCAGCGAACGGCTCAAAGATCGGCCTCGTACCAGCCGCGGGCGGCATGGGATTCGTGTAGGGTTACTTTCAGCCGGCAGATGCGGTGGCTGCCAGCCCCGAGACGCTTGTCGGAAACTGCCTGCGCCAGCTGGTCGAAGATGTGCTTGGCGATGACTTCCGTCGTGCTGACCTTACCTTTGAAGACCTCGACTTCGTCCAGGTTCTGGTAGTTGAGCGGCTTCAACACCTCGGACAGCACGGTGGTGGCAGCACCGATATCGACCGCCAGCCCATCCTCGTCCACATCCCGGGTGAAGAACGCGGCATCCACGACGAAGGTCGCTCCGTGCATTCCCTGGGCCGGACCGAAGACCGGGCGCGGCAGGCTGTGGGCGATCATGATGTGGTCTCGGACTTCAACAGCGAACATGAGCTCTCTTTCGTCAGTAGCGGATGCGATGGCACAAGGTGTCCTGTGTGGACAAGATACGTGCGTAAGCGGCGGGCAGTTCAGAAAATGTGGTCTCGCCGGAAATGAGACGGTCGAGTTTGACGTCGAGCAGCAGATCGAGCGCCTTGGCCATCCGGCGGGCATAGCTCCAGCGAGCCTTTCGCGAGGCCGGAATGGATCCAACCTGCGAGCTGACGAGCGAGAGCCGCTTGGAATGGAACGAACCTCCAAGCGAAATCGTCACCGGCCGATCGCCATACCAGCTGGCCTCCACGATTCTCGCTTCGACACCGGCATGCGCGATGGCATTTTGCAGAGCGCCCGCTGAAGCCGTGGCATTCACCAGTACGTCGAATTCGCCGTCGAGAACTTCTGCTTCGGAAAATGTCAGGCCGAGATCCGCCGCCAGACCCTCTCTTTTTGAATCCAGGTCGACAAGCACGGTCTCGGTCCCAACGATGCGGGAGGAGAGATAGGCAACCAGCGAGCCAACCACGCCGGCTCCGAAGACGGCCACGCGATCCCCTGGCTGGATCCCGGCATCCCAGACGATATTGAGCGCCGTCTCCATATTGGCGGCGAGCACGGCACGACGCGGCGGCAACGCGTCCGGCAGTGGCGTCACCTGATCGACGGGAAGGATGAAGCGGTCCTGATGCGGGTGAAGGGCAAAGACGTTCTTTCCGACCAGCGCAGCCGGCCCGGCCTCAATCTGCCCGACGGCCGCATAGCCATATTTGATCGGGAAGGGGAAGGTGCCCTCCATATGCGGTCCGCGCATCCGATCGAATTCGCTCTCCGGCACCTCGCCACGAAAGATCAGGGACTCGGTCCCACGGCTGATCCCGCTGTAAAGCGTTCGCACGAGGACGTCGTTTGGAGAGCGTGCGGGCAGGCGCTCCTGGCGCAGCCGGCAGATTTCCTTGGCTTCAAACCAGAGCGCAGACGCGGTTTCACCGTCGGATACGGTTTGTTCATTGATCTCGAACTTCAAACTGCGACCCCCACGCCCTATTTACTCATCCGACTGGAACGTATCGCGACAGCGGGCATTTTGTTCCATAGCCGTCATCAAAATAAATTTACGACGGTAGCGCAAACCGTCGCCGGAACTCCGGCGTAATGGTTGCCACTGATAGGGAGAGTATGCCTCATGTCCATTTCAAGCCAGCCCGCCTTTCATTTTCCGACCGCCGAGATCGAAGTCGAACGCGCCGTAGCCGAGCTCCGCTATGGGCGGCCCGTCGTTGTCACCGAGGGGGAGAGAAAGCTAGCGGTCGTGGCGCTGGATTGCGTGGCGCCCTCTCTCTTCGACCAGTTCGCTGCAGTCACTGAAAACCGCCACAGCCTGTTGCTGACTGCACCGCGCGCCACGCGCCTCGGTATCTCCGGCAACCGTGACGTCGTGACACCGCTCGCAGGCCTGTCCTTCGATGATGCGTCGCGTATGGCTTACGCACTCGGCGCTGAGCGTCCGGCACTTTGGCAGCCCGCCGATGCCTTGGCTACGCAGTCGACCGAACTGGCGCGTCTGGCCCTTCTGCTTCCCGCCATGGTTCTGGCTGACGTCACTGCGATCGGCGATCGATTTGCTGCGTGCTGTGAGATTGCATCCAGCCGCCTGAAGGGCGCCGATGTCGCCCGCCAGCGCTTCGAGAAGATCGTTCGCACCCGCGTGCCGCTCAAGGACCTCGGCGATTCTGACTTCGTCGTCTTCCGCGGCGGTCTGGCCCAGAAGGATCAGGTGGCAATCATTGTCGGCAAGCCGGATGTCTCCAAGACCGTGCCGATCCGCATCCACTCCTCCTGCATCACGGGTGATCTCTGCGGCTCGCTGAAATGCGACTGCGGCGACCAGCTGCGCAATGGTCTGACCCTGCTGAAGCAGGCCGGCGGTGGCGTATTGCTCTACCTCGACCAGGAAGGTCGCGGCACAGGCATCGGCGCCAAGATGCGCGCCTATGGCTACCAGCATCTCGGTCTCGATACGATCGATGCTGATGCCGAACTCGGCCTGGCCGAGGATCACCGCCGTTATGAGGCGGCAGTCGCCATGCTTCGTCATCTGGGGATCGCCCGGGTCGCCGTCTACACGAACAATCCGACCAAGATCGCCGGCCTTGAACTGGGCGGCATCGAGGTGGAGGCGCGCTCACCCGTGACCGGACGCGTCACCGCAGAGAACGAAAACTACCTGCGCACGAAGACACTGCGCGCCGGCCATATGCTGGATCTGGAAACACTGGTCGCTGCAGAGTAAGCTTCGAGCGGGCAGGGAGGATTACAGGATGGCAAGCGAGCCTGAACGGCTTGGCGATGGCTTTGGTCGCCCCTGGACGCATGCGCCAGTGGACTGGGCGTCGATGATGCGGCAGCGTCGCGGGCTGCTGAGGGATACCCTCGGCGGCCTCTCCGGCCTGCTTGTAGGCACCTCCGTTGTCGCGGTAGCGGTTTCTTTCAGACTGCCGCTCGGTTGGGACTTCGTTGCCTCCGTGATCCTGTCGCTGGCGCTGATCTTTGCGCTTGTCGTCTATGCGCTGCCCGATCATCCCCATCGCCGCTTTGGTCCCGCCAATCTGGTTACGGCGTTTCGGGCATGTCTCGTCAGTCTGACGGGCGCGACCATTCTGTTTTTTGAGAGCTTGGCAGGGGCCGATATCGCACTCTGGACACTTGTCGGCGTGGTGCTGATCTCGCTCGCCCTGGACGGTGCCGATGGTTATCTCGCCCGCAGCTACGGCCACGAATCCGCACTCGGTGCCCGCTTCGATATGGAAATCGATGCGCTCCTGATCCTGGTCCTGTCGGTCGCGGCAGCGCTCTTGGAAAAGGCGGGGCTCTGGGTGCTTTTAATCGGCCTGATGCGCTACGGCTTCGTCGCAGCCGGTATCATGCTGCCGAGATTGAACGGGGAGCTGTTCCCATCCTTCCGCCGGAAGCTGGTTTGCGTGATCCAGATCTCGGCGCTCTGCCTGATCCTGATCCCGTTTGTCACCCCACCATACTCCACCGCAGCCGCCGCTGTTGCCCTGGTGGCCTTGGTCTATTCCTTCTCGGTGGATGTCATCTACCTCTTACGAAGGCCGGTCGCTCCATGAGTGGTGTCGTCCAGCGCCTCTCCACCTCCTTCGGTCTCGCCCGCTCTCTGGTCGTCTATTACGGCCAACCCTGGCGGCGCTCCGCCTTGCGGCGGTTTTACGCCTCCATCGTCAAGCCCGGCGATCTGGTCTTCGACATCGGAGCCCATGTCGGAAGCCGCAGCCGCACCTTGCTTGACCTCGGCGCGCGCGTCGTTGCGGTTGAGCCGCAGCCGGCCTTTGCGGATTTCATCGAGAGCCGGTTTTCAGGCGCGCTGACAGGCTTCGAACGGGTGGCCGTGGGGCGAAAGGCCGGCGAGATTGATCTCTTGATCTCCAGCCGTCACCCGACGGTGACCAGCATCTCCAGCAGCTTTGTAGAGACGGTGAAGCAGAGCAAGGGCTTTGCCCAGGTGGTCTGGGACCGCAAGGTTACGGTTCCCATGGTGACACTCGACCACCTGATTTCGAAATACGGCCTGCCGACCTTCTGCAAGATCGACGTCGAAGGCGCGGAGGCAGAGATCCTTCATGGCCTCTCCAAGCCGATCCCCTTGATCGCCTTCGAATACATCCCCGCCATGCCGTCGGTGGCCTCGAATGCCATTGATCGGCTGATGGGTCTCGGCGGCTACCGCTTCAATCGTGTCGTGGGTGAACAACATCGCTTCGTCTGGGATCGCTGGAAAACGGCAGATGAAATTCTCGTTGAACTCTCGCAGATGCCGCCTGATGCGCCATCCGGCGATGTCTACGCCCGCATTGAGGCCCCATGATGGGCGCGTCAGGCGCGCCGCGGCCGGGCTTTGATCGCCTCAAGCGAGAGAAGCGCCAGGCCAGGCAGCGCGCCGGCGAGAGACAGCCCGCCATAGATGATGCTGGCTGCCAGCCCCTCGGCCGCAGAGGCACCCATGATCGGCCACAGCGCCATCGCTGCCGCCTCGCGCGTACCCCAGCCACCGAACCCCGCCGGGATCAGCATGGCGATCAGGCAAAGCGGCACGATGGTCAGCGCGGCCTCCCAGGGGAGCGGCGCCCCCACAGCATCGCTCGCGATGAAGAAGGTCGCGACATAGGTCGAGACAATCAGCAGGCTTGTGCCCGATTGGACCAGAAGGGCCCGGTCGCGAAGGAAGACATCGGTGACATCCCCCATGATCCGGGTCACCCATGTCAGGCGGCGTCTGGCGACGAAGATACAAACTGCGATCACCGCCACGATGAGGAAGAAGCCGAGCACCAGATGAAAAGCCTGGCGTCCTTCAGTCTCGCCGCCGAGAACGAGGGGCCAGACGAACAGGCCGGCAAGTGCCAGCAGGAAAAAGGCCATCTGCCCCGAGAGCCGTTCGAAGAGCACGGCCTTAGCCGGAGCCTTCCAACCGCCGGGGCCCGCACTGCGCATGCGAAACGCGCGGATGGCGTCACCCGCCACGCCGCCGGGCAGGCTCTGGTTCAGGAAGCTCGCGACATAATATTCACGGATGGCCAGAGAAACGGGGAAGCTCCCGCCAAGCCGGGCAGCGGTAAACCGCCAACGGAGTGCGGACACGGCGATCTGCACCTGCACCAGAGCAAGGCCGGCGATCACATGGACAGGCGAGACCTGCGAAAATGCCGATTGCAGCGCGCCGAGGTCGATACTGGACAACAGAAAGGCCAGAAGAGCGATCAGAGCGAGCGGTGTGAGGATGCGAAGGATGGACAAACAGGAAGAATTCCGTGGATCGTGAATGAGCTGTCACACAACTATACGCAAAAGGTAAGGCGGCAGACTTTGATGACGGCAGAAACGTCCCTGTGCCACGATCATGAGTTCCGAGGATGGAGTGTTTGCCGATGACGCGGCCTGTCAGCAGCATCCGGATCTTTGCCGGCGCCCTCATCGTGACGGCCATTGCCTGGCTTGCCTTCAACCTCCCGGATCATCCCGATGCCATCGGTCTCCAGGCCTTCGCCCGGCTGCCGCTCGAATGGCCTCTCGTCATGCTCCTGCTGCTCTTGGTCCCCAGAACCTGGCGCCGGCCGCCAGCGCTGCTTTGCGGAATTCTGCTCCTCCTCATCCTTTTTCTGAAGCTCGCCGACATCGGCACCCAGGCCGCCTTCCAGCGGCCCTTCAATCCCTATCTCGACGTGAAGATGCTGGCGGACGGCTGGAACCTGATGTCCGGTACGCTCGGAACACTGGCGGCTTTCGCCGGCGTGGCAGCAGCACTTTTCGGTCTGGTGCTGCTGCTGGTCCTCTTCCTTATCGCGGCCCGCTGGCTGGCGGAGATCCCGCGTCCCGGTCGATCCTGGCTGATCCTCGGGCTCGCAGTGATTGTCGTCCTGGGCGGCGCCGCGACCTTGCTCGGCATGCCGCGGGTCGAGGCCCGCATGCCGTCCTATCTCACCAATCGGCTCGCCCTTGTCGTCCGCTCGGTGCAGGACATGCATGTCTTCGAGGCGGCGCTTTCGAAGGGGGAGGGACCAAGCCGCGGCGAGGGTCTGTTCGAAGGCCTGGCGGACAAGGACTTCATCCTGATCTTCGTCGAATCCTACGGTCGTTCCGCTGTGGAAGATCCACGCTACGCCGACATCACGCGGCCGCGCCTGGAACAGGTGGACGCGGAAATCCGAGCGGCGGGTCTGACTTCAGCAAGTGCCTGGGTCACATCGCCCACGGTGGGCGGCCTGAGCTGGCTTGCCCATGGCACGCTGCTCTCAGGTCTTTGGGTCGACAGTCAGGCGCGTTACGACCGCCTGATGATCAGCCGCCAGCCGAGCCTCAACCAGCTCTTTGGCCAAGCCGGTTGGAAACCCGTCGCCGCCATGCCGGCCATCACGATGGACTGGCCGGAAGCAGCCTATTACGGCTACCGACAGGTTCTGGCGGCCGTAGACCTGGAATATCGAGGCAAGCCCTTCAACTGGGTGACGATGCCGGACCAGTACACGCTCTCGGCCTTCGAGCGTCTCGGTCGTGCGCCTGCCCGCGCAGCGGGGGAAAAGGTCATGGCCGAGATCGCACTCATATCAAGCCATGCGCCCTGGACGCCCGTACCTCGCCTCCTTGACTGGGAAGCGGTCGGCGATGGGTCGGTCTTCAACGCCCAGGCAGAAAGTGGCGATCCGCCCTCCGTGGTCTGGGCAGATCCGGAGCGTGTGCGCCGCCAGTACATCCAGACAATCGACTACTCGCTGGAAACGCTGGGCAGTTACATGGCCCGCTTCGGCAAAGACACAGTGTTCGTCATTCTCGGCGATCACCAGCCCGCCGCCATCATTACCGGACCCAATGCGTCGCGGGCTGTCCCGCTACATGTCGTCTCCGCCGACCGGGAACTGATCGCCCGCTTCGAAAGCGAGGGCTTCCAACCCGGCATGTTGCCTGCGGCACAGACGCGCGAATGGCCGATGAATGCCATGCGCCAGGTGCTGGTCGACCTCTTCAGCGCACGCTGACGCCGTCTGCATTCTCTTCGCGGGAACCAAGCCGCACCTGTTCCTGCTCACGCCATGCACCGGGCGTCAGGCCGGTTTGACGGCTGAAGAAGCGGGAGAAATAGGCCGGGTCCGAAAAGCCCAGACGGAATGCAACTTCCTTGATGCTCCCGGGTGTGAAAAGAAGCTCGCGCTGGGTTTCCTCGATCAGGCGCTGTGCCACGAGCTCCTGCGTGCCAAATCCGGTCTTCGCCTTCAGAACGCGGTTGAGATGCGTGGGGGTGATCCCGAGCGCATCCGCATAAAACGACACCGGACGATGGTTGCGCACTTCGCGGTGCAGGAGCGAAGAAAAAGCCTCAAGACGCCGGTCGTTGTCATCCGCCCCTTCAGTCTCCATCCGGTCCTGCGCTGCAAGGCGAGCGGTGAGCGCAAGCGCTGCGGCAAGCCCCGTCTCCATCAGGACCGTTCGTCCCGTCAGGCGCCCCTGCCACTCGGCCGCGACCCGCAGCAGGTGAGCAAGAACGAGGTCGCCGTCCGGGTCCTGAGGCGTAAGCCGCGTGATCAGCGGCGTCGAGAGAAACCGTCCAAGCGCATTCGGCTCGCCCGGACGGACAGGCAGGCGGCTCGCGAGAAAGGTGAAGACGTAGCCGTCGATATCGGGGGAGAAGCGAAATCCATGACCGATCGCCGGCGGCACGGTGACGACGGAAACGGGTTCGAAACGGGCAACTTCGCCGTCGAAGACCGCGTCGCCGGACCCGCCGGTCACCAGCAGGATCTGAAAGTAGCGCTCGTGACGGTGAAGGCCGATTTCCCAGTGATGCAGGGCGCTTCGGGCCGGAATCGTTTCGCAATGCACCCAGAAGCGCGATCCCGCAGGATCGTCTTCGCCGTAGAGCTCATAGGTCGGGATCGGCGCTTTCGCCGGAGACTTGCGTTTGGTCATGTTCGATTTGTGCAACAAAAGACGCGATGCGTCCATTGTGACGGTTCGCTCTTCGGCCGAAAACTTGGCGAAAGACAAGTTGCGTGCGCCATGGGAGGAAAGTCATGCGGACCAAAGTTGCCATCATCGGATCGGGCCCGTCAGGCCTTCTGCTCGGACAACTCCTGACCAATGCCGGCATCGACAATGTCATCATCGATCGCGTCGGCAAGGATCACATTCTGGCTCGTGTCCGCGCCGGCGTGCTGGAGGAAGGTACCGTTGGCCTCGTGGATCGTGCAGGCGTCGGCGAACGCCTTCACCGGGAAGGTCTGCCGCATGACGGCTATTCGCTGACCTTTGACAACCGCGATCACCGCATCGACCTCTTCGACCTGACCGGTGGCAAGCGTGTCATGGTCTATGGCCAGACGGAGCTAACCCGCGATCTGATCGACCGTCGCGAGCGCGATGGTGGGTTCACGATCTATGATGCCGTCAATGTCTCCCCCTCCGGTTTCGATGGGGATCATCCCTATGTGACCTTCGAAAAGGACGGCGTCGCCCAGAGAATCGATTGCGACTTCATCGCGGGCTGTGACGGCTTTCATGGTGCAAGCCGCAAGGCGGTGCCCGAAGGTGCCATCAAGACCTTCGAGAAGATCTACCCCTTCGGCTGGCTCGGCATTCTCGCCGACGTCCCACCAGTCAATCACGAACTGATCTATGCCAACCACCCGCGTGGCTTTGCGCTTTGCTCGATGCGGTCGGAGACCCGCAGCCGTTATTACGTCCAGTGCTCGCTCGAAGACACGGTCGACATGTGGTCCGACGATCGCTTCTGGGATGAGATCCGTCGCCGTCTCCCTGCGCACCATGCCGAAGCCATGGTCACCGGCCCGAGCTTCGAAAAGTCGATCGCGCCTCTGCGCTCCTTCGTGGCCGAGCCGATGCGTTTCGGTCGGCTCTTCCTGGTCGGCGATGCCGCCCACATCGTGCCGCCCACGGGCGCCAAGGGCCTCAATCTCGCGGCTTCCGATGTGCATTACCTCATCAGCGGCCTGCTGGAGCACTATCAGGAGAAGTCCGACGCCGGCATCGATGCTTATTCCGCACGCGCCCTGAAACGTGTGTGGAAGGCCGTTCGGTTCTCGTGGTCGATGACCACATTGCTGCACCGTTTCCCTGATACGGGAGACTTTGGCCAGAAGATCCAGGAGGCGGAACTCGACTACCTGACCCATTCGAGAGCCGCGTCCACGGCAATGGCGGAGAATTACGTCGGGCTTCCCTACTGATCACCGGTCCAGCGCCACTTGTCAAAATTCAATTGTTTGTTAGACTTACAAAATAGCCGGGCGGCGGAGACGCCCGGTACCTGAATTTGCCGTTTGCCCGGGGGCTCGATGATCAATCGAGAGTGGTGATCTGGCAACGTCACCGGCTGGTGGCGTGGGTTCTGAACGTTACAACAATGGAGGAGGTATACCCATGAATATGCATATATCGCTGCTGATCAACGGAGCCGAAAAGCAGGCTTCAGGCGGAAAGACCTTTACCCGCATCAATCCCTTCACGCAGGAAGTGGCCACGACCGCTTCGGCCGCAAGCCTGGAAGACGCCGCCGCTGCGGTCGACGCCGCGGCTGCGGCCTTCCCGGCATGGTCAAAGACTGGCCCCGGCGAGCGTCGCAAGATCCTGCTCAAGGCAGCGGATGTGATGGAATCGAAAACAGCGGAGTTTTCTGCGCTGGTGATCGCAGAAACCGGCGCGACCGGCCATTGGGGCGCCTTCAACGTCATGGTTGCCGCCAGCATGCTGCGCGAGGCTGCCTCGATGACGACGCAGATCTCCGGCGAGGTCATCCCGTCCAACAAGCCGGGCTCCCTGTCCATGGGCATGCGTCAGGCCGTCGGCGTTTGCCTCGGCATCGCGCCGTGGAACGCACCGATCATTCTCGGCACCCGTGCCGTCGCCATGCCGCTCGCCTGCGGCAACACCGTCATCCTCAAGGCATCCGAGCAGTGCCCCGGCACCCATCGCCTGATCGCCCAGTGCCTCGTTGAAGCCGGTCTGCCGACGGGTGCAATCAGCGTCATCACCAATGCGCCGGAAGATGCAGGCAAGATCGTTGAAGCCTTGATCACCAATCCGGCGGTCAAGCGCGTCAACTTCACCGGCTCCACCAAGGTCGGCAAGATCATCGGCGAGCTTTGCGGCCGCAACCTGAAGCCAGCTCTGCTGGAGCTCGGCGGCAAGGCACCGCTCGTCATCCTCGACGACGCCGATATCGATGCGGCCGTGAACGCTGCGGCCTTCGGCGCCTTTGCTAACATGGGCCAGATCTGCATGTCGACCGAACGCATCATCGTCGACGAGAAGATCGCCGACGAGTTCGTCGCCAAGCTCGCAGCCAAGGCCTCGAAGCTGCCGGCCGGTGACCCGAAGGGTCATGTCGTCCTCGGCTCGCTCATCAGCCTTGAATCCGCAAAGAAGATGGACGAACTGATCGCAGACGCCGTTTCCAAGGGCGCCAAGCTTGTCGCCGGTGGTAAGCGCGAAGGCAGCGTCGTCGAAGCGACCCTGCTCGACAACGTCACGTCCGATATGCGGATGTACCAGGAAGAAAGCTTCGGCCCGGTCAAGCCGATCATCCGGGTCAGCGGCGAGGAAGAGGCGATCCGCATCGCCAACGATACGGAATACGGCCTGTCCGGTGCCGTCTTCAGCCGTGACATCCGACGCGCGCTGGCTGTCGCTGCCCGCATCGAGTCTGGCATTTGCCACATCAATGGCCCGACCGTATTCGACGAGCCGCAGATGCCGTTCGGTGGTGTCAAGGGCAGTGGTTACGGCCGTTTCGGTGGCAAGGCAGCGATTGCCGAGTTCACCGAGCTGCGCTGGATCACCATCGAAGATCCGAACCAGCACTACCCCTTCTGATCCTTAAAACAGGAACGGCCGCCCTCTGGGCGGCCGTTTTGTTTGGGGATGGCGATAGACCAGATCAGTCGGTCTGGTTCGAGCGCGGCATGATATCTGCGTAGATGCGCTTCAGCCCGTCGATGAATTGCTCCAGCTCTTCGGCCGAAAACCGCGATGTGAAGCGCAGTTCGTGCTGTTCCTGAATGTTGCGTGCCTGTTTCAGGATCTCGATCCCATCGCCCGTCAGCAGCAATTCCTGGCGCCGCCGGTCGACCGGCGATGGCTGGCGCTCCAGAAGGTTTCGGCCCTCCAGCCGGTTAACCAGCGCCATCATCGTGGCACGGTCCATGCTCAGCTGATTGGCGATATCGATCTGGCTGACTTTCGGATTGGCCGCGATCAGCTCAAGGACGGCGAACTGCTTTTGGGTCAGACCGATGTCCCCCATCGCCGCCGTATAGTCCTGATAGATGGCGACATTGGCCATGCGCAGATGGAAGCCGAGAATTTCGTCGAGACGGCCCGTGCGCAAGGGAGCGCCGACTTCGAATACGTCGTCGTCATTGGCCGGCTTCAGGTCATTATGTCGAGTCATGGCTCCTCTTCCAATCATGCGGCATGGAACTTGCAAATCATTCATGATCACTTTCGACTGCAACAGTCAAATTCCCACTTGTCAAATGCGGAGCGCGTAATTAGTATGTTAAACATACAATTCGCCAAGGAGGCCCTTATGGGTGGCGATGGGAGGATGAATATGCAGCCTGAATTCCAAGCGATGGCGATGGAAGTGGGATCCGTCGGACTGGAGACGGATGATCCGTTGATCTATCGCGCCATGGTCAGCCCCGAGCGGCAGGCGGTCTACGAAGTCGCGACCGGCCGCTCCGAGACCTACGCAGCGCTGGATGAGGCGGTCGGCCGCGGAGCCGCGCTGATCGGCCAGTTCACAAGCGGTCTGCCGGCGTCGCAGCGCATTGCCTTTCTCGGGCGCAATTCGATCGAACAGATCACAGTGTGTCTTGCTTGCCAGCGCGCGGGCCACGTCTTTGTCCCCCTGAACTGGCGCCTCGGAGCATCCGAGCTCGGACAGATCATCGCCGATTGCGAGCCTGCTCTGCTTTTGCATGACGTCGAATTCTCCGCGGTTCTCAAAGACGTCGAGCAGCAACTGCCGCGCACCATCGCCCTCGAGGGGCAAGGCGGGTGGGTCGGAAGGCTGGCTGGCACCGAGCGCGCTGAGCCGGCCCCCACGGAAGCGGATGCACCCTGCATCATGCTCTACACGTCAGGGACCACCGGTAGCCCCAAGGGTGTCATCATCACCCGCCGGAATGCCCTTGCCTCGGCTGTGAATTTTGCCCTTGTCGGAGAGGTCACGAGCCGCTCCGTGGCGCTTTGCGATCTTCCCTTCTTCCACACGATCGGCCTCGTCGCGATCGGGCGCACGACCTTGATGATGGGCGGTCGCCTCGTGATTTCGGATCGCTTCCTGCCCGAGCGGACGCTCTCGGTCCTCGGGGATCCAGCCCTCGGCGTCACGCATTACTTTGCCGTTCCCCAGATGGCTGCAGCACTGCGCAATGCGCCGGCCTGGGATCCGACGGCGCTGAAAGCCCTGCAGGCGATCTTCATCGGCGGAGCACCGCTCTCTCCGGCACTGATCGAAACCTTCCTCGAAGACGGCATCCCGCTCGTCAACGGCTACGGCATGAGCGAAGCCGGCACGACGATCCATATGCCGCTGGACCGCGATGCAGTCGCACGCCACCCCGGCAGCGTCGGTTTCCCGGCACCGCTCCTCGCGGTCCGCCTCGTTGGCGACGATGGCCAGGATGTCGCTGACGGAGATGTCGGCGAGATCTGGGTAAAGGGCCCCTCGGTCACCCCCGGTTACTGGAACAAGCCAGGCGAGACGTCCCGCGCCTTTGTTGGCGACTGGTATCGCACCGGCGATCTCGGGCGCCGCGCCGAAGGCGGCGTGATTCATGTCCCGGACCGTCTGAAGGACATGTATATCTCCGGCGGCGAAAACGTCTTCCCGGCCGAGGTCGAAGCCGTCATCGGCGCCCATCCCAAGGTCAGGGACGTGGCCGTGCTCGGGCTGCCGGATCCCAAATGGGGCGAATGCGGCGTGGCCTTTATCGTGGCCCATGGCGAGAGCCCGTCGGCAGACGAGATCCTGTCTCACTGCGCCGAGCGCCTGGCGTCCTACAAGCGCCCGGCCCGCATCGTCTTCCTCGATCAGATCCCGCGAACGGCATCGGGCAAGGCGCAAAAGCATATCCTGCGCCAGACCCACGCCAACAGCTGAACACCATTGAACAGGCCACAGCGCCCAACGAAATGCCTCAAGGAGCCAAACATGACTGATACGAACACCACGCCAGATCCGGTTCTGGTCGAATTCGACAACGGCATCGCCTTCGTGACGCTGAACCGCCCGGAAAAGCGCAATGCGATGAACCCGAAGCTGAATGTCCGCATGCTCGAAGTGCTGGACGAACTGGAAGCCGATGACCGCTGCGGTGTGCTCGTCCTGCGCGGCGCCGGCCAGTCCTGGTCTGCCGGCATGGACCTGAAGGAGTACTTCCGCGAGAACGACGGCAAGGGCCGTGCGGCCGTTCTGAAGAGCCGCCGCCAGTCGGGCGGCTGGTGGAACCGCCTGATGTATTTCGAAAAGCCGACCATCGCCATGGTCAACGGCTGGTGCTTCGGCGGTGCCTTCACGCCGCTGGTCTCCTGCGACCTCGCGATCGCCGCTGACGAAGCCACGTTTGGACTTTCCGAAATCAACTGGGGCATCCTGCCGGGCGGCAATGTCACCCGCGCCGTGGCCGAGGTGATGAACCACCGTGACTCGCTCTACTACATCATGACGGGCGAAAACTTTGGCGGCCAGAAGGCCCGCGAGATGGGTCTGGTCAACGAATCCGTGCCGCTCGCCGATCTGGAAACCCGCGTCCGGGCGCTTTGCGCGAGCCTGCTGGAGAAGAACCCCGTGGTTCTCAAGGCTGCCAAGGATACGTTCAAGCGTGTGCGCAACATGCCCTGGGAGCAGGCCGACGATTATATCTATGCCAAGCTCGAGCAGATGCTCTTCCTCGACAAGAGCAATGGGCGCGCTGAAGGCCTGAAACAGTTCCTCGACGACAAGACCTATCGCCCCGGTCTCGGCGCCTACAAGCGCTGAGGAATGGACTAAGAACCCAAAAGATCGGTGGCGCGTGAGCGCGTCACCGGAACGATCGTCTCCCTCAAGCATTGTAGATGTAAGCGGATCGTAGAGCAGCCAGAGACGGACTTACCCGGCACATGACCGGATAGCGACTTGAAAGCTGGGCGATATCGCAAACAAGGAGAACGATTATGGGTTCCACATCCGACAAGATTTCCGGCAAGGCGAATGAACTGGCCGGCAAGGCAAAGCAGGCCGTTGGCGACGCTACCGACAATCACAGCTTGGAAGCCAAGGGCGCTGCCCAGGAAGCCAAGGGCCATGGCCAGCAGGCCAAGGGCGAGGCAAAAGACGCCGTGAAGAACGTCGTCGACAAGGCCTAAGCCTTATATGTTTGAACATCTGGCCCGCCTCAGGCGGGCCTTTTGTCGTTTAGCGGTGGCGACTTCTGCTGTGCCGCTTCGCCTTATCCTTCGTAGCGCGCGATCTCATGACCGGCCTGCAGATAAGCGCCGGCTTCGGCCTTGAACCTGACCCGACCGGTGCGTGCCGCGGTCACCTGAGTTTCCATCTTCATGGCTTCCATGACGGCGATCAGATCTCCGGCCTGGACCTCGGTCCCGTCCTCAATCTTGAAGGCCTGAAGTGTCCCGGAAATCGGCGCAGAGATGCTGTCGGCGTCTTCGGCTTTCGCCGAGGTCTGTCCGCCGACATTCCCCCCAGCGCCGGCAAGGCCGCCAAGACCTGACAGCAACACGGCCGGAATGCCGAGTTCATGACGTTTGCCGTCGATCTCCACATGGGTGCGGATCAGCGATGTGTCCGATAGTGGCTCCGGTCGGGAAGCCGATCCCAGCGTCTCGGCAAAATCCGTTTCGATCCAGCGCGTGTGAACACGAAAACCGTCTTCACCGGTAAAGTCGCTGGCTTCCATCGCCGCGCGATGGAAGGGAAGAACGGTCGCAACCCCTTCGATCTTGAATTCGGCCAGTGCGCGGCGGGCGCGGACCAGCGCCTGCTCGCGGCTAGCCCCGGTCACGATGAGCTTCGCCATCAGGGAATCGAAGGTCCCGGGAATGGTGGAGCCGCTGACGACGCCCGTGTCCAGACGCACACCCGGACCCGACGGCGGGTCGAAGCGGGTGATTACCCCCGGCGTCGGTAGGAAGCCACGACCGGGATCTTCGGCATTGATGCGGAATTCGATCGAATGACCACGCGGGGCAGGCGTCTCCAAGACTTCGAGCGCCTTGCCCTCTGCAATCCGGAACTGCTCCACGACGAGGTCGATGCCTGTGGTCTCTTCGGTCACGGGGTGCTCGACCTGCAGTCGGGTGTTCACTTCGAGGAAGGAGATGGTGCCATCGACGCCAAGCAGGAACTCGACCGTGCCGGCACCGGAGTAACCCGCAGCCGCGCAGATCTTCCGCGCCGCGTCATGGATCGACTGGCGCTGGACGTCGCTCAGAAACGGTGCCGGCGCCTCCTCGACAAGCTTCTGGTTCCGCCGCTGCAGCGAGCAGTCACGCGTGCCGAGCACCAGCACATTGCCATGCTTGTCGGCCAGAACCTGCGCCTCGATATGGCGTGGCCGATCAAGGAAACGCTCGAGGAAACACTCGCCACGCCCGAAGGCGGCCTCCGCCTCGCGGACGGCCGAGTGATAGAGCTCGGTTACCTCTTCCATTTTCCAGGCGACCTTGAGGCCACGACCGCCGCCGCCATGGGCAGCCTTGATCGCGACGGGAAGCCCGTACTGCTTGGCAAAAGCCACAACCTCTTCGGCCGTCTCGACAGGACCCTCACTGCCGGCCACCAGCGGTGCGCCAACGGAAAGCGCGATCCGCCGCGCCTCGACCTTGTCACCGAGCGCCTCGATCACATGCGGGTCTGGGCCGATCCAGGTGAGCCCTGCCTCCTGCACCGCACGGGCGAATTCCGCCCGCTCGGAGAGGAAGCCGTAACCGGGGTGCACCGCATTCGCGCCGGAGCGGCGAGCGATGTCGATGAGCTTCTGTATATCGAGATAGGTCTCTGCCGGACGGCTGCCGCCAAGACCATAGGCCTCGTCTGCCAAGGTCACGAACAGCGCATCCATGTCAGGATCTGCATAGACCGCGACGGACTGGAGCCCGTAGTCGCGGCAGGCGCGGATGATGCGCACGGCAATCTCGCCGCGATTGGCAATCAGCACTTTCTTCATCGGGGTCTCCTCACTGTCTTTTTGGGCGCCATCGTCCTCGGCGCGAGATCATGCCTCTGCGGGCGTGATCTCGGCGAACTGGGTGATGGGTCGGAAGCGGATTTTGGCATTCACCGGGATCTGCCCGGCGAGATCGAGATGATATTCGGCAACCGTGCCGATGACGGGATAACCGCCGGTCAGAGGATGATCGGCGAGGAACAGCACGGGCTGCCCGCTATGAGGAACCTGGATCGCGCCGGTAGCAGTGCCCTCGCTGGGAAGTTCTGCCTTGTCCTTGCGCTCAAGTGGTTCCGGCCCTGAAAGCCGGATGCCGACCCGGTTCGACTGTGGCGTCACATCGTAGACCTGGCTCGCCAGGGTCTCGATACCTCGTTCGGTGAACCAGTCGCTCCGCGGACCCATCACGACGTCGAGCGTGACGATCTCGCCGGACGCCGGGCAGTCGAAGGCCGGGCTCTCATTGAGCGACACGGGAGAGAGGCTGCGATGAGCGGCGCGGATAGCAAGCACAGCACCCGCGCCGACCGGGTCGGGACCGACGACTGCCAGCGTATCAGTCGAAGCGCTGCCAAGCACCGGTGCGACGTCAAGACCGCCCCGGAAGGCGAGGTAACTGCGAGCGCCTCTGGCGGCAAAGCCGAGTGTGACCTTGTCGCCGGTTTCCAGCGAGACCGGCTGATAGCTTGCAGCCTCGATCACGCGACCTTTGACGTCACGGATCGTCAGCGGGCAGGGCGCACCGGTGAGTGCCATGACAGTGGGGCCTGAGACCTCGAACGCAAAACCGCCGAGCGTGATCTCCAGACAGGCAGCCTCTACCGGGTTGCCGACGATGCGGTTGGCAGCACGAAATGCACCCTGGTCGAGTGCGCCTGCGGACGATACGCCCTGGCCCGTCTGGCTGAAGCGGCCGAGGTCCTGCACCAAAGCCGGCATGGGCGCTGCCGTGACCGTGATGCTGGTGGATGCTGAATGCTCGACCGTCCGGGTCTCGACCCTCGCCGGAGCGGTCTCGGCAATCGTCGTCTGCGCACGCTTGGCCAGATCGATGAAGCGCACCCGATAGCCCGGCTGGAAGAGGGCCGGTGGCTCGCGTGTCAGATCCCACATCTTCACCGGCGTGGTGCCAATGATCTGCCAGCCGCCGGGGCTCGCCTGCGGATAGACGCCGGAAAATGCGCCGGCGAGCGCCACGGATCCCGCTGGGATCTTCGTGCGCGGGCTCTGCCGGCGCGGCACCTGGAGCGCCGGATCACCACCGACGAGATAGCCGAAGCCGGGGGCGAAACCGCAGAATGCAACCGTGAATTCGCTCGCCGTATGCCGCTCGATCACCTCTTCAACGGATAGCCCTGTCAGCTCAGCAACATCGCGCAGATCCTCGCCGTCATAGGTGACGGGAACCTCGACCAGCATGTCCGAGGGCGGGATCTTGGCCGAGAGATCGCGATGGGAGATGGCCGCAGCAAGCGCTTCTGCCGTCAGCATGTCCGGACGGAAACGGATCATCAGCGTGCGCGCCGCAGGCACGATGTCGACGACACCCTCAACCGGATCGGCTTCCAGCGAGGCAAAGAGCGCGAGCGTCTCGTCGAGATCTTTCAATTCGACGATCAGAACGGTCAGGCTGACGGGGAGAAAGCGCATTCGAAGCCTCAGGCGTGATAGGCGGAATCGGGAATGTCGGTGATGAACATGTGCCCGGGCGCATGGGTTATGGCAAATGGGACTTTAGATGCCATCACGGCGGCTTGAGGCGTCACCCCGCAGGCCCAGAAGACAGGCACTTCGCCCGGTTCGATCCGCACGGCATCGCCGAATTCGGGTTTGCCGAGATCTGCAATTCCAAGCTCTTCCGGCGCGCCGACATGCACAGGCGCGCCGTGCACTGCCGGGAAGCGCCCCGAAATGGTGGCCGCATCTGCCACGCGAGAGGCCTGAATAGGGCGCATCGAAACCACGAGATTGCCATGCAGCCGGCCCGCCGGGCGGCAGGCGCGGTTGGTGAGGTACATCGGCACATTCGACTTGTCGGTGATGTGGCGAATGTCGATGCCCGCCTCCATCATCGGCGTCTCGAAGGTGAAGCTGCAGCCGATCAGGAAGCTGACGAGGTCAGGATGTTCTGCCCAGGCTTCCGTCGCATCGGTCACTTCCTCTGCGAGCTTGCCATCCCGCCAGATCCGGTAGAGCGGCACATCGCGACGCAAGTCGGCACCTTTGGCAAGCACCGTCTCATGCGAGCCGGGATCGGACACATCGAGCACCGGGCAGGACTTCGGATTGCGCTGCGCATAAAGCAGGAAGTCGAAAGCCCAGTCGCGCGGCAAGACGATCATGTTCGCCTGCGTGAAGCCCGGTGCCACGCCGGATGTCGGCTCGACGGCACCCGCCCGGTAGCGTTCGCGGGCCGTCCGTGCGGCGGTCGTATCGACATGGCGCAAGGTCTCAAGATCGATCATCGAAGTCTCTCCTTGCGGATGTCAGCGATTGAGGAAGGAGCGCACCGCGATGCCGTCTTTTTCGAAGGCCTGTCGGATTTCCTGCGCGATGGCGACGGCGCCGGGGCTGTCGCCATGCACGCAGATGGACTGCGCATCGATCTTGATCGTGGACCCGTCGATCGCCTCGATCGTGCCGTCATGCGCAAGCTGCAGCATGCGCTTGGCGATAAGGCCCGCATCATGCAGCACGGCGCCCGGTTCGCGCCGGGATACGAGCGCGCCCGAAGGCGTGTAGGCACGGTCGGCGAATGCTTCGGCAACCACCTTGAGACCGGAGGCACGGGCAAGCTCGAGGATCGGTGAGCCTGCCAGCCCCATCATCACAAGATCAGCATCGATCGCCTTGATGCCGTCGATAACGGCCTGGCCCTGCTTGGCGTCATGCGCGATGCGGTTGTAGAGCGCCCCGTGCGGCTTGACGTAGCCGACGGTGACGCCCGCTGCCGCCGCCACGCCTTTGATCGCGCCGATCTGATAGATCACGTCAGCGATCAGTTCAGCCGAAGTGACATCCATGTCGCGCCGGCCGAAGCCGACGCGATCCGGGTAGGAGACATGTGCCCCGATCGAAACACCGCGCTTGGCGGCAGCTTTCACGGTCTTCCAGATGCCGAGCGGATCGCCGGCATGGAAGCCACAGGCGACATTGGCGCTGGAGACGATGGCGAGCATCGCCTCGTCGTCGCCCATACCCCAGGCGCCATAGCTTTCGCCGAGGTCACTGTTGAGATCGATGGTAGTCATGTCGTCCTCCCTTCTCTCGTTCTCAGGCCGCGGTCAGCAGCGCGAAGATCGGCCCGATCGACTTGTAGCCCATGTACCAGGTTAGCGCGCAAGTCAGCGCCCCCAGGATCAGCAGCCAGCGCGGATAGCGATAGCCACCCATCAGGTCGGAACGTGCCCAGGCGGCATAGATGAAGATCGACAGGCCGATCGGCAGGATCAGACCGTTCAGACCACCGACGAAGACCAGCATCTGTGCGGGCGGTGTCGTGATGATCACGTAGAATAACAGCGAGACGGCGATGAAGATGACCGTTGCGATGTTGCGGCCACGCTCAGTGATGTCAGGCTTAAACACGGTGACGAACGACACGGAGGTATAGGCCGCACCGATGACCGAGGTAATGGCGGCAAACCAGAGTACGGCGCCGAAGATGCGAAGACCCGTGTCGCCAGCCGCAGCCTGGAAGGCCTGTGCCGCCGGGTTTGCACCCTTGCCGGAGACGTCGATCACGACGCCGCTTGCAACAACGCCGAGGATTGCGAGGAACAACACGTAGCGCATGACGCCGGTGACCGCGATGCCGGAGAGAGCCGCGCGGTTCACGGCGCCGAGGTTCTCGATGCCGACAGTGCCCTTGTCGAGCAGACGATGCGCGCCCGAATAAGTGATGTAGCCGCCGACCGTACCGCCGACGATCGTGGTGATCGTGGCAAAATCGATCGTGGACGGCAGGAAGGTCTGGTAGAGCGCATCACCGACAGGTGGCTGCGATACGAAGGCCACGTAGACCGTCAGGATGATCATCGCGATGCCGGCGACCACGATTAGCCGATCGATCGCGACACCCGCGCGGTGTGACAGGAAGATGCCGATCGCGATCAGCGCGCTGATCGAGCCGCCCAGCTTGGCGTCGAGGCCGAGAAGCGCATTCAGGCCGAGACCGGCGCCGCCGATATTGCCGATGTTGAAGAACAGACCACCGACGATAACAAGAATAGCGAGAATATAGCCGGTACCGGGAATGGCGGCGTTGGCAATGTCGGACGCGCGCATTTTAGTCAGCGTCACGATCCGCCAGATGTTCAGCTGCACGACGAAGTCGATCAGGATCGAAGCCAAGATCGCGAAGGCGAAGGCGGAGCCGAGCTTGGTCGTGAAGGTCGCGGTCTGGGTGATGAAGCCCGGTCCAATGGCGGAGGTTGCCATAAGGAAGATTGCGGCGATCAAAGCGCCGCGACGCGTCTTGGCGGACATACCGCCTGTTGGGGCCTGATCGCCCGTAGTGGTTGTCTGTTTCATGGTTCCCTCTCGGTTGACCTGGCCCCGGCTTTGCGCGGAGCTTGTTGTTCACCTGCGAGAGTAGCGTCTCCCGGTTTCACAATTCTGTCAATATTGTTCAACGATTTTATTTGATCGTTCTACTTTGTTGCCGCAATGTTGAGCAGATTGATGCTCGGATCAGCAGTTTTCAGACAATGGGGGACAATTTTTGGCCGTGTTTGGCTGCCGTCTTGCTGCGATTTCGCAACTGGAGGATAAGGCAGCGGAGCTGTGAGCCGATCAATGTGTCGGTGATCGGTCGCAAATATGCCGGGCGATCCGGTCACTGGGGAAACTGATGGCAGAGACGGACACGACGGCAGCCTTGGCGCCACGCCTCGCGGAAGCAATCCGCGACAGACTGATCCGCGGCGAACTGAAACCGGGTCAACGTCTGTCGGAGGCTGCCCTCAGTGCCGATTTCGAGGTGTCCCGCAATTCGCTGCGAGAGGCATTTCGCCTGCTGACCAAGGAAGGCCTGCTTCAGCACGAGCCGAACCGGGGTGTTTTCGTCGCGACGCCAAGCATGGCCTCGATCATCGACATCTACCGCGTGCGCCGCGTGGTCGAAGGCCAGGCGCTCGCCAATGCCTATCCCAATCATCCAGCCGTCCACCGCATGCGCTCGGCTGTCGATGCAGCCCGCGCCGCGACCAGGCAAAACGACTGGACGGCTGTCGGCAGCGAGAACATGAAGTTTCATGCGGCCATTGTAGACCTTGCCGACAGCCAGCGGCTGAACGGTTTCTATGCCCAGATCGCAGCAGAACTGCGCCTGAGCTTCGGTCTCCTCAAGGAGCCCGAACTCCTGCACGCGCCGTATGTCGAGATGAACGCCGCCATTCTCGAAAAGCTGGAGGCGGGCGACCCGAAAGCGGCTGCCGCCGCGCTCGAAGCCTATCTCCTGCAATCCGAGCGCACGGTCCTGGCGGCCTTCTCACGCATCTAGACGATCGCCGATCTCACGTGCGCGCCTACAGCGACGCGGTGATCCCGCCGCTAGCTCAGCCGATCCGATGCGCTTCCTCGGCAGTTTCGCTCGCTTCCTTGAAGCGCGCCTCGAATTCCAGACGCAGCGCTCGCCGGGTTTCGGCAGCCCGCTGCCGGCGCTTGCGGACTTCGCTTTCCGGTACATAACGGGGAACAGCCGTCGGCCGACCTTCGGCATCCACGGCGACCATCGTGAAGTAGCAGGAATTGGTGTGGCGCCGCTCGCCGGTCCGGATATTTTCGGCCTCGACCCGAATGCCGATTTCCATCGAGGTTCGGCCAGCCTGGTTGATCGAGGCGCGGAAGGTGACGAGTTCGCCGACATGGATCGGCTGGCGGAACACGACCTGATCGACGGACAATGTCACCGCATATTGCTGCGAATAGCGCGAGGCACAGGAATAGGCGACGCGGTCGAGGAGATTGAGAAGGGCGCCGCCATGCACCTTGCCGGAAAAGTTTGCCATGTCGGGTGTCATCAGGACCACCATTTCAAGCTGGCTGGTGTCATGCGCTTCGTCCATCTGATCCCCTCTGCTTTCGTTGCTCTCGCCATCCTATTGTGCGCCGCGTCATGGCCGCAAGTCTGCGGACGGAGGCTATCGTTGAAAACCGTCAGGCAGCGGAGCGCTTGAGATTGTCGGCCTGATCGGCGCTCTCGGCCACCCAGCTCCAGAAGGAGAGATGAAATTCGCGGATATCATCCAGCATCTGTGAGGTGAGTGCCATCTGGTGGGTCCGACGATCCTGCAGGATGAAGCCGCATCCCTCTGCCCCGTTCAGCACATTGCGCAGGTGCGAATGCGAGATACCGAGCCTCTCGGCCAGTTGCCGCGTCTCGAGCAGGAACCAGCGCGTCTCCTGCTCGCCGGGGTATTCGTAATGGGCACGCAACAGGGCAAGCGCGATCCGGTCGCCGCAATCAAAACTGTCGAACCAGGACCAGGCATCGCGGCGGGACGCGATGTGCGACCTGACCCTGTCCAGCATCAAGCGGGCCGCTGCGATGTAGCGCAGCGCAAAATCGTCGTCCGACTTGAGCCTGTGGGTGCTGCCCGTCGGCAGGAGACCCGCCACTTCGGCGCAGGTCATGTGATGGGAAAGCCAGGTCTTGAGGCCATCGAGCAGGGGTGGTCGCGCGATCAGCATCTTGGCGCGCCGATCTTCGGCATGGTCGATCGTCTCGATGAAGCGGGCAAACCGCAGCAGCGCGAAAAAGCCCGAAAGGGTGCGCGAGCGGCCCATTTCCGCCTGGATTCGGGTCAGTGTCGGTCGCTCGCCGAGGCCGAGCTCTGCCTCGCAATGCATCACGGCGAGCAGGCCTGCGGCATGGGACTGGAGATTGCGGCCGAAGATCTTGTTGATCAGCTTTTCGCCGAAATGCATCGGAAGGATGCTGTTGGCGCAATAGCGGATGGCATCCTCATAGGCCTGGTCGTCCAGTCGCGCCCGCGAAACATCCATTCCCTACCGCTCTCCAATTGCAGGGCGAAGCTAGCATGCCGCGCGTGGCTCCGCCGTGACGGCGATTACACCGCGTCCATCCCCCATGGGAACGAAAACAACGCGTCTGCACTCGAAGGATGCAGATTTTAGACTCCTCGCCGATTTGGTTTTGGAGAATGATGCAAACGCCGGACCCTGCCGGCTGCGTCCGCCGGGGCACGTCCGGATTGCCGCCGCACCTAAACTTGTTGCAAGGTCTTTCATCACGGGCGGTTCTTATTTTCGCCGCGACCTTTTCCCCGTCATGCCCCGGCGGACTGCCGACCGATAACGCTCACAGCACCGCCCGCATCGAACGTGGCAAAGACGAGTTCCCCGCTGCGGGGAACGATGGATGTCAGGCCGGTGATGTTGACCTGATGGGTGACAAGCACCAGCGGAAGATCTGACGGACGGGACGTCAGCCATGTTCTCAGCGCTTCGGTCTGCGCCCTGCCGTTCTCCGGCTCGCCAAAGAAGGAATTGAGAAGCGGCTGCTGCGAGACGGACCCAAGGCCGAGCAGGCCTGCCGTATCGAGACACCGGCACCACTGGCTGGATTGGACGGATGCCTCGCGGATACCATTGTCCCGGAAGAGGTCGCCAATCCGCCCAGCCTGCTCACGCCCTTCAGCCGACAGGTTCCGCTGTGTCTCGCACGCGCCGATCCGCATGCCCGGCGGATCGCCCGTACCCGGTGCAATCGCGTGGCGAAGGAGCACGAAGGCGTTGCCCGACCTCAAGGCCTCCCAATGATCTTCGGCCGCGCCGACGAGAGTGCCGCCGCTGATCGCAAGGAGTGAGGTCAGAAGAAAGGATCGCCTGTGCAGCATGGGCAAGACTTTCAAAGATAGTGGATCGGATGACTGCAACCGTTACGCCACGCCGCGCACTCGGGATTGCAGCTTAAACGCACATATCCGTGAACGGCTGCCGCCTGCTTGGGCCGGCTACACCGCGTAAAGATTGCATTCACCTTTGTCCGGTAAAGCTTTGTTAGCAATTCCCAGAAGCTCCGGGTGTCCGCCTTCGCATGCGCCCGGCCCAAGTGTTCGAGTCCGTGTACCATGCGTTCCAAGGTCCTCTCCTCGCTCCTTCTCGGCTGTATGGTGCTCGCCGGCTGCAGTGCGCGCACCAATCCGATCGAAGTTCTGGGGCTGCAATCCCGTTCCGCACAACCGGTCCAGGCCGCATCTGCCGCGCCCACTCCGGCCGTCGCCGTGAACGAGCAGACAGGGTCGATCGCAGCAGCACCTGCAGGCGGACAACCGCAAGCGCTCGCCTGGGCTGGTGACACGTCGAACCAGGCCCACTTCGAATCCGCGACGATGACGGCTGGAATGCCAGTGCCAGATCAGCGTCCGGTCGCCATGCTTGCGCCGCCGGTGTCACCGCTGGCCGCACCGGAACAGTCTCCCGCGCGATCCGCAGGGCGCCACCGGGTCTACAATCAGCGTTTCAGCGATGCCAAGCCGATGAACTTCGGCAAGGTCAAGCCGAAGCACCATGCCGTTCACGGCGTGGACGTATCCCGCTGGCAGGGCAATATTGATTGGGCAACGCTGCGCAGTCAGGGCGCCAACTTCGCCTATATCAAGGCGACCGATGGTGGCGATCATCTGGATCCTATGTTCCACACCAATTGGAAGCGGGCGAAGGAAGCCGGCGTTAAGCGCGGCGCTTATCACTTCTTCTATTGGTGCCGCGTCGCCTCCGAACAGGCCGATTGGTTCATTCGCAATGTTCCGCGCGATCCGGATGCTCTGCCGCCAGTCATCGATGTCGAATACAACGGCGAATCCAGCTGCCGCTTCCGGCTGTCTCCGGAAAAGGCCCGCGAAAAGATGCAGGTCTTCATGGACCGCCTCGAGCGCCACTACGGCAAGCGTCCCGTGATCTACACGGCTCCCGATTTCTACAAGGACAACCTCCGTGGTCAGTTCCTTGATTATCCCTTCTGGCTGCGTTCGGTCGCTGCCCATCCCTCCAAGATCTATCCGGATCGCAAGTGGGTCTTCTGGCAGTATTCCGGCTCGGGCCTCTCGCAGGGCGTCAACGGCAAGATCGACCTGAACGTCTTCTACGGCTCGGTGTCCGATTGGCAGAACTGGGTTGCCGGCAAGAAGGGCTGGGAAAGGGTCGCGGGCCTGCGCTGAGGCCCGCGCGGCCTTTGCTCAGATTCCGACGCCGGGTTCTGTCACCGGCGGGTCGCGTGTCTCGTCCGGATTGGGGTTCGGCAATTCGCCGGGAAGCAGGTCCGGCTCCGGCTCTTCGACCGGGACCTCCGGTGCCCAGGTGGGGGCCGGCATCGGCGGCTGATCGCCAAACGGTGATGATGGATCGTTGATGGGCATGGTCATCTCCCTTGTGGGACGCCTTTCCGCGGGATGCGGTTGAGGCCGTCCGGTGAAGACCAATTCGCCGAACCTACGCTTTGTTCCTGAACCAACCTAGCTAGCGTCGTATTCCAGGCACCGCACTCGCTTCGGAACCTTCCGCATGCCCCATGGTTCTTTGCGCTGATAATAGCAGCGAGAGGACGAGCGATGGACGAGCGGCGACCGGGAGCATACGCCGAGGAACGAACCATCCAGTGCGACCATCGTGTGTCTCCGAAAAGCTGGGGAGCGGAATACACCGCGCCCGGTGAGGTTCGCTTCCGGATCTGGGCGCCGGCGGTCCAAACCCTGAGTCTTCGCCTGATCGATGAGGACGCTCCGATGTCGCCCGTGGGGGACGGCTGGTACGAACTGATCGCCACAACGATTGCACCGGGCACCCCCTATTCCTTCATTCTGCCCGATGGGACGAGTGTTCCAGACCCGGCGGGCCGCGCTCTCGAAAGTGATGTGCATGGCCGCTCCCTTGTGGTCGACCCAACGGCCTATCGCTGGAAGACCACCGGCTGGAAGGGCCGGCCATGGTCCGAGGCTGTAATCTACGAAATCCATGTCGGCACCTTCACGGATGAGGGGACCTTTGCCGCCGCAGCAACGAAACTGCCCCGCCTTGCCGAGCTCGGCATCACGATGATCGAGCTGATGCCGGTAGCCGCCTTCGGCGGCAGTCGCGGCTGGGGTTATGACGGCGTCCTGCTCTACACGCCGCATCCAGCCTATGGTTCGCCCGACGACATGAAGGCTTTCGTCGACACAGCGCACGGCCTCGGCCTCATGGTGATCCTGGACGTTGTCTACAATCACGTCGGCTTTGACGGGAACTATCTCGCTCGCTATGCGCCCTATGTCTTTACCAGCGAGGGCACCCCCTGGGGGCCAAGGTTCGATGCCTCTCAGCCGGCGACCAGAGACCTCGTCCTGGAAAACGCCCTCTACTGGCTGGAAGAATTTGCGCTCGACGGTTTGCGGCTCGATGCTGTCCATCACATCGAAGACGATGCGAGCGATCCCCACATCCTGGAGGAAATGGCGCTGCGTATCCGGGACACGCTGTCCGACCGCCACGTGCATCTCGTGGTCGAGGACGGCCGCAACATCACGAAACTGCACGAGCGCAAAGAAGACAACTCCGTCCGGCTCTATGACGGCGTCTGGAACGACGGCTATCACCACCTGATCCATGCCTGGGCCACGGGAGAACATGGCGGACATTTCAGCGTCTTCGCCGACAACTTCTGGCCCCGGATCGGAAAGACGCTCGCAACTGGTTTTACCATCCAGGGGGAAAGGATCGAAGGCAAGGGAGACGATCTGGTCGGAGAGCCGAGTGGACACCTGCCTCCGGTTACCTTCGTCAACTTCCTGCAAAATCACGATCAGATCGGCAATCGTGGTCGAGGCGAGCGGCTCTGGAGCCTCGTCGATCCCGACCTCGGAGAAAGGTTGCTGGCGCTCCTTCTGCTCTCACCGCAGATCCCGCTTCTCTTCATGGGTGACGAGTTCCGCTCTCAAGGCCGGTTTTTCTTTTTCGGCGACTATCCTCCGGATCTCGACCAGAACGCACCCGAAGACAGATTACGCCAGGCGCGCGATTTCGGCGCCGAAGATCTGACCCTGGAGGAAATCCGCGATCCCAATGACGTCGAGACCGTCCGCGTGTCGAAACTCGATTGGCACGAGGCTGACACCGCCGCTGGCCGAAGCGCAGCCGCCCGGTTTCAGGAGTTGCTTGGGAAGCGACGCGATCACCTCGTGCCTCTTCTTGAGAACGTCGGTGGCGGTGTTGGCCACCTGCTGACCGCGGAAGAAGGGCGGCTGGCGATCGACTGGCAACTGGGCGACAGGCGCTGGCAGTTGCGCTGCAACTTCAGCGACGCCCAGGTCACGCTGCCTCCGGTCCATGGCGACACCATCCATGTCATGCCGCGCGAGGCGGCGTCGGATATCCGGGATCTCGCAAACTTTCCGCCCCATTCGCTCATCGTGGCGTGCGGATGAGCAAAACTTGCAGACAAAAATAGCTGTTGGCGGCGGGAACGTTTGCCCGCACCCGGACGTTTGGCGGAAATCAGGAGGACTGCGGCATGACCCAGGTATATTGTGACATCATCCCTCAGGCCGGTGGCTGGTGCTTCTTGTCCGAGGAAGGCCAATCGCCCATCTATCCGAGCCATAGGCTCGCTGTTGAAGCAGCCCGCAGCTATTCCGAGAGCCAGGTCGACAAGCGCAAGATACCTGTGCTGCGTCAGCAGGACCTGAAGGGGCGAATGCTGGAAGTAGCCGGCATCGTTCATGCCTGGGGTCAGGAGAATTCTTCGAAAATGGGTGGGCGTGCCTGACTTAAGTCCGGCTGAAGGTATCGGAATATCAGTGACTTCGATCAGCGCAGACGCGGCCCGGCGAGGCATGCATGAATGGTATTCAGCCATCCATTTGCGTGAGCGCTGGCCTGAAAATCGCAGAGCTCGAAATGCCCGACGGCGGCGGCTGTCAGGGCGCCTCGTCTGTTTGCATACGGACCGTCACCTTCTCCACGCCTCGCACCGTCAAGACCACCTCGACCGCACGATCCATTTCGTCGCGAGAGGCGACGGCGCCGAAGAGAAAAATCTCGCCTCCGCTGGCGACTACCTTCAGCCCCTCCGCACCTGTGCCGGCCGTCAAGGCGAGCGCGTCTGCCACCCGTTGTTCGAGCGTGGTCTCGGGCGGATTCTCGTCCGCCACCACCGGCGCTTCGCCGTGGAAACGTTGCGGTTTGAAGATCATGGCAGCCTCCTCGTTCAGTCTCATGGTCCTAACGCCGCCATGGCCATTTGGTTCGGTGTGAAAATCATCAATCTGCATCAGTCCCTCGGGAGGGTCGTCGTGTGAACCGGCTGGCCAGATCATTGCTGGGCGCTTTTCCCACCGCCTCCATCGGCTCATATCTCGCGGTCATGGCGGTGCTTTCGACGCTGCCGCTCCTCGCCTTTGTAGCCTTCCTGTTGATGCAGCTTGAGCGCTCACAGTTCGAGGCGCTGCGCACCAACGTGGCGGATGATGCGCATGCGATCAGCCAGTCGGTGGAACGCAAGATCGCAGATATGGAAACCACGCTTGCCCTCTTGGCCAATTCGGTGGAGCTCCAACAGGGCGATCTCCAGGCGTTCCACACGCGGGTAGGGGAAAGCCTCAAGGCAAGCTCGCTCTATGTGATCCTGGCGCGACGTGACGGGAGCCAGATCGTCAACACCCGCTTGCCTTGGGGAACGCCGCTTCGACCCATGGCCAACCCGGACTCCGTGCGCTCGGCCCTCAGGTCCGGCAATGTTGAAATTTCAGACGTCTTTCTGGGCGCAACCAGCCAGCGTTGGGTGGTCAATCTCACAATGCCGCTCGGCGAGCGCGGCCCGGCCGGTGTGGACGCCGTCGTTCTGACCCAGGATGCCGCCAGCCTCGGAAGTCTGGCATCCCGAAACGCGCTCCCACCGGGCTGGTCATCAGCCCTTGTGGATGGCGAGGGCCGCATCGTTGTGTCGAGCGGAGCGGACAATAGACCGTCCGGTACTCAGGTAGACCAGAGCTGGCTTGAACTCATGTATGGATCCAACAACAGCGCCGTCTTCTATCGCGACGGCAGGCAACACCTGATGGGCTATGCCAAGGTCGCGGACTGGCCCTGGCGTGCGATCGTCTGGGGACCCGTGGACAGTCTCAACAGCTCCTTCGTCGCGCTGTGGAAGAGCTTGCTAATCGGAAGTCTTGTTTTCCTCGCACTGATGCTCGGTGTCGTCATGGTCGCCGCCCATCACCTCCGCTCGGCGATCCGCAAGATCGCCAGCATGGCCGACCGGATCGGTCACGGAGACATTGTCTCACCGGAGAGGACCAAGATCGTCGAGGCAAACCAGGTCGCTGTCGCCCTGTCCAATGCCTCCTTCGATCGTGCCGAAGCCGAAGACCGCATCCACTTCATCCTTCAGGAACTCGTGCACCGAACGAAGAACATCCTCTCGCTGGTGCAGGCGATGATGCGGCAGCTTGCGCGCGGCACTGACGACGTCGAGGAATTTCAACGTGCCGTCAGCGGCCGCCTGGCGGGTCTCGCCCAGTCGATCGAAGCGCTGGCAAAACAACAATGGGGCGGCATTCCGCTCGCCTCGCTGGTCGACCTGCAATTGACGACCGTGACAGGCTCAAGCGATCGGATCTCCCGCCGCGGTCCCGATCTCCTGGTCAATGCGAATGCCGTTCAGAACCTCGGCCTCGTGTTCCACGAACTCGCCACCAATTCGGTGAAATACGGAGCCCTGTCCGTTCTCGAAGGGCGACTCCGCATCGAGTGGGAAATCTTGGCGCCGCTGGAGGAAGGGGAGGAGCCAAGGCTGCGCCTGATCTGGTCCGAACAGCATGGACCGCCGGTCAGCCGGCCAACCCGCCGCGGCTTCGGCTCGACGGTCATCGAGCGTCACGCGGCAAGCTCCTTTGGGGGCGAGGTCTCGGTCGACTTCGACCCGGCAGGGCTACGCTGGAGCCTCGTCGCCCCGCTGTCTTCCTTCCTTGCCCAGGCATCCGCTGATAACGGTGAGTGACAGCTCGGAACCTTTGGCGTCGGTGTCGTGTTGACCGGGATATGACCGGAGGAAGCTGCCATGACTGAAGATCGTCGAGATGAAGATATAGACCGCGTTCACAAGGATGCCGAAGGCCAGTTCGCGGGCACGCAGGCCGGGGGCGAAAGCGACGGTGTCGTCAGCGCAAAGCCGACTGTCATCACCGGCTCCGAAGATGCGACCGTGAACAAGTGGCCGCCCGGCAAGAAGGATCCGCCGAAGGATTGGGACGCCAATTTCGATGTGAGCGACCACTCTCAGGACAAGTAACCCCGCAGGTCGCTCGGAGGACCGTGTGCGTCCGAGCGACCGCTATCAGGCGAAGAGGCAGGGCAAGCCGCCTCCACAAGCGATCAATCGCTTTTGGTCAGCGCCTCGGTGAAGCCGTTGGGTTCGCCAAGGTCGGATGAAGTCCGTCGCAGGGCCGATGCCCGCGCCTTCGCCGTCTCCAGGATATCGCGAATAGCCTCACCCTTTTCATGACCACGCCCGATGCCGGCGGAGGGCTCGGCGCCCGGATCCTCGGCGCCGTCCCGCAGCACCACTTCCTGCTCCAGGTTGCGCAGCAGTTCCGGAGCCTTTTGCGGGGTGATGAGGATGTCGCTCAACAGTGAAATCAGGATCTCACGGTGAGCGTTCAGCCTTGCCTCGAGTGTCTTCAAATCTGTTTCCATGAACCCGTCTCCTATGGTGCGAGAGGGGAACATTGGGCGGCTCCAAATGTTTCCTCAGGGAGCAATTTCTTCTGTCGAAAAGGAGTGCATCATGTCCGATACGGTGCGCCCGCCACGCTGGCGCCGCTTTCCCGATCCGCGCGATCGGCTGATCATCGCGCTCTTTGCGCAACTGGAGGCGGAGCGCCAGGCGCGGGAAACCCTGCGCATGGCAATCCGCGCAGGCACCATCGATCCCGCCGTCCTCGAAGCCATAGCCGATGATCCCGTCCCCGCCGTCGGCGAGGACATTGCCGCGCTGGAGCGGACCATCGCCGCGCGCGAGCGGTTCACCGCGGATGGAGATCAGCATATGGATGATTGGAGATGAGGTTCACACCTTCTCTGATCTAACGCGGAAACACTCCCGTGAACCACCCTTCAACAAGCAAAGGGCCCGGATCAGTTCCGGGCCCTTTGTCATGACTATCTGGCGCTTGGTCCGTTCAGTGACGCAGTTCCGCCGCGGCTTCCGTGAGCCGGCCATAAACCTCGGCATAGCTTTCGGCGCTTCGATCCCAAGAATAGTCGGCCCGCATCGCCTGCAACTGAAGGCGCGCCCATTTGCGCTTGTCGCCATAGGCCTCAGCCGCACGCCGTATCGCATGGCGAAGGCCCTCCGGTCTTACCGGATGGAACTGGAAGCCGGTTGCCGCGCGTGCCGAAATCGCCGCATCATTGGCATCGATGATCGTCTCGGAAAGACCGCCTGTCCGCGATACCACTGGCACGCAGCCGTAACGCAAGCCGTACAGCTGCGTGAGACCACAGGGCTCAAACCGCGATGGCTGAATGATGGCATCCGAGCCGCCATGGATCAGGTGCGCGGTCGGCTCGTTGAAGCCGATCGAGACTGCCATGCGGCCCGGGAAGCGGGCGGCGGTGGCCTTCAGCGCATCCTCGATGTCATGGTCTCCCTGGCCATGAACGATCAATCGCCCACCCCAGTGGAAGATCTCGTCCGCCACCTCGGCCAGCATATCCATGCCCTTCTGCCAGGTGATGCGCGTGACAGCCGAGAACAGGGGGCCGTCACCCGGTTCCAGGTTGAAGCGCTCGAGCAAAAGCGCCTTGTTGTTCTTCTTGTTGCGCAGCGTCTTCATGTCGTAGCGGAACGGCAGATAGGGATCCGTGGCCGGGTTCCAGACCTCGTTGTCGATGCCGTTGACGATCCCCTGAAGCCGGTCCATGCGGGCGTTCAGCACGCCGTCGAGGCCCATGCCGAAGGTCGGCGACAGGATCTCGCGCGCATAGGTCGGGCTCACGACGGTGATGTGATCGGCCGTCACCAGTCCACCCTTGAGGTAGCTGATGTCGCCGAAATACTCCATCTGCTCGACCGAGTAGACCTCGGGCGGCAAGCCGATATAGGGCAGCAGAGAGGCGGAATACTGGCCCTGAAAAGCGAGGTTGTGGATCGTCAGAACGACGGGGACATCAGATCCCATCTGGCGGAGATAAACGGAAGTGAGTGCCGACTGCCAGTCATGGGTATGCACCAGGTCGGGCTTCCAGCCGGGAAGCGCGCCAGCCGCAATTTCGGCGCCCGCCAGCGAAAGCACGGCGAAGCGTTTCCAGTTGTCGGCATGGTCGACACCGTGGTCGTCGACATAAGGGCCGCCTGGCCGCTCATAGAGCGCCGGCGCATCGAGCACAAACAGGCTGAGACCGTCGATCTCCAGGTGGCGCAGCGTTGCCTTCTCACCGAGCAGATCATCGAACTCCATCAGCGGCGGGTGCAGCCGTGCAAGCGCGAGGATCGATGGATAGCCGGGCACCAACGTGTGGGTTTCGATGCCATAGGTGGACAGCGCCTTCGGAAGCGCGCCGGTCACATCGGCGAGGCCGCCGGTCTTGATCAGGGGATAGATTTCCGAGGTCACCGCGAGCACATGCAACGGCACGCGCGTCGGGTAATTGCGGCGGGGGCGAAGCTCCTCATCTTCACGATGATAGGCATCACGCACCCGCTGAATGAATTGCGCTCGGCTGAGGGCTAGGGAAAGATCGACTCCGGCCACCTTCGTCAACCTTTCCGGCTCCTTGCCGATTTGCGGACCGGTTGAACCGGCTCCTCTGTGATCACAAGACCTTCCTGCACTGCGGATGCCTGTGCCTCGGCAATGCGCCGGCCGGCCTTCGCCGTTGTCTCGGTCGCTGAAGCATTCAGGGTCTCCCAGTCGCTCAGAGCGGTCTGCCAATGATCTTCGTCCCGACCATCTGGGCGACCCTCTTCTTCCCAGAGCGAGTAGGCTCGCCGGGCAATCCAGTCATAGTCTCGTTCAGCCATGGTAAATCTCCGTCGTCGCCGCTTTCCGTTCCACATGCCCAAACGTCCGCCGAGCGCGGTCTCGTCGCGCCCGCCGGCTCCCCGGTCGGATCTGTCTGCGATACCCCCGTATCGACCTTAGATCCTCCGGTTCATCATTGAAGAGGAACAGGCATCAGATGAACGCCAGGAAGGGCAAACGGTTCCCGGTGCAACCGCCGATTTGAACGCTCCTCGGAACAGTTCCGTCCTGCTCGCGTTTTCCGGGGCAGCGCTGCGGACAGACCGCTTCGCGAAGGAGAGAGACATGGCGCAGCGCGCGTTCTGGAAAGGCTATCTCAAGCTGTCCCTGGTCACCTGCCGCGTCGCCATGACGCCAGCTGTGACGGAAAGCGCCAAGCTCCGCTTCCACAACATCAATCGCAAGACCGGAAACCGGGTTGTCAGCCGCTATGTCGATTCCGAAACCGGCAAGCCCGTCGACGACGAGGACCAGGTCAAGGGCTACGAGCGCGCAGAGGACGACTATGTCCTGTTCGAAGACGAAGAGCTGGAGGATGTCGCGCTCGAAAGCACACGCACCATCGACATCGAGACGTTCGTCCCGCGCAATTCGATCGGCTGGATCTGGTACGACAGCCCCCACTATCTGGCACCGGCCGACAAGGTGAGCGAGGAGGCCTTCGCCGTCATTCGCGAAGCCATGCTGAAGACCGACACAGGCGGCATTGCCCGTCTCGTTCTTTATCGTCGCGAGCATGCCGTGCTGCTCGTTCCTCGGGATCAGGGCATGGTGGTCTGGACACTCCGCTACGGCGATGAAGTCCGCGATCCCGCCCCGTTCTTCAAGCTGTCCGAAGACGCATCACCAGCAACCGGCGCCAAGACCATGATGAAGAAGCTGGTGGAGGCACGCCAGCGCGACTGGGACCCGAAGCTGGTGCGCGATCCGGTCGAGGAACGTCTCCACGAGATCATCGAAAACCGCACCAAGAAGTCGAAGCGGACCAAGCCCAAGAAGGGGGCCGAGCCCGAGCGCAAGGACAATGTGATCGACATCATGGAGGCGCTGCGCCGCAGCCTCGCGTCCGAGAAAAAGCCGTCTCAGCGCAAGTAGCAGGTTCAGCGGCGCGTCTTCAACTTTGGCTTTTCTTGTAAAGGTACTTCCGCGCTCCTGAAATCCTCCCAGGGGTCCCCATCGCTTTCGGCAAGCCGCGCCGGCACATTCGCGACGGTGAAGTGGTTCGGCAGGATCTGAGGGCTGAGTTCGTCGAAGGAGAGCGGCATCGACACCGGCGCGCCGGGCCTGGCGCGCGTGGAATAGGGTGCAACAGCCGTTGCCCCGCGACCATTCCGAAGATAGTCGATCAGGATCTTGCCCTTGCGCTTCGCCTTGCTGATCGTCGAGACATAGTCCTCTGGGCTGTCGGCACTCATGCTCTCCGCCAGCGCCTTCATCGCCGCCTTGACCTCCGGCCATTGGGCCTTCGGCTTGAGCGGGGCAACGACATGCAGGCCCTTGCCGCCGGATGTCTTGACGAAGCCTTTGAGCCCGAGATCGGTGAAGCGCTGGCGTACCTCGAAAGCCGCCTCGATCACGCGTTCCCAGGTCACATCGGGACCGGGATCGAGATCGATGTTCACCATGTCTGGCCGCTCCAAGTCTCCGCCGCGTGATCCCCAGGGGTGGATCTCGAGCGCTGCGCCCTGCACCAGCGCCAAAAGCCCGTCGAGATCGCGAATGGCAACCAATGCCTCGTCGTCCTTTGGGTCACGGATGGTGATGATCTCTTTACGCATGCCGCGCCAGCCATGCTTCTGGAAGAAGCAGGTCTTCTCATGTCCCTCCGGGCAGCGCAGGAGCGCGAGCGGCCGATCGACGATGAATGGCGCGATGCGCGGCCAGACCAGTGCGTAGTGATCGGCCAGCCCCTCCTTGGTGACACCCGCCTCCGGCCAGTAAAGCCTGGCAGGATGTGTGAGGGTGATGCGCCGGCGGGCCGCCTCGGCGACCGCCTGTTCCTTCTTGGTCTCTGCCGAGCCGCCTTTGCGACTGCCGGTCTTCTGGGTCGGCGTGCTCGGAGCGGGTGCCTCCAGCACGACGTCACTTGCGGCCTTGTCCTCTCTCAGCCCGCGAAACGAGGCGTGGCGCAGATGGGCGTCCCCGGTCCAGCCGCGGAATTCAATCTCCGCCACCACTTCCGGCTCGACGAAGACAGCATCCTTGCGCTCGAGGCCGGTCAGTTTGTCCTTGAACGGGCTCTTTTCTCGAACGAGCGGTTGAAGCCTGTCGAAAACTTGCCGCGCCAGCTTCTGCGTGTAGCCGGTCCCCACCCGCCCGACATGGCGCAGGCCATCCGCCTCGTTCACGCCCATGATCAGGGATCCGATCGTCCGGTCCGAGACGGAGGAGGGGACATACCCCCCGATCACCAGCTCCTGGCGGGCCGTGCATTTCGATTTCACCCAGTCTCGCCCTCGGCCAGACCGATAGGGCGCGGATGCGACCTTTGAGATCACACCTTCGAGGCTGAGGCGGCATGCGTGTTTCAGCACCAGCTCGCCGCTTTCGTCGAAATGGCTGGAAAACTTCAACGGCTCTCCGGCCTCCGTGATCAGCGGCTCCAGCGCTGCCTTGCGATCGGTGAGAGACGCACCTGTCAGGTCTTGCCCGTCGAGATGCATGAGATCGAAGACATAATAGGTGAAGCGGTCGTCTCGTCCTTCGCTCAGATCCTGCTGGAGAAGCGAGAAGTCGCTGCTGCCATTGCCGCTTTCAACGAGGATCTCCCCGTCGATCAGCGCCGACTGGATCGGCAGCGCCTTGAGCGCCGAGACCAGCCGTTTCCCGAAGCGGTCAGTCCAGTCCAGCCCCGTGCGTGTCAGCAATTGCACCTTGCCATGGTCGATCCGCGCCTCGATGCGATACCCATCCAGTTTGATTTCATGCAGCCAGCGGTCTCCCTTGGGAACCGTCTTGACGAGCGTCGCAAGGGCAGGGGGAAGAAACTCCGGTAGGCTGCCCGCTTTCGCCCCCTTGATCTTCAGATCTTCCGCCTTCGAAGACGCGCTCCGAGCAGCGGCCGTTTTCGCTGTCTTGCTGGAGGTTTTGCGCGAGTTCCAGACGGCGGCCTTGCCGTCACCCTTCAGGCTCTCGATCGGTCGCCCGCTCTTCACCGAGAGCGGCATTTCTTCAACGATATCGGGATCGTCTGGTGTTCGTGCCAGCTCGTCTTCGCCTTTGATCAGCAGCCAGTTCTCGCGCGTCTCGCCCTCTTTTCCGGCCATGCGCACGAGATGCCAGTGTCCCCCGAGCTTCTCGCCATCAAGCGAAAACTCAAGATGGCCCTTCTTGTAACCCTTCCGCACATCGAAGAGCGGTTCCCACGTGCCGCGATCCCAGACGATGACCTCGCCCGATCCGTATTGCCCCGGCGGGATCACGCCTTCGAAGTCACCATAGGCGAGCGGATGGTCCTCGACATGCACCGCGAGGCGCTTTTCACCTGGCACGAGGCTCGGGCCACGCGTTACCGCCCAGCTTTTCAAAACGCCGTCCATCTCCAGCCGCAGGTCGTAGTGCAGACGCCGTGCGGCATGTTTCTGAATGACGAAGCTGTTGCCCTTGTTCTTGGCCTTGGCAGCCTTGGGTTCAGGCGTGGCCTTGAAGTCGCGCTTGCGGCGATACTCGGAGAGCGACATTGTCAGCCGGCCTTCTTCTGCTTCGCACCGGACCCGACCGTCGCCTTGCGTCTAGCCGGAGTTTTCTCCTCCGTTGCGCCCGCACTCTTGCGCAGAGCGTCGAGAAGGCTCGTGACGTTCTCGGCCTTGCGCTTCGGCAATTTCTTCGGCTTGCGACCGGCGATCTTGGCTTTGACGAGCTCGGTGAGAGCCGCCTCGTAGCGGTCCTCGTATTGGCCCGGATCAAATTCGCCCATCTTGGTGCCGATAATGTGCTGCGCCAGTTCGAGCATCTCCTTTTCGATCTTGACCTTCGAAATGCCCTCGAAGCTCTCCGCCGGATCGCGCACTTCGTAATCATAGTTCAACGTGGTGGCGATCAGACCTTTTCCCTGGGGCCGGATGAGCACGCTGCGGACACGCCGGAACAGCACGGTGCGGGCAATGGCCGCCACGCTCTGCGTTTCCATGGTGTTGCGGATCAATTCATAGGCCTCGACCGATTGCCGATCGGCCGGCGCCAAGAAATAGGGTCGCTCCAGGTAAAGCGTATCAATCTGGTCGCAGGCGAGAAAGGCCGATAGCTCCAGCCGCTTGTCGCTCTCCGGTACGGCATCGCGGATCTCGTCGGGCTCGAGGATCACGGTCTGGCCTTCGGACGTGTCGTAACCTTTGACCAGGTCATCCTTGTCCACCGGGCGTCCGCTGTCCCCGTCCACATATTCGCGCCGCACACGATGTCCGGTATCCCGGTTGATGATGTGGAACGCGGCGCGTTCTGCACCGTTGACGGCGGAGTAAAGTGCCACCGCGCATCCCAGATCGCCGATCGAAAGGTGGCCTTTCCAGATAGCTCTCGCGTTCACGCTTCACTCCTGTCGCTTTTCGGCGCAACGAGGCAAGCGTCGGCTTTGTTCCGCGAAGCCCGAAGGCCTCTCAGGACAAATTAAAACATTATTTTCTCATATTAGAGATTGCGGCTTGATGTGGAGATTTCATTAACCTTCAAGCAAGGAATTAACCATAAAGATTGGGCGACACGTCGGAGTGGGACTCGCTGATGAGTTTCCTTCGGGCATGACGCCATCCCGTCGTACCGGTTCTGGTCCGGTCTGTATTTCACATGGAAGCAGTTCGATGAACCTGCAGACATGATGCGGACGGCGATAGGGATCGGATCCCGAGCACAAGTGAACCCGCATTTTTGACTGCACGATCATTGGACCGATGGAAGGCCCCCTCTGGGTGGCCATAGTGCGGGACGAATGACGGGTCAGGGGATGTCCACGGAGCGGGCGACGGGATCACAGGCGGGCAGCCTGCGTGACCGACTGCGCTTTGCCGGTCTCGATGAGGCCCAGTGCGAGCTTCTGCGCCAGAACCGCCATGTCCTTTCCCAGCCTCTGAAGACAGCGCTTCGCGACCTTTTCCAGCGCCTTCAGTCGTCGCCGGATGCCGCGCGTGTCTTCTCCAGCGAGCGCCAGTACGACCGGCTGCACGATCTTCTTTCGTCCCATTGGGACGTTCTCACCGATGCCCGTTTCGATGCTCTCTATGCCGAGCGGGTCAAGGTGCTTTCGGACAGCGAAAGCCGCATGGGTCTCGATCCGCGCTGGCATGTCGCGGGCCATGCAGTGGTGCTTGAGCATCTGCTGACAGCCGCCATCGGTGACGCGAATAGTGGGGGTCTCCTTCCCTCCAGCCGCCGCCGCCAGCGCGAGGTCACGGACCTCGTTGCCGCGCTCGTCCGGCTCGTCATGGTCGATGTCGAAATCGCCGTATCGCTGCGCTTCAACGAACTACGTCTGAAGCATCACCGGGATCTGGCAGCACAGCGTGAGCACGACCGCGCCGAATTCGAAGCTGTCTTCCGCCCTGTTGTTGATGGCCTGGCTGCCGGTGACCTCACGGTGCGCGCAGCCTCAGACGTTCCAGAGGCCTATGCCGATCTCGCCGGAAGCATGAACGAGGCGCTGGAACAGCTCCAGACCGCCTTCCTATCCTCGGAAGAAAAGCTCGCCCATCTCCGCGGTGCGACTGGCCAGATGGTCGAGACCGCTCGTACCTATGCGGACCGCGCGCAAGACCAGTCCGGCGCTCTGGACGAGACCAGCCGCGCCCTCCAGGATCTGACATCGAGCGTCCGCGACAGTGCCGGCCAGACGAAGCGCGCCGAAGCGACCGTTGCCGCAACCCGCACATCCGTCGAAGCAAGTGGCGCAGTCGTCGGCCAGGCAATCTCAGCCATGGCTGACATCGAGGCCTCCGCCGAACAGATCGGCCACATCATCGGCGCGATCGACGAAATTGCCTTCCAGACCAATCTTCTGGCACTCAACGCCGGCATCGAGGCCGCCCGTGCCGGCGACAGTGGCCGAGGCTTTGCGGTCGTTGCCCAGGAAGTCCGGGCGCTTGCCCAGCGCTCCGCCGATGCTGCCCGCGAAATCAAGACGCTGGTTGCGACCACCAAGAACCAGGTTGAGGCCGGTGTCGATATGGTGGCGAAAACGCAAGGCGCCATCGCCGACATCGTTCTCCAGGTGGGCGATATCAGCGGCACGGTTTCCGATATTGCAGCCCGCACCGACCGTCAGGCGACCGAGCTCGCAGGCATTGCCGGGACCGTTGCCGGCCTTGGCGCCGAGATCGGCAGCAACGCCGTCGTGGCGCGGCAGTCCTTCGAAGGTACCGATGATCTCCACAAGGTCATTCTGGAACTCGGCGCAACGATCCGCGAGTTCCACATCGAGCGCCAGACGCGTGCTCCGAAGCCGCAGACTGCGCGCATCCAGCTCTCGACCCATCGGGAGCAGGCGTCTGCAACAGCAGCGAGCGCGCCATATCGGACATCAGAAATGCTGGAAGACGAAACGGCGGATTTCGGCTTTCCGGTTCATATCGCGGGGCTTGGAGGGTGAGGGGATTGTTTACCACCATGCGCTACAAAAGGAAGCTAAGGGCGGGAATTTCGGCAATCTGTCCGGGGGAATGGTTCTCCCGGGACCCACGTTTGGGCCTGGTTGCCGCAGCCTCGGGACACAAGGAAAGAAATGATGGCAAGTAAGAAAGGCGAACAGAAGGCCCTGAAGCTGGCCGCTGTGTTGGACCTTAATGAGGCCTCCAATCTCAAGGCCAATATTCTCTCGATGCGCGGTGCTCCTCTGACGATCGACGCGTCCGGCGTCGAACGTGTCGGTGCTCAGTGCGTGCAGGTTCTGATGGCCGCGGCCAAGACCTGGGAAGCCGAAAAGCACCCCTTCTCGTACGGAAAGGCCTCTGAGGCTTTTCTGAAAACCCTTCAACTGATTGGCGTGAACATCGACCATCTGCTCGCTAAGGAGATCCGGCAATGAAGAAAAAAGTGCTCACAGTGGATGACTCCAGAACCATCCGAAACATGCTTCTGGTCACCCTCAACAATGCTGGCTTCGAGACCATCCAGGCCGAAGACGGCGTCGAGGGCCTGGAAGTGCTCGAGGAATGCAATCCCGACGTCATCGTGACCGACATCAACATGCCGCGTCTTGACGGCTTCGGCTTCATCGAGGGCGTCCGCCGGAACGAAAAGTACCGCGCTGTCCCGATCCTGGTTCTGACCACGGAAAGCGATGCCGAAAAGAAGAACCGCGCTCGCCAGGCCGGCGCGACAGGCTGGATCGTGAAGCCCTTCGATCCGACCAAACTGATCGATGCCATCGAGCGTGTAACCGCCTAAGCCGGGATTTTCTCCTATGGATATGAACGAAATCAAAGAGATCTTTTTCCAGGAGTGCGAGGAGCAGCTCGCCGAACTGGAATCCGGTCTTCTGAAAATGAATGATGGAGATCGGGATCCGGAAACGGTGAACGCCGTGTTCCGCGCGGTCCACTCCATCAAGGGCGGTGCTGGCGCCTTCGGTCTCGACGACCTGGTCGCCTTTGCACACGTCTTCGAGACGACTCTTGATTGCGTTCGTTCCAACAAGCTGGAACCCGGCCCTGAAGTCATGAAGGTGATGCTGAAGTCGGCCGACGTTCTGGCCGACTTGGTCAGTGCCTCTCGCGACGGCGGAAGTGTCGACGAAAGCCGTTCGAGCGGCCTGGTCAAGGAACTGGAAGCGCTCGCCAACGGCGAGATGCCAGCTCCCTCTGCGGCGCCCGTCGCTGCAGCCAAGCCGGCTCCGAAGGCCGCTGCACCGGCCCCAGCTGCCGCGCCGAGCGATGACAGTGGCTTCCAGCCGATCCCCTTCACCTTCGACGGCTTCGGCGGCGAAGATGAAGCGGCAGCTGAAATCTCCACATTCGACGTGACCTTCAAGCCACGCCGCGACCTCTATTCGAAGGGCAATGAAGCAGCCCTCCTCCTGCGTGATCTGTCCCGCCTCGGCGAGATGAGCATCAACTGCAACATGGACGACCTGCCGTCGCTCGACGACATCGATCCGGAAGCCGCCTATTTCCACTGGACCATCCAGATCAAGGCGGAAAAGGGCGAAGAAGGCATCCGCCAGGTCTTCGAATTTGCCGAGTGGGATTGTGATCTCGACGTCAAGCTTCGCGAGCCGGAAGCCGCTGCCCCGACTGAAGAACTGCCGATGGTACCGGTTCCGTTCGACCTGTCGGCTCTCGACGACAGCGCCGACGCTCCGGAAGAAACCGTAGCAGCAGCTGTGGAAGCTGCCGAGACGGCCTCCAACGTCATGAAGATGGCGGCAAGTGCTGCCAAGACTGAGAAGAAGGAATCGCCTGCCGCCGCCGCAGCAGCCGCAGCAGCCGCTGCCGCCGCCCAGGCCAACAACACGGCCGGCCAGACCATCCGCGTTGATCTCGATCGCGTCGACCGCCTGATCAACCTGGTGGGCGAGCTCGTCATCAACCAGGCAATGCTTTCGCAGAGCGTTATCGAAAACGACGCAACCGGCACGTCCGCCGTCAACATGGGCCTCGAAGAGCTGCAGCAGCTCACCCGCGAGATCCAGGACTCGGTCATGGCGATCCGCGCGCAGCCGGTGAAGCCGGTCTTCCAGCGCATGTCGCGTATCGTTCGCGAAGTCGCCGACATGGTCGGCAAGTCGATCCGCCTGGTCACGGAAGGTGAAAACACCGAAGTCGACAAGACGGTCATCGACAAGCTTGCCGAGCCGCTGACCCACATGATCCGAAATGCCGTCGACCACGGCATCGAAAGCCCCGAAAAGCGTGCGGCCGCCGGCAAGGAGCCGGAAGGCACGATCAAGCTGACGGCAAAGCATCGCTCGGGCCGTATCGTCATTGAACTCGTCGACGACGGCGCCGGCATCAATCGCGAACGCGTTCGGCAGAAGGCCATCGACAACGAGCTCATCGCTGCCGACGCCAATCTGACCGACGAAGAAATCGACAACCTGATCTTCGCACCGGGCTTCTCGACCGCCGACAAGATCTCCGACATTTCCGGCCGTGGCGTCGGTATGGACGTGGTCAAGCGTTCGATCCAGGCACTCGGCGGTCGTATCTCGATCACCTCGCGTCCGGGCCTCGGTTCGACCTTCACCATGAGCCTTCCGCTGACGCTCGCCGTTCTCGACGGCATGGTGGTCACGGTCGCCGGCCAGACCCTGGTCGTCCCGCTCACGGCGATCGTCGAAACGCTGCAGCCGGAAGCGCAGAACATCCACTCCTTCGGTGCCAACCAGCGCCTGATCTCGATCCGCAACTCCTTCTGCCCGCTGGTGGATGTAGGCCGGATCCTGAACTTCCGCGGCATTCAGGCAAACCCCATGGAAGGCGTCGCCCTCCTGGTGGAATCCGAAGGCGGTGGCCAGCGCGCCCTCATGGTCGATGCGATCCAGGGCCAGCGTCAGGTCGTCATCAAGTCGCTCGAAGCCAACTACACCCATGTCCCGGGCATCGCAGCCGCAACCATCCTCGGCGATGGTCGAGTGGCACTCATCCTGGACGTGGATGCCGTCGTCGCCGCCTCGCGTGGTCATTCACTCAAGCAGGAAATGTCGTTAGCCGTCGCAGGGTAATAGTATGTCGTATGCGGTCAAAAACTTAGGTCAGGGAAACCGTGAACTCATCGCCTTCCGTATCGGCGATCAGGAGTTCTGCGTGAACGTCATGGCGGTGCGTGAGATCCGGGGTTGGACCCCGGCGACCCCGCTGCCGCACTCCCCGCACTATGTCTTGGGCGTCATCAATCTGCGTGGTGCTGTCCTGCCGATCATGGACCTGTCACTGCGTCTGGGCATGAAGCCCGCCGAACCGACTGCCCGCCACGTGATCATTGTGGCCCAGGTCAAGTCCAGGATCGTGGGACTGCTCGTCGAAGCAGTCTCGGACATCCTGACGGTGACCGACGACAACATACAGCCGACGCCGGAGGTCTCCTCCGACCTCGAACGACAATATGCCCGAGGCATTCTCGCCATCGACAAGCGGATGATCTGCTTGATCGAGCTTGGTGCACTTTTCAACGAAGCCGCCGAAAGCGAGGCTGCATGACCTTTGCAATGAGTACATCCCGTCAATCGGACGACGAGGTCCTGGCCAGTGGCGAATACCCGCTGACCCGGCGGGATTTGAACGAGATTGCTGCCATGATCTATTCGGATGCGGGGATCGCGCTGAACGACAGCAAGGCTTCGCTCGTCTACTCGCGCCTTTCCAAGCACATCCGCAATCTCGGACTCTCCGGCTTCCGCGCCTACTGCCAGCTCGTCGCCTCTCAGGAAGGGGCAGGCGAGCGCCGCGAAATGCTGTCGCATCTGACGACCAACTTCACCCGCTTCTTCCGCGAGAACCATCACTTCGAGCATCTGCGCGACGAGGTTCTGCCGGGTCTGATCCAGCGGGCGAAGTCGGGTGGCCGGGTGCGTATCTGGTCGGCTGCAAGTTCTGACGGCCAGGAGCCCTATTCGATCGCGCTGACGGTCTTCCAGGCCTTCCCGAACGTCCTCGACTATGACTTCAAGATCCTCGCGACAGACATCGACCCCAAGATCCTCGCCATCGCCCGACAGGGTGCCTATGACGAGCAGGCGCTCGAGACGGTGTCGCCGGCCATGCGCAAGCAGTGGTTCAAGGAAGTCGAGATCGCCGGACGTCGCAAGTTCCAGGTCGACGACCGCCTGAAGCGCCTGATCACCTACAATGAGCTCAACCTGATGGCCCAATGGCCATTCAAGGGCAAGTTCGACGTCATCTTCTGCCGCAACGTCGTGATCTACTTCGACGAGCCGACACAGATGCGGATCTGGACCCGCTTTGGGGAACTGCTCCCGGTCGGCGGCCATCTCTACATCGGCCATTCGGAGCGTGTCTCCGGCGACTCGAAGAACGATTTCGACAACATCGGCATCACGACCTATCGCTACCTGGGCAAGAACGGAGGGCGCAAATAATGGCCGCACCTGCTCGCGTTCTCGTCGTCGACGATAGCCCGACCATGCGCGGCTTGATCACGGCCGTGCTCAGTCAGGATCCTGATGTCAGCGTCATCGGCCAGGCCGGCGACGCCATGGAAGCCCGCGCGGCGATCAAGCAGCTCAATCCCGATGTCGTGACACTCGACATCGAGATGCCGAACATGAACGGACTGGAGTTCCTGGAAAAGATCATGAAGCTCCGGCCGATGCCGGTGATCATGGTCTCCACCATGACCCACCGCGGCGCCGAAGCGACGCTTGCGGCCCTGGAAATCGGTGCTTTCGACTGCGTGGCGAAGCCGCAGCCGGGTGATGCCCGTCCCTTCGGCGAACTGGCCGAAAAGGTAAAGGCTGCGGCCCGCTCTCAGCACCGCCACCATGCCGCACCACATGTGCAACCCGTGTCGGCAGCCCCGGTTGCGGACTTCCGTGTCGGCCGCAAGATCGTCGCTATCGGTTCATCGACAGGTGGCGTGGAAGCACTGATCGCCGTGTTGCAGAAGTTCCCGCGTAATTGCCCCCCGACGGTGATTACGCAGCACATGCCGCCGACCTTCACCAAGAGCTTTGCGGAACGTCTCAATCGTCTCTGTGCCCCTGTGGTGGAGGAGGCCACGGATGGTGCAAGGCTTGAGATCGGCAAGATCTATCTGGCTCCGGGTGGGGAACGGCATCTGCAGGTGTCGAATGCCTCGGCTCCCTGCTGCCGCCTCGTCGAGCGCGCGCCGGTCAACGGACATCGCCCATCGGTGGATGTCCTGTTTGATTCCGTCGCAGAACTCGCCGGCCGGAACGCCGTCGGGGTTATCCTGACGGGCATGGGGCGCGATGGTGCGTCCGGCCTATTGAAGATGCGTCATGCCGGTGCTCGCACCGTTGGCCAGAACGAAAAGACCTGTGTGGTCTATGGGATGCCTCGAGTCGCCTATGAGCTGGGCGCTGTCGAGCATCAACTACCTCTCACCTCCATTGGCGAGGAAATCCTCAAACTCACTGCTGCCCGAAAAGAAGGTATCGAATAATGTCCCTAGCTGAAAAAATCAAAGTTCTGATCGTCGACGATCAGGTCACAAGTCGCCTGCTGCTCAGCGACGCGCTGACCCAGCTCGGCTTCAAGCAGATCACTGCCGCCGGCGACGGCGAGCAGGGCATGAAGATCATGGAGCAGCAGCCCCATCACCTGGTCATCTCGGACTTCAACATGCCGAAGATGGACGGTCTGGGCCTTCTGCAGGCCGTGCGCACCAACCCGAATACGAAGAAGGCGGCCTTCATCATTCTGACCGCGCAGGGCGACCGCGCGCTGGTCCAGAAGGCCGCACAGCTGGGCGCCAACAACGTCCTGGCCAAACCCTTCACCATCGAAAAAATGAAGGCGGCCATCGAGGCCGTATTTGGAGCCCTAAAATGACTGAAGACGGTGCAGCAAAGCGCGTCCACATTATTCAAGGGGAGTGGAAGGTCAGCAAGGATCCGAATGTGGTCCTGTCGACGATCCTCGGTTCGTGTGTTGCTGCCTGTATTCGGGATCCGATTGCAGGGGTCGGTGGCATGAACCACTTCCTGCTGCCGGGTTCGGCCGTGCCGGGAGCCGGTGGCGGTGACGCCACCCGCTACGGGGTTCACCTGATGGAACTCCTGATCAACGGTCTTCTGAAGCAGGGCGCCCGCAGGGACCGCCTGGAGGCCAAGGTCTTCGGTGGCGCCAAGACGATCGCGACCTTCTCGAACGTCGGCGAACAGAATGCCGCCTTCGCCCAGCAGTTCCTGCGCGACGAAGGCATCAAGGTGGTTGGGTCCTCCACGGGCGGAGACCACGGCCGCAAATTGGAATTCTGGCCGGTCAGCGGTCGGGCAAGACAGTATCCGCTCACGGGCGCAGAAACACAGAAGACGGTGGCGCTGGAGCAGCGTCCAGTTCCTGTTTCGAAGCCGGTGGAAACTTCAATCGAGTTCTTCTAGTACTGGACATCGGATGCAAAACGAACACTTGGCGGGAAATCAGGACACTCAGGAAGAACTTCCGGAGATCCTCATGCGCATCGTCAGCGAGCTGCACGACGTAGCTTATCTGATCGAGCGCGTGGAGCCGCACCTCCTTGAACTTGGTGGTCCAACGGTGCTGCAGCATCCCGAAAGCCTGAAAGTATTGCAGGGCATTGACCTGGCTGTTCAGAAGACACGGGGCTTGGCCGAATTCGTCGACACCATCACGGCGACAATTCCGTCCGATTGGATGATCGACATGACGACGGCGTTGAGCCTGGTGAAACTTGCCGACATGCAGAAGGCCCTGGGGGCAGGTCTTCGTCATGGACATTCCCAACCGCTCGTCAAGGCGGCTGGCGACTTCGACTTCTTCTAACCGTCCTCTAAAGGACGGCCGGGCCGCAGATTCTGCGTTTGCGATCAGCCGAAATGAATTCGGCTTTCCCGCCCCGCGAAACGTTCGCACAAGTTTCGATTTCTATTGTCGCGCCAAGGGCAAAAACGCCCGAACCTTCTTGTAGATGGTGCGAGACAGAATGAATCTGTTAAATCAATTACTTCAGATACCAAAAAATTTCGCGGCGATGGGTCAGGCGAAGATTTTGGCGATGGCTGGTGTGGCCGTTGTCTCCTTTGCGATCATCATTGCCGGCGCCCTCTACGTCAACAAACCCTCCTACGAGAACCTCTACGTCGGTCTGGAACCCGTCGATCTGAACCAGATCAGCATTGCGCTGGCTGAATCGGGCATTGATTTTGAAACGGGTGCGGACGGCCAGAGCATCAGTGTGCGCGCCGGCATGACCGGAAAGGCGCGTCTTCTGCTCGCCGAACGCGGCCTGCCCAACAGCGCCAATGCCGGCTATGAACTCTTCGACAATGTCGGCTCCCTCGGCCTGACCTCGTTCATGCAGGAAGTAACCCGGGTTCGCGCTCTGGAAGGTGAAGTCGCACGCACCATCCAGCAGATCTCGGGCATTGCCGCAGCACGCGTTCACATCGTCATGCCGGATATCGGCAACTTTCGAAGAGGCGAACAGAAGCCGACGGCTTCCGTCATGATTCGTGCCTCCTCGGATGCCGGCCGCAAGGCTGCTGCATCCATTCGTCAGTTGGTGGCCTCTTCGGTCCCAGGGCTCGATGTCGAGGACGTCACGATTCTCGATTCGACCGGCCAGCTTCTGGCAGCCGGCGACGAGACGGGCGGCGAAGCCTCCCGTTCGCTCGGCGTTGTCCAGTCCGTCCAGCGCGAGATCGAGACGAACATCGACAAGGCGCTTGCACCATTCCTCGGCATGGACAACTTCCGCTCCAGCGTCACGGCCCAGATCAACACCGACAGCCAGCAGATCCAGGAAACCATCTACGATCCGGAATCGCGCGTCGAACGTTCTGTCCGCGTGACCAAGGAGCAGCAGAAGTCGCTGCAGAGCCAGTCCGATACAGCCGCAACCGTCGAGCAGAACATTCCCCAGGCGGCGCCCGAAGCAAGTGGCGGCGGTCCTCAGTCCTCGGATGAGCAGGACAAGAAGGAAGAGCAGACCAACTACGAAATAAACAGCAAGACTGTCGCGACGGTTAAGAATAGCTACACCGTCGAGAAGCTGTCGGTTGCGGTTGTCGTCAACCGCGGTCGCATCGCCAAGATGGTCGGCGAGCCCGTCGACCAGGCCAAGATCGACGCCTATCTTGCCGAGATGCAGAAGATCGTCAGCTCGGCTGCCGGCCTCGACGGCGAGCGCGGCGACGTGGTCACCCTGACCGCCATGGACTTCCTCGAAAACCAGCTGCTGGAAGAATCCGCGACCGGCCCCGGCTTCATGGAAATCCTGAGCCGCAACCTCGGTGGCATCATCAACTCGCTCGCCTTCGTTGCAGTCGCTTTCCTGATCGTCTGGATGGGCATCCGTCCGATGATCCGCACCGCAGGCGGCGGCGGCGCAGACACGGCACTCGCCGGTGGTATCGGCGAGCAGGCCGCAGGTCTCGAGCTTCCGGACTTTTCTCCGGCGCTGGGCGGTGGATCGAGCGGTGGCCTCATGGATGGCTTCGGTTCCGACTTCGGTTTCGACTCGACCGACGACCTTCTCACCATGGACGACGATCCGAATGGCGGCTTCAACCGCCGGGTCAAGGAAGGTCCCGAGCGGCGCCTGTCGCGCATGGTGGAAATCTCGGAAGAGCGTGCCGCCAAGATCCTTCGCAAATGGGCTGTGGACAACGCAGCCTGACAATCAAGAACAAACGAGTACCAACCGCGCCCCCTGGGCGCGGTTTTGCGTTGTAATCCCATCGGCATGCGGGATTGCAACATGGCCCACAGACGGGCATGCTTCCAGCCGTCCAAGATTACCGAAGACACCTGTGACCTTTGCCACTTTATATTTTACAGTGAACATGATTCGGTAGCTTGAGATTACGGAGCGGTCTGAGTCGGCCGTGATCTTTCGCGGGGAAGACTGCGATACTGCAAGGCTGTTCAAAGGGGCACATTGAATGGATGCCGAGCTGACTACGGAGGGCCAAGAGGGGCGGGCCCGTGCGGCTGTTCCTATGGAGCCTCCGCAAAAAGGCTCTTCGTCGAAGGACGTTTTGATCCGAAAGCTGGCAACGCCGGCGCTTTCGGGCAATATGGGACAGTGCCTGCGGGTTCTGTGTGACTATGTCGGCGCCTCGCATCACCTTCTGGCGCGTTACGACCTTGTCCAGGAAGAAGGTCTCGATTTCGTGGTCGCTGCCGACTGGCCGTTCGACCTCGTCCGGCGCCTCGAAAGCGAACTGGCCACCACCTATTCCCAATCGACCGAGCTGGAGAAATGCCTCTCGGTGCTGCAGCCGAAATACGCGATCCTGCCAGACGACGCGCATGTGCCGCTCGGCATCAGCCGTCAGTACTGCACGGTGACGATGAATGTCGGCCGCACCCGTCTGGCCCTGATGCTGCTGTTCCCGCAGGACTATGTGCTCTCGCCCGAAAGGCTTCGGGAAGTTGGCCTGCTCGCGGGTTATGCGCTCAGCCTCTCCACGAACAAGGGCCACAAGAGCGATCGTGATTTCGACCTGACCGATCGCGAGCTGGAATGCCTGTTCTGGATTGCAGAAGGCAAGACGAGCGACGAAATCGCGACGATCCTTGGCATCTCGCGCAATACGATCAACAATTACATCACCAGCGTCATGCGTAAGACAGCAACGAAGACACGCTCGGAAGCGATCGCTTATGCGGTCCGCAACAATCTCGTCTAAGGGAGCAGGAATGGCCACCAATACCAGACCAGGCGGAGCCATCCTCGAAGATGCGACTTGGTCCGGCCAGCGCCCAGTTACATCCCGCTCGGACATCTTCCCGAAACTGGTGTCCCTGCAACGGTCGTTGAACGCGCGCGGTTTCGCAGCATTTCGTGTCGGAGGCGCAAGCCTGCCGCACAAGCGGCGCCTCGACCCTGAATTCGAGAACTGGAGCAGCGGTCTCAGCAGCGGCCGTGACGCTTTTGTGGCCGCCTATGGTGACATCCTGCTCGCACATATCGAAACATCGACCCTGCCGCTGCTGTGGAGCGCAGAGGAGAAGACGAGCTTCCTTGATGCTTCGGACTTCACCCCGTTTGCCGTCCAGCTGCAGGAGCGCCTGCTGCCCTATTCCGGCGTCGCATTCCCCGTTCGCCTCGGCGCTGTCGGAAACGGCTATGTTGTCTTCCCGACGATCGGTGGGGCCGATCTTCCGGGCGAGCTGATCCTTGCCGTGCACAGCCGTTGCTACAAGGTGATGACGGACATCCTGTCGCTGGACGAGCGGCGTGCAGCGCCGTCGGAGACCTTAAGCGAACGCGAGATCGCCTGCCTTCAATTGGCCGGCGACGGTCGTATCAGTGAAGAAATCGCCGAGCGCCTCGGCCTCTCGGTCCATACCGTCAACGCTTATCTCGGCTCTGCCACGATCAAGCTTGATTCGGTCAACCGCATCCAGGCGATCGCCAAGGCGATCCGCCTCGGCTACATCACCTGATCAATCCTCATCCGTAGAGGGGGGACGTCTGTCCCTTGACGAAGCGCGCCTCCTGGAGGCGGTCTTCGAGCATGCGCGTATTGGTGTCCGGATCGCCGGACGAATCGTGAAACGCGATATGCTTGATGTCGAGCCCCGCCTGCTCGTTGGTGAGCGTCAGCTGGGAATAGATCGTGATGCCGCGCGGCTTGATCTCGAGATCAAGCACGATTTCCGGTGGGCCGCCCCATTCCAGCCGATAATCCCCACCTGCGCCGAAAACCACGGTGCCCGGGTGGAAATAGAGCTCTGCTGCCGACGAGACGAGGTCCGACAGATTGCCATAAAGTTCAAAACGCAGAAGTGAAATAAGGTCGGCAGCATCGAGAAGGCGCAACTCGCTCGCGACGGGGCTGATCGCCTCGGCCACGATGCGTTCACGCTGGTTGGTATATGAGCATTTCTTCATCGGGCCTAGCGTATCCGTCTTTTGGGGGCCTTCGACGCATAGACCCGGTGCACGAGTTCTGCGACTGCCTTGTAAAATATTGACGGAATGACGCTATCCACCGAGACTTGCGCAAACATGGAGCGCGCGAGCGGCGGGTCTTCAAAAATTGGAATGTCGTGCTCGCGGGCAATCTCGCGAATCTTGAGTGCAACCAGGTCCTGCCCCTTGGCAACGACCACCGGAGCATCGCCTTCCTCACGGACATAGCGCAGTGCCACGGCATAGTGGGTCGGGTTGGTGATAACAAGCGTCGCACGGGGCACGCTCGCGATCATGCGTTTGCGGGCGCGGTCACGTGCGATCGATCGCTGACGCGCCTTGACGATGGGGTCACCCTGCGCCTGCTTGTACTCTTCCTTGACCTCCTGCTTGGTCATGCGCAGCTGTTCATACCAGTGATAGCGCGTCCAGAAGACGTCGACGGTCGAAAGAAACGCCGTTGCCATCACCACGATGATCATCATCTTGTTCAGGATTTCCGAGAACTTGACGAAAATGACCTGCGGGTCGGAGAACATCGTGTCGATGACGCCGAAATAGTCGCTCTTCAGGGCAAAGACCATGATCACGGAGAGCACGACGATCTTGAAGATCGACTTGCCGAACTCCACCATGCCCTGGGCGCTGAAGATCCGCTTCCAGCCGGCGAACAGCGAAATCCGGTTCATCTGCGGCCTGATTCGCTCGAGCACGAAGTAGGGCATGTTCTGGGCGACGTTCGCGCTCACCCCCAACAGCACCAGCATGATCAGCATCGGCGCCAGGAACGCGCCGATTTCCCAAGCCAGGTGGGTAAAGAGCGACACCACGTCGACGGCCGTCCCGAGATACCATTGGTCGGGACGCTCAAAGATGTCCTTCAGGGTCTGCCCGAGGCGGCCAATGGCATCGGGCAGGAAGAAGACGGCATAGAGATAGAAACCGAGCGCGGTGGCAAAGAGCGGCGCCTCGCGCGAGGTCGGCACATTGCCCTTCTCGAGCGCGTCCCGAAGCTTTTTCTCGGTCGGGTCTTCAGTCTTGCTGTCTTCGTCGTCATCTTCGGCCATGACCGCTGCCCTCCAGGAGGCGTGCACCGGGCGGGATCGATGCCCTGGCTGATCCAGTCACCGGTGCCGGGCGCCGACGGCTCGCCGGAGAAATACCGGCCACCCGAACGTAAACACCCGCCGATTGGGGTTCAATCGGCGGGTGACAGAAAGCTTGTGGTTTTCAACAGAGGTGACCGATCAGGCCGCCTGCGTATCGCCCTCGGTTTCCTTGAGCTGGATCTGACCTGCATTCGCAAGACGGATGGCTTCCTGGGCGACGGCGCGCCGTGCGATGGCGATCTCGCGCGGATTGATGCCGGCAGTTCCTGCCTGCAGGTCCGATTCGATCATGCGGCGTGAGCGCGGGCTGATGGAGGCCAGCACACATTCCTTGATTTCCGCGCTGGCACCGCGCAACGCCATCGTGAGGATTTCGCCCGAGATGTCGTTGAGGAGCAGAACGCGGCTGCGCTGCGGCATTACGAGCAGGTCCTCGAAGAGGAAGATCTTCGGGCGAACCTTGTTGACCGATTCCTTGCTGATCGATTCGAGCGAGGTGAGCAACGTATCGACTTCGGTCTTTTCCAGTTCGTTCATCAGTTCCGCGACCTTGGCCGAACCGGTCGAATTCTTCTCGGCTTCGATCTCCGCAATCAGGTCATGGACCCGGTTTTCGATGATCTGGGCTGCCTTCGGGCTGACGTTCTTCAGGTTGACCGTGCGGTTCATGATGTCAGCACGCCGGCTCTCCGGCAGCTTGAGCAGAACCTTTGCACCGAAGGAGGAGGGCAGCATCGAGAGGATGTAGGCAACGGTCTGGGGATGCTCGCGCATCAGGAAGCGTGCGATGAAATCGGGATCGGCATCCTGAAGGCGATCCCAGATGGATGCTTCGAACGCCTGGAAGGCCGTGCGACGACCGAGCAGCCCGTCGACTTCTTCCGGCGTCAGGCCTTCCTCGAGAATGCTCTCGATGGCCTTCGCATTGTCCATCAGGCCGGCGCCCTCGGTGAAGAGGTCCTCGAATTCATTGACGAGTTCGGTCAGTTCATCCGGCGGGATCGTGCGAAGGGTCTGCGCAGACGCGATAATCGTCTGCAGCTCGGCCTGCGTGAAATACTTGAGCAGCTTGCCGGCGACACCCTTTCCCATGGCCAGCAGCACTGCGGCTGCCTTATCGGCCTGGGAGAGGGGTTTTCCGGTTAAGGGGCCGCCAAAATCGTCAAAGTCCATCATGGTCTTGTCCTCTCTGGCCCATCATGGGTCAGGATGTCTTGGTCGCCATCACTTCAATCAGTTTGACACCAAATCGCGTATCGTCGTTTTCGAGAACGGTGATCTCGCCCCGCGCGATGCGGCGGCCATTCACCATGATCTCGACAGGCTCGCCGATCTTCTTGTCCAGCGCGATGATGGCGCCTTCCTCGAGGTTCATAAGCCCTGAAACCTGCATGCGGCTGGATCCGAGCACGATCTGGACCTCGATCGGGATGTCCATGATCAGGTCGAGATTGGCGCTGAGACCGCTGCCTGGCTCCTGCTGGCTGCCGGTCGAGCCGCCAAAATCGCCACCGCCAAAATCATTCGACCCGCCGAAATCGCTGGAGCCGCCGAAGTCGCTGCCGCCGCCGAGATCGCTGGAGCCGCCGAAATCGCCCAGTCCGAAGTCATCGCTCGGGGCCGCTGCAGCGCCGCCGCCGAAATCCGATTCGAACGCTGCCAGCGGATCGTCCTTGAGGCCGAGATCGGGACCGAAATCGCCCAGTCCGCCGTCTGAGTCTGCCTTCAGGACGCCGCGAAGGTCATCGACCGCTTGGTCGAAATCGCTGTCGCTCGCGCCCGGCATCGCCAGCGCGTCGTCATCCTTCGGTGGTGTCTTCTTCGTTGCCATGGATTGATTATTCCTCTTGAAACTTGCCTCAAGCTGCCGTGGGTCAAGCCCGGGTAAATTGCTAGCTCATCAAATGTTTTAGAATTTCATCTTCGCTGCTCACATTGTCTTTCACGCGGACGGTGTAGCGGTCGCCCGCCCGGCCGAATTCGCAGACGTAGAGGTTTTTACCGTTGGCGCTGACATCGACCATCACGTCGCCCTTGTCGCGGAACGGGATGACATCGCCGGCGATCAGGCGGGAGACGGTGGCCAGCGTCAGCGAATCGAGCCGGATCCGCGCTTCCAGGGTGACCTGGGAGCGACGCACCTGTTCGGCGATCTGCTCCTGCCACTCTTTCTTCGACTTGCCGGCCTGGCCCTTCGACTTCGGCATGGTGACAACGGTCTTCAGCAGCGCCTTCTGCGGAATGACCAGGTAGAATTCGGAGGTCACCGTGCCGAGCGTGATACCGAGCTTGACAGTCACGGCGTATTCGTCAACGTGATCCTCGTCCAGCTTCGGCCGATCTTCAGCGTTGTGAGCCTTCTCGAGCAGCGGCTCGAAGCCCCCTGCAGCATTGACGCCCGAACGCAGGACATTGGCGATCTTGTCGTAGACCATCACGGCCAGATCGAGCTCGATCTGGGAAAGCGGACGTTCGATCGGCTCCTGAATGGTCTCGGGGAGCGCGCCGAGCAGGTTCTCCATCAAGGTGATGACGAAACTGTTGCCGCAGGCGAGCACGAAGTTCGGCGACCAGTTGCGCAGCTGTCCGTCGGCCAGCGAGACATTGTCGCCGAGATCGGCGATCAGGTCCGTCATGAGGCCGCTTTCGTGGCCGTTATAATGGACCTGCATCGTCAGCCCCGTCTCGCTGTGGAAGACGTCGGGCAGGAACTCGACGTAAAGCTGGCCGAAATCTGCGCAAAGCTTCTGCAGCGTTTTGGAATCACCCAGCCCGCCGGTCAGCTTGGCGAGAAGGGCGCGGTCCATCTGCGGTGCTGTGTCAGTCTGTGCTTCCGTCATGATCAGGCCGCCTTGCTCTCGCCGCCGCCACCGGGGTTCATCATTTCCTGCTCAACGGCGTCGATGGACGGACGCTCGTAGGAAGAGATGGTCTTGCGGCCGTATTCCAGGGCCACCTGCGGAACAGAGCCGTTCATGTAGGCGAGCAATGTCTGCTTCACGATGATGTAGAGGCGGTGCTGCTTGGTGCGAACCATCTTGATCTGGGCGATGATCGGGTTGCAAAGGCAGTAGGACAGGAAGATGCCGAGCATGGTGCCGACGAGCGCGGCGCCGATCAGGCCCCCCAGGACTTCCGGGGATTCGTTGATCTTGCTCATCGCCTTGATAACCCCGAGAACGGCCGCGACGATACCGATCGCCGGGAAGCTGTCGCCCATGGCGGTCATGGCGTGATAGGGCTTCATCTTGTCGTAGTGGATGGTCTCGATTTCCTCATCCATCAGCGCTTCGATCTCATGGCTTCGGGCGTTGCCGATGATGATCAGGCGGACATAGTCACAGATGAAGGCGGTGAGCTCTTTGTTCTTCAGGAGGTTCGGCGCTGCCGTGAAGATCGAGGACTCTTCCGGGTTGTCGATATGCGCTTCGATCTCGTTGCGCGACTTGGTGCGGAGGTCGCGCATCAGGGAGTACAGAACGCCGAGCACGTCGAGATAATCGCGCTCTTTCGGAACCGTCTGCTTGAAGGCCTCGCCCATGGCCTTACCGGTGTCTTTGATGACCTTCATCGGATTGGCCATGATGAAGCCGCCGACACCGGCGCCGCCGATAATGACGAGCTCGAACGGCTGGACGAGGACGTCTAGGTGGCCGCCCATGGCCATGAAGCCGCCGAGAACGCAGCCCAGTGTGATGATGAAACCGACGATTAAGTTCATTTTGCCCGCACCCGAACGTTACTATTCACCGTAAGCGATAGAGCCCCTGCCTTGCGTGAGGCTGAATCACGGAGCCAATTTTGGGCTGCGCTTCCCCCCGGATTTCCGGGCGTTCCCTCGACAGTTTCGCGCAAGCCTTTTGCCGCAAGAAGAGTGGAATGGAGCGTAGGCTATCCTGCGTTAAATAATGATTTACTGATATTCTTCACCTGCGGAGGCAAAACAGTGCAATCCGGTATCTACGTGTCCCTGTCGTCGCAGATGGCCCTCGAGCGCCGTCTCACCACGATCGCCGACAACATGGCCAATGTGAACACGGTCGGTTTTCGCTCGACGGATGTGAAGTTCGACGAGATGCTGAGCCGCACTGGCAATGAAATGAATGCCAAGATCGCCTTCGTCAGCCAGGGCAACGACTATCTCTCCACGAAGAGCGGAGAGTTGATGGAAACCGGGAACGTCCTCGACTTCGCAATCAAGGGAGACGCCTGGTTCGCGATCGATACGCCGGTCGGTCAGGTTCTGACGCGGGACGGCCGTTTCACGATGACCGATACCGGAGAACTCGTCTCTACCCGCGGCTATCCCGTCCTGGACGCCGGCGGCGCGCCGATCCAGCTCAACCGCGCCGGCGGCCCGCCGGAAGTCGGTGCCAGCGGTCAGATCATGCAGGACGGTCGTGTGGTGGCCACTTTGGGTGTCTTCACGGCCGACGTCCGCAACGGCTTTCTCCGCTTCGAAAACAGCGGCGTGACCACGGTCGACGACCCGCAGCCGGTTGTCGACAACCCGGAAATCTCGATCATGCAGGGATATGTCGAGAACTCCAACGTCAACGGCATCAGCGAGATGACGCAGCTTATTCAGGTGAACCGCGCCTTCGAGGCGATCAGTGCCCTGATCAGCACCAGCGAGAGCACCACGAGCGAGGCGATCAAGGTCCTCGGCGGCGGCAACTGAGCCTGAGATCGGATGGACATGAGCGCGCCGACACCAGACGAATTTCCGCTTTCCCCCAAGCTCGGACAACTGGCGGCATTGGCGCAGCGTTATTCGCGCCCGGCTAATTCCGTGACCCAGGGCGGGCATGTCCGCACCATCGCTGCCGGCCACTACACGGTGACCGGTCTGTCGCGGCATGTGCGCCTCGGCGAATTCGTCGCCCATCGCTCGGCCACTGGCGTGCATCTGGGCGAAGTCGTCCGCGTCGAGCCTGACGTTTGCTATGTCTGCCCCATCGAACCGGGCGAACCGATCGGCATCCACGATGTGGTGATCCGCAAGGGCGCCTTCCGTGTTGCCCCTGACGACAGCTGGTGTGGCCGCACGATCAACGCATTGGGTGACCCGATCGACAACGGACCGGCGCTGGCGCCCGGACCGGAGCGGCGGCCGATTTCGACGACGGCACCACCGTCCATGACCCGCAGCCGCGTCGAAACGGGCTTCAAGACAGGCGTCCGCGCCATCGATATCTTCTCGCCGCTCTGCCTTGGCCAGCGTCTCGGCATCTTCGCCGGCTCCGGCGTTGGCAAGTCCACGTTGCTGTCGATGCTTGCCCGCGCCGATGCCTTCGACAAGGTCGTCATCGCCCTGGTCGGCGAACGCGGCCGCGAAGTGCGGGAATTCATCGAGGACACGCTCGGCGACAACATGGCGAAGTCCATTGCCGTGGTTGCCACCAGCGATGAGAGCCCGATGCTGCGCAAGATGGCGCCGCTGACGGCGATCACCATTGCCGAGCATTTCCGCGACAAGGGCCAGAACGTTCTCTTCATCGTCGATAGCGTCACCCGCTTCGCCCATGCGATCCGCGAAGTCGCGACCGCAGCCGGCGAGCCGCCGATCGCCCGTGGCTATCCCGCTTCCGTCTTCACCGAGCTGCCCCGCCTGCTCGAGCGCGCCGGCCCGGGAGCCGAAGGTGCAGGCACCATCACCGCGATCATCTCGATCCTTGTCGATGGCGACAACCACAACGACCCGATCGCCGATTCCACGCGCGGTATTCTCGATGGCCACATCGTGCTCGACCGTGCGCTCGCCGACGAAGGGCGCTACCCGCCGATCAATCCGCTGACCTCGATTTCGCGTCTCGCCCGCAAGGCCTGGACCTCCGAGCAGGAAAAGCTGGTGTCGCGCCTCAAGGCGCTGATCCACCGCTTCGAGGAAACCCGCGATCTGCGCCTGATCGGCGGTTACCGAAACGGTTCCGACCCCGATCTCGACATGGCGATCAAGCAGGTGCCGGTCATCTACGACATTCTGAAGCAGACGCCCGGCGAAAAGCCGGCGCTCGATGCCTATGCCGATCTGGCCAATGCCTTGAAGGCGGCCGCCGGCGGGCAGGGTATGAGACAAAGGGGCTGACCATGACCGATTTCGATGCTGACGAGCCCGTGGCTCCGCTGCGCCCGGTCTTCACCCGTCGCCGGATCCCGACAATCGACCGCGTGCTGGCCATGACCGGCATCGCGCTCGCCTGCGGCGCGGCCTTCTTTCCCTGGTACGTCTTCTTCAACGAAGAGAAGTTCGGCATCCAGGTTGCCGACTGGGAACGCACCCGCGATCTGCCGGAGGGCCCGGGCCGAGACGTGTTCAGCGTTTCGCCGCTTGCGCTGGTCGATCGTGACGACGAGGGCGGCGATGGTGAAGGCGACCCCGAGGTTGATCAGATCGTCACCGCGACCGTTCCGACCCTCGGTCTGGAAAGACCCGAGGGGCTGGACACCGCGGCCGCGCAGCCCTTCCCGGGCAAGTCCGGCTTCCGCCTGCTGCATGTCGCCAACGGTCGTGCGCTGATCGAGGACAAGGCCGGCATGTATCTGGTCCGCATCGGCTCCATCCTGCCCGACAACAGCCGCGTTGCGACGCTTGAACAGCGTGAGGGCAAGTGGGTCATCGTCACCTCTACGGGTGAGGTTGTCCAAAACAATTGAAGAAGTGTGGGGCGGGCAAGTCCCACGCAAGATTACTGGCCTAGGCTCCGATCAATAATAGACGGAGTGATGTGAATGAATCCCATCCAGTTGTTCGAGCTTGCCTCCCGACAGGCCGAGTGGCTCTCGGTGCGCCAGCAGGTTGTTGCGACCAATATCGCCAACGTCAACACGCCGAAATTCATGGCCAAGGATATCACGCCCTTCAGCGCGGTTCTGGACAAGACCGGCATGGTGCAGGGCATGGCCGTCACGCAGCCGGGTCATATGGCCGCTGCCGATTACAGTGACCGTAACATCGCTGTCGAAGAAGAAGATCTCAACAAGGAGATCGGCATCCAGGAATCCGGCAACACCGTCGCCTTGTCGGACGAGTTGCGCAAGACCGGTGAGATCAAGCGCAATCACGAGCTCAATACCTCGCTGATGTCTTCCTTCCATCGCATGATGCTAATGACGGTGAAACGCTGATGACCGATCCATTGCTCGCAACGCTGAAGGTTGCCGGAAGCGGGCTTGAAGCCCAGTCGACCCGCCTTCGCATCGTTTCCGAAAACATCGCCAACGCTCGTACCACTGGTGACACGCCCGGCGCCGACCCCTACCGCCGCAAGACGGTGAGCTTTGGTGCCGAACTCGATCGCATCACCGGTGCAGAGACCGTCGAGGTCAAGAAGCTCGGCGTCGATCTGGCCGATTTCATCGAGGAATACGACCCGGGCAACCCGGCCGCGGATGAGCGGGGCATCGTCAAGATGCCAAACGTCAATGTCCTGATCGAAATGGCGGACATGCGCGAATCCAACCGCAGCTACGAAGCGAATCTGCAGACCATCAAGCAGACACGCGAGATGATTTCCCAGACCATAGCGCTCCTGAAGGCCTCGCAATGATTGAATCCGTGACCAAGACCAGCGCTCTTTCAGGCATCAACGGCCTGGACTCGCTTTCAAGCTCCTTCTCGACCAAGGGCCTCACCGCCGAGGGCACAACGCCTGGTACGGCGACCGGAGAAACCTTTCTCTCGGCGCTCAACAGCATGGCGATGCAAGCATCCGACAATCTGAAGCAGGCCGAACAGACCTCCTTCGACGGTTTGATGGGCAAGGCGAACACCCGTGAGGTGGTCGATGCCGTTATGCAGGCCGAGCAGTCGCTCCAGACGGCGATCGCGTTCCGCGACAAGATCGTCAACGCCTATCTCGAAATCACCAAGATGCAGATCTGACAGGGGTACCAAACTATGAGAGCGCTCGCCATCGCAGCCACGGGTATGGACGCCCAGCAGACCAATCTTGAGGTCATCGCGAACAACATCGCCAACATCAACACGACCGGCTTTAAGCGGGCGCGTGCTGAATTTTCCGACCTTCTCTATCAGACGGAGCGCGCCCAGGGCGTGCCGAACCGTGCCAACCAGGCCATCGTGCCGGAAGGCGCCAATATCGGTCTCGGCGTGCAGACGGCGGCCGTCCGCAATATCCATACCCAGGGTCAGCTGACCCAGACGGGCAACGAACTCGACCTCTCGCTGATCGGTCGCGGCTGGTTCCAGATCGAGAGCCCGGATGGCACCACGCTCTATAGCCGTTCCGGTGCATTCAACATGAATGCCGAAGGCCAGCTCGTGACGATCGACGGCTACCTTGTCACGCCGCAGATCACCATTCCGCAGGACGCCAGCGAAGTTGTCATCAGCCGCACCGGCCAGGTTCAGGCGCGTATTGGCAACGATGCCGACTACACCGACCTCGGACAGCTGACGATCGCCAACTTCGTCAACGAGGCGGGCTTGAAGCCGCTCGGTGACAACCTGTTTGCCGAGACTGCCGCTTCGGGTGCCGCCATCGTCGGCGCGCCGGAAGATCCGGGCTTTGGCTACATCAAGCAGTCCTATCTGGAAGCATCGAACGTCGACTCGGTGAAGGAGATCACTGACATGATCTCCGCACAGCGAGCCTACGAGATGAATTCCAAGGTCATCACCACTGCCGACGAGATGGCTCAGATCGTCAGCAAGAACCTCAAGTAAGACAACTGGAGGCAAACATGAGGTTTCGCCGGATATTCGGACATGCCCTGCGGGCGGCGGCAATCGCCGCCGCAGCGTTTGGCTTCGCCGCCGGCACTGCGCTGGCACAAAACACGGCCGTGATCCCCAAACAGGTGATCTATCCGGGCGAAACCATTTCCGCCGAGCAGATCGACGTCGTCGCCGTCACCAATCCCAACCTCGCGGGCGGCTACGCTCGTGTGCGGGAAGAAGTGGTCGGCATGGTCGCCAAGCGCACGCTGCTCCCCGGTCGAACTATTCCGGTGCATGGGCTGCGAGAAGCCTTTGCGGTGAAGCGCGGCAGCAGCGTTCGTTTGACCTTCGCCATCGGCAACATGTTGATCAGCGCAAGCGGCACGCCTTTGACCGACGCCTCCGTCGGCGAGGTCGTCAAGGTCCGCAACATCGATTCCGGCTCGATCGTCTCCGGCACGGTCATGGCCGATGGTACCGTACAGGTGATGGCAAAATGAGACTGATTGCACCCATACGGATCGCATTCTGTGCAATGGCGCTGGTTCTGGCTCCTCTTGAGCCGGCACTCGGCGCCAATTCGCGCATCAAGGACATCGCCTCGCTTCAGTCTGGCCGTGATAACCAGCTGATCGGCTATGGTCTCGTGGTGGGTCTGCAGGGAACCGGCGACAGCCTGCGCTCCTCGCCCTTCACCGACCAGTCCATGCGCGCCATGCTGCAGAACCTCGGCATTTCCACCCAGGGCGGGCAGTCAAACGCGAAAAACGTGGCGGCCGTCATGGTCACGGCCAATCTGCCGCCGTTCGCGAGCCCCGGCAGCCGCATCGACGTGACCGTGAGCTCGCTGGGTGACTCGACCTCGCTGCGCGGCGGAACACTGGTCATGACTTCGCTCACCGGTGCTGACGGCCAGATCTATGCTGTGGCTCAAGGCTCAGTGGTCGTTTCGGGCGTCAATGCACAGGGTGATGCTGCAGCCGTCCAGCAGGGCATCACGACCTCCGGCCGCGTGCCGACGGGCGCGATCATCGAGCGCGAGCTGCCGTCCAAGTTCAAGGACAGCGTCAATCTCGTGCTGCAGCTCCGCAATCCGGACTTCACCACCTCCTTGCGCGTGGCCGACACCATCAACGCCTATGCCGCCGCCAATTACGGCGCACCGATCGCCGAAGCGCGCGACAGTCTGGAGATCGTGGTCCAGAAGCCCCGGACCGCCGACCTCGCAAGACTGATGGCCGACATCGAAAATCTCGTCGTGGCGACCGATTCGCCGGCCCGCGTTGTCATCAACGAGCGCACGGGCACCATCGTTATCGGCGCAGACGTCCGCGTCTCGCGCGTTGCCGTGAGCTACGGCACCTTGACCGTGCAGGTCCAGGAAACACCGCAGGTCATTCAGCCGGGCCCGTTCTCCCGAGGGGAAACGGCAGTCCAGCCGCAGACCGACATCTCCATCCGCCAGGAAGGTGACCAGATCGCCATCGTCGATGGCCCTGATCTCAGAACCCTCGTGAGCGGCCTCAACAGCATCGGCGTCAAGCCGGACGGCGTCATCGCGATCCTTCAGGGGATCAAGTCGGCCGGCGCCCTGCAAGCGGAGCTCGTCCTGCAATGATCAAGCCGAACCAGCTTCATTTCTCTCGCGTGGTATTGCGCAACGCTGTGGCAGTTCTCGCGATTGTCACCCTTCCGGCCTTCGCGCAGACCGCCCTTGGCCAGCAGCAGCCGCCGGAAAGTGCGACGGAAGCCGAAATCCGCCAGTTCTGCACCGGCATCGCCGATGCGGCACGCGATCAGCGTTACCTCTTGCAGAAGCAGGAGCTGGAAAAGCTCCAGGCCGATGTCGACAGCCGCATCGCAATCCTGGAGCAGCGCCGCGCCGAGTATGAGGACTGGCTCACGCGTCGCAACGAATTCATGAAGCAGGCCGAAGGCCAGCTCGTGGAGATCTACAAGAAGATGGCGCCGGATGCGGCAGCACCCCAGCTCGAGGAGACCAATGTCATCCTCGCCGCGGCCATCATCATGAAGCTGCCGCCCCGCCAGTCGAGCCTCATCCTCACCGAGATGAGCCCGGACAAGGCAGCGGAAGTCGCCTCGATCATGTCGAGCGCCGGCGACCCCAATACATCGAAGGACCCATCATGATGAAGCGTTTCCCGGCTCTGCTGGCCGTTCTCCTCCTCGCTGGCTGCCAGAGCCAGACCATCAAGGAAATCGGCAACGCGCCTTCCATGAGCCCGATCGGGTCCGGACTGCGCTATAGCCAGACGCCGCAGATGGCCATGTATCCGAAGCAGCAGGCGCAGACGGCCAGCGGCTATTCGCTGTGGAGTGACAGCCAGTCGGCTCTGTTCAAGGACGCCCGTGCTCTCAACATCGGCGACATCCTGACTGTTAACATCGAGATCAACGACCGCGCCTCGTTCAACAACGAAACGGACCGGAGCCGTGACAACAATACCGGCCTGTCCTGGGGTGCGGAGATCTCGAACTTCCTTGGCTTCTCCACGGATACCGGGACGTCGGGGGATCTCTCGACCGATTCCACCACCAGTTCGTCCGGCAAGGGCTCGACCGAGCGCTCGGAACGCCTGAACCTCCTCGTCGCAGCCGTCGTCACCGGCGTGCTCGAGAATGGCAACCTCTTGATCAGCGGTTCCCAGGAAGTGCGCGTCAACCACGAACTGCGCATCCTCAACGTCGCCGGTATCGTTCGTCCGCAGGATGTGAATGCAGACAACGAGATCTCCTACGACCGGATCGCCGAAGCGCGCATCTCCTACGGTGGCCGTGGCCGTCTGACCGAGGTCCAGCAGCCGCCGATCGGCCAGCAGGTCGTCGACATCTACTCGCCCTTCTGACCGGATCCGAGGACAGTCACATGGAAGAACCTCAGGAAGGCGAAGGCAAGAAGAAGTCGGGCATGATGGCGCTCGTCATCCCCCTCGTCGTGCTGACGGCTGTCGGCGGCGGTGGCGGCTGGGTCATCGGCAATATGCTCGCCCCGCAGGTGAAGCAGGCCGAAGATGCAGCCAAGGCAGCCGAAGCGGCTGCGGCTGGCGGGGAGGGCGAGGCCAAGAAGGAAGAGGAGGGGCTCCCTCCGATCTCGACGGAAGCCAATGGCGTGGTCGCACTTGAGCCGATCACCACCAACCTTGCCTACCCCTCGGAGAACTGGATCCGGCTCGAGGTCGCGTTGATGTTCAACGGCCCTCCGGACGTCAAGATTGCCGAGGATGTCCACCAGGACATCATGGCCTATCTGCGCACGGTATCACTGCAACAGGTCGAGGGCCCACGGGGCTTTCAATATCTCAAGGATGACCTTCAGGAGCGAGTTGACCTGCGCTCGGAAGGCCGCGTATCCAAGGTGATGTTCAGAACGCTCGTGATCGAATGATTCGGTTTCTCATCTTCGTCGCCGTCATGATGATGGCGCCGGAACTGGCTGTGGCCCAGCAGTTCCCGACGGATATCTTCAACACCCCGATCGATGGATCGGTGGCGGCGTGGATCATTCGTACCTTCGGTCTGCTCACGGTGCTGTCGGTGGCGCCGGGCATCCTGATCATGGTCACGAGCTTCCCGCGTTTCCTGATCGCCTTTTCGATCCTTCGCTCCGGCATGGGGCTTTCGACCACCCCTTCAAACATGATCCTGACCAGCATGGCCTTGTTCATGACATTCTATGTCATGGCGCCCACCATGGACCGGTCGTGGCGCGAAGGGGTGCAGCCGCTGCTCAGCAATCAGATCACGGAAGGTGAGGCCGTCGCCCTCATCGCAGAGCCCTTCCGGACCTTCATGACGGCGAACACGCGTGACAAGGATCTCGCGCTCTTCGTCGACATCGCCAACGAGCGCGGCCAGGCAACCATCGTCGACGGCAAGGTAGACTACCGGGTGCTCATCCCGGCCTTCATGCTGTCGGAAATCCGCCGCGGTTTCGAGATCGGCTTCCTCATCATCCTGCCGTTCCTGGTCATCGATATGGTGGTCGCGACCATCACCATGGCCATGGGTATGATGATGCTCCCGCCCACCTCGATCTCACTGCCGTTCAAGATCCTGTTCTTCGTCCTGATCGACGGTTGGAACCTGCTTGTCGGCAGCCTGGTCCGGTCCTTCGTTTGAGTTAACTATAAGCGCTTACGATTGCTTCACCACGCTCTCTTACGGACGATTTACCACGTCCTGAGGGCCCCTTGGGCTACCTCAAAATGTAAAGAAGTTGGCAAGGATTGGCTGCGAGTTTGGAGCTCGCACGACGGGTCTGGTAGCAACGAAAAATACCAAAGGCATGATGCCGAACGTCCGTGACCGGTAAGTTTTTGTAAGTCCGGTATGTCCCCTCTTGTATCTCGTTTAAGGGACAAATTGACATGGCCAGCATTCTGACCAACTCCAGCGCGATGTCCGCGCTTTCTACCCTGCGCTCGATCTCGTCCAGCATGGAATCGACGCAGAACGCCATCTCGACCGGCATGAAGGTTTCCAAGGCTTCTGACAACGCTGCCTATTGGTCGATCTCGACGACCATGAAGTCCGACAACATGGCATTGTCTGCCGTGACCGACGCTCTCGGTGTCGGCGCTGCGAAGGTCGATACCGCATATGCCGGTATGGAGACAGCGATCGACGTTGTTAAGGAGATCAAGAGCAAGCTCGTCGCCGCCAAGGAAGAAGGCGTCGACAAGGGCAAGATCCAGGAAGAAATCACGCAGCTGCAGGAGCAGCTGACCTCGATCGCCGAGTCGGCATCGTTCAACGGTCAGAATTGGCTTGCGGCCACTGCTGGCGATGTGACGGTCGTAACCGGTTTCGTCCGTGCCGCTGACAACACGGTATCGGTCAAGTCGACTACTGTCACTCTGGACGCAACGACGAACCTTCTGTTCACCGCGGACGCCACTGGCGTAATCGACGACACTACTGGCATCCTCGGCGCCGGTGGCACGGCGAGCGGCGAAAGCGTCGTTGGCTTTGCGATCTCGGATACGACGACCGGCACGGAAATCGACGAGCTTCTGACGGATGTCGAGACAGCTTTGACCTCGATGGTCAGCGCTGGTGCAGTGCTGGGCTCCATCTCTTCGCGTATCGATATGCAGACCGAATTCTCCGAAAAGCTGTCTGACGCCATCGAAACGGGCGTTGGCCGTCTCGTAGACGCCGACATGAACGAAGAGTCGACCCGGCTCAAGGCGCTGCAGACCCAGCAGCAGCTGGCAATCCAGGCGCTCTCGATCGCCAACAGCGACTCGCAGAACATCCTGTCGCTCTTCCGTTAATCGAAAGACAAGGCCGGCCCGTAAGGGCCGGCTAGACTGTCCCGACGCCGATATGCCTTGGTGGCTGACCAGAGGCGTGCGAAGGGAGAGCTTCAACATCCGGGGGCTGACCTGGACACGAGGCAAGGCAAAGGCCGCATTCGGAAACGAATGCGGCCTTTCCGTTTTGTTAAACATAATTTGCTACGCGCGCGCACGCGTGAAGGTTGCAGAAATTTTCAGAAAAATTCGATTTCCCGTTTTCGTTTAGGCCTTCATTAACCTTGATAGTTTTATCTAGGCCTATCGAAGCGGCGAGCTAACTTTTAAAAATCAGCCAGTTAGCAGGCATGATGCTGTGCGCCGTTACCGGAGAGACCGGAATGTCCCTTCTTAGTCAGCCATTCAAGGGGCAATACAACTATGACGAGCATTCTTACCAATGTCGCCGCCATGTCGGCACTCCAGACGCTGCGCACGATCGGTAGCAGCATGGAAGACACCCAGGCACGCGTTTCCTCCGGCATGCGCGTCGGCGAAGCCTCCGACAACGCTGCCTATTGGTCGATCGCTACCACTATGAAGTCTGACAACATGGCGCTCTCCGCCATCTCGGACGCTCTGGGCCTAGGCGCCTCGAAGATCGATACCGCTTATGCCGGTATGGAGTCCGCCATTGACGTCGTGAAAGAAATCAAGGCCAAGCTGGTCACCGCCACCGAAGAGGGCGTCGACAAGGCCAAGGTTCAGGAAGAGATCACGCAGCTGCAGGGCCAGCTGAAGTCTATCGCCGACTCGGCCTCCTTCTCCGGTGAAAACTGGATCGCTGGTGGCACTGACACTTCGACGACCGCCGCCCAGGTGACCGTTGTATCCGGCTTCGTCCGTGATGCCTCCAACAACGTTGCCGTAAAGACCACGTCCTACACGCTCGATGCCGAAACGGCTGGTGGCATGACCCTTCTGTTCGGTGGGGACGCGACCGGTGCAGTTGATACAACCAGTGGCATCCTCGGTACGAATGCAGCCGATTTCACGACCACTGACTTCGACTCAACCGCTGTTGGGGTTGACGCCGCCGCGACGGCCGTAGGTGGCATGTCCGTCTACAGCCTCAACATCACCGGCTTTGACGGCGCCGCCATGGCAGAAGCCCTGACGCTCGTTGATGCAGCCCTGGCCTTCATGACAAGCGCCGGCGCTGACCTTGGTTCGATCTCGATGCGCATCGACCTGCAGGAAGACTTCGTCAACAAGCTGTCCGACTCGCTTGACTCTGGCGTTGGCCGTCTCGTTGACGCCGACATGAACGAAGAATCGACCCGCCTCAAGGCACTGCAGACCCAGCAGCAGCTGGCCGTCCAGTCGCTCTCGATCGCCAACTCTTCTTCGGAAGTCATTCTCTCGCTCTTCCGTTAAGACTGAAGAGCTCCAATATCGAAGCCGCCCTCCGGGGCGGCTTTTTTTCGTATTAAGGATTTTTACAGTTTCGATTAACCATGCGTTAACCATAAGCCGGTTACATGAGGTCATGTAACGATGAGTTAACCAAGACGAAGAAATGGTTAAGGGCATTACGCCGCGTCATCGTTCCCGGAAAGACCGGGATGTCCCCAGATCTAGCCATTAAGGGACACGACCGTGACCAGCATTTTGACAAACAACGCAGCGATGGCTGCACTTCAGACACTCCGCTCGATCGACTCGAAGATGCAGGACACCCAGGCGCGTGTATCCTCCGGTCTGCGTGTCGGCGATGCCTCCGACAACGCCGCCTATTGGTCGATCGCAACCACCATGCGCTCCGACAATATGGCGCTCTCCGCCGTCCAGGACGCTCTCGGCCTCGGCGCCGCGAAAATCGACACCGCCTACGCCGCGATGGAAAGCTCCATCGAGGTGATGAAGGAAATCAAGGCCAAGGTTGTTGCCGCCACCGAAGAAGGCGTCGACAAGACCAAGATCCAGGAAGAAATCGACCAGCTGCAAGAGCAGCTTCGCTCGATCTCCGAATCCGCAAGCTTCAGCGGCCAGAACTGGGTCGCGACAGGCAATGACACGGTAACCCAGCCTGTCGACGTGACGGTCGTTTCCGGCTTCATCCGCGACTCGAGCGGCAATGTCTCCGTTTCGACGACGCTATATTCTCTCGATGCAACGACGCCGGATGGCATGACCGTCTTGTTCGGTGGTGATGCGACGGGGTTGATCGACTACAGCTCCGGTATCATCGGCAGTGTATCTGAGACCTTCGACGCCTTTGTCGACTGGGACAACGACGGTGCCACGGGTACCTCACCCGTCGAAATCGCAGGCGTCTCGATCGACCAGCTCGACATCACCGGCCTGACGACCGCCGGCATGCAGGAAGCACTGTCACTCGTCGAATACGGCCTTCAGCAGATGACCAGCGCGGCTGCCGCTCTCGGCTCGATCTCCATGCGAATTGGCATGCAGGAAGACTTCGTCGCGGCTCTCACCGATTCGATCGACAGTGGTGTCGGTCGCCTCGTGGATGCCGACATGAACGAAGAATCGACCCGCCTCAAGGCACTGCAGACCCAGCAGCAGCTGGCCATCCAGTCGCTCTCGATCGCCAACACCTCTTCCGAAAGCATCCTGACACTCTTCCGTCAGTAAGCGGCGCTCTGGCTAGGGGCGACTTCGTCCCGCCCTGACTGTGTCGGATGTTATCGGTGTGAATCCGCGCCTCGCAAGAGGCGCGGATTTTCGTTTGAGCCTTGCGCGAAACTTTTGGCATTTTCGTTTGGACTACAAAAGACAATCCGATGCCTTGCCATGCCCTTGGTCTCTTTGTTAACTGCCACTGTTAACGATTTGTTAACAGTGACGGGGACCGCGCGCTTAAGCGGTCTGCATGATGCCCTCCCGTCTTGCCGGCCAGCGCCGGATGCGCAGTCCTGAACGCTTAGGGGCACCAAGCATGACCAGTATTATGACCAATGCGGCCGCCATGGCGGCGCTGCAGACGCTTCGTTCGATCGACAACAACCTCGAGACAACGCAGCGGCGTGTTTCCTCGGGCTACCGGGTAGAAACCGCAGCCGACAATGCCGGCTATTGGTCCATTGCCACCACGATGCGCTCCGACAACGCGGCGCTCTCGACCGTTTCCGACGCGCTCGGCCTCGGTGCTGCGACCGTTGATACCGCTTACACGGCCCTCGACAACGTCGTCGACGTTATGTCGAGCATCAAGGCAAAGCTTGTGGCCGCCAGCGAGCCGGGCGTCGACAAGAACAAGATCAACGAAGAAATGACGCAGCTGAAGAATCAGCTGATCTCCGCGGCACAATCCGCATCCTTCTCCGGCGAGAACTGGCTCTACAATACCAATGCCGCAGAGCTCGGCACGAAGCAGGTTGTCTCGTCCTTCGTTCGCGGTGCCGATGGCAGCGTGCAGGTCACGACACTCGACTTCGATACCGAGGAATCGGTCCTGATCGACATCCAGGATGCCTCGCGAGGCTTTCTGACAAAGTCGATCGACGCCGATGTGCTGCGCAACACCGGCACGGGCGCGCGCGAATACTATCTCCTGGACATGGGCGCACCGACCAGCGGCGATGAAATCGCGATCGACACCAACACGACCAAGGAACAGCTCGACGACATGATTGCCGTCGTCGACGACGTCATCCAGCAGCTGACGGATGCCGCCGCCACGCTCGGCGCGATCACCTCGCGTATCGAGATGCAGGACAACTTCGTCTCCAACCTGATGGACGTGATCGACAAGGGTATCGGCCGTCTGGTCGATGCCGACATGAACGAGGAATCGACACGCCTGAAGGCCCTGCAGACCCAGCAGCAGCTCGGCATCCAGGCTCTCTCGATAGCCAACAGCAGCGCCGAAAAGCTTCTCACCCTCTTCCAGCGCTAACAGTTGAGGCGCCGGACGCGCAAGCGTCCGGCGCACTCGTGTCGATTTGAAGCAGGTGGCCGCAAACATCATTCATCTTCGCGCAAGTTTGAACCCCTAGTTTTAGGAAAGCACGTGGCACAAGAGCGCCAATCCGTGCCGAACGAGCTTCGAACAATTTCGGAAGATGAGAGAACGCGTACGGATATGCTGAAGTTTGATCTTCTTCTCGCGCAAGGCCGTGTTTCCTGGCCTCGCCATGTCGCCGATGGAGGCGATTGCCGATGAGCATGCCTCTGGCCCGTTATCTCAAGGATTTTTCCAGCGACGTCGCGCCGCCGGCACCGCCGACCTCGGCGCCGACTTTCGATTTGCCGAGCGTCGATGCGTTCGACATGGACTTTCCGGCACTGCCCGAACCTGACCCGATTGATGTCGAAGCCCTCAGGCGCGAAGCCTATGCCGAAGGGCATGAGGCTGGCGAAAAGGCTGCCGCCGAGCGTTTCGAGGTCGACCGACAGGCGATGGAGATTGCCCATGCCCAGGCGCTCGCGGAGCGCGACCAACGGCTTCGCGACGAGTTCGCGGCCATCGTCGGCACGAAATTGCCCGAGCTGATCGAGAAGCTTTCACTTGCCGTCAGCGAACAGGCGGCTGTTGCCCTGGCGCCTGTGATCGGTGAGGCGCTTGCGGAAAAGGCGGTCAAGGATCTCGCCGTCGTGCTCCAGGCAGCCATCTCCTCTGGCGACGCGGGTACGATCGAAGTGAAGGGGCCGCGCCTGCTGTTCCAGAAATTGCAGTCCGAAATGCCAGAGCACACCAGCTTCCTTCGCCATACGGAGGATGACGATCTCGACTTGACGGCCGAGTTCGGTGACGCGGCGCTTGTGACCCGCATCTCCGCCTTTACGGCGAGCCTGAAGAAAGTGCTGGCATGAGCGACGAAAATCACCACCACGGAAAAAACGAGATCATCATCGTCAAGCGCCATAAGGGCGACCACGATGGTGCGCATGGTGGCGCCTGGAAGATCGCCTATGCCGACTTCATGACCGCGATGATGGCCTTCTTCCTCGTCATGTGGCTGGTCAACGCCGCGAACGAGGAGACCAAGGCCTCGGTCGCCAGCTACTTCAATCCGATCAAGCTCTCTGACGAAAAGCCCACCGAAAAGGGCCTGGAGAAGCCAGTCGAGACCAGCGAAGGCGAAGAGAAGAAGGAACGGTCCCAAGTCGACGAGGACGAGGACAAGGTCGGTTCGGCCGCCGCAACTGGCGACGATCAGACGGCGTCCTCCGGCGACGAGGCCAATTATTCCGAGGCCGATTTCTTCGAAAACCCCTATTCCGTTCTGGCCGAAATCGCGCAGGAAGTCGGCCAGCAGGCCAATGTCAGCGCCAAGGGCGAGGGCGGTGCAGCCGATTCCGGCCCGTCGACCGGTGCGCAGGGCGGTGAAGCCTATCGCGATCCCTTCGATCCCGACTTCTGGACCCAGCAGGTGCAGACGGCCAACGGCCCGCCGGGTGAGCCGACCGATGCCCCGACACCGGCAGAGCAGGCCCAGACCGCAGCACAGCCGGCGACCGAACCGGTTGATCCCTCGACCGAGCCTGAGCAGCAGATCGCCCTTGTCGTTCCCGGACAGAAGCCTGTGGATCCGGCAACCCCCTCCGAGGCACTGACCGGTGACAAGCCGCCGGAAGCCGATATGCCGAAGAGCGACGTCGGCGAGACCGACCAGTCCGAGACCAAGACCGAAGACAAGGTTGAGACCGCCAAGGTGGATCCCACGGCAGAGGCACAGCTGGAGGTCCAGCTCGCCGCGGCCGACAAGTTGAAGGCAGAGATCGAGGAAACGCTCGGCGGCGCGGCTGGCAAGCTCGCCGAGGGCCTGCTCGTTACGCCTTCGGAAGGCGGCTTGCTCGTCACCATCAGCGATCAGAGCGACGCTGCCATGTTCAATGTCGGCTCAGCCGTGCCGCGCCGCGAACTGGTGCTGGCGATGGAACGACTGGGCAAGCTTTTGCAGGACAAGCCTGGCCGGATCGTCATCCGCGGTCATACCGACGCCCGCCAGTTCAAGGGTACGGAAAACGACAACTGGCGCCTCTCCATGGCCCGCGCCCACAGTGCATATTACATGCTGGTACGTGGCGGCCTGAGCGAGGACCGGGTCGAACAGGTTTCCGGCTTTGCGGATCGCCGCCCACAAGTTGCCGAAGATCCGCTCGCGGATGCCAACCGCCGCATCGAAATCCTGATCGAAGCGGACGAGGGGTGAGCATGGCCATTCGGCGACTGTCCCTCTGCGTTCTGCTCTCCGGTCTGGCGGCATTTGCTGCCGGATCGCCGAGCCATGCGCAGTCGGTGGACGAGACGCTTGAACCTTACCGGATGCTGCGTTCGCTGCAATTCGTCCAGGACACGGTCATCCGGGGTGACCATTCCGCAGCAGACATGCAGCGCTTCATGCTGGGCACGATCGACGAGCGGCTGCGCACCGCCGATCCGAAGATCTTCCAGGACCCGCGTAACGTCGATGCGGCCCTGATCTATGCGATGAGCGGCGGCAATCCCGCGACGCTGGAATTGCTGGTTGCCCGTGATATCGAAGGCAATTTCGACAACCGCGTCAGCGATGCCTTACGCAAGTATCTGACCGGTAAGGGCACCTTGATCGCCAAGACACTGGGCGACATGGCCGTCGAATACAAGAACGCCAAGATCGGCCCGTATCTCGCGCTCGTTGCCGGCAATGTCACCCTCGCCAAGGATCCGGCTGCCGCCTTGAAGTTCTACGACTGGGCGCGTCTGACGGCTCCCGGCACCATTGTCGAAGAGGCAGCCCTTCGCCGTTCGCTCGCCGTCGCCGTCGACGCCAAGATCGTCGACAAGGCGTCGCTCTATGCGAACGGCTACGCACGCCGCTTCCTCTATTCGCCCTATGCCAGCCAGTTTGCCGATCTCTTCGTCCGGTTCGTCGTCGAGCACTACGATGTGCTGAAGCCCGCCGCTATCGACGCCACGCTCGGCTACATGGATATCGACCGGCGCCGTGAGGTTTACCTCCGGGTTGCGCGTGAAGCGGCGATCGCCGGGCGCAAGGAACTCGCCACCATGGCAGCCGATCAGGCAAAGCTCCTGTCCGGCAGCGAGGAGGGTGCAGACGCCCTAGCCAAGCTCTATGGCAGCCTCGTCGGCGTCCCGACCGAGAATGTCGACGATGCCATGGCTGTCCTGATGAATATCCCGGAAGACGCGCTTTCGCCTCGCGACCGCGCGCTGCGCCAGGCCGCCGAAACCGTGGCCAAGGAGGTTCTGCGCAAACCGGAACCCGTCACCGCCCCGCAGGCGCCCCCGCCGGTCGACGCTCCGCAGGCAGGCGAAGCGGTTGAGGCTGCTGCGACCGACCAGGAGCTGCAGGATCCCTTTGCCCAGCCGCAAGCCGCAGACGCTGCCCCAGCTGAGGCCGAAGTTCAGCCCGCTGCCGCAGAGCCCGGTACGCCACCGGTCGACCAGGCCGAGATCGATCCCGAACTGCGAACCTTCGTCGATGCGGGGCGGTCCAAACTCGATGCCATAGACGATCTTCTCCAGAAAGAAGGCCCCTGATCATGATGGATGCACTCTCAGCTCCTAGATTGCCTGTTTCGGATGGCGCAGCCTCGCAATCCGCCTCCGGTCGTAGTGACAGGGCGGAAGACGGCGGCAGCTTCTCGAAGGTACTTTCGAGCTCTGGAGAGCAGGAGCGTGGCACGTCGCAGGGCGGAAACTCTGACGAAGACGCGGCAAGCGTAGACGCCGACAGCGATCTTCCGGCGGCAAAGACCTCCACGCGCAACGCCGACCCATCCCTGTTTGGCATCGACGATGCCCTGCTTGCAGAGCTCGAAGCTCTGCCGGACGATGTCTCCATGGGCGAGCTTGTGCGCCTTCTGGCAAACGCCAAGGCACAGGGCAAGGGAAGCGCCAAGGAGGGCAAGGAGCCCGAGGTCGAGATCGAGGGTCTCGATCCCGCACTCAAGGCGGAGCTCGCCAAGGCCATGGCCGCCGTTCGCGACCGCAAGGGCGAGGAGGGCACCGAGGAGGTTCCGGCCGACCAGGCATCCGGCGAGACTGCAGGCGCCGAGACGACGGCCGCTGACCTTGCAGATGTGCTGCAGCTTCTGGCCGGTGGAGAAGCCAAGATCTCCGAAAAGGACGATGAACCCGTCAAGGGTGAGAAGAGCGCCAAGGCAGATCAGAAGGTTGATGGCCTTGCCGTGGCTGCCGTCTCAGAGGGAGAGGCAGACGCCTCGACCTCGGATGACAGTGGCTCGGAAGGCAATCGCGACTTCCGCTTCGTCCGGGCGGATGGCAAGGGTGAGCCGGTGCTTCTGCGCAGCGAAGGATCCGAACAGACCGAGCAGAAGGCGGTCGAGACAGTTACCGTGGTCGACAGCCGACGCTATATCGCGCCGGTCTCGACGACCAACGGCGCGTCGATCGCAGCGGCCATGCTGGGCGACAGCGAGTGGGTCGGTGCCATGTCGCCGGGTTCTGAACTCGCTAACGCCGCGACCCAGTCCAGCCAGGGCAAGGTCGTGCATACCTTGAAGATCCAGATGACACCAATCGACCTTGGAAGCGTCACCGCGACCTTGCGGCTATCGGGTGAGGAGCTGAGCGTCCAGTTGACCGTCGACAATCCGGCAGCGCTCCGCCAGCTCTCCAACGATCAGAGCGACATCCTGAAGGCCCTGCGTGCGCAGGGTCTGGTGGTCGACCAGGTGCAGGTGAACATGCAGGTCGCGACTGTCGATCGCAGCGCCGATACCGGTCAGAACAGTGCGCAGAACCAGCAAGCCGGCCAGCAGACGTTCCAGTCCGGAAACCAGGGTGGCAGTGAACGGCAGCAGCAGGGTGAGGCTGCAGGAAACGGGGTACGGACGGCAGATGAGCGCCTGGTTCAAACGACGGATACTCCGGCTACCGACGCTCGCGGCACTCGCCCTGATCAGCTTTACGTCTGAGGCAGCAGCAAGCCTTGGTGCCTGTGAGGGCGCCATCAGTGCGGCCGCAGCCAAGTTCGGCATACCCGAAGGCATCCTCTATTCGGTGGGTCTCACCGAGACGGGGCGCAAGGGCAGCCTTCAGCCCTTCGCCATGAATGTCGAAGGCAAAGCCTATTACTTCGATGAACTGGAGGAAGCGCTCGAGGCTTTCCAGCGGGCGAGGGAAGGCGGCGCGGTCCTCATCGACGTCGGCTGCATGCAGATCAACCAGCACTTCCACGGAGAGCATTTCAGCTCCGTAGAAGCCATGTTTGACCCTCGGCGTAACGTGGAATATGCAGCGCGCTTTCTCAGCAATCTGCACAGCCGTCACGAAACGTGGACCATGGCAGTTGCAAGGTACCACGCTGGGCCGAACAACGACCCGGCCCAGAAGCGCTATGTGTGTCGCGTGATCGCAAATCTGGTGGCGACGGGCTATGGAAGCTGGACGCCCAATGCGCGACAATTTTGCGGTGAATAACAATCGAGGGTTGTTTGACAGCCACGATTGTGCCGATTTGCCAAATGTGGCGAGACTGCGATGAAAGAGGCATTAGCAAGAGCTTGTGCGAAACTTGCGTTAACTTTTCCACTGGAAAATAGTGCCTGATAGCTCGGATAGATACTATATCTAGTTCAAATCGGCACCAAATGGTTAATCAATCGTTAATTACTATGGTTAAGTTCTCCTAGTTGTTCATGAATCCCCCGATTCGTACCCATGGTGCATCGAAACACCACACTGATTCGGAGGCGGCTGAATGATCGTCGTGGTAGATGAGCGCGAGCTCGTGAAAGACGGATACACATCACTATTTGGGCGCGAGGGAATTCCCTCGACGGGTTTCGACCCACGCGAGTTCGGGGAATGGGTCAATACGGCGGCCGATTCCGACATCGCGGCGGTTGAAGCGTTCCTGCTCGGACAGGGTGAAGCGACCCTGGAACTGCCGCGGGCAATCCGCGACCGGACCCAGGCACCGGTGATCGCAGTCAGCGATCAGCCATCCCTGGAGGCAACCCTTGCACTCTTCGACTGCGGCGTCGATGATGTCGTGCGCAAGCCTGTCCATCCTCGCGAAATCCTGGCACGCGCTGCGGCTATCCGCCGGCGTCTGCGGGCAATCACCAACTTCACCGAGATCGGCCCGATCAAGGTCTTCTCCGACGGCCGCGATCCCGAGATTGCCGGCGACGTCTTCCCCTTGCCGCGCCGCGAGCGCCGCATTCTCGAATATTTGGTCTCCAACCGCGGTCGTCGCGTCTCGAAGACCCAGATCTTCAACGCGATCTACGGCATCTTCGACGAAGAAGTCGAAGAGAACGTCGTCGAAAGCCACATCTCCAAGCTTCGCAAGAAGCTTCGCAAGAAGCTCGGTTTCGACCCTGTCGATTCCAAACGCTTCCTCGGTTACTGCATCGACTGGAGCTGATGATTACATCCCGCGGCCGCCCTTGTGCGGCCGCAGTTTTTTCCTCGCCACGAGGTGAAAAAACGGCAGGGCCCTCCAGCCAGACAGCTTCACGCAAGGCCCACCTCATACTCTCCCATTGACTATAAAACGAGGATTTTGACATGAGCCTTTACGGAACCATGCGAACGGGTGTCTCCGGCATGAACGCCCAGTCGAACCGGCTGAGCACTGTCGCTGACAACATCGCCAATTCCAGCACCGTCGGCTATAAGAAGGCCTCGGTGCAGTTTTCATCCATGATTTTGCCGACCACGAACGGCGCCTACAATTCCGGCGGCGTCGAGACCGATGTCCGCTACTCGATTTCGAGCCAGGGCACCTTCAGCTACACGACCTCCGAGACGGACCTCGCCATCAATGGTGACGGCTTCTTCATCGTGAAGGGCGACGACGGCACTCCCTACATGACCCGTGCGGGTTCCTTCGTCCTGCAGGATGACGGCACGCTCAAGAACACCGCAGGCTATACCCTCCAGGGTTATGAATACGATTCCACGGCTGATCCGACCATCGTCGTGAACGGCTTCGATGGACTTGAAGACGTTGATTTGTCCGGTTCGGGCATCTCCGCTGTCGCCTCGACGACCGGTACCCTCAACGTCAACCTGCCCAACGGTGCGGAAGACGGTTTTGTGCAGACGACCTCTCTGAAGGTGTTCGACAGCCAGGGTTCCAGCCGCCTCATTGAATTCACTTACACGAAAGTCACCGACAACGAGTGGACGGTAGAAGCAACCGGTCCCGGTGTTCCGGCCACGGTACTCGGCGTAACCAGCCTCTTCTTCACCACGGACGGCCAGCTTGATACGGCATTGAGCCCGACGCCCCTCACGCTGCAGACCTTCGATATCGACGGTGCAGTGGTGCCGGATATCACCTTGGAAATCGGCGACACGACGCAGCTCGCGTCTGCCTTCTCCGTTGAAGAAGGCAAGGTCAACGGTAACGCTGCCTCGAAGGTCAAGGGCTACGAGATCGACGACAAGGGTGTCGTCTCGATCGCCTACGAAAACGGCGACCTGGTGCCGAAGTTCCGCGTCGCTCTTGCGAGCGTGCAGAGCCCCGACAACCTCAATCCGGTGGCCGGCAACATGTACACCCAGTCGAACGATTCCGGTGTCGTCATCCTCGGTTATGCCGGCTCCAGCGGCTTTGGCACGATCCTGTCCGGCGCTCTTGAAGACTCCAACGTGGACGTCGCTGAAGAGCTGACGGCCATGATCGAGTCCCAGCGGAATTACACCGCAAACTCCAAGGTTTTCCAGACCGGCTCCGAATTGATGGAAGTCCTGGTCAACCTGAAGAGATAATCGAAAGAGTAGGTTAGTCCTATGTCGCTTGCATCGTCGCTCAATACGGCCAATTCGATCTTCCGGAACACGTCGCAGCAGACGTCCGTGATCTCGACGAACATCGCCAACACCGGCAACGAAAACTACGTTCGCCGTGACGCGGTGGTCACGCAGTCCGTATACGGTTTCTCGTCGGTGCAGAACGAGCGGTCGCAGCAGATGGCACTGTTGCGGCAGATGTCATCCTCGACTGCGCAGCAAAGTGCGCAGTCGACTCTGCTCGACGGACTGACCACGCTTTCCGATGCGCTCGGCGGCAATGACTACGAACTCTCGCCGTCCGCCTATCTCGCCAATCTGCAAAGCAGCCTCCAGTCGTTTGCGGCATCACCAGGCGAATATGCACTCGCCTCCACGGTGGTGACGGATGCGATCGACGTGGTGAACTCGCTCAACAACGCGACCACCACGACGCAGGAACTGCGCGAAGACACCGACGCTCAGATGTTCGAGCAGGTGGAAACGCTGAACAAGCTGCTCGCTGAGTTCAAGATCGTCAACGACACGGTGGTGCGCCAGACGGCAACCGGCGGGGCTGCCGACGACTATCTCGATCGCCGCGACACGCTGCTCAAGGAAATCTCCGGGATCATCGGCGTTTCCGTGAACATGCGCGACAACAGCGACATGGTTCTCTACACCTATGATGGCACGACGCTGTTCGAGACCGATCCGCGTGAGGTCAGCTTCGTTCGCACCTACACTTACGATGCGACCGTCTCCGGCAACGCGATCTACATCGATGGCACACCGGTCCGCGCCGGCGTCGGTGGCAATACGGATGGCCAGGGTTCGCTGGCTTCCCTGGTTCAGATCCGCGATGTCATCGCTCCGACCTTCCAGACCCAGCTGGACGAAATTGCCCGTGGCCTGGTTGAGGCCTTCCAGGAAACCGACACAGGTGGCGGCGGTGAACTGCCCGGCCTGTTCACCTGGCCGACCGGCACTGTTCCGGCAACAGGCACTGTCGAACCTGGACTGGCTGCCCTCATTCAAGTCAACCCGGCCGTTCGCTCGGATGCCGGTGGCGACCCGATGCTGATCCGCGACGGCGGGATCAACGGTGCGGCCTATGTTCAGAACGTCGATGGGTCCTCCGGTTTCACCGACCTCATCAACTCCTACGTGGATGAGCTTGCGGCCAACCGCAGCTTCTCCGCCGATGCCGACCTGAAGACGGATGCAAGTGTCCTGTCCTTCGCCAGCAACTCGATCGGCTGGCTCGAAGAACTGCGCTCGAACGCGACGACGGCGAACGAAAACAAGCAGGCGCTCTATGAGCGGACCTTCCAGACCTACTCTTCCAAGACGGCAGTCAGCCTCGATGAAGAACTATCGCTGCTGCTCGATGTAGAGCAGTCCTACAAGGCCGCGGCCAAGCTCGTCTCTACCGTTGACGAGATGCTGAAGGCCGTTCTCGAAATGGCGGGGTAATCCCTGATGTCGACAGCCAGCGTTTCTAATCTATCGACCCAGACATCGATGCGCCTGACCATCCGGCAGGCGCAGAACGAACTCCTGAAGTCCCAGCAGGAAGTCAGCACCGGTTTCTATGCCGACATCGGCGCCGAGCTCGGCAGCAAGACGTCGACGGTGGTCGACCTCAACCGGGAAAGCCTGCGGCTGAACTCGATGATCAGCAACAACTCCATCGCGACCCAGCGTCTCTCGGCCTCCCAGGAAGCCTTGAAGCAGATTGCCACGGCCGCCGAGGATATGAACAACGCGCTGATCACCATCTCCGGTTCATCGAACAGCGACACGATCGAAACCACAGTCATGACGGTGAAGAATTCGCTGTCGACCATGACCAGCATGGCCAATCAGTCGGCCAACGGCGAATTCCTGTTCGCCGGCATCAACACCGACGTCCAGCCGCTCGCCGAATACACCGAGACCTCGGCCGCAAAGACTGCGTTCGACACGGCATTCACTGCCTATTTCGGATTTGCGCCCACCGACACGGCCAATACGGCAACGATTGCGGCAAGCGGTGCAGCGCCCAGCATGGAGGACTTCATCACCTCCACGCTCGAGCCGATGTTCACCGGTCCGGACTGGAACACCAACTGGTCCAGCGCCACCGATGAGGCGATGACGAGCCGCATCACGCAGTCCGAAACCGTCCAGACCTCTGCATCCGCGAATGAAGACGGCTTCCGTTACTTCGCGCTGGCCGCAGTGTTGACCACGGAACTGATGAGCATCGGGGCTCCGGCCAATGCTGTAACGGCCGCGATCAACAAGGCGATCGACTACACCGGCCGCGCGATCACGGGCATCAACTCCACGCGCTCCGAACTCGGTCTTTCTCAGAACCGAGTTGAGAAGGCGGATGCCTCGCTCAAGGTTCAGGTGGATATAATCGAGACCAGCCTGTCGAGCAAAATTGAAGTAGATGCGTACGAAGCCTCGACTCGCGTTAACTCTCTGCTTTCCATGGTGGAAGCATCCTACACGCTGACCTCGAAGATCCAGGCGCTGAGCCTTGTCAACTACCTTTGATGAGCAAAGGGTGAAATGAACCTGAAGGGCAACTGAATGTACCAGTTCTCATATGCCGAAATTATGGAGGATGGCGTCGCTGACGCCAAGGATCGCGAACGTCAGGCCCTTGACCGTTGCATCCAGCTTCTAAGCGCGGCGCGGGACAAGAAGGGTTACTCCCGCGAAGCGATCGAGGCACTTTTCTACACGCGCCGGGTCTGGGTCCGGCTGATCGAAGATCTGCAAAACCCGGAAAACCAGTTGGGCGAGGAAATCCGCGCCAACCTGATTTCCATCGCCATCTGGATTTTGAAAGAATGTGACCGGATCCGCAAACGCGAGTCGGAAAACTTCCAGGGCATTATCGACGTGACAACCATCATCAGGGATGGACTTAAATGAAGAGCACTTTGCGCATCTCGCTCAAGTCGGGCGAACGTATTTTCATCAATGGAGCGGTTCTGCGCGTCGACCGCAAGGTTGCCCTCGAGTTCCTGAACGATGTGACTTTCCTGCTTGAGAACCACGTTCTCCAGCCCGAACAGGCCACGACCCCGCTGCGTCAGCTGTATTTCATCGCTCAGATGATGCTGATCAACCCGGAAGGCAAGGATCAGTCGCTTGCGATGTTCCGCAAGTCCGTGATCATGCTGCTGTCGTGCTTCGAGAACGAAGAGATCCTCGCCGAGCTCAAGCGCATCGACGGCATGGTTTCATCCGGTCGCGCCTTTGATGCTCTCAAGGCCATTCGGCAGCTGTATCCGATCGAGGACCGCATCCTGAACAATCAGGAAATGGCGCCGGCAACGATCGAACAGATCCGCAAGGAGATCGCACCATGGCGGTAGACGGTGTAGCAGCCACAACTGCTGCCACGACGGCCACGACGACCACGTCCTCGACATCGAGCAGCACGGCGAGCAAGGCTGCCGAAAAAGCATCGATCGACTACGATAGTTTCCTGAAGCTCCTGATCGCCCAGATGAAGAATCAGGATCCGACGGATCCGATGGACGCCAGCGAGCAGATCGCCCAGCTTGCCACCTTCTCGCAGGTCGAGCAGTCGATCCAGATGAACTCGAACCTCGAGACTCTGATCACCGGCAATGCCTTGACCAATGCCTCGTCCTACATCGGCAAGACCATTACCAGCGCCGATGAAAAGACCAGCGGTGTCGTCGCCTCCGTTCGCGTCTACAGCGACACGATGATCGCGACCACGACCGATGGCAAGGAAGTCCCGATCGTGGTTGGCGTTCGTGTCGGCACCAAGCCGACGACCGGCACGACGACCGGTTCCTGATATGCTAGGCCTTTCGGAGTGGAGGGCATGATTCGCCGCTCCGAAAGGATACCGTCTCATGAATGAGGCAGACGCTCTCGACATTCTCCAGGCTGCAATCTGGACCATCATCATCGCGTCCGGCCCTGCGGTTGCGGCCGGCATGATCGTCGGCGTCGTCATCGCTCTCATCCAGGCGCTGACCCAGGTTCAGGAAATGACCCTGACCTTCGTGCCGAAGATCCTCGCGATCATGATCACCATCGGCATTTCGGCCCCCTTTGTCGGGGCGCAGATCAATCTCTTCACAACGCTGGTCTTCTCGCGAATACAATCCGGCTTCTAGCTGGGCGCCTGACACCCTCGCGCAAGCTTCGACCGTTATCTCTCTGGGGCAGACTGCCGGAAGCATGATCTTCCGGATGACTTCTCATGAAGAGATGGAACGGATATGGCGCAACCTCCTGCACTCGTAATTCCGAAGGTAAGCCCCAGCGGGCGTGACATCGGCTTCGCGCTTGGGATCGTGATGATCCTGTGCATCCTGTTCCTGCCGATCCCGCCTTTCCTCATCGACGTCGGTCTCGCATTCTCGATCGCCCTTTCCGTTTTGATCCTGATGGTCTCGCTCTGGATCCAGCGACCGCTCGATTTCTCGTCCTTCCCGACCATCCTGCTGATCGCCACCATGATCCGCCTGTCGCTCAACATTGCGACGACGCGCGTGATCCTGACCCATGGCCACGAGGGCCATAACGCAGCCGGCGGCGTCATTGCAGGCTTCTCGAACCTCGTGATGGGCGGCGACTTCGTCATCGGTCTGATCGTCTTCTTGATCCTGATCACCGTCAACTTCATCGTCATTACCAAGGGCGCCACCCGTATCGCGGAAGTCGGCGCCCGCTTCACCCTCGATGCCATCCCCGGCAAGCAGATGTCGATCGACGCCGACCTGTCCGCCGGCATCATCGACGAGAAGGAAGCCCAGCACAGACGTCGCGAACTCGAGCAGGAAAGCTCCTTCTTCGGCGCCATGGACGGTGCCTCGAAGTTCGTCCGCGGCGACGCCATCGCCGGCCTCATCATCACCGCGATCAACGTCGCCGGCGGCATCATCATCGGCTACTTCCGCCACGACATGGAACTCGGCGAAGCCGCTGACGTCTTCGTCAAGCTCTCCGTCGGTGACGGTATCGTCTCGCAGGTTCCGGCCCTGATCGTCTCGCTCGCAGCCGGCCTTCTGGTCTCGCGCGGCGGCACGCCGGGTTCGACCGACCAGGCCGTCGTCAACCAGCTGAGCGGCTACCCGCGCGCATTGTTCGTCGCTGCCGGCCTCATGGGCGCCCTCGCTCTCGTGCCGGGCCTGCCGTTCATTCCCTTCGTCGCACTCGGTGGCCTCATGGCCTTCGGTGGATGGTTCATCCCCCGCCAGCTTGAAGCGGAAAACCAGCTCAAGCGCGACCAGGAAGAAAAGAAGGTCATCCAGAACAAGGAAGCCGAGAAGGATTCGGTCAAGTCCGTCCTCAAGACCTCGGAAATCGAACTCGCGCTCGGCAAGCTCGTGTCCACCCGTCTTCTGGGTGCACACCAGGAACTGGCCTTCCGCGTAGGCAAGATGCGCAAGAAGTTCGCCAGCCAGTACGGCTTCGTCGTGCCTGAGATCAAGGTGACCGACGATATCATGATCCCGGAAAAGGCCTACCAGATCCGTATCCACGGCACGACGGTCGCCTCCAACAACCTGCGCGTTGGCGAAGTCCTTGTCGTCACCGGCTCCGGCCGCAGGCCCAATGTTCCAGGCGACGAAATACGCGAACCCGCCTTCGGCATGCCGGCGGTCTCGGTCCTCGAAACCTTCACCGAAGAACTGAAGCGCGAAGGTTTCCACCCGATCGATAACGTCTCCGTTGTCTTGACCCATGTCTCGGAAGTCATCCGCAACAACCTGCCGCAGCTCCTGTCCTACAAGGACGTCAAGGTCCTGATCGATCGCCTCGATCCTGAATACAAGAAGCTTGCCGACGAGATCTGCTCGTCGCACATGTCCTATTCGGGCCTGCAGGCCGTGTTGAAGCTGCTGCTGGCCGAACGCGTCTCGATCCGCAACCTGCACCTCATTCTGGAAGCCGTGGCAGAGCTCGCCCCGCATGTCCGCAAGACTGAGCAGATCGTCGAGCACGTCCGTGTCCGTATGGCTCAGCAGCTCTGCGGCGACCTCACCGACAACGGTGTCCTGCGTGTCCTGCGACTCGGCTCCAAGTGGGATCTGGTCTTCCACCAGGCCCTCAAGCGCGACGCCAAGGGCGAGATCGTCGAGTTCGACATCGATCCCCGCAGCCTGGAAGAGTTTTCCGAGCAGGCAAGCCAGGTAATCCGTGAATTCATGGACCGTGGTCTGCCCTTCGTGCTTGTCACATCGCCCGAAACGCGGTCCTATGTGCGCATGATCATCGAACGACTCTTTGCGACCTTGCCCGTTCTGTCCCATGTCGAACTGGCCAAGGGCATCGAGATCAAGATTTTGGGCTCCATTTCATGATTGCTGACCCGCAGGGGACTGTGCTGGTGCTGGTGGCGATTTTCTGTCGCATCGGCGCCTGCATCATGACCCTTCCGGGTTTTTCCTCCGCCCGTATCTCGACCACGATCCGGTTCTTCCTCGCGTTTGCCGTCTCCATGGCCATGACGCCGCTGCTTTTCGACACGATCTACCCGAGCGTCCAGGGCACCGCAGCGACCCTCGTCGGCGTGATCTTCGCTGAGCTGCTGATCGGTGTCATGTATGGTCTCGTGCCGCGCCTCTATGTGCTGGGACTGCAGTTTGCCGGCTCGGCGATATCGATGGCGATCGGTCTCAACACACCAGGCGCCACCGACATTCTCGAAGACACCTCCGAAAACCAGATGACCAACCTCATCTCGTTCAGCGGGCTTCTCGTCCTATTCATGCTGGATTTCCATCACGTGGTGTTCCGCGCGCTGGTCGATTCCTACACCGTGATGCCACTGGGCGGCATGCCGGACAGCCAGAAGATGCTGATCACGCTGACCGACACGCTGTCGCAGACCTTCATGCTGATGCTGCGCCTCGCCAGTCCGTTCCTGATCTTCGGCTTGATGTTCAACTTCGCCGTAGGCCTGGTGAACAAGCTCGCTCCCCAGGTGCCGGTCTTCTACATCTCGACCCCGTATCTGCTGCTCGGCGGCCTGATACTGGTTTATTTCACCATTGCTGCCATGGTGATGCAGTTCGGTCAGTATTTTCCGATGATCTTCAACTTCTGAAGAGGACGCCATGGCAACGCAGAAGAAATCCGACAAGCTGAAGCGTCTCGTCGCCGTGCAGCGCCATATGGAGCGCATGGCCGAAAGCGATCTCGGAATCACCGCCCAGCGCATCGAAGAGAACGCCCGCTCGATGGAAAACGTCATGGAGGCGATCGGCTCGCTCGAGCCGCTGCACCGGCTGTTCGCGCAGAACTATGCCGACCGCTTCGACCGCCTCTCCAACACGGACAAGCAGTTACACGGGCTCCAGCAGGTTCAGGAAATGAAGCTGATGCGCGAACGTGCCAAGGGCGACCGGCTGGAAGAAAACATGAAGGATGCCCGCGATCACGAAGAACGCGAGCGGGACGACGACGCCATCTACGACCTGATCGACATCAAGTTCGCCACACCAGCCTCCAGCAAGCTTCACGAGTGATAGTCGTCTCGAACAAAAATCGAGGATGTCACCATGGCCATTTCTCCTCCGAGCGATCTGGTGCTGGACGTGATCCGCGCCGCCGATCCGGCGCAAGTCGCCGCCGCCCAGGAACAGTTGAAGATCAACCGCGCCAACTTCATGGCGTCCAGTCTCGCTGAAAAGGGCGCAGGCTTCGGCGCGACCGTCGACATCCTGAACCGCACCACCAATGCAGCCCGCACGGAAGCGACGGCGGAAAAGATCGAAGACACCGGCAAGCCACCGAAGATCTATCGCGATTTCGAAGCCGTTTATCTGACCAACTTCGTCCAGAGCATGCTGCCGGACGAGAGCGAGGAAGTGTACGGCAAGGGCAATGCCGGCGAGATGTGGAAGAGCATGATGGCCGAACAGCTCGGCTCGACCATTGCTGAGTCAGGCGGCGTGGGCATCGCAGAGCAGATGTATGAGACCGCCCTTCAGCGCGTTCGTGGTGAGGACGCCGAAGCCGTGAATGCCTCGACCGACGAGACTGATCGCGGTCTGGCGATGAGCTGGGTAACAGATCTTGAGCGCCGCACCCTGGGTGCTGGCGCTGACGGCAACAACTGATTGTTTTAGGAAGATAGGGCAGAATTTCATGGAAGTTGTTTCGAGCGAATATCGCGTCAAGACGGTACTGAGCCGCCTGGAGCGCATCATCGACAACGAAAACGAGCGCATCGGCAAGGATCCGGAATTCGACTTCAAGGTCTCCAACGCGCACAAGAGCCGTTGCCTCTACGAATTGACGATGCTGTTCCGTGACACCGATCCGCGCGAGTTCGCCGTCAACTATGTCGAGCAGCTCCATGTTCTCAAGGAAAAGCTCGCCCTCAATGCGCGCCGTGTCGAGGCTCACCTCGCAGCCGTTCGCGCCGTCGCCGATCTCCTGAAGAATGCTGTCCGTGACGCCGATGGTGACGGCACCTATTCTCAGGAACAGTTCCAGTTCAGCGAGTTCTGATGGGCAAGATACTCGGAATCGGCCTTTGGGTCTGCATCGTCACGCTGGGAGCCGTCTACGGCTCGATCTTCCTGGCGACAGCCCCTGCCGGCCCGAGCGAGGAAGAAACCAAGAAGGCCGCCCTGGAATTGATCCGGGGCGAGCCGATCACCATTCCCGTCATCGGAAATGGTGATGTCACCGGCTATTTCCTGACCCGCATTTCCTTCATGATGGACAAGGAAAAGGTCAAGGGACAGGACTTGCCCACGACCGAGCTGATGACCGACCAGCTCTTCACCCTGCTTGTCGGCAACAAGATGGTCGACATCGGCAACGTCTCGGCCTTCGACGTCAACGACTTCCGCGAGAAGATCAAGGTCGAGATGAATGAGCGACTGGGCGAAGGCATGGTCGATCAGGTTCTGATCGAGCAGCTCGACTATGTCTCGAAGGACGCCGCCCGCAAGGCCGCTGACGGTGGGTCCAAGCCCATGGAAATGACCACGGTCGTCGAGGGTGAGAAGGTCGAAGAAGCTCCAGCCTCGTCTGGCCACTGATCAGGCCTAGGCTTCGTTTTGCCGACATGGTGAACGAAGCCTTGATCAGATCCTGAGAGTTTTAGCACCGTTTTTCACTTGAATTTCAGCGATGGCTGATAGGTTCCGAGGCTCAGATCTTCGGGACCCGCCATGCCAGCTTCTTCATCTTCTGCCCGGAAACAGCCGGTAGAAATTTCTGCGGTCGGCTCCGCCCAGCCTGCTGTTCCTGTGCTGCCCATTCTCGGAATGCCGGTCCGCGATCTCGGCTGGAACGAGGCTCTGGTGCATCTGGAGCAGAAGCTGGTTGCTCGCGACGGTTTCACCCACATTGCTTTCCTGAACGCCAACAACGCCAACGTCATGGTGGGCGACCCGGAGTACCGCGCGGTTTTGGAGCGCTCCCTGGTCCTGCCCGATGGCATTGGGGTGGATATCGCGGCGCATTTCCTGCACGGCGGTCGCTTCACCGCCAATCTCAATGGCACCGATTTCGTGCCGGCAGCGCTGACATTCATCTCCAGGCCTCTCCGGGTGGGGCTGCTCGGAGCAACCTCTGCCGTTCTGAAGTCTGCGGCGACCAACCTCCGGCGACAGACGCCTTGGCACGAATTCGTCGAAATCTCGGATGGTTATTTCGACCGGGCCGATCCGGCCCTGATCCTGAAACGCATAGAGACTGCCCGCATCGACCTGCTGCTCGTTGCCATGGGCACGCCTTTGCAGGAAAAATGGGTCGACCGGCACCTGACCAGTGAACATGCCCGTGTTGTGATCAGCGTTGGCGCATTGCTGGATTTCGTCTCGGGGCGGGTGGCACGTGCGCCGCGCTGGATGCGACGGCTGCGCTCCGAATGGCTCTTCCGCCTCTGGCTTGAGCCCTCGCGTCTCTGGCGGCGCTATGTTCTCGGCATTCCCGTGTTCCTTGCTCATGTGGTGAGCTACCGGCTGCGCCATCAAAACACGCCCACCACCTGAGGCACCCCGCAAATTCCTGCCTTGCAATATGCCGCAATTTGACAGCATAGGACGGTGACAGGCAAATGGTGCCCCTGCGTTGGCGCTAGCTTGCTGCCAGTGGAAGACGGGGATTGAGCACAGTGACGACCACGGTAATCGATGGAAAGGCAGCCGCCGCTTCGGTAATCGAAGCGGTAACCTCAGCGGCGACGACGCTGAAGACCTCCGGCCACCGCAAGCCGGGCCTTGCAGTCGTCATCGTCGGCGATGACCCGGCAAGCCATGCCTATGTCGGCGCAAAAAGCCGGATGGCCAAGCAGTGCGGCTTCAATTCCATCCAGCACACGCTGCCCGAGGATACCTCTCAAGCCGACCTCATGGCGCTGGTTGCCTCGCTCAATGACGATCCAGACATCGATGGCATTCTCGTCCAGCTGCCGCTGCCCAAGCATCTCGACAGCGAGCCCGTCATCCAGTCGATCCTGCCGGAAAAAGATGTCGACGGCCTGCACATCGTCAATGCCGGCAAGCTGGCGACCGGCGATCTGAAGACCGGACTTCTGTCCTGCACGCCGGCCGGCGCCATGATCCTGGTGCGCCAGATCCACGGCAACGATCTCTCGGGCCTCAATGCCCTGGTCATCGGCCGCTCAAACCTCTTCGGCAAGCCGATGGCGCAGCTCCTTCTCAATGCAAATGCCACCGTCACGATCGGCCATTCGCGAAGCCGGGATCTGCCCGAACTCGCCCGTCAGGCCGACATCTTGGTCGCAGCCGTCGGCCGCGCGGAAATGGTCAAGGCTGACTGGTTGAAGCCGGGTGCGACCGTCATCGACGTCGGCATCAACCGCGTGGCGGCACCCGAAAAGGGCGAGGGCAAGTTCAAGCTGGTGGGCGATGTCGCCTTTGCCGAATGCAAGCCTGTGGCCAAGGCCATTTCCCCGGTTCCGGGCGGCGTTGGCCCGATGACCATCGCCATGCTGATGGCCAACACCGTGATCGCCGCCCATCGTCGGGCGGGTGTGGCAGCGCCAAGCTTCTGAAGGATTGGACTGGGCGCCGTGCCTTACTTAAGCCGGCGCTGGCCCCGTCGAGGCCCGCACCACCAACTCCACCCTCCACAATTCCTGCTCCGGCAAGGCTGGTTCGCTCTGGTTGATCATTGCGATCAGGCGCTCACCGACCCGTTTTCCTGCAGCCCGTAGCGAGGAGCGGGTCGTGGTCAGCGGCGTCGAGAAGTTCTCCGGCTTCAGCAGTGGCAACTCGTCGTCATGGGCGATCAGCGAGATGTCGGTCCCGAGCTTCAGCCCGAATTCGTTCATCGCCCGGACGGCCCCGAGCGCAAGCACGGTACTGGCACACAGAACCGCGGTCGGACGATCGGGCAAGCCCAGGATTTCCTTCATGCCGCGATAGCCCTGCTCGTCGCCCATGAAACTGTGCCGGGTATGCCGGGGATCGAGGAGGAGCCCTTTCTCAGCGAGCGCCTTCTCCGTTCCAAGTCGGCGCCGATAGGCAAAATCGAGCTCCGCCTGACCGTTCAGGAGCGCAATGCGCTTATGCCCGAGCTGGAGCAGGAAGCGCGTCGCATCATAGAAGGCGCCCTCGTTGTCCACGTCGAGGAAGGGGTAGTCCAGATCGAGACCTGACGATCGACCGTGCACGATGAAGGGCAGGGACAGGGATTTCGCCATCGCGATCCGCGGATCTTTCTCGCGCACATAGGCGAGATAATAGCCATCGACACTGCCGCTTGAGACGAGCCAGCGGATCGCCTGTTCCTCTTCCTCTGCCCGGGACGGCATGATGACGAAATGAAAATCATGGACGATCGACGCCTCAGCCAGCCCGCTCTGGAATTCGGCGAAGTGCATGTCCGAGCTATGGTCGGGAGAAATCGGCATGATCAGCCCGATCGATCCCGCCTTGCCGGTCGCGAGGCGTTGTGCCGCCCGGTTCGGACGATAGCCGGTGTCCTTGGCAGCCTGGAGTACGCGTTGGCGTGTCTCCTCGTTGACCTCGGGGTAGCCATTGAGAGCGCGGCTGATTGTCGTCTGCGACAGGCCGAGCATCTGTGACAATTCTTTCAAGTTCACTGCAGGCATTCCTCTCCCTCGCTGGACCGCCGGTTCCCCTCCACAGACGGCCAAAGCGCTTCGACTATGGCGCAGACGCCGGGCCGGCGACAAGAGAAAAATGCTTTAAATCAATGCAGATGCCGCCAGGGGTGCGAGGCGTTGCGCCAAAATGCGGCAGAACCAGAAAAGCGCTTGACTCAATATGGAACCCAATGGGATGAAATAGGGGCCAAAGCGCTTTGAGGATAATGCGCTGACCAAGGACGTTTGGCCGTCCGATGTGATGGGAGGTAAATCACATGAAGAAGATGTTTTTGATGACCGTGGCAGCCGCTGCGCTCGTGGCCGGCTCTGTCGGCGCGCAGGAGTTGAAGTTCGCGCCGGGTGAGGACGCCAAGTTCAACTGGGCGAGCTTTGAAGAACTGAAGAAGACCCAGCTTGCTGGCGAACAGATCACGATCTTTGGACCCTGGCTCGGCCCGGACCAGGTGCTCGTGGAAAGCGTTCTGGCCTATTTTGCAGCCGCGACCGGCGCTGATGTTCGCTACACCGGTTCCGACAGCTTCGAACAGCAGGTCGTTGTCGACCTCGAAGCAGGCTCCGCTCCGAATATTGCTATCTTCCCGCAGCCAGGTCTCGCATCCGACATGGCAAAGCGCGGCTTCCTGACCGACCTTGGTGCTGAAAACGCATCCTGGCTGAAGGACAACTATGCAGCTGGTCAGTCCTGGGTTGACCTCGGCACCTATGCCGGCAAAGAAGGCAACAAGGCTTTCTACGGCTTCCCCTTCAAGACCGACCTGAAGTCGCTGGTCTGGTACTCGCCGGAAAACTTTGAAGATGCCGGTTACGAAGTGCCCAAGAGCATGGAAGAGCTGAAGGCTCTGACCGAGAAGATCGTTGCTGACGGCGGTACGCCGTGGTGCATCGGTCTCGGCTCGGGTGCCGCCACCGGTTGGCCGGCCACCGACTGGGTCGAAGACATGATGCTGCGCACCGCATCGCCGGAAGACTACGACAAGTGGGTCTCCAACGAGATGAAGTTCGACGATCCGGTTGTCGTCAACGCCATCAACGAATTCGGCTGGTTCGCCAAGAACGACAAGTTCGTCGTCGGTGGCGCCGGTGCCGTTGCATCGACCGACTTCCGCGACAGCCCGAAGGGTCTCTTCGCATCGCCGCCGCAGTGCTACATGCACCGCCAGGCCTCCTTCATCCCGTCCTTCTTCCCCGAAGGCACGTCGGTCGGTGAAGATGCTGACTTCTTCTACTTCCCCGCCTATGCCGAAAAGAACCTCGGCAACCCGGTTCTCGGTGCCGGTACCACCTTCACCATCACCAAGGACAGCAAGGCTGCCCGCGCCTTCATCGAGTTCCTGAAGTCGCCGATCGCCCATGAAATCTGGATGGCACAGAAGGGCTTCCTCACCCCGCATAAGGGCGTGAACCCGGAAGTCTTCACCGACCCGACGGTCCGCAAGATGAACGACATCCTGCTGCAGGCAACCACCTTCCGCTTTGACGGCTCCGACCTGATGCCGGGCGCCGTTGGTGCCGGCAGCTTCTGGACCGGCATGGTCGATTATGTCGGTGGCAAGTCTGCTGAAGATGTTGCAAAGTCGATCCAGACGTCCTGGGACGGCATCAAGTAAGCTGCCGTAGAGCAGAGCTGCCTCACGAGTGTCCGGGCCATTGGGTCCGGGCGCTCGCACAAAATAATCAGAAGGCATGCGGAGGGGGAGACCATCATGAATCCAGCGTTGCAGGCTCTGATCACGATCGTCATCGGTGTCGGTGGGTGTGTCGGTTATTTCTATCTGTCGAACATGTTCATCGACAGGGTGCTGTTCCCCGCAAAGGGTGAGCATGCCGGGCGCAACATCAACCGCGCCAATATGGTTCGGCCCTGGCTGTTCCTGTTTCCCGCAATCTTCGCTCTTGGCATGTATCTGGCCTATCCGGTGGTGGCCACACTCTGGCTTTCGGTGACCGATCGCAGCGCGGGTGGCGCATTTGTCGGCCTCGACAATTACCAGAGGATGGTCGGCGAACCGAAGTTCTGGGAAGCGATCAGCAACAATCTGCTGTGGCTGACGGTCGTTCCGGCCGTGTCGACCGCATTCGGTCTGCTCGCCGCACAGCTCACCGACCGGATCTCCTGGGGCAACATCGCCAAATCGCTGATCTTCATGCCGATGGCGATTTCCTTCGTCGGCGCCTCCGTCATCTTCAAGCTGGTCTATGACACGCGCCCTGCAGGCGAGGAGCAGATCGGCATCCTGAACGCCCTCTGGCTCTCCTTCGATGGCGGAATGGGCACCGTCCTCGTTCTGCGCGTGCTTCCCGCACTCCTGCTGGTCGCCTTCATCGCCTTCGTCGCCTACGGCATATACCAGCTGCTGCGCCCGCTCGCCGGCGGTATCGGCTATCGTGGCGGCAGCTCGAAGTTCGGCGTGGTCGTCCGCGCGGCCGTCACGCTTGCCGGTGTCTGGCTCGCCTACCGCGCCGTCATATCGATCTATTCCGTGCTCACCTTCGCCTATCCCTATGGTGAACCGCAGACCTGGCTGACGGTGCCCTTCTGGAACAACTTCTTCCTGATGGTGGTGCTGATCTGGATCCAGACCGGCTTCGCCATGGTCATTCTCTCGGCTGCCCTGCGTGGCATCCCGGAGGAAACCATCGAAGCCGCCGTCATCGACGGGGCCAATGATTTCGAGATCTTCTTCAAGATCAAGATCCCGCAGATCATGGGAACCGTCGTCGTGGTCTGGACGACGATCACGCTCGTCGTGCTCAAGGTCTTCGACATCGTCTTTGCGATGACCAACGGCCAGTGGGAGACCCAGGTCCTCGCCAACTACATGTTCGACAAGCTGTTCCGCGCCAATGACTGGGGTGTCGGCTCGGCCAGCGCCATGGTCATCATGCTGCTGGTTCTGCCGATCCTGGTCTGGAACGTCTACAACGCTCGAAAAGAAATGCGCTGAGGGGAGGCGGACCATGGCAAAGATCGCAGGCAAGAAATCCGGTCTCGTCTGGACCGTCCATATCTCGGTAGCGGCACTGGTCATCCTGTGGCTGCTCCCGACCACCGGCCTCTTCATCTCGTCCTTCCGGACCGCGGATCAGATATCCACCAGCGGCTGGTGGAGTTCGCTGTTTTCACAGGAACAGAACCTTGTCCTGCGAACAGCTGCGCCCTCCACACAGCGCCAGGAGGGCAATCTCTGGGTCATCGAAGGCAATGTGCTGAGCGAAGGCGGAGCCACTGCCGAGGCGGAAATTTCGGCCTGGGGCACCTCCTCGCGCGCCATCAGCGAATACGAACCCGGCGCGACAGCTACCCTCGGCGACAGCGGCCGCGTGACGGTGCAGGCGAACGGCGACTACCGCCTGGAAAGTGATGTCGAACTGACCGGCAGCCGCGGCGATCGCATCTTCGTGACGGCCGAACTGCCGCCGAAATTCACCCTCGACAACTATCAGACGGTGCTTTTCTCCGGCTCCACGACGGACTCGATGGCCAAGGCCTTCTTCAACACGCTCACCGTCACCATTCCGGCGACCATCATCCCGATCGTGATCGCCGCCTTTGCCGCTTATGCGCTGGCCTGGATGGAGTTTCCGGGACGCGCACTGCTGATCGCAGCCGTGGTAGCGCTTCTCGTCGTGCCGCTGCAGCTCGCGCTTATCCCGCTGCTGCGCCTTCACCTCTCCATCGGCATCGGCAAGGGCTACCTCGGCGTCTGGCTCGCCCATACCGGCTTCGGTCTGCCGCTCGCGATCTACCTGCTGCGCAATTACATGGTCGGGCTTCCGCGCGACATCATCGAATGCGCCAAGGTGGACGGTGCGACCGATTTCCAGATCTTCACGCGCATCATCCTGCCGCTCTCTTTCCCGGCACTCGCCTCCTTCGCCATCTTCCAGTTCCTCTGGACCTGGAACGATCTCCTCGTCGCCAAGGTCTTCCTGATCGATGCGACCGGCGACACCACGGTTATGACCAACCAGATCGTCGAACTGCTGGGAACCCGCGGCGGCAACTGGGAAATTCTGGCAACGGCGGCCTTCGTGTCGATCGCCGTGCCGCTCCTCGTCTTCTTCTTCATGCAACGCTATCTCGTGCGTGGCCTCCTTGCCGGTTCGGTCAAGGGTGGCTGACGCCGGGACGAAAGACCAAGCCAACAGGAATGTCTAAATGAGTGCAGTTTCAAATCCCGTCATGACGCCCGACAAGGACTGGTGGCGCGGCGCGGTGATCTATCAGATCTATCCGCGCTCCTATCAGGATTCCAACGGCGACGGCATCGGTGACCTGAAGGGCATTACCGCCCGTCTGTCGCACATCGCCGAGCTCGGCGCGGACGCGATCTGGATCTCGCCCTTCTTCGCCTCGCCGATGAAGGACTTCGGCTACGACGTTTCGAACTATGTCGATGTCGACCCGATGTTCGGCTCGCTCACCGATTTCGACGGCCTGATCGCCGAAGCCCATCGCCTCGGCATTCGCGTCATGATCGACCTCGTCATGTCGCATTCGTCGGATCAGCATCTCTGGTTCGTGGAAAGTCGGTCCAGCCGGGTTAATCCCAAGGCCGATTGGTATGTCTGGTCTGATCCGAAGCCGGATGGCTCGCCGCCGAACAACTGGCTGTCGATCTTCGGTGGTTCTGCGTGGCAGTGGGATCCGACCCGCATGCAGTACTACCTGCACAACTTCCTGACCTCGCAGCCCGACATGAACCTGCACAATCCGGAAGTGCAGGATGCGCTCTTGGCCGCCACCCGCTTCTGGCTGGACCGCGGCGTCGATGGCTTCCGTCTCGACACCATCAACTTCTATTTCCACGACAAGGAACTGAGGGACAACCCGGCACTGGCGCCTGAGCGCCGCAATGCCTCGACGGCGCCTGCGGTCAATCCCTACAATTTCCAGGAACACATCTACGACAAGAACCGCCCTGAGAATATCGCCTTCCTCAAGCGCTTCCGCGCGCTTCTGGACGAATATCCGGCGATTGCAGCGGTCGGAGAAGTCGGTGACAGCCAGCGTGGTCTTGAGATTGTCGGCGAATACACCTCCGGCAACGACAAGATGCAGATGTGCTACGCCTTCGAATTCCTTGCGCCGGAACCGCTGACCCCGTCTGTTGTCCAGAATACGCAGAATGCTTTTGCGGCCGCTGCCCCCGAAGGCTGGGCCTGCTGGGCCTTCTCCAACCACGACGTGGTGCGCCATGTCAGCCGTTGGGGCGCGACCGTCCTCGACCGCGATGCCTATGCCAAGATGACGTCTGCCCTGCTGCTCACCCAGCGCGGTTCGGTCTGCATCTATCAGGGCGAAGAACTCGGCCTCACCGAAGCCGAAATCGCCTTTGAGGATCTGCAGGATCCCTACGGCATCCAGTTCTGGCCGGAATTCAAGGGCCGTGACGGTTGCCGCACGCCAATGGTCTGGGACGATCATGCCGTTCAGGCCGGTTTCTCGACGGCGCAGAAGACCTGGCTGCCGATCCCGGTGGAGCATGTGCTTCGCTCGGTCAACACTCAGGTCGGCAAGTCGGAATCGGTGCTTGAGCACTATCGCCGCTTCCTGGCCTTCCGCCGCCAGTACCCGGCCTTTGCCAAGGGCGACATCACCTTCCATGAGGCGGGCGAAGACACGCTCGTCTACACCCGCGACTTCGGCAACGAGAAGCTGCTCTGCATGTTCAACATGGGCGCGGATCAGGCCTCGCTCGCCATGCCGGCAGGCAACTGGGTCGAGCTGGAAGGCCATGGGTTTGTCAGTAACGTCAACGATAACAAGGTAGAATTGCCGGCTTGGGGCGCCTATTTCGCGCGTCACGCCTGACAGGGGAGGATAGCATGACGGGTCTGGTTCTCAAGGACATCCGCAAGGCATACGGGCAGGTCAAGGTCCTGCACGGTATCGATCTGGAGATCAAGGAAGGCGAGTTCGTGGTCTTCGTCGGCCCATCGGGCTGCGGTAAGTCCACACTGCTGCGCATGATCGCGGGCCTTGAGGACATCACCGGCGGTGAGCTCTACATCGACGGCCAGCTTGTCAACGACGTTCCCCCGTCCAAGCGTGGCATTGCCATGGTGTTCCAGTCCTATGCGCTCTACCCGCATATGACCGTCTACGACAACATGGCCTTCGGCATGCGCATCGCGGGCGAAAGCAAGGAAGAGATCGACCGCCGCGTCCGCTCGGCTGCCAATATCCTGCAGCTCGGCCCCTATCTCGACCGCCTTCCCAAGGCCCTGTCCGGTGGCCAGCGTCAGCGCGTCGCGATCGGCCGCGCGATCTGCCGCAACCCGAAGGTCTTCCTCTTCGACGAGCCGCTGTCCAACCTTGATGCAGCCCTTCGCGTTGCGACCCGTATCGAAATCTCCAAGCTGAACGAAAGCATGCCCGATACGACGATGATCTACGTCACCCACGACCAGGTCGAGGCGATGACGCTGGCGGACCGGATCGTCGTGCTCTCGGCCGGCCGGATCGAGCAGGTGGGACCGCCGCTCGAACTCTACGAACGCCCGGCAAACCTGTTCGTCGCCCGCTTCATCGGCTCGCCCGCCATGAACATCATGCCGGTGATCGTGATCGGCACGGGGGATGCAACACGGATCAAGCTGAAGGACAGCTCGGAAGTGACCGTCGATGTGGCCACGTCTGCGTCTGACCAGGGCAAGGCCGCAAGCTTCGGCGTTCGCCCGGAAGATCTGTCGATCGCCACCGGCGACGAATTCCTCTTCGAGGGCGTCGTCGATATCGTCGAGGCGCTCGGCGAAGTCACGCTGCTTTATGTAAATGGCCCGGTCGAGGAAGAGCCCATCGTGGTCAAACTGCCCGGTATCGTGGACGTGAAGAAGGGTCAGACACTGCGCTTCTCCGCAGACAAGACCAAGCTGCATCTCTTCGACGCCGACGGTCAGACCTATCGCCGCTGAACGTTTCGCCGTTGCCTTGCTTAAGGCCCTGTTATCCTTACCGATGACAGGGCTTTTTTGCTGTCAGGAATGACCCCTCCGCCAACACCGACTGTTAAACAGTGGCTGGTAGCTTTTTGCCCATAACAACGGACAAAAGACGAGGGCATGAAACGATGAGAACGGCAGGTGGCGGATCTCATTTCCTGAAAAAGGAGGAATCCTTCATGTACGACCGGGAAAACCGGTATCGCATGGAGGATACGATGAATGCCGGGCGCCTCGAATACACAGAGAACGGCATGACCCACATGGCAGCGCGCCGTTGCGACGTGCTGCGCATCTCGCTGAGCGGTGCCGTGATCAGCCTGATCACGCAGGTCAACTTGCCCAAGCAGTTCTATCTCGACATCCCGGACGCCCGCATCAACAAGGTCGGTGCTATCCTGATGAAGAGTTTTGCCAACAACACCGCCGAGATCCGCTTCCTGCGCCTGCTGACGCAGAAGGAGCTCGACCGCATCTTCGTCTTCTCGACCCACCCGGCGCACAAGGACCGCGTGCTCGACGTCCGCAGCTGGTAACACCACACCTTCAGAGTTTTCGGCTGGGCCGGTGCAGTAAAGGCTGCATCGGCCTTCAGCTTTTCTGACTGGACATCACCGAGCGGACCTCCGATCTTCCTGAAACAGAAATGGGAGAGCATGCATGTCCAGTGAAAAGGTTGCCATCGTCACGGCAGGGGGAAGCGGCATGGGGGCGGCCGCTGCAAGGCGTCTCGCCGCAGATGGCTTCAAGGTCGCCATCCTGTCGTCCTCCGGCAAGGGTGAGGCGCTTGCCGCCGAGCTCGGGGGCTTCGGCATCACGGGTTCGAACCAGTCCCCGGAGGATCTCGCACGCCTCGTTGACGGCACGATGGAGCGTTATGGCCGCATCGATGTTCTGGTCAACAGTGCCGGCCATGGGCCTCGCGCCCAGATCCTCGAGATCACCGACGAGCAGTGGGCGAAGGGCATGGATGTTTACCTGCTCAACGTCATCCGCCCGACCCGACTCGTTACCCCGATCATGCAGGCGCAGAAGTCAGGCACGATCATCAACATCTCGACCGCCTGGGCCTTCGAGCCATCCTCAATGTTCCCGACCTCTGCCGTCTTCCGCGCAGGCCTCGCCTCCTTCACCAAGATCTTTGCCGATACCTATGCGGCTGAAAACATCCGGATGAACAACGTGCTCCCCGGCTGGATCGACAGCCTGCCCGCCACCGAGGAGCGTCGCGATGGTGTTCCGATGAAGCGCTACGGGACGAGCGAGGAAATCGCCGCCACCATCGCCTTCCTCGCGTCCGATGGCGCGGCTTACATCACCGGCCAGAACCTCAAGGTCGACGGCGGACTAACCCGTCACGTTTGAGACTGTTTCGAACGCCACGCCCGGAATGTGACAAGAAACCTCCGGGCGTAAACCTCTTGGTTACCAAACTTCTTCATTCTTTAGGACAGTCGACAGGACGACCTTGCGGTTGGCTGTCCCAGTAAAGTCGGTTTCCGCTGTTAGGCGATCGGCTCTCCAGAGTTTTGGTAAGCGAGTTCAAGTATCATGGCGTCCTCGACCCTGAAGGTCACCGGTGGCGATCGTGCCGCCGTTCAAAAGACGAAGTCGCGCAGGAAGGCGCGCGGCTCCAGCCTGCCGACGGTCTTGGGCATCTCACTCGCCTGCCTCTTCTGGGGCACCGCGAGCCTCGCCGTCTTCAAGGGCCTCTCATCCTCCACCATCCAGGCACCGGCAATTGCAGGTCACAGCCTGCCGAAGCCGGACCTTGCTCTCGTCAAGCCGGTCCCTTCGCAGGCGACGCCGGCAAAAGCCGCGAACCTTGCGGCTCTCGAAGAGATGCACAATCGCTTCGCCGAGGCGATGGCCGCGACCGACCATCTCGGTCTTCTCATGCTCCCGGCCGCCATGCGGCTTGCGGAAGTCGACAAGTCCGACCGGCTTCTCCTCGCCCGCGTCGAAAGCGTGACGGGCTCCCAGGCACTTGCCGTTCTGCGCGACGCCCTTCTGCAGGCAGAGGCAGGCCGCCAGCAGGCTTCCCTCGCAACTGCAGCCGGTGAGCGCCGCAGCGGCGTCGATGACATTGATCCGGTCGTCACTGCTTCCATCCCGAGCGATACGACATCTGCCACCCCCGTTGCGCTCGGCTATGCCGCCGTGCCTTCCGCGCCGGAGATGATGGCGGCCGCCGATCCGCGTGAAGAGCCCTTCCAGGAGCTCTTGTCCGAGCCCGCGGCCGAAGATCACGGTGCGCTGCCGGATGATGGCCCGCTTCCCGGCGCCAAGCCGCAGGCGAAGCCCCGTGTCGAGCGCGTGCCGGCGCCAGAGGCCCCGGCTGTTGCCACGGCGCCGGAAAAGCCGAAGAAAAAAACACTGATGGACATGCTGGCCTATGCCAAGCCCGACAATCCGGTCACCACGGATGACGGGGCAGGCGGCATCTTCCAGCGTAAGAACAGCCTGCCGGGTCCCGGAAGCCGCATCGCCGTCTACGTTATCGAGGATTCCGTCGTGCATATGCCGAACGGCGAGAAGCTGAAGGCACATTCCGGGCGTGGCCATATGCGCGACAATCCCAAGTTCGTGCATGTGAAGAACTACGGCCCGACCCCGCCCAACGTCTACAAGCTGCGCATGCGCGAAGCCCGATTCCACGGTATCGAGGCGATCCGCATGAACCCGGTCGGTGACGCCAAGATGTACAATCGCGATGGCTTCCTGACCCACACCTATCTGCTCCGCCGCCGCGGGGACAGTTCGGGCTGCGTCGTCTTCGAAGACTACAATCGCTTCCTGAACGCCTACAAGCGCGGGAACGTCCACACCCTGATCGTTGTCCCGAGCATGCGGGATCTGCCAAAATACATGGCAATGCTCTGACGAAAAGGCCTCCGCGACAGTGTCACGGAGGCCTTCCTGTTTTTAGCGCAGTTTCTTAAGGCCCCGCATCACGGGGCCTGTTCGGCTTACATCGCCGGGATCACAGTGATCGACTTGATCGCGGCAGGGGCGCCGCTGATGTCGCCGGCCTTCGTGGCGGCACCCGTCTCCAGGTTTACCGTGTAAAGGGCGCTGTCAGCGATCAGCCAGGCGGTATTCTTGCCGTCGGCGCCCGCTTCGATGTCGAAGGCGTAGGACGCGGGGCTGCCTTCGATGCCGAGCTTGCCGATCGCCTTCAGCGTGCCGTCATTCGGCTTGGTCTGCTGGATGAGCGCACCGATTGTCGCGTCGATGTTATACATCGCGGTCTTTTCCGGCTTGCCGACCGAGTTGGTGTAGGCGGCCGCGACCGTGTTCGGGGTCTCGCCCTTGTGCATGTCGCCCTCTTCGAAGGCGAGGCTGCCGTCGACGGTCACGGCGCCGGTATCGGGGTGGACGCGGTGGTTGGTCGTACCTGTCATGTAGCGCAGACGGTCAGCGGCCGGGTTGAAGTTTACGACGACAGGCGCGTCACCGATCGTCAGCGGCTTGTCCATCTTGGCGACTTCGGTCGCAGCGCCAGTTGCCGGATCGATGGTGACGATCACGTTGTCTGCCGTCACGCCGACGATGGTCTGGTTGGCTGGGCGGTAGTCGATGCCGACGAGACGGTCAACGCCGGTGACATCCATCGACTTGGAGACTTCAGGCTTGGCTGTGTCGAACATGACAAGGGTCTTGTCACCGGCGAGACCGACGACCTGGGCGGCCTGCGCTCCGAAGGCAGTCAGGGCGGTGGCGGCGGCAAGGCTGAGGATACGGATGCTGGTCATGAAAACTCTCCCATTTGAATGGCGGTGGCACCGGTCTGGTGCCTCCTGATCCCTAGACACACGGCAGCTGCGTTTTGGATGCAGCGCCCGAAAGATTTTTTTCTGCTGCATCCAGAAAGGCGCCTCCGGTGTCTTGTTGGTGAAGGAGAAAAGCGATGGATGTGACGATGACAGCGAGCGGCTCCTCCATTGGTGCGCGCGGGGCAGGTTGCCAAATCAGACGTGCGAGCTACTTTCCGCACAGGACCTTGGAAGGAAGCTGGATGGGGAATGAGCAAGACGAGCTCGGCGCGGCGCTGAAAGCCTGTGCCGCGGGTGATCGCAAGGGATTGGCCGTCATCTACCAAAGCGAGGCGCCGCGCATGGTCACAGTCGCCGAGCGTATCCTGCGTCGCCACGATCTGGCAGAGGAAATCGTGCAGGAAGCCTTCCTGCAGATCTGGAACAAGGCTTGGCAGTACGATCCCTCCCGGGGCTCCGCGCGCGGCTGGATATTCTCGATCGTGCGCTCGCGCTCGCTCAATGCTCTTCGAGACGGTGGCCGTGAAGATCTGGCCGAAACCGACAGCCTCGAGCGCCTGCAAGATGAGGGCGCCGACGCGCTCTATCACGATCTCTTTGATCAGCTGGATACCGCAAGCCGTCTGCGCACTTGCCTCGGACGATTGGACGGTCTGCGCCGCAAGACGGTGATCATGGCCTACGTCTCCGGCTACAGCCACGGCGAGATTGCCGGTCGGCTGAAACTGCCGCTCGGAACCGCGAAGGCCTGGATCCGGCGTTCACTCTCGGCCTTGAGGGAGTGCATGGCATGAGCACCTGGTACACGCTTGCTGAACGCGCAGACGCCTATGTCCTTGGCCTCGTGGATGAGGCCGAGCGACGTGCGATCGACGCGGAAATGGAAACGGATGAAAACCTCGCCCGCGCTGTCGGTGAGGCGCGCGACCGTTTTCTCGAACTCGACCTCGTCGGACCGACAGCGTCAGTGTCAGCCGATCTCTGGACCCGAATCGAGGCGCAGCTCGGACCGCAGCAGCGCCCGGTCGTAAAGTCGGCCCCACCATCCGCCGTCAATGACAACCGCCTTGCCTGGTGGCGCGGTGTCGGCATGTCGGCGGCGGCCGCCTCCCTGCTGCTCGTCGGCGCCTTGTCCTATACGCTCGTGACACGCTCCGAGCCGCAGGTCATCGCGATCCTGATGGATGCCGCAGGCGAACCCGTTGTGATGATCGAGGATTTCGGCAACGACACCGCCAAGGTCACGCCGCTCTCCGACGTATCGGTAGCGGCAGATCAGTCCCTCCAGCTCTGGACCCTGCCTTCGAAGGATACCGGCCCCGTCTCGCTCGGCGTTCTCGATGGCTGGCGCACCGCAACGGTCGATGGCCCCGACCTGCCAGGCCCGCTGGAAGAGCAGCTTTACGAGATCACCGTGGAGCCGCTGGGTGGATCGCCGACGGGCAAACCGACCGGTCCAATCCTCGGCAAGGGATTTGCCAAGGCGCCGAGGCCTTGAATGGACGTCGCGCCTGCCGAAGCGGGCGCGACCGGTTATCGGCTTAGAACTCCTGCCAGTCGTCCTGCTTCAGCGCAGCATTGCCATGCGTCGGCGCTGGTCGCCCGGCTGCGCGACGAGGTGCAGCGGTGGCGGCTGACGGAGCCGCAGGAGCATGGGCTCTTGCCGCACCGTGGGACGCGGCTGCAGGCGCCTGCTGTCCGGCATAATGTTTGCCGAGCGTGAACCGCGAGATGAACTGACGCAGTCGCTGGGTCTCCGTCGCCAGTGTCGCGCTCGCAGCGTTGGATTCCTCGACCATCGCGGCGTTCTGCTGGGTCACCTGGTCCATCTGGTTGACAGCCGAGTTGACCTCGGAAAGGCCGGTCGCCTGTTCGCGGGCCGAGCTCGCGATCGCCTGCATGTGATCATTGACCGCGATGATGTTGTCCTGGATCGTCTTCAGCGCCTCGCCGGTCTCGCTGACCAGCTTCACGCCGTTCTTGACCTCGTCCGACGAGTTGCGGATGAGTTCCTTGATCTCCTTTGCCGCCTGCGCCGAGCGTTGTGCGAGTTCACGCACCTCCTGCGCGACAACCGCAAAGCCCTTGCCCGCTTCACCCGCGCGCGCCGCTTCGACGCCTGCATTCAGCGCGAGCAGGTTGGTTTGGAACGCGATTTCGTCGATCACACCGATGATGTTCGAGATCTGGTTCGATGACTGCTCGATGCGAGCCATCGCGCCCACGGCTTCAGCCACGATCTGGCCGGAGCGGGTGGCGCTGGTGTCGGCTGCCTGCGTGGCGTGACGGGCTTCCTCGGCACGCTTGGACGCATTGTTGACGTTGACGGTAATCTGGTCGAGCGCGGCTGCCGTCTCTTCCAGCGATGCCGCCTGCTGTTCGGTCCGCTTCGACAGGTCCTCGGCGCTGGAGCTGATCTCGCGGCTGCCACTGTCGATCTGGTCGGTCGACTTTGCAACGGCACCGAGGGTGGTTGCCAGCTGCGTCACGGCTTCGTTCAGATTGGTCCGTAGGGCCTCGAAATCCGTGGCAAAAGGTTTGTCGAGGGTGAAGCTGACGTCACCATGGGCCATGCGTCCCAGCGCATCGCCGATGGTGTCGACCGCGTGTACGCGTTCGGTCACATCGGTTGCAAACTTCACCACCTTGGTCACGCGACCACGATCGTCGAGGATGGGATTGTAGGAGGCGTTGATGACGACCTTTTTCCCGCCCTTGCCATAGCGTGTGAACTCGGCCGCCTGAAACTTGCCGGCCCGCAGATTTTTCCAGAATTCCGCGTAGTCCGGCGACCGGACAAATTCCGGATCGACGAACAGGCTGTGCTGCTTGCCCTTGATCTCGTCCATCCGGTAGCCGAGGGCGTCGAGGAAGTTCTGATTGGCCGAAACGACCTCGCCTTCTGGCGTGAACTCGATGATCGCCTGAACACGGCTAATGGCTTCCATCTGGTTTTGGTAATCGAGGTTCTGCAGCCGCTCCCTGGCATTCGCCCATTCCACGACGAAACCGGTGGTCTTGGCGCCATTCTTCAGCGGCGTGACGATCAGGTCAAAGGCGCGGTGCCCGACCCAGATGGTTGCCTTATGCTGGTTCTTGAGGCTCGACAGCATGTTGCGCTGATGGCCGGGATCCTTGTGGAAGATATCGATATTGCTGCCGATAAGCTTGTCGAAGTCGAAGCGCGGCAGTTCCTTCTTCAGGTCGCTTTCCGCTTCCTTCAGAAGCGCCTTGGTGGCGGTGTTCATGTAGCGGATGTTGAGCTTTTCGTCGGCGATCATGATGTTCGCGGTGATGACTTCAAGCGATTCGAGTTGCGAGCGCGTGTTGCTGGACATTCCAAACATATTGCCTTGGTCCTTTGGCCAATTTCCTGCTTCAGAAACCGGACCGCGCATTCAAAAGGTAGACAAAGGGCGAGGATGCTGATGCAGGATCGTCTGTTTGTACAACTTGTTGATATCGCGTGTGTTTCTGGAATAAGATATACAAAATTAGAAGTGTCGAATGTGTTAATGTGACGCGTAGCGGCACGCCTCTACACGAAATTGGTGCAAAAAAGAGCATACTAAAAAGGCCGCGATCGCTCGCGGCCTTTGACGTTCTCTTTTGAATTGAGGCGCTTAGAACAGGACGCTGGCGCCCTGGTCGGCCGGACCGGCGATACGACGGAAGCTGGCGAACAATTCGCGTCCCATGCCGAATTCGTTGTCGTCGAGATTGATCGTGGCGTTTGGCCGTGCATCGAACTCGGCGGCGTCGACCAGAACTTCAAGCGTCCCGGCCACGGCATCCAGCCGCACCATGTCGCCGTCCTTGATCTTCGCAATCGCTCCGCCGTCGACAGCCTCGGGCGTCAGGTGGATCGCTGCCGGGATCTTGCCCGATGCGCCGGACATGCGGCCGTCCGTGACGAGAGCCACCTTGAAACCGCGGTCCTGCAGCACGCCGAGCGGCGGCGTCAGGCGATGCAGTTCCGGCATGCCGTTGGCCTTCGGACCTTGGAAGCGCACAACGGCAACGAAGTCCTTCTCCAGCTTGCCGGCCTTGAAGGCATCCTGAAGCGCCTGCTGGTCGTTGAAGACGATCGCGGGGGCCTCGATGACATGGCGCTCCGGCTTGACGGCGGAGATCTTGATGACCGCCTTGCCGAGATTGCCGGTCAGCATCTTCAATCCGCCATTCGCTTGGAACGGCTTGTCGATCGTGGTGAGGACCTTCGGATCGGCGCTCTCCTCGGCGGACGGCGCGCGATGCACGGTGCCGTCCTCGGCAAGCTTCGGATCAATCGTGTAGGCGGCGAGACCCTGGCCGTAGACGGTGCGCACATCGTCATGCACGTAACCGGCCTTGAGCAGCTGCTTGATCAGGAAGCCCATGCCGCCTGCGGCATGGAAGTGGTTCACGTCGGCAAGTCCGTTCGGATAGACACGGGCGAGCAGCGGCACGATGTCGGAGAGTTCCGAAATATCCTGCCAGGTGAGCTGGATGCCACCGGCGCGGGCCATGGCGATCAGATGGATCGTGTGGTTGGTCGAGCCGCCCGTCGCATGCAGACCGACCACGCCATTGACGATCGAGCGTTCGTCGATCATCTCGCCGGCCGGCGTGAACTCGTTGCCAAGTGCGGTGATGGCGAGCGCGCGCTTGGTTGCTTCCTTGGTCAGCGCGTCACGCAGCGGCGTGCCGGGATTGATGAAGGAGGCACCGGGCAGATGGAAGCCCATGATCTCCATCAGCATCTGGTTGGAATTGGCCGTCCCGTAGAAGGTGCAGGTGCCGGGGCCGTGATAGGATTTCGACTCCGCTTCGAGCAGCTCGGCGCGGCCGACCTTGCCCTCTGCATAAAGCTGGCGGATGCGCGACTTCTCGTCGTTCGGCAGGCCCGAGGTCATCGGTCCGGCCGGAATGAAGACGGCGGGCAGGTGGCCGAAGGTAAGGGCCGCGATCATCAGCCCCGGTACGATCTTGTCGCAGACGCCGAGATAGACGGAGCTGTCGAACATGTTGTGAGACAGGCCGATGGCAGCGGACATGGCGATCGCATCGCGCGAAAAGAGCGAGAGCTCCATGCCCGGCTGGCCCTGGGTCACGCCATCGCACATCGCGGGAACGCCGCCCGCCACTTGGGCTACACCACCGACTTCGGAGGCCGCCTGGCGGATCATCGCGGGATAGGTCTCGAAAGGCTGGTGGGCCGAGAGCATGTCGTTATAGGCGGTGATGATGCCGAGGTTCGGCACCACGTCGCCGGCCAGTGCTTCCTTGTCCCTGGGCGAACAGACCGCAAAGCCATGGGCAAGGTTGCCGCACGACAGCGTCGAGCGGTGCACGCCCTTGGAAATGGCACGGCGTGTGCGGTCGAGATAGACTTCGCGCGTCGGCTTGGAACGTTCGACGATCCGCTTGGTAATGGCTTCGATGCGGCTGTCTGCACTCATGAGATATGGCTCCTCATCTGGCGCGGGCGCTGAGGCGCACATCGCGCAAAGGCCTCCTCGGCCGTGAAACTCGTCTTATGCGCATCACCTGCCGAAATACTTCGGCAGGCGAGGGCTCTCCCTCAGGGCGCCCAATAGATGTCGGTTGCGGTCTGGGCCCGTTCAAGAACGGCCCTGATCGGCATCTCTGCCTCGTCCGTGCCGGCAAGCGCCTTCTCCAGCACGACCTTCTTTTCGGCACCCTCGATGTGAACCACGAGAAGGCCGGCATCGTGAAGCGCCGAGAAGGAGAGGGTGAGGCGAGCCTCGCCCGCCCCCGGCGCTTCCATGGTCATGACGCGGCGGGGCAGCGAAAGATCAAGCGCTGCGGCAAGGTGATCGCCGCCGGGGAAGAAGGAGGCCGTATGCCCATCCGTCCCCATGCCGAGGATCGCCACGTCGAAGGGTTGGCTCATACCCGGCACGATCCCGGATGCCGTTTTCGCAGCCTCCTCGATCGTTGCCTCCGGCCGGTAGAGCGGCACGAATTGGGCGGCCGCCGCGGCATTCTTCAGAAGATGCGTCTTCACCAGAAGATGGTTCGAACGCGGATTGTCTTCGGGCACGAAACGTTCGTCGACCAGCGTCACCTTCACCTTGGCCCAGTCGAGGGCCCGTGTCGACAGAGCCTCGAAGAAAGCCTTGGGCGTCGAGCCGCCGGAGACGGCAAGCGTCGCTTCGCCGCTTCGTGCAATCGCTGCGGACAAGGCCGAAGCGACCGCATCAGCGAGGCCCGCTGCAAGAACCGCTCCGCTTTCGAATGTCTTCATCTGATGCGCCATCGATCCCGGCCTCAGTCGTTTTCGTGCCAGGTACGGCCGTCACGCTCGATGAGCGCAATAGCCTGGCTCGGACCCCAGGTGCCGGACGTATAGCCCTGCGCCCTCTGGCCAATCTCTTCCCAGGCTTTCAAGATCGGATCGCACCAGTTCCACGCCGCCTCGACTTCGTCGCGGCGCATGAACAGCGTCTGGTTCGAGCGGATGACGTCCATGAGCAGGCGTTCATAGGCATCCGGATTGCGGACGTCGAAGGCCTGGGCAAAGCTCATGTCGAGCGACACGTGGCGCAGGCGCATGCCGCCCGGACCCGGATCCTTGATCATCAGCCACTGCTTGACGCCTTCGTCCGGCTGCAGGCGGATGACGAGCTTGTTGGCCTCAATACGGCCAGCAGCATCGCCGAAGATCGAATGCGGGATCGGCTTGAAGGCGATGACGATTTCCGACATGCGGGTCGCCAGACGCTTGCCCGTGCGCAGGTAGAAGGGCACGCCGGCCCAGCGCCAGTTGTTGATCTCGGCCTTGATCGCGACGAAAGTTTCCGTGTCCGATGCCGAACCCAGCTCTTCCTGATAGCCGTTAACGGCACCGCCGGCAGAGGCGCCAGCGCGATACTGTCCGCGCACCGTGAGCTTCTCGACATTGGCCTCGGTGATCGGCTTCAGCGAGCGCAGCACCTTCAGTTTCTCGTCGCGTACGCCCTCGGCATCCATCGAGAAGGGCGCTTCCATGGCGACGAGGCAGAGCAGCTGCAGGATATGGTTCTGCACCATGTCACGCAGCGCACCGGCCTTGTCGTAATAGGTGACGCGGCCTTCGAGGCCGACGGATTCGGCGACCGTGATCTGCACGTGATCGATATGGGCGGAGTTCCACAGCGGCTCATAGAGCGCGTTGGCGAAGCGCAGCGCCATCAGGTTCTGCACCGTCTCCTTGCCGAGATAGTGGTCGATACGGAAGATCTGCTCTTCCTTGAAAACCTTGCCGATCGTGTCGTTGAGGATCTGGGCCGAAGCCAGATCCCGGCCGATCGGCTTTTCGACGACGATGCGGGTCGACTTGGTGATCAGCTTATGGTCGCGGATCTTGTCGGCGATGTCGCCGAAGATCGACGGCGAAACGGCGAGGTAGAAGGCCCGTACGATGTCCTTGCCCTGGTCGAGCAGCTTCTTCAGGTCTTCCCAGCCCTGATCCGACTTGGCGTCGACAGGGATGTAATAGATGCGCTCGAGGAACTTCGCGACTTCGGCCTCGTCAAGCTCCTCGGCCTTCAAGTGCTCGTGCAGGGCATCAAGCGTGAACTTCCGGTATTCCTCATGCGTCATCGCTGTGCGCGATGCGCCGATGATACGGGTCGGTTCCGTCAACTGGCCCGCGAGCTGGCGATGGAACAGGGCCGGCAGAAGCTTCCGCTCAGCCAAGTCGCCGGTGCCGCCGAAGACGACATAGTCAAAGGGTTCAACGGGGATGATCTGGCTGCTCATGCGGCATCTCTCGTTCGGCAATCTGGTTGGACCGGTTCTAATCTAATCGATTTAAAAAAGCCACCCTCACGGCAGCGATTTTGTCTTTACACGGCCTCGAAGCCCTGCGCGAGCGCCGTTCTGCGACAATGAATCACACGCCCGGATGACGGCGGCGCGACGCCGAGGCCACAGAGAACACCAAACAGAAGGATGTAACCCAGCGTGCGGAAGGGGCTCATCCTGCCGTCTTGCCCGACTTCGTCGATCACGGTCAACAATTCCGCTGCCTCGCCTGCCTGTGAGGCGGGGACCAGGATCGGAATGCCACCCAGCGCGGTCGCAAGGTGTGAGTAGTTGTTGATCAGATGGATCGGCTCGGCCGCAATGAGGATGCCATGCGCAGCAAGGAACGAGCGGGTCACGCCAAACTCGGCGGCGTTGAACACGGTCGCCACGCGCACCAGTGCATCGGCCCGCCGAGCTGCCATCCTCAGAAACGGTCTCGAAGGGCATACCAGGTGAGCGCCAGGAAGAGCAGCGGCTTGCGCAGGCTGGCGCCTCCGGGGAAAGGCGGGATCTTCAGGTCCTTCAACAGCTCAAGCTCCCGCGCATTGCCGGCCACCATGTCGGCATACATCTTGCCGCAATAGTTGGAGAGCATCACGCCGTGCCCCGAATAACCCGCAAGCGAGGTTACACCCGGCATCACATCCCGGGCGAAAGGCTTGCGCGGCAGGGTAATGCCAACGGAGCCACCCCATCCATGGGTAATCTCGATCGTCTTCAGATCCGGATAGATCTCGGCAATCTGCCGGCGGATATGGCTGGAAATATCCCGCGGGCTGTCGGCCGTATAAGCCTCGCGCCCGCCGAACAGCAGCCGCCCGTCGCGGCTTTTTCTGAAGTAGCGCACCACGAACCGGCTGTCGGCCACGGCCTCCGAGCCGCGCAGCACCTGTGGGAAGCGATCGAGCGGTTCCGTTGCCCCGATGAAAGACCGGATCGGCATCACATGGGCTGCCGTCACCGGCTCAAGATTGCCGATATAGGCATTGGTCGCGATCAGCAGACGGTCGGCAGTGATCGTGCCTTTCGGCGTGTCGATGACGGTCTTGCCACCAGCCTGACGGATCGCGCTTGCCGGCGTCATCTCGTGGATGCGCGCGCCGGCAGCTTCCGCGACCTTCGCCAGGCCAACCAGCAGCTTCAGCGGATGGATATGCCCGGTGCCTGTATCGCGAACGCCGAAGTGATAGCGGGTGGAGCCAATACGATCATGCGTTTCCTCCCTGTCCATGAAGGAGACATGCGGATAGCCGTAGCGCACCGCCATGATCTCGGCCTCGTGCCGGTAGTCGGATTCGCCGTTGCGCTTGTGCGAGACATTCATCTGTCCGGGCAGATATTCGATATCGATTCCGTGCTGTTCGGCAAAATCGAGCAGATAGTGCTTGGCATTCTCCGCCAGCTCGAACAGCGCCTTCGAACGCTCGAAGCCGAGCTCTGCCTCCAGCTCAGCCGGCGAGGCCCGCTGGCCGGTGCCGAGCTGCCCGCCATTGCGCCCTGAAGCGCCGTCGCCGAAGCGGCTGCCCTCGATCAGGACGACCGAAACACCGAGCCGTGCGAGATTGTAGGCCGCCTGCAGCCCCGTGAAGCCGCCGCCGATGATCGCGACATCAGCCGTGACAGAGCCGTCAAAGGCCGAATATTCCGGCCGCTCACCAACGCTCGCCTGATACCAGGAGATCCCCGGCGCAATCGGGCTTTGCCATGTCATCGGATCGCTGTCCTCATACGTTTAGCAGGAGGAATTCGCGTTCCCACGGGCTGATCACCTGCATGAAGGTCTCGAACTCGCCGCGCTTCACACCGGCATAGAGGCCGATGAATTCGGGACCGAAGACCTCGTTGAAGTCGGCTTCACCTTCGAGCAGGGCGACCGCTTCCAGGAGGCCGCGCGGCAGATCAACGGATCCTTCATTCGCCGAACCCTCGGCTGCTGCCGTCGGTTCGATCTCCTTGATGATCCCGAGATAGCCGCAGGCGAGAGAAGCCGCGAGCGCGAGATAGGGGTTGGCATCCGAACTCGGCAGGCGGTTTTCGACACGCCGTGCGGCGGCATCCGAAACCGGCACGCGGAAGGCCGTCGTGCGGTTGTCATAGCCCCAGGCATTGTTGACGGGGGCGGCCATGTCGGGCGTCAGGCGGCGATAGGAGTTCACGTAAGGTGCCAGCATCACCAGCGAGCTCGGCACGTATTTCTGCATGCCGCCGATGAAGTGGAAGAACTCCCGCGAGGCAGAGCCATCGGGATTGGAAAACACGTTCTTGCCCGTCTTCGCATCGACCACCGATTGGTGGATGTGCATGGCCGACCCCGGCTGCCCCTGCATCGGCTTGGCCATGAATGTGGCATATATCCCATGCTTCAGCGCCGCCTCGCGGATCGTGCGCTTGAACATGAAGACCTGGTCGGCAAGCTCGATCGGATTGCCGTGGCGCAGGTTGATTTCCAGCTGCGCCGGCCCCTCCTCGTGGATCAGGGTATCGATCTCCAGCCCCTGCTTTTCCGAGAAGTGGTAGATATCGTCGATCAACTCGTCGAATTCGTTGATGGCGGCGATCGAATAACCCTGGCCACCGATGATCGATCGACCGGAGCGGCCCTTCGGCGGATGCAGCGGATAGTCAGGGTCGTCGTTCATCGCGACCAGATAGAACTCGATTTCGGGCGCGACGACCGGCTTCCAGCCCTTTTCGTCATAGAGGCGCAGCACGTTTTTCAGAACGTTGCGCGGCGTGTAGGAGACGTTTTTGCCGTCGACATCGACGATGTCGCAGATCACCTGGGCGGTGGGATCGGTCTCCCACGGCACGACGGAAAGCGTCGAAAGATCCGGCAGCAGCTTCAGGTCGCTGTCGCGCGGCTCGTAGCGGAAGTTCTCCGTCTCGTCAGGATATTCGCCCGAAATCGTATGACGGTAGAGTGCGGAGGGCAGCGCCAGCGACGTGTTCGACGTGAACTTCGACGACGGCATCATCTTGCCGCGCGGAACGCCGGCAAGGTCAGGCGTGATGCATTCGATGTCTTCGATGCCGCGAGCGCGCAGCCAGGTTGCCGCTTCCTTCCAGCTCGAGACGCCGCGCTTCGATCCGGGATCCGGCGGGATGGCCGCTTTCTTCGAGGACGCGTTCTGGGGTCTCAGCATGGACTTCTTCGCGGGCATGTCTCACCGGTTGGTTGTTAATGGGGCCATCATAGCCAGACTTTGGCCTTTGGCGAGGGGGACGCGTTGACTTTGATCATAAGTTTGTCGAGACAGGCGGCAGATCCCCGGGAGCAGCATAATGGCCAGGAAGTATGACGTCGCGATCATCGGAGCCGGTGCCGCCGGCATGATGGCGGCTTTCACGGCAGGTCGGCGCAGCCGTTCCGTCGTCGTGCTCGACCATGCCAAGGCCCCGGGCGAGAAGATCCGCATCTCCGGCGGCGGGCGGTGCAACTTCACCAATATCCATGCCGCGCCGAAGAACTACATCTCGCAGAACCCGCATTTTGCGAAATCCGCGCTGGCCCGCTACACGCCGTCCGATTTCATCGCCATGGTCGATCGCCACAAGATCGCCTGGCACGAAAAGACCCTCGGGCAGCTTTTCTGCGATGACAGCGCGAAAGACATCATCCGCATGCTGCTGGAAGAGATGCGCGCGGTGCATGTCGACCTGAAGCTCTCCTGCGAGATCTCCGATGTCGAGAACGGCCCGGACGGTTTCCGCCTCTCCACGAGCGAAGGTCCGATCCTGGCTGCAAGCCTGGTGATGGCATCAGGCGGCAAGTCGATCCCCAAGATGGGAGCGACAGGTTTCGCCTATCGGATTGCCGAGCAGTTCGGCCTGCCCGTGACCGACACCCGGCCGGCGCTGGTGCCGCTGACGCTCGAACCCAATCTGCTCGGCGAATTGTCGGAGCTTTCGGGCGTCGCGGTCGATGCCGATGTCTCCTGCAGCAAGACCCGCTTCAACGAGGCGCTGCTCTTCACCCACCGAGGCTTGTCCGGCCCCTCGATCCTGCAGATATCGAGCTATTGGCGCGAGGGGGACGAGATCCTGCTCTCTCTGGAGCCGGGCGTGGATTTCCTCGAACACCTGAAGGCGGCGAAGCGCGAAAACGGCCGCCAGCAGGTCCAGACGGTGCTTGCCCAGCATTTGCCCAAGCGCCTCGCGCAATATCTGGCGGAGACTGCCAAGCTGGAACGTCCGCTTGCGGATCTCCCCGACAAGGCCTTGTCATCGCTTGCCGAGCGCATCCGCCGTTGGCCGATCAAGCCGGCGGGTTCGGAAGGCTACCGCACGGCGGAAGTGACCCTTGGCGGAGTCGATACAAACGCGCTCGATAGCCGGACGATGCATGCGAAAACCGTGCCCGGGCTCTATTTCATCGGCGAATGCGTCGACGTCACCGGCTGGCTGGGCGGCTATAATTTCCAGTGGGCCTGGGCTTCGGGCCATGCGGCCGGCGAAAGCGTCTGATCGTCTCTCCCGCTCCGGGCAAGCTTTCCTTGGTAATTCAGGACTTGTTAACATGCGTCGGTCATCCTGCCTGAATGCCGGTGTGACATCCCCAGATGTCGCGACATGAGGTCTGGCCGGCAAACGCCCGCAAGGGCATGACCTTCCCTGGCCGCATCAAGGACCGCGCCCCATGAACCATGAGACCCGCAAGCCCCGTGCCATCGCCATTGCCGCAACCCGTGCCCGTGACGAAGAGCGCGCCCGCTTTCGTCAGGTGACCATTCTCTGCCTCTATGCCGCGAGCGCCGTTGCCGCTCTCGCCATCGGTCTCCTCGGCTAATCCCAAGCTTTAGATGAACTGAAGGCGGCCCGCGTGCACCCTGACGCATGCGTCTAGCTGACCCCGCGCGCATGCTCAGCGCCGATGCGGCGCTAGCCTCGCCCCGTCTTGGCTGTCCTCTCCCGCGCCGGGACCCTCCCACCACCTTAACTCCGTCTTGAGACTTTTACTGCAACCCTAGTCTTCGGAGTGGAGTGTAGACGGCGCCGATGCTGATTGGTGCTGTCGAGATTTTGAGGGGCACGCGCCGGGAGCGCAGCACCTTGTTGTTGGAGGAACTGTTTTGATCGACCATATTCTTTCGCGCTTTTCGATTTCGACCAAGGTGCTGGCTTTTGTGCTTCCCTTCGTCTTCTCGATCACCGCTGTCGGTCTCATGGGGCTCTATGCTTCGGGCCTCCTGCAGCAGCGCATGGAGATCTCCAACGGCACCATGCGGTCGCTGAACGGTTTCAAGAACGTCACCGCTGCAATGACCCGCTTCCTCGACCAGACCTCGGAGGAAACGCGCAGCGTCGTGATCTCCGAACTTTCGGGCCAGCAGGCGACACTCAATCAGAACATTGCCGAGATCGGCAGCGACGGCACGGGCCGCAACTTCCTCGACGAGGCAATTGCCGGCACGGGCAACGTCAATCAGAAAATCGACACGCTCTGGCAATTCCACGAAGCCGAGGTCAAGCTCGCCGCCGCCATTCAGGAACATCTCAAGGGCCTGATGGCTCAGCAGATCCGCGTCTCCGACGAGGCGCAAAAACTGCAGCGCGCCGTGCTTGGCGGTGAAAACGACGCCAAGAGCGCGCTCAAGGAGGCTGACCGCCTTTCCGCAGCCGCCCGACAGCTTGCAGATGTCAGCAAGGGATATTTCTCCGCCGGCTTGCCGGAGGCCCAGTTCCCCTATCTGCAAAAGCAGGTGCCAGAACTCGTTAAGACCCATCGCAAGATCGCCAATGCGCTTCCCCCCGAGCACAAGGGCATGGGCAAGGAGCTTCAGACGGCGATCAACGAGATCAAGAAGGTGGTTGGAGCAGGCGACACCAGCATGGAAGCTGGCCGCGCTGTGGGCAGCATCCTCGCCCGCTTCCGCGGTTTCGAAGCCATTCTGCAGGAGAGCGCCGCCACCAAATACGCCGAATCCGTCCAGAAATTCGCAGCGGTCGAGACCGGTGCCGTGCAGGCCGCCGACATCCTCGTCGGCAGCCGCACCCTGATCGCCGATGTCTACGATCTGCGCATCATGACCGCGACCTTCCTCAATGTGAAGGACGACAAGACGCGCGAGCCGATCCTGCGTCAGATCAAGCTGATCGGCGACAATCTCGCCGTGCTGGGCGGCAGTATCTCCGACAAGGCCTTCTACGACAGCCTCAGCGCAGCCATCACACCGCTGCTGGCCAATTTGACGACCGACACGGAAGGTCTGGTGAAGACCAGCGCCGAGCGCATCGCGAGCTTTGATGAAGCCAGCCGCACCATGGATTCGATCTGGGCCTCGCTGACCTCCTTTGCCGACCTTCAGAAAGATGTCGCCGGCACCGAACGCCAGGAGGCGAACCGCCTGTCGATTGGCACCATGATCGCCGGCGTCGTGCTCGCCGTGATCGGCGGCATCGCCCTTGTGATGACCCTCCAGCGTCCTATCGCGCGTATCACAGCCACCATGCAGCGACTGGCCGAAGGTGACCTCGAGGCCGGCATTGCCGGCGACAAGCGCGGTGACGAAATCGGCGCCATGGCCCGCGCGCTCGCCGTCTTCAAGACCAATGCCCGCAGCAAGCTTGAAATCGAATCCGAGCGTGAGCGTGAGCAGATGGAGGCGGAAGCCGAGCGCCGCCGCAATGACGAGGAAAAGCAGGCGCTCGACCAGCAGATCGAACATGCCGTTGGCAAGCTTGCCCAGGCACTGGAGCGTCTCGCCAACGGCGATATTTCCTTCGAGATCGAAGGCCGCTTCCACGGTCGCCTTGAACAGCTGCGCAACGACTTCAACCTGTCGCTATCCCGTCTGCGTGATACGATGCACCAGATCTCCGGCAACGTTGACCAGATCCAGAACAACGGTCGCCAGATGGCCCAGTCGGCGCTCGATCTCGCCCGCCGCACCGAGCAGCAGGCGGCGTCGCTCGAAGAGACCGCCGCCGCCGTCGATGAAATCACCGCCGCTGTCCGTTCGTCCTCGGAGCGCGCAGAAATGGTGAACGGGGTCGTCCGCGAAGCCAAGAAGAATGCCGATGAATCTGCTGTCGTCGTCGGCAGCGCCATCTCGGCCATGGGCCGCATCGAGGAAGCCTCGCGCCAGATCTCGAACATCATTGGCGTGATCGACGAGATCGCCTTCCAGACGAACCTGCTCGCTCTGAACGCAGGCGTCGAGGCAGCCCGCGCAGGCGAAGCCGGCAAGGGTTTTGCGGTCGTCGCCCAGGAAGTCCGCGAACTCGCCCAGCGCTCTGCCGGCGCTGCCAAGGAGATCAAGGCGCTCATCAATCGCTCGGCTGAAGAAGTGTCGAGCGGCTCCACCCATGTGCAGCAAACAGGCACGGTGCTGTCGCGCATCGGCGGCCAGATCGCGACGATCAGCGAACACATCGAGAAGATCGCCGAGACCAGCCGCGAACAGTCCGGCGCCCTGCACGAGGTCAACGGTGCCGTCGGCCGCATGGACCAGATGACCCAGCAGAACGCCGCGATGGTCGAGGAAGCAACGGCAGCCACCCAGGACCTCTCGGCCCAGACCGACGCTCTGCGCGATCTCCTGCAGCAGTTCCGCATCGAAGCGGAGCGCCAGCATTCTATGGGCCGCGCTGCCTGAATGAAATGATGTGCAAGACCAGAAGCCCGGCGTATCGCGCCGGGCTTTTTCGTTTCAGGCTTTCGCCAGGCGGCAAGCGTCGTGAACGGCCGTGACGGTCAGCGCTACTGGCTTTCTGGGGCGTATCCGATCAAGGAGACTATGGCCGAAGCGCGCCAACCGCTGCCACGGCGCCTCGCTGTAGCGGGCATAGAACTCATCCTCGGATAGCCGACCGCGATCGCCGAACCCTTTCTGCAGTGAGGCAATGGCCAGGGCGACATAGGTTTCATGCATGACGGATCTCCTCTCGTTGATGCCGTCCTCTCTTTTAGTCTCCATATTTGGCTGCATGAACAGACAAGAACGTGCTACGTCTTTCATCCATGAAAGACATAGCTTGGGACGCCTATCAGCTTTTTCTCGCAGTCGCCCGTCAGGGCGGCCTGACTGCGGCTGCGGAAACCACGGGTCTGAGTGCGGCAACACTCGGCCGGCGCATGGTCGAACTCGAGCAGGCCCTCGGCCGCGAACTCTTCCTGCGCAGCCAGACCGGTTATCGCCTGACCAGTGACGGTAGCCAGTTGCTGGAGCATCTGGTCGAGTTGGAGGCGGGCAGCAGGCGCGTGGAGGAGTGGCGGCGCGGCACGGCCGGCCAGTCGCTGGTGCGCATCAGTCTCGGCACCTGGATCGCCTGGCTGCTGTGCCAGAACATGTCCTTGATCCGCATCCCGCGTGACGAATTCCGCATCGACCTGCATGTCGCCGAACAGCGTGCCAGGCTCGCGCACCGGGAAAGCGACATCGGCATTCGCGCTTTTGAGCCTGAGGAGCCGAACCTCGCCGCGATTGCAGCAGGTGAGGTCGCCTATGCGGCCTACAAGGCGCGCAACAGGGAGTGGATGGGACCGGAGCCCTGGGTCGCGATCGATGATGAGAATGCCGTCTCCGCCTATCTGCGCTGGCCGCGCCAGCAAGCGGCGGAGCAGATTGTCGCCACCGTCAATCGCCCGCGCTCGCTGAGGGATCTGGTGAGGGCAGGGGCCGGTATCGGCGTGTTGCCCTGTTTCGTCGGCGATCTCGATCCGACCCTGGAACGGGTGGGAGACGAGATAGCGGACCTTCGCCATCGCCAATGGATCGTCATGAACAATGACGATCGCCACCGAAGCGATATCCGAACCGTCGCCGATCGCCTGGCGAAACTGCTGAAGTCTCACCGGGATATCCTGGCCGGCAAGCGCCCGAGCACCACCAGCTAAAGCCCAACGAAAAACCCGCACGACGACCGGCGCTTTCTAAAGAGGCGGCATCGTGCGGGAACCGGTCCGGAGGTCAGGTGCCGGACGAGGGATGGACTTCGGCTCAGGCCGCCTGATGGTTGCCCTGGGTCACGATGACGGGGATCAGCAGATCACCCCAGTTGCCGTCGCCGCCATGATGGCGGGCTGAACGGACGAGTTCGACGGACACTCCGGCATCGACGGCCTTCATGATCGAATGGTTGAGCCGGTGCAGGTCATTGGCCAGCATGCGGATCATCGCCTGCTGATCGCTGCTCATTGCCGAGGACTGTTCTTCGGCGCGTTCCTTGACTCGGGTCTGGGGTGTCATGGCATTTCTCCTCTTGGTGTCAGGGGTTTTTGAACTGTTGATCTCGTGAAGCTCGGCCCCTCATCCGGCTGCCGCCACCTTCTCCCCGCAAGCGGGGAGAAGACGCACTACGACGCGTCGGTCTCAAGGCTCCCTCTCCCCGCTTGCGGGGAGAGGGTAGGGTGAGGGGCTATCGCCCAGGTTACTCCGCCGCCGGGCGGAACTGCTCGGTTTCGGTGGATTCTTTCATCGCGGTCGTCGAGGACTGGCCGGCGGTGATGGCGAGCGAGACGGCGTCGAAGTAGCCGGTGCCGACTTCGCGCTGGTGCTTGGTCGCGGTGTAACCGTTAACCTCGGCGGCGAATTCCGCCTCCTGTAGCTCCGAATAGGCCGCCATCTGGCGATCCTTGTAGCCGCGCGCCAGTTCGAACATGCCGTAGTTCAGCTGGTGGAAGCCGGCGAGCGTGATGAACTGGAACTTGTAGCCCATGGCACCGAGCTCGCGCTGGAACTTGGCGATCGTCGCGTCGTCGAGATGCTTCTTCCAGTTGAAGGAAGGCGAGCAGTTATAGGCGAGCTTCTTGCCCGGATGGACCTTATGCACGGCTTCGGCAAACTTGCGGGCCTGTTCGAGATCCGGCTTGCCGGTCTCCATCCAGATCATGTCGCAGTAAGGAGCGTATGCGATTGCGCGCGCAATGCAGGGCTCGATGCCGTTCTTGACCTGGTAGAAGCCTTCCGCCGTGCGGCCGGCATCATAGTCGACGAAAGGCTGGTCGCGCTCGTCGATGTCGGAGGTCAGAAGCTTTGCTGCTTCCGCATCGGTACGGGCAACGATCAGCGTCGGGACGCCCATGATGTCGGCGGCAAGACGCGCTGCCGTCAGATTGCGGATATGGGCCTGCGTCGGGATCAGAACCTTGCCGCCGAGATGGCCGCACTTCTTTTCAGACGCGAGCTGGTCCTCGAAGTGAACGCCAGCAGCGCCAGCCTCAATGAAGGCCTTCATGATCTCGAAGGCATTGAGCGGTCCGCCGAAACCGGCTTCTGCATCGGCAACGATCGGCGCGAACCAGGTGTCGACGGAAAGGCCCTTGCCTTCCTGCGTTTCGATCTGGTCGGCGCGCTGCAGCGTGCGGTTGATGCGCTTGGCAAGCTCCGGTGCGGCATTCGCCGGATAGAGCGACTGGTCCGGATACATCGACGAGGCCGTGTTGGCATCGGCGGCAACCTGCCAGCCGGAGAGGTAGATGGCCTTCAGGCCAGCGCGAACCATCTGCATGGCCTGGTTGCCGGAGAGCGCGCCGAGCGCATTGATGAAGGGCTCTTCGTTGATCAGCTGCCACAGGCGGTTCGCACCCATTTCGGCAAGCGTGTACTTGATCTCGACGGAGCCGCGCAGGCGCTGCACGTCGGCTGCAGTGTAGGGACGATCGATGCCGTCATAGCGGCCCTTCGGGGCGTTCGGAACGAGATTGTAAAATTCAGTCATGACGTGTCTCCCTGTCACTGCGCGGCGCTGACCAAGTAAAGTTCTTCGGGTTGTCTTGGTCGCTTCTTATGTGACTAGATTTACATCGCACTGCAAAATACGGCCAGAAAATTCGATAAACAACGAAATGAAAGAGGTTAGGCTGTCTTGTCTTTGACAAGGCGCGCGTGTAAATTTGTAAATTCAGTCAAGAAGAGTGAGGCGCCGAGTTCGGCAAATCTTGTAAAGGAGCTGTAAAGTGGCAGAGCGCAAGATCTTCGCAGGCCCCCGTGTCCGCCGTATCAGGAACGGCCTTGGCCTCACTCAGACGGCCATGGCCGAGGCGCTGGAAATTTCCCCTTCCTACCTCAATCTGATCGAGCGCAATCAGCGCCCGCTCACGGTCCAGCTGCTGCTCAAGCTCGCTTCCGTCTACAAGGTCGATCTGGACGAACTGCAGGGCGAAGCGGGCGGCTCGACCAGCCAGCTGCGCGAAGTTTTCGCCGATCCGCTCTTGTCGGGCGAACTCCCCGGCGATCAGGAGCTGATCGAAGTGGCAGAAGCTGCACCCAATGCCGCGAGCGGTATCGTCAAGCTCTACCGTGCCTATCGAGAACAGGCGGCCCGGCTCTCCGATCTCGCCGATCTCCTCGCCCGCGAGGGGCACGAGACCTCTCTGTCAGGTGCCCGCCTGCCGATCGATGAAGTCCGCGAAGTCTTCGAGCGCCGGCCGAATTATTTCGCCCGGCTCGACGAGGCGGCCGAGAGTTTCCACGCCGGACTTGGCCTGTCAGCCGGGGATGATCTGGCCGTCGCACTCAAGGCCTGGCTTCGTTCGACCCATGGCATCGTGGTGCGCGCACTTCCTGTCCAGACTATGCCGTCGCTGCGGCGCCGCTATGACCGCCATTCCATGCGTCTTTTCCTCTCGGAGCGCCTGTCACCCTTCGATCAGCTGCGCGAGGTCGCCATGGAGGTGGTGCTTCTGGCGCTCGGCGAACATGTCCAGTCAGAGCTTGAGCTTCTGGAACTTTCCTCCGGTGAGGCGCGCCGCATTGCCCGTTTTGAGCTGGCGCGCTACACGGCGCATGCCCTGATGATGCCCTACGCCGCCTTCCTTTCGGCGGCCATCCGCGCCCGTTACGACATCGACGTGCTGCGTGCCCGTTTCAATGTCTCCTTCGAACAGGCCGCGAACCGGCTGACCATGATGCAGCGCCCAGGTTCTACGGGCGTGCCCTTCTTCATGATGGAGATCGACAATGCCGGAAACCGCTTCCGCCGGGCGGGCGCGGCCGGCTTCCCGCATTCGAAGTTCGGCGGCGGCTGTCCCAAGCTCAATGTCCACGCTGCTTTTTCCCAGCCGGGGCAGGTGCTTGTCGAGCAGGTCGAGATGCCGGATGGTAGCGCCTTCCTGACCATGTCGCGCACGCTGGAGGGCCCGCAGGCAAGCTTCGGTGAGCGCATCCGCCGCACGGCGCTGCTCGTCGGTTGCGATGCATCGAGCCGGGACGAGGTCGCCTATGCGGCAGCCCTTCCGGACCGCTCGGTGCCGGCAATCGCCATCGGTCCGGCCTGTCGTCTGTGTGAAAGGTCCGGCTGTCTCGCCCGTGCCGAGCCACCGCTCACCCGGCCGCTCGGCCTCGACGAAATGGTCACGGGCCTCTCCGCTTTCGATTTCCAGTAAGTGAAATCCCCCCGATAAAGCATTCGCGACTGCGAAGAATTTCGCTTGTCGCCCGTCCAATTCCTTTCTAGTCTCTTAAAAAATAACGGGAATGGCACCGGGAGCTCCTTGCTCCCGCAGGCTGGAACAGGAGAAAAAATGAAGGCTCATTTCATCCGTACGGCGTCGGTAGCCCTGGCGACGATCTTCCTCGCATCGGCTGTCCAGGCGCAGGAACGCGTCGTCAACGTCTACAATTGGTCCGACTACATCGACGAATCCGTCCTTGCCGATTTCACCAAGGAAACGGGCATCAAGGTCGTTTACGACGTCTTCGATTCGAATGAGCTGCTTGAGACGAAGCTTCTCGCCGGCGGCTCGGGTTACGACGTTGTCGTGCCGACAGCGCCTTTCCTCGCGCGTCAGATCCAGGCCGGCGTTTTCCAGAAGCTCGACAAGTCGAAGCTGCCTAACCTCACCAATCTTTGGCCGATGGTCAGTGAGCGTCTGGCGAAATACGACCCCGGCAACGAATATGCCGTCAATTACATGTGGGGCACCACGGGCATCGGCTACAACGTCGCCAAGGTCAAGGAAGCGCTCGGCGCAGATTTCGTCGTCGACAGCTGGGATGCGATCTTTAAGCCTGAGAATGCCGAGAAGCTGAAGTCCTGCGGCATCAATATCCTCGACGCCTCGGACGAGACCTTTGCCATTGCCATGAACTATATCGGCAAGGATCCAGACAGCAAGGAAACGGCTGATCTGGAAGCCGGTGGCGAAGTCTACCAGAACATCCGCTCGTCGGTGCGCACCTTCAATTCCTCCGCCTACATCGACGATCTCGCCAATGGCGACCTCTGCGTGACGATCGGCTGGTCGGGCGACATTCTGCAGGCCAAGGCTCGCGCCGAGGAAGCGAAGAATGGCGTCGAGATCAACTACGTCATCCCGAAGGAAGGCACCTACATGTGGTTCGACAACATGGCGATCCCGGCGGATGCCAAGAATGTTGCCGAAGCGCATGAGTTCATCAACTTCCTCATGCGGCCGGACGTGATCGCCAAGGCCTCCAACTATGTCCAGTATGCCAACGGCAATCTGGCCTCCAAGGATCTGCTTGATCCGGAAGTGAAGGACAACCCGGCCGTCTACCCGCCGGAAGATGTCATGGCGAAGCTCTTCACGATCTCGCCTTACGGCTCGCGCGAACAACGCGTGCTGAACCGGGTCTGGACGACGATCAAGACCGGTAGCTGACCAGACACAGATCGCCGGGCGCCAAAAGCGCCCGGCGATTTACTTGCGGATAGGGGCAACAAGAAAAACGGCTGGGATCGGGTAATGGCGAAGACACTGGGGCCTGTTAAGCGTAAATTCTCTCCTTGGACTGATCCGGATGCCGTACCGTTCATCCGCTTCGAAAATGTCACCAAGCGTTTCGGCGATTTCATCGCGGTCGATAATCTGAGCCTGGATATCTACGAGCGCGAGTTCTTCTCGCTGCTCGGACCATCGGGCTGCGGCAAGACCACGCTGATGCGCATGCTCGCCGGCTTTGAGGCGCCGACATCGGGCCGCATCCTGCTTCAGGGGCAGGATCTCTCCGGCGTGCCGCCCTACAAGCGTCCCACCAATATGATGTTCCAGTCCTATGCGCTCTTCCCGCATATGTCGGTCGAGAAGAACATCGCCTTCGGCCTCGAGCAGGACAATCTGCCGAAGAGCGAGATCGAGGCGCGCGTTCAGGAAATGCTGAAGCTGGTCAAGCTGGACCAGTTCGCCAAGCGCAAGCCCAACCAGCTCTCCGGCGGCCAGCGCCAGCGCGTGGCGCTTGCCCGTTCGCTGGCCAAGCGACCCAAGGTCCTGCTGCTCGACGAACCGCTCGGCGCGCTCGACCGCAAGCTGCGCGAGGAAACCCAGTTCGAGCTCATGGACATCCAGACCAAGCTCGGTCTCACCTTCCTGATCGTCACCCATGACCAGGAAGAGGCAATGACCGTGTCCGACCGCATCGCGGTCATGGACAAGGGCATCCTCGTCCAGGTGGCAACGCCCGCAGAAATCTATGAGGCACCGAATTCGCGTTACGTCGCGGACTTCATCGGCGACATCAACATCCTTGAGGCCAAGGTCGAAACCAAGGAAAGCCATGGTGCCGCTGAGCTCGTCCACATCGACAGCGACGGCGTGAAGATCACCGTGGATCAGGCCTGCGAAGCGGCGAAAGGCGATGCGGTCGCCTTCGCGATCCGCCCGGAAAAGGTCCGTATATCCACTACCGCACCTGAGGGCACTGTGGCCAACTCGCTGCATGGCGAGGTCTGGGACATCGGCTATCTCGGGGACTTCTCGGTCTTCATCGTCCGGCTCGACGATGGTCGCATGTTCCGCGCAGCACAGGCCAATGTCGCCCGTCTCGTCGATCGCCCGATCACCTTCGGTGACATGGTCTGGTTGTCCTGGTCGGCCGATGCCGGCCTCGTTCTGACCCGCTGAGGAGGGCGCCCCATGGCCGATAGTGTCACCGCCTCCAAACCAGGGTTAGCCCGATGGCTGGTCGTCATCATTCCCTATCTCTGGATGGTGCTGTTCTTCCTGACGCCCTTCCTGATCATCGTGAAGATCTCGCTGTCCGACACCGAGATTGCCATGCCACCCTATACGCCGGTGCTGGAAAGCTTCTCGGCGATCGGCGATTTCATCTCGCAACTCGACTTCGAGAACTATCTCTTCCTCACGGAAGACCCGCTTTACGTCAACGCCTACATGTCCTCACTGCGGATCGCGGCGATCTCGACCCTGCTGCTGCTGCTGATCGGCTACCCCATGGCGCTCGCCATGGCACGCGCCTCCGTCTCCGTTCGACCGACCCTGGTCATGCTGGTGATCCTGCCCTTCTGGACCTCCTTCCTGATCCGCGTCTACGCCTGGATCGGCATCCTGAAGCCGGAGGGCCTGCTGACCGTGCTGTTGCAATCGGTAGGACTGATGGATGAAGGCAGTCAGGTGCAGATCTTCCGCACCGAAATCGCCGTCTTCATCGGCATCGTCTATTCCTATCTGCCCTTCATGGTGCTGCCGCTCTATTCGGCACTCGAAAAGATGGATGGCACGCTCCTGGAGGCAGCAAGCGATCTCGGCTGCCCGCCCTGGAAGGCCTTCTGGAAGATCACCTTCCCCCTCTCGATCCCCGGTGTCATCGCCGGCTCGATGATCTGCTTCATCCCAATCACCGGCGAATTCGTCATCCCCGATCTGCTCGGTGGCGCCGATACGCTGATGATCGGCAAGACGCTGTGGACCGAGTTCTTCGGCAATCGCGACTGGCCGCTTGCCTCCGCCGTTGCCGTCCTGCTGCTCCTCATTCTGGTCGTCCCCATCGCGATCTTCCAGAACCAGCAGCAGAAAGTGTGAGGGCGGACCGATGAGACCTGGAAAATTCGACGCGACGATCCTGACACTCGGTTTCGCCTTTCTCTACATCCCGATCCTGATCCTGGTCATCTACTCCTTCAACGAGTCGAAACTGGTCACGGTCTGGGGCGGCTTTTCGCTCAAATGGTATGGCGAGATGTGGCGCAATGACGGGCTGATGAGTGCGGCCTGGGTCACGCTGCAGGTCGGCCTCCTGAGCGCGACGCTTGGCACGATCCTCGGCACATTGGCGGCCCTCACGCTCGTCCGCTACACGCGCTTCAAGGGACGTTTGCTGTTTTCAGGCATGGTCTATGCACCACTCGTCATGCCCGAGGTGATCACCGGCCTGTCGCTGCTCTTGCTCTTCGTCGCAATCGGTATCGACCGAGGGCTGATGACGGTGGTGATCGCCCATACCACCTTCACCATGTGCTACGTGGCGATCGTCGTGCAGTCTCGCCTGCTCACCTTCGACACGAGCCTTGAAGAAGCAGCTCAGGATCTCGGCTGCCCGCCGGTCAAGACCTTCTTCAAGGTCACCCTGCCGCTCATCCTGCCGGCCGTCATTTCCGGCTGGATGCTGGCCTTCACGCTGTCGCTGGACGATCTCGTGATCGCGAGCTTCACCACCGGGCCGGGTGCCACGACCCTTCCGATCAAGATCTATTCGCAGGTCCGCCTTGGCGTCACGCCCGAGATCAACGCCATCTGCACCATCCTGATCGGCATTGTCACCATCGGCGTCATCATCGCCTCCATCGGCACCAAGCAGCGTGAACTCCAGCGCCAGCGGGATGAGCACGTCGCCGCCCGTGGAACCTTGGCCTGAAGCTCTTGAAGGCTGCCCCGGTCAACCCCGGGGCGGCATCAGGAGATAGGTGGTGAGCCAGATCGGCAGGATGACAACTGCCCCCATCACCATGCGCGGCGCGGCCCAGGCAAAGGCCGATATGATGCCATTGTGCAGGTCTTCCGCCGTCACGCCCATGCTGTCGAGCACCGCCCTCGGGGTGATGCCGAAGAACGACAACAGACTGCCGGCCAGCAGCGAGGCTAGCGCCAGTTTGAAAAACCCCGATAACACTGACTGCACGTCTCGTCCCCCGGATCCCCGACTCGGTCCATTCTAGTATTTGCAGTCTCGAATGAAACAGCAGGTGAGGGCAGGGCGAGACCTTTATTGACCCGTGGCGGGAACGGGCGGGATCGGCGAGATCACGGGGTCATGCCACGCTCCACCGATGAAGAAGCGCAAGGGTGGCGAATCCGATTGCGGTACTGCCCCCGGCTGCGAAAGCGTGCCCGTCAGGGCAAGGGCCTGACGGCTATAGGGGATGATCCCGGAAAGGACGAAGGTCCCTGTCTCGCCGACGATCTGCGCCTTGCCCACTTCCGCCGACCCGTCCGAAAACCGGACGGCTATGTCCAGCGTCTGATAGTCGAATTCTCCCGAACCGGCAGCACTCAGCTGGAAATAGGCCCGATCGGACGACAAGCGTCGCAGCCCGTCTGCGTTGAAACCGAGGAGTGCGCCATTGTCGGCACGGATGCTGAGACTGCCGGACATCGCCTCGATATTGCGACGCCATCCGGGCCCCACCAACTTGGCATTGAGCGTCACCGACCCGATGCCTTTGAGCGAAAGGCTTGCAGGCGCCACCCGGGACATCAGCGATCCCAGATCGACGCGGTCCAGCATGATGGCGATATCAGCCCCCTTGTCGAAGCCTTCGCCGCTGCCGCTGAGCAGCGCGGACAAGGTGCCGCCCATCAATTGCGTGTCTCCGATCACCAGCTTCAGGGACTCGTTGCCACCGATGAGGCTTGCGCCGAGGTCTTCGAGCTGAAAGCTCGCGAATGTCGCGGAATTGGCAGAGAGCCGCATGTCGACGTCGACCCAGCGAGTGAGGCTCGGCAGCCGCACATCGGTGCGATCCTCAAGGCTGATCGACAGCGCCTGCAGGAAATCGTCGAGATTGAGCAGGTCTACGGCCACCGTTCCGCTCAGAAGCGGCTTTCCATCGCCCCGCTTCTTGAGAGTCAGACTGCCGTCGCCGCGACTGTCATTGATTTCGAATGCCAGGTTGTCGAACCGCCACTCTTCCTCGGCATTCGTTACCTGCGCGGTGAGCGAGGCGGTTTGCCACCGTTCGGTGCCTGCAAGTCGCAGTCCGAGTGCTGCGGCGGCCTGCGGCACGTCCGTGATGCGCAGCTCAAGATCTGCCTCATCCAGGCTCGATTGGTTGAGGTCGATCAAGCCTTTGACCTGCCCGCTGAGGCCGGGAAGCGTGGCGGAAAGGTCTACCTCGCTGGCAGCACCCCCGAGCAGAAGCAGCGGGGTCGGCGTGGCCAGGGTGAGTGACATCCGACGCTCTGCAACAGTGAACGTCGCCTGACCGGAAAGAGCCGCCGTCAGACGCGGCCAATCGATCTTGGCATTCATCCCATCAGCCACGATCGTCGAGCCGCTCTTCGCATCGATCAGGGTCACCTCGCCATCGATGATCTCGATCGATCCGATCTCCGGTTCATCCGCCCCGTCTCGTAGCGGCTCGTCCACCTGCCCGGTCTGCGCGCTCCGGACGGCGGCGTTCAAAAGCCCGTCGCCACTCCAGTCCAGCCGACCATCGATATCCCGCTCGATCCGTATCCGCGGGCGCTCGAAACGGAAGTCGTTGAAATCGGGCTGACCTTTCACCGCGGACAACAGGCTGAACTCGGCAGTGAGGCTCTCGATCTCGACGAAAGGCAGATCGTCACGCCGGATGGTCACGCCTTCAATGGTCACCTCGGGCCGCGGCCAGAAGCGCAGTTCCGAAACATCCTCGATGGACACCGGGTGGCCCGCCCATTGCGCCATGGCGGACTCGATCGCCGAGCGCACCACCGAGCTCGAAATCAGATAGGGGGCAGCGACGCGCAAGGAGATGGAGACGATGGCGCCCAGAGCCAGCACCACAAGCCCGAGCTTCAGCAGCCGTCGGGTACGACGGCCACGGCCTGCGGATCCAGGGCTTTCAGATTGTCCGGCGCGTCGCAAGAATGTCATTCTGGCCGTGTCCAAGAGCTTCGTCTAGTTCTTGTGGCGGATATAGGAATTCCGCCGCCCGTGCAACGAATGGACGGTCGTCCATTGGTTTCACGGCTTTGTATCGCATTGCGGTATGCTATAGAAAAGACATGACGAGGAGGAGCGGAATGACTGAACAGGTACCCCTTTGGACGCCGTCCGACGCTTTCAAGGCGGCACAGCCCCTGACCCATTTCATGGCCTGGTGCGCCACCCGCGAGGGACTGAGCTTCGCCGACTACGACGCATTCTACGCCTGGTCCATCGAGGACCGTGCGTCCTTCTGGTCGGCCGTCTGGGACTATTGCGGTGTGGTAGGAGACAAGGGGGATCTCGCACTCGCCGATGATGGCGATATGCTCAAGGCACGCTTCTTCCCAAAGGCGCAGATCAACTTTGCTGAAAACCTCCTGGCCCATGCCGGCGATGGCGATGCGCTGATCTTCCGGGGCGAGAACAAGGTCTCGGACCGCTGGTCCTGGTCGCGCCTCACCGCCACGGTCTCCCGCCTTCAACAGGCGCTTGCAGCCATGGGTATCGGCGAGGGCGACCGTGTCGCGGCCATGATGCCGAACATGCCTGAAACCGTGGCCCTGATGCTGGCGGCGACGTCGCTCGGTGCCATCTGGTCTTCCTGCTCGCCCGATTTCGGCGACCAGGGCGTGCTGGACCGCTTCGGCCAGATCGAGCCCAAGCTCTTCATCGCCTGCGATGGCTACTGGTACAATGGCAAGCGCCAGGACGTGGCGGACAAGATCGTCAACGTCGCCGCCAAGCTCGACGTCCCGGTCCTGGTCGTACCCTATGCCGGTGACACCGAAGCACTCCTTACCCGACTGCCGGATGGTCGCAGCTTCGACCAGTTCATCTCTGATTTCTCCGTCCGGGATATCGAATACCGCCGTCTGCCGTTTTCCCACCCGATCTACATCCTCTTTTCCTCCGGCACGACCGGCGTCCCGAAATGCATCGTGCATTCCGCCGGCGGCACCCTGTTGCAGCAGCTGAAAGAACACCGCTTCCACTGTGGCCTACAGGCCGGTGAGAAGCTCTTCTACTTCACCACCTGCGGCTGGATGATGTGGAACTGGCTGGTGTCCGGCCTCGCCTGTGGCGCAACCCTCTGCCTTTATGACGGCTCGCCCTTCTATCCCGACGGCAACGTGCTTTTCGACTATGCCGCCGACGAGAGTTTCGCGATCTTCGGCACCTCGGCCAAATACATCGACGCAGTGCGCAAGGGTGGGCTGACGCCGAAGACCTCGCACAATCTGTCGAGCCTGAGGCTGATGACCTCGACCGGTTCGCCACTCTCGCCCGAAGGCTTCTCCTTCGTCTACGAAGGGATCCGCGACGATATCCAGCTCGCCTCGATCTCCGGCGGCACCGACATCGTCTCCTGCTTCGTGCTTGGAAATCCGCTGAAGCCCGTCTGGCGCGGAGAGATACAGGGCCCGGGTCTCGGCCTCGCCGTCGATGTCTGGGATGATGACGGCAAGCCGGTACGCGGTGAAAAGGGCGAGCTCGTCTGCACGAGCGCCTTCCCCTCCATGCCGGTCATGTTCTGGAATGATCCCGATGGAGCCAAATACCGGGCAGCCTATTTCGAGCGCTTCGACAACATCTGGTGCCATGGCGATTTCGCCGAATGGACGGAGCATCATGGCCTCGTCATCCACGGCCGTTCCGATGCGACGCTCAACCCCGGCGGCGTGCGGATCGGCACGGCGGAGATCTATAACCAGGTCGAGCAGTTGGACGAAGTGGTCGAGGCGCTCTGCATCGGTCAGGACTGGGAGGACGACGTGCGCGTCATTCTCTTCGTGCGTCTGGCGCCAGGGCTCAGCCTGACGGAAGACCTCGACAAGCAGATCAAGACCAAGATCCGCACCGGCGCATCGCCCCGCCATGTGCCCGCCAAGATCATTCAGGTTGAGGACATCCCCCGCACCAAATCCGGCAAGATCGTCGAACTCGCAGTGCGCGAAGTGGTGCATGGGCGCCCGGTCAAGAACAAGGAAGCACTCGCCAATCCGGAAGCGCTTTCCCTTTTCGCCGACCTCCCACAGCTGCGCTCCTGACGAAAATCTGTCCCGAAACACAGCAATTTCAGGGCAATACCTCAAATGTTGGGTAGCCGGGCGGCCCGCCCGGTAAGTTTCTCTTAACTGGCATTCGGCAAGACTGAGCCCAACTTGGAGATGCGCGATCAGACACGGCGAGGCCTCGCCTCCGACAGAATGTCGATCGCTCGACCACTCCGGTTCGACAGCATTGACTAAGGGCGGCTTCGGCCGCCCTTTTTTTATTCGAGATGAAGCCGATCAGCGCTTCTCGTCGAGTGAGCGCGACACCAGGATGACGGGAATGAGGCCCGCCGCAATGATGATCATCGCGGCCACGGACGCGTCCTGCGCCATGCCGCGCGAGGCATCTTCGTAGACGAGGGTGGCGAGCGTATTGAAGTTGAAGGGCCTGAGCAGGATCGTTGCCGAAAGCTCTTTCAGCGTCTCGATGAACACCAGTAGGGCAGCCGTCAAAACCGCCGGTCGCAGGTTTGGCAGAAGCACCTGCCGGAGCGTCTGCAGACCCGATCGACCAAGCGTCCGGGCCGCCATGTCCAGATGCGGTGAGAGCTTCTGGAAGCCCGCATCGACGGTCCCCTCGGCCATGGTCAGGAAGCGCACGGTATAGGCATAGACAATGGCAAAGCCCGTGCCCGAGAGCAGAAGGCCAGTCGAAATACCGAAGCTCTGGCGCAGCCAGCCATCCAGCGCATTGTCGAAGGCCGCAAGCGGGATCAGTACGCCGATGCCGAGCACGGTGCCGGGAATGCCGTAGCCGAGGGCGGCCAGCCGTCCGGCCCCCTTGGCGAGACGCGAGCGATCAGTGCGTGCGGCATAGGACAAGACAAAGGCCAGAACCACCGTGATCAGCGCCGCCGCGGACGAGACCAGCGTCGAATGCCAGAGCGCGTCCAGGAGGCGCGGTTCGAGAAAATCCTCGACACGCCGCAGGGCAAATCCACCGAGCACGAAGACGGGCACGAAGAAGCCGATCAGGATCGGGACGGTGCAGAAGAGCACGGCCAACGCCGCCTTCATTCCGGTCAGCCGAAGCCGCACCGCATCCGGCACGACGGCTGTTGTCTTGTGGCTCGTGAAACGCTGACGTCGCCGCGCCATGCGCTCGACGATCAGCAGACCCGCAACGATCACCAGCATCACGCAGGCAATCTGCGCCGCACCGGCAAGGCTGCCCCGATTGAGCCAGGTGTCGTAGACCGAGAAGGTCAGCGTCTGCACGCCGAGATATTCCACCGCACCGATATCGTTCAGCGTCTCCATCATCACCAGCGTCAGGCCGATCATGATGGCTGGCCGCGCCATCGGCACCTGGATGCGGGCAAAGACCCGCAAGGGGCTGGAGCCGAGCGTGCGGGCCACATCCGCTGCCGCGCGGCCCTGCATCAGGAACATCGAGCGGCAGGCGAGATAGACGTAAGGGTAAAGCACCGCGGACATGACCAGCACGGCACCCGAAAGCGACTTCACGTCGAAGAAACTGTACTCGCGGGACGAGGTGTAGCCGAACAGCGCTCGATATCCGGTCTGCACTGGCCCTGTGAAATCGAGAAATTCGCCGAAAGCATAGGCTGCCAGATAGGATGGAATGGCCAGCGGCAGCACCAGCGCCGGAGAGAGGAGCCGCCGCAGCGGAAACTCGCAAGCCGCGACCAGCCAGGCACTCCCGATGCCGACAACAGCCGTGACGATCCCGGTGAATAGCAGAAGCCAGAAGGTGCGGATCCCGGCCCGAGGGATGACATTCGTCATCATGTGCCGCCAGTTCTCAGGGTCCGCCGAAAAGCCGATGACGAAGATGGCGACGATAGGCATGGAGACGATCGCGGCAGCAATCAGTGCGGCGATGGTCGCCGTACCAATCCGCTTTCCGGCGGGTGCACCGGAGGAAATGGCGGGGTGGGCTGTGCCCGGGCGCGGGAGTGTGGACAAGCGTTCGGCCCTTGCAAATGCGGGAATGGCTTTCCTCTAGCCGAAAGCGGCAGCGATGGAAACCTGCCGGAAGGTCACGCCTGTCTTACCTGCGCAGGACCGCCAGACTTTCGCCAATCAGCCGAAGCCCGAGCGCGCCGATCACGGCTCCCGCCAGCCGGTCGACCCAGAGCTTTCCGTTGAGATAGGCGCGCTGCGACCGCGGCGCTGAAAATGCGATCGCGACCACGGCGTACCATCCGGCTTCAATCAGCAGGATCAGGGGAGGCAGGGAGAGAACGAGCGCCAGGGGCGGTTCCTGCGGCATGAGCGCGGCGAAGATGCTGGCATAGACCACGGCGGTCTTCGGATTGCTGACCTGGGTGACGAGACCGAGAACGAGCGCGCGCGGCACACTGAGCGGGCCGCGTCCATTGGCAGAGGCAAGCTCAATCGGTTCACGTGCGCCACGCCAGATGGCGATGCCGAGATAGACCAGGTAGAGCCCGCCGGCGCATTTGAGAACAAGATAGAGCCACTCGACCTTTTCCAGAAGCGCAACGAGACCGGCCAGTGCCAGGACGGCGAAGAACGCCCCGCCAAGGCCCATGCCGATTGCCGCCGCGAGGCCATGCAGGCGGGAATTCCCCACCGATATGCGCGACACAAGCACGAAGCTCGGGCCGGGACTCATCGCGCCGATCCCGATCGCGATCATGATGCCGAGGAGAACGCTGAAGGTTGTCATGCCGATATCGTCTCCGCCCGTGGTCCGCTTGAATAAGGTCAGAGGCTATTGGGCGCAACGCGCGCTGGCAAGTCGTCTGCAACGGTCGGTCACGCCAGGACTAATCCTCACAAGCTGCGCGCCATCTGCACAGGATCTGCAAACACCGTCTGCATTCTGCGCCCATGACCTCACTCCGCAACGATCCCGATTTCCCCGTCCCCCGCTTGCCGGCTCGCCTCATTCGCGAGGGCTGGTGGCTCGTGGATGAACCACCGCATCCGCACCCCGATCATCCAGAAGCAGCGTCCAAATGCGCGTCCCTCAGCCTCCCATCGAAAGAACACAGGAGCACAATGTGCCGAACAGTCATTCCCTTCTCCCGCGATTGAAGGGGCATCTCGCTCCTCTCCTGCTTGTCGGCTTGGTCGTTTCCGCAGACTTCCTGTTCTTCCGCCAGGAGCCCGGCATCAATCGCTTCGTGTTCTGCCTGCTGCTTGTGGCCTCCATCGTGCAGGTGGCGCGAGTGGTCAGCCCGACGAGAGTGGTGCGTTTCGCCTTGCTGACGCTTCTATGCACGCTCCCGATGATCGAAGCCGCAACGCTTTCGTCGCGGATTGTATCGGCCTTTGCGATCACCCTGCTGGCGCTGGCGGCGGCAGGTCTGCTGCCGCGGTTGCCCTCCGCCATTCCCGCCGTCCTGGCGAGGTTCACACTGGCGATCCCGCTTCGAACCATCCGTGGCACGGGACGGCTGATGACGGCCGGAACGATCCCGGCAACCGCCCGCGGCATCGGCACTGAGCTTCGCTTCTGGGTCTTGCCGCTGGCGCTCGGCACCATTTTCGTCGGTCTCTTCGCTGGCGCCAATCCCCTGATTGAGCGCGCCCTTCATGCGATCGACCTCGCGGCGCTCCTGTCCTACATCAACATCCAGCGCATCTTCCTCTGGCTGGTGATGGCCGTCATGGTCTGGGTGCTCCTGCGCCCGAAGCTCGCCCGTCGCTGCTACCGCAACCGCGCTGACAAAGACATCCGCATCGGCAGCGCCTCGCATATCAGCGAGCCCGTCGTGCTCCGGGCGCTTCTGCTCTTCAACCTGCTTTTCGCCATCCAGACCGTTCTGGACGCGGCCTATCTCTGGGGCGGTCTCGACCTGCCGGAGGGCATGTCCCATGCCCAATACGCCCATCGCGGCGCCTATCCGCTGGTGGTCACGGCGCTGCTCGCCGCCCTCTTCGTGCTGGTGGCCATTGGGCGCGGCGAAGATGGCGCCCGCGCGCGCCTGATCCGGGGCCTGGTCTATCTCTGGATCGGCCAGAACATCCTGCTCTGCATTTCAGCGATTCTGCGGCTCGACCTCTATGTCGAAGCCTTTTCGCTGACCGGCATGCGCGTGGCCGCAGGCCTCTGGATGCTTCTGGTCGCTATTGGCCTTGCCCTGATCATGATGCGGATCCTCTTCAACAAGAGCAACCTCTGGCTCTTTGCGACGAACGGCGCGAGCCTGCTCGTGGTGCTCTACGGGGTGGCCGTCACCGATATTCCAGCCCTAGTCGCAAGCTACAATGTCGAGCATTCCAGCGATCTGGATGGTGGCGGCGTGTGGCTCGATGATTACTATCTGCGCTCCCTCGGTCCGACGGCCCTCCCGGCGATCGATTTCTATCTCGAACGCGCTTCGTTTCACCACATTCCCCAATTCAAGCTGGCGCGCATGAAAGCACTGCGCAGCGACCTTCTCTTCGATTTCAAGATCCGCTCGCGCGATTGGCGCAGCTGGACATGGCGGGCCCAGAGGCTCGAAAATTACCTCGCCAGGTTCGGGACGGCAGATTAAGAGCATGAGGTCAGGCAGACGGAAGACGCGGGGAGGGGACGGAGACATGCAGCAGATAATGGTGGTCGACGACGAGCCGCATATCCGCGATGTCATCTGCTTTGCCATTGAGCGCGCCGGTATGCGGCCCGTCGTCGCCCGGTCGGGCCAGGAAGCTCTCACTGCCTTTCGTCGCGCCCGTCCCGATCTCGTCGTGCTCGACGTTGGTCTGCCGGACATTGACGGCCTCGAGGTCTGCCGGGAAATCCGCAAGACCTCCGCCCTGCCGATCCTGTTCCTGTCGGCGCGCGACGAGGAGATCGATCGCATCCTCGGTCTTGAAATGGGCGGCGACGATTATGTGACGAAGCCCTTCAGCCCGCGCGAACTGATCGCCCGCATCAAGGCTATTCTCAAGCGCACAGGGACGGGCAATGGCGCCGCCGACGCTTCCGCAGTGCTCACTGTGGGTGAGGTCGTGCTCGATCGGGCAGGGCGAACGGTTCATCTGGCCGGTTGCGCTCTCCAGGTGACGGCCCTCGAATTCGCCATCCTTGACGCCCTGATGACCAGGCCTGCCATGGTCTTCACCCGCGAGCAGCTGATGCAGGCGGCCTACGATCCCGGCGTCCATGTCTCCGACCGCACCATCGACAGCCACATCCGCAACATTCGCGCCAAAGCCGCCGAAGTTACCGCCCAGCCGGTCATTGCGACCGTGCACGGGGTCGGCTTCCGCTTTCACCAGGCCGGTGCCACATCATGACATCACGCCTGATCATCATTCCCAAATGGCGTCCACCGCTGGCGCTTGTCATCTATTCCGTCCTGTTGACGGTGATGGCTCTTCCCGTCCTCCTGCTGGCCTGGTTTCGCCCGGCGGCACTCGATGTGAAACCTCTGAGCATCACGGAGCTCGGAGCCCTTTGCGTCGTCCTCGCCTTCACCATGGTCATCGGCTACGTGCTCGTCCGTGCAATCAAGGCCCCGCTCGATGCCCTCGTCGCGCGCAGCCGGGAGATTGCTCTCGATGGTCGCGAAGCCATCCGCCCGCTCGAAAGTTATGGCACCCGAGAGGTTGCCACGCTTTCCCAAGGCATTTTCGATCTCGCTTGCGATCTGGTCGAGCGAACGGACTATGTCCGAACCTTCGCCGCCCATGTCTCCCATGAACTTAAGTCGCCGCTGACCGCCATCGCCGGTGCGGCAGAACTGTTGCGGGAGAGCGAGACGGACAGCGAGCCGATGACGCCAGCGCAGCGGCGCCTGTTTCTCGACAATATCGTCTCCGACGCTCGCCGCCTTGATCGTTTGCTGATCCGCCTGCGCGAGCTGGCCCATGCCGAGACGCCCGTTGCCGGCGGCAGTTCGCAGCTTTCCGGCGTCGTCGCGACACTCACTGGCCGCTTCCCGGATCTGCAGATTGTCGACGACGGAGCCGGATCATGGTCGATCCCCTTGCCGGTCGAGGCGACAACGATCGCTTTGGCGAACCTGGCGGAAAACGCGCTCCAGCACGGTGCGACACGCCTGACCCTCACCCTGAGGGAAGACGCGGGCGGGCTTTGTCTCCGCATCGAAGACAATGGATCCGGTATTCCCATGGAGAGTGCAGACGCCATCTTCCGCCCCTTCTTCACAACCCGCGCAGAGGAGGGCGGAACGGGCATGGGGCTCCGGATCGTCGAGGCAGTCCTTGCCGCCCACGGAGCGACGATCCGCCTCGATCCGGCGTATCGAAACGGCGCTGCCTTCGAAATCAGGATGCCACGCGACGCCTGATATGCGCCGCCCGCACAGACCTCAATCGGCCAGCACGCGCGGCGAGGGGAAGGTCACCTCGACCAATGTGCCTTCGTTCGGCGTCGAGGAGATCGCAAACTGTGCCCGGTTCGCATCGACCATGGCCTTGGTGAGCGGCAGGCCAAGACCCGTGCCGTCGCCACGATTGCGCGGCGTGCCGGTCGAGACCTGGCGGAACGGCTTCATCGCCTGCTCCAGCTCGCTACGCGACATGCCGATGCCTGTGTCACGGATCCGGAGCACCACGCTGCCGTTCGGTTCATAAGCGGACGACACGATGATCTGCCCGCCGGACGGCGTGAAGCGGATCGCGTTGGCGAGAATATTGAGCACGATCTGCTTGATCGAGCGGCCATCGGCCACGACGTTCGGAACGGCCTGCGACAAAGCCGTGCGGATGATCACGCGCTGGCTGTTCGCCTGCGGCTGCACGATCGACACCGCCGCCTGCACCATCTCGTTCAAGCCCACGGAGGAGAAGTCGAGCTCCATCTCCCCGGCTTCGATTTTCGAGATGTCCAAGAGGTCGTTGACGATGTCGAGCACGTGGCGGCCAGAGCGCACGATGTCATGGGCATATTCGCCGTAGCGCGGATGACCGACCGGGCCGAAATGCTCGTTCGCCATCATGTCGGCAAAGCCGATGATCGCGTTGAGCGGCGTGCGGATCTCGTGGCTGACACGGGCGAGGAAGTCGGTCTTGTGCGCGTTTGCCGTCTCGGCCGCTCGCTTGGCATTGCGCAATTCTTCTTCAGTGCGTTTCCACTGGGTGATGTCACGGATGACGGCGCAGTAACCGTTCGACGAGTTCAGGCGCCCGATCGTCATGAACAGCGGCAGGAAGCCACCGGAGGCCTCGCGGCCGATCACTTCACGCCCGTCGTTCAAGACGCTTGCAACACCATGACCGGAAAGCCCGTTCAGATAGTCGAGGATCGACTTCTGGCTTTCATGGGCAAACAGCATGACAAACGGCTTGCCGCGCGTTTCCATGTCGTCGAAGTTGAACAGCGCGCTTGCCGCCCGGTTCATCGAGCGGATATCGCCATCGGCATCGAGGATGACGACGCCATCGGTCGCCGTCTCCAGGATCGAGCGCAGCTCGTCCACTTCCACCTTGAGGCGGGCGACTTCCACTGTCTGGACCGGCGCCGTGACAGGCGCTGGTGTGACCGCTGCCGGCTCGGCATCCGGCTCCGGTTGCGTCTGCAGTTCCGGCTGGGCGATCAGCGCCAGCATCAGCGCGCTCGTTTCCTCGAAACGCACCGACTGCAGTCGGGCAGTGACCGGCAACAGGCGATCATCGGCACAGAGTGCCACAACCTGACCCGCCTCGTCGCCGGGTGTTTCGAGATCACGGCGCTGTATCAGCGTGTCGAGACCACCGGCCTCGTCGAGCTCGGCAAGTGTCTTGTAGCCGGTGAGGCTGAAGAATTCAGGATTGGCATGGATCAGCCGGTCGCCGACATGGACGAGCAGCGCCACGGGCATCAGGTCAATGATCTCGGCCGTCAGACTACGCTCGCGCTTGCCCGTCGGCCGCTCAATCTGCGGTTCCGGCAAAGTCGGCTCGACTGCGGCAATCGGGGCGGCAGGCGTTGCCGGCGGTTCGGGTGCCTTCGCGACCGGAGCGGTCGGCTCAGTGCGCAAGACGGGTGGTTCCGACGCCGTCAGCGACTGTTCCACCTTGGCGCGGAGCCCCAGCGGATCGAGCTTGCGCGCGATTTCCTGGAAGGCCGCCTGCTCGCCGGGCGTCAGGCTGTCGCGCTGGCGCTGACGATGATCCTGCAATTGCACCACCTTGTCCGGCATGGCAGGCTTGCGCGGTTCCATGACCCGGAGCACCGGCGGCTCGAAGCCGGCAGGCCTCGGAGCGGGTTCGTCGGCTTGGTGCGTCGGCGCGGCTTCGATGTCGTCTTCAGAATCAGGCTCCAGGTCGTCGCCGCTGTCTTCCGCGTCGTCCACCAGGGCGTCGAGCCTCTGCTCACCAGCTTCTGCAACCTGTTCCTCGACGAAGTCTTCCGGCGGATGGTTCTCGCCTTCGCTGAGCTCGCTCAAGAATTCGGCGAGCTCTTCAGCCCGTTCGCTGTCGGTCAAAGGCACTTCGTCCGACAACTCGTCGTCCGAAACCTCCGGCTCGACGAAAGTCATGCCGATCGCATCGGGATCCTCCTGCGCATCCGCGACGCGCACGATGCCGAAGCCACGGAAACCGTCAAAATCGCGATTGCGCGTATAGGTCGGCAGGGCCGCGAGATCGACGGGAACGACGAGCGTTGTTCCTTCGACCGGCCAGTAGATCGTCTTGCCCGACCACGTGTCGCGCTTCTTCAGCAACTCGCCGATCTTGCCCTCGGGATCGAGGTTGAAGAGAGCGGCGAGATCCGAGAAGGCAACCCCGTTGATATCGGCCGCGCGCGGGCCGACGGCCTGGGCAAACTCGGAGGAGACCTCACTGAAGCGGCCTTCCGAATCGATTTTCCAGACGAAACGGGTCGCGCGCCGGTCCTGGCTGAAGATGAAGCGCTCGGCCTCTGCCACAGGTTCAGGCGTTACTGGTGGGACCGCGAGGCGAGGGGCGGGCACCGTCTCGGCGACCGGAGCGAGTTCCTCTGCAACAACGTCAACAGTAACAGATGCGTCCTCGCTCAGCGTCTCCGGGCTCTCCGTCGGCTCGACCGAAACGCTCTCGAGCTCAGGCTCGACGAAATCATCAGCCTCTTCCGACGCTTCTTCCTCAGCAGCATCGATCTCGTCCAGATCGTCCGTTCCGGCCTCGATTTCCTCGATGTCGCCGATCGCCGCCATCACGCTCTCGAATGGCACGGCCGGCGAGGGCATGTCTTCGTCCTGGGCTGGAGCTTCCGCTTCGCTCTCATCGGCAGACTGTATGTCGAGATCTTCGGCCGACGGCGCGCTGACGTCATCCGCAACCGTATCGTCGGCGCGGACCGGCTCGGCCACTGCGATCGGAAGGTCTTCATCCGCGTCGCTCGAAAAGTCGTCGCTCGGGTCCATCTGACCGAGGATCGTTTCGACCGTGAACAGGAGATGCAGGCCGGGTTCATCGGCGATCTTGCCGATTGCGGCCGGCAGATAGCCGCGGCCGGTCGGGATCGGACGCTTCACCAACCGGTCGGCATCGGCTTCGACAAGGTTCACCAGCATACGCGCCGTCTGAGGCGTAATGCCAAGGCCGGCAAAACCTTCGGAGCTCGCGACCAGACCGCCGTCGCCGTCGAGGACGGCCATATGCGTGTCGGGATCGTCGAAGCCGCTCATCAATTCGAGAGCAAGCTGGCGCAAGCTGCCATCGGTCCGCTTGAGCGGCGGCACGGCGAGCAGGATCGTCGGCTCGCCCTTGCGGATTTCCACGCATTCCGCGACCGCCGTCACCGGCACCTTCTGGAAACCGGAGCTGATGCGCAGCATCAGGCTGCGGGTATCGCCCACCGCCACCAGCTGCTGGGTCGCTGTTTCGATTTGCCGGAAGGTGATGTCGCCGCGATTGGGACCTTCCTCGAGAAAGTCGTAGATGGACTGAGCGCCGAAGAAGCGCGCACCCGCCCCATTGCACCAGAGCACCCGCTCCAGACGCGGCGCAAACAGCACGAGCGCCTCGCCGCGCGCCAGGCGCGGTCGTATGAGGTCGTGCACGGCGACGTCGATAAACGGATATTGAGCGGGCATTTCGGGACCTGTCACTTCATGGCCTGCAAGCAAATTAACAGATTTTTAATAGCTAGGCAGTGCCTTTGGGTCCAGAAAGTGGGGCGCCTTTCGGTTGATAAGGTTAATCCGGCCGGATTATCAACATGCAGAAAATCTAATTGTGCAGCGCACAATGATATTGCAATGCACAATACCCGGTGCTATATAGGGTTCATGAATGAAACATGAGGGGTCACCAAGGATCCCGCGACAAGAGGAAATGCGCCATGAACACCAAGGATATCTTCTCTTTCTCCTCCTTCGATCCTTCGAAGATGCAGGAAAGCTTCCGTGACTTCGCCGAAAAGGGTGCAGCCCAGTCGAAGGAAGCCTATGCCAAGATGAAGTCTGCCACGGAAGAAGCCACGAAGACCGTGGAAGCCACCGTCCAGACGGCCCAGGCCGGCACCGTCGAACTCGGCCTCAAGGCCATCGACGCCATGCGCACCAATGCTGACCTTTCGCTGTCCCACATGGAAGCGCTTCTCGGCGTGAAGTCGGTTGCCGAGCTCGTTGAGCTGCAGACCGCTTTCATCCGCAAGCAGGCTGAAGTGACGATCGAACAGGCCAAGGCCATCCAGGAAACCGCCAAGAAGGTTGCCGACACGATGACGAAGCCTGGCAAGGAAGCCGCCGAAAAGGTCATGTCCTCGCTCAAGGTTGCCTGATCGCCTGACGCGAGTTCAGAAATCCTCCCAAGGATCTCGGGCCGGGCGCATAGCCCGGCCTTTTCCTTATCCCGAGCCTTTTCACGCAATGCGCAGAAAGGGCTTGAAAAAAAATCCATCTGCTCGTATGTGACCCCTCGACGGCGTCAGCGACGCGGTCATGTGCGGTTGTAGCTCAGTTGGTTAGAGCGCAGGTTTGTGGCACCTGAGGTCGGAGGTTCGAGACCCCCCAACCGTACCATTCTCTCCCAAAGCCCAAATATGTCATTGGCCTATCCCCGCAATTGCGTGCGTTTGCAGCTTTGCGGCGCAACGATCAATTAAAATTCGATCCTTTGCGTTTACCCGAAAACAAGGGTTCGGGCACTTCCCGCTTTCTGGCAGCCCTGTTTGATGCTCTGACTGTCCCGAACAATGGGAGAGCCGATGGAGCGTCGAAACGAGCAGCGTTCGCAGTGCGAGATGGATGCCCTGGTGCTGTTGTACGGGTGCCATTTCCAGGCATCCATATCCGACTGGAGCCAAACCGGCTTGCGACTGGTCCTCAGCGATGGCTTGAGGCTGGAGGAGGCCGAAGCCTTCATCCTGCATGGCAACGCATTCGGCGTCTTGCATGGCGAAGTCATCTGGTCTGAAGACGGTCAGATCGGCGCCCGAATTCGCAACGCCAGATCTGCCGCTGTCATGCAGCGGCTCGCGCCACAGCTCACCACCCTCATGCCTGCATGATGGCCGAAGACCGGTTGTCTCGGTTCATCGCCACAAGGGCTGTCAGAACAGCCTCCTGAAACGCCAGGATTTCTCCTCCAGCGCGCTCATGCGGACAGCCGAGCGATGTCAACTCGGCGCCGAGCGAACGGCATAGTGATATCCAGTAGCGGTCGGCGCTTGCCCCATTCAGGCGATCCAGCGCCTGTGCGGCCTGATGCACCAGATCCTTCCGGTGCATCAGTGGAAAGAAGTTGAGGGAACACGGTGGTTGGGCGTGTTGATCTGCCTGCAAGGGGAGCTCCATCGGTGCAAGGTTTATGCGTCATGCATGCGACTGCGACACGGTGGGCAACAAAGACTCGCTTTCATTAGAACTTAATAAAAGGCAAATTTGATTGTCAACTTCGGTTGACATATTTCCCCAAGGATTAAGGTGCCTTGGAATGATCTCGTCAGGGATTGCAAAGCTGACAGTTAGTGGGGTCGGCCAAGGCTTCCGGGGAAAGCTCTTGCTTCTCCTCCGCGTCGCAGGACACGCAGCCATAGACATCGCGCCGCGGCAGGGATGTCAGGCTGCCACAGAGGCTGCAGGGCAGGCCGTATTCGGTCCGCACCTTGCCCCAGCCCGGATGGCAGCAGGTGGCGCAAGGTGTGGCCAGCCGAGATGCCAACTGCGCACCGAGCGCGCCGATCACCTCCATCCGGCGTGGGTTCATGAAGGCCCGCATGTCGGTTTCGAGATGCGCCATGCCCTGGGTGGAGAGCCTGACGGCTGCCGAGATCGCATTCTCCAGTTCCCGGTCGTCACGGATGCCCTTTGCCACCGGTTCGGCCAGCCGGCCCACAGGCGCGACGATGACACCCTGTCCGGGATAGGCGATCCGTTCGAGGAAGGCTCGGGCATCCGCAATCGAGGCTGTCTGGCAATGGCCGAAGGTCGGACGGTCGTCGATCGCCATTTCGGCGATCTCGTAACCCTGCTCGCGATCGATAAACAGGATCAACTCGCGGCCAGCCGCGAGAAACGGGATGGTCGGGTGAGGCCCGTAAGCGCCTTCGCTGGCGATCGCCGCCGGTAGCCCTGTTTCCTGCATCGCAGCCACCGCCTTGGCTCTGGCGGCCTCCAGCATCGAGCCGGCCCGGGGGCGATCGCGGGTGAAGGTGCCGAACTGGTCCGTGTCGAGGCTCGATGGCAGCACAAGCTCTATGCCGATGGCAGCCAAGGGCGGAATCAATACCTGCTCCTTGCCATGCATCGTTGCCATGGCCACCCGCCTTGGGGGCGTCATGCCCGAACCGGTCTTCACATCCTTCATCCAGTTTCCTCGTTTCCCCTGCACATCCGCCATTGGGCGCATAGGAGCGAGTTTGAAAAATTCATTGTTCGCGGGCCATCGTTCCATTTTCTAGAACGTCGTTGTATCCAGCAAACGAAAAACCCCGCCACGGGACCGTAGCGGGGTTCAAACTTCGGCGACGGCTGCAGAGGCCTCAGACCCGCGTGACTTCCTTCACCCAGCCATGCGCATCGACAACCGAGCCGCGCTGGATGCCGGTAAGCTGGTTGCGCAGCTTTTCCGTTTCGATCCCCGTGCCGGCATTGCCGATGACGAATTCGCCGCCCGGATGGCGCACGGTGCCGATCGCGGCAACGACGGCAGCCGTGCCGCAGGCAAAGGCCTCACGCAGCTTGCCGCTGCGGGCATCCGCCATCCATTCGTCGAAGGAATAGGGACGCTCGACAACCTTTAGCCCATTGTCGTTGGCAAGCTTGATGATCGAGTTGCGCGTGATGCCGGGCAGGATCGTGCCCGAGAGCGGCGGCGTGACCACGGTGTTGTCGTCCATGACGAAGAAGACGTTCATGCCACCCAGCTCTTCGATCCACTTGTGCTCGGCGGCATCGAGGAAGACGACCTGGTCGCATCCGCGGCTGGCGGCTTCCTTCTGGGCGAGGAGGCTTGCCGCATAGTTGCCGCCGCACTTGGCAGCACCCGTGCCACCGGGAGCGGCGCGCGTGTAGTGTTCGCTGACCCACAGGGTCACCGGCTTGCTGCCGCCCTTGAAATAGGGGCCAACCGGCGAGGCGATGACGCAGAAGATGTATTCGCGTGAAGGCCGGACGCCGAGGAAGGCTTCGCTCGCAAACATGAAGGGGCGCAGATAAAGGCTGCCTTCGCCTTCCGGAACCCACTTTGCGTCGATCTTCACCAGTTCCTCGACCGCCTTGAGGAACAGCTCTTCCGGCACGTCAGGCATCGCCATGCGCTCGGCCGACCTGTTGAAGCGGCGGGCATTTTCTTCCGGGCGGAAAAGCGTGATGCGGCCATCGGCAGCCTTGTAGGCCTTCATGCCTTCGAAGATTTCTTGGGCGTAGTGCAGAACGCTTGCGGCCGGATCGACCTGGAACGGCTTGCGGGCCGTGACCTCCGGGCTGTGCCAGCCCTTGTCGACATGCCAATGCACGACCGCCATGTGGTCGGTGAACAGCGTACCGAAGCCCAGATTTTCAAAAGCCGCGAGCCGCTCGGCTTCCGGCATGGGCGCGGCATTCGGAACGATCTGGAAGTCGAGAAGTGCGGTATTCGTGGTCATAGAGAGCCTGTGCCTGAGCTGTTCACGGTTGCGCTGGCCACGCCGATGAAACGGTCGCGGCCGGTGCCGTCGTTTGTGCGGTTTGATCCAGGTTTGTCAACAGAAACCGTGCGATCGCGTTGCAGCAAAACGCTTGGTCTGCAGGGCCGGGAGCCAGTTTAGCCTGTCACGAGCCCAAACAGGAACCAGACGCCGGCAAGCGAGATGGCAGCGCCTAAGCCTTGCACCAGCCGCCCGCCGCCGATCGGCTTCAGCGCCGCGCCGATCGCAATCCCGATCACATGGATCACGCCGGTCGAGACCACGAAGCCGACAGTGAAGGCTGCGGGGTCGCTGGCGCGGGGTGCCAACACGCCGTGTGGATAGCCATGCATCAGCGCAAAGGCTGCAATCAGCACCAGCGCCGCCCATTCCGGCGCCCGCCAGGCGGCCGCAATCGCACCGCCAAGTACGATGACCGAAACGGCAATCCCGTATTCGATCGGCTGGTCCGGCAGGACGCCGGTCATGCCGATGATCCCGCCCACGCACATGATCATCGGGAAGGTGGCCGGCAGCGTCCAGACCGAGCGCCCGCCCATCTGCGCGCCCCAGAGACCGACGGCGAGCATGGCAAGCAGATGGTCGAAACCGGCGAGCGGATGCCCGAAACCCGAGCCGAACCCGCCGAGCGGCCCGTCCATCACATGGGCACTGGCCGGCACGGCGGAGAGGAGTGCAAGCAGAAAGGCGGGAAGGCCGAGATGAAGCGAGGGCTGGCGCATGTGAGTGTCCATGGGTGATGAGATCGGCGCAGTCTATCTGCGTCGATCATGACGGAAAAGCGTCCTCAAACCGCGCTCCGCTTATTGGCCAGCTGCATCAGCTGAAGATCGCCCGATCCTGCTCGACGGCGTCCTGCAGGAACTGCACGACCGCCCGGACGCGCACGAGTTCCCGCGCGCTTTCGTGGAAGGTCGTCCAGTAGGCGCGCCGGAGCGTGATATCAGGCAGGACGCGCACGAGGCTCTCGTGCTGGCGCGCGATATAGCTGTGCAGGATTCCGATGCCCGCACCCGCCAGCACAGCCTCCGTCTGGCCGATCGCCGAGGAGATCTCGAAACCCGCATTCCAGTCGCGCATCACCTCGCCGGTGAAGTTCAGCGACGGCGTGAAGATCAGGTCCTCCACATAACCGATGCGGCGATGGGCCTTGAGCTCCTCCGGCGTTCCCGGCAAGCCGTTCGCCTCCACATAACCCTTCGAGGCATAGAGCCCGAGCGTGTAGTCGACGAGCTTCGACGAAACGAGCCGCCCCTGATCCGGCCGCTCCAGCGTCACGGCAATATCCGCCTCGCGCTGCGACAGCGAAAAGGAGCGCGGCACCGGCACCAGCTGGATCTTAAGTTCCGGATGCCGCTCGATCAGCGCGCCGAGCCGGGACGCGAGGAAGAATACGCCGAAACCATCGGGGGCACCGATGCGGACCGTGCCGGCAACCTGCGTATCGGTGCGCCCGAGCCGTGCCTGCACCTCCAGCATTTCCGTTTCCATGCGCTCGGCAGAGGCGAGAAAGGCTTCGCCCTCGGCGGTCAGTTCGCAGCCATTCGTGCGGCGGATGAAGAGGCGTGTCTTGAGCGCCGTCTCCAGCGCCGTCAGCCGGCGCGACAGCGTGGCGTGGTTGAGGCCCAGACGGCGCGAGGCCGCCAGGATCTGGCCGGTGCGGGCTACGGCGAGAAAGATGCGAACGTCATCCCAGTTCATGCCAAGGCCTCCTCCGTCTGTCGCTTAGGGGATCACGTATCGAAGCCATGCGCGCCGCTACTCAAGCCCAGCATGTCCATCCGCCTGTCGAAGTCGCCAGCGATATCCGAGAGCTTGAGCGTCGCGAAACGCGAGAGCAATAGTGCCTCCGCCTCCCGCCGCGCATCCTCGAGTGCCTCGTTGACCGACAGCTCCACAAGGCAACCCGGATGGTCGGACGCGCTGACGAGGCAGAAGAGTTCCGGTCGCTCAAGCGCCTCGTAGACGTCCAACAGGCTGATCTGGTCCAGGCTCTTGGTGAGCTTCCAGCCGCCGCCATGTCCCTTCTCGGATTGCACATAGCCGCGCTCGCGCAAGCCTGCCATCGTCCGGCGAACGACCACCGGATTGGTGTTGAGCATCTTGGCGATCATCTCCGACGTCGCCGCTTGCCTGCGGCGTCCGAGATGGATCAGCACATGCAGCATGCGGGACAGGCGGCTATCCCCGCGCATCGGCGTTTCCTCCAGTGTTGACTGATCCGTAGCGCAGCCATCGTCATGCAACAAGTCAAGTTACATCACTTGACGGCGAGGCTTCACGTAACTTAATAAGATACATAACATCAAAAGTTACATGAGGGTCTCGCATGAAGTATGATGCCGTTGTCGTGGGTGGAAGTTTCGCCGGTCTCTCGGCCGCTATGCAGCTCACCCGCACCCGCCGCAACATTCTGCTCATCGATGCGGCGCGCCCGCGCAATCGTTTTGCCGAAGCTTCGCACGGCTTCCTCGGACAGGATGGAGTGGCTCCGTCAGAGATCCGCCGCCGGGCTCTGGAGCAGCTTGCCCGCTATCCGAACTTCACCCTTCTTGAAGGGGAGGCGAAGAGCGCCGAGCGCTGCCTGGGCGGGTTCAGGGTCGGCATGGCCGACGGCCGTGTCATTGAGGCGCAGGTTCTCGTGCTTGCTCTCGGCGTCACCGATACGCTCCCGTCGATCCCGGGCCTCGCCGAGCGCTGGGGTCGGACAGTCCTGCATTGCCCTTACTGCCACGGCTACGAAATCGGCGGCGGCCCGATCGGCATCCTCGCTTCGTCACCGCTTGCGGCTCATCAAGGCAGCATCCTGCCGGATTGGGGCCGCACGACCATGTTTGTCGAACCCGGGGTAACCTTCGATGAAGAACAGCAGGCCATGCTCGCCGCCCGAGGTGTCACGATCGAGACCGAGCGCGTGGTGGAACTGATCGGCGAAGGGCAGGGGCTTGAAGCCGTTCGCCTGGCGGACGGACGCATTGTGGAAGTCCACGCCCTCTTTGCCCAATCAAAGGTGTCCATCGCCTCGCCGCTTGCATCCCAGGTCGGTCTGGAACTGGAAGAGGGGCCGCAAGGCTTTCACATCAAGGTCCAACTGGGCTGCACCAGCGAGCCCGGCGTCTTTGCAGCCGGCGACGCGGCAAGTCCCATGCACAATGCGACACTGGCCAGCGCGTCGGGCGCCATGGCCGGCATTCACGCCCATCGTGCCCTGATCGAGGCCTCTCTATGGAAATAAGAAAGCCATCTTGCTTCAATCTGCGCACAACAGATGCGTAAATCATCGCGTTGATTTGTGGAAATCAAAGCGCATACTGCCTCCATAACAATCCAGGAGGATACCCATGTATCAGGTAGGTCATTTCATCGGCGGCAAGCATGTCGCCGGCACCTCGGGTCGCAAGCAGCCGATCTACAACCCGGCCACCGGCGAAGTGCAGGGCGAGGTTTCGCTCGCCAGCGCCGACGAGCTGAATGCTGCCGTCGAGAACGCCAAGGCCGCTCAGGCCAAGTGGGCCGCCACGAACCCGCAGCGCCGCGCCCGCGTCTTTATGAAATTCGTCCAGCTCCTGAACGACAACATGGACAGCCTCGCCGAGACCCTCTCGCGCGAACACGGCAAGACCATCGAAGACGCCAAGGGCGACATCATCCGTGGCCTCGAAGTCTGCGAATTCGTCATCGGCATCCCCCATCTGTCGAAGAGCGAGTTCACCGAAGGCGCCGGCCCGAACATCGACATGTATTCGATCCGCCAGGCTGTCGGCATCGGCGCGGGCATCACGCCGTTCAACTTCCCGGCCATGATCCCGATGTGGATGTTTGCGCCGGCCATCGCCTGCGGCAACGCCTTTATCCTGAAGCCGTCGGAGCGCGATCCGTCCGTTCCGATCCGTCTCGCCGAACTGATGATCGAGGCAGGTCTGCCGGCCGGTATCCTCAACGTCGTCAATGGCGACAAGTCGGCCGTCGACGGCATTTTGACCCATCCTGATATCTCGGCCGTCTCCTTCGTCGGCTCCACCCCGATCGCCCGTTACGTCTATGGTACGGCTGCGATCAACGGCAAGCGTGCCCAATGCTTCGGCGGCGCCAAGAACCACATGATCATCATGCCGGATGCCGACCTCGACCAGGCCGCCCAGGCACTGATGGGTGCAGGCTACGGCTCGGCCGGCGAACGCTGCATGGCAATCTCGGTTGCCGTTCCGGTCGGCGAGGAAACCGCCAACCGCCTGATCGAAAAGCTGACCCCGATGGTGGAAAGCCTGCGCATCGGCCCTTACACCGATGACAAGGCTGATCTCGGCCCCGTCGTCACCAAGGAAGCCCAGGCGCGCATCAAGGGCCTGATCGATAGCGGCGTCGAAGCCGGCGCCAAGCTCGTGGTCGATGGCCGCGACTTCAAGCTCCAGGGCTATGAGAACGGCTATTTCGTCGGCGGCTGCCTCTTCGACCACGTCACGCCCGACATGGACATCTACAAGACCGAGATCTTCGGCCCGGTCCTCTCGGTCGTTCGCGCCAAGACCTATGAAGAAGCCCTCGACCTGCCGATGAAGCACGAGTACGGCAATGGCGTTGCGATCTACACCCGCGATGGTGATGCCGCCCGCGACTTCGCCTCGCGCATCAACATCGGCATGGTCGGCATCAACGTGCCGATCCCGGTTCCGCTCGCCTACCACTCCTTCGGTGGCTGGAAGTCCTCGTCCTTCGGCGATCTTAACCAGCATGGCACGGACTCCATCAAGTTCTGGACCCGCACCAAGACGGTCACAAGCCGTTGGCCGTCGGGCATCAAGGATGGCGCCGAGTTCGTCATGCCGACGATGAAGTGATGCCGGACGATTGCTAGTTTCGACGTCCTCGCGGCACTTCGTTTGCTGCGGGCGTCGGGCGGGCATCAAGGACGTTGCCGAATTCGTCATGCCGACGATGAAGTAAGCGAACCATCCGTTCGATCACATTTGCGCCACTCCGTCGAAAGACGGGGTGGCGTTCTCTTGTCAGCCTGTTGCCACTTGATAGCTTTGCTGTCGGGAGGGCTGACCATGCCGAAAAAGAAGATCCACACCGGAGGCTGTCTCTGCGGAGCGGTGCGCTTCGAAGCCGACGCGCCGGCCGCCAAACCACACACCTGTTCCTGCAAGATGTGCCAGCGCCACACCGGAAGCCTGACGGCCAGCTGGGTCGAATTCCCGCGCGAAGCCGTCCGCTGGATTGGCCCATCAGGGGAGCCTTCCACCTGGCGCTCATCCCACATCTCGTCGCGCGCCTTTTGCAGCACGTGTGGCTCCTCGCTCGGCGCCATCGATGACCAGCCCACGGTGGCGCTCCTGCTCGGTAGCTTCGATCGGACAAGTGCCGCCGATCTCAAACCCGCCTATCATTCCTACAAGGGTGGCCGGCCGAAATGGTGGTGCATCGAGATCGCCGAAACCTGAGGCCTGCAGGCGTCCGAAGTGTCCTAGCGCACTTGAGTGCATGGATGTCTCATGATCAATGTTCAGGCGCGCGTCGCGGGGGATAGCGACGTGCCGGTTTTGATTTCATGAGGGACATTTCATGCAAGAGGCAGTTTTTGGCCGTGCGGCCAATTTGCGCCGCGGCGAGTTTCGTGGCAGCGCCGGTGAGTATTTCGGCATCTGGATCGTCAACATCCTGCTGACCATCATTACAGTCGGCATCTATTCCGCCTGGGCTAAGGTCCGGCGCAATCGCTATTTCTACGGAAACTCGTTCATTGACGGTCACTCCTTCGACTACCATGCCCGGGGCCTGCAGATCTTCATCGGCCGTGCCATCGTCTTCGGCTACATCGTCGCCTACAACGTGCTTCTAACGTTCAGCCCGATCATCGGCGGCATCCTGGCGCTGTTGATGCTGGTCCTCTTGCCGTGGATTGTCATGCGCAGCCTGCGCTTCAACGCCCGCGTCACGAGCTACCGCAACATCCGCTTCGACTTCGTCGGCAAGACCGGCGGCGCCTTCTTCGCGATCATCGTCGGCGGTCTCGTGTCCTTCTTCTCGCTCGGCATTCTGGCACCCTTCGCCAGCCGCTGGCTCTATCGCTATATCTTCAACAACCTGCGTTATGGCGACCGCGCTTTCGAGACCGATCCGAAGATCGGCGCGCTCTACCGCGTCTGGCTGCCGGCCTTCCTGCTGATGCTGGTTGGTGCTGCCGTCGGTGGCTTGCTCGGCATCGCGGCCTATTACAGCGCGGTCGAAGGTGCCGGTACCAGCATGGACCCGGAACTGGATCTCATTCTCGGCATCTACGGCGCACTGGTCCCCGCGATCGTACTCTGGGGCGTGGCCGCAATCTTCTACCGCATCGGCGTTCGCAACGTGGTGATGAACGCCACCCGCTTCGATAGCCGCCACACCCTGTTCTCCGATCTCGGACGGCTTCGCTACTTCTGGATCGTCATTTCGAACCTGGTGGTCACGGTCCTCACTCTCAGCCTGATGCGCCCCTGGGCAGCGGTCCGCGAACATCGGTATGTGATCGAGCATTCCGGCATCGTGGTCGATGGTGAACTCGATGATGTGGTATCGTCGATGCAGGCCTCCGGTTCTGCCGTGACGGCAGAATATCTCGATCTCGAAGGATTCGACTTTGGCTTCTGACGACAAGCGCATCGCCTCCGGTCGCTGGCATCCGCCCGGCTCCAGCCGCGCGGAACCAGCCGCCCTGCTGGGCGAGAGCAAGACGCTCTATGTCCGGCTGGCTGCAGGGAGCGATCCGGTTTCTATCGGAGATCTGGCCCGGACGGAGATATCCGCCCGGGTCGGTCGCATTCCGCGCAGGATCAGTTTTGTCGACGGCTCTATGTTTGAGACCGAAGACAACGATGCCGTCGATCTCTGGCTGAAAAGGCATGGGAAAAGCGGCTTCGTCCACGAGTTGGAGCGCTTTCATCCGCGGCTGATCGCATTCGTGCTTGCCGTCTTCCTGTTTGCCGGCCTGATCTATCGTTATGCGGTGCCGGCGCTGGTCGAGGTTGCCGTCCTGGTGACACCGCCGGCGGTTACCCAATGGATGGCGAGTGGCACCTTGCTCTCGCTTGATCAGGCGCTCTTCGACGACAGCAAGCTGCCGGATGCCCGGCAGGCCGAAATCCGCGAGGCTTTCAACGGCATCGCAGACCTCTCGTCGCACGGACGTGCAGGCTACAACCTGAACTTCCGCCATGGCGGCGTCATTGGTCCCAATGCCTTCGCCTTGCCGGATGGCACGCTTGTGATCACCGATGAGCTGATCGAACTGGCGGATGGCGACATGGACATGATCATCGGGGTGCTTGCCCACGAGATCGGCCATGTCGAGGAAGAGCATTCGCTTCGGCAGCTGTACCGCGCCGCTGGCATGGCAGGCCTGATCATGCTGATTGCAGGCGATGTTGGGGCGGCCGGTGAGGATATCCTGACCAATGGTGCGGCCCTTATGTCGCTCTCGCATTCGCGCGATGCGGAAAATCAGGCAGACCGTATCTCGGTGGAACTGATGGCGAAGGCAGGACGCGATCCGCGTGCCATTGGCCGCTTCTTCGCGCTGCTGGAGGAAAAACTCGGGCTCGATGGAGACTCGACTTTCCTTTCCACTCATCCGGGCACAGCCGAGCGGCGCAAGGCGATCGACGATCATGCTCGCGAGGTCGGAGCCGGCGGGTCCTAGACGACCTAACGGAAACGCAATTCCCTGTGCCGAAATGCAAGAAGGGGCGGTCCAAGACCGCCCCTTCTGATTTTTGGGTTCTGCCGAAGCTTACTGCGTCGGGCCTTCGTTCAGGCCGACCTTGTCGACCAGTTCTGAAGCCGTCTTGCGGTTGGCGGCGATGTCGACGAGCGGCAGCGGGTCTGCCTTGATCGGGCCGAAGCCGGCGACGATTTCGGAGACCTTTGCGTTCGGTCCGACCGGATATTCGAAGACCTGCTCGGCGTAGATCGACTGAGCTTCGTCCGACGCAAGGAATTCCATCAGCTTGACGGCGTTGTCCTTGTTCGGGGCATTCTTGGCCAGCGCCATGCCGGAGATGTTCACATGCGTGCCGCGATCGGCAGCGTTCGGGAAGAGAACCTTGACCGAAGCGGCCCATTCCTTCTCTTCCGGCTCCTTCTCATTGGTCTTCATCAGACCGAGGTAATAGGTGTTGGCGAGACCGAGATCGCATTCGCCGGCATGGATCGCCTTGGCCTGGGCGCGGTCATTGCCGTCAGGCTTCTTGACGAGGTTCTGCTTCAGGCCAGCGAGCCACTTCTCGGTGTAGTCGGCGCCGTGATGGGCGACCATCGAGGCAAACAGGCCGATGTTGTAGGAGTGCTGGCCATCACGCATGCAGATGCGGCCCTTCCACTTCGGGTCGGCAAGCTCTTCATAGGTGATCGCATCTTCCGAAACGCGGTCCTTGGAAGCGTAGACCACGCGACCGCGGGTCGTCAGGCCAAACCAGTTGCCGTCGGTATCGCGATACTGCGCCGGAATCTGCTTGTTGATGTCGTCATCGTTGAGCGGCTGGGTCACGCCGCCGTCCTTGGCTTCCGTCAGGCGCGCGATGTCGATCGTCAGGATCACGTCGGCAGGCGAGTTGGCGCCTTCTGCCGTGATGCGCTCGACGAGGCCCTTGTCGAGGAAGAGCACGTTGGTCTTGATGCCCGTTTCCTTGGTGAAGGCATCCATCAGCGGCTGAATCAGTTCCGGCTGGCGGTAGGAATAGATGTTGACCTCGCCTTCGGCCTGCGCAGCGCCGGCCGAAAGAGCCAGAACGGAAACAGCACCGAGTGCGAGTGTGCGAATAGATGTCATGGCATAGCCTCCCTCTTGGATTGTTGAGGGGCATATTCATGAATCCATATAAGCTGTCAATTGCACTCGACTTTAATCACGGACACGTGAGTCGTGAACTTGAGTATTTTGGAATTGTTCAAAACTGCAAAAGGCGCTATATAAGGGCCAACAAAACAGAGGAATCGTGCATGCGTTTGACAAAGCAGACAAATTACGCCGTGCGCATGCTGATGTATTGCGCAGCCAACAGCGACCAGCTGAGCCGGATCCCGGAAATCGCCAGGGCTTATGGCGTTTCTGAACTCTTCCTGTTCAAGATTCTGCAGCCGCTCAACAAGGCCGGTCTGGTGGAAACCGTGCGTGGCCGTAACGGCGGTGTGCGTCTGGGCCGTGCGGCCGAAAAGATCACGCTGTTCGATGTCGTGAAGGTGACCGAAGACAGCTTCGCCATGGCGGAGTGCTTTGAGGACGACGGTGACGTCGAATGCCCGCTGATCGATAGCTGCGGTCTCAACTCGGCGCTGCGCAAGGCGCTCAATGCCTTCTTCGACGTGCTCTCCGAATACACGATCGATGACCTGGTCAAGGCCCGCCCGCAGATCAACTTCCTGCTCGGCATCGACGAACTGCAGCCGCGCCGTGTTGCAGCCGCACCGGCCGCCTGAACCATCCAAAATCATCAGTCTGGTTGAACCCGCCGCAAGGCGGGTTTTTCTTTGCGCCGCAAGCCTTTGAGACGGTCTTGCGTCCCCCCGCCGCTATGCTACGCTTACGTTCACGGCAATTTAAATCTGCTTAATGTAGGCGCAGTGGAAATGCTGTGCTGCCGGTGGTCTCTGGGGGAGAGCATGTACGATTACGTGATCATCGGCGGGGGCTCGGCCGGGTCGGTCCTTGCGGCGAGACTGAGCGAGGATCCCTCTCTCACCGTCTGCCTTCTCGAGGCCGGGGGGCGCGGCGACGGCATCTTTGCCCGTGTGCCCATGGCTGCAGCCGCGGTCGTGCCGGGCCATGTGAAGAGCGCCAACTGGCGTTTCTCCACGGTGCCGCAACCCGGATTGAATGGCCGCCGGGGCTACCAGCCGCGAGGCAGGGGCCTTGGCGGGTCGAGCCTCATCAATGCCATGCTCTATGTGCGCGGCCATGCACGCGATTATGACGAATGGGCCGCACTCGGCTGCGAGGGCTGGTCCTGGGACGATGTGCTGCCCTGGTTCAGGAAGTCGGAAGACAATATTCGTGGTGCTGACGATCTGCACGGACGCGGCGGACCGCTGCAGGTCTGCGACCAGAACTGGACGCGCCCGATCAACCAGGCCTTTCTGAAAGCCTGCGAACAGACCGGCTATCGTCAGAACGACGATTTCAATGGCCCAGTTCAGGAGGGGGCCGGCGTCTATCAGACGACACAGTTCTGGAACGGTCCGAAACGCGGCGAGCGATGCTCGGCCTCGGGCGCCTATCTGCACGACGTGATGACGCGCCGCAATCTGACTGTCATCACCGAGGCTCAGGTCACGCGCATCATCGTCGAGCGGGGCAGGGCGGTCGGTGTCGCCTATCGCCATGGCAAGGAGCAAAGGGTCGTCCGCGCCGGCCGCGAAGTCTTGCTGTCCGCAGGCGCTTTGCAATCGCCGCAGATCCTGATGCTGTCTGGCATCGGTCCCGCGGATCATCTGACCTCTCTCGGCATCAGCGTCGTTGCCGGCAGCCCGGAGGTTGGTGCAAACCTCCAGGACCATCTCGATTACACGATGATCTTCCGCTCGCCGGACACCGACATGTTCGGCATGGGGCTGACGGCTGCGCGGGATCTGATGCGCGCGGCCAATGAATGGCGCACCGAGCGCATGGGTCACCTGCGTTCGACCTGCGCGGAATCGGGAGCCTTCCTGAAGACCGATCCGTCACTCGACCGGCCGGATATCCAGCTGCATTTCCTGGTCGCCATGGTCGACGACCACGTGCGCAAGATGCATTGGGGCTACGGCTATTCCTGCCATGTCTGCGTGCTGCGCCCCCATTCGCGCGGCACTGTACGCCTCGCGAGCGCCGATCCCATGGCCGCCCCGCTCATCGACCCCGCGTTCCTCTCGGATGCGCGCGACATGGATGCTCTGCGCAAGGGCGCCCGGGTGATGGCGCAGATCGTGGCGGCGCCAGCGCTCAACAAATATCGCGGTGCCGAACTCTATCCCGCCGGACCGACAGACGCCGAACTCGACGCAGCCATCCGCGCCCGCGCCGATACGATCTATCACCCCGTCGGCACCTGCCGCATGGGCTCGGATCCGGCCGCGGTCGTCGATGTCAGCCTCAAGCTCAACGGCGTCGAGGGGCTACGCGTCGTCGACGCATCCGTCATGCCGCGCCTGATCGGCGGCAACACCAATGCACCTGTCATCATGATGGCGGAAAAGATCGCGGCCGCTATCCGGGCGGAGGTCCGACCGGCAAGGGAACGGGTGGCCACAAAGGGCGCGAACAGCGAGAGCGGATTGCATTTCGCCTGAACCTTCCTATTGTCGCCACCCTTGGATGAGGGTGCATGAAGAGGAAGAGAATGCCGCCAGAAATTCTGCCAATCGCCCCGCAGGCGGTGATCGTCATGGGCGTCAGCGGCTGCGGCAAATCTTCGGTCGGTGAGGCGCTGGCACAGCGGCTCGGGCTTGCCTTCATCGAAGGCGATGTGCTGCATCCGGAAAGCAATGTCGCGAAGATGGCGGCTGGAACACCGCTCACCGATGAGGATCGCTGGCCCTGGCTGACCGTGATTGGCGAGCGTATTGCGGACGCTCTGGCGCGCGGGGAGGGGATCATCGTGTCCTGCTCGGCGCTGAAGAAGATCTACCGCGAGCATCTGCGCGCCGCGACCGGCGACCGACTTTCCTTCGTCTATCTGCACGGATCTCGCGAGCTGCTCGGACGGCGCATGGGCGCCCGCACCGGCCATTTCATGCCGCTCGGGCTGCTCGACAGCCAGCTCGCCACGCTGGAAGTGCCGACCGGCGAACCCCGCGTTGTCACTGTCTCCATCGACCAGCCGGTCGAGGGCATCGTTACCGATGCGCTCAACGGCCTGAAAGCGGAAGCCTGAGCCTCAGCCTTCGTAACCCAACAGCGGGCCGTAAAGCTCCGGACGGCGGTCGCGGAACAGGCCCCAGCTGGCGCGCTGACGGGCAATGCCGTCGAGGTCGAAGGTCGCCGTCAACACGGTCTCCGTCTCCCGGTCGGCGGTCGCCACCATTGAGCCAGTCTGGTCGCAGATGAAGGACGAGCCGTAGAAGGTGAGCGAGGTGCCCTTGCGACCGTCCTCCTTGCCGATGCGGTTCGACGCGATGACCGGCATGATATTGGCCGCCGCATGGCCCTGCATCACCCGTTGCCAATGGCCGGAGCTGTCGAGGCTTGCATCCTGCGGCTCCGAGCCGATCGCAGTCGGATAGAACAGAAGTTCGGCGCCCGCTAGCGCCATGGCACGGGCCGCCTCCGGGAACCACTGGTCCCAGCAGATGCCGACGCCGATCGCCGCGTGTCGGGTTTCCCAGACTTCGAAACCGGTATCGCCGGGCGAGAAGTAGAACTTCTCGGTATACCCAGGGCCATCCGGAATATGGCTCTTGCGATAGATGCCGAGCACGTCGCCGGTCGCATCGACGATGGCGACACTGTTGAAAAAGGTCTGCCCGGCCTTTTCAAAGAAGCTGACGGGAATGACGACGTTGAGCTCTTCGGCGAGTGATGCGAAGTGCTCTATGAGCGCGTTGTCATGGGCAGGCTTGGCGAGGTCAAAGAATTCCGCGATCTGGTCCTGGCAGAAATAGGGCGCCTCGAACAGCTCCTGGATCAGCACGATCTGCGCACCCTTGGATGCTGCCTCGCGCACGAGCTTTTCGGCCCGTGCGATATTGCCGGGCAGATCCCAGCTGCAGGCCATCTGGGTGGCGGCGACGGTAACGGTGCGGGTCATCTGATCTCTCCTTATACGCCGAGCCGGTCGCGCATGCCGTAATACCATGCACCAAGCGCGGTGAACGGCACGCGGAACATGCGCCCACCCGGGAAGGGATAGGCCTGCAGCGACGACCAGACATCAAAGCGGCTCATCTGGCCATGCACGGCCTCGCCGAGGATCTTGCCAAGCAGATGCGTCGTGGTCACGCCGTGGCCGCTGTCGCCATGCGAGAAGTAGACGGTGTCCGACAGCTTGCCCATATGCGGGATACGCGTCAGCGTCAGCGCGAAATTGCCGCTCCAGGCAAAGTCGATCTTAACGTCCTTCAGCTGCGGGAATGTTTTCAGCATGTTTGGCCGAATGACGCCCGTCAGGTTCTTCGGATCCTGGCCGCCATAGCCGATGCCGCCGCCATAAAGCAGGCGGTTGTCGGCCGTGCGACGGTAGTAGTCGAGCACGTAGTTGGCATCCTCGACGCAGTAGTTGGACGGCAACAGCTCCTCAATCAGCTTAGCGTCCAGCGGTTCGGTCGCCATCACCTGGCTGGAAACCGGCATCATCTTTTCTGTCACCTTCGGCGCGATCCCGGCCATATAGGCATTGCCGCAGACGAGGATGTGCTTGGCCCTGACGATGCCGCCCTCGGTGCAGACGAAGGGCTGCGGGCCGGTATCGAGATGCACGACCTTTGAGTTCTCGAAGATCTTGGCGCCGAGGCTTTCGGCCGCTGCCGCCTCGCCGAGCACCAGATCGAGCGGATGGATATGGCCGCCATGGCGATCGATCATGCCGCCGACATAACGATCGGTTTTCGCATACTTGGCGACCTCGGCCTTGGAGACCATCTCCAGCCCGTCATGACCATGCTTCATCCAGTGCGCCCGGACGTCTGCCATCTCCTTCACCTGCTTGTCGGTGAAGGCTGCGAAGAAACCGCCGTCGACGAGATCGCATTCGATCCCGTATTTGGCCACGCGCTCGCGGATGATCCGGCCGCCTTCCAGCGACATCTCGCCGAGCCGATCCGCCCTGTCCTGGCCGTAGCGCTTGGCGATTGTTTCGAGATCGCGGCTATAGCCGTTGACGATCTGGCCGCCATTGCGACCCGAGGCGCCAAAGCCGATGCGATCGCCTTCGAGAACGATGACGGCATAGCCCTTTTCGGAGAGCTCGAGGGCTGCCGAAATGCCGGTAAAGCCAGCGCCGATGATGCAGATATCGGCCGTGTGCTGGCCATCCAGCTTCGGGCGCACCCGCTTGTCGCGGGCAGAGGCTGCGTAATAGGTGGCCGCATGGCCGGGATTGGGTCCGATCGACTTCGTCATGGCTTCACCTCACACGGTCCGGATATAGGCGTCGTATTCGACGTCGGTGACGCGCAGCGAGAACTCCGAGAGTTCCTGCTGCTTGCAGGCGGTATAAAGGCTTCGATATTTCGGCCCGAGCGCCGCATAGGCGAAGCTCGATTTGGCAAAGCGCTGCAGGGCGTAGTCCCAGTTGGTCGGCAGCGGCTCGTGGTTGACGGCATGGTCGTCGCCGGAGATCGCGCCACCGGGCGAAAGCTTTTCCTTCATGCCGGCGAGCGCCGCCGACAGGATCATCGCCAGGACGAGATAGGGATTGGTGTCGGATCCCGCGACGCGATGTTCGATGCGGGTCGCAGGCTTCGACGCAGTGATGACGCGAACGGCGGCAGACCGATTGTCGAAGCCCCAGGACGCATAGGTCGGCGCATGTTCGGATGGGCGCAGCCGGCGATAGGAGTTCTGGTGCGGGGCAAAGATCGCCATGCTCTCGCCCATGCTTTCCAAGAGACCGCCGACTGAATGGAAGAGGGCGTCCGATGGGCCGTTCTCGCCGACATAGATGTTCTCGCCCTTCTCGTTGAGAACGGAGAAGTGCACATGCATGCCGCTGCCTGCCTGGGTGCCGTAGGGCTTGGCCATGAAGGTGGCGTCGAGGTCGCTGGCACGTGCCACGCCCTTGACGATGCGCTTCAGGAGGACCGCATAGTCGGCAGCCGCCAGCGCATCCGGCACGTGGTTGAGGTTGATCTCGTACTGGCCAGGGCCGTTTTCACGCAGCGTCGTATCCGCTGGCACATTCTGGGCGCGGGCGGCCGTCGAAATGCCGTGGAAGACCTCTTCGAAATCCTGCAGCTCGGAGATCGAGAGAACCTGCGTCTGGCCGGTATGCCAGCGACCGTCACGCGTGTTCGGCGGGCGCACCGGGTCGAGCGCTGAGCGAACCGGGTCGATCAGGTAGAATTCGAGTTCTGTGGCAACGACCGGCGTCAGTTTCGCCGCCTTGAAGCGGTCGAGCACATGGCCGAGCACCTGGCGCGGGTCGGCATAGAAACTCTCGCCTTCCGGGGTGTACATCTGCAACAGCACCTGCGCCGTCGGGCGCGACAGCCAGGTCACGCGGGAAAGCGTGCCGGGAACGGGGAAGCATATGCCATCAGGGTCGCCGGTGCCTTCGGCAAGCCCCGCGGCATTCACGTCACGGCCCCAGACGTCGAGCGCATAGACCGAGCGCGGCATTGCCATGCCCTTGGTCAAGACGTCGATGGCCCGCTCGCGCGGGATCCACTTGCCGCGTGGCACGCCGTTCACGTCGATGACGAATGCTTCAAGTACTTCAATATCGGGATTTGCCGCGAAGAATTCGCGTGCCTCTTCGGCCATGTCCATGGATCACCGTGTGGCTGATGTCGATCGGGTTCGAAACGCGCAATGGAGCGCGAACGGATGCTGGTCCGCTAACGATAGACGCTTTTCGCGTTATGGATCAAACACCGGCGCATGCCACTGTCCGTCTCTTCCTGATCCCCTCGACCGGCGGCGTTCTTGCGACGCGTGCTTCGTTCCGGCCTGTTTCCACCGGGAAACAATTTGATCAAATTATTCGGAATGACTACCACCTCGGCGCCAAAAAGGCTAGCCCCCTGAGAAGGGGGCTAGAAAAGCTTTGTTTTTCAGGGGCGAAAACGCTCAGGGCTCCAGGCCTTGGCGTCGATGAATGTCTTTTCCCCGTCCATCATTTCCCCGATCAGACGACCAGTCACAGGCCCAAGCGTCAGACCGTGATGCGCATGCCCGAAGGCGAACCACATGCCCTCGTGGCGCGGCGCCTTGCCGATAACCGGCATCATGTCGGGCGTGCAGGGGCGGGCGCCCATCCAGGGTTCGGCGTCCAGCCGGTCGGCCAGCGGGAAGATCTCGCGCGCCACCTTTTCCGCCCGGGCGAGTTGGACGGGAGACTTGGGCGCATCGCGATTGGCAAACTCCGCCCCCGTCGTCAGGCGAATGCCCTTTTCCATTGGCGCGAGGAAATAGCCGCGCTCGGCATCCATGGTCCAGTTGTTGAGGACGGCATTGCCTTCGGGCGCATAATGCATGTGGTAGCCGCGCTTGACGCCAAGCAGGAAGCGGTAGCCGAATTTGCGGGTGACTTCCTCAGACCAGGGGCCAAGTGCCAGCACCACATCGTCGCCCTCGACCAAGCCGTCATCGGTCTTCACGCGCCAGCCTTTACCCGAAGCGCCTGTTTCCAGCGATGTGGCATCACCCTTGACGAAGCGTCCGCCGAGCGACTGGAAATAGGTGAGATAGGCCTGCGTCAGACCATGCGGATTGGTGACCGACCAGGGGTCGTTCCACTTCAGACCACCGACGAAATCGCCGCGAATATGCGGCTCTTCCTTGGCCAGCTCTTCGCGGTTCAAGGCCCGGTAGCTGACGCCGTATTCGCGGGCGAGGCGAGCCGCTTCGGCAAGCTCCGTGTCGCGCTTGGCCGTCGTGCGGAAGATCTCCATCCAGCCGTCCTTGCGGATCAGGTGGTCCGCTTTGGCAGCCTGGATCAGGTCCTGATGCTCGGTGATCGAGTTTTCGATGAGCGGCGCATAGGCGCGGGCAATCACCTCATGCCGGCTTTTGTTCGAATGCCACCAGTAGCGCGACAGGAACGGCACGAGCTTCAGGATGGCGCTTGCATGGTAATGTGCGTCGATCCGGTTGTTGAAGCCGTAGCGGATCAGCAGGCTCAAGTCCTGCGGGAAGCCATAGGGCACCACGCCCTCGCGCTGGATGAGACCCGCATTGCCGAAAGAGGTTTCCTCACCGGCACCCCGGCGGTCCACCAGCACCACCGAGCGCCCGCGACGGGCGAGATGGATGGCTGTGGAAACGCCGATAATGCCGGCGCCGAGCACGAGGGTAACCTTGGACATGTCAGTTGAATTCCTGAAGGTGGGATTGCCGGGCAAGGATGCATTTCAGCCTGTTGCGGCGCAAACGAAAAATCGCCGCATTTGCCGCAATCCTCAAAATCCTTGCCGATCCCGAATCATGCCATATCTCCAGTCGAAGCGACGGCAGCCAGCGAAGGGGATTTGATGCGCCTGCTCATTCTTGGCTGCGCCTGGCTGATGGTCGGGATCGGTGTCATCGGCATCTTCCTGCCGGTCCTGCCCACGACACCCTTCATGATCCTGGCGGCAGCGCTGTTCGCGCGCTCATCTCCGCGCTTCGAGCAATGGCTGCTCGACCACCCGCGTTTCGGCCAGCCGCTGATCGACTGGCGCCGTGAGGGTGCGATCTCGCAAAGGGCAAAGATCGCCTCGGTCTCGCTGATGGCGGTAAGCTACGGCATCGTTATCTTCTTCGGGCCGCCGCAGCTCTGGCTGAAGCTGCTGATCGGATTGATCCTCGTCGCTTGCGCGGCCTTCGTGCTCACCCGGCCTGCGCCAGGCCACTGACACCGATCGCATCGCTGCTCGCCAGCAGCGAATGGGCTGCCGAAAGCGCCTGGATCTGGCTGGCAGATTGCGGTCGCCCGAAAAGATAGCCTTGTCCTTCTTCACACTGCATCGCGGCCAGCATTTCACACTGCAGGGCATTCTCGATGCCTTCACAGACAACCTTGAGACCGAGACCATGCGCAAGTGTCGTGACCGTCTGCACGATGGTCTGCGCCGCGCTGTCGCTCACCATCTCGCGGATGAAGGACTGGTCAATCTTCAGCTTGTCCAGCGGCAAGCTGGAGATATAGCTGAGCGACGAATAGCCGGTGCCGAAATCGTCGAGCGCGATGGTCACGCCGAGACCGCGCAGCGCCTCCAGCTTTTCCAGAAGCTCCTCTGACTTTTCGAGGAAGATCGATTCCGTGATCTCGACATGGAGGCGGTGCGGTGCGAGCCCGCTGATGGTGAGCGCCGCGCGAATATCGGAAAGCAGGTCGCCGCGCAGAAACTGCACCGGTGAAATATTGACGGCGACGCTGACATGCGCCGGCCAGCTGGTGGCGGCCTTGCAGGCCTCCTTGAACATGAACTGGCCGAGATCGCAGATGAAGCCGTTGGCTTCTGCGATGCTGATGAATTCGGCCGGCGAGATCATGCCGAGTGTCGGATGTTGCCACCGCAACAGTGCCTCCGCGCCGACCAACCGCCCGGTCTTCAGCGCGACCTGCGGCTGATAGAGGAGGAAGAACTGGCCCTGTTCCAGGGCGCCGCGCATCTCCGCTTCCAGAAGGCGCGAGCGCGCCCGGCGCAGCGCCGACGACGGATCATAGGCCCGCCAGCCGCTGCCGCCGACCCGCTTCGCTTCGATCAGCGCGAGTTCTGCTGCCTCCACCCATTTGCCGGGATCGCCGAGATCGAGCGACCCGCTGCAGGCGCCCACCCGCGCATTCAGTTCGATCTTGATGCCCTCGACACCGAAAGGCGCATCGAAGAGGGCAAGCAGCCGTTCGGCGCTTTCGGCCAGAGCGGGCTCACCTTCGATGCCCGGCGTTGCCAGACAGAGCACGTCCCCCGCCAGCCGTGCGCAAAGGCCATCGATGCCGGCATGGCGACGCAGCCGCGCGGCGACGGCCTGCAGCACGCTGTCACCCTTTTCCCGACCGAGCGTTTCATTCAGGTGGCCGAAGCGGTGAAGATCGATGGCAAAAACCGAGAAACCACGACCAACCTTCGCCATGGCATCGCCAAGGCCCCGCCGGGTGAGAAGCCCCGTGAGGTCGTCGACGCGGGCCATCTCCTCGAGCTTGGTTTCATAAAGATGCCGTGCAGTCATGTCCCGCAGGCTGATGCAGGTGACATGGGTTCCGACCGAGGAATGGCCTTTGCCCCTGCCGCTCTCATAGGGCGAAATGGTGATGACAGCTTCGAGATGCCGGCGCCCGGTTCGCCCCGGCATGCTGAAGGACAGAGGCGCGCTATGCGCCCGGTCGGGCTCGGCGGCATGGTTTGCTTCGAGCGCAAGCACCGCGTCCATCAACGCGCGCGGCACGAAGCTGCTCAGATTGGTGCCCCGGGTTACCGGCTCGTCCAGTTCCAGCATGTCGGTCGTAGTGTGGCTGGCATCCAGCAGGTTGCGCTGCTGGTCGAGCACGATGACCGGGTCGACGCTGTCGTTGATCACCCGCTTGAGCACGCGGCGAATGTCGCGGTTCTCGGTGATCGCCAATTCGGCAAGCCAGCCATTAAGACCGATCTTCTCCGCCATCAGCATCAGGAAGCCGAAGGCCAGCACGGCCCAGATCGTGGCTGTCTGAAAGACGATCGCTTCGTTCTTGTAGAGGAGAAAGGCCGCCGCCTCTCCGAGGGTCACGATCGACGCCGAAGCTGCGAGCGGTACGGCCAGCGAAAGGCGATGGAAGGTCAGCGTATAGGCGATGATCAGGGCTGCGAGCAGAAGCACGATCGGCTCTGCCCGCAGGCGCGTCAGCAACCGGTCCTGCACCAGTGTCTCCGTTGCAAGCACATGCAGCATAGGCCCGCTGAGGATGCCATAGACCGGCACTGCAAAGAGATCCTTCAGTTCGGTGGCATAGGCCCCGACCACAACGGCCTTGTCCTTCAGAGCCTCGCCTGCCACTGCCCCGGACAGGACGTCCGCGACGGAATAGGTGGGCACGGTCTCCGGGTTGATGGAAAAGTCGATGTCGAGCCGGGCGGTGCGGGCATCGCTGTAGCCGGCCAGGACCGCCGGTGCCGATTGGGTCGGGATGCCGTCAACAACATCCGTCACCGGAAAGGATCGCATCAGGCCGTCTGCATCCAGTGAAACGTCCACCAGTGCCGTCCAGGCGTTGTCTGCAAAGAGCGGAATGGGCGAGGTCAGCGTCAGCGGAGCGTTCGATTGTGCTCCGAACTGCTGGCGAAACATCGGCAGGATCACGCCGCCGCCGGCATCCTCGAGGGCCTTGGCCAGCCGCGCATCGCTTTCCGGCCGAGAAGGTGTGCTGAAATCGATGTCGAGGAAGATGTCTCGGGCGCCGGCCGCAACCAGCCGGTCGATCAGCTCGGCATGCACGTCCCGCGGCCATGGCCAGGTGCCGACCTCGATCAGGCTTTTCTTGTCGATGGCGACGAAGACGAAGTCGCCGCTGGCGTCACGAGGAGCCGCAGCGGCCCGGAAGGCGATCAACTCGTTGTCGACATGCTGCACGACGGAGAGTGACGGCAGCAGAAAGGGGAGCGCCATGATCATCGCGATCATGGCGAGTCTGAGCGACGTCAGGGACGACAGGGTGCCGCGCAATGTTGTGGCGCGACCCGTCATGCGCAGACCGAAGGCTTGCCGACGGCTGAATCGCTCGGATCAGTCATCGTCACCGTCATCGTCATCGCTACCGCCCTTGCCTTTGCCCTTGCCGTTTCCGCCGGCATTGCCGTTGCCGTTGCCACCAGCGTTGCCATTGCCGCCACCATTGCCGCCAGCGTTGTTGCCGTTTTCTCCGGAATTGCCATTGCCATTACCGCCGGAATTGCCCTTGCCGTTGCCGCCGGCATTGCTGTTCGACGAGGAATTGTCCTTGTCCGAGGATTTGCCCGCGCTCTCGGCCTTGGACTTGCCATTCGATGTGCTGCTGCCTTTGTCCGACGTTGCGGCATCGCTCTTCACACTTCCGACGGCAGGCACAGCAGGAGACGAGGGAGCGACACGGCTGATACTTGGTTTCTGCGAAATCCCCGCGACCGTCATTCCCGTTGCATCGACCCGAGCACCCTGACCCGCGGATAGCTCGCTGCGTTCGCCGCTGCGGAAGCTGGTGACCTGCACGAGGCCACGATCGACGGCGACGGCCGCATCCCTCTTGCCAACCTGGACGGTGAAGCGCGTTCCCTTCACCACGGCGGCGAGGAAAGGTGTCTGCACAGTCGTATGCGGCTTCTGGCGCTTCTCGATTTCCAGGCTGATCTCGCCAACCTGCTGCACGACCTCTGTCTTGCGGTTGATCGTGCTGCCCCGGGTGATGATCGAAGCGAGCGTATTGGGCTGGAAGGCGATGCTCTCGGCGCCGCGCACCAGTTGCAGGCGCCCGCGCGGACCGGTCGATATCCAGGCCTTGTTCGGCACTGCCATGCCCTTGCGCAGCGGAACCCAGGTTTCCTTGTCGGTCGTGTAAGAGACTTCGCTCGTGGCGCGCGCTGCGACCCAATCCTCGGCGGCCGCCGCAACGGACACGGAAAGGCACGCAAAAACAAGACAGACGATGGTGGAAACGATAACGCGCATGTTGGGCACTCCCTTGAGTGCTAATTGAGCATCTGTTCCTTAAGATTCTTCTGAATTTGGTGGCGCGGTTTTACAAAGCGCCCCATTTTTGGTCACGAGTTGGACGGTTCAGGGAAAGCGGACGGCCGTGCATCGCTTTTGTCTATGTTTGCAGCCGCCGACGATTCGAAAGCCTGCTCGCACCGCTGGTGGCGACGCTTGGCCTGCCCGTTTTCCACCATCTGCAGAAAAATGACCGTCGCTGTGTAACAATCGGCTTCGTTGAGTGTCATGTCACTACAAGCCCCCTTACGCGCAGAGGCACGCATGGACCGCACAGAGCCGAAAACGACCCGACCCGGCTCCGACTGGCAACGGCGCAAGCGCTTCGATCGCAACCTTGTTGTCATCGGTGCGGGCTCTGCCGGCCTGGTCTCGGCCTACATCGCCGCCGCCGCCAAGGCCAAGGTGACGCTGGTCGAGGCGAACAAGATGGGCGGCGATTGCCTCAACTTCGGCTGCGTACCCTCGAAGGCGCTGATCAAGAGCGCCAGGGTCGCCCACCAGATGCGCCATGCCGACCACTATGGTCTGGAGCCGGTCGAGCCGAAGGTGCCTTTCTCCGCCGTGATGGAGCGGATCCACAAGGTGATCGCCGAGATTGAGCCGCATGACAGCGTCGAGCGCTACACCGGCCTCGGCGTGGAAGTTCGGCAAGGCTATGCCAAGCTGATCGATCCCTGGACGGTGGAGATCGCGCTGAACGACGGCGGCACGCAGCGTCTGACGACGCGCGCGATCATCATCGCAACCGGTGCGCAGCCTTTCGTGCCGCCGATCCCAGGCCTTGCCGAGATCGGCTATCTCACCTCGGACACCCTGTGGGAACGCCTTCGCGATCGCCCCGCCGTGCCGCAGAGGCTCGTCGTTCTGGGCGGAGGGCCGATCGGCTGCGAGTTGGCGCAGAGTTTTGCGCGGCTTGGCTCCAAGGTCACGCAGATCGAGATGGCACCGCGTCTTATGATGCGCGAGGACGAGGATGCAGCCGCGCTGGTCGAGGCTTCGATGAAGGCGGACGGTGTCAATGTCCTGACCAGCCACAAGGCGGTCGCCTGTGGCGCGGATGCCGGCGAGAAGTGGATCGAGGTCGAGAAGGACGGCGCCAAGTTCCGCATCGGCTTCGACGAGATCATCGTTGCGGTGGGACGCGCGCCGCGGCTGAAGGGCTTCGGGCTCGAAGACCTCGGCATCAAGGTGGACAGGGTCGTCGAAACCAACGAATACCTCCAGACACTGCATCCGAACATCCTGGCGGCCGGCGATGTCGCAGGGCCCTACCAGTTCACCCATGTCGCCGGCCATCAGGCCTGGTTCGCGGCGATCAATGCGCTATTCGGTGATCTCAAGCGCTTCAAGGCGGACTACAGCGTCATCCCCTGGGCGACCTTCACCGATCCGGAAGTGGCGCGAGTGGGTCTGTCCGAAGCCGAGGCGAGGGAGAAGAAGATCCCGCATGAGGTGACCCGCTTCGGCATCGACGATCTCGATCGCGCGATCGCCGATGGTTCCGCCCGCGGCTTCGTCAAGGTGCTGACCGTGCCGGGCAAGGACAAGATCCTGGGCGCCACGATCGTCGGTGAACACGCCGGCGACCTGCTCACCGAATTCGTCTTTGCCATGAAGCACGGCCACGGCCTCGGCAAGATCCTCGGCATGATCCACATCTACCCGACGCTGGCCGAGGCCAACAAGATGGTCGCCGGCCAGTGGCGCCGCAATCACATCAACGGCTTTCTCCTGTCACTGCTCGAACGCTTCCAGACCTGGAGGCGCGGATGATCGATGCGAAAATCCTGCCGCTGCAGAAGGCGGCCCTGCAGCCGGTCGCCGAATTCCTGGCGCATCGCGGGGTGCGGGCAGATCAGATCAGCCTTGTCGGTTTCCTCGCAGGGCTCGGCGCCTTCGCTGCACTCTGCTTCGGCTCTTTCCTGGCAGCACTTCTGTTGATCCTCGTGAACCGTGCGCTGGATGGCCTCGACGGCGCGGTCGCCCGCATTCATGGCCCAACGGATCGTGGCGCCTATCTCGATATCGCGCTCGATATGGTCTTCTACGCGCTGATCCCGCTCGGCTTTGCGGTGGCGATCCCTGAGGCCAATGCGCTGCCCGCAGCCGTTCTGATCGTCTCCTTCGTCGGCACCGGATCGTCTTTCCTTGCCTTCTCGGCTGTCGCTGCGAAGCTTGGTCGCAAGGCGCCGGAATTCCCCACCAAGGGCATCTACTACGCCGGCGGTCTGGCCGAAGGCTTCGAGACGATCGCGATCTTCGTCGTCATGTGCCTCCTGCCGCAAAACTTCCCGCTGATTGCCTATGGCTTTGCCGCTCTTTGCGCGCTGACGACAGTCATTCGCTGGCGTCAGGCTTGGCTTGCATTCTCGGGAGAAGACCGATGAGCCTTGCCCAGTCTCGGTCAGAGGCCAACATTCAGCCGGTCGAGCGCATTGCGAACCTTCAGCCGCGCCCGGTGAAGAAGCACGCGCATATTGCCCTCGGAGATGTCGAGCAGAGCGCAGACCTCTGCCGGATCGAGCTCCTGCTGGCCGCGCAGGATCAGCACCGCCCGTTGCGCCGGCGGCAGCGTTTCGATGACCGCCTCGACGTGTTGCAGAACGCTCCGACCCTCGATGTGGCGCTCGGGCGTCAGATCTTCCCAGAGCTCGGGTACGGTGCGCCAGTGTCCGCGCCCGTCAAAAGCCTCGCCGAGACCATTGCCATCCCCCAGATCGTCGAAGGACACGATGCGGCCTTCGCGGCGAGCGCGACTGCGGGCCTTGTTGAGGAGGATCGTATAGATCCAGCTTGCGAGCGACCCGCGTCCTTCGAAGAGATCGATGCGGCCGAGCACAGCCACCCAGGTGTCCTGGACCACTTCTTCCGCGATGTCGCGCGACCGGACGATGCCCGCGCAAAAGCGGATCATCGCGGCATTGTGCCGGCGATAGAGCAGCTCGAAGACTGCAGCATCCCCATCAACGAGGTGCCGCGCCAGAGCCAGATCGTCACCTTCATCCTGCGCCACGCCGCCCCCTGCCTCAGCTCGGGCGCCATTAGCAAAACAATCGCCTTCCATGTCCAGCAGCATTCGACCCCATCAAGCCATAGTGACCATGTGGGATCAGTCGCGCCGGAACCGGTGATCTTACAGGGCGCGCGGGCGTATCAAGGAAACTGCGATGAATGATAGCCGTCCCCCGCAGCACGGCCGTCCCCCGGAGGACGAACCCACTTCCTCGAAGGAGGCTGTTGGTCGAGGCAGCCTCTGGCGCTATACGCCTGTCGTCCTCGTCGTCGCCGGGCTTGCACTCGGTTATGCCCTCGGTCTGCAGGACTATCTCAGCCTCGGATTTCTGGCGGAACAACGTCAGGCTCTGAGGGCCTATGTGGATGCCAATTCTCTCTGGTCCGCGCTGCTGTTCCTCGCCGTCTACATTCTGGCTGTCGCCTTCTCGTTTCCGGCAGCCTCCGTGCTGACCATCTTCGGCGGCTTTCTCTTCGGCTGGATGATCGGCGGCGCGCTGGTTGCTATCGGTGCCACAATCGGTGCGGCGCTCCTGTTTCTCGCCACGCGCTCTGCCTTCGGCGACTTTCTGCGCCACCGGGTCGATGGCGTCGTCAAGAAGATGGCGGATGGGTTTCGCGAGAATGCCTTCGGCTATCTCTTCGTCATCCGTCTCGCCCCGGTCTTTCCCTTCTTCGTCGTCAACATTGCGGCTGCCCTCTTCGACATCAGCCTCGGCCGGTTCATCGCCGCCACGTTCTTCGGCATCCTGCCCGGCACCTTCGCCTATGCCTATCTCGGCCAGGGCGTCGATAGTGTGCTGGTGGCGGCACAGGCGAGTGGCCGGGAAGCGCAGATCTCGGATCTCGTAACGCGCGACATCACGCTCGCCTTCTTCGCGCTGGCGCTAGTGGCGCTGATCCCGACGCTGGTGCGCCAGATCCGCAAGCGCAGGACGTCGCCATGAGATTTCGTTTCACCATGTCCGGGGAGGGCTGAGCCATGTTTCGATGCAGTGAAGTCGCCGAGCGCGCCAGCCTTCTGATCGATGGCGACCTCGGCTTCTGGCCGCGACTCAACATCAAGCTTCATCTGGCCATGTGCCTGGGATGCCGGGCGTTTATCGAGCAGATGCGCATCACCGATGATCTGACCGCAATAGTAGATGCCATGCATGATCCGGTGCCGGGCGAGGAGATCAAGGCCGCACTTGCGCGACGACAGATGGGGTCTGGCAAGAAAACGTGAGATCCGCCGGATCTCTGAACCGTAGTTCAAACAGGAGCCGCAACGCTTCAGCGTCCGGCGGTCGACTTTGAAGGAGTAGGGCACACAATGCGATTGATGACAGGGATTTTCGCCGCCGCACTGATGGCAGCCACAAGTATCGTTCCGGCGAAGGCTGCTGGCCCCGAGCTGACCGATTGGGCTGGCATCGAAAAGGCAGCGTCCGGCCAGACGGTCTATTTCAACGCCTGGGGCGGGTCTGAAAACATCAACGCCTATCTCGAATGGGTCGGCGCCGAAATGCAGTCGCGCTACGGTGTGACCGTGGTGCAGGTGAAGCTCGAGGATACCGCAAGCGCCGTTGCCAAGGTGATCGCCGAGAAAGCCGCCGGCAAGAACGAGGGCGGGTCGGTCGATCTCATCTGGATCAATGGCGAGAACTTCGTCTCGATGAAGCAGCAGGATCTGCTTCTTACCCCCGGTTGGGCAACCACGCTGCCCAACTGGCGTTATGTCGATATCGAGAACCAGCCCACCATCCTGACCGACTTTACCGAGCCGACGGACGGGCTGGAAAGCCCCTGGGGCGGCGCGAAGATGGTCTTCTTCTACGACAGCGCCCGCACCGAAGCATCAAACCTGCCGGACAATGCCAGCCAACTGCTCGACTGGGCGAAGAACAACCCCGGCCGCTTCTCCTATCCCGCGCCTCCGGATTTCATCGGCTCCTCATTCCTCAAGCAGGTGCTGAGCGAAGTGATCGCCGATCCCGCCAAGCTGGCGAAGCCGGTGGTCGAGGAGAGCTTCGAGCAGGATGTCGAGCCGCTGTTCGCCTATCTCGATCAGTTGCATCCGGTGGCCTGGCGTTCGGGCAAGACCTTCCCGCAGAACTATCCGGACATGAAGCAGAAGCTGGCTGACGGCGAACTGGACATCATCTTCGCCTTCAATCCGTCCGAAGCCTCTGCCGGCATCAAGGCGGGTGAACTGCCTGAGACCGTACGCTCCTTCACCTTCTCTGGCGGCACGCTCGGCAACACCCATTTCGTCGCCATTCCCTACAATGCCAGTGCCAAGGAGGGGGCGCTGCTGACGGCGAACTTCCTGATCTCGCCGGAAGCCCAGCTTCGCAAGCAGGACCCGGCCTATTGGGGGGATCCAACCGTTCTCGCCATGCCGAAGCTTCCGGAAGCCGATCGTGCCGCCTTCGCAGCGCTTGACCTCGGCGTCGCAACGCTCTCGCCGGACAAGCTCGGCCCCGTGATTGCCGAGCCGCATGCGAGCTGGATAGAGCGCATCGAGGTCGAGTGGCGCCGGCGCTATGCCAGCGGCAACTGAGCTGTGGCAGTCCGCACGACCGATCGCTCTCTGGTGAACGGATTGACCGCACGTCTCCCGAGGAGTGCGGTCGCCCTCACGCTTGGCCTTCTGGTATTGCCGATTACGTTCGGGCTTCTCGGGACGCTGCTGCCGGCCTTCGGTTATCTGCCAGCGCTCGGCGGAGATCATCTCAGCCTGCAACCCTTTCGAGACCTTGCGGCGACACCGGGCCTGGCGACAGCCGCAGTCTTGAGTGTGGCAACCGGGCTTGCCGCCACGTTCATCTCTCTCGGCATCACGCTGATCTTCATTGCGAGTTACGCGGGCACACCGACGCTGTCGCGCCTGCAGCATCTGCTGTCGCCCTTGCTGGCGGTTCCGCATGCGGCCGCCGCCTTCGGCTTTGCCTTCCTGATAGCTCCATCAGGCTTCCTCATCCGCCTCGTCGCGCCACTTCTCGGCATCGACCGGCCGCCGGATATTCTCATCCCGCATGATCCGATGGGGCTGACGATGATCGCGGGCCTGGTGATCAAGGAAACGCCGTTCCTCTTTCTGGTGACGCTTGCAGCCCTGCCGCAGGTCGAACTCGCCGCGGCTCGAAGGCTTGCCGCCTCCTTCGGCTATGGGCGGATCGCGGGCTTTATCTACCTGCTCTGGCCGGCGCTCTACCGGCAGATCCGTTTCGCCGTCTATGCCGTCATTGCCTACTCGTCCTCGGTGGTGGACGTGGCCCTTATCCTCGGACCCAACCTGCCCGGCACGCTGGCAACCCGGCTCGTCCAGTGGATGAATGATCCGGATCTGTCGGCGCGTTTCCTCGCCTCGGCCGGTGCCGTTCTGCAACTGGGCCTTACCCTTGTCGCACTGCTGTCCTGGTTTGCCCTCGAACGTCTGGCGTCCGTCTTGCTTCGCGGCACGAGAGAAAAAGGCTGGCGGTTCCTCCGCGACCAGTTCCTGCGCCGCGCATCGGTCCTGGTCGTCGGCCTGATCGGCGGCGCGGTGTTTGCAGGCCTTGCCATTCTCGCCGTCTGGTCTCTCGCCGGTCTCTGGCAGTTTCCCGATCTCCTGCCGCAGAGCTTTGCGCTCAGAAGCTGGATGAGCGCCCTGCCGCGCATTGCCGACCCGCTGGTGACGACGCTGGTGACGGGCCTCGCCTCGACGCTCATGGCGATCCTGCTGACCATCGGTTGCCTCGAACGGGAGCTTCAGACGGGACGCAGAGTCGGCGAGAAGGCGCTGTTGATGCTCTATCTGCCGCTGATCGTGCCGCAGATCACCTTCGTTTTCGGCCTGCAGCTTCTTTTCATTGGCAGCGGTGGCGGCGAACACAGGATCACAGCCCTTGTGCTCGTCCACCTCGTCTTCGTGCTGCCCTATGTCTTCCTCTCGCTGGCCGATCCCTGGCGGGCACTCGACCGTCGCTACGAGATTATCGCTACAGCCCTTGGCCGGTCGCGGATTTCGGTGCTCCTGTCGATCCGCCTGCCCATGCTGATCCGTCCGATCCTGACGGCGCTCGCCGTTGGCTTTGCCGTCTCGGTCGGGCAGTATCTGCCGACATTGCTGATCGGCGAGGGGCGGCTCTCGACCATCACCACGGAGGCCGTAGCTCTCGCCTCCGGAAACAACCGTCGCGTCATCGGAGTCTATGCCCTGCTGCAGACCATCCTGCCTTTCCTCGCCTTCGCGCTTGCCGCGCTGATCCCCGCAGCACTCCACCGCAATCGCCGGGACATGAGGGTGTGATGATGCTCCAACGACCGCCCGCCAACGGCCTCTCCCTCTCGAATATCCTGATCCGCCTCGATGATGTCAGCCTGATCGAGCTGACCGCAGATGTGCCTGCCGGTTCGGTCTTTACCGTCATGGGACCGTCGGGATCGGGGAAATCCACCTTGCTGTCCTTCATCGGCGGCTTCCTCGATCCGGCGTTCCGCGCCGAGGGGACCGTCTCCGTCGATGACGTTGACCTCCTGTCACTGGAGCCGCAAGCACGCCGCGCGGGGATCCTATTTCAGGACCCACTGCTCTTCCCGCATATGTCGGTCGGGGCCAATGTTGCCTTCGCCATACCCGCTGATGTGTCGGATCGCCGCCAGCGCCGGCAGATCGCAGCAGACATTCTGGCTGAAATGGACCTCACAAGTTTTGCCGACCGCGACCCGGCCACGCTTTCGGGCGGGCAGAAGGCGCGGGTGGCGCTTGCCCGCGTTCTCGTGTCCCGCCCCAGATTGCTGCTGCTCGACGAACCCTTCTCCAAACTCGACATGGAGCTGCGCGCCCAGATGCGGACCCTGGTGTTCGAGCGCGCAAGGACCGCCGGCCTGCCGGTCATTCTCGTTACCCATGATGAGGCGGATGCAGCTGCTGCTCGAGGTCCCGTTCACCGTATCGGCATGAAGGACGCCTTGGATGGCTGAGGGACGCGAAATGCCCGTCCCGGTCGTCCTTCTCGGCGGTGGCCACGCTCATGTCGAAGTGGTGCGCCGGCTGGGCGAGCTCGGCTTCGGCGCGCAGATCACGCTGGTTTCACCCTCTCGCCATGCGCCCTATTCCGGCATGCTGCCGGGCCATATCTCCGGGGAATACAGTTTCGACGATTTCCATATCGACCTGGCTGCCTTGTGCACACGCGCCGGCGTCACCTTCCTCGAAACCGCTGCAACCGGCATCGACCCGGAACACCACGTGGTCTCGCTCGCGAGCGGCGAAAGCCTCGGCTACGGCCTGCTCTCGATCGATATCGGCTCCACCCCATCACTGCCTAAGGGCATATCGACCGGCATCTCCGTGAAGCCGATCGCGAGTTTTGCCGATCGGCTTGCGCGGCTTGATGCGCTGGCGAGAGAGGGACGGCTCTCGACACTGGCGGTGGTCGGGCAGGGGGTCGCTGGCGTCGAGGTAGCCTTTGCGCTGAAGCGCCGGTTGGAGCGACGCGGTATCGGTATTGCCCTCGTCGGTCGGGCGACGGAGCCGGTTCCGGAACGCAGCCGCTGGTCACGACGACTGCTGGAACGGGAAATGCGAAAAGCAGGCATCGCCCACCACCCCGCTTTCGATGTCGTGGCCTTCAGCGACGGCGAACTGGTCGCGCGTGACGGGCGGCGGCTCTCAGTAGACGAGGTCGTTTGGACGACGTCGAGCGGAGCGCCCGCCTTCCTGCGCGAGACCGGCCTCCAACTCGACGAAAAGGGTTTCATCCGTGTCGACGAGACCTTGAGATCCCTATCGCATTCGGAGATCTTCGCGGCCGGTGACGTTGCATCCCTGCCGAGCCCCCGTCCGAAGGCCGGCGTTTTCGCTGTCCGTCAGGGGCCGGTGCTGGCCGAGAATATCCATCGCAGCCTCGTGGATAAAAGCCTCAAGCCCTATCGCCCCCAGACCTCCTGGCTGGTCCTGATCTCGCTCGCCGACGGACGGGCCATTGCCGACAAATGGGGCTTCGCGATCCTCGGCCGCTGGGTGGCCCTTTGGAAGCACCGCATCGATAGCCGGTTCATGCGGCGCTACCGCTGAACGAGGCCCCAAGCGCCGGCCGCTGATATTTTTTCCGACCCGTGGAGCCAGCATCGGGGTTGCGCGTTTAGCAACGTGATTATCGGGGGCTTTACATAAATGATGATGACGTACTTCGCGGGCTATGAGGCTCAGGTTGCGCTTGGGCTGGTGGTATTGCTCTTTGCGATGTTCGTTTGGGAGAAATATCCGGCCGAAGTCACAGCCTCGGCCGGTGCGGCGCTGTTTATCGTGCTCGGTTTTGTGCCGACCGACAAGGCGATGGCGGTCTTCTCCAATTCCGCACCGCTGACCATCGCCGCCATGTTCGTCCTGACGGGCGCACTGGTCCGCACAGGGGTGCTGGAAAGCGTCGCAGGCATCGTTCTCGAACGCGCCAAGACCTATCCGAAGCTGGCACTGGCTGTCTTCCTGCTGACTGCACTCGCAGCCTCCGCCTTCATGAACAATACGCCGGTGGTTCTGGTGCTGATCCCGATCGTAATCCGGCTTGCGGCAGCGCTCGACATCGCCGCTACGCGCCTGCTGATCCCCGTATCCTATGCAGCGATCCTGGGTGGTACATTGACCTTGCTCGGCACCTCTACCAGCCTTTTGGTCGATGGCGTCGCGCGCAGCCAGGGCATGGAGCCGTTCTCGATTTTCGAGATCACGCCCGTTGGTCTCGCTACGGCCGGAACGGGCATCCTCACAATGCTAGTCCTGGGCAAGTTCCTTCTGCCGGATCGACGCGAGGAAGGCAGCGAACTGGCAAGCCAGGATGACGCCGAATATCTCTCGGAGCTGACCGTGATGACCGATGGTCCCTTAACCGGAAAAACCATCGGCGAGATCGCGGAATTCAAGCAGCCCGGCCTGCGGATCGTCGGTCTGCGGTCGGACGGCAATGTCGTTCGCAAGGACGTGCCGTCCCTCACGCTCAAGAAAGGTGACGCGCTGATCGTGCTTGCCAAGTCCCCTGAGTTGCTCACCTTGAACAATCTCGAAGGGTTGCGGGTTGGGCAACGGCGCGGCACGGCGGGCGACGGCGAAAAGATTGTCGTGGAAGCCGTCGTCGCACCCGGCCGCTTCAGCTATGGCACGCTCCTCTCCAGTCTGTCCCTTGGCCGCCGCTTCGGCGTCCGCATCCTGGGCGCCCATCGTCACCGGCATGTTCCGGGACCCGATCTCGGCAATGTCCGTTTGCGCCCGGCAGACAAATTGCTGCTCGAAGGGACCGCCGAAGCGCTCGACGAATTGTCGCACGAAAGCGATCTGGTATCCGTCACCCGTTCGACGGCCCGTGCCTTCCGTCCAACCAAGGCGCCGCTTGCGCTTCTGGCGCTGGGCCTCGTCGTCATGCTTGCAGCCTTCAACGTCATGGACATTGCGATCCTTGCGATGATCGCTGTCCCGGCCATCCTCATCCTCCGCTGCATTGATGCGGACGAGGCCTGGGGGTCGATCGAGGGCGGGATCCTGATCCTCATCTTTGCAATGCTGGTCATCGGCCAGGGTCTGCAGGAGACAGGTGCGGTCACTCTCGTGGTCGATGCGGCCATGCCGATCATGTCGACGGTGTCGCCCTTTGTCGTCTTGCTCCTCGTCTATGTGCTTGCCTCGACGCTGACGGAATGCGTGACCAACAATGCGGTTGCCGTCATTCTGACGCCCATCGTCATCAGTCTCGGGCAGCAACTGGGTGTCGAGCCGCGGGCGCTGGTCGTGGCGGTGATGTTTGGTGCAAGCGCCAGCTTTGCGACGCCGATCGGCTATCAGACAAACACGCTTGTCTATGGTGCGGGCAACTACCGCTTCAGTGACTTCGTCAAGATCGGACTGCCGATGAACATCATCGTGGGCTTTGCGTCGTGTTATGCAATCTATCTGTACTATGGTCTTTGAGGAGGCCGACACGGAACTGTCCGGGACCAACGCAGCGATTGAACGGAACGCCAGCGGCTGCCGATCGTTGAGTCCTTTGAGTCCGGCCAGCTATTGCAGAAAGGCGGTGCCATGAGGATCCGCGCAGGGTTTCACATCGAATATGAATGTCAGAACGAGACGCCGATGCTGCTCGTCCTGAAAATTCACCCATCGCGAGAACGGGATCTCTGCACCGAGCAAAACCTCTCCTTCAGCCGTCCGATCTCCCATCGCGACTATCTCGATGAGTATGGCAATGCCTGCAGCCGGATCCTGGCGCCGCCCGGAAGGACGATGATCTCGGCCGAGTTTGAGGTGAGCGATAGCGGGCTGCCGGAGTTTCTGCCCGAACAGGCCGTGCAACTCCCGATCCAGGACTTGCCCGATCATGTCCTGGTCTTCCTGCTGGGCAGCCGCTATTGCGACACCGACCGCTTGGCCGATTTCGCCTGGCAGCAGTTTGCCAAGACGCCTTTGGGCTGGCCGCGGGTGAAGGCCATACTCGACTTCGTCCACGGCCATCTCGTTTTCGACTATGACAGGGCCGACCCGACGCGCACCGCCCATGGTGGCTTCATCGACCGGACGGGTGTGTGCCGCGATTTCGCGCATCTCACCATCACGCTCTGCCGCTGCCTGAACATCCCTGCGCGCTACTGCACCGGATACCTCGGCGATATCGGCGTGCCCAAAGATCCGCATCCCATGGATTTCAGCGCCTGGTGCGAGGTCTATCTCGGTGGTCGCTGGTGGACCGTCGACGCGCGCCACAACAAGCCCCGTATCGGGCGCATCCTGATGGCGAGAGGCCGCGATGCCACCGATGTCGCGCTCTCGACCGCGTTTGGACCGGCTACACTCACCCATTTCGAGGTCGTGACGGAAGAGATTGTGTGACGGGTTACGCAGGGCGTGAGCCGGGTGACCAGTGAGCCTCGATGAATTCCAGATGCTCTTGCAAGCACTGACAGAAGGAACGTGCCGCCATGTCCATCCAGAGAGCGAGCTTCTATGTGCTCCTTATCGTCGTGACGGTCGCTTTCCTTTGGCTTCTCGTTCCCTACTACACGGCCGTGCTCTGGGCCGTCATTCTGGCGATCCTGTTTTTCCCGCTGCACAAGCGCCTGGAGCGCTTTCTCGGCGGCCGAAGCACCATCGCGGCTTTGCTGACGGTCCTTCTTTGCATATGCCTCGTCATCCTGCCGGCACTCGCTATCCTGGCCTCGCTCGTCCAGGAAGGAACCAGCCTCTATCAGCGCATCAGCAGCAACGAGATCGACCTCAATGCGCACCTCCTGCGCCTCCAGGCCGTGCTTCCCGCATTCCTCGACAACTGGCTGAACTCGCTCAAGATCGGTGGCTTTGCCGAGCTCTGGGCCAAACTCTCCTCCGGGGTCATGGAGGCGGGGCAGTCGATTGCGGGTGGTGTATTGAGCTTTGGGCAGAACACGCTGCAGTTCTTCATCAGCATGGGCCTGATGCTCTATCTCCTGTTCTTCCTGTTCCGGGACGGTGCCTCCTTGGGACGGATGATGCGCCACTCCATCCCGCTGAGCGACGACTACACGCGGCAGTTCCTCGACAAGTTCGCGGCCGTGGTCCGTGCGACCGTCCGCGGCAATGTTATCATCGCGATCATCCAGGGCACGATTGGCGGCATCAGCTTCTGGGCGCTCGGGATCGAGGCGGCCCTTCTGTGGGGTGTGGTCATGACCTTCCTGTCGATGCTGCCGGCCGTCGGCGCCGCGATCGTTTGGATCCCCGCTGCGATCTGGCTTTTCCTTGTCGGCGCATGGATCAAGGGCATCATCATGGTGGTGATCGGCGCGCTCGTCATCGGGCTGGTCGACAACCTGCTTCGCCCGCCACTGGTGGGGCAGGGAGCGAGGCTTCCGGACTATGTAGTCCTCATATCGACCGTCGGCGGGATCTCGCTGTTCGGCATCAGTGGTTTCGTCATTGGCCCCTTGATTGCGGCTCTCTTCATCTCCGCCTGGTCGCTGTTTACCCAGCAGCAAACGCAGTCGCCGAAGGCATAGAATTCCGCAGTTCCGAACTGAATCGGACTGTCGCCATTCATAAGCGGAACAAAACAAGGGTGATCGCGGTTACACCTTTTGAACGAAGGTTGCTGTCCTTGCAATTTTTGATTTAGGCGCCATATTGAGTGCAATGACAGCCATTGTAAGGGCGTTGTCATTTTCCGGGCGGCACTCACCCGAGCCCCAACAAAGGAGGACGACATGTCTTCCGACGACATCAAGCAGTCCATCGACAATGCGGACGTCAGCATCATCAGAGATGTGTTGCGACAAACGGGTTTTCAGTTTGAAGAGCCCATGGCTGAGCTTGACCGGATCGCCGCACGCCATGTCATGGAGCTTTATCAGAAGGGAATTCGGGAGCCCGACCGTCTAATTGCTGCGCTCAGCGCCTGGGCAACAAGTGTCTCGACAACACGGTATCAATCCAAGTCTGTGGAGATCTAACCATGACGCTGTCCTTTAACAACCCGACCAGAAGCTATGACGAGCGCCGCGGTGTCATCCGGTTTATCGGTCACGACGGATTGAACCAGATCCTGTTTCTGTTTCCCGTCGAACTGCTCGATCAGGCTGCTCCAGCGCCGAGACTGCATGAGCAGGGCTACCTGATGGCCTTTGATCGATACCGCACCAAGATCATCGCGATCGCGCAGGCGATGTACAAGCAGAACAACCGGTCCATGATCGAACTGGACGCGGGTGCGGTAGGTTCGTCCTTTCGGACCGCAAACTGATTTCAGGCAGGTCACGCATACCCGTGCCTTCGGGCTGAGGAGACGTCCATGCATTTGGAAATCGTGTTGCCAATCATGAAGACGGAGACCGGCGAACGTCCTGAAGGACGGTTCTTCGCATCGTCATGGTAGTCCGGCTGAGCTCTAGGTCTGTCGGCTCGATCACCGATCCGCGCATCCTGTCGGCGCTTCGCAAGCGGCCCGCCCACACGGCTTCCGGTCAGGAGGTCGGGCACGGCGCGGACGGTTTGCAGGAACACGCACCGGCTGCCCGGATTGGCGAGCGTAGGACCATGCGGATTGGTTTCTCCTTACCGAAGAGGCCGGGTGGTCTCTTACAGGAGATCGCCTTGTCGCGGTGGGAAAACGAGGGTGGCAGTGCTTCAGGGCTGCGCACACCCGGGACCTCCGCGTCGGAGGTCGACGATGGAGAAACACTCTAAAATCGTCGTCCTGGCCGATGTTCGATCAAGCCTCGACGCCGCGCGTGCCTCCATGCGGAACGTCATCAAGATCAGGCGCCCCATCGATCCACGCGAGGTCTGCAGCATTCTCCTGTTCGCGCACAGGAAACGGCCCTTTCAGACGCCGAAACCATGAAGGTCCTGATGACGCGGCGATATCCGCCAGCGTTTGCCCCCTGGATCGACCAAGAGAATGGAGCTTTGCATGTTTACCCGAACGAAGACCAGGACGGTGCATTTCGATGGCCCCTTCACGCTGGCGGGCCTCGATGGAACCTATCCGGCAGGCGACTACCAGGTTCAGGACGATGAAGAACAGATCACTGGCATCTCCTGGCTCGCCTATCGGCGGATCTCAACCGTGATCGAGGTCGTGACCGGCAAGAAGAAGAGCCTCATCGATATCGATCCCTCCGACCTCGACGCAGCGCTCGAAAAAGACAAGCAGTTGGCCACGCAGAAAAACTGATTGCGCCTCTGGCCCACGCATTCGGGCCTTTAATCCGCGACCGAAAACAACTCGCTCTCACACGAATGGAGAAATTCATGCCCTCTCATCGCTTCACCATTGGACAGATGGTTCGCCTCGTCACCACCAAGGGCCTCTCGCCGGCTGCCGCCGTCACCTACACGATCGAAGCCCCCATGCCGGCATACCAGAACAGCCCGCAATACCGGCTCTGGAATGCCGAACTGCATCAGGGACGCGTCGCCCTGGAGCGGGATCTCGAGGCCGTCGGATCGCTCTGATCCCTGAGCCGAGGCGCATGTATCCACGATCTGGACGCGCGTTGCGCCCCGGCAATTTTCGGCGAGACCTCGCCACCAAGTTCTGAAGGGAACGCAGATGACAAACCCGACACGTATCGCCTTCATCGGCAATTCCCTTCCGCGCCAATGCGGGATCGCGACATTCACCAGCGATCTCTCCCAGGCCATGGCCGATGCGGCGGAGCCGATCCGCACGAGCATCGTCGCCGTGACCGACCCGAAGCAGAGCTATGCCTATCCGGAGGAAGTGATCTTCGAGATCCGTGAAGACGAGATCGAAGATTACGTGACGGCCGCACGCGTGCTCAATGAGGGGCGCTTCGATGCGATTTCGCTCCAGCATGAGTTCGGCATCTTCGGCGGCCCCGATGGCGAATTCATCCTCGCGCTCCTCGACAACCTGCGCATCCCGGTCGTCACCACCTGCCATACCATCCTTGCCGAACCCACGCCCTCTCAACACCGCGTCTTGCAGAAGGTCGCCGCCCACTCCAGCCGTGTCGTCGTCATGGCTGAGAAGGGGCGCACCCTGCTGACGGAAATCTATGGCGTCGCTCCCCAGAAGATCGATGTCATTGCCCATGGCATTCCCGATCGCCCCTTCCACGATCCTGACATCGCCAAGGTCGAGCGCGGTTATGCCGGCCGCCCTGTCATCCTGACGTTCGGCCTGCTCTCTCCGAACAAGGGCATCGAGGTGGTCATCGACGCCATGCCGGCGATCCTGAAGCAGAGCCCGGATGCAGTTTATGTCGTGCTCGGCGCGACCCACCCGACCCTTCTGCGCACGCAGGGCGACAGCTATCGCGACGGCCTGCGCCAGCGCACCGAGCGGCTCGGCGTCGATCACGCCGTCCAGTTCCTCAATCGCTTCGTCGATCTGCCGACGCTTCTCGATTTCATCGCCATGAGCGATGTCTATGTGACGCCTTATCTCGATGAGGCGCAGATGACCTCGGGCACGCTCGCCTATAGCTTCGGCATGGGCAGCGCGGTCGTATCAACGCCCTATTGGCACGCATGCGACCTGCTGGCGGATGGCCGCGGTATCCTCGTGCCCTTCGGCGATGCAGCCGCCACCGGCGAGGCAATCGCCTCCCTGCTCGGGGATGATGTTGCAAGGACGGCGATGCGAAAGCAGGCCTACGACGCCGGCCGATCGATGATCTGGTCGCATGTCGCCACACTCTATCTCGACAGCATGGCGAAAGCCCGCGCTGCCTATCGACCGAAGCTGGTCAGCGATCTGATTTCCCTGCGGATCAAGCGACCGCCACAACAGACGGCGCTGAAGCTCGGCCATCTGCGCACGATGTGCGACGATACGGGCATCTTCCAGCATGCTGTGTTCTCGGTCCCGGACCGTTCCCACGGCTACTGCGTCGACGACAATGCCCGGGCACTGCTTCTGTCTTCGCTGCTTTCCGCAGTCGGCGAGACCGGCATTGCGGACCGGATGACGGCCTCCTTCGCCTCCTTCGTCGAACACGCATTCAACCCGGATACCGGCCGTTTCCGCAACTTCATGAGCTTCGATCGCCGTTGGCTCGAAGACGAGGGATCCGAGGACAGCCATGGGCGCACGCTCTGGGCGCTCGGTGCCTGCACGCTCTCGGACACAGATGCACCTCGTCGTCGCTGGGCGAGTGCCCTCTTCGCGAGGGCAATGACCGCCACTCTCGATTTCCGCTCGCCGCGCGCCTGGGCCTTCACCCTGCTCGGCCTCAATGACTACTGCACCGCCAACCCGCAAGATGCCCACGCCCGCATGTTGCGCGTCCGGCACGCGGAAAACCTGATGGACCTGGAACGCCGGGTGTCGCAAGGCGAGCGCCGCTGGTTCGAGGAGGGGCTCTCCTATGAGAATGCCCGCCTGAGCCAGGCCCTGATCATCACGGGTGCAGCGACCAAGGTTTCGGCCTTTGTCGAGACCGGTGTGGCGACCCTGCAATGGCTGATGACCCAGCAGACGGGGGAGGCAGGCCAGTTCCGCGCTGTCGGCACCGAGGGCTTCTTCGAGATCGGGCAGGCCCCGAAACTCTTCGATCAGCAGCCGGTCGAGGCGACGGCCACGGTGTCAGCCTGTCTGGCTGCCTATGAGGCGACCTCCGACAAGACCTGGATCGAGGCTGCCAACAAGGCCTTCGACTGGTTCACCGGCAGCAATGATCATGGCATCTCGCTCGTCGACCCCGAGACGGGCAGTTGCCGGGACGGGCTGCATGCCGATCGTCCCAACGAAAACCGAGGGGCGGAATCCGTCCTCTGCTACCTGATCTCCTGCATCGAGATCGGCCGCGCCAACCAGATGCTGCGCCCCGTGCTTCCGAGGATTGGCGTCAGGCAATTGTCCTGACCCGACCCTCCCATGCCCAGAACTCCGAAGGATCTTCCTTGCCCCATTCAAGCCTTCTCAATCGGCAGGCCCTCTATCTGAAGCCTGATCCCACGAGGGTCATCGTTCGCCCTTTCAAACCGTCGACCGAGCCGCGGCATCTCAACCCGCGTGACAAGACGAGGGCCAACGAAATCGTCGACCGCGTGCTGTCTCTCGACCCGACGGCCACGGCAAACCAGCTGCGCGACATCCTTGCCAATTTCGACGGCCGGCATCGCAACCTGCTGCGCCAGTTCGAGCTGCGGGCCGACGCCATGGAAGATGCCTTCCAGCACCACCAGCAGTTCAGTCAGCAGGAGCGGCAACTGGTCGGCGCCTACTTCATGAACGAATATTCGTTTGAATCAGCTGCCCTGTTCAATCCGAGCATCGTGCCCCATCCGGATCAATCCGACATTCCGGCTGGCAGCACGCGGGTGATCATCAGTCTGAGGGCCGTCGGCGAGGGGCATATCTCGTCCCTGACCTTCCGCTCCGGCGTCATCGATCCGAAGGGGGCGGTGACGATAGATGCCCCGACGCGGCTGGCGGGCCTGCCCGACATCCATGCAAGCGATGGCCTGGCGCCCGCCGGCTGCATCGGGCTTGCCTTCAAGAGCGAAAGCGAACTGAGCGAGCGGGTCATCTTCCCGGTCACCGAGGCACAATCCAACGGCATCGAGGATGCCCGCTTCGTGGCTTTCGATGACGAGGGCAAGACGATCTATTTCGCGACCTATACCGCCTATAGCGGCTCCTCGATCCGCTCGGAGCTTCTCGAGACCACTGATTTTCTGAACTTCACCCTGACGCCGCTTCATGGCTCGGCCGCCCGCAACAAGGGCATGGCGCTCTTCCCCCGGAAGATCGACGGGCACTACGCGATGATTGCCAGGCAAGACAGCGAGAACCTCTTCCTGCTCTATTCCGACGATCTGCACCACTGGGACGAGGGACGGCTTCTGATGAAGCCGGAATTCGCCTGGCAGTTCGTCCAGATCGGCAATTGTGGCTCGCCGGTCGAAATCGACGAGGGATGGCTTCTGTTCACCCACGGCGTGGGACCAATGCGGCGCTATGCGATCGGCGTGACGCTGCTCGACAAGCACGACCCGAGCATCATCCTCTCGCGCACGGTCGAACCGCTGCTGCAGCCGGAACCGACAGAGCGGGAAGGCTATGTCCCGAACGTCGTCTACTCCTGCGGTGCCATGCGCCATGGCGATCTGATCGCCCTGCCTTATGCGGTGTCGGACACCTATTCCAACTTCACCACGATCAAGATCAGCCGGCTTCTGGAGACCATGCGCCCGATTGGCGCGACATCGTGAGCGGCGAGGGGCTTGGTCCGAAAGGCTCCGGGCCATGACCCTCGCTTTGCTCAAATCCTGCTTCTTGGAAGAGATCCTCCCGACCTGGGCTAAGTCCGGTTTTGACGACAGCAGCGGACAGTTCGTCGAGCATCTCGAGCTCGACGGATCGCCCCAGAGATCAGGTGGGGTCCGAACACGCACGGTGGCACGCCAGATCTATGTGCACGCCCATGCAGCCCATCTTCGCGTCGCCCCGTCCGGGTCGCTTGCCATGGCCGAGCGGGCTTTCGCCAATCTCCACAGGGTCGCCTGGGTCGGGGGCAAGCGCAGTGGCTATGCGCGCGCCTTCGACCGCCGCACTGAGACCGTGACCGATCCCGTGCGGGACCTCTACGACAATGCCTGCGTCCTTCTCGCCCTCTCCTGGCTGCTAACGGCAACGGGCAAGGACCTCTATCGTCGTCAGATCGACCAGATGGTAATCGCGATCGACCGGACGTTGAAGGATGCCTTCGGCGGCTGGGCCGAAGACAGTGACGGTACCCTGCCACGCCGGCAGAACCCGCACATGCACTACCTCGAAGCCACGCTGGCACTCTGCGAAAACAACCGGACCTCCACGCATATGCGGGCGGAGAGCAAGGCGTTTGCCCTGCTGCGCTCGCATTTCCTCGTCGGACCGAAGGGGCCCTTGCACGAATTCTTCGGCCCCCGTTGGGAACTGGCCGAGCAATACGGGTCGGACCGACTGGAGCCCGGCCACATGTGCGAATGGGTTTGGTTGACGAAGCGCCACGACACCCTCGCGCACAGTGACCACACCGCGATCTGCCTGGACCTGCTGTCAACCGCGCTCACGATTGGACGAACGAATGGCTCGCTCTTCCTGGTCGATGCCGTTTCCGCATCAAGACCAGTCAGCCCGTCGCGTCGGCTCTGGCCGCAGGTTGAGATGCTGAAGGCATTCCTGGCGCTCCACGAGCGTCTCGGGCTTGGGATTTATCTGGCTCAGGCGGACGACGCGGCCTCGGCGATGCTGGCCACCTATATGGCCGATGCACCCGCCGGCTGCTGGCATGATTGCCTGGATCTCGCGAATAAGCCGATCGCCGGCACGATCCCGGCGAGCTCGCTTTATCATCTCTGGACGATGGTCGCAGACCTGGTCGAGAGCGACAGGCAGATGGCCCCCATGAGATCAGAAGCAAAAGCCTGCTAGAGGCCTTTCTCGCTCCCGATCTTTCTCCACCCCAAAGTCCGTCTGCCTCCGACATCCGTAGAGGATGTGGCAGGCAACTCGCCCCACTCCGGACTGCGGAAGCGTCTGCCATCGGCATTGAAAGAGCTTGGAGCCAGCATGGCAGATACCGCATTTCCCCTGACCCGCGACGCCGCTCTGCGCCGTCTCGATGCCTTCCTGCCGGCTGCGGCAGGGGCTTATGCGCGCTTGCGCAACAAGGAAAACGGGCAGGGCGGCCATGTGCATGTATCGCAGCTGTCTGCCGCGCTGCGCAGGCGTTTGGTCAGCGAACAAGAAGTCGTCGACGCTGTGCTTGGGCGGCATGGTTTGGCCCCGGCCGAAAAGTTCGTGAGCGAGGTGTTCTGGCGCACCTACTGGAAAGGCTGGCTGGAGCAGCGGCCTTTCCTCTGGGAGGATTACGGCAAAGCGCTCGACCGCGCGCATGAGCGGCTGGAGACGTCGAACGATGTCCGGAAGCGCTACGCAGCGGCGGTGGAAGGTCGCACCGGAATAGACTGTTTCGACGCCTGGGCCGTCGAGCTCGAGCAAACCGGCTACCTGCACAACTGGGCGCGGATGCAGTTTGCCTCGATCTGGATCTTCACCTTCGGCCTGCCCTGGGAACTCGGCGCCGCCCTGATGTTCGATCGTTTGATCGACGCCGATCCGGCATCGAACACTTTGTCCTGGCGCTGGGTCGCCGGCCTTCATACAGCCGGCAAGGCCTATCTTGCCGATGCCGAGCGTATCAAGTCGATGACCGATGGCCGCTTCGCCCCGAAGGACCTCGCCCGCACGGCCCGCATTCCCGCAGATAGCCTGGAGGTGCCGCAGCCCACACCCATTCGACAGATGCGTGAGCCGGACCCTTCAGCCGCGACGCTGCTCCTGCTCACCACCGAAGACCTTTCGGTGGAGCGGATCGACCAGATCCGCGCGCTCCCGGTCAAGGCGATCGCGGTTCTCGACGGCCGGAATGACTGGGACCGGATAGCGCTTGCCGACGGCCTCGCACGCGCCTCCGAGGTCTGGCCGGATACGGCAATCGCTCAAGCCCTTTCGCCCAGTGACCTGTCGGACATGGCGACAGCGAGCGGCTGCACGCAGATTGCGACCGCTTTCCTTCCGGTGGGACCAGTCGCTTCATCCATCGCGCCGCTGCAGGCGGAGTTCGCCCAATGCGGCATCGTGTTTGCAGAACACCTGCGGGACTGGGACCGAAGGAGCTGGCCCCATTGCCGAAAAGGCTTCTTCGGGCTCAAGGAGAAAATTCCAGCCCTCCTGCAGGCGTCGCCATGAGTGACCGTGATCGCTACCGACCGGTCCCGCAGGGCCGATTGAGCCGGTTGGCGGCACTTGGCCAGATCGCCGGCGGCGTTGCTTCGGGAATGGTCGCGGAAGGTTTAAGCCGGCTTGCGGCTGGCGAAAGGCCCCATCTTCGCGATCTTCTGCTGACGCCGTCGAATGCGCTGAAGGCGGCCGACCAGCTGTCGCGCATGCGGGGCGCCGCCATGAAGCTCGGCCAGATGGTGTCGCTGGAGCCCGGCGAGTTTCTGCCGCCGGAGCTACAGGCCATCTTCTCGCAGCTTCGAGCGTCGGCTCATTTCATGCCGCCGGGCCAGCTTACATCAGCACTCTCCAGTGCCTGGGGTCCGGACTGGCGTCGCCATTTCAGCCAGTTCGAGATGACCCCGATCGCGGCAGCATCGATCGGGCAAGTGCATAGGGCGGTGCTTGCCTCCGGTCGCAAGGTTGCGGTCAAGGTTCAATATCCGGGCGTTGCCAGGAGCATCGATTCCGACATCGACAACGTGGCGACTTTTCTGCGCCTATCGGGTCTGCTTCCGGGCAGCCTCAACATCGCGCCGCATCTGGCCGAAGCCAAGCGTCAGTTGCGCGAGGAGGCGGACTACCTGCGTGAGGCTGAGGAAATGCGCAGGTTCGGCGGACTGCTTGCTGGTGATCCTCGTTTCGTCGTGCCTTCGCCGGTCGAAGAACTCTTGCGGCCGACGGTGCTTCCGATGGATTTCGTTGACGGCGTTCCGCTCGAAACGCTTGCGTCTGCGCCGCAGGCCGACCGCGACGCAGCAATGACGGCAATGTCCGATCTGGCGCTGCGCGAACTCTTCACCTTCGGCCATATGCAGACCGATCCGAACTTTGCCAATTATCTCTGGCAGCCTGAGCAAAGGCGCGTCGTCCTGCTCGACTTCGGCGCCGTGCGCCCCGTTTCCGCCGAAAGCGCCGAAGCCTACCGCGTCCTGCTGCGGGCCACACTTGCCGGGAGCGTCAAGTCCGTGCGCGATGCGCTTGTCGACATGCAGTACCTTTCGACGGCACAGAGCGATCGCCATGGGCGCACGCTGGACGATATGACCTCCATCGTGCTGGATCATGTCCTGAAGGGTCCAGGAGGCCTTGTCGATTTCAGCGATCGGGGACCGCTTGTCGCCGTTCGGGAACGGTCCGTGCCGCTCTTCGCCGACCGGGCACTCTGGGCCCTGCCGTCGCCCGACAAGATGTTCCTGCAGCGCAAGATCACTGGCCTCGCCCTTCTCTGCATGAAACTGCGCGTCCGCCTGCCACTATCGGCGATGCTCGCCGATTACGCCTGACGGCCGGGGTCTGTCCCTCTGCCAGATGCCTGCCGTGGCTCACGATGCACCCTGCAGCCAGATGAGGCCCCAGCCAGTAGCCTGAATGGCGACAGCCATTCACAAGGCATCCTCACGGTATCAGCCGCGAAGCGGCCGCCAACGGCTCGATTTGCGTCTCGCGGAGCCGCTTTTCCCCTGTGCCGAGCATGCCGTCGTTCCTCCGAAAAGCCTCTAGTCCCCCTCCGATCTCTCCGTTGCGCTGCCCTTGATTGAAATAAATTTCAGCTATAAAAATATTATGCGGACATGATTGACGCAAGGAACGGCGTGCATTAGAGATGACGTCACGCAATAAATTCTGACAGATGAATTTTATTGCGATTGTCTTTGATCTCTGGGAGGGGAAAATGCTGAAGTCTTTGAAGGCCGCCACCGCCATCGGCCTGGTTGCCGCCGCCGCCATCGCCGGGTCCGTTCTGCCGGCCCATGCGGAAGGAAAGTTTGCCTGCGAGCCGGGTGAAACCTATGTCATGAACGTCATGGTCTCCGGCCATCCCTATTGGGTCCCGGTCTTCGAAGGCTTCAAGCAGGCCGCCAATGCACTCGGCTGCGAGGCTGCTTTCACCGGCACGCCGGAATACGACATCACCAAGCAGATCGCGTCCTTCGAGCAGGAAGTCGTGAAGAAGCCAAAGGGCATCCTGCTGCATCCGATGCAGTCGGACCCCTTCATCGAGCCGATCAACCGGGCCATCGATTCCGGCATCTCGGTCACGACCTTTGCGGCAGATTCGCCGAAGTCCAAGCGCACCGCCTACATCACCTCCGACAACGTCGCCGAGGCGAAGTTTGCGGCCGAAGAGATCGTCAAGGCGCTGGGCGGCAAGGGTGAATACGCTGTTCTTGAGAACCCGGGCCAGAGCAACCACGACCTGCGTGTGACCGCGCTGATCGACTACATGGAGCGGACCCATCCGGACATGAAGCTGGTCGGTCGCCAGGCGACGAACCAGGATTCCAACGCGGCCTATCAGGCGGTCGCCGCCATGCTGCAGGCCAATCCGAACCTCGGCGCGCTCTGGATCCCCGAAGCCGGCTCTGCCGAAGGTGCGGTTGCGGCTGTTCTCGAAGCCAAGAAGAAGGTGCTGATCCTGCACGCAGACATCACGCCCACCACGCTCGAACACATCAAGCAGGGCAACATCCACATCTCGGTTAACCCGAACCAGGGCATCCAGGGCTTCATGGGCTTCATGAACACCTTCCTCGGCGCCCATCCGGAACTCATCGATCCGTTCAACGACTACAAGGTCTCGGGCTTCAACCCGATGCAGGTGCCGTCGATGGACAATGGATTTGCGGTCATCACCAAGGCCAACGCCGCATCCTTCGACCTCAACGAATACATGAAGGGGCGCTGAGCGCCGACCTGCATGACCCCGGCGGCGCGTCTCGCGGCGCCGGGGAAGTCGAAGTGATGGAAGGGGAGGGGTGTCATGGCCGAGGTCGTCCTCAGCATGACGGATGTGCACAAGTCGTTCGGACCGGTCCAGGCCCTGCGTGGCGCCCAACTGGAACTGCGCCGCGGCGAGATCCACGCGCTGGCCGGCGAAAATGGTGCGGGCAAGTCGACGCTGATGCACATCATCGACGGCATTCTGCAGCCTGATCGCGGCGAGATCCGTCTCGACGGTACCCCCGTTCGTATCGCTTCGCCGAATGCCGCCAACCGGCTCGGCATCGGCTTCGTCCACCAGGAAATCGCCCTCTGCCCGGAGATCTCGGTCGCCGAAAACATGTTCATGGCCGAAACGGGCCGCAGCCGTACCCTCTTGATGGATTACCGCGCACTGGTCATCCGCGCCGGTGAGATCCTCAAGGAAATCGGCGATATCGATCCGAGGCGCCGTGCGGGCGATCTCTCGATTTCGCAGCAGCAGATCGTCGAGATCGCCAAGGCGCTGACGCTCGACTGCCGTATTCTGATCCTCGACGAGCCGACCGCGGCCCTGACCGAAACCGAAGCGCAGACGTTGTTCAAGATCATGCGGCGCCTGGCCGATCGGGGTATTGCGATCATCTACATTTCCCACCGCATGGCGGAGATCTTCCAGCATTGCGACCGCATCACCATCATGCGCGACGGCTGCCACATCAAGACGGCGGATATCGCGGCGATCACCCCGGAAGACGTCGTCAACAGCATGGTCGGGCGCGTGCTCGACAAGCTCTATCCGCCCAAGCAGGCGCCGGACGCCAAGTCGGATGATGTCATTCTCTCGGTGCGCAATCTGACCGAAGGGCGAAGGGTTTTCAACGTTAGCTTCGACTTACGCAAGGGCGAGATCCTCGGCCTGGCCGGCCTGATCGGCGCAGGGCGCAGCGAGATCGTGCGCGCCATCTGCCGGCTGGAGGGCAAGGCCGAGGGGGAGGTCGTGCTCAAGGGCTGTAAACTCTCCCTTCGGGACTATCGCGACAGCATCCGCGAGGGGCTGGTCTATGTCTCCGAAGACCGCAAGGGCGACGGCCTGTTCCTCAACATGTCCATCGCCAGCAACGTTTCGGCGCTTGATCTGAAACGCGTGGCCAATCCCTTCGGCCTGATCAGCCGCCGCCAGGAGACGACACGCGCCGAGCACTACGGGACACGGCTGAAGCTGCGTTCCAACGGGGTGGGCGACGCCGTCAACACCTTGAGCGGCGGCAACCAGCAGAAGGTCGCGCTCGCCAAGATGTTGTCGGTCGAGCCTGAGGTGGTCTTCCTCGACGAACCGACCCGTGGTGTCGATGTCGGCGCCAAGGCGGAGATACACCGTCAGATCCGGGATCTCGCCAATGAGGGCGTCGGCGTCATCGTCATCTCCTCCGAGCTCCCCGAACTGATCGGGGTCAGCGACCGGGTGCTGGTGGTGCGCGAGGGGCGCATCACCGGAGAGGTCACCGGTGCCGAGATGACCGAAGAACGGATCATGCAGCTTGCATCGATCAGCAGTCAGTTGACCCAGGGCGATACTTCGCCCGTGGACGTTACCGCGTCCCAGGGCAAAGCATGAGGGAGTGGGACAAATGGTAACGATCGACACACAGCAGCACGCAGGCTCGGCCGCCGAGCGCCGGGTTCAGTGGTGGACACCCGCGATCAAGGCGCGCGAGACGGGCCTGATCGTCATCATCCTGACGCTGTTCACGGTGATGTCCTTCATCTCGCCCTACTTCCTCACCGTCGATAATCTCCGCGCCATGGCCATGGCCTTTGCTGTGGAGAGCATCGTGGTCGTGGGAATGACGATCCTGTTGATCTCGGGCGGCATCGACCTGTCGGTCGGCTCGGTCACGGCGCTCGCCATGGTGGTTGCCGGATGGCTTTTCCTGAACGGGATCGATCCCTGGGCCGCAGCCGCCTTCGCCATCGCGGTCACCACCTGCATCGGCATGTTCATGGGCTTTCTGACCACCGTGGTCGGCCTGCACCATTTCATCGTTTCGCTCGGCGTCATGGTGATTGCCCGCGGCGTCTGCCTGCTGGCGACGGGTGGTCGACCGCTCGGGCTCTTTTCCCTGCCGCCGGAGTTCAAGTTCATCGGCCAGGGCGCTGTCTACGGCATCCCGCTCGTCATCATCATCTTCGTGGTTGTCGTGGTGTCCTTCGACTTCCTGCTGCGCCGGACCACGGTCTTCCGCAAGGTCTTCTATACCGGCAGCAATCCCAAGGCGGCAGCCTATTCCGGCATCCGCGTCGGCCGCGTCGTCTTCGCCACCACCACGCTCTGCTCTGCGCTCTGCGGTGTGGCCGGCGTCATCTATATGGCTCGCTTCGGCTCTGCCCAGCCCAGCTTCGGCGTCGGCATGGAGTTGAACGTGATCGCGGCAGCCGTCATCGGTGGCGCCAGCCTCTCGGGCGGTGCCGGCACCATCTTCGGTGCCATCCTCGGCGCGGTCCTGCTTTCGGTGGTTTCCAGCTCGCTCGCCTTGCTCAATGTGTCCGTTTACTGGCAGGACATCATCAAAGGTAGCATTCTGCTCACCGCCGTGCTGTTCGACCACTACCTGGTCAAGCGCCGCCGCTGAGCAGCCGGGAAGCAACGAGGAGACGACGCGTCATGGTGGATAACAGGGATGAATTTGATCAGCAGCGCCAGATGTATTCGGTCCTCGTCCTGCATTTCATCGAGGGTGTGAAGCAGTCGGAGATCGCCGAGAAGCTCAACCTCTCCCATACGAAGGTGAACCGCATGATCGCCGCTGGCCGCAAGGCGGGCATGGTAAAGATCAGCATCTCCAGCCCCTTTCAGCGGCTGGTCGATATGGAAAACGACGTCACCCAGCGCTTCGGCCTGAAGCAGTCGGTGGTCACGCCCACCGTCTCCGACAATCCGGAGACGACGCTGCAGATGGTCGGACGGGTCGCGGCCAACCATCTTCTCGAAACGCTTCGTGATGGCGACGTCATCGCCATCACCGGCGGCAAGGCGGTGAGTGCCGTGGTCGAAAACCTCGAGGCTGAGCGTCGCTTCGATGTCCGGGTCGTGCCGCTGACCGGCGGCGTGCAGGGCAAGCATTATACCGACGTCAACCACCTGGCGACGCAACTGGCCGACAAGCTCGGCGGCACGGCGCAACTCGTCCACGCCCCCCTGTTTGCCGAGGACGAGCAGCAGCGCGACCTCCTGATGAATGTCGCCTCGATCCGGGAAGTCTTCGATCTGGCACGCCAGGCCACCGTGGCTCTGGTTGGCATCGGCTCCGTCCAGGCACCGGGCTCCGGCTATTACGACCTGTTGCCGGATCCGGCGCGGGGTGGCCAGGCGCTTGTTGACGCGGGCATTGCCGGAGAATTCCTGGCGCATCTGATCAAGGCGGATGGTTCGCTTGCCGAGATCGATCTCAATTCGCGGGTCGTGGCACTCGACCCGGCAGACCTTGCCAACTGCCCGACCATCATCGGCGTGGCGGCTGGCAGCCTGAAGGCGGGCCCGGTGGCAGCGACCCTTGCCGGACGGTTTTTGACCTCGCTCGTGGTGGACGAAGAAATCGCCCGGGCACTCGATACACATGGGGAAGGATGATCCGGTGACGGACAAAGGCATTGTAACCAGGCCTATCGGCCGAAGCGGCATTGAGGCATCTGCGGTCGGGCTCGGCACCTGGGCGATCGGCGGCTGGATGTGGGGCGGCACCGACGAGCAGCAATCGATCGACGCCATCAAAGCCTCGGTGGATGCCGGCATCTCGCTCATCGATACAGCACCCGCCTATGGCATGGGGCTCGCAGAAACGATCGTCGGCAAGGCGATTGCAGGCCAGCGTGACAAGGTCGTGCTCGTCTCCAAATGCGGTCTCGTCTGGCATGTGGGAGAGGGGACTTACTTCTTCGAGCAGGCTGGCAAGCCGGTTCACCGCTATCTGGGGCCGTCCTCCATCCGCTACGAAGTTGAACAAAGCCTGCGCCGTTTGGGCACCGACTATATCGACCACTATGTCACCCACTGGCAGGATGCGACGACGCCGATTGCCGCGACGGTCGGAGAACTGCTCCGCCTCAAGGACGAGGGCAAGATCCGCTCGATCGGTGCGAGCAATGTGTCTGAGGCAGATCTGGCCGCCTATCTCGCAACCGGTGCGCTCGACGCGATCCAGGAGGAATACTCCATGGTGAAGCGCGATATCGAGACGAGCTTCGTTCCGACCTGCATCGACAACGGGGTCTCCATTCTCAGCTATTCGTCGCTGGCGCTCGGCCTGCTCTCGGGCAAGATCGGTCCGGACCGCGTCTTTGCTGATGACGACCAGCGGCATGGAAATCCGCGCTTCAGCCTGAGCAATCGGGAGAAGGTCGCTCGGCTCATGGACGTGATCCGCCCGATCGCCGACCAGCATCAGGCGTCGGTCGCCCAGGTGGTGATCGCCTGGACGGTGGCCCAGTCGGGCATCACCTTCTCGCTCTGCGGTGCGCGCGACCCCACCCAGGCGATCGAGAATGCCGGTGCGGCGCGACTTCGCCTCACTGAGAACGACGTATCGGCCATCACGGCCGGCATAAGAGACCATCTGGTCGAACTCGACCGGTAACCATCACAGACCACAACAGAGAATTGGGACGTTGGCGTCAAAACCAGCGAACGGTACTTCCATGTCCACATTCCGCGAGGACGCGCTCAGGCGAATACGACAGGACGGCGATTTCGACGTCGTCGTGGTCGGCGGCGGCATCAATGGCATTGCCGCCTATCGCGATCTGGCGCTGCAGGGATTGCGCGTGCTTCTGGTCGAGCGGGACGACTTCGCCTCGGGCTGCAGCGCCGCCCCCTCGCGCATGATCCATGGCGGGCTGCGTTATCTCGAAAATGGCGAATTCAATCTCGTCCGGGAATCCCTGGCCGAGCGTGACGCCCTGCTGCGGCTCGCTCCCCACATGGTCCACCCCCTGCCGACGACAATCCCGATCCACTCGATCTTCAGCGGCTTCTTCAACGCGGCTGCCACCTTCTTCGGCTCGGCCGGCAAACCATCGAGCCGTGGGGCGCTCGCGATCAAGGCGGGCCTCTCGCTCTATGATTTCGTCACCCGCAAGAACCGGCTTCTTCCGCGCCACCAGTTCCGCAATGCCCGCAGCACCCGAGCCCTCTGGCCGGCCTTGACGTCAAAGGTTCGCTATTCCGCGACCTATTACGATGCCTGGATCAGTCAGCCGGAGCGCCTGGCGCTCGAACTCGTCCTCGACACGCGAAGCGACGCGCCCCAGGCGATCGCGCTGAACTACGCGAAACTCCTGCGGATCGGCGACAGCTACCAGCTCTCGGCAGAAGGTTCGAACGAACTCATCGTCGTGCGTCCCCGCATGATCGTCAATGCCACAGGCGCCTGGATCGACAAGACAATCACGGCGCTGAGCGACGGCGCAGCACCTGCCGAAAAGACGGTGACTGGCACCAAGGGTTCACATCTCATCCTCGCGAATGACGCCCTTTATCAGGCTCTGAACGGCCACATGATCTTCTTCGAGAATACCGATAACAGGGTCTGTATCCTCTTTCCCTATCTCGGTCGCGTGCTGGCCGGATCGACGGATATCAAGGTCGACAAGCCGGGCCGGACGCGCTGCGAGCCCGAGGAACGCGACTACATCCTCGCCGCCATCCGCACGGTCTTTCCGGATCTCGCCATCGCTGCCTCCGATATCGTCTTCAGCTTCAGCGGCATCCGTCCGCTGCCGCGCAGCGATGCGGAATTCACGGGCAAGATATCGCGCAGTCATGTCATTCATCGCGTCGAGAGCGATCCGCCCCAGCTCTGCATGGTCGGCGGCAAGTGGACGACCTTCCGCGCCTTCGGCGAACAGGTGACCGACGAGGTGCTCGCCTTCCTCGGCCGTCCCCGTATCGCGACGACCGCCGACCGTCCCATCGGTGGCGGCCGGAACTACCCGGCGGATGGCGAGCGGTTGTCGGCGCTGCTCTCCCGCGAGTTTCCGATCGGCAAGGCCCGCGCCGATCACCTGGCATCCACCTATGGATCACGGGCGTTCGATGTGATGGCCTTCTGCGACGGACACCCGGATGACGTTCCCTTGTCCTCCACAACTGTGATGACGCTCGCCGAAATCCTCTGGCTCATCCGGGGCGAAGACGTTCATCACCTGGCCGATATCGTGCTCCGCCGCACGAGCCTTGCGATCACCGGCCAGATCGATCTCGAAATTCTCGACACCCTGCTGACCATCATGGCCCGCGAGTTCGCCTGGTCGGGCGAGCAGATGTTGGCGGAGCGGCGGCAACTCATCGATGAACTCGGGACCTATTACGGGGTCTCGGTCGCAATGCTTCAGGACAGATGCAAGGAAAAGGACAAGGCGTCATGATGCGAATATCCAAGAAGGCACGAATGAACAGGCTGTTTCGTCAGGGCGGCTGCCTCGACGTCGCCATCGATCACGGTGTCTGCAACGAGCCGAGCTTCCTGGTCGGCCTGGAGGACATGGCAGGCGTGGTGGGCAAGCTCGTCGAAGCAGGCCCCGATGCCATCCAGATGGCCTATGGCCAGGCAGACCTGCTTCAGGCGAGACCCGAGCGCGACAAGCCGGCTCTGGTGATGCGCATCGACATGGGCAACCCCTACAATTCCACGCGACACCGCAGCATGTGGTCGCTACTGCAAAACCATGACGAACCGATCATCGGCGCGCTGGAGATGGATGCGGCTTGTGTCGTCGTCAATCTGTTCATGCTGCCGGACGAGCCGGAACTCTTCCGCCAATGTGTCGAAAACATTTCCCGCGTGCGCGCCGATTGCCATCGCTACGGCATGCCGCTGATGATTGAGCCTTTGGTGATGCTGCCCAATGATATCAGGGGCGGCTATCAGGTGGACGGCGACGCCGAGAAGATCGTCACGCTGGTCCGTTTGGCCTCTGAAATGGGCGCTGACATCATCAAGGCCGATCCGACCAGCGATCCCGAGGATTTCCACAAGGTCATCGAAGCGGCGCGCTGCCCGGTTCTGGTCCGTGGCGGCGGTCGCGAAGATCTGCGCGTCGTGCTCGCCAAATCAGCGGCCCTGATGGCTCAAGGCGCAAACGGGATGGTCTATGGACGCAACATCTATCAGCATGACAATCCGAAGGCTGTCGTGAAGGCTCTGATGGCGATCATCCACCAGCGCGCCAGCGGCGAAGAAGCATGGGACATTTATAACCGTGGCTGAGAAGAACTACATCTTGGGCGTCGATGTCGGAAACACGGTCATTAAGGCCGTGCTTTTCGACACAGAGGGCCATCAGATCGCACACTGCGCCATCGACGGCCAGTCGAGCTTTCCCGAACCCGGCCATGTCGAGCGTGATCTCTCCGAACTCTGGGAAAACGGCTGTGCGGCGATCCGAGAGGTCATCGCGAGGTCCGGCGTCGATCCGACCCGGATTCTGGGGATCGGATGTGCCGGCCATGGCAACGGCCTTTACCTGCTTGATAGGGCCCACCAACCGCTCAAGGGCATCCAGTCGCTGGACAGCCGTGCGGCTGACATTGCCGCAGAACTCGATCGTGGACACGGGGACGCCCTGCAGGCACGCTGCCTCCAGCGCCCCTGGCCATCACAGACCCCGAGCCTGCTTGCCTGGATCAAGCGCCACGCGCCTGAGACCTATGCCAAGATCGGCGCTGTCCTGTTCTGCAAGGACTACATCAACTTCCGCCTGACGGAACGGTTGGCCAACGATATCTCGGACCTCAGCGGCGCAGGCCTCCTCGCCATGCCGGAGGGCGAACTCGACGCTGATTTGCTCGGCCTCTATCACCTTGAGGATGCCTTGCCGTTCTTCCCCGATCGCGTCCAGTCCGCAGACATTGTCGGCCGGGTCACCGCAGCGGCCGCCAAGGCAACGGGTCTCGCGGAAGGCACGCCTGTGATCGGTGGCTATTTCGACGTCGTCTCAAGCGCGATGGGCTCGGGCGTCATCCATGCCGGTGAAGCCTCGGTCATCGCGGGGACCTGGAGCATCAACCAGGTCTTTGCCGATGAGCCCGTCATCAGCCCCGACGTCTTCATGGTCACGACCTTCGGGCAGGGGCGATACGTCAACATCGAATCCAGCGCGACCTCCGCCGCCAATCTCGAATGGTATGTGCATCGCATGCGCGGCGACCATGGCGGCGAGGCCTTCGATCGCTGCAACGAAGAGGTCGGTAAGGTCGTACCCCGCGCCGACGACCCCTTCTTCCATCCCTTCATCTTCGGGTCGCGCCTCGGTGCCGAGTTTCGCGGCGGTTTCTACGGTCTCGCCGGTTGGCATGGCGAAGGTCACATGATCAGGGCGCTCTTCGAAGGCGTGTGCTTCGAGCATCGACGCCACATTGAAGTGTTGCGCAATGCCGGTCTGGCCGTCGATCGCGCAGTCATGTCCGGCGGCGGCTCGCGCAGCCCCCATTGGCCGCAGATGATGGCCGATGTCCTGGAGATCCCGCTGACCGTGGCAGAGGCCCGGGAGACCGGTGCTCTGGGGGCTGCAATCGGTGCCACAGTCGCGATCGGCCTTTACGCCTCCTACGAAGAGGCCGTGGCGGCGATGACCCGCTCTGCCAGAGACTTCCAGCCGAATACGGAACACACGGAGCATTTTCGCAGGCGATACGGGCTCTACACGGCCCTGACCGACCAGATGCGGGACTTTTGGGCCGCACTACGCCTGAAGCCCTAGCTCGGCCGCGTATCACAAACGAACATCGGCGATCTTGATCGCCAGCGAAAGGACAGAACCATGCCGGACACGACACGGCTCGATGGCGACTATGACTATGTCATCGTCGGGGCAGGGACCGCAGGCTGCGTTCTCGCCGCCCGCCTGACGGAGGATCCGAAGACCCGCGTGCTGCTCCTGGAAGCCGGAGGCTCGGACCGCTATCACTGGGTGCAGATCCCCGTTGGCTATCTCTACTGCATCGGCAATCCGCGCACCGACTGGATGATGCGCACCGCATCCGAACCCGGCCTCAACGGCCGCAGCCTCGCCTATCCGCGCGGCAAGGTGCTCGGCGGCTGCACCTCGGTCAACGGCATGATCTACATGCGCGGCCAGGCCGCAGATTACGACGGCTGGCGCGACCTCGGAAACCCCGGCTGGGGCTGGTCGGATGTGCTGCCCTATTTTCGCAAATCCGAGGACTATCACGGGCCGTCAGGAGAAACGCACGCAAAGGGTGGCCCGTGGAAGGTAAGCCGCCAGCGCCTGAAATGGGATATCCTCGAAGCCGTCCAGGAAGGCGCCCGTGAATTCGGCATCGAACCGCGCGCCGACTTCAACGACGGCAACAATGAAGGATCCGGCTTCTTCGACGTCAACCAGCACAAGGGCGTGCGCTGGAACACGGCCCGCGGCTTTCTGAGGCCGGCCCTGAAGCGCCCGAACCTGCGCCTGGTCCAGCATGCCCTGGTTGAACGCCTGACCTTCGAAGGCAAACGCGTGACCGGCGTCCACTATCGCACGCCGGGAGGCGCGTTCTCCGCGAAAGCGTCAGGCGAAGTGATCCTCGCTGCCGGCGCCATCAACTCGCCGAAGCTCCTGGAGTTGTCGGGCATTGGCGACCCCACCCGCCTCTGGTCGCTTGGCATCGATGTTGCCATGGCGAAGCCAGCCGTCGGTGCAAACCTGCAGGATCATCTTCAGATCCGCACGGTCTTCAAGGTGAAGAACACGGTGACGCTGAACCAGCTTGCCAACTCCTGGCGCGGCAAGATGAAGATCGCCGCCGAATATGCCCTTTACCGCTCCGGTCCCATGTCGATGGCACCCAGCCAGTTCGGCATGTTCACCCGGTCCAGTCCGGAAGAAGACCGGCCCGACATCGAATATCACATCCAGCCGCTCTCCACCGACAAGCTCGGCGATCCGCTGCACCCGTTCCCGGCGATCACGGTTTCGGTCTGCCAGTTGCGCCCGACCAGCGCCGGTACCTGCCACATAACGTCGGCTGATCCGGCCCTGCAGCCGGAGATCCGTCCGAATTACCTCTCGACCGACCAGGATCGTTCCGTGGCGATCGCCGCCATCCGGCAGGCAAGACAGGTGATGTCGGCTGCAGCCCTGCGTCCCTTCCAGCCCGAGGAAATCCTGCCTGGACGTGAGTTCCAGGACGACGAAGCCCTGCTACAAAAGGCCGGCGACATCGCCACCACCATCTTCCATCCCGTCGGAACCTGCTGCATGGGGCCGGATCCGGATGCCGTCGTGGACCCCGCATTGCGCGTGACCGGCCTTCAGGGACTACGCGTCGTCGACGCCTCCATCATGCCCAGAATCGTTTCAGGCAACACCGCCTCACCGGTTGTAATGATCGCCGAAAAGGCGGCAGATCTGATCCGCCAGGCGCGTCTGACTGCGCGCTAGGCACCCTGTGAGCGCGCGCCAAGGATCGGGGCTCTGCTCGCCTGATTTGCACGCCGACGACCCGACGTGACCGCGTCTGCGCGATTGCCGGGTGGAAAAAGGTCTCGTGATGTGCCACATCCTCCCTTGGAAGGATGTCCATGGACGAACGAAACCTGAGGCAAGACATGCCGCCACAGCGCGGACACGTCTTAGCCGTTATCGCCAGCCTCTTCGCGTCACTGCTCTTGTTACTGGGCGGGGACGCTTCTGGTCGCTTCAATCCTGGCCAGTCGAATGCCGGCGCCATGTCGCGTTCGGACAATGGGCAGGTTGCAGCCCGTGGAGCTGGTGACACACGTTTCCTGACGGTCTCCGAGCAATCCTCGCGCCCGAAACTCCGGCCATCCGGCTCAGGCGATGGCTTTCTCTCTCCCGACATCCAGACGCTCTGGATGTGCCGCCACGGCGATCTTGTCCAGCGCTCTTGCACCGACAGCGCCTCCTTCTTCCTGCCGCTAGCCTATCGCTCGCGCGCACCGCCTTTCATCCAGCACACCGCCTGACCGTTTCGCCGCCATCTTGCCGATGGCTCGACCCGTTTGTGCCACGGCTTGGATGCCGCGGTCGCAACATGCTGGATTCCATATGAAAAACTCCCTCTCGAAGGTGGTGGGCTACATGCTCGTCATCCTGCTCGGCTTGCTCGTCGCATTGCCGAATGTGCTGCCCGATACGACCCTTTCCCGACTTCCCTCCTGGCTGCCGCATGAGCGCGTATCGCTCGGCCTTGACCTGCGCGGCGGCTCCCATCTCGTTCTCGAGGTCGACCGCCCGGCGCTGACCGACGAATGGCTCCAGAGCCTCACCCAGGAGGTTCGTTCGACCCTTCTCGAAGCCCGCATACAGACCCGCAGCATTCGTCGCGACGGCGGCGCCGTGGTGGTGGCCCTTGCCGATCCCGCACAGATAAGTGCTGCGACCGAAGCGCTCGCGGTTTTGAACAACCCGACGGTCACGCTAACAGGGAGTGGGGCGCCCGAACTCGATGTCTCCACCAGCGGTGCGGACACCCTGAGACTGGCGCCGAGCGAGCAGGGCATCACCGCACGCATGAGCCAGGCGGTCGAGCAGAGCCTTGAAGTCATTCGCCAGCGCGTCGACCAGGTCGGTGTTGCCGAGCCGACCATCCAGCGCGTCGGCGCCGATCGCGTTCTCGTCCAGCTTCCCGGCGAGCAGGATCCGTCGCGACTGCGCGCGCTTCTCGGAACCACCGCCAAGATGAGCTTCCACCTGCTGGGAGAACAAGGAGCAGCCGGTGTCGAGACGCTGGAGGATGACGACGGCCGGGCCTATCCCGTTCAGTCGACGGTCCTCCTCGCCGGTGACCGGCTCACCGATGCGCGGGTGCAGTTCGACCCTCAGGGCGGCCAGCCCGTCGTCTCCTTCCGCTTCGATGGCGTCGGCGCAGACCGCTTTGCCAGCATCACCCGGGACAATGTCGGCCGTCCCTCCGCGATCGTGCTCGACGACAAGGTGCTGAGCGCGCCTGTCATCCGAGAGCCGATCACCGGCGGCGCAGGACAGATATCCGGAGACTTCTCTGTCGATGAGGCCAACACGCTCGCGGCCTTGCTGCGCGCGGGCGCCCTGCCGGCCAAGCTAACCGTCATCGAAGAACGCACGGTCGGCGCCGATCTCGGCAGCGATGCGATCGAAATGGGGATCATGTCAGGCCTCGCCGGCTTCGGCCTCGTCGTCGCCTTCATTCTCGCCCTCTACGGCACCTGGGGCCTGCTCGCGGTGCTGGCCCTCACGCTCAACGTCGTCCTGACCTTTGCCGGTCTGACGATGCTCGGGGCGACGCTCACCTTGCCAGGCATCGCCGGCATCGTGCTCGGCATCGGCCTGGCCGTCGATGCGAACGTCCTGATCAACGAGCGTATCCGCGAGGAGGTCGGCAAGGGGCGAGGGGCCCTTGCGGCCATCGACCACGGTTTTGCCAAGGCCTATTCCACCATCATCGACAGCAACGTCACGGCCCTCATCGCCACCGTTCTGCTCTTCTGGTTCGGCTCCGGGCCCGTGCGTGGGTTTGCCGTCACCATGGGCCTTGGCATCGCAATCTCGATGTTCACGGCCGTCTCGGTCGTGCGGGTCGCGATGGTCGCGATTGCCCGCCGCTACAAGCTGAAGACGATTGCCATCAAGCCACTCCTGCCGTTCAAGCTGATCAAGGACGGCACGAAGATCGACTTCATGAAGGCGCGGTTGTTCGGCATCGGTGTCTCGGCCTTCCTGTCGATATCCTCGATCATCCTGTTCATCACGCCGGGCCTCAACTACGGCGTCGATTTCAAGGGCGGCATCCAGCTTGAACTCTCGACATCGGGGCCGGCCGACCTCTCCGGTCTGCGCTCCGGCATCGAGAGCCTGAACCTGGGCGAAGTCGCCTTGCAGGAATTCGGCGATAGCAACCACGTCATGCTGCGTCTCGAGCGCCAGCCGGGCGGCGAACAGGCCCAGACCGATGCGGTCTCAAAGGTGCGCGAGACGATCCAGACGATCGATCCCTCGGCCAAGATCGAACGGACCGAAGTGGTCGGTCCGAAGGTGAGCGGCGAACTGGCGACTGCCGGTCTGACCTCGGTCATCCTCGCGTCGCTCGCCATGCTCGTCTATATCTGGGTGCGGTTCGACTGGCCCTTCGCCGTCGGAGCGATCGCCACGCTCATCCTCGACGTGACGAAGACGATCGGCTTCTTTGCGCTGACGGGTCTCGACTTCAATCTGACGGCGATCGCAGCCCTGCTCACGCTGGTCGGCTACTCGGTCAATGACAAGGTGGTGGTTTACGACCGGATGCGAGAGAACATGCGCCTCTACAAGACCATGCCCTTCCGCGACCTGATCAATCTTTCGATCAACGAAACGCTCGCCCGAAGCATCTACACCTCGGCGACCGCCTTCCTCGCCATGCTACCCATGGCGATCTGGGGCGGCAGTGCGGTCGAGAGTTTTGCCGTGCCCATGGTCTTCGGCATCTTCATCGCCGCGTCCTCGTCGGTCTTCATCGCGGCACCCATCCTGCTATTCCTCGGAGACTGGCGCAGCCGGAGGAAGACACGGCTGGACAAGATCGCAGCCGAAGAACAGGTAGCCTAAAGCCTTCAAGGCGGGCCTGTCTGAGCCAGGCCCGCCTCAACTCAAACCACGGTCACGGTGGCTGACCCGCAAATGCCGGGGCAACCATCCGTGTTGGTGAAACGCAGCCCTGCCTTTTCGAAGGCCAGCTTCAATTGTGCTTCCGTCGACCGATGCAAGCCATGTCGCAGACCTTCGAAATCACGGATCGTGCTGCGGGACACATGCGACTGTGTGGCCAGGTCCTCTTGTGTCCACCCGAGGTAGCCGCGAGCCGCGCGACACAGTGCTGGCGAAAAAACCGGTTCGTTTTGGGGTTGATCCATGCCTAAACTTGCCTAGATTGGGTGATATCGCCCATTTAGGTTGAAATTCTTTAATTTCTAGTCCGAGGCATTTTTCTCGGTCGCATCGTTGAAAGGAACTGGATTTGGGATAACGCTGGACGCTTCGATCCTCTTGCTGCTGGTCCTTGTGCTCCCATTTGTGGGGAGCGTCGCCTCGGCCTTCATTCTGAACACGACGTCACGCGACCTGCCGGTCTTCGTCGCAGGCGCCACGACGCTCCTGACGTTGATCGTCACTGCGTGTGCCTATCCCCTCGTCATGCACAACGGCGTGCTGCGGTTCACCGCAGAGTGGCTGCCGCAGTTCGGGCTTGATTTCGCTCTGAGACTAGATGGCTTTGCCTGGATCTTTGCCATGCTGGTCACCTCGATCGGCTTCCTGGTCATCCTCTATGCCCGCTATTACATGGGTAAGGACGACCCCATCCCGCGCTTTTTCTCGTTCCTGCTGGCCTTCATGGGCGCGATGCTCGGCATCATCGTCTCCGGCAACGTCATTCTGTTGTCGATCTTCTGGGAACTGACCAGCATCTTCTCGTTCCTGCTGATCAGCTACTGGCACACCAGTGCCGCGGCCCGCGATGGTGCCCGTATGGCGCTGACGATCACGGGGATCGGCGGCTTTTGCCTGCTGATCGGCATGTTGCTTCTTGGCAAGATCGTCGGCAGCTATGACCTCGACAAGATCCTCGCCTCCGGCCAGCTCATTCGCGAGCATCCGCTCTATCTGCCGACCCTGATCTTCATCCTGCTCGGCGCGCTGACCAAGAGCGCCCAGTTTCCCTTCCATTTCTGGCTGCCGAACGCGATGGCAGCCCCGACGCCCGTCTCGGCCTTCCTGCATTCCGCCACCATGGTGAAGGCAGGTGTCTTCCTGCTCGTGCGTTTCTGGCCGGTGCTTTCAGGCACCTATGAGTGGTTCATCCTCGTTGGCCTGGCGGGTGTTTCGACACTGCTGCTCGGCGCTTTCCTCGCCATGTTCCAGCGCGACCTCAAAGGCTTGCTAGCCTATTCGACGATCAGCCATCTCGGCCTGATCACGACGCTTCTCAGCCTTGGCAGCCCGCTGTCGACGGCGGCGGCGATCTTCCACATGCTCAATCACGCGACGTTCAAGGCCTCGCTCTTCATGGCGGCCGGCATCATCGATCACGAGACGGGCACGCGGGACATGCAGCGGTTGAGCGGCCTCTACCGTTTCCTGCCGGCAACCGCGACGCTCGCCATGGTCGCGAGCGCCGCCATGGCTGGCGTGCCGCTGCTCAATGGCTTCCTGTCGAAGGAGATGTTCTTCGCGGAAGCCGTCGAAACCCATGCGGATTCGACACTCGACGTGATCCTTCCCTACGTCGCGACGCTCGCCGGCATCTTCAGCGTCGTCTATTCGCTGCGCTTCATTCACACCGTCTTCTTCGGGCCTCCACCGGTCGGACTGCCCAAGGAAACGCCGCATGAGCCGCCGCGCTGGATGCGTGTTCCGATCGAAGTCCTCGTCGTCGTCTGCCTTGTGGTCGGCATCGTTCCCGCGATCTCGATCGGGCCTTTCCTGCAGACGGCGGTTGAAAGCGTGCTTGGCGATCGGACACCGGAATACAGCCTCAGCATCTGGCATGGGTTCAATGTCCCGTTGTTGATGAGCCTCGTTGCCCTGGTCGGCGGCTTCCTGCTCTACATGGCGATGCGGGATTATCTTTCCCGCTCCGAGGATGGTCCGCCCTATCTGCGCCGACTTAAAGGACAGCGCCTGTTCGAACGTGTCCTCGTCACCGTTTCCTGGCGCTGGGCGCGTCTGGCGGAAAGCCGGCTCGGCACCCGCAATCTGCAGCCGCAGCTCAGATGGATTGTCGTCACCGGCTTCCTCGCCGCAACCCTGCCGCTTTATCTCTCGGGCTTCGAGCGCAGACCCGTCGTCTTCTCGGCAGTCGATCCGGCTTTCGCGCTTATCTGGCTGGTCGGCATGGCGCTGGCGATAGGGGCCGCCGTGTCCGCCAAGTATCATCGCCTGGCATCACTCATCATGCTGGGCGGGGTGGGCTTGATCGTCTGCATGACCTTCGTCTGGCTGTCGGCGCCCGACCTTGCCATCACCCAGTTGCTCGTCGAGATCGTCACGACCGTCCTGATCCTTCTTGGCCTGCGCTGGCTGCCCAAGCGCTCACCCGGGATCGGCGAGGTGATGACCCTGCGGAGCCGCTTCCGCCGCTTCCGCGATCTGGCGATTGCGATCGTCTGCGGTGTCGGCATGTCCGTCGTTGCCTTCACGGTCATGACGATGCCGGTGCCCGATGCCATCGCGAGCTACTTCCTGCAGAATGCCTATACGGAGGGTGGCGGTCGCAATGTCGTCAACGTGATCCTCGTCGACTTCCGCGCCTTCGACACCTTCGGGGAAATCGCCGTGCTCGGCATTGTCGGCCTGACGGTCTATGGCCTGCTGCGCCGCTTCCGTCCCGCCGAGGACAGCATGGAGCTGCCCGAGCAGCAGCTGACCCAGAACCGCTTCGACGCCGACCAGCCGGAGCGCTCGCCGGGTGACATGATGCGCGACTATCTGCTGGTGCCTTCGGTGCTGATGCAGTGGCTTTTCCCTGTCATCATCACCTTTGCCGTCTATCTGTTCATGCGGGGCCACGACATGCCGGGCGGCGGCTTCTCGGCAGGCCTGACGCTGTCGATTGCTTTCCTCCTGCAATATCTTGCGGGTGGTACGCGCTGGGCGGAGGATCGCATTCGCATCCTGCCGCTGCGCTGGATGGGGGCCGGGATCCTGATCGCGGCAGCAACAGGGATCGGGGCCTGGCTGCTTGGCCATCCGTTCCTCACCTCGCACTTCCGCTATTTGGAGATTCCGCTCATCGGCAAGGTGCCGGCTGCATCCGCCTTGCTCTTCGATCTCGGTGTTTTCCTGCTCGTGGTCGGCGCAACGGTCCTGATCCTGGTGGCGCTCGCCCACCAGTCGATCCGCATCAACCGCCTGAGGGCGCAGGAAGCAAAGGGGGAGAAACGCTGATGGAAATCATCCTGTCCCTGGCCATTGGTCTGATGACCACCTGCGGCGTGTGGCTCATCCTGCGTCCGCGCACCTTCCAGGTGATCATCGGATTGTCGATGCTCTCCTACGCCGTCAACCTGTTCATCTTCGGCGTTGGTGGCGTCAAGAGCAACATGCCGCCGATCCTTGAGGATGGGGTGGTGTCGACGACACTCACCGATCCGGTTCCGCAGGCACTGGTCCTTACCGCCATCGTCATCGGCTTTGCGACCACTGCGCTCTTCCTCGTCGTGCTGCTCGCCGCCCGCGGCCTGACTGGCAATGACCATGTCGATGGGAGGAACGAGTAGCCATGATTGCCTGGAGCCACCACCTGATCGTCACGCCGATCCTGATACCCATGGTGACAGCCGCTCTCCTGCTGTTCATCGACGAACGCAACAGAACCGCCAAGGCACTCGTCAGCCTTGCTGGGGTCATCCTGCTGCTGGCAAATGCCATCCTGTTGTTCGCGATCGAAAGCGGTCCGAACGGCTTCGACAATGTCTATCTGCTCGGCAATTGGGCCGCCCCCTTCGGCATTGTTCTGGTCATCGACGGCCTGTCGGCAATGATGCTGTTGCTGACATCGATCCTTGCGCTGGCAGCATTGGTCTTCTCTCTCGCCAAATGGCATGCCGTGGGCGCCCATTTCCACAGCCTGTTCCAGCTGCTGTTAGCGGGCGTCAACGGCGCACTGCTAACCGGCGACCTCTTCAATCTCTTCGTCTTCTTCGAGGTCATGCTCGCCGCCTCCTATGGCTTGCTGCTCCACGGAACGGGCACGCTGCGCGTCAAGTCGGGACTGCATTACATTGCCGTCAATCTTGTCGCGGCTCTGTTCTTCCTCATCGGGGTAAGCCTCGTCTATGGTACGGCCGGCACGCTCAATATGGCAGATCTTGCCCTGCGCATGCCGGAGATGGAGCCGGATCGGCTTATCCTGATGGAGGCGGGTGCAGCCGTTCTGGGCGTGGCATTCCTCATCAAGGTCGGCATGTGGCCGCTCTGCTTCTGGCTGCCCACCGCTTATAGTGCAGCCTCCGCGCCGGTCGCCGGCATGTTTGCGATCCTCAGCAAGGTCGGCATCTATGTCATCCTGCGCCTCACCATGCTTCTCTTCGGCGATGGTCCATCGGCAGGCTTTGGCGCTGAAGTGCTGTTGATCGGCGGAATGGCGACACTTGTGTTCGGAACCATCGGCGTGCTTGCCTCCCAGGCACTTGGTCGGCTTGCCGGCTATTCGGTCCTCGTCTCATCCGGCACGCTTCTGATGGTGCTGGGCATCAATGATGGTGTCGTGTCGTCCGGCGCGCTGCTCTACCTCGTCAGCTCCACCCTGACCATCAGCGCCTTCTTCATGCTGATCGAGCTGGTGGAGCGCGGGCAGGATGCCGGCGCCAACGTCCTTGCAGTCACCATGGAAGCCTATGGCGACGGAGAGGAAGCCGATATCGAGGATGGCAACGGCACGACCATGCCGGGCACGATGGCGATCCTTGGCATCTGCTTTGCCGCCTGCGGCATCCTGCTGGCCGGGCTACCGCCACTCTCCGGCTTCATCTCCAAATTCGCCATGCTATCGGCAATGATGGGCACAGGATCGATCGGTCAGACGCCCGATCTCGCCGTCTGGACCTTGATCGTGCTCGTCATCTTCTCCGGCATCGCCGCACTGATTTCGATGACCCGCGCCGGCATCCGAACCTTCTGGGGTTCGATCGAGGGAGCGGTGCCGCGCGTGCTGGTCGTGGAGCTGGTACCGGTCATGATGTTGCTGTCACTGACGCTGGTCCTCACCATCCAGGCACGCCCGGCAATGACCTATATGGACACGACGATCAGGACGCTTGCCAATCCTTCGGCCTATATCGACGCGGTCCGCAACGCCACCGTGGTCAGGGATGCGAGCCCGGTGGCGGTCGGCGAGGGGGAGGGCGCGCCATGATGCCCTATCCGCTCCTAAGCCTGTCGCTGCTCGTGATGTGGCTGCTGCTCAACGACTTCACGCTCGGCCATCTGATCCTCGGATCGGTCGTTGCCATGTTTGGCGGTTGGGCCATGGCGTCGCTCAGGCCCGACAAGCCGAAACTGAAGAAGTGGTATCTCGTGCCCACGCTGATGTGGCGTGTCTTCACGGATATCATCCGCTCGAATGCCGCCGTCGCATTCCTCATCCTGCGCGGCAAGCGCCAGAAACATACAGCCGGCTTCATCACCGTGCCGCTCGAGATCGAACACCCGACAGCGCTTGCGATCATGGCTGTGATCCTGACCAGCACGCCGGGTTCGGCCTGGCTCGCCTATGATGGTCGCCGCAAGACGGTTCTGATCCATGTGCTCGATCTGATCGACGAGGAGGCCTGGGTGAAGAACATCAAGGACCGCTACGAAAGCCTGCTGCTGGAGATCATCGAATGAGCGCCATCATTTTCTTCACCGCCGTATCGATCTCGAAACTGCTCCTGGCACTTGCCCTGATGATTGCCGTCGTGCGCGTCTTCATCGGCCCGCGCGCCCAGGACAGGATTCTGGCACTCGATGCATCCTACGTGACCGCCATGCTGCTGCTCGTCACCTTCGGCATCGGCAGTGGCCGCACGGTCTATTTCGAGGCCGCTCTGGTCATTGGCATGCTCGGTTTCGTGGCAACGGTGGCACTCGCCAAGTTCCTCATGCGCGGAGAGGTGATCGAATGACCATGCCCATCGCCGACCTCCCGCTGTGGATGGTCATTACCGTCTCCGCCCTGCTTCTTCTCGGCTCTAGCCTGACACTGCTCGGCGCATTCGGCCTCTTGCGCCTGCCGACCTTCTACGAGCGCATCCACGCGCCCACGCTCGGAACGAGCTGGGGTGTGGGCGGCATCATGCTAGCCTCCATCCTGTATTTCTCAGTTGTCGGATCGAGAGCCGTCGTCCATGAGATCCTGATCGGCATCTTCGTGACACTCACAACGCCTATCACCCTCATTCTGCTGGCGAGAGCAGCCCTGCACCGCGATCGCGCAGAGGGCAACCCAACTGTTCCGGAGGATGGTTCTCCGGGAGAGCGGCAATAATTTTCGCTCATCGCAGACAAGTTTGCGGTGCTGTTGAATTCGTGCGGCGAGGGCGACGGGCGTTCAATGGCTCAGTCGGACCCGCTCGTGTTCAGCCTGCCACGGCGTTGCATCGGACTTCGACGCAAGGAAACAAAGCTCCACGCGTGTGCCTTCCCCCAAACGAGAGGTGATTCTGACTTCGCCACCAGACTGGCGGACGAACCCATAGACCATGGCGAGCCCGAGGCCAGACCCCCCGGTTTTTGATCTCGTGGTGAAGTAGGGTTCCAACGCTTTGTCGAGGACTTCGGGCGACATACCGACACCTTCGTCGATGACTGCGATGGTGACCGTGTTTACCTCCCCGCTTGCTTCAATTCGGACTGTTCCGCCATCTGGCATTGCGGCCGACGCGTTCAGGCAAAGATTCAGAATGGATTGCTCGAGCAGCGCAGGATCGAGACTGACGGTTGGCAGATTGGCTCCAAGCTCCAGCTCCAGACGATTGCGGGCGCCAATAGCCATTTCCAGAACATCCGCCATCCCTTGAAGGATCGTGGCAACCTCGATCGATGCTGGACGGATCTGCTGCTGACTGCCGACGGACAACATGCTGGATGCGAGCGCTCGCCCACGCTCGGCGGCCTTCCGTATGCGTCCCAGGTGACGCTTCTGCCTTTCGGTGAACCCTGGTTCGCGCTCAAGTAGGCCAAGACTTCCGGTGATGATGCCAATCATATTGCCAACCTCGTGGCTTACCTGATGCGTCATGCGCATGACCACATCCAGGCGTTGGGCGCGGGCCGCCTCGATCTCCTGGCGATCCATGGCCGTCACGTCTCGGGCGAGCAGGACCACGCCGCCGTCAGGTTGCCTTGATGCAGAAATCTCCACCACCTGGTCGTCAACAAACCGGTGCCGCAGCATTTGACGCTCGACAAGCGAGCCGCTCTCATTTTCGGTGGGCATAAGAAGGGGATCGATCTCCGGGACCGTTCCAACGAACCGTCTCAGCGACATTTTTCGCGAGGATCCCGTTTGGCGCATCAGTTCGATGATGCGGCGGTTCATGGTGATCGGCCGACCTGTCGGATCGAAGAGGGCAATGCCTTCATTCATTGTCCGGAAAGTGGATCGGATCGTCCGAGCAGCCGCTTCTGCCGTGCGTCTCAGACGGGACACGCGATCGACGCTCTCCTTGAAAGCGCGAAATGCGTCAAGCAAGCGGATCAGCTCCGTTTCAGTCCCGGCATAAACCGGCGGCCCGACATTTTCCTCTCCGCGAGCCAGCGCATTCATGCCGCGCGAGAGGTCACCTATTCCGTGTGAAACGCGCATAACTGAGCGAATTGAGAGAATAGCTAGGATAACGACCGCGAAGGATGCAAGCACGATCATGACAAGCAGTTGGCGCAATGCGCTTGAGGTGGCTTCGAGATTCTTGTTCAGCGCGCTGGCAACGAATGCGCTCTGGGTTTCGGTTGCATGCGAGAGGTCGCGCGAGACGGTGTGCAGCCGTGAGACCGATGCGCGGATGGTGAACATCTCCAATAGGTAACGGGTCTGTGCCTCAAAGATCCGACGGTAGGGTTCCAGTTGCTCAGGCGAGACCCTTAGATTGGGGCCTGGTACCAGCATTCGGACGGTCGTCTCGGCCACGAAGCGTCGTTGAAGTTCGCCAAGCTGGAAGAGACTGTCCGACGTGGAGGCTGATTGTGCGATATCGTTCAGGCGCTGCCGTAGCTCCTGATCCTGAATGGCGCGAGCGGTCGCTATCTCTCCGAGTGCGACGGCCGCTTCGGCCTTATGTGCCTGTGCGGCATCTGCATTTGCCGCAAGTGCCAGTGTCTGGTCCTCGATGCTCTCAAGCAGTTCAATGATCCGGTGCGCGCCGGTGCCTGGCATGGCAGTGCCCGGCTGATCCGGTGCCATGGTCTGAAGAAGTGTGCCGACCTGGGCCACCACGGCGCGGCTTTCACTCGAGACACGGTAGGGGGACGTTGCATTCATCAGGAAAGGTGCGCTCGAAACGAGGTCGGAAACCTGCCTTGAGACGAGCGAAGCCTTGGCGAGACTTGAGAAAGCCTGCACGCTGTAGGCCGACATTTCGCTGCGCGCCCTCTGCAGACCATAAATGGCGACGGTCGACAGGAGGAGAACTGAGGCGCAGATGAATGCGATTGCGAAGGGCAATCGAAAGGCGATGGAGGAGAGGAAGGCGCGGTTGATCAAGGCGATAATCCGGCTTCATCGGTGTGCAGCACATAACCTTTGCCGCGTCGCGTTTGGATATGGCGGGGCAGGTCGGGGTTACGCTCGATCTTACGCCTGAGCCGCAGGACCAGAACATCGACGTTGCGATCAACGAAACGATCGGAGTCAGCGCCCATACGGTCGAGAATCTGGGCGCGGCTCACGGGGGTGTTCGGCGTCTCGGCGAGGATTTCCAGCAGGGCAAATTCGGCGGACGTCAGCGTCTTCGTTGGATCGGCGAGGCAAACGGCACGGCGTTGACCGAGATCGACGGCCCATTCGCCGAGCCTGAGCGCCGTTGACGGCTGTTCGCGCTCACTCTCCCTGTCGTGGCGTAGTTGGGGATGGGTACGACGGAGAACCGCCTTGATCCGGGCGGTGAGTTCGTTCGGTTCGAACGGTTTGACCACGTAGTCGTCTGCGGCCGTCTCCAGTCCCAGCACCCGATCGGTCGCACTTCCCGCAGCCGTCACCATGACGATGCCGACATCGGTCTGCGCTCTCAGGCGCTGGGCGAAGGCTCGGCCCGAAAGGCCCGGCAGGTTATGGTCGACAAGAACCAGTTGAACCGTCTCGTGCAGCAATCGATCTTGCGCTGCCTCGGCGGAGGGCGCCGTCACGGGTATCCAACCCTCTGCCTCCACCAGGTCACAGATAAGCTCCGCCATATCCGGATCGTCCTCGACGATCAGAATTTTCACCTTCTGGTTCAACACGTTGCAGTCCTCCCGGCGGCATCATAACCGGGCAGGGCAAAAACGCCAAAGACTTGGTGGTTATCGGCAAACGTCACAATTGTAACATTTGCAATCTCTGCAACGAGTGACGACGTCACGGTGAAAGATCGGTAACCATTCTCCGGGTTGCCAGCCCGGGCCGATATGGACATGCTTCAGTCATTGGAACGGGGAGGTTCCAAGGGAGGACGACGTGAAGTTATTGACCGCCATCGGCGCCGGGGTACTTGTGACCTTCGCCACGGCTACGGGATCCCGGGCAGCCGACACGCTGAACATTCTCTGCGGTGTCGACGAGGTCTGGTGCGCCGTCATGCAGAAGACCTACGAGGCGAGGACCGGCCTTGCCATCAACATGCCGCGGATGAGCACTGGCGAAATACTCGACCGTGTGCGGGCTGAGAAAGATGCGTCGACGGTCGATGTTTGGTGGGGCGGGACCGGCGTCACACATCTGCAGGCAGCCTACGAAGGATTGCTCGAACCCTACCGTCCCCAGCAGGAAGCAGACCTTCTGCCCTGGGCTCGGAACTTCTTCTCCCTGTCCGGCGGCACGTCCGTCGGCCTTTATGCCGGGGCACTCGGATTTGCCTACAACGGCGAGCTTCTGGCGGCTGCAGGATTGCCGGCGCCCAACTGCTGGAAGGATCTCGCCAAGCCGATCTATCGCGGCCACATCCTGTCTGGAAACCCGCATTCGTCAGGCACCGCCTTCACAACGCTGGTGACGCTCGTGCAGTTGCTTGGCGAAGACGAGGCTTTTGGCTATATGCGCGAACTCGGCCAGAACATCACCGAATATACCAAGGCCGGTGCAGAGCCGGTCAAGGCGGCGGGCAGGGGAGAGATCACGATCGGCATCTCCTTCATGCATGATGCCGTCACGCAAAAGGAGGCGGGCGCTCCCCTCGTGATCGTCGCGCCCTGCGAGGGCACCGGCTACGAAATCGGAGCGGTCAGTATCGTCAAGGGCAGTCGCAATCTGGAAGAGGCGCGGCGATTCGTCGATTTTGCGCTGAGCCCCGAAGGGCAGGCGACCGGTGCTGCCGCGGGCCAGAACCAGGTGCCATCCAATGCCCGGGCCGTGCTGCCGCCCGCCGCTCCCGATATCTCGATGATCAAGATGGTGGACTATGATTTTGCCACTTTCGGATCACCCGAACAGCGAAGTCGGCTCCTGAGCCGCTTCGATAGCGAGATCAACCCGACGAACTGATTTTTCCACGACCGGACGATCTCAGACACGGTGCCTTCCAGGCACCGCCGCCGAAGGCTTGTCCGTTTTCTTCGACTTCCATCAGACGCAAGCAACAGGAGGATACCCATGCGACTGACAATACTCTCGACTCTACTCTTCGCCGGCACGAGCTTGTCTGCCGGTTCGGCTCTGGCTGCCGGTGAGCTCAACCTTATCTGCGCCGCCGACGTCGTGATCTGCGAACAGATGCAGGGCGATTTCGAAAAGGCATACGACATCAAGGTCAACATGGTCCGCATGTCCTCCGGTGAGGCCTACGCCAAGATCCGCGCCGAAGCCCGCAATCCGAAGACCGACCTCTGGTGGGCCGGCACCGGCGACCCTCATCTCCAGGCCGCTTCCGAAGGGCTGACGGAAGAATACAAGTCGCCGATGTTGGACCAGTTGCAGGATTGGGCAAAGAACCAGGCCGAAAGCTCGGGCTTCAAGACCGTCGGCGTCTATGCCGGCGCGCTCGGCTGGGGTTACAACACCGAGATCTTCAAGCAGAAGGGCTATAAGGAACCGGTGTGCTGGGCCGACCTACTGGCTCCGGAACTAAAGGGCGAGATCCAGATCGCTAACCCGAACTCGTCTGGAACCGCCTATACCGCGCTCGCCTCGCTCGTGCAGATCATGGGCGAAGACAAGGCCTTCGAATATCTGAAGTCCCTCAACGCCAACATCTCGCAATACACCAAGTCCGGCTCCGCGCCGGTGAAGGCTGCTGCCCGCGGCGAGACCGGCCTCGGTATCGTCTTCATGCATGATGCGGTGGCCCAGACGGCCGAGGGCTTCCCGGTCAAGTCGATCGCACCTTGCGAAGGCACCGGCTACGAGATCGGCTCCATGTCGATCGTCAAGGGCGCTCGCAACATGGAGAATGCCAAGACCTGGTACGACTGGTCGCTGCAGCCTGAAGTGCAGTCGCGCATGAAGGACGCCAAGTCCTTCCAGCTTCCCTCGAACAAGACGGCGGAGATCCCCAAGGAAGCGCCGCGCTTCGAGGACATCAAGCTGATTGATTACGATTTCAAGACTTATGGCGATCCGGAAAAGCGCAAGGCGCTGCTTGAGCGCTGGGATCGTGAGATCGGCGCTGTCGCCAACTGACGCCTGACCCTATCAGCCGGCGGTCTCTGGACCGCCGGCCCATTTCTCTTCCCGCGAATCTATTGATGAGGTCGACCATGAGACATGGCAACCGCAGACTGGACCTGTTGCTGGCCTTTGGAGCCGCGTCCTTCATTCTACTTCCCTGGTACAGGCTGGAATCCGGCTTCTTCGGCCTTGATTGGCTCGGCGACTTTCCCTTCACGGAGAGCACTGCGCCAGGCGTTCTGCAGTTGGTGGTTCACGGGCGCCTTTGGCTTCTCGGTGTCGTGCTCTTCTTCGGTCTCGGTTTCACAGCACGTTTCATTGCCGACCCGATGCGCCGTGGTGCGTTTTTTGCGGCAGCAGGTGCGGCAGGCCTCGTCTATCTCTGCCTGCAGGGATTGGCGGTCGGCTTCTCCGGCTGGACCTGGGGGATCAGCGAAACGCTTTTCGGAGCACTGTCCGACGGGCAACCCTCGATGGGTGCCGGTGCCGTCACTATGGCAATCGTTTTCGTCCTGATGTTCGCCTTCGGTCTGGTCGAACGCGGCGTGATGAAGGGCGATGCCTTCGTCGTCGGGTCGATCTCGCTCCTTGTCTTCCTCGTCTTCGTCTTCGTCTTCTATCCGATCGGCAGCATGCTGGTGGCGGCCGTCCAGGATTTCGACGGTTCCTTCAAGCCGGATGGCTTCATCCGCAACCTGCAGGATCCGGGCATCTGGAGCCTGAGCTGCCTAGTGGGTGAGGGCCGCTGCGGCGTCGCCTGGCGCACCTTCACGCTCGCCATCATGACGGCGTCCGCCTCCACATTGCTGGGCCTTGCCTTCGCACTCGTGGCGACCCGCACCCGCTTCCCGTTCAAGAAGGGCCTGCGCCTTCTCACCGTCCTGCCGATCATCACTCCGCCCTTTGTCATTGGCCTTGCCCTCGTGCTGCTGTTCGGTCGCGCTGGTGTAGTTACCGAGACCCTGTCCAGCCTGTTCGGCATCGAGCCTGGCCGCTGGCTTTATGGCCTGACCGGTATCTGGATCGCTCAGGTCCTGTCCTTCACACCGATATCGTTTCTTGTCCTCATCGGTGTCGTCGAGGGCGTCAGCCCATCGATGGAAGAGGCTTCGCAGACGCTGAGAGCCGATCGCTGGCGCACCTTCTGGCGCGTTTCGCTGCCTCTCATGAAGCCGGGCCTCGCCAATGCCTTCCTGATCGGCTTCATCGAAAGCATGGCCGATTTCGGCAATCCGCTGGTGCTCGGCGGCAGCAATGGTGTGCTCTCGACCGAAATCTTCTTCGCCGTTGTCGGCTCGCAGAACGATCCGTCGCGCGCCGCGGTGCTGGCGCTGGTCCTCCTCTTCTTCACGCTGTCGGCCTTTCTTGCCCAGCGTCTTTGGCTGTCGGGGAAGAACTTCGCAACCGTCACCGGCAAGGGCGACAGCGGCGCCCATATTGCCCTGCCGCGCGGTATCTCGATTGGCGTACATGCTCTCGTCATCCCGTGGATGATCTTCACGGTCGTCATCTACGGCATGATCCTCGTGGGCGGCTTCGTCACCACCTGGGGCCTCGACAACACGCTGACCCTCGAACACTACGCCCGCGCGTTTTCGGTCAGCATCCAGAACGGCTCGATCGCCTGGACGGGCGTGGCCTGGAATTCCTTCTGGACGACTATGGAGATTTCGCTGATCTCCGCGCCGTTGACCGCAGCCGTCGGACTTCTGACCGCCTACATCATCGTCCGGCAGAAGTTCGCCGGTCGGAACCTCTTCGAGTTTGCGCTGATGATGAGCTTTGCCATCCCCGGCACGGTCATCGGCGTCAGCTACATCATGGCCTTCAACCTGCCACCGCTCGAAATGACCGGCTCTGCCCTGATCCTCATCGCCTGCTTTGTCTTCCGCAACATGCCGGTTGGTGTCCGCGGCGGGATCGCAGCGATGAGCCAGCTCGACAAGAGCCTGGATGAAGCCTCTCTCACGCTTCGAGCCGACAGCTTCCGCACGGTGCGCAAGATTATCCTGCCGCTTTTGCGTCCAGCGATCACCGCCGCACTCGTCTACTCCTTCGTGCGAGCCATCACCTCGATCAGTGCGGTCATCTTCCTCGTCAGCGCCGAACACAACATGGCGACCTCCTACATCGTCGGCCTTGTCGAGAATGGCGAATACGGTGTGGCGATCGCCTATTCCTCGATGCTGATCGTCGTGATGATCACTGTCATCGGTGGGTTCCAGCTCCTTGTCGGCGAACGCAAGCTGCGTCGCGAAAACCGTATCGCCGGTCTCGGCAACAACAGTCCCGTTCCTCTCGGTCAGGAGAAAACCGCATGATCACCGTCAAAGCCGGATCCGTCACATTCCAGAATGTTCGCAAGACTTTCGGCGCCTTCACCGCCATTCATGAACTTTCACTCACCATCGAGCCCGGTACTTTGGTGACCCTGCTTGGCCCCTCCGGCTGCGGCAAGACGACGACGCTGCGCATGCTGGCGGGTCTGGAGCACCCGACGTCTGGAAAGATCCTGATCGGTGGCAAGGATGTGACCATGCTGCCGGCCAACGAACGCGACGTGTCCATGGTCTTCCAGTCCTATGCGCTCTTTCCACATATGACCTCGCTCGAAAACGTCGCCTACGGCCTTCAATCGTCAGGATTGGGCAAGAACGAGGCGCGTGAGAAGGCCGAGGAAGGCCTCAAGCTCGTCGGCCTCGCCGGCATGGGCCATCGCCTTCCGGCAGAACTGTCCGGCGGCCAGCAGCAGCGCGTGGCCGTCGCGCGCGCCTTGGTTCTCGAACCTCAGGTCCTGTTGCTCGACGAGCCGCTCTCCAACCTCGATGCACGTCTGCGCCGCCGCGTCCGCACGGAGATCCGCGATCTCCAGCAACGCCTGGGCTTCACAGCCGTCTATGTCACCCATGACCAGGACGAGGCGCTTGCCGTCTCCGACCGGATCATCGTGATGAAGGATGGCGAGATCGCCCAGTCAGGGGCACCGCGCGAACTCTACGAAGCGCCGGCCTCGCCCTTCATTGCCGACTTCATGGGGGAGGCGAATGTGCTGCCCTGTGAAGTGGTCCAATCGGAGGGCGGCCAAGTCTTGGTGCGTGTCAGCAATCTCGAGCATCGCCTGCAGTCCAAGGCGGGCCGGGGCCCTGCCAAACTCGCCGTGCGGCCCGGTGCCATCCGGATCGACTCTGCCGGCGCAGAGGGCCTGAGGGGCCGCGTCCTGCACTCCGCCTATCTCGGCGGTCATGTCGAATATGAGGTCGAGACCGATGTCGGCACGCTCTTTGTCATAGATCACGACGTTGATCATGCTCATGCCGCCACGAGCGACGTCACATTGGCGTTCAAGAACCGTGGCATTGCCGTCATCAGCGGCTGAAGATTTTTTTAAAAGAAGACCAAGGAAGAAGAGAATGACAATGAATGATACGGCACTCGCAGCGCGTTTTGCCCTCGCCAAGACGCTGGCAGCGCAAGCGGGCGCCCTGGCGCTCGACTATTTCAACCGGCGCGACACGCTGGTGATCGAAACGAAGCGCGACCTACAGGATGTGGTTTCCATCGCCGACCGCAACGTCGAGACCTTCCTCAAGGAACGCGTCGCCGAAATCTACGCCAATGACGGCTTCTTAGGCGAGGAGTTCGGCCACGACGAAGGCTCCTCCGGCTTCACCTGGGTTGTCGACCCGATCGACGGCACCGCTCCCTTCGTCAACGGCATGCCGACCTGGTGTGTTTCCGTCGCGGTCGTCCGGGATGGGGAGCCTGTCGTGGGCGTGATCCACGTGCCCTGCTCGGATGAGCTTTACGCCTCGGCGCTCGGTTTCGGTGCGACGCTGAATGGCAAGTCCCTGCGCCTCGATCCCACCCGCAATCTGCAGAATGCAATGACGGGGATAGGCTGCAACAACTACGTTACACCCGAACGCGTCGGAGCGATCATCGCAGGCCTCATGGAGCAGGGCGGTAATTTCATCCGCAACGGGTCCGGTGCGCTGATGCTGGCCTATGTCGCAGCAGGCCGCTTGGTTGGGTATTACGAACCGCATATGCGAGCGTGGGACTGCATGGCTGGTTTCTGCCTCGTCCGCGAAGCCGGCGGCAAGACCCTTGCCTTTCCCGCAAGCGGTCCCGAGTTCCTGAACGGACATCCGGTTCTTGCCGCAAACCAGTCCTGCTATGATGAACTAGTGCAGCTTCACCTGGGCAATCTTTGACGCCTCCGGGGTCCCGATGACGAGTTGCGGACAACTGCGCCGACGTTGACTATAGCGGTGTTGCTCTGTGGCTCGTGGTGCAGGGATCCAAGCGTCGGTCGGTTGGCTTTAGAGGGCTGCACTACGTCAGTGCACACTCGTCCGTACCTAGATCACCGCCTCTGAAACAGCATGCGGAGGTGAAAGTTCCTCCGCATGCACTGCTTGCCGTTAAGCGCCCAGATGCTGTTCGAAAAACGCCTCGAACCTGTCGAAGGGGATGATCTCCACCTTGTCATACAAATCAACGTGGCTTGCGCCGGGCATGATCAGCAGTTCCTTCGGTTCAGCCGCTGCCGCATACGCCGTTTCGCTGAAGTAGCGCGAATGGGCATTCTCGCCATGCACGAGCAGCAGCGGTCGCGGCGAGATCTCGGCGATATAGGAGAGTATCGGCATGTTCATGAAGGACAAGGGTGTGGTCAGTGACCAGCCGTTGCCCGAGTTGACTGCGCGTTTGTGGTAGCCGCGCGGTGTCATGTAGTAGTCGTGGTAGTCGACCAGGAACTGCGGCTCGCCGCCTTTGAGGACGTTGTAGTCCTTCATGTATTCCGGGCTGCCGGCCTTCGCATCGGCAGAGCGCTGCCGGCTCATCTGCTCTAGGCTTTGGGTCCGCTGTTCAAGCGTGACGACGTCGTTGTAGCCCTTCGACATGACGCGGGTCATGTCATACATGGTGCTGGCAACCACGGCCTTCACACGCTTGTCTACGGCTGCTGCATTGAGAGCCATGCCACCCCAGCCGCAGACACCGATCATGCCGATGCGCTCCTGGTCGACGTCGGGCAGTTTTCCGATGAAGTCGACCGCCGCGCTGAAGTCTTCGGTGTTGATATCAGGCGACGCGATGTTGCGGGGCTGGCCTCCGCTTTCGCCGGTAAAGGATCCGTCGAAGGCGACCGTCACGAAGCCGCGCTCCGCCATCACCTGTGCGTAGAGGCCCGAAGACTGTTCCTTGACAGCGCCGAAGGGACCTCCGACGACGATCGCGGGCATGCTGGTTCCGCGGCTCTTTGGCATGTAGACATCGCCTGCCAGTTCAATGCCGTAGCGGTTCGTGAAGCGCACCTTTCGGTGGTCAACGCTGTCGCTCTTCGGGAAGACCTTGTCCCAGACGTCTTCGGTCTGAGCCGATGCGGCCGAGGCATAGGGGATGAGAGCGGATGCAATTGCCCCGACAGAGGCAACCTTCAGGAGGTCGCGACGTGCAAGGTCCAACTGATCATTTCCGTTCTGCGTGGTGGGTACATTGCTGTTCATGTCGGGGGTCTCCGGATTGAGGTTGATTTCACGACCCTCAAGTGCGCGCTTACCGTCTCGAACATAAGTCCCCGCATCTCACTTGAACTTATCGGTCTGGTCGATCAATCGTCGGGCGCTCATGAAATCCACCTCGCAATCGTCCTTGCCGATGTCTGTTGGGAGAACAACGTGAGGATCCCAGCCGCGTTCGCATCCCTGGCTCATGGTCTGCATCGATAGGCGTCAGCCTGAATGAGAACTAATCATTTGCGTCGTCGCATGGCATTCTGCGTCAATCGCAGCACCTCATGATCGCAAAAGGAATACTTATGGACATTCGCAGAGCTGGTAGTCAGGCTTCCGTGAAGGGACCATCGGATTGGTTCACCGGTGCAGTCAGGATCGATCCCCTGTTCCCAGTCCGGGAACCAGCTTCGGCAGCGGGCAACACCGTCACATTCGAACCGGGTGCGCGGACCGCCTGGCATACGCATCCCCTGGGGCAGATCATTATTGTGATTTCCGGCGTCGGCCGCGCGCAGCGCGAGGGCGGACCGGTTGAAGAGATCCGCCCCGGAGATGTCGTCTGGTTTGAACCTGGAGAAAAGCACTGGCATGGCGCGGCCCCCGGGACCGCGATGGTGCACATCGCCATACAGGAGAGCCTGGACGGAAAGGCGGTCGACTGGCTGGAGCAGGTCAGCGACGCTGACTATTCAGCGTCATCAACGTAACTCTACGGATCTTGAAGACCCGCCATGGGAAGGAGATGCTCTCGCCTAGGAGCATGATATCAAGGAGGTCTGCTACGCACATGCTAGCCACGCAGCTTTTGTCTCAGCGACATGTGAGACGGATGCTTGGCCTTAATGGCCGAGTGTCTTCTCGCGGGCAACCGCCACGTCCGCCAGTATGGAAATTGCCAGTGAGGTCGCATGGCGGGCTGGGCCAAACATCCCGATGCGAGCCTTGATGCGGTCGATCACGGCTTGTTCGTAGCCAAGCTCACGAAGACGAAGGATGCGTCTCTCATGCGTCCGTCTGCTGCCAAGTGCGCCGATGTAGAACGCGTCGCTTTCCAGAGCGACCGTCAGGAGTCCCATTTCCTTGTCCACGTCATGATGCATCAGGACGATCGCCGTATAGCCGTCGACCAATTGTTTCACATCCGCGCTCTGAAATCTGTCCGGAACAGTGATGGCCTCCATCTCTGCGGCTCTCATCAAGGCGGTGAAGCGAGCGACTTCGGAGGATCCACCCGACACAAGTGTTCGGATCTGTGGATGATAGACGGTGGTAAAGATGTCGTCCTTCCACCCAGTCTCTTGCACAAGGTCCGAGTGGGTAAGGCTTTCCGCGTTCGGGTCATAGGAAAGAGCCGCAGGATGCCGCTCGCTGAGACGGATGACAGCCGATTGCAAACTTGCAACATCCTTCAACACATGAATGGCAACGGTGATGCTGCCGCCGCATGGCAAGACGATATCCTTGAAGGGCGAGTCTTTGCCAAAGCTGACGAGCTTGTCTTTCCGATCTTGGATCGCGAGGAGGGCTTCTGCGGCAATCGCCGCTTCCACACATCCTCCCGAGACGTATCCGGCATAACGTCCGTCGGCTGCGACCACGATGTGTGATCCCAGCGATCTGGCCGCGCCGCCCTTGATATCGACCAGGGTTGCCAGCGCACAGGGATGTGTCCGCGAGACCTCCAGGGCAAAGCCTAATAGCTCCTGCGGATCATCGCTGTCGAACGCCTTGTGTGGATGGATGAGCATTTTTGAGCCAAGTCACGCTTGATAAAGGTACATTCCCGCCACCGGAAATCATTTCCGGCAACGCTGATGAGTGGAGTCCGATTGTCTTTGCAAACAGCGCAGGCAGCAGCCGTTACAGTCGCAGCAGGGCCTTGACCGCCCGCCTTTCATCCATGGCACGGTAGCCTTCTGCGACATCGGAGAGCGGGATTTCGAGGTCGAAGACACGGCCCGGATTGATCTCCCGCTTGAGCACCAGCTCCATGAGATAGGGTAGGAAGCGGCGGACGGGGGCAGGGCCGCCCATCAGGCTCTTCTGGGCGAAGAACAGGTCCTGACCGGCGATCTGGACTCCATGGGGAACTCCGACGAAGCCGATATGGCCGCCTGGGCGGGCGGAACTGATCGCCTGGGACATGGATTCCTGCGTGCCGACACATTCAAGCACGGATTCGGCGCCGACCCCGTTCGTGATCTCCTTGATCCGCTTCACGCCGTCATCTCCGCGTTCGGAAACGATGTGCGTGGCACCGAATTCGAGCGCCAGATCCTGGCGGCTCTTGTGGCGGCTCATGGCGATGATCCGTTCGGCCCCCATCTGCTTGGCGGCAAGAACACCCATCAAGCCGACGGCCCCATCGCCAACGACGACGGCTGTCGAGCCTTCCGAAACGCGGGCTGCATCGGCGGCATACCAGCCGGTGCCGAGAACGTCCGAAACGGCCAGCAGGCTGGGGATCAGATCCTCATCGGGCATGTGCAGGGTCGCGACCAGTGTGCCGTCGGCGAGCGGGACGCGGGCGTAAGGCGCCTGCGCCCCCGTCATGAACTCCCGTTGCTCGCAGGAGGACTGGAAACCGAAGCGACAATGCGGGCAGGTGTTGTCCGAAAGGCAAAACGAGCCGACGACGAATTGGCCGGGCTTGATCGTCTTCACGGCCTCGCCGACCTCGACGACGACACCGCAATACTCATGGCCCATGTTGGCGGGCCCATTCATCGGCTGCAGGCCCCGATAGGGCCAGAGATCGGAGCCGCAGACGCAGGAAGCCGCAAGCTTGATGATGGCATCGGTCGGCTTAAGGATCGTGGGTTCAGCGACCTCTTCGCAGCGGATGTCGCCTTTGCCATGGAGTATGGTGGCCAGCATGGGTCTTGTCCTTTCGCCGGTTGTCAGGAAATACGGGTGATGCGCATCGGATAGGTGCCGCGCGTGAGGATGGGTTCCACACCACCATCGATGCGTCCGAGGCGAACGAGATCGCGGATCGACGAATAGTCCCCGTGATAGAGAACGAGATTACCCCAGGGCACGTAGTAGCAGATGTCGCCAATTGCGGGATTGGGGAACGGACCCCGTGCCTCAGGATTGAGCTTGCGCGGAAGGTAGGCAATCTTCTCGTTCGTCGAATAATCCGACACCTCGACGTCGAGTGGCAGCATGGACGCGAAATCGCGCGCCGATACGCTGTCGTATAATGTGGCAGTGAAATCCTGGTCGCTGAAGCTGAAATGTATCTTCATCAGGTTGCGGTCCTGCGCATGGGTGACGTGAGGGAGGATGGGGCTCAGTGCCCCGGTCAGGAGCAGTGTTCTGCGGGTCAGTCGATGATCCCTGCTCATTTTGCGTTCTCCCAGTTGGAGCGCGCGGCCCAAGCGGCCAACGATGAGCCAGCGAGCAAGAATGCCGCAAAGAGAAATGAACTCCACCAGCCGACATGATCGAACAGCAGGCCGCCGAGTGCAGCACCGAGCGTGATGGCGAACTGGATGACAGCAACCTGCAGACCGCCACCGGCTTCGGCGTCGTCGCTCAAAACCTGGGCGAGCCAAGTCCCCCAGGCGACGGGAGCGGCCGTGCCGACGAAGCCCCAGGCACCCAGGAGGAGCGTCACTGCAAGTGACGAACTTGAAGCCGCCACAAGCCCGACGGCAAGGAGGGCCATCGTCAGCGGCATGCCGATCGCGAGCGCATAGAGCCAGTGCGGCAGCAGGCGGCTGATGCTCCAGGTTCCGGCCACGCCCGCCAGTCCCATCAGCAGCATCACAAGAGAGAGCGATGCCACATCGAACCCCGAGGCGCTCTCCAGGTATGGTCTGAGATAGGTGAAGAGTGCGAACTGGCCCATGAACAGCAGCAGGATGGCCGTCATGCCGAGTGCGACCTGACGGCGAGCCAGCAAGCGGAAGACGTTGGCCGTCCGCTTCTCGTCCTCTGCCGGAAGATCGGGCATGGTCATCCACTGCCAGGCAAGAGCGACCAGAGCCAGCGGCACCACGAGGAAAAAGGCGCCGCGCCAGCCGATCAACTCACCAAGGAAGCTGCCAAGCGGCGCGGATATCGTCGCGGCGATGGCGTTGCCGGCATTCAGTGCGGCCAGGCCTTTGGGCACCTGATCAGTCGGCAGGAGCCGCATGACGATGGCCGTGGACATGGACCAGAAGCCGCCAATCGCAATACCAAGCAGCGCACGACCTGCCATGAGGATCCAGTAGTTCGGGGCAAAGGTCACCACCACGGCGGAAAGCACCAGCAGTACGGAAAACCAAGTGAGAACCGTCTTGCGATCGATGCCTGCCGTCAGCCGTGCAACGAACAGGCTGGTGACGACGGCGAAGAACCCGGAAATCGAGATCGCCTGTCCAGCCTGGCCCTCGAGCATGGCCAGATCGCGGGCGATTGGTGTCAGCAGGCTGACGGGCATGAATTCCGAGGCGATGAGCACGGAAACAGTCAGTGCCATGGAGCCGACGGCACCCCAGGCTGCCGGTAATTTCAATGTGTCGCGATAGGTCAGCTCGGCCATGGTCTACATCATCCTTCGAAAGCGGCGACATGCCCTCCCTCGCGTCCCTTGTAGCCAGTTTCAATTGGGTCGATTAGCCGGGCTGGCTCGCATGCATTTATCGATGGAGACCATCAATGAAGATCTTCCGCCTTGTGGTTCAGGGCGGGAGATCGCGTTGTGGGATTTGGTGCGCATGGGTCAGCGCGTGGCGAGGAAGTCGATGATTGCCTTGCGTTCGTCGGCCTTGGCGAAGCGTTGGGTCATCCGCGTTCCCCTTACCAACCCGGCCGGATTGGTAAGGAAGGTATCGAGCTGGGTCGCATCCCAGGTGATACCCGAGCTTTGCATTGCAGGCGAATAGCGGAAGCCTTCCAGGCTCCCCGCTACCCTGCCGATCACGCCCTGCAGATGGGGGCCGACGCCGTTGCGCGTACTGTCCACCTGATGACAAGTGCCGCAGCGCTGCTGGAACAGCCTCTGTCCGTCCGCTGCATCCTGTGCATGAGCCTGAAGGGCCAGCAGGACGGTGGCGATGACTGCGGCGGCGATATGCTTGAAAGTACTCTGTATCATCCCTGCTTCTCCTGGAATGTCGTCTTCGACAGCGGCAGGCTGCGCGGTCGTGCTGTGGCAAGGACGGCCACGGCATTGGCGATGGCGGGAGGCACGCCCGGAAGACCGGGCTCACCAATGCCGCCGATCGGTGCGCCGCTTTCGATGATGCGGACATGCACTCTCGGCATGCGGTCCGGCGTCAGGATCTGATAGCCGTCGTAGTTGCGAGCCTGGGGAAGGCCGTCGACATAGACGACTTCTTCCAGAAGTGCGGAGGAGACCCCGAGTGCCACGGCCGAGTTGACCTGATGCTCGATCACCCGCGGGTTGACCACGGTGCCGGGGTCGATTGCGACCCAGACGTCGTGCACCACGACCTGGCCATCCGACAGCGAGACTTCCGCGATCGTTGCCACTTCGCTGCCGAAGGGCGAGGCCATAGCCACGCCCCGGGCGCGGCGGGTTCCATCCTCGGCTGCAAAGGGACCCCGCTTCCAGCCGCCGGATAGCTCGGCCACCGCCTGCAGCAGCGTCAGATGGCGCGGACTGTTCTTGAGGAGCGCAAGACGCAGTTCATAGGGATCCTTGGCTCCGGCATCCGCCATTTCGTCGAAGAAGGTCTCCGAGAAGAAGTCGTTCATCGAATGGCCGACCGAGCGCCAGAAGCCGATGATCGCGGGATCGTCGACATGGATCTGGGCAATCCGCTTGTTGGGGATCGCATAGACCTTGCCGGCGATGCCCTCGACCGCCGAACTGTCGACCTTGTCGGGCTGGCGGCCATACCAGCGTCCCGTGGCACCTTCACCGACGGCCACCGCCGAGAACGCCGTCGGATTGCCGTCCTGGTCCAGACCCGCGCGGAAGCGGACTGCTGCCATCGGACGGAGCGTGTCGCGCAGAAACTCCTCCTCGCGGCTCCAGACCAGCTTGATAGGACGACCGACCGCCTTTGAAAGCAGGATCGCCTGCGGATAGGGATTGGCGCTCTGGTAGAGGAAGTGGCGACCGAAAAATCCACCCAGCATCGGCGAGTGGATGATGACCTTCTCCGGCGCAATACCGGCGACCTTGGCGGCATCGCCCTGGAACATTTCCGGCGCCTGGTTGGGAATCCAGAGTTCGAGCGTCCCGTCCTCATTCCAGCGGGCGACGGCCGAGGGCGGCTCCAACTGACCATGGGCGAGGTGTGGCGCGTCATATGTTGCTTCGACAACCATCGCTGCCGACGAAAGGGCGGCAGCGGTATCCCCTTCTTCCTCAAAGGTCACGCCGTCCCCGGTCGTTGCCTTCAACTTTTCCATATGGCCGGTGCTGGAGAAGTCAGCGAGCATGGCATGCGCTGTCCCGGAAGCGGCTTCATTCCAGGAAACCTGTAGTGCTTCGACGGCCATGCGCGCGCGCCACCAACTATCGGCGACGACGGCGACGGCTCCGGGAAGCGTGTGCACCGAATGGACGCCTGTCCGGGCCTTGATCTCGGCCTCGTTCGTCATCGTGCCGGGTTCCTGACCGAGCCGCGGGCTGTGCTGGACGGCCGCAAAGAGCATGCCGTCGACCTTAGTGTCGATCGCATACTGGGCCTTGCCCGTCGCCTTCGCTCTGATGTCCAGCCGTTCGACCGGTTTTCCGATCCAGCGGAAGTCCTTGGATGCGCGGAGTGTAACCGTTTCTGGAACAGACAGACCTGCGGCGGCCTCGGCGATTTCGCCATAGGCGACACTGCGACCCGAAGCGGCATGCACCACGCGACCTGGTTCGGTCGAAAGCTCTGCAACCGGGACCGACAGTCGCTCTGCGGCGGCCTGAAGCAGCATGCCACGCGCAGACGCGCCAAGCTTGCGCATGATGTCGTAGCTCGAGCGGACAGAGAAGCTGCCGCCGGTAAAGCGGAAGCCGCCGATCAGGCCGTAGTCCGGGCCGGGCGGTGCTGCCTCGACCACGAAATTGGCGGGGTCGACATCGAGTTCTTCGCCAACGATCTGTGCCATCGCCGTGAAGATGCCCTGACCACCTTCGATGAAGGCGCTGCGGAAGAACACCGTGCTGTCGGGCCGGATCTCGATAAAGGCCGGGACGCGGGTCCCGGGGGTGACAGTTGCGGCGGCCTGAGCCATCACGGGGCGGATTGCGCCGGGTACCGTCACGCCGAGAACAAGCGCACCGGCAACCGTGCCGAGGAAGCCGCGACGCGAGATCTTGAATGGCTTGTCATCACTGGCAGTGTTTGCGGGTGTATCGATATGAATCTGGTTCATCGTGATCCCTCCAATCAAGCCTGGGCCGCTTCGCGCACGGCGGCAGCGATCGCGTTGTAGGTTCCACAGCGACAGAGATTGACCATGGCAGCCGCAATGTCGTCGTCGGTCGGCTGGGGTGTCTCTTTGAGGAGCGCGGTCGCGGCCATCACCTGGCCGGACTGGCAGTAGCCGCATTGCGGCACCTGATTTGCTACCCAGGCCTCGACCACCTTCTGACCGACGGGATCCTCGGTGATGGCCTCGATGGTGGTGATCTGCGTCCCAACCACCGTGTCGATCGTTGTGACGCAGGAGCGGGTCGGCTGCCCGTCGACGAGGACCGTGCAGGCGCCGCATTGCGCGAGACCGCAACCATATTTGGTGCCGGTCATCCCGAGTGTGTCGCGCAGCACCCAGAGCAAGGGAGTGTCGGCTTCGACATCCACCTGCTGCGGTGTTCCGTTGATGTTGAGTTCCATGGTGGGGTCCTTCGATCGGTTCGGGGGAGAAGGGGCGGGAACAGTCTGCGGACTATTCCATGTGACACACTATCAAGTGCATTTGATATGCATTAGTCGGCGCTGGTCGCTTAGATTTATCGAAGACGACCATGAATGGCGAAGAGCGAGGATGCTGAATGGCCCGTGAAGACTTCAACGACCTGCTCTGGTTCCTGGCGCTGGCTGAAGATCGCAGCTTCACCAAAGCGGCGGCCAAGCTCGGGATCACGCAGTCGACTCTCAGCCACACGATCAAGCGCCTTGAGACGCGTCTGGGCCTGCGCCTTCTCACCCGGACCACGCGCAGCGTTTCGCTGACAGAGGCGGGTGAGCGTCTCTTCAATGCGCTTTTGCCGCGCATCACGGCGATCCGAGGCGAGCTGGAAGCTCTCTCGGACCTGCGTGACAAACCGGCTGGCACCGTTCGCATCACGCTGTCTGATCACGCGCTTGAAACAGTGGTCTGGCCGAAACTGCAGCCGATCCTCAAGGACTATCCGGATGTCCGGGTCGAACTCAGCCGGGACAATGGCTTGCGCAACATCGTTGAAGACGGGTTCGACGCCGGCGTGCGGCTCGGTGAGAGCATCGAAAAGGACATGATTGCCGTTCGGATCGGCCCGGACTGGCGCATGCTGGTCGTCGCATCGCCGGCTTATCTCGCGGACAAACCCATGCCTCAGCACCCGCAGGATCTGGTCAGCCACAACTGCATCAACATGCGCCAGGCAACCGGCGGAGGGCTCTATGCCTGGGAATTCGAGAAAGATGGGCAGGAACTGCGCGTTCGGGTAATGGGCCAGCTCACGTTCAACACGTCCTATCCCATGGTTGACGCGGCGGTAAAAGGTCTTGGTGTCGCCTACGTTCCGGACGATCTGGTTGCTGCTGAACTTTCAGCCGGCACGCTCGTGACGCTCCTTGAGGACTGGACGCCGCCCTTTCCGGGCTACTACCTGTATTATCCGAGCCGCCACCAAAACGCGCCCGCCTTCCGGGTTGTCGTCGACGCCTTGCGGCAGAAGTAGCAGCCCTTTGCCGTGTCACGCAAAGGCGATGACCGGCGCACAGAACACCGAATATGCAAGCGAACCGAGGAGCCCGCCGATCATCAGGAGCCTCTGGAAGTGGCGGGCGTGGATCTTCAGGAATTCGGTCATGATACGGCTCCGTCTGTCAGGTGTAGGGGAGCATCTGGCCTGCGAACGTCACGCCGGTCCAGGCTGAGATGGAGAGCAAGGCCGCGACACGTGCGAAAAACGGTGGCATCGAAGCCTCGCCCCATTGCGCCATGCCGCGGCCAGCGCCGAAATGGAAGGCCAGTGCATTTGCGCCTGCCGCAACCAGGAGCCAGAATTTCCAGGGCGCCGCCCCGGAGGCCGCGATCATCATTGCCTGGGCGCTCAGCAACGCGACACCCGTGATGAATGCCGTGATGAAGCCGACATAGGACACTGGCAGCAGGTGCCGCATGGCTGATGTCAAAGACACAGACTGTCTGCCGAGACCCAGGAGCCGCAGGTCGATAGCAAAGATCGACCCGATCAGCAGCCCTATCCCGAGGACGTGAAAGGTTTCGAGCGCGGCGTACAGATAGCCTGCAGACCGAACGGTCTGGCCGAGGCTCGAAGTCTGAAGGAGTTCGAGAGCTGAGTTCAACACGGGTTTCGGTTCTCTTTAGTGTTGGCGCTTAGTCCGGCAAAGGGGCTCGTTCGGGGAGCGTGTTGCCAAGAACCTGGTTCACCGGTGTCGCATCATCCCCGTACCAGAACACCACCGGACGAAAGAGACCTTCATCGCTGCGGTTGATGTAGCCGACGGCTTGGAAACGCTCGCCGACCCTCAGCGGGCGATCCAGCCCCCACCGCCCAGACCATGCCGGTGGTGCGATGACGATCTCCAGCTCCCCAAGGCTGCCGTCATAGGCCAGAGCGCGGTTGACGCGCACGCTGTCCTCCGGATGCTGCAATTCCTCCGGTATGGGAAGCTCGGGCGTATCGGGTGGCAGGCTCGCATCCAGCTTTACATCGAACTCCGAGTGCGGATTGCCCCAAACGCCCTCGGACGAAACGGTTCCGGCGATGTAAACCAGCCTGCTGGTGTCGAAGGTTGGCCAGCCATGGTGGGCCGACGCAGTGTTCAGCGCGAGCGGAACGCTGGTGAACGCGAAAGCCACGGCAAGTCCCAGAACAACCGTCCATCGTTTTGCGCTGATAAGATTGGCTACCGCCATGTTGTTGCGAGGCATGGTGCTCAAACTCCAGATGAGAAATCGATTTTGTCATCAGGCGGGTCTGTGGGATTTGGCCTAGCCGGCCCTCGGTTCACCACCCCCTCTGATTTCGACAGTCATCCTAGATGCCGTGCAGACTTATGATTAGCCTGGGGGAACTCATCAGGCTTATGGGCCTGGGACATAAGTGGAGTATCCCATGTCCCGCTCTCGGGCTGGAGAAGAGGCGGCTAAAGAAATGGGTTTGCGAGTATCCCGCAGACACAACGGCGCGAGCTGAACTGCGCCACCGTCTGAAGCGCCACGCCATTGCTATGTCGCCATTCGATTGCGAGATCGAATGGACGGCCAAGTACGGTCGGTGTCCGGACTTAGATTGCGGGGCCCCAGTCAATTTCGCGGGACGCGTTTCGGAACGACAGATGGACTAAGAACAGCAGCCGGGATTGCTCAAGTTGTTGAGAAGGCGTCCCTTTTTTCTGTGAGAAATAGTCGCTGATTTTCAGCGAAAAACCGGCCTAAAATGGCCTGCTTGGAGAGTCTAGATTCTCACATCATTTCAAAGACTTAGAAAGTTCGCCTTTGATTTTCATCTGTTTTCCCGCCGCGAGCGACCGTGGAGGCCATCTTTGTGCCCTGGCTTTGGGCCGACGTCAACATGGCGGGAGAGCGGCAATTATTTCCGCTCGGGAGCGCTAACCCGGAGGTGAGGTAAGCATTTTCGCGTGGCAGCTTTGCGCCTTCATGCACGAACCCGCTTCGCGGGAGGGAGTGCGCGGCTAGTTTCGCATGATTATCTGAGGTTCTAGGCAGGCTGTTGGTGTTGCCTGACCATGACGTTCCCTTCAACGAGAGGAACGTTCAATGGCCAGCTTTCAACACGCCCCGACCACACCGCTCCGCCAGCGCATGCAGGAAGACATGCTGATGCGAGGGTTAGGATCCCACACTCGGCAGGACTACATCCGTCACGTCCGGCGCTTCGCTACGTTTCTTGGGCGTGCCCCCGACACCGCGACGGTCGAGGACATACGACGTTTCCAGTTGCATCAGCATGAGAACGGCGTAGGTCCTGCGACGATAAACAGCACGGTTTCGGCGCTACGCTTTCTGTTTACGGTGACGCTGAAGCGGCGGGATCTGGCGCGAGCCCTGGTTATAACGCGCAATCCGCGCAAGCTGCCTGATGTGCTCAGTATTGAGGAAGCTGCCCGCTTACTGGAAGCGGCACCTGGCATCAAATACAAGGCCGCCCTCGGTGTGGCCTATGGTGCGGGCTTGCGCGTCTCCGAGGTCGCCCATCTCAAGGTCGATGACATCGACTCCAAACGCATGCTGATCCGGGTTGAACAAGGCAAGGGACGCAAGGATCGCAATGCCATGCTTTCTCCGCAGCTCCTCGAACTGCTGCGGCTTTGGTGGCGCGAAGGAAAGCGGCGCGGCGTGATGCTGCCTCACGGCTGGCTGTTTCCGGGGCGTAGCCGCACCGATCCGATCTCGTCGCGGCAACTTCATCGGGCGGTTCAGGAAGCTGCCGATGTTGCCGGCATCCACAAGCGCGTCAGCCCCCATACCTTGAGGCACAGCTTTGCCACCCATCTTCTGGAGGATGGCACCGATATCCGTGTCATCCAGGTTCTGCTCGGTCATAGCAAGCTGGAGACGACAGCTCTCTATGCGAAGGTCTCCACCCGAACCATTCACGCGGTCGCCGGACCTCTTGATCGGCTGATGGCGCTGATGGAAGGCAAAACGCCCGACGGCTGAACCATGCGTACCTCGATCGAGGTCGCCGATATCTTCCGTGCTGCAGGGCCGAACTATCGCAAAGTCCATACGGGACATCTCAGCTTGAGCCAGCTCAAGGTTATGTCGGCGGTCGAGCGCTGCCGCACAGCGGCACTGGGCGGACATATCGAGGCCTGCCAGGATTGTGGAGTGTGGCGCATCGCCTACAATTCCTGCCGCAACCGGCACTGCCCGAAGTGCCAGGGCGCCGCGGCACGCACATGGCTTGCCGAACGGGAGGCCGATCTCCTGCCTGTCGGATACTTCCACGTCGTCTTCACATTGCCAGCCGAAGTCGCCGCCATTGCCTTCCACAACAAGGCGCTGGTTTACGATCTGCTCTTTAAGGCTGCATCCGAGACGATGCTGACAATCGCTGCCGACCCGAAGCATCTCGGCGCGCGCGTCGGCATCACTGCCGTCCTGCACACATGGGGATCGGCCATGACCCATCATCCCCATGTTCACATGATCGTGCCAGGTGGTGGCATCGCGCTCGATGGATCATGCTGGATATCCTCACGTCCGGCATTCCTCCTGCCGGTTCGTGTGCTCGCCAAGCTATTCCGACGCTTGTTCCTGACACGGCTGCTCCAATTCCACGATGCCGGGCAGCTCACCGTCTTCGGTTCGGCTGCGCCTCTGGCTGATCGCGGTGCATTTGTAAGATACCTGTCGCCAGTCCGCAGGAAGCGCTGGATCGTCTATGCCAAGCCGCCCTTTGCGGGGCCGGAAGCCGTGCTTGCCTATCTGTCGCACTACACGCACCGGGTCGCCATCTCGAACAGTCGCCTGATCGCGTTCGACGAAACGGACGTCACCTTCCGCTACAAGGATTACCGCCGTGACGGCTGCGATCGGCAGCAGGTCATGACGCTCGCGGTCGACGAGTTCATCCGCCGTTTCCTGCTCCATGTCTTGCCGCGTGGCTTCCACCGCATCCGGCATTACGGCCTGCTCGCCGGCAGTTCTCGAAGGACGAGCATCGCTCGTGCGCGCGAGCTCCTCAACGCTGCCCCGCCGCCCCCTGACGAGGCGGACGACGAACCGACCGACATCCGGCCGCCATGCCCATGCTGCGGTGGACGCATGGTCGTCATCGAAGTGCTCAAGCGCTGGCGGCAACCGCGTGGACCACCAGACGAGGCAACAACGAACCGGGAGAGTGCGTCATGACCCGGCATGGCCGATCCATTCATATGGTCTACTCACAGCAGAGCAGGCCAACGGGACGGCCTGCGCCAGCACCCATGATGAGGGCGTCCAGCACGACGAACATGTTTCCACTCACCTGGAAAGCCTTCGCAACTCCACTGGAAACCATCACTCGGGACCCGCCCGGACTGACAATGGTCGTGGCGATCGCCAGACCGCCAGAGGCTCCAATCCAGAAAACCCCATAGCTCAGCAAGTGCAGACCGCGGGTTCCTGCATGAAAGGCTTTCGTACGCCTGACGGCACCCGAAACCCTCCACCATGTCGGCCATTCAAGCAGAAACGCCAAATAGTGGAAAGCTGCTGGTCTGTTTGCGTAACTCCGATGTCCGTGATGGGGTGGTTTCCTGCCTGTCCGTTAATGGTTCCACTGCTTGAAAAGCGGACATAGGCAGATGGGCGAAAGAGGGCTGCCGGCGGACAGGCAGAAAATCGCCCTATCAGCCATGATCCCTGGCCGAGCTTAACGGTGGTACCGGTACGTTTTACCTGGTGGTTCAATGGCTCCGGTAACCGAATGTCGTGCTTGCAAATGTCTCAAGGGCGAAAGGCTCGTGGTGGGTCGCCAACGGTCAGGCGGCGTTCGCCGCACCGGTGCTTACTCGTTGGTGAAACGCGCATCGAAGATGGACTTGACCCAGTCATATTGCGTGCTGATACGGCCGAAACCGCCCGTCGAACCATAAACCACATCGTCGCCCCAGCCGTTGACCCCGACAATAGCCCAGCCCTTGTCGGTCTGGATCCAGAGCGAGCCGCCGCTGTCACCTGAGCCCAGCACCCCTTCATATTCATCAACCGGCAGAGAATTGCCGTCCTCGAAGACATTGGTGGAACCGTCCTCACTGTCGAAGTCGATCAGCAACTGATTGCCGCCTTGGCCGTCAGGGGCTGGCTCCTCCACCACGTCGATGATATTGCGCGCCCCAGCGGCGTCTTCGCTATTGTAGTATTTGTCATCCTGGCCGACCGAGCCAATGCCCCTCGAGCCAAATCCGACCATGGTGGCGCGTTGCCCCAGTTCATCGTCCCCGCCATAAAGGAGCGGCGGCGCATCGCAATCCTTTACCGGTCCGTTCAATTCCACGATGGCCAAGTCGTAGCCCGGCGATTCGTCACTGCTGGGGTCGTAATTGGGATGGATATGCACCGACTTGCCGGTAAATTCGGCACCAGCGCGGGTGTAGTAGGTCCAGGTGTTTGGTTCGTCGCCGTCGCCGAAGTTATGCGCCGCAGTCAACACATAAGCCGTGCCGTCCTGGTCATTGCCGATCCAGGTGCCGGAGGCGCCAATCTGCTCACCGTCGAAAAAGCTCATGATGGCGCAAAATTGCGGCTCCATGGCCAGCGCCTTGGCGGCGCCAAATCCGTCGCCTTCCGCACCAGCCGCCCCGCCCTGATCGGCCCAGGTGCTGTCGAGAATGATCACTGCCTGGGCTGGACCAGCCGCAGCCAAACTCAGCAGCGCCACGCCCAGCAGGGCCGATACGATTCTCGGTTTCATGCCTCTCCCCTTGGGTGTCTCATTGGGGATTTGTGCAATGGTCCGCTCCGGTTGGTATTCAGAATGCAGGGTGTCGGGGCGATGCCAGCTTCGCGCGAGACAAAGCCGTGCGCCTCGAACAGCGGTACGTTGGGTGAAGGGGGACGGCTGTTGGAGGCGATGGTCTTGCCCCTTGGCCCACAGCCAATAGTCGCAATACACCGTGGGCAATACCATCGATTAGTCTCTGTTGTTTCGGCCCAAACGCCGAGGGTTTCCCCCCGTTTCATCCTATTACCAGCGCAAATAATTGAACGACAGCTTTCGATTTAGCGAATTGCAAAAGCGAATGACGGCAATGGTGGATGCTTTCGTACGCCTGACGGCACCCGAAACCCTCCACCATCTCGGTCGTAGAAACTTCGCGGCAGGCACCTGAAATCAGACGCGGCTCGCGCAAGTGGCTCGTAGCCTTTCCGCCACTTGCAGACAGTGAGATCTCTGCAAAACAGTTCGTCGTTATGAACCGCATGGCCGGCGCTGCCGCGGGCTATGCAATCATGACCCTATCGATCTGGGCGGATTTCGATGAATGCGTGGGACCTATCGCGCTGCGGGTTCTATTTCGTCCCGCACTCTTGGCTTCGTAAAGAAGCTTGTCCGCTCGTTCATACAAGGTCGTCAAGGCATCGTCGTTAGAGATAGGTGTGATGCCCATGCTCGTTGTCACGGACCCTGCGAGACCCGGAACCGCATTGGCGACGGTGGCTGGGATCGCTTGGCGGCTAAACTCGGCCTGTGCATCCACGTCCTGACCTCGAATGAGAAGGATGACCGTCTGCTCGGGCGTGGATTTTCGTCGTGAAGCCGCCAATTTGTCAACAGGGCCTAGCAACCGCAACGTTGCGGCTCGATGATCTTGTGCCTGGAACGTCTGTTGGCTAATGCGTCAGGCAAAACTGTGCGGCATGCCAGTATCTCCGCTACGACACCAGCACAGTAGGACGCAGCAACGATGGTGGCTTCGGTTTTAAGTCGGTCAGTTTTAATCACCGGGGCGAGGGCACCGGTGGCATTGCACCTCGCGCGGCTCTTCCACGGCGCAGGTTGGCGCGTGCTGCTTGCCGACACGCCAGCCAAACCGATTTCAGCCGCCAGCCGTGCCTGCGATGGCTATTTTCGTTTGCCACCGCCGCGTTTTGAACCGAAACGCTATGCCGATGTGGTCGAAGACCTGGTGAAACGGGAAAATGTCTCATTGGTCGTGCCGACCTGCGAGGAGATCTTTTATCTGGCTGCACTCTGGCGCGAACGGGGGATGACGGCACGGCTGTTCGCGCCAGACGCAGATGTCCTTACACGGGCGCACAACAAGTTTGATTTCATCGAAATCTGCAAAAGCCTCAAACTGGCAGCGCCGCATACCGTGCTCCTGCAGAACAGAGCCGACCTTGCCTCTATCCGCTCGATGGCGTCTCAGATGGTTTTCAAACCCGCCTGGTCGCGCTTTGCGAGCCGGGTGCTGCTTCAGCCGAAAGCTGAAGAGGTAGACGCTCTTGCGCCAACGCCTCAGGCACCCTGGCTCGCCCAGGAATTCATCGCGGGACAGGAGATCAGTGCCTACGCCATCGCGCAGAATGGCCGTCTGCAGGCGCTTTCGCTCTACAGCTCAATCTACCGTGCCGGCAAGGGCGCGGGCATTTATTTCAAGCCTGTTGAGAACGAGGCGGCCAAGGCTTTCGTGACGGATTTTGCCGCCGGCACCGGTTGGACGGGCCAGCTTTCCTTCGACCTGATCCTCAAGACCGACGGTGCCGTACTGCCGCTTGAATGCAATCCGCGCGCTACAAGCGGGCTGCATTTCTTCTGCGATCCAAAGCCATTCGCACAGGCGATCTGGACAGGCGAAGGCAGCCTGAAACCGGATATATCCAGCCCGCAGACAGTCCGCCTTGCCTTGTGGATCTACGGGCTGCCAGCAGCTCTGCGCCGTGGCGATCTCCGCAGCTTTATGCATGACCTCAAAAGCGCGGAGGAGCTTCTCGACTGGCCGCAAGACCCTGAACCAAAACGCGCGCAATGGCGTGCGCTTGGCGAAATCGCGGCGCTCGCCCTTCGCCACCGCATTTCCCTTCAACGCGCCTCCACCCGCGATATCGAATGGGACGGGCCGGATCAGAGTTCGAAAGAGAAACTCTCCGGCTGATTGGCAGCAGGCGGCGCTGCACCGTCCATGATTGCCTCGATGCTTCGACGCAGGAAATCAAGCGGTCCGATGATCGTCGATGCCTGCGGCCAGTAAGCCGCATTCCGGCTTGCAGATGCCAGTACCCGCCGGTCCTGTTCTAGGGCAATGCGGAACATGGGCCGGAAAGCCAGAGACTTCAGGTGATCAAGCAGACCGCCCTGCGGCCCGATCAGGCAACCGATCCCATCCACCTGGCTCTCCGCCGCCTGACGGAGATGGAATGTCGTCGCAAGTACCAGGCCCTTCGGCCCCCAGTATTCCAGTTCGGCAATACCGGGATAGCGGAAACGCCCAATCGTCCTCACCCGCTCCCCCTCCAGCAAACGGCTGATCAGGCCGTTTTGCCGTTCTTCGCCGGTATAACACGCCTCGACCCAGCCGGGACCGCCGGTGACATCGACACGCACGCGCTGCCGCTCGCTGCTCAATCCGCGCAGAAGGCCCTTGTGGGTGAAATGGGTGTGTGTTGCATCGAGAATGTTCTCGGCGGCATCGACCAGCGTCGAGCGCGTGCTGCTGCTCACAAGCTTGACGATGATCTTCTGCCCCTCGGCGCAGTGCAGATAGGGCTCGTCCTTGGGCGCGCCGCTTGCCACGAACACCACACCCTCCTTCACGAATGTCGTCAATCGTGGCACGCGATAGCCGGGCACGGCACCCGTATGACCGGGAATGGCCGTACAGAAACCTGCCGCGTTGAATCGCCAGCCGTGATACGGACACTCGATCTCACCGTCTTTGACTTTGCCCTTCGAGAGTTCCACATGCCGGTGGGGGCAGCGATCATGCAAAGCGGCAATCGTCTCGCCGCTGCGAAACAGCACCACAGGCAGTCCTGCCAGCAATATCCGCCGCGGTCTCTTGCCAATCTCAGAGGCAATGGCAACGGCCTGCCAGGTGTCGGGAGACATGCTCACAGGTCAAAACCCTCCAGAAGCGGAATGCCTATACGCCGCAGCAACGCCTCCATGACCCGCACCGCCAGGCGCTGGCGTGCCGGAAGATGCGCGACATAGACGGCATTGTATTCGATGACGGGTACCGCTCCGCGCAGGCTTTTGAAACGGCCCGCCCCGGCACTCATGTTGAAAAACAGCCCACGCTCGGCCGCGATCATCTGGCCTGTCGCCATGACCAGCCGATAAAGTCCATCCTTCAGCGGCAGGCTCGTATCATAGCCGACGATCGGTTGCGTCAGCGTGCGACCATTGGCGAAAAAGCCGGACACCGCCGCAAGCCTGCCCGCGCCGTCCCGGAAGCCCACGAGGTCAAACAGGCCGCGCCTGTGCATCTCCCTGATGTAAAGCGCGGTATATTGCGGATTGAGCGGGGTATATTTTTCCAGATACAGCAGCGCGTAAAGCTCGGCTGCACGCTCGTAATCCGCTTCGGTAAAGCTTTCTCCGGCAGCAAACCGGTAGCCTGTCCGACTGATGAGCTTGCGGTCATACCCTTGGTTCTGCGTCTTGCGTCCGTCATTGCCGGAAAACAGATAGATCCGCCGCGCCGCGATCATGCGAAATCCCGCCGCCGTCAGATGGCGGATCGAAGACCCGTCAGCCATCTCGTTCAGTGACCGGATGATAATCGCCCGATTGGGATATCGTGCGCACAACTGTGCCACGAGCCCGGAGGCCCCCGAGGCGCTGATGGCCGGCACCGGATTGGTGGACAGCAGCCAGTTGTTGACCTGCACCTGCTGATCGAGCCCACTGGCCCTCAAAAGCGGGCCGCAGGCACGGATCAGGCCAGATGCAGCCCAACGCAAGAGGGGAGCGCTGGCAAAATTGCGTGTCTCGTCGAGGGCATAGTCGATATAGGCGCTGCTTGGGCAACAGATATAGCAGGTCGGAGCATCGCGTTGCTCGTTGAGGGTAATCGGCAAATGACGCCCTTCCACGTCGATTGCATCAACGTTTGTCGAGAGGTTGCCAATGAGGTCCGGGACGGGATAGGCGTTGAAAAGCGTGACGAAACGACGAACCGCCTCCGGCTCATTGGACACCGCGCTACCCGCTCCAGAAAGTGTCATCATCGTGCATCCTCATGCGGAAGCCGATTTTCCACCCGTCGAAGCTTCCGGTGAGGCTCAAATTCTATCGCCTCCTGTCGAAGGATGATTGTCGGGGACAGCCCGCGCTGCGAAAACACATCGGCGAGTGCATCCCGGGCCGCCTTTGCACCATGGGCGGCAAGTTTCGGCTCCAGCACAAGCGCGATTTGCTCGGCCCCCTCCCGCAAGATGCGAAAATCGGTGATCGAGCGATCGGCCTCAAGCACGGCATTGCGCATCACATCAGGCGTCACCAGAAGCCGCATGCCATCCGCGCGGCAAAAAACAAAGGCGTCATCCAGCCGACCGACGATCTCGTCGACAACCTGGAGCGGCGATCCACAGGGGCAGGGGCTGTTGGACAGGCGCAGAAGGTCGTTCATGCGGTACCGTGCCATGATCTGGAACCGGCGCCGGAAGCAGGTGACACGGGGCGAAACCAGCCCGCCCTCCACCGCCTCGAATTCGAAAAAATTGGCGTCTTCGGCAAGATGCAGGCGCCCGTGCGAGCAGGTGACAGCAAAAAGTCCTTCCGTCGCCATATAGATCTGCCCCAGCCTCTTGCCGAAGTGGGTCTCGATGATCGTGCGGTCGATGGGATCCAGCGTTTCGCCACCGGCAAAGATGCGTCTGGGCTGCAGCCGTTCGGCGTGCTCGGCAAGATGGCGCAAAACCCGAGGCGGCGCGACGATGGTGGTGGGTGCAAACCGCTCCAGATCGTCAAGCCAGGCTTCGATACCCCGGTTGAGGTCAAAAAACATCAGTCGCAGCAAGCGGGAGCGATTGGCACCGTCATAAAGCGCGGAGTTCTGTGGCAGGATGACAGCAACCCTCTCGGGATCAACGAGGAACCGCGGTACGGCTTTTGAGAGAATAGTGCCCAGCCAGCGGTCTTTGTCGCAGACGTCAACAGCATAAAGCGCACGATTGCCACTCGTGCCGGTGCTTGCGCCAAGACTGACCTCCCCGATCTGGCCGGTGGTCTCGAAAGCGCGCCATCCGTCTTCAGCGCTGATCCGCCCTCTGTTGAAGGCGGCAAAATCTGCCATGACCACGGCCTTGTCTATGATGGGCAGCATCTCCAGCCGATGTGCTGCACCTTGGTAGAAATCGGCGGCGGGGAGGCTGTGGTCGAGCCAGCGCTGAAGCGCCAAGGACTGCCAGCGCTTGAACGCGGCACGCGAGCGCCCGGCCCGCGTGGTCCAGAGCGTTTGCGCAAAGGCGGATGCAATGCGAAGGCGGGAGTTCACGGCATGCCCTCACTCAGATCGTGCGGGCTGACCGCAGGATCGTGACACAAAAGTACCTCACCGCCCGCCTCCTGAAAGGCAAGGACGCGACGGGTGCTCTCGGCAAGGGCCAAGGGATCGTCAGCCACGAGGCTTGCGGGAAAGCCCGGACGCCGCTCCGGCACCAATGCATCCCCGCACCATTGTGCATCGACCGCATAGAGAAGTGGCCGTGGCATGGCGCTAAAGCACAGACCGAAATGGCCGGCGGCATGCCCCGGAAGATCGATGGCAAGCACGCTGCCGTCACCGAAAAGGTCGCGGCCTTTCCCGAGACCAAGCGGCGCCTCGATCAGGGCCGATCCGTCGACATCGACCGTTCGCGAAAGAATGCCGGCGGGCAGGAGCTCGGTGAATATGCCGTGGCGCAGATTGGCCCGAACGGGCGCCTTGAGGACGCGTCCCAGCATCTCTTGCTTTGAGATGATCCGCGCATTGGCAAACGCGTCGAGACCCGCGACATGATCGGCATGGAAATGGGTGACGATGACGACAGAGACATCATCCGGCGTAAAGCCGAGCCTTTCCAAAACCGCTGCGGGCTGCCCGCTCGTCACCAGATCTGGACCGAGGATCGCGTTATAGAGGCGCAATCCCAGACTGCGCTTCCCCTGCGTTACCCGCGGCCCATAACCTGTATCGATCAGCACAAGCCCCGCTGTCGGATGCTCGAAAAGACCATAGCGCACCCTCAGAGGCACGGGCTGCCAGCCTCCGCCGCGAAGATAGAAGCGTTCCGGCGCGCTGACAAAGGCGCTGTTGGCAAACACCGGCTTCATGGCGCGCGCCCCTTTGCAATCGTCATTGCAAGCCCCTCTTCGAATGAGATCTGAGGGCGCCAGCCAAGCATCCGGCGGGCCTTGGAGATATCGAGGCTCTGGCGAAACGCAAATAGACCAATTGTATAGGGCGTAACCAAGGGCTCGGTTGACACCGAACGAGCAAGGCTCACCAGTTCCACCAGCCGAGCAGCCGCCAGCGCCGGATAAAACGGCATTCGTCGCCAGCTGAGCTCGATTGCAAGCCTTGAACAAACACGCTCGACGATGTCGCGCACCGGCACCATTTCACCACTCGAAATGTTGAAGGTCTGCCCCTCGACATCACTGGTCGAGAGTGCCGCCTCGATGGCATGCACAACATCATCAACATGGGTAAGATCGATGGCAGCCGCGCCGGACCGCAACAGCGGCAGGGGGCCAAGGCGGGCGGCAGCGGTAATCCGTGGCAGCAGCGTCTGGTCGCCAAGGCCATAGATGCCACGGGGCCGCAGGTTCACCGGGCCGACACTCCCTTGGGCAAGAACTATTGCTTCGGCCTCGGCCTTGGTATGGACATAGGGGTTAATCGGAGGCGGCAGCGGCGCCGTTTCGGCGACTTCGGTCTTGTCCTTGAGTTCGAAGTAAACAGTCGGCGAGGAAACATTGACAAAGCGACGTGCACCGAGGGCGTCGGCCAGATCAAGCGCATGTCGTGTGCCCTCGACATTGGCCAAACGAAAAGCTGCCAGTTTCCCCCAGGATGCCGAGAGTGCTGCACAATGCACGACAGCATCCACGGTGCCGATGTCATCGACCAAGTGAAACAAGGGTCGGGATATATCCGCGCAAGAGGTCGCGAAACCCAAGTCCTGCAGATGGCGGCAACGGGCCTGGTCTCGACCGAGCCCGATCGTCTCAAATCCGCGGGCCGCCAGATACCGGATCAACCGACCGCCCAAAAAACCCGTGGCGCCTGTGACGAGAACACGCATGGGATTCAAACCTCTATCGCCATGCCGCCAAAGGACACACCGGCCGATGTGCCGAGCATGAGAAGCTTGCATCCCTTTCTGATCCGCCCGTCAGCCCAGGCGATATCGAGCGCAGTCGGAATGGAGGCTGCTATCTGATTGCCAAAGCGCGCTGTAATGTTGACCACCCGATCAGCCGACATACCGGTTTGACTGATCATATGCTCCAAAGCCAGAGGGCTTGCCTGATGAGGCAGGACCAGATCAACATCGTCGCGGGACCATCCGGCCTCGACGAGAAGCTCATCGACGAAGCGGGAAAAATGGCGATGCGTGACGCGAAACAGCGCTTTGCCATCCATACGGAAGGAGGCATGGGCGGCGAATTCATCCGGCTGCCGGTGAAAATCGAAGCGCGTACCGCCCGCACCGATTCCGCAAGCGTCATAGGCAGAAGGATAGGTGCGCATGAGGCTTGCACGGATCGAACTGTCGCCCTCGGAAGCCGCCGTCAGGACGATTGCAGCCGCCCCATCGCCGAACAATGCCGCAACATCCGGCTGATCGTGCCAAGGCAGCGCCCTCGAGGCAATATCTGCAGAAAAGACAATGGCGACCCGTGCCCGTCCCATCGCGATACGGTCGGCGGCCAGATCAACAGCGGCCAGGAAGCTGAGACAGCTCGCATTGACATCGAAGGCGGCAGCACGACCCTCGGCAATGCCGAGCCGGTCCATCACCAGCGGGGCGGTTGTCGGCAATGGCTGATAGGGAACACCACAAGCACCGATGACAAGATCAATGTCCTCAGGGCCAATGCCCGCCTTTTGCATGGCCAGATTAGCAGCGGCGACAGCCATTGCGATCTGATCGTCCTCTCCCTGACAGACATGTCGGCTGAACACGCCGGATAGTCGCTGAAGAGAACCCTCTTCAAAGCCCAGTTCTCGATCGAGGTCCGTCGACAAAAGGACCCGCGACGGAACAAAATGTCCCGTCCCGGCTATACGCAACCGACGAATATCGCCGCTCATTCGACCAAGGTCCATGTTGGAAGCTTTACTTGGTCACATCCGGTTTCGCAAACAAGGCCGGAACTGCATAGGCTTCGGCGAAAGCAGAGTTTGGCTGTCCCGGGTCAATTGCCGGAACTGTTTTCAAAATTTGTTCCCGAATCAAGGGAAACGTAATTCAAGACCGTTTTTTTTGGCAGGCAATTTGGGCTCGCGGCGGGACACGAGCATCGAGCGGATGTGTAATCGTCTCAAACAGTTTCGTCGCGTGCGACCCGATTTGACAAAACCCGAGAATCCTTCTCCGCATTTCTTGCTCGGGCCGCCGCAAAAATTTGGCTGCCTTGCTTTGTTAACAGGACCTAGTAATCATCGATCCGTTTGGTGAATGCAGCAACCCAGCACCCAGTCCGCTCTCGGCCCCTTTGCAGATATCGTTCTTGGGTCCCCAGCCAATTTTTGCGAGACCCGTTTCGGAACGACAGATGGACTAAGAACAGCAGCCGGGATTGCTCAAGTTGTTGAGAAGGCCTCGCTTTTTTCTGTGAGAAATAGTCGCTGATTTTCAGCGAAAAACCGGCCTAAAATGGCCTGCTTAGAGAGTCTAGATTCTCGCATTATTTCAAAGACTTAGAATATTCGCCTTTGATTTTCCTCTGTTTTCCCGCCGCGAGCGACCGTGGATGCCAACTTTGTGCCCTGGCTTTGGGGCCGACGTCAACATGGCGGGAGGGCGGCAATTATTTCCGCTCAGGAGCGCCGAGCCGGAGGTGAATCGGCATACCTACGCGGGTACCTTAGTGCGCTGTATTAGAGCGCAAATGATTGCGCAGAGACAGTTTGCTATATCGCAATATGTCCCGCCGCTCTGGACGGTGCAGATGTTTGCACCCCCGACTTTAGATTTACCAAACGCTTCAGATTGGCTGATCTATTTGGCTTATGCGAAAATCGGCGGGATCTCGATCAGCTTGCGGCCGTCGCTGCTTCCTTTCTCGAGAATGTCGAAGGCGGCGATAAGCATGCCGGGCACGTCCTGGCGTGCCATTTCGATGTCGTGGCTAAGCAGGGCGACGAAGGGGTCCCAGTCAAAGCAACCGATGATGGGTTGCTCACCCTGAAAGTGGGCTGAGGACTTGATCCAGCGCATGACGCCTTCGAGCGAAATGGTTGAGTTGACGAACATGCCGCGCGGCACGCTTCCTTCTCTGTCCGCCATGGCGCTCAGCGCCTGCGCTGCCTTTTCGGGTGCGTAGCCGCAGGCGAGGACATGGTGTTCCTCGATCGGCACGCCGAGATCCTGATGGGCAGTTCGGAAGCCACGGATACGTTCGGCGGTGTTATGGTCACTGCCACGACCGCCGATGAAGAGCAGCGGCGCCATGACACCGGTCTTAATGTGATGATTGATCAGTGTGCGCCGCGTTAGTTCGCGCGCGCCGGCGAAGTTGTCGGAGATGATCGACGTCGCCTTGGTGCCTGGAAGGTCAAGGTTCAAACTACGAGCGCCTGCAGCCAAGCAGATGTCGGTTATACGATCCGGATCGGTTGCACCCGTGGAGATCAGCCATTCCACTTGATACGACAGCATTGTGCGTGCCGCTTCCAGCTCCAAGTCCGGATCGCGGAGCGTACAGGTGATGATCGGGAACAGCCCGCGCTCGCGCGCCATGATTTCGAAGGTCTCGACGATCGAGCCGAAATACCGGTTGTCGTATTTGGGAACAATCATGCCAATGATCCGGGACTTTTCCCGGCGCAGCAGGCTTGCCTGCATGTTGATGGCATAGCCCTGTTCCTCGGCAATCCGGGTGATCTTTTCCGCCAACTGGCTGCTGATCCGGCGCTTTTTCCAGTTGCCGTTCAGGACGGCGCTCACCGCACTCGCCGAGGTTCCGGCAAGTTCGGCCAGATCATAGATCGTCGTCTTTTTCTGCGGGCGCTGCTGATTCACGAAATCCTCCTACGAGACCCAACTTGACATCAAACGAGAGAAGTGGCAATTCTTGCTTCATCGATTGAGCAGTGGTGCTCAATCGATGATACAGGTTGGCTGTGGAGGGTCGACCGGGAGGCGTTCTGCCAGTGCCCATGTCTTGCGGCGCCGATGTGTTCGGCGACGAACGATGCGCTGCGTCCTCATGTTGGGCGACGCGGAATGGGCGGGAGAATGACAGTCCGGAGCAGCCTCACAAGGCGAGCTGTTCCCATTCAAGGAGGAGAATGAGATATGAAAATTCGTTCCATGCTGCTGGCGACCGTCGGTCTCGCCGCAATGCTTTCCGGTTCTGCTCTCGCGCAGGAAGGGGCGACAGTCGCCTTCCTGATGCCCGACCAGGCATCGACGCGCTATGAAGAGCACGACTATCCGGGCTTCAAAGCAGAGATGGCAAAGCTCTGCCCGACCTGCACCGTCATCTACCAGAATGCCAATGCGGATGTCGCACTCCAGCAGCAGCAGTTCAATTCGGTGATTGCGCAGGGCGCCAAGGTCGTTGTTCTTGATCCGGTCGATTCCGCGGCCGCCGCCGCTCTCGTCGAAATCGCCCAGTCCCAGGATGTCAAGGTCATCGCCTATGACCGCCCGATCCCGGACAAGGCTGCAGACTACTACGTGTCCTTCGACAATGAAGGCATCGGCCATGCGATCGCCAAGTCGCTGGTTGACCATCTGAAGGCCAGTGGCGTTCCCGAAGGTGCGGGCGTGCTGCAGATCAACGGTTCGCCAACCGACGCGGCGGCTGGCCTGATCCGTGACGGCATCCATCGCGGCTTGAAGGACTCCGGCTACAAGACGCTTGCCGAATTCGACACGCCGGAATGGGCGCCGCCAAAGGCACAGGAATGGGCCGCCGGCCAAATCACCCGCTTTGGCGCCGAGATCAAGGGCGTCGTTGCTGCCAACGACGGCACAGGCGGTGGCGCGATTGCTGCCTTCAAGGCCGCAGGCGTAAACCCTGTCCCGCCTGTCACCGGCAACGACGCGACGATCGCAGCCCTGCAGTTGATCATCTCGGGCGACCAGTACAACACGATTTCCAAGCCATCGGAAATCGTCGCGGCCGCAGCAGCAAATGTGGCTGTGAAGCTTCTGAAGGGCGAGACGGTCGAAGCCAAGACGACACTCTACAACACGCCGTCCGAGCTCTTCGTGCCGGCCGTTGTGACTGCGGAAAACATCAAGGCAGAGATCTTCGATAAGGGCATCCAGAAGCCCGAAGATGTCTGCACCGGTGAATATGCAGAGGGTTGCAAGAAGCTCGGCATCACTCAGTAATGATCTCCCAAGGCGCTCGGTCGGGGCTTGCTCCGGCCGGGCGTATCCCATTTCCCAAAGAAGAGCCCCGTCATGCAACGAAATGACATCGGTCTGCCACCCAAGGGCACGACCATCCTGAAGCTGAGCAATGTCTCGAAGAATTTCGGTGCGGTTTCCGCGCTGAGCGACATCGAGCTTGAAGTGAAGGCGGGCGAGGTCGTAGCTCTCGTCGGTGACAATGGTGCCGGCAAGTCGACACTGATCAAGGTCCTGGCCGGCGTCCACCAGCCCAGTTCCGGCCGGATCGAGTTCATGGGTCAGGAAGTTTCGCTCGACAGCCCGAGCCGCGCGCTCGAACTCGGCATCGCGACGGTCTTTCAGGATCTGGCGCTCTGCGAAAATCTCGATGTCGTCGCCAATCTCTTTCTTGGACACGAACTCTCGCCCTGGAACCTCGATGAGGTGGCGATGGAGGTGCGTGCATGGACGCTGCTGCGCGAACTCGCCGCGCGCATTCCATCGGTGCGTGAGCCGATTGCCTCGCTGTCCGGTGGCCAGCGCCAGACGGTCGCGATTGCCCGCTCGCTTCTGCTCGACCCGAAGATCATCATGCTCGACGAGCCGACGGCAGCACTTGGCGTTGCCCAGACCGCCGAAGTCCTGAACCTGATCGAACGCGTCCGTGAGCGCGGTCTCGGGGTCATCATTATCAGCCACAATATGGAAGACGTCCGTGCCGTTGCCGACCGCGTCGTCGTCCTGCGTCTCGGCAAGAACAACGGCGTCTTCTCGCCTGACGCCTCTAACCACGAACTCGTGGCCGCCATTACCGGCGCCACGGAAAACTCTGTCTCGCGCCGGGCTGGCCGAAAGGCCGTCGAACAGGCCGAAATCGGCGGGAGCCCCGCATGAGCACTCAGATGTCGAATGAAAACAAATCCACCCCGCTTGCTCTCGATCGTAGCGATGAGCGCGTCCGCCACGCCGATGGCATCGGTGGTATGGTCCGCGCCTTCGTCAGCCGAGTTCGCTCCGGCGACCTCGGAATGTTGCCGGTCGCCATTGGTCTGATCGTCATTTCGACGGTCTTCAGCATCCTCAATCCGATCTTTCTTGCGCCGAACAACCTCGTAAACCTGCTGTTCGACTGCGCGACAGTCGGCATCATCTCGCTTGGCATCGTCTGCGTGCTCATCCTCGGCGAGATCGACCTGTCGGTCGGCTCGATGAGCGGCCTCGCCTCGGCAATTATCGGCGTGCTCTGGGTCAACTCCGGTATCTCATTGCCGCTCGCCATTGGTGCGGCACTGGTGACAGGAGCGGGCGTCGGTGCGCTCTACGCGATGATGTACAATCGCCTGGGTATGCCGAGCTTCGTTGCAACGCTTGCCGGTCTGCTCGCACTGCTCGGCTTACAGCTCTATATCCTGGGTCCGACGGGCAGCATCAACCTGCCCTACGCCTCGCCGCTCGTCCGGTTCGGCCAGATCCTCGTGATGCCTGACTGGCTGTCCTACCTGCTGGCACTTGTGCCTGGTGCCGTCCTGATTGTCGCCGGTATGGTCATCCGTCAGCGCCGACAGGCGGTCAATCTCTCCTCGCAGCCGATCAGCAGCCTCATCGTCAAGGCCGTGGTCCTGACGGTCGTACTTGAAGCCGCAGTCTACTACCTGAACCTCGGGCGCGGCGTGCCATGGATGTTTGGCCTGTTCGTGGCCCTGGTCGTGATCCTCAATTATGCGCTGACGAAGACCAAATGGGGGCGCTCGATGTTTGCCGTCGGTGGCAACCGTGAGGCTGCACGCCGCTCGGGTATCAATGTCCGCCGCATTTACATGAGCGCCTTCATGCTGTGCTCGACGCTGGCCGCTCTCGGCGGCACTTTGTCCGCATCGCGTCTCGCCTCGTCTAGCCAGCAGGCCGGCACGGGTGACGTCAACCTCAACGCGATCGCAGCAGCCGTCATTGGCGGCACCAGCCTCTTCGGCGGACGCGGCAGCGCTTATTCGGCACTGCTTGGCATCATCGTCATCCAGGCGATCTCGAACGGGTTGACGCTCCTCAACCTCAGCTCGTCGCTTCGTTACATGATCACCGGTGCCGTTCTCGCCATCGCCGTCATCGTCGACTCGCTTGCCCGCCGCTCGCGCGTCAGCCATGGCCGCGCCTGATCCCAAGACTGGAGACTTGATATGACTGAACTGATGAAGGGCAAGGTTGCCGCCATAACCGGAGCGGCCTCGGGCATCGGCCTCGAATGCGCCCGCACACTGATCGCCGAAGGCGCGACGGTTGTCCTGATCGACCGCGCCAAGGACAAGCTTGAGGCCTTGTGCAAGGAACTCGGCGAGCGTGCCAAGCCGCTGGTGGTCGATCTCTTCGACGGGCCTGCCGTTTCCAGCATGCTGCCGCGCATTCTTGAGCTGGCAGGCGGTCTGGATATATTCCACGCCAATGCCGGTGCCTATATCGGCGGTCCAGTCGCGGAAGGCGATCCTGATGCCTGGGACCGTATGCTGAACCTCAACATCAACGCTGCCTTCCGCTCCGTGCATGCAGTCTTGCCGCACATGATCGCGCAGAAGTCCGGTGACATCCTGTTCACCAGCTCAATCGCCGGCGTCGTTCCGGTCGTCTGGGAGCCGATCTACACGGCTTCGAAATTCGCGGTTCAGGCCTTTGTCCATTCGACCCGCCGCCAGGTGGCGCCCCATGGCGTGCGCGTCGGTGCGGTTCTGCCGGGTCCCGTTGTTACAGCACTCCTCGATGACTGGCCGAAGGCCAAGATGGAAGAGGCGCTTGCCAATGGTAGCCTGATGCAGCCGAAGGAGGTGGCCGACGCTGTTCTCTTCATGCTGTCGCGGCCCCGCAATGTGACCATTCGTGACCTGGTGATCCTGCCCAACAGCGTCGATCTTTGACGCCTGCTTGATTCTCACCAGCCTGCCTTGCAATGCCGAAACAGACGAGAAGACCATGACCTCAGCACAGAACTCGACCGAGGGAGCCACCCGTTACGTCATCGGCGTCGATGTCGGAACGGGCAGCGCGCGTGCTGGCCTCTTCGACCTTGAGGGCCGCATGTTGTCGGTCGCGAAGCGCGATATCACGCTTTACCGCGAGGCAGGCTCGATCGTCGAGCAGTCGAGCACCGAGATCTGGAATGCCGTCTGTGCGATCATCCGCGAGGCGGTGCAGGCAGCCGGCGTGTCGCCGGATCAGGTCATCGGGCTCGGCTTCGATGCGACCTGCTCGCTGGTGGTCCTGGGCGAGGGCGGCCAGCCGCTTGCAGTCGGCCCCTCGGAAGAGGCAAAGCGTGACATCATCGTCTGGATGGATCACCGTGCCGTGGCTCAGGCCGAGCGCATCAACGCCATGGGCCACGATGTCCTGCGCTATGTCGGTGGCCGCATCTCGCCCGAGATGGAGACGCCGAAGATCCTGTGGCTTAAGGAAAATCGCCCGGCGACTTTCACAGCCGCTTGGCAGTTCTTCGATCTCGCTGATTTTCTGACCTGGAAATCGACCGGCGACCTCGCGCGATCGACCTGCACGGTAACCTGCAAGTGGACCTATCTCGCCCATGAGGCGCGTTGGGATCAAAGTTATTTCGATCAGATCGGCTTGGCCGAACTGGCGAAGGAGGGCTTTGCCCGCATCGGTATTGACATCGTCGAGCCCGGTACCCGATTGGGGCAAGGGCTGACCGCAGAGGCGGCCGAAGCCATGGGGCTCAAACCCGGCACGGCGGTCGCCGCGGGCATGATCGACGCCCATGCGGGTGGCATCGGCACGGTCGGCATCGGCGGCAAGCCGGCCGAGAACCTGGCTTACGTCTTCGGGACCTCCTCCTGCACCATGACGTCGACGGCCGAGCCAGTTTTCGTGCCCGGCGTCTGGGGGCCGTATTATTCGGCCATGGTACCTGGCATGTGGCTGAACGAGGGCGGACAAAGTGCCGCTGGCGCGGCGATCGACCAACTCCTCTCGTTCCATCCTGCGGCCGCCGAGGCGACCGCCCGGGCACAGGCCGAGGGGAAGTCTTTGCCCGCCTTCATGGCCGAGCAGGCAGCACTCAAGATTGCCGATGCCTCAGAGGCCGTCGACCTTGCTGCTGGCCTGCATGTGGTGCCGGAATTTCTCGGCAATCGCGCGCCCTTTGCCGATCCGCATGCCCGCGCCGTCATTGCTGGCCTTGGAATGGAACGTGACTTCGACAGTCTGATCGCTCTCTACATCGCCGGACTCTGTGGGATCGGCTACGGACTGCGCCAGATCATCGAGACGCAGGCAAAGTCCGGAGCGTCCGTCGAGCGGGTGGTGATCAGCGGTGGCGCGGGTGCAAGCCCGCTGGTGCGCCAGATCCTTGCGGACGCCTGCTGCAAGCCTGTTGTCGCGACTGAAGCGGACGAACCTGTCCTGCTCGGCTCTGCCATTCTTGGTAGCGTCGCTGCTGGCGCCTTCCCGGATGTTCGCGATGCCATGCGTGAACTCGCAAGGAGTGCTTCGATCCACACGCCAAGCGGCGAGCGTGTAGCGACACTTCATGAAGGACGCTATCAAGCCTTCCTCACCCTTCAGGAAGTTTCGCGGACCATAAGGTCGTTCTAGCATTGCTAGGCAGCAATCGGGCTGCGGGTGCAACTCGTGATACTGCGGCCTGAGGCTTGTATGGGCCCGCCATTGGGTATTGTGCCCGCATTTTCGCTGGAGTTCCTTGTCGCGCCCATGTTCAAAGAGTTTCTGGAGCTGCTGCGTGGACATCGTTTCCTTCGACCGCATCTTCAGTTCAGCGAGCCGCGTGTTGAGCTTGCGGCCGATCATCTGTGCCTTCCTATGATCCGAACAATGAAGGGTCAGTGAAAGTCGGCTGCCGGGTTGGCAGTGAATGAAGGCTGCTGGAATGCGTGGCCGCCAGTAGAAGATGTTTCCTCGGCGGATAAGATTTTCGACCCCGTGGCGGACTGCCATGACGTAGACACCCTGAATCAGGCCCGAAGGTTACCCCGTGCCTATTTCGGCTTGGGTCTCACCTTTGGGCATCAGTTTTGGGCATCAGGTCGCCGATGACGCCAAAACGGGATCCGGCACTACGGAAAAACACGAGAATCAAGGCTTTCTGGGAGAATTGGCTGGGGAACCTGGAGCCCCACCGACCTCGGTCAAAAAAACAGTTTCGTCAGAGGCTTAGCTCAAGCAGCAGCGCCACTTTGGGGGGCGGGATTCGGTGTTGTCAACACCACTTCTTTTTAGACCTCCTCCTAACGCTTTTCTTTGGTCTCACGGACGGTCTGTCCCGGCTGACTAACTTCCTGTGTCTCCCCTTTGAAACCAAAATGGCCGCCTGGATCTCTCAACATCCCTTTGGTCAGTAAAGTTGTGGCATCACTGTCGCGATGGTTGAGAATCGATGCGTTTCTGGGCCATGTTGAACTTCGTTAAATGAACGAAACCGGCTCGATAGAGGTATCCAACTGTCCGACCTTCATTTTGATGTGAGCAGCGGGCTCAAAAGCGTTCTGGGAAGCGACCTGATCACAGATGATGAGGTCGCTATCTTTGAGTTGGTCAAGAACTCGTTTGACGCCGAAGCAAGTCGTGTCGATATCGTTATCGATAAGCAATCGATCCTGATCGCAGACAATGGAATTGGGATGTCGTACGCCGACATCCGCGAAAAGTGGCTTTTCGTTGCCTACTCCGCCAAGAAAGATGTGAACCGAACAGCCGACTTTCGTGACAGTATTGCGGACCGCAAGCACTACGCGGGCAGTAAGGGGATCGGGCGGTTCTCTTCTGATCGTCTGGGGTCAGCGGTCCGCCTGCAGACGCTTTCAAGGCGAGAAATCGGCAGCAAAGTTCATTCTGTCGTGGTTGATTGGTCGCGATTTGACGCTGATCATAAGGCACACTTCGACTCTATTTTGTTGGACTACACGCAAAACGATAATGGTTTTGATGTTCCGCCAACCTTGCCGAAAATTGAGCATGGCACGGTAATTAAAATCGAAAGGACCCGTCAGGTTTGGGGGCGGGAAAAGATACTCCTACTCAAGTCGGCGCTCGCCAAGTTGATCAATCCATTTGGCGCATCGACTGACGGCTTCAAAATATTCCTGCATGCTGAAAGCGAACTCAAGGCTGACGAGCTGGAGAAGCAAAACGCGCTTAAGCGTAATGAGCAGATAAATCACGGCCGAATTGTTAATGGCGAAGTTGGAAATTTTATATTCTCTACTTTGGCAGAAAAAACAACATCCATTGAGGTGTCCATTAATCAGGAAGATAATTTAATCGAAACGACGTTAATTGACCGTGGAGAGTTAATTTATCGTATAAGGGAGCCAAATACATACGATCTACTTCGTCCGTCTGGTTTTCGGTGTCAGATTTTTTTCCTGAACCATTCCGCAAAGATAACTTTTGCGAAGAGGATGGGGGTGCCTTCTGTCCAATTCGGCTCTGTGTTTGTGTTCCGAAACGGTTTCAGAGTCTATCCAATTGGCGAAGAAAGCGACGATTGGTTTGGTATGGATCGTCGCAAGCAGCAGGGCTATGCGCGGTTTCTTGGCACCCGTGATGTGATAGGGCGTCTGGACGTATCAGGCGCGGAAAGCGATTTTCAGGAGGCCTCTAGTCGCAACACAGGCTTGATCCAGACCGAGGCCGTTGCTCAGTTGAAGCGCTGCTTTAGGGACAACTGTCTGGTCAGGTTGGAAAAGTATGTAGTTCCTGTAACTTTCGTGGACGCTGAAGATAAAAATTTTGGTGATGTGTCGCGCCTAATGACTGACCCTGGCCGCGCAAGGGTCGCAAGCGCGGTCGCGAAGCTAGTTGATGACCGAGATGTAGAGCTTCTCGAATATAGCACTAAGCTAATCGGAATTTTGAGCGAGAGATCTTCTCAATTCGAAAACTCGCTTGCAAGCTTAAGAGCTATCGCAGAAAAAACCAAAGATCGCGGCCTATTTTCGAATATTCAGGAGGCTGAGCGCCGATTTCGCGAGATGCGTGAATCGGAGGAGCGAGCGCGGAAACAAGCTGACGAAGAACGAAAGGCGAAAGAAGCGGCTCTAGAGCGGGCAACGGTCGCTGAACAAATCGTCCAACAGGTGACGACCCGTTTCGAGGAAGAAAAGAAAAGAAACCTCTTCCTTGCCTCAGTATCAAATTTAGACACCGATACAATTTTAAATCTTCACCATCAAGTCACGATGTATGCAGTTGACGTGCAGCAACGCATTGAAAATTTCATGGTCAGCTTAGAGGGAAGAGATAGTATATCGAGGTCAGAAGTACTTGCGGTGTTGGACGGTATATCCCTTCTCAATAGAAGAATAATGGGTGTAACCAAGTTTGCTACAAAGGCAAATTTTCGTCTGGAATCGGAAAAAATTGAGGCAGATATCGGGAATTACGTAGAGCAATACATAGATCAGGTAGCTCGGCAGTTTCTCTCGGGTCCCATGCAGTTGTCTGTCCAATCAGATGGTAAGTCGTTTGAGAAAAAATTCAAACCGATTGACGTTGCAGTTGTCGTAGACAACTTGATTACGAACGCACGGAAGGCCCGCGCCACAAAGGTTGAGTTCGAAATAAGTCATCCCGCCAAGGACATAATACACATCCGTGTCGAAGATAACGGTCGCGGCTTTGATCCAGGAATTGATCAACTCGCGCGTGTGTTTGAGAAGGGATTTACAAAAACAGATGGTTCTGGGCTCGGACTGTACCACGTCCAGCATGTTCTCGGTGAAATGAATGGAACAATCGAAGTGGTTGAAATCAGCGGCGTTAGAGGGGCCGCTTTCTTGATAAGGATTGCAAAGTAATGCGGCTGGATTTCAACGTCTTGTGGGTCGAAGATAATCAAGGAGCTGTTGAGGCTCAAAGAGATCGCATTCGGAGTTTGCTTCGAAAAGAGGGCTTCCGCTTAGTGGTGCAATTTGCAGCATCCGTGGATGAGGCCACGAAATATCTTTCAAGCTCCATCTACGGGGACCATATCGATCTGGTCCTGATGGATTACGACCTTGGTGCAGGGAAGAAGGGAGACGAAGGTGTCGCAGAAGTCCGTGGGGTTTTCGAGTACAAGGACATAATTTTCTATTCAGGGCAAACTACTGGAAGTCTCGCAGGAATGATTGCTGAGCGCCGGATACCTGGCGTTTTTACTTCTCATCGTTCAGATCTGCCAGATGTCGTCACGGGGGTGTTTGAGAATCTTGTTCGAAAGGTGCTGGATATTGATCATTCGCGTGGCATAGTGATGGGGGCGACCAGTGACATCGATCACATGGTGATTGAGGGTCTTTCGCATTTGTTTGAAAATAACGAAGCCTTTCGCGAAGAGTTCCTGGATCTGGTGAAAGGTAGAATCAAGGATAAGCGAGAGACGCTAGGCAAGGCGCTCGACGACATTGAGAAAATAATTCACTTCAACGAATTGGGAAGTCATCATCTAGTTTATTCAAGTGATGAGCGCTTCCGATTAATTGTAAAAATACTCAAGACTTTGAAGCTTCATTTGGAACATGCCCCGAAGTTCGAGGCATATCGACAAAAGATTATGCCTAAGAGAAACGTTCTCGGGCATGTCACTGTCGAGCGGGAGGGTTTTTCTCGTCGACTGTACGATAGCAAAGGTAACGAGTTAACTGTCGAGGTTATGCGAGAACTGCGATCCGGCCTTTTGGAATTTCAAGATTTGTTTGAGGACTTGTTTCCGAAATAGTTGTTGTCTCACTGATTATTTCTGCCAGAACGCATCCGAGAGCTTCAGCCATAAGAGGCGGCACCGCGTTGGCTACTTGCGTAAAGCGCGGCACTTCAGCCTTCCTGCGTTCGCCGCCCGTGGTGTATTTACCCTTGAAGTCAAAATAGTCTGGAAAACTTTGAATTCGAGCGTTTTCTCTGACGGTCAATGTTCTAGGTTCGGAGTAGTGGATTAAGTCGTCAGGCATACTTGTTATCGTCGGAGATGGCCGGTCGGGATCCAGTACTCGGATTGCAGACTTCTTAAGACCATAGGCAGCTTTGATTTCCGGGGATAGGGATGTGTTTAAACGTCCTTCAGAATGGCATAATTCAATAAATTGCTTGAAGCGTTCCTGAATGTTCTGACGATGATTCGCGAGCCTTGTGTTTGTGATGCCGATTGGAGAGTCGCCACGCATCATAGCCTGATAGCTTGTGATCGGGCCGGAGTATTTGATCTCACTGAATCCTGAAGACTCGCGACTTGGGGCGGTGCCGTTGCGACCGACCTCAAGGTCTGAGATAGCCATGCGTGTGCTAACTGGGACGGAGTATATGCCTTTTTGGCGTAAGAATGTTTGCCTATAGGCTTCTAACTGCGAGAATGGTTCAAAGGCCTCGTTTGTAAGGTCCTTGCGAAGAGCTAAGATAAAAAACCTATGCCTCTTCTGCGGAACACCAAACCTGGACACATCAACCAGTTCCGTGGCTACGTGGTACTGCTTTTCAAGTCTCTCGATGATCCGGCGCGCGTAATTAATGGGAGCTTTACCGTCAATATCTTGCGAAAAGTTAGAGTTGATGCCCCTCACGTTTTCTATCAGAACTAGCTTTGGCTCGATAGTTTTTACCAGTTCGAGATACGCTTCGACCAGTGTGTTCCGAGGGTCAGCGGGATTCCGTTTTCCCGCGCTTGAGAATCCCTGACACGGGGGGCCGCCAACAAGCATGTCAACCTGACCTTTGAGCCCTCGCAGGCGATCATCGTACTGCTCTAGCAAGTCAGTGACGCTGAGAGGTTCAACAGGAAGCCATGTTGGCCATTGGAACCGATTCAGTCGTTCACCATGTATCAGATTGTGGTTTAGGGTCTCGAAAGCGTTTTTATCACGCTCAACAGCAAACAGGCCCGACCAGCCTGATTGCAGCAGTCCAAGGCTCAGGCCACCGCATCCAGCAAAAACATCAATAAAAACAGGAGGATTTTTCGATTTCATACTTTGAATCGCGTTTCGAATGAACTTCACTATCCCTTATTGCAGTTCTGATGACAATTCACCAGGCCGCCAGCCGGGTATGCCACATTCGGCACCACGCATTGCTCGTATGCTTCGGCCTCAAAACACGTGTTGATGTTGTGTCATGCGCCGCCGACAGCGATCTTCTTTCAAAGGAGATCGCGATGCCCCAGTTTATGTCCAGCTCACAGAGGCGACGTGACGCACAAAAGGCCCGTATTCGCAGGCGCTTGCAATTGGAAGACAAGCACCGTCGGAGCGTTATCCAGTTGCGCCGCCGGATCGAGGAGGCACGCAAGCGCCGACAGCGGCTCTACATGCTTGTTTTGCTGGTCTTAATTGCTCTTCAGCGTTCGATTTTCTCTGCCATTCGCCTATCGTACCTCGACTGGTCCGCACCTCATTTCCAACCGAAGCCCGGCGAGTGGATGCCCGACCCAAATCAGGACTATTCTCCGCAACCCGGTTATGATGACTACTGTGATGGATACGGCGTAGATCAATGGCAACGACTAATGTCTCACCGTGGGATTACGCTCAGGCGCAAAAAGGAACTTAAGGATGGCTGGAGAGCCTCGCCGGATCACGGACAATTTCCGGAAAGGTATCAGATTTGGGGTCACCGTCCTCATCTAGGCCAGATTATGGCTGAGCTATCCGCTCCTTATTGGAAGGAAGACGCTTTCAAAGCCCTACGGCTTCTAGCACCGCCAGATGTCCACGAGTATTTGGACGAAGCCTACGTGACCGATCCCTCCGACCTTCGACAGTGTCATGCAGAACGCGATGCCGATATCGTACAAGCACTAAGTGTTGATTTCCACTGAGAGCTGACCCGGCGGGGGTGCGGACAAAAAGTTGGACTGTTCTAAATGCTCAGGCCGAGGCTGTTGCGATATTCGACCGGGCTGAGTGATCCCAGTGATATCTTGATGCGCTTCTCGTTGTACCAGCGGATGTAAGCATCCACCTCGGCGACGAACTGTTCGATTGTGATGGCCTTCCAATCCCGTGGATAAAAGAGTTCCGTTTTCAACCGGCCGAAGAAGCCTTCGCACGCAGCGTTGTCTTGTGAGCAGCCCTTGCGGGACATCGAGCGAACCATCTGCGCGTTGCTGATCCGTGTCAGCCAGCCGGGCCAGCGATAATGGGCTCCACGATCGGAATGGACGATTGGCCGCTCCTCTCCTTTGGTCACGGTCTCAATGGCGGCATCCAGCATTGTGTTGACCAGGCCTGCATCTGGCTGCGTCCCAATCGACCAACTTATGACCATACCGTCGAAGCAGTCGATGATCGGCGAGAGGTACACCTTCCCAGCTGGGATCTGGAACTCGGTGATGTCTGTCAGCCATTTCACGTTCGGTGCTTTTGCATGGAAGTCGCGATTGATCAGGTTCTCGGGCGCCGGGCTGATTTCTCCCAGATATGATCCAAAACGCCGTCGACGCGGCCTGGCAACGACCAACTGCTCCTGCTTCATCAAGCGCTGCACAACCTTCTCCGAGATTGTCACGCTTTGCCTGGCAAGCGACGCCTGCAATCGGCGATAACCATAGCAACGACGGTTTGCTTCGAATATTTTCGCAAGGCTGTGCCGGATGGCGGCATACTTATCTGCCAGACATATCCGTGTGCGGTGGTAAAAGTAGGAGCTCCGGGCAATTTGCAGCTGGGCGAGGAGTTCTGGCAGGCGATAGCTATCTTTAAGGGCGTCAATCAGCTGTGTCTTTTCCCGATTGCTCAGGATCTGCAGATCGACGCCCAGGCCTTTTTTTAACAGTTCGTTGGCTTTCTTCAGGAGGTCATGCTCGAGTTGCAACTGGCGGACATCACGCTGGAGAGCTTCAAGCTGTCGCTCGAGTTCCTCACGTTCTGGCTTTTTGGAGTTGGCTTTGCGGCGTTTCATGGATGAAGGAGCCTCATGACCGAGTAGCTGGTCTTTCCAGCTGTACAATGTCGGCCTTGAGACGCCTAGCCGATCAGCTAACTGTTGAGCGGTTTCATCTCCACAGCATAGTCCGATGACGCCGGCTTGCCGGACCTCCTCGCAATAGCCAGGATGCCACGATCGACCAACCATTGATGTTTGCGTTTCCGGAAAGGCCTCTCGGACCCAGGCGGTCAGAGTTCCTCGTCCGGGATAGCCAAGCGCCCTCATCGTCGCAGAGATGCAACGATCATGGGTGCGAAAGTGCTCAAGTGCCGCCTGTTTCTGTGCCTCGGAATACTTTGGCGCTCGCGCTACCGGCTGCATACGCAGATCGAGATTCTCGACGTACTCGCGGTACCAACCCTTCAGCGCATTCTTTGTGGGATATCCCAGCTGACGAAGGGTCGGGTTGAGGCGCTTGCCCAGCCGTATGTAGAGCTCCACTGCTCGAAGTCTGTCTGAATAGGAATACATGAACTACCTCCTTGGTGGTCCAAGTTTTCGTCCGCATCCCCTATCTGGCTGCGCCGGGTCAGCTCTCAATGGAAATCAACAGGACGTACTCAGCCTCCATGTACATCACGTCTTTTTCAGTGAAAAACTGGTCTGTTTGCAGGGAGATCATAAGCGACCGCGCCAGATCATCCTGTCGCCTCCGCAGCGCTCCAGGTGTTATCTGCTCAAGGAATTTGAGACGTTCCTGCCAGCGCTCAGTGCTAAGGCTAAGGCGCACGGCTGCACGGATATCTTCATCCGTGGGAACGTACTCATCGTCATCATCAAGCATGCTGAACAGCCTTTCAGTTTGCAAGAAAAGCAGTGCTGCTCTTGCTTTCGCTGTTTTTCGCACGGTTGTGTTTAACGACCTATATATCTCCTTACGGCGAAGCCGCAGATGCAGGTGCGGAGGGATCCGTCTCCGAAAGACAAAAGAATCAGCTTCTCGCCTCAGGTATTCAGTCATAGCCTTTGCGCCCTCTGTGGGGGTGCAATGTGGGGTTAGTCCCTACACTGGCGACTTCGAGCTAAATATCTGAATGAAAACAATGTTTTTGGCTGGGGAACCTGGATTCGAACCAAGATTAACGGAGTCAGAGTCCGTCGTTCTACCGTTGAACTATTCCCCACCAGGGTGTCGCCGCGGCGACCGGTGAGCGGGCTTATAGCCAAAACATCCGGCATTGCAAAGACCGAATTTCAAAAAAATGACAGGAGGCGAAAAGTGGTCCACGCGCAGGCGTGTTGGAGGGGGGAGAGGCCGGGGCGGCGTCGCGCAGGCAGCCCTTTGAAGCGCTTCTGAAAAACCGTTTGGCGCGCGGGGCAGGCGCTGGTATGCTTTGTCCAACGAAACGAATGATGACACCAGCGGCATGCGTCGGTTTTGGCGCCTTGCGCGGTGCAGTGGATAACTTCAGTGACAGACCCCAATCGCGGCGGACAGCCGAACAGCGAGGGGGCGTCGACAGGCAAGCGCAAGGGCGGGTCTCCTCGCCGGCGCGGCAAGGGCAAGAAGTCGGGACCGGTTAGGAACGGTCACGATGCTTCTGCCTCGGCAGGATCGGCGGGCACGCCGGTGGCCGAGCGACGTTCCGAATCAGCCTTTGCGGATGGTCCCATCCGCAAACGAAAGCGCCGCAGGCGCGGCAAAGGCGGCGTTGCGCCGTCGGAACACCAGCGCGACAATCAGAACGGCAACACGTCCCTAGCAGGCCCGGGCGCAGGCGCGGCTTCGGCCAGTCTCGCAAATGCTGTGTCCGCTTCGTCAGCAGATCGCGGCGATGGCAGGCGTGGCGAGGGCGTCGAGCCCAGGCGCCATCTGCAGAAAGACATCGGCCACGATGCCGCCGGCCTGTCCGATCCGTCCGGCCAACGCTCCGGCCGCAAGCGCAAACGCAATCGCAACCGCCATGCCGCAGCCCCGAAGCCGGGTCATGTGCGCCCGCTCGCTGGTTCCGAGCCGCCGTCGGCGGCCGTCGCCAAGCCACTCAGACCGGAGCCGCAGGCAGCCCCCGCGTCTCAGCCGCGTTCGGTTCCGCAAAATGCACAGATCCAGGCGCAGGGTCGCTGGCGCTCCGTCCAGGATGGCGCGCCTGATGACCTCTATGCAGCCCTTGATCTCGGCACCAACAATTGCCGCCTGCTGATTGCCCAGCCGACGCGTCCCGGACAATTCCGCGTCGTTGATGCCTTCTCGCGCATCGTTCGTCTTGGCGAGGGGCTGGCCGCCACCGGTCGCCTGTCCGAAGACGCGATGGACCGGGCGGTCGAGGCCTTGCGCATCTGTGCCTCGAAGCTCGCTGGTCGCGAGATCAGGCGCATGCGGCTGATTGCAACGGAAGCCTGCCGCGCGGCCGAAAACGGCGAGGTCTTCCTCGAGCGGGTGACCGCGGAAACCGGTCTCAACCTCGAGATCATCAACCGCGAGACCGAAGCCCGTCTCGCCGTGTCCGGCTGCTCGTCGCTGGTCGGGCGTGAGGCGCGGTCCGTCGTGCTCTTCGACATCGGCGGCGGCTCGTCGGAAATCGCGGTCATCAAGATCGGCGACAATCGCTCCAGCCGGCTTGCCAATCACATCACCCACTGGACGTCGCTGCCGGTCGGCGTGGTCACGCTGTCCGAGCGCCATGGCGGCCGCGACGTGACGCCCGACATTTTCGAGGCGATGACCCGCGAGGTCGAAGGCATGCTGGCCCGCTTCGATTGCCCGGACTTGCCCGCGGGTCCTGACGGTTTCCCGCAGGACTTCCACCTGATCGGCACCTCCGGAACAGTCACGACGCTGGCCGGCGTGCATCTCGATCTGCCGCGCTACGATCGCCGCAAGGTCGATGGCGTCTGGCTTTCCGATGCCGAGGTGACCGCCATGCAGTCCAAGCTCCTCTCCTGGGATTATGCCGGCCGTGCCGCCAATCCCTGCATCGGCCCTGATCGCGCCGATCTCGTGCTCGCTGGCTGCGCAATCCTTGAGGCGATCCGTCGCCGCTGGCCGTCGAGCCGCATGCGCGTTGCTGATCGCGGTCTGCGCGAGGGGCTTTTAACCGATATGATGGCTGATGACGGCGTCTGGCGCCGCGGCCGCAACCGCCGTCCTCCAGTTTCCAGGGAGCGCTGACCATGGCAAAACCACCCATTGCCGGTAACAGAACCGGCCGCAAACTTGGCCAGAAGGTCAAGAAGGGCAAGCTCAAGGCGTCGTCGCGTCGCTGGCTCGAGCGCCACATCAATGACCCCTATGTCCAGCGCGCCAAGCTCGAGGGCTACCGCGCCCGTGCAGCCTTCAAGCTGCTGGAAATCGACGAGAAGCACCAGGTCCTGAAAGGGGCGAAGCGCATCATCGACCTGGGCGCCGCCCCCGGCAGCTGGTCGCAGATCGCCGCCAAGGTCACCGATTCCTCCGATGACGATATCCGCGTTGCGGCCATCGACTTCCTGGAAATGGCGCAGATCCCGGGTGTGAAGATCCTGCAGCTCGACTTCCTTGATCCCGACGCCCCGCGCCAGCTGATCGAGGCCGTCGGCGGTACGCCCAACCTCGTTCTGTCGGATATGGCGGCCCCCACCACTGGCCACCAGAAGACCGACCACATCCGCACCATGCATCTCTGCGAAGTCGCGGCACACTTTGCCGTCGAGGTTCTGGCCGAAGGCGGGCATTTCCTCGCCAAGACCTTCCAGGGCGGCACGGAGAAGGATCTGCTCAACATGTTGAAGCAGAATTTCCGCCAGGTGCTGCACATCAAGCCGGCGTCGTCGCGACAGGAGTCGGTCGAGATGTTCCTGCTGGCCAAGGGCTTCAAGGGTCGCAATGGCCCGGGCGTGGTCGAGCTCGACGAGGAAGGTTTCGCCCGTGATCCGCGCGAGGATGTCCCCGCCACCGAGGATCTGGATCAGGACTGAGGGCAAGGCAGAGCCGGTGGCTTAGGCCAAGGTAAAGCGGAGTGAGCATTCGTCATGTTTACCTACATCACCGTCGGCATTAATGATCTGCCCCGCGCCATCCGCTTCTATGATGCGGTCCTGGCGACGCTCGGCGTCGAGCGTCGCGAAACGGACGAGAACGAGGCGGGTTATGCCCCAGCCGGTGACAGCCGCTGCCGGTTCTGGATCAATCATCCCTTCGATCGCCGCGCGGCAACCGTCGGCAATGGCTCCATGCCGGCATTCGAGGCGTCTTCGCGGGCGGCGGTCGATGCCTTCCATGCAGCGGCAATCGCCCATGGCGGCACGGATGACGGGGCCCCCGGCATTCGCCATTTTCATCCCAATTTCTATGCCTGTTACGTCCGCGATCCCGATGGCAACAAGCTGTCGGCTCTGTGCGAGCGCCCTGAATAGTCACTTCACGCTGATCGTCTCGTCTTCGGGTATCCGGCGATAACCGGAGACGGCCGAACCGACATCGCGCGGCAGTCCGAAGAACGGCAGGATCGCAAAGATCGACAAGCCGGCGACAACGGCGAAGGCGAGGTGGAAGTCTGAAAGCGATAGCGCCTCACCCGTGATCCGCGTGCTCGCCTCGAGGATGGATGCAGCGGCGGCGACGCCAAGGGCAAGGCTCACCTGCTGCAGCACTGAGGTGAGCGAGGTCGCCTGCGATGCCGCCCGGTCCTCGATCTCGGCATAACCCAGCGTGTTGACTCCGGTGAAGAAGAAGGAACGGCAGAAGCCGCCGATCAACAGCACCGCCATGATCACGAGAATGGGTGTCGCCGGCGTGAAGACGGCGTTGGCAGCCGTGGTGATCGCACCGAAAATGCCGGCGAGGATCAACACATTGCGGAAGCCGGCAGCGGCAAAGGCCCGCCTTGCGATGAACTTGGTGGAGATCGCGCCGACGGCGGCGATGAAGGTCGTCATTCCCGATTCGAAAGCCGACATGCCGAAACCGAGCTGCAGCATCAAGGGTAACAGGAACGGCGTGGCGCCGGCTGCAATGCGAAACAGCGTGCCGCCGATGATCGAGGCGCAGAAGCTGCGGTTGGCAAAGAGCGTGAGGTCGAGTAGCGGGGCCGGATGCCGCCGGGCATGGATCACATAGAGGATCATTGACAGGATGCCGACCAAGGTCGCCGCAGCACCGACCCAGACGGGCAAGGCGGGCAGACTCATGACCGACAGGCCGAAGACGAGGCCGGATGCGGCGGCGGCACTGAGCAGGAAACCCGTCCAGTCGATACGTCCCGTCTCGATCGGTTCGATCTCGGGCAGGTAGATGCTCGAAAGCCACAGGCCAACAAGCCCGATCGGAATGTTGATCAGGAAAATCCAGTGCCAACTGAAGAAGGTGGTGATGAAACCGCCGACGGGTGGCCCGGTGATCGGACCGAGCAGGCCTGGAATGGTGAGCAAGGCCATCGCCGAGACAAGGTCGCTCTTCTTCGTCGTGCGCAGGAGAACGAGCCGCCCGACCGGCGTCATCATCGCGCCGCCCATGCCCTGCAGGAAACGCGCGGCGACGAAAGTGAGGAGCGAGTCCGACATCGCGCAGAACAACGAACCCAGCATGAAGACGAGGATTGCCGCACGAAACACTCGCTTGGCCCCGTATCGGTCCGCCATCCAGCCGCTCACCGGAATGAAGATCGCGAGCGCCACCATATAGGAGGTGAGCGCCAGTTTGAGCGTGATCGGCCCGACGCCGAGATCGGTCGCGATGGTCGGCAGGGCGGTGGCGATCACGGTCGAATCCATCTGCTCCATGAAGAGCGCGACGGCAAGGATGAGGGGCGTGATGCGGTTCATCGGCATTCCGGACAGGACCGCAGAAGCGGTGGATACGGGTTCTCATAGCGCAAACGATCTGCGGTTGAAACCGCAGAGGTCGAAGCCGGGAAGCCTCTTTGCACCGGTGCTGTTCCCGTCTTGGGTTTCCATCCGCATCACGATGGTGTGAGGGCGCTACTCGCAGCCCCGCTTTCCCCTATGTCGAGGTCAGCCTCATCAGGGGCGAGGGAATTTGATTGAGGAGATTTCGATGATTTCGATGAAAAGACGTATGCTTCTGGGAAGTGCCGGTGTAGCGCTGGCGGCTCCCATGATCATGACCCGGGCTGCCGTGGCGCAGCAGTCGGGTTCGGAGACCTCGATGGATATCGACCACGCCATGCCGCCCGAAACCCACCGCTTCAATGTCGGCAAGTTCGAGGTCGTGGTGGTCAAGGATGGCGCGCGCCCGTCGGAAAATCCCCAGGAGACCTTCGGCACCAACCAGTCGCCCGAAACGGTTGGCGCGCTGCTCGAGGCGAACTTCCTGCCCTCCGACAAGTTCGTCAACAGCTTCGCACCCGTGCTCGTAAACACCGGATCTGACGTCATCCTCTTCGACACCGGTCTCGGTGAAGGCGGTCGTGCAAACGGTCTCGGCCGACTGGTCGAAGGCCTGACGGCTGCCGGCTACAAGCGCGAAGACGTGACGACCGTGGTGCTCACCCATATGCATGGCGACCATATCGGCGGCCTGATGGAAGGCGGCCAGCCGTCCTTTCCGAATGCGCGTTATGTGACGGGCCAGGCGGAATACGACTTCTGGGCTGATCCGGCCCGCGTCGGAACCCCGGCCGAGAACGGCCACAAGGGTGTGCTCGCCAATGTCGCGCCGATGGCCGAGAAGATGACCTTCATCGGCGACGGTGGCGAAGTGGTCTCCGGCATCACCGGCATGGCGGCGTTCGGCCACTCGCCGGGCCACATGATCTACCGCCTGGAATCGGAAGGCCGACAGCTGGTGCTGACTGCGGATACGGCAAACCACTTCGTGCTGTCGCTTCAGCGCCCGGATTGGGAAGTGCGTTTCGACATGGACAAGGCAGCAGCAGCAGCGACGCGTGCCAAGGTCTTCGACATGCTGGCGACCGACAAGCTCGCCTTCCTCGGCTACCACATGCCGTTCCCGGCCGTGGGCTTTGTCGAAAAGGTCGATCAGGGCTATCGCTTCGTGCCCAAGGCCTATCAGTTCGATATCTGATATCGACAGCCAGGAAGGGGCCGCGGCAAAGCTGCGGCCCCTCAACCCTTGCCTTACTTGCCGGCGAAGATCTCGTCTGTCGCCTGTTCGATGAAATTGTGAATGCGGCTGTCGATGTCGGCGTCGCTCACATCAACGCCAGCGATGCTGAAGTCCTGGCGCAGTTGCTCGAGCAGCCGGTGCGGCTCGACGACCTGCTTTACGGCCACGGTGCGCGCATAGGCTTCGACATCGTCGAGGCCCATCGTATAGGCGGCCCAGCGGCCGAGCATCTTGCTGCCGCGAACGCGCGCCTTGAACTGGATTTCCGCCTGATGGGCAAACTGGTTTTCGAGTGCCTGAGCACGCTTCTTCAATGCAGTCATACTGGATCCCCTGGTCTTCTTGTTTTTGCTTGTGCCCCCAGCCCCGAGAGCAGGTCCCTTATATAAGCGAGGGCTTCAAAGACCGTGTAGGCGCTGTTTAAAATTCTAATGATCGTCGATTTTTCTGTATGGGCCGCGACGTGACCAATCACGGCGGCATGCCTCCACGTTTTGCTATTCCCTTCCTGTCATGAACGTGTTACCAGCCCTCGCCAACTTCCAAGCATTTCATGCAGAAGCGACCGAACGGGGATCCCCGTTTTCCGGGCGGATTCTGTCTATTCAAACGAAGGAATTGGCAATGGCACGCATCGTAATGTCGGCAACAGGCGCAGAAGCGCTCACCTTTGACGACGTCCTCCTGCAGCCGGGGCACTCTGAAGTGATGCCGGGGCAGACCAACATCGCGACACGCATCGCCCGGGACATCGATCTCTCGCTGCCGATTCTCTCCTCCGCCATGGACACGGTCACTGAAAGCCGCCTCGCGATCGCCATGGCCCAGGCTGGCGGCATCGGCGTCATCCACCGCAACCTCACGCCCATCGAACAGGCCGAAGAAGTTCGCCAGGTGAAGAAGTTCGAAAGCGGCATGGTCGTCAATCCGGTGACCATCGGCCCGGAAGCAACGCTTGCTGAAGCCAAGGCGCTGATGGGCGCCCATGGCATTTCCGGCATTCCGGTCGTTGAGGGCGCAAGCCGCCCCGGCCGCCTCGTCGGCATTCTGACCAACCGCGACGTGCGCTTCGCGTCTGATCCGAGCCAGAAGATCTACGAACTGATGACCCGCGAAAACCTGGTCACGGTCAAGGACGGTGTCGACCAGCAGGAAGCCAAGCGTCTCCTTCATTCGCACCGCATCGAGAAGCTACTGGTGGTCGATAACGAAGGCCGCTGCGTCGGTCTGATCACCGTCAAGGACATCGAAAAGTCGCAGCTCAACCCGCATGCTGCCAAGGACGCCCAGGGCCGTCTGCGCGTCGCTGCTGCCATCTCCACCGGTGATGACGGCGTGGAGCGCGCCGAGCGCCTGATCGACGCCGGCTGCGATGTCATCGTCGTCGATACCGCCCACGGCCACAGCCAGAAGGTTCTGGATGCCGTCGCCCATGTGAAGAAGATGTCGAACGCCATCCGCATCATCGCCGGCAATGTGGCAACGGGCGAGGGCACCCGCGCGCTGATCGATGCAGGCGCTGACTGCGTCAAGGTCGGCATCGGCCCAGGCTCGATCTGCACCACCCGCGTCGTCGCCGGCGTCGGCGTTCCCCAGCTCGCAGCCGTCATGGCCGCCGTCGAGGAAGCCAACAAGCTCGACATCCCGGTTATTGCCGATGGTGGCCTGAAGTTCTCCGGCGACGTTGCCAAGGCAATCGCCGCCGGCGCTTCCGCCGTCATGGTCGGCTCGCTGCTCGCCGGCACGGACGAAAGCCCGGGCGAGGTCTATCTCTACCAAGGCCGCTCCTTCAAGGCCTATCGCGGCATGGGCTCTGTCGGTGCCATGGCCCGCGGTTCGGCCGATCGCTACTTCCAGGCGGAAGTGCGCGACACGCTGAAGCTCGTGCCTGAGGGCATCGAAGGCCAGGTCCCCTACAAGGGTCCGGTCTCGGCCGTCCTGCACCAGCTCGCCGGTGGCCTGAAGGCCGCCATGGGTTATGTCGGTGGCAAGGACATCAAGGACTTCCAGGAAAAGGCGACCTTCGTGCGCATTTCCGGTGCCGGTCTGCGTGAAAGCCATCCGCATGGGGTAACGATCACCCGCGAAAGCCCCAACTATCCGGGCGCAGCATGATCCTGGGGCAGTTGCCCGGACCAACCAAGGCGCCGCTCCTCTGGGTGAGCGGCGTCCTTTCGGCCGCGCTCCTCGCCTGGATGAACCTGAGCTTCGCCTGGCCTTTCGCTGAAGTGACCGGCGGAAGGCCGATGCCCGATCTCGACATCGAGAGCACGGGGCAGGGGCTGCTGGCCCTCAAGATGGTGCTGGAGAGCAGGCCGGAGGCCGCAGCACTTCTGCGGAGCATGCATCTCGGCCCCGATCTCCTGCTGCCGGCCACACTCGGCCTGTTTCTCGTTCTGCTCATCCGTCGCGCAGCGCCGGGTGCGAGCCTCTACGGCCGACCGGCCGCGCAGCTTTTGCCCGCTCTTCTGGCCCTGCCGATCGCCTATGTCGTCGTCGACTATGCCGAGAACGTCGTCAGCATCCTGCTCTTTCCGCCATCCGTGCCTGCGCCCGGGAATGCTGATCTTCTCGCAGAAGCGCATGCCTGGCTGACGCGCCTGAAGTTTGCCGCCCTTGTCATTTCCGCCATCCTCGCCCTGCGACTGGCCTTTGGTCCGAAGCCGGCAAAGGATGAATGATGCATTGCACGCCGCACTTTTGAGGATTTGATTTTCCCATGACCGGTTTTGAAATGTTCTGGCCCCTCGTGGCCCATGCCTTTCTCGTCTTCTGTCTTTATGCCCTGCTCGTCATCCGTCGCGCCGCCGTGGTGCGCGCCGGCAAGGTCGAGCGCATTGCCTTCCGCGAGAACCTCGCCGAGCCGGAAGAGAGCCGCGTGGTCAACCGCGCGATTGCCAATCAGTTCGAGCTGCCGGTGCTCTTCTACGCCGTGTCGGTCCTGCTGTTCATGACGGAGGCGGACAACCTCGTCGCCGTCGTGCTCGCCTGGATCTTCGTCGTCGCACGCTATGTCCAGGCCGCGATGCAGCTCACTGGCAATCTGCCGCTGCGCCGCTTGTTCTTTATGCTGGGCTTTGTATCGCTCTTTCTGCTCTGGCTGTGGCTCGCCGCCTGGATGGCCACCAGCTGAGGCCTTCACGGCAACGTGTGTGGGCGCAAAAGGCCGCGGCACTATCTTGCGAGGGCATCCAATTCGTCCCCCAAGGAGAGTGCCATGTCGAAGCCCGAAATCACGCAGGCCATGATCGAAGCCTATGACGAATACACCCACCTGACCCTCGACCGCCGTGGCTTCATGCAAAGGCTGACGGCGCTCGCCGGCTCCGGTGCCGCTGCCGCCGCCATCATGCCCATGCTCGCTGCCAACCAGGCGAATGCCGCCATGGTCGAAGAGACCGACGCGCGCCTCGACGTCGCAGACGTCACCTATCCCGGTGCCGCAGGCGAAATGAAGGGCTACCTTGCGATCCCGAAGGACGCAGCGGAGAAGCTTCCCGCAGTCATCGTCATTCACGAGAACCGTGGCCTCAACCCGCATATTCGCGATGTTGCCCGCCGCATGGCGCTGGAAGGCTTCGTAGCACTCGCCCCCGATTTCCTGTCGCCGAACGGCGGCACGCCGGCCAATGAGGATGAGGCGCGTGCGATGTTCCAGTCGCTCGACATGGCGAATGCCACGGCCAATGGCGAGGCGACACGCGCCTTCCTGGCAGGCCATGAGAAGACCAATGGCAAGGTCGGTGCAATCGGCTTCTGCTGGGGCGGTGGCATGGTCAACCGCATGGCGGTAGCCTTACCGGAACTTGGTGCCGGCGTCGCCTATTACGGCTCGCAGGCCCCGGCCGATCAGGTGCCGTCGATCAAGGCTCCGCTGATGCTGCATTATGCGGGTCTCGACGAGCGCATCAATGCCGGCATCGACGCCTACAAGACGGCGCTGGATGCCAACAGCAAGACCTACGAGCTGCACATGTATGACGGCGTGAACCACGCCTTCAACAACGACACCTCGTCTGCCCGCTACGACAAGGCCGCCGCCGATCTCGCCTGGTCGCGCACGGTGGAGTTCCTGAAGAAGAACCTCGCCTGAGCATCTGTGTCGGGAGCCTCCCTGAGGCTCCCGATCATGACAATCCGATGAAATCTCTGGCCGTTTGACACCGATCAACTGCTCGCACCCATCCCGCGCATACCTTCTCCCCATACCCGCCGCTCGAGCGCTGCGGGAATGACGAGAAACCCACGGGAGAGTGACATGGCATCGATGATGAAGGCTGCGGTTGTCCGCGAATTCGGCAAGCCGCTGGTGATCGAGGAAATGCCCATCCCGGATCCCGGCCCCGGCCAGATCCTGGTGAAATACGAGGCAACAGGCGTCTGCCACACCGACCTGCATGCCGCCAATGGCGATTGGCCGGTCAAGCCCAAGCCCCCCCTCATTCCCGGCCATGAGGGCGTCGGCTATGTCGCCAAGCTCGGCTCCGGCGTCTCCCGTATCAAGGAAGGCGACCGCGTCGGCGTGCCATGGCTGCACACCGCCTGCGGCTGCTGCTCGCCCTGCCGCACAGGCTGGGAAACCCTCTGCGGCAGCCAGCAAAACACCGGTTACTCCGTCAACGGCACCTTCGCGCAGTATGGTCTTGCCGATCCCGACTATGTCGGTCGCCTGCCGGACAATCTCGAATTCGGCCCGGCAGCACCCGTGCTCTGCGCTGGCGTCACCGTCTACAAGGGCCTCAAGGAAACCGAGGTGAAGCCCGGTGAATGGGTCGTCATCTCCGGCATCGGCGGTCTTGGCCACATGGCGGTGCAATACGCCAAGGCCATGGGTATGCATGTGGTCGCCGCCGACATCTTCGACGACAAGCTGAAGCTCGCAACCGACCTCGGCGCGGACATGGTGGTGAACGGCACGGCGGCTGATGCCATCGAGCAGGTCCAGAAGGCGACCGGCGGCGTGCATGGCGCGCTGGTGACGGCTGTCTCGCCCAAGGCCATGGAACAGGCCTACGGCTTCCTGCGCTCCAAGGGCACGATGTCGCTCGTCGGCCTGCCGCCCGGCTTCATCTCGCTCCCGGTGTTTGAGACCGTTCTGAAGCGCATCACCGTGCGCGGCTCGATCGTCGGCACGCGTCAGGATCTCGAGGAGAGCCTGCAATTTGCCGGTGAAGGCAAGGTCGCCTCGCATTTCAGCTGGGACAAGCTCGAAAACATCAATGCGATCTTCGACCGCATGAAAGAGGGCAAAATCGACGGCCGCATCGTGCTCGATCTCGCCGCCTGATCTCGGCTTTCAAACGTGGAGAGGCGGCATCCCGGATGCCGCCTTTCATGCATCTGTAGATGCGGTTCAGTTGCCCGATTGAATGACGGCAACGCGCGGCAGAGCGCTGGTGCAGGCGCTGTCTTCGCAGATGCCGGAGATCCACACTTCGCCGTTGCCGATCATCACGCCCTCGGAATTGACGAAGAGATCCCCGTATTCCTGGTTGGACACGGCCTCGACGATCGTCTCGGTAAACACGGAATCATAGGCGTCGAGCAATTCCTGTTCCGAGCTGTAAGTGGCCTCGTCGCCGTCGATGTTCACGGTCAGCGGATAGTTGATGAGGCTGACCACGATGTCGGACTTCTCCTCCTCCAGCGCCACCTTGAAGGCGTAGAAGAGTTCCTTGTAATCGGCAGCGTCGCCGAGCAGGTTTTCGATCTGCTGGTCGACAGAGGCCTCGTCGGCCAGGCAAGGAGAGGAGGCAAGAAGAGTGGCGCCGATCAGGGCGGTGGCAAGCGAGCGGATCATCGGGCTTTCCTTGATGGAGAATGCACTGGCCATGTCATAATCCGAAACGGGATGAGCGCGTCGAATTTCTTTTGGGTCTGATGTGAAAGACATGCTGCAAAAGTGAACGCTGATTGAAGCCATCGGACTGGCATCCTAGACACGGCAGGCCTATCTATTGCACTGCAGCAATCATTGGGCAGGCACATGGCAGAGACTGGCGCCGACACTGGCACGAACACCGCAACCGATCGCATCTTCGTCTTCCAGGGCGGCGGTGCGCTTGGGGCCTACCAGGCCGGTGCCTATGAAGCCCTGCATGAAAACGAGGTAGAGCCTGACTGGCTGGCGGGCATTTCAATCGGAGCGATCAACGCGGCGATCATTGCCGGTAGCCCGCGCGAGCGGCGGATCGCCAATCTCCGGGATTTCTGGCACACGGTCTCCTCCAGCCTGAACTTCGGCTGGACAGCAGAAGACAATAGTCTGAGGCGCATCCAGAACGATGCAGCAGCCCTTGCCGCAACGGCATTCGGCATTCCCGGCTTCTTCTCGCCGCGCCTTCCCACACCGTATCAATTGCTCACCAATCCCGATGTCCGCCTGAGCGCCTACGACACCGAACCCCTGATGCGGACACTGGAGCGCTTGGTCGACTTCGATCTCCTCAACGACTGCCAGACACGCCTAAGTCTGGGTGCGGTCGAGATCCGCTCCGGCAACTTCGCCTATTTCGACAACCGCAAGACGCGCCTGGATGCCCGGCATGTGGCGGCCTCCGGCGCCCTGCCGCCAGGCTTTCCGCCGATCGAGATCGACGGTCGCCACTATTGGGATGGCGGTCTCGTTTCGAACACGCCACTGCAGCATGTGCTTAACGTCAACGACGCCTCGCGTGATCTGGAGATCTTCCAGGTCGACCTGTTCAACGCGCGCGGTGACATGCCGCGCGACCAGTTTGAGGTCGAGAGCCGGATCAAGGAGATCCGCTATTCCAGCCGAACCCGCATGAATACCGACGATTTTGCCCGACGCCAGATCGTCCGCCGCGCAGCCAAGCGCCTGCTCGAAAAATTGCCGCCGGAATTCCGCGATGACGAAGACGCGAAGATCCTGCGCTCCATTGGCCACGAATACGACGTGACCATCGTCCATCTGATCCACCGCCGTGCCTCGCATGCCACCCATGCCATGGATGCGGAGTTCTCCCGCACCTCCATTGAGGAGCACTGGAAGGCGGGCTACGACGATGCGACCTACACGCTCAAGCATCCGAAATGGCGCCGTCGCGGTCGTCCAAAGGACGGCATCCAGATCTTCGACCTTGCGCGTGAGCGACATCTGCGCATCGAAGGATGACGCGTTCGACCGACCTTTTTTGTGTAAAGGTTAAGAGGTCGGGGACGAAGCGCCAGTGTTAACCTTTTGGCCAGAACCGCTCCCTATCCGTTTAGCGACATGAAACCGCGGGATGATCCCTCGGACGATACAGCATTGAGCGAGCACACCATGGACGGTCGACTGCAGCCGCGCAAAACCCCGCAACAGGAACGCAGCATCCAGCGGCTTGAGGCGATCCTCGAGGCAGCGGTGGCGCTTTTCCTGGAAAAGGGGATTGCTGAGACGACCATGAGCGAGATTGCCCAGCGGGCCGGCGTCTCCATCGGCTCGCTCTACCAGTTCTTTCCCCAGAAGGTGGCGGTCATCAAGGTCTTGCATGACCGCTTCTCGGGCCAGCTCGAAGGCTTCATCCGGCAGATCTTTGCGGGCGTCCAGACCGTGGACGAAGCGTCAGACCGGGCATCCGAAAGCCTGTTGGAGCTGCATGCCATGTTTCGGGAGCAACGGATCTACATGGCGCTCTGGCAAGCGATTGTCACGGACCGGGATCTCTCCCAGCTCTCGGGCGATTTCCACGAGCAGATCATCGCAAGCTTTTACCGCGATCTGTCGCACATTATCCCGGAGAGCGACTTCGAGCGATTCCGCGTCAATCTCAAGCTGATGATCCTGGCAACCGGCGAAGTCATCCGCTTTGCAACCCAGCAGCCGGAAGACATAGCGAGTGCCCATCTCGACCAATGGCGCCGCATCATCAGGTCGTCGATCTTCGCCTACTGAGCGGCGGATCTCACCAGCCGGGGATCATGTTTCCGGCACGAAGGCGCGGATAGTAGCGCGAATAGGTCTTCGGCTCCCCGTCCATGTCATCTTCCACCTGCGCCGGCGTGATGTTGTCGAGGCAGGCGGTGATGTGGTCGGTGATCGCATTGACCAGCGAGGTCGAGAGCCCCGGACGCTTCATTAGGCCGATCTGCACGGGCGGGAGCGGCGGAAAACCGTCATTCGCTGTCAACACCTTCATGCCGGTCCGAAGCGCCGATTCCGGCAGGATCGAAACCGCCATGCCGGCAAGCACCGCCGCCGCAACGACGGTCGAGGACCAGCTCGTGAACAGGATCTGGTATTCGCGTCCGTCCGCATCGAGCGCCGAGCAGGCAAGCTGCCGCCACTGGCAATCGCGACGTCCAACGGCAAGCGGTACGGGTGCATCGTCCTTCAGCGGATGGTTCGCAGACCCCACCCAGCAAAGCGGTTCGGTGCGCACGACATCGGACTGCCTAAGCAGCGGATTGTGGGTGACGAGCGCGATGTCGAGTTCGCCCTTGGCCATCTTGTCGGCTAGGTCCATCGAGGGTTCGCAGACGATGTAGAGTTCTACGTTCGGATGCGTCTTGGCAAAGCGCCCGATAATCTCGGGCATGTAGCGGTCGGCATAATCATCCGGCGTCCCGATCCGCAGCGTACCTTCCAGACGGTTGTCGTCGAAGGCGGCGATCGCCTCTGAGTTCAGCCGGATGATGCGCCGCGCGTAGTTGAGCAGCTTGTCGCCATCGGCGGTCAGGCGGTTGCCGCGTCCATCCTTGATGAAGAGCTGCTTGCCGACCCGCTCTTCGAGACGGCGCATCTGCATGGAGACGGCGGATTGGGTTTTGAACACGCGTCCCGCAGCTTTTGTGAAGCTGCCGGTGTCGACGATGGCGATGAATGTCTGAAGCTGATCGATATCGAGAGGAGCCGACATGGCAATGGTCCATCAGAAGTGTTGATGATTACCATTAGAAACATTCGTTGGACTGATCAATATGCTTTCGGCATCTTCGCGGTTGCAATCCTCACCGACCGGTTTCCGGCCAAGCTTCCACCCCCAAACCTCATCGCCTGTCCGCTTGCGCGGACGGGGCAATCTTCTCGTGCCCGCTGAAAGGATAACGCTATGCGCACGAACGATCGGATCCTCGATTTTGACCTCGAGCTTGTCACTGCACCGCCGAGCCGGACGCTTGCCGCGCGCCTCGCTCGTCTCAACGTGTGGCTCGGATCCCTTCGCGTTGCGCTTCGCAATCGTCTTGCTGCGAACAGCCTTGCCGATCTCGACGAACGTCTGCTGAACGACCTCGGCCTCAGCCGGGGAGATGTTCAGGACGTGCTGCGCCGCCACGGTTTGACTGACGATCCTTCGCTGCAACTGACCCGCCTGGCGCGCCGCCGCGCCGAGCGATCCTTGCGCGGCCAGAAGAGCGACTGAGCCCGCCTCCCATCCCCGCAGGGTGACAGCCAATAGCCCTGCATCTTGCCCGGTCCCGATTATTTCGGACCGGGCTTTTTTGTAAACGCTAAAATAACGATGCGTGTTGTGAAATATGAAGGGATAAGCAGCGGGAAGTAACCTGTTGCTAACGGCCATATGTCAGCGATGAAGACGCCTGACGTCGCTACCTCTTGCGGAGACCCTTCATGCGTATATCGACAAAGCTGCCCCTGGCGGCCACGCTGTTCGCTCTCGTCATCCTGAGCGCCTCTGTGGCGATCGGCCTTGTGCAGCAAAGCCGGATCCTGGATGAACAGGTCTACCAGAAGCTCGAGGCGACCGCAGACGGCCGCCGCAACGAGGCGCGGCGTTTCCTGGAGGCCATCCGTCTCGACGCCCGCGCAACCGCCGCCGACATGATGACCCAGCAGGCGCTGTTCGGCATCACGGGTGCCTGGCCGAAGCTGGGTGACAATCCGTCAGCCGAGCTTCAGAAACGCTATATCGACGAGAATCCCAATCCGGTCGGCGAGAAGTTCAATCTCGATAGCGCCAAGAAGGACAGCTACGACCGCGCCCATCGTCAGGGCCACACGACCTTCCTGAAACACCTCCAGGCGCAGGGCTACTACGATATCTTCCTGATCGATGCCGACGGCAATGTCGTCTACACGGTCATGAAGGAGAGGGATTTCGGCACCAATCTGCTCAGCGGACCCTATAAGGATACCGGACTGGCACAGGTGTTCCGCAAAGTCGTGGAAAGCGACGACCCGGAGACTTTCGCCAATTCCGAATTCGAGGCCTATGAGCCTTCCATGGGTGCCCCGGCAGCCTTCGTCGCAGTCCCGATCATCATGAACGAGCGCAAGCTCGGCGTGCTGGCCTATCAGCTGCCGAACGACCAGCTGAATGGCATCTTCGCCAATACACGCGGCCTCGGCGAAACCGGTGAAACCGTGCTTGTGGACAAGAACGGTCTGCTCGTCTCCGACAGCGCGCGCACGCCTGACGTGGACAGCATGAAGGTCACCATGAGCTCTCCGCTGCTGGCAACCGTCATGGGCGGCCAGGATGCGAGCGGCGCCATTGAGGGCTATCGCGGCATCACGAGCCAGGCCGCGAGTGTGCCGCTGGATTTCGGCGATGTACGCTGGTCGGTCGTTGCCTTGATCGGTGAAGAAGAAGTGACCGCGCAGCTCGTCTCCGCCGGCCTGAAATCCGTCGGCATCGGCGCCGTCCTCGTTCTCATCGGCTCGCTTGTCGGCTTTGTCTTCTCGCGCAGCCTCACCCGCCCGATCTCCGAACTGGTCACGTCGATGGGCCAGCTTGCGGATGGCAATACCGACCTCGACCTCAAGGGCATCGACCGTTCCGACGAAATCGGTGACATGGCCCGGTCCGTCGCCGTCTTCCGCAAGGCCGAAATCGACAAGCGCGAGCTTGAAGCAGAAAACGAAAGCCGCCGCTCGGCTACCGAAAGCGAACGCCACCAGCGCGAGGCAGAACGCGCTGCCGCGCAAGCCGAGCTCACCGAGGCCATCGACGTTCTGGGCACCGGTCTGCAGCGACTGGCCAATGGTGATCTGACGGGCACGATCCGCAAGCCGCTGGCCGGCAACCTCGACCGGCTCCGCCTCGATTTCAACGCATCGCTGGAGCGCCTTTCCGACACGGTCTCCGCCGTCCACGGTAATGTCGCCGAGATCAACCGCAAGAGCGGCACGGTCAGCTCGGCGACGGCCGATCTCAGCCATCGCACCGAGCAGCAGGCGGCAGCGCTAGTCGAGACCTCGACCGCTATCCGCCAGATCATGGAGGCGATCCGCCATTCTTCTGAGCGCGCCGAAAACGCATCGCGCCTGGCTCGCGAGGCACGCTCCAATTCGGACCGCTCAGGTCAGATTGTCGGCGGTGCCGTCGACGCCATGCAGCGCATCGAAAATGCGTCGAGCGAGATCTCCAAGATCATCAACGTCATCGACGAGATCGCATTCCAGACGAACCTCCTGGCGCTGAATGCCGGTGTCGAGGCAGCCCGCGCAGGCGAGGCAGGCAAGGGCTTTGCCGTCGTCGCGCAGGAAGTGCGCGAGCTTGCCCAGCGATCCGCAACCGCGGCCAAGGACATCAAGAGCCTGATCACCAAGTCCGGCGAGGAAGTCGCAAGTGGCGTCGGCCTCGTGCGTGAAACCGGAACCGTGCTCTCGTCGATCGCCGGTCAGGTCGTGCAGATTGGCGACCACATCCATTCGATCGCCTCGACCTCCAAGCAGCAGTCGGCGAGCTTGAACGAGATCAATGACGCCGTGGCGCGCATGGAGAACGTTACCCAGCAGAACGCGCGGGCGGCTGAACAGACGAATGCCGAAATGTCCGGTCTGACGCGCGACGCCGAAATGCTCTCGGGCCTCGTCGGTCAGTTCACCCTTGAGGCCAATGCCTCCACCATCCAGAACCGTTTCGCCGATCAACGCGACACGAGCTTCGGCCGTCCGGCCCAGCCGACACCACCGCAGCCTGCGGCCAACGCGGCCAACGCGGCCAAACCGGCCTCCCGGTCTTTCCTCAAGCCCAAGGTAGCCCCGGCTGAAGCCGGCAACCGCGCCGTCGCGTCTCCGGCCCGCTCCTTGATGGACAAGATTTCCATCGGTCTCGGTGCCAAGCTGAACCAGGCCAAGGACAACAAGTCCGATGGCGAATGGGAAGAATTCTGAGGTCAAACGAGCTTTGAAATGCGAAACGGCGCGGGAGACCGCGCCGTTTTCGTTTGAGAATGGGAAAAGTGGAGGCGCGCGTCAGCCCTTCGGCTGTGGCGCTGCCGTCTCGTCCTTCCGCGACGCGGTGAGATAGGTGTCGAAGATCTGTTCCATGCTCTTCTGGTAGCTCTTCTGGACTTCAAGCCCGCTGTCGAACATGGTGTTCATCATCGCGGCAAAGCCTTCCTGCGCTTCCTTTTCCGGCGTCTTTGCAGGCTCCGGCGAGGCCTTGGGCGCTTCGGCAGGTTGCCCGGTCATCTGCGCGGTGTACGCCGTCGCCATGTCCTGGAAGGCCTTGGTGAAGGGGTTGTCGAGGAAGGGGTTTGCGGCAGCCTGCGGTTCCGGCTTCTTTTGCCCGCCCATCATCTCCTGGAAGGCGCGCATGAACGGGTTGTCGAACATCGCGGCTGCCATGGCCGCCTGTTGGGGCTGTGGCTTCGGCTGCAGGCCGGTGCTTTCCAGCCATTGCTGCATCATCGCTGCCATCGGCGTCCCGGCGAATGCGTTGGCACCTGGGAACTGCCCCGTCGTCTGCTTGAAAAGCCCGCCCATCAGCGTGTCGGCCATGGCCGGCATCATCTGCTTGAGAATGTCCTGTCCGATACCGGTCAGCTGCGCCGCCTGTGCTGCCACGGCGCGCGAGACTTCCTTCGAACCGAAGAGCTGCTGGAGAACCTGATTGCCGTCGGCGATGCCCTGCGGGGTGAAGGCCGAGCTCATATCCTCGAAATACTTGGCATAGTTCCCGGAAGTCATCGCCTGGACGAGGGCCGAGAAATCGTAAGGATTGGTGGTGTTGCGCTTGAAGCCCGAGGCAAAGGCCGGCATCAGCGCCGCAACGGCCTTGGCCGCCTGTTCATGCGCCAAGCCATATTGCTTGGCCATGGCGTCCATCGCCATGCCATTTTGTGCCTGCAGCATCATGTCGAACAGTGGCAGCATAGCAAATCTCCCCGGATGCGTGCAGATGATTCAGCACTATATCCGGAAAGGCCTCCAGGCAAACCGCTTTTTGCCACCTTGCTGAAATGGCGAGGCGAGGGGGCTACGGGCGCCTCAGTACTGATATTCCTCGAAGACGGGTTCCACGGAGCCGTTCCAGCGGCCGTGATAAAGCGCCAGCATGTCGTCGGCCAAGGTGGTGCGCTTGGCGAGCACCTCGTCCAGCGTGTTGAGGAAAACGCTCTCGTCCTGTCCCTCGGAATTCACGCGGGCCCGAGCCTTCAGGCCGGAGCGTGACATCTCGACGACGTCGCGCGCCACGTCCATCAGCGGACGTCCGGCAACCGAGGCCTTCAGCCCCTGAGCCGGAACTGCGTCGCGCATCGCGATGACATCTTCGACCGTCCAGTCTGCCGTGAGATCGTCAGCCGCAGCAAGCGCGGTTTCATCATAGAGCAGGCCGACCCAGAGCGCCGGCAGCGCGCAAATCCGCCGCCAGGGGCCACCGTCGGCGCCACGCATTTCGAGGAAACGCTTCAGCCGCACGTCGGGGAAGAGGGTGGAGAGGTGGTTCGTCCAGTCGCCCTGCTGCGGTTCCCACTCGGCGATCTCGCCCTTCAGCGCGCCGTCCATGAACTGGCGGAAGGTGATGTGGGTGCAGTCGTGATAGCGCCCGTCACGGACGATGAAATACATCGGCGCATCGATCGCCCAGGCGACGTAGTCGCCGAAACAGAAGTCCTTCGAGAAGGTGAAGGGCAAAACGCCAGCGCGGCGGTTGTCGGTATCGCGCCAGATGTCGCCGCGCCAGGAGAGAAGCCCGTTGGGCTTGCCTTCGGTGAACGGCGAGGAGGCGAAAAGCGCGGTCGCCAGCGACTGCAGCTTCATCGACACCCGCATCTTCTGACGCATGTCGGCTTCGGATGAGAAGTCGAGGTTCACCTGGATCGTGCAGGTCCGGTACATCATGTCGAGACCCTGGCTGCCGACCTTCGGCATGTAGCGGGTCATGATGTCGTAGCGCGACTTCGGCATGCGCGGCGTCTCGGACAGCGTCCATTTCGGGCTGCCGCCAATGCCGAGGAAACGGATGCCCATGGGTTCGGCCACATCGCGCAGGACCGCGAGATGCTGGTTCGATTCCTTGCAGGTCTGATGCAGCGTTTCCACGGGCGCGCCGGACAGTTCGAACTGGCCGCCCGGCTCGATCGAGATCGCGCCCATGCCATGCTGTTCGCCAAGGCCGATGATGTTCTCGCCATCCATGATCGGCTCCCAGCCGAGCTTGGACTGCATGCCCGTCAGCAGCGCCGAGATGCTGGCGTCCCCATGATAGGGGACCGGGCTGTTGTCGGCCCGGAAGAAGGCGAACTTCTCGTGCTCGGTGCCGATCCGGAACTGCTCCTTCGGCTTCGACCCTGCGTCCATATAGGCCGCCATGTCATCGAGGGTGCCGAGAGGGGTCTGGTCGGTCGTGTCACGGGCCATGAAAGCTACCTTGCTGGGCGTCGCAGGAGGGCACGAGAAGGCCCATCATAGAGGCTGATTGAACCGGATTTATGTGCCGCGCAAGTGAAATTCTCTCAAGCACCGCTCAAAAATCCGGAACGTGGAATGGCGCTGCAGACGGCTAGCGCCAGTCACCGATGGCTGCTTGTACGACGGCCATCGCGGCAACCGCGGCCGTATCGGCGCGCAGGATCCGGGGGCCGAGCGGAATGGCCGTGACAAAGGGCAGGGAGCGCAGTAGAACCCGCTCGTCTTCCGAGAAACCACCCTCCGGCCCGACCAGCAGCGCCAGCGATTTCTCCTCGATGCGGGAGAGAGCGGGAAGGGGATTTTGCGTCGCGCTGTCCTCGTCGCAGTAGATGATCCGGCGATCCGCCGGCCAGCGCTCGAGCAGGTCGCGCAGTTTCACCGGCTCGACGACCCTGGGAATGGCGAGAATGCCGCATTGCTCGGCCGCCTCCACGGCGTTCGCCTGCAAACGCTCGACGCTGCCGATCCTGCCCTGCACATGCTGGGTCATGACCGGCTGCAGCAGCCCCGCACCCATTTCGACAGCCTTCTGCACCAGATAATCCATCCGGCCCACCTTCAGCGGCGCAAAGAGGAAATGCAGGTCGCAATCGTCAGGCTGCGGACGCGTTTCTTCCACCGGAGTGAGCAGGATCTTCTTGCGCGATGGAAAATGCACGCTCGCCCGCCACTCACCATGCCGCCCGTTGAAGACGAGAAGTTCGGCCCCGTCCTCGAACCGCAAGACATTGGCGAGGTAGTTGAACTGCTCCGCCGTCGCCTCGAAGGCCTGGGTTTCAGTGAGATCGGCGGTCACATAGAGCCGCTGCATCCGGTAGTTGGCACGCATGGAAGTCTCGTCTCCGGGATCAAATGACGAGGTGAGACATAACCCAATACAGGACGGCTGCAAGGCCGGCAGAGGCAGGAACGGTGATGATCCACGCCGCGACGATCGTCATGAAATGCGAACGACGCACGAGATAGCGACGGCGGATCTCTTCCGGATTGCGTTCCGGCTTCGGCTCGATCTCGAAGCGTTCCGCCTTGTTGCGCATATAGGCCATGCGCCGCTTCGAATTGCGCGTGTACCATTCACGGAAGAAGCCGACGCCGAAGACAGCACCCACAGCGATATGCGTCGAGCTCACCGGCAGGCCGAGTGCCGAAGCAACGATGACGGTGATGGCGGCCGAGAGCGACACGCAGAAGGCGCGCATCGGGTTGAGCTTGGTGATCTGCTCGCCGACGAGGCGGATGAGGCGCGGACCGAAGAGCAGCAGGCCGAGCGAAATGCCGGCAGCACCGATCACCATCACCCAGAGCGGCACGGCAACCTCGCCCGAGATCTCATGGTCCTGCGCTGCATGCACGATGGCCGAGAGCGGCCCGATCGCGTTCGCGACGTCATTTGCGCCATGGGCAAAGGAGAGGAGGGCGGCTGCAAAAATGAGCGGCAGCTGGAAGAGCTTGCGCAGCGACTGATTGCGATTGTCGAGCCCGCGCGATTGACGGCGGATCAGGGGAACGCTCAGCCACCAGGATAGGATGCCGAAGGCAAGGCCGATCAGGCAGGCCTGCATGAGGCTGATGGCGATGAGCTTGTTCAGCCCCTTGAGCGCGAGATAGGCGATGAAGGAGCCGGTCATGATGCCGATCAGCACGGGCACCCAGCGCTGAGCTGCGGCGATTTTCTCCTCGCGGTAGATGATGAATTCCTTGATGAAGGCAAGGAACAGCGCCGCGATGATGCCGCCGAGCACGGGCGAGATGATCCAGCTCGCAGCGATGCCGCCCATGACACCCCAATCCACTGCCGACATGCCGGCGGCAGCAATGCCGGCACCCAGAACACCACCGACAACGGCATGTGTCGTCGACACGGGCGCCCCGATCCAGGTCGCAAGGTTGACCCAGAGCGCCGAGGACAGGAGCGAGGCCATCATGGCCCAGATGAAGGTATCGGCATCTGCCATCTTGCCCGGATCGACAATGCCACGCGAGATCGTGGACACGACGTCGCCACCGGCGATCATCGCTCCGGCAGTTTCGAATACGACGGCGATCGCAAGAGCCACGCCCATGGTCATGGCGCGCGAACCGACGGCCGGACCGACATTGTTGGTCACGTCGTTTGCGCCGATATTCATCGCCATATAGGCGCCGATCGCCGCTGCCGCGATGATGACGGTAGCCCCCGGCCGATCCATGACGGCTGCGCCTGCAAGCACGGTTGCAAGGACCAGGAAGATCAGCGCGATGCCGAGCGGCGCAAAGCCACGCGAGACGTGATGTGCCGCTTCCTCGACATGAGCGATCTTGTCGAGATCCTTGTCGAGGGTTGGCTTGACGAGTTTCGGCTTGGTTTTGCCCATGCTGTGTGTCTCCGGCAGAGGCCCTGTCCGGATCCTCAGTCTGCAGTCTAACGGGTGATGATGAAGCCTGGTCCGTGGGCAACAGGCCACGTGTGACGAATTCATCGAATTGCAGAAGCCCCTAGCGGCAAAGGCGCCGGCTCGCAATATGACAGTTTTGTGACAGTGCTTTTTAGGCTTGTCCTACAGCCTTTTTCATCGCTGGTGCGGCAGGGAGGGCCATTTTGGCAAAGTCTGCGAACAGCGATTTCAACTCCGGCTCGTCGACACGAGAGGCGGCTTCCTCGCAGCTGACCCATTCGAGACGGCGCGTTCCCTTTTCCGGAAATTCCTTCATCAGGTTTTTTACTTCGAGTGCATGGACCTGCACCCGCGTCGGCACCTTGTGCCCGCCGCGCATCTTTTTCATGTAGGTGTAATAGCCGATCGGCTCCAGCGACGCCTTGCCCTTGATGCCGGCCTCCTCGAAAGCCTCCCGCTCGGCAATCGCATGCGGCTGCTTGCCCGGCATGTGCCAACCCTTCGGAATGACCCAACGGCCCGTATCCCGGCTCGTGATCAGCAGAACCTCCAGATCGCCCGTCTTCTTCTTGGTGCGATGGCAGATCGCAGCAAATTGCTGCCGCGGCGGACGCTGCAGCATGAGCTTGAGGTCGGATGTGATGCGGCCAATGATACCCAAGGAGTTGTCACCTCGATTCGTTGATTAGAATACGCCAAAATGCTGTCATAATATGCCTGATGTTGCCGCCTCACGGCACTTCTCACGCGATGGTTATTGCTTGCCTATCAGGTGCGCGCGCGATGCGTTCATTACAATGCGACATTCTGTGCCCAAAAGTCGCTTTTTCCGACATTCAAGCCGCATCAGACGACGCAAACACGCCAAACAGGCTCAATCCTTCGATCACGCCCCAGGCAGCATTCCCCTGTGTTGCGACCATGCCGGCCCTTGCCTGTGCGAGGCTGGCGAGTTCCGGCAGCGCATTGCCGGGCAGGATCCCGCGCACTGAGTCCAGCTCGAACATGGCCCGGTCATTGCCGGTGTCCCCTGCAACGACCACTTCGTCGAGGCCGATATCGAGCCGCTGGCACAGCCAGGCAAGCGCCTGTCCCTTGTCGGCGATATCAGGCAGCACATCCAGATCCCGCGCACTCGAATAGATGATGCGTGCGCGATGTCCAGAACGGACGAGCAATTGCTCCAGTTCCGAGATTTCCTCCGATGTCGCGTCATGCAGATACCAGCTCGACTTGTAGTCATGCTGGTATGGCGCCGGCTGCCGCTTCAGCCTTTCCATCATCACGAGCTCGGCCTCGAGGAGGTCGACGTCAAAGCCTTCCCCGATCAGGCTCTGATATTCCATCGTGAGGTGCGGATGCGCGCTTGAATGCACCATGGTGCCAACGCCGCCGATGAGAAAGTCCGCTGCCGGCAATCCCTCTTCCGCCGTAAACTCGATGATATCCTCGATCAGACGGCCGCTGTTGTAGACGAGGAGCGGGCGCGCCGCCTCGGGCAAAGCCTCCCACAATCGCGCAAACTCAAGCGACGCGTCGCGGTCACCCGCAAGCGTCCCGTCGAGATCGGAGGAGAAGAGGCGTATCGGTTTCAATCCCCGTCGTTCCATGGTTCTGCCCAGTCGCTTTCTTCGAGAGCTTGCGCCACCGGGCGGCCTTCCACAAGAGCGACAAGCTGCTGGGCAATTCCGGTCCAGGTGAACAGGCTACGCGCCTTGTGAGCACCCATGCGCGACAGCCGTCCGTAGAGCCGCGGATGCTTGAGCGGCTTCATCATGGTGATGCCAAGATCATATTTGTCAAAGGGATCCGCAAACAGCGCATGGCGACCGTAACTGACGGCCCGGAACAAGCCGCCATGGATTGTCACGATCGTCGGCGTTCCACTCGCCATCGCCTCAATGGCCGTCATGCCAAAGGGCTCGTAACGACTGGACAGTACGAAGAGGTCGGCCGCCCGATACATATCCGGCAGGTCTTCATCGGGAATGAAGCCGGTAAACTCGACCTTATCCGTCAAGCCGAGATCAGCGACCTGCTGCTTGAGCTGGGCTAGGATCGTCTCTTCCTGGGCATCCAGGTTTTCGCCACCAAGCGCCAGCCTCAGCCGCGCCTCCGGCACGCGGTCGGCCAGCACGGAAAATCCGTCGATCAGCAGATCATAGCCCTTGTTGGTCGCGAGCCGGCCGAGCGCGAGCACGGTTGTGCCCTCGAAGCCGAAGCGCTGGCGCACCATCCGGCGGGAGGATTCTGACACCGGATAAAAGCGGTTGTCGTCATAACCGGGCGGGATCATGTGCACGCGATTGCGCGGCAGCCCGTAATCCTCGGTCAGCATGTCCAGCTGGATCGGCGTCGTCGCAATCACCAGCTGGCAGCTGCGATAGACGATCAGCTCGTGCTGGATGCGTTCCTTGAAGTTGAATTCCTGCTCGAACTTGTCCGCCTGCTCCGGATAGTCCGTTTCCATCTGCCGCTTCTTCCACATGCCCAGCGAATGGGGCGTATGGATATGCGGCACGCGAAGCGCCTCCGAAAGCCGCTGGCCCGCAACGCCCGCATCCCAGTAGTGGCTGTTGATGAAGAGGTAGCTCAGGCCTTCACGCTTGATCCAGCGCAGCGCCGTCTCGTTCCACTCATTGAGATGCCGTTGCAGATATTCCTTTGGAATGAAGTCGCGCCCGCCACAGGGAATGCGCACGACGCGGACGTTTTCGTCCACCTCGTCAATCTCTGGTTGATCCTCGAAGCGGCGGGTAAAGATGTCGACCTTGTGCCCAAGCTGGGCGAGTTTCTTCGCGAGTTCAATAACGTAAACAACCTGGCCGCCGGTATCGGCGGCCCCGAGAGGCGGCTGTGCAGCCACGTAGCCATGCGTGGAAACGAGCGCAATGCGCGGCGTCTCATGCGGCGTTGGTAATGCCATAATCCCCACTCTTGAAAATTTCGTTCGAAACAAGTGGGAATGATAACGCGATAAGGATATAAATGTTTCGAATGTGAGATGAAAATTTCGCGAACAGCGGAATTTGTCGCAAACGGGCTGTGGCTAGCAAACGATGTAGTCGCGCCATCCCCTCGCGATTCCAACCGCTTGGCCGGTTGCGAGGATGGCGTGAATGCGGGCTTAAGTTTTCCCGTCAGTCCGGGAATTTGCGCCCGTCCGGGTCGCCCGCCCGCCGTCCCGCTGGATCAGCCGGAGCTTGGCCACGCGGCCCCATTCATCGGCGCGCGCGCTTTCGTCGGCGGAGCGCATGACGAAGTCGATATGCGCCTCGGCCGAAGCCTTGGCCATTTTCGGATCGCCGGAAAGGATCGCATCATGGATGGCCACATGCTGTTCCAGCAGCCGTTCGCGCGCATTGGGTAGCGAGAAGACGGCCTTGCGGTTGAAGAAGATGCCTTCCGACAAAAGCCTGTAGCAGGCGCGCATCGTGTGCAGGAGGATGATGTTGTGGGCCGCTTCGCCGACCGCATTGTGGAAGTCCACATCTGCCGCGAGTTCGGCTTCGGGGTCCAGATCCTCATGGGCGCGCCGCATGTCGTCGATGATCCGCGTCAGCAGCGCCTTGTCGGTCTCTGTTGCGCGCTGCGCCGCAAGTTCGGCCGTCAGCCCCTCCAGCTCGCGGCGATATTCGAGATAATCCCGCGTCGCCCGCGCGTGCCGGGAGATGAGATCGATGATCGGCTTGGAAAAGACCTGGCCGATGATATCGGCGACGAAGGTGCCGCCGCCATGATGGCTGACCAGCAGCCCCCGGTTCTCCAGCTCCTTCAACGCATCGCGCAGGATCGGCCGCGAGACTTCCAGAGATTGCGCAAGTTCGCGTTCGCCCGGCAGCCGGTCGCCGTCGCGCAACACCCCGTCGAGGATCAGAAGCTCGATCTGCTGCACCACCTCGTCGGCCGTGCGGCTGTGGCTTACCCCTGAAAACAGTCTGTCGTCGCTCTCGCTCATCGCGGCCTCCATGGTGCCACTTAACAAGCAGGGCCAGAATTGGTCAAATAATTTGCCCAGTTGCATCAGCTGCAATGTGCGACACCCGGTCCTGCCGCACTGTGACGAATGCGCCTTTGCGGTTCTCCCCGGTCGCTGCTAGCTTGAGGCAGGGCAAGGGAGACGGTCGGCGTGGCAAAGGGTGATTTCGCATTTCCGATGGCACCGGAGCGCGCACTGGCGCTCGGAGAAATCCACGCGCGGCCCTATGCGCTGGTAAAATCCGGCCGGGTCATCTTCCAGCTCGCCTTCATGATGGATGGCGGATCGGCCGTGCATCACGCAGCCATTTCCGAACTGTCGCGTGCACGCGGGGTTGCGCCGCCGGAAAAAAATGGACGTTATCATTCGCTCGCCTGGGGGCAGGGCACCCTGCGCTGGGAGCGCCACACCGAATTCTCCACTTGGTTCTGGGATGGGCCGCTGCCGGAAAGCTTCGGCGGCGAGGTGCCGATCCATCCCTTCGGCGACGGCTTCATCGCCCCTGGCCCGCTGATTTCGGGGATCCGCCTCGAACTGCGCCCCGATGGTCCTGAAATCGCCGATGCCCGCGCCGCCTTCGATCCGGCAAGCCTCTGCTATAGCGAACTCAAGAACGGTCAGGCCGCCGTCCTCACCGACTTCCGCCAGGATGGCCACGGCCTGACCCAGATCCTCGTCATTGATCGCGGCATGACCGAGGCCGGTCGCGGCGCCGTCGTCCAGCGCCTGCTCGACATCGAAACCTACCGTACAACGGCCATGCTCGGTCTGCCGCTTGCCCAGACACTGTCACCAGAGATCCGCCGCATCGAAGACGGCCTGACGGCTGTTACCCAACGCATGAAGGCCCATGCCCGCGACGAGTCCGACGAGATGCTCTCGGAACTCACGCGCCTGGCTGCCGAGCTTGAAGCCAATGCCGCCTTGAGCCTCTATCGGTTTGGGGCCAGCCGCGCCTATGACGGCATCGTGCGCGAGCGCATCAAGACGCTCGATGAAACACCGGTGCCTGGCTACGAGACGCTCGGCGCCTTCCTCGAGCGGCGCCTCGCGCCCGCCATGCGCACCTGCCAGTCGGTCGAGGAACGTCAGGCCAACCTCTCGCGCAAGCTTTCGCGCGCCACAGCGCTGGTTCGCTCCTGGATCGACGTCGAGCTGGAGCGGCAGAATTCCGACCTTTTGACCGCCATGAACAGCCGCGCCGAAATGCAGCTTCGTCTGCAGCAGACGGTCGAAGGCCTCTCGGTCGCCGCCATCTCCTATTATGTCGTCGGCCTCGTCGGTTATGCCGTCAAAGCCATCCCGCACGACACCCTGCCGTTCGATCCCGCGATCATCACCGGCCTCTCGGTGCCGCTCGCCGTCCTCGGCGTCTGGTGGATCGTCAGACGGATCCGCCGCAGTCATGATCGGGAAGGCTGATCAGCGCTCGGCCGCCTCCGCAATGACGTCCGTGATCCACTCATTCAGGCTCTTGTCTTCGGCGCGAGCGGCAATCACGGCTGCCTCGTGCAGCTTTGGATCGAGCCGCAGATTGAACTTGCCGGAGAATTCCCGGTAGGGCGCGACACCCTTCTCGGCGCACATGTCCAGAAACACGGCGAGCGAGATCGCACCTTCCTTGCGAAGTGCCTCGATGCTCTCGCCGTAGAAGTCGGCCCCGCCATTAAGGCCCAGGAATTCGCCGCGCAGCAGGCCGAGATCCGGGTCGAGCGACACAACGGCCTTGTGGCCATCGATTTCAATCACATTGTTCATGGCGAAATTCCATTTTCTTCCAGCCACTTCCGGATACTGGCCACCGCACCCTTGTCCGTCTCCGGCGTCGGGTGCGGTCGGTGAAAGACCCTGATCTGCCCGAACAGGAAGACCCCGATTCGAGACCCTTCGCGTTCGCTGATCTCGGCGCCAAGCGCGACGAATAGCGCCTCGATGTCCTGCCAGCGGATGGTGCCGCTGACCGGCCGGGCGAAGATCTGCTCCAGTGTGGCGCGATGCTTCTTCTTCATCAGGAAATGATACCATAAAGCAGTACCAATTCAACCGGACCTCGATGCGGCGCACCGCTGCCGCGTCTTTTGTCCTTGCCGAGCCTTGCCGTCCGTTCGATATAAGGCACGCGGAAATGGATGGCAGGCAGAATGGCGAAGCAGACCAAGGCGAAACTCGACAAGAAGGGGCTAACAGGCCTTGGGCTCGAGAAATTGGTCGATATTCTCCTGGAGGAGTCCGCCGCCAACAAGGCGCTGAAGGCAAGGCTCCAGACGGCGCTGGCCGGCGAAACCGGTCCGGACGAGATGGCGCGCCTGATCGACAAGCGCCTCGATGCGATCGACCAGTCGACGACCCGCATCAACAGGGCACGCGCCCGCGATCTCGCCGGTGAATTCGCAGCCCTTGCCCGCAACATTCTCTCCGAACTCGGGGCGGCCGATCCCCAGGCCGCAGCCGAGCGTATTGTTCGTTTCCTTGGCCTGCGCTTCCCCGTCTCCGCCCGTCTCGCGACCGACAATGCCCGTCTCTGGAAGGTCTTCGAAGATACGGAAGTGGCCACGCTTGAGCTGATCAGGACCGTTGGTGCCGAGGAGCAGGCTCTGCTGGTGCCGCATCTGGAACGCCTGCGGCTGCGGGATCGCTACGGCGAGCACACCGGTTTTCTGCGTGCACTCACGGGCGTCGTCTCGGCACCGGCAGCCTCTGCCTGGCGAAAGGTGCTGGGCGCGCTCCTGCCATCCGAACCCCTGAAGCTCGGCGCGCTCGATCTGCTGCAGTCGCTCGCTCTTCATCAGGGTGACATCGACGACTTCCTGGCGCTCGAACGCCAGAAGCCCGACAACCGCCGCGACACGCTGGCCGTCGCCGACATGCTGCATCAGGCTGGCCGCTTCGAAGATGCGCTGGAATGGGTGCGCGAGCGCCCCCGCGGTGTGCGCCTCATCCCGGTCAATGGCGTGCTCGCCTCCGTCGGTCCGGATTACGGCGCCCATGAACGCCGCCTGCTGGAAGCCGAGATCCTGGACAAGCTGAAGCGCCGCGAAGACGCGCAGGAACTGCGCTGGCGGGAATTCGGCGAAACCCTCGATCCAGCCGTCCTCAAGCTCTACCTGTCGAAGCTCGACGATTTCGCCGAATTCGACGAACTCGACCGTGCCTTGGCTCTGGCGAAGGAGCACGAGGACATCTATCTCGGCCTCGACTTCTTTCTCGCCTGGCCGCGCCTCGATCTCGCCGCCGCCCATGTGCTGCGCCATCAACACGACTGGGAAGGTCGCCACTACGACGACCTCGCCCCCGCAGCAGAAGCGCTGTCTGCCAAAGAGCCGCTGGCCGCCGTGGTGCTCTACCGTGTGCTCGTCGAAGATATCCTGCGGCGTGGCATCGGCATGGCCTATCCCCATGCTGGCCGCTATGTCGGCGAACTGGCCCGCCTCATGCCGAACCTGCCCGAAGGCCACGGCCTCTCGACACATGCCGCCTTCCTCGCGGAGCTACGGCGCAATCATTCGAAGAAGTATGGCTTCTGGAGTTCGGTGCCGGGTGGGTTGCCGAGCGCCTGACGAGGCTCAGGCCTGCTGCTCGGCGGCCGCGGCCGCATAGGCGCGCGTTACGGCCAGCAACTCTTCGAATCGAACGTTCAAGTCGACGGCCGCCACGGCCAATCCATTCAGCCCGATGGCAGAATTGGCGCGGCGATTGAGCCGTGCGAGCCAGTTCAGGCCGAGGAGCGGCTCCACATCCGGATCGACGCGGAGGAATATCACCCGCTGCCCCTGATAGGCGAAGATGGATATGTCCCAGATCGAAGTCCATGGGATTGTTCGTTCGGAAAGTCGCCGGTCTAGAAGGCCTTCTGGCGAGATGACCAGCACATCACCACGAAGAGTAAAAATCCGGTACGTCAGCACGAGGGCGCAGGGGCCGAAGAAGGCGAGCGTCAGATAGGCGACGTAGGCGCGGCCGTCTTGCAGGGGATCGAGATTAACTGCGCCGAAAAGACCGCCGGCGACGAAGACGGCTGCGGCAAGCAGCAGCAAACCCGTCTTCCCGGGTGATTGCCGATAGCTGCGTGTGACAGTGGTATCGATCCGGGCCATAGTGCTTATAGTCCTCGAAGTTCGCTGCCGCGCAATCCGTCATCGCTCCCAATAGGCCACGGGTCCATAAAGCTCCGCCAGATAGTCGATGAACAGCCGCACCTTGGCCGGCAAAAACTGTCGGCTCGGATAGACGGCCGACAGTGCCACGTTGCGCGAGCTTTCATACTGCGGCAGCACCTGCACGAGCTTGCCGCTCTTCAGCTCCGCCCCAACATCCCAGGTGGAGCGCAGCGCGATCCCGAGGCCGGCGATCACGGCTTCGCGGAGCACCTCGCTGGAATTGGTGATCAGCATGCCCTCGGGCCTTAGCGCCGCGGGTCCGTTGGGCCCTTCCAGGCGCCAGGATTCGTGATTGTGGGCCGGCAGGCAGCGATGCTTCTTCAGGTCGTCGAGGGTTTCAGGCGTTCCGTATTCGGAAAGATAACTTGGCGCCGCACACAGCACGCGGCGTACGGGGGCGAGCCTGCGTGCGACCAGCGAGGAATCGTTCAGCTCCGCGATGCGGATCGCCAGATCGAAGCCGCCGCCGACGATGTCGGTGAACTCGTCCGAAAGCACCAGATGGATCGCGAGATCCGGATGAGCCTCCATGAAGGGTTTTAAGTGTGGCGCCACATGCATGCGGCCGAAGGAGGTCGATGCCGAGATCTTCAGCGTCCCATTGACCTCCGAAGAGCGTCCTGACGCGAAGGCTTCGGCCTCTTCCAGCCCGCCCAACACGGTCAGCACCCGCTCGTGAAATCCCTGGCCGGCTTCCGTCAGCGAGATCTGCCGCGTCGTGCGCTGCAGAAGCCGGGTGCCGAGCTTGTCCTCCAGCCGCTTGATGCGCTTGGAGACAACGGCGGGCGAAAGGCCGAGGTCGCGCGCCGCCGTCGACATGCTGCCGGCCGCGATCACCCGGACGAAGACTTCAAGATCACCGAGATTGGTCATGAGTGCGTGCTACTTTTTCCGATTTGGTCATAAGTGCATAGCATTTGCCCTGCGAAAGTCCTATTGGTAAGAAAATTTGACCAGTTGAGCGCTGGCCTCGATGCGGCTAGGATCGCGGGCAATCAGGGAGGAGACCGACATGAGCGAGGCCATCGCCTTTTTGCCGCCGCGACCAGAGGTTCTCTCGCGTCGTGCGGAGATCCTCGCCGACTTGAAGGAGCTGGTGCCAGCAGGCCGCCTCGTCGAAGAGCGAAACGCGCTCGTGCCCTTCGAGACTGATGGCTTCATCGCCTATCGCCGCCGCCCGCTTGCCGTCGTCCTGCCCGAGACGACAGCCCAGGTCGCGGCCGTCATGAAATACTGTCATCGCTACGGCATCCCTGTCGTGCCGCGTGGCGCCGGCACCTCGCTGTCGGGTGGCGCGATCCCGCAGGAAGATGCCGTCGTGCTCGGCCTCTCCGCCATGACCCGCATCATCGAGGTCGACTACGCCAATCGCTGCGCCACGGTCCAGGCCGGAGTCACCAACCTCGCCATCTCGGATGCCGTCGGTGGCGACGGCTATTTCTACGCCCCCGACCCGAGCTCGCAGCTTGCCTGCACCATCGGCGGCAATATCGCCATGAACTCCGGCGGCGCCCACTGTCTGAAATACGGTGTCACCACCAACAACCTGCTCGGCGTGAAAATGGTTCTCGTCGACGGCACTGTCGTCGATCTCGGCGGCAAGCATCTGGACGCCGAGGGATACGACCTGCTCGGCCTCGTCTGTGGCTCGGAGGGCCAACTGGGGATCGTCACCGAAGCAACCGTGCGCCTTCTGGCGAAGCCCGAGGGTGCGCGCCCGGTGCTCTTCGGCTTTGATAGCGCGGAGGAAGCCGGTTCCTGCGTCGCCGATGTCATCGGCGCCGGCATCATTCCCGTCGCCATCGAGTTCATGGACAAGCCCGCGATCGAGATCTGCGAAGCCTTCGCCAAGGCCGGTTATCCGCTCGACGTGGAGGCTCTGCTGATCGTCGAAGTCGAGGGCTCCGAGGCCGAGATGGACGCGATGCTGGCCGCCATCGTCGAGATCGCCAAGCGCCATGGCGTGAAGACGGTGCGCGAAAGCCAGTCGGCCAACGAGGCCGCCCTCATCTGGAAAGGCCGCAAATCCGCCTTCGGCGCCACCGGCCGCATCGCCGATTACATCTGCATGGACGGCACAGTGCCGCTCAGCCAACTCGCTTACGTCTTGCGCAAGACCTCCGAGATCATCGACCGCTACGGCCTGCGCGTCGCCAATGTCTTCCACGCCGGCGACGGCAACATGCACCCGCTGATCCTCTACAACATCAACGACCCGGAAGATGCCGCGAAAGCGGAAGCCGCAGGTATGGAGATCCTCAAGCTCTGCGTCGATGCCGGCGGTTGCCTCACCGGCGAACACGGCGTCGGCATCGAGAAGCGAGACCTCATGCTGCACCAGTTCACCCAGGTTGATCTCGATCAGCAGATGGCCGTGCGCTCCGCCTTCGATGCGGACTGGATCCTCAATCCGTCGAAGGTGTTTCCGCTGGAGGGCAGGGGATGATGCCAAGCATGCTGACCCCCACCACCGAAACGGAAGCTGCCGACCTCATCTGCGAGCACGCCGCCCGCAAAACCCCGCTCCAAATCCGTGGCGGTGGCACCCGTGCGGGCTTCGGCAACCCGGTTGCCGCAGAGGCAGTGCTGTCCTCCGCAGCCTTGTCTGGCATTGTCGAATACAATCCCGCCGAAATGGTCATCACCGCCCGCGCCGGAACGCCCGTGGCCGAGATCGAGGCAGCCCTTGCCGAAAACGGGCAAGCCATGGCCTTCGAACCGATGGACCATCGCGGCGCCATGGGCACGTCGGGCACACCCACCATCGGCGGCCTCTTTGCCGTCAACAGTTCTGGCCCGCGCCGTTTCACGGCAGGTGCTGCCCGTGACCATCTGCTCGGCGTCCGCTTCGTCAACGGCGCAGGCGAGGTGGTGAAGGCCGGCGGCAAGGTGATGAAGAACGTCACGGGCCTCGACCTCGTCAAGCTGCTCGCCGGCTCGCATGGCACGCTCGGCTTCCTCACCGAAGTTACTTTCAAGGTCCTGCCCGTGCCGAAGACGGCTGCGACCATCGTGATCTCAGGCCTCGAAGATGAGCAAGCGATGAAGGCGCTCGCCGCAGCCCTGTCCCTCTCCGTAGAGGTCTCAGGTGCTGCCCATCTGCCGGAAAGCGTGCGTGGTCGCTTCATCGGCGGCAAGCTTCCCGAGGGCGCTGCCACCGTCATGCGCCTGGAGGGCCTCGAAGCCTCTGTCGCGGTGCGTGCCGAAAAGCTCATGGCGGCCGTTGCTGGCTTCGGCCCGGTCAGCCGTCTCGACGCCGACGACACCAAAGCGCTCTGGGCCGAAATCCGCGATGTCATGCCCTACGCCGATGGCACGGCCCGGCCGCTCTGGCGCCTGTCCATGGCGCCATCGCAAGCCTGGAAGCTGGTTGCGGGTCTTCGGCTCCGGGCCGGAATCGACGCCTATTACGATTGGCAGGGCGGCCTTGTCTGGATGCGCATGGAGGCCGATCCCGAGGCCGATGTCTTGCGCCATGGCATTCGCACCCTGGGCGGCGGCCATGCCACGCTGCTCCGAGCCGCACCGCAGATCCGCTCCGAAATCCCGGCCTTCGAGCCGCAAGCACCCGCCGTCGCTTTGCTTTCCGCCCGAGTCAGGGCAAAACTCGACCCACACGGGATCTTCAATCCCGGTCTTATGACGTGAAGGAGTTTTGTCATGACTGATCCGCAATACCAGCCGCCCACGACCTCTGGCGGCGAGGGCTGGTTTTCCCCTGGCCGCATGAATGTCCAGGTCGTCTATGTCCTTTATCTCGTCAGCTTCGTCGTCGGCCTCACCGGCATCGTCGGGCTGATCATGGCCTATGTGAACCGCGGCAAGGGGCCGGCCTGGATCGATACGCATTACACCTACGCCATCCGCACCTTCTGGATCGGTCTGCTCTATGCGCTGATCGCCTCCTTCCTGATGCTCGTGGCCGTCGGCGTCATCCTGATCTTCGGCGTTGCCATCTGGATCGTGGTCCGCTGCGTCATCGGCCTGCAGAAGGCGTCTGCCGGCGAACCCATTGCCCGTCCCACCAGCTGGTGGATCTGAATAGAAGTCGTGGGAGCGGCCATGCAGGCCGCTCCGGGGGAGGAAAAGCGTGCAGACCAATTTCACCGCCGAGCAGCTCGCTGATCCCCATGTCGCGGAAGCCGAAAGCATCCTGCGCAAATGCGTGCATTGCGGCTTCTGCACCGCCACCTGTCCCACCTATGTGACGCTCGGCAACGAGCTCGACAGCCCGCGCGGCCGGATCTACCTGATCAAGGACATGCTGGAAAACGGCCGCGCCGCCGACGAGCAGATCGTCACGCATATCGACCGCTGTCTCTCGTGCCTTGCCTGCACGACGACCTGTCCCTCGGGCGTCGACTACATGCATCTGGTCGACCATGCCCGCACCCATATCGAAAAGACCTATCGCCGCCCGCTGATGAACCGGCTGACCCGCAACATGCTGGCCATGGTCTTGCCCTATCCAGGCCGCTTCCGCCTGGCGCTCAAACTCGCCGCCCTCGGCCGCCCCTTCGCCGGCCTCTTCGATCAGGTGAAGTCGCTCAAGCCGATGGCCGCCATGCTGAGGCTCGCGCCCACCCAGGTCGCGCCAGCCTCGGACTTCGCCAAGCCCGCCACCCATGCCGCAACCGCTGCGCGTCGGGGCCGCGTCGCGATCCTCACCGGCTGCGCCCAGCCCGTCCTCGATCCCGGCATCAACGAAGCGGCCATCTCGCTTCTGACCCGTCTCGGTGTCGAGGTCGTGGTGCCCCAAGGCGAGGGCTGCTGTGGCGCGCTCGTCCACCATATGGGCCGTGAGGAACAGGCGCTCGAAAGCGCCCGCCGCAATGTCGACGTCTGGACCCGTGCCATCGAAGCGGGAGGCCTCGATGCGATCATCGTCACGACCTCGGGCTGCGGCACGACCATCAAGGATTACGGCCACATGCTGCGCCTCGACCCCGCTTACGCCGAAAAGGCGGCGCGGGTGTCGGCGCTCGCGAAGGACGTCACCGAATATCTCTCCACCCTCGATCTGCCGATCGCAGAAACCAAGGGCATGACGGTCGCCTATCACTCCGCCTGCTCCCTGCAGCACGGCCAGAAGGTGACGATGGCGCCGAAACTGCTGTTGAAGGCAGCCGGCTTTGCCGTCAAGGACCCGCCGGAAGGTCATCTCTGCTGTGGCTCCGCTGGCACTTACAACATCATGCAGCCCGAGATTTCCGCCAGGCTCAAGGCCCGCAAGGTGAAGAACATCGAGTCGACGAAACCTGATGTCATCGCCGCCGGCAATATCGGCTGCATGACACAGATCGGCTCAGCCACAGGCATTCCGGTCGTTCATACGGTGGAACTGTTGAACTGGGCCTATGGCGGCCCGCGCCCCGCAGCGCTTGATCGCCGCGTGTCGGCCTGAGCGAATTGTTAAGCGATTTCTGCAATAACTGTCCTGGGATGGGGCATCCCGGGAGGCCTTCATGGCAAACAAGAGTCTAGTCGTCGCTTTCGCATTCCTCTGTCCGTTCGTGACGCCGGCGGAGGCGATCGAGCGCATATACTGTGCCGCATCCGACACGGTGATCGACATGTCTCTGGAGAGCGGCTTCAGCAACAAGGACCAGGAAAAGCTGGTGCATTTCCGCGGCATGGCCGGCGTCAAGGACAAGGCAGCACCCTCAGGCTTCCGGCGCTTCCAGATCACTTCGGAAATGCTGAGACAATACTGGATCGACGATCGAGACCTGCGCTTCAGCATCCATGCCTTTGCCCCGCAAAGGGAACCCCTTTACCGGGTGACCATGTCGATGATCACCGACCGCAGCTCCGACACCGAGATGCGCTTCAAGGGCCGCTACGCGATGAAGGTCGAGAAGCTGAAAATGGGCGGCACCGCTGGCGCCGAGACGATCATCACCCATGAGGGCTCGATCTTCTGCGATGTGAAGCGTTGAGCTTCAAAACCTGTAGCTGACCCCGACATTCACCGCATTCGTCAGGATGTTGGTCTTCAGCGACGCGCCGGAATCGATGTCGACATCGACCCAGGAATAGTTGCCCTTGTACTCGACGAAAGCCGACCAGTTCTCGTTGAAATCATAGGCCACACCGGCCTGCGCCTGCACGGTCGCACCACCAAGCTGATATTCGAAGGTCCGGCCAGAGCCACGCGTCACCTCGACATGCGGCACGTTGATGCCGGCACCCGCGCCGACATAAGGCACGAACTTCGTCCCCTCGATCGGCATGCGATAGAGCGCGTTCAGCGTCAGCAGATTGATGCCATCTGAGAATTCGAAATGCGACCAGCCGGAGGAGGCTAGCGTCTCGCTATTGGCATAGACCTTGGCATGGGTGAAATCGACAGAGAGACCGAGATTGGGCTTGCCCAGATTGGTCATCCACCAGGTTCCGCGAACACCGTAATAGGGCGGTGTCTGAAATGACTTGCCTTCCCAGCCGGCGCGGAAGTCCGGTCCGTCCGAGACCTCGATATCGCTGTGCGGCGCCGTCTGAAAGCCGCCATAGACGGAGACACCCATTTCAGCGGTCGCCGGCGCGGCGGCAATCAGTGTGAAGACCCCACCGGTGAGGGCGAGTGCAAGCGAACGATAGGTCATGAACTGAAGTCCCCGAAAACGATGCATGTCGACATCGGGGCCCCGAACCCCGTTGCCAGCGGAGACTGCACCGCGGAGGCAACAGCTTCATGACACGAAAAAGGCCGCGCTTAATCGGCGCGGCCTTTTCATGCATCGGAAAGGAGGCTGGTCTCAGCCGCCGAAGATCGTGCGCAGGATATCCACGCCCTTGTCGTCGAAGGACACGTCGCCCTGGCGGTTGCCCGGACCGATGACGATGACCTTGGAGCCGATATCGGCGCGATCATAGAGATGCTCGACATCCTTGTTCATCATGCGGATGCAGCCGGACGACATGTTGAGGCCGATCGTCCAGGGCTGGTTGGTGCCATGGATGCGGAAAATCGTGTCGCGGCCGCCCTTGTAGAGATACATGGCGCGCGCGCCGAGCGGATTGTCCGGACCGCCTTCCTGCACGACGGGCAGGATATGACCCTTGGCGGCTTCGCGGCGGCGCATCTCTGCCGGCGGGCGCCATTCGGGCCATTCCGCCTTGCGGCCGATCTTCACCACGCCCGACCAGCCGAAGCCTTCACGACCGACGCCCACGCCGTAGCGGGTCGCGCGGTTGTTGCCTTCGACATAGTAGAGAAACTTGTTGTTCGTATCGATGATGATCGTGCCCGGCTTTTCGTCGGTGGTCAGGCGCACGACTTTGCGCTTGAACTTCTCCGGTACTTCCTTGCGCTGCTGCGCAACAAGCTTGACGTCACTGGTGGTCTGGATGCGGTCGAGGCTGATGGCAGACGCCGGCAGCGGCATGGCAAAGGTCACCGCCAGAATGGCAGCGGTGACGCTCTTCGAAATCGTCTTGAGCATATTCTGTCCCCTGAATTTGCAGGGTTTGGAGCCTAGCTTCTTCCTTTTGCAAAGCAAGGGCTAATCCACGATATGTGATCTGGGCAGTGCCTCAGATCACAATGACCTTGGTGCCGACCTTCACCCGCTCGTAGAGATCGGTGACGTCCTCGTTGCGCATGCGGATGCAGCCGGAGGAAACGCCGTTGCCGATCGACCATGGGGCGTTGGTCCCATGGATCCGGTAAAGGGTCGAGCCGAGATAGAGCGCGCGGGCACCGAGCGGATTTTCCGGGCCGCCGGGCATATGCGCGGGCAGGAAGTGGCCCTTGGCCGCCTCGCGGGCGATCATTTCCTGCGGCGGACGCCAGTCCGGCCATTCGCGCTTCGAGGTGACCTTGTGCGTGCCGGCCCATTCGAAGCCCGGCTTGCCGACGCCGACGCCATAACGCTTGGCCATGCCGTCTGCCATGACGAGATAGAGGAAGCGCTCGCGTGTATCGATGACGATCGTGCCCGGCTTCTGCTCGGTCTGGTATTGAACCATCTGCGGCAGGAACTGCGGATCGATCTGGGTGCGCACCGGCTTGTCCGGCCGCATCGCGACCTGTTGTGCTGCCGGCTGCTGCTGCTGCTGCGGGAAGAGCACGCGACGCTGCTGCACGACCCGGCGCTGCTGCTGCACCGGCTGCTGGCGAAGCACCTGCTGCGGCCGCACGACCACCCGCTGGCGGCCAGCCGGAACGACCTGGCGCTGGCGCTGTGGCATCGCAGAACTGCGCGTCTGCGCGGGAACGCCACCCAGCTGCAGCACCCAGGACGCCTGCAGATCAGGGCTCACCATCACGGGCGGACGGCTCTGATAGCGATCATTGGCATGGGCGGGCAGGGCAAGCGGCAGGCAGGCCAGAACGGCCAACAGCAGAGATTTCTTCGACATCGGACAACTCATGAACTTGGGACCGGATGCGGCGGCAGGATATGCCACCAATTCCACCGGATCGTGCCAGAGCGAGGCCCGCCAATTGGTAAAGAGGCGTTCATGAAAATGCGATCGAGGCTGTAAACCTTTCGGAAGGGTTAGCGCCCGGTTTGGAAAAATCGTGAACAAATGGTAAACGCGTTCCCGCATAGGGGGAGAATCGCATGGACATGATCGCGGAAGGCCTGATCCGGGGAGAGGACGGTCTCGACCGTTGCTTCTGGCATGGCAGCCTTGAAGACTATCGCCACTACCACGACGAGGAATGGGGCCGCCCGGTCACGGACGATGTCAGGCTTTTCGAAAAGATCTGCCTCGAAGGCTTCCAGTCCGGCCTCTCCTGGCTGACGATCCTGAGGAAGCGCGAAAACTTCCGCGCAGCCTTCGCCGGCTTCGACTTCCATCAGGTCGCGCGCTTCGGTGACGACGACATCGCCCGATGCCTCGCAGACGCCGGCATCATCCGCCACCGCGGCAAGATCGTCTCGACCATCAACAACGCCCGCCGCGCGATCGACCTCACGGCGGAATTCGGCTCGCTCTCTCGCTACTTCTGGAGTTACGAACCCGACGCCTTGGAGCGCCCACCGCGCATGGACTATGCGACACTCAGGGCCAATCCGACCTCTCCGACCTCGATCCGCCTGTCAAAGGACCTGAAGAAGCGCGGCTGGACCTTTGTCGGCCCGACCACCGTCTATGCCTTCATGCAGGCCATGGGACTGGTCAACGACCACATCGAAGGCTGCTGCCGTCGCGCGCCAACGGAGGAATTGCGCACCCGGCTCGTGCGGCCCTGATCAGGCGAGGCTCATCACGAGCTCAGGCACATGCCCGAGATCCGGGATCTCGCGGAAGCGCGGCGCCTCCTCGGGTTTGTCGACATGCTCCAGCACCCAGGTCAGCTCATGCGGCACGAACACGCCCCAGGCGCCGGCCGCGATCGCCGGCACGATGTCGGACTTCAGCGAATTGCCGATCATCATCGCCCGCTCCGGTCCTTCGCCATGTTTGCCGAAGATCCGCCGATAGGTGGTGGCCGTCTTGTCGGATACGATCTCGACCGCATCGAAATAGTCGCCGAGCCCGGATTGCGCGAGTTTGCGTTCCTGGTCGAAGAGATCGCCCTTCGTGATCAGCACCAGGAAATATTTGCCCGAAAGCGCCTCCAGGGCATCGCGGGCATGCGGCAGGCATTCGACCGGGTGGCTCAAGAGATCACGCCCGATTGCCAGGATCTCGCTGATCACGGAGGAGGGCGCCCGGCCCTCGGTGATCTCCAGCGCCGTCTCGATCATCGAGAGCGTGAAACCTTTGATGCCGAAGCCGTAATGGGCGAGGTTGCGCTTCTCGGCCTCCAGCAAGCGTTCAGACACATGATCGCCCTCGGCAAACTCGCAGAGCAGGCCGCGAAAATGGCTTTCGGTCAGCTTGTAATACTGCTCGTTCTGCCAGAGCGTGTCGTCGGCATCAAAGCCGATCACGGAGACAGGGCGGTTGGACATGACGCCTCCTTATCGATCAGGAGCGGCAGACTAATCCGTCTCTCGGGCAAAGCAATGGCGCCCTTGAGCGCCATTGCAGTTTCGGGTGTCGGCCGAGCTTACTGGCCGTTCTTGGCCAGCCACGCCTTCATCATGGCGATCTCACCCTCCTGGGCAGCGATCACCTCTTCGGCGAGCTTGCGGATTTCGGGATCCTTGCCGTGTTCGAGCACGATCTTCGCCATGTCGATCGCGCCCTGATGATGCGGGATCATGCCCTGCACGAAGTCGACATCGGCATTACCGGTAAGCGGCACGGCCATGTCCTTGTGCATCTTCGCATTGGCTTCGGCAAAGGCCTTGGACGACGGGCTATCGTCCATCGCGCCGTGATCCATGGTGCTGTGGTCCATGGAGGACATGCCGTGGCCCTGATGCATGGTGTTGTCCTGGGCAAGGACGGCGGACGCGGAAAGCGCGGTCGCAAGCGATGCCGCAACGAAAAAGCTCTTCAGCATTGAAATCTCCTGTGCTGATCAATGATCGAATTGCGCGAAGCCAAAGGCTGCGCGGTCTCATCGGATCAGGCGCGGGGAGGGGGCGTTGCCGGAGCACGCAGCTGTGACACGAGCCTTGAGGGAAGCGCTGACGCTTCTGCAGCGCGCGCCGGCTTGCCGCTGTCGGCAACAGAGGGCAGGGCGGGCAGCGTCAGACAGGCTGCACAGTGCCAGACCGATTTCATCGGCTTGGACGGATGATCGAAATCGCCATCAGCACCATCCGTAACCGAAAGTCCCGCAGTCGAATGCGGACAATCGATATCCGCCATCGCCGTTGATTCAGCGACCGGTTCGCTAAGATCGCCGCTCGCCTCCATCGCATGCGCTGCCGGCATCGCCATGGCCGACATGCCAGTCATGGGCATGGCGCCATATGCAAGGGCAGCAATGAGTAACAGAAGGCGGGCGAGTGATGTCATGGAGGGAAGATGGGCGGTGATCAGGACGAAAGCAAGGCCGTGCAATTTACCGCGCAATCACATGATGCAGGATCTGGTAGTCCCGGCTTTCCTCGCCGAAGGGGATCACCGGCCAGTCCCACGCGGCCCGGGCAGGCCCCAGATCTGCTCCGTGCATCAGATCGACCGTTTCGTGACGTCCCCCGCTGCGGTCGATGACCGTATAGCTGATATCCGTGATTAGGCAGGTCTCGGCCGAAACCTGCGCCAGACCCTCGACATGTGCGCCGATCACCTGACGAAGGAGCGGACCCTTGTCCGCATGACCGTCCAGCCGTCGTGCGGCGCCAATCCCGATCTGCGACAGCAGATTGGCGGAGACGACGAGATCGAGATAGGGCACCTGCCGGAGAAACGCGAGCGGCTCGAAAGGCTTGGCTCCGAGCAGCGCATCGAGCCCCGAGAGATCCCGTTCGATCAGACGGACATTCTTCAGCCGCTTGATCGAGAGCCAGCTTCTTACACTGGCGAGATGCACGAGATCGACGAGCACCACCGTATCGAACAGCCGCGACAGCTCGGCGACCGGCACGTCGCGCAACAGTCCGGACCCAAGCACCACCACCGTCCGCCGCTGCCGGCATCCTTCAGCCGCCGCGACAATGGCCGCCTTCGTCCGGCTCTCATGCTCGACCCAGGCCGAGGCGCAGCGGTTTGCCCGCGCCCAGAGATTGACGGAGGAGCGGATGAACGGACGGTGCGCGGCCGAGGTCAGCGGCCAGCTCGCGGCGTAGTTAAGGGCTTCGAGGATCATGTCTTACCGATAGACGGAGCTGCGATGGCCGATCGCGACCACGAGCACGATGAGTTTGCCGTCCTGGATATCGCAGATGATGCGGTAGTCGCCAACCTTGTAGCGCCAGAGATGATTGAACTCCGGCCCCTGCAGCGCACGTCCTTTCTGGCGAGGATTGTCGAGGGGTTTGATCCGAGTGTGTAGATAATCTCTTATGCGCTGCGCCTCAGTGTCGCCCAGCTTTTTAAGCTGTTTGATGGCCTTGTCGTCGAACTCAATCGTCCACGCCAAGTTCGCGCTCCATCTCATCCCAGGTATAGGTCCGGCTTTCTCCACGCGCCCGCGCTTCCAGAACTTCCTGGGCCCGGCGCAGGAAATAAGCATCCTCTAGCTGCTCCTCGATCATTTCGAGCAGATAGGCATCGGGTTCAGCCCCGGCTTCTGCCGCGTACTGCAGCACCAGCTTGTGCATTTCTTCCGGCATCTCGAGCGTGACGCGCTTGTTCATCGGTCCAACCTCTGGTTTCGCGTGCAAACATACCACCGAACACACTCATTTTCCAGCATCCGGCCTCGCGCCCACCCGCCTTCGCCCTTGCCGCCAAATCCTTGATCCTCTAAGACACCGGCACCTTTTTGAAACGAAATTCCGGTTGTCATCATGAGCGATAAGAACAAGAAGCCCCAGAAGCTGAAGGCCCGCCTGCCGCGCGGCTTCGTCGATCGCGAGGCTGCCGACATCCGTGCTGCCAACCAGATGATGGAGACGATCCGCGAGGTCTATGAGCGCTACGGCTTCGACCCGATCGAGACCCCGCTCTTTGAATACACCGATGCGCTCGGCAAGTTCCTGCCAGACTCGGACCGCCCGAATGAAGGCGTGTTCTCGCTGCAGGACGATGACGAGCAGTGGATGTCGCTACGCTATGACCTGACCGCCCCCATGGCCCGTCATGTCGCGGAGAATTTCCAGGAAATCCAGCTGCCCTTCCGCACCTACCGCGCCGGCTACGTCTTCCGCAACGAGAAGCCGGGCCCGGGCCGTTTCCGTCAGTTCATGCAGTTCGATGCCGACACCGTCGGCGCGCCGGGCGTCCAGTCCGACGCCGAAATGTGCATGATGATGGCTGACACGCTGGAAGCGCTCGGCATCAAGCGCGGCGACTACGTGATCCGCGTCAACAACCGCAAGGTTCTCGACGGCGTCATGGAGGCGATCGGCCTTGGCGGCGAGGAGAATGCCGGGCGGCGTCTGGGCGTGCTGCGCGCCATCGACAAGCTCGATAAGTTCGGCCCGGAAGGCGTGAAGCTTCTCCTTGGCGAAGGCCGCAAGGACGAGTCCGGCGACTTCACGAAGGGTGCGGGGCTGAACGAGGAGCAGATTGCTAAGGTCCTCTTCTTCGTCGGCATCAAGTCGTATGGTGAAAGCGCTGCCGAACTGGCCGCTCTTGTCACCGGAACCTCCAAGGGTGAAGAGGGCGTCGAGGAGTTGAACATGATCGGCGCGCTCGTCGCTGGCGCTGGCTACGATGCGACCCGCATCAAGATCGACCCCTCCGTCGTTCGCGGCCTCGAATACTACACCGGGATGGTCTACGAAGCCGAACTCACCTTCGACGTCACCAACGAAAAGGGTGAAAAGGTCGTCTTCGGCTCGGTCGGCGGCGGCGGGCGTTATGACGGCCTCGTCTCGCGCTTCATGGGCCAGCCGGTTCCGGCCACGGGCTTCTCCATCGGCGTCTCGCGCCTGATGACGGCGCTGAAGAACCTCGGCAAGCTCGGTCAGGACGACGTGCTCGGCCCGGTCCTCGTCACCGTCATGGATGGCGATGTCGAGAGCATGGGCCGCTACCAGCGCTTCACGCAACAACTGCGGGCCGAAGGCATTCGCGCCGAAATGTACCAGGGCAATTGGAAGAAGTTCGGCAACCAGCTGAAATATGCCGACCGCCGTGGCGCCCCGATCGCCATCATCCAGGGCGGCGACGAGCGCGCGCAAGGCGTCGTGCAGATCAAGGACCTGATCGAGGGCAAGCGCCTCTCCGGCGAAATCACCGACAACGCCGAATGGCGCGAGGCCCGCGTGGCGCAGGAAGTCGTGGCCGAGTCGGACCTGGTCGCCAAGGTCAAGGAGATCTTGGCCGCACAGGCGGAAGATCGCCGTCGGGCGAAGGGCGGCTGAAATGCCCCTGACCGACATGCCCGATTTCGCCGGCACCATCCTGCAGGAATTCGTCTCGCGCGGCACCACTCGCGTCGACACGCCCGTGATCCAGCCGGCCGCCCCCTTCCTCGACATGGCGGGCGAAGACCTGCGCCGGCGCATCTTCCTGACCGAAAACGAGCGTGGCGAAAGCCTCTGCCTGCGTCCGGAATTCACCATTCCCGTCTGCCTGCGCCACATCGAAACCGCGACCGGCACGCCGAAGCGCTATGCCTATCTTGGTGAAGTCTTCCGCCAGCGTCGTGAAGGCCCGCAGGAATTCTACCAGGCCGGCATCGAGGATCTCGGCGACATCGCCGTCGCCGCCTCGGATGCCCGCGCGATTTCAGACAGCGTCGCGATCCTCACCCGCCTGCTGCCGACCAAGCCGCTTGCCGTCACCCTGGGCGACCAGTCCGTTTTTGAGGCGGTGGTCAAGGCGCTCGGCCTGCCTGCCGGTTGGCAGAAGCGCCTGATCCAGGCTTTCGGCAATCCCGATCAGATCGACCAGCTCCTGCGCCGGCTCGCAACCCCGACGCCGGTACCCGGCCTCGATCCGCAAGTCTCGGCAATGCTCGCAACCGGTGACCAGGACGCCCTGATTGCCCATATCGACGCGACCATGCAGGAAACCGGCTATCTCACGAATGCCAGCCGCACCCCGGCGGAGATTGCCCGCCGCCTGCAGGAAAAGCTGGAGCTCTCGGAGACGCGCCTCGATGGCGCTGCCCTGCTGCTACTGCGCGAATTCCTCTCGCTTGAGCTGCCGCTTGGCGATGCGTCGGCAGCCCTTGCCGGCTTTGCCGATGCCGCGGGCCTCAAGCTCGGGCAAGCGCTCACCCGTTTCGACGAGCGCGTCGCAGCGCTTGCCAGCACCGGCGTCGATCTCGACCTGATCACCTACCGCGCCGCTTTCGGTCGTCCGCTCGATTATTACACCGGCCTCGTCTTCGAGGTGGCGGTGAAGGGCAAACCCGCGGTGCTTGCCGGCGGCGGCCGCTTCGACCGGCTGCTGACGCTGCTCGGCGCCGAGACGCATATCCCGGCCGTCGGCTTTTCGCTCTGGCTCGACCGAATTGACTCGGAAAGGAGCGCAAAATGACCATCACCATCGGTCTGCCCTCCAAGGGCCGCATGAAGGACGATGCCTCCGCCATCTTCGAGAAAGCCGGCATGAAGATCGTCGCCGTCGGCAATGACCGCTCCTATCGCGGCCGCGTCGAAGGCTTCGACGATGTCGAGATCGCCTATCTCTCGGCCTCCGAGATCTCGCGCGAAATCGGCAATGGCACGGTGGATTTCGGCGTGACCGGCGAAGACCTGATCCGCGAGGGATTGGCAGAGGCAGACAGCCGCGTCGAGATTGCGGCTCGCCTCGGCTTCGGCCATGCCGATGTCATCGTTGCCGTTCCCGAGGTCTGGTACGACGTCGACACCATGGCCGACCTCGGCGATGTCGCCGCCGAATTCCGCACGCGCCATGGCCGCCGCCTCGCGATCGCCACCAAATACTGGCGCCTGACGCAGCAGCATTTTTCGCGCCAGCACGGCATCCAGCTCTATCGCATCGTCGAGAGCCTGGGCGCTACCGAAGGCGCCCCCGCTGCAGGCCAGGCCGATATCATCGTCGATATCACCTCGACCGGCTCGACGCTCCGCGCCAACCATCTGAAGGTGCTGTCGGATGGCGTGATCCTGCGCTCCGAGGCCTGCTTGGTGCGGGCGAGGAAGCCGGAGCATGACGGTAATCCCATGATCGGCCGCATCGTCGAGGCCATCAGCGGCGTACTCTGAGGGGCCAATGTCACACGCGGATGCCATCCCCGGATTGTATGCGCGTCATGCAGAGGCCTTTGATCGCGTGCGCGGGAAGAACGGCTTCGAGCGCCCCTGGCTGGACTTGCTTGTAGCGCCATTGTCTCCCGGTGCCCATGTACTCGACATCGGATGCGGCTCCGGCGAACCCATCGCGGCGGACCTGATCAGTCGGGGCTTTGTCGTCACCGGGTTGGACGTCTCCGCCCCCCTCATCCGCCTTTGCCGGGAAAGGTTTCCGGCACATGATTTTCATGTCGGCGATATGCGGGAGCTGGCGCTGGGGCGGACATTCGATGCCATCGTCGCCTGGCACAGCTTCTTCCATCTCACGCCCGATGCCCAGCGGGCGATGTTTCCGCGCTTTGCATCCCATGCCGCAAGCGGCGGCACCCTGATGTTCACATCGGGACCGGCAGCCGCCGTGGCAATCGGCGAGTTCGAGGGCGAGCCGATGTATCACGCGAGCCTCGATCCCGAGGAGTATCGGTCGCTCCTGTCGGAGCACGGCTTTGAGGTCCTGCGACACGTGGTCGAAGATCCCTCATGCGGTTGCGCGACTGTCTGGCTCGCGCGAAAGTCTTAAGTCGAAATCACAGACACGAAAAAACCCGCCGGATCGCTCCAGCGGGTTTCTTTTTGCCTTTTGGGGCAGGGATATCAGGCAGCGACGGCAGAAGCCGAACCGCGGCGGGCGTCGATCGAGTAGGCGCCGGCGCCGGTGATGGCAAGCGCGATGTAACCGCCGGCCAGCGTGACGTTCTTCATGACCATGATCTGGTTCAGCGTGTTGATCCAGCCGAGAGCGCCTTCCGGCCAGCCTTCGATGGCAACGGTGCCGGTGTGGAAGACGAGACCAGTGAAGACGCAGAACAGAGCGACGGTCCAGGCAGTGATCTTGGTCTGGAAGCCAACGAGGATGAAGAGACCGGCAACCAGTTCATAGAGACCGGCAGCATAGGCCAGGAGGTCGGCGGCAGGCAGGCCGGCGCCCGAGATCATGCCGGCGGTGCCAGCCGGGTCGGCGAGCTTGCCGTAGCCAGCCATGATGAACATGAAGGACAGGAGAATGCGGACGAGAACGAGAAGGCCATTGTTGGTGGCGGACATTGGGGGAACTCCGTTTAGCGTTGACGCTGAAACCCCCAGCCGTGGCGGTTCCAGTAACTGCCGCCTTGATGCCTGCTTTTTTGTCACAGGCATAGGTTAACAGTCTTTGACTGTTCGTTCACAAAAACGAAACGACAGTGCAAGCCTCGTTCGCTATTCGGATTTAAGTTACAACCGCGCGCATTGGCCGCCCAGCGGACGTCCGCTCGTCAAAAACACCATGTCTGCGAAAGCAGGTAGCTCAGACCGGCAATACGGAAACCGTCGGTGGAAGCTGGAAACGCGGGAAGATGAAGAGCCCGACCATGTTGCCGCTGCTGCCCTCGAAGCCGGAGGACTCGCCGATGCAGAACACCGGCTGCCGATGCTGCGAGCCCGAGACGATCGTTGTCGAATAGCAGAAGCGCGACGGCTGTGTGGCGGCCTGTTCGAAAAGCCGCAGGATGTGCCCACGGTCACCCGGTTCGTAGCAACGCATCACCGTCAGCAGGCCGCATTCATGGTTTTCGAGCCCATGCAGGGTCTTGGCGTGGTTGCCGAGCTTCAACAGCCCGTTGGTCAGGTCACCGGTCCAGTCTTCCGACAGGCCAAAGCGGCAGGCGTGCTGTCCGAGCAGGCCGTCTCCATCCTGTTCGCTCACCCTGAAGGTGGTCGCAAGATCTGCATTTGCTATTTTGAACAAGGCTTTCCCCAAGTCGATAGCCAGAACTGGCCCCAATTCCTACGGCCGGGAGTTTTCTACCCCTCAGCCGAACCCCCATCCGGCCAGGCCGGCACCACTTCAACGAACGGATATCCGTCCGCCATGCTCTGCAAGCGATTCCAATCGGAACCGCCTGAACCATGCTCTCCCGCCCCTGTTCGGGAAGGCATGCCATCGAGCGCCAGACCCGACAGTCGACCCGACTGACAAAGCTGGACGGTCTGCATCGTCGCGTGCTGCTCCGGCCGCAGAGACGCACGTCATCAGGTGGTGCACGTTGCACCAAGCAAGTTTTTCAACCTTCCCCCACAAGAAGGTTGAAGACGAACATTCTGAACACGCCGGAGTTAACGACTTGGATACCACGATTTATTCAGCGTGAAAACGGTCGATGCCTCGTTTTGGTGCAGAACTCTCCCAAGTCTATCTTTGACGAGTATTAGAAATATATGAAATAATGATGGCGATGCCATGCATTGGTTCCTCACATCTCGCATGTTGCCTGCGATTCCCCATACATTGTTATATTAGAGACTTTGGTGTCAACCGTCGGACCCAGCCAAAACCGATGCTAAATTTGGGCGCGGTGGCTGAGCCGAAAACGCAAAAAGGGCGACCCGAGGGCCGCCCTTCCGAAAGACTGAACCGGATGGCTCAGATGTCAGACCATGACGTCTTACATCATGTCCATGCCGCCACTTCAGCGCGCTTGACGCGCTGAAGCACTTTAAGTGATGGGCGGCTTTTATGGACCTGATGGTAAGACCCGGAGGTCTTACATCATGTCCATGCCGCCCATGCCGCCCATGCCGCCCGGCATGCCGCCAGCAGCTTCCTTCTTCGGAAGTTCGGCGATCATGGCTTCGGTGGTGATCAGCAGCGAAGCAACCGAAGCTGCGTTCTGCAGGGCCGTGCGGACAACCTTGACCGGATCGACGATACCCATGGCGATCATGTCGCCGAATTCGCCGGTCTGGGCGTTGTAGCCGTAGTTTTCTTCGTTCTTGTCGAGGATCTTGCCGACGATGATCGAAGCTTCGTCACCAGCGTTGGTGGCGATCTGGCGAACCAGCGACTGGAGGGCGCGGCGAACGATGTTGATGCCGGCTTCCTGGTCGTCGTTTGCACCCTTGACGGTGATCTTCGTGGAAGAACGCAGCAGAGCGGTACCACCGCCCGGTACGATGCCTTCCTGAACGGCGGCGCGCGTTGCGTTCAGCGCGTCGTCGATGCGGTCCTTGCGTTCCTTGACTTCGATTTCGGTCGAGCCGCCAACGCGGATGACGGCAACGCCACCAGCGAGCTTGGCAAGACGTTCCTGCAGCTTCTCGCGGTCGTAGTCCGAAGAGGTTTCTTCGATCTGCGCCTTGATCTGGGCAACGCGGCCTTCGATGTCGGACTTCTGGCCAGCACCATCAACGATGGTGGTGTTTTCCTTGGTGATCGAGACCTTCTTGGCGCGGCCGAGCATGTCGAGGGTGACCGACTCGAGCTTGATGCCGAGGTCTTCCGAGATGACAGTGCCGCCCGAGAGGATGGCGATGTCTTCCAGCATGGCCTTGCGGCGATCGCCGAAGCCAGGAGCCTTGACGGCAGCGATCTTCAGGCCGCCACGCAGCTTGTTGACGACGAGCGTTGCAAGAGCTTCGCCTTCGACGTCTTCAGCGATGATGACGAGCGGCTTGCCGGTCTGAACGACGGCTTCGAGAACCGGCAGCATGGCCTGGAGGTTCGAGAGCTTCTTTTCGTGCAGGAGGATGTAGGCGTCGTCGAGATCGGCGACCATCTTTTCCGGGTTGGTCACGAAGTAGGGCGACAGGTAGCCGCGGTCGAACTGCATGCCTTCGACGACTTCGAGTTCGGTTTCAGCGGTCTTGGCTTCTTCGACGGTGATAACACCTTCGTTGCCGACCTTCTGCATGGCTTCGGCAATGTCCTTGCCGACCTGCGTGTCGCCATTGGCCGAGATCGTGCCGACCTGGGCAACTTCTTCCGAAGTCGAGATCTTCTTGGCCTTGGCCTGGAGGTCCTTGACGACTTCAGCAACGGCCAGATCGATACCGCGCTTCAGGTCCATCGGGTTCATGCCGGCAGCAACGGCCTTGTTGCCTTCGCGAACGATGGCCTGGGCAAGAACGGTTGCGGTCGTGGTGCCGTCGCCGGCGATGTCGTTGGTCTTCGAAGCAACTTCGCGGACCATCTGGGCGCCCATGTTCTCGAACTTGTCTTCCAGTTCGATTTCCTTGGCAACGGACACACCGTCCTTGGTGATGCGCGGTGCGCCGAAGGACTTGTCGATGATGACGTTACGACCCTTGGGGCCGAGCGTTACCTTCACGGCGTCTGCGAGGATGTCGACGCCATGCAGCATCTTTTCGCGCGCGGTGCGGCCAAACTTGATTTCTTTAGCAGCCATGTTCAAACTCCCGGGCTTCTAGCCCATTGTTGACTTGGTTAAAAAGGAAGAAGGGGTATCCGGCTAAATCAGCCGATCACGCCCATGATGTCGGCTTCCTTCATGATCAGCAGGTCTTCGCCATCGAGCTTGACCTCGGTGCCGGACCACTTGCCGAACAGGACGCGGTCGCCGACCTTGACGTCGAGAGCGATCTGCTTGCCGCTTTCGTCGCGGGCGCCCGGGCCAACGGCGACGATTTCGCCTTCAGCTGGCTTTTCCTTGGCAGTATCGGGAATGATGATGCCGCCCTTGGTCTTGGCTTCGGACTCGACGCGCTTGACTACAACGCGGTCATGAAGCGGACGGAAAGTTGTGCTTGCCATTGTCTAATCCCTCGATCAAATGACATTCGCGATCCCTGACAGGGCATCGCATCGATTTTGTTAGCACTCCCCCCTGGAGAGTGCCAGCGAGGCTGAGATAAGAACAGCCTGCGGACGAGTCAAGCGCGCTCGTGAAAAAAGGGACTGCTGCATGCCGGCGAAATCCACCGACATTCACGCAACCGAAGCCTCCAGCGATCTTTCCGTTTCACCGACATTTCCCGAACTCGTCTCCGCCTTTGCCCGCATCGGCCTGATGTCCTTCGGCGGCCCGGCGGCGCAGATCGCGCTGATGCACAAGATCTGCGTCGAGGAAAAGCGCTGGATCAATGAGGAACGCTATCTGCATGCGCTGAACTACTGCATGCTCCTGCCGGGACCCGAAGCCCAGCAGCTCGCCACCTATATCGGCTGGCTCCTGCATGGCGTGCGCGGCGGCATCGTCGCCGGCCTGCTCTTCGTTCTGCCGGGCCTCGCCGTCATCCTCGGTCTCTCCACGCTCTATGCGCTCTATCAGGAAACGGGCCTCGTCGCCGGCCTTTTCTTCGGGCTCAAGGCTGCCGTGCTTGCCATCGTCGTCGAGGCTGTCATCCGCATCGGCAAGCGGGCGCTGAAGACCGGCTTTCACCGAGGCCTCGCTGCCGCGGCCTTCATCTCGCTCTTCTTCTTCTCTTTGCCGTTCCCGCTCGTCGTGCTTGCCGCTGCCGCAATTGGCCTTGTCCATGCCCGCGGCACTCCCTCGGCGGCTGGCGAGATCGTCGAAGATGTAAGCGCGCGGCCACCCCTCATGCGCCAACTTGCGGCACTTCTGTTCTGGATCGCCGTCTGGCTGGCACCATTGCCAATCCTGTGGCTGACCCTTCCGGAAAGCGCACTTCCCGAGATCCAGTTATTCTTCTCCAAGATGGCGCTCGTCACCTTCGGCGGCGCCTATGCGGTGCTCGCCTATGTCGCCCAGGTCGCGGTCGATCACTATGCCTGGCTGAAACCCGGCGAAATGCTCGATGGTCTCGCACTCGCGGAAACGACGCCGGGACCGCTGGTGCTCGTGCTCTCCTATGTCGGCTTCCTGGCCGGTTTCCGTCAGAGCGGGGCGCTCGATCCGCTGGTCGGCGGCCTGCTTGGCGGTCTCATTGCCGCCTGGGCCACCTTCATCCCGAGCTTCATCTGGATCTTCGCCGGTGCCCCCTATATCGAGCGCCTGCGCGGCAACCGACTGCTGAGTGCAGCCCTCTCGGCGATCACGGCGGCCGTCGTCGGCGTCATCCTCAATCTCGCCGTCTGGTTCGCACTGCATGTCGTCTTCACCCGGGTGGAACCTGTCGATCTGGTCAATCTTGGACCGCTGACACTCTCCGTTCCGCAGCCGGTCTGGTCCTCGCTCGACTGGCAGGCTCTGGTCATCGCCGTCATCTCGGCCGTCATGATCTTCCGCTTCCATCTCGGCATCGGCAAGACGCTGATCGCAGCAGGAGCACTCGGGTTGGCGGCCCGTTTCCTTCTCTGACGCTGAAGGCAACGGCTGCCATTTTCGGGCGTCGCGACGCTTGCCCCTTGCCTTGCCGCCCGTCCTTTGCCATGTCACCGGACACACATTCAGCAGTCAGGACAGATGATGACCCGCAGCATTACCACCCTCGGCGACGTGACCGACGCTTACGACGTCATTCTCTGCGACGTCTGGGGCGTATTGCATAACGGCATCGACGCCTTCCCGCTCGCCGGCGAAGCCCTCACGGCCGCCCGCGAAAAGGGGCTCACGGTCGTGCTGATCACCAACTCGCCGCGGCCTGCCATCGGCGTCATCCCGCAGCTGCGTGCCATCGGCGTTCCCGACACAGCCTATGACCGTATCGTCACCTCGGGCGATGTCACCCGCACCCTGATCGCCGCCGGCCCGAAGAAGGTCTACTTGCTAGGCCCCGAGCGCGACCTGCCGCTCTTCGACGGTCTCGACGTCGAGGTGGTGTCGAAGGAAGAGGCCGATTGCGTCGTCTGCACGGGCTTCTTCGATGACGAGGTGGAGACGCCGGAAGACTACCGCGAGATGCTGACGGACTTCGTCGCCCGCAAGGTCCCGCTCATCTGTGCCAATCCGGATCTGGTCGTCGAGCGCGGCCACCGCATCATCCCCTGCGCCGGCGCCGTTGCCGCCTTCTACACCGTACTCGGCGGCGAGACCCGCATTGCCGGCAAGCCGCACTCGCCGATCTATGAGGCGACGCTGGCGGCCGCCCGCGAAGCCCGCGGCGAATTCCATAAGTCCCGCGTGCTCGCCATCGGCGACGGCATGCCGACCGACGTCAAGGGTGCCGTCGATGCCGGCCTCGATCTCCTCTACATCTCCGGTGGCATCCACGCTGCCGACTACGCGACGAATAATGTGACCGACGAGGCGCGGCTCAAGCTCTTTCTCGACCGCGAAAAGGTCGCGCCGCAATTCTGGATGCACAGGCTGGCATGAGGCGGGACCTGCGATGACCGTCTTTCACCGCAACGAGAAGAAAGAACCACTGCCGGCTGCCTTGCGCGGCGGCGTGGTGGCGATCGGCAATTTCGATGGTGTGCATCGCGGCCATCAGGCGGTGCTCCACCGCGCCCTGGAGCGTGCCGAAGCGCTCGGTGTGCCGGCTCTGGTGCTGACCTTCGAGCCCCATCCGCGCACCGTTTTCAATCCCGACAAGCCGGTCTTCCGCCTGACGCCGCCGTCCTTGCGCGCTCGCATTCTCGAAGCCATGGGCTTTCATTCGGTGATCGAATATCCCTTCGACCGCGAATTCTCGCAGCGCTCGGCCGAAGATTTCGTCCAGTCGATCCTCGGCGACTGGCTGGGTGCACGCGAAGTCGTAACCGGCTTCGACTTCCATTTCGGCAAGGGCAGGGAGGGCGGTCCCGCCTACCTGATGCAGGCCGGAAGCCGCCACGGCTTCGGCGTCAGCCTTGTCGATGCATTCCGTGACGAGGGGGCCGAGGTCATCTCCTCGAGCCGTATCCGCGGCCTGATCGCAGACGGCGATGTTGCCCAGGCCGCCGGTCTCCTCGGCTATCGCTATACGGTCGAAGCGGAGATCATGAAGGGCCAGCAGCTTGGCCGGACCCTCGGTTTCCCGACCGCCAACATGCATCTACCGCCGGAAGCGACGCTCAAGCCCGGCATTTATGCCGTCCGCTTCCGCCGCCCTGATGGCACCATCCGCGATGGCGTCGCAAGCTTCGGCTATCGCCCGACCGTCACCAGCAATGGCGATCCCTGGCTCGAAACCTTCGTCTTCGATTTCTCCGGCGATCTCTATGGCGAGGTCTGCTCCGTCTCGCTCTTCGGCTTCCTGCGCGACGAATGGAAGTTTGATGGGCTGGAACCGCTCGTCGCCCAGATCCACAAGGATGCGGAGGAGGCGAGGGCGCTTCTCGCGGCCGTTTCGCCGATTGGTCCGCTGGACGCCGCAATCGCCTTCTGACCAAGGCCCCCAAGCGTTTTCAGCGATGTGAGTTGCCGATACGCTCAGCGTCACATATGCATGGCGATATGTAAGATAGGCTCGTGAATAACGGGCGACGCTGGAGACTGCCTTGACCGAATTCACCCCATTGATGTCTTTTGCCGGAGGCTTGCTGATCGGCCTCTCGGCGCTGCTCCTGATGCTCACCTGGGGCAGGATTGCCGGCATGACCGCGATCATCGGTGGCATCCTGCCGCCGCTCGGCTCGGACTGGTCCTGGAAAACAGCCTTCCTCGCCGGCGCGATCCTCGCACCGCTTGCGCTGACGCTTAGTGGCTACGAGGTCGAATACGCGGTTCCTGTGTCCACCACAGCTCTCATCGTCGGCGGGCTGATCGCCGGCATCGGCGTCACCTTCGGCTCCGGCTGTACCTCCGGCCACGGCATCTGCGGCATGGCGCGCCTCTCGCGGCGCTCGATCGCGGCCACCGCCACCTTCATGGCCTTCGCCATCCTCACCGTGTTTCTCATCCGTCACGTCTTCGGGGCCACGATCTGATGCGCTTCCTCATCGTTTTCCTGATCGGTGCCCTCTTTGGAACCGGTATCGCCCTGTCCGGCATGGCGAACCCCGCCAAGGTCCTGAACTTCTTCGACCTCGCCGGCAGTTTCGATCCGAGCCTCGCCTTCGTCATGGCCGGTGCGCTGGCGGTGGCAGCCCCCGGCTACGCCCTCCTTTTCCGGATGCGCAACAAGCCGCTCTTCGATCAGGGCTTCCGCCTGCCAAAGGCGAGCGCCATTGATGCAAAGCTGATCGGCGGCTCTGCCGTCTTCGGTATTGGCTGGGGCATTGCCGGCTTCTGCCCCGGCGCTTCGATCCCCGCACTCGGCCTCGGCCACGCGTCGGCCGCCATCTTCGTGGCAGCCCTGCTTGTCGGTATTCTGATCGCCCGAAGGCTCGCGAAGGCTGATTTCTTCGCCGACCTTTCACGCTCAGGCTGAGCAGTGCCCGGTGGAAACGCCGGCCATCACCGCTTGACGGTTAGGTCGCATTGCCGCCTAGTGCGGCCAGCAAATCACTTGAGACAGCCGGAAAGGCACCCCATGGCCATGACGCCACGCAGACCCATAAACCCGAAGGATGCCGCCGAGGCGCTGTTCAAGCCCGTGAAGAAGCCGGCAGCTCCGGTGGTCGAACGCCGCGCGGCACCCGACGTCAAGGAACTCGTCTCGATCAAGCTCGACAGCGCCGTGCTCGCCCATTTCCAGAAGGACGGCCCCGGCTGGCAGGACCGGATCAACGACGCCCTGCGCGCGGTCGTTGAAGCAAACGGTGGCGAGTAAAGTCGCCGGGTTCCGTTAATCGCGGTCGGTCGGTGGCCATTGCCGTGAGGTATGGACGATCGCGAGGATGGCGAGCTGGCCGTCAGTTACCTCATAGATGAGCCGATAGCTGGGATGCGGCAGAAGTTCGCGGGTGCCAAGGACCAAGCCGATTTTGCCGGAATGAGGAAACTGACCAAGCTGGATGGCGGCCTGTTCGAAGCTGTGGTCGATGGACAGTGCGGCCAGCGGATTCTTCGCCACGAGGTAGTCGAAGATGGAAGCGCGGTCACTGACAGCCTGGCGCGTCCATCGAACGATCATGGGCGGCTCGCCTTGAGAGCCAGTTCCCGTCGCTCAGCAAACATCCGTTCGGCGTCGTCTGCTGCGATGACCTCCCCGGCCGCCACGTCCTCGCGGCCACGCGCGACCTTGGCCTCCAGAAACTGACGATAGCCGCTATCGACCTTCTGCCGCTCGACATAATCCTGCACCATCTCGCGCAGGACTTCGCTTTCGGACGTCTGTTGGGATGAAACCGCCGCAGCAAAATCATCGGCGAGCTTGGCGTCGAGGTCGATCTGGAGCTGCGCTTTGCGTGTCATGCCGTCTCCGCCCTGATCCTGTGTGGCCCGCTGACATGGGGTGATGAACACAGTCTAGGCATGTCCCATCTGCCTGTCCATCTCGCCCATCTTGCCCCTTCCTTTTGGCGCGAAAAACCCCTAAAGAACGCGGCCATGACGTATCTTTCGGCGGCCCGGATCATTCGAATTATTGGCCCGGCCCTCCCGGCGGCTTGAAGAGCTGCGGGAAGGTCCGGGTTTTTGGCGTTGGGTCTGAAAGCCTTAGCGCCCGCTTGCCGCCAATCCATGACATAATTCCGCGACCGCTTGAGGTCGCCCCATTCGATGGCTGATCCATGACCGATACCCCTGAAAAGATCGACTACTCCAAGACCCTCTATCTGCCCGAGACCGAATTCCCGATGCGCGCCGGCCTTCCCCAGAAGGAGCCGGAAATGGCGGCGAAGTGGAAGCAGATGGACCTCTACAAGCGCCTGCGCGCCTCGGCTGCCGGCCGCGAGAAATTCGTCCTGCATGACGGTCCGCCCTATGCCAACGGCAACATCCATATCGGCCATGCGCTGAACAAGGTCTTGAAGGACGTCATCACCCGCTCCTTCCAGATGCGCGGCTTCGATTCCAACTACGTGCCCGGCTGGGACTGCCACGGCCTGCCGATCGAGTGGAAGATCGAGGAAAAGTACCGCGAGAAGGGCAAGGACAAGAACGAGGTCCCGGTCAACGAATTCCGCAAGGAATGCCGTGAGTTCGCGCAAGGCTGGATCAACATCCAGTCGGACGAGTTCCGCCGTCTCGGCATCGAGGGTGACTTCGACAATCCCTACACGACCATGGCCTTCCACTCGGAAGCCCGCATCGCCGGCGAACTCCTGAAGATCGCCATGTCCGGCCAGCTCTATCGCGGCTCCAAGCCGATCATGTGGTCGGTCGTCGAGCGCACTGCGCTGGCTGAGGCGGAAGTGGAATATGCCGAGGTCGAGAGCGACACGATCTGGGTGAAGTTCCCGGTGGTCGAGGGCGCCGCCGATCTGAAGTCGGCTGCCGTCGTCATCTGGACGACCACCCCGTGGACTATCCCGGGCAACCGGGCGATCTCCTACTCCTCGAAGATCGAATACGGCCTCTACGAGATCACTGAAGCCACCAATGACTTCGGCCCGCAGCCGGGCGAAAAGCTGATCTTCGCCAAGCGCCTCGCGGAAGACGCTGCGACCAAGGCCAAGGTCACCTTCAAGCTGGTCCGCGACGTGACCGGTGCTGAACTCGGCGCCATCACCTGCGCGCACCCGCTGGCCGACCTCGGCTACACCTTTGCCGTCCCGATGCTTGACGGCGACCACGTCACCGATGACGCCGGTACCGGTTTCGTCCATACTGCGCCGTCGCATGGTCGCGAAGACTTTGAAGCCTGGATGGCGAATGTCCGCGCGCTCGAAGCCCGCGGCATCGACGTCAAGATCCCGTTCCCGGTCGATGATGCCGGCTTCTACACCGAAGACGCCCCCGGTTTCGGCCCGTCGGCCGAAGGCGGTGCTGCCCGCGTGCTCGACGACAACGGCAAGAAGGGTGATGCCAACAAGCGCGTGATGGACGCGCTGATCAAGGCCAACAATCTGTTCGCCCGTGGCCGCATCAAGCACGAATACCCGCATTCCTGGCGCTCCAAGAAGCCGGTCATCTTCCGCAACACGCCGCAGTGGTTTGTCTACATGGACAAGGACCTCGCCGACGGCACGACGCTGCGCACCCGCGCGCTCTCCGCGATCGACCAGACCCGCTTCGTCCCCGCCGGCGGCCAGAACCGTCTGCGCGCCATGATCGAGCAGCGTCCGGACTGGGTGCTGTCCCGCCAGCGCGCCTGGGGTGTGCCGATCTGCGTCTTCGCCGATGCCGAAGGCAATGTTCTGCAGGATGAGGCGGTCAACGCCCGCATCCTCGAAGCCTTCGAAGTCGAAGGCGCCGATGCCTGGTTCGCCGAAGGCGCCAAGGAGCGTTTCCTGGCTGGCGAGCATGACGGCGAAAAGTGGCAGATGGTCACCGACATCCTCGATGTCTGGTTCGATTCTGGTTCGACCCACACCTTCACGCTGGAAGATCGTCCGGACCTCAAGTGGCCGGCCGATGTCTATCTCGAAGGCTCCGACCAGCATCGCGGCTGGTTCCATTCGTCGCTCTTGGAAAGCTGCGCCACCCGTGGCCGTGCACCCTATAATGCCGTCGTCACCCATGGATTCACAATGGCCGAGGACGGCCGCAAGATGTCGAAGTCGCTCGGCAACACGGTGACGCCGCAGGACGTGATGAAGGAATCCGGCGCCGATATCTTGCGCCTCTGGGTCATGAACACCGACTACTGGGAAGACCAGCGTCTCGGTAAGACGATCATCCAGACCAATATCGACAGCTACCGCAAGATCCGCAACACGGTTCGTTGGATGCTCGGCACGCTCGCCCATGACCATGGCGACGAGATCGCCTATGCCGACCTGCCGGAACTCGAAAAGCTGATGCTGCATCGCTTGTCCGAGCTCGATCAGATCGTCCGCAAGGGCTATGACGAGTTCGACTTCAAGCGCATCGTCCGTGCACTCTCGGATTTCGCCAATGTCGAGCTCTCGGCCTTCTACTTCGACATCCGCAAGGACACGCTCTATTGCGAGGCCCCGTCGAGCCTGAAGCGCCGTTCGGCCCTCTTCGTCATCCGCAAGCTCTTCGACTGCCTGGTCCTGTGGTTTGCCCCGATGATGCCGTTCACGACGGAAGAGGCCTGGCTGTCGCGCGATCCGAACGCCGAGTCGGTGCATCTCGAACAGTTCCCGACGGTTCCGTCCGATTGGTCGAATGAGGCGGTTGCCGAAAAGTGGAAGGGCGTACGCGCCGTCCGCCGTGCCGTCACCGGTGCCCTGGAAATCGAGCGCAAGGAAAAGCGCATCGGCTCCTCGCTGGAAGCAGCCCCGGTCGTCCATGTCGCCGATGCCGAGCTTCTGAAGGCGCTTGATGGCCTCGACTTCGCCGAGATCTGCATCACCTCGGATATCCAGGTTGTCGCAGGCGAAGGCCCTGATGAAGCGTTCCGTCTCGATGATGGCACGAAGGTCGCCGTCGAGCCGAAGCTGGCCGAGGGCACCAAGTGCGCCCGCTCCTGGAAGATCACCAGGGATGTCGGCTCCGACGCTGAATACCCCGATGTTTCGGCCCGCGACGCCCAGGCGCTGCGCGAGCTTGCAGCACTCGGATAAGGAAATGTGACCGGATGATTTGCGCTTTCGTGGGTCATCCGGTAAAACTGCCTGAAATTGGCCGAAATCGACCGGCAGGGCTGGTCGCTAGCATTCGGCATGACTGATGTAACTGCGGCGAGGCTGGTAGGCATTCATGAATTCGGCATATTTGTTCAGAGTTGGCCTCGGTGTGGTTGGTCTTTTCGGCGCAACCGCTGGCCTGTCTGGCTGCGTCGGCAGCCCGACCTATGGCACCGACAAGACGGCGATGGAGCAGTTGGTGGACGACGTCGGCTCGGCCGTGTCGATCGCCCCGCGCGAGGCTGCCAACAAGGGTACCAAGTACAATCCGCGTCCTGACCTCGTGCTTCCCCCGGGCGGCACGCAGACCGCAGCGCTCGTCGCGCCGCAGGCATCCGTCGCCAGCCGCGAAAACAATCCGGAATGGGTGGAATCGCCGGAAGAGGCGCGTGAACGTCTCGTGGCCGAAGCCGACGCGAATGCCGATAACCCGCGTTATCGTTCGCCGCTGCTCGCCGGTTACGGCACCGCCGGCACGATGACGGAAACCCAGAAGTGGCAGGCCTTCCGCGACGCCCGCCAGCTGCAGAAGGGCGCCTATCTCGACCAGCGCCGTCTTCTCTCCGATCCGCCGACCGAATATCGCCAGACCCAGGACGTGGCGCTGACCGATCTCGGTGAGCCGGAACAGAAGAAGGAAAAGCGCCGCAAGAAGGAAGCCAAGGCTGCACAGCAGAACAGCTCCTGGTGGATGCCCTTCCAATAAGCGCATTTCGATTTCAAATTCTCCAGGGCAGGGCGGAAACGACCTGCCCTTTTGCTTGAGGTGTTTCCATGTCCTTCACCATCCGCGCCGCCACGCCTGAAGACGCCGCCACCATTCTCGGCTTCATCACCGAGCTCGCCGTCTATGAGAAGGCGGGCCACGAGGTGGAGGCGACGGAAGAGACGATCCGCGCGTCGATCTTCGGCGAAGGCTCGGTCACCGAGGCGGTGATCCTGGAAAGCGATGGTCGACCGGCAGGCTTTGCCGTCTGGTTCTACAGCTATTCCACCTGGCAAGCGAAAAACGGTCTTTATCTCGAGGATCTCTATGTCTCGCCAGACTATCGCGGCACGGGTGCCGGCAAGATGTTGCTGAAACATCTCGCAAGGATTGCCGTCGAAAAGGGCTGTGGCCGCTTCGAATGGAGCGTGCTCGACTGGAACGAGCCAGCGATCCGCGTCTATGATGCCATCGGTGCCGAGCCGCAGTCGGAATGGATCCGCTACCGCATGGCCGGCCAGGCGCTCAGGGACTTTGCCGGCATCGCCTGAAGCAGCGAGCAGCCCGCGCTCCTATTCCTCGTTTTCGACCGTGCGCGCCACCAGCGCCATATGCAGCGCCTGCAATGCAGGCGCGATGAAGGATATCCAGAGCAGAGCCATGTCACGTTCGGCATGGTCATGGCGGGAAAACACGAAGATCAGCGCGATCAGTGTGAGCATCAGGACTGGGGTCGCGGCAATCGCAACCAGCCGCGGTGCCCGCCAGTTGACGGTGCCGTTGGCCGACCATTGCATCGGCAGGCGATCGGTATCCGGCGCCACATGGCGATAGGCCCAGACCGCAATGGCGACCATGCCGGCGACAGACGCGATGAGCGCAACAAAGATCATCAGTCCCTCCTTTCCTGGAAGAAGCCCCGAAGCATCTCGGCAGCTTCGCTTTCGCGAATGCCGGAATAGACTTCCGGAACGTGGTGGCAGGTCGGCTGGTGGTAAAAACGCACGCCATTCTCCACCGCGCCACCTTTCACATCCCCGGCAGCATAATAGAGTCGCCGGATCCGGGCAAAGGAGATTGCCGCAGCGCACATGGTGCAGGGCTCGAGGGTGACATAGAGATCGGCGTCGATGAGCCGTTCGTCACCGATGGCGGCTGCCGCCCGCCGGATGGCGAGGATCTCGGCATGGGCGGTGACATCGTTCAGCGCCCGCGTCTCGTTGCCGGCGCGCCCGAGGATCTCGCCGTCATGCACGACCACGGCGCCAATCGGAACCTCGCCGCGCTCGCCTGCGGCGCGAGCCTCCTCAAAGGCCGCTTCCATGAAGCCGTTTGTCTTCCCCATGCACGAACTTTCCACTTAACCAGAGCCGCGCGCTCTGATACGACAGCCCAAACGACAGGCAAACAGCAAATGACATTCAAAGACAAGTCCAGGCGTCCGGGGGGCAAGCCCTCCGACCGCAGCGGCAAGCCGCAAACCAGAAAGCCGTCCGCAGCCTCCGCAGACAAGCCCGCCCGCGCCCCGCGCGCCGAGGCGCCGGCTGGCGACGACACGATGAAGCCCGAACGCATCTCGAAGCTCCTCGCCCGCGCTGGCGTTGCATCGCGTCGCGATATCGAGCGCATGATCATGGAAGGCCGCGTGGCCGTGAACGGCAAGGTGCTCGAAACACCCGTGCTGAACGCGACGCTGGCCGACAAGATCGAGGTCGATGGCCAGCCGATCCGCGGCATCGAACGCACCCGTCTGTGGCTTTACCACAAGCCGGCCGGCCTGGTGACGACCAATTCCGATCCGGAAGGCCGTCCGACGGTGTTCGAGAACCTGCCGGAAGACCTGCCGCGCGTCATGTCCATCGGCCGCCTCGACATCAACACCGAAGGCCTGCTGCTGGTCACCAATGACGGTGGTCTCGCCCGCGTTCTGGAACTGCCGACCACCGGTTGGCTGCGCCGCTACCGCGTGCGCGCCTATGGCGATGTCGATCAGCCGGCACTCGATGCGCTGAAGGAAGGCATTGCCGTCGACGGCGTGCTCTACGGCGCGATCGATGCGACGCTCGACCGCGAGCAGGGCCACAATGTCTGGATCACCATGGGTCTGCGCGAAGGCAAGAACCGCGAGATCAAGAACGTGCTCGGCGCGCTCGGTCTCGAGGTCAACCGCCTGATCCGCATTTCCTATGGCCCGTTCCAGCTCGGCGATCTGCCGGAAGGCCAGGTGCTCGAAGTCCGTGGCCGCATGCTGCGCGACCAGCTCGGCCCCCGCCTGATCGAGGAATCCAAGGCCAATTTCGACGCGCCGATCTACGCCCATGGCGTCGAAACGGACGACGAGGACGCACCTGCCGCACCGGCCAAGAAGCCTGGCCGCGAGCCGAAGGCCGACTGGGGTCGTGACGAGCGCCCGGCAGACAAGAAGCGCGCCGCGCCGAAGGACTGGGCTGACAAGGGTGACAAGCGCGAGCGCGCGCTTGGACGTCTCGACACCCGCCGCGACGATGGCAAGCCTGGCGACAAGTTTGGCGACAAGCCGAAGCGCCCGGTGACCAACACCAAGGGCCGGACCGCAAACGTCTGGATGGCGCCCGGCGCCCGTCCGCTCGGAGAAAAGGCAGCCGCTGCCGCTGCCCGCCGCAAGCCCGATCCGCGTGGCGCAAAGCCCGCCGAACGTTTTGACGACCGTCCGACCTCCACGGTCCAGATCACCCGCGCCCGTGACGAAGAGGGTGATTGGATCCGCGCCGACGGCCCGGACCAGAAGCCCGGCGGTCGCGATGGCGGCCGTGGCGAAAAGCGCGGTGGCTTCGGCGACCGTCCCGCCCGTCGCGACAGTGACGACCGTGCTCCGCGCCGCGAGGGCGCAGACCGTGGCCCGCGCCGCGAAGGAACCGATCGCGGCCCGCGCCGTGATTTCGGCGATCGCGCAGAACGCGCACCACGCCGCGAAGGCGATGACCGCGCGCCGCGCCGTGAAGGTGCAGACCGTGGTCCACGCAAAGATTTCGGTGACCGCGGCCCCCGCAAGGATTTTGGCGATCGCGGTCCTCGCAAACCTTTCGGCGACAAGCCGGATCGTCCGCGCACGGAACGGTTCACGCCGGATCGCGCCCGCGATGACAGGCCGCGTGACGACCGTCCCCGTGACGCCAGACCGCGTGATGACCGCCCCCGTGATGATCGTCCCCGGGGCGAGCGTCCGGCCGGCGACAGGCCTTTCGGCGACAAGCCGCGTGGCGCAAGACCTGCGGGCGACCGTCCATTCGGTGACCGGCCCGCTGGCAAGTCCTTCGGCAAGCCGGCTGGCAGACCTGCTGGCAAGTCATTTGGCGGCAAGCCTGGTGGCGGCAAAAGCTTCGGCGGCAAGCCGGGCGGACGGCCTGCCGGTGGCCCACGCTCTGGTGGCCCGGGCGGCAAGCCCTCCGGTCCCCGCACGGGCGCGCCCAAGGGCAAGAGGTAAGCCGTCATGCGCATCGTTGGCGGTGAGTTTCGTGGCCGCACGCTGGCCACGCCCAAGTCCAATGACATCCGGCCGACCGTCGACCGGACACGGGAAAGCCTGTTCAACATCCTCGCGCACGCCCATCCGGGCGTGCTCGATGGCACCCGCATCCTCGACCTCTTCGCCGGCACAGGTGCGGTCGGCATAGAAGCGCTGTCGCGGGGCTGCAAGTCGGCCCTGTTTGTCGAGAACAGCGTCGAGGGCCGTGGCCTGCTCTGGGAAAACATCGATGCCTTCGGCCTGCATGGCCGCGCTCGCATGTTGAGGCGCGACGCCACCGATCTCGGCCCGTCCAACAACATCGACGCCTTCGAACTGGTCTTCGCCGATCCGCCCTATGGCAAGGGTCTCGGCGAAAAGGCGCTCACGTCGGCCCATCAGGGCGGCTGGATCGCGCCGGGCGCCCTCGTCATCCTCGAAGAGCGCGGCGACGTGCAGGTTTCCGTCGATCCTGTTTTCGCCTTCCTGGAAGAGCGCACCTTCGGTGACACGAAAATGTACTTCTTTTCCTATAGGCCAGCCTGATCCCCCAAACGGAGAAAAGCTGGCCCATGGATCTCGTCGCTGAAACCCCGATCCCGTCAACAGCCGTGAAGGCCGATCCGACCATTGGCCTCGCCCTCGGGGCAGGGGGCGCGCGCGGCTTCTCGCATATCGCGGTGCTCGAGGTCTTCGACGAACTGGGCATCAAGCCCGCGCTGATCGCCGGCTCCTCCATGGGCGCGATCCTCGGCGCCGGTTACTCCGCCGGCATGAGCGGCCGCGACATCCGCGACTATGCGCTCGAACTCGCCGACAACAGGTCGCTGGTGCTGAACCGCTTCTGGAGCCTGAGGCCCGCCAGCATCCGTGCTCTTGGCGGCTTTCGCTTCGGCCAGTTCAATCTGCCGCGCCTGCTGCGGGCCTTCCTGCCGCCCCAGATCCCCGACACCTTTGCCGACCTGAAACTGCCGCTGACGGTCATTGCCACCGACTATTACGGCCAGTGCGAACTGATGCGCAGCGAAGGTGATCTCTACGAGGCGCTGTCGGCATCTGCCGCCATTCCCGCACTCTTCGCCCCGGTCACCATCGACGGTCGGTTGATGATCGACGGCGGCATCTTCAATCCGGTGCCCTACGATCACCTGGTCGGCAAGGTCGACATCATGGTCGCCATCGACGTGATCGGCGCGCCCGAGGGAGACGGCTCGGCGGTCCCCAACCGCATCGACAGCCTGTTCGGCGCCTCTCAGCTGATGATGCAGTCGCATATCGCCCTGAAGATGAAGATCTGCCAGCCGGACATCTACATCCGGCCTGAGGTGAACGCCTACAAGGTCCTCGACTTCTTCAAGGCGCGCCAGATCCTCGAAATCTCCGATCGCCTCAAGGACCCGCTGAAGCGGGAGCTTGCCGCGCGCATGGAAGATTTCGTGCGCCGCTGAGGATCAGGCGGCGGGGACCTCCTCTTCCGCTTCCACGGTCTGGATGGGCTTCTTCGGCTTGATCAGCGGCTCCGGCTTCACCGGCCGCTTGTGAATCAGTTCCCGGCCCGCGAGAATGCCCTCCTGGGCCTGAAGCCTCAGGCGCTCCTCGTCGCGGCGACGGATGTCCTCGCCGATTTCATAGGCCTCGTCCTCCGTGGCACCCAACCCTTCGAGCGTGCGACGGCCGAAGAGCAGACCGGATTCGAGGGTTTCGCGCACTTCGTATTCCACGTCCCGAGCCCGCAGTTCGAGACTGTGGATGCGATCATAGGAACGGACGAAAAGGCGCACGTCGGGATATTCGGAGCGAATGAGATCGACGATCTTGTCGGTGATCTCCTTTTTATGGGTGCAGACGGCGACGATTTTCGCCCTCTCGATGCCCGCGGCGCGCAGCATGTCGAGCCGGGTGCCATCGCCGAAATAGATGCGGAAACCGAAGGTCGACGCCTGTCGCACGCGGTCGGGGCTGTCGTCGAGGATGGTGACATCGCGCCCGCTGGCGAGCAGGATCTGGGCGGCAATCTGTCCGAAGCGGGAAAAGCCGACCATCAGCACGTCGGAGCCTGCACCTTCGAAATCCTCTTCCATCTCCTCCTTCTCGCCCGTCTCCCGCACCAGGAGGCGCTGGCCGATCTTCGCCGTCAGCGGCGTCAGCGCCATGGAGAGCGTCACGATCGAGATCAAAAGCGACGACTGCGCGCCCGAGAAGAGGCCGGCGGCCGCGGCGGTGGTGAAGAGGACGAAGCCGAATTCGCCGCCCTGCGGCAAGAGCATGCCGATCCGGATGGCGTCGTTGCGCGAGGATCCCGAGAGGCGGCAGATCGTGTAGATGACAAGCGCCTTCACCGCCATCAGCACGGGCACGGCGACGACAATAAGTGCGAGGTTGTCGACGATGACCTGCAGCTCCATCGATAGCCCGACCGCAATGAAGAAGAGCGCCAGAAGCAGCCCGCGGAAAGGCTCGATATCCGCCTCCAGCTCGTGGCGATAGGAGGATTCGGCCAGCATGACGCCGGCAAGGAAAGCGCCCATGGCCATGGAAAGTCCGGCCACCTGCATCAGGTAGGCGGATCCGAGCACGACGAAGAGGGCGGCTGCGATCATCACCTCGCGGGCACCCGTCCGGCCGATGATCTGAAACATCGGCGTCAGCAGATAGCGCCCGGCAAGGATCATCCCGATCACGGCAGCCACGGCGATCCCGATTTCGATCAGCGGCGATTGCTGCGCCTCGCCGCCTTGGGAGCTCAGGACCGTGACCATGGCCAGCAGCGGCACGATGGCGAGATCCTGGAAGAGCAGGATGGAGAAGGAGCGCTGCCCGTAGCGGCTGTTCATATCGCCATAGTCTTCGAGCAATTGCAGCGCAAAGGCGGTCGATGACAGCGCGAGGCCAAAGCCGGCAACCAGCGCGCCGCGCCAGTCGAGCAGACCTGCCGCATAGACCAGCGCCGTCACGACGAGACCTGTCAGCACCACCTGGCTCGTGCCCAGCCCGAAGATGTCGCGTCGCATGTGCCACAAGCGGCTCGGTTTCAGTTCGAGCCCGATGATGAAGAGCAGCAGCACGACCCCGAGTTCGGCGACCGCGAGGATTTCACCGGAGCCGCCGATCAGGTGCAGGACGGGGCCGATCACCACGCCGGCGGCCAGATAGCCGAGCACCGTTCCGAGACCCAGCTTGCGAAAGATCGGCGCTGCGATGACCGCTCCCCCGAGAAGAAGCAGCGGTTGGGCGAACAGGGCTTCGGTTGCGCTGGCCAAGGGTATTCTCCTCGTTTTCCGGGATCGAGCGGACTGGAATGGAACCTATGCCGGGCAAGTGAACGGAAAAGCCCGAACCGCCCTTGATGCCCCATCTCAGGCACAATAAATGGAGCAGGAAGGAAAGGCCAACCCATGCCCAATCAAATCGATTCCGCCAATCTCCTAGAACGCGCCGAACAGCTTGTCGATCTCGCCATAAAGGCGGGTGCGGACAAGGCTGATGCGGTGGTCGTGCGCTCCCGCTCCAAGGGCGTCAGCGTCCGCCTCGGCAAGGTCGAGTCGACCGAGGCTTCCGAGAGCGACGACTTTTCGCTCCGCGTCTTCATCGGCCGCCAGGTGGCGAGCGTTTCGGCCAATCCAGGCTTCGACCTCACGGCGCTTGCCGAGCGCGCGGTCGCGATGGCCAAAGTCTCGCCCGAGGATCCCTTTGCCGGCCTTGCCGACGAGAGCGACCTTGCCCGCGACATCCCCGATCTTGAGCTCTTCGACGATACCGAGGTGTCGAGCGACCAGCTGCGCGAAAGCGCGCTCGCCATGGAAGAGGTGGCCCGTTCGGTAAACGGTGTCAGCAATTCGCTCGGCGCCGGTGCCTCGGCCGGTATGGGTGGCCTCGTGCTTGTCACCTCGCACGGCTTTTCCGGCAGCTATGCCGGCTCGCGTTTCTCCCGCTCGGTCGGCGTCATCGCCGGCGAGGGCACGAAGATGGAGCGTGACCACGATTTCGACAGCCGTCTCTATTTCGCCGAGCTCGACAGCGCGGAAGAAATCGGTCGCCGCGCCGCCGAGCGGGCGATCCGCCGCTTGAACCCGCGCCAGGTCCCGACGGCCTCCAATCTCACCGTCGTCTTCGATCCGCGCGTCGCGCGCGGCTTCGCCGGTACCATTGCCGGCGCCATCAATGGAGCCTCGGTCGCCCGCAAGACCTCCTTCCTGCGCGACAAGATGGGCCAGCAGGTCCTGAAGGCTGGCCTCAACATCACCGATGATCCGCTGAAGGTCCGTGGCTCCTCGTCGCGTCCCTTCGATGGCGAAGGCATCTCCGGCAAGCCGCTGACGATGATCGAGGACGGGGTGCTGAAGCACTGGTTCCTGTCCTCGTCTGCCGCCCGCGAGCTTGGTCTGAAGACCAATGGCCGTGGCGTGCGTGGCGGCACCTCGGTGTCTCCGTCCTCCACCAATCTGGCGCTGGAACCCGGTGACATCTCTCCGGAAGAGCTGATCCGCAGCGTCGGTACCGGCCTCTACATTACCGACATGATCGGCCAGGGCGTCGACATGATCACTGGCGAGTATAGCCGTGGTGCCAGCGGCTTCTGGATCGAAAACGGCGAGCTCACCTATCCGGTGTCGGAGATCACCATCGCATCGAACCTCAAGGACATGTTCATGCGGATCACGGTGGCGAACGACATCGACCGCAAGTTCGGTGTCGCCGCCCCCACGCTCGCCATCGAGGGCATGACCCTTGCCGGGCTCTGACGGACAGACAAAGGACGGGCTGCGCTTCGACTGGCAGGCCGACCTCGCCCTGATCACCGACGCAGCCCGGGAAGCGGGCAAGGTGGCCATGGCCCATTTCGGCCAGTCGCCGGAAGTCTGGTGGAAGAACGAGGGCCGTTCGCCGGTCAGCGCCGCCGACTACGCCGCCAACAAGATCCTCGAGGAAATCCTCCGCCACGCCCGGCCCAATTACGGCTGGCTGTCGGAGGAGACAGACGACGATCCGGCGCGCCTCTCCTGCGAGACCCTATTCGTCATCGATCCGATCGATGGCACCCGCGCTTTCCTGGCCGGCAAGGACACCTGGTGCGTCTCGGTGGCTGTCGTCCACAAGGGCAAACCCGTCGCTGGCATCCTCGTGGCACCGTCGCTTGGGGAGGAGTTCACCGCAACAGCCGATGGCCCCGCCCGCCGCAACGGCCAGGATATCACGGTCTCCACGGCCGGTATCGAAGGCAGCCTGAAGGTCGCCTCGGCCCAGGACATGGTTGCCAGCTTCAGCCCGGTGCTGAGGCCCCGCATCGAACGCGTCGAGCATATCCCGTCGCTTGCCTACCGGTTGGCGCTCGTGGCCGACGGGCGCATCGACGCCACCCTGGTCAAGAAGAGCTCGCACGACTGGGACCTGGCGGCGGCCGATCTGATCCTTGCGCGCGCCGGCGGTTCGATCACCGATCTCGACGGGCAGGCGCTGGTATATAATCGCGAAGACGTGACCCATCCGGTGCTCTGTGCAGCATCGGCGGAGCTTCTTCCGGCATTGCTCAAGAACATCACGCGAATTCCTCGGAGTTGACCTTTGCAGCGAAATCGCGCAGATGAAAGCCGACTGACTGAGAATGAGAAAAGGCCGCAACTATGACGGAAACCAACGAAAACAAGCAGCTTCTCCATCTGGTTTTTGGCGGTGAACTGTCGAGCCTCGAAGAGGTCCAGTTCCGTGATCTGAACGCTCTCGACATTGTCGGCATCTTCCCCGACTACGCCAGCGCCCTGGTCGCCTGGAAGGCGAAGGCTCAGGCGACGGTCGACAACGCGCATATGCGTTATTTCATCGTCCACATGCACCGAATGCTGAACCCTTCGGACAAGTAAGTCGAAGGCCGGCGGTTTTCCAAAGACCGCCCGGACGACCCGTAAGGGTCACGTTTTGAACTCAGTCTTCTTGCATCTCTCTTGTTGCGTAGCGACGCCTCCTGACCGGGAAGAATGGCATTGTCGATGAAGATGAGCAGGTCCGATCGATGGCACTGAGCGATGGCCTAGCCTCCTTCGCCTTAACATCCTATGGCTGGCTAGGCCTTGCGGCCTATCCGCTGTCGGGGCCAATGCTTGCCTATCGTGCGGCCAAGGGCAAGGAAGACAAGGCCCGCCGCGGAGAGCGCTTCGGCCATGCGAGCCTTGCGCGCCCCGCCGGTCCGCTCGTCTGGATCCACGCCGCAAGCGTCGGCGAAACCACAGCCGTTGTCGCGCTGATGCGCGAACTGCGCCGCCGCGATATCCACGTGCTTCTGACCACCGGCACCGTGACCTCGGCCGAAGTGGCCAAGAACCGTCTCGGCGACATGGTCCTTCACCAATACGTGCCGCTCGACCTCCTGCCATCGATCCGCCGCTTCCTGGATTACTGGCAGCCGGATATCGCCATCGGCGTGGAATCCGAGATCTGGCCGACGACGCTGGCAGAACTCCATCGCCGCCATATTCCGCAGATCCTCGTCAATGCCCGCATGTCCGATCGTTCCTTCGATCGCTGGAAGCGGCATCCGTCGATCGCCGAAACGCTTTTTGGCAAGCTGGCGCTGGTCATCGCCCAGTCCGATCTCGATGCCGAGCGCTTCCGCGATCTCGGCGCTTGGCCGGTCAGCGTCTCCGGCAATATCAAGGTCGACAGCGATGCACCGCCGTGCGACGAGCAGGTTCTGGAGCGCTACCGCCAGCAGATCGGCGACCGCAAGACCTGGGCCGCCATCTCCACCTTCGATGGCGAAGAGAAGATCGCTTCCATGGTGCATCGGGCTCTGAAAGCCCACACGGGCATGTTGACCGTGCTCGTGCCACGCCATCCCGAGCGCAGCGACGAGATCGAGGCCATGCTGGTCGAAAAGGGCCTCGTGGTTGCCCGCCGCACGCGCGGCGATGTCATCACGCCCGAGACGGATGTCTTCCTCGGCGACACGATCGGCGAGATGGGCCTTTATCTGCGCCTGACCGAAGTCGCCTTCGTCGGCCGTTCGCTTGCCGCCGATGGTGGCCAGAACCCGCTGGAGCCGGCCATGCTCGGCTGCGCGGTTCTCTCCGGTCCGCAGGTCAGCAATTTCCGCGAAAGCTACCAGCGCCTCGTGCGCAAGGGATCCGCTCGAATCGTCCGCGATGCCGAAATGCTGGCCAAGGCCGTCCACTTCCTCCTCAACAACGAGGTGGCGCGCTCGAAGATGATCGATGCAGGCCTTGAAAGCATGCAAGAAATGCGCGGCGCCCTGAGCGCGACGCTGAAGGGTCTCGAGCCCTATATCAGCCCTCTCTCCGTCAAGGCCAAGCTCGAGCCGCGCACCGCCAGCCAGAGCTGACCCTCCAACAGGATCTTCCCCATGCAGCAGAAGCAAAAGATTGCCGGCATCCTGTTCGACAAGGACGGCACGCTTCTCGATTTCGACGCGAGCTGGGGGCCGGTCAATCGCGAGGTGGCGCTGATGGCCGCCGATGGCGACGAGAAACTCGCCGATCGTCTGCTGCTCGCCTGCGGCATGGATCCGTTAAGCGGTGCCATCGTGCCGGACAGCCTGTTCGCTGCCGGCAACACGGTCGAGATTGCAGAAGGCATGATCAATGCCGGCTCGCCCTTCGCGCTCGAAGCTCTGGTGCCGAAGATCGATGATTGCTTCGCCAAGGCCGCCGAACTGTCGGTGCCTGTGACCGAACTCCAGCCGCTTTTCGCCCGCCTGCACGGCAAGGGGCTTCGCCTCGGTATCGCCTCCAGCGACAATGAGCGCTCGATCCGGGTCGCCGCCGAACGCTTCGGCATCCTGCCTTATATTGCTTTCGTTGCCGGCTATGACAGCGGTCATGGCAAGAAGCCGGAAGCCGGCATGGTGCTCGGCTTCTGTGCCGCGACCGGGCTCGCACCGGCAGAAGTCGCCGTCGTCGGCGACAACAATCACGACCTGCATATGGGCAAGAATGCCGGCGCCGGCTTGAAGATCGGCGTGCTCTCCGGAACCGGCTCGCGGGAGACGCTGACCCTGCATTCCGACATGGTGCTCGCCGATATCACCGAGCTCGAAGCCGTCCTCAACTGACAGCGCTCGTGCCATTTCGGCACCCCTGTGCTTGACGGTTCGGCGTTGCAATGGTTCTTGTTGCGCGCATGAGGCGGTGCCAGAGGGGCGCCGGGGTCACGACAGGGACGAGAATGGTATCCGAGGCACCACCCTTCTGGTGGACCAAGACCGGCTGGCAGGCGATCTACCTCTATCCGCTCTCCTTTGTGTATGGCCGCATCTCCGGTGCCATCATGCAGCATCGCCGCCGCCACGCATTAGCAGTGCCGGTCGTCTGCATCGGTAACTTCACCGTCGGTGGTGCCGGCAAGACCCCGACCGCCATCGCGATTGCCCGCGCCGCCAAGGCGAGGGGGCTGACCCCCGGTTTCCTCAGCCGCGGTTATGGTGGCTCGCTCGATGTGACGACCGTCGTTGACCCGCATCACCATCGCTCCACCGCTGTCGGAGACGAGCCGCTGTTGCTCGCCCGCGAGGCGCTGACCGTCATCTCGCGCCGCAGGGTCGCGGGCGCCGAAAAGCTGGTGGCCGAGGGTGTTGATCTCGTCATCATGGATGACGGTTTCCAGAGCGCCCGGCTTCTGGTGGATTACGCGCTGATCGTGGTCGACAGCCGGCGCGGCATCGGCAATGGCTGGGTCGTGCCCTCAGGCCCCGTCCGCGCGCCGATCGAGGTCCAGATGCGCCATCTCGATGCAATCCTCAAGGTCGGCAAGGGCGACGCCGCAGACCGCTTTGTCCGCCAGGCGTCCCGCAGCGGCAAGCCGGTTCTGGTCGCCAATGTAACGCCCCAGGCGGCGGACGATCTCGCCGGTCGGTCGGTGCTCGCTTACGCAGGCATCGCCGATCCGAAGAAGTTCTATCGAACGCTGGAAGAACTCGGCGCTGTCATCGTCGACCGCGCGGACTTCCCCGACCATCATCATCTCGCAGACGACGAGATTGCGGATCTGCTCGCACGCGCTGAACGTCAGGGCCTGCAACTGGTCACCACGGCGAAGGACAGTGTCCGCCTGTCAGGCGGTCACGGCCGGTCGGCAGAGCTGTCGGAAAAATCGCGGGTGGTGGAGATCGACATGGTCTTTGATGACCCCAAGGCTCCGGACCTGATCATCGACCGGGCGATCGAAGCCTGCCGGCGCAGGCGCCTCGGCAAGAAGGCCTGAGGCTCAGCGGCGCTGGTTGGGAAGCGCGCCTGCGCGCTTTTCCGCTTCCAGCGAAGCGGCGGCATCCACATAGGCTTCCTGCCGCGCGACGCTCCAGTATTTCAGTTCGTCGACCAGCACCGGGCGCCCGGTGATCGCGCAGGTGACGAAGGTCCCTGGTGTCAGAATCTGGAAATCGGCATCGAGATAGCGGATCTTGGCTTCGCGGTTTCCGCCGCCTTCGAAACGGTTCATCACTCTTCTCCTGCGCCGCGTGTCACGGAACTGCAATACAGCGCCCTCCCGGCGAATGAAAGATGGCTCGCGTCAAAACCCGTGCGTGGCACGCTCAGCTCCGTCCGAACAGCCGTTCGATATCGGAGAGCTTGAGCTCCACATAAGTCGGCCGCCCGTGATTGCACTGACCCGAGCCCGGCGTCTGCTCCATCTGGCGCAAAAGCGCGTTCATCTCCTCGACCCGCAGCCGCCGGCCCGAGCGCACGGACCCGTGGCAGGCCATGGTCGCCGCCACATGTTCGAGCTTGGCCGACAGCCGGTCGGCCGTATCCCATTCGGCAATCTCGTCGGCGAGGTCGCGCACCAGCTTGGTCGCATCCATCTCACCGAGCATCGCCGGGGTCTCGCGCACGGCAATTGCACCCGGCCCGAAACGCTCGATCGCCAGTCCCAACTGCTCCAGGCTTTCCGCATGGACCATCAGCCGGTCGCAATCCTCTTCGGGTAGGTCGACAATGTCGGGGATCAGAAGACCCTGGGAAGGCAGCCGGCGACCGGTCAGCGCCTTACGCATCTGCTCGAAGACGAGCCGCTCATGGGCGGCATGCTGGTCGACGATCACGAGACCGTCCTCCGTCTGCGCCACGATATAGTTGGCATGCACCTGCGCCCGCGCGGCACCCAGCGGATAGCTGGCGATCGCCTCGACGGTGGCGCTCTGTGGTGCAGGGGATGGGATCGGTTCGCTTCTGGCTGTCGGTACGGACAGGCTGTCGAATGCCGCCTGCGTCGCCTCGCCGAAACCGCGCGCAGCCGGTGCGGCAGCGGCCGCAAACCCACCGCCAAAGCTCGGCGCTGCCCCATAGAGAGGTCGCGATGGCGAACTGGCCGGTGACCACGCCTGCGCCGGCTGCGGTGAGAACCCGGGGCGGAAGGCGCGCAGCATGCCGCCGGCACCTGTCGTCGCTGCCCTGTCCCCCTCGCGCTGAAGGGATTGCCGGATGGCCCCGACGATCAACCCGCGCACCAGCGCCGGATCGCGGAAGCGCACATCCGATTTCGCCGGATGCACGTTGACGTCGACCAGCGCCGGGTCGAGCGTCAGCGACAACACGGCCACGGGATAACGACCCTGCGGGATCGTTTCGGCATAGGCGCCACGGATCGCCGACAGGATCTGCTTGTCCTGCACCGGGCGTCCATTGACGAAGGCATATTGATGGGCCGAATTGCCCCGGTTGAAGGTCGGCACCCCGGCAAAGCCTGTCAGTCGCACATCCTCGCGCTCGGCATCGAGCTCGATCGCATTGTCCTTGAAATCGGCGCCCAGCACCTGGGCGATGCGCGCCAGGTGGTCGTCGCCGGTGCCGGGAAATTCCAGCGTCGAGCGGTCGGTGCCTGAGAGCACGAAGCGGATGGCCGGAAAGGCGATCGCCATACGCTTGACGATCTCGCTGATCGCACCCGCTTCCGCCTTCTCCGTCTTCATGAACTTGAGCCGCGCTGGCGTGGCGAAGAACAGGTCGCGCACTTCGACCGTCGTGCCCGGATTGGCTGCTGCCGGTCGCACGTCCCCCACCTTGCCGCCGACAACAGCGATCTCCGCACCGCTGTCGGCACCGGCGGGACGGCTGGTGATCGTCAGCTTCGCGACCGATCCGATCGAGGGCAGGGCCTCGCCGCGAAAGCCGAGCGAGCGGATGTCGAACAGCGTCTCGCTGAGTTTCGATGTGCAATGCCGGCGGATGGCGAGCGCCAGATCCTCCGGACCCATGCCGCAACCATTGTCGATGACCCGCAACAGCGTCTTGCCGCCGCCGGCCGTCGCCACCTCGATACGGGTGGCGCCTGCGTCGATCGCATTCTCGATCAGTTCCTTCGCTGCACTGGCCGGTCGTTCGATGACCTCGCCGGCAGCGATCTGGTTGATGAGGGTCTCGGAGAGTTGCTTGATGATCATGCGGCCATTTTCCCGGATTCGGAGCTCCGACGAAAGACGAAATCGTATCGCGGTTGCCGCCATGCCCATCATTAAGCCGGCTTTAACGGAATGTCTCTAGTTTGAACAATGACTTGCAATGTCTCTTCAGCAGGTCTGCTGGCGGTGGAATGAGGATACGGGCCGGAGTGTCCCTCGCATATCTCCCTGCCTGGAACGCGGTCCGGCATGTCTCCATCATGGCATCAGCCCCCCAATTCTCGTCGTCTGCGGATGGCGAGGTTCCTAGAGGCAGCAGTGTGAGCGAGTTTCCACAGGCCCCCGGCCAGGACAAGCGACGGCAGGGGCCCGACAATTCGTCGGCCGAGACCGCTCTCGACGCTGCCCTGCTGGACGCCGTGTCGGAGGCCTTCTCCTCGGCCTTCATCGTCTATGACCGCAACGATCACCTGATCTTCGCAAGCCGCAGCGCCCGCCAGTTTCTGCCTTTGCCCGCACCCTTCTTCGAGCCCGGTTCGCGCCTGAGGGATATCCTCGGAGCCGCATATGACCTCGGCCTGCGCCATGCTGCCAGCGGTCAGGCCGACGGTGCAGCCCTCAGCCGTGAGGAATGGCTCACCCGCCAGATCGCGGCCCACTGGAAGGAACGCTACGAGATCCAGGCCTGCGACGACGACAAGCGCTGGACCAAGTTCTCCAAGCGTCGCCTGCCATCCGGCTTCGGCTTCTGCGTGATGACTGATATCACCGAGCAGAAGCGCCGGGAGGAGCAGTGGCGTGCGGATATCGAGCGCGTCCAGCTTACCGAGGAGATCCTCGACAATCTTGCCCATCCAGTCTTCGTCCAGGATCGCAATCTCCAGCTCGTGGCCGTCAACAAGGTCTTTTGCTCGGCCACCTCGGTGGGGCCCGACAATGCGCTCGGCGGCACGATCGCGACACTGTTTGAACCGGATGTCGCCGAACGGCTGGTCACCGTCTCGCGCCATGTATTGGACACCGGCGTCACATCTTCGCTCACCCTTCCGATGCGGCTTTACGGAGATCCGCCGCGCCCGATCCTTGTTCATGTCCAGCGCGTCGGCAAGCCGGGGCGCTATCTGGTGGTGGCAAGTCTCGGTGAAGTCGGTGGCACTGCTGATCTGCCCGCTTCTCAGGAGGCAGCATTTGATCCTCCGCAGCGCGATGAGGGCGCCGGTCACAGCCTGATCGATGGGCGCCTGAATGGACGCAAGGCGCTTCTCGTCACTGCCGACCGCGACTTCGAGGCAAGGGCACTCGACATCCTGCAACTCCTCGGCCTCGATAGCTGCTGTGTCCGCGATCAGTCGGAGCTCGATGCCTTCCTGACCGTGGCGCAATCGGTGGGGGTCGTCATCGACCTCGCGATTGTCGATGTGGATCTCGACATGCGGTGCCTGGAACTCCTGCAGGCTGTTGATGTCGACTACATCACCTTGCCGGTCTTCGACATCGCGAGTGACCTCGCCTTCAGCGTCCTTGACCGGTTGACCGCGCTGCGCCAGCCGCCCATGCCGACCGACGACTGGGAAATCACCACCGAAGAGGAGCCTGCAGCGGCACCTTCAACTGCACCCGTTGGTGTGCCGAAGGCTGCCTCTGCGCCGCAGCCTGCCGCGCCGTCGACGTCGTCGCTCGTCCTTGTCGCCGAAGACAACGAAATCAACCAGATCGTCTTCTCGCAGATCCTCGAGGGCCTCGGCTTTGCGTACCGGATCTGCGCAGATGGAGAGACGGCCGTTCGACTGCGTGCGGAATTGAACCCCGCCATCATCCTCATGGATGTGACGCTGCCCGGCATCAATGGTTTTGAGGCCGCGCGCCGGATCCGCCAGTCGCCCGAGGACATGGACCTGCAGACACCGATCATCGGCGTGCTCGCCCAGGCTTTCGATCGCGACCGCGAAGCCTGTTTTGCCTCCGGGATGAACGATGTGATCCTCAAGCCGCTCAGCCCTGATGTCGTGGATCAGGCGATCCGACGGCTGGTGCCGGACATTGCCAGGCTTGCTTCCACCGCCTGATTACCCGATTTTTGGGGAGGGCAGGGAGCCGCCTTCCGCAGTATCGATATGATTATTTTAATGTTTTAGACCCATTCTGGCACGTGCAAGGAACCGTACCAGGAAGCATGAATGGGTCCCGCCGGACGAGCGCCTGAGCCGCATGGCCATGGCGACCAGAAGACGACAGGCTATACCGATCGATTGACCGGCCTCGGCAACCGCCACAGGCTGGGCGACAAGGTGCGCCAGCTCGCCGCCGACCGCGCCGCCGATCCTGCACCTTTCACCGTCGGCATCGTCAATCTCGATGGCTTCAAGCCGATCAACGATCTCTTCGGTCAGGCCTCCGGCGACGAAATCCTCTGCCAGGTCGCACATCGCCTCAAGGCCTGCGTGCCCGATGGTGCAATCGTCACCCGACATGACGGCGACGAATTTGCGATCGTGCTGCCGCTGGTCTTCGAGCGCTTGGGCGCCGAGCGTGCCGGCCAGCTGATCAAGGATGTCCTCTCCGCCCCTTACGATCTCGGCGACCGCAATGTGCGCCTCTCCGCTTCCCTCGGTTTCGCCGTCTATCCCTTTGCCGGCGAAGATTTCGAGGAGCTGATGAAGAGCGCCGAGACCGCTCTCTATCGGTCCAAGCGCCGTGGGCGCGGCCAGATTACCGTCTATTCCCGCGAGATCGCGCAGGAGATGAAACAGGCGACGCAGCTTGAACAGGCGCTGCGCAACGCCATCATCAACGATACGGTCGACGTCCACTTCCAACCGATCGTGCGCCTGCGCGACAACCGCGTCGTCGGCTTCGAAGCGCTTGCCCGCTGGATCGATCCGGATCTCGGTTTCGTCTCACCTGCCGTCTTCGTACCGCTCGCCGAAGAACGCGGCTTCATCGATACCTTGTCGGAAACCCTGCTGCGCAAGGCTGCCGAAGCCACGCTTGCCTGGCCGCGTGATCTCTTCCTCTCCTTCAACCTTTCCTCGGTCCAGCTCATGGACCTGAGAACCTCCTTCAACACGCTCTCCATCCTCAACTCCGTCGGTTTCGACCCGCGACGGCTGGAGCTTGAGATCACGGAAACGGCCGTCATGTCCTCGGCCGATACGGCCCGGCGGATTATCAAGGAACTGAAGGATGCCGGCATCCGCATCTCGCTGGATGACTTCGGCACGGGACAGTCGAGCCTTGGACGCCTGCGGGAGTTCACCTTCGACAAGGTGAAGATCGACCGCGCCTTCGTCTCGGCCATCACCACGGACCGCACCTCCGAGCATATCATCAAGGCCATCGTCAGCATGTGCGAGGGCCTGGATCTCGAAGTCGTGGCAGAAGGAATCGAAACGGATGCCGAAGCCCGGAAGCTGCGCGAACTCGGCTGCGGCATGGGGCAGGGCTACTATTTCGGCAAGCCGGTCGATGCCGCCGCGACCCTGCGTTATCTCGCCGAGAACCATCACGATTTCGCGCTCGTCGACCGCGCCACCGCCTGATCCCTGAAATCTACGCAAAAGAAAAGGCGGCGCCGAAGCGCCGCCCGTCAGGACTGTAACACGTCCCTCGTATCCGGATTAGTTATCCGTGGACGAGGTGGTGGTGCCGTCGGTGGTACCCATCGTGCCGGCATCAGCAGCCTGGTCGTCCAGAGTGCGGAACTCGGGAGCGTTACGCAGGCTGTCTGCGGTTTCGGTCGTCGTCAGACGAACTTCAGCGTCAGCGACTTCTTCCGCGTTGGTTGCGGTGTTGTCGGTGGTAGCCGTCGTTGTCGTGGTCGTCGTCGAAGTGCCGGTCGCTGCCGTACCATCGGTCGTCGTCGTGGTCTCTGCATCATCAACCACGCGGGTGATCGTGATGTTTTCGAACGGAACGGCGACGTTCTTTTCGCCGATGCCGAGGAAGCCGCCGACGCCAACTACGGCTGCAACAACGCCACCTTCCTTATCAACGAGCAGGTCGTTGATGTCACCGATCGACTGGTTGTCGGCAGTGTAGATTGCCTGGCCCATGAAGTCGGCCACAGAGATGTGGTTCTCGGCCTGTTCGGTCAGATACGTGGCAGTGCCCGCTGCAGCGGTCGTGCCCATGGTGCCGGAAGCGGCGCCAGTGGTGGCGTCAGGGGCTACAGTACCAGCCGGAGCCGTTTCAGTAGCGGCTGGCGGCGTGGTGGTGGCACCCGGGGTGGCATCCTGGGCGACGGCGAACGGAGCGATTGCGGTCGAGCCGAGCAGTACGGCGGCGGCGAGCGTCTTGAAGGACTTGTTCATGGTGGACCTACCTTTCCTCTGAGATGGTCTGCGACTGACGCTGCCTCGCATTGAGTGGCTCGGCGGCGTCGGTTCGAGAGGAAAATGTCCGGCGGCCATGATCGTTCCGCCCGTTAGTCATTGAATATTTTAGCAGATCGACCGGAACAAAAAGCCGGAAAACTGGTTTGCGGGGCCGCTTGCGACCCCGTCCATGCTGCGTGGTGCGCGTGTCAGAGCTTGAACAGCGGCTCGGGTTTTCCCTTGACGCTGACGCCGAGGTCGAAGGTCACGCCCGCCAGTTTGTCCTCGGCGCGCTCCTCGTCGCTGAGCCCCTCCCAGCAGGAGGTGATGGCAAGCCGGTCGAGCGCCTTGCCATAAAAGGCAGGGCATGTCGGACGACGGACCGGTGCTGCATAGCGGGCAATATGCCGGCCATCCTGTGAGTAACGGTCGACAGCGCCGCCATCCCAGTTCGAGTTCCAGATCGTGCCTTCGAGATCGACAACCGATCCGTCGATGACACCCTGTCGCTGCGACTGGTCGATGAACACTGTGGGTGCGCCAACCGGAAGGCCTGTTGCCGGATCGAGGGCCACCCGCATCATGTGATTGACCTTGGAATCGTTGAAATAGCCAACCGAGCCATCCGGCGAGAAGCAGATGCCGTTGGGGATGCTGACGGCATCGAAGATCTTCGTCACGGTCGTGCCGCTCACATGATAGATCGCGCCCGCACCGGTCTCCGCCGTCCGGCTCATCGTGCCGATCCAGAGCGCGCCGCTCGGATGCACGCGCCCGTCATTCGAACGGTTCTGCGGCTTGTGCTCGATGGCGGCATAGGAAGAAAGCGTGCCGCTTGCGCTGTCGCGGAGAAACAGACCCTGGTCGGTGGCGATCAGCTGGCGCTTGTCGTCGATAACCGCGATCACACTGCCGAGGAAGGGCAGGGCGTGCTTTTTCAGCCGTCCGCCCTCGACATCCAGTTCGCACAGCGTCTTGCCGAGGATGTCGAACCAGAAGAGCGAACCCGAGATCGGATCGTAGGCCGGGCCTTCACCCAGTTCCATCACCTCTTCGGTGAGCATTCTGCCGTTGAAGCTTTCGGTTGAGATCACGGATGTCCTCCTTGTCGCTATTCATTTTGACCTTGTCGTGCGACTAACGTCGCAGACAGGGGTTTACGGTAAAATTCATGGGGTATCTGGACCCTTGGCGCTTTACAAGTCTATGCTTCGGCAACCCAAGGGAACAGATTCGGCGTTGGTATCGCCTTTGGGTGTTCCTCACTCATTCTCTATGCAGGTCCGAAGAAGAATTACCTATGCGGGTTCGGAGAGATTGGTGGAAGCTCAAGTTTCGCCACGCGGTCCCGATCTTGGCCAATGTCAGGTGAAGCAGAAATTGACGAACACGTCTTGGACAATCTCCCCGATAATCATGGCCGGTAACCCGGTCAGGACGTGGATGTGATGACGACCCCGGATATCGCAACCTCTGCACGCGTCGAAGGCCTGATCACGGATGTGAAGGGCTTCAAGACCCAGTTCGACGTCTTCCGTTTCATGAAACGCGTGACCGAGCTTTATGGGGCCCGCGCCTTCATGGTGCTGAACATGCCTGGCGCAACCGCCCAGGAACTCGGCAGCAGCTCCATCATCACCAACTGGCCCGCCGATCTGCTGACCGAATTCGATCAGGTGGCGCTTCTGTCCGGCAGCCCGGTGCTTGCCCATCTGCGCCGCGCCTCCATTCCGCTGCGGTTCGACATCGACGACGTTGCAACGCAGCGCGATCCCAAGTCGGGTGAGGTCTCAAAGGCGCTCTTCCATCGCTTCCGCATGACCCGCGGTGCCTATTTCCCGGTCCACGATGCCACCGGCGCACGCGGCGCCGTCTCCTTTATCGGTGACCGCGAGCTTTTCGACACGCTGGAGATGATGCAGCTCGCCTATATCGCCGCGCATGTCTTCAACCGTCTCGCTGAAATCCGCGAGATGGACAGCCGCAACAGCGATATGCTGACCGATCGCGAGCTCGACTGCCTCAACTGGACTGCAGCCGGCAAGACCAGCGTCGAGATCGCCGAGATCCTGACGCTCTCGGAACACACGATCAACCACTACCTGAACCGCGCCACCAAGAAGCTGGACGCGGTGAACCGCACCCAGGCGGTCGCCAAGGCCCTGCGCCTCGGCTTGATCAAGTAAGTGTAAACGCTGGTGCTTTTTTGTGCGGCTCTCTGCGCCGCCGCCCTTTTTCACGCCATCCCCTCCAGCTTTTGAGATCTTCCACAGGCCGAAACGCCTGTGCTGCGGGATATTCGCGTCTGGCACGCTTCCTGCATTCAAAGTGTCAGTCCAGAGGGGACGTAGCGTGACACCCGTGAACGGGTGCAGCCTGACAAGCCGCCGCGGGGGGTGCTCTCCGCAGGCGGCTTGTCTGTTTCTGCGGCAATGGTCGCACCCTCGCCATCGCATTTGCAGTTGGCGAAAGGCTCCCGCTCCATTATCTGAACGTGCACAGATGAATGTCCGAGCGGAAAGAATATCGAAATGACCGAATTGTCGCGTGATCGGGTGATTGAGGCGCTGAAGGGGATCCGGGGACCGGATCTCGAGGGCAACATCGTCGACCTGGGCATGGTCTCCGATGTCTTCATTTCCGACGCCAAGGTCTATTTCTCGATCAATGTGCCGGCCGAGCGCGCCCAGGAACTGGAGCCGCTGCGTCAGGCGGCAGAGCGTACTGTCAAGGCCATCCCCGGCGTGAACGGCGCCGTGGTTAGCCTCACGGCAGAGCGCAAGCAGGGGGCCGCCCCGCCGCCGCGTCCGCAGCCGGCCGCTCCCGCCCAGGGCCACGGACATGCTCACAATCATGGCCCCGCCCACAATCACGGTCCCGCTCCAAGCGGCCAGCAGCGCACCAAGGCGGGCGTCCCGGGCATCGATGCGATCATTGCGGTTGCCTCCGGCAAGGGTGGCGTCGGCAAGTCGACGACAGCGGTCAATCTCGCGCTTGCGATGAAAGCCAACGGCCTGCGCGTCGGCATCCTCGACGCCGACGTCTATGGTCCGTCCATGCCGCGCCTTCTCGGGATCACCGGTCGCCCACAGCAGATCGAAAACCGCATCATCGTGCCCATGGAGAATTACGGCATCAAGGTCATGTCCATGGGCTTCCTTGTTGACGAGGGCACGGCGATGATCTGGCGCGGACCGATGGTCCAGTCGGCGCTCATGCAGATGCTGCGCGAAGTGGCCTGGGGCGATCTCGACGTACTCGTGGTCGACATGCCGCCGGGCACCGGCGACGCACAGCTGACCATGGCCCAGCAGGTGCCACTATCAGGCGCCGTCATCGTCTCTACGCCGCAGGATCTGGCCCTGATTGATGCCCGCAAGGGGCTCAACATGTTCAACAAGGTCGAGGTGCCGGTCCTCGGCATCGTCGAGAACATGAGCTACTTCATCGCGCCGGATACCGGCAATCGCTATGACATCTTCGGCCATGGCGGCGCGAAGGCGGAAGCAGAGACCATCGGCGTGCCCTTCCTCGGTGAAGTCCCGCTGACGATCTCGATCCGCGAGACCTCGGACGCAGGCACACCTGTTGTCGTGAGCGAGCCCGACGGCCCGCAGGCGAAGGTCTATCGCGATATCGCGACCAAGGTCTGGGAGCAGGTCAAGGCCCGTTCCGGCCGTGCCGCCCCCGCGATCGTCTTCGAGTGATATCAGGCAGATAGAGCCGCAAGATTCGGTGCGTGTAAGCCACCAGCCGTGCGTCGGCTGCATTGCTGTGCTGCAGCAATTGATTTGGCTTTCATTCCGGGTCTATGATTGTGTCCACGACTTCAACGCGCGGCGTGCCATGAAGGTGACCAGTCCTTGATAAGGGCCTATCGAAGAGACGGAAGTGTCGAAGTCATCGGCATCGAGCCGACATTTGGCGAATTCCCCGAAGACATCATCTGGATCGACCTGATCAAACCGACCATCGAGGAAGAACACCTCGTTGAGGGCAAGATCGGCATTCCGCTCCCGACTCCGGAAGAGCTGAAGGATATCGAGCCGTCCAGCCGCCTCTATGTCGAGAACGAGGCGATCTACATGACCGCCTCACTGCTCTACCGGGCAGATTCCAGTTATCCGCTGCTGACGGACGTCGCCTTCATTCTCTATCGCGGCCGGCTGATCACCATCCGCTATGCCGAGCCGAAATCCTTCGCCCTGTTCAGCGCCAGCCTCCTTCGGCTGAATGGCCAGTGCGACACCGGCGCGAAGCTCCTTGGTCATCTGCTGGAGACAATCGTCGACCGGACCGCCGAGATCCTGGAAACACTGGCTGGCCGCCTCGATGCGCTGTCGATCACCATCTTTGTCAATCGCAAGGCCGCCAAGCGCCGCCCGCCGCGCTTCCTGGAAGACAAGCTTCTCGATATTGCGAGCCATCACCAGATGGTCAGCAAACTGCGCGACAGCCTCGTCTCCCTGTCGCGTCTCGTCATCTTCCTGCAGTCGCAGCCGATTGTGCGACGGGAAGAAGATGCCGCCGAACTCTGTACCATCGTCGCGCGCGACATCCAGTCGCTCGGCGAGCACGCAGCCTTTGTCGGCAACAACATCACCTTCATGCTGGATGCCTCGCTCGGCCTGATCAATGTCGAGCAGAACGCCATCATCAAGATCTTCTCGATCGCCTCGGTGGTCTTTCTGCCGCCGACCCTGGTCGCATCAATCTACGGCATGAACTTCAAATTCATGCCGGAACTGGGATGGAGCTTCGGATACCCCATGGCACTCTTTGCCATGCTCCTGTCCGCCATCATCCCCTTCCTGTTTTTCCGTTGGAAAGGCTGGCTCTGACGAGCCTGGAACCCCATGCAGCAGATCGATCACCAGCCGCAGGCTGGCCCGAAGGATGTACGCAGTCTTCTTCTCCTCTCTCTCGGGTCAGTCGGCGTTGTCTACGGCGACATCGGCACGAGCCCGCTCTATGCCTTTCGCGAGGCTTTGAAGCCGATCGGCGTCGACGGCATCACCCGTGTCGAGATCATCGGCTTGATCTCGCTGATGATCTGGTCGCTGACAATCATAGTCACGCTGAAATATGTGCTCTTCCTGCTCCGCGCCGACAATGACGGCGAAGGCGGCACACTGTCGCTGCTGGCCCTACTGTCGAAGACGGCAAATGGCCATGGCCCGATCCTGATGGTGCTGGGCCTGATCGGCGCTGCCCTCTTCCTCGGCGATTCCATGATCACACCGGCGCTTTCGGTTCTTTCTGCGGTCGAGGGCCTGAAGCTGGTTGCCCCGAACCTGTCGGACTTCATCGTCCCCATTTCGCTGGCGATCCTGATTGGCCTCTTTGCGGTCCAGTCGCGCGGTACGGGCGCAGTCGCCCGCTTCTTCGGCCCGATCACCGCGGTCTGGTTCATCGTCATGGCAGCCGGCGGCATCTATCACATCTTCGATGATGTCGGCATCTTCGCTGCCTTCAATCCCTGGTATGCCGCGTCCTTCCTGGTGCGCGAAGGCTTTCTCGGCATCGTCGTCCTCGGCGCCGTCTTCCTGACGGTGACAGGTGCGGAAGCCCTTTACGCGGACCTCGGCCATTTCGGACGCAAGCCCATTCAGCTTGCCTGGTTCGCGCTGGTCTTCCCTGCACTTGTCTTGAACTATCTCGGCCAGGGCGCACTTGTCCTGAGCGACCCCTCGACGGCCTCCGATCCGTTCTTTCTGATGTTCCCATCCTGGGCGCTTTTGCCGATTGTCATCCTCGCGACCTTTGCCACGATCATTGCCAGCCAGGCGGTCATCACCGGCGCCTTCTCGCTCGTGCGCCAGGCGATCCATCTCGGCTTCCTGCCGCGCATGCAGATCCTCTTCACATCCGAGACCCAGACCGGTCAGATCTATCTGCCCTCGGTCAACACGCTACTGCTCGTCGGCGTGCTGTCACTCGTCCTGCTGTTCGAAAGCTCGGAGGCGCTGGCGACCGCCTATGGCATCTCCGTTACCGGTGCCATGGTGGTGACCACCATTATGGCCTTCGAATTCGTTCGCAAGAAGTGGAACTGGAGCCTGCCGCTTGCGGTCGCCGTGCTCACCCCGCTGCTCATCCTGGAACTGGTTTTCCTCGGGGCAAACCTCCTGAAGATCCATGACGGCGGCTATATTCCGGTTCTCTTCGCGGCGGCCTTCACCGTCGTCATGTGGACCTGGCGCCGCGGCTCCGCGATCATCTTCCAGAAGACCCGTCGGGATGATGTGGCGCTGGAGGATTTCATCGCGATGATCGAGCGGAAGAGCGAGCATGGCCCCGCCTGCGTGGCCGGGACGGCGATCTTCCTGACCAGCGATCCCACCCGGGCCCCGGCGGCGCTGATGCACAATCTGAAGCACAATCACGTCATCCACGAGCGCAACATCGTGCTGACCATCCGCACGCTCGGGCGCCCGCGCGTCGCGGAGGAGGAGCGGTTTGCCGTCGAGGAATTGTCCGAGCGTTTTTCGCGCGTCGAGATCCGCTTCGGCTACATGGAAACGCAGAACGTCTCCAAGACACTCGCAAGTCTGCGCCGGGGCGGCTTGAAGTTCGACATCATGTCGACCTCCTTCTATCTCGGTCGCCGCAAGCTCGTTGCCGGTGCCGGCATGGGCATGCCCCATTGGCAAGACCGCCTCTACATCGCGCTCGCAGAGGCCGCTGCCGATCCCTCGGATTACTTCCGCCTGCCAGCCAATCGCGTCATCGAGCTCGGTTCGCACGTCATCATCTGAGCGACACACCTGTGGATGACTACAAGGCCGCCGATTTTTGTCGGCGGCCTTGTGCGTTTATCGGCTGCAGCTCCCGAAGCTGTGATCCGTCGTTAACCAAGCATCAAGGTTAACAGGAGATATTTCTCTAATGTAATCCTGTCGGGTTCCGGAACGCCGGACCCGTGTCGGTATGAGTTGGAGTGTGGCCTTGCGTCCCAAGTTTCGTCCTTCGAAGAAGGTCCTCTCCCGGCTGGAGAACTGGACCTCTCCCCTGGTCTTCGGCCTTGCTTCCTGGCTGATCTTCCCCTCCGTTGCCGCCCAGGCCGATCTGGCAGGGCTTCTGACCGGTGTCGATCGCGGCGCCAGCAACTGGCGCATGGTTATGACCACAACGCCGGCGGGCTCGATCCACGAAGCCAATCTCGCATTCTCGGAAGGCGAGGCCTCGGAAGCGCTGTCCGGTGGTGCCGGCCTCATCCTGCCCGATGGTCGCCGCATCGCCTTTGACGGCGGCAAGGCGGATCCCGCTTCTCTCCCGGATGAAATGCGCGTTACCCGCGATCAGAAGAAGGGCAGGGTGGTTGCCGTCGAGCAGATGCTCCCGCCGCGCGCCTTCTCCGCCGGATCCATCCTGCAGCGCACCAGCTCTCTCATGGAGCCGGAACTCAAGACCCCGTCCGTCTTCGCCCGCGAGGAAGACAAGGCCAAGCCTGTGGAGCTCGCGAGCTTCTACTTCAAGCGCGAAAAGCCCCCGGTCGATCCCTCGCTGACGCCGATGATCGCCGATCTCGTCACCAACAGCGTTCCGGATGTGCTGGCCACGGCCTACGCTCCGCCGCCGCCGGATTATGCCTCGGTTTCGCCCTTCGACAGCATCCTCACCGACAAGCAGCCGGATCAGGGTCGCTTCATTCCCGATATCGACCCGCTGGATCACGCCTGGGCGGCAACGCCGTTGCCGGCCAACGTCTTCTCCGACAAGGAACAGAAGTGCCTGGCAGAAGGCATCTACTTCGAGGCCCGCGGCGAATCGGTGAAGGGCCAGGCAGCTGTTGCCCAAGTCATCCTGAACCGCGTGCGCAATCCGCATTATCCTGACTCCATCTGCGGCGTCGTCTATCAGAACGAAGATTGGCGAAACCGCTGCCAGTTCTCCTTCGCCTGCGATCGCATCCCCGATATCGTTGCCTCGCCACGCCACTGGAAGATCGCCAAGGAAATCGCGATGGCCGTCACCGCCGGTAAGATCTGGTTCAAGGACGTCGGCTCGGCCACGCATTACCACGCCACCTATGTGCGCCCGGCCTGGGGCCCGACGATGAAGCGCGTGGAAAAGATCGGCAAGCACATCTTCTACCGCACCTATGGCGGCGGCTGGAGCTGATCCGGTCAGCGCAGCCGATCGAGCCAGCCGCTGAGAAGCGGCACGATCAGGAACGTCGCGAGATAGGTGAGCGGCACTGCGCCGAAGATGTAGAGCATCGGAGTCAGGTTGCCCTCCGGACCGAAGGCCAAGGCCGCCTGCACACCGATCATCCAGCCGATCACGATGCTGATTCCAATGCGGATAAGGAAGCGTGTCATGGTCGTCTCGGGGCGGGCAAGGTCATGCAGCCTCCCATGTCGGTGCATCCCACGCAACCGTTACTGCCGAACGGCCTGCCATCGCGGACGTGATGCACGCCCGTTCTCTACCAATGTGGCAGATTCTGGCCCAGCCTTGCGGCCAATTGACCGGAATTGCCGTCCGTCATCTGCGATGAATCGGCATCTTGGACTTAAGTCTATGATTTTTCGGGGTTAATTTGTGGTGAAACTTGGTGCTGTCACGCCTTGACTATGCAGGGCCTCAAAATTATGGTGCGGCCGACTTCAAAGCGGGCCAGAAGGCTTTCTATCTCGCCGTTTCTGCATTCAAATCGGGCGCATAAACGGCCCCTGAAACAGGTAACGGACGGAGAGAGCCATGACGGACCACCGGGAAGAAGATCTGGAAGAGCGCCGTAGACGATTGGCCGCCGAACTCGCAGTGCGGGATGGCAAGGTCAGGGACGAGGAACGCGCCGAGGTGAACGCCGATCAGACCCGCAAGGGCTATGGTCTGGCGATGAAGATCTCGAGCGAGTTCATCTCTGCGATCATCGTTGGTGCGATTCTGGGCTATCTTTTCGACTACTTTGTGGGTACGGGGCCTTGGGGCATGATCATCATGCTGCTGATTGGCTTCTGTGCCGGCGTGTTGAACGTCATGCGCGTTGTCGGGATCGTGGCCTCGCCGCATCCGGCCGATCGCAGGATGGACTTTAAAGACAAGGGCGACGGCCGCTGACGCGCCAGCCTGAATGAGAATTGACCGCTTCGGCGGCGAAAGCGAAAGAGCAGAACGTGGCAAACGATCCTACTCATCAGTTCCTGGTTCAGAAGATTGTCCCGATCGAAATCGGCGGAATTGATTTCTCGTTCACCAACGCTTCGCTTTTCATGGTTGCGACTGTCGCAGCCGCTTCCAGCTTCCTCTATTTCTCGACCTCGAATCGCGGTCTGATCCCGACGCGCATGCAGTCGGTCGCCGAAATGGCCTATGAGTTCATCGCCTCCATGCTGCGCGAAGGCGCCGGCTCCAAGGGCATGCACTTCTTCCCGATGGTCTTCTCGCTGTTCATGTTCGTGCTGACCGCAAACCTGCTCGGCATGTTCCCCTACTTCTTCACGATCACCAGCCAGATCATCGTCACCTTCGCTCTGGCGCTCTTCGTGATCCTGACGGTCCTGATCTACGGCTTCTACAAGCACGGACTGCACTTCCTCTCGATCTTTGCGCCGTCTGGCGTGCCGGTAGCGCTTCTGCCGCTGGTCTCGACGATTGAGGTCGTGTCCTTCCTGTCGCGCCCGATCAGCCTCTCTGTTCGTCTTTTCGCCAACATGCTGGCCGGTCACATCACGCTCAAGGTCTTCGCAGGCTTCGTCGTGTCGATGAGTGCTGCCGGTGCCGTCGGCGTCGCGGGCTCCATCCTGCCCCTCATCATGACCGTCGCCATGACCGGTCTCGAATTTCTCGTTGCCTTCCTGCAGGCCTACGTCTTCGCGGTACTGACTTGCATGTACCTGAACGACGCTGTGCATGGTGGTCACTGAGAATAAAGTCGCTGGCCCCGGCCAACCGGGCGTCAAAAACAGCCGCAACAACCCATTCGAAGGAGTATCCATATGGAAGCGGAAGCAGCAAAGTACATCGGCGCGGGTCTCGCATGCCTCGGCATGGCTGGTACCTCCCTCGCTCTCGGCCGTATCTTCGGTGACTACCTGACGGGCGCCCTGCGCAACCCGTCGGCTGCCGACAGCCAGTTCGGCCGTCTGGTATTCGGCTTCGCCGTTACGGAAGCTCTGGGCATCTTCTCGCTGCTCATCGCTCTCCTTCTCCTGTTCGCCGTCTAATAACGGCTGGAGTTTGGGATCACGGCGCGCCGACAAGGCAGCCGTGATCTCGCGCATTTGAGCATACACCTGGAGGTGAGCATGTTTGTGACCCCCGCCTTTGCAGAGGAAACTCCGGCAAAAGGCCAGCTTCACACCGAGACCGGCGTGGCCCAAGACGCGGGACATGGCGGCGGCGTGTTCCCGCCGTTCGATTTCTCGACCTATCCGTCGCAGCTTCTGTGGCTGGTGATCACTTTTGGCGTGTTCTACATGCTCATGCAGAAGGTCATCGTTCCGCGGGTCGGCGGCATTCTCGAAAACCGCCACGACCGCATTGCCCAGGATCTCGACGAGGCAGCTCGTCTGAAGTCCGAAGCCGATGCAGCCATCGAAACATACGAGCGCGAGCTGACCGCGGCCAAGGCGAAAGCCGGCCAGATCGCTTCCGCCGCGCGTGATGCATCCAAGGCCAAGGCCGACGCCGAGCGCGCAGCCATCGAGACGGAACTCTCCGCCAAGATCGCTGCTGCCGAAAGCCGGATCGCCGACATCAAGGCCCGTGCATTCGCTGAAGTCGACACGATTGCCATCGACACCGTCGGTACGATCGTTGAAGAACTGATCGGTACCAAGTCGACCGCAGCCGACATCAAGGCTGCCGTCTCCGGCATCGCAAAGCAGGGAGCGTAAGCATCATGGACGCTTCATTTTTCGCACTCGTTGCCCTCGTTCTCTTCTTCGTCCTGCTCGCCTACCTGAAGGTTCCGGGCATGATGGCCAAGGCCCTCGACGAGCGTGCGGACAAGATCCGCGACGAACTCGCCGAAGCCAAGCGCCTGCGTGAAGAGGCCCAGCACCTGCTGGCCGAATACCAGCGCAAGCGCAAGGAAGCCGAAGCCGAAGCTGCAGCGATCGTCGCTGCCGCCGAACGCGAAGCCGCTGCCCTGACCGCCGAAGCCAAGCAGAAGACCGAGGAATTCGTTGCCCGTCGCAACGCCCTTTCGGAGCAGAAGATCAAGCAGGCCGAAACCGAAGCCGTGAACGCCGTTCGCGCTGCTGCCGTCGACCTGGCCATCGCTGCTGCTGAGAAGGTGCTGGCGAAGAAGGCCGATGACGGCGTTCAGCAGGCGCTGTTCAAGGCCTCCATCGGTGAGGTCAAGTCGCGCCTGAACTGAGTTCAGCCGACCGCAACGAAAATACCGTCTATTTGACGCCCCGATCGATTTCACGATCGGGGCGTTTTCTATTGGGGCGTCTACTGGTGCTTTATGGGAATGGCGGTTGCCCCTCCGGAGGAGTCAGGCATCTTGACCGTCAGTCCTGCAGGATCTCGCTGTCATCAGCCACAACGGCCTTCAGCGGCCGGAAGCTCATGCGATGCAGCGGGCAGGGGCCATGGGTGACGATGGCGCTGCGGTGGCGGTCTGTGCCGTATCCTGCATGCACTTCAAATCCATAGTCCGGATAAACGAGGCCGGCCCGGGCCATCATCCGGTCGCGCATGACCTTGGCGACGATCGAAGCCGCGGCAATCGACACCGAACGCGCATCACCCTTGACGACGGCTTCTCCGCTGCAGATGAGCCCCATGGGCACGTCCCTCCCGTCGGCCAGCACATGACGTGCCTCCAGCTGAAGGCCGGCTACCGCCCGGCGCATGGCATCAAGGCTCGCCTTGCGGATGTCGATGAGATCGATGCGTCGCGGTGAAGACGACGCGATGGAGACGGTGGCGTCGAGAAGGATGCGCTCGTAAAGCACCTCGCGCTGCGCGGCAGAGAGCTTCTTGGAATCGTTGAGGCCTTCGGGGATGCGCTTCGGGTCAAGAATGACGGCTGCTGCCACGACAGGCCCTGCCAGAGGCCCACGGCCGGCCTCATCGGTCCCAGCGACCGGCCAGAGATCCTTTCGCCTCGCCCGGGTCTCCAGCGAGAAATCCGGGACGAGAGGCAGGTCTGGAAAGAGGCCAGGAGAATCGGGTGGCGTGCGTCGTTTCATGCGGCAGAAATCGCACGCGCACCCGACCTCCTGCAAGTCCCCGGTCCCGATCGCAGATGATGGCGACAGGGGCGGCTTACCAGGGACGACATCCGGTGCGAGGCGGCGGACAACAGCACCGGAATACGAATACAAACCCAAGTCAGAGCAGAGAGAGCTGCACCCCGTCGCTATTGGGCGAGATGAACAGATCTTCCCGCAGATGCAGGCTGCGGCGCATCAGACCGAGCCGCTTGGTCGCCATCTCGAAGCGGCGGCTGATCTGCCAGGCATAGGGACCGGCGCCCTTCATCCGCTTGCCGAATTCGGCGTCGTAATCCTTGCCGTCGCGCATCGAGCGCACCAGCGACATCACATGCCGGTAGCGGTCCGGATAGTTCTGCAGCAGCCAGTCGCGGAACAGCGGGCTCACCTCCAGCGGCAGGCGCAGCAGCACATAGCTTGCCTCGGACGCGCCGGCAGCCTTGCCGCTGTCGAGAATGCGTTCGATCTCGTGGTCGTTGAGGGCCGGAATGACCGGCGCCATCATCACGGCCACGGGAATGCCAGCCTCCGACAGAGTCTTGATTGCTTCCAGCCGTTTTGCCGGCGTCGAAGCGCGCGGCTCCATCGTCCGTGCCAGCTTGCGATCGAGCGTCGTCACCGAAATGCCGACCTTGACCAGGCCGCGCTCGGCCATGGACTTCAGGATGTCGATGTCGCGCAGGATGAGCGCCGACTTCGTCACGATCACGACAGGGTGGTTTGCCTTGTCCAGCACCTCGAGCACCTGGCGCATGATCCGCCATTCCCGCTCGATCGGCTGGTAGGGATCAGTGTTGGTGCCGATCGCGATCGGCTTCACCTTGTAACCCGGCTTCGATAGCTCCCGCTCCAGCAGACGCGGTGCGTCCGGCTTGGCAAACAGCTTGGCCTCGAAGTCGAGACCGGCAGACAGGCCCATATAGCTATGTGTCGGCCGGGCGAAGCAGTAGATGCAGCCGTGTTCGCATCCCCGGTAAGGATTGATCGAACGGTCGAAAGGGATGTCGGGTGAATCGTTGCGGGTGATGACCGTGCGCGGCTTTTCGACCTGCACCTCGGTCTTGAAGGGTGGCATGTCCTCGAGCATCCGCCAGCCGTCATCGACGGCCACACGCTCCAGTGTCTCGAACCGGCCTGCCGGATTGATGCCGGCCGCGCGTCCGCGACGCCGATCGATCTCGATCCGCATGCCCGAAGCGCTCATCAGGGCATCGGCAATATCTGCCGTATTGCCGGGCTGAAAGGCAGCCTGGCTCACAAGAGACAGCTCGTTCATGTTTGCTCCTCGCAGGTTTTCCGCCCCGCTTGATGACTTTATTCCTAGCGCCAAAATGAGAACAATGCAAGAACAAACTTCAAGAAACTGTTTGTGGCAAAACTTTGTGCAATGCGATAGATGTAGGCAATGCTGACAGTGATCATGGAATGCCACGACCAGGAACCCGAGCTCGCACAGACCTTGTCCGTGCTGGTTGCCGGTGCGGTCGAAGGCCTTGTCAGCGATGTCATCGTGCTGGATCACGGATCCAAGGACGGTTCATCCGTGGTGGCTGACGCTGCCGGTTGCCGCTTTTATCAGCAATGGGACATGAAGCACGTGCTGGCGACGGCGCGTGGCGAGTGGCTGCTGCTGATCGAGCCGGGTGCCCGTCTGGGGCAGGGATGGGTGGATGAGGTCGCGGAATATGTGGCGCTCAACAAGGCGCCCGCGCGCTTTTCCGAATCGCGCCTTTACCGCCTGCCGTTCTACCGTCGCCTGACGCGCAGCCGTCCGCTCCTCGAAAACGGTCTGCTCATTCCCAAGCGCCAGGCGCAGGGTTTGGCAGGCGAGGGCAGGGAACTGCTTCAGCTGGCAAAGGGCCACAAGCCGCGTCGTCTCGCCTCCGAGATCATCCCCTCTTGGGTCGCCCGCGAAGCTCGTCGCTGATCAGCCCTGTCCACCGCGCCGCAGGTGCTCGTCGAGCCTCGGCATGATTTCCACGAAATTGCAGGGCATGTGGCGATAGTCGAGCTGCAGCTTGATGATCCCGTCCCAGGCATCCTTGCAGGCGCCGGGCGAGCCCGGCAGCACGAAGATGAAGGTGGCATTCGCCACGCCCCCCGTCGCCCGCGACTGGATCGTCGACGTCCCGATCTTGTCATAGGAGATTCGATGGAAGACTTCCGCGAAGCCATCCATGCGCTTTTCGAACAGGGGCTCCAGCGCCTCCGGCGTCACATCGCGTCCGGTAAAGCCCGTGCCACCGGTCGTGATGACGACATCGATCTCTTTATCCTTCGTCCAGGCTTCGACCTGACTGCGGATCTCGGCCTTGTCGTCCTTGGCGATGGCGCGGGCGACGAGCCGATGCCCGGCCTCTTCGATGCGTGCGACGAGCGTATCCCCCGACTTGTCGTCGGCAAGGCCGCGCGTATCCGAAACGGTGAGCACGGCAATGCCCACGGGGATGAAGGGACGGCTCTCGTCGATGCGGCTCATCAGGCGTCTCCCGGAACGGTGCGTGTGAGCAGCACATACCAGTTCGGCCGATAGACCGATAGCGCGAGCGCTGCCTTCATCGCCGCCGCCTCTGTCTCGTAGAGGCCAAAACAGGTGGCCCCGGAGCCGGACATGCGCACGTATCCCGCAAGACTTTGACGAAGCAGATCGCAGGCCTCGGCTACCTCCGGCACCAGCGCTTCTGCCGGCGGCTGCAGGTCGTTACGGAGCGTCGAGAGCGATTGCATCCACGCAGAGACATCAGCTGGCATCGACATCTCGCCGATCGGATCGTTGTCGCGCCGCTTGAGGCTGCGGAAGATCTCCGGCGTCGATACCGGCTTCAGCGGATTGACCAGCACCAGCGGTACGGAAGGCATGGCAACTTGGTCGATCGCCTCACCGATCCCGCGGGCGCGTAGCGGCGTCGATGCAAGGCACATCGGCACATCGGCCCCGAGTTGGAGCGCGATCTGTTGCAGCCTCTCGGCCGGTAGTTCCGCCTTCCAGAGCCTCAGAAGCCCCCGGAGCGTCGCTGCGGCATCCGCGGAACCTCCGCCGATGCCGGATGCGATCGGCAAGCTCTTGTCGAGGAGAATGGAGACGGGGCCATGTGGCTGGCCGTTTTCATCTAGCGCTGCCCGCAGCAGGTCGCGTGCCTTCAGAACCAGATTGTCGTAAGGCGAGAGTTCCGAACCAAAACGCCCAATCACCCGAAAACTGTCGCTGTCGGATGGCTCGAAGACCAGCTCGTCGCCGTCCTCGGCAAAGGTCACGAGACTGTCCAGCAGGTGATAGCCATCGTCCCGCCGGCCCGTCACATGCAGCGCGAGGTTGATCTTCGCCAGAGCCGTCTCGACAACACGCTCCGGCCTGCGCTCTGAAACGGGGTTCATGCGGATCAGGTCTTCTTGTCGTCTTTCTTGGGCTCTTCAGCGGGCTTCGCGTCAACCTTGGCAGCGTCCGCCTCGATCGGCGGCAGGCCCTTCTCGATCTTCGCCTGGATCTTAGGAACCTCGGTTTCTTCCGGCTCTGAGGCCAGCGCCCGCTTCCACTGATACTTGGCTTCGAGCTTGCGACCCACACGCCAATAGGCGTCGCCCAAGTGATCGTTGATCGTGGCGTCGCCGGCGCGCAGCTCAATTGCCCGCTCCAGCTCCACTACCGCTTCTTCGAAGCGACCGAGGCGGTAATAGGCCCAGCCAAGCGAATCGACGATGTAGCCATCATCGGGGCGCAGTTCGACGGCCTTCTTGATCATCTCCAGGCCTTCCTGGAGATTGCGGTTCATGTCGACCCAGGAATAGCCGAGATAGTTGAGAACCTGCGGCTGGTCGGGGTTCAGCTCCAGAGCCTTGTTGAAGTTCGGCTCTGCCTTGTCCCACTTCTTCAGACGCTCATAGGCGATGCCGCGCTGGAAGAAGACCGACCAGTGGTTCCGCGCCGGGTTGGGTCCGATGATGTCGACGGCCTTGTCGTAATTCTCCGCCATCGCCGCATAATCCTTGGCGTCGGAGAGAACGCTGCCATAGGCGAGGTAGCTGCGGATATCGTTCGGATCAGAGGCAATCAGGCCCTGCAGATGTTCGCGGGCTTCCTTGACCTTGCCAGTTTCGGCAAGCGTCAGGCCAAGCTGCAGCTCGGAAATGCGCCGCATCGGCGAGGTCTCCGGCACCTGACGGTAGAAGGCGATTGCCTTTTCCGGCTGCTTGGCATTCTCGGCGATGCCGCCGAGCAGGATCAGCGTGTCGGCCGCGTCCTTGTCCAATGCGTGCGACAGCTGGAGATAGAGCATGACCGTGTCTTCGGCGCCTTCGCGGTTCAGCGCACCGCCGATCGAGAACAGCACGCCGGCTGCACCCTGTGCCGCATTGGCGACGACCGGCTTCGGCTGGCGACCGGCCTCGATCTCATCGCGCAGTGCCTTGAAGGGCGCAAAATTGGTGATCAGTTCGTCACCGGCGGCAAGCGCATCGAGCGCCTTCTGCTTGTTGCCGGCGCCGGCCTCGAGCGTGGCAAGCGCAATGACGGCACGCGCAAAGGTGTCAGGCGCCGTGGCCCCGCCATTGCGATCGGTCACCGTCTCGGTCAGCGCCTTGCGGGCCGTATCGAGGTCGCCGCTCATGGCAGCCATGATGCCGAGATTGTAATTCTGGAAAATGCCGTACCAGCTCGGCCCGTTGAGATCCTGAACGAGCTTCAGGGCATCCTTGCCCTTGCCCTCGCCGACCATGGTCCAGGCGATCAGAAGCTGATTCATCAGACGGTCGAGATCGTTCGGGCCCTCATATTTGAAGTGATTGAGCGCCTCGGAATAGTCGCCGTCACGGATCGCGCGGAAACCGAGCGCGACCGAGGTCACCCTTTCCACCGCCGGATCCTTCTCCAGGACCTCGGCAAGCTCTGCGCCCTCGTCGAATTCGCCGTTCATGATCAGCGCGATCATCAGGCGCTGCTGCAGCTCCAGCTCGTTCGGCGTGATATCAAGCGCCTTCTTGTAGAGCTTCACCGCGTTTGCGTAGTCGCGATCGGTTTCAGCCGTCCGGGCCGCCAGAAAGGCGCCTGCGAAGGAATCGACGCTGTCGACATCGAAGCTCTCCGTCTCTTCCGGCTGGGCGGTTGCCTGGGCGGCCGCCATCGGAACCTGCGAGACGCTGAGGAGCAGCGCGAGCGCTGTGCCGGCGAGATAGCGAAGGGCGGAGCTTTGCCGCATGAAAGAGCCTTTCAACAACCGAAGACGAGCGCGTGTCGCCCGCGCACGGACGATACGCGATGATTCACGAATAGAATGGCTTTTTTGAAGCAGCCCCGCAAGGCGATCGCAGTGTCTGCGTCAATTCACGCGGGAAATGCAGAAATCGATCACATCGTTCAGCGCGCTCTTCCACGGCGTTTCCGGCAGGGGCGCGAGTGCATCCCTGGCGATCGTGCCATAATGTTGCGCTCGCTGGATCGTGTCGTTGAGCGCGCCATACTTGCCGATCAGGCCGAGCGCCTTCTCAAGCCTTGCGTCGTCGTTCTGCCCGCCTTCGATCGATTCCTTCCAGAAGTCCCGCTCCGCAGCCGTGCCGCGGCGATAGGAGAGGATGACCGGAAGCGTGATCTTGCCTTCGCGAAAATCGTCGCCGACATTCTTGCCGGTTTCCGCAGCCTTGCCGCCATAGTCGAGCACGTCATCGACCAGCTGGAAGGCGAGGCCCAGATTCATGCCATAGGACTTCATCGCGCTGCGCGTCGCGCGATCCGTGCCGGCAACGATCGGGCCGACTTCGGCGGCCGCTGCAAAGAGCGCCGCGGTCTTGGCGCGGATGACGGCGAGATAGTCGTCTTCCGTCGTCTCCATGTTCTTGGCGACGGAAAGCTGCAGGACTTCACCCTCGGCGATCACGCAGGCCGCCGTGGACAGAACGTCGAGCGCCTCGAGCGAGCCGACTTCGACCATCATGCGAAACGCCTGGCCGAGAAGGAAGTCGCCGACCAGCACGCTGGCCTGGTTGCCCCAGATGGTCCGGGCTGTGTTCTTGCCACGGCGAAGATCGCTCTCGTCGACCACGTCGTCATGCAGAAGCGTCGCCGTGTGCATGAATTCGACCGAGGTCGCGAGCTTGATGTGATGGTCGCCCTCATAGCCGAACATCGCCGCAGTCGCGAGCGTCAGCATAGGCCGCAAGCGCTTGCCGCCGGACGAGATCAGGTGGTTGGCAACCTCCGGGATCATCTGCACATCGGAGCCCGCCTTCGACAGGATCAGCTGATTGACGCGCTCCATGCCGCTTTTCGTCAGGTCCACCAGAGGCTTGACGGATGCCTGTTTGTTTTTGCTTTCCTCAAGCGGTATGACTACGCCCACGCACCGGACTCCTGTTCAGTTTGGTCGCCGACAATAAAAAGCCGGGAAGGCCACGGCAAGGGGCGAATTGCCTCGGTTGCAGGCTTGAACACGGTTTTGCCGTTAACAGTGAGTTCTGAAATCGATGCATGAGATCATTCGCAGCAACGACGTCGTCCTGCTCTCCTTCGCCGAAAGCCTGATGCGCGACGCCGGCATCGCCTCGATGATCGCCGACCAGTCGATGAGCATCCTGGAAGGTTCGCTCGGCATGTTGCAGCGTCGCCTGCTGGTCGATTCCGATTGCGTCGATCAGGCCCGCCGCATCTTGACCGATGCCGGCCTCGGGGCAGAACTGCGCGACCGCGAGATGTGAGTGTGCCATGGCGGCAAGCGTAGACCCCATCTTCGACAAGTCCGTGTCCGAGACGATCGACGCCTTTCATCGCGGCCGCTTCCATCTCGTTCAGCCCGTCGGGCGCGGACACCGTGCCGGCATGGATGCCATGATGCTTGCCTGCCTGGTGGACGATGACCGACCGATCAGGGTCGCAGATCTCGGAGCGGGGGCAGGGGCCGCGGGGCTTGCCGTGGCGGCCCGTCTGCCGAAGGCCTCCGTCGTGCTTGTCGAACGCTCCGCCGACATGGCCGGTTTCGCCCGCAAGAGCCTGGCTCTGCCCGAAAACGCCGAGCTTGCCTCGCGGGCCGAGGTCATCGAAGCCGATGTCACGCTGACCGGCCGGGCGCGCCTCGCAGTCGGGCTTGCCGACAACAGCTTCCACCACGTCATCATGAACCCGCCCTTCAACGATCCCGGCGACCGCAAGACGCCGGATATCCTGAAGGCCGAGGCCCATGCCATGACCGAAAACCTCTTTGAAAGCTGGATCCGCACGGCCGGTGCGATCGCGATGCCGGGTGGCCAGCTCTCGCTGATCGCCCGGCCCCAGTCGATCGGTGAAATCATCGCGGCCTGCGGCAGGCGCTTCGGCGGTGTCGAGATCACCGCCATCCATCCGCGCGAGGGCGAAAACGCAACCCGCATCCTCGTCACGGCAATCAAGGGATCGCGGGCCCGTCTGCAGATGCGCGCACCGCTCCTGATGCACGACCGGCCGGACAGCCACGCCTTTGCCCCCGTGGTCGACGATCTCAACAATGGTCGCAGCGGTTATTCACGGCTACGTTGAAAAGGCTGATTTTTCGCCCGAACCATTGTGTTCGGCCCCCGGCTCCTTACATCTCGGGTCAGATTTGAGATTGTGAGGAGTTGAAACGCGACCATGGCAGACTTTCTGAAACGGCTGGTTCCCAAGCGCTTCCAGAAAAAGGGCATCGTCATTCCGGTCGTCAGGTTGCACGGGCCGATCATGAGCGGCGGCTCCCGCTTCCGCCCCGCCCTGAACCTCGCCTCCATCGCCGGCCAGCTGGAAAAGGCCTTCTCGATGAAGGACAGCCCTGCCGTGGCGCTTTCGATCAATTCGCCGGGCGGTTCTCCCGTCCAGTCGCGCATGATCTACGACCGCATCCGTGCGCTCGCCGAAGAGAAGAACAAGCGCGTGATCGTCTTCGTCGAGGATGTCGCGGCCTCCGGCGGTTACATGATCGCCATTGCAGGTGACGAGATCATTGCTGACGCAACCTCGATCGTCGGCTCGATCGGTGTGGTCTCCGGCGGCTTCGGCTTCCCCGAGCTCCTGAAGAAAATCGGCGTCGAGCGCCGCGTCTACACCTCCGGCGAGAACAAGGTGATCCTCGATCCTTTCCAGCCGGAAAAGGAGAGCGACATCGAATATCTGAAGACCCTGCAGGCAGAGATCCACGAGATCTTCATCGACATGGTCAAGGCGCGCCGTGGCACACAGCTGGCGGATGATCCCGCCCTGTTTTCCGGCCTGTTCTGGACCGGCCGCAAAGGCCTTGAGCTCGGCCTCGTCGACCGTCTGGGCGGCATGCGCGAGGAGATCAAGACGCGCTACGGCAAGGACGCACGCCTCGAACTCGTGGGCGCACCGAAGGGCCTCTTCGGTCGCCGCGCTCCTGGCATCGGTGCCTTTGCCGCTCCAGACGAGATCGCGGTTCAGGCCGTCGCCGGTCTTGCCGAGACGCTTGAAGAAAAGGCACTATGGGGCCGCTACGGTCTCTGACCGTAGCACAGGACGAGGGCTGACAGGCGAGGGGACATGGCGCAGCTGATATTTATGACGATCCTGGTGGGCGGCGCCTGGCTGCTCTACCGCCGTTTCGTATCCGATGCGGAGAAGCTTGCGGCGAAATCGCGGGCCGAAGAAAAGGAACGTCAAAATGATGCCGTGGGAACGCTGATCGAGGATCCCGAAACGGGCGAATACCGCCCGCGTCGCGAGAATGACGACTAGGCTGGCTCGCCAGATGAGAGAGCCCGGACTTTTTTGACTTGGCGATGGAACAATTTCTAACTGGGCGCTTTATAGGCTTGCCATAAAGCGTGACGCGGGAGTTTGATGAAGATCGGCGAGGAGTTCCTGGGCGTCAGATGTGGCGTCGCGCGGCATTTGAATGCGGTCGATTGGTCTGCGACGTCCCTCGGACCTGTCGAAGGCTGGCCCGTTTCACTCAAATCCGTCGTGCGCACCGTGCTCTCCACCCGCCAGCCCATGTCTTTCTGGTGGGGCGAGGAGTTGCTGCAGTTCCACAACGACGGCTATGCGCCGATGCTCGGCAACCGCGTCGATCACGCCATGGGCAGGCCTTTTCGCGAAGTCTGGTCCGATGTCTGGGACGCCGTTTATCCCTTCATTCAGACAGCGCTCTCAGGCGAAGGCACCTGGCAGGAAGATCTGCCGCTCGTCATGCAGCGCAACGGCTATGACGAGCAGACCTTCTGGACCTTCTCCTACAGCCCGCTCCATGACGATGACGGCAAGATTGTGGGTCTTCTGAACACGGTCACCGAGACAACCCAGGCGGTTGTCGACCGCAATGCCCTGGAAGAGGCCTATCACGAGGCCCAGAAGCATCTGGCCGAGCGTGGACAGTATGAAGACGAGCTGAGGCTCCTCAACCGGGAGCTCGCCCACCGCATGAAGAATACGCTGGCCATGGTGCAATCCATCATCAGCCAGAGCCTGCGCGGCGCGACGTCGATTTCCGAAGCGGCAACGACGATCGGTGCGCGCATCCAGACATTGGCAAAGGCACAGGATGTGCTAACCGGCATGAGTGTCACGGCTGCCGAAATTTCGGCGATCGCGCGAACCGCTGTTGCGCCGCATGTCGATGGCGACGACCGGATTGCGATCGATGGCCCACAGGTCTACCTCTCGGCCCAGCAGGCGCTTGGCCTGTCTCTGGCGATCCACGAACTGGCGACCAACGCCACGAAATATGGCGCGCTGTCCCGCCCGGAAGGCCGCGTGACCATCCAGTGGGACAAGCAGTCGGAAAACGGCTTCACGTTCGACTGGCAGGAAAGCGGCGGCCCGCCGGTGACCGAGCCGACCCGCCGTGGCTTTGGTTCGCGCCTGACGGAACGCGTCGTATCCGTTCTTTTCCAGGGGCAGGCAGCGATCCGCTTCGAGCCCATGGGCGTGGCCTTTTCCCTGGTCGGCAAGCTGCAGAACGCGGACGAACTCGACGTGTGATCGGCACTGGCGAGGACGCCAGAAACCGAGACGCTTGACCCTTCCGCCCACTCATGGCACCAGACGGGCCTCGAAATGAGCCAAGCCGATGGATAGCCCGATGAACACGCCCCTTGCCCCGCACATGGACCCAAAGCGCTCCTTTCAGGCGCTGATCCTGACGCTGCACGCCTACTGGGCAGACAAGGGTTGTGCTGTGCTTCAGCCCTACGACATGGAAGTCGGTGCCGGTACCTTCCATCCGGCGACCACGCTGCGGGCTCTTGGCCCCAAGCCCTGGCGCGCCGCTTACGTCCAGCCCTCACGTCGTCCTTCCGACGGCCGCTATGGCGAGAACCCGAACCGGTTGCAGCACTATTACCAGTATCAGGTCATCCTGAAGCCCAACCCATCCAACCTCCAGGAGCTCTATCTCGGCTCGCTGAAGGCGATTGGACTGGACCCGCTGCTGCATGACATCCGCTTTGTCGAAGACGACTGGGAAAGCCCGACGCTGGGTGCCTGGGGCCTCGGCTGGGAATGCTGGTGCGACGGCATGGAAGTCTCGCAGTTCACCTACTTCCAGGCTGTCTGCGGCATCGACTGCTCGCCGGTCGCGGGCGAACTCACATACGGCCTCGAGCGCCTCGCCATGTATGTCCAGGGCGTCGACAATGTCTACGACCTCAATTTCAATGGCCGCGAAGGCGAAGAGAAGATCTCCTACGGCGACGTCTTCCTGCAGGCTGAGCAGGAATATTCCCGCCACAACTTCGAATTCGCCAACACCGAAATGCTGCATCGCCATTTCATCGATGCCGAGAAGGAATGCCAGGCCCTGCTCGCCGCCGGCGCTCCCGCCGACAGCGAAAACCAGCGCCTGCACAAATGCGTCTTCCCGGCCTATGACCAGTGCATCAAGGCCTCCCACATCTTCAACCTGCTCGACGCCCGCGGCGTGATCTCGGTCACCGAACGCCAGGCCTATATCGGCCGCGTACGTGCGCTCGCCAAAAGCTGCGGCGAGGCTTTCCTGCTGACGGATGCAGGCGGCGCCAATTTCGGTCGGGCTGCGTAAGTCCGGACACGCATTGCGCGAAATTGACTTTTCTGCAATGTTCTACTATATGTAGAGCGCGGTCGAGAGAGCTGCCTTTGCAGTTCAACGAAACTCTGTTTCACTCGGCCGCCTTCATGTATCTGCTTTATGTCGATGATGCGGGTTCGATACCGAACAATAGCGAAAAGCACTTCGTTCTGGCGGGCATAGCCGTATTCGAACGGCAGGTTTATCACCTCGATTCTCTTCTGAACGAGTTAGCGGCTTCCATCTTTCCCGAAGAGCCGCGTCATCTGGAATTTCACGCCAACGAGATGCAGTCCGTCCGTAACCGCTGGCGCCGCCTCGGCTCAAGAGACGTTCGACGCTCCTACCTATGCGATGCGCTGAGAACATCGGAAGGTCTCAAAGGGGAATGGGCACTCTTTGGTGTCGTCGTTGAAAAGGCGGCGATGCAGAATGAAGATGTGATGGAGTATTGCTTCGAGCAGCTGTGTAGCCGTTTCGATCACTTCCTCGGGCGAATGCACCGACGAAGCAATACCCAGCGTGGGATCATCATCATGGATGAGTCCACCAAAGAGACCCGCCTTCAGGAGCTGGCGCTGAACTTTCGCACCCACGGTCATCGCTGGGGCAAACTGCGAAACCTTGTGGATGTGCCGTTCTTCGTCGATTCCAAGGCTACTCGTCTGGTCCAATACGCAGATATGGTCGCTTATGCCCTTTGGCGTGCCTATGAGCATGAGGACCACCAGTTCCTTGATCTGATAAAGCTCAGGTTCGACAGAATTGGCGAGGCTATTCATGGCCTCCACATCGTCAGCCTATCAGATGCCGAATAGGCCGGAGCATCTCCCCTTAAAACTCCAGCCCCGCCGCCACCCGGTTCTCGATCCGGACCACCAGGCCGTTGATCTTCGCCATCAGCACATCGAAGTCGATCGGTTTGGTGAGGTAGCTCTCGGCGCCGGCGCCCAGTCCCTCGATCATCTTTTCCCGGTCTGCCAGTGCTGTGAGGAACAGGAACGGCATGTTGGCGAATTGCGGGTGGTTGATCTGTAATTCGCCGAGCATGGAGATCCCGTCCATTTCCGGCATGGTGATGTCAGAGATGACGATATCGGGACGCTGGGTCAGGATCTTGTCGAGGCCCTCCTTACCGTTCTCCGCCTGCAGCACGCGGATGCCGGCCTCCTCGAGTTCCTCGACGATCAGTTCCCGGACGTCTCTTTCGTCTTCAACGCAAAGCACTGTGATCATGGTATTGTCCTTTCTGATCACGACACATCAAGCGACGCTGACCTCCGGCGCCGGTTCGATCGTTTCTGGGATGACCGGTCCCTGGACCGGCAGCACGAGGGTGAAGCAGGTGCCCTTGCCGCGTTCGCTTTCGACGAAGATGTCGCCGTCATGCAGCGTCACGATCTGCTTGACGAGCGACAGGCCGATGCCCGTCCCGGCAATGCCGGTCGAGGTGCGGGCACGGAAATAGGGCTGGAAGAGTTTGGGCACATCCTCGGCGTCGATGCCGACGCCTTCGTCCTTGACCGAAAGAAAGACAAAACCATCCTCCTCCCAGCCGCGAATGGTGATGTCAGGCGCGCGCGGCGCATATTTGACCGCGTTGGACAGCAGATTGGTCAGGACCTGCGAGATTCCAAGCGCGTCGCAACGGATCACCGGCGGCAGGTCCTCGATCTGAGCATCGAAGCGGTGATGCTGCGATGAAAGCTTCTGCCGCTTGAGCGCCTGTTCGATCAGCTTGTGCAGCGAGCAGTCGACGAGCGAGAGTTCGACCTTGCCGGTATCGATCCTGCCGGCCGACAGGAAGCTCTCCATCAACTCCACCATGCGGGCAACTGCCGAGCGGACCTGCTGGGTCTTGTCGGTGAGGAAGCGCACGTCCATCTCGCCCTTCTTGCGCTGGATGCGCTGGGCGGCGCCATCGATGATCGCAAGCGGCGTGCGGAATTCGTGGCTGGTCATCGCCACGAACTGCCGCTGCATGGCATTGATGTTCTTTTCCTGCTGCAGCGCCTCTTCGAGCGCCGCCGCCTGGGCCGCGATCTCTGCCGTGCGCTGGCGCACCGTCTTTTCCAGCTCGTCGCGGTTGCGGATCAGCTCCTTCTCCGCCCGCTTGCGCAGCGTGATGTCGCTGTAGCTCAGCACATAGCCGCCGTTCGACAGCGGTTCGGATCGGACGGTCAGAACCTTGCCGCTCTTGCGCTCGCGCTCGAAGCTGTAGGGAAGCCCAAGGGCTGCCTGCTCGACCCGCTCGCGCACCATGGCCTCGGGGTCACCGTCGCCCCATTCGCCACGGCTGGCATTGTAGCGCAGGATGTCCTCGAACTTGGACCCCGGCGGGAACATCTCGGGCGGAATGTTCATCAGGTCGTAGAGCCGCCGATTGGCCATCAACAGCCGCGAGCGATTGTCGAAGACGCCGATCCCGCCCGGGATCGCATCGAAGACCTGCTCCAGAAGCCCGAAGGCCTTGCGCTGGTCGGCGGTCGCGATTGCCACCTCGGCGAACAGGTCGGAGGAGGGGCCGCGGATGCGCCAGACATGCACTTTGACCGGATAGACCGTTCCGTTGCGACGCCGCTGGATCGCATCGAAGGTGATGCTGCGGGCACTCCCGTCGACCAGCGGCATCAGCTTGGCGCGGTAGTCCAGCTCCGATAGCCCGACCTTCAGCGAGGCGGGTGTCATGTCGCACAGCGCCTCTGCCGAATAGCCGGTGCGCACGCTCGCCGTCGCATTCGTCCGGCTGATCGTGAACCGCAGTGGATCGAATATGTAGATCTCGTCGGTCGACAACTCCACCATGTCGATCAGTGAGGCGGTGCAGCCATTGCGCTGCTGGATGATTGGGCCGAACTCTTGGGCAAGCACTCTGAGCGCAGACAGGCTCTCGACATTGATCGGCCTTTCACTGCGGCTGAAGAAGACGGCCGTGCCGAAATCCGGATCGCCGGCAACCGAGATTGGTATCCAGTAAGGGATGAGGTCCTCGCGCTCGGCGATGCATTCGGGCATGCGTGCGCCCGATGGCAGGTCGAGCGGCAGTTCCATCTGGTCCGCCGTATTGTTGTGAAAGAGCCGCTGCCGATCCTGACCCGCCTCGCGGACATAGATGGCTGCCATGTCGGAGAGATCGAGCTGCGGCAATGACGTCAGCACGCCGAGAATACTTTTCAGCGTGTCGCTGAGCCGTCGTTCGGGTATCGCCGCCTTGAGAATGTCTCGGCTTGCGAGTAGCGCCCAGATGGGCAGGTTGTTCCAGGTCGTTGCTTGCATGCGACAGCTCCGCTGCAAAACCTCTTGAAATCCCATATTAGTGGTTGCGGATTAATGGAGCGGTTCCCGATTCCTCTCAATTTGAACCATCGGCCGTGTCATTCCCGCACGCTTTCGGCGGATATCGAATGAAACTTGCTTCATGACTTTGCATCCATGACCCGCTAACGTGCGGCCAATTCAGCTGGGGAGCCTTGCACACCATGTTCACGACACTTGCCATCCTTGCCGCCATCGGCGCCTACCTCGTCTTCATCTACAACGGCCTGGTCAAGGCCCGGCAGATGGCCGAGGAAGCCTGGTCGGGCATCGATGTGCAGCTGAAGCGCCGTGCAGACCTCATCCCCAATCTCATCGAGACGGTGAAGGGTTATGCCGGCCACGAGAAGGGCACGCTCGAAAGCGTCATCGAGCTGCGCAACAAGGCTCAGGCTGTGCCGGCAGGCGATGTGGCGGGCCGCGCCCAGGCGGAAGGCCTGCTTGGAGCCGCGCTAGGCAAGATCATTGCGCTCGCCGAAGCCTATCCGGATCTCAAGGCCAACGAGAACTTCCTCGAATTGCAGAAGTCGCTGGAAACCGTCGAAGGCGAGATCCAGATGTCGCGCCGCTATTACAACGGCGCTGCCCGTGATCTGAACGTCAAGGTCGAGAGCTTCCCCAACAACCTCGTCGCCGGCCAGTTCGGCTTCTCGAAGAAACCCTATTTCGAGATTGCCAACGAGGCCGACCGTGCGGTACCGACGGTCAAGTTCTGACGTCCGCTAGAGCGGGTTCCGGAAAAGTGTCCTGCGGTTTTCCGATCAGAACCCGCGACAGAAGAAAAAACGAGGCAGGCTCATTCGCAAGCCTGCCTGGGACGATGTGTAGAGACTGAGATCAATGACGACTGACAGTGTGACCATCCTTCCGCCCACCCATGCCCTGACCGGCAAGGTGAGCCCCCCGGGTTCGAAATCCATCACCAACCGCGCCCTGCTTTTGGCAGGTCTGGCGAAAGGCACCAGCCGCCTGACCGGCGCCCTGAAGAGCGACGACACCCGTTACATGGCGGACGCGCTGCGCCAGATGGGCGTGACCGTCGAAGAGCCGGATGCCACCACTTTCGTCGTCACCAGCTCCGGTGAACTGAAGGCCCCTTCCGCCCCGCTCTTCCTCGGCAATGCCGGAACCGCCACCCGCTTCCTGACCGCAGCACTTGCGCTGGGCAAGGGCCGTTACGTCGTCGACGGCGACGAGCATATGCGCAAGCGTCCGATCAAGCCGCTCGTTGAAGCGCTGCAGTCACTTGGCGTGGCCATCGCCGCGCCCTCGGGTTGCCCGCCGGTCGCGATCGATGCCAATGGCGCCTTCAAGAAGAACCACGTCGTCATCGATGCCGGCCTGTCGAGCCAGTATGTCTCGGCCCTCCAGATGGCAGCGGCCTGTGGTTCCGAGCCGTTCACCATCGAGCTTGCCGGTGCCGATATCGGCGCCCGCGGTTACATCGACCTGACGATGTCGGCCATGCGTGCCTTCGGCGCCAAGGTCGAGCAGCCGACGCCGGCCTCCTGGCGCATCGAGCCGACGGGTTACACCGCAACCGATTTCCACATCGAGCCGGATGCGTCTGCTGCCACCTATCTCTGGGGCGCGGAAGTGCTGACCAAGGGCCAGATCGACATCGGCACACCGTCTGACGCTTTCACCCAGCCGGATGCCAAGGCCTATGACGTGATCGCGCAGTTCCCCAACATGCCCGCCGTCATCGACGGCAGCCAGATGCAGGATGCGATCCCGACGATTGCCGTGCTCGCTGCTTTCAACGAGACGCCGGTGCGCTTCGTCGGCATCGAGAACCTGCGCGTTAAGGAATGCGATCGCATCCGCGCCGTCTCGACAGGTCTCAACAACATCCGTGAGGGCCTGGCGGGGGAGGAGGGCGACGACCTCCTGGTCTTCTCCGACCCCTCGCTCGCAGGCCAGTCGCTGCCGGCTGAAATCGACACCTTCGCCGATCACCGCATCGCCATGAGCTTTGCGCTCGCAGGCCTGAAGATCCGCGACATCACCATTCTCGACCCCGCCTGCGTTGGCAAAACCTATCCCGGCTACTGGGATGCGCTCACCTCGCTCGGCGTCGACCTCGTCAGGAACGACCAGAAATGATGTCTCTCCTCCGCCTGTGCTCCGCTTTCCTTCTTGTTCTCTGGATGGCATGCGGCGCCCAGGCCGAGGAAGTCATCCGCGACTACCACGCCGATATCACGGTGTTTCCCGATGCCACGATCGAGGTAACGGAAACGATCACCGTCTATGCTGAGGGTGACAAGATCCAGCGCGGCATCTTCCGCGATTTTCCGCTCTACGCCCAGGACGCACGCGGCTTTCGCCAGAAGGTCGATTTCGACCTGATTTCGGTCGAGCGGGACGGCCAGCCCGAAGCCAACCACACCGAAACGATTACTGGCGGCATCCGCATTTATGCCGGTTCGGGTGACGTCTTCCTCAAGCCGGGCGAATACACCTACACCATCACCTACCGCACCGGCCGACAGATCCGCTATTTCGACGACCACGATGAGCTTTACTGGAACGTCACGGGCAATGGCTGGCTTTTCCCGATCGAAGAGGCGAGCGCCTCGGTCTCGCTGCCCGATGGTGCGGTCCCCACAAAGACCACCTTCTTCACCGGGCCTGTTGGCTCGCAGGCTCAGAATGCCCGTGAAGTCCCGGGATCGGATGGCCTTGAGTTTCAGACCACACGGCCACTCGGCCCTGGCGAAGGCCTGACAATCGTGCTCGCCTTCGACAAAGGCGTGGTCGCCGCCCCCTCTTCGGAAGACAGCACCTGGTGGTTCATTCGCGACAATCTCAACACGATCATCGGCTTCGGTGGCCTGGCCGTGATTTTCCTCTACTACCTGCGCTCCTGGGCAACGGTCGGCCGCGACCCGCCGAAGGGTGTCGTCGTGCCGCGCTGGGATCCGCCGGAAGGCATCTCCCCGGCGCTCGTCAACTACATCGACAACAAGGGCTTCTCCGGTGCAGGCTGGACGGCACTGTCCGCCGCCGCTCTCGATCTCGCGGTCAAGGGCTACGTTGCGCTCGACGATCTCGACAGCCGCATCACGATCCGCCGCACGGACAAGCGCATCGAGGGCAAGCTTCAGGCCGGCGAAGCCGCCCTTATCGCCGCCATTCCCTCGGCAGACGATGCACTGGTCATCGACAAGGCGAACGGCAAGAAGGTGCAATCGGTTGGCAACCGCTTCCGCCAGGCCATCGAGAAGGAACATCGGAACAAGTATTACAAAGGCAATGCCGGCTATACCTCGCTTGGCATCGGCCTCTCGATCGCCGTCGTCGCCTCGCTTTTCATCTTCGGCGACCTGAGCGAGGACGTCTACGCGCTGATCTTCGTACCGACCTTCTTCTCGATCTTCTTCGGCACCTTTACCATCGGCCTCGTCAACATGTTCCGCGGCGGTCGCTCGCTGTTCAGCAAGATCATTGCCGTACTCGCGCTCGCACTGATCGGTTTCGTCGCGCTCTCGACGCTCGGGCTGATGCTGATCTCGATGTGGATGGATCTTGAGGCGACCCACCAGTTCCCGGTCCTGATTGCCTTCGGCGGCATCCTTCTGATCAATATGCTCTTCTTCTTCCTGATGGGCGCCCCGACCCCGCTCGGCCGCAAGCTGATGGACGGCATCGAGGGCCTGCGCATCTATCTGACCCTCGCCGAGAAAGACCGGATGAACATGGCCGGCGCCCCGACCATGTCGCCTAGCCATTTCGAAAAGCTCCTGCCATACGCGGTGGCCCTCGGCGTCGAAAAGCCTTGGTCGCAAGCCTTCGAAACCTGGCTCGCCACGGCCGCGGCCGGCGCCGCGGCCGCTGCCTACAGCCCCGGCTGGTATCACGGCAGCAATCCCGGCGGCTTCGGAGACCGCATCGGCGGCTTTTCGTCGTCCATGGCCTCGACGATTGCCTCCACCATCCCGACGCCACCGCCTTCCAGCTCCTCGTCCTCCTCAGGCTTCTCCGGCGGCTCTTCTGGCGGTGGCGGTGGTGGTGGCGGTGGGGGAGGGTGGTAGTCCTCGACAAATGTATCGCGTGGTGATACATTTGTGATCTCGGAGGTTTCAGATGATCCGGTCCTATGCCAACGCAATGACGGAGGCCGTGGCATCTGGGAAGGCACCGAAAGGTTTCCCGGCGGATCTGTTGAGACGCGCAATCGTGAAGCTGACGCTGATAGACAATGCGACTTCGCTCAATGACCTGGCCCGCCCTCCGGGTAATCGATTGGAACTTCTGAAAGGCGACCGGGGTGGGCAACATTCGATCCGGATCAACGACCAATGGCGGATCTGCTTCGTCTGGTCCGACAACGGTGCCGATCAGGTCGAGATCGTCGACTATCACTGAGAAGGAGACATGCCATGACCATCGTCCTGCCGCCCGTCCATCCCGGTGAAATTCTGCGCGACGAGTTTCTGGAGCCCATGGGCCTGAGCGCTGGCGCCCTTGCGCGCCTCTTGAACGTGCCACGCACCCGGATCGAGCGTCTGGTTTCCGAGCAGACATCCTTGACGCCAGACACCGCGCTCCGGCTCGCGCGCTATTTCGACATGTCGCCGCAATTCTGGATGAACCTGCAGACAAGCTACGATCTGAAGACGGAAGCAGCCGCGAAGGCAGATGAACTCGGTGCCATTCCCGTCCGAACCGATCTGTCCGCCGCCTGATCCACCCGCCATTTTGCACGCATCCATGGATGACTTTTGCCGCGCGGCTTGCTAAGTCCGCCGCAGCCTTCTGCAACAAGCGAAAAAGTCTCAATCGATGCCCGATCTCCTGCTCGAACTCCGCTCCGAAGAAATCCCCGCCCGCATGCAGCGCAAGGCGGCTGGCGATCTGAAGAAGATGGTCACCGATGCGCTTGTCGATGCAGGTCTGACCTATGAGGGTGCACGCGAATATTGGACGCCGCGCCGCCTGACGCTGGATATCCGCGGCCTCACGGCCCGCTCGGCCGATATCAAGGAAGAGAAGAAGGGTCCGAGCGTCTCAGCACCGCAAGGTGCCATCGACGGCTTCCTGCGCGGCGCGGGCCTCACCTCGATCGACCAGGCCATCGTCAAGACCGATCCGAAGAAGGGCGATTTCTACGTCGCCTACATGGAAAAGCCCGGTCGTGCGGCCGAAGAAATCATCGCCGATGCCATGCCCGGTATCATCAGGGCCTTCCCCTGGCCGAAGTCGATGCGCTCTGGTTTTGCCTCTATGCCCAAGGGCTCCGGCTATGGCGGCATCGAGGGCAAGGGCATGGAGAGCCTGCGCTGGGTGCGCCCGCTGCAGTCCATCGTCTGCACCTTCGGCCCCGAACATGACGAAGTTCAGGTCATCCCCTTCGAGATCGATGGTATCGTTGCCTCGAACGTCACCTATGGCCACCGCTTCCATGCGCCTGAGGCCATCACCGTTAAGCGCTTCGACGACTACGTTTCGAGCCTGGAACGCGCCAAGGTCATCCTGGATGCCGAACGCCGCAAGGACATGATCCTGCACGACGCCCGCGACATTGCCTTTGCCAATGGTCTCGACCTCGTCGAGGACGAAGGCCTGCTGGAGGAAGTCTCCGGCCTCGTCGAATGGCCGCAGGTTCTGCTCGGCACCTTCGAAGAGGATTACCTCTCCATTCCGGCCGAGATCATCCGCCTGACGATCAAGACCAATCAGAAGTGTTTTGTCGTGCGCCCACAGGGTGAGGCCGACAAGCTCTCCAACCATTTCATCCTGATCTCCAACATCCAGGCCACCGACGGCGGCCGCGAGATCATGCACGGCAACGGCAAGGTCGTGCGCGCCCGCCTGTCGGATGCGCTGCATTTCTGGAAGCGCGACCAGGGCGACCTTCCGGATCTCGACACGCTGAAGGCGTCTGCCGCCAAGTTCGATCTGGACCTTAAGAAGCCGCTCGACCAGCGCATGGCAAAGCTCGACGCGCTCAACGTCACCTTCCACGCCAAGCTGGGAACGCAGGGCGAGCGCGTGGCGCGCATCCGCGAATTGGCGAAGGTGCTGGCGCCGATCGTCGGCGCCGATGTAGCCCTCGTCGACCGCGCCGTGGTGCTCGCGAAAGCCGATCTGCGCACCGAAGCCGTTGGCGAATTCCCCGAACTCCAGGGCGCCATGGGCCGCAAATATGCGGCTCTGCAGGGCGAAGATGCCTCCGTTGCCGCAGCCATCGAGGATCACTGGAAACCGAACGGCCCCTCGGACCGTCTGCCGGGAGACAAGGTGGGTCTCACCGTCGCGCTCGCCGACAAGCTGGACACGCTCGTCGGCTTCTGGGCCATCGACGAAAAGCCGACCGGCTCGAAGGATCCCTATGCGCTGCGTCGTGCGGCGCTGGGTGTGGTGCGGATTCTCCTTGAAGAAGGGATCAAAGCGAATCTCGCCCCAATGATCCGTGCGCTGAATCTATCGCATTATCCGATCGCCGCGAGAGCGAACGCGGAGCAGCTCTTTTCTCACATTTACGCAGGGCGCGGTCCGAAGGACGAGGATGCCATTTACGAGCGCATGTCGGAAGACGATGCATTTTCCAATGGTAAGTTCACTCCAAAGCCGTCGGTTTATTCCCTGTTGTGGTTCTTCCACGACCGCCTGAAGGTCTACTTGCGCGACCAGGGCGCCCGCCACGACATCATCGATGCCGTGCTGACGCCCGAGGCCGACGACCTCTTGATGGTGGCCCGCAAGGCCGAAGCCTTGACCGCCTTCATCACCTCGGAAGACGGCCTGAACCTGCTCGCCGGCACCAAGCGCGCCACGCAGCTGCTGGCCGCAGAAGAGAAGAAGGGCACCGTCGTCGCCGATGGCGTCTCGGAAGCGCTGCTGAAGCTCGACGCGGAGAAGTCCCTCTTCGCCGCCATCCAGTCCGCCTCGAAATCGGCAGCCGAAGCAGTCGCATCGGAAGACTTCCGCTCCGCCATGCAGGCGCTCTCGACGCTCCGCGGCCCCGTCGACAAATTCTTCGAGGACGTCCTGGTCAATGACGAGGATGCCGCCATCCGCGCCAACCGCTTGGCGCTCTTGAAGGCGATCCGCGAGGCGACTGCGACGGTCGCGGACTTCTCCAAGATCACAGGCTGACGATGTGAGACCCCGCTTCGGCGGGGTTTTCTCTGTTGATGGTGGTGTCCTATATGGTACTATCGCCTCATGGAGATCCGTGAGTTCCTGGATGATCAAGGACGCAGTCCCTTCGGACACTGGTTCGAGGGGCTGGACCCCATGGCTGCTGTGAAGATCACGACGGCCATCACGCGAATGTCGCTCGGGAATTTCTCCAATGCCAAGGGCTTAGGCGAGGGTGTTCTGGAATACCGGATCGACTATGGCCCTGGCTACCGCATCTATTTCGGCAAAGACGGCGACAGACTCGTCATCCTGGTCGCCGGTGGAACCAAGAAGCGGCAACAGGCAGATATCAAGACGGCGCAGGCTCGTTGGGCAGAATACAAAAAGCGGAAGGCAGGCTGAGATGGCTTTGACGAGAGACTTCAAGGAAACCGTTCGCGATCGAGCGCAATCGGATCCGGCTTTTCGCGCCGCACTGCTGAGCGAGGCCATCGAGCTCCTGCTGTCGGGTGATGTCGAAACCGGTCGGGCGCTTTTGCGCGATTATATCAACGCCACCATCGGCTTTATCGAGCTAGGCCAGAAGTCCGGTCTGCCGCCCAAGAGCCTGATGCGGATGTTCGGTCCCTCCGGGAACCCGCGTGCCGACAATCTCTTTGCGGTCATCCGCCTGCTGCAGGACGAAACCGGCGTTCAGATCGCAGTGAAGGCTGCATAATTCAGATGCCCCCCAAAATCCTCATCAGCGCCTGCCTTCTCGGCCGCCCCGTCCGTTACGACGGCAAGGGTAAACCCCTCCACGATCCCCTGGTTGAACGTTGGAAGGCCGAAGGCCGGCTCGTCGGCTTCTGTCCGGAGCAGGCCGGCGGCCTGCCGACACCTCGTCCACCCGCCGAGATCGAAGGCGGCATGAATGGAGAGGATGTGCTGGCCGGTCGCGCCCGGGTGCTGGAAGTGACGGGCGGCGATGTGACCGAGGAGTTCATCCAGGGTGGGAATAAGGCCGTGGCCTTCGCCCGCGAGCAGGATTGCCGCTTCGCGTTGCTGATTGATGGCAGTCCGTCCTGCGGATCCGGCTTCATTTACGATGGCTCGTTTTCCGCTACCCGCCATCCCGGCTTCGGCGTCACCGCAGCCCTTATGCGCCGGGCCGGGATCGAGGTCTTTTCCGATCGCGAACTCGATCGTCTCGCGGCCCACATCGATAGAGCCACCTGAAACGAGAAAGGCCGCCGGATTGCCCCGGCGGCCTCTTTGTTTCCAATGATGTCCTGGCCTCAGCTCGCCATGCGATACTGCTGCTGGCCGGCGCCGGACTGGCTGGTCTTGAAGCTGCGGATCAGGCTGAGCAGGTCGCCGGTGTCGTTTGCGAGAACCTCGGCAGAGGCCGTGGTTTCCTCCGCCATGGCTGCGTTCTGCTGGGTGGCCTGGTCGAGCTGGTTCATCGAGGCCGAGATCGAGCGCAGGGTCGTGTCCTGCTCCTGAGCGGAGTGCGAGATCTTCGAGACGATGTCGTTTGCGCTGGCGATCTGGTCGGAGATGCGCTTCAGCGCCTCACCGGTCTGACCGACCAGCTGCACACCCTGTTCCACCTGGGCCGAGGAGCGGGCGATCTGGTCCTTGATTTCCTTGGCAGCCGCTGCCGAGCGCTGGGCGAGTTCACGCACTTCCTGTGCAACTACCGCAAAGCCCTTGCCGCTTTCGCCCGCACGGGCCGCTTCGACGCCGGCGTTCAGGGCGAGGAGGTTGGTCTGGAAGGCGATCTCGTCGATCACGCCAATGATCTTGGTGATCTCCGCCGAAGACTGCTCGATGCCGCTCATCGCATTGATCGCCTTGCCGACGATTTCGTCGCTCTGGCGAGCCTCAGCGCTGACCGTGCCCACGCGGTTGGCAGCTTCCCGCGCACCATCCGCCGTCTGGCGAACTGCGACGGTGAGCTCGTCGAGAGCTGCGGAAGTCTCTTCGAGGTTCGCTGCCTGGCGTTCGGTCCGCGTCGCAAGTTCACCCGAGGCGCGGCGGATCTCTTCCTTCGAGACGGCGATGTCGTTGCCCTTCAGGTTGACGCGAGCCATGGCCTCTTCGAGGCGGGCGAGCGCATCGTTGAAGTTGTCGCGGAGACCGGCATACTTCGATCCGAGATCCGCGCAGCGCACGGTCAGGTCACCATGGGCGAGCTGCTCGAGCGACTGTCCGATGGTGGCAACCACATGCGCCTGCTGGCGGGCTTCGGCGAGCTGTGCCTCGGCATTCTGGCTGCGTTCGCCATCAAGCTCGCGCTGCTGTTCTTCCTGGCGGGCAGTCAGTGCATGGCGCTCGCGCACCTTGTCCTGAAGGCTCTTAGTGGCCTTGGCCATCATGCCGATTTCGTTGCTCATATCGGTGTGCGGAATAGCGATGCTGACATTTTCGTCCGCGACCGCTTCCAGCGCATCATGGATCGCCTTGAGTGGCGTCGTGATGTTGCGAATGACGATGTAGGCCGCGATCAGCGCCAGCACGAAGATACCGGCAGACCAGCTGATCGTCTTGATCACGCTGGAGCGGATTTCCGCCTTCAGGTCGTCGGTGTAAAGGCCGGTCACGATGACGACCTTCCAGGGTTCGAAGGCCTTGCCGTAGGATGCCTTCGGATAGGAGCGATCCTCCGGATCCTTGCCTGGCTTCGGGCCAATGAACTCGACGAAGCCGCCGCCCAGCTGGCCCAGACGAACCAGTTCGTCACGATAGGCAAAGCCATTGGCGTCGGGCTTGCCCTTGTTGCTCTTGCCCACATCCTTCGAGGTCGGATGGAAGAGCATCACGACGTCGTAGTCGTAACCGAAGAAATAGCCGTCCGGCTCGAACCGCATCTTGTTCAGCATGTCGTAAGCCCGGGTCTTGGCTTCCTCGACGGTGAACTCGCCTGCGACCGCACGGTCGTTGAAGTCCTTCAGAACCGAGAGTGCAGTTTCGACCTGGGTGCGCAGAAGTTCGTAGCGCTGCTGGTAGATCGTCGTCGTCGACGAGCGGACCTGGAAATAGGTGGCGGCGGCGAAGGCCGCCATAAGCCCGCCGATCAGCAGGATCAGCTGGAGCGATATCCGGAGATTTTTCATGGGCGAGAGAGCTTTCGTCTGTCGAGCGGTTCGGGCGCCAGTGAGATGGATCAGTCGAACGGATCGGCACGTCATGTCCCGAAGATTTGGGACACAGTCTCGCCCTCAAAGATTGAGAGGGGTTTAAGCACCTTCGAATATCGGGCTATTAGAATGAATGGGTGAATAATTGGGGGGGTAACGGCATAACGCCCGGGACTGGGCCGGGCGTTATGTCCGTGTCGACCACGAGAAACCGCCGCGCCCGGATCGTTTGGCGGGCGGATGGGGATCAGTTGAGACGAAGCTCAAAGCCGGCAAGCGCAGGCGCGGCCTTCTGGTCAGCGGGCACATCGACCGCAGCGGTCGTCGCGTCATGGTCGATCTCGCTCGGCGCAGGCAGGGCGCCGGCCACGACCATCGAGCCGTCGGTGGCCCAGCCGGCAGCCGAGCTGTAGACAACCACGGGCGAACCGCCAAACCAGCTTTCGACACGCTTCAGTTTCTTTTCGCCATCGACATCGACCACTTCGGCGGTCTGGTTGCCAGCCGGGATGGCGGGCACCGTGTAGTCCGACTTGCCGATCCTCTGTTCCGGAGCCGGGCAGTGGCCACATTCAACGTCAAGAATGCTCGGCTGGGTCGTCGCAAGTCCTGTAACGGTCAAGATCGAGCCTGCCATGGCGGGCATGGCCAGCATGCTGGCGGCTAGGATCATGGATGTTGAAACGATACGGCGCATCACGTTTTTCCCCGATTGTTGGGAAGAACATTAGCAACCGTTTCTTTCGATCCGGTCAGAAGCATCGATAAAATTTGAACGAACGGACGGATTCCCGATCGAAATCCGACTGAAACCCCGTGATATCAGGCTTTTTCGCGGGCGATGGCCTGCCAGCCGATGTCTCGGCGGCAGAAACCGTTGTCCCATTGGACAGCGTCGACCAGCCGGTATGCGGCAGCCTGTGCCTCCGCAACCGTCGCCCCGCGCGCCGTGGCGTTCAGCACGCGCCCACCGGTCGCAACAAGCTGGCCGTCCTTCAGCGCCGTTCCCGCATGGAAAACCTTGGCGCCCTGGCCGGCTTCCGGCAGAGCAGCGATCGGCGTCGCCTTTTCATACGAGGCGGGATAGCCCTTGGAGGCGAGAACGACGGTCAGCGCCGGGTCATCGCTCCATTCGGCCGTGACCTGATCCAGCGTGCCGGTGGCAGACGCGTAGAGGATCGGCAGCAGATCGCTCTTCAGCCGCATCATCAGAACCTGGCATTCCGGATCGCCGAAGCGGACATTGTATTCGATCAGCTCCGGACCCTTGGCCGTGATCATCAGCCCGGCAAAGAACACGCCCTGGAAGGGATGGCCCATCTCGGCCATGCCGCGCATCGTCGGTTCGATGATCTCCTTCATCGTTCGCTCGACCATCTCGGGCGTCATGACGGGAGCTGGCGAATAGGCACCCATGCCACCGGTGTTAGGTCCGGTATCGCCATCACCCACACGCTTGTGGTCCTGGGCAGTGGCGAGTGGCAGCAAAGACTTGCCGTCGGAGAGGCAGAAGAAGCTTGCCTCCTCGCCATCGAGAAAAGCCTCGACCACGACTTCCGCACCCGCGGCACCAAACGCGCCCTCGAAGCAGTCGTCGATGGCCGCCAGCGCCTCTTCCAGCGTCATCGCAACCGTCACGCCCTTGCCGGCGGCAAGCCCGTCGGCCTTGATGACAATGGGCGCGCCCTGTTCGCGCACATAGGCTTTCGCCTTCGGCGCGTTATTGAAGCGCTGATAGGCGCCGGTCGGAATGTTGAACCGGGCGCAGACATCCTTGGTGAAGCCCTTGGAGCCCTCAAGCTGCGCGGCAGCCGCAGACGGCCCGAAGACGGCAAAGCCCGCCTCGCGCAGACGGTCGGCAATGCCGGCCACCAGCGGCGCTTCCGGCCCGACGACAACGAAGTCGATCGCCTTGTCCTTGCAGAACTGCACGACCGCCCCGTGATCCTCTGTATCGAGCGAAACGAGCTCCGCCTCTTCGGCGATGCCGGGATTGCCAGGGGCTGCATAGAGCTTGGTGAGATCAGGCGACTGGGCAATCTTCCAGGCCAGCGCATGCTCGCGTCCACCCGATCCGATCAACAAAACCTTCATCACCAGCCTCCAGTGCCACAAGGGAATGCCCGGCGGTTAAGGGGGAAGGGGGCAAAGGTCAAGCCGAATTGACCTTCAAAGGCCCCGCTTTCCTGTGAAGTGGGCCGCATGCCCGTTGCCTTGCCGCATTCGCCCGCTATGGTCCGCCGCTTACCAGATCAGACGGATGACCCATGGCCGACGACATCAGATCCATTGCCGCCCTTATCGCCACCGAGATCAACGCCCGGCCCGACCAGGTCACATCGGCCGTCGGCCTGCTTGACGAGGGTGCCACGGTTCCCTTCATCGCCCGCTACCGCAAGGAAGTGACCGGCGGTCTCGACGATACGCAGCTTCGCAATCTGGCCGAAAGGTTAATCTATCTGCGCGAGCTTGCCGCCCGTCGCAAATCGATTTTCGAAAGCATCGACGGTCAGAGCAAGATGACCGACGATCTCGCCCGCAAGATCGCCCAGGTCACCACCAAGGCCGAGCTGGAAGACCTCTACCTGCCCTATAAGCCAAAGCGCCGCACCCGCGCCGAGATCGCCCGCGAAAAGGGGCTCCAGCCGCTCGCCGACGCGATCCTTGCCGACCGCACCAGCGATCCGCAGAAGCTGGCCGCAGCCTACATCACCGAAGAAGTCCTCGACGTGAAGGCCGCCCTCGAAGGCGCGCGCGATATCATCGCCGAGCAGATCTCGGAAAATGCCGATCTGATCGGGCGCCTTCGCAACGACATGAAGGATCGCGCGATCCTCTATTCGAAGCTCGTCGACGGCAAGGCTGAGGCCGGCGCGAAATTCTCCGACTATTTCGACCATTTCGAACGCTGGGCAACGGTGCCCGGCCACCGGGCGCTCGCCATGCTGCGCGGCTGGAACGAGGAGTTTCTGTCGCTCTCCATCGAAGTTGATCGCGACGACACGTCCCCGATCAAGACCAGCCAGCGCATGATCGCCACCGCCTACCAGGTTGCGGGCAAGGGCCCTGCTGACCAGTGGCTCCTTGAGGTCGCCGGCTGGACCTGGCGTGTGAAGCTCTCCGTGTCGCTGTCGCTCGACCTGATGCGCGAACTGCGCGAGCGGGCGGAGGAAGAGGCGATCCACGTCTTTGCGCGTAACCTGAAAGACCTGCTGCTCGCCGCCCCCGCAGGCTCCCGTCCGACCATGGGCCTAGATCCCGGCATCCGCACCGGCGTCAAGGTCGCCGTCATCGATGGTACCGGCAAGGTGGTGGAAACGACGACTGTCTATCCCTTCCCGCCGCGCAACGACATCAGGGGCAGCCAGACCGAACTCGCGAGCCTCATCCGCAAGCACAATGTCGAGCTGATCTCGATCGGCAATGGCACCGGCAGCCGCGAGACGGAAAAGCTGGTGGCCGATATGCTCGCCCAGTTCCCCGCGACCGCACCGAAGCCGACCAAGGTGATCGTCTCGGAAGCCGGCGCCTCGGTCTATTCGGCCTCTGAAACCGCTGCCAAGGAATTCCCCAATCTTGACGTCTCCCTGCGCGGTGCCGTCTCGATTGCGCGGCGCCTTCAGGACCCGCTCGCCGAACTCGTCAAGATCGAGCCGAAGTCGATCGGCGTCGGTCAGTATCAGCATGACGTCGATCAGGGACGCCTCGGCCGTTCGCTGGATGCCGTCGTCGAAGACGCGGTGAATGCCGTCGGCGTCGATGTGAATACGGCCTCCGCCCCGCTGCTGGCCCGCGTCTCGGGTCTCGGCAAGACGACGGCCGAAGCCATCGTCGCCCATCGCGACGAGACCGGCCCCTTCGGCAGCCGCAAGGATCTGCTCAAAGTCCCGCGCCTCGGCGCCCGCACCTTTGAACAATGCGCCGGCTTCCTGCGCATTCCGAACGGCAAGGAGCCACTAGACGCCTCCTCGGTCCACCCGGAAGCCTATGGCGTAGCCAAGAAGATCGTCGCTGCCTGCGGCCGCGACCTGCGCTCGCTGATGGGCGACAGCGCCACCCTGAAAAGCCTCGATCCGAAGCGCTTCATCGACGAGCAGTTCGGTCTGCCGACCGTCAAGGACATCCTGTCCGAACTGGAAAAGCCCGGCCGCGACCCGCGCCCGTCCTTCAAGACCGCGACTTTTGCCGAAGGCGTCGACGAGATCACCGACCTGAAGATCGGCATGACGCTGGAAGGCACGGTCACCAATGTCGCCGCCTTCGGCGCCTTCGTCGATATCGGTGTGCATCAGGATGGACTGGTCCACGTCTCCCAGCTTGCCGACCGTTTCGTCAAGGATCCGCATGAGGTGGTCAAGGCCGGCGATGTGGTGAAGGTCCGCGTCGTCGAAGTCGACGTGAAGCGCAAGCGCATCGCGCTCACCATGCGGAAAGACGGCGGCGAGGCGCAACAACCCTCCATGCGCGGCGATGCCAAGGGCAATGCCAGCGCCATGAAGCATTCCAACGCCCGCCCGCCGAAGCCGGAGCAGCCGGCGATGGGTGGCCTTGGTGCTGCACTCGCCGAAGCCATGCGCAAGAAATAACCGCAAAACAGAAACAGGCCGGAGTCATCACTCCGGCCTGCCCATCGCCCCTCGAAAACGGCCTCTCAATGGGAGGCTGCACAGTCCTTGCAGAAGGGTGTGTGCGGCACGGCTTTCAGCCGTTCGACCGAAATCGGCTCGCCGCATGTCATGCATTGACCATACTGCCCTTTGGTGATCCGATCCAGCGCGGCGTCGATTGCTCTCAGCTCTTCCTCGCCGACCTGACCGAACTCCTCCAGCACTTCGTCGTTCTCCGCTTCGGTGGCGCGCTCCGCGCTATCGGCGCTTTTCAGCGTGCCGAGGTCGGTGTCGATCTTCTTCAGCCGCCGCTCGATCTCGTCCTTGCGAGCCAGCAGGATGCGTTCGAAATGGGCTGTGTCCATGGCCTGTACCGGGTTGTCCATCATCTCACCTGTCAACCAGCACGGAAATCTTGGAGTGACGGACCAAGCGGTCGGCCGTCGCGCCGATGAAATAGTTGGAGAAGTCGGGCACATGCGAGCCGACGACGATCAGGTCGGCCTTGTGCTCCTCGGCCGTTGCCAGGATCTCGCGGGCAGGGGCACCCGAGCGGATCTCGATATGGGCTGCAACACCGGTCTTCTGCTTGAGCGTGACCAGCTTGGCCTTGGCGTCGTTGATGGCGCCTTCGATCAGGTCGACGGGCACATCGATGGCGAGATAGCCAGGAATGTCCTCGATGATGGTCACAAGCACGATCTCGCCGCCGTCATCGAGCAGGGACTTGGCCTTGGTCAGGATCTTCTCGCCAATGGCGATGGCAGCCGGATCGACTGGAACGATGATCTTCTTGTACATTGTTCTCTCCTTTGTCACCCGCCGGGTGTTTCCTCTTTATGGCGAGACAATGCGTCCGGGCAGCACGCGCCGCATTGATCAGGATCAACTTTGACGCGCTCGCAGTCGTCAATCTTTATCGAACGATCTTTCGAGAAAATGCCCGCTTATGTGAACGATGGTTTGCACCATATAAGGAGATATCGCCGCCAAGCGGCAGATGGAGAGACACGATGACCGCCGTATCCGAACACACCGAATCCTTTGCCCTGAGCCGCCCCGTCCATGTCGGGCGTGCCCATCTCGTTGTCCGCGACCTCGAAACGATGGCTGGCTTCTACGAGCAGGCGCTCGGCCTCAAGCGCTTCGAACAGAGCGCGAGCGGTGTCGAACTCGGCGCCGGTAGCCGCGTTCTCCTGACCCTGACGACGCGCGGCGATGCTGCCCCGGCACCCCGCAATGCCGCAGGCCTGTTTCACAATGCCTTCCTGATGCCGGATCGTGCCGAGCTCGCCCATTGGCTTGCCCATGCCGCCCATCTAGGCCTGCAGTTCGACGGAGCAAGCGACCATCTGGTGAGCGAGGCGATCTACCTGTCCGACCCGGAAGGCAATGGCATCGAGGTGTACCGGGACCGCAGTCCGACAGAATGGACCTACCACGCCGATGGCACGGTGGAGATGGCAACCAACCGTCTCGACCTCCAGGCGCTTTACGACAGTGCCGCCAAGACCCCATGGGGCGGCATGTCGCCCGAGACAGCGCTCGGCCACATCCATCTCCAGGTTGGCAGTGTGCCGGAGGCGGACCGCTTCTACGAAGGCGTGCTCGGACTGAAGAAAATGGCGAGCTATCCGGGTGCGAGCTTCTTTGCGGCTGGCGACTATCACCACCATGTCGCCGCCAATGTCTGGAACAGCCGCAACGCACCCGCCCGCACCACCGCCATGGCCGGATTGCAGGATTACACGCTCGCCTTCAACGACAAGCAAACCCTCGACAAGGTTCTGGCAGCGCTGGAAGGACTGGAGATCAAGGTCGACCGCAGCGCCGAAGGCCATCGTCTCACAGATCCCTGGGGCATCGGCATCACCCTCGTCGGCGGAAATGCCTGACCCGACAGGGGCCGGAATCGGCCCCTGCACACCATCCATTTCCCCCGGTGGAACGGAAATTGTTCCCGAACGTTGAGAGGCATCTCGAAGGGGGAACAACGTCGTGTCCAAGTCAACTCAGCATGCCAATTCTCATCGGAGGACGTCCGGTGAACATTGAAGTTCCTCAAGAGGCAAAGCCGTCCCGCAAGGTCCGTTTCCACAAGACGGGCCTTGATTACGTCGTTTCCTGGAGCGTCGTCGGTCTTTTCGCCATCTTCGCCCTGATCTCGCTGCACCTCGCCTCCTTCGTGCTGATCCCGCTCACCATGGCGATCGTTGTCGGCCTGATCCTCGGACTTGCAGCTGACCGCCTGGGAAACCTTGGCGTTCCCCCGACGCTGACGGCGATCATTCTCTCCAGCCTCTTCCTGGTGATCATCCTGTTCCTGGTCAGTATCGTCTGGACGCCGGTCAATATGTTGATCGAGAACGGGCCTGATATGATCAACCGCACGGTCGAGTATCTGCAGCAGATTCCGTGGCTGGAGCGCCCGATGGCGGCGCTCTCGCGTGGCCCTGACTCGATGGAAGCCATGCTGCAGAACTCCGGCACCATCCTGTCGACCGTGGCGACGGGTGTCGGGCCGGCACTGGTCCAGCTCTTCATCTTCATCGCGGGCCTTCTGCTGTTCCTGTCGTCGCGCCTGCCACTGCGCCGCGCCCTGATCCGCGCCTTTTCGCGACGTGATCGCCGCCTGAAGGCAATCCGCATGCTGAACGAAGTCGAGGAATCGCTCGGCTACTACTTCGCCACAGCCGTCATCGTCTACGGCCTGTTCGGCGCGGTGGCCGGCGTGGTCGCCTTTGTCGGTGGCCTCGGCAATCCGGTGCTCTGGGGCGTTGCGGCCTTCCTTCTGAGCTTCATTCCTTTTCTCGGCATTGCCATGGTGACCGTCGCCATGGCGGTGAGCGGGCTGCTGGTCCATGAAGGTGTGCTGATCGGCCTTCTGCCTGCCTTCATCTTCTTCATCCTCGACGGCGTTCTGGAAAACCTGCTGATCCCGTCTGTCATGGGCAAGCGCCTGGAGATGAACGCATTCATGCTCTTCATCGCCATCGTCTTCTGGACCTGGCTCTGGGGTGCCGTGGGCGCGATGCTCGCCGTGCCGCTCACGCTGATCTGCATGACGCTTTATTCGGGTCTCATGCCTCAGACCAAGCTCCAGCCCAATCTGCCGGGCTGAGTGTCATCCGGTCGTCATGGGCCATCCGTAAGGCTCCGCCCCGAACAGCAAGCGGTGCAACCCATGACGACTGACACTCCCCGCCTGAGGCTCGGCATCATTGCCGATCCGCAATATGCCGACCTTGACCCCAATCTTGTCGCCGATCGCTACTTCCGCCGCTCGCTCGACAAGCTTCGGGAAGCTGTCGATCACTTCAACAGCCAGGATCTGCATGCAGTAGTGGTCTTGGGCGATCTCATCGATCGCGGGTGGGAGAACTTTGGGCCCGTCCTCGAGATACTCGACGGTCTGAAAGCACCCCGGATCCTTCTGCCCGGCAACCACGACTTCCTGGTCGAACCCGATCGCCTGACGGATATCCATGCAGCACTCGGCATGCCCGCTCCCTATTACGAAGTGGAGCTCAAGGGCGTGCGTCTGTTGGTGACCGACGGCAGCGAGATCTCGCTCTTTGCCCCGCCAGAAGGGGATGAACGGCGTGCCGAGGCTGAGAAACGTCTGGCTGAGTTGAAGGAGAAGGGCGCGCCGAACGCCCATCACTGGAATGCCGGCATTTCCGATCGCCAGATGACCTGGATCGCCGAGCGGCTCGCCGACGCCGAGGCAAGCGGCGCAGATGTCATCCTTCTCGGTCACTATCCCGTCTATCCGCCGTCTGATCACACGCTCTGGGATGCCGAGGAGCTCGCCGGGCTGATCGCCGGGTCCTCATCCGCCCTTGCCTATCTTTGCGGCCACCATCACGTCGGAAATTATGCCGAGCTGAACGGCGTCCACTTCGTCAATTTTTGCGGCATGGTCGACACAGAGCATGAAAACGCCTTCGCCGTCCTCTCGGTCTTCGACGATCGAATTGAGATTGCCGGACATGGCCGCGAGCCAAATCGACGTCTTGCATTGGAGGCGACCAAGCAGCGGGTAAGCAGCCTTTCCTGACAAATCGCTGACAGCAACTTGACGCAAATTCGTCATAGATATCCGAAAGTTGATGGCGCCCTCACTCATCACTCCTTTGTGACTTCAAACGACAGTTCCGAGGTTGCAAACATGTACGCCCGCTAACGATCGCCGGTGCGCCCGGCGGAACTCTGGAGAAAAGCTGATGAAGTTGAAAGTCGTTCTGTCCGCCGCGGCGGCGATCTGTCTTGGCGTGTCCGCAGCGATCGCTGCGGGCGAACCGCAAGTCGTCCGTCAGGAAGAGATGAAGAAGGTCGGCGGTGCCATGGGTGCGCTCGGCGCCATCGCCAAGGGCGAAAAGCCCTATGATGCAGCGGCCGTGACAGCCGCGCTCACCACACTGGCCGAGGTCAGCAAGAGCTTCCCGGATCACTTCCCCGCTGGCAGCGAAACCGGCATGGACTCCGAAGCTGCCCCCGCAATCTGGCAGAACATGGATGACTTCAAGGCCAAGTCCGCCAAGCTCACCGCCGCTGCCGAAGCACAGCTGGCATCCATGCCGGCCGACCAGGCAGGCGTTGGCGCCGCCATGCAGGCCGTTGGCGCCACCTGCGGCGATTGCCACCAGACCTACCGCCTGAAGAAGTAAGAACCTCCCGGCGGGCGTTATCCGGCATACCGGATCGCCCGCCGCATTGCGCTCGACCGGGCGCAGCATTGAGACGATGGAGGCCGCGATGGCATCGACTTTGGTCAAGGGATTGGGCACGCTGGCCGCGCTCGGCGTTGCCGGTTTCGGCGCGTTCCTGCTGATTACAGCGCCCGATCGTCAGGATGTTGCCGTCTGGGCCAATCTCGGCGAACCTGATCTCGCCCATGGTCGGGAGGTCTTTTTCGCCGGTGGCTGCACAAGCTGCCATGCCCCGGCCGGTGCGACCGGCGATGCGCGGCTCATCCTGTCCGGCGGTGCGCCGTTGAAGAGCGATTTCGGTACCTTCCATGCGCCTAACATTTCCAGTCATCCGGAGGCCGGCATCGGCGCTTGGACGCTCGCCGAATTCGGCGATGCGATGACCCGTGGTGTGGGCCGCGAGGGCGAACATCTCTACCCGTCCTTCCCCTACGGCTCCTATGTGCGCATGACGCCCAAAGACATCAACGATCTCTACGGCTTCATGAAGACGTTGCCCGCGAGCGATGCCGTCGCCGCGCCGCATGAGCTCGGCTTCCCCTTTAACCAGCGGGTCGTTCTCGGTGGCTGGAAGTTCCTGTTCTTTACCGATGCCCCGCGCGTCGAGCTGGCCGATGCATCCGACATGGTCAAGCGTGGCCAGTATCTCGTGGAAGGCCCCGGTCATTGCGGTGAATGTCACACGCCGCGCAATGCGCTTGGCGGCTTCCTGTCCGAGCAGTGGCTTGCTGGTGGTCCCAATCCGGAAGGTGAGGGCTCGATCCCGAACATCACGCCCGGTTCGAAAAGCATGGGTTCCTGGAGCGAAGGCGATATCGTCACCTATCTGGAGAGTGGCTTCACGCCCGATTACGACAGCGTCGGCGGCTCCATGGTCGAGGTCCAGAAGAACATGGCGGAGCTGACTGCCGCTGACCGCGAAGCGATTGCCGCCTATCTCAAGGCCATACCCGCCGTGCAGTAACCTCTCACGATTCTGTTCAGCATCGCGCAAGCCTTGCCTGTCATCCTTCTATCGTCGAAAAGACTGTGGAGGGGATATGAGCATTGAACGCCGGCGGATGGAGTATGCGCTCCGGTCCCTGCTCGACAACTATCCCGATCCTGCTCTGCATCGATGGGTGCATGAGACCGTCGGCGCCTTCGAAAAACGCCTCTCGGCCATCGTCGATCCGCGTGAGCGAGATCACGCCCAGCAGGCAGCCCTGATCCTGATCAAGACGACACTGCAGAAGTGGTCGGAAAACCCGCCCGTCAAGCACTGACGCGGGGCGTTTATTCAGCGACGATGTTCGGCGGCAAAGGCTGCTAGCTCCGCCTCGGCCTCTGGCCCATAGAGATCCAGCGCCTTCAGCACCTCGATCGTGAATGTGTCCGGCGACGAGCCCGCTGCCGTGACGATCTTCCGATCGCCGACTGCCTGCGGCTGATCGATGTAACGGGCCTCTCCGCGATAGCCTGGATACTTCTTGTGCGAGGCGAGGGAATTTCCGGTATGCGCCACACCATCCAGCACGCCAGTCGCGCCCAGTGCGCTGGCGGCCGCACAAATCCCGCCCAGCACCTTGCCCTTGTCACGAAACGCAGTCGCAAGTGCCGTGAAGTCAAACGCCACACCCTTTTCCCAGGCATAGCCGCCCGGAATGATCAGCGCGTCGAACTGTTCGGCATCGATCGCGTCAAAGCCGATGTCGGGCGTCACCTTCAATCCACCCATGGAGATCACGGGCCGCCCATCCGGGCTCGCCGTCACGACCTCGCAGTCGAGCCAGTATCGCGTGGCCGCCATCAGGAGCGCAGGCTCCCAGTCGGCATAATCGTTCTGAAGGGCAATCACGATGCGGGCCATGATCACTCTCCTCGCGTCTGTCAGTTACGGCTCAGCTGAGTGCCTGCAGGTAACGCATGCCGGTCACCGGCCGCGGAATGAAGTCCATGTTCTCATAGAAGCGATGGGCGGCGAAATTGCCGGTGGCGGCGGAGACCGAGAGGAAGTCACAGCCCGAGGCACGCGCAATCTGCTTGGCGCGGTCGACGAGATGCTGGCCGATGCCGTTGCCGCGCTGGCCGTCACGCACGAAGAGATGATGCAGTTCCATGCCACGCTTGCCTTCCTGTGCCTTGTAGAGCGGTACGAGGATGGCGTAGCCGATCAGGCCTTCTTCGCCACTGTCGGCAACCAGCGCCTGGATCCAGGGCATCGGCCCGAACAGGTCGCGCTCCAGCACTTCAGGCGTCATGGCCGAGGCATCGCCGTGGTGCTGGGCGAGCGCCAGGATCATCGCGTTGAGTTCTGGCAGGTCGCGCGACTTGGCGTGGCGAATGGCCACGATCGGCGGGCGGGGGAGGGTCAGGTCTGTATCTTCGGTCATGTCACTTTCCCTTGGTCTCATTTCGTGCCGTCAGGGGGAAAGTCGTCCGGAAAACAACAAGGCCGCCTGACGGCGGCCTGTTGACAATGTGATCTTGTCAGGCCGCCGTTTACCGGTAGGCCCAAAAATACGTGCAGGTGATGTTTGCGCGAATGTCGATCATGGCGGCTGTGATGCGCCGAATTGAATCGATTGTCAACGGGGGATCTTTCCGGCCGAGGCGTGATGGAGTATGCTCCATCAGATCGCGCGAGACGAAGATGGCCAAGGCGACGTTGATCCGTAGGATGCGCAGTTTCGTGCGAGACGAGGTCTTCGTCGAGGTCCTGATCTGGCATGTTCCGGTTGCTGTCCGTGGAAGCCTGCATGCATTCAAATACAGCCTGGCGCTTGTCTCGAGCGGCGAGTGTGTTCTCAGATATGACAATGAGGCCGGCAAGGGTGACCATCGGCACTTAGGAGCGACCGAGGCACCCTATGTGTTTTCCGGGATCGAAACGCTGATTGCAGACTTTCTTGCGGATGTGGAAGGATGGTTGGATGGCAACCTTGAAGGTGAAAATCGAAAGCCTGGATCAGACGATGGCGGCAGTCGCTGACGCAATGAAGGCCTCTACCGGGCAAATGCCACTCAACGGGGAGTTCAGTCTGAGCTTTCCGTCCTGGGAAACCATGCACCGAGTGCTGACCCCCAAGCGGCTGGAGATCGTCAGGGTCTTGACGGGGCAGGGGCCCTTGGCCATGCGCGAAGTCGCTCGCCGCGTCGGTCGAGACTTCAAAGCCGTCCATGCCGATATCGACACCCTCGTAAAAAGCGGCGTGATCGACAAGGCGGAGGGTGGCGTTGTCTTTCCGTATGACCGGATCCACTTCGACTTCGAAATCCGATCTGCGGCGTGAACCCACCGATCAGGGCGCGATATGCAGCGCCCCAGGCGTTCCCCTCAATGCTCCTGCTCGCACAACCCGTGATCCGACAGCGCCCGGATCACATAACAATCGCCAACCGTATGGCATTCGCCATGCGAGACGATACGCGCAAGCTCCGCTTCCAGCTTCTTCAGCCGCGTGATCTTTTCCCTGACATCGTCGAGCTGTTCCCGCGCGATATGATCCGCCCGCTCGCAGGGCTCCTCCGGATGCCGGCTGAGCGTCAGCAGCTCCCGGATCGCGTCGATCGGGAAACCGAGATCCCGCGCATGGCGGATGAACGTCAGCCGATCGAGCTCCCCCTTCTCGTAGCGCCGCTGATTGCCTTCGGTGCGGTCCGGCGCCGAGATCAGCCCCATTTGCTCATAATAGCGGATGGTTGGGACTTTCACCCCGGCACGCCGCGACAAGTCTCCAATCGAATACATGAAAAAACCTCTTGAACCTCTAGTCACTAGAGATCCTAAGATTGATGCGTGACCACATCAAGACCTGAAGGATCGATAGAATGAGTGCCTCTTGCGGCCATGCCCACGCCCCTTTCGACGGTATGTCGGAGACCTACAAACGCCGTCTGTGGATGGTGATCGCCATCAATGCCGGAATGTTCGCCGTCGAGATGACGGCGGGACAGCTCGCCCGTTCCCAGGCGCTGCAGGCCGATGCGCTGGATTTCTTCGCCGATGCCGTGACCTATGGCATTTCGCTCGCCGTCATCGGCGCGTCCTTGAAAACCCGCAGCATGGCTGCCGCCGCCAAGGGCGTCAGCCTCTTCCTGATGGGGTTCTGGGTCTTCGGCTCCACCATCTGGCGTGTCTTTCAGGGCGGCGTCCCTGAAGCGCCTGTCATGGGAGTGATCGGCTTCCTGGCGCTCGCGGCCAATGTCGCAAGCGTGCTCTTGCTGATGTCCTACAAGGACGGCGATGCGAACGTACGCTCCGTCTGGCTCTGCTCGCGCAATGATGCGATCGGCAATGTCATCGTCATGATTGCCGCCGTCGGTGTCTGGGGCACAGCCACCGCCTGGCCCGACCTGATCGTCGCCGGCATCATGGCGGGCCTGTTCCTCAGCTCCTCGGTCCAGATCCTCTCGCAGAGCCTTGCCGAATGGCGGGCCGGTGAGCCGGTCACACTGTCCTCGTCCTGCTGCGGTGCCGGCGAGACGAGCCATGGACATGATCACGAGGGCCACGCCCACGCTCACGAAGAGGCTTCAGATCACAGGCATGGCCTGAAAACTGAAGGCTGAACGCAAGAAGGCCGGCCTGGCATCATGCCGGCCGGCCTTCTTGACCACATCGTCAGATCAGAATTCCTGATAGGCCGAAGGGGATATTTCGTATTCCCGGTAAGCCGCCTCGACCGCCTGAATGCGCGAGGTGTCTTCAAGCCGGCTGCGGTTCTGGTTTGCGCTGATCTCGACCGCAGCCTTGCGCGATCCTTCCACGGTCCACAGTGCCGAGGCGAGCTGGTTCGACAGGAGGGTGCTGGAGAAAGTGCTGGCACCGCTCGCGCGGGGCGCGCTGGTATTGGACGTTTCGGGGGCGACATCCTCCGCGCCTGCCGTGTTCGGCACGTATCGGCTTTGGTAGGAGTAGCCGCTTAGGCCGCTTTCAATCCTCATGGCGGACACCTCGGTTGAAGAATTAACCTTTTGTTAACCTTTCAACCTTGCGCGAAGCTTGCGTCCCGCATTGCGTCATGACGATTGGCCCTTGCGAAACGGCCCGAGTGAAAGTACGCGCGCCGAATCATGATCTTCAGCCATCATTGCCGAAGCAATGCCCAAAACACACCCGTTATTGCTTGGAGAATGTGATCAACGTCACCGCCTCACATCTTCCCCGCCACCTTGATCGCATAGGCATATTCGAACGCGATCTCTTCCAGTCGCTGGAAACGGCCCGACTTGCCACCATGGCCGGCCGCCATGTTGGTTTTGAGCAGGAACGGGCCGGCCTCCGGGGCCGTGGCGCGCAGCCGCGCGATCCACTTGGTCGGCTCCCAATAGGTGACGCGCGGGTCGGTGAGGCCGGACAGCGCGATGATCGGCGGATAGGCTTTTTTCTCGACGTTGTCGTAGGGGCTATAGGCCGCGATCCAGCGATATTCCTCTTCCGACTCGATCGGGTTGCCCCATTCCGGCCATTCCGGCGGGGTGAGCGGCAGCGTGTCGTCGAGCATGGTGTTCAAGACATCGACGAAGGGCACAGCGGCGATGATGCCGGCAAACTTCTCCGGCGCCATATTGGCAACCGCCCCCATCAGCATGCCGCCTGCTGAGCCGCCTTCGGCGATGATCCGGTCGTAGGAGGTGAACTGCTCCTTCACCAGGTGGTCGGCAGCCGAGATGAAGTCCTTGAAGGTGTTGACCTTCTTTTCCATCTTGCCGTCTTCATACCAGGAAAAGCCCTTGTCCTTGCCGCCGCGAATATGGGCGATGGCATAGACGAAGCCCCGGTCCACCAGGGAGAGGCAATTGGTGTTGAAGCCGGCGGGAATGGTCATGCCATAGGCGCCGTAGCCGTAGAGGAGGCAGGGCGCGGAGCCGTCGAGCTTGGTGTCGCGACGATAGAGCAGGGTGACCGGCACCTTTTCGCCGTCATGCGCCTCGGCAAACACCCGGCGGGTGATATAGTCCTCCGGCTTGTGACCGGACGGCACTTCCTGGGTCTTCAGAAGCGTGCGCTCGCGCGTCGCCATGTTGTAGTCGAAGAGCTGGGAAGGCGTTGTCATCGACGAATAGGAGAAGCGGATGACATCGGTCTCGTATTCGGCAGCGCCCTGCAAGCCCAGCGAATAGGCTTCCTCGGCAAAGGCGATCGAATGCTCCTGGCCCGACTTGCGGTCGCGGATCATGATGACCGGCAGCCCCTCGCGGCGCTCCAGCCAGACGAGATGGCGGGCAAAGGCCATGTGGTTGAGGATCAGACGGCCCGGCTCGTGCGGCACGACCTCTTTCCAGTTCTCCCTGCCAGGAGCCGTTACCGGCGCCTCGACGATCTTGAAGTCCTTGGCACCGTCGGCATTGGTCAGGATGTAGAAGACATCGCCGCCTTCGGTCATCGAATACTCGACGCCTTCCTCGCGCTCAGCGACCAGAACAGGTTCAGCCGTCAGGTCCTTGGTCGAAAGCAGGCGATATTCCGAGGTCTCGTGGTCGTGGATGTCGATATAGATGAAGTCGTCGAGCAGCGAACCGCCGACGCCCATGAAGAAGCCGGGATCCTTCTCCTCATAGACCAGGCGGTCGGAGGATTGCGGCTGACCCACGATGTGGTGGAAGACCTTGGACGGACGGTGGTTCTCGTCCTGCAGGGTATAGAAGAAGCTCTTGCCGTCGGGCGCCCAGACGCCACCGCCGGCGGTGTTTTCCAGCACGTCGTCGAGATCCTGCTTGGTGGCGAGATCGCGAATGCGCAGCGTGTAATATTCCGAGCCCTTGTCGTCATAGCCCCAGATGCCGAAAGCGTGGTCGCTCGTATGGTCGATGCCCGACAGACGGAAGTAATCCTTGCCGACAGCCTCCTTGTCGCCGTCGAGCAGCAGGTCGCGGATCGTCTCGTCCTTCGGGCTGCCGTCGCGCGGAATCCGGAAATAGCGCGGCTGCTCGCCACCGGTGACGAAGGCCGAGCCATAGGCAAACGGCCCATCCTTCATCGGGATCGATGAATCGTCCTCCTTGATGCGTCCCTTCATCTCGGCAAAGAGCTGGCCCTGCAGCGCTTTGGTGTCGGCCATCGCCGCTTCCATATATCCGTTCTCGGCTTCCAGGTATGAGCGGATTTCCGGATCGAGGATCGACGTATCCTTGAACATCGCCTGCCAGTTGTCGGCGCGTAGCCAGGCATAGTCGTCCGTGCGGGTGATCCCGTGGCGGGTGTCGGAGACGGGCTTCTGGGCGACGACGGGCGGGGAGGGCAGGTTCTTGAAGACGGACAAGGGACATCCTTCCGGGAATGGAAACATTCAGCTTAGCGAGAGATAGAGAGGCGAGGGGCCGCGATCAAGCGGCCCAGAGGGGCGAAGGTCGGCGCGTGCCGATCAGCCGTCCGTGCCGGCCGTCGACTTTGCCCAGTCCATGTAAAGGTCCAGCGCCTTGCGGGTGACGGGCCCTTCCTGGAACTGCGCGTCGTCGAGCCGCGTCACCGGCACCACCTTGGAATAATTGCCGGTCTGGAAGATCTCGTCGGCATTCATGAAGTCTTCGACCGAAAGGGTTGCCTCGCGCACCTCGAAGCCCGCCTCGCGCAGCAGCCCCATGACGCGGGCGCGGGTGATGCCGGCGAGGAAGGTGCGGTTGGCAGCGGGCGTGTAGACAACGCCGTCCTTCACCATGAAGACGTTGGAGGAGGCGGTCTCGACCACGTTTCCATTCATGTCGCGCACCAGCGCATTGTCGAAGCCGCGTTTGCGCGCGTCGATGATCATGCGGCCGGAATTCGGATAGAGGCTGCCGGTCTTCGCATCGGTCATGGCGCATTCGGGGGTCGGCCGGCGGAAGGGTGATAGCGTCAGCGAGGAAGGCTTGGCGGTGTGCATCGGCGCTTCGAAGAGGCAGAGCGCAAACCGGGTCGACTCCGGATCGGCCGCGACGACCGAGCCCATCTGGCCGTGTTCGGCCCAATACATCGGCTTGATATAGATCGCCGTCTTGCCGTCGAACTTGGCGATGCCCTCCCAGGCGAGGCGCTCGATCTCCTCGGCAGCCATCACCGCCTTCATGCCCATGTTCTCGGCCGAGCGGTTGACGCGCTGGCAATGCAGGTCGAGATCAGGCGCGATGCCGTCGAACCAGCGCGCCCCGTCGAACACCGTCGAGCCCAGCCACATCGCATGCGACACGGGGCCGATCAGCGGCGGATTGCCGGTAAACCAGTCTCCATCGACATAGGTGAAGGTGGGTGTGCGGGCAGATGTGTCGACGGCCATGATGGTCTCCTGTTCTCGTTGCTTTGCAGCAAAGTCGCAGCCGGCGGCGAGGTCAAGGCGAAACACGCCATGGAAACACGAATCCGCAGACAAGAGGGTCCGCAGGCCGGAAAAATCCCGATTTCGACGTAAATCCAGAAACTTGCCTGATGGACCGATCAAAGCGGCTGATGATGTCGCCTGTCTTTTATCGGCGGGGGAGGCGGCGACGTGGTTAAAGTTCCCGTAACGCATTTCTGAAATATTGAACGAAGATGAAGTCGTGATCTGCGGGTCATGTGTTCTGCGTTTTCTTGGGGGTCATCATGAACAAGGTGCGTCTCGTCGCCCTTCTTGCCGCGTCGACTGCGGTTATATCTTCGCCAGTACACGCGGAAGGCTTCTTCTCCGGCAACTGGTATGTGACGCTCGGTGGCGCCGGCATCTCGGCCCCGACCTTCGAAGGCGCCAAGGACAACAAATTCTTCTTCTCGCCGATCATCTCGGTCGGTCGCGGCGGCGCGCCGCGCTTCTCCTCGCGCAACGACAATCCGAGCTTTGCGATCTACGACACGGACGTGCTCCGCGCCGGTGTTGTCGGCAAGTTCGTGCCTGGCCGCGACGATGGCACCGACGACGCCCTGCGCGGCCTCTCCGAAGTCAAATGGGGCGGCGAGCTCGGCGGCTTCGTCGATGTCTATGTCACCGACTGGATGCGCGCCCGTGGCGAATTGCGCCAGGGCATCCGCGCCCATGATGGCCTTGTTGCCGATATCGCGGTCGATGCCTTCACCGATATCGCCCCCAATCTGCGCGTCTCTGCCGGCCCGCGCATGACCTTTGCCACGAGCGGCTATACGGACGCCTACTACGGGGTGAACGCTGCGGAATCCGCTGCCTCTGGCCTCAGCCAATATGATCCCGATGGCGGCATCACCTCCTACGGCGCCGGCGGTGCGATCACCTGGGACGCCACCGACAAGATCTCGATGAGCGCCTTTACCGAATACAAGCGCCTCTCAGGCCCGGCTGCCGATTCGAGCCTCGTCGAAGAGCGCGGCTCCAAGAACCAGCTGATGTTCGGCGTCTCCGCCAGCTACAAGTTCGGCGTCAGCTTCGACTGACGATAGGCCGCAGCCGATTTTCGAGGCGGGAGGGCAGGGGGCAGTTTTCTTGGCCCCGCCCATGCTCTATCAAAAGGGGCATGAGCACCGCCGATCAAAACATCGACCGCGTCATCGACGCGCCCTCCGACAATTTCGTCTATCGCATTCTGCCGCGATGGCTCTGGCCGCATGCCCAGCTCGCGCGCTGGGATCGTCCGATCGGCTGGCAGCTTCTGATGTGGCCCTGCTTCTGGTCCTCGGCACTCGCGGCCAATGCGCTCACGGCTGAAGGCCGTCTGAACCTCGCGCTCTTTGCCTTCCACCTTTTCCTGTTTTTCGTCGGCGCGGTCGCCATGCGCGGCGCCGGCTGCACCTATAACGACCTCGTCGACCACGACATCGACAACCTGGTGGCCCGCACGCGGTCCCGCCCGCTGCCGTCAGGCCGCATCTCGCGTCGCAATGCCAAGATCTTCATGGTGGTGCAGTCGCTGGTCGGGCTTGCCGTGCTGCTCTGCTTCAACGGTTTCTCGATCGTGCTCGGGATCCTGTCGCTGGCCATCGTCGCGATCTATCCCTTCGCCAAGCGCTTCACCGACTGGCCGCAATTCTTCCTGGGCCTTGCCTTTTCCTGGGGTGGCCTGATGGGCTGGGCCGGACTGCACGGCAATCTCTCGCTGGCCGCCATCCTTGTCTATATGGGCGCTGTCGCCTGGACGATCGGTTACGACACGATCTACGCCCATCAGGACCGCGAGGATGACGCATTGGTCGGCGTACGATCGACGGCACGGCTCTTCGACCGCGACACCAAGATCTGGCTCACGGGTCTCTACGGCCTAACGCTGGTTTTGCTGGTGTCCGCGGTCATTGTCGGCGGTGCCGCCTGGCCCGCGATTGCAGGCCTGCTTGTGGCAGCTGCCCTCTTTGCCTGGCAGATCAAGGTGCTGGATATCGACGACGGCGCCCAGTGCTTGGCGCTCTTCAAGTCGAACAATCGCGTCGGCCTGATTATTTTTCTCGGGCTTGTCGCGGCCATCCCGTTCGCTTGACCTCTCTTCAGGTCGCGCTAATAAGCTTTGTCCGCTCGTGTCATTTCGGCACGTCTGTCGGCAAAAGACCCTCAAAAGCAGAGGCCCGGAAGTCGCCTTCCGGGCCTCTTGCATGTCCAGTCCTGGGACAGGATCAGTTTCTTGCGATGATTTCCTTTCCGGAAATCTTCATGGTTACACCCAGCTTGCCGGTCGTGCGGCGAACCAGGAAGCGCGGACGGCGCTCTGCGAAATAGGAATGGCGGCGACGCGGCTGCGTCTCCTTGGTGCGAACATCGCCAAGATGCTCTTCGAGCGGGCGGGCAACGCCATCGGCTTCCACCATCAGCATGGGGATCCGGAAGGCATCAGCCCAGCCGCGCCAGTCGGCGGCGATATCGCAGAGATCGTGGGCGACGAGCAGTGGAATGCAGAGATCCGGGTCCTCGTGATGCAGTTCCAGTGTCACGGTGACTTCGCCGTCGCCGTGGTCGATGGCACGCGCCGCAACGCCCTTGAAGGCGCGGGCCGGAAGAGCGAAGGAAAGCGGCAGTCCGCTGCCGGGAAGGATCTTGCGCAGAACGGCGCCGCGCTCGTCAATCGTGATCGTGACGTCGCCCAGCGCACCGCGCAATGCGTAAGTAACCTGCTGGGGGAACCGCGACGGATCCAGACGCAGAGTGGCGCCGGCCCATGCTGGCTTCAAAACGGTGTTCGTCATCTTCATGCTACCCTTGTTTTACCCGAGAGCGCGTCATGTGCTCGTCTGTTCGGGACTTTTCGTCCTCTGTGGGTTGGAACATAGCCAGCCGCTGTTGGAGACAGCTTAAAAGATGCGGTAAAGAAAACCTTGCGCGGTCAAATGGTTAGTTTTGTCGTACCGGTCACGGTTTCAAAATGGTGAAATATGCAGGGGGTCTGTTTCATCCCGAAACGATCAAGGGCTGACGAGGGCCGAAGGCACCGTTCGAGCGCCAGACCGACCCTTTGCTTCTTCATGATTTCATAAAGCTTGAGGCAAGGATTTCGCGTCATACTGTGATTCGCGCGCGTTCCGTCCTGCAGGGAAATCTGATGGTTTCGACCTATCTGAGCTATAATCTCGTCAATCGTGACATCAAGGCGAGTCTCAATCGCACTGAGTCCGACCCTGTGGTTGCGCGCCAGACGGAGTATTTCAAGGAAAACATCAGCAAGGTCACGACGCTCGAGGAATTCCTCGACGACTACCAGCTCTATTCCTATGCGATGAAGGCCCATGGTCTCGAAGAGATGACCTATGCCAAGGCCTTCATGAAGAAGGTGCTGGAAAGCGACCTTTCGGATGATGCCAGCTTCGCCAATCAGCTGACTGACGAGCGCTACCGCAACTTCGCCGCCTCCTTCCAGTTCTCGGCGGAAAAGACCGATCTGCAGACCGACGCACAACAGGCAGAGATGCTCCAGAAATACGAGGCCTCGCTGACCGCCCAGGGCGACACGCTTGAGGCCGAGGCCTTCTATTACGAGACGATGATCGACAAGGTCACCAATGTCAGCGGTCTGGTCAACAACAGCCGCCTGATGACCTTCGCGCTCGATGCCTATGGGATCGACGGAACCTATTACACCAAGGACCACCTCACCCAGATCCTGACCAGCGACACCTCGGATCCGGACAGCTACGTCAATCAGATGGTCGCGAACGGCGCGGCCAATGCCTCGAGCTTCCTCAAGCTCGCCCAGGCCTTCAGCTTCAATACCGACGGCACCCTGTCAGGCACGACCGCCCAGACGGCGGCGCAGAAGGAAGCGATCGTCTCGCTCTATGTCGAGGAAGAGCAGATCTACGTCACCGACTACTATCGTCAGCGCGAGCGCGCCTATTACGAGCAGAAGATCTCGACCATCACTTCGGTCGATGAGCTGACCGCAGACACGCGCCTGTTCAACTACGTCAAGACGGCTTTCGAACTCGGCTCCATGGGTGCCTCGACCTTCAAGCTGATCGTCACGAGCGACACCTCCGATCCGGCCAACTATGCCGCCACCAATGGTGGCGATGCCTGGGTCGCCATAGCAGGCAAGTTCAACTTTGCGAGCGACGGCACGGTCGACTCAGGCATGACGGCTCAGGGCTCGACGCAGCTCGCATCGACCAATTCGGGCTTTGCCACTTTCTATGACGACGCCGATCTCGAGCGCAAAGACGCCCTGACCGAACTCTTCAAGACCAATATCGCCGAGGTCGAAAACGTCGATGCGCTGCTCGCCGACACGACCATGCGTCTTGTCCTGCAGCGCACTTTCGGCTTCGAGGCCAACGAGTTCTCGGTTCGTGAGCTGAAGCAGGCGCTGACCAGCGATTTCACCGACCCGAATAGCTATGCCAACAAATCGAAGGACAGCCGTCTGATCGAGATGTCGAAGCTGTTCAACTTCGACAGCGAAGGCAATGCCGCGGTGCCGCTGGCGCCCCACAATACGCTGACCGCGACGATGATCGCCAAGCAATATGTGATCAACGAGGTTCGCTTCCTCGAAGGCACCGAGAAGACTTCGACACAGGAAGCCGCGACCAAGAAGGCAGAGAATTACCAGGAGAAGATCCAGTCGATCGACACCGTGTCCGAGCTGCTCGCGGATCGCGAAGTGCTCGACGTGGTCATTGGCGCCTTCGGTCTCGATCCCGAAGAGGTGACCGACGACTTCCTCAAGCAGGCCTTCGCTTCCGATCTGTCCGACCGCAAGAGCTTCGTCAACCAGCAGACCGACAATCGCTGGGCCGAGCTCGTCGCCTCCTTCAATTTCGATGCGAGCGGCAATCTGACCCGCCAGACCATGGGCACGATTCAGCAGCGCGGCGAGACCATGGAGACGGTCAACAAGTATCTGCGCCAGACACTGGAAGAGACCGAGGGCGAGAGCAACGAAGCCGTCCGCCTGGCGCTCTATTTCCAGCGCACCGCGCCGACCATCACCGATGCCTACGGTCTCATCGCCGACGACGCGCTCATGGCGGTCTTCCGCACCACCTTCGGCTATTCGGACGAGTTCTCCAACATGGATGTCGACCAGCAGGCGCGCATCATCGGCGAGAACATGGAACTGTCGGATCTTCAGGATCCGGCCAAGCTGGAGCGTTTCCTGCAGCGTTATTCCGCCATGTACGACACTGAAAACGCCACCTCCAACAGCCCAGCGCTTTCCATCCTGAGCGGTGGAAGTGCCGGCATCTCTGCCGATCTCCTCTTCAGCCTGGCACAGCTGAAAGCCTGATCACGACCTCTCAACGCGACCCGCCGGCTCTTGTCGGCGGGTTTGTTTTTGGCTATCGATATATCCATCGGGATATATCGAATGGGAGGCGAACTTGGTCAGGTCTTTCAAGCCAATCACCGCCGCATTGTTTGCGGCATGGGCGGTAGCAGCGGCAACAGCATTTGCAGCACCCGCCCGCGCGCAAGACCCTGTGACCGTCTTTGCAGCCGCAAGCCTCAAGGAAAGCATCGAGCAAGTGGCCACGGCCTGGAAGGCCGCAGGCGGTACGGATGTCAGGTTCTCCTTTGCCGGAAGCTCGGCCCTCGCCAAGCAGATCGAAGAGGGTGCGCCAGCGGATATCTTTATCTCGGCCGATCACAAATGGATGGATCACCTCGATCAGGCTGGCCGCATTAAGACCGAAAGCCGTATCGATCTGCTCAGCAACCGCATCGTGCTCGTAGCCCCGAAGGACTCGGTGCTGACGATGACCATCGCTCCAAATTTTCCGCTCGCCACCCTTCTCGGTGATGAGCGCCTCGCCATGGCCAATGTCGATGCCGTCCCCGCCGGGACCTATGGCAAGGCAGCACTCGAAACCCTCGGTGTCTGGGAAAGCGTGAAGGACAAGGTCGCGCAAGCCGAGAACGTCCGGGCCGCCCTGCTGCTCGTCTCACGCGGCGAGGCGCCGCTCGGCATCGTCTATGAGACGGATGCGAGGGTCGACCCATCCGTGAAAATCCTCGACCGTTTCCCCGAGCAGAGCCACCCGGCAATCATCTATCCGGCGGCCCTGACCACGGACGGAAAGAACCCTGCTGCAGCCGACTTCCTGGCTTACTTGCGAGGGGCAGACGCCCATGCCATCTTCGCCGCCGCCGGCTTTACCGTGCTTGCCAAGACCAACTGAACCCACCTTGACCATGCATCCGGGATGCCCCTTTTGACCCTGACGGCTGAAGAATGGACCGCGATGCTGCTCAGCCTGAAGGTTGCGGCTGTGGCCGTCACCTTCTCGCTGCCGCTGGGGCTTCTCGTTGCCTGGCTGCTGTCGCGCAAGGACTTCTGGGGCAAGTCGCTTCTGAACGGCCTCGTCCATCTGCCCCTCATTCTGCCGCCCGTTGTCACAGGTTACCTGCTGCTGATTACGTTCGGCAGGCGGGGCACGGTCGGCGCCCTCCTCGAACAAACCTTCGGCCTCGTCTTTTCCTTCCGCTGGACAGGTGCAGCACTCGCCGCCGCCGTCATGGGCTTTCCGCTGCTGGTGCGCTCCATCCGCCTGTCCATGGATGCCGTCGACCGCCGCCTGGAAGCCGCTGCCGCGACCCTCGGCGCTCCGCCGGCTTACGTCTTCTTCACCGTAACCCTGCCGCTCATCCTGCCGGGCATTGTGGCCGGCGCGATCCTCGCCTTCGCCAAGTCGATGGGCGAGTTCGGCGCAACGATTACCTTCGTTTCCAACATCCCCGGCGAAACCCAGACGCTGGCCTCGGCAATCTACACCTATACCCAGGTGCCGGGCGGTGACCTCGCCGCCATGCGCCTGACGGTGATCTCCATCGTCCTCTCGCTAGGTGCCCTGATTGCCTCCGAATTCCTCTCCCGGCGCATCGCCGCCCGCGTGGGAGCCACCTGATGCTGGAGCTCGCAATCCGTCACCGTCAGGGCGACTTCACGCTTGCAGCCGACCTGACGCTGGGCGAGGGACTGACGGCCCTCTTCGGCGCCTCCGGTTCTGGCAAGACGACGCTGATCAACATCGTCGCCGGCCTGATCCGCCCGGAGGAGGGGTGTATCACCTTCAACGGCGAGGTCTGGAGTGATGCTTCGACCTTCCTGCCGCCGCACCGCCGCCGTATCGGCTATGTCTTCCAGGAGGGCCGTCTCTTTCCGCATCTGACGGTTCTGCAGAACCTCCGCTACGGCGAACGCCTCCTGCCGCGCACGGAGCGTCGCGAGGATCTCGACCGCATCGCCACTTTGCTTGGAATCGCCGACCTGCTCACCCGCCGCCCGGCAAATCTCTCCGGCGGCGAAAAACAGCGCGTGGCCCTCGGCCGTGCCCTGATGGCAAGCCCGAAGCTGCTGTTGATGGACGAGCCGCTGTCGGCGCTGGACAGCGGCCTCAAGGCGCAGATCCTTCCCTATATCGAGCGCATCCGCGACGAATTCGGCGTGCCGATCCTCTATGTCAGCCATTCCGTTGAGGAGGTGGCGCGGCTCGCCAATGCAGTGGTCACCTTTGCCGATGGAAAAGCGCAGGCCGTCGGCAGACCCGACGAGGCCTTGGCGACTGTTGCCCGCGCTTCCGGCGATCTTCCGGCTGGCAATTTCATCGAGGCCGAGATCACCGGTCACCATGAGGAAGACGGCCTCACCGAAGCGCTTTCGCCCGCCGGCCCCCTTCTTCTGCGGCGAACCCATCTGCCCGTGGGCACCCGTGTGCGCGTCTTCGTTCCCGTCTCCGACATCGTCGTCGCCACCGAACCGGGAGAAGGCCTCTCGGCCCTCAATCGCCTCTCGGGTCATGTTGTGGCAGTGGGGGATGGGGCGGGCGGAAGTGCAACCATAACAGTCGACTGCCAGGGCCAGACGATGGTGGCCGAGGTCACGCGTCGTTCCCTGCGCCAGCTGGCGCTTGCACCCGGCAAGCCGGTACATCTTCTGTTCAAGACCGTCTCGATTGCCTCGGAAGGCCTGTTCAGGCGGGCCCTGGGCTGAACGAGGCTGACCACCCTTCAGCCGTCGTCTTCGACCTTGCGTCCTTCGGCAACGAAATCCACGGCCTCGACACTCTGGAGCCAGTCCAGATCCGTCGAGAGCGCCTTGCGGCTCTCCGCATCCATCCGTCGGCAGGCGCCGAGCAGCGTCTCGCCGAACGGCGTCAAACCCGCGCCGCCACCGCTTTTGCCACCGTGCCGGGTGAAGATCGAAGGCTCGCGGAACATGCGGTTGATCTCGTCGGCCAAAAGCCAGGCCCGCCGATAGGACATGCCCATCGCGGCACCCGCGGCCCGGATCGAACCATGCTCCTCGATCAGCGCCAGAAGCTGTGCCTTGCCCGGCCCGAGCCGGGCGCCATTGGCGAGATCGATCCGGAGCGAAAGGCGAGGGGAGCCGGTCATCGGATCAGCCGATCACCTTGCCGGGGTTCATGATGCCGGCCGGATCGAAGGCCTGCTTGATGCGGTGCATCAGCTCGGTTTCGATGGCCGGACGGCTGGCCGCAAGCTCGTCGCGCTTCAATTGCCCGACACCGTGTTCCGCCGAGATCGAGCCGGTATGTTTGTGAACGACCGCATGCACCATGGCATTCACCTCCCGCCAGCGCGCGATGAAGGCGGCCTTGTCGGCGCCGACGGGCTGGCTGATATTGTAATGGATGTTGCCATCGCCCAGATGCCCGAAGGCGCAGATGCGGGCATCCGGCATCAGCGCATGCACCGCAGCGTCGGCCTCCGCAAGGAAAGCCGGGATGCGCGAGATCGGCACGGAGACGTCATGCTTGATCGATCCACCCTCGGGGCGTTGCGCCTCCGACATGCTTTCGCGCAGGTGCCAGAAGGCATCCTGCTGGGCGATCGAACTGGCGATCGCCGCATCTGACACCAGTCCAGCCTCGTGCGCCTCGGCGAGCAGCTCGTGCATCATGGCGTCTGCTGCCTCGGCAGAATCCGAGGTCGAGATGTCGACCAGCGCATACCAGGGATGGATGGAGGCCAACGGATCGCGCACGCCGGGGATATGCTTCGTGGTAAATTCGATGCCGATGCGCGGCATAAGCTCGAAGCCGGTCAGTGCCGATCCGCAGCGTTGCGAGGCCTTTTCGAACAGTGCGAGCGCCGCATCCGGCGATGCAAGTCCGACATAGGCCACCTGCCGCCCGCGCGGACGCGGCACCATCTTCAGCACGGCGCCAGTGATCACGCCAAGCGTGCCCTCCGCGCCGATGAAGAGATCGCGCAAGTCATAGCCGCTATTGTCTTTCTTCAGCCGCCTCAAGCCATCCCAGATCTCGCCCGTCGGCAGAACGACTTCCAACCCAAGGCAAAGCTGGCGCATATTGCCATAGGCGAGCACGGCCGTTCCGCCGGCATTGGTCGCAAGATTGCCGCCGATCCGGCACGAGCCTTCGGATCCCAGCGACAGCGGAAACAGCCGGTCATGCGCCTCGGCCGCCTTCTGCACATCGGCAAGGATCGCCCCACCATCGGCGACGATCACGTCGGCAACCGGATCGACTTCCCGGATCTTGTTCATTCGCTCCAGCGAGAGCAGCACGTCGTGTCCGTCTTCGCGCGGCACTTGCCCGCCGACAAGCCCGGTGCGGCCGCTGACCGGCACGATCGACGTCCCCGTCTCGGAGGCGAGCTTGAGGATGGCTGAAACCTCGTGCGTCGAGCCGGGCTTGAGCACCAGCGGCGAGGCGCCGTGATAGAGCCCCCGGTTCTCCATCAGATAGGGCTTGATATCATGGGCGGAGGTCAGCGCATTGGCCTCGCCGACGATGTCGACAAAGGCGCGCAGACGCTCAGCAAGGCTCATGGTCACGGTCATCTCAGTCATCCCTCGGTCCCGCGGGGTGCCGCCGCCCGCATCAGCCGGTCGTTGATCGCTTCGCCCAGGCCCTCGTCCGGGATCGGTGCCACGGCAATGCCCGCAGCCCCGCTCGCATCCGCACGCTTCAGAAAATCGAAGAGATTGCTGGCGGCCTCGGCAAGGTCGCCATCGGGGCTGAGGTTGAACACGGCCGTTGCGGTCGATGCTCCGGATATGTCGTCGGACCCGAAAGCGATCAAGGCTTCCGCGCTCGACACCTCTGTCGCATTCAGTCGCACCGAAGCGTTGGGCGCATAATGCGAGGCGAGCATGCCGGGCGCTTCGATCGCTGCAGTGCCGGACGCCTTGGGCCGGATGACGGTCTTGCCCGTTACCGCTTCGATCGCCTCGGCCTCGATCCCGCCGGGTCGCAGAAGCCGGATCTCGCCGTCCTCGACCTTCACGATCGTCGATTCCACCCCGACGGGGCAGGGGCCGCCATCGACGATGACCTCGATCTTCTCGCCGAGATCGGCCTCGACATGGTGAGCGGTGGTTGGGCTGATGCGCCCGGATGAGTTGGCGCTGGGTGCAGCAAGTGGGCGCCCCAGGCTGCCGATGAGCTCTGCTGTAAACCCGACGGGTACGCGAATGCCGACAGTCTCGAGCCCTGCCGTGGCCAGCGGGTGGATGCCGCAGTTCTCTTTCAGCGGAAGCACCAGCGTCAGCGGCCCGGGCCAGAAGGCCTCGGCCAGCTTGCGCGAGATCGGGTCGAACACGGCATAACGCTCCGCCATGGCAAGATCCGCCATATGGCAGATCAGCGGGTTGAAGTGCGGGCGCCCTTTGGTCTCGTAGATGGAAGTGATGGCTGCCGGATGGGTGGCGTCGGCGGCAAGCCCGTAGACGGTCTCTGTGGGGATGGCCACGGGCCGATGGCGCAACAGCACGTCGGTGGCAGCTGCGATCGCCTCCGCTCTGTCCGTATCTGTTGCGATCGGGATGATCCGCGCCATGTCTCCGAGCCTTCCAGTCTGCCTTTGCCCGTCCATATCCCGAGCCGGGCAAGGCGGCAAACCTCTTTTTCGGCGCAAGCAACCCCAGATTCCACCCTATTTTTTTAAGGGGGTGCGTAAACCGTTCGAATTTTAACTACCGACGTAACCGAAAGAAAGAGTTGTTCGCCTATGGTTTAGCCAAGAGACTGAAAAGCGTCATTCGGGGAAGTGGACAGATGCAGCAAGTCAAGAATCCGGCCGCAAGCATTGCGCTACGCGTCGCGACCGCCATGCATCAGATGGGCATAGACGGTCTGCCGCGCAATTACGAACTGGTCTACGAGGCCTATTCGGGCAGCAATCCGGAACTCGTGCGCGAATTCATCGCCCTCGGCAAGATCAAGTCCCAGGAAGCGCTCGACGAACTCGGCCGCAAATATCTGCCGCATCACCACGAAGACGGGCTTCTGAGCCGCCAGAATGGCCAGGTTCGCGCCGAGATGAGCAACTTTATCTCGCTCCTCAACGAGGAGAAGATCTCGCTCACCGATTACGGCCGCGTCATCGGCCATGCCTCCAAGACCATCCTGACGGAAGCCGATCTCGAAGGCACGCCGCTTGGCCAGTCGATCAAGATGCTGAAGGCGGCGACCGAAAAGCGCGCCCACCAGAACAGCAATGTCGTGCGCGCCGTCGTCGACAAGACGGCATCGCTCGCCGACCTGCAGCGTGAGGCGGAAGAGGCCGAAGCCGCGAAGTTCGTGGATCCGGTCACCCGCCTTGCCAGCCGCCGCGCCTTCAACAAGGCCGTCGCCAAGATCTATGCAAACCCGGAAATGCCGGTGCTCTGCGGCGTCGCGATCGGCGAGATCGACGATTACGCCCGCATCCAGGAGCAGATGGGCCCGGCTGTTGCCGAGCGCTTCCTGATGCAGGTCGCCAAGGTGCTGGAAGCCGTGTCCGGCGGTGGCGATCTCGCCTGCCGCTTCGATGCCGGCCGCTTCGGCCTGCTGCTCTACACGTCGGATCAGGAAGAGATCAGCCGCGTCGTCGATCTCGTTCGCGCCAAGCTCAAGGCCACCAATTTCGTCGGCTCGTCGACCGGTGCCCGCATGGGCCAGCTCGGCATGTCCTTCGGCATCTGCTTCTCCGAGCAGGCCCCGAACGCATTCGACTTCACCAACTTCGCTGAAAAGGCGCTCGCCACCTCGAAGGCAGCCGGCGGCGACACCGTGACGATCTACGGCGCAAGCGACTATGTGTCAAAGGATTGGCTGCTCTACAAGAAGAAGCCGGTCGGCGGTTTCGGCGCCTGAGCGTCGAACTCCACGCTCAAAGCTTTGCGATGATCTTCCTGAGCTCGGCGTCTCGTGCGCCGAGCATCAGCACGTTCCGCAGCGCCTCTTTCGGATCCACCGTCTGGAACAGCAGGCCATTGTTGCGGAACGAACGGTCGATAGCCATCGACTTGGCCTCCGCCTCAGGCTTGATCGCCACGGCGAAATACATCCGTCCGTAATTCTGCTTGATCTGCTCGAAGAACACCTCTTGACCGCCAAGCTCGGCAAAGAAATTGGCGATGTAGAAGGCCCATTTTACATCGGCATATTGCGCGAAATTCGTGCGCGCCGCCGTCACATGACAGTAGCCGAGATGCGGGCTGTTGTTCAGCGTACGGTGGAAGATGACCTTGGGAAACTTGATCGAGCGATGGAAGCCGTTAATCCGCTCGTGAGTTGTCTCTGCCGCCCGCTCAAGCCGCCGACCCGTCCGTGCCGCCACCTCCTCGTAGGAAAGATAGCGTCGCTCGTCCGGCAGCCAGTCCTCGCGGCTACGCGAGATCCGACCGGTTCTGAGGAACTCGGTATGGACTGCCTTTGAGGATGGCGGCGTTTTCGTTTCCGCTTTGGGAGCCGCGTAGTATCTCAGTTTCTGCATCTTGACGCTCTGACGTACCCGGACTGATTGCTTGAGCTTAGCGCAGCATGGTTAATCATGATTTGATGGTATTCTACATGAGCGAGGTTTCGCGAGGCTTGCCGCACTGCAAATCTTGAAAGCCGCCCCCTGATCGCGCGTTTGCGCCATCCCGTCTTCGGGAATTTCTTTGCTTCTACTCTACGCCACGGAAATTGCAGGAGAATTCGTCTCCCTCTGTTTTCACGGGCATTCTGTCGCCATGTCGCAAACGATTTCGGGCGTGTCGTTCCGCAATGCAGCGTCGGCCTGCGCCCTGTGATTAGATAATTGTGAGCTCGAGGTGCTGTCACTCTAGGGAGGGCGGGAAATCGGGAAGCCGGTCGAAATCCGGCGCTGCCCCCGCAACGGTGGTGGAGAATGCGTTTTGGCAAAAGGCCACTGGGGGTGACCCTGGGAAGGCGCCGACGCGGTCCGCAAATGGACCACTCCTGAGCCCGGAAACCAGCCTCGGCAGATGGACATTTGAGGTTGCGGAGGGCGACCGGAGATAGCCATGCAAACCGCCTTCCCAGGGCGATGGCAGGCTGTGCTCTTTTCTCCCCCGAGTTTTGAAAACGAGGACGACATGGACCTGCAGGCCAACGTGCTGCGCCAGCTGAAGAACCGCCGCGAAGGCTTCTCGCTCGAGCAGCCATTCTATATCGATCAGGATTACTTCAAACTCGACATGGAGATGATCTGGTATCGCGACTGGCTGTTCATCGGCCATGACTGCGAGATCCCGCGCGCCGGCAACTACTTCACAGCCCAGATCGGCGATTACCCTGTCGTCATCGTGCGCGGCAAGGATCAGGCCATCCGCGCCTTCCACAACACCTGTCGCCATCGCGGCCACCGCGTCTGCACCAAGGACAAGGGTGCCGCTGCCAAGCTCGTCTGCCCCTATCATAACTGGACCTACGACCTTGACGGTTCGCTCGTCTTTGCCCGCCAGATGGGCGAGAACTTCGACAAGGCCGAGTTCGGCCTGAAGACCGTCCATTGCGAAAGCGTTGGCGGCTACATCTTCGTCTGCCTCGCCAATGAGGCCCCCGACTTCGCCCCGATGCGCGCTTCCATCGAGCCGTATCTTGCGCCGCATCGCCTCTGGGAAGCCAAAGTAGCCCACAAGAACACGATCATCGAGAAGGGCAACTGGAAGCTCGTCTGGGAAAACAACCGCGAGTGCTACCACTGCGCCAGCAACCATCCCGAACTCTGCCGCACCTATCCGGAAGCCCCGACCGCAACCGGCGTTCAGGGTGCCGGCGATGACCCGTTCATCTCCGAGCACTGGGCGCGCTGCGAGGCCGCAGGCCTGCCGTCCACCTTCAACATGGACCCGACTGGCCAGTTCCGTACCGCCCGCATGCCGCTGATCCAGGATGCCGAGAGCTACACCATGTCCGGCAAGCGCGCGGTGAAGAAGCCGCTCTCCGCCGATGTGCCGATCAGCCATATCGGCACCATGCTGCTCTTCCACTACCCGACGACCTGGAACCACATTCTCGGCGATCACGCGATCTCCTTCCGCGTTCTGCCGCTCTCGGCCGAAGAGACGGCCGTCACCACCACCTGGCTGGTGAACAAGGATGCGGTCGAAGGCGTCGATTACGACCTCGAAGAGCTGACCCATGTCTGGAACATGACCAACGATCAGGATCGCTCAATCGTCGAGGAAAACGCCTTCGGCATCCGCTCGCCGGCCTATGAGCCCGGTCCCTATTCCGTCGATCACGAAGGTGGCGTCATGCAGTTTGTCGAATGGTATTCCAACTTCATGACGGGCCGCCTTCAGGGCGACAAGGCCCGCCTGTCTGCGGTGGCTTGACCATGAACATCGCCGTCACCCAGTATCGCCATGTCGACGAAATGCGCCCCTGGTCCGACCGGGAGCATCTCCTCGAATGCGTCGCCGTCACGCCGGAAGCCGCCGACGTGATGACTTTCACCTTCAAGCCGAACAAGCCGAACCTGTGGTTCCGCTACATGCCAGGCCAGTTCGTGACGCTGGAGGTCCCGGTCGGGCCTGAGCCGGTGATGCGCACCTACACGCTCTCCTCCAGCCCCTCGCGGCCCTACACGGTCGCGGTAACGGTCAAGGCGCAGAAGGACAGTATCGGCACGCGCTGGATGTTCGACAACCTGAAGCCCGGCATGGCGCTGAAGGCCTTCGGTCCGCTCGGCGACTTCTCCTATGCCAAGTATCCCGGCAAGAAGTATCTCTTCATCTCGGCCGGCTCCGGCATCACGCCGATGGTGTCGATGACCCGCGACATGAGCGACCGGGCCCCCGACAGCGACATAACCTTTTTGAACTGTGCCCGCTCGCCTGACGATATCATCTTCCGCTGGGAGCTTGAGGCCAAGGCCCGCGAGATGCCGCATCTGACGCTTGGCTTCATCGTCGAGCAGGTCTCGCGCGGCCAGCTCTGGTCGGGCCTGAAGGGCCGCATCGACAAGGCGAAGATTGCGCTTCTGGCACCCGACTTCCTCGAGCGTACCGTCTTCTGCTGTGGCCCGGCGCCCTTCATGGCGACCGTGCGCGAAGCGCTCGAAGGTGCCGGCTTCGATATGAAGCAGTATCACGAGGAGGCCTTCCAGCCGGTCAAGCCGGAACTGCCGGAAGTGGTCATCTATGCCGATGGCGAACAGCCGACCAAGGTCACCTTTGCCATGTCCGGCAAGGACGGTCTTTGCGCGCCGGGCCACACGGTTCTGCAGGCGGCCCGTGCGGCGGGCGTCCGCATCGGGGCGGCATGTGAATCCGGTCTCTGCGGCACCTGCAAGGTCATGAAACTGTCAGGCGAGGTCGAGATGGACCACAATGGCGGCATCCTCGACGACGAGATCGACGAGGGCTACATCCTCGCCTGCTGTTCGCGGCCCAAGGGCGATATCGAGATCGAAGTCTGAGCCGACGATCTCAGATCAATTGCGTGTGAAAAGAGGGCGGAACCGCAGCGGTTTCGCCCTCTTCCTTTTGCATGATGGCGCGACGGCGCACCTGCCACTTGCAGCCGCTTCTCTGGCCGTTTAGCATCTTCTGGTGGAGGCTGCCCGACCGCTGTCGCGGTCCGGCCAGGCGTCGGCCATGAGGGTCGGCGCGGGCGATGGGTGGCTCCGGGTCAAGGGGGATCACGCATGAAGCTTGTTTCTGCTCTCGCTGCCGCATGCCTCGCCGTTGCCGGTGTCATGGTGTCGGGTCCTGAGGCGCATGCCGGCGGTATCGAAGTCCGCATCTATGAAAGCCATACCAGCTACCGGCACTATCAACGCGTCACCGTCGTGTCGCGCCACCAGGGCCATCGCGCGCACGGCTATCGGCTGCACCGCCCGGGCTATGTCTATCACAACGGCCTCTGGATCTCGCCGCGCTCCATGCGGTCAGGCGTCATCGTCGATCGCCCCATCCCGCGCCGCCATGTGGTGAATTACGCCGGCGGCATCAATCCGCGTCACCACAGCTGGTGCGCCGAACGCTACCGGTCCTACCACTGGCGCAGCAACACCTTCCAGCCGTATCACGGCCCGCGCCAGCAGTGCTACTCGCCCTATTATTGAGGCTCTAAGGAACAAAACCTGGCTTTCTCCGTTGACGGTCACTTGCGCGCGCAAGTGGCCTCAAAGCCTTGGCGCGCGAAGCGCGGGTCATGAACGACATGTTAATTTTGAGTTCAGGCTGGCTCCAATAAGTTGATTTTCATAGGTCGAGGGACGGGTTTCGCCCGCCCCGGACGACCCTGAAAACATGCAGGGAGAAACACCATGAAGACTGCATTGAAGACGACGGCCATAGCAGCGCTCGCGTCGATCCTCGCCATCACCGGCATGGTCCCGGCCCAGGCTCAGGTCATCCGCCCGGTGGCTCCGATCGCAGCGACCACCGATGCCACAACCGTTCAGTATCGGGACCGCTACGAGCGCCGTTTCGACCGTCGCATAGAGCGCCGTATCGATCGCCGCATCGACCGCTACGAGCGCGCTCGCTACTGGAATGGCCACCGCGGTTACAGCGAGCGCCGCGCGGGCTACCGTTACCATAACGGCTACTGGTATCCGCTCGCAGCCTTCGCAGCCGGCGCCATCATCGGCGGTGCGATTGCCCAGCCGCGTCCGGCGCCCGTCGCTCCGCGCGCAGCAGGCCTCAACCCGAGCCACTACGACTGGTGCCAGGCTCGCTATCGCTCATACGACAGCTACTCGAACACCTTCCAGCCGTATAACGGCCCACGCCAGCAGTGCCTGTCGCCTTACTATTGATCGACCGTGCTGACTGATCCGGCTTCCTCGAGAGGCCGGAAAGGGTTAACATCGAACCGCCCCGGCCCCGTGCCGCGGGCGGTTTTTTCGTAAGCCCGATCCGCCTGTTTCCTAACGGCAAAATCACCGCGTTAACCATTTGTTAACCAAATCGGCGCTACTCCTTTCATCAACGATTTGTTTACGTAGATGACCAAAGTGCTAACCGAACCCCGCTCCATCCGCATCAAGGGTAGATCCTTCCTGGCCGTCGTTCTGACGCCGGATCCGCCGTTCGACGACTGGCTCGTCCGGCTCGACGATCTCGCGGCTCGCTCGGCCGGTTTCTTTCTCGGTCGCCCCGTCGTTCTCGACGTGTCCGAGATCGAGATCGACCGTCCGCAGCTGAAGGCGCTGATCGCCGAACTCGCAGCGCGCAACGTCTCGATCATGGGCATCGAGGGTGGTCGCCCGTCGCTGGTCGAGCCGGGCATGCCGCCGCAGCTGAAGGGTGGCAAGCCCGCCGCCGACTACGAGGTGCCGCGCGAAGAAGCGCCTGAAGCCTCGGACGCCAAGCCCAAGGGCAAGGCGGAGAAGCAGCCGGCAGAGCAGGCACCGCCGCAAGTGGTGGTGCAGCAGAGCCCGGTTTCGGCCCCGTCGATGATCGTGCGCGAAACCATCCGCTCCGGTCAGTCGGTCATCTACACCCAGGGTGACGTCACGGTCATCGGTTCGGTCCAGTCTGGCGCCGAAGTGATCGCCGGTGGCTCCGTCCATATCTACGGCGCGCTGCGCGGCAGAGCACTCGCCGGATGCGTTGGCAATGCCGACGCAAGGATCTTCTGTCGTAAGTTCGAATCCGAGCTGGTTGCAATCGACGGCGTCTACGCGATGACCGACGACATGGATCCAGAATTGAAAGGGCATCCAGTTCAGCTTTGGCTGGAGGGGGATGCAATCATGACAGAGAGAATGACGTGAACTTGAGCGGGGACAGACAGGAGAACCACATGGGCAAGGTTATAGTCGTGACATCCGGCAAGGGCGGGGTCGGCAAGACCACCTCGACGGCCGCTCTCGGTGCAGCGCTGGCACAGCGCAATGAAAAAGTCGTCGTCGTCGATTTCGATGTCGGTCTTCGCAATCTCGATCTGGTGATGGGCGCCGAGCGCCGCGTCGTCTACGATCTGGTCAACGTGATCCAGGGCGATGCCAAGCTGCCGCAGGCGCTGATCCGCGACAAGCGCCTGGAAACGCTCTTCCTGCTGCCCGCCTCGCAGACCCGCGACAAGGACAACCTGACCGCCGAAGGCGTCGAGCAGGTCATCAACGAACTGAAGAAGTATTTCGACTGGATCATCTGCGACAGCCCGGCCGGCATCGAACGCGGTGCGACGCTTGCGATGCGCCATGCCGATATGGCCGTCGTCGTCACCAATCCGGAAGTCTCCTCGGTCCGCGATTCGGACCGCATTATCGGTCTGCTCGATTCCAAGACGCTCAAGGCCGAGCGCGGCGAGCGCATGGAAAAGCATCTCCTGCTCACCCGCTACGACGCCGTTCGCGCCCAGCGCGGCGACATGTTGAAGGTCGATGACGTGCTCGAGATCCTGTCGATCCCGCTGCTCGGCATCATCCCGGAAAGCATGGACGTGCTGCGCGCCTCCAACATCGGCGCTCCGGTGACGCTGGCCGACGCCCGCAGCGCGCCTGCGCTCGCATATTTCGACGCTGCCCGTCGTCTGGCCGGCGAGACCGTTCCGATCACCATCCCTGGCGAGAAGCGTGGCCTCCTCGACAAGATCTTCGCGCGGAGGGCCGCATGAGCATTTTCTCCCTGTTCCGCAAGCAGCGTTCCGCCCCGATGGCGCGCGAGCGACTGCAGGTCCTGCTCGCCCATGAACGGGCGTCGCTGGAAAGCGATCTGGTGGCTATCTTGCGTGAGGAAATCCTCGCCGTGATCGCCAAGCATGTCGAATTCGATCGTGACAAGGTGCAGATCAAGATGGACCGCGACGAAGACGTCTCGATCCTCGAGATCGACGTCGAGATCCCGCGCAACGCGCAGCGCCTAGCCGCCTGATCTGACGATCTTTTGCAATGAGAAAGGCCGCCGCCGGTATCCCCGGTCGGCGGCCTCTTCGTATGCTGGAAGGGCAGGGCGGTTATCCGCCCTGCCGCCAATCCCGAGATCAGCCGATCAGCGCATTGTCGTCATGCTTGATGGCAACAATCGTCGAGCGCGGCAGCTTGCCTTCGCCATCCGGGAAGGGGGCGGAGGGGTGCTGGATGCCGACGAACATGGTGCGCTTGTCGGAAGACCAGGTCATGCCGGTTACTTCGCCGCCCTTCGGGCCGGTCAGGAAGCGCTCGATGCGGCCCGTTGCCGGATCGCCCGCGAGCATCTGGTTGTTGCCCTGGCCGACGAAATCGCCTTCGTTCGAATCTTCGCCGTCCGTCTGGATCCAGAGCAGGCCGGTCGAATCGAACATCATGCCGTCAGGCGAGTTGAACATGTTGCCAGAATTGATGTTGGACGAACCCGCATAAGGGCTGTCCTTGTGCACATCGGGATTGCCGGCCATGACGAACAGGTCCCACTTGAACTTGCCATCGGCATGGTCGTCATTCTCAGGATACCAGCGCACGATCTGGCCAAACTCGTTGCCTTCGCGCGGGTTGACGGCATTGATCTCCATCACGTCGCCACCGGCATTCGTCCGCATCTTGCCGTCTTTCAGGACGGCACGGTTCGAATTGTTGGTAAGCGCGCAATAGGCTTCGATGGCGACCGGGTTGACCGCGACCCATTCGGGACGGTCCATGGTGGTGGCGCCGACCTTGGACGCGGCCTGGCGGGTGAAGACGCAGATCTCGTCCATCTTCATGCCGGTCGTCTCTTCCGTCAGTGCCAGCCATTCGCCGGTGCCTTCGTCGGAGAACTTGGCGACGTAAAGCATGCCCTCGTCGAGCAGCTTGGACGTGTCGCCGCCCGGCACGTAGATGCCGTTTGAGACATACTTGTAGAGGAACTCGCCGCGCTCGTCATCGCCCATATAGACGACAACGCGACCGTCACGGGCCACGACCACAGCGGCGTTCTCATGCTTGATGCGGCCGAGTGCAGTGCGCTTGATCGGGGTCGAAGATGCATCCGACGGATCGATCTCGACGACGTAACCGGCGCGGCGTGGCTCGTTCGGGTTCTTCGAAACGTCGAAGCGCTCGTCGAACTTCTCGTAGCCGTAGCGGGTCTCGGCTGCGATGCCGTAGCGCTTAAAGTCGTCGGGCATCGCGAAGTCGGCGACGGTCGAGCCGAAATAGCCGTTGAAGTTTTCTTCGCAGGTGAGGTAGGTGCCCCACGGCGTCTTGCCGGCGCCGCAGTTGTTGAAGGTCCCGAGACAGTCGACACCATTGGGATCGGCAGCCGTCTTGACCAGTTCGGAGCCGGCAGCCGGACCCGAGAGCTTCATCGGCGTGTTGTGATGGATGCGACGGTTGAACGGGCTGTCGACAACGATCTGCCAGCCGTCGGCGCCTTCGGTCACTTCCATGACGGTAACGCCCTGCATGTTCTGCAGGATCTTCACGTCGTCCATCGACTGCGGCATGCCTTCCGGCGCGTGCGGCAGGTTGGTTTCGTTGTTGACGTATTCGTGGTTGACCGCGATCACCTGATGATTGCCGATCGCAAAGGCTTCCATGCCGTCGGTGTTTTCACCGAAGACCTTGTCCGAATTCGCAAGCGAAACACCCTTCATCGGATCGATGTCGGAGGCGGTCGAAAACAGCGGCTGGCCCCACTTGGCAAGCGGCTTCCAGCTATAGCCTTCAGGCACATGCACGGTCGCGTCCGTCTGGGCGGCGATCGGCTTGAACGGGAAGCGCGAAGCGGCTTCCTGCGCGACGGCTGAGGTCGAGCTCATCAGGTTGCCGACCGAGCCCATGGCAACGGCAGCCGAGCCCATGGCCAGCACGCCGAGGAATCCACGACGCGAGATCGCGCGTTCGACGACGCGGTCGAAATCGGTCACGGCCGGCGGCGGGTTGTGCAGCTCGTCCCACTCGTCCCAGGACAGGTGATTGGTGTTGGTCTCGGTCATCGCTGAGCCTCCTATGGGTTGAAGTTCACCTCGGACTAGCCATCGCGGGTAACAGTCATGTGACGAAATCCGGGCAAGCCAGTGCATCGCAAATTGCTCATTGAGGAGACCCGAGGATGGCAGCGATCCTCTCATCTTCAAGTCCTTGTCGCTGTTTGTCTTTCCGGGGAGGTGCCGTCGATCCGCGCTTCCGTCGCTGCCCGGCTTTCACGCATCTTTGTTTGAGGCTTCGCCCGCGAACTTCTGGTGCCCCCATTTCGATGGTGGACGAGACCTCCTGCCGCATCCAAAAGATTTGACGTTTACGTAAAAATCAATTAGCCAAAGGGAAGAATGTGCCGCGCTTCCTGGGTGGAGACTGGGCGTGGCTTTGGACCATACGCCAGTTGGAGGAGCACGTCATGTACAAGGCGCCCGTTGAAGAGATCGCGTTTACCCTGAAGCATGTCGCGGGCCTGACCAAGGCCATCGAAGACGGCAAGCTAGGCGAGCTGAGTGACGATCTCGTTGATGCCATCCTCTCCGAAGCCGGCCGTTTCGCCAGTGATGAAGTCGCTCCGCTTGCCGAAATCGGCGACAAGCAGGGCGCCCGCATGGTCGACGGCAAGGTCTTCGTTCCCGATGGCTGGGACAATCTCTACCGCGCCTGGGCCGAAGGCGGCTGGAATTCTCTGACAGCGTCGGAAGACTTCGGCGGGCAGGGGCTTCCCCATATGCTCAATGTCGCCGCGCTCGAAATGTGGAATTCCGGCTCCATGGGCTTTGCCCTCGGACCGACGCTCACGATGGGCGCCGTCGATGCCGTGACCGCCCACGGCTCCGACGAGTTGAAGGCGAAGTATCTGCCCAAGATGGTCTCCGGCGAATGGACCGGCACCATGAACCTCACCGAGCCCCATGCCGGCTCGGATCTCGGCGTCATGAAGTCCCGCGCCGAGCGCCGCGATGACGGCACCTACCGCATCTTCGGCCAGAAGATCTACATCACCTGGGGCGAACACGAGATCACCGAGAACATCATCCATCTCGTTCTCGCGCGTCTTCCCGATGCGCCGGCCGGCACCCGCGGAATCTCGCTTTTCCTCGTGCCCAAGTATCTTGTGAACGACGACGGCTCGATCGGCGCCCGCAACGATCTCCACTGCCATTCGCTGGAGCACAAGCTCGGCATCCACGGCTCGCCGACCTGCACCATGATCTATGGCGACGGCAAGTATGGCGATGAAGCCGGCGCGATCGGCTGGCTGATCGGCGAGGAGAATAAGGGCCTCGCCTGCATGTTCACCATGATGAACAATGCCCGTCTGGCCGTCGGCATGCAGGGCGTCGCGATCTGCGAAGCCGCGACCCAGAAGGCCGTACAATATGCCAAGGACCGCACCCAAGGGAAGGCTCCCGGCTGGACCGGCTCCGGCATGTCGCCGATCATAGAGCATCCGGATGTCGCCCGCATGCTGGTGACCATGAAGGCGCTGACCCAAGGCTCGCGCGCCATCTGCTATGTCTGCGCCCACGCGACCGACATGAGCCATCACGCCGACGGCGACGAGGCCCGCCATTGGGCCGAGCGCGCGGCCCTCTTGACCCCGATCGCCAAGTCCTTCGCCACCGACGCCGGCGTCGATGTCGCCTCGCTCGGCATCCAGACCCATGGCGGCATGGGCTTCATCGAGGAAACGGGCGCTGCCCGCTACTGGCGCGACAGCCGCATCGCCCCGATCTACGAAGGCACCAACGGCATCCAGGCCGCAGACCTCGTCACCCGCAAGCTGCCGCTTTCCAACGGCAACCATGTCCGCGGTTACATCACCGAGCTCAAGCAGGTGGTGAACGCGGTGCGCGCCTCCAATCTCGAAGGCTTCGGCGACACCGCCGCCCGCCTTGACGCGAGCCTTGTCGATCTCGAAGACACCACCGAATGGCTGCTCTCGCAGCTGGCCGCAGGCAACGCGTCCGCAGCACTGGCAGGTGCCACACCCTACCAGCGCCTTTTCGGCCTCGCTTTGACCGGCGTCTACCTCGCCAAGGGCGCCCTTGCCGACGAGGACCATGGCCGCGACAACCGCCTGGCGCTCTGCCGCTTCGCCGCCGAGAACCTGATCGCCGAGACGGCGGCGCTGAAGGATCGTGTGGTCAATGGTGCCGCGAGCCTGGAAGCGGCACGCGCGCTGTTTGCCTGATCTCCCACCTCCCCCTTGAGGGGGGAGGTCGCCGCAAAGCGGCGGGTGGGGGTGACCCTGCCAAAACCAGCATATGTCGTTGTTCACCCCACCCCGGAGCTGCGCTCCGACCCTCCCCCTCAAGGGGAGGGTGGGGACCACCCGAGGAAGCCGAGATGACCGACCACATCCAGATCACCCGCCCAGAAGCCCATCCCGGCGTCCTCGTCCTGCGCTTCAATCGCCCGGACAAGAAGAACGCGATCACGCAAGCCATGTACCAGAAGCTGACCGCAGGTCTGCTGGAGGGCGAGCAGGACGACACGATCCGCGCCATCGTCTTCCTCGGCACTGAGGGCTGCTTCTCCGCCGGCAACGACATGGCCGATTTCCTGGGCTTCGCCATGGCTGGCGCTGTCGGCGAACCCGCTGCCTTCGGCCTCCTGCGCGCGCTGACCGAAGTCACGAAACCTCTGGTCTCCGGCGTCGACGGTCTCGCAATCGGCATCGGCACGACGCTGCACATGCATTGCGACCTGACGGTGGCCTCCGACCGCAGCCTGTTCAAGACGCCCTTCGTGGACTTGGCGCTCGTGCCCGAAGCCGCCTCCAGCCTGATTGCCCCGCGCATCATGGGCCACCAGCGCGCCTTTGCCATGCTCGCCGCCAGCGAAGGCTTCTCCGCTGAACAGGCCCGCGAGGCAGGCCTCATCTGGAAGGTCGTCGCGCCGGATCAGGTCGAGACTGAGACCCTGAAGATCGCCTCCTCGCTCGCGTCCAAGCCGCCTGCCGCGATGAAGATCGCCCGCGCTCTGGTGAAGGGCAGCGCCGACGAGGTGCGAACCCGCATGCAGGAAGAACTCGTACATTTCGTCGCCCAGCTGAAAAGCGCCGAAGCGCGCTCTGCCTTCGAAGCCTTCATGAAGGGCCGCGGATAAAACAGTCGGCCGTAAGTGAGGCCTACTTATTTTTCCGGTTTCGCTTAAACACCCGTTAAATCCTGCGGGGTATCTGTGAAGGAGCGGCAAATCGACCGTTCCTGCACCATGATGGTGCCGTGATCACACAATGCCCCGTGACCCCTCCCGCCGAAGTGGCGCGAAGAGTTTTTGCAGGACCGTATCGTGAAGACCAGTTCCAACCTGATGACCAAGATCCTGGTGGTCGCCTCCCTCGTGGTGGTTGCCGCTCTCTCCGGTTTCTCTTTTTACATTGACAGTCTGCAGCGCAACGCGACAAGCGCCGCCGTCAAGAGCGAGATCGATAGCTCCGGTCTCCAGGCCTCTCAGAGTATCGCGAACTGGCTGGGCGCCCGTGTGATGCTGACCGAGCTTGCCGGCAACGCCGCAGCCAAGGCGCCCGATGCGGCCGCCATCATCGCCGCCTTCGACAATCCGGTCCTGATCCGCGAATTCATGTCGACTTATGTCGGCGACGAGCAGGGCGTCTTCACCAGCGTGCCGAACCAGCCGCTGCCGGAAGGCTACGATCCGCGCAAGCGCCCGTGGTACCAGGACGCCGTCAAGGCGGACAAGATGGTCCTGACAGACCCCTATGCCGACGCTTCGACCGGCAACCTGATCATCAGCGCTGCCATTCCCGTCAAGAAGGACGGCAAGCTCTACGGCGTCGCGGCCTCCGACTTCTCGCTGACCTCGCTCGTCGACATGGTCAACTCGGTTGACATGGGCGGCAAGGGCTCCGCTTTCCTCGTCAAGCAGGACGGCACGATCCTCGTCCATCGTGACGGCAACCTCGTCACCAAGACGCTAAAGGATGCCTTCCCGAACCAGACACCCGCAGTTGGCGCCGGCATCACGGAAACCACCTTCGCCGACGCCAATGTCCTCGTCTCCTTCCTGCCCATCAAGGGCCTGCCGCGCGAAGACTGGTATCTCGGTGTCCAGATCGATCGCGATCTCGCCTTTGCGGCGATCGGCGAATTCCGCACGGCCGCAGCCGTCGCCACCCTCGTCGGCGTTGTCGCGATGATCGGCATTCTCGCAGCCCTCCTGTCGGGCCTCGTCGTTCGTCCGGTGGTCCAGATGACCGGCGTCATGGGCAAGCTCGCCGGTGGCGACGTCTCCGCAGAAATCCCCGGGACAGCGCGCAAGGACGAGATTGGCCAGATGGCCGCTGCCGTTGCCGTCTTCCGCGACAACATCATCGAGCGCGGTCGCCTTGCCCGCGAAGCGGATGAAACCCGCACCATGACCGAACAGGAGCGCCGCGAGCGCGAAGCCGCAAGGACGCGCGAAGCAGAGCAGGTCTCGTTCGCGGTCCACTCGCTGGCTGACGGCCTCGGCCGTCTGGCAGATGGCGACCTCGTCTCGCGCATCGAAACGCCCTTTGCCGGCGACCTCGACCGCCTGCGCGTCGACTTCAATGCCTCCGTCGAAAAGCTGCATGATGCGCTCGCCACCGTCGGCCGCAATGCCCGCGCTATCGATGGCGGTGCTGCCGAAATCCGCTCCTCTGCCGACAATCTCGCCCGCCGCACCGAGCAGCAGGCAGCCTCGGTCGAAGAGACGGCTGCAGCCCTTGAAGAGATCACCACCACCGTCAAGGACAGCGCCCGCCGCGCCGAGGAAGTCGGCCAGCTGGTCACCCGTGCCCGTGCCGGTGCCGAAAAGTCAGGCGAAATCGTCGAAAAGGCCGTCGATGCGATGCAGGGCATCGAAAAGTCTTCCGGCGAGATCTCCAACATCATCGGTGTGATCGACGAAATCGCCTTCCAGACCAACCTGCTCGCCTTGAACGCCGGTGTCGAAGCCGCACGTGCCGGTGAAGCCGGTAAGGGTTTCGCCGTCGTCGCCCAGGAAGTCCGTGAACTCGCACAGCGGTCTGCGAACGCTGCGAAGGAGATCAAGACCCTGATCAGCGCCTCCGGGACCCAGGTCAAGCACGGCGTCGAACTCGTCAACGAAACGGGCAAGGCGCTCGACGTCATCGTCCGCGAGGTCCAGGAGATCAACGGCCACGTCAACGCCATCGTCACCGCCTCGCGCGAACAGTCGACCGGCCTGCAGGAGATCAACACGGCCGTCAACACGATGGACCAGGGCACGCAGCAGAACGCCGCCATGGTCGAGGAACAGACGGCGGCCAGCCACGGCCTCGCCCAGGAAGCGGCAGCGCTCACGGCTCTGCTCAACCAGTTCCGTATCGACGAGCGCGCCTCCGGCACATCGTCCGGCCACCGTCGCGCCGCCTGATCAGGCGCACTTGCCTAACCCTGGAACGGCGCCCGCGTGGCGCCGTTTTCCGTTTCAGGCAAGACTTGGTTCAGCCTGTGTTCAGTCTTTGCCGCTACTCTCGGCAACTCTGGGCCATCTAGGGCGTTCGGTTTTAGCTGCGCGTCCCATCTGATCGCGGTCCGTCGAAATCGAGCCGTCCTATCGAGGTTTTCATGTTGCGTTTGTTCTGTGTCGCACTCAGCCTGCTGTTCATCGTCTCCCCATCATCGGCCGAAACGCTGGCAAGCGGCCACGCTCCCTATGTGCTGATCAATGATGCCAATGGCGTCATCATCGAAAGCCAGAAGACCCCGCGTCAGACGCAAGGCGTCCGCCCGCAGCGGTATGTCTGTGTCGTCGATCAGTCCGGCAGCGTCGGTGGCGGTGGGCAGGTGTCTTGCCCGGCAAAACCCGGTCGCGTCGGCGGCCGCTGCCGCTGCGCCAACGTCACCGGTTCCGGAACGCTTCTGACCTACTGAATGGCCATACGCGGGTTCTCTGTTTCTGGAAGCCCGCGACATTCGTTAGGAACCTGCTGCAGGTAGCAGCCGTTCGTCCTGTCTAGAAACAGAAAAGGACGTGACCATGCCCCGCATCAAGACCCGTGACGGTGTCGAACTCTATGCCAAGGACTGGGGGCAGGGCCGCCCTGTCATCCTCCTGCATGGCTGGCCGCTGACCGCTGACACCTTCGATGATCTGTCGATGGCCATCGCCGATGCGGGAATGCGCGCCATAGCCTATGATCGCCGTGGCTTTGGCCGCTCGGAACAGCCGTTCAACGGCTATGACTACGATACGATGGCCGACGATCTGGCTGACGTCATCGCCTCGACCGGAGCCAATGACGCGACAATTCTCGGCTTTTCCATGGGAGGCGGTGAGGTGGCGCGCTACATGTCCCGCCACGGTGGCGCCAACCTACGCTCGGCCGTCCTGGTGTCCTCTGTCGTGCCCTATATGCTGCAGACCGAGGACAATCCGAACGGCACGCCGGAATCGACATTTGACGAGATGACGGAGGGCATGGTCGAGGACCGCGCGCACTTCTTTGCCAGCTTCTTCAAGGACTTCTATGGCGTCGGCATGTTCGACAAGGCGGTCAGCTCCGAGGTGCTCGACTGGTCCGTCCGCCAGGCGATGATGGCGGGGCTCAAGCCGACGCTTGCCTGCGCCAAGGCCTTCGCGACCACCGACTTCCGTCCGGATCTTGCCGCCTTCAACGTGCCGACCCTGATCATCCATGGCACGGACGACAAGACGGTGCCGATCGATGCCGCAGGTCGCGCGGCTGCCGCCGGCATCAGCCAGTCGACACTCATCGAATATGAGGGCGCTCCACACGGGCTCTTTGCCACTCACAGGCAGCGCTTCATCGATGACGTGCTGGCATTCCTGCACCGCTGAGCCATTGGGCCTCCCCGGTCACGCCGGGGAGGCCCCCAGATCAATCTTCCCCCCTGCCGTCACCGACCGGATTGATGTCGTCGACGAAGGTGACGAGATCCGCCATGGTGAAATGCCCGGGCGTCTTGGATGGCAAATGCGGCGTCCAGTCGGATCTCTGCCAGATGAAGGAGTTCTGATCGCCATGCACCAGCCCGAGAAAGGTCTCGGCGACGATCGTTGATCCGACAGGCCCGAGCCTCAGGCCCTCATGCAACTGCTCGGCCTCCTTCAGGACGTAGTACCAGAGCGGCGTCGCCTTGAGGAACCCGTTCTGCGCGGCAGCCTCGCCGTCGGCACCGCGCGAAAGCTGCATGTCGCTCAGCGGCTCGAAACCCATGGCGCGCGCCACATCCTGGCCCGATGGCAATCCGATCTGCGATCCGCGCCTCAGGTTGCGGAATGGCAGAACGAACTCCCGGGCGGCAACAGTCTCCATGTCGTCCGGGTGGCCCGGCAGTGTGTGGAGCGCCGGCACGATGAGCGGATCGAGCCTGCGAGCATGATTGAGCGTGAAATCGGCTTCAGGCGGCGTTTGGAGATCGAAGAAACGGCGCCAGTCGATCACCCAGTTGGAGGGGAGAGACCGTAAGGGGCCAAGCGGCGAGGGCGGATCCTCCGGCGCGAGTTCGCCAACGATCTGCCCGGACTTGCCGGTGAAGTTGAACATCAGGCCGAGCGTACCGTTCGCGCGACCGCCCGGCCGGAAGACCGCGTTGTGACTGTAGGCTTCCCGCACCATGGAATGCCCGAGGCGATAGGCGGCCGCCGCGAACTCCGCCGGCATATAGGGCCGACTGCGGAAGCGATAGAAACGCCGCCCCTCATGCTTGATCTTGCGGACCAGTCCCGGTTCCGTCAGGCGCTCGACGAAGTCGAAGAGCACGATCCACTGATAGTGCCAGGTGACGATGCGCCGTGCTTCTAGAAAGAGCGCCATGCCCTTCAAGCCGGCATTCGTATCTTCCAGATGCTTGACCACCGCATTGTGGAACTTCAGCATCAGCAGATGAAACTGCGCCACCAGCAGGTTCTCATCATTGCGCTCGTCGAAGATCAGCGCCCGCCCATGCGCGTTGCGCGGCAAGTCGTTGTCGAGCTGCCGGATCTTCTTGTCAGTTTCCGGATCCTCTTTGCGAAATGCTTCGGAGCGCAGCGCTTTCCCGATCAGGAACCTGGGCCCCGGCGGTTTGCCGACCGCGTCTTTCGCATAAAGATAAGGGTGCAGTCCGGGTCCGTCGCCATAGAGGGAATCGAGATCCAGAGCCGGTGTGCGAAAATTCTGCGTCGCCAGCGGATCGGCGCGCTGCTTGTCGAGCGGTGTTGTGTCGAGCGTGATGTCGTGGTCGACGAACTGGCCGAGATAGGTATAGCCGGCCGGCAAGGTCGGGTGATCGCCCGTGCCACCCTTTTCGTCCCGCATCGCCTTGGCAAGTGCGAAGAGAGCATCATCCTCGGCATGCAGTGGCGCCAGCCGCGGAAACATTTTGCCGAATTTGCCCGGATCGGCATTGCCGGCAAGCGCCTGCAGGGATTCGCGGCTCATTCCGCGAACGCCATGCCCATGGGCTGCGATTTCAGACATCGTCATTCCCCCTTTGATCCCGTTATTTATGAATAGCGAGATCAAAGGATAAAATCAGGAATGGCGCAAGAAACCGGAGGCAACCTTTGATTGTGGTTGCGGACTAGCCCTTGCTGAGCGTCGCGACGGCCTCGACATGTGGAGACCAGAGGAACTGGTCGATCGGCGTCACCTTGTCGACCCGGTAGCCGCCCGCGATCAGGATCGACAGGTCACGGGCAAGCGTCAGCGGATTGCAGCTGATTGCGACGACCTTCTTCACCTGTGACCTTGCGAGTTCCGCACACTGCACTTCGGCACCTGCGCGCGGCGGGTCGAAGACGACTGCATCGAAGCCCTTGAACTCCGAGGTCATCAGCGGACGACGAAATAGGTCGCGGCGCTCGACCGTCACGGGCTTCAAGCCCTGCGTATTGCGGGCGGCAAGATCCAGCGATTTCACAGCTTTCTCGTCCGATTCGACAGCGAGCACGGAGGATGCGCGGGCGAGCCTAAGCGCAAAGGTGCCGACACCGGAGAAGAGATCAACGACCTTCTTCGCCTTGCCGATATGGGCGCTCGCAAGTGCGGCCATGTGCTCCTCCGCCTCGTGCGTCGCTTGGGTAAAGCCGCCGGGCGGCAGGACCACGCGGGCGCCGGCGAAGTCGAGCAGCGGCTTGTGCGGCTCGATGACGATCTCGCCATTGGCAGACACGCGGGCGATGCCCTTGAGCTTGATCACGGCATTGGTAACCGCGCGCCGTTCCTGGTCGCCCAGCCCGCCGCGCAGCCCGTCGAGCGAGATGTCGAGGCCAGTCGTCGTCTCGGTCACGGTGATGCGAAAGTGCTCGGCACCACAGGCATTGGCAATGATCTTGATCGCGTCCAACCGGGAAATGAGCCCGTCCGACGCGATGGGACATTCCTCGACCGGCACCACATGATGCGTTTCCGCCTGCATGAAGCCCATGACGAGGCCCTGTTCCCGCCGACGGGCGGTGAAGACGAGGCGGCGGCGCTGATGCGGATGCGCCTCGAAGATCTCGCCCACGGGCGCCTCGATCCCCTTCGACTTCAGGGCGTCGATCAGCACCTGCCGCTTGAAGGCATTGTAGGCGGGTTTCGCCATATGCTGCAGCGAACAGCCGCCGCATACACCACCGACGCCATCAGGACCGAAATGCTTGCAAGGCGGCTGAACGCGATCAGGCGAGGTGGTGGCGAAGGACATGATCGTGCCCTCGTTCTTCACCTTCGCGATCGAGACTGTTTCGCCGGGCAGCGCGAAGGGCACGAAGACCGGCCCATCGGCGCCATGTGCCACCCCGTCGCCCTTGGCGCCGAGGCTCGAAATCGTGACGGTTTCGGCGCTCATGCTGCGTCCTCTTCGTCGTCCTGATCGTCGTCGCCATCGTTGGCATCATCAGGCTTTACGCCGGCAAGCAGGAATTCCTCGTTCCCATCGCCACCAGCGATCGGGGAGGGGATGAGACCGAGGCTCGTCCAGCCCATGTCTTCCGTCAGCCAGCGCTCCAGTTCGGCGGCGACCACCGGTGCGGTCTCCGGTTCTTTCAGCAGCCCCGCCTTGCTGATCGCCTCGCGGCCGGCCTCGAACTGCGGCTTGACCAGCAGCAGACAATGGGCGCCAGGCTCGGCCTGCTCGAGGGCGGGCGCTAGCGCCAGCTTCAGCGAAATGAACGAGACGTCGGAGACGAGAAAGTCGAAAGGCTGATCGTCGTAGTCCTCGGGCTCCAGGTAACGCGCATTCAATCCTTCCAGATTGGTCACGCGCGGGTCGCTGGCAAGCCGCGGATGCAGCTGGTCGTGGCCGACATCGATCGCCGTCACGTGGGCAGCGCCACGCTTCAGCAGGACCTCGGTAAAGCCGCCGGTGGAGGCGCCGACGTCCAGACAGTGGCAACCCTCGGGCGAGAGGTCGAAATGATCAAGCGCGGCGTCGAGTTTTAGCGCCGCGCGCGAGACGTAATCCTGGGCAGGATCATCGATATCGAACTGGTGCGTGGCGGCAAAGACGAGGCTGGGCTTCGCCACCACCTTGCCGTCCACCTTCACCGTGCCACGCTGAATGGCGTCACGGGAGCGGGACCGGCTGGCGAAAAGGCCGAGGGCGACCAGGAGCTGGTCGAGGCGCTGGGGTTCTGGGAGCTTCTTCATGCCCCCGTCAATGCGGTGAGATGCGCCGCCGCGCAAGTCTTTTTCGCGGTCCAGCCTCAGGACCCGTCCCTCAAGGGCAAAGAGGGTTGCGATTTTCAACGGGATGGCCATTCCAGGTTTTATTAGCGATGCTTTAAGCAATTGCAGCTAATGTTCACTGGCCGGCGCGATGCGATCATCCCCTCCCAAGCAGCGCGCTCCGACAAAACACTGCGGGCCCTCCTCCTCCTCCTTCAGGCCTGCAGGATTAGAAGCCCTCCGGTTTCGGGCCCGGGGGGCTTCGTTTTTTAACCGCCGCATATTTGCGGTCGGACTGCCCTCCGAAGCCCATCCCCCATACCCCCGGAAGCCGAGGATGATAATTTCTGGTCGCTTCACGGCCTCGGCCAAATCCGTGCCGATCCTTGCCCTGACTGGGTGTGGGTCTGTCCGCGCCAGCAGTGGCGATTCCGCACCAATGCTCACCGCGAATGTTCACCTCAAGCACGTTCTCGTGAATTTTAGTAACTATTTATATAGATGGGTGGCATTAAACTATAGGTACATCAAAAGCGATAGGTGCAACCATGTCCCTCATGACCTTTTTCAGAAACGAACCCCGCGCTGTTCTCAACGCCCTCGACAGATCCCAGGCCGTCATCGAATTCGAAATCAACGGCACCATTCTCTCGGCAAACGAGAACTTCTGCGGCGCCGTCGGTTATTCCTTGAACGAGATCGTCGGCAAGCATCACAGCATGTTTGTTGGCAAGCATTACGCGCAGTCAGCCGAGTATCGCGATTTCTGGACACGCCTGGGTCGAGGAGAATTCTTCAGCGCGCAGTATAAGCGTTACGGCAAGGGAGGCCGCGAAATCTGGATCGAGGCCTCCTACAATCCGATCATGCGTGGGGGAAAGCCCTATAAGGTCATCAAGTTCGCGACCGACATCACCGAACGCAAACTGGCCGAACTGGAAAACGGCGGCAAGCTCGACGCGATTTCTCGCGCCCAGGCAACGATCGAGTTTACCCCGGACGGCCACATCCTCACCGCCAACCAGAATTTCCTCACGGCCGTCGGCTACCGGCTGGACGAAATCGTCGGCAAGCATCATGCGATGTTCTGTGATGGCGGGTATGCGCAGTCCGCTGAATACCAGTCCTTCTGGAAGGACCTGCGGGCCGGGGAGTTCAAGTCGAGCGAATTCACCCGCATCCGGAAGGATGGCAGCAAGATTTACATCCAGGCCTCCTACAACCCGATCTTCGACGAGGATGGCCGGGTCTTCAAGGTGGTGAAGTTTGCAATCGACGTTACGGGGCGCGTGCGGGCGGTGGATGCCATTGCCGCAGGTCTTGCCCGTTTGTCCGAATGCAATATCCGCGTAACGATCGACGACCCCTTCATCCCAGAATTCGAACGCCTGCGCACCGACTTCAACACCGCAATCGCGGAATTCCAAAAGACCCTCGAAAGCGTGCTTGGCGAGACAGGAGCTTTGACCGAAAACAGCCAGAGCCTGAAGGACGATGCCGAAGCCCTCGGCCGTCGCACCGAACAGCAGGCCGCGGCCCTCGAACAGGCTTCCGCCGCGCTCGAGCAGATCACCGCCACGGTCAAGGAGGCCTCGGTTCGGGCCCGCGATACCCGTGACATCGTGAAAGAGGCCCGCACGGCGACCGGTCAGTCTGTCGAAGTCGTGCGCTCCACGGTCGAGGCGATCGGGCGCATCGAAAACGCCTCGAAAGAGATCGGCAGCATCATCGACGTCATCGACCAGATTGCCTTCCAGACCAATCTCCTGGCGCTGAATGCAGGTGTCGAGGCAGCGCGAGCAGGTGACGCCGGCAAGGGATTTGCAGTCGTGGCGCAGGAGGTGCGCGAACTGGCCCAGCGTTCTGCTGCCGCCGCCCGGGAGATCTCCGCCCTCATCCTCAACTCGACGAACGAGGTCGCCGAAGGCGTGCGCCTGGTCAATGCCACGGGCTCGTCTCTCGAGCGGATCGAACGGTTCGTCAATGAGATCAACGTCAATGTCGATGCCATCGCGACCGGAGCCAATGAGCAGGCCTCGAGCCTTAGCGAGATCAACAACGCCGTCAATCAACTCGATCAGGCGACCCAGCAGAATGCTGGTTTGGTATCCAGTATCTCGACGGCCAGTGACATCATGGCGCTTGGGGCCGTAAAGATGAAGACGCTGGTCGACATCTTCAAGCTCAACCGTCGCACAGCCCGACGAGAGCCCGGCTCGCCGGCCGCAGGTGCAGGGGCGCATATGCGCGGCCGCCAGACCATCGCGGCCTGAGCGAATTCGACCTACTCCGCAGCAAGTGTACGGTTCTCAGGGAACGTAGCGATAGAGCCAGTCGCGTATGTCTTCTGGCAGCGCGACCGGCTCGCCGCTATCTGCGTCCCGCGCGGTCCAGGTGACGTCGATCTCGGCGACCGTCTGCCCGTCCTTTTCCATCGCCACCTCGAAGCCCACGGATTTGCCGCCAATCTTGTCGACCTGGACGATCATCCGTACGGCATCCTCGACCCGCAGCGGTTGGTGCAGGCGGACCTCGAACTTGGCGGGGCTGTAAAGTGGCTCGTTTTCCAGCGGGGGGCGATAACGCCAGAAATGCCGCAGGGCTTCCTCGGCATGGTCAACATAGGCCGAAGCGCGCATCTCGCCTGTCGGGCCGATGTCACGATAGGCGACGACAAGTGCGCTCACCTCCACCCGTTCCATCTCGTCCATGCGCGCCCCCAATCTTATCCAAGTGTTAGCGGCATCTAACGGCATCGCCGTCGCCTTCACAAGGTCTGCACGGCAGCCCTGTGCTGGCGTGATGCCGCAGTGGGTTGGGTAAAACCGGGATGCGAGGTGGAAGATGACGGCCGAGCGCATTATGTTGCCCCCGACCCAGGAAGGATGCCCCATGGCCACCCGTCTCTACGAGAACCCGATCTTCCTCGAGCACAACACGCCCGAGGGCCATCCAGAGCGCGCCGATCGCTTGCGTTCGCTCAACATCGCGCTGGAGCATCCGAACTTTGCCCGCCTTGAGCGCATCAATGCTGTTCAGGCGAACGAGGATGCGGTGACGCTCGCCCATCCCGAGGAGCATCTCTTCGCGGTGATGCGCCAGATCCCGGAAGAGGAGGATCGCATCAACCAGCTCGAGGCCGATACCTATGCCTCGCAGAAGAGCCTGCAGGTGGCGCTGACCGCAATCGGTGGCGCGATGTCAGCCGTCGATGACGTGATGACCGGCAAGGCCGACAACGCCTTCGTCGCTGGCCGTCCGCCCGGCCACCATGCGGAAAAGAACAAGGCCATGGGTTTCTGCCTGTTCAACACGGTGGCGATTGCTGCCCGCCATGTGCAGAAGACCTACAGCGTCGAGCGCGTCGCGATCGTCGACTGGGACGTCCACCACGGCAATGGCACCCAGGACATCTTCTGGGACGATCCGTCGGTGCTGTTCTGCTCGACCCACCAGATGCCGCTCTATCCCTACAGTGGCGCCAAGGACGAGACGGGCACGCATCGCAACATCGTCAACGCGCCGCTATCGCCGAATGTCGGCTCCGATCATTTCCGCGAAGCCTTCAAGAGCCGCGTTCTGCCGGCACTCAACGATTTCTCGCCCGACTTCATCCTGATCTCGGCCGGCTTCGACGCGCATCACCGCGATCCGCTGGCGCAGATCAATCTGGTCGGCGAGGATTTCGACTGGGCGACAGGCAGGCTCTTGGAAGTCGCCGACCGTTTCGCCCATAACCGGGTCGTCAGCCTGCTCGAAGGCGGCTATGATCTCGAAGGCCTCGCCGAATCGGCAGGCCTGCACATCTTGAGACTGATGAAGGGTTGAGTATGTCCGACGCCACTGTTCCCGCCGATCTCACCGGCATTTCCTTCGAAAAGGCCGTGGCCGAGCTCGAAAGCATCGTGGCGCGGCTGGAACGCGGTGACGTGGCGCTCGACGAATCCATTGCCATCTACGAGCGCGGCGAGCTTCTGAAGAAGCATTGCGAGCAACTGCTCTCCGCTGCCGAAAACCGCATTGAGAAGATCCGCCTTGACCGGGCCGGCAAGCCGACCGGTAGCGAGCCGCTCGACGGCGCGTGATCTAAGGGCGGCTATCACGTCGCCGATTACCAAACACTAAGCCGCACACAGCAGAATGGCCCCTTTCGGGGCCATTTGTCGTTTTCGGGTCTTGAATTCCGAGCTTACTCGGCCGGGTTTTTCGCTTCCACGGCCTTGGGGCCGCTGGTCTTCCACAGCGAGTAGCCGACGCCCACGCCGAGGATGAGGAAGGTAACGCCCAGCGACCACTCCGGCGGGAACTTCTCCCAGCCCATGCCCCAGGCGATGAAGATCTTCGAGCCGATGAACATCAGCAGCACCGACAGGGCATACTTCAGATAGGCGAAGCGGTGCAGGATGGCATCCAGCGCGAAGTAGAGGGCGCGCAGACCGAGGATCGCGAAGATGTTCGACGTGTAGACGATGTACGGATCGGTCGTGATCGTGAAGACGGCCGGCACGGAGTCGACGGCGAATACCAGGTCCGCGATCTCGATCATGACGAGCGCCAGCAGGAGCGGCGTGGCGAAACGCTTGATCTTTCCCGTCACCGGATCCGGCTTCTTGACGATGAAGGCGTGGCCGTGGATCTCCTCCGTCACGTTCATCCGGCGCTTGAGGAAGCGGATCAGGGCATTGTCCTCGATCTTGTGTTCCTTGTCGGCGACGAACAGCATCTTGACGCCCGTCAGGATCAGGAAGCCGGCGAAGAAATATAGCACCCAGTGATACTGGTCGACGATCGTCGCACCGAGCCCGATCATGATGCCGCGCAGCACGATGACCCCGAGAATGCCCCAGAACAGCACGCGGTGCTGATATTCGCGCGGGATGGCGAAGAAGCTGAAGATCAGCGCGATGACGAAGATATTGTCCATCGCCAGCGTCTTCTCGACCACGAAGGCGGTCAGATACTGCGCGGTCGCGGTCGTATCCATCTGCCAGTAGATGAAGCCGGAGAAGAGCACGCCCAGCGTGATGTACATGGCCGAAAGCTTCAAACTTTCGGCGATGCCGATTTCATGGTCCTTCTTGTTGAGGACGCCAAGGTCGAAGGCAAGAAGTGCCACGACGAGGAGAATGAACAGCAACCACATCCAGAGTGGCTTGCCGAGAAACAGAATGAGCAGGAGTTCCAATTGTGTGACCTCTGTTGCATTGACCGGTGCTCGATGCAACGCGCGCACGGTCTCGCTGAAGAGAGGTCCGGTCCGGGCATGGCATCGAGCGTGCTCGATGCGGTCCGACATCACGATGGTAATCCGTCGTCAGAGGGGCCCGGTCCGCAAATCCTCAAATGGGGCCTGTCATCCGGAGTTCAAGGCCGCCGACGAGAAAAAAACACAGGAATGACACAATTGGTCATTTGCTCGGGTGTCGGCTTAGGCGCCGCCACCGCCGATCACGCCCGCGCCCGAAGCGCCCCCGCCACCCGGTGGATATGCTCAGCCCCGATCCCGCAGCAGCCGCCGATCATGGTCGCACCAGCTTCGGCCCAGTCGCAGGCAAAGCGCGAATAGACGTCGCCGGTCAGGTCACCGCGGGTATCGTGCAGCCCTTCGTTCGCGGCCTTGTCGTCGGTGTCGGTCTCGAAGGCATTGGCATAGACGCCGATCTTCAGCTTCACTCCCTTTTCGGCAAAGACGGCCGCTGCAGTCTCGACTGCCTTTTTCATCACTTCGGGCTTGGCACAGTTGAAGAGCAACGCCGAGGCACCCGAGCCTGCCGCCCACTCGGCAGCCGCCCGCACGGTCTCGCCCGAGCGCAGCTTCGGCTCGTCCCCGGCGATCTGGGCGGCATCGTCGGCCAGCGTAAAGGAGATCCAGAACGGCTTCGGCTGGGCCTGGATCGCCTTGCGAACGGCCTCGCCCTCGGCAATCAGGCTGAGCGTCTCGCCGAGCCAGACATCGACATGGGGGGCAAGGTTCTCGACCAGCACCTTCAGATAGTCCTGTACGGTCGAGGGATCGAAATTTTCAGGCTCATAGGAGCCGAAGATCGGCGGCAGGGAGCCGGCCACGACCACCTTGCGGCCCGCCGCATCCGCAGCCTCCCGCGCCAGTCTGCCGGAAAGCGCGATCAGCGCCGGCCCCTCAGTCTGGAACCGCTCCTCGCCGATGTGGAAGGGCACCAACGCATAGGAGTTTGTGGTGACGACGTCGGCACCGGCGGCAATGAATTCCTCATGCACCTGGCGGACGATCTCAGGGCTGTTCATCAGGGCCAGCGCCGACCATTCCGGCTGCTTCAGCTCCGCGCCGAGCCGCAAGAGTTCGCGGCTCATGCCGCCGTCGAGGATCATGGTGTCTGTCATGGCTAAGTCTCCGTCGGATGCGGTCAGGGGGTGAGCGCCTGGTCGAGATCGGCAATGAGATCTGCCGGGGTCTCCAGCCCGATCGACAGGCGGAAGAGCCCGTCGCCGGCATAGGCGCGGTAATCGGTGAGGGCGTCGCCGGTGAGGCGGAAGGTCGAGCTCATCATCTCCTCGGTGTCGAGCAGCACCACGAGGCTGCGCTGGTGACCGAGCGAAAAGGCGTAGTGAATGACACGCAGCCTTGTCGCCAGCCGATCGGCGGCGGCATTCGGGTTGCGCGTGCGAAACGCAATCATGCCGCCGAACACATCCATCTGGCGTTCGGCGAGATCATGCTGCGGATGGGAGGCGAGACCCGGATAGATCACACGCTCGACCTCCAGATGTCCTTCCAGGAAGGTGGCGACGGCAAGGGCGCTGTCTGACGCCATGCGCAGGCGCGGATAAAGCGTATCGATGCCGCGCATGATCAGCCAGGCCGACTGGGCCGAGAGTGATGCCCCGAGATAGACGCCGGCACGTCCGCGAATGCGGGCGATCAGCTCCTTCCGCCCGATCACGGCCCCGCCCAGCACGTCGCCATGGCCATTGATGAACTTGGTCAGCGAATGGATGACAAGATCGACGCCGAGGGACTGCGGCCGTGTGGCAACCGGTGTGGCAAAGGTGGAATCGACCGAGATCAGCGCGCCATGTCTATGGGCGATCCCCGCCAGCGCTTCGAGATCAACGAGGCGCAGGATCGGATTGACGGGGCTCTCGCAATGCACGAGCCGCGTGTTCGGTCGCATCGCTGCCTCAACCAGATCGAGCCGCGCCATGTTGACCGGTGTCACCTCGATGCCGAAATCCGGCAACACCCTTTGGGTGAGTTCTGCGGCGCCCGCGTAGCAGACATCCGATACCACGAGATGATCGCCGGCCTTGAGGAAAGTGAACAGCGTGCCGGCAATCGCCGCCATCCCCGTTGCCGTCGCCAGCGCATCCTCGGCCCGCTCGAGGGCGGCCAGCCGTTGTTCCAGCTGCCGCACGGTGGGGTTGGTCCAGCGGGCGTAGAGATAGGGCAGATCGGCGAGGTCAGCGACGCCATCGGCGGAGAACGCGCCATCGCCCGGCATCAGCACATTGTTGACCGACATCGAGACATTGGGCGCAATCGCCCCGGTCGCTGGATCAATCACCAGGCCAGCGTCGAGCGCCCGGGTTTCTGGACCGGCAGTCGCGGGCAGGGGATGGGCTGCGAAGACTTTCGTCATGGCATTACACTTTCGGGCCGCCTCAGCGGCGGATCGGCACCTGCGCCTCAACCACGCCAAAGGCACGGGTGATCAGCGCAGTCAGCGCGACATAAAAGAGGGTGACCACAAGCAACGGCTCGTAGACGAGAAGCGTGTCCTGGCGAACCTTGAAGGCGACCGCATAGAGATCCATCACGGTGACGGTGAACGCGAGCGGCGTGGCTTTCAGCTGCAGTACGATCTCGCCGGCAATCGTTGGCAGCGCCGTGCGGATCGCCCGCGGCAGCCAGATGCGTCTGATCAGCATCAAGGGGCTCATGCCGAGCGAGCGTCCCGCTTCCAGCTCACCCTTCGGCACTGAGAGTAGCGCACCGCGCAGTACTTCCGACTGATAGGCAGCAAAGTTGAGCGTGAAGGAGAGGGCGGCGAAGAAAAAGCCTTCACGCAGGATCGGCCAAAGGAAACTCTGCCTCAAGCCCGGCACCATCGGCAGCAGCGAGCCCACGCCGTAATAGAGCAGCCAGAGCTGGATGAGCAGCGGCGTGCCACGAAACACCGTCGAATAGCCAAGCGCGAGATTGCGGGGGATTGGCCCGCCGCTGACCCGGGCAAAGGCCAGACCGACCGCCAGCACGAAGCCAAAGCCGACCGAAATGACCAGCAGTGCCACCGTCTGGAAGGCGCCTTCGATCAGAAGCGGCCAGTATTTCGCGATCCATTCGAAATTCACGCGCGTCCCTCCTTCAATGCGCCGGCCGCTGGCCCCGGCGCACGCGGCGCTCGATGCCATGGAAGACGAGGTTGGAGAGAAGCGTGATGACCAGATAGAGGACCGCGGCCGCCAGGAAGAACAGGAAATATTCCTTGGTATTGGCACCGGCGAGACGCGTCGTCAGCGCCAGTTCCTGATAGCCGACGACGGCGACCAGCGCGCTGTCCTTGGTGACCGACATCCAGAGATTGGCCATGCCGGGCAGGGCGTTGGGAAGCAGTGCCGGCAGCGTCACGCGACGAAAGCGAAGCAATGGCGACATGCCGAAGGCCCGCGCCGCCTCGAGCTGTCCGGTGGGGATCGCCAGGATCGCGCCACGCAGAACCTCAGTCATATAGGCGCCCTGCACGAAGCCGAGCACGGCGACGGCAGCAACGAAACCATTGACCTCGATCGGCGGCAGGCCGAAGGCCATCAGCAGTCGGTTGAGGCCATCGGTGCCGGCATAATAGAGCCCGACGATCAGGATCAGTTCCGGAACCGCCCTTATGACGGAGGTATAGCCCTTGAGGAGCAGTCCCACCGGGCGGTTGTCGGAAAGCTTGCCGATCGCTCCGAAGAGACCAATGACCAGCCCGATGGAGAAGGCGCAGGCCGAGATGGCAACGGTCGTCGCAGCACCGGTCAACAGCGCGCCGCCCCAGCCCGGAGGCTGAAGCGCCAGCAATTGCCATGCCGTCATCGACCCTGTCGCCATCTCGTCCGCAATCCCTGCCGATTACTGGCCGTAGACGTCGAAGGTGAAGTAAGCCTTCGTGATCTCGTCATACTTGCCGGAGGCGCGGACGGCGGCGATCGCCGCATTCAGCTTGGCCTTGAGTTCGGTGTCTTCCTTGCGCAGGCCACCGCCGATGCCGGTGCCGAGAACGGATGGATCAGCCGCCACGTCGCCCATGTCGGCGCAGCAATCCTTGCCGAATTCGGTCTTGAGGAAGTCGGCAAGCGGGATCGCGTCGCCGAAGACATAGTCGATGCGGCCGGCGGAAAGATCCTGGAAGGCTTCGTCCAGGGTGGCGTAGGTCTGCTCCTCGGCCTTGTCGGCAAAGTGCTTCGCATAGTAGGCCGACTGCACGGTCGAGACCTGGATGCCGATGGTCTTGCCGTCGACGGCTTCAGGCGTCGCGCCCGGCGTCGCATCCTTCGGCCCGATCAGCTTGCTCGGCGTATTGTAGTATTTGTCGGTAAAGTCGATGGTCTTGAGGCGCTCCTCGGTAATCGACATCGACGACCAGATGACGTCGAACTTCTTCGTCTGCAGCGCCGGGATCAGGCCGTCCCAGGAAACATCGACGACCGAGCAGGTCTCCTTCATTTCCGCGCAGACGGCGTTCATCAGATCGATTTCCCAGCCCTTCCAGGTGCCCGAGGCATCCTTGGCGAAGAAGGGCGGATAGGCCTCGTTCATGATGCCGAAGCGGACTTCAGCCTGGGCGGTGACGGCGGTCGCGGCAAAGGCGGCACCGGCTAGAAGAAGGGAGATCAGTTTCATCGTCGTTTTCCCCGATTGGATTGAAGTTTGAGAAGGGTGTTCAGGCATTGGCTCCGCGCCCACCAAGGCTGCGGGTGAAGTCTCGGCAACGGGCACTTTTCGGGTCGCCGAAGACCTGGTCCGGCGGTCCCTGTTCCTCGACGCGCCCCTTGTCGAGGAACATCACATGGCTGGAGACCTCGCGGGCAAAGCTCATCTCGTGGGTGACGAGAAGCATGGTGCGGCCCTCTTCGGCCAGATCGCGGATGACCTTCAGCACTTCGCCGACAAGTTCGGGATCGAGCGCCGAAGTCGGCTCGTCGAACAGCATCACGGCCGGATCGACGCAGAGTGCGCGGGCAATCGCCGCGCGCTGTTGCTGGCCACCGGAGAGAAAGGCGGGATAGGCGTCACGCTTGTCGTAGAGCCCGACCTTGGCAAGCAGCGCTTCGGCCTTCTCGACCGCCTCCCGGCGCGGCATTTTAAGAACGTGGACGGGCGCCTCGATGACGTTTTCGAGCACCGTACGATGGGCCCAGAGATTGAAGCTCTGGAAGACCATGCCAAGCCCGGTGCGCAGCCGCTCCAGCTGCTTGCGGTCGGCGGCTTCGAGGCTGCCCTTGCGGGAGGGCTTGAGCTTCAGCTCTTCACCGCCCACCACGATGCGGCCGCGGTCGGGCGCTTCCAAAAGGTTGATGCAGCGGAGGAAGGTGCTCTTGCCCGAGCCGGACGAGCCGATGATCGAAATTACGTCGCCACGATGGGCTGTGGCTGAGATGCCCTTCAGAACCTCAATGCCGGCGAAACTCTTGTGAATGTCCTGCACGTCGAGCGCGGCCGGGGCGGTTCCTGTCATCTTGATCCCAGGTAGTTTGGCAATTCCGAGACCATAGGAGGCCGAAGCTGCGGATTTCGAGCGCATTTCCGACGCATGGCGGGAAAATCCTGCATGAATGCGTTGAATGCTGCGGAAAGATGGCGCAATCCGCCGCAATCGGTTATGCAGCGAAAAATGCGGTGCGCGAGGAGGGAGAACGCATGCCGGACAAGCTCGATCAATTCGACCGAAGCATCCTCGAAGTGGTGCAGCGGGACTGCCAGCTGAAGGCTGAGGCGATTGCCGACAAAGTGGGCCTGTCCCCCTCGGCTGTACAGCGCCGCCTGCGCCGTCTGCGCGACGAGGGCATCATCACCGCTGAGATTGCAGTGGTGAACCGCAAGGCGACAAGCTTTCCAATGACCTTCATCACAGGCATGGAAATCGAGCGTGACAACTATGATGCGCTCACGCGCTTCCGCGCTTGGGCCGACAAGCAGGAGCATGTCCAGCAAGTCTACTACGTCACCGGTCAGGTCGATCTCGTCGCCATCATCACCGCCCGCGATGTTGAGCATTACGACGATATCAGCGCCCAGCTGATGGCCGAGAACCCGCAAATCCGCCGCATGCACACCAATGTCGTGCTCCGCGACGTGAAGGTAGGCCTGCACATTCCGGTCAAGGAATAGGCGTCTCCTCCGTTCCGACGAATACTGAACGCTGCGTCACTGCGCGCGCAGTCGATCCGTTCTATGATCCTCATCGAGACCTGTTAGTCTTCACTGGATTGAACGAAGAGGTTTCCCATGTCCTTCTTTCCCGGAACCGATCCCGTCCCAGGTGACGCCTTTGCCTGCGACGCCATCGAACATCTGATCATTCCCCGCTCCAGCGATATCGGCGGTTTTTCCGTGCGCCGCGCGCTGCCCTCTGTCCGCCGCCGGCTTGTCGGCCCCTTCATCTTTTTCGACCGCATGGGGCCGACGATCCTGAAGGCGGACGAGGCCATGGATGTGCGCCCGCATCCGCATATCGGCCTCTCTACCGTCACCTATCTTTTCGACGGGGAGATCAAGCATCGCGACAGCCTCGGCACCGAGCTGGTCATCGCGCCTGGCGATATCAACCTGATGACGGCAGGGCGCGGCATCGTGCATTCCGAGCGCACGCCGGAAAACCTGCGCGGCCATCCGCTCTCCATGTCCGGCCTACAAACCTGGATCGCGCTGCCCGACCAGCTGGAAGAGATCGACCCGGCTTTTGCCCATACGGCCAAGCGCGAACTGCCGACCTTTGCCGATCGCGGCGCCTCGGGTCGCGTTGTCATTGGATCCATGGGCGGCTTGCGTTCTCCGGTGAAGACCTTCTCCGAAACGCTTTATGTCGACCTGACGCTCGAAGCCGGCACCCGCTTCCCCTTCGACGCAAGCCAGGAGGAGCGCGCGCTCTATATTCTTTCGGGCGAGATCGAGATTGCCGGTGACCGCTTTGCCCCCGACCAGCTGCTCGTCTTCCGCCCCGGCGACGATATTACGCTCATCGGCGGCGCGACCGGTTGTCACGTCATGTTGTTCGGCGGTGCTGCACTCGGCACGCAGAAACATATCTGGTGGAACTTCGTTTCCTCGTCCAAGGAGCGCATCGAACAGGCCAAGGAGGAGTGGAGAACTGGCCGATTCGACATCGTTCCGGGGGACGAAGAGGAGTTCGTGCCTTTGCCGGAGGGCCGTTGACGTCTATATAACAGCGTGGTGTCGGATATTTGCCCAGTTCGTCTTGGGATGCTATCGCGCACCCAAACGAGTTGAAGAGGCAAGAGCCCCGTGACATCCATGCCCGATACGCCGCTGCTGGACAAGGTCGAGTTCCCGAGAGATCTGAAGGCCATCGAGGACCGCGATCTGCCGCAGCTGGCGCGCGAAGTGCGCGACGAGATGATCGATGCCGTGTCGAAAACGGGTGGTCATCTGGGGGCAGGCCTCGGCGTCGTCGAGCTGACGATCGCAATCCACAAGGTCTTCGAGACGCCGGAGGATCGGCTGATCTTCGACGTCGGACACCAGTGCTATCCGCACAAGATCCTGACCGGCCGCCGTGAGCGCATCCGTACGCTGCGCCAGGAAGACGGCCTCTCCGGCTTCACCAAGCGCGCCGAGAGCGAATACGATCCCTTCGGTGCTGCCCATTCCTCGACCTCGATCTCCGCCGGCCTCGGCATGGCAGTCGCCGCCGAACTGTCGAAGACCGACCGCAAGGTGATCGCCGTCATCGGCGATGGCGCGATGTCCGCCGGCATGGCCTATGAGGCGCTCAACAATGCCGGCGCCCTCGATGCACGCCTGATCGTCATCCTCAACGACAACGACATGTCGATTGCCCCGCCGACAGGCGCGATGAGCGCTTATCTCGCGCGTCTCGCCTCCGGTCGCAGCTACATGGGCTTCCGTGAGTTCGGCAAGAAGCTGACAGCCTATCTCGGCAAGACCGTCGACCGCGCGATCACCCGCGCCGTCGAACATGCCCGTGGGTATGTGACCGGCGGCACGATGTTCGAGGAGCTCGGTTTCTACCATATCGGCCCGATCGATGGTCATTCCTTCGACCACCTTCTGCCTGTGCTGCGCAATGTTCGCGACAATGCCAAGGGTCCGGTGCTGATCCATGTCGTGACCCAGAAGGGCAAGGGCTATGCACCTGCGGAAGCCGCTGCCGACAAGTATCACGGCGTCAACAAGTTCGACGTGATCACCGGTACCCAGGCCAAGGCAAAGCCGAACGCACCGGCCTATACCGCCGTCTTCGCCGATGCCCTGGTCGAGGAAGCCCGCCACGACGACAAGATCGTCGGCATCACCGCCGCCATGCCGAACGGCACCGGCCTCGACAAGCTGCAGTCGCTCTTCCCCGAGCGCACTTTTGACGTCGGCATCGCCGAACAGCATGCGGTGACCTTCGCAGCCGGCCTTGCCGCCGAAGGCTTCAAGCCCTTCTGCGCGCTCTATTCCACCTTCCTGCAGCGCGGTTATGACCAGGTCGTCCACGACGTCGGCATCCAGGGCCTGCCAGTGCGCTTCCCGATCGACCGCGCCGGTTTCGTCGGCGCCGACGGCCCGACCCATGCCGGCTCCTTCGACACAGGTTTCCTTGCAGCACTGCCGGGCTTCGTGGTTATGGCCGCGGCCGACGAGGCAGAGCTGAAGCATATGGTGCGTACGGCAGCTGCCTACGACGAAGGCCCGATCTCGTTCCGCTATCCGCGTGGTGAAGGTGTGGGTGTTCCCATGCCCGAGCGCGGCGAGATCCTTGAGATCGGCCGTGGCCGCATCGTCAAGCAGGGCTCGAAGGTCGCACTCCTCTCCTTCGGCACGCGTCTGGCCGACTGTCTGCTGGCCGCCGAAGACCTCGACGCCGCAGGCCTCTCGACCACCGTTGCCGACGCCCGCTTCGCCAAGCCGCTGGACCACGACCTGATCCGCCAGCTCGCCCGCCACCACCAGGTGGTCGTGACGGTCGAAGAAGGCGCCGTCGGCGGCTTCGGCAGTCATGTCATGCATTTCCTCGTCAACGAGGGCCTGCTCGACAACGGCCTCAAGGTCCGCTCGCTCGTGCTGCCCGACGTCTGGATGGACCAGGCCAAGCCCGAAACCATGTATGCCAAGGCCGGACTGGATTCCGCAGGCATCCTGAAGACGGTGTTTGCGGCGCTGGGCCAGGATGTGCCGGGTGTGATTACGGCGGGCTGAGGCGGCAAGGTTGATCTTTGACGCAGCGTGCGAGACAATCTTGTATGAGCAACAGAGACCGGCCAGGCAACAGCACAAGCAACTGCGAGCTTCATTTCAGCAGGGAGCATGTCACAGTGCTCAAGCCTGAGGACCATGCGGTCTTCTTTGACGCAATAGACAACCCGCCGGCACCGACCGTCGCGCTTCGGGATGCTTTTGTTCGGTACATGGAACGTATCACTTCAAATCATCAGGGCTCAGAGGCAGACGTCCAAAGCCTCTCTCTGGACTTCCCCCGATCCCCCCGTTAGACCGGGCCTTCCAGCATTAGACCCTGAACAAGGGTTCCGGAGGCTCTATGCACACGGCACACACCACGGATATCGCACCCGACTTCGCGCCCGACTGGGCAGCGATCGCGGTCGTCATCCTTGGGGTCACCGCCTTTGCTGTGGGGCAGGGGCTCACCTATCCGCTGATCGCGCTGATCTTGGAAAGCCGGGGTGTCTCCTCCAGCATGGCGGGTTTGAACGCCTCGGTCTTTGCGCTTGGCCTAGCCTCGTCGACGCTGATGATCGGGACGCTGACCCAGAGGATGCGCGGTGACCGGCTGATCGTCGCCTCGCTGCTCGGCGTCTCCGTCTGCCTGGCCACCTTCTCGGTCTTCGACCAGCTCTGGATCTGGTTCGTCGCCCGCTTCCTGCTCGGCTTCTGCACCAGCATCATCTACACGGTCTCCGAAGCCTGGCTGAACACCGCCTGTCCGGACCGCCTGCGTGGCCGCGTGTCGGGGGCCTATAGCGCCGGCATGTGTGCAGGCTTTGCAGCAGGTCCGCTCGCCATTCCGCTTGTCGGCATTGAGGACGGCTTCGCCTTTGCGCTGACGGCGGCCTATGTCGCACTCGTCGCCTTCGCCTCGGTCATGCTCGGCCGTTATGCCAAGACCAAGCCGGAAGCCTCGGAAGCCGGTGGCCTTCTCACCTTCGTCAAGCTCGCGCCGGTCCTGACGCTGATGGTCGTCGCCTTCGGCTTTTCCGATATTGCGGCGATTTCGATGATCCCGCTCTATTTCGTCGAGCGTGGCTACAGCCAGAACTTCGCCGCCTTCGTCGTCACAATGGTGGCCTTGCCAACGGCGCTGGCCCAGCCCTTCGTCGGCTGGCTGCTCGACCGGCTGTCGCGGCCCGTCATCGCCGTCTCCGGATCGCTGATCACCGCTGCCGCTTTCCTCGTACTGCCTTTCATGACATCCCAGGCGGCCCTGCTGATCACCATCTCGATCCTCGGTGCAGCCAGCTTCTCGCTCTACACCGCAGCGCTTACCCTGCTCGGCGAACGTTTCCGTGGCGGTCTTCTCGTCTCTGGCAGCGCGGTCTTTGCGCTGGCCTACGCGATCGGCAGTGCCGCCGGCTCCGGCAGCACGGGCCTCACCATGGATCTGATCTCGGTCGATGCCGGCCCGGTATTCGTTGGCCTCTTGATGCTGGGCTTCACCGGCTTCTTCGCCCTCAACCTGATGCGCGTCCGCGCCGCGAGGCGGTGAACCCATGCTGGAAACCTCTCCGCCCGACATCTTTGATTGCCAGGCCTGCGGCGCCTGCTGCGCCTATTCTGCCGAGTGGCCGCGCTTTTCGATGGAGACGGATGAAGAGATCGCCGCCATCCCCGAAGCGATGATCGCCAAGGATGAGAGCGGCATGAAGTTCGAGAATGGGCGCTGTGCGGCACTCACCGGCGAAGTCGGCAAGCATGTCGGCTGCGCCGTCTATCTCGTGCGCCCGCATGTCTGTCGCACCTGCATGCCCGGCGATGAGGAATGCAAGATTGCTCGCGCCGAGTTCGGCTTTCCGATCGATGGCCTGCCGGAGCCCGAGGTCTACGACGCCTGAGGCCTTAGGGCACAGTGATCGTCACCTGGTCGGCCGGCAGCTCGCCGCCGATCTCTGCCGCCTGGCTCTTCTTGTCATAGACGCAGATCGAGCTGACAGTGGCGTCCGCGCCCACCGCCTTGCCGGTCAGAACAGCAACCCCGTAGCTTTCCGTCCCGAAGGGATCGACGACCACTTTCGGCTGCTCGATACGTCCCTCGGCCAGCACAGTGCACTTGGCGGCGACATCCTTGGCGAATTCGTCCCAGGCATCGCTCGACGAGGCGAACGCCGGTGAGGGAAGGCTGATCAAGGCAAGTGCTGTAGCCGCGAGAGGCGGGCGGGAACGGAACATGGGGAACCTCGGTTGGGTGCATTGTGGCGCGGAGCGTCGGCCGGAACACCAAGTCGCGCAAGTCCAAAAACGGAAGACATTTCTTTCGCTTGAAGGCCGGATTTTGGAAGGGCAAAGGTTGCCTGAGCGATGTTCCGCACCTATGTTCCCGTCACCTGCCAAAACGCAATCCATTTGCCAAAAGGAGATCTCACATGGCCTTCGAATTGCCCGCCCTCCCGTATGCTTACGACTCGCTGGCACCGTTCATGTCGGCTGAAACGCTGGAGTTTCACCACGACAAGCACCACCAGGCCTATGTGACCAATGGCAACAACCTCCTGAAGGATTCGGGCCTCGAAGGCCTGTCGCTCGAAGAAGTCGTCAAGCAGTCCTATGGCAAGAACGCCGGCCTCTTCAACAATGCAGGCCAGCATTACAACCACATCCACTTCTGGAACTGGATGAAGAAGGATGGCGGCGGCAACAAGCTTCCGGGCAAGCTGCAGGCTGCAGTCGACAGCGATCTCGGCGGCTATGACAAGTTCAAGGCCGATTTCGTCGCAGCCGGCACCACCCAGTTCGGCTCCGGCTGGGCCTGGCTCTCCGTCAAGGATGGCAAGCTCGAAATCTCCAAGACCCCGAACGGCGAAAGCCCGCTGATCCACGGCGCATCCCCGATCCTCGGCGTCGACGTCTGGGAACACTCCTATTACATCGACTACCGCAACGCCCGTCCGAAGTACCTCGAAGCCTTCGTCGACAGCCTGATCAACTGGGATTACGTGCTCGAAATGTACGAAGCCGCGACGAAGTAATCGTCCCGCAGACTTCGCTTTTCGACGCCCGGTGCCTCGCACCGGGCGTTTTTCGTTCCAGACGCGCTCTGAAATTCTGCAAATGGAACCATCCGGCATTCGCAACGTTTCTTCGGCAACACCACGAACAACGGAAAGGGTATCACCATGGCGTCTTCCAACCTCCAGGCAGAACTTCGTGAACTGCGCGAACAGATGAATGATCTCAAGGACATGATCAGCCGCGAAGCTGGCCGCAGCAGCCGCAACGTACGCAACCGTGCCTCCGAAGCGCTGGACGAAGCTGGCCGCGCGGCCTCTTCCGTCACCGGCTACGATCGCGATGACATCCGCAACCGCGCGTCTGACGTCGTCAACGGCGCGACCCGCACGGCCCATGTCGTGGCTGACTACGCCCGCGAAGGCGCAGACACGGTCGCTGGCGTCGTTCGCCGTCATCCGGCTGCCGCCACCTCCGCTGGCCTGATCACGCTCGGTATCGTCGGCGGTGTCGTCGGTTACCTGCTTGCCAATTCCACTCCGCCGGCCCGTGACAGCCGCTGGCGCTGGAACTGAGACTAGCCATGGTCAAGGTGACCTATCACGTCGTGGAGCATGACGAAGGTTATGCCTACCGTCTGGGCAACGTTTATTCGGAACCCTACCCGACGCACGACGAAGCGGTGGCTGCAGCCCGCAAGGCCGCAGGCGCCCAGCAACTGACCGATGGCGACGCCGAAATCAGCTGGCAGAATGCCGAAGGTGAGTGGATCCACGAACATGCGGACGGTGCGGACCGCCCCATGACGGACGTCGTCGATGATGTCGAAGACGACCGGTAAGCCTGATCGTTTTTGAGTTCAGGCCAAAGGAAAGCCCGTGGCGCGAGCCACGGGCTTTCTCATTTTTATGTGGTTGACAGTAATGCCTGTCAGGCGGCCCGGCGGTGTCCGTCACGCGTTGATGGCAGCTTGAAACGCTGGATCATCTGGCTGAGCGAGCCGGCCTCTGTCGCAAGCCTGGTCGCTTCATTGCTCGACTGTTCGGAGACCTGCGCATTCTGCTGGGTGACGATGTCGAGCGTGTCGACCGCCCCGCCGATATCGCGCAGATTGCTCGCCTGGTCCTGAGTGAAGTCGGCGATGGCGTCCATGTGCTCGTTCATCGTCTGGATCAGCGTACCGATTTCCAGCAGGGTCTCACCCGTGCCATGCACGAGGCGCACGCCGTTCTCCACCTGAGACGTGGAGTTCTGGATCAGTGTCTTGATCTCCTTCGCCGCATTCGCCGAGCGCTGGGCGAGCTCGCGGACCTCCTGGGCGACAACGGCAAAACCCTTGCCGGCTTCGCCTGCACGGGCTGCCTCGACACCGGCGTTCAGTGCCAGGAGGTTGGTCTGGAAGGCAATCTCGTCGATCACACCGATGATGTTGGAGATCTGCTGGGCGCTTTCCTCGATGCGATGCATCGCCTCTTCCGCCTCGGTCACGACCTTGCCGGAGGTGAGCGCGCTGCCATTGGCCTTCTTCGCAACGGTCTGCGCTTCCGCCACCCGCTGGTTGGCGGCAGCGACAGTCGCGTTGATCTCCTTCAGCGATGCGGCGGTCTGCTCAAGCGATGCCGCCTGGCTTTCGGTTCGGCGGGCGAGGTCTCGTGCGCCACCGGCGATGGTCGCGCTACCACCATCGATAATGCCTGCCGTCTGGCGGATCATGTCCATCGTGGCTGCGAGTTCTCGAACAGACGAGTTGAAGTCATGCCGCAGCGCCTCGAAGCTCTCAGCAAAGGGCTGTTCGATCTGGAAGGCGAGATCACCGGTCGCAAGACGACGAAGACCCCCAGCAAGGCCGGCCGTTGCCACACGCAGCCGTTCGGCCGCCTCATCCTCGGCGCGGCGCTCGACTTCGAGACGGTGCGCCTCGGCCTTTTGCCGGGCCTGGTCCGCTTCGGATTCCAGTGCCTTGTTGCGTCGCAGATTGTCACGGAAGACTTCGAGCGCGCGGGCCATGATACCAAGTTCGTCGCGCCGCTCGCGGTTCTCGATCTCGATGTCCAGCTGGCCGCCCGCAAGCTTCTCCGTCGCCTGGGTCAGGTTGCGAAGTGGGTTGATGGCCGTGATGCGCAGCATGGCGACCACGAGTGCGATCATCAGGCCGATCGCGCCGGCGCCCATCCACACCCGCGTCCAGACATTGGCGCGCCAGGCGGCGAGTTCCGGGGCCAGATTGACCTCGGCGCTGTAGACGCCGATGACCTCTCCCGGCTGAATATTCATCTGTGCGGTATGACAGGCCGCGCACTTTTCGTCGGAGGCGCTGCCCTGTCCCAGCACGACCGGGCGGGTCATGCGGAAAGTCTCGCCTTCGAGACTGTTCAGCGTCTGCAGCTTGTCGATCGTCTGTTGGTCGAGCGCGTCACGGGGGCTCTCGAACTCGGTCTCTCCTTGCGCCCTCTGGAAGTCGATGACCTTCGGGCCCATCACCAGCCAGATCTTGACGCTGCCGCCGGCATTGGAGAACTGCTCCATCGTCCCATCGAGCGTCTCGATTGCCGGATCGTCCTCGCCAACTTCCTTGCGGTTCAGCATGGCCTGGGTGTGCACGGACTCGAGCATATCAAGTGCAGCGTCGCCGCGCATGGCCGCCTTGTCCGTCAGGCTCAGCCGCTCGGCGGAAATCTCATAGGCTGCGGTGCCTGCCTGTATGGCGGCCACCGCGATCCCGATCCCGAGCACCATCTGCACCGAGAGCGGTATTTTCTTCAACGAATTCAGCATGTTTTGTCCCATCCCCACGGCCGCTGGTACGGCCCCGTCAATCGCGGCAGGATGGCGAGATATCGTTAATTCTTTGGGCAAGAACCGCTAAATTTTGCGGTATTTCTTAAACCCTCATTGAGGATAACGGCACGCCTGCGGGAGACGGCCGGGCTTCACAGCCCGGCCCTGAAATCAGAATTCCGTCCAGTCCTGCTTTGCCGGTTCGCCGGGTGCCGCAGAAGCGATGCCGAAGGCGCGACCGAGCTTGCCGGCCAGTGCCCGGGCAGGCGAGGGGGCCGGGTTATGCAAAGCGGAAGCCGCGGCCGGTTGACGGAGAGCGGGCTGTCGAACAGGGGCGGGCGAGGTTGCGGCTACACGATGCTGCGCCATTCTTCCTGCAGGCGCTGCACCAGACTGACCGAGCCGGAACTGCGCAAGCAGCGTGTTCAGCGAGTCCGCTTCTGCCGCCAGCGTATGCGAGGCCGCCGTCTGCTCCTCGACCATGGCCGCATTCTGCTGCGTGCCCTGGTCCATGGCGGTTACCGCGAGATTGATCTCCTGCAAACCGGTCGACTGTTCGCGCGCCGCAGTGACGATCGCGCCGACGTGGTGGCTGATCTCCTGGACGGCGTTGACGATCTTCTCGAGCTCCGTGCCGGTCTCACCGACGAGTGCCACGCCATTTCCGACCTGGGCGGTCGATTTCGAGATCAGCGCCTTGATCTCCTTCGCGGCATTGGCGGAGCGCTGGGCAAGTTCCCGCACTTCCTGGGCAACGACCGCAAAGCCCTTGCCCGCCTCGCCAGCGCGTGCGGCCTCGACGCCGGCGTTGAGCGCCAGCAGATTGGTCTGGAAGGCAATATCCTCGATCACGCCGATGATGTTGGAGATCGACTGGGAAGACTGCTCGATCTCTGTCATGGCAGACACGGCATTGCGCACCACCTCGCCGGAGCGCTCGGCGCCGGACCGCGTGCTTTCGACCAACTGGCCGACATCTTCGGCGCGCTTTGCCGTGTCGCGCACGGTCTTGGTGACCTGTTCGACGGCGGCAGCGGTTTCCTCGACGGAGGCCGCCTGCTGCTCGGTGCGCTTTGCAAGATCGTCCGCCGAAGAGCGGATCTCGGCTGCGCCGGCATGGATCGCCTGCGCATTGGCACCCACTGTTCTCAGCGCCGCATGCAGCTTCTCGAGCGACTCGTTGAAATTCCCTCGCAGGCTGTCGAGATGAGCCGCGAAGGGTTTCTCCAGGCGAAACACCACGTCACCGTCGGACAGCGCCGAAAGGCCCTGTGCGAGTTCGGTCATGGCAAAGCGCACTTCTTCCGCCTCGCGGGCCTTTTCCGCTTCCGCCCGCTGGCGGTCGGCCTCGGCCTGTTCGCGCAAGCTACGGCGCTCGTCGGACATGCGCGCGCTCTCGATCGCGGCATCCTTGAAGACGAGCACGGCCTTGGCCATGCGGCCCACTTCATCGCCACGGTCGACAGCCGGCACATCCACGGCGTGGTCGCCGGCGGCCAGCCGCGTCATGGCATTGGTCATGCCGGTGATCGGTGTGACGATAGAGCGGGCAAGCAGCCAGATCAGGCCGACGGCAAACACGCCGGCAACGCCCGCACCGAGCACCAGCGCCAATTCCAGCGCCAAGTGCGCAGCCTCGAGACGCGCGCGGGTCGCTGCCGTCTCGGTGGCGAGCACGCCCTTGATATCCGTGGCGGCAGCCCGGAACGTATCCAGAGCACCTGCCGCGTCAGACGTGCCGATCGCGGCGATGTCTTCAATGGCCGTCTGACCCGCTTTGCGGGCGGCGATCTGCGGCTCGGCCACTTTATTGGCGTAGGCGTCTGCGGCAGCGCGCATGGCGTCCACACGCGCGGTAAGCGCGCTGTCATTTCCGGCAAGCGTGCGGGCTTCGCCAAGGGCTGCCTCGAGCGCCTTGCGCTCTGTCGCAACCGCCGCCAGCGTGCTTTCGCTGCCGAACAGCAGATAGCCGCGCTCATTGGCTGCCTGCTCGGCCATGGCAGTGGCCGCCGCATCGACGAGGTTGACGATGCGTTGTGCCCGATCCTGTTCGATCAGCGTGGTCTTTGCCGTGTAAGCCTGGACGAAGACGACAACCGAGGCCAGGAAACATCCGGCCATGATGGTGCAAAAGGTAAGGATCAGCTTCTTGCTGAGAGAAAGGTTGTTGAGAAACATGTCGTGACTTTCGGGCGCGCGAAATGGGCAGACGGCCGGAGACCCGGCGTCGCGATGCAGCGGTGACATGATCCGTTCGGGCGTTTGCGTCTCCGTCATGGAGCGCTCAGGGGGACACCGGAAACGACCGATCAGCCGGGATCCTCTTCGAAACGATTTTACAAGCCGTTACCAGATCATGCGCGAATTTGCCTGACCGGTGAGATTCGATTGCAAGCGTAACTGTTACGGTTGGTCCTGCATCGCGACCTTGTTTGTAACGACCAGCAGGATGTTGAGATCGTTCGACGGATAGTAATCCTTGGCCCGCATTTCGAAGGTGGTTGGCCCTGTCTTCTTCACGCCTTCGCCGCAGAAGCTGACGATCGAATCCTCATTCAGCTTGTCGACGGTCAGGTGAAAGTCACCGATCGGTCCGTACCAGTTGTTACCGGTCGTCAGGATGTAGGAGAGCCACTGCTCGAAATAATAGACGCCGGCATCGGGGTTCTGCTTCTTTTCGAGCTTGATCGCGGCATTGAGGAAGTCCTTATCGACACAGTAGCGCTTCTGGTAGTCGGCATAGGAATCGGAAGGCTTGCCGTCCCACATGAAGACGAGGCCCGCGCTTCCGCCGACGCTCGGGCGATAGCGATGCTCGACTTCGACCTCGGCGCCGGCCGGAAAGGTCGTCTCCCACCAGTAGATGGATTCAAGCTCCCAGACGGGAACGTATTCCGGCTCGGATGTGCCGCCCATCCCGTAGTTGAGGTCGACGATCAGTCCCTTGGCCAGCCAGTCCTTGATGACGTCGGGCTCCAGCGTCTTCAGCGCTTCCGTCGTTTCCTTCAGGAGCGGCTGGAGCGGGATCTCCTGGCTTTCGACGTCAGCGGTAAAATCGATGCCGCGCACCAGCACGCGCTGCTGCAGGTTCGCCTCGATCGCCTCGCCGTCCTGGACCACGGAGAAGTCCATGAAGTTGTCGCTCTGCTCGTCGGGGACTGCCGACATGATCTCCACCGGTCCGCCGATCTTCGGCATGGGGAAGGCGACGATCGTCTTCACGGGCTTGTCCGTAGTGTTGCGGTAGAGATACTTCACCTCTACCTTTTCCGGCGAGATGTAGAGATCTTCCTTCGCCATGGTGATCTCTTCGCTGCGCGTGAACACCAGTCCACCGGCTTCAAGCGTGGCCATGGAATCATTTGCCATCGTGGACGTGGCGGCAAGCGCTTGCAAAGCGCAGGCGAGCAGAATTCTCGGCAGTGTCGTCACGGTTCAAATCCCCCGGAACCTAAAACGGAAAATGCCACCTTAGCGGTGGCATTTCGATTCTTGAACGACGCTTTCTGGGTGTTACGCGCGCGCCGGCAGAAGCGGATAGCCGACGATCACGGCGCGGGCTGCAAGCGTGGCGATCGCGGCCTTGACCAGATCGCCCGGGATGAAGGCGAGCGAGCCGAGGACCACCTTGTCGAACGGCGTGCCGGCCACGACCGAAAGCCACGGCATGCCGCAGAGATAGACGACGCCGATACCGCCGACGACGCTGGCCACGAAGAAGCCGGTCATCTGCTTGACGGCCGACTGGCCCTCGCGGACCAGCTTTTCAGCGAGGAAGCCAGTGACGAAGGCGCCAATGATCCAGCCGAAGATATAGCCGCCGGTCGGCCCCATCAGCACGTTGAGACCGCCCCGACCGCCCGAAAGCACTGGAAGTCCGACGGCGACGAGCACGACGAGCAGTGCGTAAGACAGCGCCCCGCGCTTGGCGCCGATGATGCAGCCGGCGAGCATGACGCCCATCGACTGGGCCGTGATCGGAACCGGCAGCAGCGGGATCGGCACGGGCGGAATGAAGCCGAGCACAATGATGATGGCGGTGAAGAGTGCGGCAAGCACGAGGTCTCTGGTGGTCATGAAAGGTCCCCGAAAAAGATCGCTCCGTTACTGGCCCCGAATGCCCCGCGCGTCAATCGCCTCCGCGATCCTGTCCGCATCCTTCAACGTCGAAATGATCAGCGGCCCGAGCATGCGCGACAGCTTCACCGGGATGCCCCGCGCCGCATGCGCCTCCCTCAGCGCCTCGTAACGCCCGGCAATCTCCGGTACGAAACGCAGCACCAGCCCCAGCGCGAGACCCAGATCGGCGGCTTTCATGAGGCCGAGCCGCTCCAGTGGCCGGGCGAGATCGGTGACCGCAGCCATGAAATCGGCAATCGTCGTGGACGCCGTCACGGCCGCCGCAACAAACAGGATCGCAATGAGCCTGAGCGTTGTGACCAAGGCCTCGAGCGGCGAGAGCAGCAGGAGATTGACCGCCGCCAGAAAGCCGATCGTGAACAGCACGGGCCGGAGCCGCCTGAAGCCCTCGGCCAGTCCGACACCTGTGGAAAGATAGAGCAAGCCGGTCAGCACCGTGGCGGCCCCGAGCACGACCAACTGGTCGACGAAATAGAGCGCCAGCCCAAAGGCCATCAACCCGAAAAGCTTCGGCTTCACCGGGATACGATGCAGCAGGCTTTGCCCCTCCACATGCAGGCTCGTCAGCATCCGGCGATCTCCCGGTAGCGGGCGATCGCCTCGCCTCCGTGTCCGTCGAACGCGAGCGCGCCTTGATGGAAGACCAGCACGCGGGAAAAATCCGCAACGAGCTCCAGGTCGTGGCTGATCACCACAGCCTGTTCGCCAAGCCCGTCGATCGCCGCCTTCACCCGGGCACGGTTCCTGAGATCAAGCTGATTGGTCGGCTCGTCGAAGATGACGACGTCAGGCCGGTTGACGCAGACGGAGGCGAGTGCGGCAAGCTGCAGCTCCCCGCCGGAGAGCTCATGGGGCCGCCGCGGGCCAAGATCGCTGATGCCGAAGCGGGCCAGCGCCTCATCGACCAGCCGCTCGACCTCCGCGGCATCAAGCCCCCGCGACGTCGGCCCGAGCGCCACGTCATCACGGATGACAGGCAGGATGATCTGATTGCCGGGGTTCTGGAAAATAAATCCAGTCTTCGCCCGCGCCGCCTTCTCGTCCGTCACGGTATCCAGCCCATCCAGCGTCACCGTGCCGGAGGAGGGCTTGGCGAGCCCCGCAATCAGCCGCGCGAAACTCGTCTTGCCGGAGCCATTCAGCCCGATCACGCCGACACGCGGCTCGACAAGCGACAGCGAAAGCGGCTGCAAGGCCACGCGGTCGCCGAAGCGCAGGTCTGCGTTATCGAAGCGGATGTGCAATGTGTGGGGTCTCCGAGGGCAGTTTGTGATCCTATAGACCGACGAGGATGGCGGTGCCAGAGGTCATAACTCCCACCCGCTAGCGGGGCGGGGCTGCCCTCTGCCATCAACAGCACCCGCAATCCACAACCTCCGATATTCAGCGATTGAACAAACCACGAACATGCCCTAGCCTGCCTCCATGTCGATTCCGGTCCCCAACGCCCTTGCACGAAAAATCTTCCTCGAACGGCAGGGCCTGTCCCGCTCGCCGACGAAGGCGCTCGGGCGTGAGGGGCTCTACGATCTGATCCATGACCTCGGCTTTGTTCAGGTCGACAGCATCCAGTGGGTCGAGCGGGCGCATCACCAGATCCTCTTTTCCCGCAACCAGACCTATCGCCAGTCCGATCTTGCCCATCTGGCCGAGAAGGATCGCTCACTGTTCGAGCACTGGACGCATGATGCCTCGGTCATCCCCTCGGCCTTCTTCCCCTATTGGAAGCACCGCTTCGTCCGCCGCGAGGAGCGCATTCGGCAGAACTGGGCGAGATGGCAGGGGGAGGGCTTCGATCAGGCCTTTGAAGAAACCTACGCCCGAATCCGTGACCATGGTCCGGTCATGGCGCGGGACGTGAAGGCCGAAGACCACAAGTCCGGCGGCTGGTGGAACTGGCATCCCTCGAAGACGGCACTCGAATTCCTCTGGCACACCGGCAAGCTTGCGATCGCGCGGCGCGAGGGTTTTCAGAAAGTCTATGACCTCGCTGAGCGCGTGATCCCCGCCGACCATCACGCAGCCGAAGTCGACCACGAGACCTTCGTCGACTGGGCCTGCCGGGCAGCTCTCACCCGGCTCGGTTTCGCGACATCTGGCGAGATCGCCGCCTTCTTCGACATCGTCACGCCGGATGAAGCCAAGGCCTGGGTGGCCTCCCATCGCGACGAGTTGGAAGAGCTGCAGCTCGAAACCGTCGACGGGAAACCGCGCGCCTCCTTCGCCTTCGCCGCGCAGGTTCCTGCACTGCTCGACGCCCCCGAGCCACCGGGGCGCATCCGCGTTCTCTCGCCCTTCGATCCCCTGATCCGCGACCGAAACCGCACCGAACGCCTTTTCGGCTTCTTCTACCGCATCGAGGTCTTCGTGCCCGAGCCGAAGCGCCAATACGGCTATTACGTCTTTCCGCTGCTCGAAGGTGACCGATTGATCGGCCGCATCGACATGAAGGCTGAGCGCCGAGAAGGCGTGCTGGATGTCCGCCGCGTCTGGCTTGAGCCGGGCATCAAGCCGAGCGCCGGCCGTCTGGAGAAGCTGGAGGCAGAACTCCAGCGCGTCTCCCGCTTCGCCGGCATGGAAGCCGTGCGCCTGCAGCCCGGCTGGCTCGGCTGAACAAACCCAAACACCTAAGACAGAAAGATCCGACGTGACCGACAACAGCGCCTACCGCATCGAAACCCGCGTGCCCGCCATTGATGACTACATGCGCCTGCGCCTGCAATCCGGCCTCACGCCCTTCTCCCGTGAAGCCGCCGAAAAGGGCCTGCCCAATTCCATCTTCGGCGTCAGCCTGATGCTGGGCGACGAGACGGTCGGCATGGGCCGCATCATCGGCGACGGCGGCTGCTTCTTTCAGGTGACAGACATCGCCATCCTGCCGGATCATCAGGGCAGGGGCCTCGCCAAGCAGATCATGGCAGCCCTGTCCGACTTCATCGCCACCTTGCCGAAGTCTGCCTATGTCAGCCTGATCGCCGACGTCCCCGCCAACCGCCTCTATTCGCAGTTCGGCTTCGATGAGACAGCCCCACGCTCTGTCGGCATGGCGCGTCGGGTGGTCTAGCTCCCATAAGATCGCCCTAATAATACCCAGGCTTGTAAACGCCTTCAAATGACATATATTTCCTATGTCATCTGAAGGAGCTCTAGCGTGTTGAACATCGCAGAACGCCACACCGCCCCATCCCCAGTCTCGCAAGGCTTTGCCTCCGAGGCGGACCGCAAACGGCTCTCGGCCGCAGCGCTGAAGGCGTTCCGTCGCCTCGTGGTCCAGTGGGACTTGACCAGCCAGCAAGCGGCCGCCTTGCTCGGGGTCTCCCTCAGCACCTGGGAGCGGTTGAAGCCGGAGAGTGTGACCAAAACGCTGAGCCAGGATCAAATGACCCGGATCTCGGCGCTTCTGGGCATCTACAAGGCGCTGCATCTGCTCTTCGTCGATGCCATGGCCGATCGCTGGCCGAGCCTCGAAAACTCTGGCCCGCTCTTTGATCGCCGTACCCCCGTCGCCGCCATGATCGAGGGCGGCATTCCCCACATGCTCGAGGTTCGCCGCTACGTCGACGCCGTGCGCGGGGGACTCTGAGTGCTGATCGCCGGCCTGCCGGTTTCGACGGTTGCTTATCCGCGGACCGTGCGGCTCGTTTCCACCGCGCGCCCGCGCCCGCCGGTGCTGGCCCCGCTCGCTGACACGGCCGAGGAACTGGCCGAGCTTGCCGAAATCGAGGCCGCAACCTCGACCCGCATGCAGGCACAGGCGACCGGCATTTCCGGACTGGCGGCCAACGAACTCGTCTACGATGTGCCGCATGCGCATTTCATTAATGCGAGCTTCGCCTATGCCAAGCCCCGCGAGGCTAATCGCTTCAACGGCGAGACGCGCGGTGCCTGGTATGCAGCGCTTGCGGTCGAGACCTGCCTGGCCGAAATCACCTTTCACATGACGGAGTTTCTGGCCCGAACCAGCGCCTATCAGGCTGTGGCTGACTATGCCGAGATGCTCTGCAGCGTCTCCGGCGCCTTTCTCGACCTAAGCGATGCGCCGGGACATCCGGCGCTGTCGTCGGACAAGTCTGTCGGCTATCCGCAAGGAAACCACTTGGCCCTCGAGGCAAGACGGGCAGGCCTGAACGGCATTATCTACCCTTCCGTCCGCCATCAAGGCGGCACCTGCTTCGCCATCCTCCGCCCCGCCGCCGTCCAGTCTGTCCGCCAGGGCGATGTCTGGCGGCTGAGCTGGAAGGGCAAGCCGGAGCCGATGGTCGACGGGCCGATCGGGTCTTGAGTTAGTTGGGCGACAACCGGGTCACCCCCACCCGCCGCTGCGCGTCGACCTCCCCCCTCAAGGGGGAGGTGGGTGGCCGCCGGTTGCCTTGGTGCAGGCGCAAGCGGCCACACTCCACCCTCCCCTTGAGGGGGAGGGTCGGACCGCAGGTCCGGGGTGGGGTGATCATGCGGCGGTAAACCGCCACATCACATCAATCGAGACTGAAGGCCCCGCTAAAACCTCAGACGATCTCGGTCGCAGCGATGCGAATGCCGAACCCTTCGAGGCCCACGTAATGGCGTTCGCGCGATGAGAAGAGCCGGATGGAGGTGACGCCGAGATCCTTGAGGATCTGTGCGCCCAGCCCGATTTCCAGCCATTCGCTCTCGCGGGCCTGCGCTTCCGAATGATCTTCGCGGTCATGCTTGCCGCCACGCGCGGTGGTCGAGACGCCGACACCGACGGAGCCTTCGCGCAGATAGACGATCACGCCGCGGCCCTTGTCGGCGATCCGCTTCATGATGCCATCGACCTGCCGGTTGGTGCCGAAGACGTCCTGACCGACATGCTCAAGATGCAGGCGCACCGGAATGTCTTCGCCGTCCCGGATGTCGCCGAAGACGACAGCCAGATGCTGCATCGGATCCCAGGGAAGCGAATAGGCATAGGCCATCGCCGGACCATAGGGGGTCTGCAGGTCGAACTTGGAGACGAGCTGGATCAGCGTCTCCTTGCGCTGGCGATAGGCGATGAGATCGGCGACCGACACCTGCTTCAAGCCATGCTTGACGGCGAAGTCCGCAACCTGCTGGCCACGGGTCACCGTGCCATCGTCATTGACGAGTTCGCAGATGACGCCGATCGGGGGCAGGCCGGCAAGCTTGCAGAGGTCGACGGCGGCTTCCGTGTGGCCGGAGCGCATCAGGACGCCGCCTTCGCGGGCAACCAGCGGGAAAATGTGGCCGGGGCGCACGAAATCGGCAGGGCCGACATTCGGGTTGGCCAGATTGCGCACCGTCAGCGTCCGGTCGTCTGCCGAAATGCCGGTTGTCGTGCCGTGCTTGAAATCTACCGAAACGGTGAAGGCGGTGGTGTGGGCGCTATCGTTTTCGGCCACCATCGCCGAGAGGTTCAGGCGCTTGGCCTCTTCCTTCGGCATTGGCGTGCAGACGATGCCCGAGGTGTGACGCACGATGAAGGCCATCTTGTCGGCCGTGCAGTGGACGGCAGCAACGATCAGGTCCCCTTCGTTCTCGCGGCCGTCATCGTCGGTGACGACGACGATTTCGCCGGCTTCAAAGGCGCGGATCGCCTCGACGACGCGCTTCTGGTCATAGCTCATGGGGAAGTCCTCATCTGGTCCGGCCGTTCTGGCCGCGGTCTCTCAGGATATGGTCGAGAATGGTGCAGGCGAGCATCGCCTCGCCGACGGGCACGGCGCGGATCCCAACGCAGGGGTCGTGGCGACCCTTGGTGCGCACATCGACTTCATTGCCGTCGGCATCGATCGAGCGCTTCTCGGTCAGGATCGACGAAGTCGGCTTGATGGCAAAGCGCGCGACGATCGGCTCGCCGGTCGAAATGCCGCCCAGCACGCCGCCGGCATGGTTCGACAGGAAGACGGGCTTGCCGTCCGCCCCGATCCGCATCTCGTCGGCATTTTCCTCGCCGGTAATCTCGGCTGCCTGGAAGCCGTTGCCGACTTCGACGCCCTTCACCGCATTGATCGACATCAGGCCGGCGGCGATCTCCTGGTCGAGCTTGCCATAGACGGGCGCCCCGATGCCGGCAGGTACACCCTCGGCCACGACTTCGATCACAGCGCCGACGGAGGAGCCTGCCTTGCGGATCCCGTCGAGATACTGCTCGAAGACGGGTATTATGGCTGCGTCAGGGCAGAAGAACGGGTTCTGGTCGACTTGCGCCCAATCCCAGTTGTCGCGGTTGATCTTGTGCGTGCCAATCTGCACCAGCGCGCCACGAATGGTAACGCCCGGCATGGCAAGGCGGGCCAGCGCACCGGCTGCCACGCGTGCAGCCGTCTCGCGCGCGGACGAGCGTCCGCCGCCGCGATAGTCGCGGATCCCGTATTTCAGGTCATAGGTATAGTCGGCATGGCCGGGGCGATAGCGCTTGGCAATGTCGCCGTAATCCTTGGAGCGCTGGTCGGTATTCTCGATAAAAAGCGACACAGGCGTGCCGGTCGTGATCATCGTGCCGTCTTCCTGCGGCATGACGCCGGAGAGCACTTTCACGATATCGTCTTCGCGCCGCTGGGTGACGAAGCGGGACTGGCCGGGCTTGCGCTTGTCCATGAAGACCTGCAGGTCTTCTTGGGCGAAACGGACGCCCGGAGGGCAGCCGTCGACAACAGCGCCGAGCGCCGGCCCGTGGCTTTCGCCCCAGGTGGTGACGCGGAAGAGGTGACCGAAGGTATTGTGCGACATGCGTGAGCTACCGTTCCATTCTCTCCCGCCGGAACATCGTCCGGCAGGCCTTGCCTTGGATGGCGTCACTCATAGAGCAAATCCACAATTTCTGTGAAGCGCTTTTGCGCCCGTTGCCGCCGATTTGCGACAACACTGTGTCACCACAGGCGGCATGATCCACCGCCGCGTGTGCTCAAGACGCCTTGCGCTGCGGCAGACGGTCGACGAAACGGGTGAAATCGTCAAACGAGAGCGGCTTGGCAAAGGCATAGCCCTGCAGATAGTCGCAGCCGAGCTGGCGCAGAATGCCGGCATGTTCCTGCGTTTCCACGCCTTCCGCCACGGTCTCGATGCCGAGTGAGCGGGCGATCTCGACGATGTTGCGCACGAGACTGCGTTCCTGCGGCTGCACTGTGACGGGCATGACGAGCTGACGGTCGATCTTCAGGCGCTTCGGCTTCAGCTTCAACAGGCTGACGATCGAGGTATGGCCGGTGCCGAAATCGTCGATTTCGATGTCGATGCCGAGCGCCTTGATCTTCTCGATATTCTCGGAGGCGAGCGTGTCGCTCTCGTCGAGGAAGATCGATTCCACCAGTTCGAAGCAGATCGAGCCGGGCGAAATTTGCAGGCCGCGCAACTGTTCGATGAGGTTGTCGTCGTGCAGGCGCTTCGAGGACACGTTCACAGAAATGCGCGGCACCTGCATGCCAAGCGCCGTCCAGCGCATCTGATCCTTCAGCGCCGTCTGCAGCACCAGTTCGTCGATCCGGGCCATGACGTTCAGGTCTTCGGCGACCTTCAGGAAGTTGCCGGAAGCAAGGATCCCGCGATCCGGATGGCGCCAGCGGATCAGCGCTTCGGCGCCGCAGAGCTGCATGTTCGAAGCCTCGAACTGCGGCTGGTAGTAGACGATGAACTCGTCCCGGTCGAAGCCCGCGAGGATGTCGTCGGCCATGCGCTTCTTGGCGACGATATTCGCCTGCAGATCGGGCGTAAAGAACTCGTAGCAGTTCCGGCCCTTTTCCTTGGCCTGATAAAGGGCGATGTCGGCGTTGATGAGAACCTTGCGCGCATCGGGAGAGGCACCTTGTGCCTGGGCAATGCCGATCGACACGCCGCAGCGACAGTCGAACCCTTCGAAGTCGAGCGGCTGGCGCATTTCCTCGATGATCTTGTTGGCCAGTGCCGCCAGTTCATCGACGGTGGTCTGACGACGAGCGAGAACGACGAATTCGTCACCGCCGATACGGGCGACGAGATCGCCGCGCGGCACGTGTTTCATCAGGATGCGTGAGGCATGCACGAGCATGGCGTCGCCAGCTGCATGGCCCAGCGTGTCGTTGATTTCCTTGAACCGGTCGAGGTCGAGATGCAGGAAGGCGAACTTGTTCGCCGGCCGGTCGCCATTGCGGACCAGCAGGTCGAGTTCGAGGTCGAGCTTGCGACGGTTGGCAAGCGAGGTCAGCGGATCGTGGAGCGCGTTGAACTCGATGCGGTTCTTCGCGAGCTCCAGCTCGATGTTGCGCATGTCGGTTTCCGCCTTGGCATTGCGCAGCTGCTCGGCAAGCAGCGCATCGGCGGTCACGTCGAAGGCAATCCCGATCAGCTTCTTCTTGCCGTCGCGACCGATATGCGGCTGGCCAACGGAGCGGATGTAACGGATCTCGCCATTCTGCAGGACCACGCGCTGGGTCGTGTTCATCACCTGGTCGAGTGTCACAGCCCGCTTCGTGGCGAGCTGGATATCGCCGCGATCATCGGGGTGGAGGCGAGAGAGCCAGACATGTTCGGGAACGGCCTTCTCGCTGAATGGCACGCCGTAAAGCTGGTGCATGCGTTCGTCCCAGTTGGCGCTCCGGGTCACCGGATCACCTTCCCAGGTGCCGCAACTATAGGAGCCGAGCGCCAGATCCAGGCGCTGCGAGGCTTCGGCCAGCTGGTGTTCACGGCTCGAGAGTTCCTCAAGCGCCAGTTCCAGCTCGGCATTCTTGATGTCGCTGTTCTCCTTTGCCCGGCTGAGCGACTGGGTGACCAGCGTATCGGTTGTCACGTCGCAGACGATGCCGGTGATGCTGCCGTCGAGCGTGCGGGCACCGACGGAGCGAAGATAGCGGAAGCTGTTGTCGGACAGAGGGATCCGGTAGCTGACGTCCCACTGGTCGGCCTTGCCGGCAACAACGCAGTCGAAATAGAACTGTTCGGCCTTGCCGATGTCATCGGCATGCAACGAGGCGAACCAGTCGGCAAGCCGATCCTCGTCGTCGGAGAGGCTTTCCGGCAACCCATGCAGGCCGGCACTTCGGCTATCCCAGATGAGGGCATGGGTCGTGCTGTCGATTTCCCAGATGCCGATATTGGACGTCTCGAGAGCCAGCTGGAAACGCTGCGACAGCTCGAGCAGCCGTTGTTCGCGGCCCCTGAGGCGGGCGATGTTCATATTGCGCTCGCTGAGCAGGAAGACGGCCAGCAGCACCGAGATCATCATCGCCACCACGCCCGCCAACACTAGAAGACGGCTTGGCAGCAGACGGTTCATCGCCGCGTCCCAGCCATCGCCGGGCACGCCATAGATCTCGAAGGGCAGGCCTGTATCCTCGACAGACACCGTGACAGGCTGTTCAGCGAAGATCGACGCATCCCCAAAGATGCGTTCGGTGCCAGCGACCGGCGGCAGCGTCACCGCAAGCTTGGTGTGGTCATGCTCTTCATGGTCGGGCAGCTCGGCGTCAGTCAGCAGCTCATAATGGGCAAAAAACCGATCCACGTCGACTTCTGCGACCAGCGAGACCCATTCGGTCGTCGTCTGCCAAGGCAGGGGAGGCACGGGAACGTCGATGAGGAAGGTTCGATCTCGGTTGCTGATCGAGGCGGTGAAAGCCATGCGCCCGGGATCATCCAGCGGCAGGAAATGAATGGCCTTCATATGGGGATTGTTGGCGAGGATCTGCCGGATCGTGCGGTTCAGCTCGGTCGGGGACAAGGCGCTGTCATCTGCGATGTCGTCTGCGAGCGACAGGACCAGATCCCGGTCCAGTTGAACCCTGTTCTTGATCTGGGACTTCACATGCAGCAGGCGATCCAGAACCGTATGCTCGATACGGCCCCGCTCGCTGAGCGCGGTTTTCCGATCGATCATCAGCCCAACCGACACGATCAGGACACTCAGCAAGGCGCCGCCGATCAGCCAGAGCATGCCGTTGCCCCATCTGCTCTCGGCCCGCGGGTCCTTCATCAATTTACGCAAGTCTAGGTTTCCCCTGATCCCAACTGCGCTAAGTCTATGGTGTGGCGGTTAATTTAGGATTTCGGTAGACGCGAGCTTTTTCCCCTCCCTGTACTTTGTCGATCACCATGACATTTCTTCCGATCATGCCTTCACAGAGCTTAAACCGAACATTCCCCCAAGGATAACCACCTGATAGCGCTTGATCCCGGCTGCCATTCGGGTCCACAATCCCCTTGAAATGTCACTATCACGGGCGAATTCCGCCACATTCGGGAGGCTATTTTGCAGTCGTTTTCAGCATCGATTTGGTCGAAGGTGGTTCGCATGCGTGTCGTGATATCCCTGCTTCTTGCCACGGCAAGCTTCCTTTCCCCCGTCGCAGTGCTCGCTGGCAGCGCCGATGTCGAGTCGACGATCCGTGACGTGAATGTCGATGGAATGAGCCTCGTCCTCGAGGACGGCAAGACCTATGCGGTTCCGGCGGAGTTCAACTTCGAAGGGCTGGAGCCCGGCCAGAAGGTCATCGTGTTCTACACGGAAGTGGACGGCAAGCGCGTCGTCGACGATCTGGAAGTCCTGCAGTAATGCAGGCAGCGGTCGTCTGAAAAGGGCGGCCGGGATCGGCGATCAGAGCCAGCCGATGGTCTTCTGATCGCGGTCGATCTTCAATATCCGGTCCTGCGGGATGTTCATCTCGCAGGCCTCGTCCTCGCTGACATCGCCGATCAGGCGGAAGCAACTGCGGATGACGCCACCATGGCTGACGCAGACGGTGGGGCGCTCCACCGATTTCAGCCAGGCCCCAATCCTCCACGACAGGATCTCATAGCTTTCCGCATCGTCGCCGGGAGGAATGAAACCCCATTTCTGCCGCGCCCGTTCAGCGACGCGCTCGGGCGAGACCTCGGCCAGTTCCGGCAGCGTCGATCCTTCCCAGGCGCCGAAGGAAAGTTCCTTCAGCCGGTCATCGAGCCGGTATTCGCCAGGGGCCAGGCCCATGGCGGTGCGCGCGCGTTCCATCGTATCGCGGGTGCGTCCGAGCGGCGAGCTGACAAAGTCAAAATCCCCGGCATGGCTGCCGAGGATTTGCGCGATCTTGCGCCCGTTTTCGGATGCCTGCTGGCGGCCGATATCGTTGAGGCCGATATCCTTCTGCCCCTGCATGCGGCCTTCGGCATTCCAGTCGGTCTGGCCGTGACGGATCATGTAGATGAGCACGGCGCAGTCTCCGATGTCAGTCCTTGCCGAGCACGATGTCGGGCGCGTCGACCGACTTCATGCCAACAGTGTGATAGCCGCAGTCGACGTGGTGCACTTCGCCGGAAACCCCGGTCGAAAGATCGGACAGGAGATACATGCCCGACTTGCCCACCTCGTCGGTGGTGACGTTGCGCTTCAGCGGCGAGTGATACTCGTTCCACTTGAGAATGTAGCGGAAGTCGCCGATGCCGGAGGCCGCCAGCGTCTTGATCGGGCCGGCCGAGATCGCGTTGACGCGAATGCCGCGGCCGCCCATGTCGACGGCGAGATAACGCACGGACGCTTCGAGTGCGGCCTTCGCCACACCCATGACGTTGTAATGCGGCATGACCTTTTCGGCGCCGTAATAGGTGAGCGTCAGCAGCGAGCCGCCATCGTTCATGATCTTTTCGGCGCGGGCAGCGACGGCGGTGAACGAGTAGACGGAGATGTCCATCGTCCGGGCGAAGTTGTCACGGCTCGTCTCGATATAGCGGCCGGTCAGCTCGTCCTTGTCGGAGAAGGCGATCGCATGCACGACGAAGTCGATCTTGCCCCAATGTGCCTCGATATTGGTGAAGACGGCGTCGATGCTGTCGAGATTGGTCACGTCGCAATCGCCGGCAAGGAAGGCGTCCAGTTCCTGGGCCAGCGGCTCGACACGCTTCTTCAGCGCGTCACCCTGCCAGGTCAGCGCGATCTCGGCACCCTGGTCGCGACAGGCCTTCGCGATACCCCACGCGATCGAGCGATTGTTGGCGACACCCATGATGACGCCGCGCTTGCCTGCCATAAGGCCGGAACCTTGAACCATATCGGGACCCTTTGATGCTTTCTGTGGAATTGCCTATGGCATAGGCCGTTCCGGCGTTCAAGATTGCAGCCCGACATCCGTCGATCGGTCCCTCGACAATCGCCGCCTCCGTCAGAAATCCTTCATATGTCAGGCAAAAACGCCGTGGGTTCAGGCGGGGGAGGCGGGGCTAGATGTAAAGCCCCTCGCGCATAAGGCGCATGAGGTCCGTCACCTTCTCGTCCGGCTTTTCCCACAGCATGACGCGCAGCTCGACGACGAGCGCACCGCGTCCGCCTTCGCCATTGGGCAGGCCAAGGTCGTCGATGCGGATCACCTGGTCGGAATTCGACCAGGCCGGCACCGTCACGGGAACCATGGTTCCATCCGGTCCCTCCACCTGGCTTTCGCAGCCAAGCACGGCATTTTCGAGTGTGATCGGCAACACGGTGCGGATGTCGAACTGGTCGACGAGGAAACGCTCTGCCTTCAGAACCTTGATGGTGACGGCCACATCGCCGCGCTGCAGGCCCTGGAACTTCAGCCCCTGGTTCTTCAGGCGCACGACGTGCCCCTCGGTCACGCCGTCGAGCGGCACGCGCACTTCGCGGCCGTCATTGAGCGTGATCGACACGGATTTCTGTTCGAGCAGGTCGGCAATCGCGACAACGGCATCAGCAAAGATGTCCGGTGCTTTTTCCGGCAGCGGCGGCGGGGCGCCGCGAAGGCGCCGGACGAACGAGCTCAGAAGTTCGATTGGTGCGAGCAGGGGAGAGGCTGCCGGTTTGAGCGGCATTCCCTCGGCGAGATCAGCCGCTTCCTGTTCACGACGCAGGTTCTCGGCGGCCGCCGCAGCTTCCGGGCTGTCGCCAAAAATGCGGGAGACGGTTTCCTCGGGGCCGGATGCCGTGCCGCCAACGGAAGCGCTCGGACCGGTGGTCGAGCTACCTGTTGCTCCGGAAGCCGTACCCGCTGCCTTGTCGGCACCAGTTGTGGAGGCTCCGGAAGCTGCCGCGTCCGCGGTCTCTTCTTTCGCGCCGGTCTGGGCTTGAGCCTTGGCCTTGGCTTCAGCGGCCTGTTCCTTCGCGGCCTTCATCTTGGCGGCCTGCGCGGCATCGGCCTTGGCCTTCTCGGCCTCGGCGCGCGCAAGTTCCTCCAGCACGCGTTCGGCATTCGCCTTGGCCTGCTTGGCCTTTTCGGCTGCCTCGCGCGCCGACTGGCGCTGCTGCATGATCGTCTGCTCGCGTTCCAAGGCTTCCACCTTCATGCGTTGTTGATCATACCGGCTGCGTTTGGCCGGATCCTTCAGCACTTCATAGGCACGGCCGATCTCGGCAAAGCGATTGTTCGCCAGCGGATCGTCCCGGTTCTGGTCCGGATGCACGGATTTCGCTTTCGTGCGCCATGCAGCCTTGATTTCGTCCGCGCCCGCATCACGCTTCACGCCGAGGATCGAGTAGAAATCACGCATCGAGGACACCAACACACCTCAGGCGGCAAGGCCCGATCATGGCGCCTTGTCCGCGAACTCTCATGCCGTCCCCTCTGATACATGCGGGTCCGGTCGCTACAGTTGGGAGAAAGCCTCGCACGCGAGTGCTAATCGAAGGTTACGCAGCGTGAGGGCAGGGAGGCCTATTTCTTCGGGTTAGCTTAAGCAATTCTTTCGAATGCGACCGAAATCGCCTCGGCGTTTACGATTGGCGGTCGAAGTTCATCAACTGCCAGCTGCCCGAGCCTGCCGTGCAGGTCTTGCCGGAGAAGTAGGCGATGCCTTCGTAGGAATGGCGTGTGGTCGAGAAGTTGCGGCAGATCACGCCGTCGCCCTTCTCTTCCTGGATCGCCGTCACCACGCCGGCGCTGCCCGTGGTCGCATTTGCCCAGGGGAGCGGCTTGCCTTCGGTCTTGGAAAGATCGGCCGACGAGACGGCGCTCTGCACCGTCAATTCGTCCGAATGGCTGGTTCCATTGCCCTTCTTGGCAACGGTGGAGGTGGAGATCGAGCTATCGACGGTATCCGAACCGAACAGGTCCATGCTGCTGCCAAAGCATCCGCTGAGCGGAAGTGTCGCAGTGATGATGAGCAAGATCGAGCTTCTACGCATGCACCAACCCTTTGTACGCTCGACCGACTTTGCTATGTCTTTCAACGGGCCTACGATCCAGTGCTTCGTCATCGGCGGCCAATATGCATATCGGGAGCATTTTACACAATATGTCAGATATCGGGTTAACAACTGGTGACTTCACGGAAGAGAGCGAACCCTTCGCCCTCTTCGCCACCTGGCTGAAGGACGCCGAAGCCTCGGAGATCAACGATCCCAACGCGGTGGCGCTCGCCACCGTGGATGCGGATGGTCTACCGAATGTGCGTATGGTGCTTCTCAAGGGGGTCGATGTCAGAGGCTTTGTGTTCTACACGAATTTCGAGAGCCAGAAGGGACAGGAAATTCTCGGCCAGAAAAAGGCGGCAATGTGTTTTCATTGGAAATCGCTGCGCCGCCAGATCCGCCTGAGAGGAGAGGTCGAGGTCGTCTCCGACGCGGAAGCGGACGAGTATTACGAGTCGCGCCCGCTCGGCAGCCGCATCGGTGCCTGGGCGTCGAAACAGTCCCGTCCGCTCGAGGGCCGCTTCGCGCTGGAGAAGGCAGTTGCCGAATACACCGCGAAATACGCGCTCGGAAATGTGCCGCGCCCACCCCACTGGTCGGGCTTCCGCATCATTCCAAGCTCGATCGAGTTCTGGCACGACCGCAAGTTCCGCCTGCATGACCGCATCGAGTTTCGGCGTGATGGAGACGGCTGGTCGAAGGTGCGCATGTATCCTTGAGGCGAGGGGAGGAGTTCAGCCGCCGGCGAGTTTCGACGGCAGCCCCGATGCCAGAGCCTCGACATAACGACCCTTCTGGTAGAGCCCGTTGAGCGAGATCCGCGGCAGGAGTTGCGGGCTCGCCATTGAGGCCGGCGTCAATGTGCCCGGCTGTGTTGTCACCGAGAGCTTGAAGCCCGCCCAGTCGGCATAGCCGGCCGTGCGCACCGTTGCGCTGCGGGCATCGCCATAGGGATAGGCGAAGGTCACCGGTCGCTGCCCGGTAATCGCCCCGACATATTCGGCGCTTTCGTTGAATTCGGACAAAAGCTCGGTATCGGTCAGTTGGGCAAGGCCCCGGTGGCTCACGGTATGGGCGCCGTAGGAGACGAGTGGGTGACTGGCCAGCGCCTTTAGCTCCTGCCCGTCCATCACAGCCTCGGCGACGAGGGCATGCGGATTGATCCCCACAGCATTGGCTGCAGCGTTGAGCAGCGCCACGCCCTTTGCTTCGTCGCCCGCCATCAGCGCACGCGCGACGGCATCGAAAGCGGCCGACTTTGCACGCGCCGTCCCGCAATCCAGGTCGATCCGGCCTGCCGGCAGGCAGAGCGCCACCCGAGACTTCGCCGCAATTAGCGCTTCCGCCGTGTCCCACCACATGGTGTGGCTGCGCTCTGAAAGCCCCTTGCAGACAAAGATGGTGAAGGGAACGCCGTGGCGCTCGAAGACCGGCAGCGCGTGATCGCGGTTGTCGCGAAAGCCGTCATCAAGCGTGAAGACGGCAAAAGGTGCGCCCCCCTCCGGTGCCGCAAGAGCTGCCGGCACATCCTGCAACCGCAAGAACCGATAGCCGCGCGCAGCAAGCGCCCGGATGGCGGAATCGAGAAACTCCGGCGTGATCGACAAATGCCGGTTCGGCTGGAAGGCACCCGCCTCGTCCGGCCGGACATGATGCAGCGTGAAGATCACGCCGCGCCCTTTGAGACCTCGGGCAACCCCGAGCCGCGACATCAGAAAGGACGCCTCCAGCCCGGCGGTAATCACCGCCTGTTTCAACCGCTGTCCGATCCGTCCCGCCATCGCCCTGCCTGAAATAGCCTTGGTCACAATGGCCGGGAGGCTACCCGTCAAGTCTTTAAACTAGGTTCAACAGGTCGCCTCAATTTATGCTGAAGGCGGCAAAACGCCCTCGGCAAGCCGGGTGGAGCGTCTGGCGAGCAGAACCGCCGGGACTGTCCACAGGACGGGGATAAGGAAGTTGACAGCAAATGCTATACTCGTCGTCTCGTTGGTCGAAGCCTCGGCAAGGCCAAGGCTGTTGCCCGCAAGTCCGGCAAAGGCTGCCCCGATCGCGAAACCGGCCGATTGCAGCGTCGGGATCAGGCCCGAAGTCTTGTCACGCTCTCCAGCGGCACTTGCCTCCATCAGCATCTGGCTGAGGAATGCCCAGCTTGCGCCGAAGGCCGCACCCACGACGATCTGCCCGGCAATCAGGAGGGCCAGAGACCCCTGATGAAAGCCGAGCGCCACGAGGATCATTCCGACACATTGCAGAACGGGACCCGCCTCGATGGCTCGCCGCCGGGCCGACCCCGCTCCGATATGGGCGATCAAGACGGCGACGAGGCTCCAGCTCATCGCCATGACGGCGCCGAGGCCGCCCGCCGCCATCGGACCGAAGCCGAAGCCGCGCTGCAGGCCGAAGACGAAGTAGACGCTGCTCGTGGCCTGGGCGACCGGCATCAGGAGGACCAGCCAGAGACCCGTGCCGACGGTGGAACTGAGACCGAAGGCGCTGTGCGGCATCAGGCTGGATGGGGACAGGCGGTCCCTGATGACGCTGAAGCCGAGCAGGGCGAGGCCCGCAAAGACCAGGGCTGCCGACATCAAGGCCTGCCCGACGATGCCGGAGTAGAGGACCATCAGCATGCCGAGCGACAGGAGCACCAGCGGCGAGAGTGGCAGCCCCGAAGTCTCGAGACCCTTTTCGCGTCTCGTCGCGGTAAAGGCGGCAAGCACGATGAAGATGAGCCCGAAGGGGACATTGATCAGAAAAGCCATACGCCAGGAGAAGCTCTCGGCCATCCAGCCGGCCGCAAATGGGCCGCCGAAGGAGGCGCAGGTCCAGACCAGGGCTTCGACCCCGAAAACCTTGGGCACCAACCGCGCAGGAAAGAGCGCCGGGATCAACGCATAGCAGATCGCCGCCACGACGCCTTCGCCCAACCCCTGTCCGACCCGGCCGACAAGCACCTGCTCCATGGACGTCGCCATGGCGGCAACCACCGTGCCAGCGATGAAGAGGAGGGTGGCCACGATCAGCACCCGCCGCGCGCCGAAGCGCTGCTTCAGCTGGGCAGCCGTCACCCCGGCGACGATCGAGCCGATCAGGTAAAGCGAAACCGACCAGGCGATGAGGTGCCCGCCGCCGATCTCCGCGATCGCACTCGGCAAGACGGTCGAGACGAAGAAGCCGTTGAATGCAAAGAGCGCGACCCCCATGCTCAGCATCAGGGTCGTGGCGAGATGGGCGGGCTGCAGCAGATCGAGCCAGCCGCCTTCGTCAACGGTCGCCGATTGGGTTGTCCCGGTGCCGTCTCGGGCTGTTGCGGGCGTGCCGTCGAGGATCTCGGTCGTATCGGTCATGAAGGAACTCTCTCTGCGGGATGCGATAGAATGCGATTTCCGGCCATGCTACAACCTCAACCCAAGTTGAGGTAAAGCCATGGCGAGCCAAAAAATGCATCTGACCGTCGGAGACGTCGCCCGCCGCAGCGGACTGGCGGTCTCGGCCATCCATTTCTACGAGCGCAAGGGCCTGATCTCTGCCGATCGAACCGGTGGAAACCAGCGCCGCTATGGCCGCGACGTCCTGCGTCGTCTGGCCTTGATCCGCGCCGCGCAGGAGGTGGGGCTGCCGCTGTCGGAGGTCGCGGATGCTTTGTCGGCTCTTCCGGCAGGCCGCACGCCAACGCCCGAAGACTGGCGCCGCATCGCGACGGGATGGGCCGAAAGGCTCGATGCCCGCATCCGTGTCCTCCAGCGCTTGCGCGAAGATCTTGACGGCTGCATCGGCTGCGGCTGCCTGTCTCTTCAGCGCTGCCAGCTCGTCAATCCCGCGGACAGGCTCGCAGAGGAAGGCACAGGCGCGGTATCACTTGCCCGCTGACGGTATCGTGACCGGCACTGCGAGCATTCGCCCTGTGGATTAACCCTCCATTCACCATGATCGGGCGACCTTCTGTGGACTGATGGTTGCATTTGATTCCGATCGGCTGATTGTCGCCCCATTCTTGCCATAGGGCCTCAACCACAAGACGGCGGGTCGATCGAATAGGACCAGTCTCTGTCATCATTGAAATCCGGCGGCATTGGAGTTTTCATGAGCAAGTTGCTGATCGCGTTATCGTTTTGCGTAGCGATCCTTTCCCTCTCGAGCACCGCTCATGCCGGCAGCGCCCAACTCCTCCTCGATGCCCGCACCGGTGAAGTTCTCGCCTCCGAAAACCCCGATGAGCTCAATCACCCGGCCTCGCTCACCAAGATGATGTCGGTCTACATGGTCTTTGACGCGATCCGCGCCGGAAAGCTGAGCTGGGACAGCCCCGTTCCCTTTTCGAAACATGCAGCTTCCCGCCCGCCGACCAAACTCTTCGTCAAGGCAGGCGACAGCATCACGGTCCGCGAAGCCGTGCTGGCGATGATCGTCAAGTCGGCCAATGATGCATCCGCCGCAATCGGCGAGAAGCTCGGCGGCAGCGAAGAAGGCTTTGCCGCCTTGATGACCCGCAAGGCCCGCTCGCTCGGAATGATGAACACCACCTTCTTCAACGCTTCGGGCCTTCCGCATGCACAGCAGTTCACCACTGCGCGCGACATGTCGACCTTAGGCGTCGCCCTGATGCGTGACTTTCCGAAGGAATACGAACTCTTCGCCACCAAGAGCTTCAAGTTCCGCGGCAAGACCATCAATGGCCACAACAACCTGATGTATCGCTACAAGGGCATGGACGGCATCAAGACCGGCTACACCAATGCCTCCGGCTTCAACCTCGTGAGTGCCGTCGAACACAATGGCCGCCGCGTGATCGGCGTCGTCATGGGCGGCAGAACGGCTGCAAGCCGCGATAAGATCATGGAACGCCTGATCGACGCCAACATCAAGAAGGCCTCGTCGGGCGAGCAATTGCTGGTTTCGCGCTCGACCGGCGTTCAGATGGATCTCGCCCGCCTGGGTGACGACATTCCGGTTCCCGCTTCGCGCCAGTCGGCAGTCGCCGCCGTGCAGGGCATGGCCGGCGCCACCGGCACCTCGTCCCCCGGGACCGCCGCTGCCTATGCCCCATCGGAAACGGCTGCCGCAGAGCTGGTCGCCACTCCGGCAAGCCGTTTTGCCCCGGTCGACCCGCAGCACACGGCCAGCACGCCGACGGCCATCGATCGCAAGTGGCAGATCCAGATCGCCGCCGCCACCTCCGCCCAGGCCGCCATGGATCTCCTCTCCCAGGCCCGCCAGAAGGTCGGCACCCCGCTTCAGGATCTCGACACCTACACCGAAATGGTGACCCGCAACGGCATCACCTTCTACCGCGCCCGCTTCACCGGTTTCGAGACCAAGGAAGAAGCCCGCATCGCCTGCGACAAGCTTGTGCGCCAGCGCTACGACTGCGTGCTGATGCCGGCACGGGGGTGATTGGCCGTATAGCGGAGCCATCGCCAAGTGTATCCCGTTCGTGACGTCAAACCACGCCGGACTAGGTTTACTGCAGCGGATCCCTTGCCATCTGGATCAGTTCTCTTCTGAGCTTCCTTGGCATATCGCGACGAACGTCGAACAGCCTGAGCACACCCAGCCTATCCTCGGGGAGCCTGCGGAAGAACACGTAGTGCATTCGATAGCGTGAGACATAAATCGGTTCATCCGTTTTGATCAGAACGGTGAGCCTGCTTGAAAGCGGTCGCCAGAGGCCTGGTGATTGCGCGAGCAGATGCAGATGAGCGTGTAGCCCCGTCAAGTAGGCGGCCGCCTGGCTTCACCCCAGTTTTCAACCGTCCATCGATAGATTTCGTCCTGATCACCGTCAGCGATCGGGTGAAACAGGACGGACCCCATGTCATGACTTCGCGTTGCGGCGTAGAACGTCTGCGGCACTTACTGAGCGAAAAGCATGATCGCCGTCCATCAAGGCCTCCGACAGCAGGTTGTCGAGAAATTGTGCGGCGTCGGTATCTTCCGCCATGTCCCGACGGATCAACTCACCGACATAGTCATCGGCTGACCTGAACGCGCCATCACCTTGAACCCTGCGATCGAGATGCGTGGCGAGATCATCATCGAGGATGATGTTGAGGTGGCGGCGCTCCATGATGGATACACTCCGTGGTTTGCGAGGCAAGGTGGCAGTCTGCCATGCGGCCAGCCGCTTGCCAATGATTTGGCTGCTCAGCCCACCTCGGTCACCGCAAAGAACCGCATGCACTCGGTCAGGTCCAGCGCCACATGCGCGCAAAGCGCCTCGATCTCCTCGGTCGGTGCCAGCAGATCCGGCACCATGACCGCCATCATCCCGGCGGCATGCGCCGAGCGGATGCCGTTGTGGCTGTCCTCGAGCGCCAGGCAATCCTGTGGCGCCACGCCCAGCCGCTCGGCCGCCACGAGATAGGGATCAGGCGCCGGCTTGCCCCTGGCATAATCACCTTGTGCGATCACTGCATCGAAGCGTCGATGCAGGTCGAAGCCCGCCAGGTGATGCTCCACCTGATGATGCGCCGACGACGTGGCGATCGCCCGCGGAAGACCGAGCAGGTCGAGCAGGTCGAGAAGTTCGACCACGCCCGTCTTCAGCCTGAGATCTTTGTCCAGAAGCGTGTGGAAATGCTCAAGCCACAAAACCCGGAAACCATCGGCGTCGAAATCGTCACCCCAGGTGCGCTTGAAGAGCGTCGAGATCCCGGCCCAGGGCTGGCCCAGCATGCCTTCATAGACGCGTTCATCGATCGCCAGACCAAGCTCCCGGGCCGCCGAGATGACCGAGGCGCGGTAGTGGATCTCGGTATCGAGCAACAGGCCGTCCATGTCGAAAACGACGGCCTTGGGCGGGCGCGGAAGCTTCAAGAATTTACCTTTTCAGCGGGGTAGGGAGTACGTCCTTCAAGCCTTCGTCCCACCTACGGTGATCTGGTCCATCCGCAGATGCGGCTGGCCGACGCCGACGGGGACCCACTGGCCGGCCTTGCCGCAATTGCCAATCCCGGTGTCGAGCTTCGTGTCGTTGCCGATCATCGAGATCCGGCGCATGGCGTCCGGCCCGTTGCCGATGAGCATGGCGCCCTTGACCGGGGCGCCGATCTTGCCGTTTTCGATGAGGTAAGCCTCGGTGCAGCCGAAGACGAACTTGCCGGAGGTGATGTCCACCTGGCCGCCGCCGAAAGAGACGGCGTAGATGCCCTTCTTGACGGAGGCGATGATCTCTTCGGGGCTCTTGTCGCCGGAAAGCATGTAGGTGTTGGTCATGCGCGGCATGGGCTGGTGGGCGTAACCCTGGCGGCGGCCGTTGCCGGTGGCCTTCATGCCCATCAGGCGGGCGTTCTGGCGGTCCTGCATGTAGCCAACCAGCCTGCCGTTCTCGATCAGCACGTTATAGGCCGATGGTGTGCCCTCATCGTCGATGGTGATCGAGCCACGCCGATCGGTGATCGTGCCGTCATCCACGACGGTGACGCCGGGCGCTGCCACCATCTCGCCCATCAGGCCGGCAAAGGCCGAGGTCTTCTTCCGGTTGAAGTCGCCTTCCAGCCCGTGGCCGACCGCCTCGTGGAGCATCACGCCCGGCCAGCCATTGCCGAGCACGATATCCATCGTACCAGCAGGCGCCTCCTGGGCTTCGAGGTTGACCAGCGCCTGGCGCAATGCCTCGTCGGCCCCGCGCTGCCAGCTCTCTTGTGTGAGAAAATCGTTGAAGCCCATGCGGCCGCCGACCCCGAAGGAGCCGCTCTCCTGGCGGTCGCCTTCGCCTGTCACGACGGAGATGTTGATGCGGGTCATTGGTCTGGTATCGCGCACCCGGTGTCCATCGGCGCGCAGGATCTCGACCACCTGCCAGCTTGCGCCGACGGTCGCCGTCACCTGCCGCACCTTGGGGTCTTTGTCGCGCAGATAGGCATCGATCTCGGAGAGCAGCTTCACCTTCTCTTCGAAGGTCGGCGAGCCGATCGGATTGCCGTCGCCATAGAGCTTGGCATTGGTCCGCTGCGGGGCAGCCGCATAGGAGCCGGAATGGCCATGGGTCACGGCGCCGACGGCATCCGCGGCGCGAGAGAGGGCGGACAGCGAAAGCTCGCCGGCATGGGCATAGCCGACAGCCTCGCCGGCCACAGCGCGAAGCCCGAAGCCCTGGTCTGTGTTGAACGAGCCACCCTTGAGGCGACCATTGTCGAAAGTCAGGGATTCCGCCTGGGCATGCTCGACGAAGAGCTCTCCGTCATCGGCACCTTTCAAGGCATCCGCGACGCGCCGCGTCAGCGTGCCTTCATCGCAATCGAAGAGGGAGAGAAGGTCCTGGGTCATGCGGGTCTCCTTGGGTCGCTGGCTCTGCATGTAGGCGCGCAACGAAAAAGGGGCAAGCCCGCCGGACTTGCCCCTTATCTATAATGTCATCACGATCCGGCGACCGGCCGCTCAGGGCAGCTTGTCATAACCTTCCCCGAAGCCGGCAAGCTCGATCGGAATACCGACACGATCCTGGTCGGCGGATTCGCGCAGCGCAAACACGGCAGCCTTGCCGGCGCGCAGGATCTTCATCAATTCCTCGTCGATCTCCACTTCCACATAGCAGCCCTCGGAGAAGCAGCGGGTGAAATAGGCGCGGCCGATATTGTTGCCGTCGACGAAGAGCTCCATGCCATCCTTCAAGAGGACGCCGAGCGGGGCGAGGATACGCAGGATGCGCGCCTTGCGGTCGGCGGTCTTCAAGACGACGACGGAGAGCCCGACTTCCGGACGATCCTCCGCAATGACGTTCTGCATCAGAGCGCATTGCTCTTCGGATGCGCCGGCCGGCTTGTCGCAGATGACAGACCAAGCCCCGTGGTTGGAGCGGATCGAACCCGGCTGTTGTTGCGGTTGCTGGCTCAGCGCCGGCGTCGCGAGAGCGGCGATCAGCACGGCGCTCGCGGTCAGGCTGGACCAGGCAAGTCTAGGCAGACCCATGAAAACCTCTGGAAAACGAATCATTGCCGACATTCTTGTCGTCGGGGTGTGCAAATGGGAAGCCCCGACGCCTGTTTTAAGGCCGACTACGGCATAATTGGGACTGCGTTTTGGATGTGGAAGCGCAATCATGCGCCTCATGGTGCCCCAACTGGTTAAAGCCTGTGCATCGAGGTCGCATGTATTTGATGAAGCGCAAAAATGCCGCACCGGCTTTCGTCCGGGCGTATTGCGATTGCGGCCAATCTGTGATTTGAAACGGCGACACTAGCATGATTTTTGCGCTATGGTTTGATGTGGATCAAGCGCTTGTGGGAGACCAAACCGTGATGAAGAGAACCTATGCAGCCTTGGCCGCTTTGGCCTGTCTGCTTTTCGCTTCTGTAGGCTTCGCCGATCAGCCGAAGCCCTGGCAGATGGGTATGCAGGAACCAGCAACCTCCATCATGGAGTTCAACAGCTGGTTCGAGCAGTACACACTGTGGTTCATCGTTCCGATCACCATCTTCGTTCTGATTCTTCTGATCCTCGTGGTCGTCAAGTTCCGCGCTGCCGCCAATCCGGTGCCGTCGAAGACGAGCCACAACACGGCGATCGAGATTGTCTGGACGGTTGCTCCGGTTCTCATTCTCTTCGCGATTGCGATCCCGTCCTTCAACCTGCTGACCTACCAGCTGAAGATGCCGGAAAACCCGGACATCACCATCAAGGCAACCGCCACCCAGTGGCTGTGGTCTTATGAGTATGAAGGCGAGCAGGCCGTGTCCTTCGACAGCTACATGCTGAAGGAAACCGACCGCGCTGCCATCGGCAAGGAAGACGTCGCCCGTTATCCGCGCCTTCTGGCTGTGGATAACGAAGTCGTCGTTCCCGTTGGCAAGACCGTTCGTCTGCTGGTAACCGCAGCACCGACCGACGTCATTCACGCCTTCGCCATGCCGGCCTTCGGCATCAAGATTGACGCCATCCCGGGTCGTCTGAACGAAACCTGGTTCCGCGCCGACCGTGAAGGTCTGTACTACGGCCAGTGTTCGGAGTTGTGCGGCAAGGACCATGCGTTCATGCCGATCGCGATCCGCGTCGTGACCGACGAGCAGTACGCGACCTGGCTGCAGGCCGCGACCTCGGATCTCTCCGGCGCCAATCGCGCTCTCATGGCTGCTGTCGATGGCGCTCCCGCCGCCGTCCAGACTGCTGAAAACATCACGAACTGAGAGGAGTGCAGACAATGGCTGGCTCTGTTGCCCACGACGAACACGCGCACGGCGCACATCACGACCATAAGCCGGGCTTCTTCGCCCGCTGGTTCCTGTCGACCAACCACAAGGACATCGGTACCCTCTACCTGATCTTCGCGATCGTGGCGGGTATCATCGGTGCCGCTCTCTCGGTTGCCATGCGTATGGAGCTCCAGGACCCGGGCATCCAGATCTTCCACGGTCTGGCCCAGATGGTCTACGGCTTCGAAGGTGATGCTGCCATCGATGGCGGCAAGCACATGTACAACGTCTTCACGACGGCCCACGCACTGATCATGATCTTCTTCATGGTTATGCCGGCGCTGATCGGCGGCTTTGCCAACTGGATGATCCCGATCATGATCGGCGCTCCGGACATGGCCTTCCCGCGCCTCAACAACATCTCCTTCTGGCTGATCGTCCCGGCCTTCCTGCTGCTCGTGCTCTCGATGTTCGTCGAAGGTCCGGCAGGCGCTTACGGCGTCGGTGGCGGCTGGACGCTCTATCCGCCGCTTGCGACCTCGGGTCAGCCCGGTCCGGCGGTCGACCTTGCGATCTTCGCGCTCCACGTCTCCGGTGCGTCCTCGATCCTCGGTGCGATCAACTTCATCACCACGATCCTGAACATGCGCGCTCCGGGCATGACCATCCACAAGATGCCGCTCTTCGCCTGGGCCGTGCTCGTCACCGCATTCCTGCTTCTTTTGTCGCTCCCGGTTCTCGCCGGCGGCATCACCATGCTGCTGACCGACCGTAACTTCGGCACGACCTTCTTCTCGCCTGAAGGCGGTGGTGACCCGATTCTCTATCAGCACCTGTTCTGGTTCTTCGGTCACCCGGAAGTCTACATCCTGATCCTGCCCGGCTTCGGCATCGTCAGCCACATCATCTCGACCTTCTCGAAGAAGCCGGTCTTCGGCTACCTCGGCATGGCCTATGCCATGGTCGGTATCGGCGCCGTCGGCTTCGTCGTCTGGGCACACCACATGTACACGGTCGGCCTGTCGCTTTCGGCCCAGCGTTACTTCCTCTTCGCAACCATGGTCATCGCGGTGCCGACCGGCATCAAGATCTTCTCCTGGATCGCGACGATGTGGGGTGGTTCGCTGACCTTCAAGACCCCTATGGTCTGGGCGATCGGCTTCATTTTCCTGTTCACCGTCGGTGGCGTGACGGGCGTCCAGCTCGCCAATGCCGGTCTCGACCGTTCGCTGCATGACACCTATTACGTCGTGGCCCATTTCCACTACGTGCTGTCGCTCGGCGCCGTTTTCGCGATCTTCGCCGGCTGGTACTACTGGTTCCCGAAGATCACCGGCTACATGTACAACGAGTTTGTCGGCAAGCTGCACTTCTGGGTCATGTTCGTCGGCGTCAACCTGGTGTTCTTCCCGCAGCACTTCCTCGGCCTCGCCGGCATGCCGCGCCGCTACATCGACTATCCGGATGCCTATGCCGGCTGGAACTATGTCTCGTCGATCGGCTCCTACATCTCGGCCTTTGCGGTTCTCGTCTTCCTTTACGGCGTCTTCGAAGCCTTCGCCAAGAAGCGCGTCGCTGGCGACAACCCCTGGGGTGAAGGTGCGACCACGCTGGAATGGCAGCTGTCTTCGCCGCCGCCGTACCACCAGTGGGAACAGCTGCCGAAGATCAAGTAAGCCGGAAGGCTCACTGAAAAGAGTTCGGGCGCCGCGGTCCAAGGGATCGCGGCGCTCGACAAAACAGCAAGCAAGACGGAATTCGAGAGTATGACGGTTATCGACAGTGGCGACGTTTTCGGCATGGAAGGTGAGGTTCGCCTCTCCGAGGCCGGTCCCCGCGATTTCTTCGCGCTTCTCAAGCCGCGTGTCATGTCGCTCGTCGTCTTCACGGCGCTGGCCGGCCTGCTGCTTGCACCGGGCGAGATCAACCCGGTCATCGGTTTCATCGCGATCCTGTGCATCGCGGTTGGCGCTGGCGCATCCGGCGCGCTCAACATGTGGTACGACGCCGACATCGACGCGATCATGACGCGCACCGCGACCCGTCCGGTTCCGGCCGGCCGCGTGACACCGCATGAGGCGCTCGCCTTCGGCCTCGTCCTCTCGGTGTTCTCCGTTGGCATTCTGGGCCTTGCGGTCAACTGGTTTGCCGCCGGTCTGCTCGCCTTCACAATTTTCTTCTACGCAGTCGTCTACACGATGTGGCTGAAGCGCTCGACCCCGCAGAACATCGTCATCGGCGGTGCGGCCGGCGCCTTCCCGCCCATGGTCGGCTGGGCCTGCGTCACCGGTGGCGTCGCCCTCGACAGCGTCATCATGTTCATGATCATCTTCCTCTGGACACCGGCGCATTTCTGGGCGCTCGCGCTGTTCAAGATGAAGGACTATGGCGCAGTCGGCGTCCCCATGATGCCCAATGTTGCCGGCATCCCCTCGACCAAGCGCCAGATCGCCGTCTATGCCGTCCTGACGGCCGTCACGGGCGTGCTGCCGACGGTCACGGGTCTCGCCTCCATCGGCTACGGCATCTTCGCCGGCCTGCTCGGCGCCTATTTCGTGCACTGTTCCATCGCCGTCTGGCGCATGGCCGACGGCGACGAAAAGATGGTGCCGGCCAAAAAGCTCTTCGCCTATTCGATCTTCTATCTCTTCGCGATCTTCGCGGCCCTGATGATCGATTTCTACCTCGCGCCGTTTGTCGGCTCGCTCGGAGGTGCCCTTTGATCGAAACCGTTCAACTCAACGACAAGCAGCGCAAGTCGCGACGTGGCCGCAACATTGCCCTCGGCGTCGTGCTCGCGGCTCTCGTCGTGATCTTCTATGTCGTGACCATCATCAAGATCGGCAACGTGGGCTGACGAGGCAAAGATCGTGACCGAATCGAACGACCATATCCAGCAATCCAGCCGCCGCAATCTCGGCGTGGCGAGCGCCTGCGTTGTCTTCGTCGGCGCCATGGTCGGCATGGCCTATGCGGCTGTGCCGCTCTACCAGCTTTTCTGCCAGGTCACCGGTTACGGTGGCACGACCCAGCGCGTCGAGCAGGTGTCCGACGTCGTGCTCGACCGTACGATCAACGTGACCTTCGATGCGAATGCCTCTCCCGGTCTGAACTGGGATTTCAAGGCGGTCGACAAGAAGGTGACGCCAAAGATCGGCGAAACCGTCCAGATCACCTACACCGCGACGAACAATTCGCCTCATCCGGTCACCGGTGAGGCGATCTTCAACGTCACCCCCGGCGAAGCCGGTGCCTACTTCAACAAGGTCCAGTGCTTCTGCTTCACCAAGACCACGTTGCAGCCGGGCGAAACACTGGAAATGCCGGTCGTCTTCTTCGTCGATCCCGCCATCGTCGAGGCGGAAGAGACAAAGGGCATCGGAACGATTACCCTGTCTTACACCTTCTATCCGCGCGATGATCAGGAGCCGGTGGCCGCATTGTCGGTCGGTGAAGACAAGGAACAGCCGAAACTGTGAGAGGGCTCCGGTTCGCCGGAACTCGTAATGAAATTGACATTCGGGGATTGCTGAAATGGCCGAAGCGCACCAGAAGAACCACGACTACCACATCATCGATCCGAGCCCATGGCCGCTCCTGGCCTCGATCGGCGCCTTCGTCCTCACCTTCGGTGGCGTCGGCTACATGCGCTACCTGAATGGCGGCTCGCTGAACCTGTTCGGCATCAACTTCGCCAGCCCGTGGCTCTTCTATATTGGCCTCGCCATCGTGCTCTTCACGATGTTCGCCTGGTGGGCCGATACCATCAAGGAAGCCCACGAAGGCCACCACACCCGCGTCGTCTCGCTGCATCTGCGCTACGGCATGATCATGTTCATCGCTTCTGAAGTGATGTTCTTCGTTGCCTGGTTCTGGGCCTTCTTCGACGCCAGCCTCTTCGCCAACGAAGCGATCCAGGCAAGCCGCGTCGAGTTTACCGGTGGCACCTGGCCGCCGCAGGGCATCGAGGTTGTCGATCCCTGGCACCTGCCGCTCTACAACACCGTCATCCTGCTGCTGTCCGGCACCTGCGTGACCTGGGCGCACCATGCGATGCTCCACAATGACCGCAAGGGCCTGGTCTCCGGCCTCGCACTGACGGTCGTGCTCGGCATTCTGTTCTCGTTCGTCCAGGCCTACGAGTACATGCACTCGCCGTTCGACTTCAAGAATTCGATCTACGGCGCCACCTTCTTCATGGCGACCGGCTTCCACGGCTTCCACGTTCTGGTCGGCACGATCTTCCTGATCGTCTGCCTGTTCCGTGCGCTGGCCGGCCACTTCACCCCGCAGCAGCATTTCGGCTTCGAAGCTGCCGCCTGGTACTGGCACTTCGTTGACGTCGTCTGGCTGTTCCTCTTCTTCGCCATCTATATCTGGGGCGACTGGGGCGCACCGCTCGCCCATTGAGGCATGTGGTTTCAGGTTGATTTTGACAAAGGCGGCTGCAACCCAGCCGCCTTTGTTTTGCCATCTGCTCGGGTCACGGAATGCGCTTTGGATGCTCACGGAAGATGCAGCCATGGCAATGAACGTCTCAAGTCTATTCTGTGCGTCAGTTTTGGCCGCCGCATCCACTGTTGCGGTGTGGTCTCAGACTACTACATCCTCCGCAGCGACCGAAATCGCCAGCCATATCTTGGTCGACAAATCCGATCGGCGTCTTTCCCTGATGCAGTGACAAACGATACTGGCGACGTTTCCCATTGCACTTGGTGGCGCACCGGAGGGGCACAAGAGCGAAGAGGGCGATCAGCGCACACCGGAGGGGCGCTACCGGATCGATTGGCGCAATGACAAAAGTGCCTATCATCTCTCTTTGCACATTTCCTATCCAGATGCCGCTGACATAGCCCGTGCCGAAGCTTCAGGAAAAAACCCGGGCGGCATGATCATGATCCATGGCCAGAGGAACTATCTGGGCTGGTTGGCGTATTTGACGCAGCGTTTCGATTGGACGGATGGGTGTATCGCCGTTACCAATGCGGATATGGATATTATTTGGAATTCCGTGCCTGATGGCACGCCGATCGAGATCACACCATGACCGAAGACGAAGCGAAATTTCCGCCGGTTGATCCGGTCAAGGCGGCGCTGACGGCGTCCTGCCCGCGCTGCGGCAACGGCAAGCTGTTTGATGGCTTCAGCAAGCCGAAGGCCCGCTGCAATTCCTGCGGCCTCGATCTCTCCTGGGTGGATGCGGGCGATGGCCCGGCAATCTTCGTCATCCTGCTGGCCGACCTTCTGGTCGTCGGTTTCGCCGTCTGGGTGGAGCTGACCTACCAGCCTTCGATGTGGCTCCACATCCTCGTCTTCGCGCCGCTCGGCGTGGCGCTGACCTTGTGGCTGATGCGCTTCCTGAAAGCCCTGCTGATTGCCCTCCAATACAAGCACAACGCCTCGCAAGGGGTCATCGACCGTGGCTGACATGGGCATGGGTGAGGGCATGGGAGATGGGAGCGGGACCGGCCGCCGCACCTGCCGTTTCTGGATTGCCTTGGTGCTCGTTCCCGCAGCGCTTGTCATCCTCCTCACGCTCGGCACCTGGCAGGTCAGCCGTCTGCACTGGAAGGAAGCCCTGCTTGCCGACATCCAGCAACGCAGCACTGCCGCGCCCGTCGATATCGCCGAACTGGAACGGCTGCTGGCAGCAGGGGAAGCGGTCGATTATCGGCATGCCACGGCGAGCGGTCGTTACCTGAACGACAAGGAACGCCACTTCCTCGCAACCTTCCGGGGCCAGTCGGGCTTCTACCTCTACACGCCGCTCGAGCTTGCCGACGGGCGCTACCTCTTCGTTAACAGGGGCTTTGTCCCCTATGACCGCAAGGATCCGGCAACCCGGCCGGAGAGCCTGGTCGAGGGGGAGCAGACGATCACGGGTCTCGCCCGGGCAGAACTGACCGAAAAGCCGTCTTCGCTGGTTCCGGACAATGACGAGACGGCGAACATCTTCTACTGGAAGGACCGCACCCGCATGGCGGCTTCCGTCGATCTGCCGGCAGACCGCGTCCTGCCTTTCTTCCTCGATGCCGATTCGACGCTGGTCGCAGGCGGTCTGCCCAAGGGTGGCGTGACCCAGATCGACCTGCCCAACAACCACCTGCAATATGTCATCACCTGGTATGGCCTTGCCTTTGCCCTGGTCGCGGTCGTCCTTGCAGGCCTGATCCGTCGGAAATCCCGATAGAGCCACAGAAGTTTTTCCGCTAGAAGGACCGGATGAAGACGGCGAATAGACCGCCGTGTCGGGGAAACTGCATGTCCTATCTCGCCTCTACGCTGGTGGCGCTCGTCGCGCTCGAACACATCTACATTCTGATCCTCGAGATGTTCCTCTGGACCACCCCGACCGGGCGCCGCGCCTTCGGCATGAAGCCCGAGCAGGCGGACGCGACCAAGGTCATGGCGGCCAACCAGGGCCTCTACAACGGCTTCCTTGCCGCCGGCCTGATCTGGGGCCTGCTCCACCCGGATGTTTCCGTCGGCACTCAAATTCAGTTGTTTTTCCTTGGCTGCGTGCTGGTCGCCGGCCTATATGGAGGTGCAACGGCCTCGCGGAAGATCTTCGTCATCCAGGCGCTTCCCGCTGCCCTCGCCATTATCGCTGTCCTGATAGCCGGTTGATCCGATGAACATGCACCTGAACCGCCCCCCTCTGACGATCAGGCTTTGCGGCCCGCGCGGCTTCTGCGCCGGCGTCGACCGTGCCATCCAGATCGTCGTGCTCGCTCTCAAGCGCTACGGGGCGCCGGTTTATGTGCGCCACGAGATCGTCCACAATCGCTATGTCGTCGAAGGTCTGGAAGCCAAGGGCGCCATCTTCGTCGAAGAGCTCGACGAGATCCCGGCTGAGCATCGCCAACAGCCGGTGGTCTTCTCCGCCCATGGCGTGCCGAAATCGGTGCCGGAGGATGCAGCAAGCCGCAACCTCTTCTATCTCGACGCCACGTGCCCGCTGGTCTCCAAGGTCCACAAGCAGGCCATGCGCCATGAGCGTCTCGGTCGCCATGTCATCCTCATCGGCCATGCCGGGCATCCAGAGGTGATCGGCACCATGGGGCAACTGCCGGAAGGCACGGTCTCGCTCGTCGAAACCGTTGAAGACGCGGATGCCTATCAGCCGCTCGACGCTGACAATCTCGGCTACGTCACCCAGACCACGCTCTCGGTCGATGATACCGCCGGCGTTATCGCCCGCCTCATGGAGCGCTTCCCGAACCTGACCGCGCCGTCGGCAGACTCGATCTGCTACGCGACCACCAACCGCCAGGAAGCGGTGAAACACGCTGCCCCCGGCTGCGATCTCTTCATCGTCGTCGGTGCACCGAATTCGTCTAACTCCAAGCGCCTCGTCGAAGTGGCCTTGAGGGCAGGGGCCACCCGCTCGCTGCTCGTCCAGCGCGCCTCCGAGATCGATTGGGACTATGTCGGTGAAATCGGCACGCTCGGTATCTCCGCCGGCGCCTCGGCGCCTGAGGTCATCGTCGACGAGATCATCGACGCCTTCCGTGAGCGCTTTGACGCCAAGGTGGAGCTGGCAATCACGGCCGAGGAAAACGAGCATTTCCTCGTCAACCGCGAGCTGCGCGATGTCGAACTGACGCGCGAGGACATGGCCTGGGTCAACGGCTGAGGTCTGGTCCCGGCGGCTAGTGGAAGCCGGCTGCGCGCGTATCCCGGTAAAGTCCTGCCGTCTGCTGATAGAGCGACAGCGCATCCCGCGCCGGCATCGGCCGACCGAAGAGATAACCCTGGCCTTGCAGACATCCCATGGCCAACAGCACGGCGGCCTGAGCTTCCGTTTCAATCCCCTCTGCCACGGTGTCCAGACGCATTTCGCGGCTCATGGCAACCAGCGCGCGGGTGATGGCAGCGTCTGACGGGGAGGTCTGGATATCGCGGATGAACCCCCGATCGATCTTCAACGTCGAAAGAGGATAGCGCTGCAGCGAAGACAGCGAGGCATAGCCGGTGCCAAAGTCGTCGAAGGCGACGCCGACACCGATGTCGCGAATGGCCTTCAGCGTCAGCAGGCTGGCTTCGTCGTCATTCAGCGTCACTTCCTCGGTAACTTCTAACTCCAGCCAATTGGCAGAGATGTCGTGTCGCTGGACGGCCTCGACCACCCGATCCCGCAGGTTCGCGGCGCGGAACTGTTGCGGGAAGAGATTGACGGCGACCTTGCAATCACCGCCACCTGCGTTGAGTGACTTCGCCATCCGGCAGGCCTCGTCGATCGTCCACCAGCCGATTTCGGCAGCGAGCGTGCTCTGCTCCAGCGCCGGCAGGAAGCGACCGGGCAGCAGGAGTCCATGCTGCGGATGGTTCCAGCGGATGAGTGCTTCGAAACCGACGATCCGTCGTGAGCTCAGCTCCACCTGGGGCTGATAATAGAGCTCCAGATCGCCGTTGCGCATGGCGTGACGAAGCTCGTCGCGCATATCCCGCTTCGCCTGGCTCTCGCTGCGCATGGCGGGTTCGAAGAAGCGGTAGGACCGTCCCCCTGCCGCCTTGGCGCAGTAGAGTGCAAAATCGGCCGAAGCCAGCAGCTCGTCCGCGTCAGCCCCATGCTCAGGTGCAATCGCAATGCCGAGGCTCGCGCCCAGTTCCAGATGCATCCCGCCGAGGCTGAACGGTTTTCGAAACGCCTCAAGGATCTTGACGGCCTCCTGCTGCACGAGCAGCGGATCGCTGCACGGCGCATAGAGAATGGCGAATTCATCACCGCCGAGGCGTGCTACACGCGCCGTGTCGCCCAGCAGATAGGGTATGCGCACAGCAATCGCCTGCAGCAGGCTGTCCCCCATCACATGGCCATGTGTGTCGTTCACCTCCTTGAAGCCGTCGAGATCCATCAGGATCAGACTGCACGGCTCGCCAGAAGCCATCTTTTGCGCAAGCACGGTCATGAATTCGTGACGGTTCTGCAGACCGGTCAGGGTGTCGTGCGAGGCAAGACGCATCAGGCGGGCATCCCGCTCGCGCCGTTCCGATATGTCCTTGATCGCAGCACCCGCCCAGAAGCCGTCCTCGGCCGTCCAGGTGGAAAGCGTGATCTCGATCGGAAATTCGGACCCGTCGCTCCTCAGCGCGGAGACTTCCACCGGCTTGCCACCGAGCCCCGGCTTGGCGCCGCCTGCAACATTGGCCATGCCCACCGTATGCGCACCGCGCATGCGCTCCGGAATAATCATGGTAACCGGATGCCCCCGGATCTGATCCGGTTCGTAGCCGAACATGCTGCAGAACGCGTCATTCGCAAAGCGGATGTCGCCGTGACTGTCGACCACAATCAGCGCGAGGCTCATGGCCGCGGCAAAGTCATGCGCCATGCGGGCGGTTGGCGGAAGGTCCATTGCGTCATTCCGGTCATTATTTGAGGGAATACTACAGGAATAATATTAGCGAGCTGTAAAATTTGGGTCGGTTTGGGACAGGCTGAGTAACTTGAGCAGTGCGCATCAAGTGTGTATAATTGTCTGATGAGGAGTTCAGCAGTCATTGCCGCCTTGAAGGCGGACGGGTGGTACGAAGTCTCCACCAAGGGCAGTCATGTCCAATTCAAACATGACACAAAGCCCGGCCGCGTGACTGTGCCTCATCCAAAGAGGGATCTGCCGATCGGCACTCTGAAGAACATCGAGAAGCAGTCTGCGTTGAAGCTGAGGTGATCACATGCACAATTTCATCGGCCTGATCCACAAGGATCCTGACAGCGACTATGGCGTCTCCTTTCCCGACTTTCCGGGCGTAGCCACGGCTGGCACGGATCTGGACGATGCACGCCGAATGGCGGAGGAGGCGCTGGCGTTTCATGTCGAAGGCATGATCGAGGACGGTGAGGCGATCCCCGAGCCTTCTTCGCTCGAGGCGATCATGTCTGATCCGGAAAACAGCGATGCCGTGGCCGTTCTTATCCCGCTGAGAGGCCCAGCCAAGAAGGCAGTCCGCGTCAACATCACGTTGGCGGAGGACCTGCTGCGTGCGATTGATTCCCATGCAGAAGCGCATGGTCTGACACGCTCCGGCTTCCTCGCGCAGGCAGCAGAGCGCCATATGAAGGACGATGAGAACCACAATTACGCCAAGGGCTATGCGCTGTCAGCCTGATGCAGCTGGCGCACGCCCCATTTCCTGTGCCCCGTGTCGTTCCAGGGCTGGCATGCGCGCCACACCCGTTATAGGACTCGGCCCATCCCCGAAGCGGCACGGAACCTCAAAGCTGTGGCAGTTTACACCGACATCAACGAAATCGATCTCAAGGCCTTCCTCGCGCAATATGACGCGGGCGACCTCCTGTCCTACAAGGGCATCGCGGAGGGCGTCGAGAACACCAATTTCCTGCTGCACACGACGAAGCAGCCGCTGATCCTGACGCTTTATGAGAAGCGCGTGGACCGCAACGATCTGCCCTTCTTCCTCGGTCTGATGCACCATTTGTCGGAACGCGGCCTGTCCTGCCCGCTGCCCTTGCCGCGCAAGGATGGCGCGCTGCTTGGCGAACTCTCCGGCCGCCCCGCTGCCCTCATCTCCTTCCTCGAAGGCATGTGGCTGCGCAAGCCGGAAGCCCAGCACTGCCGCGAAGTGGGCAAGGCGCTCGCGGGCATGCATGTGGCGGGCGAGGGCTTTGAACTCACCCGTACCAATGCTCTGTCCCTCGAAGGCTGGCAGACGCTCTGGGCAAAGTCCGAAGCCCGCGCTGACGAGGTTGAGACCGGGCTGGAAGACGAGATCGGCGCCGAACTCGATTTCCTCGCCGCCCACTGGCCGAAGGAACTGCCGTCAGGCGTCATCCATGCCGACCTCTTTCCCGACAACGTCTTCTTCCTTGGCGACGATCTCTCGGGCCTGATTGACTTCTATTTCGCCTGCAACGACTTCCTGGTCTATGACCTGTCGATCTGCCTGAACGCCTGGTGTTTCGAAAAGGACGGCGCCTACAACATCACCAAGGGCAAGGCGATGATCGAGGGTTATCTCTCTGTGCGCCCGCTGTCTGCCGATGAGATCGCAAGCCTGCCGGTGCTCTGCCGCGGCTCGGCGCTGCGCTTCTTCCTGACGCGGCTCTATGACTGGCTGACGACGCCGGAAGGCGCGCTGGTGGTCAAGAAGGACCCGCTCGAATATCTGCGCAAGCTGCGCTTCCACCGCGCCGTCACCAATGCCTCCGAATACGGACTGATTTCATGAAACATGTCGACATCTTCACCGACGGTGCCTGCTCGGGCAATCCCGGCCCTGGTGGCTGGGGCGCGGTTCTGCGCTATGGCGAGACCGAAAAGGAGCTCTGCGGCGGCGAGGCGGATACCACCAACAATCGCATGGAACTCTTGGCCACCATCACGGCGCTCAACGCTCTCAAGGACGCCTGCGAAGTCGACCTCTACACCGACAGCAAATACGTCATGGACGGCATCTCCAAGTGGATTTTCGGCTGGAAGAAGAACGGCTGGAAGACCGCCGACAGGAAACCGGTCAAGAACGGCGAACTCTGGCAGGCGCTCGACGTCGCCAACCAGCGCCACAAGGTCAAGTGGCACTGGGTCAAGGGCCATGCCGGCCATCCTGAGAACGAGCGCGCCGACGAGCTTGCCCGCAAGGGCATGGAGCCCTTCAAAAAGACGGGTGGTTTTCCGAAGTCGTTGCTGGTGAAGTGAGCGTCGGGCAAGGATGGTGCTCAGCGCCGCCCTCTTGCCCTTTCCCCCGTTCACCCTATGCTCCCCGCAAAACAACACGACGGGAGGCATCCATGATCCAGCACTGCGTATTCCTGCGCTTCAAGGCGGCAGTTCAGGAAACCGAGAAGCAGGCGATCTATGCCGCGATTGCGGCCTTGAGGGACGTGGTCCCGGGGATGCTGGAGGTCAAGGCAGGACCGAATGTCTCGCCCGAGGGCCTGAGCGGCGGTTACAACGATGGCTTCATCGTCACCTTCGAGGACGAGATGGTGCGCGACTACTATCTCAAGCACCCCAAGCACATCGAGGTCGGCGAGCGTATCGTCAGCGCCACCGATGGCGGTCTGGCCGGCATTCTTGTCTTCGACCTTGCTCATTGATCTCGGGTGACAAACGAAAAGAGGCCCGGTTCCCCGGGCCTCCGAACATTGAGGATCGGTTCTGCCGCTCAGGCGCCGAGCTGCTCGATCATCGTGGCTGCTGAAGACACGGTCGCCTGGCCGGGGTTTTCTTCGATGTTGAGGCTCTTCACCACGCCGTCTTCGACCAGCATCGAATAGCGCTTGGAGCGTACGCCGAGGCCGCCGCCCGACAGGTCGATGTCGAGGCCGATTGCCTTGGTGAAACCGGCGTCCCAGTCGGCGAGGAAGTGGACCTTGCCCATGCCGCCCGAATGCTGCGCCCATGCGCCCATCACGTGCCAGTCATTGACCGAGACCACGGCAATCGCGTCGACGCCGCGCGCCATGAGCGCATCGCGGTTTTCCAGATAGCCGGGCAGGTGGTTCAGCGTGCAGGTCGGGGTAAACGCGCCGGGGACGGCAAAGACGACGACCTTCTTGCCGGCAAACAGCTGTTCCGTGGTGACTTCCACCGGGCCGTCAGCGGTCTTTTCCTTGAAGGTGGCCTGGGGCAGCTTTTCGCCAATGGCAATGGTCATGAAATCGTCCTCGCTTGCGTTGAACCGCCCGAAACCCCTCCGGACGGCGGTCGAGGCGAATATAGGTGGAGGTCATTCAAAGGCAAGCACGGTTTCCATGGCGCGGCTGTCGCTGACGACAAGGATGCCCCACTGCTTCCCGGCGATCCGATACTTCTTCGGCAGCTTTTTGATCGGCAATGTCAGCACCGTTTCCCCCGAGGCCCCCGCAGTCATCGAGGCCTTGACGAAGACATGCCCGCTCGGACCGCTGACAAACACGCGCGGCACCTCCGCGGAAACCGGCATCTTCAGCCGAATGACAAGCTCCTTGCTGTCCAGCTTGAGCTCATGCCCGACCACATGGAAGTCCGGGGAAGGGCCGGGTGGTACCTTCGACTGCGCGGAAGCAATGAGTGCCGCCTCCACCGGATTGGCGGTGCCGCCTTCATCCGCCGGAACAGTCAGGTCGGCCTGGAAGGGAATGCAGATGTTCTGGCAAACGCCGACAAAGGCACTCAGTGTCACGCCGGATGTGTTCGGCGCATCCTTCAGAGTGAGCGGCAGCGTGACGGGATGGTCGTAGCCGACATCGATCATGTCACCGTTCATCAGCACTTTCGGCACCGGAAAGCCGACGCTGTTGACCGTGTAGGAGACGCCCGGAGCCGGCGTGATGGCGGGCGGGATCCCGACGTCGCCGGGTTCCTTCCAATAGGTGATCCAGCCCGGCTTCGGCTCGATCACCAGGGCTCCGTGCCGCACGCCGTCGCCGGTGTCGGGCAGCAGGATCAGCCGCATCCGCCCACCTTCGTTGACAGCCCATTCGCTGCTGGCAGCCGCCACGGGACCCGCCGTGACCAGCGAGGCAAGCCCGATCGCAAGGGAAAGCATCATGAGCCGCGCGCTGCGCAAGCCGCATGGCAGGCTGAAACGAGACATGTCTACTGCCGTTTTAGAGTTCATTTACCCGGCTCTAAAAGATCACTCTCGCCTTGGCCAGTCACGCTTGCTTCATGCTCATCATTTTGGGTTGATCACAATCCGCTTCTGCCTCATCTTGGATAAGAGACCACATCTGAACCACGCATGAAGCCGATTGCCGTCGAGGCAGCCAAGGAGGCGGGCATGGCATTGTCGTCGAAAACCAGTCTGAGAGAACGCGGTTTCCTGGATGGCAACCTGCTGATCGCCATGCCGGGCATGGCGGACGGCAATTTCGCCCGCGCCGTCGTTTATATCTGCGCCCACTCGGATGCCGGCGCCATGGGCTTCATCATCAACCGCTCACAATCGGTGACCTTCGCCGATCTTCTCCTGCATCTCGAACTCATCGATCGCAACGATGCGATCATGCTGCCCGATCACGCCCGTCATTTCCCCATCCAGTGCGGCGGCCCGGTGGAGCAGAACCGCGGCTTCGTCCTGCATTCCGATGACTATCTCTCCGACAGCTCAATCCCCGTCAGCGACGACATCTCGCTGACCGCCACCCTCGATATCGTCCGCGCCATCTCCGATGGCCGAGGCCCGCGCCACGCGACCATGCTGCTCGGCTATGCCGGCTGGGGACCGGGCCAGCTGGAAGAAGAGATCGCCCAGAACGGCTGGCTGCATTGCGCGGCCACCGAAAGCCTGATCTTCGACCGCAGCCTCGACAACAAATACGACCGGGCGCTGGCCCTGATGGGCATTAACCCGGCCATGCTGTCGATGGATGCGGGGCACGCTTGAGGTCAGGCTGGTGCAGCTCCGGAATGAGCTCAGCCCTAGTCCTCTGCATCGGCAAATACCAGACCGAAGATCGGCGCAAAGCGCTCTAGGACCTCAGTCAGTATATCGTTTGGTACTCGATCCTTCGATCTTTCTGCGTGGCGGTTGCGCCAGTCCATTGATTTGATCTGATCGACCTGAATTATACCTGTCACACCCGTGCCTGCGCCAGCCAACGGGACCGCAAACCCATTGACACGTGAAGCAGTGCCGACAGTGGTGATTGGAGCGATAAAGGCAAATCCGGTCGCGAGGTTGAACTTGTTTGCCGACACGATGAGGCCAGCGTGCCGCCCACGCTGCTCCTTGCCGGCGGACGGGTGCATGTCCAGCCACCAGATCTCACCAGGCGAAGGGACGTTGGGCCTTACCAAGCTTCGTTTCCTACCGGTGGAGCATCCATCCAGCGACGTTCGTCGGCTGAGAGCTCACTGTCGTAGCCCTCGACCAGCTCGTCGAGTGTGTATTTTGGTTTGCGAACCTTGATCGTTTTCGCGGGCGCCGTGACGGGTTCTGCTATGACTTGCTGCCCAACGACGGAAACGATCATTTCCTGCCCTTCCGTCAAGCCCAGCATGTTCCGTGCCGCAGCCGGCACAGTGAGGACCAGCGATCCACCGGCCTTCTTCAGTTTGGATCTAGTGGAGAAGCCGGATGCTGCCTGCGCCTTGCTCATGATGTTCGCTCGCCCCAAAAGTCGAACTTTTGTATAACATGCTCAAGGTGTGGTTTCAAGCGAGGCCCGCGCCACGCGACCATGCTGCTCGGTTATGCCGGCTGGGGACCGGGCCAGCTGGAAGAGGAAATCGTCCAGAATGGCTGGCTGCATTGCGCTGCCACCGAAATCCTGATCTTCGACCGCAGCCTCGACAACAAATACGACCGGGCGCTGGCCCTGATGGGCATCAACCCGGTCATGCTGTCGATGGATGCGGGGCACGCTTGAGGGGCAGGCGTCCTTGATCTTCCCCTCTCTTCAGTTGCGAGAGCCTGTGCACCTCCGCCGATGATAGGTCAAAGCCGCACTCAGGCAGAATAGCAACGGCGCGCGGGGCAGCTCTCGGTCTGCCGGGATCACCAGTGCGCGGTTTCCCTCGAACGTGAAGTCCGCTGTAAACGTGTTGCGAAACATGTCGATGAGGCTTGTCTTGCAGTTGAACAGCAGCGCGCTGTTATGGGGCGCCTCTCTGGTGGCGCCCAGTCGAATCGTGGTTCCGCTTCGGCTGATCTCGGTCAGGTAAGCGGGCTCGCCCCCTTTGAGCGTTTCCGTCAGAGGGCCGACATCTCCGATGTCTTTCGCCACCGCAAAGATCAGCAGGCGGATCTCCAGAAGACGCGCCCGCACAGTGTCTAGGTGGCGCGAGAGTGCGCGGTAAACGGCGTCCGGCACAGGCGGCACAGTCATGGCACCGTCTTCAAAGGCAGGTGAATGTCTGTGCGCAGTTCCGCTTGCGGCACGTGACACGGGTCGCTGAGATAGGCTTCGAAGATGGGAGCATCATCAGGCTCGTAACCGGAGGCGGGCAACCAGGTGCCGAGCAGCCAGCGATAGGCACCCCGCATATCGGCATAAGGCCCCTTGTAGCTGAGCTTGGCATAGGCACCACCGCGCAGAACTGTCTCCACCAGCGGCATTTCGATGGCAATGGAAACGGGTATCGGCAAGCAGGCCCGCGAACGCAGGGCGTGCTCGGGTCCGAGATCGGGATCGTCAAAGAACACGCCGATCATGGCAGGCTCCGCCGGTAGAAGAGATCGCTGGACAAGTTCGGCAAACAGTTTGCCCATGGCATGGTCGATCGTCATGTAAGACCCTGTGTGATCGATCCCGGCGCAACGCCGCTCCGGTAAAGTTTCCACCGTGACGGGAAAGCCACTGCCGTCGCTGGCCATGCTTGCGGCCTTGAATGTGGCATGCGAGCCCATCTCGCGGTAAGTAGTCGGGCTCGTCCCGACGGTCTCCTTGAATGCCCGCCCGAAACTGTCGCTGGAGCTGTAACCGGCCTGCCGGGCGATGGCCTGCATATCCGCATCGGAGTTCGCGAGTTGATCCGCTGCACGCTGGAGCCTCAGCCGCCGGATCGTTGCGACAATTGTCTCTCCACGCATGGCCGAATAGATCCGGCTCCAGTGATAGGACGACAGGCAGGCGACTTCCGCCAGACTATCGAAGGAGAGATCGTCGTCCAGAGGGGCGTAGATATAATCGAGGACCCGATCAAGACGATCGCGATAGGCTTTCTGGTGATGCATGAGAACCCCCTGGCGTGCTGAATGTGTCTGAAGTCTTGCACGTCCTGGACCGGCAAATCCTGCGGAACTGGCCCATGCTTTGTCGTCGACCCGGTTGCAAGGCTTGCATCTCGCCACCTGAGGGGTCAATGTTCCCACCGTCTGGCCATAATGCTCAGATCACAGTGAAACCACCCCATGCCCTCCACCGACATCCTCATCGCCTTCTTCATCACCACCGCCATCTTCGCCTTCATCCCGGGCCCCGCCATGCTCTATGTCGCAGCCCGGACGCTCGCAGCGGACCGCCGCGCGGGGTTGATGGCGACCTCAGGAATTCATGTCGGATGTTACGTGCATGTGGTGGCCGCAGCCGCGGGTCTGTCGGTGCTCTTCCATGTCGTCCCAACGCTCTATCTGGCGGTGAAACTGGCAGGGGCTGCTTACCTTATCTATCTCGGCGTTCGCATGTTTCGCGCGGCGCGGGCAGTTGGCGAAACTCCGGTCGCGCTGCTGGCGCAGAAGTCGACGGGCCGTGCTTTCCTGGAAAGCATGCTGGTCGAGGTGCTCAATCCGAAGACGGCGATTTTCTTCCTCGCCTTCCTGCCGCAGTTCATCGATCCTGCTGCGAGCTTCCCCGTCTGGCTACAGTTCGTGATCCTGGGAACGCTGGTCAATGTGATGTTCACGATCGCCGACGTGGCCTGCGTTCTCGCGGCCAGCACCGTCACCAGACGCCTGGCGCGGGTTTCATCACTGCAACGCAATCTGCAAAGGGCAGGGGGCGCAATCCTCGTCGGCCTCGGCCTTCACGTCGCCCTCCAGCGTACGTGAAGCGCTTCCGCCTCACGCCCGCTTCATCAGCGGAAACCGCTCCTTGAGCAGCCTGAGCACCGATTCCGACCCGAGCGGCGGGCCAAACAGGTAGCTCTGGCCGAAGTCGCAGCCCATCATCGCAAGATCGGCAGCATCCTGGTCGGTCTGGATGCCCTCGGCCACCACCTGCATGTCGAGCCCGCGCGCCATCGAGACGACGGAGCGCAGGAGCACGGACTTCTTGTCCGACTGGTCGCAGACCAGCGCCTTGTCGAGCTTGATCGTGTCGAAGGGGAAGCGGGTCAGATAGGCAAGCGAGGAATAGCCGGTGCCGAAATCGTCGAGCGCCAGGCTGATGCCCGTGTCCTTCAGCTTCTCCAGCATCAGGCGCGCCTGTTCCGGGTTCTCCATCACCACGCTTTCGGTGAGCTCCAGCTTGATCCGCTTCGGATCGCACTGGGTCTTTACCAGCATGGCGCGGATGTCGTTGTAGATCTCGCTCGAAATCAGCTGGGCCGACGACAGGTTGACCGAGACGAAGATCGGCAGCTCGCCCGTCTGGCGTTCCCACTCCATCAGGTCGCTGGATGACCGTTCCAGCGCGAACATGCCAAGCGGCTCGATCAGGTCAGACATCTCGGCGATCGGAATGAACTCGGTCGGCGAGATCGTACCGCGCTTCGGGTGGTCCCAGCGCATCAGGGCCTCGAAGCCGGCAATCTCGCCATTGGCGAGCTTGACGATCGGCTGATAGGCCATCGACAGTTCCTTGCGCTCGATGGCGCGGCGCAGATCCGTCTCCAGCTGTAGCCGGTCGGTGCTAACGGTGCGGAAGGCCGGACGGAAGGGCTCGACGCGATTGCCGCCGGTGCGCTTCGCCCGGTACATGGCAAGCTCCGCATCGGCGAGCAGGCTTGCAGCGCTCTCCTGCTGGTCCACCCAGGAAACAAGGCCGATCGAGGCCGTCAGGCTGATCTCGCGATTGGCAAAGTTGAGCGGCACCATGATTGCCTTGGAGACCGCATCGGCAAAGTCGGCGATCTTGGCAGGGTCCTTTTCGGAGACCAGGATCAGGCCGAACTCATCGCCGGAAAGCCGCGCCAGCGTGTCCTGTGGCTTGAGCAGGCGGCGCAGGCGCCGCGTGATCGCGATCAGTATATTGTCGCCGGCAGCGATGCCGAGCGCGTCGTTCACCTGCTTGTAGCGGTCGATGTCGATGGCGAGTACGGTCGGGCGCACGCTCTCGGATGTCGAGGCGAGCGAAAGGATCGCCTGCAGCCGGTCGAGGAAGACCTCGCGGTTCGGCAGGCCCGTCAGGTTGTCATGCATGGCATCGACCAGCAGCCGGTCGATCGAGTTCTTCTGCTCGGTCACGTCGATGATCGTGCCGACGCAGCGGATGACTTCGCCGTTCGATCCCAGCACTGGCCGCGCACGGATCTTCAGCCAATGGAAGTGGCCATCCTCGGCGCGAATGCGGAATTCGTGGCTGAGGCGGCCCTTGCGGTGTTCAAGCAGCACGTCGAGCGTGGCGCGGAAACGGTCGCGATCGTCGGGATGCAGGCGTGGCAGCCAGTTGCGCGCAGGTCCATGCATCGTCCCTGGCGAAAGTCCGAGCCTGATGGAAACATCCGGGCTCGTCACCACGCGGTCGCGCGCTACATCCCAGTCCCACACGGTGTCGCCAGAGCCGGTCAGCGCCAGCGACTGGCGCTCGAGATCGGAGAACAAGCCCTGCTGATAGGCGCCGCCGGCAAAGGCGTGCTGCATGACCGTGAAGCCGATCAGGAGAACGATCAGAACCAGCCCGCCGCCGAGCGCCGGCTGGATGATATCGTTGTCGAGCTGGCCGGTAACCGTCATCCAGCCGCCGAACAGCCAGACCAGGATCAGTGCCCAGGTCGGCACCAGAAGCACGGCGCGGTCATAGCGGTTGATGCCGAGATAGATGATGAGGCCGATCCCGACCACGCCCGTCAGCGCGAAGGAGACGCGCGCAATACCGGCTGCGACCGAAGGGTCGAAGATCGCCACGCCGAACAGCACCGTCAGACCCAGCATCCAGGCAAGGGTCGCATAGCCGAGATGCACGTGCCAGCGGTTGAGATTGAGGTAGGTGAAGAGGAAGATGACCAGGGATGAGGCGAGCGCAACTTCGGCCCCGGCGCGCCATATTCGAACATCAGACGCGGTGAGCGAGATCAGCTTTTCGAGGAAGCCGAAGTCGACGCAGATATAAGCGAGTACTGCCCAGGCGAGCGCTGCCGCCGCCGGCAGCATGGACGTGCCCTTGACGACAAAGAGGATGGTTAGGAACACCGCGAGCAGGCCGGCAATACCAAGCACGATGCCGCGATAGAGCGTGAACGCGTTGACCGTGTCCTTGTAGGCATCCGGTTCCCAGAGATAGATCTGCGGCAATTCCGGCGTCGCGAGTTCGGCGACGAAGGTGATGACCGTGCCGGGGTTCAGCGTGATGCGGAACACGTCGGCATCCGGGCTCGGCACGCGGTCGAGCGCAAAGCCTTCCGATGGCGTGATCGCCATGATGCGCTGCGAGCCCAGATCCGGCCAGAACATCCGGGAGCCCGACAGGCGAAAATGCGGCGCGACGATCACGCGCTCGAGCTGCTCTTCCGAGACGTTGGCAAGCGCAAAGACGGCCCAGTCGCCCTGGTGCCCTTCGGTGGACGAGCGCACCTCGATGCGTCGGCGGATGCCGTCTGCACCGGCCGCGGTGGAAACCTGGAAGGCCTCACCCTGGTTCGTGTAAATTTCGGTCGTCGCCGTTAGATCCAGCGCATTGTCGTCACGCGCGATCTTCACGGGTTCGACGGCCAGTGCCGCCGAGGCAGCGAGCCCGACATAAAGCGCTGCGAACGCAGCCATGCAGAGAGCGGCCAGGCGAGGCACGGCGCGCAATCGGTTTGCGGTATGTGTCATGAGGACGTCTTGCCGTTCCGCGCCTTCGGAGCGCCGATCCGGGAGTAGAGCAGATGGTCGCGCCATTCCCCGTTGATTTTAAGATAGTCGCGCAAAAGACCTTCCCGCTCAAATCCCGTCTTTTCGAGTAGCCTCAGGCTGTTGACGTTGTCCGGAATACAGGCTGCCTCGATACGGTGCAACTCGAGTGGCCCGAAGATGTAGGGAATAGCCAGTTGAAGTGCGGCAAACATGTGGCCTTGCCGCGAATGGCGCTCGCCCATCCAGTAGCCGATCATGCAGCTTTGCGCCGCACCGCGCCGGATAAGACCGATGGTAAGCCCGCCCAGCAAGGTGTTTTCCTCTCTGTCGAAGAGGAAGAATGGCACCGCCATGCCGGAGTGAAATTCCTGTTCATTACGCAGGACGCGCTGCCGGAAGGCCCGCTCGGTGAGTTCATCCGGACGCCACAGGGGTTCCCACGGCTGCAGGAAGGCGCGGCTCTCCCGTCGCAACTGGTGCCATGGCTCGAAATCGCGAAAGCGCGGCAGGCGCAGCATATGCCGGTCGCCGTGAAGCTCCGGCATGTCCGACTGCCGGGACAAAAACCGAAAGACCGAACGCGTCATGGTCAATCCCCGAGCGACAACCGGCGAAGATCCCGCCGGTCCTGTTCATTGGATGCGGCGTTCAGCCGACAGCCTTGCGGATACCGGCCGGCTGTTGGGTGAGGGCGCCTGCGATTTCATCAAGCGAAACCAGGTGTTCGACAGGGCCGATCGCCGAGAGTGTCGGGGCCGTGTCGAAGAACAGGCGGCCTGCGAGGTCGGTCAGGCGTTCGGTGGTGATGCCGGCAAGCCGCTCCATCATCTCCTGGTTCGGAATGGTGCGGCCATAGAGCATCATCTGCCGGGCGATCTGGCCGGCGCGGGCAGCCGGGCTTTCCTGGCCCATCAACAGCTGCGCACGGATCTGCGCCCGCGAGCGCTCGATTTCCTGCTGGTCGATGCGCTCGGAAGACTTGCGCAGCTCGTCGATGATAACAGGCACCAGTTCCGGCAGGTTCTCGCCGCCGGTCGCGGCATGGATGCCGAAGATGCCGGTATCGGAAAAGCCCCAGTGGAAAGCATAGACCGAGTAGCAGAGACCGCGGATCTCGCGCACTTCCTGGAAGAGACGCGACGACATGCCGCCGCCCAGGATATTGGCCAGGATCTGCGAGCAGTAGAAGTCGCGCATGTGGTAGGCCTTGCCCTCGAAGCCGAGCAGGACCTGAGTATCCATGAGGTCGCGTTCAACGCGTGACTCGCCGCCCGTATAGCGGGCCGCATCCATGACCGGCGTGGCCGATGGGGTCGTCGGCAGTGAGGCGAAGCGCTCCTCGACCTGCTTGACGAAGGCGTCGTGGTCGACCTTGCCGGCCGCAACCACGAACATCCGGTCGGTCGTGTAATTGCGCGAGAGATAGGCGCGGATCTGGTCGCTGGAGAAGGACTGCACCGTTTCAGGCGTGCCCAGAATGCTGCGCCCGATGGTCTGGCCGCGATAGGCCTCTTCGGAGAAGCGATCAAAGACCACATCATCAGGCGTGTCGTCGGCAGCGCCGATTTCCTGCAGGATGACGTGTTTTTCGCGTTCCAGTTCCTCTTCGTCGAAGACACTGTCGGTCAGGATGTCGGCAAGAATATCAACCGCGAGCGGCACATTGTCCTTCAGCACGCGGGCGTAATAGGACGTGGTCTCGGTCGAGGTCGCGGCGTTCACTTCGCCGCCGACATTCTCGATTTCCTCGGCAATCTGCCGGGCGGTCCGCTTGTTCGTGCCCTTGAAAGCCATGTGCTCGAGCAGATGCGCGATGCCATGCTCGCCCTCCGTCTCGTTGCGCGATCCGGATTTGATCCAGGTGCCGAGAGCCACGCTTTCCAGATGCGGCATGTTCTCGGTTACAACAGTCAAACCCGAGGCAAGCCGGGTGCACTCAACATTCATGGTCCGTCTTTCTGCGCTTCTCAACTGTCCGCACGGGCATGTGCGCCGACAAAGCTTTCGACGGCTTTAAGGTCCGCGGGCAAGATTTCGAAGCGCTCCTCCCTGTCCATCAGATCAGCAAGCCATGTCGGAAGCGCGGGGTCAATACCGGAGGCCGATTTTACTGCCGCCGGGAATTTCGCCGGATGGGCGGTCGCGAGCACCACCATCGGGCTCTGCGGCTTCTCGAATTTCTTCGCGACATGCACGCCGACGGCGGTATGCGGGTCAAGCAGATAGCCGGTCTCGTCGAGCACGGCCCGGATCGTCTTTGCCACTTCCTTCTGCGTCGCGCGGCCAGCGCGAAAATCCTTGCGGATGAACTTCAAGGCCTCCTGCTTGATCTCGAAAGAGCCGGACTGCTTGAGCCCTTCCATCGCCGAGCGGATGGCGGATGCATCGCGGCCATAGGCCTCGAACAGCAGGCGTTCGAAGTTCGACGAGATCTGGATATCCATCGAGGGCGAGGTGGTTGCCGACACACCCTTCATCTCGTAGCGGCCTGTCTTCATCGTGCGCGCCAGGATGTCATTGTCATTGGTGGCAATGACCAGCTTGTCGATCGGCAAGCCCATCTTCTTGGCGACGTAACCGGCGAAGATGTCGCCGAAATTGCCTGTCGGCACGGTGAAGGACACCTTGCGGTCCGGTGCGCCGAGCGCGACGGCAGACGTGAAGTAGTAGACCACCTGCGCCATGATGCGCGCCCAGTTGATCGAGTTCACGCCGGAAAGCTTGACGCGGTCGCGGAAGGCGACGTCGTTGAACATGGCCTTCACCAGGTTCTGGCAGTCGTCGAAATTGCCTTCAAGAGCGATGGCATGCACGTTCGCATCCTTCGACGAGGTCATCTGGCGCTGCTGCACCGGCGAGACCTTGCCATGCGGGAAGAGGATGAAGATGTCGGTGCGGGCGCGGCCAGCAAAGGCGTCGATGGCGGCTCCACCCGTATCACCCGAGGTGGCGCCGACGATGGTCGCCCGTTCGCCGCGCTTTTCCAGCACATGGTCCATCAGGCGGGCGAGCAGCTGCATCGCCACGTCCTTGAAGGCGAGCGTCGTGCCATGGAAGAGTTCAAGCACGAAGGCGTTCGGCCCGGTCTGTACCAGCGGCGCGACAGCCGGATGCTTGAAGGTCGCATAGGCCTCGTCGATCATCCCACGGAAGATCTCCGGCTCGATCTCACCATTGGTAAAGGGAAGCAGGACTTCGAAGGCGACCTCTTCATAAGACTTGCCGCGCAACCCGCGGATCGTCTTTTTCGACATCTGCGGCCATTCGCGCGGCACATAGAGCCCGCCGTCCCGGGCAAGGCCTGCCAGAAGTGCGTCACAAAAGCCGAGGCTCGGAGCCTCGCCGCGGGTCGAGATATATTCCACGTCGCTCATCCCTATCGTTCAAAAAGTCGGAGCCGAAGCCGCCGTCAAATCTATGGCGTTTCGGATAGTGAGGTTTGCCCGTTTGCGCCAGTGCGCTCGCCAAGATTTCGCAAGCCCGGCAATCGCAAGCGGCCTTGCCGGAGCCGGCCCGCAGGCCTGAGGTTGAGGACCGGTTGAAATTTGACGCAAATTGCCGGCTACCCAATCGATTTTTGTCGTGGCCGCTGGTATAGACCATCCGCGAGGGCGCTGAAAAGCCTCAAGTTTGACTGTTTTTCGGCCTTTGGCCGAGCATGCGGAAGGTGAAGTCTCGTGTCTGTAAACGTGTCGCGCGGTGTTGTCGCCGTTTCGCTGATGATGGTTCTTTCGGGTTGCAATGCCGGCAGCCTCGGTGGCGGTCTTGGGCTTTCGTCCTCTGAACCGGCTGCCGCGACGCCCGCCGCAGCGCCGGCCCAACAGGCTTTCGTACAGGGTTTCTGCCCCCAGATTTCGCTCCGTGACGGCACCGCTGTCTATCGCTCCTATGCCCGGGGCAAGGAAGGCGATGCAGAGCAGGTCGTGTTCCAGGCCTCGCTCGCCGACTCGACGCGCTCTTGCGCCCGCACCGAGACCACACTCACCGTCAACGCGCTCATCCAGGGACGTCTCGTCTCCGGTCCGCAGGGCAAGGCCGGCACGATCAACCTGCCGGTCCGCGTCACCGTCACCGATGGCGGCCAGGAAGTCTTCAACGAACTTGAGCAGTATCCGGTATCGCTTGCCGACGTGAACACGCCGACCCAGTTCGTCTACACCAAGGCGATCAACGTGCCCGGCAATGTCTCCGGCATGACCCGTGTGTTCATCGGCTTCGAACAGCCGAAGAAGAAGTAAGTTCCTAACGATAGGCGCCGAATCCGAAGATCGGCGCCTACACCCGCCGCGTCAGCGCCACCAGATAGCGGATCGCGCGATCGCTGGCATTGATGAAGACACAGTCAGCGGGCGCGCCGAGCTGCAGGCAGTCGCCGGTCGAAAGCCGATGGCTGCGTGTACCCTCGATGAAGTCGAGATTTCCCTCGAGAACATAGATCTGCTGATGCTGGAAGCTGAAAGCGGAAGCCGGGTAGGGCACCTTGACTCCAGCCGGCAGCACAACCTCCAGAAGCTCAAGCTGGCCGCCATTGGCGGGAGACAGGGTGCGGCGCGTATAGCCCGTATCCGGATCGGTCCAGACCGGCTGTTCCGCATGGCGGGCCAACTGGTCTCCCTCCCGTTCGGCAAGCGCCAGCAGCACTGAAAGCGGCAGGCCGAATGCGCCCGACAAGCGCCCGAGCACCGTGGCCGTCGGGCTTGCCTCGCAGCGCTCCACCTTGCTGATCATCGCCTTCGACACGCCGGACCGCACGGATAGCTCCGCCAGCGACCAGCCGCGGCTATCGCGTTCCAGCCGCACACGCTCGGCGATGGCCCGCGCCTGGCGATGCTCATCATGGCTCTCGAACTTACCTGCCGTATCGTTCATCTCAGCCCTTGCCAAATCTGTCTTGTGCGTCTTCTATAGTGGACGGGAACATAAGATAGATGACGGGGCGTCCACAAGCCATCGAGTCTATCGAGCCATGGAAGAGGGATGAAATACAAGTGGCACGCCAGATCCATTTCAACGCATTCGACATGAACTGCATCGGCCACATCCAGCAGGGCCTCTGGTCGCATCCGCGCGACCGGTCGATGGAATACAACAGCCTCGCCTACTGGACCGATTATGCCAAGCGCCTGGAAGCCGGCTTCTTCGATGGCATCTTCCTCGCCGATGTCGTCGGCATCTATGACGTCTTGAGCGGCAGCCCCGCGCCGGCCTTGCGTGGTGCAGTCCAGGTGCCGGTCAACGACCCGATGATGCTCGTCCCGGCCATGGCTTCGGTCACAAGCCATCTCGGCTTCGGCGTGACGGCGAACCTCACCTACGAGCAGCCATTCCTGTTTGCCCGCCGGATGGCGACGCTGGACCACCTGACCGGCGGCCGCATGGGCTGGAACATCGTCACCGGCTATCTCGACAGCGCGGCCCGCGCGATTGGTCTCGATGGCCAGATGGCCCATGACGATCGCTACGATCTCGCCGATGAATATATGGAGGTGGTCTACAAGCTCTGGGAAGGCAGCTGGGAAGATGCCGCCGTGGTCGCCGACAAGGCCGCGCAGGTCTATGCTGACCCGTCGCGTGTCCACCCCGTCCACCATCATGGACGGCAATACCAGGTGGATGCCTATCATCTGAGCGAGCCCTCGCGGCAGCGCACCCCAGTGCTTTACCAGGCCGGTTCTTCGCCGCGCGGTCGCCAGTTCGCCGCCACCCATGCCGAATGCGTCTTCGTCAACGGCCAGAAAAAGGAGGGCGTGCGCGAGATCGTCACCGATATCAGGGCGAGGGCTGAAGGTTTCGGCCGGAGCGGAGACGACATCAAGGTCTTCCTCGGCGCCACCATCGTCACCGGCCGCACCGAGAAGGAGGCGCAGGACAAGTTCGAGGATTACAAGCGCTATGTCAGCTCCGAGGCAGCACTCACCCATGCTGCCGCATCCATGGGCATCGACTTCGACAAGTTCGACATGGACGAGCCTGTCGAGACCGGCAAGAGCGAGGCGATCACCTCCAACATCAAGGCCATGGACCGCGCCGCAGGGCCGCAATGGACCAAGCGCAAGCTGATCGAGCAGATGGTGCTCGGCAGCCGCCAGCCGCCGCTGGTCGCCTCGGCTGACCAGGTGGTCGAATGGCTGGTCGACTGGGTCGAAGACACCGGCGTCGACGGCTTCAACCTCTCCCGCACGGTCGTGCCGGAATGCTTTGACGACATCATCGAACTCGTCGTCCCCCGCCTGCAGGAGCGCGGCCTCTACAAGACGGAATATCGCCAGGGACCGCTGCGCCAGAAGCTCTTCGGCGAGCCACGTCTCAGCAACCGGCACATCGCCTCGACGCACAGGTGGCAGCAGGGCTGAACGCCTCGCGAACCCTGTGCAAGGCATAGTCCGGGTGAGCCGCCTCGCCTTGCTCTCGCGCCTCGCCGAATGCTAGTTTGCGACCCGACGCTTGCCGTGGGGAACATTCGCAAGCCGGCATTTGCGCGCGTGGAAGTGCCCTAAATGGGGTGCCTTCCGGGGGAGACCTGATTGAAAATTGCAGTCGTGAGAAACCCCATTGCGGGCGGTCGTCTGGGCCGGAAGCAATGGGCGCCGTTGTCCGCCGCCTTCCGCAGACATTTTCCCGATATGGAGATCCACGAGAGCCGCTCCAGTGGCGACGCTCGCAGGCTTGCCCGCGAGCTTGCCGCAGGTCCCTACGATCTCCTGCTGGTTGCAGGCGGTGATGGCACGATCAGCGATGTCGTCGACGGCGTGTTGACCTCCTCGCGCCCCGATATGCCGCTCGCCTTCCTGCCGATCGGCACGGGCTGTGATTTCGTCCGCAACTTCGGGCTTCCGGCTGATCCCGCGGCCCTTGCCGACCATATCGCCAACGCGCCTCTGCGCCGCATCGATGCCGGGCTCCTGACAAGCCACGATGCCAATGGCCAAGAGCAACGCCGCTACTTCGCCAATATCACCAGTGTCGGCATTTCCGGCGAGATCGTCGAGGCTGTGAACGCGCCGGGTCGCATGCGCATACTCAACGGCCCGCTGCGCTTCCTCGTCCATTCAGCACTCGCGATCCTGCGCTACCGGCCCTATGACTTCGAGGTGCTGATCGATGGGATGCGGGTGCATCACGGCAAGCTCGCCCTGACGGCGATCGCCAATGGCGGCTGGTTCGGCGGCGGCATGCACATAACGCCGGATGCCGATGTCGCCAACGGCCTGTTCGACATTGCCGTCATGCGCGAAGAGAGTGTCTTCGGTCTTCTGAATTTACTGGGACGCCTGCATAAGGCCGGTCATGTCGGCCATCCGCTCCTCAGTTTCCACAAGGGCCGTCGGGTGGAGGTTCGACCGCGAGACGCCGCCCGCTTTCCGATCGATGTCGACGGCGAAGCTCCGGTCCGCGGCGGCTTCGTCGCGGAAATCATGCCAGGCGCCCTGACGATCAGGACGTAATGACCGAGCTGGTCTGGCTCAGAAAACGCCTTCCCATTCGGCCATGGCCGCGATCACGCCCGGCAGGTCCTGCATGCGGGCGATGACCGTTTCCGCACCCGCATCGGTCAGCTTGTCCGCATGCGAAGGATAGGTGTGCGAGGCGCCGGTAAAGCCGATCACCCGCATGCCGGCTTCGCGCGCCGCATGCACGCCATGCACCGAATCTTCGATCACGATGCACTTGGACGGGCTGACGTTGAACTGTGCCGCGCCATGCAGGAAGATGTCTGGCTTCGGCTTGACGCGGTCGGCGCCGAGATCCTTGGCCGAATAGATATGCGGCGCGAAGAATTCCTTGAGCCCGACCTTGGTCAGCATCATGTCGAGGCGATGCGAGGACGAGTTGGAGCAGATGCAGCGCGGGCCAGTGATCCGGGACAGCGCATACTGCACGCCCTCGATCGCCTTTACCTCGCGCGCAAGTTTCTGGTCGAGCAGCTGTTCCGACTTGTCGATCAGGCTCGCCGACAGGGGAATGTCGACTTCCTTCTCGATCGTCAGAAGAATGTTCTTCCAGGTCATGCCGGCAAAGCGTTCGCCCATTTCCTCGACCGAGATCGGGTAACCGGCTTCCGTCAAAAGCTTCGACTCGACCTTGGCCGCGATGATCTCGGAATCGACGAGCACGCCGTCGCAATCGAAAAGGGTGAGGTCGAAGCCGCTCATGGAAACATCCGTCATGTGGTCCAGGGAAAGTCGCTCCCTACACGATCGGAAGGGCAAGGACAATCACGCGTCATGCAGGTCTGCCGTGCGGAAGGTCGCGGGGGCCGCCTGGTCTCAAGCCTCAGCCATCGCCAGCAGCACGGCCTCGAAATCCTGAGGGTAGCGCTTCAGGCCGCCGTCCTTCTCCATCATGTCCGCAAGCCATACACCGTCGGCGGCAAGCCGCACGGCAACGAGCCTCGGATCACCGTCGGTTTCGGCATGCCGCGCCATGCGCTGGTCGAGCCAGGCCGACCACAGCGCGCGCAGCGCAGGCTCCGAGACGATCGCGACCGACAGCGCGCCCCAGAGGCTGCGGTCGCCCAGCAGCCGGTCGGAGAAGCAGGCGCGCACATAGGCTCGCGTGAAGCGTCCGCGCGAGGCCGGATCATCCGCCAGCGTCCGGTCGATTTCCTGATCCATCTTGTCGAGCAGATCCTTGAAGACGGCCGCCAGGAGCGCCTGCTTGCTGTCGAAATGATGCAGCAAGCCGCCCTTGGTGACGCCCGCCCGTGTCGCCACCGCCTGGATGGTGATCGCGGCTGCCCCGTCTTCCGCCGCGATCTGGGCGGCGCAATCGAGCAGCGCCCGTCGCACCTGCTCCGGCTGCTTCTTGCGGTGATGGGCAGACAAGGTTCCGTCGGCCGGCGGAGGGGAAGCCGCCATCAGTGCGACACCGTGCTCGACAGCGTGTTCATCACGATCACGCCCGTGACGATCAGGGCGATGCCGGCCAAGGCTGCGAGGTCGAGGCTCTGCTTGAGATAGAAGACGCTGATGAGAGCGGTCAAAACGATGCCGAGCCCGCCCCACATGGCATAGGCGATGCCGAGCGGCATGCCCTTCAGCGCCTGGGACAGCAGATAGAAGGAGGCCACGTAGAACATCACCATGCCGGCCGTCGGCAGGAGCTTGGTGAATTGCGCCGACTTCTGCAAAAGCGTCGTACCAATGACTTCCAGTACGATCGCGGCGGCAAGCGCGCCATAGGCGGTGAGGGCGGGGCTCATGATAAACACATCCTTGGGTTACGATCGAGAATAAACATACCATACGGTAGGTTTGTTTTAAAAGCGCCTTCTGGATGCAATGGAAACGCATTCCCGCAACCTCTGCGGCGCAAAACATTAATTATAGATCATAATATTGACATATCACAATTTCGCCGGGATCGGCGAGCGAGTTTGCCCTCGGCCGTCCGGCCACCCCATCATCAACAGGACATCCAGCATGTGCCAGGAATGCGAAACGCAAGGCCTTAACCGTCGCAACCTCTTCAAGCTCGCCGGCGTCGGCCTGACCACCGCCGCCCTCATCGGCAGTGCGCCCGCGCGCGCCGCCACGACAGCGCCCGCCACCTCTCCGGTGACGACGCCGGCAGACGCGCTCGCGCGGTTGAAGCAAGGCAACCGGCGTTTCGTCGAGGACGCGGAGGCCTGCGCCTCCAATCTTGTTTCGGTCCGCGGCGAACTGGCTGGCGGCCAGCATCCCTGGGCGACCATCCTCACCTGTTCCGACAGTCGCGTCAGCCCTGAACTGGTCTTCGGCGGCTCGACCCTCGGCGAACTCTTCGTCATCCGCAATGCTGGCAACGTGCTCGACACCGGTGCGCTCGGCACGATCGAATACGGAACCGAACATCTGAAGTCGCCGCTGGTCGTCGTCATGGGCCACAGCAAATGCGGTGCCGTCACCGCCGCCTGCGATGAAGTCACCAAGGGTGCAGTGCCCGGTGGCTCGATCGGCAAGATGGTCCAGCCGATCCTCCCCGTCGTGCTTTCCGCCAAGGACAAGGGGGAGGGGCTCGTCGCCGAGACTGTCCGTCTGAACGCAATCTCCGGCGCTCGTCGCATCGCCGATGAAAGCCATATCGTCAGCGAACTCGTGACCTCGGGCGCGGTCCGCGTCGTGGCAGCGGTCTATGACATCGCCAGTGGCGAAGTCGAATTCATCGAAGACATCTGAATGACAAGGGCAGGGGGCAGCAATGCCCCCTCCCACGCCGATGCGCGCGTAGTTCCCCGTTCAGTCCGCTGCCGGAAACATCGCCAGAAACCGCCGCTCGCCATCAGGCGAAAACCGGATGATCCGGCTCTCCTCCGCCCGCCTCGCATGGCCCCGCTCCAAAAAATGCGAGAGAAGTGCCGCACCGAGAGCGCCGGCCAGATGCGTGCGCCTTTCGCTCCAGTCGAGACACGCCCGACACAGCGGCCGCCGTTTGGCTCGAAGGCTGCCGATATCGAGCCCCTGACCCCGCAACAGGACCTCACCGTCGCCCGTCAGCGTCAGCGCCTCGTCCTCGGCGCGGATCGCCCCTTGTGCGATCAGGCTGTCCAGCATGCGCACGCCATAGTCCCCGGCCAGATGGTCGTAGCAGATCCGCGCCTTGCGCAGCTCTGGCTCTTTCGGGCCCGCACGATGGCGCAGATGGCCGCGCGTGGCCGAAAAGCTCATCAGGCTCTCGATCATCGCCCCGACATGGCCGTCGGCCAGCGCGAAATAACGATGCCGCCCCTGCTTGCGCTGGGATAAAAGACCACCCTCTTCGAGCTTCGACAGATGCGAGCTCGCAGTTTGAAGTGTCACGCCCGCTGCCCCCGCAAGCTCCGTCGCCGTCAGCGCCTGCCCGCCAAGCAGTGCCAGCAGCATGTTCGAGCGCGCAGGATCGCCGATCAACGAGGCAATCCGCGCGATATCAGGTCCTTCCGCCATGTTCGTCTCCTTGAGGTGACAGCATTCTGCAGGACCAGTGTAGCCAATGCTTCGATCCCGGTCGAACTATGAAAGCATGGAAAACACCGGCGAGACTTCGACCGCGATCGAAGCATCAGCTCTCGGCGCCGTGGCAAGACCCACCTCGTCAACCACGAGGAGCCCTCCATGATTACCTGCATCATCCGTTATCGCATCGACCCCTTCGGCCGCGACGACTTCGCCACCTATGCCCGCAATTGGGGCGAAGCGATCCCCCGCTGCGGCGCCGATCTCATCGGCTATTTTGCCCCGCATGAGGGGTCTGCGACCACGGCCTATGGCATCTACAACATCGAAAACCTGGCAGCTTATGAAGCCTACCGCGCACGGCTCGCCGCCGATCCGCTCGGCAAGGCCAATTACGACTTTGCCAAAAACGCCCGCTTCATCCTGGAGGAAGACCGGCTCTTCCTGAAGAACGTCTCCAGCCCGGCGTCCCTGAAGGTCCAGCCATGATCGCCGTCATCTTCGAGGTGATCCCCTTCATCGGCGAGCGCCACCGCTATCTCGATTTGGCCGGAGAACTGCGCACCCATCTGGAAACGATGGACGGCTTTCTCTCCGTCGAGCGCTTCGAAAGCCTGACGACCCGCGGCAAGCTCCTGTCGCTCTCCTTCTGGCGCGACGAGGAGGCCGTCCGCCGCTGGCGCGAAACGGAAGAACACCGCGCCGCCCAGGCCGCTGGGCGCGGCGGCGTCTTCGCCGCCTATCGCCTCCGCGTCGCCGATGTCCTGCGCGACTACGGCCTCGACGATCGCGCCGAGGCGCCGGAGGATAGTCGCGCAAGGCATGGTGAGGGGAAGGCTTTGACAAACTTTGCCATTGCCGCCATCTTGGTCGCATGACTGGAGGCAGACCATGGCAACGATGAACGTATCCCTTCCCGATCCGATGAAGGCCTGGGTCGAGCGCCAGGCCGAGAGCGGTCGCTACGGCAATGCCAGCGACTACATTCGCGACCTCATTCGCAAGGACCAGGAGCGCCTTGCAGCCTTTGATCAGCTTCAGGCTGCCATCACCAAGGGGATCGAAAGCGGTCCGCCGGAAACTTTCGATCCCGAAGCCTTCAAGCGGCGGATGCGCGAGAGCCATGGCGCCCGCTAGTCGCGGTTATACGATCGCGCCTGAAGCCCTGCGCGACCTGGAAAGCGTCTGGGCCTATGGCGCTGAAACCTGGTCCCCCGACCGGGCTGATCACTATCTCGACGAACTCGTCCTGGCCTTCGAGCGAGTAGCCCAGTCTCCCGCGCTGCATCGCCAGCGTCTCGAGTTCACGCCGCCAGTGCGGATTTATCCCTTTCGAAGCCATCTGATCGTTTATCTCGATCTCGAAGGGCAGGTGACCATCTTGCGCATTCTCGGCGGTCGGCAGGATTGGCAGGCGATCTTGCGGGCGCTCGACTGACGCGCATTCCGCCTCTCCCTCGACAAGCCGGCAGCCGCTGACTATGCAGGAACCCATGCCGAAAAAGCCCGAAGATTCTCCGGAGGATACGATTGCGAGCCGCATCAGCCGTGCGCTGGCGGAGCGTATCATCCATGGCGAACTCGTGCCCGGTTCGCGCCTTGCCCAGGATCATATCGCCGAGGAATTCGGCGCGAGCCATGTGCCCGTGCGCGAGGCTTTCCGGCGGCTGGAAGCGCAAGGCCTCGTCGTCAGCATTCCCCGTCGCGGCGTGCGTGTCGCAAGCTTCGACCTGAAACAGGTGCGCGAAGTGGCCGAGATGCGCGCCGCCCTCGAGGTTCTGGCGCTGCGCCACGCTGCCCCGAACCTCACGGTCGATGTGCTGGCCGCTGCCGAACAGGCCGCGGCTGATGCCGACAACGCCAAGGATGTTCGCACCTGGGAGGAAGCCAACCGCCGCTTCCACCGCCTGATTGTCTCCACCTGCGGCATGCCGCGCCTTCTCTCCGTCATCGACGACCTGCATGCAGTCTCCGCCCGCTTCCTCTTCGTCGCCTGGCGTGCCACCTGGGAAGCCCGCACCGACCATGATCACCGTGCCATCCTCGAAGCGCTGAAATCCGGCGATGCTGCGGAAGCCGCCCGCATCCTGGAGCGCCACGTCCAATGGATCGGCCGCGCGCCCATGCCGGTTCCGGGCCGCGCAGAGACCGAAGGCTTCGCCATCGTCGGGTGAGCCTCGCCGAGCCGGGACGCCGAGACGCACCTCCCCTTGAGGGGGAGGTCGCCGCAAAGCGGTGGGTGGGGGTGAGGCTTTCGGCCTTGCCCATCTGGGCGAAGGACGGGTAGCCCAGTTCCCACCTCTCCCCTTGTGGGAGAGGTTGCAAAATCGAAGGTTTAGGTGAGCGGAAGCCACCTAAACTTCAGATTTTGCTGGTGAGGGGATCGGTGCAGCGGGCACGACATAACCGACCCCCTCACTTGCGATTTCTGATGTTTAGGCGGCTTGCGCTCGCCTAATTCATCGAAATCGCTTTCTCCCCCACCAAGGGGGAGATGGGTGTCGCGCTTGCAGCTTTCGGCCCTCATTCGCATGCCGGCACCCTCTCGCCCGGGGATAGGGAAGGGTGAGCGGGAAGGTCCATTCCCCAGCGAAAAATTATAGATAAACTTGAATGGCTGATGCCAGATCGCGCTGCGATCGGCAAATCTGATCCCTAATTTAACAATTTTCCCTCAAGATCCCTCCCCCTGCCGCCTTGGCAGCACCTGATTCCATAGATAAAAGACTCTCCGTCACTTCAGATTATCTATAAAATGGAGATTGCCCATGACGACCATCCTCGCGCCCGCCGTCCGCGGTTTCGATCCGCTCGGCATCTCAGGCCGATCACTGCCCATGCAGGCCGCGCTTCTCCTCTTCGGGACAGGTGTGCTCGCACTCGCCTCGCAGATATCGGTGCCCATGGTGCCGGTGCCGATCACCCTGCAGACCCTCGCCATCACCATGATCGGCGTACTCTATGGCTGGCGCCTCGGCGCGCTGACCGTGCTGGCCTGGTTGGGGGAAGCCATGATGGGCCTGCCGGTTCTGGCCGGTGGCAGCGGCGGTCTCGCGCCTTTTGTCGGCCCGACGGCCGGTTACCTCGCAGCCTTCCCGATGATCGCTGCACTTGCCGGTTATCTCGCGAACAAGGGCTGGACGGGCAGCCATGTGATCAAGAGCTTCCTCGCCCATCTCTCCGGCAACATCCTTTGCCTTGCGATCGGCGGCGCCTGGCTCGGCTATCTCATCGGTGCCGAAAAGGGGTTGGCTCTCGGCGTCACACCCTTCATCCTGGGTGCCGTGCTGAAATCCGCACTCGCCGCCGCCCTGCTGATGGCGCTTGCTCGCCGCAACACACAGCCGCTCGACCTCTGAGTTTGTGATAACCGACTGAAACACGCATGACCGTCCGGCTCCGCGCCCACCACCTGCTCTGCATGCTGACCTATGTCGGCAAGGGCTATTCTCCCGCCTTCGTCGAGAATTACGAGGCGATTGCCGCCCGTCTTTCGGCCGGCGAGGAGATCGAGCTGGTGGCGGGGCCGGACGACATCTGCGGCCCGCTCACCGCAGATCCGGAGGCCCATTGCTACGGGCCAGGCGTTGTCGAGCGGGACCGGGCAGCAGCAGACGCCGTCGCCCGTCTCCTCGGCAGCCCGCTTCCGCCAGGCACCCGCCTCACGCCATCAGTCGCACTGCTCGCCCGCCTCCGGAAGACCTTCGCCACCGGCGAGATCCGCACCGCCTGTTCCGGCTGCGAATGGGCGGGCCTATGCGATCATGTCGCGGATGGAGGTTATGCTGGCGTGCGCGTCGCGCCCTGAGGTCGGCAAGGGCACTTATTAGCCCAGCTTGGCGGTGAGAGGGGACGGGCAGCGTCGGACAAGGGGCGGCTGCCCAGAAGATGACAGGTCCCGCAACCTCTGGCAGATTACTCGCCCGGAGGCTCCCGCCATGATCACCCTTGATGTGCTGCGCCAGATCATCCTCGCTCTGCCGACAACGGAGGAAACCACCTCCTGGGGAGCCGTGTCCTTCAAGGTCAACGGCAAGGCTATGCTCTTCTGGAACCCGATCCACGACTGCCCGGTCTTCAAGGTCCCCTTCGAGGAGCGCGACCACCTGATCGAGATGGACCCCGACACCTTCTTCACCACCGACCACCACCGGCCCCATCGGCTGGTGCTCGCCCGCCCGGATCGGCTCGATATCGAATGGGCGCGGGAAAACCTCACCCGCGTATGGCGGGCGCAGGCCAAGAAGGCGGTGGTGAAGGCCTGGGATGCGGGGCGGTAGCGGTCCTTTTCTCCCCAGCGGGGAGAAGGTGGCGCGCAGCGTTCAGGTGCAACTTATTGCGCCGAGATGAGGGGGAAATTCTTAGTTCAGCAGGTTTCGGCTGACATCCTGCTTCTGATGCAGGATACGAAGGACTTCAATTCTGTCCTTCTTGTCCCGAAAATAGATCACATGCGATCCGACGGACTGTTTCAGATAGCCTGCACGAACATCCACCGGGCGACCTCGTAAGACGCCTGAGGCAAGCCGGACACAGGCTGTGCGGATCTTATCCGTATAGGCGTCGGCTTGGTCCGCGCCCCATATCTCGGCTGTATAGTCCCAGATCTGGTCAATATCGGCTTCTGCGGCTGGCGAAAGCGCGAGCGCCTTCATTTGCCTTTGAACTCAGCTCGCTTGCGCGCCTTGAAGGCCTCAAAATCAAAGGGTCGAGGCTCGCCGGACTGTTCGCCTTCAATCAAGGCATCCTGCAGCGCCTTGACCTTGGCCTCGTGTTCTTCGAGCAGCCGAAGTCCTGCCCGCATGACCTCGCTCGCGGAGCCGTAACGTCCGGTCTCCACCTGCTCGTTGATGAAGCTGGTAAAATGGTCACCGAGCGTCACGGACGTATTGCGGGACATAAGCGCTTCTCCTTGCTTGTACCAACATATAATACCCGGTGGGGGAAGGCAAGTTCGGCCCCAGTTCCTATCTAACAATGGAGGCGGCTGACCATAAATTTCAGTGTCAGCGCTTGCGCGTATGCTCTAGGTTGAGATTGAGAGGTCTTGGACAAGCTGATGACAGAACAGACAGAGCCTTCAAAATCTCGTTGGCTGCATTTTCTAGGCATCATCTGGACATCAACGGTTATGCTAACTGCCTGCGCTGTGGGAGCCTACATAGGTTTGCAGACGCACGGCCTTGCAGGCGCCATCGGCCTCGGTGCGGCTGGCTTGATCGTAGGTATGTTGCTGAGCAATCCATCGATCTTACTGCAGCTCTTAACCTAGCTGCCGTGAGTGTTGCAGTTTCCGCCTCCGCAAAATGCCGCCCCACATCCCACCCCCACATAAATTCTCAGCCCCTCTTCACCCTTCGGTAACCAAGTTCGGTAACCATAAGCCTCACATCCCGTGCTGCGTCAGCGTAAGAGTGAGTATCCGATGGCTTCTGTATTTCCGATTGCCGAACTCCGCCGTTCGTCCGACCCGCTCGCCTGGGTCGACAGCATCATCAAGGGCGATTGCGTTTCCGCCCTCGAAGCCCTTCCCGACAAATCCGTCGACGTCATCTTCGCCGATCCGCCGTACAATCTTCAGCTCGGCGGCGCCCTGCATCGTCCCGACCAGTCGCTCGTCGATGCCTGCGATGACGAATGGGACCAGTTCGCCTCGTTCGAAGCCTATGACGCCTTCACCCGCGCCTGGCTCTTGGCCTGCCGCCGCGTATTGAAGCCGACGGGCACGATCTGGGTGATCGGTTCCTATCACAACATTTTCCGCGTTGGCGCGACGCTGCAGGATCTTAACTTCTGGATCCTCAACGACATCGTCTGGCGCAAGACCAACCCGATGCCGAACTTTAAGGGCCGCCGTTTCCAGAACGCCCATGAAACCATGATCTGGGCCTCGCCCGATCCGAAGGCCAAGGGCTACACCTTCAACTACGATGCGATGAAGGCCTCCAACGACGACGTGCAGATGCGCTCGGACTGGCTCTTCCCGATCTGCTCGGGCGGTGAGCGCCTGAAGGGCGACGACGGCAAGAAGGTCCATCCGACCCAGAAGCCGGAAGCTCTGCTGGCCCGCGTTATCATGGCCTCCACCAAGCCCGGAGACATCGTGCTCGACCCCTTCTTCGGCTCCGGCACGACAGGGGCAGTCGCCAAGCGTCTCGGCCGTCATTTCGTCGGCATCGAACGCGAGCAGGATTATATCGATGCAGCCTCGGCCCGCATCGCCGCCGTTGAGCCTTTGGGCAAGGTCGAGCTGACCGTCCTCACCGGCAAGAAGGCCGAGCCCCGCGTCGCCTTCAATGTTCTGCTGGAAGCCGGTCTCGTGAAGCCCGGCCAGGTCCTGACCGATGCCAAGCGCCGCCACTCCGCCATCATCCGCGCCGACGGCACGCTGACGGCAAACGGCGAGGCCGGCTCCATCCACCGCGTCGGCGCCCGCGTCCAGGGTATGGATGCCTGCAACGGCTGGACCTTCTGGCATGTCGAAGAGAAGGGCGCCCTGAAGCCGATCGACGACTTGCGCGCGGTCATCCGCAGCCGCATGGGCGGCCTGGAATAAGCAGTTTCACACAGCGAGCAGCCGGCGCGTCTCCGCGCGCCGGTGGAGTACCACAATAAAAATATTAGAATAACATCACATACTTGTGATCAGCTTCGTGCAAGTCGAAGCTTTTAATCGGGCTGAATTCGATCTCTTGAGATCGATCTGGCGCGGGCAGGGGTCCGCCAACTCCACCCGCGCCAGCGCCTCACTCTCAGGCCGTTACGCCCAGAGCCTGGTGTTTCCCGACCCCCTCCATCTTCCCATTTTGTCCTGGATCGTGTTCTGCATGCCGGAAACGCATGCCGAGTGATAGGAAACACTTGATCAGGCGTTGTGCACACGCCACCATCCGGCCGGGCGGCAGGCCATTGGGGGATTGCCCGGTCAGAGGTGCAGCATGGTCCGGCTTTCCAGGAAATTCCTCGCCATTCTTGTATTCGCGCTTCTGAGATTGGCGCATAATGCGTCTGCGGAAACCTGTCCGACCTTGGACGGCTTTGCCCCGCTTGAGGACATGGCCGTCTACGAAGGTGCCTGCCTCTACGGCGCGGAAGACGCCGGCTTTGTGCGCTTTGATCTGCCAGTCGGCCCGATGAAGGGTCGGGCCCCCTCCGAACTCAAGGCAGTCGAAGGTCAGTTGCAGCGTCGCCTCTATGTCGCTCCGGAAGGCGCAAGTGCTGCCGACGTCTTTCTCAACTATCGCACATCATTGATAGGCGCCGGTTTTTCGCCCCTGTTCGAATGTGCCGGCCGAGCCTGCGGCAGCAACAATGCCCTCTTGGGCAAGGTGGTCATCTATCCGGCAAATCGGAGGCTACGCAATCTGGGGACTGCCTCGGAGTTCGCGCTCTATATCAAGGATGGCGAGCATTACATGGCAGCCGTTTCGGCGGATGGTACGCGCCATCTAGCGCTCTACGTTGCGCAGAACCAGAAAGCACCACTTGCGGAAAATGCATCAGAACGCACGGCTGTCCATCTGGATTTCGTCACGTCTTCCGCACTCGAAACCCGCATGATCGATGCCGCAGCCATGGCCAAGGGGATCTCGGACGAGGGGCATATAGCCCTCGACAATGTCTATTTCGACTTCGGCACCGCCAACCTGTCGCCCGACGCCGCACCGGCGATCGCCGAGATGACAAAGCTCCTGACCTCGAACCCGGGGCTGAAGGTCTATATCGTCGGCCATACCGATTGGATCGGGGATGCCGAGACGAACCTGTCGCTGTCACAAGAGCGGGCTGAAGCGGTCATGGCCGCCCTGGTGTCGGCGGGCATCTCGAAAGAACGCCTCGCCGCTGCCGGAATGGGCATGCTGGCACCGCGCGCCAGCAACCAGACCGAGCCGGGTCGCGCCATGAACCGCCGCGTGGAATTGGTCGAACGACCCGGCTGAAGCAAAGGAGCGGCCGCCTCAGCCGCCGCCCGATGCGCCTTCGTGCGGATGATTAAACGCTGACACCCAGCCCCTGCAGATCCGCCTTCAGCTTTTCCGCCCCCGTAAAATGCACCGCATGCCAGCCGGCAGCGCGCGCGCCTTCGACATTGGGCAGACTGTCATCGATAAAGACGGAATGCTCGGGCGACAGGCCGAAATCCGCGACATGCCGCTTGTAGATCGCCACATCAGGCTTGATCAGCCCGACTTCGCCCGAAACCGTGACGCCGCGCGGCAGGTTGAGGAACGGATACATCTTCCGCGCCTCGGTGAAGGTGTCGGCTGCAAAGTTGGTGAGCATGGTCACGTCCCGACCCGCATCGATCAGGCCGGTCATGATGGCAACGCTGTCGTCATAGGCGTGAGGCACCATCTCGGCCCAGTATTTCCGGAAGGCGCGGATATGCTCTTCCCGTTCCGGAAACTGGTTGATCAGCAGCGCTTCTGCATCGGCCCAACTGCGCCCGCGGTCCTGCTCGATGTTCCAGTCATGGGTGCAGACCCGCGCGAAGAAATCCGCCCGCTCGTCGGCGTCCGGGATGATCCGCGAGAAAGGCAGGTTCGGATCGTAGTGGATGAGCACTTTGCCGATGTCGAAGACGATATGGCGGATTTCGGTCATGTCTTAGCCCTTAGGAGTTGGAAAGGCGGTTGGAATAGCGGCCGTAATTGCCTTCTTCATGACAGTTGGCAGCGCTTCCCCATCAAGTTCGGTGACCGGCACCCAGAAACCGTGATTAACAGATGGACGGTCGATCGGCCCGACTCGGAAGATCGAGAGCCGCAGTTCGAAATGCGTGAAGACATGGGAGATGCTGCCCGCCGCCTGCCAGTTGGCCGGGAAGGGCGCTGCCTCTGTCCCCGTCTCTCCGTCCTGTCGCGAGGTCCAGTCCGTTGTCGGCACCTCGGTCATGCCGCCCAGGAGCCCGCTCTCCACGCGCTTGCGCAACAGAAGCCGTCCGTCGCGATCCACCGCGATGAAGGCGGCCCCGAGCCGCACGGGCTTCGCCTTCTTGGCGGCCTTGACCGGGAAACGCTCAGGCTCGTCGGTGGCGAGCGCCAGACAGGCATCGTTGAACGGACAGAGCGCACAGGCCGGCCGCTTGGGCGTGCAGATCGTAGCGCCCAGATCCATCATCGCCTGGGCAAAGTCCCCCGGCCGATCGGTCGGCGTGAGTTCCGCCACCTTTGCCTTCATCTGCGGTTTCGATCCCGGAAGCGGCGCCTCGATCGCAAAGAGCCGCGAGATCACCCGCTCCACATTCCCGTCCATGACAGCCGATGGCCGGTTGAAGGCGATCGCCGCAACCGCTGCCGAGGTATAGTCGCCAATGCCGGGAAGCGCGCGCAAACCCTCTTCGGTATCGGGAAAGACACCGCCATGCTGGAAGGCCACGGCCTCCGCACATTTCTTCAGGTTACGGGCGCGGGCATAATAGCCGAGCCCCGCCCAGGCGGCCATGACGTCCTCGTTCGGCGCATCGGCCAGATCCTTGACCGTTGGCCAGCGGGCGATGAACTTGGCGAAATAAGCCTTCACTGCCGCAACCGTCGTCTGCTGCAGCATCACTTCGGACATCCAGATGTAATAGGGATCCGGCGTCACGCCGCGCTTCGCCGCTGAGGGCGAAATCCGCCAGGGCAACTCGCGGTGATGCCGGTCATACCAGGCAAGCAGTGCGGGCGCCGTCGGTCGTGTCAGGGCTTTGCTGGGGAGCGTCAAATCGGTCATTTGCGAAAAGAGGGCGAGATGGCCTATATCTGGCCAAAGCAGTCGCCCGTTCAAGGGCCGATGTGAAGGATCCCCAGACGCAATGGCCACCTTCAAGGGCGCAAACCAGATTGCCGACATCGCCAACGGGATCGTCGATCCCGTGCTGGCGCGCCGTGCCGGCATCAACACGGCACTGCTCGGCTCCTGGGAAGATATCGTCGGCGAAAACTTTGCCGATTGCACCCGGCCGGAAAAGATCGCCTGGCCGCGCCGCTCGGACCTGCCCGAGGATGGCGGCCACCGCCCCGGCGTGTTGACGATTGCCTGCGAGGGTGCCCGCGCGCTCTTCCTCTCCCATGCCCAGGGCGAGTTGATTGCTCGCATCAATGGCTTCTTCGGCTATCCCGCCATCGGCCAGGTCCGTATCGTCCAGAAACCGGTTTCGACCGCAAGCGTCAGACCGCGCATCCGCAAGCTGGAAGGCGAAAAGGCAAAGCGGCTGGAGGCGATGATGGACGGCATCGAGAACGAGAATCTCCGCCGCGCCGTCGAGCGTCTCGGCACGGCCGTCCTACAGGCCAAGCGGAAGTAGCCCTTCGGTCCCAGCATACGGCTTGATCCTTTGAAAGACATGGGTTTTCCCGGTTCCCGTCCGCCTATCTGCTGACGTCTGCGGCCAAGTTTGGGCCGATCCGGCTCGTCGCGTTGCCCGCCACTGCTGCCGGGTCTACCACTCGTCCGATCGGACTTCGATGTCCGGCCGCGAATGCCTTTCAGCAGCAGGAAAAGCCGTGAACCTCCACAATCCGACCCCCATCCCGGATCGCAAAAGCGCGATCGCTGCCGTCCCACAGCGGCAGGGATGGCGTTTCCCGGTCCCGGGCATATCTGCGCCCTTCATGGCGCCCGTGCTCTTCGCGGTCATTGCCGGCATTGATGGCCTCGGCACCAGCATCGCCTTTGCCGCGCTGATCTTCGCGGGGCCCCTCGCGGCCGGCTTCGGCATGGGCGTCGGGGTCATCCTCCTGTCGAGCATCGTGATGGCGCTCTGGATTGCGCTCCGCAGCCGCTATCCCTCCAGCATCGGTCAGGTGCAGGAAGCGAGCATCGCCATCTTGGCCACGGCGATTGCGGCGAGCGCTGCCCATCTGGAATTCGCCCCGCAAGAGGTCAAGGTCGCCACGGCATTTGCCATTCTCGGCTCAAGTGCCGTCGTCACCGGCCTCGTCTTCTGGATCTTCGGCCTCTGCCGCTTCGGCCGGCTCGTGCGTTTCATGCCCTATCCGGTGGTCGCGGGTTTTCTCGCCGGCTCCGGCTGGCTCTTGATCCAGGGTGCCGTGATGATGGTCGTCGGTGACCGCGCCATCGTCGACCTTCTGGTCCGACCCGACGGCCAGCAGGCGCTCGCCAATCTCTATGTATCAGTCGTTTTTGCGGTGGTGATGGTCTTTGCGCTGCGCCGCTCGACAAGCCCGCTCACCATGCCGCTGGTCCTGCTCGGTGGTGGTCTGCTGTTCTATGCCATGCTGGCCGTCATCGGCGTCGACAGCGACCAGGCGCGCGCCATGCAATGGTTGCCCGCCCTGCCGCCCGGTGACGGCTTTGCCCTGCCGCAACCGGCTCACGTCGTCATGACGGCGGATTGGGCGGTCGTCCTGCAGGCCTTGCCCGCAATCATCTCTGTCGCCCTTCTCGGCATGGTCGGCCTCCTGCTCAATACCAGCGGGCTGGAAGTCGCCACCCGCCAGGAGATCGATGCGGATGCGGAACTGCGCACCACCGGTATGGCCAACCTGGTTGCCGGCGGCTTTGGTGGCGCCCCCGGGTTCACCGGGCTTTCCATGACCCTGCTCGCCAATCGCATGGGGGCGAAGGCCCGCTCCGTCGGCGTCGCGACCGCCCTGATGCTGGCCCTGATGCTGCCCTTTGCCGGCGAACTCGCCGGTGCCATGCCGACCTTCGTCGCCGCCGGCCTGATGATTGCGCTCGGGGTCGAGCTGATCCACGACTGGCTGTGGCGCACGCGCCGGCAGTTGCCGCGCATGGAGTGGCTGGTCGTGCTCGCCATTCCGCTCGGCATGGCCGCCTTCGGCTTCATGGGCGGCATGGCGCTCGGCCTCGGCCTCTCCATTGTCACCTTCGTCTATAATTATGCCCGCCTCTCGGTTATCCGCGTCAATGCCTCACTGCGCGAGCGCAAAAGCAGCATCGATCGGCCGCCGGCAGAAAACAGCCTGATCGAGCTGGAAGGCGAGCAGGTCCAGGTGCTGGAGCTGCAGGAATTCCTCTTCTTCGGCACCGCCGAACAGGTGGTCGAGGCGATCCGCCAGCGCCTGCTGGATCGAGCCCGCCTGTCGCTCCGCTTTGTGGTCATCGACTTCCGCCGCGTGAGCGGCATGGATGCCGCCGCTGCCGCCACCTTCGTCAAGATCCGTAACCTGCTCGCAGGAAGTGAGGTGGAACTGATCTTCAGCAGTCTGTCACCGGATATCGAGCAGGCCCTGGCGAGAAACGGCATCGATTTTTCCGCCGACCCTTCCGTCGGGCGAGAACGCGACCTCGACCATGCGCTGGAGCGCTGCGAGGACCGCCTGCTAAGCGCGATCAGCCGCGAGGAAACCTGGCAGGATGTCGAGGATTATCTGGCGCAGACGATCGGCCCGAGCATGCGGCTTAAAGATCTCGTCGCCTCCATGCAGGAAATACGCCTCCAGCCCGGTGATCGCTTCATCCGGGCAGGCGAGGCCGGCGACGATCTCTTCCTGCTCTGGACCGGCCGCGCCAAGGTCGAGGCAGTCCTCGGAAACGGCAAACGCCTGCGTCTTCGCACGGTCAAACCGGGCGTGGTGTTGGGGGAGATTGCCATCTACCGTGGCGGTCCGCGCACGGCAGACGTGGTGGCCGAAGTGCCCTCGACCGTCTACCGCCTTTCCCGCCGGCAATTGCGCTACCTCGAACAGTCAGATCCGGAACTGGCCCTTCTCGTCCACCGCCTCTGCGCCACCACACTTGCCGAACGCCTGACGATCGCCAACCGGGTGGTCCAGGCACTGCACGAGTGACAGGATCGGACGGACCGTGAGCCTGCAGGACACCCCCCTATCGCCACAACCGGCTGCACTGCCGGGTGGCACACATACAGTGTCCTCCGGTCGTCTGCGCCCGGCAACGGTCACCGCGCTCCTCGCGCCACTGCTCTTTGCGGTGATCGCCGGCATTGACGGTCTGGGGACCAGCATCGCCTTTGCCGCTCTCATCTTTACCGGCTCGGTCTCCGCCGGTTTCGGCATGGGGGTGGGCGCCATCCTCATGTCCAGCATCCTGCTCACCCTCGTGATTACCATCGGCAGCCGCTACCCGGCCAGCATCGGCCAGGTTCGAAAGCCGAATGTCGCGATCCTTGCCGCCGCAATTGCCGCGGCACTCGCCTCTCCGACGCTGCTGGACGCGCCGGATGAGGTCCGCATCATGACCGCCTTTGCCATCCTCGGCACGAGCGCCGTCGCAACCGGTCTCGTTTTTGTGGTCTCGGGCGCCTTCGGCTTTGGCCGGCTGGTGCGCTTCATGCCCTTCTCGGTCATCGCTGGATTTCTCGCCGGCTCCGGCTGCCTGATGATCCAGGGGGCGGTGAACATGCTGCTCGGAGCCCAGGTGATATCAGACATGTTTGCCACGGTGGACGGTCGTCAGGCCTTCGCCAATCTGCATATCGCGCTGATCTTCGCCTTCATCCTGAACTTCTCGCTCAGGCGATCCTCCAGCCCGCTGATCGCACCGGGCATCATGATCGCCGCAGCCCTGCTGTTCTATGGGCTTCTATCCGTGCTTGGCATCGATCCGGAGGCCGCACGCGCCTTCCACTGGCTGCCGGCGCGGCCGCTCCAGACGGGGCTGGAACTGCCGTCTCCCTTGTCGATCTTGTGGCAGGCCGACTGGTCTGCCGTGGCCCATGCCGCGCCGGCCATTGCCTCCGTCGTGCTTCTCAGCATGGTCGGGCTCCTCCTCAACACGAGCGGCCAGGAGGTCGCCACCCGTCGCGAGATCGATGCGGATTCGGAACTGCGCACCACGGGCCTCGCCAACCTCTTTGCGGGTGGCTTCGGCGGCGCGCCGGGCTTCAGCAGCATGAGCATGACCCTGCTCGCAACCCGGATGGGCGGCGCGAGCCGCCTGCCGGGCTTTGCCACCACGCTGGTTCTGGTGCTGATGTTGCCGTTTGCCGGACAGCTTGCCGGTGCCATGCCGACCTTCGTTGCCGCCGGTCTGATGATCACACTTGGTTATGACATGGCCGAGGAATGGCTCTGGGGCGCCCGCCGCCAACTGCCGCGCAATGAGTGGCTGGTGGTGCTGACCATCCCCGCTGGCATGCTCGCTTTCGGCTTCCTGACCGGGATGATGATGGGGCTTGGTCTCGCCATCCTCTCTTTCGTCTATAACTATGCCCGCCTCTCGGTGATCCGAAGCGACACATCACTCCGCATCCGCCGCAGCAGCATCGATCGTCCGCTCGTCGAAAGCGAACGCCTAGAGGCCGAAGGCGATCAGGTCCAAGTTCTCGAACTCCAGGAATTTCTGTTTTTCGGCACTGCCGAACAGGTGGTGGCAATTGTGCGCAGCCGCCTGAAGGATACCGACCGCCCGAAACTGCGTTTCGCCGTCCTCGATTTCCGTCGGGTGAGCGGCATGGACACTGCCGCTGCTGCCGCCTTCGTCAAGATCCGCAATCTGCTTGCGGCAGATGGCGCCGAATTGTTGTTGAGTGGCCTCACGGCACAAGCCGAGGCCACGCTCCGCCGCAACGGGCTCGACGGGCAGGGCGACGTGACCACGCGGTTCGAGCCTGATCTCGATCACGCCATCAAATACTGCGAACAGCGACTGCTCGGCGAAATCGCCCGCGAAGAGACCTGGCAGGATGTCGAGGACTATCTGGCCCAGACGATCGGCCCGAGCACGAGGCTGAAAGATCTCGTCGCCTCCATGCAGGAAATCCGCCTCCAGCCCGGCGATCGTTTCATCCGCGCAGGCGAGGCCGGCGACGACCTCTTCCTGCTCTGGACCGGCCGCGCCAAGGTGGAGGCAGTCCTCGGAAACGGCAAACGCCTGCGTCTTCGCACGGTCAAACCCGGCGTGGTGCTGGGCGAGATCGCCATCTACCGCGGGGGCCCGCGCACGGCCGATGTCGTCGCCGAACTTCCCTCGACGGTCTATCGCCTCTCCCGCCAGCAATTGCGCTATCTCGAACAGGCAGACCCGGAACTGGCGCTCCTCGTTCACCGTCTCTGCGCCACCACGCTTGCCGAACGCCTTGCTATCGCCAACCGCGTGGTCCAGGCACTGCACGAGTGAAGGCGAGCTACTTGGTATTTGCCGTGAACACGCCATCCCAACCATCCGGTGCCGTCTCAGGCAGCGTCTCGAGGCGCTCCTGATAGAGCTTATGCGTGCCGGAAAGTGGATTTTGCGGCAGGGCCTGTAACACCCGCAGATGCTCGCGGGCCACGCCCAGATCGCCAGCCTGCCAAGCGGCGAGGAAGCTCTTGTGCCGTTCGAGCAGCTCGGTCTGCCCTGCGGCGGTTTCCCCCGAAGCCCCCACCAGCGCATGCAGCGTCACTGGCGCCTGCCGTCCGACCACGCGCACTCGGTCGACTTCGGCAAACAGCAGGCCCGTCGTCCGCACCCGCACATCTTCGGTCACTAGGATCGAGACGTCGTAGAGCTTGGTCATGCCCTCGACACGCGAGGCGAGATTGACGCTGTCGCCGAGGCAGGAATAGCTGAAGCGCTGGTCGGAGCCGAGATTGCCGACACAGGCCATGCCGGTATTGAGCCCGATGCCGATCTTGAGGTCCATGCCGCTCTCGCGGTTCAACCGCTCCAGCGCTGCGATCATATCGAGCGCGGCAAGGCAGGCCTTTTGCGGATGGTCGCTAATGTCCAGCGGCGCGTTCCAGAAAGCCATGACCGCATCGCCGATATATTTGTCGATCGTCGCCTCGCGCTGCAAAAGCACGTCGGTCATCGGCGTCAGGAAGTTGTTGAGAAGCCCGGTAAGCTCGGTCGGGGTCAGCTTTTCCGAAAGCGTGGTGAAGCCGCGAATGTCGGAGAACAGGATGGTGAGCTCCCGGTCCTCGCCGCCGAGCGTCAGGCCTTCCGGGTTTTCCGAGAGCCGTTCGACCAGCGTTGGCGAAAGATAGCGTCCGAAGCTCTCGCGCACGAAGCGCTTTTCCCGGTGGGTGAGCATCAGCAGGAGCGGCAGAGCCGTGAGCAGCACCGCGCCGAGGCTCGCCAGCGGCAACAGCGGATCGAAGAGCGTCAGGGCTCGAGAGAAGGCAAGCCACGAGCCGCCGCCAATGAGGCTGCCAAGCATCAACGCGACGATGACCGAAAGGGCAGGGGTGGCGGTCGCCAGCACCAGAAGCAGCACGAGCCCGACGGCGATTGCCGCCGCCCGCTCGGCGCCGATAATCCAGTCCGGACGCTGCAGGAAGACGCCGCTCGCGATCTGGTCGATGATCTCGGCATGCACCTTCACGCCCGCCATCGCCGGATCGACGGGCGTCGCCACGATATCGCGCAGGCCCACCGCACTGGTGCCGACCAGCAGGATGCGCCCCTGGATCTGGCCCATGAGTGTCGCCGCATTGGCGGGATCGAAGAGATCGGCAGCCGAAATCACCGGCATGTTCGGCAGGCCGGAATAGTAGATCCAGATCTCGCCATCGGCTGACACGGGAATGTCGAGCGCCCCGACCCTCAAGTCCGTCATCGCCGAGCCCTCGGCCGTGCCGGCCGAGCGCAACACGAAAGACCCCGCCTGCTGGGCAATTCGGAGCGTCTCGATCGACAGCGCCGGGTAGAGCCTGTCGCCGCTTTTGGAGATCAGCGGAAAGGCCCGGATGATGTTGTCGGGCGTCGGCGGGAAGGAGAAATAGCCCATCGCCGTCGCCCGCTCGTTGAGCATGGGAAGATTGGAGAGCGCGCCGGAATAGGGCATGAGCCGCGCCTGCGGATCCGGCCCGACAAAGGAGAACCCGGCCTTCGGTTCAGGGGGCGGTGCCGATGTCTCGTTGGTGAGCGCGATCCCGAGCGCCACGGCATTCGCGGCGACGGCATCCGCCAATTGGGCATCCGGATCCGGAAGATCAGGCCCAACCTCGATCGCAATCCCCTGGCGCCGCATCTCCTCGACCAGCCGCGCAGGTGCCGTTCTGTCCGGTTCGGAAAACACGATGTCGAAGCCGATTGCCGCGGCTTCCAGCCCGCTTGCCCGTGTGACGATCTCCGCCACCGTCCGGCGCGACCAGGGCCATTGCCCGAGCGTGCCGATCGAGGCTTCGTCGATATCGATGACCGCAACCGGCGGATCGGTCGCGTCACGCGGCTTGATGGTCTGATAGGTATCGAACACCAGCGAAGTCAGCCGGAAGGCCTGGGGAGCAAAGGCCGCATGCGCGGTGATGACCGCGACGAGTGCGGCCACCCCCATCAGCATCACCCCGAGCTTGCGCCGCTGCGAGGACGAGAGGCGATGGCGCGGGCTGGGGGCCTTGGCCGACGTCGGGCGCCCCGGCGCGTCCGCTGTCACTGGGTTACGCCCGAGGTGCTCCCGGCGAAGATGCCGGTGGAGGACCAGCCAGCATTATCGTTGGCGGTGAAGTTGCCCATGATGCCTTTGACGGGGTCTGTGCCATTGGAAGCGAAGGCGCCGGTGACACTGGTGGCAATCCCGATCATGGATGTGCTGGTCATGGTCGAGACAGCATTGGCACCGGACGCGAAACTGACTTCCGCTCCGAAAGTTGCTTTTCCGTCGAAGTCACTGATCTCGATTGTCCCCCTCCGCGCGCCAAAATCCATCGTGGCCGACAGAAGGCCGGTTGCGATGTACTGCGATCCGGCATTCACGACGGTGCCCACGGCATGGCCAGCATAAGTGGCGGTGCCGGTCAGCGATTGGAGCGCTGAATCATCCGGCCTCTCACCGATGATCCAGTTGCCGAGATGAACGGAAGAACTGCTCTCATATCCATCCGCCTTGCCCCACCATCCCCAGGTCATGAAGTCGCAATTGGAGCAGATCTGGCTGCTGGACGTCGTCGTCCCCCCGCTGGTGTTAGTGAAGATTTCGACCGGCACGACGCTGCTGGAGACGATATAGGAGCCGTCGACGTCACTGGAGGCGGCGATCAGCTGATCGGTGAGATAGGCCGTCTGAGAATTGGACGAGGTCAGGTATATCTCATCCCCTTCATCGGAGGTCTCGATGTCGATGTCGCCGGTGAAGCTGTTGCTGGTCCCGTCGAAGTCGAGGGAGATGGTGCCCGTGTCGAGCTCCATACCGCTTGATGTGTTGACAGCACCCGCGGCGAAGCCCGAAATCGTCTGGTCAGCGAACAAACGCTTGACGTTTGTCTCCGTCCGGGTGTCGTCCCGGCTGACGACATTAGCGGCCGATTTAAAGACGCGCGTGCCCGTGTCATAGGTGTCCCCACTGCCGACGATCACCATATACTCGCCGTCGTCGCCGAAGAGCTGGTCACTCTCGGTGCTGCTGCCGATGGTTTGAACGGTCGACTGCTCATTCTGCACAGTCGCGGATGCGCTCGTGAGATACCCACCGGTGCTTTGGGCCTCAAGCCCGTAGCCGCCGTCGTCGGGCCGGAGGAACGTGCCGGCCGTAACGTTGATCGCGCTCTTCTGACTGTTTGCGTCACCGGTGATGGACAGAGCGGCCTGGATCGCCTTGCCGGCAACCGGTTTGTCTTCACCGTCGGTTCCGGAGGCGGCCACGACGAGCAGGTCGCTCTTGACCGTATCGGTTGTCGAGAGCGCCGCCGCGAGCGCGGGTGCTACGGCCCCGATGGTGACCGCCCCTGTCGCCGGATCGGCCTGCACCACGTAGTGCTGCACCTTGGTCCCCGTAAACGTCGAGGCCATGCTTGCCGTCTTGCCACCGACCACGAGGAAGCGGACATCACTGGCGGAGTGCATCAGATAGGCCACGAAGTCGCCACTGCCGGCATAAGCCTTTCCGCTGAGGTTGCCGAGGTTTGAGCTGGAGCCAGAAACACTCGCACTGGTCAGACTGTCCGATGCGGCGATGCCATCGAGCGCAAAGGTCTCGCCATCACCATCGACACCGGACCAACTGCCGTCGGTCTCCTGCGTCATCTCTCCGTAGCTGTTGTACAGTTCGCCGTAATCTAGGTCTTCATAGGCCATGCCCACAGACCCATCCCAAGGCTCCTCCGGCTCCGGGTCAACAGGATCCACCGGCACCTCCGGCCGCGTCCCCACATCCCTCTGCGATTCTCCCGCCACCTCTTCCACTGGCGTCGTCACGATCGGGCGCGGTTGCGGCACCGGGATCGTGTTTTCCGAAGGCAGCTGCGCCGAATTGCTTTGGCTGACCGAACTGCCCGCGACCGTCTGGTCGGTCGGCGCATTGCTGGTGCCACCACCCTGGCCGGGCCGGCCGGCGAGGGTCTGTTGCAGCCCGCTCACCCATTGCGGCGGCGTGCGCTGCACACGCGGCTGGCCGTCGCCCACGACGATCGAGAAGCCCTGTTTGAACAGGCGCTGCGGCGAACCATTGCCGGAGAGCTGCACTTCCTTGCCATAGACCAGCGTCATATGCGGCGGCAGCGGCTGACCGTCCGCCGTCTGGCCGTTGAGATTGATGTCGACCACGGCACCACGAATGCCGGCTGTCCCGATCGGCGTGTCGATCTTCACATTGCCGCTCGCCTTCGAGGCCTTGCCGCCGATGAAGCGCAGGGCGCCCTTGGTCATGGTGGCCGCCAGCGAGGCCGTGTTCTTCTCCGGATCGTAGACGAAGCTGTCGATCACCACGGAGGAATTGGGTCCGACGGTGAAAGATGTCCCGTCGGCCAGCAGGATCTGCACCAGCCCTTCGCCGCTCGTCTCGATCCGGTGGTTGCGGATCACGGCGTCGCCGAGCGAGATCAGGCGAGGCTTGCCCGAGGCATCAAAGGCCGTTGCCTGCGGATTGACGGCGGCGGTGACGCCGGCAACGTCGGTCTCGGCCAGCGCCGGAGCCCCCGCGAGCATCAGCAGCGCGGCAGAGGTGCAAAGCAGGGCATGACGCGTATTCGTCTTCATCGTGATGCTCCTAGAAAGCCGACTGGATGCCGATCGACACCGAGATGTTGTCGAAGGACTTGATGTCATAATTCGACCAGACCTTGCGGTAGCCGGCCTCGGCGACCAGCGCCACGCGGTCGGTAAAGGGCGTGATCTGCTTGAAGTTCAGGCTGAATTCGGTGTCGCGCTGGCTTTCCTCCGAATTGATCATGGTGTCGGGATCGTCATAACCACGACCTGCCACGGCCGCTTCGAGCCCGACGATCCAGGCCGGACCATCGCCGATCAGCGCCGCATAGCGGTAGGTGCCAGAAATCGCGCCGCCCAATTCGGTGGACGAGAGATAGCCCGTCTCGGCATCCCGCCGTGACGCGAGCAGCCGGCCGGTCAGGCTGAAATCTGCGGTCACATTGTGCGACCAGGAGACCTGCGCATCGAAGCGGTTGCCGCTCTGCAGCTCCGCCGTCTTGCGCGACTTGGTGTTGGAATAGTCCTCATAACGATATTGCAGGCTCGCCGAGAGGCTGTCGACCGGCGTCACCTGCCAGTCGAAATTCGTCGAGATGCCGGCCGAGGCGAGATAGCGGTCGCCCTCGATCAGGACGCCGCTGGTCAAGAGCATGACGGAGACCGACCGGTCGTCCAGCCCGAAGCGGCCGAGATCGAAGACGGGTCCGGCATAGGCCTCGACCGCCGCCGTGTTCAGCGTGTCACGGTCGCGATATCCCGCCGCATAGCCGGAAATCCCGGCTTCCAGCGCAAGCCCCTGTATGTCGGTGTCGTGGCGATAGCGCACGGCCCCGTTGACGAAGGCATTATAGTCCTCTCCTGCGACGCTCAGATTGTCGAGTGTGTAGGAAAGACCGTTCAGCGTGACCGTGGAATTGCCGGGTCCGGCATTGGCATTGCTCTGGTAGCGCAGCCCGGCGCGCAGCATGCCAGAAAACTGCGAGGGATCACTCTTCTGGTCGATCGCGGCAAGATACTGGTCGACCTTGGCGGCGACCTCCGGCGGCACATCTCCGGCAGCCTTCGCCCCGTCGAAATATTGCCGCGCCGTCTCATAGGCACCGAGCCGGTAATAGAGCACGCCAAGTTCGAGCTGCAGCCGGGGCAGGCCGGGCGCATAGATCAGCATGCGTTCCAGCGTCGAGATTGCCCCCTCAAGATCGCCCGCCTGAGACGAGAGAGCCGCATATTCGAAGGCCGTGTCGAGATCGTCGGGTGCCGCCATCATGCGCGCAAAGAGCTGGCGGCGCTGCGCTTCGATCTGCTCGAGCGACGTTGCTCCCGCCCGTGGCGCGACGTTCTGCGACTGCTGGGCAGCGGCTGGAACGGTCGTGACGGTCAGGCAGAGCGCGGCAAGCGCGAGGCTCAAACTATAGGCGGGGAGGGGTGCGATCCCCCGGCTCTTCGGCAACAGCATCTGAAAAGCTACTTTGACAATGAATGGATGAATTCCCTTAAGCAGGTTAACCTCTTGTTAGAAGGTGTAAAACATGAAACCAGCGGCCAACATTGGGTTTTTCCCATGCCTTCGTCAGCCAGGATGACCGCGATCCATCCGCAGCCCTGACGGCGGATCAGATCTGTCTGTCACTAGTATCAGAGCTCCGGTTTCAGCCCGTGAAGGTCCCGCATCATCCGTTACGCTTAGCGCTGGCGGCAAGCGAAATTCGCAGGCGGTTTTCCCATGCCCGGCCAAGAACGCGCATCTTCCTCCGGGGCTGGCAGTGAAAAGGTCACGGAACTTTGATTTTTCGAGGGGGTGCCTGCCTTGTTTGGCGCCTTTTGCCGTTATAACGGTGGACCCATCCAAGACCCTTGCAAGCAGGTAACTGACCCATGTCGACTTCCGAACTCTCGATCACCAAGCGCCGTTTGCTCGGCGGCATCGCCATCGCCGCCGTCGGCATCGCGCTCACCGCCTGCAGCGACGCTGAAGACAAGGCCGCCAGTGCTGAACCGAAGCCTGCCGTCAGCAACGAGACCACGGCCTCGACCACCTCTGCCGAGATCCCGACCGCTGACCGCGATGTCGATATGGAAGCGGCGCTGAAGCCGGGTTCGCTCAAGGAAATGGCGCTCGGCGATCCGAACGCCCCGGTCAAGGTGATCGAATACATGTCGATGACCTGCCCGCACTGCGCGCATTTCCATGAAAATACCTTCGACGCGATCAAGACCAAGTATGTCGACACCGGCAAGGTCTATTTCGTGCTCCGCGAATTCCCGTTCCCGCAGGACACCGCCTCGCTCGCGGCCTTCATGCTGGCCCGCTGCACCACCGAAGACAAGTTCTTCCCCTTCGTCTCCATGCTGCTCAAGCAGCAGCGCACCTGGGCGGCACCGACGGATGGCGACGTCCGTGGCGCCATGCTGCAGCTTTCCAAGCTCGGTGGTTTTACACAGGAGACCTTCGACGCCTGCTTGACGAACGCACAGCTTGCCGGTGATGTGTCGGCAGTCCGCGATCGCGGTGCTGAGGAATTCGGAGTTCAGTCGACCCCGACCTTCCTGATCAATGGCAAGGCCTATTCGGGGGACATGTCGGTTGACTCCATGTCGGCCCTCATCGACAGCCTGCTCTGATCGACGTTCCGTTCTGACGACGGGCGCCGGGGAAACCCGTGCGCCCGTTTTTCATGCGATGGCGCGGGGCATGGTACGATGAAATTCAACCGCCTCCGCCTCGTCGGCTTCAAGTCCTTCGTCGAACCCTCCGAATTCATCATCGAGCGCGGCCTGACCGGTATTGTCGGGCCGAATGGCTGCGGCAAGTCCAATCTCGTCGAGGCCCTCCGCTGGGTGATGGGCGAGAATTCCTACAAGAACATGCGCGCGTCCGGCATGGACGACGTCATCTTCTCGGGCTCCGGCAATCGCCCGGCGCGCAACTCGGCGGAAGTCGGCCTCTATCTCGACAATTCCGACCGCACGGCACCCGCCGCCTTCAACGATGCCGACGAGATCCAGGTGACGCGCCGCATCGAGCGCGGCAATGGCTCGGTCTATCGCATCAATGGCAAGGAAGCCCGTGCCAAGGATGTGCAACTTCTCTTCGCCGACGCCTCGACCGGCGCCCGCTCGCCCTCCATGGTCGGCCAGGGCCGCATCGGCGAGCTGATCCAGGCAAAGCCCCAGGCCCGCCGGCAATTGCTGGAAGAGGCCGCTGGCATTTCCGGCCTGCATTCGCGCCGCCACGAGGCGGAACTGCGCCTGCGTGCGGCCGAAACCAATCTGGAGCGCCTGGAAGACATCACCGCCCAGCTCGAAAGCCAGATCGAAAGCCTGAAGCGCCAGGCCCGTCAGGCCAACCGCTTCAAGCAATTGTCTGCCGATATCCGGGCGCACGAGGCCATGCTGCTGCATATCCGCTGGGCGCAAGCCAAGCAGGCCGAGGGCGAGGCCGAAAGCGCCCTGAACCAGGCCATGTCGACGGTTGCAGAAAAGGCCAACCACCAGATGGAGGCGGCCAAGCTTCAAGCCGTCGCGAGCCTCAAGATGCCGGAACTGCGCGAGGAGGAGGCGAAATGCGCCGCCGCCCTCCAACGCCTGCAGATCGCGCGCAGCCAGCTGGACGAGGAAGCAAGCCGTATCCTCCGCCGCCGCGACGAACTCACCCGCCGTCTCGCCCAGCTTGACGAGGATATCCGTCGTGAGGAGCGTCTCGTCTCGGAGAATGCCGAGGTCATCAATCGCCTAGCCGAGGAAGAGGCCGAGCTCGAAGAAATCCTCGCCGATGCCGGACGTTTTGGCGAAGAGGCAAAGGAGGCCTTTGACGCCGCTGCCGCTACGCTTGCCGACAGCGAACGCGACTTCACCCGGTTGACTGCCGAACGCGCCGAAGCCGCTGCCGGCCGCAACCAGCTTGAACGTGCCATCCGCGATCTGGCCGAACGCCGCGCCCGCCTCGAGCGCCAGGTCTCAGACGCCTCTCGCGAACTCTCTGAGATCTCTGATCGCATCGCCGCTCTCCCCGACCCGGACGAAAAGCGCGAGATGGTCGAGATCGCCGAACAGGCGGTGGCCGACGCTGAGAGTGCGGCCATGGAGGCCGAGGCAGCGCTGACCGAAGCGCGCCGCACCGAAAGCCACCTGCGCCAGCCGCTCGAAGCAGCCCGTGCCCGCGTCAACGGTCTGGAGACCGAAGCCCGCACCATCGCCCGCATCCTGGCGTCAACGACCACAGGCGACTTCCCGCCGGTCGCCGATGACCTCTCCGTCGATCGCGGCTACGAGACCGCCCTCGGTGCCGCTCTCGGCGACGACCTCGACAGCGCGCTCGACCAATCCGCTCCTGCACACTGGCACGGCAATGGCGACGGGGCAGGGGACCCGGCCTTGCCGCCCGGAGCCAGGCCCCTTATCGCCCATGTCCGCGCCCCCGCAGCCCTCACCCGCGCACTCCGCCAGATCGGCGTGGTCGAAGAAGCTGACGCGCTCCGCCTGATGGCAAGCCTTGCCCCCGGCCAGCGCCTCGTCACTAGCGATGGCGCCGTCTATCGCTGGGATGGCCATGTCACCGGCGCCGATGCCCCAAGTGCCGCCGCCCTGCGTCTTGCCCAGAAGAACCGGCTTGCCGAAATCGAAACCGAAACCGAGGAAGCCCGCGACCAGATGGTCGAGGCCGAGGATCGCCTGGCTGAGGCCGCCGATAGCATCCGCACGGAGGAAGCCCGCCTGACCGACGCCCGCGACCGCAGCCGCCTGACGGTTCGCGCACTCGCCGAAGCCCGCGATGCTCTCGCTCAGGCCGAACGCGCCTCGGGCGATCTCATCCGCCGCCGCGAGGTGATCGAGGAGGCGGTCAACGGTCTGAAAGCCCAGATCGAGGAGATCGTAGAGCAGGAGGAAACTGCCCGTATCGAGATGGAGGAGACGCCTGACCTCTCCGCTCTCGACGCCCGCCTGCGCGATGCCGAAGCCGTCGTCGCGCGCGACCGCGGCCTGCTCGCCGAAGCCCGTGCCCGCTTCGAAGGGCTTGCCCGCGAAGACGAGATGCGCCGCCGCCGCATTCTCTCGATCCGCCAGGAAAAGCAGAACTGGCAGAGCCGGGCAAAATCCGCCGAGGAGCATATCGCAACGCTGCGCGAGCGCGAGGCGGAAGCCCGCGAGGAGATCACCGATCTCGAAATGGCGCCCGACGAGTTCGAGGACAAGCGCCGCAACCTGATGACCGCACTCGACAAGGCCGAGAAGGACCGCCGCGACGCCGCTGACCGCCTGATCGAGGCCGAGACCCGCCAGCGCGAGGCCGACCAGAAGGCCGCCGCCGCCTTGGCTGAACTCGCCGAATCCAGAGAGAAGCGCGGCCGCGCTGAAGAACGCCTCGTCTCCGCCCGCGAATGGCGTGTCGATGCCGAGGCCCGCATTGCCGAAGCCCTCAACGTTCCCCCGCATGAGGCCTTCCGCCTGACGGGCCTGAAAGACCCCTCCCAGATCGGCGACCTGCGCGAAGTCGAGCGCAATGTCGACCGGCTGAAGATGGAGCGCGAGCGCTTAGGCGCCGTAAACCTGCGCGCCGAGGAAGAGCAGAAGGAACTGTCCGACAAGCTCGCCGCCATGATCAAGGAGCGCGACGACATCATCGATGCCATCCGCAAGCTGCGCGGCGCGATCCAGAGCCTCAATCGCGAAGGCCGCGAACGCCTGATCGCCGCTTTCGATGTGGTCAACGCCCAGTTCCAGCGCCTGTTCACCCACCTCTTCAATGGCGGCACGGCCGAACTGCAGCTGATCGAAAGCGACGACCCGCTGGAAGCCGGCCTGGAAATCCTCGCCCGCCCGCCGGGCAAAAAGCCGCAGACCATGACGCTGCTGTCAGGCGGCGAACAGGCGCTGACCGCCATGGCCCTGATCTTCGCGGTCTTCTTGACTAACCCCGCACCGATCTGCGTGCTGGACGAGGTCGACGCGCCGCTTGATGACCACAATGTCGAGCGCTACTGCAACCTGATGGACGAAATGGCCGCCTCCACCGAGACCCGCTTCGTCATCATCACCCATAACCCCATCACCATGGCCCGCATGAACCGCCTCTTCGGCGTCACCATGGCGGAGCAAGGCGTCAGCCAACTCGTCTCCGTTGACCTGCAGACGGCGGAGGCGTTGCGCGAGAGAGATCTGGTGTGAGAAAACACGTCCTTGTCATCGGCATCCTGCTGGCCTTTGGCGCCGCACCCCTCCACGCCCAAACGGCCTCCACCTCGCTCGCCGGCAACTACCTGCCGAGCGTGCTCGCCACGTCCCCGGCCCATCGCGACAGCCTGATGGAGATGCTCAAGGGAAAGCCCGGGCTGCCCTTCTGGGTGCGCGCGCTGGTTCGCCAGCCGCGTTATGTCGCGCTCGCTTCCGAGGAGGTCGCGGTCAAGGATAGGCGCATGCAGCTCTTCCGCGCCTGTGAGCCCCGGACCTGCGAAACGAGCTGGATCCGCGTGCTTTATTCCGAAGATGGCAAGCGAGCGCTGCTTTACATCTCCGACGCCAAGCTCGGTATCAAGATCTTCGGCGATCCGACGCCGGAAGAGCTGACTTTCCTCACCCGCTGAGGGTCAAGCCGCCAGCTTCTCCCGCCGGGCCGGCCCCGCTGGCAGCGCGCCGCTCGCCAGGATCGAGCCGAGCACCAGTGGCAGGCAGACGAGGTAGGCGTTGCGGATGCCGAAGGCCTCGGCGACGAAGCCGAGCAGCGGCGGGCCGAGGAAGAAGACAACGAAGGCCATCTGCGCGATTGCCGCGACATTGATGACGGCCGGCCGGTCCGTGCGCTGGGCAGCGGCCGAGACGGCCATCGGATAGACCGCGCTGCAGCCGGCGCCCATCAGCGCAAAGCCGATCAGTGCGAGCGAGGGGGAGGGCGCAAGCCAGGCCATGGCGATGCCGAGAGCCGCGACCGTCAGCAGTACCCGCCCGACAAGCCGTGCCCCGTAGCGATCGACCACCGGGTCGACGGTGAGGCGGGCGAGCGCCATGAAGAAGGCAAAGAGTGTCAGTCCCGAACCCGAGATGAAGGGCGAGACGTCGAAGACTTCCTCCATGTAGATCGTCGACCAGTCGATTCCCGCACCTTCGATCAGGAAGGCAGAGGTGCCGATGATGCAGAGCGGCAGCAGAGTCAGCGTCGGCAGGGCAAAATGCGGTGCCTTGTCCTCGGCTCCGGCGGTGGTGAGGACAGGCGCATTCTTCATGCCCGCGATCGTGATTGCGCCGATGATGAACATCAGTCCCAGCAGCACATGCATATGCACCTGCATCGTCACGCCTGCCTGCCTTACCAGAGAGGCGGTCACGGCGGTGACGAAGAAGCCGAGGCTCCAGCAGCCATGCGCGCGGTTCATGATGCCGAAACCCGCCTGCGCCTCAATCCGCCCGATCTCGACATTGAGGCAGATCTCCAGCGCACCGGCGAGAAGTCCGACGGCAAAGAGCGTGGCAAAGACGAAGGGGGCGGACGGCAAAAGCGAGATGAGCGACAAGAGCGCCATCACGCCGAGCAGCGAGATGGCCAGCGTCGTGCGCGAACCGAGCCGGACGATCAGCGGGGAGGAGAGGGTGAGCGAGATCAGCGAGCCGATCGCCATGCCGATCAACGTCAGCCCCAGCTCCGCCTTGTTGACGGAGAGCTGCACCTGCAGGTCAGGCAGGCGCGAAAACAGCGAGCCGGTCGACATGGCGAAGAGAAAGAAGGCGATATAGACGCGGTACTGCGGCTGAAAATGCATCGGGAAGACTCGATTTGTCTGATGACCAGTCATCTGCCTGCCAGCAATGGTGAACCAAGTCCAGCCGTGCAAACCGGCGATCGGTTCGCCCCCGGAAAAGGCTCTGTCTCAAGGAGGCGGTTCACGGTCAATGGCTGGCATTGCCCTACACACCCGCCGTCATCCTCGGGCTCGTCCCGAGGATCTGCCAAGGGTGGTCACGAAGGGGAGACCTAAGGGAAGGCCTTAGACGTCGAGCCAATACCAGCGGCAGTAGATCCTCGGGACAAGCCCGAGGATGACGAAGGAAGGGTGACCTCGTGAAACGAAAATGCCGGAAGCAAGGCTCCCGGCACAATCCTATCGGCTACTGCCTAATTCGCTCAACCAGCCGAATTGATATGCCGCGCAACCATGTCATGGTTCAGCCAGAGCACCGGCGCCGACGGATCAGCCACTTCGCCGAAGATCAGCGCGCCGGTCGCCTCGACCACGAGCACGCTCAGATAGTCCGAGATCAGCGCCTTGCTGTCCTTGTGCATCTGGGCGATTTCGGCCGAGGTACCGATGGTGATGTCCGACTGGCCCTGGCTGTTGGGCATCGGCCAGTTGTTGAAGTTGTAGAACGGGATCATCACGTCGCTGGCCTGGAAGTCGGCGATCTTCTGCAGAACGTCGTCGATGGTCGCACCCTCGACCAGCAGCGCTTCGCAATCGGCCCAAACCTTCTGCGCCCGCGCCCCACCGTTTTCCTTTTTCAGCGCCTTCAAAAGCGGCAGAAGCGGCAGCTCGATGCCGGCGAAGACGTCAGACGAATTGGTGCGGATCTCGGGGCAGTTGAAGACGGTCGCCTTGATACCGGAAGCAAACGCCTCTTCGGCAATCGCCTCGAGCTTCATCTTGGCATAGCCCTGGGTGTAGTTGGTGTAGGTCTGCCAGCGATATTCGTCGCCGATCAGGATGCCCGTGCCGTGATAGCCATAGGCCGAGTAACGCACCTGGCCGCCGCTCTTTTCAATGCGGGTGCGGATTGCAGCACTGCCTTCGATCAGGTGGCGGAAGGTGTTGGCCGAGACTTCGTCGAAGTTCTGCAGGATGAGCTTGCCGAGATCGCTGTCGAGCAGCACCTGCGAGGACATGTGACGGGCGCCGCGGCCCTTGTAGATGCGGTTGGCAAGAACGAGGAAGACCTTGGCCTTCGGAATGCCGCCGGCCATGGTGTGGGCGAAGTGCACGTTTTTGCCATCGGCGATCATGCCTTCCAACTCGGCCATGATCTTGGCGACCGCATCCTGGAAACGTTCAACGCCAACCTGGCGGCACTTTTCGATATGCGCCCAGTCGAGCTTTTCCGTTTCCCAGTTTTCCAGCGTCAGCGAGGACAGAAGGTCCGTCGGCGTCGGCTCGCCCTCAGGCGAGTCGAGGTCGAAGCCGGCCATGGCGGGAATGTTGATGATCCGGCCACCGAGATTGGCCTCGGCCTGGGCGAGTTCATCTTCGGTCAGCGGGCGCAGCTTGTTGTTCTCGTCGCGGCGGCCAACGGTGATCCCGATGATCTCCATGCCGGCCTTCTTGGCCTGGTCGAGCAGGCCCGTGACATAGCCACGACCGAACAATTCGCCGAACAGAACGAAGACGTCGCCCTTGCGGTAAAGGTTGTTCTGCGGGATCTCAGTCAGGGAAACCGGGCTGGTCAGGGTCATTTTTGATTCCGGATTACAATTTACTAGAATGCCACCTAGCAAACGCTGGCCCGGAGCGCATCACCCTCAATTGATTTGTCTGGTCATTTTGCGTGACCGTTTATTGCATTGCGTGATGACCCTGTAACAATTGCCCGGTTGAGACACGTCAAACGTTGAGCAGCCGAACCCGCGTTCCCCAGGGATCCAGCGCCTCGAACCCGCCGTCGATAGGGCTGACGGCAAACCCCTTCGCCTGAAGATCCGCGCGACGCGCATCAAGGATCGCCTGATCACTCGCGTGCAGCGAGAACCAGTCGAGCCCGGTCGTGGCGTCCTGCCGCGGGCCGGCATCCCGGCTTTCCCAGATGTTGGCGCCGATATGGTGGTGATAGCGCCCCGACGACAGGAAGGTCGCGCCGCGCTCGTCGCTGCCGGCCACCACGTCGAGGCCAAGCGCATCGGCATAAAAGGCCCGCGCCGTCTCCAGCCCGCCGACCCTCAGATGAATGTGGCCGATCCGCAGCGCGGCCGGAACGCTCGTATAGTCGTCGCGGTCCGTGCGCGTCTTCGTCTTGAGGAAGATGTCATCGATATCAAGTTCCTTGCTTCCCATGGTGACCGTGTTGCCGGCCCAAAGCCAGGTCTCCTGCGGTCGGTCGCTATAGACCTCGACGCCATTGCCCTCGGGATCCGTCAGATAGACGGCCTCCGATACCGAGTGATCCGCAAAACCGGTGAGCGGAACCTGTGTGCGCGCCACATGCACCAGCCAGCGCGCGAGATCGGCGCGGTCAGGCATCAGGAAGGCGGTGTGATAAAGGCCCGCCTGACCCGGCGCCTCAGGCGTCGCATCCGGTCGGGCCAGGATATGCAGGAGCGGCGTCCCACCGGCCCCGAGCGTCACGGCATCCGTCCCATCCTTCAGCACGTCGAGCCCCAGCATGCTGGTGTAATAGGCCTTCAGCCGCGCGACATCTTTCGCCCGCAGGCAGACCTCGCCGACATGCACCGGTCGCGTCAGGCCGAAAGGCAGCTGCGGCGTCTGCGCGGCTGGAAGCTCGGTCTGGATCTCGATCCCCTCGGCCTTCAGCGCCCCGGTGAGCGCGCCCGTCAGTGTTGCCGTCCCAGCCAGCCGCAAAAGCTGGCGCCGCGTCCAGTGAACAGTCATTCTGGTCCCCTAATGTCCCCGTACTTGTAGGCTTTGCTTACAATGTCGCTTCGAAATCCGTCTTTCACGTCTCTCCACGCAATTTCACATCCGCGTGAGCCTTCGGGGTCAGATCTGCCGCAATTATGATGCATTGCAGCATAAACTTGTCTGTTGAACGTTTCCAATCCGTCACAATTGCTGTAAACGGTGGAAAAACAAGCCTGTTCGGGTGGAGAGGGCAATGCGTAAGTGGGTTTACACCTTCGGCGGAGGAGCGGCCGAGGGGAGTAGGGCCGAGATCGAGCAGCTGGGAGGAAAAGGTGCCAATCTCGCCGAAATGGCGGCGCTTGGCCTTCCGGTTCCGCCCGGCCTCACGATCGTGTCAGATGCTTGTGGCCTTTTCTACAAGAGTGGCAAGACCCTCGCCGACGAGCTGAAGACCCAGGTTCTCCATGGGATATCCGGCATCGAGGCCGCCACCGGCCGCGCCTTCGGCGACACCAGCCAGCCGCTTCTCTTGTCCGTTCGCTCCGGCTCCCGCACCTCCATGCCCGGCATGATGGACACCGTCCTCAATCTCGGCCTCAACGACCACACGGTCGAGGCGCTCGCTGAGCATTCGGGCGATGCCCGTTTCGCCTGGGACAGCTATCGCCGCTTCATCCAGATGTATGGCGATGTCGTCATGGGCCTCGATCACGAGGTCTTTGAGGAAATCCTGGAGGACGAGAAGGCACGGCTCGGCCACGAACTCGACACCGATCTCTCCGCTGCCGAGTGGCAACATGTCGTGAAACTTTACAAGGAAGTGCTGGAGCAGGAACTGGGCGAGCCCTTTCCGCAGGATCCGCATGTCCAGCTTTGGGGGGCGATCGGCGCGGTCTTTGCCAGCTGGATGAACCCGCGCGCCCAGACATACCGCATGCTGCACTCGATCCCGGAAGGCTGGGGCACATCCGTCACCGTGCAGACCATGGTCTTCGGCAATCTGGGTTCCACCTCCGCCACCGGCGTTGCCTTCACCCGCAATCCCTCGACCGGCGCCAAGGAGCTTTACGGCGAATTCCTGGTCAATGCGCAGGGGGAAGACGTCGTTGCTGGCATCCGCACGCCGCAATCGATCACCGAGGCCGCCCGCATCGATTCAGGTTCCGACAAGCCTTCCCTCGAAAAGCTGATGCCGCAGGCCTTTGCCGAATTCTGCGCGATCTGCGACCGGCTCGAAGCGCACTATCGCGATATGCAGGATCTGGAATTCACCATCGAGCGCGGCAAGCTCTGGATGCTGCAGGCCCGCTCAGGCAAGCGCACGACCAAGGCCGCAATGAAGATCGCCGTCGACATGGTGGCGGAAGACCTGATCTCGGAGGAAGAGGCGGTGATGCGCATCGAGCCGTCTTCGCTCGATCAGCTGCTGCACCCGACCATCGACCCGCGCGTTACCCGCCATGTCATCGGCTCGGGCCTTCCCGCCTCGCCGGGCGCGGCGACCGGTGCCATCGTCTTTACCGCCGAAGAGGCGGTTGAAGCCGAAAGCGAAGGCCGAAAGGTCATTCTCGTCCGCGTCGAAACCAGCCCCGAAGACATTCACGGCATGCATGCCGCTCAGGGCATCCTGACCACCCGCGGCGGCATGACCAGCCATGCGGCGGTCGTCGCCCGCGGCATGGGCATTCCTTGCGTCTCCGGCGCCGGCACCATGCGCGTCGACCTGCGCAACGAAAAGCTGGTCGGCATGGGCGTTACGCTCACCAAGGGCGACATCATCACCATCGATGGCTCCTCCGGTCAGGTGCTGAAGGGCGAAGTGCCCATGCTCCAGCCGGAACTCTCGGGCGATTTCGCCCAGCTGATGCAATGGGCCGACGCCACCCGCCGCATGACGGTGCGCACCAATGCCGACACGCCTGCCGACGCCCGCGCCGCCCGGTCCTTCGGGGCAGAGGGGATCGGCCTTTGCCGCACCGAACACATGTTCTTCGAGGGCGAGCGCATTCATGTGATGCGCGAGATGATCCTCGCCGAAGACGAGGCCGGCCGCCGCGCAGCGCTGGACAAGCTGCTTCCCATGCAGCGCTCTGACTTCACCGAGCTCTTCACCATCATGCATGGTCTGCCGGTGACCATCCGCATGCTCGATCCGCCGCTGCACGAATTCCTGCCCAAGTCGGACGAGGAAATCGAGGAAGTGGCCAACGCCATGGGCCTCGAACCCGGCTTCATGCGCCGCCGCATCGATGCCCTGCACGAGTTCAACCCCATGCTCGGCCATCGTGGCTGCCGACTTGCCATCTCCTATCCCGAGATCGCCGAAATGCAGGCCCGCGCCATCTTTGAGGCCGCCGTTGCTGCCGCCCGCGAAACCGGCGCCCCCGTCGTGCCGGAAATCATGGTCCCGCTGGTCGGCCTGCGCTCCGAACTCGATTACGTGAAGGCCGTGATCGACCGCGTCGCAACGGAAGTCATGGGCGAAGCCGAACTTGAGATCTCCTATCTCGTCGGCACGATGATCGAGCTGCCGCGCGCCGCCATCCGCGCCCATATCATCGCGGAGGCCGCCGAATTTTTCTCCTTCGGCACCAACGACCTGACCCAGACCACCTTCGGCATGTCCCGCGACGACGCCGCCCGCTTCATCCCGACCTACCAGAAGAAGGGCATTATCGTGCAGGATCCCTTCGTCTCGCTCGATTTCGACGGCGTCGGCGAACTCATCCGCATCGCCGCCGAACGCGGCCGCCGCACGCGCCCCGACATGAAACTCGGCATCTGCGGCGAACACGGCGGCGACCCCACCTCGATCCATTTCTGCGAGGATGTCGGGCTGGATTATGTGTCCTGCTCGCCGTTTCGTGTGCCGATTGCGAGACTGTCGGCAGCCCAGGCGGCGATCAAGGCGAGGGGGTAGTTTCGCAGGGCTGGAGAGTTGGTGGGCGGCAGGCGTGGCAGGCTCAATTGTGTTATTGGCGCAAAACTGCGGAAAACTCCACTTATGAACGGTCCAGTTTTTGGATCAGACCAAAACACCTTCCGGATTGGCGAACCCGGAAGTTTTGGCTTGCGGAGAATGTTATTCAGATCGAAAGACTGTAACGGTTTTACGCTTCCCAAAATTGTCGGATGCTTGGCCAAGAGTGTATCTCTGTGGCGCTTGATCTCAGTCAGTAGAGCTGAACTTGGAATGGCTTGTTAATGATATTTGCTGGATCGACAACCTGAACAACCACGTGAGGGCTTCCTTCTTGCGATTCCAGCACCTTAATTGTCTTATCGAACGCAATTTGATCTGCTGGACTGAATTTTGATGATCTGACGATTCGGTAGCTACCTGACGGAAGTTTAACTTTCACCTGACTAAAGTTGTCAAAGCTAACACCATAGAAAACGCCCGCTTCTCTTAGTCCATTTGTTACAGATTGAGCGTCGCTTTCCCTGCCATTATTATAAAAGACATTAATAGTCGGGCCCTGCTGTGAAATGGAAGGCGCAGTCTGATTTTCTACAGGCGGGTATATGAAATAGTTGCCGGAAATTCCATCAAATCCAGCCGGAGACTGAATGGGTTTTTTTGATGCAGTCGCTTTTTCGACGTCGTCCTGCAGCTTGTTCAATAATGCAGACAGCTCATAACTCTCTTCTTCGAGCCTTGAGAGAAAGAAGTGAGTAAATACGCTGTTGCGACCAGCATCTCCAGGATAGCTGCTATATGCGGGCAGCTCTCGTGAAGAGGCCAATATTGTGAAAAAGCGGGAGGGGATTGCCGAATTTGCGATGTCAAAACCTACACTTACCATCGTGCTATCAGCAAACTCTACTCGCGTGTCGCGACAAGCATCTAACACAACAACAACAGCGTTAGCGCCAGTCTTAGAAGTGGATGTCAAAAGACTATTCAGCGAAATCGCGTATTTCTTGAACACCTCACGGCGATCGCCAGGACGGTAGCCTGTGGGATCGAAATTTCCAGCAATAAGCCAATTATTATGTTCTGCTTCAAACCCATGCCCTGAATAGTATATCAAGCCATCGGTGGGCCCAGTTTTTGCTCTGGCTCTCAAATCCGCTAAAAATTCATCAGCTTTCTGCTGAATCTCGTCTTTGGTACGCGCGTTGTGTACGACGTGGACATGATAGCCTTTGGAATCCAAAAAATCTGCAACGTCTTCTGCATCATTTGGAGGACGCTGCAGCGGTCCCAAATAAGGATAGCTGCCAACGCCGATGACAAGAGCAACCCTATCACTGCCCCAAGCCGACGAGCCGACCGAGAGAAGAACGGAGAGACACAGAGAGCGGATGAACCACATCATCTAACGAATTCGCCCTTGATTCGTACGCCATTAATCTTTGGTATCTCGCCCTTCTTCCCTTCTTTGACTTTTTCGCAGATCGCATTTGCAATCTTTACCCCCTTCGACAAACCAGGAAGTCCCAGATCCAATATCTCGATGATAGTTCCAACAGTAGGAAGAAAGTTGCAAAGCTTTACGGCTCCACTACGAGCATCTCCAATCTCTTTGCTATTATTTGTTGGCGTACTTTGAGGAGTTCCCGGTTCTGTTACTGTACAGGCAGAAAGGCTCAAGCATAAGGCTGTGACGACAATTCGCTTCGACATATCTGATTCCCCCTATGAGATGTGAGACGCGCTAGTCCCAGTGCGAGAGTAGACACTACTTAAAGTTGGAATCAATACATTCTTGCATTGGTGGTGCAATATTTGTTTCCGGTTTTAGTCTCCCCAGGTTTGCATAAATTTCCATCGCATTCGGTAATCCTCCCGCCAATTAACGGGCTTCAAAATTAGAATTTTCTCGGGCGGTATGATCGAGCCCGAGGACGTCACCCTGCCGCTGATGCTGGCGCTCGAGCGGCTGTCCCCGCTGGAGCGGGCAGCCCTGCTGCTCCACGATGTCTTCGGCCTACCTTTCGAGGAGATCGCCGAAACCTTGGACCGCGACGTCGCCGCCTGCCGGCAATTGGCAGCAAGGGCCCGCCGCAACGTGCGGGAAGCACGAACCCGCTACACCGTCGACGCCAAGCGCGGGCTGGAGATGGCGCAGGCCTTCTTCACCGCCTCCCGCAGCGGCGACATGACGGCGCTTTCCGCCATGCTGGCGGCCGATGTCGGCCTGCATTCCGATGGCGGCGGCAAGCGACAGGCGGCGATCACGCCGATCCTCGGCCATGCCGCTGTGATGAAGGTTCACACCTATCTCGCGGAGAAGATCTGGCCTGCGGGATCGGAACTCCTGCGTGTCGGCCTCATCAACGGTCTGCCGGGCTTTGTCACCCGCGAGGCGGACGGCGAATTGCAGACGACGGCGCTGCAGATCGAAGACGGTGCAATTGTCGCCATCTACGTCATGCGCAATCCCGACAAGCTCAAGCATCTGCATCGAAGGGTGGGGAGGAGGGCGGTTCTGCAGCCGGAAGAACTGGACCGTACGCGCCCGCGACCTGCACATCGCAGGGGCTGCGCGTAACCATCCGCTTTTGCCAAGGGGCGATTGCCCCCGGGCCGGCCAGGGGCTAACGTCCGGACACCCGTGCCCGCCACCCACCCGGAGACACCCATGCCCGGCTATTCCGCCCGTCCGCCCGCCATCCCGACCGTCGTGCTTGATGATGCCGTCACCCGCATAACCCGCTGGGATTTCGAGCCCGGTGCTGCGACCGGGCATCATAGCCATGGCCTCGGCTATGTCGTCGTGCCGATGACTGATTGCCATTTCCTCATCGAGGACGCCTCGGGCGAGCGCCGCGTCACTGCCAAAGCCGGCGAGGCCTATCGCCGCGATGCCGGCGTCGAGCACAATGTCATTAATGGCGGCGACCAGCCGATGAGCTTCATCGAGATCGAGTACAAATGAGCTTAGGCGACGATCAGGTAGTGCCTCAATTTGTCACCGATTTCGAGCCGCAGCATGGGGTGGCGGTACCCGTGGCCGAGGGCGTCCAGCGCCTGACCGCGCCCAATCCCAGCCCCTTTACCTTCCACGGCACCAACACCTATATCGTCGGGAAAAAATCCGTCTGCGTCATCGATCCCGGCCCCGAGAGCGATTCACATTTTGAAGCGCTGATGGCAGCCCTTGAGGGCAGGGAGGCGACCCACATCGCCGTCAGCCATACGCATCGCGACCATTCCCCGCTCGCCCGCCGGCTGAAAGCCGCAACCGGCGCCACCATCGTCGCCGAAGGCCCGCATCGTCCGGCCCGTCCGCTCTTCGAGGGCGAGGTGAACCCCTTCGCCGAAAGCTCCGACACTGATTTCGTCCCCGACCTGGCGCTTGCCGATGGCGAGGCCCTGGAAGGAGACGGCTGGCGCCTCACCGCCGTGCACACGCCGGGGCATACGGCCAACCACGCCGCCTTCGCCCTCGAAGACACCGGCATCCTCTTCTCCGCCGATCATGTGATGGCCTGGGCGACCTCGATCGTCGCGCCCCCGGATGGCGCCATGAGCGACTACATGGCCTCGCTCGACCGGTTGCTGGAGCGCGACGACCGTCTCTACCTGCCGGGCCATGGCGGCCCGGTCACCGAGCCCCACGCCTTCGTCCGCGCCTTGCGCACCCACCGTCGCCTGCGCGAACGCGCCGTGCTGGAGCGGATCCGCAAGGGCGATCGCCTGATCGCCGACATGGTCAAGGTGATTTACGCCACCACCGATCCGCGCCTGCATGGGGCGGCCGCTCTGTCAGTGCTCGCCCATATCGAGGATCTCGTGGAAAAGGGCCTCGTCGCCACGGACGGCCCGCCGAAGCTTTTGGGCGAATATCGTGCGGGCTGATCATGCAAGATTGCTCTCAAGCCGACCTTTGTCTTGGGAGAGCGCTTGCACAGCGTCAGGCGAACCTCAGTTCCCCGCAATCCCCAAAAGTTCCGCATCCAGCGCATGCAGGAAATCCTCGGCGATCCGGTCGCTGATGCCAAGGTCATGCGGCCCGTAGCGCGAAGCGACCCGCATATCGACCAGGGTCATCTCCGCCTCTTCGCGCAAGCGCACCACCGCATCGAATGGCAGGCCGAACACCAGCGTGCGGGTGGAAAATTGCAGGCGCGCCGTGCCTTCCGGTTCGCCGTCGGAAAGCGGCACAAGCAGGCTGGGCTCCGGTCGCGCGGTGGGCAGAGGCCCGCTTTCCGGGAGCGCCTCGTCGGCGGACGGTGGCGTGGCACCACCGGGGGTCTCCGCCACAACAGGGCTTTCCGCTGTCGGGCGCAGCTCCAGAGCCGGCAGGCCATATTCCTCGCCGCGGCTTGCCGTCACCACCAGCCGGTTTTCCGCCGCCACCTTGCGCACGGCCTCATAGACGCGGTCGATCGCCCCTTCGTAGCGGCGACCGTTGAGACCGGGATAGGCGGCAAGCTGGGCTGCATCGGCGTTCTCGGGCAGGGCAGGGCGCGGCAGCAGATGCTGCTCCGCTGTCGGCACGGAAACCCAGGCGGGCCGGTCGGACAGATCGGTTGCCACTTCGGTGAGCGGCGGCTTGGTTATGGAGAGATAGTAGCCATAGGCCGGCAGTCCGAGCGGGAGCGCCGCATAGATGAGCGCCCAGGCAGCCGCGACCCCGCCCAGGGCCCCGACCTGCCAGAGCCGCGCCAGTCCCAGAAGCGCAAGCGGCACGGAGAGGGCGGCCGGCACCGCGCAAGCCAGCACCAGCAAAACGAAGTCCGGCGTGGCGAGTGGCCCGAAGCGATGCGCCAGCACCACGACAACCAGCATGCCGAGCGCAAACAGGGCCAGCCGCCGCGCAAGAAAGGCGGAGCGGGACACCGGACGGTCATAGCGGACGAGCATGCGGATCTACCGGAATCAGGAGGCGTTTCGCCCAAGGTGTAACGGCTTGCGCGAAGGGCGTCGACAGACAAAGCGAGCGACCAAGCTCAAGGCTGGTTATTGCGCCCGCCACCCAGAAGCGGATTGTCGCCGAGTTCCGGTGCCGGAATGCCGCCGTCTGGCGGTGCGCCGTCAAAACCATCCGGCGCCTCCATCAGCCCTTCCTCGATCGCGGGATCGAGCGGCGGCAGCGCCGGGGCGTCAAGCGTCACACCGCCGTCCGGCAGGCTCGGATCGGCAAGCGGCGGCGCATCCGGAGCAAGCGGCACATAGAGCGAGACGGTGACGATGACGGCGATCACCATCAGCCAGGAGCCGATGATCCGCGCCGGTATTGTGAGCCACCCACCCCGGAAGGGCCGCAGCATCAGCCCGGGCACGAGCAGGATCCACAAGGCTCCAAGGACGGCGGAGAAGGCAAACTCCTTGATGCCGATGCCGAAATCATCAAGCCCGATGAAGAGTGAGAGAGAAAAGCCGACCACGACCGCCGCCACCGGCGCCACAAACCGCCGCAGAGATGCCGGCAGCCAGAGCACCACACCCGACAGCATCACGGCGACGGGTGCGATCAGGAAGAGCTCGTGGCCGAGCGGGCTCTGCAGGATCGCATGGAAGATCGGGTCGAAGAAGACGAGCATGGGCGCGACGATGCCGAGGAAGGCCAGCGCGATCGCCAGGACCTCGCCTCGACGCTCCGCCATGCCGATGGCGACGGATAGGCCCAGCATGGCCAGCACGAGGTCGTAGATGGAGAGCGTGAAGAGATAGCCGAGCTCGAAGAAGGCGAATTCATGCGGAATGACGAGGGAGGCAGCGACCGTTGCCACGCCGAGAAGAAAGACGAAAAACGCGACCTTAAAGGCCCGTGTTCGGACCCCGGCCAGGAAGCGCGCGCGCCCACCCTGCGCCGCGCCGTTCTCGGGCCGAGGTGAAAGCCCAGCATCTGCCGCCAGAGCGCGAGAGACTGAAGCGGGAGCGCCAGCCGCAGGTTTCTCCGCCTGCCCATGGCCCACGCCTGCGCCATTGCGTCCCGTCTTCCTGTGTGGCTGCTTCTGCTTCTTCATGTCCGTGACCTGATCTGGCGCCGGAAGGCGTGTGCATGCCTATTCCACAGCACGCTTGATTTGTCACTGCAGCCTGCTGCACTCTCTGATCAGAGGGAAGGGAAGTCTTATGGCCATTGTCATGCTGTCGGCTGTCACGCGCGTGGAGCGAAAGACAGCAACAAGCTTCGTCTTCGACACCGTCAACCGCCTCGGCGGCTGGATCGACGACACGCGCATGTATTCCAACCTGATGAACACGATCCGCCTGACGCTCCCGGCCGGTGCCTTTGCCGAGCTGGTCACGGTCCTCAGCGAGGCGGGCATTGCCGTCGACCCGCCGGAGGGCTTGAGCGAGATCCGTGATCCCGCCGCCGAGCGCATGGCGACCCTGCAGCTCACCTTCATTCACGAAGAGCCGGATCTGAAACGGGAAATACCGGCCGTCCCCGGCTAGCGCGAGCAGACGGTCGTGCTGCCGCCCGGATACGACAAAAACCCGGCAGTCGCCCGCCGGGTTTTTGCATTGTTCTCAAGATCGGGCCTGAGAGATCAGGCCGCGCGGCGCTCGTGGCGGCCTTCCTCGATCTCCTCGACGATCTTCGCCACGAAGGCATCGAGATCGTCTGGATTGCGAGAGGTGATGATGCCCTGGTCGGTGATCACAGCCTCGTCGCGCCAGTCGGCACCGGCATTGATCATGTCCGTCTTGATCGACGAGAAGGAAGTCGCCTTGCGGCCCTTGACGGCGCCGGCCTCGATCAGCAGCCACGGACCATGGCAGACCGCCGCAACCGTCTTGCCGGAGTTAATGAAGCTCTTCACCAGGTCAACGGCCTTCTGTTCCTTGCGCAACAGGTCCGGATTGATCTGGCCTCCGGGAATGATAAGCGCGTCGAAATCATCGATCTTGACCTCGTCGAGGGTCAGATCGACGTCGACAGTATCGCCCCAGTTTTCAGCATCCCAGCTCTTGATCGGCGCCTTTTCGAGCGACGCGATGCTGACCGATGCACCCTTGGCCGTCAGCTGCTCGAGCGGCACACGCAACTCGGAGCGCTCATAGCCATGGGTGGCGATGATCAGGATGCGGGCTGAAGTAATGGAGGGCATGAGATGTCCTTTCGTCGGGGTTTCTCTCGTGGGGATGTGAGAGAAACGACCTGCCCGCCGCATCGTTCCGGGAAAAACTGCAAAGTCCCAGCGTGAAGGTGTTGCCGCCCGGCTTAGGCTTTGATAATCAGGCCGCGATTTGCAGCGCCGCCCGCGGCCCCGCAATCCTGTTGGGGCGTCGCCAAGCGGTAAGGCATCGGTTTTTGGTACCGACATTCCCAGGTTCGAATCCTGGCGCCCCAGCCACCGTCAAATCTGCTCAACCTCAGCTCACCCCACCCGCGCATATTGCAGCGCAAGCCGCATGCCGCCCGCCTCCACAACCGGAATGGCGAACCCGTAGATCGCCTCCAGCACGTCCGAGCGCATGATCGCGTCAGGCGTGCCGTCGGCTGCGATCCGGCCGTTTTTCATCGCGATGATCCGGTCGGCGCTGGCCGAGGCGTGGTTGATGTCGTGCAGCACGATGACGATGGTGCGGCCGGTCTCGTCGACGAGGCGGCGCAGCTCCAGCATCAGCTGGCGGGCGTGATACATGTCGAGATTGTTCAGGGGCTCGTCGAGCAGGATATAGTCGGTCCCTTGCGCATAGGTCATCGCCACCATCACCCGCTGCCGCTGGCCGCCCGACAACCGGTCGAGCGAGCGGTTGGCTAGGCCTTCGAGTTCGAAGCGGGCAAGCGCCTCCTCGACCATCGCTCTGTCCTCCGCCGTCATCCGCCCGCCACTATGCGGGAAGCGGCCGAAGCCGACCATTTCGCGCACGGTGACGCGCGGCGGCGGGCCAGAGTCTTGCCTCAGGATCGCAAGCTTTTTGGCGAGCACCTTGCCGGGTGTCGAGCCGACCGGAAGCCCGTCGATGGTGACGGATCCCTGCTGCAGCGGCAACAGCCGGGCGGCAAGCGAGAGCAGGGTGGATTTTCCGGCACCGTTTGGGCCGACCAGGGCGGTGAGGCCACCCCTCGGCAGAACGAGGTCGATGTCGTCCAGCACGCGCTGGCCCTGGCGATCCAGGCTGACGGATTGGATTTCGATCATCGGGTTCGCCTCGCAAACAGAAGCAGGATGAAGACAAGGCCGCCGAGGAAATCGACGACAACAGAGAGTGTGCCGGCCTGGCCAAGCCCGTGCTGCAACAGCGTCTGGCCGCCGACCAGCACGATGACGCCGAGAGCCATGGCAACCACGAAGACGGAAGCATGCCGGCGCGAGGATGTGAGCCGTTCGGCAAGCGCTGCGATCAACAGGCCGAAAAAGGTGACGGGGCCGACGAGCGCGGTGGAGACGGCAACAAGCAGTGACACGGTGATGAGCTGCACCAGCACCAACCGGTTCCAGTCGAGACCGAGGCCGATTGCCGTGTCGCGTCCGAGCGCGGCGATATCAAGCTGATGGCGGCGCGAGAAGAGGAAGCCGCCGGCCAGCATCGTGACGAGCGCTGCGATGGCGAGCAGATCGGTGTTCGGCGCGGAGAAATTCGCATACATCGCCCGCTGCGCCACGGCGAATTCCTGCGGATCGATCAGCCGCGCCAGAAGATTGGTTAGGCTGCGGAAGAGCCCGCCGATGACGACGCCAGCCAGCAGCATCAGCGTCAGGTCCATCCGGCTTTTCAGCGCCGGCCAGAGGATGAGCATGGCGAGCAGCATCAGGGAGGATGCCTCCATGCCGAACTTCAGATGCGGTGAGAGCGAGACGTAACCCAGCCCGCCAAGCGCAAAGACGAGGGCCGCCTGACCAAACTGGTAGAGCGCATCGAGGCCCATGATCGACGGTGTGAGGATGCGGTTGCCGGTGATCGTCTGAAAGGTGACGGTCGAGAGCGCGATGGCAACCGCGACGGTCACCAGCGCTGCAAGCCGGATGCCGCGCAGCTCCAGCGCAAAGGCGATATTGCCGCGCAGGTTGACCGTCATGAAGGCGATGATGGCTAAGAGCGCAAGACAGAGGAGAAGGCCGATGACGATCCGGTCACGCATCGCTTCTCTCCCTGAGGATGAACCAGAGAAAGACCGCCGGTCCGATCACGCCCATCACGGTGCCGACGGGGATCTCGTAGGGGAAGCGCATGACGCGCCCGGCAATGTCGGAGGCGAGAACGAGGATCGCCCCGCCGAGCGCCACGAGCGGCAGCGTGCCGCGCAGATTGTCGCCTAAGATGCGCGACACCAGATTGGGCACGACGAGGCCGACGAACGGGATGAGGCCGACGACAACGACCGAGAGCGCCGACATCACCGAGACCAGCACCAGCCCGATCTGCGTCATCCGGCGATAGTCGATGCCGAGGCTGGTCGCCTGGTCCTCGCCAAGCGCCATGATCGTCAGCCGGTCGGCAATCAGGATCGCCGCCGCGACGATGACCACGGCGACGAACAGCAGCTCGTAGCGGCCCTTCAGCACGCCGGAGAATTCGCCATTGGTCCAGATGTCCAAATATTGCATCAGATCTGTCTGCCAGGCGACATAGGTGACGGCCGCCCCCACCACACCGCCATAGACAAGGCCGAAAAGCGGAACGAGATGCGGCTGTTCCGGCGGCAGGCGATGGGCGGTGGCGAGGAACAGCGCGGTGCCGGCGAGCGCACAGCCGCTGGCGACCAGTGCCTTCACGCCCAAACCTGCGGCCGGCAGGAAGAGCGTCACGATCAGGATGCCAAGGGCCGCACTCTGGGCGGTTCCCGCTGTCGAGGGCTCGACGAAGCGGTTGCGCGTGAGCGTCTGCATGATCTGGCCGGCAACGGCGAGACCCGCACCGCAGAGCACGGCGGCAAGCGTGCGCGGCAGCCGGCTGATGGCCATGAGATCGGCAAAGGGCATCGCACTGCCAGTGCCGGAGAGCGACAGTTCCTGCACGCCGATGGCAAGGCTCAACACGACGAGAAGCGCCAGGCAGAGCCCGGCGCCAATCATCACGCGACGATGTGGTGTATCAGCGATGGCAGACATCACTGGCTGGCGGAGAAACCGGCCTCGATCGTGGCCAGCACCCGTTCGGTGGCCTTCAATCCGCCGGCTGCGATGTAGAAGTCCGCCGACGGCAGATAGATCACCTGACCGCTCTTCCAGGCCTTGGTCTCGGCGACCAGCGCATTGTCGAGCGTTGCCTTGGCATTCTGGTCATTGGCGCCGATGGCGGCGGCCCGGTCGAGCACCAGCAGCCAGTCGGGATTGGCCTTGGCGATGAATTCGAAGGAGACCGGCTCGCCATGGGTGGCGGCCTCGACGTCTTCGACTGACGGCGGCAGGTCGAGCGCCTTGTGCACCCAGCCGAATCGGGAAGCGATCCCGTAAGCGGTGATCTTCGGCCCGTTGGTCATCAGGATCAGGCCATTGCCCTTGCCCTGAACGGCGGCCTTGGCGCGGGCGAGCGCCGCGTCGAATTCGGCAACCGCCTTCTCGGCCTCCGCCTGTTTCCCGAAGATCGCGCCATAGGTCGTTGCCCGCTCCCGCGCCTGGTCGACCACATCGACACCGTCCATGGTCATGTCGAGCGAGGGCGCGACCTTGCCCGTTTCCTTCTCCTTGCCGGAGGAGCGGCCGCCGACGATGATCAGGTCAGGGGCAAGCGCGCTCAAGGCTTCGAGATTGGGCTCGAAGATATCGCCCACCACCTCGGCCTTGCCCTTCAGATCCGAGAGTTCGGCGAGATAGAGGTTTTCCGGAATGCCCGCCGGCATCACGCCGATGGCGAGCAGCGTATCAAGCGCCGCGATGTCGAAGACGGCAACCTTCGACGGCGTGCCCTCGACGGTAACCTTGCCGGCATAGGTCTCGACATCGAGCGCCAGCGCCGGCAGGGCGGCAAGGGTGAGGCCGGCCGCGATCAGCGCCCATCGGATGAGGGGTCGGGTAAAGGGGCGGATGGTCATGGTCGTTTCTCCCAGATGTCAGATGGTCATGGTTCAGCCCAGCGCCTTCAGGCGCGGAGCCGCTGTGTCTTGAAAGCCGGCACTCCAGGCGTCGAAGGCAGCGCCCAGCCGGGTCTTGATGGAGGTTTCGAAGCGGTCGGCGCGGTCGAGCCGGCGCGTCACGTCCTCGATCAGCCGCCGGTCGCCGGTCTGGGCGAGCTTCATCGCGGCGAAATGGATGTTCTTCAGCTCCTGATGCAGCGCCTCGATCTCGGTGCACCAGTGCTCGAATTCGCTGTTGGAAAGCTTTGCCGCCCGCCAGATGAAGGCAAAGCCATGCTCATAGGCATATTTGCGGATGCCGAGCACCGGCAGTTCGCGAAGTCCTGATGTAAGGTCTTGAAGCGTCAGCCCGTCGCGCCCTTCGACATGGGCGGCGAGGATCGATCGCAGCGCGTCGATCAGCGGGTTGCGGCCGCGGATCAGGCAGGTATTCAGATAGGCCGCGACATCGGCATCGGCAGCCGGCTGGAAGGCGGCGCGGTCGAAATGATAGCCGCCGGCGACGGACGGCTGGGCAATCGCGTTCAGGACCTTCGCGCGTTCGATCGGCCCTTCCCAGCGATAGTCGGGGTCGCGGATGAACCAGACATCAGGGTCTTCGGTCATCTCCGGCATCAGGTAATGCGGGAAGGGGTTCTGGTTGAACTTGTTCTCCCGCTCCGGCAGATGGAAGAGGTCGAGCATCACCATCACGCCCGCGGTTTCCCGCCGCTTTTCGAGAAGGTCGAGGAAGGTCGCGATATTCTCGTCCTTGGAGCGGGAGTGGTCGTACCAGGGTGTCACGGGCGCGCGGTAAAGCCGCTCGAACCAGAGACGGAAGGGCTCGTGGCTGACGGTCGCGTCGTGATAGAGCAGTTCGTGGCGCGGGCTGATGCCGAAGGGCGCGTCCCAGATGCCGAAATAGAAGGGCCGGTGGTCGATGCCGCGCCGCTTCAAGCCATCGCAAAGGCAGCTGACAAAGCAGTGGACCTTGATGTCGTAATAGTCCTCGCCATGCACCCCGCCTTCGAATTCCGCCATCGGCTCTGCGACAGGCTCCGGTTCGGCGGGTGCCGCGTCGTCCTCGGGCAGGAAGAGATCGGCGAGATCGGCGACCGTCACCACGTCCTTTCGGCTGATCACGGCATCATCGACCATCAACCCGTGCTCGAGCTCGAGATTGAGGAAGATCTGCAGGATCAGGACGGAATCGAGATAGAGGTCCTGGTTGAGCCGTGCCATCGGCGAAAACGCCTCCATATGCCGATGCTGCATGGGGCCGGCCAGCACCTGTGCAATGGCGTCGATGATGTCGCTTCGGGTCACGAGGCGCACTCCCTCTGATCGTTGAACTCTCCGGCAAGGAAGCGCCTTGCGATCTCGCGGCGGCTGATCTTGCCATTCGCCTGGCGCGGCACCTCGGCCACCTGCATGAGATGCATCGGCACCTGATGCGGCTGCAAAACGGCGATCAGCCGCTCGCGCAGCTCGGATGACGGCATCATCCGGTTCGCCGAATAGACCAGCGCCACCCGCTCGCCGGCAAAACTGTCGGGCACGCGGAAGGCCACCGCATCGGTGACATCGTCGACGGCAATCGCCTGGTCTTCGACATCGCTGGGATAGACGTTGAGGCCCGAGACATTCACCGTGTCATCGAGCCGCGAGATGAAGACCAGCATGCCGTCGGCGCTGCGATAGCCGAGATCCCTGGTCTCGATCCTGGTGATCCCGGTCAGCACGATCTCGACCGGCGCATCCGCCGTGCCGCCGTCAGCCAGCGAGAAACGCGGCAGAATGCGGCCCATGTCGGCGGGATGGGCAAGGTCGCTGTTGATCGCCACGCAGCCGGCTTCCGAGCAGCCATATTGCTGGTAGAAGCGCTCGGCCTTGGCGCGGATGGTGGAAAACCAGCTCTCCGGCAACAGCGTGCCCGAGGTCATGATCGCATGCACCTTTTCGCCGGATGGCAGAAGCCGCGCCAGCGTGTGCAGCATGGCTGGAGACGAATAGAGGATCGGCCGCTCGGTTTCGTGCAAAACCCGGATCAGATGCTTGGGATTGGCGGTGTTCACCACATGCGGCACGCGTCCGCGCTTCAAGCCGACCAGAAGCCCGCAGATCAGCCCGTAGGAATGGGTGGTCGGGCAGGCGACGACGGGCGTCATGTCCTGGGGCTCGCGGAAGAAGCCGACATAGTCTTCCAGCTCCCGCTCGATATCGTCCCATCCGCGCGCCACGCATTTTGCAGCCCCCGTGGTGCCCGAACTCATTTGCAACAGCCGCCCGCGCGGGCTCCCGTCGTCCGGCTCGCCCAGCCATTCGGCGGTCGTGCCGCCGTGATAGAGCCGGTGGCAGCCGGCCTCCTTGGCAAGCTTGCGGGCGGTGGCAAGCGGCGTGCCGGGCAGAAGCGGCAGGATGCTTGCCCCAAGCCGCTTGATGGCAAAGAAGGCGGACAGCCAGTCGATGGTTTCGGGCAGGCAGACGGCGACGCTGAGGCGCGGGTCCGCGATCCCGGTTGCGGCCAGGAAGGCCTCACCTTTGGCATCGATCTCGGTCTGGCTATGGAAGGTCCCGTCGATCAGGATCATGGCTGGTCGCTCCTTTCTTTGAGCCCAAGCGGATTGGGCACCCGGTGGCGATAGAGGTTGCGGTCGCGGAAAAGCTTGCGCGACAGCAGCGATTCCGTCGAAATTTCCGTGCTGTCATGGGCAAAGAGCTGAAGCCGCGCCTTGTCGGGATAGTGCTCGCCGTAACTGTCGAGCAGTTCGCTCACCAGATCCCAGAAGGCCTGTTCGGAAAGGCCATAGGCCGTCTCGATCAACAGCGAGACCTCCGTCAGGCAGTAGATGAACAGGCAGTCCATCACCAGCTCGCGCAGCTCGTTGGCATGGTCGGTCCAGTAATAGGCATCCGACGGCGCCCCGTCATAAACGGGGTCAATGGCGGCAAAATCCGGCAGGCCCTCCGGTTGGCGCAGAAGTGCCGGGCAGAATTCAACGCTCTCGTGGAAATCGCGCAGGATCAGCCGTTCCGGCCAGCCATGGCGCAGCACGAGGATCATGTTCTGCCCATGCGCTTCCAGCGCCACGCCGTGATGCACCATCAGATGCCAGACGGGCAGAACCGCGACCCCCAGCATCCGGTGCAGCCAGGGCAGGAGCCCATGCCGCGCGATGAAGGGCGCGATGAACGGCTTGCCGTCCGCCTCCAGCATCATCAGCGCGTTAAAGGGCACTGCCTGTTCGCCGGGCAGGAGTTTCGGGCTTTCGCGCAGCATCAGCCCGAGCTTGCCATCTAGCGCGCCATGCGCATCGACGCGGATGCCGGCATATTCCTGCAGGATGTCGAGCGGATAGCGGCTGCGGAAATGCGGGTCAGCGGCAACCAGCTCCGCCAGCCAGCGGCTGAGATGCGGTGCGGTTACGATCGAATGCGGTTCCAGCACGCGCATCGAGGAAGTGTTGACGATGTCGAGCGGCAGCTTCACATGCGCACGGGCCGGATCGGCATGGTTGATGAGCGTCCGGATCGATTGCGTCGCCCGGTAGGGATCGCCGTTTTCGCCAAGCGACGCCACACGCCCATCGGCGATCCAGTCGGCCAGCAACCCCTCCTTCAGATGCCGCCACTGCCAGGGATGCAGGGGCACGAGCGCATGGCTGTCGAGCGAGACGCCCTTACGCTTCATCCGCGAGAACAGCCGGGCCGCATGCGCCTCACCCAGCTCCTTCCACCAGAAGGTTTCCGGATCGACGGGCAGCGCCTCGCGCACATGGTCTCGCGCCACAGCCAGCCAATGCAGCCGGAAGGGCCGGGCAGCCTCCGGGCCAAATAGCGCATTGTCTTCTAAGCTGAAGCCGGTGCGCGACTTGAAGCAGGGGTGATAGGGATGCGCCTCGGAAAGCGCGCAGTCCAGGCGGTCGAAGGGCAGCGACCGGCGGTCAATGGGTTGGGGCAGGGTGCTGTCCTGCTCCAGAAAGACGATGGTGCTTTGCAATTCCTTGAGCAGCGTCAACCGTGACGCCTCAGGGGCCGGTACGAGATCGACCAATTGGTCAAGAGCGCCAACGGTCCATTCGCGTGTCTGCGGGCAGCGCAGCTGTAGCGAGCCGGGCGCCATGCGGGGGCGACCGAACGGCCCCTGATGCAGCCGCGCACGGGCCTCGCCGCTGCCGATCACAAGCCGCGTCGTGCCGTCGTTCGAACCGGCATCGTCCACCCATGCTACACCTTCGAAGATGAGCGCCGAGACAAGCTGACGGAGCACGCGCTCCTCCGGCTGGCCGGGCAGGTCAAGAGGCAAGGGCATCGTCGAGCCTCGCGGTCTTGAGGTTGGCGGGATGCAGCGGGTTCGGCATCTCGCGATAGAGTGAGGCTCCCGCCCCGCCTTCCAGCTCATCGATGCCGGCGATGCGCACACCCAGATTGGCCTTGGTGATGATCGTCCGGTCGTCGAGAAGATGCCGGACGAAATCGAGCCCGCTGCCGCGCAATGTCCTGCTCAGCGCCGTCAGATGACCGCGCAGCCGGGCCAGCAGGCAGGTTTCGTCGGCGAGGCACTCGGCGCCCATCCGGTGGATCACGGCAAAGACCTGGTTGACGACAAGGTAGTAGCCGAAACGCCGGCGGATCTCGGCGTCGGGGTAAAAGAGGTCGCAGACCTCGGCCAGTTCGGGCAGGGCGGAGGTCAGTGCCGGCCTGTGCCGCTCCGAGAGATAGAAACCCTGGCTGTCGCGATAGACGACCTTCGACGGCCAGCCCTGGGACATATCGACCAGCATGTTCTGCTGATGGGCTTCGAGTGCAATGCCGGTCTCATCATAGAGACGGACAAGGGCCGTTACGGCGCAGTCGAGATAGCGGTCGAACCACTGATGCGCTGCCTCGCTTCGGGAAATCCCGGCCTCATTGGCCTGCCGCTCGATAAGCGCTGCAAGCCGCTGGCACCGCCCGGGAAGTGCCGGTGCGGTCAGCGCCGCAAGGCTCACCACGCCCTCGCCCTTTTCGCCGCGATAGGGGTTTTCCCGCAGGATCACCTCGAAGCCGCTTTCGCTCGATCCCGGCAGATCGAGCGTGAGATAGGCGGGATCGCGGAGGAAACCGAGCTTCGGCAGTCGGGTCTCAAGATCGAGCAGCTCGACCAGCCGCGCCATGACGACGCCCGCTTCCAGCTCGTGGCGGCGGTTGAGTCTCAGCGAATTGGTGATTTTCACCGGCAGCGAGAATTTCAGCATCCAGTCGCAGTCGTCGGAGGCGATGGTGCGCACGGAAGATGTCGCGGTGAACAGGACCCCGCCACTGCCCAGGGGACGCAGAAGGCCTACCTCGATCAGCGCCTGGATGCGTGGCTGAAGCAGCAGTGCCTCGGCCTGCAGCGGATGCATCGGCAAGAGCATCTCGTCGTCGCTGAGCGCCCCTGCATCGAGCAGATCGCCCGCCATTGCGCCCACGATTGCATTGAGATCGCCCGCGACTGAGCAGGCCCGCACCATATCGCGCGGTCCGGCGAAATAGCTGAGCGCAAAACGCCCGCCGCCTTCTGGCGCATAGACTGCTGATTGCCAGTCGCTCATGCCGGTGAGGCTCTTCGGCGTCGGGTGCATCCAGTGCCCGAAGGTGAGCGATTGCTCGCTTTCTAGGAAACCCTCTGGCTGGTTGTCGCGCCGATCCTGCGCACCGTCTGCCAGCGTCGCGATCCGGGCGCAGCTCTGCAGTGTTCTGAGCATCAGCTCGAGCCCAGCGCCCGGGCGGCTTTCACCCCTGGTCTTTTCGGCAAGGTCCTGCACCAGGCATTGCACGGCCCAGAGCGGATCGATCGGCTGCCAGCCTGTTTCCCCCTGCTGGCGGCTGAAGAGCGGCCCGAAGGCCTTCGGGCCTACCTGGCTTTCGGCCTCAAGAACCGCGCGCAGATGCAGCCGCTGTGCTGTGAGATACCAGTCGAGGCAGCGCCGCTCGCAGCCATCAAGCGCCATGCAGCCCGCGCAGCCGGCATCGATCTCGCGGATATAGCAATTGGCAAAGCTCTGGAATGTGGCGGCGGCTGCGATCGCATGCGGATCGTGCCAAGATTGGGCTTGGGCCTGTGCCGGGGTTTGGGCGCGCGCCATCACGACCACGCTCCCGTCGGCCGAGCATCCGGTCCGCGAAGCCCGTGGCAGAAATCCCGATTGGGTTCCAACTCGCTCATCGAGGTTGTCCTCGTCACTCGATACAGAAAAGCCCTCCGCCGGTCTCCCGGCGAAGGGCTGTCTTGTCTGATCAGAAGGTCGCCTTGACCGAGAGCAGGAATGTCCGGCCCTGCTCGTAGAGGGGGGTTACGTTGCCAAACTCCTGGCCGTAAGTGGCGCGGCTCGCATAGGTTTCGTTGAAGAGGTTCTGAACCTCTGCGCGGAAGGTCATGTGCGAAAGCTGTTCTGGCTTCCACTCGGTGTAGAGATTGACCACTTCGTAAGCGTCGAAAGATGCTGCTCCAGAGTTGAATTCAGGAGCGATCTCGACGTCACCACCGACTGTTAGACCCCAGTCAAGGAATGTGTGCGCCGCAGACACGGTGATGATGTCGCCCACGGGAGTGGCGAGATAGTAACCGGTATCTTCGTCATTCGCATTGATGGGTAGGCCATCAACCGTTGCGTCGACGTGGGCGTATTTGGCCTTGATAAAGCCGCCCGTCCATTCGTAGCCCAAACCGACCTCGAAGCCTTCGGAATCGACATCCGAATTCTTGTTCGCTGATCCGGCTGCGTATTTGGCAACACGGGAATCCTGAATTCTATTGCGGAACACACTACCCTCAACCGTGAAACCATCATGGTGGAACTCAAGCCCTGCCATGATATTGTTCGCGGTGGTGACCTCCGGTCCTTCGGTCCCATAATTCCAACCGGGGTTCATGATAAAGCTCTCAGCGAGCGGAATGCCGCCCCAGACATGGGAGGCGCCGGCCTTGGCCGTGAGGTAGCTTGTTAGGTCATATTCGATCGACGCGTTTCCGCTCAGACCGGCATGGTCCCATTTCTCGCCAGTGGTGCCCTCGAACCATTGCTGGTCGGCACGACCGCCAAAGGACAGTCGCATGGCATCGATCGGTTCAATTCGCGCTTGGGCGTACAGGCCAACGTTCTGAGCCTTCTCAGAAGCGTTTTCTTCCGGGAAGAAGGAACTGAATTCGATCTCGTCGCTATAGAAATCCAAGCCGGCAACGATATCGCCGTTTTCGAGCGCAAACTTGTTCTCGAACTTGCCGTTCAGACTGCCACTGTCCCCGGAGACTGGGTAGTTCCTGAGAACGCCGCCCTGAGAGTAGTAGTAGAGCATGTCAACAGAGCTGCCGCTGTAGGCCAGACGGAAGGTCGGGTCCCACCAGCCTTCTGGCGTCGTGTCCGTATAGGTGAATACGGTGTTGTCACGTTGCAAGAGGTAGTTGCGGTACTTCGGCTCCCAAGTCTTGGTTGTTACGACAGCACTCGCATTCGCCCTGAACGGCCGCTCCGCATCGTCGCGCACCCGCTCATGGCTGAACTCGAACCGGTCGCCGCTTTCGGCCTCATAGGCAAACTTGCCGAGCCCGCTCAATAGGTTCGTCTCGGTCCCGCGGACCTCGTCGCCATTGCCCGCTTCGTAGTTGTCACCCTTGCCATAGTTCAGGAAGCCGAGGAATTCGAAGCCGTCCTGCATTGCCCAGCCACCGAGGCCGGTGGTGAAGGTGTTGCTGTTCGAATTGTAGGTTTCCGACACCATGCCGCCGAAGCCGTCGGCGGTGAGCATGTCCTTCACGTCCTTCGTCTCGTAGGCAATCGAGCCTGCAAGCGCGCCCGGACCTGCATCGGCTGGCGCGATGCCGGCGTCGACGTCGACGGCCTTCAAGAGCGACGGGTCAATCAGGTTGGTGGCATTGTGGTGGAAGACGCGGTTGTTCTGGCGGCTGCCGTCGATGCTGACGGCAAGCGTCGTTTCTTCCAACCCGTTGACATAGACCTTCTGCGAGGTCGGGATTGAGCTTCCGACGCTGACCCCCGCTTCGTCGCGAAAGACGTCGGCGACGCTGGTCGGATTGCGCGCCGCGAGCTCTTCGGCGCCGATGTTGACGGAGCTGACGCTGGTCTCGGCCCGCTGGCCGGTGACGTTGATTTCACCGATTACGGTTGAGCCATCGGCTGCAGGCGCGCCACCGGTGACGGCAGAAGACTGATCGCCGACGACGACCGTGCCATTGCTGATGCGATAGGAAAGTCCGGTGCCGGACAACAGTTGCGACAGCGCGGCCTCGGTCGAAAGCGTCCCGGAGACGGCGGCGGAATTCGCGCCACGGGCCGCCTCTGCCGGCAGGGAAACCTGCAGGCCGGATTGGCGGCCGAAGGCTCTCAGCGCATTGGCAAGCGGTTGTGCCGGAATGTCATAGGCGCGGGTCGCCGCACTCACAGGCGCCGTCTGCGCCACGACGGGCATCGTGAATGGCCCCGCCAGAAGCGCCAGCGCGCAGGCCGTTGTGGTCAGAAGCCGGCGCGACGCAGCCCCGATTAAGGCGTCGCGATCCGCAGAAAGTCTCGTCACAGTCATACTCGTCCCCATACTCAAACTGGCTCAACGCCGTGTTCGAGGTTAAATACGAGTGAAAGAGACAAGTTTTTCAGACAACATTCATCTTTTTGCGACTGGTTCGCGAAATGATGATTAAGTTTCTGAATTATTGACGTTATTTCAGCGGCTGGTGACGATGCGGAGATAGGGAGACGCCGTCCTCACCTGCAGGCCGAAGGCCGCAGCCAGCGCCATCAGCGCCCGGTCGGGATCGCTGAGGTCATAGAGACCGGTGACCCTGAGCGATGCCAGATCGCTTTCCGGCAACATGATCCAGGCCGGGTGCTGGCGCTGGATGAGTGCCACGACATCGCCGAGCGGCTGATCGGTAACGGCCAGCCGTCCCTCGCGCCAGAGCGCGATATCGGAGGGTTCGATGCGGCTCAATTCCGCCTTGCCACCCTTCCTATCCACGGTCACCACATCGCCGGGCACGAGCGCGAGTTCTTCGGCGTCTGGCGCACCCTGCGGTCGAAGCGCAATCGACCCATGCGCCAGTTCCACCCGCGTGCCATGGCCCGTGTCACGCACGCTGAACGCTGTGCCAAGCACCCGCACGGAGGCATCCTGCGCATCGACCACGAAGGGGCGGGCGGCATCCCGCTCCACCTCGAAAAAGGCTTCGCCAGAGAGCAGCCGGACATGGCGGGATGTGCCGTCGAAGTCATCGGCCAGCGCGGTTTCCGGCGCGAGCGTCACCCGCGATCCATCGGCAAGCGTGATGATTTCCGTCTCGCCGGCGCCCGTGCGGAAATCCGCCTCCAGCCTGATCTGCAGCGCCGGTCCAAAAGCACCGGCAATCAGCGCAAGCGACATCAGGCTTGCGCCGGCAAGGCCAAGACCGCGGCTGAGAAATCCCGAGTTCCGCATCGGGACGTGAGGTGCGGGCGAAGGACGAGAAGCCTTCGGCGCGATCTCGGGCGACGCAACCGGCGTTTCGCCGAGCGCCGCCCAGGTGCGACAGATCCGGGCCCAGGCCGCGGCATGGGCGTCCGAAGCGTGCAGCCAGTCTCCCCAGGCGGCAGTCAGCGCAGGGTCCGCTGGCGCATCACGCAGCAACATGAACCAGTCCATCGCCTCTTCAAGAAGCATGGCGTCCTGCTGTCCTGGCTGATCCGTGACACTCACCGCGTGGCTGTCCCCTGTTGGCTCTGGCTCGCCACCACCTTGAGGCAGCGCGCGATGCAGGCGCGAGTGTGATCCGCCGTGGCGGCGAACTCATCTCTGCCTGCAGGATATACGATCGGATCGAAGTGTTTTTTCATGTGCCCCCCGACATTTTTCAATGGCTCGCCCGATCGAGCGACAGGGCGATCTTCACCATGCCGCTGCGGATCATCCGGTGTGTCGTCGCGACCGATACGTTGAGCTCGGAGGCGATCGCCTCCAGCGTCCAGCCTTCGATGCGGTAGAGCTCGATGGCCCGGCGGGTCTCGGGCGGCAATGCATCCAGCGTCTCCGACGCAACCCGTGCCTGATCGGCGAAAAGCACCGATTCCTCCGGCGAACCCGGGTCCTGTGGCAGAATCCAGAACGGCGGATCCGTGTCACGGCCACGCGTCTCGATATTGCGGCGCTTCAACTGATCAAGGGCCAGATTGCGCACGATGCTGTAGAGATAGGACAAGACCTGACGCGGCGCATAATCGCCCGAATCGATCGGCGTCAGCCGGAGGAAAGCGTCCTGCACGATGTCTTCGGCCTGGTCACGCGAACCCAGCAACCGGGCGGCATAGCTCACCAGGGCCGACCTGTTCTCCAGGAAAACCTCGAGCTGGCTCTGGGGTTCTGCAGCCATGGGGCGTCGACGTCACCGGTTAAAATATGAGAGATGCAGGAAGCTTTCGCTCTAGCCGATTAGGCCGGGGGTGGCAATCCGTGCCGGATGGAATGCCGTTCTCAGTTTCACCCGGTCCAGATCAGGCGTCTTTCCCGCGATAAGAGCTGATTTTTGGTCGGTTTTCGCCGTTTCCTGCTCTTTTCGCGGCGCGACGTGGCGCATTTGCTGGAGCGAATCATCTGCAAACTCGCTAGCTTCAGGTTCCATGGGGACTTTCATACGGGGACTGCATGGCACATCTTGCCGAAGGTGAGATCGCAATACCGCGCATCGCGCGCATCGAATGGCCGACCGTCGCATTGGCCGCTCTGATCTACGGAGGCTTCCTTGGCCTCACCTGGTTCTGGCGCGACATCCCGCTTTGGATCTTGATACCATCAGGCGCCTGGCTGATTGCTTGGCATGGCTCGCTGCAGCACGAGGTGATCCACAATCATCCGACCCGCCATGTCTGGATCAACGATGCGATCGGCGTTCCGCCGATTTCGCTTTGGCTGCCCTATCATGTCTACAAGCAGAGCCATCTTGCCCACCACCGCGACGAGCATCTCACCGATCCGATCGAAGATCCGGAATCCTATTACTTCACGGCAAAGGACTGGGACCGCTTCGGTTGGTTCGGCCGCACGCTGCGCGAGTTCAACCTGACGCTGGCCGGCCGCCTGACCGTCGGCCCGGCCATCATCCTCGGCTCCTTCCTCTGGCATGAGGCGATCAAGGTGATCCGCGGCGAAGGCGACAGCCGGCGCCTTTGGGCATGGCATGGTCTGGGTGTCGCCGTCGTGCTCTGGTGGGTGCTCGTCGTCTGCGAGATGCCTTTCCTGCTCTTCTTCTTCGGATTCATCTATTGCGGCACGGCGCTCTCGCGCCTGCGCTCCTATGCCGAGCACCGCTTCGCCGATGACCATGAGGAGCGCACGGCGATCGTCGAGAAGACCCCGCTCTTTGGCCTGCTCTTCCTCTACAACAACCTGCATGTCCTGCATCACCGCGTGCCGGCGCTTCCGTGGTACATGCTGCCCGACTTTTACGAGCGGCATCGTGATTTCCTCGTGCGGCTGAATGGCGGTCTCGTCTATCGCGGTTATAGCGATGTCGCCCGCCGCTTCCTCTTCCGCAAGCACGACCGGCCGACCCATCCGAGGCACTCCTGACCGGCGCGTCCGAGACGAGGCTCGCCAGCCTCTCGATGTATGTCGCCCCTCAGGCGGTGGTGGAAGCGCAGCGCCAACTGTGGAGCTTCCTCCGCGACCAGCTCCGCCAGTCGGGTGTGTCCGGCGTGCCCGAAGTGCTGGATGAAGCGATCCCGCATCACGAGGCCTGGCTCGATCCCCGCCTGCTTCTCGCCCAGACCTGCGGCTTTCCCTTCGTCAAGCATCTGAGGGGGCGTGTGCGCCTGGTCGCGACGCCTGTCTATGAAGCGCCGGGCTGCGATGGTCCGACCATGGTGAGCGTGATCGTGGTACGCAAGGAGGGCGCCCCGCCCGATCTCGCCGCCGCCGCTGGCCTCAAGGTCGCGATCAACGAGCGCGGCAGCAATTCCGGCTACAATCTCCTGCGCGCCGCCGTCGCCCCCCATGCCGGGGGCAAGCCCTTCTTCGCTAGCGTCATCGAGACCGGTGGCCATCTGGCAAGCATGGAGGCGGTGCTGAGCGGCAAGGCATATATCGCCGCCATCGATTGCGTCACCTTCGACCTCCTGCGCCGCCACTCCCCGGAGCGCCTGGAGGGCCTCACAGTCCTGGGCAGAACCCCCTCCGGCCCCAATCTCCCCTTCATCACCCGCTCGTCTGCCTCGGACGATGAACTCGCCGCTCTCCGTGCCGCCCTCAAGGCCGCCATCATCGCCCCCGCGCTCGCTGATGCCCGCACAATCCTCGGCCTCAAGGATGTAGTCGTGCTGGAAGAGGGCGCCTACGACATCCTGCTGGACCATGAGCAGGCAGCGATCGCCGCGGGCTATCCGGATCTGCCGTGATCTAAGCCGTGAGGTGGCTTAGGCGGAAGCCAAACCCGATGCGTGCAAATTCGCCCCATCGCCCGCCTCGAAAACCCGGTTCCGACCGGCAGCCTTGGCAGCATAAAGCGCCCGATCAGCCCGCGCGATGGCGGCATGCGGATCGGTTTCATCCAGGCGGATCCGGTCGATCCCGATGCTGAGGGTGACCGGCCTGGCAAGACCGAAGAAGCGCCAGTCCTTCTCGGACACTGTCTGCCGGATCCGCTCGCCTGACGTGCGCGCCTCGGCAACGGAGCTGCTTGGCAGAAACACCACGTATTCCTCCCCGCCGAAACGTGCGGTAACGGCGCTAGCATCGGTTACCTGCCGCAGCATGTCGGCAACAGCCGAAATTACGGCGTCTCCCGTGGCGTGACCAAGCGTATCGTTGATCTGTTTGAAATGGTCGATGTCGCAGACCAGAACGGCACCCTCACGCAGTCCGGATACGCCGAACTCGGTCAGCGCCGTCTCGAAGCCGCGGCGGTTTAACAGGCCAGTCAGCGGGTCCCGCTCCGCCGCCTGCCGGTGGCGTTCCATGGCCGAAACGCCGCTCGCCACCAGTGCGGAGAAGGGGAAGGTCATGCAGATGGTGATCGTCGTGATATGGACCGCCAGATTATAGGCGGAGTCGACGAAATCGGCGAAGTCGTCGCTGGCATCGCCGTAAAAGAAGAAGAAATAGACCGCACGCGCCACCGTATCGACGAAGGCGAGCCCAATCGACGCAAGGAGGATCTTGTCGACGCTGCGCCGCGCTTTTGGGATAGCCATGGTGAGTGCGAGCCCGATGAGACAGGCAAAGGCAATGTCTGTCAGGAAGATCTGGTAGCGCAGGCTTTCCAGGATGAAGATGCAGTAGACCAGAAGAAGCGTGTAGGCGCCGACGAACCACCGGCGTTCGCGGTCGAAGGAGGGTGCCTGGAAATGCTCGAATACCGCGCTGCTGTAACAATAGGCAGCACCGATGAAGATCATGCCGGAGGTAAAGGCGTCGAAGATCGGTTCGATTGGAAAGGTCGAGAGCGAGAAGCCTAGCGCAGTTTGACCGAAGCCTGCACCCCACTGCCAGTTGGTCACGATCTTCTGTCGCCACAGAACGAGGAAGGTCACTGCAACCAGGCCAAACAGGACCGGTGGAACATAAACGATGACCGAACTTTCCCCCACCGTTTCCCCACGAAATTGGTTGGTTTCATTTAAAACCGTTATTTATGCTTATGGTTAAAGTTTGTTGAATTCGCTGGAGAATAAACGACAGAAGTGATCGGCATCACGCGTTTATCCATCTTGGTTTTCGACGCTTGGGACCTTTGCGCAACCTGCCGGCGAGTGTGGTTGTATTTTTTAAGATGAACACATTCGAAGATTGCGAGTTGCGACTTTGGGCTGTACCAAGATGAGGCAATCGATTCCCGCATTGAGTTCATGGCCCGCGTAACACCCTTTTCTGTCGTAGTCGGCCGCATGCTCGACGCCTGGATCTTGACGTCACCGGAGCGGCCCGCCCGGGCCGACGATATCTATCGCGGTGTGCTCGATCTTCTGTCCATCAAGATGCGCCTGACACTGTTCGAGGTCACCGGTCCGGATCCGCTCGACTGGTACATGCGTACCGTCCGCCATTCTGGTTTCACGTCCCGCATCCTCAACATCAACGGGCTCTTCACGGACTGTCGTGTCGGCGATTTCAAGGACCGCGCCTACATGGAGCAGTCTGTCATCCCGCGACTGAGGGAAGTGGTCGAGCGCCAGCAGCCGGCAACTGAGCTGGTCAAGACGCGCCTGCTCGGTGTCAGCCTCGGTTATGATCGCATCTTGCTGCCCCAGAAGAATGCCAATGGCTCGCAATGGGTGATATCGTCGTCCTATGCGCAATTTCTTCTCGGCCAGCCGCAGACCCGCGAGACGCTGGACACCTCCGATGAAGCGATCGTCCAGCTCCTGATTGAGGGCTCCACCGCCAAGGAGATCGCCGTCCTGCTCGGCCTGTCGCATCGTACGGTCGAGCATCGGCTGGACAAGATGAAACAGCGCTATGGCGCGCGCAACACGGTGCATCTCGTGGCGATGCTGATCGCCGCGCATATCGACCGATCCGCTCTTCGCTGAGTTAAACCCATGCTGCCTCAGCGGAAGAGTTGAACCAGCATGTCCGGCGCGGTGTTGGAAATCGACAATGCTTGCACTGCGAGCTGCTGCTGAGTCTGCAAGGCTTTCAGCTTTGTCGATTCTTCGTTCATGTCGGCATCAACCAAGCGGCCGATTCCGCTGTCGATGTTGGAAGCGAGCCGTGCGGCAAATTCCGCCTGCATGTCGATGCGTGTCTGCAACGCACCGAGCGTCGCTGCCGCATCCACCACGCGCGCCGTCGCCTTGTCCATGTAGTCGATATAGGTCCGCACCATGTCAGGGTTCTGCACGATGTCGATCTCGAGGAAATTGAGCGTCGGAATCGGTTCGTGGCTGACGTTGATATTGCTGAAGCCTATACGCGTGCCGCCGCCGGCTTTTCGGTCGACCAGAGGATCGAGGACCATAGAAACGCTGGATCCGGCGTCGCTGATGATCACATCCGGCCAATCAGCTTGAAGCAGCGAGCTAAGCAGCGTCACCATTTCGTTGGCGTCTGACACGGTGCCGTCTGTCTTGCCGAGCAGGTTGTTCACATAAGTGCGGTCGAAGGAATAGCTCTTGGGGGTCTGATAGTTGACCGAAAAATCGAAACTGACCTCTATACCGTCAGGATCCTCACCATCGCGGAAGACTTCAAAGCTTGTGAAAGGGATGGTCATCTGTGAGCCACGCGGGGCCTGGACGAAATCGTTACTGATACCGTGTGAGCCGGAAGAAACCTGGGAGGTCAGGTTGCTGATCTCGATATAGGAACCGTCGAGTCCAGAGTTCTCGTCTGTCATAACCCAGTAGTGATCGGGATAGGTGCCGTTCGGATAGCCGGAGCCGTAATACAAGCCGGCAGATGCGCCAGTATTGGCAAGCGAAAGCGCGCGGTCCATGGCTTGTGAAAAGTCCCGGTAGTCGTCGATCACGCCATTCCAGCTCGGGAACTGAGCGTCGAGGAAGGCTTTGTCGATTGTCACGCCGACTGTTGTCTTACCTGGGTGGTAAGGCGCCGAAATTCCGTGCGAAGGCTCATCTTTGTCAACGGTTATGTCGAAGGTAATGGCATCACCGGGCCCTCTAAGGTCGAGAGGGCCGGAGAATACCTGCCCCCCAAGTGTTGCGTTGGAGGAGCTATTCCACTCGGGGTACCAGACCTCCGTCCCGTCGCTGTAGGTCGCCAGGGAGCGCATCATGCCAATTGTATTGATGTCGCGGCCGTCCCGTTGCAGCAGGCCGCCCTGGGTGCTGTTGAACAGCGAGATCTTCGACAGGTCGACGGACATGGTCTTGGTCGCAACCCCGCCGCTGGCATCGCGCACGAAGGAGGAGACGACCTGTGTCTTGTTGATGTCCACGTCATACATGTCGGCGATGTCAGTGGTCAGCCAGTTCTGCCCCGAAAAGCTGGCGGATTCGGCAATCGACTTCACCTGATCCTTCATCTGGTCCAGTTCTGCCTGGACCTTCGCCTTGTCGACGCCCTCTTCGGTCGCCGCCACCAGACGCGCCTGGAATTCGGTCAGCACGTCGATCACCGAGGTCATGCCGGCATAGGCCGTATCCACCTTTGCTGCCCCAAGGCCCAGCGCATCCGCCGCCGCAGAGATGGCCATGCTGTCGGAGCGCATGGTGGTAGAGATTGACCAGTAGGCGGCGTTGTCGGCCGCTGCTCCGACGCGCAGTCCGGAACTGACGCGGTCCTGGGTTCCCTGAAGATCGGAGGCAAGACTTCTCAACGTCTGCAATGCGGTAATGGCCGAAAGATTGGTGAGGATGCTCGTCATGGAAATAGACCGCCTGAAAAGAGAACTCAGAAATCATTCACGAGAAATGACCGTCGCGATCTATATGGTTTCGAATTCCTTAACGCCTTGGTGAAGGTGTCTCCGTAGAAATACGGACCTGGCGCACTTTCACGTCGCCTCTAGATCGGGGTTTGACCCTCAAAGCTTCACCTTCACCGGCCGCCAGACGATCGTCTCCGGTGTGCGGTCATAAGGGTTGTCCATTAGCGTGATCTTGCAGTTGCGCGTGTCGCATTGCTTGCAGCGGAACTTGAGCGAGAAGGGGTCGCGGCCATGGCCGTAGAAGGTCGCGAGGTCCTTCGCCATGAAGCGGGCCTGGTTCTGGCACTCCCGGCAGGTGGTCACCACCAGCATGTTGTGGCGAAGTGCTTTTCCAAGCGTGTCGATCGTCTGGGTCATGGAATATGATCTTGAACAAAACAAGAACATCGTCAAGTGCTGAGATGATCACGAAACGCTGCAGGCGCTGGTTTCCAAGGCTTTTTGCAAGCTCTGGCGCTTGACGCACACGTCCCGGATCGATCTGCCTAGGTCACTGAAAATTAACTATAAATTCTGCGGTCTGTAAGCCAACTGTTAACCTTGATCTCTCTATAAAGAAGTCGCTTCCACCAAGGTAATGCGTCGCGAAGCGCTCGGTTTCTGTATTGCGTATTGGGGAGAGCGTCATCCACGGCGCTCTCCCACATCCGCCTTGACCGGGCGTCGCAAGGGCATGAGGCCCTTCGGGCGAGAAGCGCCGTCTCCAGACACGGCAATCACCGATCTTCCAATCTGAAGACACGAAAAAGCCTCCACGCCATCAGGCGGGAGGCTTTCGGTCGTGCTCGTCAGTCAGCCGATCTCACTCGGCCGTCAGGAATTCTGCGCAATAGCTCTTGCCGCCATTCGTGCCCGGACGATCGACAACAGTGCGCACGCCGCGGATGACATAATCCGAGGAGACCGTGAGCTGGACTTCGCAGCGCAGATATTCGGTGCGCGCGCGGGTCAGGAGCTTGCCCTTCTTGCCATCGCCGAGATCTTCATAGGTGGCCGGGACGACGCGGTTGTTGAAGCCACCGCGCCAGATATAGAGCGTCGAGGCGCCGGATGCGGCATCCGAGACCGGCGGGCCGAACTTGGCGAAGAAGGCGCCGGCCTGCTGGCCGTTCCACCGCGTTTCGATCTCGTTTTTCGGCAGGCCTCCCGTCGTCGTGCAGCCTGCGGCGGCAAGGCAAAGTGCGGCGATCAATCCCGTTGTCGTGCTCTTCAGCAAATTCATTGTCACTGTCCCTGGAACCCCTCAAAGGTCGGCCTCGACAATCGTCCAAGACGCATCGTCCAGTACAACCGACCCACGACTGCTTTACTGCGAAACGCTTCGAGACGAAATGGAAAGAGGGAAGTGTATCCGCAATTTTTCCACCGGTGACTTCTGAGCAACGGCACGCTCGCGAAGCGCAACAGGCGGGGCCGGGGCATCGGTTACCGCGCTGTGCTGGCCATCGAGCACTCGCTCATATGGAAATGAAATCAGTGGGATGCCGAAGGCTGTCACGAATATTTCAACTTTCTCGCCGCTTTTTGCGTTTCCCTGCTTGTGCAACGAAAATCGCTGGTCTATAGAGGCGCCGCTGGTCACGGAGTGTAGCGCAGTCTGGTAGCGCACCACGTTCGGGACGTGGGGGTCGAGTGTTCGAATCACTCCACTCCGACCAGCTTACTTTCCCGAACAATCCCCCGCACCGAAAAGACGTTTGACGCAGCCTGGCCGAGGGCGCGCATGTTGTGCTGGATCCTGGCCCTCGCAGTTTGTTTGCGTAACATTGTATATTCTACAAACAGTGGTAGTGGACACGTATCTCCACTTCAACTCAAAGCTTGGGGGAAAACCCTGCAAGTCGTTGCTGAGGCATGTAGATTAGGCTATCTTGAATTGTATGGAGCGTCAGACCTCGCGGCGCTCTATAACTGCAATTGCCACCAATGATTGCAATCCAGGCTGGTTCGGTGAGCATGATTCCAGGTACGAGAAAACGTCGTCAGCGCCAGGATAAGGTCACTTTGTCTGACGTCGCCCATCAGGCGGGTGTCAGCGCCATCACCGTTTCCCGTGCCCTGCGCGATCCTGAAAAAGTCTCACCCCATTTGCGCGATACAATCCTCAGGGTTGTCGAGGAGATGGGTTATGTGCCCGATCTCGCGGCGAGGGCGCTTGCCAGCAAGAACAGCGGTCTCGTCGGCGTCATGTCGCCCGGATTGACCAGCCATGCCTTCCTGGCCCTGATCCGGGGCATCGAGGATCGCGTCCGCTCCTCCGATCTGCGCATCCAATATGCAAGCGCCGATACCGACGCCGAGGATCAGCTTCGCCAGTTGCGCTTCTTTCTCTCGCAAAACCCGGCCGGCCTCATCCATGTGGGCCAGATCGGCGATGCCGCGATCGATGATCTCCTGCGGCGGGCGCCTTGTCCGGTCGTCGAGATCATGGATGTCAGCCGGCAACCCTCGGACATGGCGATCGGCATCGATCACCGTCTGGCGGCCGAGACGGCAACGCGGCATCTGATTGAAAAGGGCTACAGGCGCATTGCCATGCTGGGCGGCGCCTGGGATTTCCGCGCCCGCCGCCGTCTGGAAGGCTTTCAGGCGGTGCTGGAAGAGGCCGGCCTGTTCGACCCGTCCCTCGTTCTTTCCATCGATGGCAATACGAGTGTGGGGTTGGGATGCCATCTTCTCGACCGGCTGAAGACCGAAGCCCCGGATGCCGATGCCGCCTTCTGCCATAACGATGACATCGCGCTCGGCGTGCTCTTCGAATGCCAGCGGCGTGGGCTCTCCATTCCCGGGGATTTCGGCATCTGCGGCTTCAATGATCTCGATTATGCGGGCTTTGCCTTCCCGGCGATCACTTCCGTGCGCGTCCCGCGTTACGAGATCGGCTATCGCGCAGTCGACATGATCATCCGGGCGGCCGGCTCGGGCGCGTCTCCGGCAAAGCTGGTCGATCTCGGCTATCAGCTCGTGCAGCGGGGCTCCACAGCACGGCAGGGGTGACCAAAGGCCACCCCTGCGCATGCTCTTCTGCTTCTCTTGGGCTGATCAGGCGGCGCGGGCGCTGCGATGCACTGCGCTGCCGCCATGGTGATTGCCCAGATTGAACTGGTTGATCATGCCGCGCAGCTTCTGCGTTTCGCTGGAAAGGGTGGACGCCGCAGCACTGCTCTCTTCCACCATGGCCGCATTCTGCTGCGTCGTCTGGTCCATGCCGTTGACGGCGCTGTTGACTTCCACCAGGCCCGACGACTGCTCGCGAGCAGCCGTGGAAATGGCCACCACATGGTCGTTGATCTCGACGATCAACTTGCTGATCGATTTCAGCGCCCCGCCGGTATCGCTGACCAGCTTCACGCCACTCGAAACCTCGCTGGCCGAGTTCTGGATCAGGTCCTTGATCTCCTTCGCCGCCTTGGCTGAGCGCTGGGCGAGTTCGCGAACTTCCTGGGCAACCACCGCAAAGCCGCGACCGGCCTCACCGGCGCGGGCTGCCTCGACGCCGGCATTGAGCGCCAGCAGGTTCGTCTGGAAGGCGATTTCGTCGATCACCCCAATGATGTTGGAAATCTTGGACGACGAATCCTCGATGCGGCTCATGGCGTCCACGGCCTGCGACACGACTTCACCGGACTTCTCGGCGCTCGCCTTTGCAGAACCCGCGACATCGCGCGCTTCCTGGGCGCGTTGGGCAGATGAGCCGACATTTGCGGTGATCTCTTCGAGGGCGGCTGCCGTTTCCTCGAGATTGGCAGCCTGGCTTTCGGTGCGCCGCGAAAGGTCACCCACGCCCTGGCCGATTTCCTGCGTGCCCTGGCTGATTACCTCCACGCTGGCCGAAATCTCGCGGAACGTGTCGCAAAGCTGGGACACCGAGCGGTTGAGATCATGGCGCAGGAACTCGAATTCAGCCGCGAAGGGTTCGGTCAGCTGGAAGGCAAAATCACCGGAACAGAGACGCTTCAGCGCGTCGCCGAGCGAGCTTACCGTGCGCACGCGGGCCGTGACGTCGGTCGCAAACTTGACCACCTTCACCACCTTGCCGTTGATATCGAGGATCGGGTTATAGGAAGCGGCAATGATGACTTCCTTGCCGTTCTTGGTGAGGCGCGGGAATTCTGCCGCGATGTACTGGCCTTCGCGCAGGGTCTGCCAGAACTTCTTGTATTCCTCGGAATTGGAATGGCCCTTGTCGACGAACATGCTGTGATGCTGTCCGATGATTTCCCCCGGCGCATAGCCCATCAGCGTAAAGAAATTCTGGTTGGCGCTCATGATCTTGCCGTCGACCGAGAACTCGATGATGGCCTGAGAGCGGCTGATCGCGGCGATCTGCGCCGTGTAGTCCACATTCAGCAGGCGTGCCTTTGCATCGGCCCACTCGACGACGAAGCCGACGGTCTTTGCACCCTGCTGCAGCGGCGTGACGAGAAGGTCGAAGACGCGGGTACCGACGGTGATCGTCGCGCTGTGGCGGCTCTTCAGCGACGCCAGCATGTTGCGCTGGTGGGACGGGTTCTTGTGAAAGACGTCGATATTGCTGCCGATCAGGGAGGCCACGCTGAACTTCGGCAGCTCCTTCTTCAGATCCGACTCGGCTTCCTTCAAAAGGTCCACCACCGCCGGGTTCATGTATTTGATGTTGAGCTTGGCATCGGCGATCATGACATTGGCTTGCAGCGCATCGAGCGCAAGCATCTTGGCAGCGTTCCCCGTATTCACGAAAGCAGACAGTCCCATAGCCCCTCCGACTGGTGCCAGCGGTCCTGCCCACTGGCGTTGCGAAAATTAGATATCGTGAAAATGCATACAATAAATAAACGAAACGCTAAAACAGGCGTCGCTTGTCTACCTTTTCGGGGCGAAAAGGCAGTCTGTGCAAAAAAAATGGGGTCAGGTGAGGAGGGACCGCTTAGACGGCTTCGCGAAGGTCCGAAGCTTTTGCCGCCAGCATGTCGAGGAATGTATCGAGATCCTGGAGAAACAAGACGCCCGGCATCTCCGACATTGCCATATAGGCGGCGCCGCCGATCCAGATCGCGATGCTTGGCAAGAGCGCCGCGCGTAATTCGCCCAGATGTCGCTCGAGAGGCGCCTTGCGACCGGTGAGCGCGCTCAGGCAGACGCAGCGGACATTGCGCCGGTGGGCGGCATCGACGATCTCGCGGGCGGGCAGGTTGGCACCCAGAAACAGCGCATTCCAGCCCTTGAGACGTGCGAGCAGGGTGGCGACCAGCGCCCCCATGTCGTGCTCTTCCTTTTCCGGTGTCGTCGCGATCAGACGTGGCGCGTTGATGGCAGGCGGCGGACAGCGATCGAAGAGCCCGCCAAGTATGCGCTTGATCTGCGCCGTCGTCATGTGCTCGGCGGCAATGGTCACATCGCCCGCCGCCCACAGCGAGCCGATTTCCCGCATCAGCGGCAACACGGTTGCGCGGATGAAATGCTCGGGCGCATCCCGTTCCGCCCGCGTCTGCAGCAGGCTCTGCAGCCGTTCGCTATCCAGGGCCTTCACGGCTTCCAGAATGTCGGAGAGGGCGTTGCGGGCTTCCAGCTCATATTCGAGCCGCGACAGCATTTCTGTCGAGAGCGGTACAAGAGAGCCGATCCGGTGGCCTGCATCGCTGCAGCTTTTCAGCAATCTCAGGCGTTCCACCTGTTCACGGGTGTAGAAGCGCCGTCCCGTCGGGCTGCGTTCGGCAGGTGTGATCCCGTAGCGCCGCTCCCAGGCATGCAGCAGGAGCTTCGAAACGCCGCTCGTGGCGAGTGTTTCGGCAAGGCCAATCAGCACTTCCCTTTCCTGATGCCTGTTTCGATGCATGCCCACCCCAAACTGATTTGCACCATATATTAGCGTGGCATTTCAGGAAGAAAAGCGGGCTTGCTTGACCGATGCTGAAATGCAATCGGCCCGCGCAAGGGCGGGCCGATTGACACCGTTTGGCGGTGTATTCTGGGCCAGGCTATCAGCCGTCGATATCGTCGAGCAATTGCCGGGCAGCAGCCGTGGTGACGCGGCGGGTTTCCACCTCGTCACGGCGGCTGGCGAGCAGTTCGGTTGCCAGCAGCTGTTCGGCGAGATCGGATGGCAGCGACAGGATGACGCGACCGTCATGGGCGTTCAGACCGCCGAGTTCGGTGCGCTTGGCGGTGATCATCCCGCCCGCCATCGTGTTGTTGGTATCCGGATCGATCAGGATGAAGGCGCCGGTGCCACGGTTCAGCTCGTAAGGGTCGAAGATCGCGGTTTCGTCGAAGGACAGATGCACCTTGCCGATCGCGTTCATCTGCAGCATCTCGGCCGCCTGCCACTTGCCGGACTTGAGCTCAAGCTGCTGTACCGGCTGCACCTGCACGCGCTGGCGGCGCGAGCCGGCCTTCAGCCAGTAGCGCTTGCCGGGCACGATGCCGTCTGGCTGAAGCGCCACGATCTGCGCGTCGAAGGCAAGGCCCGTCTGCGGCTGGGCGTCGAGCGAAACGATCATGTCGCCGCGCGCCACGTCCACCTGACGGTCGAGCACCAGCGTGATCGCATCGCCTGAAACGGCCGCATTGCGCACGAGGTCGAAGGTGACGATCTGCTTGACGTTTGCCACCTGGCCGGAGGGCAGGATGGCGACGCTGTCGCCGGGCTTCACCGCACCGCCGGCAACCGTGCCCTGATAGCCGCGAAAGCTCTCGCCCGGACGCGAGACGCGCTGGACGGGCAGGCGGAAACCGGTCGACTGGCCGGAGCGCAGCGTGGCAAGCTCCAGCGTCTCGACCAGTGTCGGGCCTTCATACCACGGGATCACAGACTTGCCGGAATAGACGACGTTTTCGCCCTTCAGCGCCGACATCGGGATGGCGGTCACCTGGCGCACGCCGAGCGACAGCGCCAGCGCCTTGAAATCGGTGCTGATCTGGTCGAACACGGCGCGGTCATAACCTACGAGGTCGAACTTGTTGACCGCCAGCACGAACTGCTTGATGCCCATCAGCGAGGCGATGGTGGCGTGGCGGCGGGTCTGTTCGAGCAGGCCGGCGCGGGCGTCGACCAGAAGGATCGCAAGATCCGCCGTCGAGGCGCCGGTTGCCATGTTGCGGGTATACTGCTCGTGGCCGGGGGTGTCGGCGACGATGAAGGAGCGGCGGTCGGTGGCGAAATAGCGATAGGCGACATCGATGGTGATGCCCTGTTCGCGCTCGGCCTGCAGACCGTCGAGCAAAAGCGCGAAATCCGGCAGGCCGAGATCGTTCTGCTGGCCGGAATCACGGCGCAGCGTCGCGGCCTGGTCTTCCTTGACGGCCTTGGTGTCCCACAGCAGGCGACCGATCAGCGTCGACTTGCCGTCATCGACGGAGCCGCAGGTGATGAGGCGCAGCGGGCGGCTATCACGGATGACCGGTGCAGTGTCGGCGAGCGGAGCCTCGGAGGCGAGGGCGGTATTGGCTTGGGCGGTCATCTCAGAAATATCCTTCGCGCTTCTTCTTTTCCATCGATCCGGCCTGGTCGCGGTCGATGGCGCGGCCCTGGCGTTCGGAGACGGTGGCGATTTCGAGTTCGGCGATCACCGCATCCAGCGTGGTCGCGTGGGACCGGATGCCGCCGGTGAGCGGCCAGCAGCCCAGCGTGCGGAAGCGCAACATGCCTTCCTGGACCTGCTCGCCGGGCAGTGCTTCGAAGCGCGGATCTTCCGCCCACATCAGCATGCCATCACGTTCGACATACTTCTGGTTCTTGGCGTAGTAGAGCGGCGGCAGCTCGATGTTTTCGGCCTGGATGTAGCGCCAGATGTCGACTTCGGTCCAATTCGACAGCGGGAAGGCGCGCACGCTCTCGCCGCGGCGGATCATGCCGTTATAGATGTTCCAGAGCTCTGGACGCTGGTTGCGCGGATCCCATTTGTGATCGGGCGTGCGGAAGGAGTAGATGCGCTCCTTCGCGCGGGAGGCTTCCTCGTCGCGGCGCGCGCCGCCGAAGGCCGCGTCATACTTGCCGGCGTCGAGCGCCTGGCGCAGCGCTTCCGTCTTCATCACGTCGGTATGATAGGACGAGCCATGGCTGAACGGGCCGATGCCCTCTTCCTTGCCGCGCGGATTGGTATGCACGATCAGATCGAGGTCGAACTTCTCCGCCGTCGCATCGCGAAACGCGATCATCTCGGGGAATTTCCAGCCCGTGTCGATGTGGAGCAGCGGGAAGGGCACGCGACCTGGGAAGAAGGCCTTGCGCGCCAGATGCAACAGTACCGAACTATCCTTGCCGATCGAATAGAGCATGACCGGCTTCTCGAACTCGGCCGCCACTTCGCGGAAGATGTAGATGGCTTCGTTCTCAAGCGCCTTCAGATGCGGATCGAGCGGCGGCTTGGTGACGGGATCCTTGGAGTGCGGATCGAATTCGGATGTATGGGTGTGCATGGTCTTCTTTTCTTTCACTGGGCTTGTCGCCCTCAGTCCTCGTTCGAGTTGCCCCTCATCCGGCTGCCGCCACCTTCTCCCCGCGAGCAGGGAGAAGAGACTCGCGGCGCCGTTGGCGGCTCCCCCTTCTCCCCGCCTGCGGGGAGAAGGTCCCGGCAGGGGGATGAGGGGCACCGGCAGGGCTAATTCAGTTCAAGCCGGCGTCGGCACCAGAGACGTTGCCGCCTCCGGAACATGCAGCCCACATTCCCGCTTCTCGTCATTTTCCCACCACCAGCGGCCGGCGCGTTCCGGCTCGCCGGGCTTGATCGCACGGGTGCAGGGCTCGCAACCGATCGACGGATAGCCTCGGGCATGCAGCGGATTGATCGGCACGCTTTCGGCTTCGACGTAAGTGTTGATGTCGTCGAGCGACCAGTCGGCCAGCGGGTTCACCTTGATCAGGTCGCGCTCCGCGTCATATTCGGCAAAGGGCGTGGCCGCGCGGTTGCCGGACTGGGAGCGGCGCAAACCGGTGATCCAGAAGCGGGCACCTGACAGCGCCTCCGCCAGCGGAACCAGCTTGCGCACATGACAGCAGGCATGGCGGGCTTCGACGCTTTCATAGAAACCGTTCAGACCATACTTCGCTGCATAGGCATCGATATCGTCAGGCTTGGGGTAAAAGCGCTTGATGGAAATTGCGAAACGCTCTTCCGTCTCGGCGATCAGGTCGACCGTTTCCTTGAAGAGCCGTCCTGTCTCCAGCGTCGAGACGTCGATCGGAAGCCCGGCAAGGCCGATCGCTGCCGATATCACCTGATCCTCGATGCCAAGCGAGGTGGTGAAAACGGCACGGCCCTCAAGGGCGGCGACGATGCGCAAGCGGTCGGTGAGGTTTGCGGATGCCAGCTGCTGGTCCAGCGCCCTGGCCAGGTCTGCGGAAGTGTCGAAGGTCATGATAGGATCCCTGCTCAGTGCCGCCATTATCCGGCAAGAGCAGGGGTGCGGACAGAAATCGACGTGCGCCGAGCCGCGAACAAAGAGCAAATATCTCTCTCGCAGAGAGATATCGCGGCAATTCGTGCCGCAGGGCTCAAATGACACGTGGAACGGCATGGCGAATTGCGCTATGGCCGGAGGCACGATTTCCGGGCCGGCCCTGGCGGACAATGACGATCGATGATCACACAGAAAGCCAAATATGCGCTTAGGGCGCTGACACTTCTCGCCCGTGCCGAGCCGGGTGAGCCGATCCAGATCCCTGATATCGCCGACAAACAAAAGATCCCGAAGAAGTTCCTCGAGCAGATCATGCTCGACCTGAAACGCGGCGGCATGGTCGAAAGCCGTCGTGGCAAGCAGGGCGGCTATCTTCTGCACCGGCCGGCAAGCGAGATCACCTATGGCGAAGTGCTGCGCCTGATCGACGGTCCCGTCGCGCCCTTGCCGTGCCTGTCGCTGACGGCCTATCGCCGCTGCGAGGATTGCGATGGCGAGACCGATTGCGAGATCCGCCGGGTCTTTGCCCGCGTCGCAGATGAAACTCGCGCAGTGCTGCTCTCGACGAGCCTTGCGGATGCCGCCGGCGAAGTCAGCGAACCTCCCCACTGAACTCGACCTGTCGAAGGTCTTTCACGCCATCCCTCTAAAACGCAAAAAAAGGCCCCGGGGCCGAAGCCCCGAGGCCCACCACGCACCCTTGAATTAGGAGGCGTTGGAAACCGTGCGGTTAACCAGGGTCACCGACTTGTCGGCATTGACCTTGTAGATCTCGCGAACGTCGCGGCCGTCACCGTTTGCGAAGGTGTGGAAGAAGGTCGAACCGGCCGGAGCCTTTTCCAGCATGACGTTGGCGTTGTCGTAGGTGATCGAGCCCGGGATCGGCTGGACGGAGGCGAAAGCGGCCGAACCAGCTGCGAGGGAGATGAGGGCTGCAGAGATGATGGTCTTCATGGTGATATTCCTTTTGTGCGTTGGGTTGGCGGCGACCCGGTTGGGGGAAGGGGGAGAGGGGAACCGGGCCGGCCGCCGAGGGGTGCGTCCTTGGGAGGCGCGTTGATTAAGAAGCGTTGGAAACCGTGCGGTTAACCAGGGTCACCGACTTGTCGGCATTGACCTTGTAGATCTCGCGGACGTCACGGCCGTCACCGTTGGAGAAGGTGTGAAAGAAGGTCGAACCGGCCGGAGCCTTTTCCAGCTGAACGTTTGCGTTGTCATAGGTGATCGAGCCCGGGATCGGCTGAACGGATGCGAAAGCGGCCGAGCCAGCTGCGAGGGTGATGAGGGCTGCGGAGATGATGGTCTTCATGATCTTAGTTCCTTTGTGCGTTTGGTTGGCGGCGGCTCAGTGTCAGGGGGGAGGGGCCAAGCCAGCCGCCGGGGGTCTTTTGCGTCTTGGGAGGCGCGTTCGTTCAGGCGCTTCGGATTAGGAAGCGTTCGAGACGGTGCGGTTGACGAGGGTCACCGACTTGTCGGCATTGACCTTGTAGATCTCGCGAACATCACGGCCGTCACCGTTCGAGAAGGTGTGGAAGAAGGTCGAACCGGCAGGTGCCTTTTCCAGCTGAACGTTGGCGTTGTCGTAGGTGATCGAGCCCGGGATCGGCTGAACGGAGGCGAAAGCGGCCGAGCCAGCTGCGAGGGTGATGAGGGCTGCAGAGATGATGGTCTTCATGATCGTGTTCCTTTGTGCGTTTGGGTAGGCGGCGGCTCAGTGTCGGGGGGGAGGGGCCGAGCCAGCCGCCGGGGTCTTCTGTGCGTCTTGGGAGGCGCGTTGATTAAGAAGCGTTCGAGACAGTGCGGTTGACGAGGGTCACCGACTTGTCGGCGTTGACCTTGTAGATCTCGCGAACGTCGCGACCGTCACCGTTGGAGAAGGTGTGGAAGAAGGTCGAACCGGCCGGAGCCTTTTCCAGCTGAACGTTTGCGTTGTCGTAGGTGATCGAGCCCGGGATCGGCTGGACGGCGGCGAAGGCGGCCGAGCCAGCTGCGAGGGTGATGAGGGCTGCGGAGATGATGGTCTTCATGGTCGTTTTCCTTATCTTGAATTGAGCGACACGCTTTGTGTTCAGCTCAGGATTGTGGTTGTGGGTATGATCAGTCTGTAGTCTCGGTCGTCAGTCTCAGAGATGTGTCTCTGGTCGTCGGGGCGTTCAGTCGCTGTTTGATACGGAACGCGAGACGAGGGAGACGGTCCGGTCTGCATTCACCTGATAGATCTCGTGGACCTCGGATCCATTGGCGTAGAAGGTATGGAAGAAGTTCGAACCGGTGGGAGCCTGTTCGAGCCTTGGCTGCGCACCGCCATAGGTGATCGAGCCTGGGATCGGCTCTACCGCGAAGGCGGCCGATGTGCCTGCGAGGGTGGTAAGGAGTGCTGCTGCGATGATCTTCATTGTGGTGTACCTTTAGAACCTTGCTAATCGAACTGCTCGGTTCGATGAGATGTATTTGGCGCAGAACGCTTGGGATTACAATACCCCTTTGCGCACAATCGAACTGATTGGTTCGGTGAAAATACCCGGTATCCCGGTTGGCACTTGAAAAATGGAGTGAGGAAAATCAGAGGCTTAGGCTGTCTTTTTGCTGTCATTTAACTATGACATACAACGATTATTTTTTATTCTTTTCACCCTTTTGTGACTGCCGTTTGAGCAGTTTTAAGGGTGGCGGGGGCTTACCCGTCGCACTCGGTCCGACGCTTGCGCCCCTCCAAACAGCATTTCGTCTCCGCATTCGAAATGCCTCTTCGCGCCCCTAATCGCCACCCTCACGTTCTGCCGAACCCGTCTTCCGCGGAAGCTTTCACCAAAACCACGCCCCCAGGCAGCATGACCGTCGCGCCTGTGGCGGGGGCAGGGGAAACGCTTTTGCGAACTGTTTCCCCTGCGTTGACTAAGACGACTAGTCAGGTAGTCTTAAATCGTTAACGCCAGAGAGGAGGCACAGACATGAAGTGCATTGGGAAAAATCTTGCGGCGTTTCTCGTCGGCTTGAGCCTGTCCACCGGCCTTGTGCTGCCGGCGGGTGCTGCGGAGCTCCTGAACGTCTCCTATGATCCGACGCGCGAGTTCTACGCCGAATACAACACCGCCTTTGCCAAACACTGGCAGACCGAGGCCGGCGAGACCGTGACGGTCAGCCAGTCGCATGGTGGATCCGGCCGCCAGGCCCGCGCCGTGATGGAGGGCCTTGAGGCCGATGTCGTCACCCTCGCCTTGCAGAGCGACATCGACATCATCTCCGAGCGGGCAAAGCTGATCGCGCCGGACTGGCGCACGCGCCTGCCGAACAATTCGTCCCCCTATACCTCGACCATCGTCTTCCTCGTGCGCAAGGGCAATCCGAAGGGCATCCAGGATTGGGGCGATCTGGTGAAGGGTGACGTGCAGATCGTCACGCCCAACCCGAAGACCTCGGGCGGTGCGCGCTGGAACTATCTTGCCGCCTGGGCCTGGGCCAACAAGGAATTTGGCGGTGACCAGCAGAAGATCCGCGACTACATCGCCGAGATCTATCGTCGCGCACCCGTGCTCGACACCGGCGCCCGCGGCTCGCTGACAAGCTTTGCCCAGCGCGAAATCGGTGACGTTTTGATCTCCTGGGAGAACGAGGCCTATCTCGCCGGCAAGGAATTTGGCGCCGACAGTTTCGACATCGTCACGCCCTCGCTCTCGATCCTCGCCGAACCGCCGGTCGCCGTTGTCGACGTCAATGTCGACAAGAAAGGCACCCGCAAACAGGCTGAAGCCTATCTGAACTACCTGTACTCGGCAGAAGGCCAGGCGCTTGTCGCCAAGCACTTCTACCGCCCCTCGCGTCCGGACCTCGTCGCCGCAGGCTCCGGTCCCGAACTGCCGAAGCTCGATCTCGTCACCATCGACGATCCGCTCTTCGGCGGCTGGGCCAAGGCACAGCCTGAGCATTTCGGCGAAGGCGGCGTCTTCGATCAGATCTACCGCCCCTAACGGGCCGGATCCTCCCAAGGGTCAGGAAGGCGGTTCCGAAAGGGCCGCCTTTTCTGTTTGTAGATGAAGTGAAGAGATAGCCTCCCACCGGCCAGCCGTCGCCCGTCGTTGCGCCGCAGCACCTTTTCCGCTAGAAAACCTCATCCGCATGGACCCGGTGCAAATCCGGGTGGCTCTTCTGGCCGCCGATCCGCCAGACAACACAGCAACGCAACCATCGTATTTTCCTGGCCCGAGACCCTCTCGGACCGTTGCAACAACTGTGAAAAATCAACAATGCAAACTCTCAATCAGTACCGCCGCGAGTGGTTCTCCAACATCCGTGGCGATATCCTCTCGGGCATCGTCGTAGCACTTGCCCTCATCCCCGAGGCAATCGGCTTTTCCGTCATCGCCGGCGTCGATCCCAAGGTCGGCCTTTACGCCTCCTTCGCCATTGCCTGCGTCACCGCCTTTGTCGGCGGCCGTCCCGGCATGATCTCGGCGGCCACCGCCGCCACCGCCGTGATCATGGTGACGTTGGTCAAGGAACACGGCCTGCAATATCTCTTCGCCGCCACCATCCTGATGGGCGTGATCCAGATCCTCGCCGGCTTCCTGAAGCTCGGCCGCGTCATGCGCTTCGTCTCCCGCTCTGTGATCACCGGCTTCGTCAACGCGCTCGCCATCCTCATCTTCATGGCGCAGCTGCCGGAGCTGATCGGCGTGCCGGGCCTGACCTATGCCATGATCGCCGCCGGCCTGGGGATCATCTACCTCTTCCCCTATGTGACCAAGGCGATCCCATCGCCACTGGTCGCCATCGCCGTGCTCACCACGCTTGCCTGGTGGACGGGCATGGACCTGCGCACAGTCGGTGACCTCGGCGAACTGCCCTCGACGCTTCCCGTCTTCCTGCTGCCGGATGTGCCGCTCACCTGGGAGACACTGCAGATCATTCTGCCCTATTCGATCACGCTCGCCGCCGTCGGCCTGCTGGAATCGCTGCTGACCGCCCAGATCGTTGACGACATGACGGATGCGCCGAGCAACAAAAGCCAGGAGTGTATCGGCCAGGGCACGGGCAACATCGCCTCCGCGTTCATCGGTGGCATGGGCGGCTGCGCCATGATCGGCCAGTCGGTCATCAACGTCACCTCCGGCGGCCGTGGACGCCTGTCCGCCTTCGTTGCCGGCGCCTTCCTGCTGTTCCTGATCGTCGTGCTCGACGATCTCGTCCGCATCATCCCCATGGCAGCGCTCGTTGCCGTCATGATCATGGTCTCAATCGGCACATTCTCCTGGCGCTCGATCCTCGATGTCAGCCGCAATCCCTGGCAGTCCTCGGTCGTCATGCTGGCAACCGTCGTCACGGTCGTGGCCACCCACGACCTCGCCAAGGGCGTCATCGTCGGCGTGCTGCTCTCCGGCATCTTCTTCGCCGGCAAGGTGGCCAAGCTCTTCCGCGTAACCCGCCTTGCCGATGGCGCATCCGGCACGGTCACCTATCGCGTCACCGGCCAGATCTTCTTCGCCTCGGCCGAGAGCTTCATCCACGCCTTCGAATTCACGGATGTTGCGGAGAAGGTCGTCATCGACGTCACCGCCGCCCATCTCTGGGACATCACCGCCGTCGGCGCGCTGGACAAGATCGTGCTGAAATACCGCAAGGCCGGCATCGAGGTCGACGTCCTCGGCTTCAACGCGGCCAGCGCCGACATGGTCGACCGCTTCGCCCTGCACGACAAGGATGAGCGGCTCGCAGCCAGTGCTGCCTTGCACTGACCTGCCTTGCACTGAAATGAGGGCAGGGGGCGCCCATAAACCGGCGCCCCTGGCTGACTTCACCTTGCGATCAAGCAAAGGTGAGGTCGCAAAACCGGATCCGCGCACTACCCTTGATGGTAGGTGTGACCCAATCCGGAGACGATCATGACCCGCTCATTCTCCCTGCCGACTATGACCAAACCCACGCTTGCCCTCTCGGCCTTGGCCGGTGCAGCCCTTCTCGCCGGTGCGGCCATGGCCCATCACGGCTGGTCCTGGGCCGAAGCCGACCAGATCAACCTGACCGGCAAGCTCACCGCGATCTCCTTTGCCCCGCCGCATCCGACCCTTGAACTCGACACCGCCGACGGTGCCTGGCGCATCGAACTCGGCAATCCCGGCCTCACCCAGCGTTCCGGCTTTGTGGAAGGCGTGGTCGCCGTCGGCGATGAAATCACCGTGCGCGGCAATCGCTCGCTCGATCCGAATGAAAAGCGGCTGAAGGCCGTGCGTGTCATCGTTTCGGGCAAGAACTACGACATCTACCCCAACCGCATCGTCACCAACTGACGGTCATGGAGTGGCTGGCCCCTCTCGGCGAAAGCGCAGTGGCAAAAGCGCTCACCCGCTCGCCGACGCTCTACATCTTCGCCAATGCCGGCCATATCCTGTCGCTTGCCATGCTGATCGGCGCGAGCGTCATCCTCGACCTGCGCCTGCTCGGCGCCTTCGCCCGCCTGCCGATTGCCGATACACTGAGCGTACTGTCGCGCATCGCGGCCATAGCACTCGGCTTTGCGGTCCTAACGGGCGTGCTCCTCTTCTCCGTGCGCCCGCTCGAATATGCTGCGAACCCAGCCTTCGTGATCAAGCTGTTGCTCGTCCTCATCGGCACGGCCAATGCGCTTGCCGTGCATCAGTCCCGTGCCTGGCGGGCCCTGATCGCAGGCGCGCCCTCAACCTCACCGCTGCGGCTGGCCGCACTCGCCTCGCTCATCCTCTGGCCCGCCGCCCTTTTGGCCGGTCGCTGGATCGGGTTTCTCTGAGTGTTTCCGCACCGGAACAAGGGCCTAGATCCTGCCGAAAATGACGATTGTCAGCCGATTGCGCCCGGCTGAACCAGTGTTATCCTGCGGGCTTGTTGTATCGGGGGATTTCAACATGCCACAATTATCTGTCTGCTATTTCCGCACGGCGATCCTGTTCCTGATCGCCGGCATCTGTGTCGGCCTCTACATGTCGATCACCCACCAGTTCGAGGCGACCGGCGCACATGCCCATATCAACCTGCTCGGTTGGGTGACGATGGCGATCTTCGGCATCTACTACGCGCTGAACCCGGTTCAGGCCGCCAGCCGCATCGCCAAGATCCAGTACATGCTCTACACGATCGGCATCCTGGTCATGGCGCCCGCGCTCTTCCTGATGCTGACCGGCAATCCGGCGCTCGAACCCGTCGTCGCGGTCTCCTCGCTGGTCACCTTCGCCGGTGTCCTGCTGTTTGCGGTGATCCTGTTTACGCGCAAGGCCTGAGGGAAGGGCGGCCCCTTCGGGCCGCCACTCTCCCCAGTCCGTCGTTCATCCGTCTGGAAACAGTTCATTCCTGCAGTGACTGTTCCAGCGCCGTTTCTGCGAGCTTCGCAATAGCCATCAGCCGGTCGAAGGAAACGCCCGACCGCGCCTTGGCCGACATCCCGGCCATGGTCGCACCAACAAAATCCGTCACCTCATCGGCTCTGTCCGGATGGCGTGCGGCGATATAGCTGCGGATCACGTCCTCGGCACCCCGCTGAAAGACACAGGCTGCAGCCCGTGCCTCCGGATCGTCCGATCGCGCGCCTTCAACCACCAGGCATCCGGTCGCCTCGGGATTATCAGCGTAACGGCGGGCGGCCTCCTCGAGCACGGCACCGAGGCACGCGGCCACCCCTTGGTCGGGACGCAGGAGATCGGCAAGCGGGATCGCGCCGGTTGCCGCATAACGGTCCAGAACCCGGCCATAGAGCCCCATCTTATTGCCGAAGGCGGCATAGAAGCTCGGCGGGTTGATGCCGAGGGCGGCCGTAATGTCCGCCACTCCAACCGCATCATAGCCGCGAGCATGGAATAGCTGCTGCGCTACCGCCACACCTTCCTCGGGATCGAAGCGACGCGGTCTGCCTCGCGTTTGCATCTTTTTTGTAGTGATCACTATAAAAAAACCTTGAAGCTTGAGATCTAGTATTTATGTAGCGCTCGTTACGTAAACTCTCAAGGAGCAGAAATGTCCAATTTTGAAGGCAAATCCGTACTGGTGCTTGGCGGCAGCCGTGGAATAGGAGCAGCCATTGTCCAGCGGTTCGCAAGCGCTGGCGCAAACGTCACCTTCACCTATGCCGGATCGCAGGCTGCCGCTGAACAACTGGCGTCAGAGACCGGAAGCACGGCAGTCGTCACCGACAGTGCGGACCGCGATGCCGTGATTGCAAGGGTCCGCGACAGCGGCCCCCTCGACATCCTCGTCGTCAACTCCGGAATCGCCCTCTTCGGCGATGCGCTGGAACAGGACGTCGACGCCATCGACCGGCTGTTCCAGATCAATATCCAGACGCCCTATCACGCCTCGGTGGAAGCGGCGCGGCAGATGCCGGAAGGCGGGCGCATCATCGTTATGGGCTCCGTCAACGGCGATCGCATGCCGGTTCCGGGCATGGCATCCTATGCTGTCAGCAAGTCTGCGCTGCAAGGACTTGCCAGGGGACTAGCGCGCGACTTCGGTCCACGCGGCATTACCATCAATGTCGTCCAGCCTGGGCCGATCGACACCGATGCCAATCCTGAGGGTGGTCCGATGAAAGACCTGATGCACAGCTTCATGGCGATCAAGCGCCACGGTCGGCCGGAAGAGGTCGCAGGCATGGTGGCGTGGCTGGCAGGCCCTGAGGCAAGTTTCGTAACGGGTGCAATGCACACGATCGACGGGGCCTTCGGCGCCTGAACACCTGCCTTCGAGCAGGGCAATCGCATGTGCAGCAAGACCCCCTCTGGCCTGCCGGCCATCTCCCCCACAAGGGGGGAGAGAACTCGCTGCACGCCCTCGGTTCCGGCCACAAAAGGGCGCGGCCGGGTTAAGCCCTCCCCCTTGTGGGGAGGGTTTGGGAGGGGGCTTTCCCTTCCATCTGCGCTTCGCCCGCGCCCTCGGTGGGAGCGGTTGCTGACGTAGGCGCAACGGTCATGGCAGTGACGCCTGCGGCTGCCACCGCGCAAGCGCCTCCAACCCCACAGGCGTCAACCCATAGATACCGCGATCCACGCGCTCGAACCAGCCATAGACATTGCCCTGCAGGATCTTGGCAGCTTCCGGCACATGGTCGCGGATCTCCCGCACCTTGAGCGGACCTGCGGAAAGCGCGGAGGCGCAAGCCAGCGCCTGCTGGCGGTAGGCGGTCATCAGTGGTGTTCGCGTGCTGCCGCCGACGGCCGGGTCACCTTTCCGCTTCTGATGTTCGCGCATCAGCCGTGAGCGTCGTTTCGGATTGGTGCGTGGCATCGGCGTGACCGAGCCGACGATCACGCTGACCTCGCCGCGATCGGATATGCCGAGCATGCCGATCCCGAGCCTGCGGCAGAGATCGCGGTAGCGTTTGTCGCTCTCACGCCCTCGGCCCTTGGCCGAGACGCGCGCGGCAATCCAGACCTCGTCAGCGACCGCGGCGCGGTCGACGGCCTGCAGGATGAGTTCGAGGTTGAAGCTGAGCTTCAGTTCGCAGACGACCACGACGGGTGGCTCGTCATCACGAACGCCCACCACGTCGCAGCCGCCGACTTCGCCCTTCACGGCATAGCCTGCCTGTTCGAGGAAGCCTTTGACCGGCAGGTAGAGTGAAGTTTCCATGGGTCTGACTGCGCCTGGGAGAGAATCGGTGACACCGACAGCGAATTCTGTCTGCCCGAGACCCCGATATAGCTGATGACGCCGGCATTCAACGGTGAGTTCAAAGGCTGGCTCGGCCGATCCGCTCGGATCCCGGCGACCACGATCAGATGAAAAGGACGATAATCAGCCAGACGGTTGCCGTGGCGCGCACAAGGATACGTGCGGTGCCATCGACGGCTTCAGCCCCGGTCCACACGCAGTGCCACATGAAGGCGTTGTAGGGCAGGGGCAGCAGGAAGACGAGGACGACAAGCCAGATCGGAGCCTCCGCAGCCGCCAGAAACAGGGCTCCGGCAAGGCAGGCCAGGCTCATCGTCGTGCCGACGGCGATCATGTCGCGCCAGAACAGGGTCCGGAGAGACACCCGACTGGCCAGCCTATCGGTGAAAAACTTCACGTTACCTGCCTCGAATTTGCAACTGTGGACGCATATCTGCAACGCGTATACCCGGTCCGGCCCGTCGGACAATCGGAATTTTGAACCCTCGACCTTAAGAGCCCATGCCCGAAATCGAGATATTGCAGCCCCCGGGCATTGGTCTGGTTCCAGCCTGGCAGTGGCTTTTGGCCACCTGGTTCGGTGCGGGACTGGTGGTTCCCTTCAGGGCAGGGCTTGCGGTCTTCGCCCTTCTGCCGCTCCTGCTGCTGTCGATCAAACTGCCAAGGCATGTCGTGCCGGTGCTGGGCGTCGTCATCTTCGCCATCGGCGTTTATGCCGCCTCAGCGATCGATCTGGCGACGGGCGTGAAGGATGATCGCCGGATTGTTATCGACGAAGTGGCTGCCTTCCTGATCGGTGCATCCCTCATTCGCCAGGCCGGCTGGAAGATGCTCGTGCCCTTTGCCGCGCTCTTCCTCTTTCTCGACAGGCTGAAACCCTGGCCGATGGCCTATGTCGAGCAGGTGCCGTCAGGCTGGGGCGTGATGCTGGATGATCTCGTTCCAGCGCTTGCGGTCGGCGTTCTCTTTGCGGGTGTTCAAATCGGCAGGAAACGGGTGGCGCGGCGAGGGTTTCACACGGATCCTGCGCCTTGAAAACCACCGGAGACAGTATGCAAATCGACCGCACGACGACACCCGAACTGCCTGTGGGAGATGCCCGCTGGAATGCCATCCTCGACCGCGACCGGGCCATGGATGGCCGCTTCGTCTACGGCACCCTCTCCACCGGCATCTTCTGCCGCCCGTCCTGCGCCTCGCGTCCGGCGCGACCGGAAAGCGTTGTCTTCCATGAAACTGCAGAAGCCGCCCGTGAGGGCGGCTTCCGAGCCTGTCTGCGCTGTTATCCGGATCAGCCCGAAACGTAGGGGCTAACCTCGAACCTCCTCACACAAGGAAGATCGAGATGATCGGAAAGGCCGTGAGCAGCATGATACGGAAGAGGTCGGCAGTGACGAAAGGCACGATCCCCTTATAGGTCTCGCGGATCGGTACATCGCGGGCCATCGCCGATATGATGAACAGATTGAGCCCCACGGGTGGCGTGATCATGCCGATCTCAGCCACCATCAGCACCAGAATGCCGAACCAGATGGCGAAATGCTCCGGGCTCATGCCGAAATCCATGGCCGTCACGATCGGGAAGAAGATCGGGATCGTCAGCACGATCATGGAGAGCGAATCCATGATGCAGCCAAAGATGATGTAGAGCACCAGAATGATGATCAGTACGGTCATCGGCGCATAGCCCTGCGCCGTCACCCATTCCGCGCCCATCTGCGGCAGGCGGGAAAAGGCGAGGAAGGAGTTGAACACCGTAGCGCCGAGGATGATGAAGAAGATCATGCCGGTCGAAACAGCCGTCTCCTTGAAACAGTCGTACAGCGACTTGCGGTCGAGGCCGCCATTGGCCCAGGCAACGAGGCCTGCACCGACCGCGCCCACGGCCGCCGCCTGGGTGGGCGTGAACCAGCCGAGATAGATGCCGCCGACGACGGAAAAGAAGATCGCCACAACCGGCCAGACCGCGATCAGCGCCGGCACCCGGTCCTTCCAGGCAACGCGGGCTGCATGACCCGCCGATTCCGGCTTCACACGCACATAGATGGCGATCACGATGAGATACGAGATTGCTGCGATGATGCCGGGCACGAAGGCGGCGAGGAACAGCTTGGCAATGTTCTGCTCGGCAAGGATCGCATAGATGACGAGCACGACAGACGGTGGGATCAGGATGCCGAGCGTGCCGCCGGCGGCAAGCGACGCCGTGGCGAGCCCGCCGGCATAGCCATTGCGCTTCAGCTCCGGCAGTGCGACCTGCGCCATGGTGGCAGCCGTTGCCAGCGAGGAGCCACAGATCGAGCCGAAGCCGGCAGACGCACCGATCGCGGCCATCGCAACCCCGCCCTTGCGGTGCCCGAGAAACGCCGCAGCCGCATTGAACAAGGCCTGGCTCATGCCGCCGCGCGCCGCAAACTGGCCCATCAGCAGGAAGAGCGGAATGATCGACAGCGAATAGTTCGCATTGGTGTTCCAGGCGAGAACCTTCATCTGCGCCAGAACAGGCGTCCATTTGCCGAGCACCAGGAAGGTCCCGACAATGCCGGTGCCGAGCATGGCAGCCCCGATCGGTACGCGCAGGAAAATCAACAGAATAAGGACGGGAAAGGACCAGAGGCCGATTTCAATACTGCTCATCAGTGCGCTCCCATCGCAGCAACAATTGGTTTGCCACGGCGGATGTCGCGGATGTCGGCAGCGATCACGAAGAGGCAGACGATGACATTGGCAATCAGGATGGCAAGCGCGATGGCAAAGCCCCACCAGACCGGCATCAGCAGCAGGGGCGTGGTCTCGCCATTGCCGATCTTGTCCATCGTGCCGACGGCATGGCGCCAGGTGACCAGGCCGATCAGCAGCGTGATAACAACGTCGCCGATCAGCTGGGTCCAGTTCATGGCTTTCGGTCCGAAGGCGGAGATGAGGATGTCGACCCCCACATGGCCGCGCTTCAGCTGGCAGAAGGGCAGAAACGCAAAGACGGCAAGGCCGCACAGCGCCTCGACAAGTTCGATCTCCCCGGGCAGCGGCCGGATCGTCAGGCCGCCGACGATGGAAGCTACGGTCAGGCCGCAGGCGACCACAAGACAGAAGCCGCCGAACAGAACAAGGCCCGTGGCCAGGGCATGACAGCCCCGCTCCAGTCTGTCGAAGCTGGTTGAAGTGGCAGGTGCCATCAATAAGTCCTCTGATACGCTCAAAAGGTCCGGGCGCCTTCCGACAAGCGCCCGGACAAGTCGGGGAGGTTACTTGCTGTTGGCCTGGATCAGGGCAAGAGCGTCGTTGTAAAGCGTGGTGCCATCAAGCCCCTTGCCGTCCATCTCGGCAATCCAGGCCTTGGTCACGGCCTCGCCGGCCGCCTTCCAGCGGGCAGTTTCCGCTTCATCGAGCGTATAGGTCGTGTTGCCGGCCTTGTCGGCAATGTCCTTGCCGCGCACGTCGCCTTCGTCCATCGCCTTGCCGAAGAGACGAGCCAGTTCCTTGCCGGAATTGTCGTCGATGATCTTCTTCAGGTCGTCGGGCAGGGCGTCATAGCTGTCCTTATTCATCGCAAAGACGAAGGTACCGGTGTAAAGGCCGGTGGCGCCCGAAAAGGCCGTGTGGTTCGGCGCAAGTTCCGCGATCTTGATCGCCGGCGTCACTTCCCACGGCACGACGGAGCCGTCGATGACGCTCTTCGACAGGCTTTCCGGCACGGCCGTGACCGGCATGCCGACGGCGGAGGCACCCATGGCTTCCAGCATCTGGTTGACCACCTTGGAGGTGCCGCGCAGCTTCAGGCCCTGCATGTCTTCAAGCTTCTGAACCGGCTTGGAGGCGATGGTATGGATGAGGCCCGGACCATGCGTATGGACGGCGAGCACGTGATATTCCGCCAGTTCGTCCTTCAGGTGCTTGTCGGCATAGTCCTGGAAGGCAACCGAGGTCGCTTCCGCCGTCGTCACCATGAACGGCAGCTCGAAGGCTTCCGACTTCGGGAAACGGCCGGGCGTGTAGCCGAACAGAGTCCAGGTAAGGTCGACAACGCCGTCCTTGACCTGGTCGACGAGGTCGGACGGCTTGCCGCCCAGCTGCATCGCCGGATAGAGCTCGACGGCGATGCGGCCGCCGGAATCAGCCTGGATCTTCTCGGCCCAAGGCTGCAGCACCTTCGCCGGGATCGTCGCCTGTGGCGGCAGCATCTGGTGCAGCTTGAGGGTAACGTCCGCAGCGAAAGTTGCGGCTCCGGTCAGGCAAAGTGCAGCACCGGACAGTCCGGCGATCAAAAATTGGCGCAACATGATTTCCTCCTCCCATGTTTTGTTCAGCTGGGAATATCCACCGGCTCGAGGCAACGGAGCAATCAAAAAACATGACTAGTCTAGTCATGTAAAGATCGCGTCGCCCGGTTCCTCACTCCCATCCGGCAGACTCTTCCTTGTCAGTTATGATTACAGAAGGGATGCAGGCAGGCAAATAATTATGTGGCCGGAAACCATAACCGAATTGGTATGTATCCACCTGTGCAAAGCCGGGTTCGTCCGCTGTCTCACACGTGTCTGTCGGCTGCACTTCCGGCATTCCACAGGCCTTGGCTCTTGGCGCAAATTCGTTCTGCGGTTATAGCTCGCGCGGCTGCCCGGTCATGAGGACGCGTGGCGGCGGTTGTCGATCTGCAAGGATGATCCTGTATGCGTTTTCCGACCCTCGGCGGCCATGGCCGGTCGCGTTTGGCCCTTATGGCGCTCTGCGTGGTCTCAACCGCTGGCCTCACCGCCTGCGCCGGAAGGCCCGGACCGGAAACGCTGGATACCGTCGCCGTGGGTGACTTCAAGCCGACACGGGTCGAAACCCTCTATTCGGTCACCACCCGCGACCGCGCCGAGCCCGGCAAGAACGTCTTCACCACCGACAAGACGCGTGAGCCGAATTATGCAAGCTTCGACGTCTCCATTCCGCCGACCCATGTGGCGGCCAATATCGAATGGCCAAAGCCCGGTCGCAAGGTCAACCCCAAAACCGATTTTGCAGTTGTGTCCCAATCCGTGCTTGACCGGGAAAGCCTCCTGCAGGCCGTTCGCCGTCGTGAGAAGGGCGCGCCTGTCGTCTTCGTCCATGGCTACAACTACAATTTCCAGGAATCGCTGTTCCGGCTGGCGCAGTTGAAAACTGACAGCAATTTCGATGGAACGCCCATCCTCTTCTCCTGGCCCTCGCTCGCGGCATTGCCGGGTTATGTCGCCGACAAGGAATCCGCCACCTATTCGCGGGACGCCCTGGCCGACATGCTGACCGACGTCGTGCGCGCCCGCAAAGGCGAGGTCGATGTCTTCGCCCATTCCATGGGCGGGTGGCTGACTGTCGAAGCGCTCCGCCAGCTCAGGCTGGAAGGCAAGGGCGATGTACTCGACCGCCTCCGCGTGATCATGGCAGCCCCCGATATCGACGAGGATGTGTTCACTGCCCAGCTCGATGTCATCGGCCGCATGAAGACCCCGATCACCATTCTGGTCGCACCCGATGACCGCGCCTTGCTCGTGTCCAGCGTTCTCGGTGCCGGCACCCAGCGTGTCGGCGCGCTCGATGCGCGCAATCCCGAAGTGGCCGAGGCGGCAAAGCGCTACGGCATCACCATCGTCGATATCTCCTCGCTGGAATCCATCGATGCCACCAATCACAACCGTTTCTTCGATGTGAAGCAGCTGGCAACGACGCTGAGCAAGCCGGCATCTGTCGCAACGCTGGGCGATGCCGGAGCCTTCGTCTTCGATGCCGCGGCACAAACCGTGTCGAGCCCCTTCTCGCTCGCCGCAACAGTCCTGCGCCAGCGCTGACAGTCTGATCTTGACGCGGCGAGGGGGCATCGGTCCGCTCGCCACGCAGGGCAGTCTTGCGTTTCGTCAGCTTGACCGACGAAGAAATCCGGTGTCTTGCGCAATTTATGCGTTGGCTTACCGACTCGTTTACCCGTTGGTGTCACAAGCTTCGGTCCATGCATGGGCGCTAATAAGCGTTCCGTTTCCCTTTGTTCGTGGTCCGGTTCATGGCTTCTTCTCTGTCCGATGCCGAGGCGGCGGCTCCTGCACCTTCATCAGGTCGCACCAAGCCCCTGTCTGTCGTCGCTCTCTCGCTGATTCCGAAGCTCGTCCTGCGGGCGCCGCGCACCGGCATGGTGCTTGGCGCGCTTGCCATGCTGGCACTGCTTGGTCCGGTTCTTGTTGAAGAGAACCTGTTGAAATTCGGCTGGGGTCTGGTGCTCGCCCGCCATGGCATCGATGCGACCGAGGGCACGCTCGGCCTTTCCATGGTGCTCGGTGTCATCGCCTCGCGCGGTCTGGTGCGCAACCCGCGCCGCAAGCGAGAAGAGGAAGACGATGCCGCCGACGATGTCGCTCGCGCCACAGCACTTCTGCCGCAGCAGGAGAACGCCAGCGCCGGCCTTGTGCGCCTCGGCGACAAGCGCATCCTCTTTTCCGACTGCGGCCAGGGCTTCATCATGTATGCCCGCCAGGGTCGCTCGCTGGTCGCGCTCTTCGATCCCGTGGGTCCCAAACATCTCTGGGCGTCGCTGGTCGAAAAATTCATCGCCGAGGCCCGCCGCACCCGCAGCCGGCCGGTGTTCTACCAGGTCTCAGCCGACTTTCTGCCGGTCGCCGTCGACATGCGCCTCCAGGCGCTGAAGCTTGGTGAGCAGGCGGTCGTCGATCTCACGACCTTCACCCTGGCTGGCGGCGACTGGCTGAAGCTGCGCCGCTCGATCAACCGCGCCGAGCGCGACGGGCTTGCCTTCGAACTCCTGGCTCAGGAAGCCGTGCCATCCGTCCTCGACGAGCTTGAAACCGTCTCCGGCACCTGGCTCTCTGCCCACAAGGCCGGCGAAAAGGGCTTTTCGCTCGGCACCTTCGATCGCGCCTATGTTGCCGCAGGCCCGGTTGCCGTCATTCGCCTTGAAGGCCGGATCGTTGCATTCGCCAGCCTGATGACCGCCTCGTCCGATGGCGATGCCTTCATCGACCTGATGCGCCATGTCCCAGGCATCCATCGCGGCATGATGGACCTGCTCTTCGTGAAGATCATGGAGGCGCTGAAGGGGCAGGGGTTCCGCACGCTCAATCTCGGCATGGCGCCGCTGGCCGGACTCTCCAGCCATAGACGCGCGCCGGCCTGGAACCACGTTGCCCGCCAGGTCTTCGAACACGGCGAACGCTTCTACAATTTCCGCGGCGTGCGCGCCTTCAAGGAGAAATTCGATCCCGACTGGCAGCCGCGTTATCTCGCTGTTGCCGGCCAGGGGCTGCCCATCCTGTCATTGATCGACGTGACGCTTCTGATCGGCGGCGGCCTGAAGAGCCTCTTGCGCAAATGACCCGCCCGCGCGGGCAGGGCCCGATCCGGACCCGGATGGCAAGATTGCTCGCCACTTGTGGCCTCGTCTTGCCCCTAGTCGCGGCCGTGCCGGATGTCTCTTCTGCAGCCGATGGCATTGTCAGCCTGCCGCAGGACCGCATCTCCGCCCCCGATGACGGCAGCATGACGGGCGTGGTGCTGATCCTCTCCGATGCCAATGGCTGGGACGCGGTCGAGCAGGCCGCCCTGGAGAGCGTGGTGCTCGCAGGCGCGGTTGGCGTGGGCGTTGATCTGCGAACCTGGCGTGCCGCACTCTCGCGCGAGACCGAGCGCGACTGCCTCTTCCTGCCCGCCGATATCGAACGCCTGACCCGGCAATTGCATCGCAGCCATACGGCGGAGTTCTATCGCCCGCCGCGCATTCTCGGCTTCGGCGAAGGCGGGGCCTTGGCGCTCGCCATCGCCGCCCAGACCCCGAATGGAAGCTTTGCTGAGACGATCGGCGAGACGGTTGCCGTCGACCCGACAGAGGCCATCGCCCTGCCGAAGCCACTCTGCACGCCGGCCCCGCGCCGCGAGACTGCAGAGGGCACGGCCTACGGCCTTTCCCCCGGGAAGCTGCCCAATCCTGTCCGCATCACCCTCTCCGTCGCCGTTAACCCGGAGGCCGTCCGGCATGCGGCATCGCTTCGGGCGAGCCATCCAGATGTGGTGATCGCCGACGGCGAGGGCGGCCCGGCGCGCATCCTTTCGGCTGAAGCGACGGGCCTTGTCGCCCGCCTGAAGCCCGACGATGTGGCTCTCGATCTGCCGCTGGTGGAGGACATCGTCACGCCCGCACATGATACAGTGGCGATCTTCTATTCCGGCGATGGCGGTTGGCGCGACATCGACCAGCGCATTTCCGCCCGGCTCAACGAACAAGGCGTGCCCGTCATCGGCGTCGACGCACTGCGCTATTTCTGGAGCGAAAAGACCCCGGAAGCGACGGCCGCCGACCTCTCACTCATCATCGGGCACTATCGCAAGCGCCTCGGTGTCTCCAAAGTCGTGCTGATCGGCTACTCCTTCGGCGCCAACCTCCTGCCCAAGGTCTACAACCTTCTGCCGGATCCAGACCGCAAAGCCGCCACGGTCCTCTCGCTGCTGGCGCTCTCGCACCAGGCCGATTTCGAGATCGTGCTTGGAAGCTGGGTGGGCGTTGCAGGCACGGCCAAGCACGGCGACCCCGTCGACCATCTCGCCACCATCGACGCAGCCAGCGTCCAGTGCGTCTACGGCCTGGACGAGCAAGACAGCGGCTGCCCGGCGCTCGCCGGCCGCGTCAAGGACGGCCTCGAACTCATCGCCCGCCCCGGCGGCCACCATTTCGATGATAATTACGAACTGGTGGCAGACCGTATCCTGGCGCGGATTGTGTCCCGCTGAACCCGACCGCCTTATCAGCCCACCGTTTTCGCGGTATGATCCCGTGAGATCAGGGAGCCAGCCCATGAACGAAACCGTCAAGCCATCAGTCCTCGACGACGAGGACTTCCACGCCGCCGCCGAAAGCGTGCTGCGCGAAGGCGAGACCGTGGCCGATCTGATCGACCGCTCGGCACGGGCGGAGGTGGAGTATCGGCGGGAACAGGCGGACTTTGTTGCACGAGGCTTGGCGGCGCGCGAACACATGGCCCGCACCGGCATTTCTTACACGACCGACGAGGTGCTTGGCATGATGCGCGAGATCCGCGATGAGGCGAAGGCAAAGGCCGTGAAATCGCGATGAGCCGGCGGCTGCATTATTCCGAAGCCTTTTTTCGTGACATGCAGCGTTACTACCGTCATCTCGCGAGCCTCAACCCCCGCGCCGCCGACAAGGCTTACGACGCGGTTGCCCGTCACCTGGATCTTCTGGCCGACTTTCCGATGATCGGGCGACGCGTTGAAACAGACGACGAGACAATCATGCTACGCGAAGTTCTCGTGCCTTTCGGTCAGGCTGGCTACATCATCCTTTTTGAAATCGTCGACGTCGAGACCCTCTCGATCCTCGCCATCCGCCACCAGCGCGAAGACGACTATCGCTGATCCTTACCGGTCGCTGACCTCCCAGCGCGGGGTGATCCACGGTTCCTGATTGCTGCGGGGCAGGGGCTGCTTGCCGAGGATATGATCCGCTGCCTTCTCCCCCGTCATGATCGAGGGGCCGTTGAGATTGCCGTACGTGACATGCGGGAAGATCGAACTATCCGCCACGCGCAACCCCTCGACGCCGATCACCTTGGTCGTCGGATCGACGACCGCCATGGGGTCGTCCGCACGGCCCATCTTGCAGGTCCCGCAGGGATGATAGGCGCCTTCCAGATGTTCGCGCAGATAGGCGTCGATCTCTTCGTCCGACTGCACATTCGGCCCCGGCGCCACCTCGATCTCGCGATAGGGATCGAAGGCCTTCTGGTTGAAGATCTCACGGGTGACGCGCACCGCATGGCGGAATTTTACCCAGTCCTCCGGGTCGCTCATATAGTTGAAACGCAAGACCGGCGTGTCCTTCACGTCAGGCGAACGCAGCGTTACCGAGCCGCGCGACTTCGACATGTTGTAGCCGACATGCGCCTGGAAACCGTGGCCACCCACCGCCGACTTGCCGTCATAGGAGATCGCGATCGGCAGGAAGTGATACTGGATGTCGGGCCATTTGACGCCGGCCGCCGACCGGATGAAAGCCGCCGCCTCGAACTGGTTGGAGGTGCCCAGACCCTTCTTGAAGAACAGCCACTGCGCCCCGACAATTCCCATCCAGAACCAGTTGTTCTTCGAGTGCAGCGTGATCGGTAGCTTCGACTTGAACTGGTGGTAATATTCCAGGTGATCCTGCAGGTTCTGGCCTACACCCGGGCGATCGGCGACAACAGGAATGCCCATCTCCTTGAGATGTGCCGCCGGCCCAATGCCCGAAAGCATCAGGATTTTGGGTGAGTTGAAGGCCGATGCCGCAACGATCACCTCGCGGTTCGCCCTGACGATCTCTATTCTGCCACCGATCTCGACCTCGACGCCGACAGCACGGGTGCCCTCCATCACGACCTTGCGGGCATAACAGCGGATCAGCGAGACATTCGGCCGCTTCAGCGCCGGCTTGAGATAGGCATTCGCCGTCGACCAGCGCCGCCCCTGCCAGCTCGTCTGCTCCATCAGGCCGAAGCCTTCCTGTTGCCGGCCGTTATAGTCTTCGGTGACCGGAAAACCGGCCTGCTGCCCGGCTTCGATGAAGGCACGATACAGAGGGTTTTTCACCTCGCCGCGCCGCACATGCAGCGGCCCGTCGGTCCCGCGCCAGCCTTCTTCGCCGCCATGCGATGTTTCCTGCCGCTTGAAATAGGGCAGCACGTCCGCATAACCCCAACCGGTCGCGCCCAGTTCTTCCCAGCGATTGAAATCCTCGGCGTGCCCGCGCACATAAACCATGCCGTTGATCGACGACGACCCGCCGATCACCTTGCCCCGCGGCGCAATCATCCGGCGATTGTTGAGGTGCGGCTCGGGCTCGGTCATGTAGCCCCAGTTGTAGCGCTCCATGTTCATCGGATAGGCGAGGGCGGACGGCATTTGCACGAAGGGCCCGATATCGGAGCCGCCGAATTCCAGCACGATGACCGTATTCTTGCCGTCTTCTGAAAGACGGTAGGCCATGGCTGCCCCAGCGGAGCCGGAACCGATGATGACGAAATCTGCGCTGTGCATGGTCTCAGATCCGAGTGGTTGAAGAGTTATAGCTATTTGCTATAATCGCAAGATGAAGAGGGTGGAGTACACCAAGGCGGCCAGCAAAGTTTTGGACCGTATGCAGCCCAAGCGACGGGATGCAATCCGGTCGAAGGTCGATGCCTTCGCGCGCGGCGAGCGTGTTGACGTGAAGAAGTTGACGGGCAGCGCACTTCTCAGAATTCGTGTCGGTGATGACAGGGTCATCATCGATGAGCAGACGATGCTGGTTATCGTTGTCGAGGTCGGGCCGCGCGGCGGCATCTACAAGGAGTGAACCATGGGCGAGCTGCGAAAGACCGTCATCGACGGCGAGACCTACGTTCTCGTTCCCGAGGACGACTACGAAGACCTGATCGATGGCATTGAGGCCGAGAAGATCCTGGCGCGCGTCAGGGCCGGCGAGGAGACTTGGCCGGCCGAGCTCGTTTACGAGCTCTGGGAAACCGACAGCCGTATCCGCACCTACCGCAATTACCGAAAGCTGTCCGTCTCCGACCTCGCGACCGCTGCCGGTATTTCCCAGCCCTACCTCTCCGAGATCGAGAGCGGCAAGAAAACCGGCTCCGTCGATGTGCTGAAGCGCATTGCAGCCGCGCTGAAGGTCGATCTCGACGATATCGTGGTGTGAACGTTTGTCACGACCGAATGTCTGAAGCCTGAACCGCCCGGCTCCCTCACCCGCGGCGCAACTCGTTGCGCCTGGCCTCCGCTTCGCTTGGCCATCCTCTCCCCGAGGGGAGAGGAGCTGACGTAGTCGCCGCGCGCTTTCTTTTCCCCCTAGCGGGGAGAAGGTGCCCCAAGGGCGTATGAGGGGGTGAGTTTGCGCGACGGCCCCGCTCATCTCAATACGGCGCCTCGCATTTGCCCATGCCGACATAAACCGTCTTCAGTTCGGAATAATGCTCCAACGCTGCTGCCGAATTCTCGCGGCCAAAGCCGGACTGCTTGGATCCGCCGAAGGGAATCTCGACCGGGCAGAGATTGTAGGTGTTGATCCACAGAGTGCCCGCCTCCAGATGATCGACCACGCGATGCGCGCGCGAGAAGTCGGCCGTGAACACGCCGGCAGAAAGACCGAATTCCGTGGCGTTGGCCCGCGCGATCACCTCTGCCTCATCCTCGAAATCGAGTACGCACATGACGGGCCCGAAGATCTCTTCGCGGGCGATGGTCATGTCGTCGGTGACATCGGCAAACACCGTTGGCTGGATGTAGAAGCCCTCACCGGTCACGCTGTTCGGAATGCCGCCACCGGTGATGAGCGTCGCACCCTCCGCCTTGCCCTTGTCGATATAGGACAAGACCTTCTCGCGCTGGGCAAGCGATACCATCGGCCCCATCTGCGTTGCCTCGTCCTGCGGGTCGCCGATCAAGATCGCCTCGGTGCGGGCCTTGAGGCGTGACAGGAACGTCTCCTTGATTGCCTTGTGCACGAAGACGCGCGTGCCGTTCGAGCAGACCTGGCCGGTCGAATAGAAATTGCCCAGCATCGCGCCCGAAATCGCGCTGTCGATATCGGCATCGTCGAAGACGACGATCGGTGACTTGCCGCCGAGCTCCATGGTGACATGCTTGAGCTGGCTGGCAGCCGCCCCCGCCACCTTGCGGCCGGTCGGCACGGAGCCGGTCAGCGACACCTTGGCGACATCGGGATGCGACACGAGCAGCGGCCCGGTCTCGCGGTCCCCCTGAATGACATTGTAGACGCCCTTCGGCGCGCCCGCCTCGATCAGGATCTCGGCGATCTTCAAGGCACCGAGCGGCGTCACTTCCGACGGCTTGAACACGATCGCATTGCCGGCGGCAAGAGCGGGTGCGCCCTTCCAGCAGGCGATCTGCTGCGGATAGTTCCAGGCGCCGATGCCGACGACGACGCCGAGCGGCACACGCTTGGTATAGGCCCAGTCACCGCCGAGCGGGATCTGGCTGCCGTTCATCGCGGTCGCGATGATGCCGCCGAAGAATTCGAAACTGTCAGCCCCCGAGGTCGGGTCAGCGACAATCGTTTCCTGGATCGGCTTGCCGGTATCGAGCGTCTCAAGCTCGGAAAGCTCGCGATTGCGCTCGCGCATGATTTCGGCGGCCTTCTTCAATACGCGCCCGCGTGCCGAAGGGCTCCACGACGCCCATTCCTTCTGCGCCCGCTTGGCGGACGCAATCGCCTTTTCGATGATCGCAGGGGTCGCGGCATGCAGCCTTGCGATCACCTCGCCGGTGGCGGGATAAATGCTCTCGATAACGGTGCCTTCGGTATCCTCGACATACTCCCCGTCGATGAAATGGGAGGCTTGCGGTTGGGCTTTCATGTCCTGTCTCCAGACGGGTGTTCGAATGTGCATCTTGCTATTAAGGGCCCCTCATCCGCCCTTCGGGCACCTTCTCCCCGCAGGCGGGGAGAAGGATTCTCCGGCGCTAGCGGTCGCCTCTCCCTCTCCCCGCTTGCGGGGAGAGGGTAGGGTGAGGGGCAATTGTTTCGGCGGTCACGGCTTGCAGCTGCCCCGTCACATAGTCCTCGACCAATGCGACAGACGCATCAAAGGAAAGCGGGGCAGCTTTCAGAGATTGCCGGATATAGAGCCCGTCGATCATCGCGGCTGCGCCATCGGCAATGCGGCTCGCGTCGGCGGGGCCACAGAGCGGCTTCAGGCCCGAGATCAGGTTCGATTGCAGCCGCCGGGCATAGAGCGCGAGCAGCCGGCGCACCTCTTCCGAACGCTGCGCTTCCGAATAGAAGGCGAGCCAGGCGGCGACGACTTCTGGCGCGAACTGGTCGGCCTGGAAGGAGATCCGGATGACCGCCGAGATCCGCTCGCGCGGTGTTTCCGCCTCGCTCAGTGCCGCCCCCGCATCGGTGCGCAATTGGCGCAGCAGCGAACGGATGGTCTCGATCAGCAACTGGTCCTTGGAGCCGAAATAGTGATGCGCAAGCGCCGCCGACACACCCGCCTCGCGGGCGATCTCCGACATGGTCACGGTCAGCGAGCCGTGATGACCGATCGTCTTCAACGCGGCATCAACAAGCGCCTTGCGGCGCACCGGCTCCATTCCGACCTTCGGCATCTGATATCCCCTATCTTGACCCATGATAATTTTGATTGACTGATCAATCAATAAAAAATCTGCGACATGCACCGTAGCGAGAGCGCCAGCCGTTTAACCGTAAACCGTGTGCAGTGAAGCCTATTCGGATCTGCTGAAGTATGGCGCGCAGTGTCCCGAAAAACCGTCCACAAAGCATGACACGCAGGGCTTTCCAGGCAAATACTGCTGCGATCCGCCGCCAATTCTGCATCCGTTGTGCCATGAAACTTTCATCCCGCTGTCACACAAGGGAAAGCCTTTGTTGACGATTGGTCCGCCACATTTCCGCCCATAAAAACAAATGCATACTGGAGTAGTGCGTATGGGTGCGGGGGTCGCGGAAGATTTGGGCGCGCTGCGGCGTTTTGCCAGTGACCAGCTCGTCACGCTGGCCAAACTCGTCGTCGAAAACGCCTTCCAGCCGATCGTCGAGGTCGGCACCGGCGCCGTTTTCGGCCATGAAAGCCTGATGCGCGGCCAGGACCGCATCGGCTTCGAAAGCCCGCTCGATCTGCTCGATCAGGCCGCCGCCACCGGCCAGCTTCTGCCGCTCGAGCAGATGGTCGCCACCCGGGCGCTCGCCAAATTTGCGACGCTTCCCGATTGCGCCGGCGCCACTCTCTTTCTCAATCTCGACGTCCGCCTGATCCCTGAAGGCAATGCGCTCGTCGATACGCTGCTCGACCAGCTGCGCAAGGCCCATGTGCCGCCGTCCTCCGTCTGCTTTGAACTGTCAGAGCGCTTCGACAATACCCGCGTTCCGGAATTCGCAGCCCTGGTCGAGCGCCTGCGCCGATCCGGCTTCAAGCTCGCGATCGATGATTTCGGCGTCGGCCATGGCGAGATGAAACTTCTCTGCGACTATCCTGTCGACTATGTGAAGATCGACCGCCATTTCATCGCCGGCCTCGACAGCAATCCGCGCAAGCGCCACCTCGTCAAGAACATCGTCAACTTCTGCCATGTGCTGGGTGTGCGTGTCATCGCCGAAGGCATCGAGACGGAGGGCGAGTTCCTCGCTTGCCGCGAATTCGGCGTCGATCTCGTCCAGGGCTGGTATATCGCCCGCCCCAGCACCATCGTGTCCGAACTGAAGAGCGCCTTTCCCCATCTCCAGGATGTCGGCAAGGCCCGCCGCGCCACCCAGTCGCTCGACGAGATCCTGATCCGCAAGCAGATCGAGACGCTGCCGACCGTCTTCGAACACGAAAACATCGACCACGTCTTCGATCTCTTCCGCCGCAATCCCGGCCAGTCCTTCTTCCCGGTGCTGAACGCCAACGGCGAACCGCGCGGCATCATCAACGAGCGGCATCTCAAGGAATACATCTACCAGCCCTTCGGCCGCGACCTGTTGAAGAACAAGCTCTACGAGCGCTCCATCTCGCATTTTGTCGACCGTGCCCCGATCGTCGGCCTCGACGCCGATGCCGAGCGGCTGATGACGATGTTTGCCAATATGGAGGGCTCGGACTGCGTCATCCTGACGGAAAACATGCGCTATGCCGGCGTCGTTTCCGCCGCTTCGCTGATCCGTATCATGAGTGAGAAGCAGCTGAAGACCGCGCAGGATCAGAACCCGCTGACGGGCCTGCCCGGCAACCGCGCCATCCGCGATTTCATGCGCTCTGCAGCGCTCGATGGCGATGGCTCCCGCTTCTTCTGCTACTGCGATTTCGACCACTTCAAGCCGTTCAACGACCATTACGGCTTCCACCAGGGCGACCACGCCATCTCGCTCTTTGCCGCTCTTCTCCGCCGCTATTTCTTCTCCGAAGGCGATTTCCTTGGCCATGTCGGTGGCGATGATTTCTTCATCGGCGTCAGCGACTGGACCCGCGAGGAACTGACCGAAATCCTCGACCGTCTCCTCTCGGATTTCCACGACGACGTCATCGACCTTTATTCCGAGGACGACCGTCAGGCGGGCCAGATCAAGGGCCTCGACCGTCAGGGCCTGGAACGCGATTTCCCCCTGATGCGCTGCTCGATCGGCGTGCTTGAACTCCCCGCCGGTCTCGTGATCGACGACGTCAACCGCATCAGCGGCGAGATCGCCGAATTGAAGAAGCAGGCGAAGGAGAACGAAGGCGGCCTCTCCTTCGGATTGATCGGCGCCTGAGCTCGAAACATCTCACCCTCGGCTAGCGAAACAGCTGCATCAATGTCTCGCTGTTGTTGTTGGCGATCGACAGGGACTGCGTAGCGATCTGCTGCTGGGTCTGCAGGGCTTTTAGCCTGGTCGAAACCTCGTTCATGTCTGCATCGACAAGGCGGCCGACGCCGCTGTCGATGCTGTCGGAGAGCCGCTCTGCAAACTCCGCCTGCATCTCGATCCGCGTCTGCAGTGCGCCCAGCCGGCTGGCGCTGCTGATCGCCAGCTTCTCCATGTGGTCGACTCCCCTCAGATACTGGTCGATGGTCCGGACGTTCTGGGTGATGTCGACCTCTGCCAGATCGAAATCAGGCGCATAGGGCGGGTTAGACTGAACATTGCCGACATAGACGCGTGCAGCGCGATTGCCGGCTTCCGGATAGACGGTCTGGTCGGCGGAGAAGGTGATCGTATCGCCGCTCGCAACCGCCATCAGATTGCTGCCGGTGGAGGCCTGGCTGATGACGGTGGCGAGATCTGCCGCGCTGCCGATATAGCCGTCGACCGTGCCGAGTGCCGCATCGACGACCCCTCGGTTGATCGTATAGGTCGTCACGGCCCCAGGGCCGACCTGCACATCGAAATAGACCTCCGCCAGGGGAGACACGGTAAACCCCGTGGTGAACGAGATCGACGCCTCGGGATACATGTTGTCGTGGTTCTGATCCGGGGCGTCCTCCAGACCCATCGCGAAGCCTCCGGCGAAACTGGAGCCAACGTTCGAGATGGTGATGCTGGATCCCGGATGACCGGAGGTTTCCAGCGATCCGATCTCGAAATGCGTCGTGGAACCAGTGCCGGAAAACAGGCTTTCGTAAGCCGTCGCCGGAACGCCGTTGTCGGTGAATGCCCGTTGCAGAACGGTACGCAACTGCGCGGTATTGGTCACGTTTCCGTCCGTGGTCCCGAGGGCTGCGTCCACAAGAGCCTTGTCGATCGTCAGCGTGTAATCAGTGCCCGTCGTATGGGTTCCGGAATCGACATTGATGTCGAAGGTAATGGTATCGCTAGCGCCAAAGGTCACGCCACCGGTGAACTTGTGACGCTCATGCCCTTGATGCGCAACGGAATTGACGCCGGTGCCGCGGAAGCCGCCGATATCGCCGACGCTGTGGATCTGTTTCTGCAGGATGCCGCCACCACCGCCTTCGTTCAGCATGCTGGAATGTTTCAAGTCGATATCCATGGTCTTGACCTGTACATTGCTGTTGGCGTCGCGGACGAAGGAAGACACCACGCTCGTCGTCATCGGCCCCTCTTCGAGAAGGGGCAGAGTGGATTTCGTCTTCAGCAGGTTTTCTCCGCTGAAACTCGCCGATTCCACGATGGATTCGGCTTGTGCGTTCAGCTGCGAAAGCTCTTCCTGGACCTTCGCCCGGTCGACGCCCTGCTCCTTGGCGGCGACCAGTTTCGCCTTGAATTCCCCGAGCACGTCGACGATCGCGGAGGTGCCGGCATAGGCCGTATCGAGCTTGGCGGCGCCGAGGCCAAGCGCATCGGAGACCGCGGAAATCGCCATGTTGTCAGAGCGCATCGTGGTCGAAATCGACCAATAGGCTGCATTGTCTGCCGCGACTGAGACCCGTAGTCCGGAGGCTGCCTGCTGCTGGGAGACCGTCAGGTCTGCGGCAACGCTCCGCAGTGTCTGGAGCGCGGCAATCGCGCCCAGATTCGTAAGAATACTGGTCATGAAAAAGACTCTCGGAAGGAGAAGAAGGGGACGCATCATGCGTCGATAAGTGACATCTGTTTAAGTGCGCGCATGGTTAACGAAACGTAACGCGGTCTATGCGAGGTTTCATGCTTTGGGCTTTGCAACCAAAAATGATCACCTTGCCAGCCGAGGCAATTCACCACATTTCTGCTGACGGTATCGTGCGTTAGCTATCATCCCAGTCAATTGGAGTTCCCCCCCCCCCCATGTCACTGCCCGCCACCATGCGCCATGTCGACCTGCCCACCCATGGCGGCCCGGAGGTCATGCGCCTCGTCGAGGGACCGCTGCCGGTTCCGCGCAGGGGCGAAGTGCTGGTGAAGGTGGAGGCATCAGGCGTCAACCGGCCGGATGTCGCCCAGCGCCAGGGCGCCTATCCGCCGCCGAAGGATGCAAGCCCGATCCTCGGCCTGGAGATCGCAGGCGAGATCGTCGCACTCGGGGAAGGCGTCACCGACTTTCAGATCGGCGACCACATCTGTGCGCTCGCAAACGGCGGCGGTTATGCCGAATACTGCACGGTGCCCGCCACCCAGGCCCTGCCATTCCCCAAGGGCTATGACGCCGTGAAGGCGGCCGCACTTCCGGAAACCTTCTTCACCGTCTGGGCCAATCTCTTCCAGATGGCGGGCCTCACCGAAGGCGAGACCGTGCTCATCCATGGCGGCTCCTCGGGCATCGGCACCACCGCCATCCAGCTCGCAAAGGCCTTCGGCGCCACCGTCTACACGACCGCCGGCTCAGCCGAAAAATGCGCCGCCTGCATGGATTTAGGCGCAGCAAGGGCCATCAACTACAAGCTCGAAGACTTCGTCGAGATCGTCAAGGAAGAGACACAAGGCAAGGGCGTCGATGTCGTTCTCGACATGATCGGGGCTGCCTATTTCGACCGCAACCTGCAGGTCCTCGCAAAGGACGGCTGTCTCTCGATCATCGCCTTCCTCGGCGGATCCATGGTGGAAAAGGCCAACCTCGCCCCGATCATGGTCAAGCGCCTCACCGTGACAGGCTCCACCATGCGCCCGCGCACCGCCGAAGAGAAGCGCGCCATCCGCGACGACCTGATGACAGAAGTCTGGCCCCGCCTGGAGCGCGGCGAACTGGCCCCGGTCATCCACACCGTGCTGCCGTTTGATCAGGTCGTTGAGGCGCACCGGCTGATGGAAAGCTCCACACATATCGGCAAGATCGTGCTGAAGCTGGGGTGAGGGGGCTACCTCGAAGAAAAGCAGCCCGCCTAGGATTCCAAACGACCCCGCCCAGCCTTCACGACACGCTGACCGGCTTCGACCTCAACTTGCTGGCCGTCCCCGGGTCGGCGCGGCGGCAGAGGCGGGGCGGTAGGCCCTTCATGATCAGTTCGGCATCGGCAACGGCCATGGAGCCGAGCGCATAGAAGGCGTCCCGCGTGCCGCCGGTCCTGTGGGCGGAGAGCAGAATGCCAGGCGCTTGGCGCACGGGATCGTCGGCGGCGACTGGTTCCTCCGGAAACACATCCGTCGCCACTTGGATATGGCCGGATTGGGCAGCCTCGATCATCGCCGGGAAGTCGACGACGGCGGCGCGGCTCATCAGCAGGAACGCTGCCCCAGGCCTCATCATCGCGAACTCGCGTTTGCCGATGAAGCCCTCGTTCTCGCTGGTGACGCTTGCAAAGACGAAGACCACCTGGCTTTCGCCGAGCACCTCGTCGAGCGTCGACGGTTCGCAATCCTGGCCTTTGATGATCTCACTTGGAAGCCAGGGATCGAAGACGCGGACCCTGTTCTTGAACGGGCGAATGAGGTCGCGAAACGCATGGCCGAGATCACCGAAGCCGATGATCCCGACCGAGGCGCCGGCAAAGCGGAAGGTCTTGGCATTGCCCTCCAGCCCATAGCGCTCGATACCCTGACGGAAGTCGCGATCCGCCGCAGTGATCCCCCGGGCAAGATCGAGCGCCATGGCAAGCGCTGCCTCCGCCACCGGCGAGGCAAAGGCGGAGGCCGGCGTGATCACCCAGATCCCGCGCTCGACGCAGGCCTGATAATCGATGTTCGGCAGGAAATTCGACTCGACATTGATGATCGCCTTCAGCCGCGGTGCCCGGTCCAGCCGCTCTCTCGGCATGTCGGTCTGGCCGAAGATCAGCACGGTGTTGGGAAGATACCGCTCGACGTCTTCGGCGGGCATCGCTCGGTCTTCCGATACGATCACCTCGCCGAGTGCCTCCAGCCGTGCCCTGACGGACGGCTCCATGATCAGATCAAGCGTCCTCGGCAGTGGATCGACCAGAATCATATCGCGGCGCATTGTTTCCTCCCTCGAGAATCTCGGCTTTATCGGAGCTTAGCTCGAAAAGCCTCTCGCTGGGCAGGCCTCCGCTATCTCACGCGACCAGGGAAAACTTGCCCAGGTCCAGGGTGGGTGGCAGTTCGCGGTCGATGCCGCCGCCATTTCGCTTCGCGCGGTAGGAGGCCTTGTCCGCCAATGCCATCATCTGCTCCAGCTCCGCAGAGCCGGATAGGGCCATCGTATAGCCGAGGCTGATGCCGATGGTGATCTCCTCAGCCACAAGAGGATAGGGCAGGGCGAGCACAGAGAGGATCCGCCGTGCCAGTATCTCGGCCTTGGCGGGATCGCGAACATCAGGCTGGAGAATGACGAACTCGTCGCCACCGATCCGAACCGCGATTGCAGGCGGCTCCAGGCTCTCTCGCAGCCGCTCGGCGATCCCCGCCAGCAGCGCATCTCCGACCGCGTGACCAAAGCGATCATTGATCTCCTTGAACCCATCAAGATCAAAGCAATGCACGCAGGTGAGGGCATCGTCCGCCCGGCCAAGGCTGGAATAGGCCTCGCGCAGCGCTGTCCGGTTGTAAAGCCCTGTTAGCGCATCGTGGCGTGCCTGATGCTCCATCTCCAGACGCAGGCGGATCTCCCGCGTGGTCGTGCGATAGACATGCAGCACGCTCTGCAGCGCAGCGAACAGGAAGATCGCAGACATCGCCGCCAGGATCCAGTGGACCGTATCGCCATAGAGCATGACCGAGACTGTCGTCGGCAGGGCTGCAATCAGGATGGTCGTCGCGGCGATAAACGGCCGGACCGATATCCTGACGGTCACCCCGGCGCAGTATCCAAAGGTCAGTGATGCGGCGAGGATGTGGACCGACAGGTCCCTGTATGAGAAGGCGATCGTGGCGATCGTCCCCACACAGGCCGCAATCAGGAAGATGAAAAAGCCCTGCACCTTCTCCCAGCGGGCGGCATCCGCAACCGTTGAGCGCTTCGTGGTCTCAGCGCGTCTGTGGGCGAGGGAAACGGCGATCTTGCCAAGCGATGCAATGGCTCCGCCGATCGTCGCAACCAGGATCGGCGTGCTGCCCAGGCTTTCATAGGCGAACAGCCCGACGGCAAGAATGGTGATCCCCATGATCGTCGTCGGGGTCAGCGTCGAGTGCAGCTCCGACACCAGCGTCGTGAACACATCGTCTGCCTCTCTGTAACGCACTCCAAACCCCTCAAGCACCGGTTTCGGACCCTTTGATGGGCCCATAGCTGCCAGCATAGTGAGGCGAGTGAGCTTAACATTCGGTCAGGCCGCGCACCAAAATCTGATACCCCGATGGGATAGCGGCTCCTTGCAAGGGGCCTGATTGCTCCGCATCCCCGTGACGGCGCTTGGCAAGCTGCGGTTCTCCGCGTTGAACGCGACGGCGTCTTCCCTGTCGTACTCAATGGGCTGCCGTGGGGCCGTGAGGGGGACCGCCCGATGTGGGGCTCACGGAGAGCGAGAGCGGACATCTGAGCATCCGGTGCCTCTGCCCGAGTTCGGCGCATTGCGGGGATTCTATTGTCAGCACGGCCCAAGCCGAACGAAGCTGACGGCGATCGCAAACCGGGCAATGGCTTTCAAGAAGAGCAGCGGCGTGTATCATCTACGCCACCGATGTGCTTGGAATCGCAAACGTGTAAGGAATAAACCGTGCTCTTAGCTCTGTTTGGGTTTCTCGTTGGGTTGGTCTTGTACGCCAAGCAGTTTAGGGACTCCCGTTCTTTTTCCGAGAGCATTTGGTTCACTTCAACGGTTATTCCCTCTTATCTAGTAGCTACGGCTTTGCAGTGGCTAAATCATGATGCTTGGGCAACTTATTCATCTGGCGCAGCGTCGGTGGGGATCAGTACGGTGGCTAGCTTCGCTCTTGCCAGTTTGCCACTCATGTTGTTCAGCGGCTCACACTCGGAGCCTTTTCCCCTACCCAAAGCGGATGGCCCTAAAATTCTTTTTGCACTTATCGTAATCAGTTTTCTAGTGGCGATGAGCGTATCGTTGATTGGCGACCGAGACTTTGCTTGCCCTAATCGGAAGTGCTCAAATTTTCTTCCGATTCTTTCTTACGATCATGTGTTCGCAAAGGACTTTATCGGACTTGTTCTGGCATCTGCATTCCTCCTCAGCATAATGTTGCGCATCAGGAATTTTTACTATTCTTGGAGGTCCCAGAGCAGGAAGAGTTCCTAGTGTCGGCCGGCCGTAGTGTCGCGCTCAACGTCTGCTCACTCATTTTATCCTCAGCCTTGTGACCTTGGGGCTAACCGTCCTTCGATCGAAGCGAATGTCCGCTATTTGCGCAAAGCGGTCCTCATTTCCCAGCCCGCTGCGTTCCGTGTTTCGCCGTCGCACGGGACCCCCGGCAACAAACCACCCCCCAAGCCTTCATTTCGCCCGCTTCTTAAGAGCTTGTTAAGACTTACATCCTGTCGGAGGTCTTCATGGCGCTTGGCGCTTCGCATCGTTTGCAGGACGGCGTCTTGGCCGTCGAAACCATGACCCGCTTTGCCCTTGCGGTTCTCGCTCTTGCCTCCGGTGTCTATACCTATCTCGGGGTCCGCAGCCTCCTGGATGGCTCGGCGACCGCGGTCTTCTTCGCCGCCATCATCTATGCGGCCTCGGTCTCGGTCGCGATCTATGCCTTCTGGTCCTACATGGCGCGCTTTTATCCGCATGTGACAGGCGCTGCCGGTCGCGGCGCGATGATCGGCGTCATGGCGCTTGGCTGCGCGATGATCATCGCCATGTCGAGCTGGCTGAATGCGGCAGCACTCGCGGGCTCTGCAGCGCTCGAACAGCATCTCGCCGAGACGGTTCAGGACTACACCGCCGACCTCGACCAGGCGCATCAAAACGCGCTGGCCGCCCAAAGCCTGTTGCCGGATATCCAGCGAACCTCGGAGCGATTTTCGCGGCTTGCCGAAGATGAGCGCCAGAACGGTGCGCTCACGGGAACGACGGGGGCCGGCAGTGTCGTCCAGCTTCTGACCCAGATGTCCGCGCAGCTGAACGAGCTGGAAACCGGCATCGTCGCCTCGCGTGAACGCGTCACAACCCTTTTCGACCAGGGCCGGACGCATCTGGCAACCATGCGCACGCTGGTCTCGGCGCCGGGCGCCGTCGCACCCCGCAGCGATGAATTCTCGGCGGAAGTCGTCGCCCTCTCAGGCGTCATCACTTCTCTGGAGCAGACCTCGATTGCCCCCTCCGTCAAGCGGGCGGCGGAAGACCTCTCGCTCGGCTTTATCGCCCCGGTGGCCGATGGACGGGCGGCCGATCTGGCCGACCGCCAGGACCAGGTCATGGAAACGATCCGCGCCTCGGTCTCGGCCCAGTCCCAAGTTTTGTCGCAGGCGGCGGACGACATTCTCGCCCGCGAACCGGTGGCCGAGCGCCGCTTCGTACCGCTGTCTTCAGCCGAAGCCGTGCTGCGCTATGCCGCCGACTTCATCCCCGCCTGGGCCGGCGCAATCTCCATTGACCTGCTTCCCGCCGTTCTCGTCTTCATTCTGGCCGTCGTCCATGGCGCCATCCGGCGGCAGGAAGAGCGCATGCCCTTCGCCCAGCGGATCACGGCGGCAGAACTGCTTGAGGCCCTTGAGGTGCAGCGTGCACTCAGCCGCCAGGGCATCGATGTGGAGCAGGCCTTGCAGGCCGCAGAAACCGACGATGAGCGAAGCCGGGCGGACTCCAACATCACCAGCCTCGACATGTCGGCGAAGGCCCCCAGAAAGGGTCCGCCGGCGTGAAACCCTCCTCGCTCTTCCAGCGCCTGAAGGCAGCCTTTCTCAGGGCCGATGACGGGCTCCTGATGCGCGGCGCATTCTTCGGCCTTCTGGCGGCGGCAGGCGCTTTCCTGTTCGTCGACCTGCGGGAAATGAGCCTCGCAAACGCCGCCCTGCCGGGCCATGATCCGATGACGACCGACGCGCCGGTGCTTCCACCGGCCCTGACGGACGGTGTGCCACAGGCGCCGCCGGTCGAGCCGGAAACCTCGCGCGAGATCCTGCGCCAGCCGATGCGCTTCGAGCTGCTGCCCGGTGGCCTGCTCAAGGCGGAAGGCGCAATCGATCTCGGTTCTGCCGACCGCTTCGCCGAAGAGATTGGCGCACGCGGAGAATATGTGAAGGCAGTCTTGCTGAATTCGCCGGGCGGCTCCGTCGAAGATGCGCTCGCCATGTCCCGGCTGATCCGGGAAAAGGGTCTGGATACGAGAGTGGCGACCAAGGCGCTCTGCGCCTCATCCTGCCCGTTGATTTTTGCCGGCGGCGTCGCGCGCGAGGCAGAGGAGAATGCCATCCTCGGCGTCCACCAGGTCTTCAATGCAGGCGAGGAACGCCCATCGCCGGAACAGGCGATGTCGGAAGCGCAGCGCACCACCGCCCGCATCGCCCGGCATCTCGACGAGATGGGCATCGGCGACGGTCTCTGGATCCACGCGCTCGAAACCCCCCCGGACCGGCTCTATTACCTGACGCCGCAGGAGATGGTGGAGTTCAAGCTGATCACCGCACCAGTCACCACGGCAAAGCAGGCGGATTAGGCTTGAGCGTCGTGGCTCATTTGGTGGCCCCGGGGAGCGAGCGCACCGTCAGCTTGTTGCCATCAGGGTCACGCATATAGGCGACGAACGAGCCGTCCGGCCGCTCCGACGGCGGGGTTTCGATCGAGGTGCCCCCATGTGCGACGCCTTCGGAATGCCAGGCGCGCACATGATCCGCACTCGCGGCCAGAATGCCGATCGTCCCGCCATTCGCCGAAGTCGCCGGCTTGCCGTCGATCGGCGCCGTGACCATCAGGCGGCTGCCGTTGTGCAGATAAATCAGCCTGCCCCGCGCGTCCGTATCGCCGGGCTTTCCGCCCAAGGCCGCGAAGGTGGCGTCATAGAAGCGTTTCGAGCGCTGCAGGTCGTTGCTGCCGATCATGATGTGGGTGAACATGCCTATCTCCAGAATTGCGGGTATTCAAAAATGGTTCGGTCCGCTGAGAACAGCCGCGCACCACTAAGTGTTCCGGACGCTCGGCTCCCTCTGAACACCGGTGGTTTCGCTTTGCCGGCAATGCGTCGAGATGGAGGGCTCCCTCAGATCCCCGAGCCATCCAGTTCCTTCTCGTCCTCGCCCTCCCAGGCCGGCGGGCGGGCCATCGCTTCCATATTGACACCGGGCAGCGGCATCCAGCATTTCAGCTCCGGCTCCGCATAGGCGATGATCAGTCCCGGCGTCGAATCCGACGACCGCCAGCCATCGGCGCCGAAGCGGTCGCCCTTGGACCAGTAGACGAGATCGACGGCGCCCGGTCCCTGTTCGGACGCGCGGATGGTCACCAGAATGCGGCTGCCGTCCCTCGGCGCGCTCAGCATGTTCCGCCAGCGGATCGGTTCTTCCATGATGTACTCCTCCCATTGCAGAGAGGAGTGTCACCGCCGGAGCGGGGGCGGTCAATATGGAATGCTTGAGGCCAAGCGGATCTGCACGAGGGGATGTCGCGAGAATAACTCAAAGGATTTGCGTCCAGATCCCACGTGGCAATTCGTTGCATATCGTTGAAGGCCTCGCAAAACGGTCACCATCATTGCTTGTGCAATCCTATTTTCTACGGGCGATTAAATGTTGAATGCCCCGATAACGTGTGCATACGTGTGATCACAATGTGAAGTTATCGGGGCACTTATGGCATACTCATCAACGACAATCGCGCGCGCTATTGGTCAGATTAACAGAAGCTTCTTTCTTCCGGCAATTCAGCGGCCATATGTTTGGCATCCAGAGCAGATCGTTGCTCTTTTCGATTCCCTGATGAAGGGGTACCCGATCAGTTCTTTTCTATTTTGGGCCCTAGAACCTTCGCGCCGCGAAGATTGGGATATCTATAAATTCATGGAAAACTTCAGACAGGGGGATGTTCACAATGAAATGGCGGAAACCAGCGGTCGCGACATTACCCTGATCTTGGATGGCCAGCAGCGGTTAACTTCGTTGGTCATCGGCTTGCAAGGCAGTTATACGGCAAGGCCGAAATATGCGCGGAAGGACAATCGCGGTAAATGGTTGCGACAAAAGCTGTACATTGACCTACTTCGGAGCCCGAATATTGAAGCTGCAGATGATTCTGATGATGTCGAGGTTGGTGTCACATACGGCTTTAAGTTCTCGCCCGATATCCCGCCGCAAACACGCGGTCAGTTGTGGTTGAGAGTGGGTCGCATCCTCGATTGTACCAGTGACGATCAATTTTATAGCCTTCGCAATGAATTGCTTGACTCGCTACCGGAAACTGCGACCCGAGGCGAAATGCGCATCCTCCAGGATAATCTGGATCGGCTATATCGCATGGTCTGGAAAGACGAAGTCATCTCGTACTACACGGAAACTGATCAATCATACGACCGCGTTCTAGACATCTTCATTCGTGCGAATGATGGCGGTACAAAACTCAGCAAGTCCGATCTCTTGCTTTCAATGATCACGTCCAAGTGGGAGGGTGTCAGTGCGCGTGAAGAGATATACAATTTTGTAAATAGAATAAATACTGGGCTGCCTGGAAGAAATAGCATCGACAAAGATCTTATCATGAAGGCATGCCTTGTGCTTAGTGATCTAGATCACGTGTACAAAGTAGGGAATTTTACCGTCCGCAATCTGGAAATCATCGAGCAGAAATGGCCGGGAATCAAGAGAAGTCTTGAATCGACATTTGTTCTGATTAACAGATTTGGAATTGATCAAGATACGTTGACGTCTGGTAATGCGGTCCTGCCGATTGCATACTACTTGTTCAAAACGGATCAGGATGACCTAGCGTCTTCGACGCCAGAAAACGCAAGAAACGCGCGTCTAATTCAGCGATGGCTTCTTGGCGCTTTGCTTAACGGTGTGTTTGGAGGGACTTCCGACAACACAATTGGTCAAGCGAGGCTGATAATAAAGGAGAAGCTTCGTGAAAGTAAAGAATTTCCATTTAGTGCGCTAGTGGACGGTCTGGCTCTGCGAGGGCGCCTGACCGAGTTTGATGAAAACAATATCGATACATTTTTAGAGACGACATATGGCAAGCGCACATGCTTTTTGGCGCTTTCGATGTTGTACGACACCACAACCTGGGGTCTTACAAATTATCATATCGACCACATAATTCCGAGATCATTAGCGGATCGAAAAGCGCTCATGCAGGCTAACGTTCCTGAATTGATAATTGCGAACATTCAGGCGGCGGTAAACCGAATTGGGAATTTGCAGCTTCTTCGAGGTCAGGAAAACCTTGAAAAAAACAACCAGCCATTCGATCAATGGATCAGGACTCGAGACTTGGGTTTCCGGGCGCGGCATTTAATTCCCGAGAACGAGACGCTCTACCAAGCTACCCAATTACCCAAATTTGTGAAGGAACGTGAAAAGCTCATCGTCCGGCACCTCCAGCGTACCATTTTCAGTGCCTTGGGTGATGAGGCGTGAGCTAGCTGCTGAAGCAGCCGGCAGTTGTGCATCATCTCGCGCAGGCAAAATTCCATCCGGAGGACTGTAAAACATCAGCTTCAAAGTCAGCGCGCGAATTGTGAACGAAACCTGCCGCAACGCAACACAATTATCCCAACAAATCGTCACACAACGTGCCTTGTCGAATCCCCTCGACCACCCTACCTTCTGATTATCGGCAACGTAACGAAAGGAAGGTGATCCAATGTCTAATGAGATTTCGGTCTGCGTGTGTGACTTTGGTAAGGGTGTGGTTTTGACGGGGCAGCCCTCGGCCTGATCCAGCCTTCCTTCGGACGGTTTCCCCGTCCGGGTCCAGACAAAGGACTAAACTCATGGGAGCCACCCTCGCGGGTGGCTCTTTTGATTCATGGGGTTTGTTTCGAGGGCAGGGCGCTCAAAGCCCGATGGTGCCGAAGCCCGGCACCTTGATGCCAGGCCTTGCGAAATCCACGCCGGCCACCAGCCCGAGGAAATTCACCTCCAGCCCGCTGCGTACGCCCACGGACAGCCCGGCAAAACCGCCGAGGCTCAAATGCAGGTCACGCCCATCCTTGTCGAGATGGTAGAAGGCTCCACCCGCCAGATAGTCGCGGCCGACGGCATCAGCCGGCAGCACGGCGCCGAGTTCCGGCACCTCGCGCAGCACATGCGCGACGAAGGTGTTCGAGTTCGGCCCCGGATAGATCCGGTAGCCGCCCGGCTGACCATACTGGTAGCCGGCAATCGCCGCTTCCACCATCGGGATCAGCCGCTTGGCGTCTTCACCCTTCACCTCCGCCACCAGTCGCGGCGGGTTGGAATACCAGAAGGCATCGGGTGCCCTATGGTTGCGGCGGATCGGCGAGCCCCAGCCCACCTTGTCATAGCGCTGATAAGCGCCGTTCTCGTCCTTGGTGACGATCCAGGCATGGCTGGCGATCGCGCCCTTCAGGCCACCGGTCATTGCCGAGAAGATGTAGATCGCCGCTTCCGGGCTCTCTTCCGCCGAGGGCAGCAGGCCCGACGAGCCCCATTTGGCCGAACTCCAGCCGTCCGGATGCTCCCGTGTAGCCCACAGCCCGGCAGACACCAGGGTCGGAAGCACGAAGACCAGCAGGATGACGGAGACGATGCGCAGCAGAAATTTCAATCCGGACCTCGAACGCGATGGCGATGCATGCTTTAACAAGTCTCCGAGAATATTGGCATTTTGAGGCAGAGCATGGAAAATCCGATCACGGTTGAAGTCACGCGCGGTCAACTCGTCGAGAGCCGCCATCGGGGTCTGGCGATCGTGGTGGATGCCGAGGGTAAAACCGTCTTTTCCGCCGGTGATGTCGATGCCGGCGTTTTCCCGCGCTCCGCGTGCAAGGCCATGCAGGCCTTGCCGCTCGTCGAAAGCGGCGCTGCTGACGCCTATGGCTTCGGCAATCGCGAACTCGCACTCGCCTGCGCCTCCCATTCCGGCGAGCCGGAACATGTCGCAACGGCTGCCGCCATGCTGAAGGCTGCCGGTCGCGACGAGAGCGTGCTCGAATGCGGCGCCCACTGGTCGTCGCACCAGTCCGTGCTCATCGACCAGGCCCGCACACTCGACAAGCCGACGGCCCTTCACAACAATTGCTCCGGCAAACATTCCGGCTTCATCTGCACCTGCTGCCACACCGGGGAAGATCCGCGCGGCTATGCCGGCTTCGATCATCCGCTGCAGCAGGCGATCCGCGCCATCATGGGGGACCTGACCGGCGCTGTCCTCTCGCGCGACAATTGCGGTACCGATGGCTGCTCGATCCCGACCTATGCCGTGCCGCTGTCGGGCCTTGCCCGCGGCTTCGGCAAGCTTGCAACGGGCAAGGGGCTCGAGCCGATCCGCGCCGCTGCCGCCCGCAGGCTGATCAATGCCTGCATGGCCGAACCCTTCTATGTCGCCGGCACCAAGCGTTTCTGCACGAAGCTGATGGAAGTCGCACCCGGCAAGATCTTCGCCAAGACCGGCGCCGAGGGTGTCTTCTGCGCGCTCCTGCCGGACAAGGGCCTGTCCCTCGCCGTCAAGGCCGAGGATGGTGCGACCCGTGCCGCAGAAGCCATGATCGCGGCCCTTCTTGCCCGCCATTTCGAGGAGGGCAGCGCAGAAAAATCCGCCCTGCTTGCACTGTCCCGCCATGGCATGACCAACTGGAACGGATTGCATGTCGGCACCATCAGGGTGACGGACGTGCTCTTGTCCTGATCGCGCACCGTTGCCCTCCCCATCGGTTGAAGGGGACAAGCCTCTGCCTCAAGGGAGGTTTAACCCTTGGCGGATAGACTGCCGCCTCGACCCATCGCGCGCAACCGACGAGCCCGATCACCATGGATGCTTCGACCAGAGGCCGACAAAGGCCCCAAGGCGAAACCGCTCTCCGTTCTTCCATCGGGCGCATCGCGTTCGAGGGCCGCATGCTCGAACTGGAATGCCGCGAAAGCCCTGGCGAACTGGCTGATCTCGAGGAAACCTGGCGGGACCTGGGAAGGCGCTGTCCCGAACCCTTCACCTATTTCCAGAGCGCCGACTGGTGCCTGAACTGGGCCAGAACCTTCCTTTCAGATGCGTCAAATTCCGGCGCGGGCCCGAAGGTCTATGTCCTCTGGGATGGTGCCGAATGCCTGATGATCTGGCCGCTGATGACGCGCCGGGTAAGCCCCGCCATCAGTGTTCTGGTGCCGCTGACGGCACCGATGAACCAGTATGCCACCCTTCTCTATGATCCCGCCCGCTTCGATCCGACCCTCGGCCGCATGGTCTTCGACGAGATCCGGAATGGCGGCGGGCCAGACGCGGTCTGCCTGGATCATGTGCCGCAATCCGCGCTCTTGGCGCAGATGTTGGAAGGCGAGGGATATGCGCCAGATCTGATGCAGCAGTCCTCGATCCTCGACCTGTCCGGCATCGCCGACTGGGAGAGCTACCACCGCGCACTGCCCAAGAAGCAGCGCCTGCAGCGCAACAGCCGCCGCAACAAGCTGGAAAAGCTGGGTGCGCTCGATTATCGGATCTGGTCGCCGGGCAGTGATGGTTTTGCCGAAAACATCGACCGCTGCATCGCCATGAAGCAGGACTGGCTGAAAGGCACCGGCCGCCTGGGTCGCGATCTCTTCGACCCGCGCTTTGCCGCCTTCCTGCGAGACTTGGGCGCGGTAGAGGCCGCGGATCAGGGGCGCGTCTATCTGCATGCCCTGACGCTCGACGGTGTCCCGATCGCCATGGAACTCGGCATGCGCTTCCATGAGGACTACTACTGCTTCCTCGGCGCCATCGACCTTGCCTATCAGAAATACTCGCCCGGCAAGGTGCAGATGGAAAACGCCCAGCGCTGGGCCATTGAGACCGGCATCCGCCGCTTCGATTTCCTCAATGATCCCTCCACCTACAAGTCGAGCTGGACCAACACCACCGAGCCGCTCACCGCCTGCTACATTCCGCTGACCAGTCTCGGCCAGCTCTATTGCCGCCACTGGAAGGCGGGCCTGCGTCCGCGGCTTCGCGCGTTTTATCAGGGCATTGGTCCGGCCTGGAGAACGAGGGTGCGGGGTATTGCCGATGCACTTCAGCGCCTCGCCGGCCGCAGCGGCGGCACGGTGAGCCTCGTGCTGTGCTGCATGCCATGATTGGCAAGCTGCGGCGCAAGGCCCTTGATCTCCTCAGCGATCCCGGCCTGCGCGGTGCTCTCGTCAGTATATCCGTCCGTATTGCCGCAGCCTTTGTCGGCCTTGGACTGCAGATCCTGCTCGCCCGCCTGATGGCGCTCGAGGACTACGGCATCTATGTCATCCTCTGGACCTGGGTCAGCGTCGTCGGCCAGATCGGCGTGCTCGGCTTTTACGATTCCGCTGCCCGCTTCATTCCCCGCTATGGCAGGCGCGAGAGCCATGACCATCTCGCCGGCTATCTCGCGACCGGCTTTCGCGCCGTCATCACAGGCTCCGGCCTGCTCGCGGCAGCAGCGCTCGTCTTCCTCTTCGTTCTGCCGGGTCTTGTTGATCCGGCCTTCCTCCTGCCGCTCGGGGTTCTGGCCCTCGGCTTTCCCATTCTCTCGCTCGAAACCTATCTGACCGGTATCGCCCGCGGCTTCGGCTGGTATGCGCTCTCCACCGTCCCCGGTTACATCCTGCGCCCGGCGCTGATCATGCTCGGCGTCGGCCTGGCAAGCGCGGCAGGTTTTCCCCTCGATGCGGTCACGGTTCTCGCCATCGTCGTCTTCGCCTCCATCATCGTCCTGCTCGTCCAGGCACTTCTCCTGCGCGCCCGCCTGCCGAAACGAGCGCGCCCGACCACCAACCGCGAGCGCCGCCGCTTCTGGCTTCTGGCCTCTGTCCTGATGATGCCGGCAATGACGGCGGAAGAGCTCTTCGTCTGGATCGACGTGCTCATCCTCGCTTTCCTCGTCGCCCCCGAACAGGCCTCGCTCTATTTTGCCGCCCAGCGTTCGCTCTCGCTTGCAGCCTTCGTGCAATATGGCTTCATGCTTGTCGCCGCCCGCGGCTTTTCGCTGTCGCTCGCTTCCGCCGACAGGGCAGGGCTGCAGGCTCGCATCACCCGCTCCACCAATGCCACCTTCTGGCTGACGATCCCCTCCGTCGCCCTCACGCTGGTCGCCGGCTATCCCTTGCTCCACCTCTTCGGTCCGGCCTTCGTCGCCGCCTATCCCTGCCTTGTCCTGCTCGGCCTTGCCTATGTCATCCGCGGCGCAACCGGCCAGGCGGCAGAGCTCCTGGTGGTCCAGGGCCGCTATCGCCTGAGCCTCCTGATCGTCTCCATCTCGGTCACCACCTGCATTCTGCTGATGCTCCTCCTCGTGCCGCTCTGGGGCATCAACGGTGCAGCCGCCGCCATGGTGCTCGTGCAACTGCTGCGTCTTGCGGTCGTTACCTTCCTGGTCCATCGCCAGACCGGTTATTGGGTACTGGTCCGGCCGTTCACGCGGGTCACAGACGCGGGCTGACGGTCAGGTGAGGATCAGCGCAGCACCGGCCGCCCTGTAGCCGTCAAGCACTTCAGGGGCCGTCTCCGAGGCCACGATCAGTCCCGTCAGCTCGGAGACAGATGCGATGCCAAACGGCGAGACACTGTCGAGCTTGTCCAGCGTCACCGGGCAATAGGTGACTAGGCTCCGCTCCAGGATCCGCCGCTTGGTCGCAGCCTCCTCGAAGTCACCCGTCGTCAGGCCTTCCATGGGATGAACAGCCGTCGCACCAAGAAAGAAGACATCCGGCCGCAACCTTTCGATCGCCGCAATCGCCGTCGGGCCAACAGCCACCATCGAATGCTTGTAGATCCGCCCACCGATCAGGATGACCTCCACAGCGTCATGGGATTCCAGTTCGGCGGCGATCGTCGGCGCATGGGTGACGACGGTGAGCTCCATATCCCGGGGGATCTGCCGCACGATTTCCGACGTCGTTGTGCCGCCGTCGAAGAACACCACCTGCCGGGGCGCGATCAGCCGCACCGCTGCCGCCGCCAGCCGCCGCTTTTCCTCGGTTGCAAGCCCGCGCCGCACGGAAAGCTCGGGCAGGGGCGCCGCAACCGGCAGCGCGCCCCCGTGCACGCGCTTCAGCAAACCCGCCGAAGCCATGTCGCGCATGTCCCGCCGGATCGTGTCCTCCGACACGTTCCATAGCCGCGCAAGCTCGCCCGCCACCGCCCGCCCGTCGCGCTTCAGCACATCAAGGATCTGCCGGCGTCTCTGTTCTGTCAGCATGTTTCTGCCCGAATGTTCAAGTTAATGCATGATAATAACGAAATGGATTCGACAATCCAGAAGAATCGTGCGGATATGGGCACGTTGCCGCATGAGGCGGGGCACATCTAAGGAGAATGACATGCTGATTTTGATTGCCGGTCCCTATCGTTCGGGCACCGGAGACGACCCTGAAAAAATGGCCGCGAACCTGAAAGTCCTGGAAGCGCCTTCGCACGCCCTGTTCAAGGCAGGCCATGTGCCGATGATCGGTGAATGGGTGGCGCTGCCGATCTGGCACGCGGCCGGCGGCAAGACGGTCGGCGACGATCTCTACGAGCAAATCTTCCACCCGGTCGCCGGTCGGTTGCTGCAACTCTGCGAAGGCGTCCTGCGCCTGCCCGGCGCCTCCAAGGGCGCCGACAACGATGTCCGCATCGCCACCGAACGCTGCATCCCGGTCTGGTACAGCCTCAAGGACGTCCCCGGCTGCGGCTGAGGGGCGGGGGGCAGTGGCAGGGGCTAACGCGGGCAATGCTTGAAAAACCCAACTTCATGGGTTAATGTTTGGCATGGTCACCGTACTTCGCAAGCATGGCATGCGCTTCGTGATCTACACAGCAGATCACGAGCCACCGCATATCCACGTCTATGGCGATGGCGAAGCCCGGATAGACATCGTGACATTGAGGGTCATGACGCAAGGCGGCCTTTCGGATCGGGACGTTCGCAAGGCCGTCGAGGAGATCAAGACACAGCAAGTGCTCTTTCTGGAAACGTGGAGGCAGTATCATGGTTGAGGTCACCGACGCAGAATTGCGGAGCGCCAAGGCCCGCTGGGCAGAGGAGCGGGCAGGGCGACCGATTCCGGTTGGTGTACGCTTCGATCGCGAAACCGAGCGAATCGTCGTCGATTTCGCCAATGGCGCGACATTCCTAGTCCCAGCCCGAGCTCTCGAAGGCCTCGAACATGCCACTTCCGATGAACTTGCTGAAGTTGAATTGCTGGGCGAAACGGGCCTGCATTGGGAAACGCTCGATGCCGATTATACCATCCAGGGCCTGATGGCCGGCATCTTCGGGTCCCGCGCCTTTCTTGAGGCCCAGCGCCGGGGTGGACAGTCACGCTCCCCGGCCAAGGTCGCCGCCAGTCGCGCCAATGGCGCCAAAGGCGGACGACCGAGGAAAACTGTCGGCTAAGTGGTCAGGGAGCTCCCGCCCCCTCACTCCACCTCTGCCAGCCGCTTTTCCCACATCGCCTTGAAGCCCGGGCGGGCCTGCACATGGGCGAGCCAGGCCGCCGTCTTTGGATGGGCGTCGAACAGCGGCTGATAGGCCTGCGCATAACGCACGATCTCGGCCAGGTTGATGTCGGCCACGGTGAAGCGGCCGCCGACGGCATAGTCGTTGGCGGCAAAGTGCTTTTCCAGCACGCCGAAGGGACGGGCGAGAATGCGGGTGACGGCCTTGGCTTCCAGAGCGCCGGCCTCGGTGCCAAGCCGCCCCTCATTGTTGGCCATCGAGATCTTCAGCGCTTCCGTTTCGATCGAGGTCGCGGCAAACAGCGACCATTGCAGCATCTGCGCCTCTTCGGTGAGATCACGCGGCCCGATCGGCCCGCCATGCTTGCGCGCCACATAAAGCGTCTGGGCGAGCGACTCGTTCAAGACCAGCCCGTCATCCTCGATCGTCGGAATGCTGCCCATCGGGTTGATCTTGAGGAATTCGTCCGACCGCGTGTTGAGCCTTGCGTCCGGCGCCATCGGGTCCTTGAGCTTGTAGGCCTGCAGCACCGGTACGAGCTCGAAGGGAACGCCAAGCTCCTCCAGCAGCCAGAGAATGCGTGTCGCGCGCGATTTGTAGACGCCGTAGATCTTCAGCATATGGAACTCCCGTGATTGTTGCCGCGGAGGCTATCCCGCGTCAGGTCTCCGGGAAAGACGGTTGCGCTGATGGGACCGATGAAATTTGCTGATCGCCGGCGGAATTGACAGCACAGGTCTGCCGCGCTTATCTCTGAGCTTCCAGGGTCTGCAGTCCACCCAGGCGTCACCGCCCCGATAAGGGGAGCTAAACCTGCTTTTCTCTTGTCGATGTCGGCTCGTTTTCCCGTGCCCCGTCGGAAGTCGGTGACCACCGGCCATGTTGGCTGCTTGAGGCAGCCGGGCACGACCAGGAGACATACGATGTCGAGGATGACCCATGCCTATGCCGCGCCCGATCTGTCGGCGCTGGCCAAAAACCTGAAGCGCGAACTCGAAGCCCGGGCGGAGCTGCCCGGCCATGTCGAGCTTTTGAACATGCTGACCCGCGCGGTCGGCTTCCGCAACTACCAGCATTTCAAGGCAAGCCGCGCCGCCGAAGAGCGCCTCGCCAACCCGCCCGTGGTCGAAGCAGAGCCCGCCGTCGATTTCCGCCGCGTCGAGCTCACCGCCCGCTGCTTTGCCGGCACGGATCGTCTCGTCCGCTGGCCGGGCAAGCTCAACCAGCAGCAACTGGCGCTCTGGGTGCTCTGGTCCTTCCTGCCGGAAGGGGAGGAGATGCCGGAAAAGACCGTGAACGCGGTTCTGATGCGGCATAACGGCTTCGGCGATCATGTCCTCATCCGCCGCGAACTGGTAAATATGGGGCTGCTCACCCGCACCCCCGATTGCCGTGTCTATCGCCGCATGGAGAAGCGGCCACCGCCCGAAGCGCGCGCGCTGATCCGTCTGGTCACGAGCGCACGGACTGCCGTCTGATCAAGGGTTAGGGGAAAATGCGAAGGGAGCGCGGCGGTATTCAGCTGCCGCACTTCAGCTCGCCTTGTCGAGTGCCAGGTGCTGGCGCTCGCGCAGGATCCTCATCCAGTCTGCGTGGTAATTGCTGACTTCCAGCATCTCGCGCACGCTGTCGCGATCTATAGGACGGGCGAAGAAATAGCCCTGGCCGGCCTTGCAGTCGAGCGACACCAGTTGCTCTGCCTGTGCTTCCTCCTCGATGCCCTCAGCCACGACCCAGATCCCGAGACCCCTGGCGATATCGAGCAGGCCCTTGGTGATCACGCTGCCGCTGCCGGCATCCGCCAGACGCCGCACGAAGCACTTGTCGATCTTGATGATGTCGACGGGGACGGTCAGAAGATGCGTGAGCGAGGCAAAGCCGGTGCCGAAATCGTCGAGCGCCACCTTGATTCCGGCTTCGCGCAGCGCGTGGATCTCGTCGGCAATCACGTTGTCCTTCTGGGCGAGATAGACGGATTCCGTCACCTCGGCCACAACCGTACCTGGGGCAAGCCCAACCCGCTCGAAGGCGTCGACAATCCGGCGCGTCAACCCGCCCCGGTGAAAATCGGCCGCACTCAGATTGAGCCCAACCCGCGAAAACAGCAGTCCTTCGCGCTTCCAGTCGCTGGCCGCCGAGGCAATGCGTTCCAGCATGCGCTCGGTGATCTCGATCGCCACATGGGCGTCTTTCATCGCTTCGTGAAAATGCGCAGCCTCGATCAGGCGGCCGTCGGGCATCCGCATCCGGCAGAGGGATTCGAAGCCCATGATCCGCCCGCTGGCGAGCTCGATGATCGGCTGGTAATGCGCGTCGATCCGGTCGTTGCGCAGGGCCTGGTCGACTTCTTGGACCGAGCGGAAACGCTTGACGATCGAGGAGCCGAGACCCGGTTGATATTCGAGATAGCGACCGCGCGCCCGTTCCTTGGCGTGGTAGAGGGCGTAGTCGGCGTTCTGGCGCACCTGCTGCGGGCTTCGCTCCAGCCCGGCCCGGGCGCCGCCCAGCGTCGCTGCGGGATAGATGAGGTGCCCCGCACAATCGGCAGGCTCCTTGATCCGGTGGATCAGCTTTTCGGCAAGTGCCGCCGGTTCTGATGTCGCAAGACAGGGCACGATCACGGCAAATTCGTCACCGCCCAGGCGGAAGGCCATGCCCGGCGTGCATTCCTGCTTCATGCGCTCGGCGACAATCCGGATCAGATCGTCTCCGGCCCCATGGCCGAACGTGTCATTGACCATCTTCAGATTGTCGAGATCGACCAGCATCAGGGCCCAATCGGCATCCCGCCGCGAGACATCGGCAATCACCTCGTTGAACCGGCTGCGGTTCGGCAGGCCGGTCAGGCCATCGGTATCGGCCATCCGCCGGCGCTCTGCCATGCGCTGGTCGCGTTCCATGGCAATGGCGCAGAGATGCACGCAGGCATTGACGATCTGCCGTTCGGGGTCAGATGGCCCACGAATGTTGCGATAATAGAAGGCGAAGGTGCCGAGCACTTTTCCCGAGCCGATGATCGGCGTCGACCAGCAGGCCTTCAGCCCCAGCGGCAAAGCAAGCTGCTTGTAGGGCTGCCAGTATTCATGGGTATCGATGTTCTCGACGAGAACAGGTTCCCCGTGAAAGGCAGCCGTCCCACAGGAGCCGACACCATGGCCGATCGCGACGCCGTCGATTGCGGATGTGTATTCGAGCGGAAGGGAAGGGCCGGCGAGGTGGCGCAGGCGCTGCTCCTCGTCGAGCAGCAGGACGGAGCAGACGATATCGTCCGTCATGGTCTCCACTTCGCGACAGAGATAATCGACGGTCTCCGCCAGCGACTGTCCAGTCGCAATCTTCTCCAGGATGGTGTTCTGCAAGGGTAGAAGCATGGGACCCGCGATAGTTTGGTTATCGCAGAGTAGATCAGAACGGCCTTAAACAGAAATTACGACAATTCGGAAGGTCTCATGTTGGTTTCCGAATTCTTAACACTCGCAGTCCGGACCTCTACGGTCCGCCGCCACCCGCCCGATTGCCAGAAAGCGTGAGATGCGCAAAGCCGGTCTCCCCATCGGCGATCGGCCCACCGACGCGGTCGTTCCAGCGATATCCGACGACTGCGCCATCCGCTGCGCCGTCGACGATATTGTTGCGGATCACGGTCTCGCCGACACCTTCCACCACGCTGATCCGCATGCCTTCCGGGCTGCCGCGCAGGATGTTGTCGCTGACGATGACATTGCGCAGATAAGGCCCCCAGCCGATCGCGAGCGCTGCCGTCTCCGCCCCATCCACCAGATTGCCGGTCACCAGCGTGTCGGCTTCGACCGAGATGCCGAAGCCGAACCCGCTGACGGTCGGCTCGTAAGGCCCCTTGTCGACGATGCCGCGCACGATATTGCCGCTCACCGTCGAGAGCCGTCCGCCATGGTCGAAATTGGCGACCGAGATGCCGATGGCCGCCCCATCAATGACATTGCCCTCGATCAGCGCGCCCTCGAATTCGAACTCCGCATAGATCGCCGTCTCGCCCGAGCGGAAGGCCTGGTTGCCGCTGATCGTGATGTTGGAGGCGGAATTTGCCCGGATTGCCGAGAAGGCGCAGTCGGAGACATGGTTGCCGGAGACGAGCACATTGTCGGCGCGGAAGACATTGATGCCATTGCCATATTGCCCGGTGCCGCCATGGGTGGCTGCGATCCGCGCCACCCGGTTGCCCGAGATGACACTGCCGTCCTCGCCCTTCGTCCAGCGATGCACCAGGATCCCACCATTGCCGCAGTCGAAGACCTCATTGTCGCGGATGGTGAAGGCGCGGCCCTCGATCGCCCAGATCCCGGCCTCGGCAGCACCGGAGATGCGCGAGCCCTCGACCCGCCCGCCGGAGCGCGCGAGATAGATCCCGCATTTGCGGCTGCCAACGATCTCGCAGGCGTCGATCGAGACCTCGTCAACGCTCCGGAATGCAAGAAGTCCCTCGGTGTAGTCGGCCAGCCAGCGATTGGCGCCATCGAAGGTGATGCCGGAAAGGCTGACACGCCGGATGTCCTGGGCCGCGATCAGATGCCCGTCGCCCCGATAGACGAGCCGCGTCAGGCCCGGCACGCCGGTCAGACGGCTGCCGTCGCGCAGCTCCAGATTGGCGACCTCATAGGTCCCGGCCGGCAGGAAGACCGGCTGGCCCACGGCGGCTGCCCGATCGATCAGCTCCTGAAGCTTGCGGCTTTGGTCGTCCTCCGTCCCCGGCAGAATGCCGGCTTCGGCCGCATCGAACCCGCCACGCAACTCCGCCATGGCAAGCGTCTGGGCGCGCGGCGTGCGCAGACCCATGGGCAGCCCCGCAGTGGCGAGCAGCCCGCCCAGTCCGGCAATCACCGAGCGTCGAGAAATCATCTTGTCGTTCCTGGCAGAATCCGATGCGCGACCTTGGCCGAAGCGGACTGGACCGGCAACAACAGGCTTAAAACAGTGTTAACGGCGGACATGAGCCACTTCGCCTTTGGTCTAAGCCTCAGGCGCCAAGGACTTGAGCCAGATCAAGGAAAACCCCGGCAGGCCGCCTATGGTGATCCTCGAAAGACATGAACACGAAGGAGACTGATCATGCTTCGTCTGACCGCAGTCCTCTACATCCTCGTCGCCAGCGCCGTGGCGGGTGCGGCGGTGGTCGCGGTCTTGTCGCTCGACATGCGCGAGGGCTGGCAGATCGCAGCGGCCTTCGCAGCCGGTCTGGTGATCTCCATTCCGATCGCCGCCGTACTGGGCAAGAAGATCTACAACGCGCTTCAGGGGCCGAAGCCCGTCTGAACCATTCCCTTCGGCGTGGGACGCAAGCCCTTCCTGTCCTGGCGGAGCGGGAAGGGTGGTGAAGAACCAGTCCCATGACGACCGACCGGCATTTTCTCGGGGGAGGGAGTGCCGGTCGGGTCGATTCCTGCCGACAGCCGTCGCGCGCTAGCGATTTTCATCCTGTTCGAACCGGTCGAACTGCGCCTCGAGCCCTTCGGTAAACCGCATATAGAGCCGCCCGAAGGTCGCCACGTCCTCGGCCGACCATCCGGCGGTCGCCTCCGTGATCGTCTCGCGCTTGATCGCCTCGATCTCGTCCAGCACCTTCCGGCCTGCAGCCGTCACCCTGACCAGGCTGCGGCGACCGTCCTCCTGCGAGGCGGCGCGCTCCAGCAGGCCCTGCTTCACGAGATCCGCCACGATCCGGCTGCCGCGCGAGGGGTCGATCCGCAGCTGCTCGGCGATCGTGCCCACCGTCACCTCCTGCTGGCTGCCGATCCGCTTGATAACGCCGATCGCGTCGATGTCGGAGAGTTCAAGCCCCGTCTCCATGCGTTTCAGCGCCATCCGCCCGATGAAGCGGCGGCCGATCAACAGCCGCATGCGCGTCATCGCCTGGCCGATGTCAGAGAGCGGCGAGCCGCTGGCGGCCGATCCGTCCAAGGTTTCGGGGGCGTGGTCGGAAGCCACGGGCGTGAGATGTGAAGCAGAGGTCATGAGCGAAGCATAGCAGAGCCTCTCGGCCGGGAAAAGCAAAATGCATGCTGTCAGCAAATATGTGCTATTGACATATAATTGCGAGAGGCACATTTTGAGGTCAGACAGGAGCCCCCGATCCATGACCAAGTTCAGCACCGCCGCCCCATCCGGCCCAGAACCCCGTTTCGAACCGCATCCGACACCGGCCAAGGGCAGGGGCGGTGCAAATCTCGACAACACGCCACTGGTCACCGATCCCAGGCTCCGCCTCTTCGTCTATCTCCTCCTGATGTCCGCCATGTTCATGGCGACCCTCGACAACCAGATCGTCTCAACTGCGCTGCCGACCATTGTCGGCGAGTTCGGCGAACTCGAGCGCTTCGGCTGGGTCGGCTCCGCCTATCTGCTCACGACCAGCGCCGTCATGCCGCTCTATGGAAAGCTGGGTGATCTCTTCGGCCGCAAATATGTGATCATGGCCGCCATCGCGATCTTCACGGCAGGCTCGCTCGTCTGCGGTCTCGCCGTCTCCATGGACACGCTGATTGCCGCTCGCGTCCTGCAGGCGCTCGGCGGCGGCGGCATCATGGTCTCGATCTTCTCGATCAATGCCGATCTCTTCGAGCCGCGCGAACGCGCGCGCTACCAGAGCTATTCCAGCCTCGTGCTGATGGCCTCGGGCGCGCTTGGTCCCGTGCTTGGTGGCACGCTGTCCGACCTCTTCGGCTGGCGCTCGATCTTCCTCGTCAACCTGCCGATCGGCATCGCCGTCCTCATCGGTCTCGCCTTCCTGCTCCCCTATCGCAAACCGAACCGCAAGCCGAAGATCGATTACGCCGGCGCCATCCTGCTCGCCGGTGCCGTCGCCTCCATCGTCTTCTGGGCCGATAGCGGCCAGATCTTCGGCTCGCTGATCGCCTGGCAAAGCCTCGCCGTCGTCGCCTTCGGTGCCCTCTGCGCGGTCGGCTGGGTCCTCGTCGAACGCCGGGCACCGGAACCCGTCGTGCCGCTCTCGCTCTTCTCCAAGCCCACCATCAACCTGTTGCTCATCATCTCGATCGTCTCGGGCGCCATCGGCATCGGCTCGGTCAATTACATCGCACTCTTCCTGCAGACGACGACGGGCCTCTCGCCCTCCATGGCCGGCCTGCTCTTCGTCGCGACGACAGGCGGCATCGCCATCGGCTCCATCGCCGCCGGTCGCCTGATCGCGAAGTCCGGCCGCTACAAGCCCTTCTCGATCGCCTCGGCAGCGCTCGGCGTCATCAGTCTCGGCATCTTCTCCTTCATGCATGCCGGAACCCCGCTGATGTTCATCGCGCTGGTCATGCTGCTGCAGGGCTTCGGTGTTGGCATCGGCCAGCAGGTGCCCGTGATCGGCGTCCAGAACGCCGCGTCGCGGGCCGATGTGGGAGCCGCCACCGGCACCGTCACGCTCACCCGCATGGGCGGCGCGGCGATCGCGATCTCCATCTATGGCGCAATCGTCAGCTCCGGCCTCACCCATGTCCAGATCGCGCTACCCGGCGGCGTCGACTTCCGAAACCTCACTCCCGAGGGCTTAGCCGCCCTGCCGGATGCCGCCCGCGCGCTGGTCGCCAACGCCTATTCCGACGCCTTCGTGCCGCTCTTCCTCACGGCCTCCGGCATGATGGTGATCGGCCTGATTGCAGCACTCGCGCTCCCCAATATTCGCCTGCCGCGCGAAGGCGAGGGCAAGGCGTCAGTGGCCCCTGTCAGCGAATAAACCAATCCAAAACGACAAAGCCCCCGGCCGCAGGGCGACCGGGGGCTGTTCTTTGCCAGACAGTGACGCTGTCAGGCCGCGTAGCGCTGGGCGTTGCCGTCCTTCTGCACCTTGAAGCGGGCGACGAGCGAGCGCAGATGCGCCGTTTCCTCGGCAAGCTTGGCGGTGCTGGCGGCGGCTTCTTCCACCATCGCGGCGTTCTGCTGGGTCATCTGGTCCATCTGGTTGACGGCCATGTTGACCTCGTGGAGGCCGGTCGACTGTTCCTGGGCGGCGGTCGCGATCGAGGTCACCTGGCTGGCAATGCCAACCACCTTCACCTGGATGTCGCTCAGCGCCTGGCCGGTGGAGCTGACGAGATCCACGCCGGTCTGCACTTCCTGTGACGACTTGGTGATCAGCGTCTTGATGTCCTTGGCAGCCGTTGCCGAGCGCTGGGCAAGTTCGCGAACTTCCTGCGCGACGACAGCAAAGCCTTTGCCCGCTTCCCCGGCGCGTGCCGCTTCAACGCCGGCATTCAGCGCCAGAAGGTTCGTCTGGAAGGCGATTTCATCGATCACATTGATGATCTGCGAGATTTCCTTCGAGGCCTGTTCGATCCGGCTCATGGCGGAGGTCGCTTCGCCGACGACGCCGGACGAGGCTTCGGCGAACTGGCGCGCTTCCGTCACCATCTTGCTGGAATCCTGCGCCCGCTCGGTCGAGGTCTTCACGGCGACCGTGATTTCCTCGAGTGCCGAGGAGGTTTCCTCCAGCGAGGCGGCCTGGGTTTCCGTGCGCTTCGACAGGTCGTTCGAGGCCTGGCGGATCTCGTCAGCGCCACCATTGATCGCATCGGCCGACTGGCGAACCTGCTGCATCAGGTTGCGCAGGCTGGCCATGGTCTCGTTCACATTGGTCTGCAGGTTCGCAAAGACGCCCTGGTAGCGGCCTTCCATGCTCTCGGTCAGGTCGCCCTGGGCAAGCGCAGAAATCACGCGGCCGGTCTCGGCAATGCCGGTATCGACAGACTGGACCAGCGTGTTGACGTTGGCCGCAAAGCGGTCGAGGTCCGGATTGTCATACTTCTTGGTGATACGGCGGGTGAAGTCGCCGGCAACGGCGGCATCGACCACGGTCGCGATGTTGGACTGCAGATCGGCATTCTTCTCCTGCAGCGCCGCTTCCTGGGCCGCGAGATCGCGGATCTTGATGGCGTTCTGCTTGAAGACGTCGACGGCCTTGGCCATCAGGCCGATTTCGCTCTTGTGGTCGAGCCCCGGAATGACGGTGTCGAGCTTGTTGTCGGCGAGCGAACCCATCGCGCTGGTGATCTGGCCGACTGGGACGGTGATGCTGCGGGCGATAAAGAAGGCGATGAAGCCGGCCATGACCAGGCCGACCGCGGCCAGCGCGCTGCCGATCACGACGGCCGTCTCCATCGTCGACTGGATCTGTGGCCCCAGCGTATCCTGTTGCTTCTTCAGGTCGAGCTTGAGCTGCTCCACAGACGTGGACAGCTCGTTCCCGGCGACGTTCATCGACTCGTCGATAATCTGGTTTCGGCTTTTGATTACCTCATGCACCGACGTGATGGCGGTCTCGTATGTCGCGAGTTCGGTCGAAAGCGTATCCAGCGCGGCCGTCACGGTGGCATCCGTAGAGCTCGCCTTGAATTTTTCGACTTCCGCGCGCGCCGTTTCCGCAAACGTCTTGGCGTTTTCGAATGCGGCATCGCTGTTGTTCAGCAGGAACTTGTTGGTCCCGAGCCGCAGGCTGCTGATTTCATACTTGACGCGTTCGAGCGTCGCGACCGCTTCGGCATTCCCTGAGGCCGCGACAGGCTCGCTGATCGCCTCCAGTTCTTCGGCCATCTTCGGCCCGAGTGTGTCGAGCGTCCCGTCGACGAGTTCTTCGCGCTGGGTCTGCAGCGCGACAACCTTGTCGAAGCCCTGCCCATAGGTGTCGACCTTGCCGTGGAAGCCCGACACGGTCGTCTTCGTGGCATCCGTCAGGCTGTAGCCGAGCATCGTGTCGATGGAGGCCTTTGTGGTGGCGAGACGTGTGGTCACATCTTGCTTCAGCTCGTCTGAGGGTTCGGCGCGAAACTTGCGGAAGGCGAGGCGCGCTTCCAGCATATTGGCCTGGATACGGCCCGCTTCATTCGTCTGCTTCGCACTCTCGCGGTAGTCGGCGAACGACGCCTTGTTGGTGAGGTTCGAATAGACGCCAGCCCCGGCGATGACGCCGAGCACGACCAGCACCGACCCAAAGCCCAGATAGATCTTGCTGCCAATTTTCATGTTGTGAAGCACGTGAATTCGTCCCTGCCCAGATGTGAAATGCTGAACGGATCGTGATCGAAACGCCTTAAAAAGTTATGAAACACTAATATCTCTAATACTAAAAGTCATACATAAGCGCCGGTCGCACGGTGAAATAGGACTTTTTGTACAAGTCTATCCGGGAAAATGCTCCACATGCGGGTCCCAAAACGGGGCACCTGCAATCGCTCGCGCAGTCTGACGGCGCGTGCAAATCACCCCCCGGCCATAAGCTTCGCGCCAGCCGCGCCTGACAGAATGCAGATAACGCTGTCAGTATGATCAGGTACCGCATGTCCAAGCTCTCGCCCTCCGGTCAGGCCGCTACGGCCTCCCTCCTGTCGAAGCGCCTCCTGTCGCTGGGGCTTGGCACGGCACTCGTCGGCTCACTGTCGGGCTGTATCCTGATGGCCGACACCAGCCGCATGAACATCGATGTCTTCCAGGATGAGGTCGCTCCCGTCTGGTACGACCCGGCCCGCACGCCGCCGGCCGCCGAACAGGCAGCACCGCAGAAGCGCGATCTCTATCGCACCCAGTTCCACCAGACCTATGGTCTGCCGGTCTCCAACCCGCTGCACCGGACGATCTACGGCCTGGTCGTGGATGAGGGGCACACGCTGTCGCCGATCCCGCTCGATCGGGTCCGCTCCGACATGCTGCGCCAGGAGGTGAGCTACCAGACGGTGGAAGCCCCGGGCACCATCGTCGTCGATACCAAGGCGCATTACCTCTATCTCGTCCAGCCGGGCGGCAAGGCGATCCGCTACGGCGTCGGCCTCGGCCGCGACGGCTATGCCTGGTCGGGCAGGGGCGTCATCCAGCGCAAGGCGAAGTGGCCGCACTGGACCCCGACCGACGAGATGGTCGAGAACAACCCGAACCTCAAGCCCGTCTCGGCCGCCCGCGGCGGTCTCGTCGCCGGTCTCAACAATCCCCTTGGTGCCCGCGCCCTCTACATCTATCAGGATGGCAAGGACACGCTCTACCGCGTCCACGGCACGCCCGACTGGCAGTCCGTCGGCAAGGCGACCTCCTCGGGTTGCGTGCGCATGTTCAATCAGGACGTCATCGATCTCTTCGAAAGAGTGCCCGACAACACCCCGATTGTTGTCATTTAGCGACACTCATTTGCGACGGTGCCCCTCTCTCCAAATCGTGAAAGGGGGATAGCGTTGCTTTAATGGAAGCTTTCCTGTTTGCATCGCATCATCGCGGAACAAAGCGCACCTCCCAGCGTCTTCATCCGCAGCGCTGCCACAGGAAATTTATAGATTACATGTCCTCAACGCCTCACCTGACCCGCCGATCGCTCCTGTCGCTGACAGGCCTCGGCGCTGCCTCGCTGCTTGCGAGCTGCACCACCTCCCGTCCTTTGCCGCCGGGCGTACGCCTCGATGGCCCCGTCGTCCCCGCTGCCCCCGCAGGTCGCACCCCCGAACTCGACGCCATGTATGGCGAGGTCTATGACGGCGGTTACGTCATTCCGGCCGTTCCCTACTGGAAGATCCCGGACCGCTTCTATCGCCAGCAGGTCGTCGATCCCACCGGCGAAGCCCCCGGCACCGTGGTCGTCGATACGCCCAACCGCTACCTCTATCTCGTCGAGCGCGGCGGCACCGCCATGCGCTACGGCGTCGGCATTGGCCGCGACGGCTTTGCCTGGGGTGGCGCCGGCGTCATCCAGTGGCGCCAGAAGTGGCCGAAATGGACCCCGCCGGACGAAATGATCGCCCGCCAGCCGGAACTCGAGATCTATTCGGTCCGCAACGGCGGCAAGCCCGGCGGCCTCGACAACCCGCTCGGTGCCCGCGCGCTCTACATCTTCCAGAACGGCGAAGACACGCTCTATCGCCTGCACGGCTCGCCGGAATGGAATTCCATCGGCAAGGCCGTGTCGTCGGGCTGCGTGCGCCTGATGAACCAGGACATCATCGACCTCTACGAGCGCGTGCCCAACAAGGCCAGGATCGTCGTCCGCCAGTAACGGCTGACCGATCTCGGTCACGTCGCGATCGAATGCAGTCACATACAAAAGAGGCCCCGCCGGCGATGGCGGGGCCTTTCTGCATCTGGGATCTCGGCTTTGAAATCAGGCCGCTTCGAGCGCCTTCTCGATGTCCTGCACCGAATGACCGGTGAGATCCTTGTCGAGTTCGCCGATCAGAACGGCCGAGAGCTGCTTGTGATAGCCCTTGCGCATTTCGCCCAGCGTCCGCGGGGCGGCGATGATGACAAGGTTCTTGATCTTGCCCTCCAGCACCTGGCGGTTCAGCATGTCGGTGATGCCGCTGCCGAAACCGTCTTCTTCCTGCTGGCTGTCGTCAGGATTGGCCGCACTGCTGGAATGGCGGGCGCCGGATGCGATCTTCGAGCTGTCGATCTCTTCCGCCGGCATGGCCTTCAGCTTGATATCAAGCGCGTTGCCCTCGTTCTGGAAGAGGCTCAGCTTCTCGCCGTCGGCGACGGCAATCACGGTGTTCTGGGGCACTTGCATGAATATTCTCCTTGGTACTCTGCGCGGCGTCCACCATCGGTGGCGCTGCCGCAGTTGACCAAAGGACAACCCCTCGGGGCTGCATCGGTTCCCTTGCCGTCGCCCGGTAAACCGATCTCGTATCAGGCCTCAACCGCGACAGCGGAACGGGCTGAACGAACTCGCCGCCCCGGCATTCATCGTGGCAATGGTCAGCCCGTTGGCGACCTCGATATCATCCTCGGTCTCAGGGCAGGCATCAACATCTGCAAGGCAGCCGCTGTCGATGAATTCCTGGTTCCGGGCGAGGAAGTGTTCGGACACACCGTCGCGTCCGACGTGATCGAGGATCTCGGCGAGCGCCTTGGTGTAGACGTCGCATTTCTTCCGCTGCCAGTCGGAGCGCTCCTCAGCCGTGACGCCCGCCTCCTGCGCCAGCGCCGACCCGCCGGGCACCGCGATGGAGGCAATACCGGCTGCAACGAAGGCGAGGGCGAGGCCAAGCCGAACAGCCGTCCAGCCCGTTCTCCTATCCCCTGTCACCGCGCATACTCCGCAAAGATCGCCTTGCCGATCGAGGCAATCGCGACATCCCGTGTCTTCAGCGGGTGCTTTCGCCCGTCCATATAGATCGCAACGACGAGCGGTGCGCCAACGGGGCGGTGGAGCAGGGCTACAACGCCGCGTGTGCCGTGCCCTCCGGCCCCGCTGCGATCGGCGATCTTCCAGCCCTCCGGCAGCTCTGCCCGCAGCAATCCGTCCGCCACGGCATTGGCAGCCATCCAGGCTTCCAGCTGGTCGCGGGCCTCAGGCTCGAGCGCAGTGCCGAGCAACAGCCGCTGCAGCGTCTCGGCCATGGCCTGCGGTGTCGTGGTGTCACGCGGATCGCCGGGTGTCGCCGCGTTGAGTTCCGGCTCGTAGCGGTCAAGACGGGTCGTGCCGTCACCGACGCGCCGCAGGAAGGCGGTCAGTTCCGAGGGGCCGCCGATCGACTTCAGGACAGCATTGGCCGCGGCATTGTCGCTGGTCCTGAGCGTGATCTCGCAGAGGGAGCGGGTGGAGAGGCTTGTGCCCACCCGCTTTTCCGTCACCGGAGAATGGGGGCGGAGGTCGGCCTTGCGGATCTTCGTCTCCTTGGCGAGCACGGCCTCGCCTGCGGAAAGGGCCGTGGCGCAGGCCAGTGTCTTGAAGGTGCTGGCCATGGCAAAACGCTCATCCGCCCGGTAGCTGCGCATCTCGCCGCTGCCGGTATCGATAACCGCAAAGCCGACGCGCATGCCGAGCTCGGTCTCGACCCGCTGTGCGGCTGCCATAACCGGCTCGGCTGCTGCGACCTTCGCAGGCGCAAGCCCAGCCGTCATGAGAAGAGCGGGGAATACCAGCCTCAGCAGGCGGGCGGTGGTCCGGGAAGGGGCGGAGGATGGAATGTGGGTCATGCGTTTCTCCCTGATGCGCTCCTGAAATCGGAGGCGATCAAGGCGATAGCGAGGCGCAGCGCGTTTATCCTGCGTTGTATCTCAGGTCCGGTGACTTCCGGACGTCGCCCGCAGGCGGCGGGACGATGCGCCGCCGGTAGGGAGAACTCAAGGCTCCGGAATGGCTTCGAGGTGGCCCTTCAGCCGCTTCAGGCTCTCGCGCAGGCTTTCGATCTCGGAAATCTCATAGCCCGTCTGGTTGCCGATCGCCGAGAACACCTCGAGCGCGCGCGCCTTCAAGGCCCGTCCTTCGGCAGTCAGCGTGATGAACACCACGCGCTCGTCGGCCGCGTCGCGGCGGCGGGAGACATAGTTGATCTGCTCGAGCCGCTTCAGCAGAGGCGACAGCGTGCCCGAATCGAGGCCGACCTTTTCGCCCAGCGTCTTCACGGAGAGATCGTCTTCCTCCCACAGGGCCATCATCACCACATATTGCGGATAGGTGAGGCCGAGCGGCGATAGCAGCGGCTTGTAGGCACGGGTAAACGCATGCGCCGCGCCGTAAAGCGCAAAGCACAGCTGCTTGTCCAGCCTCAATTCCTTTTCGAGCGTTTCGTCGGTCATGGCCCTTGATGAACCCCTGTCGGCATCTATTGTTTCTACAGTGGCCAAAACTGGCCCGGATTTCAATGCGCAAAAAACAATTGCGCGCAATTCATTTGTGTCCTATATATGTAGTCACCACCCCGCAAACAAGGAGAACACGACAATGGCAATTCTCTACACAGCACACGGTCACGCCACCGGCGGCCGCTCCGGCCATGGCGCCAGCGATGATGGCGTGCTTGACGTCACCCTGACGACGCCGAAGGAACTCGGCGGCGACGGCGCCACCGGCACCAACCCCGAGCAGCTCTTCGCCGTCGGTTATTCCGCCTGCTTCCTCGGCGCTCTCAAGGCCGTTGCCCGCAAGGAAAAGGCCACAATTCCGGAAGATACAAAGGTCCATGCCGACGTCGGCATCGGTCCGCGCGAAGACGGCACCGGTTTCGGCATCGAGGTGAAGCTCTCCGTCGAGATCCCCGGCATGGAGCGCGAGCTGGCCGAGAAGCTGGTCGCCGCTGCCCACATCGTCTGCCCCTACAGCCACGCCATGCGCACATCGACCGAAGTCCCGGTCTCGGTAATCTGATCGCCACACCGCGAGCCATCTGCTCCACCGCCCGAAGGCCGGCCTCGTGCCGGCCTTTTTGCGTTGAGGCGAGGGGGGGGTAGTTTACCGGCCCGTTGACTGGCAGGAAAATCCTTGCCGTCATCCTTGGGGGAACACTTCCCCCCGAACTCTGTTGGACTTCGCACCAGTCAACAGAGGATGAAACCATGCACGCGACAACTGTGAACGAAATCCACGAAGACCACCGCCTCTCGCCGGATCTGCCGGTCGGTGAGGAAACCCGCCACGAGCTCCACCGCCAGTATCCGGCCTCGGCCTTTTACGGTCCGCTTTTCGAAGGTCGCGACCGGATTGCGCTCGCCATGGCGACGATCATGCTGATCGGCCCGCTCGCCGTGCTGCCGCTCGGCTTCGGCGGCTGACGCGAGCGTCAGATGCTCACCTCGATCAGCCCTGTGCGCAGGGCTGACGGGTCGCTCTCCATGCCGGCCTCGATGACGCGGTGCAGGTCCCGCCAGATCGGCACGGCGTCCGCGAGCGCATTCGAACCTTCCGGCGTAAGCCGCAGGCGCTTGCCGCGCTTGTCCTTCGGATCCGGCTCGATCGCCACCCAACCGCGCGCCGACAGAGGCTTGAGTGCCGCTGTCAAAGTGGTGCGATCCATGGCCAGAAGTCTGGCAACAGGCCCCATCGGCGGCGGCTCGGGCCGGTTCAGCGCCATCATCAGGGAAAATTGCTGGTTGGTCAGGCCAGTCGGCTTCAATGCCATGTCGAAGCGGCGGGCAAGCGCCCGTGCGGCGCGCTGGGCATGCAGGCAGAGGCACGTATCGCGCACATGGATGGTGGTGGAATAGGGAATCACGGGCATGTTTGACATCGAGCAAATATGTTGATATCAACGTAAAAGTCAAGAGGAGGATCGGGAAAATGGAATATTCGACTGTTTCTCGGGAGGAGTGGCTAGAGGCCCGCAAGGCCTTGCTGCAGCAGGAAAAAGAACTGACGCGCCAGCGGGATAGGGTCAACGCCGCACGCCTCGCGCTGCCTTGGGTGAGGGTGGAGAAGGACTATCGGTTCCAGACGCCGTCAGGCGAAAAGACGCTCGCCGATCTCTTCGATGGCCGCAGCCAGTTGATGATCAACCATTTCATGTTCGGACCCGACTGGGATGCGGGCTGCCCCGGCTGCTCCTTCTTCGCCGATCATATCGATGGCATGTTGCCTCACCTCAACAATCACGACGTCACCTTCGTCACCGTCTCGCGCGCGCCGCTCGACAAGATCGATGCCTACAAACGCCGCATGAACTGGCGCTTCCCCTGGATCTCGTCCTTTGGCAGTGATTTCAACTACGACTTCAACGTCTCCTTCACGCCGGAGCAGCTTGCCTCGGGCTCGGTCACCTACAATTTCCGCGAAACCCCGCGCGAACAGGCCCATGACGAATTGCCCGGCCTGTCGGCCTTCTACAAGAACGACAAGGGCGAGATCTTCCACACCTATTCGCAATATGCCCGCGGTGGCGAAGAGGCGCTCGGCACGCTGATGATCCTCGACCACGCTCCGCTCGGCCGCAACGAGACGGGCACCTTGAGCTTCGTCAAGCGCAAGGACGAGTATGTCGCAAAGCCGGCTGAAAAGGCCGGCTGCTGCCACTGAGGGAGGGCGTGTCATGGAATTCCCGAAACCGAGCGAACACCACCGCGTGCTCGACCGCCTCGTTGGCGATTGGCTCTATGTTACCTCGACGGGCATGGAGGGCTATGATCCCGAGGATCCGCTGAAGCGCTGGACCGAAAAGGTCCGCTCGATCGGCGGCCTTTGGGTCATCGCCGAAGGGCAGGGCGGCATGGGCGACGACACCGCCACCATGATCATGACGCTCGGCTACGATCCGCGCCAAGGTCACTATGTCGGCAGCTGGATCGGCTCGATGATGGACAAGTTCTGGATCTACAAGGGCTGGCTGGAGGATGACGGCCAGACGCTCATCCTCGAGGCCGAAGGCCCAAGTATGCAGGATCCCTCCCGCACCGAGCTTTATCGCGATGTCATCCACTTCATCGATGATGACAGGAGAACCTTTTCCGGCAGCGTCCGCCAGCCGGATGGCAGCTTCAAAACCTTCATGGCCAGCGAAGCAAAACGCATCGGCTGACGAGCGAATAACAAAGAGAGGGACTGCGCATGCATGGGACATTCATTTGGCATGAACTGATGACGCCCGATCCGGTGGCAGCCAAGGCCTTTTACGGCGCGCTGCTCGGCTGGGAGCCGACCGATATGGTGATGGAGGGCTTCACCTACACCACCTTTGCGATCCCCGGCTTCCCCTCGGGCGTCACGGGCATGATGGCGCTCGGTGACGAGATGAAAGAGCAGGGCATCCCGCCGAATTGGACCGGCTATATCCAGGTCGACGACGTTGACAAGACGGCGGCCGAATTCGAACGTGACGGCGGCGCGATCCACCGCGCGCCCGAAGATATCCCCGGCATTGGCCGCTTCGCCGTGGTTGCCGATCCGCAAGGCGCCGTTATCTGCATCATGGCGCCGCAGATGCCCGACGGCGAAACCGGAAACTGGCCCACCCCCGGCAGCGCCGGCACCGTCGGCTGGAACGAGCTGATGGCCGGTGATTGGGCGAGTGTCTGGGACTTCTACGCCGCCCGCTTCGGCTGGGAAAAGGACATGGCCGTCGACATGGACGCCATGGGTATCTACCAGACCTTCAAGCTCGGCGATCGCGGCATCGGCGGCATGATGACCAAGCGTCCGGAAATGCCGATGGCCTATTGGGGCTTCTACTTCATCGTGCCGGGCATCGATTCGGCGATCGACACGGTGAAGTCGCTCGGCGGCCAAGTGCTGATGGGGCCTCACGAGGTCCCCGGCGGCTCCTGGATCGCCGCCTGCCAGGATCCGCAGGGTGCCTACTTCAACCTGACCTCGGCCACCCGATAAAACCTGAAAAGGCCGGAGCGCCCCAGGGTGGCTCCGAACCTCCCTGGACCTTCCGCGTCACGTAACGGGACAAGCCCGTCACGCTGTCGCCTATTGCCCGTCTTCAAGCGGAGAGGTTTCCATGCACGGTACCTTCATATGGCACGAGCTGATCACGCCGGATACCGAAGGCGCCACCGCCTTTTACGTCGCGCTGCTCGGCTGGGAGCCGACCACAATCGACATGGGCGGATACACGTACACCACCTTGGCCGTGCCGGGACATCCCTTCGGCGTCGCCGGCATGATGGGGTTGTCGGATGAGATGAAAGGCTGGGGCGTTCTGCCCCACTGGGCCGGCTATATCGCGGTTGATGATGTCGACGCGATGGCATTGGATTTTCAGCGTGGCGGCGGTGTGATCTGCCGTCCCCCTGCCGATATCCCCGGCGTTGCGCGTTTTGCCGTTGTGGCCGATCCGCAAGGCGCAATCGTCAGCATCATGACGCCAGTTGAGGAAGATTGGCGCTCGGCCACTTGGCCCATCCCCGGCAGCACCGGCACCGTCGGCTGGAACGAGCTGATGGCGGGTGATTGGGAGAAGGTCTGGGATTTCTACGCCGCTCGCTTCGGCTGGGAAAAGGACATCGCTGTCGACATGGATGCCATGGGTACCTACCAGACCTTCAAGCTCGGCGATCGTCCGGTCGGCGGCATGATGACCAAGCGCCCGGAAATGCCGATGGCCTATTGGGGCTTCTACTTCATCGTGCCGGGCATCGATTCGGCGATCGACAAGGTGAAATCTCTCGGCGGCGCGGTCCTGATGGGTCCCCACGAGGTCCCGGGTGGCTCCTGGATCGCCGCCTGCCAGGATCCGCAGGGCGCCTACTTCAACTTGACCTCGGCCACCCGATAACGCGAAAAGGCCGGAGCGCTCCATGGCGGCTCCGGCCTTCTCGAATTCTCAAGTCATCGGTCGTGTGCGCTGGCCTCAGCCGCGCTTCACGGCCTTTTTCACGGCGCGCTTCTTCGGTGCGGGCGCGTTTTCGGCCTCAAGCGCCTCGCGCTCCAGACGTAGCGCTTTCAGCGCTTCGGTCTTGCGATCGCGCGCGGTTGCTTCCTGAGCGATGAGCGAACGAGCAACGCTGTCGGTTGTCGCGGCCTTGTCCTGCGGCGAAACCTTTTCAGGCTTGAAAAATGTCTCTTTAGTCGCGGTCATGTCCGGGTCCTTCCTGCAGCCTGGCTGCCTGTCTCGGCATGGGGTTGAGGTCCGTCCGCTCCTGGCCGGGTGGCCAGGGCCGGTGACCGAGGCGAGGCTTCACGCCTTCCTCGTGGTCGGACATCCGCGCGCCCGAAGGCGCACGGAGGGGTCGAAATTAGCGAGCGCCGCGAACTGCAGCCTTCTTCGGGGCCGGCAGCAGGCCTTCGCGCTGCATCTTCTTGCGCGCGAGCTTGCGCTGGCGGCGAATGGCTTCAGCCTTTTCGCGAACGCGCTTTTCCGAAGGCTTTTCGAAGGCGCTGCGAGCCTTCATTTCGCGGAAGAGGCCTTCGCGCTGCATCTTCTTCTTAAGCACACGAAGCGCCTGGTCGACATTGTTGTCACGAACGAGAACTTGCACGGTCGTTTCCTTTCCGGGCGTGAGCCCGATTTAACTGGGTTGCAAAAGAGGGGATACGACAAGCTAACGCGCGACGCCCCGGCGAAGATCCCGATCGGATCGGGAGAAATGGAAAGTCGAACGCGGGCAGCCTTCGACGCAAACAAAAAAGGCCGGGCGGAACCCGACCTTTCCTCGCCACTCAGCCCTCGCAGTCGGTAATACCGTTATCAGCAAGGGCGAGCGACAAATTATTAAGCGGCGCGCAGGTTGTCGGCCGAGCTCTTGCCCGAACGCTTGTCCTGAACGATGTCGTATGCGATCTTCTGGCCTTCGACCAGGTCGCGCATGCCGGCGCGCTGAACGGCAGAGATGTGGACGAACACGTCGGCAGAGCCTTCATCCGGCTGGATGAAGCCAAAACCCTTGGTGCTGTTGAACCACTTTACGGTACCTGTGTTCATAACGATTTCCTTTCAATCGTTGGGCTTGCCGGCGAGACATTCGACGGCTGGTATATCGACGTTGAAGGAAATCTGGCGTGCGCCGGAGGCGCGTAGACAAAGTCGCTCGCAATCTTCGATGGCGGCAATATAGAGGCTCGGTCGCCGCGACACAAGCCAAAATGGGCAAAACTGCCATTTCGTCGCGGTAAAATGTCGGGGATGTATGGTTCAAGCCCCTGATTCAAAAGCTTGAATCTCCACGCGCCGGGAAGCCAAAAAACGCCGTGGGAGCCAGTATGGCAGGTCTGTTTGGCTTCTTTTAGCTATATCGCGAACATCAGCAATATTTCATAAGGATGCGGTGATTCCACGCAAAAACAGTACGACAATCTTCACCGCTGCTTGCTAGGAAACCTCGCCCGGCACGTTGGTCACGCGCTCGCGCCGGCTCACCTTATCACTCATCCACGGGCTCATCCGATGAACAAGTTCCTTGCCGCCACCGCAATCTTCCTGATCACCGCATCCGCCTCCGTTGCGGGCAGCTTCACCTTCCCGGCCGACGAGCCGGCAGCAACCGTTGAAATTCCGGACGACTGGCAGCCAACCCCGACCGATTACGGCATCGAAGGCAATTCGCCCGACGCCGGCACCTATATCTCCTTCGACATCGCCGGTGCCGATGACATGGACCAGGTGATGACCGACGTCTTCGCCTTCCTCGAAGAGAACGGCGTCACGCCGGATCCGGCAAGCCAGACCGAAAGCAAGGGCGAGCAGAATGGCATGCCCTATGAGACGCTGTCCTGGAAGGGCACGGACAAGGACGGCCCGGTGACCATCGGCGTCGGCTTCATCACGCTGTCGGACGAGAAGGCCGCGATCGTCACCTACTGGGCATCGGCCGAAACGGAAGAAAAGAACATCCCCGAGGTCAACAAGATCCTCGAATCGATCAAGCCGGCCGAGTGATCGCCCCGAGGCGTCCGCGACTGACGGCCGCCGCGCAGGTCTGCTGATACCTCTTGGCCCCGCGTCTTCTGACGCGGGGCTTTCTCGTTCCGGCCTGTCGCCGAATCAGCGCAAAGCGACAGGGCGTCGTCCGCCGATCTCGCGACACGATCCGGCCCCCATGATGAACGCCACCGCTCTCCAGACCCGACGAAATGCCGCAGCCCCCGTCGTGTGGGAGTTCCATGGCGACAAGTCGGCTGCGATCTGCTAGGACAGCCCACCCGTTGCTGGAGTGACGGGCGATCTCTAAGCCACGAAAGCCAGCCGACCATGACCATTGCTGTGGGCCTCTCCTTCGGATGCCCCGTGTCGCGCGCCCCGATTTTGGGCGTATCGAGCCCCTCCGCCGCCTTCCCCGATCCAATCAACCTCTCGGAGGCCGGCCTGTGAGCGCTGCATTCGACTACCGCGACGATCAAATCCCCGAAAACGAGACCCCTGATGCCAAGGCCTGGCTGAAGATCGTCAATGCCTATCGCAAGCCGAACCTGACACGGTCCAGCTTCGAACTCGGCATCACGCTCGTGCCCTTCATCCTGCTCTGGGCCGGCGCCTGGGCAAGCTTCCATTTCGCCTTCTGGCCGGGCCTCGTTCTGGTCCTGCCGGCTGCAGCCTTCCTGCTGCGCCTCTTCATCATCCAGCACGATTGCGGCCACGGCGCCTTCTTCGCCCGCCGCTCGGTCGACGATTGGACCGGCCGCCTGCTCGGCGTCCTTACCTATACCCCTTATGACTATTGGCGCCGCGCGCATGCCGAACATCATGCGACCGCCGGCAATCTCGAGGAACGCGGCGTCGGTGACATCACCACGCTGACCGTTGCCGAATACCGCGCGCTCTCGCCGCTCGGCCGCCTTGGCTACCGCCTCTATCGCAATCCGATCGTGCTCTTCGGCATCGGCCCGATCTGGGTCTTCCTGCTCAAGCAGCGTCTGCCCTTCGGCATGATGAAGGACGGGGCTCTGCCCTGGGTCTCCACCATGGCCACCAATGCCGGCATGGTCGCCATGGCTGCGCTGATGATCTGGCTCGCCGGTCTCGATGCCTTCCTCGTGGTGCATCTGCCGATCGTCCTGCTCGCCGGCGCGCTCGGCATCTGGCTCTTCTATGTCCAGCACCAGTTCGAAGACACTCATTGGTCGAACCCTCCGGAATGGCAGTTCCAGCATGCGGCCCTCCATGGCGCCTCGCATTACGATCTGCCCTGGGGCTTGCGCTGGCTGACTGGCCATATCGGCGTGCACCATGTGCATCACCTGTCGAGCAAGATCCCCTTCTACCGTCTGCCGGAAGTCCTGCGCGACCATCCGGAGCTGAAGACCATCAGCCGCATCACGCTGAAGGAAAGCTTCGCCTGCGTGAAACTCGTCCTCTGGGACGAAGCCCGCGGCCGTCTCGTCTCGTTCCGCGAGGCGCGCCGGATGGCTGTGGCCTGAACGTGTCAGGCCTGGCCCAGCATCGATAGATGCGCAGCCATTCTGACTGCTGCCTTTGACGGCCCGGTTTTTCCGGGCCGTTTTTCGATCACCGAGTAACGGATGTCGGAAAGATCAGGCAATCCGGCTCCAGCCAGGGCAATCTGACCCATCCCGGCCTCTGTCCGGCAGGCAAGCCCGAGTCCGGCCGCCACAGCAACCTTTACCCCGTCGAGGCTCGGCGTGACCAGCGAAAGCCGCCATGGCCGGCCGATCGCATCCAGCGCGCGCGTTGCTGCCGAGAGAAACGGGCAGGGCGGCGTGATGCTGACAAGCGCCACCACCTCGTCCTCCAGCAGCCGCGCATCACCAAACCACGCCATCGGAAGAGCGGTCCCGCCCATCCCCCCGGCGACCAAATCGCCGGCACAAACTGCCGTATCGATGCGATCCTCGCTCATGGCCTGCAGCAATTCGCTGGTGCTGCCGATGACAATCGAAAACCGCGCCGCGCCATCGTCCCCGCGCAAGTCGGCAAGCGTCGGCTGCAACACCTGGCTGACGAAATCCTGCACCACGCCGAGCCGGATCGGTGGCCGAGATGCCGCATCGAGCTCCGCTCGCGCCGCATCGATCCGTGCCAGGATCGCCCGACTATGCGCGAGCAGCCAGCTGCCCGTGCCATTGAGCTTCAGCGCCCGCCCGTCCCGATCGAAAAGCGGTTGCCCGACAAGATCCTCCAGCCGTTGCATCTGCAGACTGAGCGCCGACTCGCTGCGGTTCACCCGGATCGCGGCGGCGGCCAGCGATCCGCAATCAGCCACGGCGACGAAGCTGCGCAACAGTGGCGAAGGAAGATCGGGAAGCATGAGTTTTCCTCAAGTCAGACTTGGTTTTATGCTGATATGAATTGAGCATAGCGCGACTATCCTGCCTCCGTCACCCTGTTTCGGAGAATCCCGCTATGCCCTTTGCCCGCCTGACCTATCACCCGCCCCATCCACGTCGTGAACTCGATCTTGCGCGCGCCCTGACCGACCTCATCGCAACCGATCTCGCCAAGCGTCACGATCTGACCTCCGTAAGGATCGAAGCGACGCCCGCGCAGACCTGGACGGTTGGCGGCGAGGCGGAGGCCGCAGCGGCGCATCTTGAGGTCTTCGTCACCGCCGGCACGAACACGGTCGAGCAGAAGCGGCGCTTCCAGGAGCGCGCCATGGCCCTGCTGCGCGCCGAATGGCCGGACCTCCCTGCCGCGACCTATGTTGTGGTGCATGAACTGCCGGCCACCGATTGGGGTTATGATGGCCGAAGCCAGGCCGACCGGGCGGCGGCACGATAGTCCTTAGCATTCCAGACGGTTGTCGTTGCATCCGGTCAGCCGCGCGCTGCCGTCTGTCCGGACGTGTTCCAACCCGCCACCCAGAGCTTGCGCAGCCGATCGCCCTCACGCCGGAAATGCGCCCCTGTTGTCCGACACGCCCTGACCCGATCAACGCGGAAATTGCGGATCGCCTCCCGCAACTCGCACCAGCCGACGATGACGGCAGCCTCGGCATAATGGATCACCGCGATCGGTCTGATCCGCCGAGTCGTCGCCTGCTGTTGTTCGTTGACATAGTCGATGTCGAGCTTCTCCTCGTCGCGGATTGCCCGGCGGATCATCGAGAAGTCGATCGCCTCGGGCGCCTCCGCCACGCGCCCCCAGGCATAGAGCGACCGCGACAGGATCGCGTCGCGCAAAGGGTCGGGAAGGGCAGCCGCGATCTTGTCGAGCACGCGGGCCGATGCCTCGCGCAGCTCTAGATCCGCCGTGCGCTTGGTCAGCGCCATGCCGAGCACGATCGCCTCGGTTTCCTCCGGCGTGAACATCAGCGGCGGCAGATGAAATCCGGGGCGCAGGATATAGCCGATCCCGCGTTCGCCCTCGATCGGCACACGCATCGCCTGAAGGGCTGCGATATCCCGGTAGATGGACCTTTGCGTCACCTCCAGCTTTTCCGCGATTTGCTGCGCCGTTATCGGGTGGGCAGCAAGGCGCAGGATCTGGATGATCTCGAACAGCCGGGACGCCTTGCGCATGGGGGATCCTCGATCTCAACTGACACAGCTTTGTCAGTAGCCCTTGTCTAAAGCATCTCCAACGCATTGAAAATAGGCCATTCCCCGCGAAGTGCCGGCCTTTCCAAGGAGATCCTACTGACATGACCTATGCCGAAAACCTCTGGCTCTTTTCCGCCCTGCTGGCGGGCATCATCATCGTTCCCGGTATGGACATGATCTTCGTCATCGCCAACGGTCTGACCGGCGGCCGACGCGCAGGCATTGCCGCGACATCAGGCATCATGCTCGGCGGCGCCTTCCATACCCTGTTCGGCACCGTCGCCGTCACAGCGCTCTCGACGCTCGTGCCTCAGCTTGCAGGCCCAATGCTGGTGATCGGCTCGGCCTACATGATCTGGATTGGCTATACGCTGGCCAAAAGCGCCATCGTCATCGACGGCATCGAGGCCTCCAAGCTGCACCGGACGGCCCGTATCTTCGGCCAGGGCCTCATCACCTGCCTGCTCAACCCGAAAGCCTGGTTGTTCATCCTCGCCGTCTATCCGCAATTCATGCGCCCCGAATACGGCCCCTTCTGGCGCCAGGCGCTGGTCATGGGCGCGCTTACTCTCATTCTTCAGGCGCTCGTCTATGGCGGATTGGCTTTTGCTGCAGCCAAGGGGCGCGATGCGCTGGTCTCGAAGCCCAAGATCACCATCTGGATCGGCCGCGCCGCCGGCTGGCTGCTGGTCGCCGTGGCGGCGCTGATGCTTGTGGAAGGGTGGAAAGCGCTGTAAATGCAGCGTTAGTCGCTGAGCCGCTTTTCCATGAACAGGCTGAGTGGATCGGGTTTGTAGTCGCCGAAGGGTGGGATTTCCAGATAATCCGCCTTGCGGTAAAGCCCGATCGCCTCGGGCTGGTAGATCCCGGTTTCCAGCCGGATGATCGATATGCCGCGCTGCTCCGCTTCCTTTTCCAACGTTTCGAGCAGGCGCTTGCCAAGTCTCATTCCGCGCGCAGCCTCGGCCACGAACATCCGCTTGATCTCACCGGTACCGTCGGCATGACCAACCAGCGACCCGCAGCCCAGGACTGTTTCGCCCGATCGTGCGACGAAGAAGGACACGCTGTCCTGCTCCAGCTCGTCGAGCGGCAGCATATGGTTGCTCTCCGCTGGATAGAGGGAGGCCGCATAGGCGCTCGACAGCGCAAGTAGCCGGATGACACCAGGCTGGCGCGGTGGCTCAAGGGCGATTGCGAACGTGGTCTGCAGGTTACGATCCTGGTTTGCGTGAAGTCCAATTGAGCAAGCCAAGGGGCCTTACAGCCCCACCGCCTTGCGCAGTGCCTCGTTCATCCGCGACTGCCAGCCGTCACCGGTCGCCTTGAACCGCTCGATCACATCCTGGTCGAGCCTCAGGCTGATCGCCTTCTTCGGCGTCTCGGCCTTGGGGCGCCCAAGCTTCCGCTCGATCGAGGCTGCGAGTTCGGGAAAGACCTCTCGGAAGGGCCGCATCTCTTTCAGCTCCTCTTCGGTCAGTTCGGGATTGTCTTCTACTTCGTCCCAATCGGCCTGGGTATAGCCGCGGCCTTCGCGAAAACCGGGCGACACTGGCTTTGTCTTCTTCATCGCAATGCCCTCCTTTCAGCCGGATTGGCCGCACGCATCGAAATCACGGAGAGTCCCTCTGTTCCGAGCCGCACAAAAATCACGGCCACCGTCCCGTCTGCCAGACGTCCGATCGCCTGCAGCCGGCCTCGTTTCGCCGGGCGAATGAGCGCGCGCTGGAAAAACTCAAGCGACAGGTCGGTGAAATCCAACCCATGCTTGTCGATATTCGCGAGCCGCTTCGGTTCATCCCAGACGATTACCATAGTTTATGTATATACGGAAATTCTGCAAGCCGGCATCCTGCCTTTTGAGGGGAATTCCGCTCAGCCCCTTGAAGGCAACAGGATCACCGCTGCCCCGACAAGGCAGATCGCGGCCCCCGTGAGGTCGAACCGATCAGGCCTTTGCCCCTCGATTAGCCAGAGCCAGCCAAGCGAGGCCGCGATATAGACCCCGCCATAGGCGGCATAGGCACGGCCTGCGGCATCAGATGGCACCAGCGTCAGAAGCCAGGCGAACAGCGCGAGCGACAAGATGCCGGGTGCTATCCAGAGCGGCGAACGGTCGAGCTTCAGCCAGGCCCAGAAGGCGAAACATCCGGCGATTTCGGCAAGGGCTGCGAGCGGGTAGAGGATCAGGGTCATGGCGCCGATCCTGCCATGTAAGGCCGAGGGGCGAAAGGGCAGGGGGCGGGCAAGCTCAGCCGGAGCGGCCCTGCAGGTTCAGGACATGGCAGACGCGCGGCAAAAGCTCCGCTTCCTTCGGGAAGCAGACGAAGAAGCCCTGCACGCTGTCGAAGCCAAGCTGCACGGCGGTTTCCATCTGTGCCTCGCTCTCGACACCGGCTGCCGTCACGATCATCCCGAGATCATGGCCAAGCGCAATCACATGGCGCACGATCGCCTTGTCGACCGGATTGGTCGAGGCTGAGCGCATCAGCCCGTGGTCGATCTTCAGGCGCCGGAAGCTGTGATTGCGCAGCGCCGAAAGCCCGGCATGGGTCGCGCCGAAATTGTCCATGGCAAGCGAGAAGCCGCAGTAATGCAGAGCCTCGAGCGCCAGCCCGACTGCCTTGGACAGCGGGCCGTAGAAGGCCGGCTCCGCCACTTCGATCTCCAGCATGTCGGGCGTCAGGCCGAAATCCTGCACCATGTCACTGAGTCTTAGCGCAAAATCGCCGGCGCAGAGGTCAAAGGCCGTGGCATTGACGCTGATCCGCCCGAAGTCATGGCCCTCCGCCCGCCAGCGCGCCGCCTGGCGCAGCGTGGTCGACAGCACGAAGTCGCGGATCGACAGTGATAACATCGGGTCGCGAAACACCGAGCGAAAATCCTGCGCCACGGCCAGCCGGCCGGGCGAAATGCGCCAGCGCAGCAACGTCTCGACGCTGTCCACTTCACGGTGGTCGACGGAATAAATGGGTTGATAGGTGAGCTCAAAGCGGCCGCGTTCAAGCGCGCGCTTCGCGTTGTTGACCAGAACGATGTGATCCAGACTGCTGTCCACGCTCAACCCCATGTAACCCCCGGGCGCATCTGCCCGAGAATTGTGGTGATCTTCATTCTATATCAGGGATGGTTGCACGGAAGTGAACAAAAACTGGGGGTGAATGGCGAGCTTTCGCCACTCAGTTCTTGTGTTTTGCCGATAAACCGCAACGTCACCGCCGAAGACTGCCCAGAATGCCGCGCACCAGCGCCCGGCCGACCGAGGTCGCAACCGAACGCGCCGCACTCTTCATCGCCGCTTCGATCACCGTCTCGCGCTGATAACCGGAGCTGCGCTTCGTCGTCCGCGTGCCTTCCTTGTCGGCAGGCTCGTCGCCAAATCCCGGCAGCGTCCAGCGTCCGGCCGCGCTATCGCCACCTTCGGCCTTCTCCTCGGCAGCCCGCTTGGCCGCTTCCGCCTCCGCCGCCTTCCTGGCGCGGGCAGTGAGGATTTCGTAGGCCGATTCCGAATCGAGATCGATGTCGTATTGCCCGGCGACCGGCGAGAGGTTCATCACCTTCTGCCGTGTGGCATCATCGATCGGGCCTACCTTGCCCGATGGCGGCCGGATCAGCGTGCGTTCGACCATGGAGGGAATGCCCTTGGCCTCCAGCGTCGAGACCAGCGCCTCGCCGATGCCGAGCTGGGTAATGGCGTCGGCACAGTCGAAGGCCGGGTTGGGCCGGAAGGTATCGGCCGCCGTCTTCACCGCCTTCTGCTCGCGCGGCGTATAGGCGCGCAGCGCATGCTGCACCCGGTTGCCGAGCTGGGCGAGCACGGTTTCCGGCACATCGAGCGGGTTCTGCGTGACGAAGTAAACACCCACCCCCTTGGAGCGGATGAGGCGAACCACCTGTTCCACCCGCTCGATCAGCACCTTCGGCGCGTCGTTGAAGAGCAGATGCGCCTCGTCGAAGAAGAACACCAGCTTCGGCTTGTCGAGATCGCCCACCTCAGGCAGCTCCTCGAACAACTCCGAGAGCAGCCAGAGCAGGAAGGTGGCATAAAGCCTGGGGTTCATCATCAGCTTGTCGGCAGCGAGAATGGAGATCGCGCCCCGCCCGTCATTCGTCGTGCGCATGATGTCGGTCACCTTGAGCGCCGGCTCGCCGAAGAAATTCTCCGCCCCCTGCTGCTCGAGGATCAACAGCCCGCGCTGCAGCGTTGCAATCGAGGCCTTGGAGATCAGCCCGAACTGGCTCGAAAGCTCGGTCGCATGCTCGGCCATATAGGTGAGCAGCGCCTGCAGGTCCTTGAGGTCCATCAGCGGCAGCCCGCCTTCGTCGGCGATCTTGAAGGCGATGTTGAGCGCGCCTTCCTGCGCTTCCGAAGCATTCATCAGCCGCGAGAGCAGAAGCGGCCCCATCTCAGCCACCGTGGTGCGCACGCGGTGACCCTTCTCGCCGTAGAGATCCCAGAAGATGACGGGAAACTCGGCCGGCGCATAATCGGTAAAGCCGATCTGCTCCGCGCGCTGGGTAATCCAGTCCTTTGGCTCGCCCATGGCGGCAATCCCGGAAAGGTCGCCCTTGATGTCGGAGGCAAACACCGGAACCCCGGCCTCGGAGAAGCTTTCGGCCAGCACCTGCAGCGTCACCGTCTTGCCGGTGCCGGTGGCCCCGGTCACGATGCCGTGGCGGTTGCCGTATTTCAGCGCCAGATATTCGGCCTTGTTCAGGCTGTCGTCCGGGTTGCGGCTGGTGCCGAGATAGAGCGAGCCTTCTTGCAGCATGCGGACGTTTCTCCCTGCGTCATCAACACTTCAGCTTGCTCTTATAGGAGGAGTGTGGAACATCGACAACGGTTGGATGTCTCAAGCTGAAACAGGCCCGGCCAGGACCCTCACAGGTGCCCCCGTCGTGCCTCGCAGATCGACTGCGGGAGCCGTCGCATCCCCGGCAATTTTCGCCGGAGGCGGCCCCGGGTGCTTGAGTTCGGAAACGACTTCCATTACGTTGACGTTAACGTCAAAATCGCCTCAGGAGGACTTCGAGAATGAGCGAAATCGTCACCCGCATCGCCGACAGCGTCGGCATTTCCCCGGAAAAGGCTGAAACGGCCCTTGGCATGATGCTCGGCTTCCTGCAGCGCGAAGCAGCCGACGGCCCGGTCGCCCGCATGATCGAAGCCATCCCCGGTGCCGCTGAACTCGTCGCCAAGCACAATGGCGAAGGCTCGGGCGGCGGCGGTCTGCTCGGCGGCCTGATGAGCGCCATCGGCGGCGGCGGCATCATGGGCCTCGGCCAGCAGCTGATGTCTCAAGGCCTCGGCATGGGCGAAATCTCCACCCTCGCCAAGGAAACCATGGCCGTCGCCCGCGAATACGCCGGCGCCGACGTGGTCGACGAAGTCGTCGCCTCCGTCCCGGGCCTCAGCCAGTTCGTCTGAGACGAGCAGCAGGCTTTGAAATGACAAAAGCCGCCGGGGCAACCTGGCGGCTTTTTGCGTTTTGGTCACCGGCGCCACAACGCCGGCGACTGCTCCTCTCCCCTCGGGGAGAGGGTGGCCGAGCGAAGCGGAGGCCGGGTGAGGGGGAGCCACAAGCGCCTTGCCGCCCTATGGTTGCGGACGCCGAAACCCGCAGCTAGTGTCGCCATCAACTTGAACCCCTGGGGCGACCATGCTGATCCGAACCTATGCTGATATCGAGAAGCTGCAAGGCGAGGATGCGCTCAGCGAGGCTGAGAGGTTGTTGATCGAGAACTGCAGGATCGGCGAGCCGACGGTGTTAGGCGACGGCTTACTTCCTGTTAAATCCAGTAGCGATCGGGCGATCCGCGCTGAGTTGCTGCGCTACTTGGTTCTAGGTGGCTGCGCGGACTGTGGGGTTCATGAGCTTGGGGTTCGTGTAGTTGGTGCCTGGGTGCGCGGACAGTTGAACCTTCGGTATTTGACAGTGAAGGGCGCGATCAACTTTACAAACTGCAACTTCACGGATCAGATTAACGCGCAGCAGGCGCATGTTCAGTCTGTGCAAATGAAGGGTAGTAAAACGCCTGGGTTGGATTTTGAACGGGTGCAGGTGGCCGGCAATGTAGTGATTGATCGACTCGAAAGTGGCACGATGGTTTCGTTTGCTGGCGCACGGATCGGTAGTCAACTATCTTGTATGGACGCAGTTTTGCATGGCGAAACTGACTGCGCTTTAAATGCGCAAAAGGCCTTGATTGGCGATAGCGTGTTTCTGGATCGCTCCAAAGTCTACGGACAAGTGCTGCTCGCCGGGGCTGAGATTGGTGGGCAGCTAAACTGTCGTGAGACGGTGTTGAATGGCCTTGGCGGCTTTGCACTCAATGCGCAACAAGCAAGCATCAGGGCCGGAGTATTCCTAAGTGGTATCGTGAGTACCGGAGAAATAAATTTTTCCAGCGCCAAGATTGGGGGGCAGCTAAATTGCCAGGGAGCCAATTTAAAGGACAACCTTAAGCTCGCTTTTTCCATTCAATCTGCCAGCGTAGGCGGCTCAGTGGACTTTTCCCACATAAACAGCAGCGGCGAAGTTAGCCTTAGTGGAGCGCAGATCGGCGGTAGCATTTCCTTTGGCGGCGCTGTCATGCGTTCCGTTGGGGGCAATACATTGAATGCCCAGAATGCTGAGGTGGAAGGCGGATTGTACATCCGACGCGTTAAATCAATCAAAGGACGCGCGGAGTTTGCTTCCTCGCGTTTTCGCCAGCTGGTTGACGACGCGTCGAGCTGGAATGAGATTGAAAATCTGTGCCTAGTAGGCTGTACCTATCAAGAAATATACGGTCCTTTGGATTTAGAGTTTAGAACAAAGTGGCTCCTGAGAGGTGCCAAATTCAACGGCCAGTTTCACCCCCAACCCTACCAGCAACTTGCCAAATTCTACCGCGAAACCGGCCATCGCCGAGAGGCGCGGGAAATCTTAATCGAGAAGGAAAAGGAACAGCGCAAGGCGGGAAAGACAGGCATTCTCGTCCGGCTCTGGGATGCGGCGGCTGCATCTGTGGCCGGCTATGGCTACAAGCCCTGGCTTTCACTCTGGTGGCTCGCTGGCTTGGTCGCCGTCATGATGGGCATGGCGCAACTCACCTGGAACGCCGGCGACTTCGCCCCCAACTCCGCCGTCGTCCTCACATCCCAAGACTGGAAGACCATCGCCGACGGCCCCTCGGAAAACCCCGCCGCCGACTGGAGTGACGCCCTTGCCCCCGGCAAGGACTACGAAACCTTCTATTCCTTCGCCTATGCCCTCGACGTCGTCGTCCCTGTGCTCGATCTCGGCCAGACCGATGCCTGGGCGCCGTCCCCGGCGCGCGGTGATGCCGGCAAGCGCCTTTTCTACCTCCAGAAGATCTTCATCGTCGCCGGCTGGGTCGTCACCGCCATCGCTGCCGCCGCCATCTCCGGCATGATCCGCCGCGATGACTGACACCTCACACCTGAACCCGGAACCAAACCCCCATCCCGCCCAACCCGCCACGCCAAGCCGAAAATCCCCCTCCCGCCCGGCACATCAGGGCAAGTGAGCGTCCCCGGATTCAACCTCTGTGCACAGTCCTGATGGTGCTCGCGCATCGCGTTTGCTATTTTTAACAATTCGCAAGATTACATTCAGTAACCATTAACGCGACCGTGTTTTAGATTGTGGCAATGTGCAATGAGGGCGCTGCCAATGCTGTCGAACATCCTGAACGCGAATAAGCTTGCCGACGACATGAAAGCGCTTTCAGCAACCCAGGCCATGATCTGGTTTGCGCCAGATGGCACGATCCTGGATGCCAATGAGAACTTTCTGAAAACGCTCGGCTACCGTCTCGACGAGATCGTCGGCAAGCATCACCGCATCTTTTGCGAGGACGCCATCCGCCAGTCGCCGGATTACCAGCGCTTCTGGTCCGATCTTGGCGCAGGCCGTTTCCAGGGTGGCCAGTTCCGCCGCCAGAGCAAGGCTGGTGAAGATGTCTGGATCGAGGCGACCTACAATCCCGTCTATTCTGGCGGCCGGGTAACTCGTATTCTGAAGATCGCATCCGATATCACCGCGACCAAGATCGTCGCCCTGCATGACAACAATCGGCTGCGCGCCATCGATCAGTCGCAGGCGATCATCGAATTCGAACCCGATGGCACCATCGTCGAGGTCAACGACAACTTCCTGAAGGCCATGGGCTATGACCGCTCGGAAGTCATCGGCAAGCAACATCGGATGTTCTGCGACCCGACCTATGTCGGGACCTCCGACTATGCCGGTTTCTGGGACGACCTGCGCGCCGGCAAGTTCACCTCGTCGAACTTCGTGCGTTATGGCAAGGGCGGCCGGGAGGTCTGGATCCAGGCGGCCTACACGCCGGTGTTCAATTCCCGTGGCAAGGTCTATCGGGTCATCAAGGTCGCAACCGACATCAGCGGCCGCATGAAGGCCGTCAAGATCATCGGCGCGGCGATCAAGAAACTTGCCGAAGGCGACCTGACCGTGCGCCTCAACGATCCCGTAGACGCGGTGCTGGAGGCGACGAGACTTGACGTCAACACCGCCGCCTATGCCCTGGACGAAACGTTGAGCGGCATTGTCCATGCTGTCCAGGCCCTGTCGGCGAATGCGACCGTCATCAATGATATCGCCAACGGTATCGCCACCAATGGCGAGCGTCAGGCGGCGACGGTGGAGGAAACGGCCGCTGCCCTCGACGAGATTACCACCACGATCAAGGACACGACGGGCCGCACCCAGGCAACCACCAGGCTGGTCGGCGAGATGCGCTCGAATGCCGAAGGCTCCGGTCTCGTCGTCAAGCAGGCGACCTCGGCCATGGGCGAAATCGCCAGCTCGTCCAAGGAAATTGAGAACATCATCGGCGTGATCGACGAGATCGCCTTCCAGACCAACCTTCTCGCTCTCAATGCAGGCGTGGAAGCCGCCCGTGCGGGCGAGGCCGGCAAGGGCTTTGCGGTGGTCGCCCAGGAGGTCCGCGAGCTTGCCCAGCGCTCGGCCAGTGCCGCCAAGGATATCAAGGGCCTGATCGCCAAAGCCTCCGATGCCGTCCAGCACGGCGTCAGCCTCGTCGACAAGACCGGCCTTGCCTTGCAGTCGATCGTCGACCAGGTGCAGGAAATCGATGCCAATGTCGACGCGATTGCCGTCGCCGCCCGTGAGCAGTCGCAGGGCATCGGCGAGATCAATGGCGCAATCACCACGCTCGACAAGGTGACCCAGCAGAGTGCGGCGACCGGCGAGGAGGCGAGCGCCACGGCAGCCTCGCTTGCCGAAAGCGCGAACGAACTCTTCACCATGGTTTCCCGCTTCCAGACGACGGGAGCGAAGAGCGGCCAGGCGCCGCGATCGATGGGGCGGGCGGCCTGACCCGGCGCTCTCAGCGCCGCGACGGCTGAGCCTAACACCGCATACCCTCTGACATAGCGCGTCCCGCCATCCACCTGGCGGGACGTTTTCCGCTGACCTGCCGCAAGAAGGCATCGACCAGGCTCGGGCCGGAGCGCCGCGTCCTGCGGCATGCCGATCCCATCACGCCAGCGGCGAAGCGCGCCCGGCCGAATTCAGGATGCCCTCGGGCAACCCATCTCCCGTCCCCTCCATCAGTTCCAACCGTCTCCTGCGGAACGAAATCCGGCAGCCTGTCGTTGGGTGAGCGGAAAACATCCAAACCCAGGGACGGAGAACATCGATGACCAGCGACAACAGCAATCACCCGGAAAACGATCCCCGCAATCCGGCCGATCAGACCAGCCCATCCGCCGACCGCACCGGCGAAGGCAACGATCGCCAGCCGGTCGACGGCGGCCTCGACGAGCAAATCGATGCCACCCGCCAGGATGCCGCCCGCGAGGCAGGCCGCCTCGGCGGCACCGACACCTTTCTGGTGGACCAGGACATGGAAGACGTCGACCAGCGCGAAGCCCCGGATGGACCCGACGGTCGTCCCTCGCCACTCGCCAATGCCGACAATGCGCAGCGCTGAGCACGGGGTTGGCACCCTGCGCCCGACGCCCGTCGATCAATTACAAGGATCGTGCGGGCCCGGTGGCACCTTTTTCCAACTCGCGCGTTGAAGCTTTCAACAGACAAACAAAGGGAGAGACCCATGCAGGATTTCGATCTGAGCGCCATGACCGCCGACGAACTCGACCAGCTGATCGCCGATGCGACCAGCGAGCGCGAGACGCGCAACGCCCCGGGCGAATATGTGCGCACCGAAGACGGCGTGAAAGGCCAGGATGTCAACGATCCGAACCATGGTGCGATCACCACGCCTTCGCCGCATCAGGTTCGCGACGTTGGTTTCGACGGTCTGCAGCCCGGTGCCCGGGTTGAAGGCACGCGTGTCATCGATGCCGATGAGATGTCGTCTGCCGAGCGCATCGAACAGGCCGCCCGTCGCGTCGTCTGACCGACCCTAGAGTACTGATGGCCAGCCCCCGGGCCATCGCGGCCGCCATGCATCGTCCCCCGGATGCATGGCGGCCATTCCATGTTTGGCATCCGGTTTGTGCAGTCTTGCCTCGCCCGATTGTGAGCAGCAGATCTGTGGTGCCCGCTCACCGCCAATTGCCAGCGCCGAATACCCGCGCTAGACCGGCTGCGTGATCACCGCTTTTGCTTCCTATCTCGCCCTGTTTCTGGCTGCCTTCCTCGCCGCGACCATCGTTCCGGCGCAGTCGGAAGCCGTGCTTGTCGGCCTGATCGTCGCAGGCGATCGCTCGCTCGTCCTTCTGCTGCTCGTCGCAACAACAGGCAATGTGCTGGGTTCGGTGGTCAACTGGCTGCTCGGCCGTTTCATCGAGCGTTTCCGCGACCGGCCCTGGTTTCCGGTGTCCCGGCCAAGGCTCGCCCAAGCCGAGGCCTGGTATCGCCGCTTCGGCATCTGGTCGCTGCTACTCTCCTGGGTGCCGATCATCGGCGATCCCCTGACCGTCGTCGCCGGCGTCCTGCGCACGCCCTTCCTCACCTTCCTCGTCCTTGTCACCATCGCAAAGGCCGGCCGCTATCTGGTGCTGGCTGCAATCACCCTCGGCCTCATGTGACCTGACGGGCAGGGGGCGGGCGCTTTCCACCTCAGGCGGTGATCTTCACCCCGGCCGCGAGTGCTGCCGAAATCAGCGCCTTGCGTCCGTCTTCTTCCTTGGCCTTGCCCTGGGCGACAGCGCCGAGCACCAGCAGCGCCTTGTCCAGCGCCTCGCTTTCTTCCTCCGGCCAGTCCTCGATCAGCGCCCAGGACGCGCCGAGCGAGCAGTCGACCACAACGTCTTCGCCCTCTTCGCCGATCCCGTGCAGGATCACGGGTTTGCTCCAGGTCTGGCTCATGTCTTCGCGTCTTTCTTGTCGTCTCAAGCGGCGCCTCAGCGCCTGTTCGTGGCGGCTCTATAAAGGTCAAATCGCTTTTCCGCCATCGCCGATCCACTCAAGCCCGTCTCGGCAGCAGCCCGTCGAGCGATGAGAAGATCTCGTCCGGCGCAAACCCCGCATATTCCTGCGGCGCGCCCGATCGATTGATCCAGTGGCAGCGAAAGCCAAAGGCCTTGGCGCCGGCCATGTCCCAGCGGTTGGAAGACTGGAAGGCGATGTCGGGTGCAGCGATCCTGTAGGTCGAGGTGACAAGCGCATAGGCGGAAGGTGCGGTCTTATAGATCTTCAGCGCATCCACCGAGAAGATGTCGTCGATCAGATGCCGGATGCCGGCCGCTTCCACCGCCTCGTCCAGCATCCGGGGCGTGCCATTGGAGAGGATGGCGATCTTCGCGCCGGTCTCCCTGATCGCTCCGAGAACCGCGGGCACCTCGGCAAAACAATCGAGCCGCTTGTAGGCCTCGATGAGATCAGCCCGCACGGCAGGATTAACTGCCGGATACCGGGCCAGACAGAAGTCGAGCGCATCCTCGGTCAGCGCCTGGAAATCCCGGTATTGCCCCATCAGGCTCGTCACCCAGGTATATTCGAGTTGCTTGACCCGCCAGAGATCGGAAAAGGCCGCCGCATCCGGACCGATCGCCTCCGCATGCCGGCGCACGGCCGCATGCACGTCGAAGAGCGTGCCATAGGCATCGAAGACATAAGCCGCTGACCCGGCATTGGCCCCGGCCTCATTCTGCGATGCGATTGCGTCTGTCATGAAGCGTCCTCCTTGAAAGGAGGGTAGGGCGCAGGCGTCCGCCGTTCAAGCGGGCAGGTCCCCGCGCGAGGCCGCAATCAGCTGAGGCGTGCCGCAAGCCGCTTTCGGTCGTGTTCGACGGTCGAAAAGCCACGCGTCGTCAGCCGGAACTGGCGCTTCTGAAACTCGCCCCGGATCTCGATCAGACCCTGTTCCTCGGCTTCGGCCAAGGTCTTCAGGCTCGTGCCCTTCGGCGGCGTCTGCCAGTCTCGGCCTTGAGCCGCATGCAGCAATACCATGATCTTGATCATCGGGGTCTCTCTCCGGACAATGTCGATCGCAGCCGTCCCAGTCTTGAGCCCAGGCCGCAGATCGGATGACGCGGGCACAGCGAATATCCGCCGGCGCGTCAAAACGTGAATTGCGTGCTGCTATGCCTGAGCTTTTCGCAAGCGTCGATTCGAATTTTCGCGAGCGCTCCACCCTTCACTGGGCATTGAGACGGCCGCCCGGAATGATTACCCACCCAGATCCTGGTCAATCTCCGTCAGCGCCCGGTCCACATGGCCCTCGAACACCAGCGTCTCTTCCTCGGTGATAATGAGGATCTCCGGCGCGCCGCGCACGCGCACATGCTGCGATTGCGCCAGCCCCTCGTCGAGGCCGCGGGTCAAGAGATCCATGAAGCGCGTGCCCGGCCCGGTGATCGCGATCGGCATTGTCTCCTCGGCAAGGCTGAGCATGCGCGACAATCCCTGACCGAGTGCCAGGCCCGCCTGGCGGAAGGCATATTGCGAGGCGCGATGCCCTTGGCGGGCGCGGCTGGCGATCTTTTCCATTTCGGCAAGCGGCACGAATTTCGCCGGGATCGTATCCGGCGGCACTTCGAATGCCATGCGCAGGATGCCGTAGAAACCGGCCGAGGCCTCGATGCAGCCAATCGCCCCGCAGCGGCAGAGCTTGCCGTCATCGGCATGCAGCATATGGCCGAAATTCGGCGCGCGGATTTCGAGATCGCCGTGCTGGTCGCGATAGGCGATCCCCAGCCCGATCGAATGGCCAAGCGACAGCGTGGCAAGCGAGGCGAGCGGCGTGGCGCGGTTCTTCGCCAGCCGAAGCGCCAGCGCATGGGTCACCAGCAGGCTCTCGTTGAACAGATGGATGCGGCTGTTGCCGAAATCCGAAAGCGCCGTCTCGAAGTCGAGCTCCTCATAGCCGAAGACCGGCGACCACAGGAGCTTCGCGCCTTCCCGATCGACCAGCCCCTTGCTGGAAATCGAGATCGTCGAGATGGCGGATGCCGGCAGGCGCGAGCGCTGGATAAGCCGGCCGATCGCGGCGCGAAACCCGTCGAGAAACCGTCTGGGTGTTTCCGGCCCCTGTTCGCGCGCCTCCTCAAACCGGTCGATCATCGTGCCGCGATAATCGGCCAGCGAATACTGCACCGCATGCGAGGAGATCCGCACTGCAATGACATGGGCTGCATCCCGCCGCCGGGCAAAGAGCGCGCGTGGCCGCCCGCGCTGTCCGGGGTTGGAAACCTCGCGCCGATCCAGCAATCCATTCTTTTCGAGATGGGCGGTAATCGCAGAAACCGTGGCGGACGAAAGCCCCGTCGCTGCCGAAAGATCGGTATGCGCCAGCGGCCCCTCACGCCGGAGCACCTTCAATACCAATCCGTTGTTCTGGTGGCGAACGGCCTCCGTGCTCGCCCTCGGACTGGCTGTCATGATGGGCTTGTCGCCCGCTCTCGTCTGATCCACCGCATGCTCCTCCCAAAGCATTTGGTCACTGTCTTTGCAAGCCTCCTCCGGGCCGTGTTGACAGCGTGAGAATCTTCTGACAGTTATTTTCTCGACTGTCGAGAAAAACCATTGGACGGGGGTCCATGGGGTAAGGGCAGTTTCGCAGCGGGTCGTATGGTTGGGAGGTCTTCCGACGGTCCGCTATCACCTTGGGAGGTTTAAAATGAAATCCGTTATGAAGCTGATGGCAGCAACTGCCGTCATCGTGAGCCTGCATTCTGTCGCCAATGCCGAAGGCCTGACCGTCGGCGTCTCCTGGTCGAACTTCCAGGAAGAGCGTTGGAAGACAGACGAAGCCGCGATCAAGGCAGCCCTTGAAGCCGCCGGCAACAAGTACATCTCTGCCGACGCCCAGACGTCTGCCGCCAAGCAGCTGACCGACATCGAAAGCCTGATCGCACAGGGTGCAAACGCCCTGATCGTTCTGGCCCAGGATTCGGAAGCCATCGGCCCGGCCATCGAAAAGGCCACTGCTGAAGGTATCCCGGTCGTCGGTTACGACCGTCTGATCGAGAACCCGGACGCCTACTACATCACCTTCGACAACAAGGAAGTGGGCCGCATGCAGGCTCGCGAAGTGTTCAAGGCGAAGCCGGAAGGCAACTACGTCTTCATCAAGGGCGCCTCGACCGACCCGAACTCTGACTTCCTCTATTCGGGTCAGATCGAAGTCCTGAAGGAAGCCATCGACGCCGGCAAGATCAAGAACGTTGGCGAAGCCTATACCGACGGCTGGAAGCCGGAAGCTGCCCAGAAGAACATGGAGCAGTTCCTGACCGCCAACAACAACGCCGTTGACGCCGTTGTTTCGTCCAACGACGGCATGGCCGGCGGTGTTGTCGCAGCTCTGGAAGCCCAGGGTCTCGCCGGCGCCGTTCCGGTCTCCGGTCAGGACGGCGACAAGGCCGCTCTGAACCGCGTTGCTCTCGGCACCCAGACCGTGTCTGTCTGGAAGGACAGCCGCGAACTCGGCAAGAAGGCTGCTGAAATCGCCAACGAACTGGCCGCTGGCAAGTCGATGGACGAAGTCGAAGGCACCGTGAAGTTCTCCGGCGGCCCGAAGGGCGTCGAAATGAACTCCTACTTCATCGCTCCGCTGCCGATCACCAAGGAAAACCTCAACACCGTCATCGACGCGGGTTGGATCTCCAAGGAAGAAGCATGCCAGGGCGTTGCCGCCGGTTCCGTTGCTGCCTGCAACTGATCCTGACGTGACTGACCACAGAGCTTGAGCCGGGACGCCGCAGCCATTTGCGCTGCGGCGTTTCGACTGATCGAGAGCATGGCAGCAGGAGAGTGTCGGACGGCTTCAAGGGGCCATCGCCGGCGTGATCCATGAGCCGCCGAAGAATGAGATGCCTCGATTCGCATGGCGGGTAGAACGCCCGAACGCCCGCGCGAGACGCGAGCCCTTCGCAAGCCGACAAACGACTGGGGAGAATTATTCGTATGGCGGATCACAGCCTTGCCACGCCCGCACATGGTGCTCGGGCATCCAATGTTTCAGCGGTAAAACGCTTCTTTCAAGCCACGGAAATCGACACGCGCCTGCTGGGCATGGTGATCGCGCTCGGGATCATCTGGGTCGGCTTCGACATCCTGTCGAACGGCCTGTTCCTGACCTCGCGTAACCTCTGGAACCTCTCGGTTCAGGCGGCTTCGGTTTCGGTCATGGCGACCGGCATGGTGCTGGTCATCGTCACCCGCAATATCGACCTCTCGGTCGGCTCGATCCTCGGTTTCGTCGGCATGATCATGGCGGTCCTTCAGGCCCGCATCCTGCCGCCGATCATCGGCTTTGAGCATCCGATGATGTGGATCATCGCGCTCTCCGCCGGTATCCTCGTCGGCACCGCAATCGGCGCCCTGCATGGCGTCATCATCGCCTTCCTCGGCGTGCCCGCCTTCATCGTCACGCTCGGCGGCTTGCTCGTCTGGCGCGGTGCGGCCTGGATGGTCACATCAGGTGCGACGGTTGCCCCGATGGACACCACCTACCGCCTGATGGGTGGTGGTGCGGATGGTTCGATCGGTGTCACCGCCAGCTGGATCGTCGGCCTCGTCGCCTGCCTGATGATCGTGCTCACCATTCTCAACACCCGCCGTCAGCGTCGCCGCTTCGGCTTCCCGCTGCGTCCGATCTGGGCTGAATACTTCCTCGTCGCCTCCGGCTGCGTGGCCGTGCTCGGCGCCGTCTGGGTGGCCAACAGCTACTACATGCCGGTCAATCTCGCTCGCAAATATGCCGAAGCCAATGGCATTGCCTGGCCGGAAGGTGGTCTGCAGATCGGTCTCGGCATCGCCGTTCCGGTTCTCATTGCCATCGGCATCGCCATGGTCATGGCCTTCATCACCAACCGCACCCGCTTTGGCCGCTATGTCTTCGCGATCGGCGGCAACCCGGAAGCGGCTGAACTCGCCGGCATCAAGGTCAAGTGGGTCACCGTCAAGATGTTCGCGCTGATGGGTGCACTCTGCGCCATCGCCGCTGCCATCTCGACCGCCCGCCTCAACGCTGCGACGAATGCGCAGGGCACGCTCGACGAGCTCTACACCATCGCCGCAGCCGTCATCGGCGGCACCTCGCTTGCCGGCGGCGTCGGCACCATCGCCGGTGCCATGCTCGGTGCCATCGTCATGCAATCACTGAATTCGGGCATGGTTTTGCTCGGTCTCGACACACCGCTCCAGAGCATCGTCATCGGTATCGTGCTCGTCGTCGCGGTCTGGCTCGACACCGTCTACCGCGCCCGTGCGAAGTAAGGGGAGTTGAACTCATGTCGGAAAATCGTACCCCCCTCGTGGAAATGCGCAACGTTTCCATCTCCTTCGGCGGCATTCACGCCGTCGATGATGCCTCGATCGACCTCTTCCCAGGTGAAGTCGTGGCACTGCTCGGCCACAACGGTGCCGGCAAGTCGACCCTGATCAAGATCCTGTCGGGCGCCTACAAGCGCGACAACGGCGACATCCTGGTCCGTGGCGATTTCGCCGATATCAACAACCCGCGCGACGCCAAGAAGTATGGCATCGAGACGATCTACCAGACGCTCGCCGTCGCCGATAACGTCGATGCCGCCGCCAACCTCTATCTCGGCCGCGAGCTGCGCACCGCCTGGGGCACGCTCGACGACGTCGCGATGGAAGCCAAGGCCCGCGAAGTCATGGGGCGTCTCAACCCCAACTTCCAGCGCTTCAAGGAGCCGGTAAAGGCTCTGTCCGGTGGTCAGCGCCAGTCGGTGGCGATCGCCCGTGCGATCCTCTTCGACGCCCAGATCCTGATCATGGACGAACCGACGGCCGCCCTCGGGCCCCAGGAAACCGCCCAGGTCGGCGAGCTCATCCAGCAGCTGAAGAAGGACGGCATCGGCATCTTCCTGATCAGCCACGACATCCACGACGTCTTCGACCTTGCGGACCGCGTCTTCGTCATGAAGAACGGCCGCGTCGTGGGCCACGCCCGCACCGAGGATGTCACCAAGGACGAAGTGCTCGGCATGATCATCCTCGGCAAGTGCCCTCCGGGTGCAGTTCCGGGACCGGGCGCCATGCAGACGGCGTGAGCCAAGAGACAGTGACGTGAGACAGGCGAGGGGGCGTTAAGCTCCCTCGTTTTCGTTTTGGGGCGCCACTGTTACGCACGCCGAAGTCGGTAGCCTAACCGGTCACCTTTGGCGCTGAGGCCCCGCCAGTCCGAGAAAGACAAGCATTGCCTGATTAAGCCGTACGATGTCCTCGTCATCCAGTCGCCCGACCCACTCACCGAGTTTGGATTTCGAAACCGTCGTGATCTTGTCCACCATCAGCCGAGAGGGCTGCCGCAGGCCATTGCCGGTGGTCGGGAGGACCGGGAGCCTGAACAAAGGCGCTTCGGTCTCGTCGTAGGTGAAGGCGCATAGGGTGACCGACCCAGTCTGGTCAAAACTGTCGTCTTGCACGATGACCGCCGGGCGCGGTTTTCCGGCATAGTCATTGCCCCCGGCCACCGTCCAGATATCTCCGCGTCTCATTCATCGGTCCAGTCGGAAACCGCGTCGATGAAGTCTTGGTCGGCTTTTGCCTGCTCGCTTTTGGCGACAGCCAACGACTGCCGGCTGGCTTCCGCCTTGAAGGAAGGCGAGCGGATGTCCGGCACCCAGATCTGGATGGGACGAAATCCCTGGGCACGCAGCCGCTGGCGATGCTCGGCGACCTTGATGCGTGACGACTTAGGCTTGGATGCCGATGTCATGTAAGGCTCCTACAAGCATGGTTACATGTAACCTATCACGTACATGCAATCACGCCAAGGTGCCCCGATATACGCTCTGCCCTCCGCCTAACATGTCACGATGCACACCGTCCGCCCCAACGTAAAGAACCGGGCACAAGGCCCGGTTCCATCTGTTTTGCCATTCGCACTCGCGTCAGCGCGATGCCTTACAGTGTGTATGCGTAGTCCGCCGGCTGGAAGCGGTAGTGGTCGCCATCAACGAAGATCCGGCCGAAGCTCGGGAAGGCGATATGGGTGGCGGCGATCAGCATGTTGTCGGCCGAGACCATGTCGAAGATCCGGCGACGGCTGGCGGCTGCCTCGGCGGGATCCATGTCGAAGGCAAAGCCGACATCCGGCTTCACGGCATGGATCGCCGCATTGTGCACGGTATCACCGACGATCAGCATCTGGTCGGCGCCTGAGGCGACGCGCAGGATGCTGTGACCGGGCGTATGTCCGGCAGACAGGATCATCTCGACGCCCGGGAAGATCTCGCCATCCTTTGCCAGACGCGTGCGCGCCTCATAGGGCTTCAGCGCCTTGCGGGCGAGATCGAACATCGGCTTCAGGCCGTCGGGGGCGCTGGACAGGGCGCCGTCATCCAGCCAGAAGCCTGCTTCCTTCTCGTGCAGAACGAGTTCGGCATTGGCAAAGATTGCCGCGCCATCCGCGCCGACCAGGCCATCGGCATGGTCGGGATGCGCATGGGTCAGGATCACCGCATCGATCTGGTCGGGCGTGATGCCGGCGGCAGCGAGGTTCGCGACCGTGCGGCCAAGCGTCGGGCCGAACATCTGGTTTGCACCAAGCCCGGTATCGACGAGATAGGTCTTTTCGCCGGAATTGATGACGAAGGCATTGACCGAGGTCGGCAGGCTTTCGGTGAGGCCGGCCTGGTTGAGAATGCCGACGAGGTCGGCCTTGTCAGCGCCGGAGAAATTGTCGACCGACAGCGGGGCAAAGCCATCGAGCAGGGCGGTGATTTCGAGGCTTCCGACCTTGCGGCGATAGAAGCCCGGCGCCTGGACACCCGCAAGCGGTGCTGCGGCAAATGCCGAGGTGGAAAGGGCAGCGCCAAGGCCGGCGGCAGCCCCGGTCAGCAGCAGGGAACGACGATTGATCAGCATGGTAGATCTCCCATTCGAGATAGCTCGGAGCACCAGTTCCGTCGCGCGGGCACCGCGCGCAATAGGTTGCGCGAACATATCTGTCACGCGAGAGATTTGCGCACAAGTCGAAATGTCGCCTGACGTGATATAAGTTGCTTTGAGGTTGCCTGTGTCGGGTCGCCCAGCCTATACCACCTGCCGATGACAGGATGCTGTCAGTGCAGGCGGTGACCAGCCCGGTCGGTGAAGGGCGCGGCACCCGGATGGAGACGGACGCATGGCGGACAAGGATGAAAAGAGCCTGGACCACCAGCTGTGCTTTGCCATCTATGCGACCTCGCTTGCCTTCACCCGCGCCTATCGCCCGCTGCTGGAAGAGCTTGATCTCACCTATCCGCAATATCTGGCAATGCGGCTGCTTTGGGCCGAAGATCGCCTCACCGTCGGGCAGCTTGCCGAACGGCTGGCGCTGGAATCCGGCACGGTCACCCCGCTGATCAAGCGCCTGGAGCAGGCAGGCTTACTCACCCGTTGCCGCTCGCGCATCGACGAGCGCCAGGTCAATGTCCATCTGACGGAGAAGGGCATCGCGCTGAAACCGGTCGCCGACCGCCTGAACGAGGATTTGAAGGCTCTGGTCGGCCCGCGCTTCATCGATGACGAAAACCTCGTCGAAACGCTTCAGTCGCTGCGCAAGGTGCTTGTCGGCGACAGCCGCTGATCCCTGATCCCTGATCCCTGAGCCTTGAAGGCGTTCAGGCCCCCTGGATCAGCGCCCCGATCGTCCCGCCCACGAGAAGCACGATGCCGATCAGAAACGTGAGTGCGGCCCCCGGCCCACGCTTTTTCGTATCGTCGTAATACTCGGCCGCATAAAGCGCCCGCGCCGCGGTCCAGCCGAGGCCGAGCAGCCCGGCCAGCATATCGGACACGTAAAAGCCGAAGATCCAGAGCGACGGCAGGAAGAGCACCATCTGCTCCACCGTGTTCTGCTGCACGCGAAAGATCCGCTCGAAATCCGCATTGCCGGTCGTCTTCGGTGCCTCTACGCCAAACTTGCGGCGCGCCTGGCCGACTTTCAGCAGGAACCAGCAATAGGTGAGCAATGCGGAAAAGGTCGCAAGGATGGTGAAGCGCATGATTTTTCTCGGCAACAAATTGGCATGGTAACCATTGATTGGTAGGCGCCGTGTCACGATTGCGCAAGCAAGGAAGGTTACGATCACGGTGCGTTTGTGAAGTCAGCACCGCTTGTGAGACCGGGCCATTTCCGCCATCATCCCGAGCATTGCTTCGCCACCCGAAACCGACGCCCCCTGAGAAAAGACGAAGAGACCAGATGAATACCGAGAACTTCAAGTTTGGCCGCGCCTACGACCTGCATGAGCTGGTCGCCGACGGGATCATCCATGGCATCGGTGTCGTCTTCGCGCTGGTCGGCGCGACTGCGCTGATCTTCTACGCGACCGTCTATTCCGACTATGCCAATATCGCCGCCAGCTGGATCTATGGCCTTGGTCTGATCATCTCGCTCGGCGTCTCCTTCACCTACAATATGTGGCCGCATTCGCGCGTGAAGTGGATCCTGCGCCGCTTCGATCATTCTGCGATCTTCATCCTGATCGCCTCGACCTACACGCCCTTCCTCGTCCAGGGCGCCGATCGCCCGCTGATCCTGGCGCTGCTCATCGGCATCTGGATCACGGCGTTTACCGGCATCTGGCTGAAATTCCGCTTCCCCGGCCGCTATGACCGCCTCGCCATTCTGCTCTATCTCGGCATGGGCTGGAGCGGCGCGCTCGCCATGGGCCCGCTCTCGGAAATCATCCCGGGCGTCACGCTGACCCTGATCATCGTCGGAGGCTGCATCTATTCCGCCGGCGTCGTCTTCCATGTCTGGGAACGCCTGCGCTTCCAGAACGCCATCTGGCACGCCTTCGTGGTAACAGCCGCCATCGTGCATTACTCGGCTGTGTTTACGGCGATCAGCCTCGGCTGAGGGGCGCATTCGGCGGTTTGCTTCCAGCAAAACAGTTCTGAGGCAGAGGCCGGTTAGGCCAATGCCGCCAGGTACAAGAGTATGCGTTTCGCAGCGATCACGCCTTGACCGCGAATGCCTTGGAAGCTGAATGCAGCATCGAAGAGAGACCGAGCCAAGCCACCGGATAGAAGAACAGCGAGTAAAAAATCCCCGCAACTGGTCCCGTCGCCCAGGCACGTTTACCGATAGCGATTTCCTGGCCCGTCGTTAGGTAGACAACTGCGGAAAGCCAGATTGTGGCTACGAAGATCAAGGCGAGCACTGCACCTGAAGTCCACGCTTCGGTCCAGTCCGACGAACGCCCCGTGCTCCGATGGAAGAACCATCCTGACCAATATCCCCCAATGAAGAATGGAATGAGGAGGCTCGCGTTCCGAACAATGGATTGTTGCCATGTCGGTGAAGCGAAATGATCAACCGCAACCTGCACGACGATGGCACAGCCAAGGTTGATGAAGAAGAACCGCATCGCCATGGATCCGATGAAGCTGGGCATTGGCGAATGTCTCCCCGCCGATTCGAATGCTTAATATGCGGATATTTGCCTATGGTTGTGTCAGCGGCAAGCAGAGGTAGCCTCAAGCGGACTTACATACTTCTATGCTCGCCGCACCGTACTCAGATCTCCGTCAGCTTCGCCTGCTTTTCGAGGTGCTTTGCGACCTGACCGGCCCCGATGCGGAAGCCCGCCAGCGTCACCGGAAAACTGAGCGCCAGCGAAACACCCGCCAGCACCAGTGCCGCCGTGATCGGCGTCATGTCCATCTGGCCGGCAAGCATCTCAAGCTCTGCCCCGGTGATCCCGTTGATCATGACCACGCCGACGAGGATGAGCCCGCCGAGCAGCACGGCGACGACGGCGAGCAGGGCGGAAAGCTTGAGGCTCATCCCCCAGCTCGGCCTTGCCTTCAGCCGTTCGGCAACAAAGCTGCCGGCCGAGGAACCTGCTGCGATCAGCACCGCCACATTGCCGGCCGATGACAGGCTGTCGCCCCAGCCGAAGCGATCGAGCACCAGCACCAGCAGATAGATGAAGAGCTGCGCGCCGATGAAGACGACGGTGAAGCGTGTCAGGAGGCCGGGAAGGAGTGAGGTCATGATGATTGTTTTCCGTCTGTCGTGGTCTTGCCTTTAGCCCCTTGTTGCCCGATGTGTCGACGCGGCGAAGTATCGCCCGTCACATCATCGTCTCGCGCGGCGCCTTTTCCGCTGCAAACTGCAAAAGTCCAATCATGACCATGCTCCCAATCCTCCGCGACGCAACGCAAGCCGATCTGCCGGCCATCCTCGACATCTACAATCACGCCGTCGCCGAGACCACCGCGATCTGGAACGAGACCCTGGTTGACCTCGACAACCGAAAGGCCTGGTTCGAGCTGCGCCAGACGCGCGGCTTCCCGATCCTGGTCGCCGAAATCGACGGCCGCATCGCCGGCTACGCCTCTTATGGCGACTGGCGCGCCTTCGACGGCTTCCGCCACACGGTCGAGCATTCCGTCTATGTCGAGAAGGATTTTTACGGCCGCGGCCTCGGCAAGGCGCTGATGACGGCCCTGATCGAGCGCGCGAGGGCGGGCCACATCCACGTCATGGTCGCCGCCATCGAAGCCGGCAACACCGGCTCCATCGCCCTCCACAAAAGCCTCGGCTTCCGCCTCGTCGGCACCCACCACGAAGTCGGCCAGAAATTCGGCCGCTGGCTGGACCTGACGATGATGGAGCTGAAGCTCGACTGAGGCTTCCGCCTCCCCCTTGAGGGGAGGGTGGAATCTCCGCGCGAACGTTCAGCCCTCATCCTGAGGTGGGAGCGAAGCGATATCAGAAGGACGAGGGCGGGTGGAGGCATCCCGGCCTCGATCCTTCGAGGCCTGCTGACGCAGGCACCTCAGGATGAGGGGATGCCAAACCACCCACCTCCCCCTCAAGGGGAGGGTGGACCCATTGCCTTACAGCAGCTTGAGCAGCGCCTTGGCCGCCTCTTCCGACGAGGCCGGGTTCTGGCCGGTGACCAGCTTGCCGTCGGTGACGACATGCACGCTCCAGTCGGCGCCCTTTTCATAAAGTCCGCCGCGCTCCTGCAGCATATCTTCGACCAGGAAGGGCACGACCTCCGTCAGGCCGACGGCCTCTTCTTCCGAATTGGTGAAACCGGTCACCTTCTTGCCCGAAACAAGCGGCTTCCCGTCCCGACCCTTCACGTGGCGCAGAACGCCCGGCGCGTGGCAGACGGTGGCGACCGGTCGGTCCTTGGCGGCGAAGGCCTCGATCAGGGCGATGCTGTCCTTGTCTTCGGCGAGATCCCAGAGCGGGCCATGGCCACCGGGATAGAAGACGGCGTCGAAATCGGCGGGATCGATATGCGAGAGCGGCGTGGTCGAGGCGAGCAGCTGCTGCGCCATCTGGTCCGCCTTGAACCGGTCGGTCGCCTCGGTCTGCGCATCCGGTTCGTCGCTCTTCGGATCAAGCGGCGGCTGGCCGCCCTTCGGCGAGGCGAGCGTGATCTCGGCGCCCGCATCCTTCAGCACGTAATAGGGAGCTGCAAATTCCTCCAGCCAGAAGCCGGTCTTCTTGCCGGTATCGCCAAGCTGGTCGTGGGAGGTGAGAACCATCAGGATTTTCATGGGTGTCAGTCCTTTGTGTTGTGTTGATCGGGTGTTCATGTCCGTGATCGGGGGCCTCGCCCTTCGAGGCCCGGCTGTGCCGGGCGCCTCAGGATGAGGGGAAATATGTGTGCCGGCCGCAGACGCCCTCATCCTGAGGTGACCTCGCAGAGCGAGGGCCTCGAAGGATCCGTCGCCAGGATTAGTCGTCCGGCCCGACGCGGATGACCCGCTTGCCGAAAGCCTCGCCGCGCAGCAGGCCGATGAAAGCACGGGGTGCTTCTTCCAGCCCGTCGATCATCTCTTCGCGATACTTGATCTTGCCGGCCTCAACCCAGCCGGCCATCTCCTTGGCAAATTCGGGATAGAGATGCCCGAAATCGTCAAAGACGATGAAGCCGCGCACGGTGATGCGCTTTTTCAGGAACATGCCCATCAGCCAGCTCAGGCGGTCCGGGCCATCGGGTAGGCTCGTCGCATTGTACTGCGCAATCAAGCCGCAGAGCGGAATGCGCGCAGCCGTGTTCAGGAGCGGCGCAACTGTGTCGAAAACCTTGCCGCCGACATTCTCGAAATAGATGTCGATGCCATTGTCTGTTGCCGCCTTCAGCCGCTCGGCAAAGTCGTCCGCCTTGTAGTCCACACAGGCATCAAAGCCGAGCGTCTCGACCGCATGGGCGCATTTGTCCGGGCCGCCGGCAATGCCGACGACCTTGAGGCCGAGGATCTTGCCAATCTGGCCCACGGTCGCGCCCACAGGCCCCGTCGCACCGCCGACAACCAGCGTCTCGCCCGCTTTCGGCTGGCCGATCTGCTTTAGACCCGACCAGGCGGTAAAGCCCGGCATGCCGGTCACGCCGAGCGCCCAGGAGGGATGCGAAGGGGCTGCGCCGAGCGATGTCACGCCCTTGCCGTCGGACAACGCGTAATCCTGCCAGCCGGTAAAACCGACTACCCAGTCGCCTTCGCTGAAACCCTCATTCCGGGATTTGACCACACGCGAAACCGTGCCGCCCACCATGGTCTGGCCAATCTCGATCGGTGCCGCATAAGACGGCGCATCGCTCATCCGCCCGCGCATGTAAGGGTCGAGCGAGAGGAAAACGGTGCGGAGCAGCATCTGGCCGTCGCCGGGCTCGGGAATATCCGCCGTCTCCAGCCGCAGTGTCCGCTCATCCGGCTCGCCCTTCGGGCGCTCGGCCAGGACGAAACGGCGATTGGTGGTGGTCGCTTGGGGCATGGATATCTCCTGTATTCGGGATCGGGTCTCTCGCCCTGCCGCCATCGGCTGCAGCGCTTGGGCTGGTCATCTCTTGCGTGAAGACCGCAGAGCACCCTCGATGTTCCATACAACGGCACGCCCCGACCGTTGTTCCATGCCATCCTGTCGCGGTGATGACGCTTCGCCATGGCCATGAAGCCAGCCTTCCGGCGGGATGTCTCCTGCGAGGAGAGCCCAGAACACAGAGGGCGCCGGAGCAATCCGACGCCCTCTGAATGCCGCTAATCCCGAGTCACCGGATCGTCGCATGCACCATCTCGCCCCGGATGGAGATTGACGGTTTTGCCCCCGGCGTGTTCGGCAAGGCGCTGTCGACATAGGACGCGACCGCATCGACGCCGTAGCTGATCGGCGTTGGCGTCAGGAAGCGCAGCGATGCGTCGAGCATCTTGCCCGAGATCCGGATTTCCTCCGTATTCATCACCCGCTCGAAGGCGAGCTTGGCGCGCAGCGCCGCCCCGGAGACCGCAACAGTCGCCGCATGTCCTGTAAAGGCAAAGTCGCCCGCATCGCTCTCTACATCGATCTCCGCAAAGTCCCCCGAAAGCTGCATGCGCGCGGCATTCTGCCGGATGGACACCCGCGCCTCGGGCGAAAGCTCTGCCGTGAAGGTCAGTGTGCATTCGTCCCAGTCGTTCCAGCCGAAGAAGCCGCCCCGGTCGCCCATGTCGACCGTCAGTGTCGCGCCGTCACGCGTCATCCGCGCCTGTCCGGCGCAGCCCCCGGCAAACCAGCCCGAGCGCCAGATCGCGCCCCAGCCATGCCGCGTGCCGGAGAGCACCGCCTCCCGAGCGCCATCGCCCCGGGTCGAGATGCTGATATCGCTGGCCGCCCCCGTCACTGAAAGCTGTGTCACGCCGGTAAGGTCAACAGGGCCGGAGATCGCCTCGCTGGCCTGGATCATCTGCACGCTGCCATCAAGGATCGCGAGCCCGACAAGGCCGCCGAGGATGGAGAGAAAGATCGTCTTCTTGCGCATGGAATTCACCTCTTGAGCTTTGGCCGTGCCGCATCGGCAGGCCGGTTTCGATGCCTCCATCTGCTGCCTGGGGCACATCATCCGCGACCTCGATCACGATCCGGGTCGACCGGGATCGCGCTTTCGGTCATGGTCGCGGCATCCCATTCCGATCTCCCCACATTGAAAACGCCCGCATGCTCTTCGTCCCGCTCTCCTTTCTCGTTGCCCTGTTCCTCGCCGTCTTTCTCGTGCGACTGCTGCGCGAGGGCAGCGAGAGCTGGAGCCGCAACGGCCTCTTTCTCGCGCTGCTTGCGCTTTATGTCGTGCAGAGCCTGCTGGTCGGCCTGCGCTGGGGCTATGGGGTGATGGCGGTGCTGCCGGTTCTGCCTGTCATGGCGAGCCTGGTGCCGGCGCTGTCCTTCCTCGCCTTCCGCGATCTCACCCGGGAAAGCCCGGGCCTCTCCTGGACGGACTGGCCGCATCTTCTGCCAATGCTGGCGACGCTGATCTTCCTCGTGATCGGTCGTGCGCCGGTCGATCTCGTCATCATCGCCAATTTCTTCGGTTATGGTCTGGCGCTGCTCTGGCTCGCACGCCTCGGTCCCGACGGTCTGCTCGCCGCCCGCCTCGATGGTGCCTTGCGCTCCTACCGCGCGCTGCAACTGACCGGCCTCGCGCTCATCGCCTCGGCCATCACCGATGTCGCGATCAGTCTCGACATGCTCTGGTCCGGCGGCCGCTATTCACCGATGGTCGTCTCGGCGGCCACGACGCTCATCCTGCTCCTGCTCGGCATCGGCGCCGTGACCGCTGGCCAGGAAGAGGTGGGAGAGGAAGAAGCAGGAGAGGGAGAGGCGCCTGATGACGGGCATGGCTTCGAAACACCACATTCGCCGGCCAATCTTCCGGCCTCAACAAAATCCGCCACGGACGACCATCGCCGCCTCGCTGCCGATCTCGATCGCCTGATGACGGAAAGACGCCTCTGGGCCGATCCCGACCTCAACCTCGCCCGTCTCGCCCGCCGCCTCGGCACACCCGCCCGTGCCGTCTCGGAAGCCGTCAACCGCGTCCACGGCGTCAGCGTCTCCCACTACGTCAACAACCACCGCATCACCGAGGCCTGCCGCCTGCTCGCCGACACTGATCTGCCGGTCACCCGCATCCTCTTTGAGGCGGGCTTCATGACCAAGTCCAACTTCAACCGCGAATTCCTGCGCGTAACGGGCGAGAACCCAAGCGACTGGCGCCGACGTGCACTCCCACCTCCCCCTTGAGGGGGAAGGTCGCGCGGCACGCGCGGGTGGGGGTGACCAAAAGCGCCCTCTGAAAGGTTCACTCCACCCCGCAGCTTCACCACACTGGAATCAATCTCTCTTCGAGGATATGATAAAGCCCTCGAGAGGATATGCTGCCATGCCGCTTTACATTAAGGACCCCGAAGTGGACCGGCTTGCCACCGAACTGATCGGCCTCACGCAAACGAGCAAGGTCGATGCCGTCAGGGAAGCACTGAAAGACGCGATCGCCAGCCGCAAGGCGAAATTGTCGATGCGTAACCGGCTGGCCAAGACCCTCGCCATGGCCGAGGCTGCGGGTCCTTTTCATCCCGGAGACCACAAGCAGGAAACAGATGACATTTGGGACGAGGCCGGCTGATGCTCTTCATCGATGCCTCCGTCGCCGTCGCGATCATCACTCGGGAAGACGATGCCGATGCCCTGATGGAGCAGTTGGAGCGGCAGGGCGGCCCATTCTACGTCTCCGCCATCATGCGGCTTGAGGCGACGCTTTCCATTGCGCGCCGCTTGGCGGCCAGCGACACGCCGGCCACCCCGGACATGGTCGCGACGGCACGCCGCCTTGTTGACCAGTTCATTGCGGATCTCGAAGCCCGCGAAATCGATGTGACGGGCGACATCGGAGCGAAGGCGCTGGACGCTGCCAAGCAGTTCGGAAAGATCGTCAACCATCCGGCGCGTTTGAACCTCGGCGATTGCCTCACCTACGCCTGTGCCGCAGCCTCGAAGTCCAGGATCGCCTACAAGGGTGATGACTTCGTCCACACCGATCTCGGTTGGTAAACTCCCACCTCCCCCTTGAGGGGGGAGGTCGCGCGGAATGCGCGGCTGGGGGTGACCAAAGTCGTCCCCTCGAAGTTCACCCCACCCTGGCGCTTCACTCCGCCCCTCCCATCCCAGGGAAGGCCAAAAACTCACCGCGAATAGGCCGTGATCACCTCGAGAAACGCATCGCCATAGCGTTCCAGCTTCGACTGCCCGATGCCGGAAATGCCGAGCATTTCGTCGTCGTCCATCGGCCGCTCCGTGGCGAGTGCGACAAGCGTCGTATCGGGGAAGATCACGTAAGGTGGCACCGCCTGTTCGCGGGCAAGCTCCATGCGTCTCGCCCTCAGCGCCTCGAACAATTCCTGATCCGCTTGGTCGAGCCCGGCCTTGGCCTGGGCGGTGCGGGACGAAGCTGCACCTCGTGCTGCCTTGCCCGTGGTCGGTCGGTCCTTGCGGAAGCGCACCTCCACCTCCCGCTTGAACACGGCCCGTGCCGTCTCTTCAAGCTTCAGCGCGCCAAACGTCGTATGGTCGACCCTGACATATCCGGCGGCCAGCAACTGGCGAAACACCGATTGCCAGGTCTTCGACGGCAGATCCTTGCCCGCCCCGAAGACCGGCATGTCAGAGTGCCCGAAGCGCTGCGTCTTGTCGTTCTCGGTGCCGAGCAGCACGTCGATCAGGTGCCCGGTGCCGAAACGTTCGCCGGTCCGGTAGATCGCCGCCAGTGCCTTGATCGCCGCGTCCAGCCCGTCCCAGGTCTCGACGGGTTTCAGGCAGGTGTCGCAATTCCCGCAGCCGCCGGAATGCGCTTCGCCGAAATGCTTGAGGATCGCCTGCCGCCGGCAGCCCGGCGTCTCGCAGATCGCTAGCAGCGCGTTAAGCTTCGCCCGCTCCACCCGCTTGATCTCGTCGGCGGCGCCACCTTCGTCGATCATCCGCCCGCGCTGGATGACATCGGCCATGCCATAGGCCATCCACACCTCGGATGGCAGTCCGTCGCGCCCCGCACGCCCCGTCTCCTGGTAATAGGCCTCGACAGACCCCGGCAGGTCGAGATGCGCGACATAGCGCACATTCGGCTTGTCGATGCCCATGCCGAAGGCGACGGTCGCCACGAGGCAGAGATCTTCTTCTTTCAGGAACGCATCCTGATTAGCGTCGCGCAGCGCACGGTCCATGCCGGCATGATAGGGCAGCGCCCTGATACCCTGATCGTCGAGCCAAGTGGCGATCTCCTCGACCTTGGCGCGTGACAGGCAATAGACGATGCCGCTCGAACCCTTGTGGCGCGACAGGAAACGCAAGAGCTGCTGGCGCGGCTGGTCGCGCTCGACGATCTCATAGGCGATGTTCGGCCGGTCGAAGGAGGTGGTGAAGACCTCCGCGCTGTCGAGCCGCAGCCGCTCGATGATGTCTTCCCGCGTATGCGGATCGGCGGTTGCCGTCAGCGCCATGCGCGGCACGCCGGGAAAGAGGTCGGTGAGCTTGCCGAGTTCGCGATACTCAGGCCTGAAGTCATGCCCCCATTGCGAGACGCAATGCGCCTCGTCGATGGCAAAGAGCGCGATCTCCACCCCTTGCATCATCTCGATGAAACCCGGTGTCGCAGTCCGCTCCGGCGTCACATAGAGAAAGTCGAGTTCGCCGCGATCGAGCGCCCGGCGGATCTCGACATATTCCTCGCGCGACAGCGTCGAATTCAGCGCGGCGGCCCTGACACCCAGACCTTTCAGCGCCTCCACCTGGTCGCGCATCAAGGCAATCAGCGGCGAAACGACCACGCCGACGCCCGGCCGGCAGAGCGCCGGCACTTGGAAACACAGCGACTTGCCAGCCCCCGTCGGAAACAGCACCACCGCATCGCCACCCGACACGACATGGCTGACCACCTCCGCCTGCCGCCCGCGAAACGCCGGATAGCCATAGACGCGCTTCAAGACGGCAAGCGGGCTCTCTTGAGCCTGGTCGGAAAACAACGGGTCGGTCAGGGAGTGAGTCGGCATGGGGCAAGGTTTAGCCGACAGGGGAGGGGATGGCCACAGGGGGCGGCCGGCTTCTCCCCGGATGATGGGATATCAAGCGCGCTTCAGGCTGCGAAGCTCATCAGGATGCCGATCCAGCATGCGAAAGAGGTTGATCACTGCAGGAGCCGGGACCACCTTGCCTGTTTCGTAGCGCGAAAAGGCATTGTGTCCGCCGCCCGTCAGGGCCGATGCCTCTGCCTGATTGAGCCCAAGCTTCTTGCGAATGCGGCGTAGCTCCTCGCCCACTTCTCGCCTCGCTTGCAAGACCAAGGAGTCGCCCGCGGCCGCATAGCGCTCCGCGCTGTCGGCATCGAATTCGATCTCGCCGCAAGTGCCACAGCGAAACCCCGAGAGCCCTCCGACATCTGTCTTCAAGTCACGAAAGTTCACCTGGTACGTTGCGTTCTCGAAGCGAACCATCGTTCCAACAGAACCGCAACTGATGCAATCTGTGCCCATGTCTACAACTCCTTGAACTGGATCACAGGTGCGCCGTCTACCCGCATCGTTATCTTCACGTAGGCTTTTCCTGCCGGTGTGTCGGCGTGATAGACGTCCTGCCACACACGGCTGTCGGCATAGGTTGTCATCGATTTGAAGAAGTCCCGCGCCGTCAGCGTACAGACCGCCTCTACCATCTCGGCCACGGTCAATCCCATCTGTCGTCCGCCGTCGAGCGCCGTCTTTGTGAATGCCGCGACCTTTCTTGTCCGTACCAGCAGGATCACGGCAGCCAGGTCATGATGAGCGATCCGCTTCTCCATGGTTTAAATTACCCTTTGAGGGTAAATTTTACAAGGCAGTACCTTTTCAGTCGAGCAGGGTCCGACCGCTGCGATCGCCGTTACTACGCGACATCGCCGAAACCCTGTGCACATCGCGGTCTCTGGGTTGGCCCACCCTTGCCAGCCCGCCCTCCGGCTGCTCCTCATCACCCACTCCCAACCACCCGGATCCTCCCTTGATGTCCTCGCCCCTGAAACTCTATCTCGCCGGCCCCGAAGTCTTCCTGCCCGATGCCCGCGCCGTGCTTGATGCCAAGGCAGCGCTCACCCGCACCTATGGCTTCGAGCCGATCTGCCCCGGTGACCTCACCATCCCGCCGGCCCCGACCAAGCACGAGTTCGGTCTCAACATTTCCGAGATCGACGAGAGCTTCATGAACCGCGCCGATGTCGTCATTGCCAATCTGACCCCGTTTCGCGGCATCGCCGCCGATCCCGGCACCGTCTTCGAACTCGGCTATATGTGCGGCGCGGGCAAGATCGTGGCCTGCTACACCAATGTCGCAGAGACCCATTATCAGCGCACGTTCGCCTGGTATGGCGGCGCGCTCAGCCGTGATGCCGAAGGCCGCATGCGCGGGCCGGACGGCCATTCGCTGGAGGATTTCGACATGATCGAAAACCTCATGCTGCATGGCGGCGTCGCCCGCCGCGGCGGCCCGGTCTGTGTCCATGCGGCTGATCCAGCCACGCTCTTCACCGACCTCACGGCCTTCGAGCAATGCTTGAAGGCGCTGGCGGAAAGAGTCTGAATTCAGGGGCTTGCTGCCTCTGCTTTATCTGCCGTCACGCTTGTGCCGCCCGACCGGAGACACCCCTTGAATCACAATGTGACGCCGAAGCCGTCCCTCGGCCGCAACTTCCATCGCCTGCTCCTGTCGAGCGGCCTTGCCAACTTGGCCGATGGCATCGGCGTCGTCGCGTGGCCCTGGCTTGCCTCGCTGATCACCCGCGATCCCCTGGCGATCGCGCTGGTCGGCGTCGCGCAGAAACTGCCCTGGTTCCTCTTCGCCCTGCCGTCGGGCGTGATCACCGACCGGCTGGATCGGCGGCGGCTCGTCATATCCATGGATCTCCTGCGTTTTGTCACGCTGGCAGCACTCGCGGCGGCAATGCTGATCCCCGGCCTCTTGCCCGAGGCGCCTGTCGAGGATTTCCCAGCCGACCTGCTTTACGGCCTGCTGCTCCTCTCGGCTCTGGTCGTCGGCTTCGCCGAAGTCTTGCGCGACAATTCCGCCGTCACGCTGCTGCCATCCATTGTCCCCCATGCGCGGCTCGAAACCGCCAATGGTCGCATGGGCAGCGTCGAGACCGTGATGAACATGATGATCGGCCCGCCGCTGGCCGGGCTGGTGATCGGGCTCGCTTTGCCGCTGGCCTTCGGTCTCTATGGCCTCGCTTTCGCCTTTGCGGGCCTGCTCATCCTGTCGATCCCCGGCACGTTCAAGACACACCGGCCGGAGCCGCGTCCCTGGATCGCCGAGATCCGTGAGGGCGCCCGCTATCTCTTCGCGCGCCCGCTATTGCGCGATCTCGCGATCGGGCTCGGCGTGCTGAATGCCATCGACGTGATGCTGCTGATGGGGCTGGTCCTCTATGCGCAGGAGGTCATGGGCCTGAATTCGGCTGAATATGGCCTGCTCCTGACAGGCCTTGCGGCGGGCGGGCTGCTCGGCGGCTTGCTGGGCGAGAGCATCATCCGCCGCTTGGGCGCGTCGGCCTGCCTGCGCGCAACCATTGCCGGCTGCCTGATCTGGGCGCTGGTCGTCCTGTTCCTGCCCGTGCCGGTGCTGGTCTGGGCGGCTCTCGCGCTGTCGGCCGTCACAGGCATGGTCTGGAACATCATCACGGTATCGCTGCGCCAGCGCCTCATCCCGCCGCATCTGCTGGGCCGGGTCAACAGCGTTTACCGCTTCTTCGGGCTTGGCACGATGCCGGTCGGCATGCTGATGGCAGGCGCGAGCGTCAGCGCCGCCGAGACCTTCATCCCCCGCGCCCAGGCCCTCGCCATGCCCTTCGCGCTTGGAGCCGTCCTCTCCGCCCTGCTGCTGATCGGCATCTGGAACCGCGTATCGCCAAAGGCGCTGGCCGCATTCGACGGGCGGTGAGGGGTGCGTCCTTCTCCCCGCCTGTGGGGAGAAAGTGCCCTAAGGGCGGATGAGGGGCAGGGCGGCGAAGACGCCGCAACCCACCACCCCACCCCGGAGCTGCGCTCCGACCCTCCCGCTTGAAGGGGAGGGTGTTTGCCCCGTTACGGCTTCTTCTTCGCCGGCTGCGCGCTCGGATCTTCGAAACGGATTCCGCAATTGTTCTTGATCGACGCCATCTCGATCGCCTTCATTTCACCCTTCAGGCGCGCCACTTCGGCTGCCGATGCCCCGTCGCCCTTGGCGAAGAACAGCGCTGGCCAGAAGATGACCAGTCCCACGCCGACAGCGACCGCATCATTGTCGGCTTTCTTCTGCTGCGCGCCGCTGGCAGCGATCGCGCGGGCCGAAACGGCCGTCGCTTCTTCGCGCAGTCGATCACAGGAAAGGCTCTCGTAGAGTGCCGGCGAGACATAGGCTGCCTCGATCTCGGATGGTTTGCTGGCGCAAGACGAGAAGGCTGCAGCGATTGCCACAGTGATTGCGATAGACTTTTTCATGCTGACCCCCAGTTGTGAATGTATCCCGGGTGTCGCATTGGTCGCGCTTCGTCAAAGCCAAAGATCGCAGACTTGGGCAAACGGCTGTGGTGTCCACAACCAAAAGTGGGCTGGAGATATTGCTGCGCTGCAACTGACGAGAGCTTCACCTCCCCCTTGAGGGGGGAGGTCGCCGCAAAGCGGCGGGTGGGGGTGACCGGCGCGCACAGGGTTCACCCCACCCCAGAGCTCCGCTCCGACCCTCCCCCTCGAAGGCGAGGGTAGCCCGCTCACTCGATCGGCGTGAACACCATCGAGTGCCCGTTGATGCAGTAGCGCAGACCCGTCGGCTTCGGCCCATCCGGGAACACATGCCCCAGATGCCCGCCGCAATTGGCGCAGCGGATTTCGGTGCGCACCATGCCGAAGGCGGTGTCGCGATGTTCGGTGACGGCATCCGGCTTCACCGGTTCGAAATAGCTCGGCCAGCCGCAGCCGGCGTCGAACTTGGTGTCGGAGACGAAGAGCGGCTCGTCGCAGGCCGCACAGCTATAGAGGCCCTTCTGGAAGTTATCCCAGTAAGGGCCGGTAAAGGCGCGCTCGGTGCCGTGCTCGCGCAGGATCCGGTATTGCTCCGGCGTCAGCTGGTCGCGCCATTCGGCATCCGACTTGACGATCTTCGGAGCGGTGGTGGAAGCGGTCATGATGTTCTCCTTGTGAGCGGCGGACGGGCGACAAGCAAAGCCCGTCCGATGTTGCACTATAGATAGGGTGCGCCATGCCGAGCGGCAATTGTCCCTCTCATGCCTTTGGTCGTCTGGCGCGGCCCGTCCTTTCACGCAAAGCTGAAATACATGGGCCCCTTTTCACCGAAACGTGGGTTGACGCGTCCGTGAAGGCGCGAATGTCCGTTTTTGCTTGAGACGAAGGTTGGCTTGTCCTAACACGGTCGCACCTTGTATCGACAGATGATCGAGACCCGATCCGATGCCCACGGGGAGATGGAATGCCTGAGTTGACGAGCGACCTGACCTGGGTCGCGATGCTGTTGCCCTTCGCCGCCGCTCTTCTGGCACCCTGGCTCACGGCCCGAACAGGAGCCAATGCCGCCTGGCTGCTGGCGCTCGCACCGGCACTGGCCTTCGCCCACTTCGCAGGCTTCCTGCCGGAAATCGCCGCGGGCGAGCGGGTGACCGGCGGTTTCGCCTGGGTGCCGAGCCTCAATCTCTCCTTCTCCTGGTTCCTCGACGGTCTGTCGCTCACCTTCGCGCTGTTGATCACCGGCATCGGTGCATTGATCGTGCTCTATGCCGGCGGTTATATGAAGGGCCATCCGCAGCAGGGCCGCTTCATCGGCTTCATCCTGCTCTTCATGGGCGCCATGCTCGGCCTCGTGGTCTCCGACAGCTTCCTGATGCTCTTCGTCTTCTGGGAGCTCACCTCGATCACTTCCTTCCTGCTGATCGGCTTCGATCACACCCGCGAAGCCTCGCGCCGTGCGGCCCTGCAGGCGCTGGTCGTCACCGGCGGCGGTGGCCTCATCCTGCTCGCCGGCATGATCTTCATCTGGAACATCACCGGTGTGAGCCAGCTCTCGCTGCTCTTGTCCACCGGCGATGCGCTGCGCGAAAGCCCCTTCTATCTCGCAGCCCTTCTTCTGGTGCTCGGCGGCGCCTTCACCAAGTCGGCGCAGTTTCCGTTCCATTTCTGGCTGCCGAACGCGATGGAAGCGCCGACCCCGGTCTCGGCCTATCTGCATTCGGCGACGATGGTGAAGGCCGGCGTCTATCTGCTGATGCGCCTCAATCCGGTCATGGGCGAAACGCCTGCCTGGGAAATCCTGCTGCCCTTCTTCGGTGGCATCACGCTTCTGGTCGGCTCGGTGATGGCTGTGCGCCAGACGGATCTGAAGCTGATGCTGGCCTATACGACGGTCGCCTCGCTCGGCCTGCTCGTCATGCTGACCGGCTTCGATACCGAACATGCGGTCGAGGCTGCGGTGCTCTATCTTGTCGCCCATTCGCTCTTCAAGGGCGCGCTCTTCATGGTCGCCGGCGCCATCGATCATGAAGCCGGAACCCGCGACATCACCCGCCTCGGCGGCCTGCGCAAGCTGATGCCGATCACCTTTGCCGCCGCCATCCTGTCGGGCATCTCGATGGCAGGCCTGCCGCCGCTCTTCGGCTTCCTCGCCAAGGAAGAGATCTACTATGCGCTGGCGGGCACAAGTCCGCGCGCCATCCTCTTCACGGCTGTCGCCGTCATCGGCAATGCGCTGATGTTCGTCATCGCCTTTGCCGTCGGCCTCAAGCCTTTCATCGGCAAAGAGGGTGATACGCCCAAGCACGCCCATGAAGGCCCCGTGCTCCTCTGGCTCGGACCGCTGACGCTTGCCGTCCTGTCGCTTGCCGGCGCACTCTTCTCCGGCATCGCCCATCGCTTCATCTCCTCGCCTATGGCATCCGCCGTGGATGGCGAACTGCAGTCCGTCAGCATCAGCCTCATCCCGTCCCTCGGTGCGGCTCTGGCACTCTCCGTGCTGACAGTGATCCTTGGCGTCGTTCTCTATCTTAGCCTCGACCGTCTGCGCGCCGCCGTCGACCGTCTCGTCACTGGCCTTGGCATCAGCCCGGATCGCGGCTTCGACCATTTTGTCAGCGGCCTGGTGCAGCTCTCGACCCGCGTCACCCGCTTCGTGCAGAACGGAAAGCTCGAGACCTACATCACGCTCTCCTTCATCTTCGTCGCGATCGTGCTTCTGGCAACGCCCATCCTCTATGGCGAATTGCCGATGAACCTCGCCATGCCGGCAGAATTCGACTTCCATGAAATGGCGATCCTCGCCATTGCCGTGATCGGGGTGATCGCGGTGTTGACCGCCAAGGATCGCCTGACCGCAATCGTCTGCCTCGGCATCCAGGGCTTCGCCGTCGCCGTCATCTTCCTGCTCTATGGCGCGCCGGATCTCTCCTTTACCCAGTTCATGGTCGAAACGCTCTCGGTCGTCATCCTGGCGCTGGCCATGACCCGGCTCAAGCTCTCGCCCTCGGATCACCGGCCCATGGTGGCCCGCCTGCTGGATGGCTCGCTCGCGATCGCCTGCGGCCTCGGCTTTGCCCTCATGCTCGCCGCCTCGACGGCAGGCCCGTTCGATGGCTCGCTCTCGGCCTTCTTCTCCGAGCATTCCAAGATCATCGCCCACGGCGCCAATGTGGTGAACGTCATCATCGTCGACTTCCGCGGCGTCGATACGCTGGGTGAGATCGCGGTCGTGATGATCACCGGTCTCTCTATCCTCGCCCTGATCCGCATCCGCGTCGGCGGCGCACCGGCAGCACCGGTCATGGCGCCGACCGATGCGTCCGCCGAAGTGGTGCGTCCGTCCAAGACGAAAGGTGGCAAGCGCTCATGAACACTCTGATCTTCCGCACTTTCGCGCCCTTTCTGACGGCGCTGATGCTGATCTTCTCGATCTTCGTGCTGCTCCGCGGCCACAATGAGCCCGGTGGCGGCTTCATCGGCGGCCTGATCGGCGCGGCAGCCTTTGCCATGTATGGCATCGCCTTTGGCGTCCAGGCCGTGCGCCGCGCCATGGTCTTTCATCCGATGTCGATCGCGGGCTTCGGCCTTCTGGTCTCGACCCTCTCGGGCGTGATCTCCGCGCCGCTCGGCTACCCCTTCATGACCGGCATCTGGATCTATCCGAGCCTTGCCGGCATCGAAGTGCCGCTCGCCACCGTGATCTCCTTCGACATCGGCGTTTATCTCGTGGTCGTCGGCACGTTTGCCTCGATCGCACTTGCACTTGAAGAAAGGGATGACGGCTGATGGAAGTCATCTTCTCACTCGTCGTCGGCATCTTCTTTGCCGCCGCAGTCTATCTGATGCTGTCGAAGAAGATCATCCGGATCCTGCTCGGCATCGTCCTGCTCGGCAATGCCGTCAACATGCTGCTCTTCACAGCCGGCCGCCTGACGCCTGCCATCCCGCCGATCATCCCCGGTGGGGTCGACGTGCTGCCGGCCGGCACTGCCAATCCGCTGCCGCAGGCTCTCATCCTGACGGCGATCGTTATTTCCTTCTCCTTCTTCTGCTTCCTGCTGGTGCTCACCTACCGCGCCTATCAGGACCTCGGCACCGACGACACGGGTGAAATGCGCGTCGCCGAGCCGCTGGACGATCCGTTGCCGCCGAGCGGCTACTGAGCAGGAGACACGAGGACCTCATGGCTGCCCCCACAACGACACCTGCCGATTACGCTAGCGCCTATGTGATGGAGCCGATGACGGCTGCCCACTGGCTGGCGGTCACCCCCATGGCGCTCTGCATCGCCGTCGGTGCCATCCTGATGATGATCCGCCATCGCACCCACTGGCATCCGCCGGTGGCGCTGGCCGGTCTGGCACTGCTCGTCCTCAACAATGTGCTGCTGCTGATGCAGGTCATGGCCGATGGCCCGATCACGATGATGATGGGCCGCTGGCTGCCGCCCTTCGGAATCGCGATCACGGTCGATCTGACCGGCGCGCTGATGGCGCTAGCGGCCGCCATCGTTGCCTTCTGCGGCGCGCTTTATGCCCATGTCGAGATCAGTACCAGCGGCCGCCGCTACGGCTTCTATCCGCTCCTGATGCTGCTGATGGCCGGCGTCTGCGGTGCGTTTCTCACCGGCGATATCTTCAACCTCTATGTCTGGTTCGAAGTCCTGCTGATCTCGTCCTTCGGCCTCCTGATCCTCGGATCCGAGCGCGAGCAGATCGACGGTGCGCTAAAATATGCCGTCCTCAACCTGATGGCGACGACGCTCTTCCTGATCACGGTCGGCTATCTCTATGCCATCTTCGGCACGCTCAACATGGCCGACATCGCCATGAAGGTCCGGGACTATGCCGACACCGCGCCGCTGATGACACTGACGGCGCTCTTCGTTCTTGCCTTCTCCATGAAGGCCGCAGCCTTCCCGGTCAATTTCTGGCTGCCGGCCTCCTATCACACGCCACGCGTCGTCGTGTCGGCCCTGTTCGCCGGCCTGCTCACCAAGGTTGGCGTCTATGCGCTGCTGCGCGTCGTGGTCATGCTGTTCCCGGTTGAGCGTGAGGCGCTGAGCCTCGTCATCGCCGTGGTCGCCGCCCTCACCATGCTGCTCGGCGCCATGGGTGCGCTCGCCCAGAACGACATCCGCCGCTTCCTCGGCTTCGTTGTGGTGGCCGGCATCGGCAACATGATGGTCGGTATTGCGATCGGCAGCAATCTCGCGGTTGGTGCGGCGATCTTCTACGCCCTGCATTCGATCCTGCTGATGACGGCCCTTTACCTCGTCGGCGGCGAGATCGCCCGTATCGGTGGCCATTACCGTCTCGATCGGGTCGCCGGTCTCTGGACGATTGCCCCCGTCTTCAGTGCCGTAACGCTTGCCCTGTTCTTTGCCGCAAGTGGCCTGCCGCCATTCTCGGGCTTCTGGCCGAAGGCGCTGCTGGTCAAGGCATCCATCGACATCGGCGCCTGGTGGCTTGCGGCTTCCGTACTGATCTCCGGCTTCCTGACGACGATCGCCTTCGGCCGCGTCTTCCTCTTCTCCTTCTGGCGCCCTGTGGCGGTCGAGGGGAATGTGGCCGCGACATCGGCGCCCGCAATCGGTGTCGGCGCTCAGCGATGGCGCATGGCGCCGATCCTCATCCTCACCGGCTTCGTGGTCTGGTTCGGCCTTTTCCCGGATAGCCTGATCGTCCTCACCCAGGATGCCGCGTCCGGCCTGCTCGATCCGACGACCTACATCCGCTCGGTCTTCCCTGAAGGAGGTGCCCGATGAGCCTTTATGCAATCAGCATCCTGATGGCGGTGATCTGGGCCACCGTGTCGGGCAGCTTCACGCTCCTCAACCTGATCTTCGGCTTCGTCCTGTCTCTGCTGACGCTCTATCTGCTGCGCGAGCGCTTCGTCGGCGCCGGCTATACCAGCCGCGCGCGGCGCATCCTGTCGCTCGTCCTGCTCTTCCTGGTCGAGCTTGCCAAGTCCGCCTGGAAGGTCGCAACGCTCGTGCTCAGCCCGAACATGGATCTGAAGCCCGGCATCTTCGCCTATCCACTGACGGTCAAGAGCGACTGGGAAATTTCGCTGCTCGCCAATCTGATCACGCTGACACCAGGCACACTCTCGGTCGATGTCTCCGAGGATCGCCAGACGCTCTATGTCCACGCCCTCGACTGCTCGGACGTCGAGGCCGCCCGTCGTGACATCGCCGAAGGCTTCGAGAAGAAGATCATGGAGGCCTTTGCCTGATGACCCCTGAACTCATCGTCGAATACGCCTCCGTCACTGCCATTGCGATCCTCGTCGTCGCCCTGTTGCTTACCGTCTATCGCGCCGTGATCGGCCCGACCCTGCCGGATCGCATCATCGCACTCGACATGCTGGTCGGCATCGTCATCGGCTTCATCGCCGTCATTGCGCTTAGAACCGGCTATACGCTCTACATCGACATCGCCATTGCGCTTGGCCTCGTCGGCTTCCTGGCGACTGTCGCCTTCGCCCGCTTCATCCTGGCGCGTGGCTATGTCGGAGAAGGGGAGGAGGTCCAGGCCGGCCCTCCAGTATCCAAGGCTGCACCGACAAAGGGTACGTCGAAAGCCGCCGCAAAGACCAAAGCAGTAAAATCGGGCAAGTCGCTCGGCAAGGAGGCCAAATGATCTCGCTCCTCGCAGCCATCGCCATCGCTGTTCTGATGATCGGCGGCGCCCTGTTTTCCCTGGTCGCCGCGATCGGTCTCAACCGCCTGCCGGACCTTTACACGCGCATGCATGCGGCCTCAAAGGCAGGCACTGTCGGCTCCGGTCTTCTGCTCCTCGCCGTCGGTCTGCACGCCGCAGATATCGCGACCTTTGGCCGTGCGCTGGCCGGTATTGTCTTCTTTATCTTGACAGCACCCATCTCCGCGCATCTTCTCGCCCGCTCCGCCCACAAGGTTGGATACAGGCTTTGGTCGAAATCGGCACGTGATGATATGATTAGATAATCATTATTGGGTATTGCTGGTTGAGTTCGCGTGTTTTCTGAAATCGGAACTGTCTGATTGAACTGCAAACATGGACCAACGTCTAATAAAAAAGATTTATACCCGTCAAATCTAGTAGAAATAACTGGTGGACATTTGCGCTCGGGATGTTAATTCACTCTCAAGGGCGCTGACCTGTTGCGTTCCCGGTCTGTTGGCGAAGTTGAGTTGCCGGTTTTAGTGCCGAAACTCAGCTGATCTTCTCCAAAGCCGGCGAACAGAAAAACGGACGGTTTGGGGACCGTGCCGGAACGATTGGTGATCTTTGTGGGGCTGAGTTTGATCTTGTCTGTCTGCGTAAGCAGTTGGGCAGGAAAGTGGAATGTTGTCTACGAGGGACGGCGGATCCTCGCAGGATGAGAACAGGAGAAGTGAATGAGTGAAGTACAGCAGGGACCGAGCCAGCAGCTGCTCGTGGAACTGACAGCCGACATCGTCGCGGCCTATGTCAGCAACCACATGGTCCAGGTCAGCGATCTGACAAACTTGATCGCCGACGTCCATCAGGCCTTGAACAACACTGCCTCGCCGACCCCGGTGCCGGCTGTTGTTGAAAAGCCGAAGCCGCCGGTTCCGATCCGCAAGTCGATCGAGGACGACTATCTGATCTGCCTCGAGGATGGTCAGAAGTTCAAGTCGCTGAAGCGCCACCTGATGACCCATTACAACATGACCCCGGAAGAATATCGCGAGAAGTGGGGCCTGCCGGCCGACTATCCGATGGTTGCTCCGGCCTATGCCGAAGCGCGCTCGCGCCTCGCCAAGGAAATGGGCCTCGGCCAGCGCCGCAAGCGCGCCAAGTAAGCCCTCTGCCGTCAAGACGGCGATCTCGATATGGGCCGGTCTTTGACCGGCCTTTGTCATATCTGGCGCAAGGAAAATATACCTACATCTCCTTTGTCCCCTGCGCAGATTGACCGCGACTCCTCAAGAAATTGCCATTACCCTAAAATCATGGGGTTCTCAAACCCGCCAGACTTGCTAGCTTGAATAGGAAGAATATCCTATTACGAGGTGAGCTATGGCCATCGATCCCCAATCTCCCCCTTTGTCACCCGGAGCCCTCTCTGCAGCGAACGCCGTCGAATGGGACCCGGCAGACATCGCCTTGGATGAACTCGACCCTGACGGTATCCGCCCGCTCACCCCCGAACGGCGTCTGCTCTGCATGATCGTCCGCCAGTTGACGGAGGAGCTGCTGCGCGCGACCGGCCTCGAACACGACCAGGATCCCGGCCGCCGCGCCACCAGCCATGTCCGGCAGGTGGCCATGTATGTCTGCCACGTCGCTTACTCCATGCCGATGGGAGAGGTCGCGCATGCCTTTGGCCGTGATCGCTCCACGGTTAGGCACGCCTGCCGCATGGTCGAAGACCGCCGCGACGACCGCGCCTACGACACCTTCGTCGCCATCGTCGAGCGCATGGCAAGCGCTGTCCATCTGCTCGCCGGCCGGCCTGTGTGAAGGGGAGGGGGAAGCGATGACCAACAAGAACAGCCAGATCAACGAAAACCGCATCGAAACGGGCAACCTGGCCGGCAGCCATACTGCCGTGGATCGAGGCCGAGCGCCCGCATCTCCCGCCATGTCCTCAGCCGGCGTCCTTGCCTCCACAGTGACGCGCACCGAGCGCAAGCAGATCCGCCAGATCCTCCGACGCGCGCTGTCAGGCCCGATCGAGCCGGCGGCGATGCAAGATCCGACAGGCGACCAGCCGACAGAAGATCTTCTCGCCCGCCTGATCTCCGAGGGCCTGCTGACACCATCCGCCGAAGGTTACACCGCGACCGCCGAGACGGCCGCCTGGCTGCGCCGGGACCTCTGCGATATGCCCGACGAGGCCCACGCCACCCAGCATCGCGCAATCGAGGTCGAGACGCTGGTCACGCCCGAAGGCCGGCAGCCGGTGCGCCGCAACCTGCAGGAATCGCCACTCTTCCCGCTGCTGCGCCTGAAGGAAAAGGACGGCCGGCCCTTCCTGTCGAAGGATGCGCTGGCAGCCGGCGAACGGCTCGCCGCCGATTTCGACTTTGCCGGCCTCCAGCCCAGGATCACCGCCAGCTGGCAGCCGCGTCTCTCTGCCCGGGCCAAGGGCGCACCGCCCCCAGCCGTCGAACTCGCCGACAACAGGATCGCCGCGAGAACCCGCATCAATCGCGCTCTGGATGCCATGGGACCGGAACTGTCAGGCGTGGCGCTCGACATCTGCTGCTTCGGCAAGGGCCTGGAAACCGTCGAGCGCGAACGCCAATGGCCGGCCCGCTCCGCCAAGCTGATGCTGCGCGCAGCCCTTCTCGCACTCGCCCGCCACTACGCGCCCCCGCCGCCAAACGCCCGGCCGCGCCACTGGGGCGACGACGATTTCCGGCCACGTATCGGGTAGTCTGGCTCGGCCCCACGCTCAGAGCAGAGCATCTCCGGGATCGGGCACATTGGCCGGCACCTTGTCGAGCACGGAAAGCGCTGCTCCTTGATCGCCATCCTCGGCCCGTCGACGTAGCGCAAGAATTGCACGCCGATGGCCGATGCCGTCTGCGATCAGGCTGGAGAGGAGTTGGTTCAAAGAAACATTGTCCTCTGCCGCGGCTTGACGTGCCTCTTCCAACACATGGTCCGGCAAGCGAAGCGGATAGCTGCTCATATCTGATGTCTCCTTCGCAGTTCCGATGCGATGTCCGCGGCACGGCAGACGAGGATTCCAAAGCCGGCAACGGCCGGATGTCGGAAATGTTTGTCGTTGCTGACAATCCTGTTGGCACCCGCGTTCAATGCGCATTCGATGTAAAGATCGTCCTTCGGATCATCGAGAAAAGGTCGATAGCGTATCCGGGGCGAGATTAGCTCTGCCTGCCTCAGCAAGGCATTCAGCACCGTATCGATATCCCTCGCTGTAATTGTCGAATGCGCGCCCAAAATGCCCGGACGCGTGAGAACGTCTTCGTATTCGAAAGCCACAGCGGGCGAGATTGCAAATGCGATTTCGCCCTTGATCATGGCGCGAAGCACCACATGCGACGCCCCGAGCGAGGAGCGCAGACCTGAAAGCACGATGTTCGCATCGACGACGATCATTTACGGATTGTGATATCACATGAGATATCAGTCAAGCCGCAACGTCACACCAGCCGGCGGGCTGCCTCTTCGCGGATGCGCTGGATCATCGAGCGCAGGCCATTGGCCCGCTGGGCGGTCAGGTGTTCGAGAAGTCCGATCTGCTTGAACAGGTCGAGCGCGTCGAAGGCGACCACGTCGGAGGCCTTCTTGTTCGAGTAAGCTTCCAGCACGATGGCCACGAGCCCCCGCACGATGAAGGCATCGCTGTCGCCGCGAAAACGCATCACGGGATCGGGACCTTCGCCGGAGGAGACCGAGAGCCAGACCTGGCTTGCACAGCCCTGCACCTTGTTCTCGGCCGTCTTGTCCGCATCCGGCAGGTCGGGCAGCGCCTTGCCGAGCTCGATCACGTACCGCATCCGGTCCTCCCAATCATCCAGGAAGCCGAAGTCGTCGATCATTTCGTCCAAAGTCGCCATGCTGCCCACCGATACGTTTCGTCGGACCGATATAGGCCAGACCCACAAGCTTTTGAACCGCCTGCGGCAAGGAAACCTGTCGATGGTCAGTCCAACACAGACTGAGACGTCACTTGTCCGCTAGCGTGTCCGGATCATCGATCTCAGGCATGGCTATCTGCATACGTCCATGGCGTATCGCCACGATCTCGATAACAGCGTCTCGAAATCGATAGTCGAGCAGGTATTCGCCCACGACGAGGGTGCGAAAGCCCGCGATCTGGAGCCCGTGCATAGTGTTGCCGGCATCCGGAAAGTCCTGCAGGAGCGTGCGTGCCCGCTTCATCGACTGGACGAAAGCCTTTGCGGCGGAGGGGCTTCGCTCTCTGAGATAGGTGCTCTCGCGCCTTACATAGTCTGCGGCCTTGCGGGAAAGCCGGATGGAGATCATGCCACCTTACCGGCGATGATACGGTCCATTTCGGCGAGCACGGCATCGAAGTCCTCATGCTCGCCCGCGCCCAGCTGTGTGCGCCCTTCCATGGCCGCGAGCACATCGGCCCCCTCATGAAGAAGGTAACCCTTCAAGGCGCGAAGAATGATGTAACTCCGGGAGCGCTCCGTAGCCTCTGCAATCCGATCGATGTCGGAGAGGATGTCAGACGGTATCCGCAGCGTGACGGACTCTGTTTGCTTTACCTCGGCCATGGCATGCTCCTGCTGTGTGAAAGACAATGTAAGACAAATCATTGTCCATCTCAACAGCCTCAAGCCCCTTACCTCGCACCCACAAAAAGAAAAGCCGCGCAGCTTGCGCTACGCGGCCCGGCAAATGCCGAATTCAGTCAGGGACAGGCAGACAGGCATCCGGTCCATGGCAGGGCCGGTTGCAAGTGGAGAAGGGGCGGGCAACCGCCCCGGAATTCTTAGGTGATTGCGCAACGGCAATCGAAGGAAGCGCTTGAGCCCTCAGGGCTTCGGCGGCTGGTAGGGTTTCGGCAGGTGCCGCGGCCGCTCGGTCGGTGTCACCGTGCCGGTGATGACAGGCGCCTCGGCCTCGACATTGGCGATCTCAGGTGTCGCGACGGCCGGCTGGACGATCTCGACGACGCCGCGCTTCGGCGCAACACTCTCGTCCGCAACGGCAGTCGCGCCGTCGTCCGTGAACTGCTTGTCGAGCAGCTGATAGGCGACAAGGGCCCCTTCGCGAGCCCGCTGGCCGAGTGCCTGGAATGTCTCGGCACCCTTTTCGCAAACCTCAGGCTTCTCGACGCAAAGCGACGTCACATACTCATAGGCACCGCTCGCCGCGGTCATGGCTGCACCCATGTCGAAGCCGGCGCCATCGCGCTCCTCGGCCGGCGGTGCCGCGAGGAAGGACAGTGCGACCAGCGTCGCGGTGCAATAGAAAGTTCCCTTGATCAGAAACCACATGGTCTTCACCAAATCCCTGTTGCCGGTCTTTGCCGGAACGGTCCGGGTTTCTCCCCGAACTCATGGATACGACCCTAGGTTTGATTCGCCAAAATCGCTTTTCGAAAGCCGCTCGGTTTTGATGCGATTTTGACTAAAATTTGAGTGATCTCGCCGTTTCGGGACGCATGTCTAAAAGTTTAGCCGTTGGCGTTAAGCATAAATGTGGCGGCGACCCGACAATCCACCGCTTCTCGCCGGCATCGCCGACCACAAGTCTTAACGACCTTCTGAAAAGTTGAATGATTTCAGCGCTTACGCCCCATTAACCATGTTGCTGAAAGCATCATTCTCCTGTCCTGTTTCGGATCAGATCGGCCTCTGAAGGCCCCATCCGGGGCTCTGCCTTATCTATTCCTTAAGCGCGTCCGGCCTATCGTCTGGCGATAAATCAGATGAACCGGTCGCGGATTTCTGGCGTGGTTGTATTGCGTAAAATGTCGGATGGACTGACGAGAACGACGGACGGGCTGCTGGCCCGGCTCCTGTCGCGTCATTCCGCTGGCCGTCCGGCCGAACGGGCCGAGATCGCAGCCCTGCGCAAGCTGACATTCGCCCTGTCGCCGGCTTTCATTGCCGTGCCCGTCGGCCTCACGCTCTTCTTTGGCGCAGCAACCGGCCTGCCGATCGGCTTTGCCCTTGCCACCGCCATCTATCTGCTCGCAGCCGTCGCCCTTGTTGCCGGTCGCCGCCTGGGCGCCGATAGCGCAGAGGCGCGTCCCCTGCTGGCTGACGATGCAGCCGGTGATCCCTACGAGTATTGCCCGGGCCTGTTCCTGGCCCTCGACGCCACGGGTGTCGTCCGCCAGGCCGGCGGCCGCGATCGCCAGATGTTCCTGTCCTTCCTGCGCGAGCCTCTGTCGCGTCCTTTCGTCGAGCAGGTGCATGTCTCCGACCGTCTGGCCTTCGTCCAGGCGCTCGATGAGCTGCGCCTCGGCGCCGATGTGGTCGTCACCGATCTGCGCCTCGACCGCCCGGTGATCGGCCTCGATCAGGCCCAGTTCCTCAACGTCCGCCTCGACATGACCGCCGTGCGCGCCGAAGACGGCACGCTCGCCTCGGTCCGTGCCCAGATGCTCGACATCGAGGGTGAAATGGCGATGCGCGATGTAGTCGTGCGCAAGGAAGAAGAGGCAAGTGCCGCCCACGAGATCAAGAGCCGCTTTCTCGCCGCCGTGAGCCACGAGATGCGCACGCCGCTCAATGCCATTCTCGGCTTTTCCGACATCCTCATCGGCGAGTATTTCGGCAAGCTCGAGAATGATCGCCAGCGCGAATATGTCCAGCTGATCCGCCAGTCGGGCGCCCATCTCCTGTCTGTCGTCAACACCATGCTCGACATGTCGAAGATCGAAGCCGGCCGCTACGAACTCATGCTTGAGGATTTCGATCTCGCCGACACCCTGACGGAATGCGAACGCATGCTCTCGCTGCAGGCCCAAACCAAGGGGCTGAAACTGACGAGCCGCCTGCCCAAGGGCCTCGGCGAGGTCACGGCCGATGGCCGGGCGCTGCGCCAGATCGTCATCAATCTTGTCGGCAACGCCATCAAGTTTACCGATGCCGGCGGTGCCGTCACCATTGACGCTATCAGAAGCGGCAACGAGGTGACCATCAGCATCAGCGATACGGGCATCGGCATCGCACCCGAGAAGATGGCGCTGCTCGGCCGCCCCTTCGCACAAGTGCAGAACGATCTCAATCGCAACTACGAGGGTTCCGGCCTGGGGCTTTCGCTGGTAAAGGGATTGACGGCCCTCCACGGCGGCAGCTTCCGGATCGAAAGCCGTCCGGGCGAGGGCACCGTGGTCATGGTGACGCTGCCGGTCGACGGCTCTGGCGCCAGGGCTGCCTGTGAAACGAACATGGTCGAATTCCCGCCGCGCCTGGCCGAGACGGGAGCAGATCGCAAGAGGGGTGGGAAAGCACCGGGGCATGACGAAGCGAAAGCGAAAATCGCCTGAGAAGAAGGCGGGCAACAAGGCCCTCTTCGTTCTGTCGAAGGGCGCAGGCGCACTTGTGCGCCTGGCCGGGCGCCATCCGCGCGCCGTCGGCGGCGCATTCTGCTTTACCCTCGTCTTCGGCACCATCGCCGCCAATGCTCTCTGGTATCAACCCGGCCAGCATCCGTCGCCCTTCCTGCGCACCCGCAACGCCGAGGATTTCACCGCACTTGCCGGCGTGCCGCGCGCACCGCTCCTGAGCGAGCGCGATCCGGAGACCGTCACCACCTTCCGCATCGAGCGTGAGAAGCCGGATGCCGAGGCAACGCCCGCTGCCGATCCGGCTGCACCCGCGCCGGCAGCCGAGACGCTTGCCGCACTGCCCGCAAGCCTGCCCGCCAACGCCGAAAAGACCGCAGACCTCATCCGTCAGGTCCAGGCCGAGCTTTTGCGCCGTGGCCTCTATGACGGCGAAGCCGATGGCGTGATCGGCCCGCGCACCGAAACGGCGATTGCCGTCTTCCAGAAGACCGTCGGCATGGAGGCAAACGGCCTCGTGACCCCCGAGCTTCTGGCAGCGCTCACCCTCGACCGAGGCGTCACCGCCGCCGTACCCGCCCAGCGCCCGGTGATGGACGTCAATACCAGCGGTGAAGATCCCGTCGCTGCCGCCATCCGCCGCGCCGAAACCCAGGTCGTCACTGCGCCCCGCCGTCCGGTCGTACCCGTCCAGGCCTTGCCGCCACGCGCTGTCGAAGCGGCCGCCCCACCGCCGGTGCAGCAGGCCAATTTCGATCCCGGTCTCGTCATGGAAATCCAGCGCGGCCTCTCCAACATGGCCTACAAGAACGTCACCATCGACGGTGTTCCCGGCGAGGATACCCGCGCCGCCATCCGCCGCTTCGAGCGCCATTACCAGCTGCCCGAGACCGGTGAGCCGAGTGCCGCAGTGCTCAAGAAGCTCAGGGACATCGGGGCTCTCTGAGCCTTTTGTCTAAGCGAATTTTCACAGTCCCTAAAGTAAGTTCTCATTAATCATACGAATGCTATCCTTCTCCGATTGGAGGAGGATGAACCATGACAGCTGCGATGATCGCGCACCTTGACGACGACGGGCATTCCGGGGAGCCGGTGACAGCACCGCGCCCGGAGGCAGACGCCGCCACACTGCGGGGCATTGTCCTGCGCCTGGCCGAAGAAGCCTCCACCCTCGGCGTCGACCTCGTCGATATCGCCGGCGCCATTCAGGATGTCGCCGGCATTTCCAAGCGCCATGCGGTCACCTTCGACGGCATCACCCGGACAGCGCTGTCCATCGCCGAAACCAATAGGGACGTAGCCTCCACCCTTCGCGAGACCGACCAGACGGCCGGCGAAGCGCGCCGCATGCTGACCGACAGCGCCACGCGCCTGACCGGCGCCGTCGACAAGATCGACCACATGGTCTCGACGTCGGAAGAGATCGGCACCGAGATCGGCAGCTTCTCCCAGTCGCTCGCCGAGGTCGACAAGGTCGCCGAGGAGATCGGCACGATCGCCCGCCAGACCAACCTTCTCGCCTTGAATGCCGCCATCGAGGCGGCAAGGGCAGGGGAAGCCGGCAAGGGCTTCGCCGTCGTCGCCGCAGAAGTGCGCGCGCTGGCACTTCAGACCTCCCAGGCCACCGGCGCCATCCAGGAAACCCTCAATCAGATTCGCGTCAAGATCGTTCGCCTGACCGATGCCGGCCGGGGTGCCACCGCCAGCGCCCGCGACGTGCGCGAGACCTCGCAGGCCATGAACAATTCCTTCTCCGCCATGGAGCAGGTCATCACCCGCATTCTCGACGGTTCCTCGGCCATGGCCCAGACGACCGACCAGGTTGACCGCCAGTGCTCGGAATTCGTCGCCACCTTGAGCGACATGTCCGCGGAAGTCCGCCAGTCCGACCACCACTTGCAGCAAACCGCTGGCCGCGTCGACAAGGTCGTGGCGCTCTCCGAAACCCTGATCCAGCTGACCGCAAGTGCCGGCATCCGCACCGCCGACAGCGACTGGATCGACACCGCCGTTGATGTCGCCGCCCGCATTGCCCAGGTCTTCCAGCAGGCGATCGACAGCGGCCGCATCAGAACCAGCGACCTCTTCGATCGCAACTACCGCCCGATCCCCGGCACCGATCCGGTGCAGATGATGACGGCCTTCACCGATTTCACCGATCAGGTTCTGCCCGCCATCATCGAACCGATTGCGGCCTCGTCAGACCGCATCGGCTTCTGCGCCGCCATCGACGAAAACGGCTACCTGCCGACCCACAACAAGAAGTTCTCCGCGCCGCAGCGCCCGGGCGACACGGTCTGGAATACGGCCAACTGCCGCAACCGCCGCATCTTCAACGACCGCGTCGGCCTCGCCGCCGGCCGCTCCACCGCCCCCTTCCTCGTCCAGACCTACCGCCGCGACATGGGCGGCGGCAATTTTGTCCTGATGAAAGACATCTCCGCCCCGATCTTCGTGGCAGGGCGCCATTGGGGCGGGTTGCGACTGGCCGTGAAGGTGTGAGGCTTGGCTTCACGCCTTGTGTCATGTGCCGTATGTCCGCGTTTGCGCAATTCGGATAAGTTGCCTACATCCCTGGGTTGTGAGACATTGCGCCCGCGAGACTGTTGGAGCTTGGCGATGTCGCGGAGTGATGATGAGCGCGGAAGGCTCGACATGCTTTTTGGGCCCGCTCTTCCTGCCGGTGGAAACGGTATCCAGCCCCACGAGATGTCCTTCTCTCCGCGAAGCCGTCAGAAGCTCGACCAGAGATCTGCTGTAGGCCTCGCGGAATATCTTGCGCAGCTATCAGATCTGCACCTCAGTAACCTATTCCCAGAGATCTTCCATTTGCTTTGGATTGTCGACGAAGACGGTGACCTGTGGTTTTCCGTTGAGGAAGTCATTGATGGAAGCGGCGCAACCATTGGCATCCTTCCAAAGTCAGTCCAAGCCCGTCCGCTCAACTTGCAGAAGCTGGGACACCCGACACTGATCGGCGATCAACTCAAGCTGGCCCGCATCGGCGGAGAGCTGGTTTTAGATCCGGATGATCCGGATGGCAGCGGTCGGACCTTCTGTCTCACCAACGCTTCCGGACGATATGGTTTGCGACCCGGGCAACGCATTGAGCATCTTCAGGCTGTCGCTAGTAAATTCGCAGAGAATGGCCTACATTTCTGGCTAGACTTCCAGACACCTCGATACTGACAGGGTAGTTATGGTTGACATCGCGAACATGCGTCCTTCCCTTCTCCGGAAGTTGCATGAGAACCTGGCCGATCCGGACTACGCGGAGGAAGTCCTTGCGAGTCTAGCCAGTTATCTGGCGAGTGCGGCCCCAGATGGCGGTGTGGATTCTGATCGGCTCTACGTCGTCGGTCTACAGCTCAGCAATGCGAGGGTCTGGGACTTTCTCCAGCCCGCGGATGTCATGAGACGCGCAGGCCAGATCTCATCGGAGGTGCTTCTCACCTTCACATCAGGCATGCCGGATGCGGTTGCCCGATCTTTTCTTGAAATGCGTGTGCGCGACGCGGCCGAGTAAAAGGCGAACTGCGGCTGCGATGTCGGCGCTTTGAACACCCCTTCCCACCCTCGACGCCACCCCCGCATTCCCCTAGAACGTCCCAATGCGCATCCGCTCCGACATCTTCGTCTCCGCACTCACCCGCCGCGTCTTCTCTGACGGCGGCTATGCGGCGATCGTCGCCAAGGGCTCGGAAGCATCGGGTGCCATCTTCGTGCGCCAGCGCTTTCGCGATGGCCTGGAGACGCTGTATGGCCCAGCACCGCAGGCCATGATCGGCGAGGGGGATCGCGACGACCGCATCTTCGAGCCGCGCCTGACGCGCTCCGAACCCGAGGCCGTCGAGGCGCTGATTGCCCGCGAGCAGAAATTCGACAGTGATCTCTGGCTGGTTGAAATCGAGGTGGAGGATCTCGGGACCTACATCACCCTGACAGATCAGCAGGATTGACGGCCGCGTCGGCCATCGCATGCACCCTCCCCTTGAGGGGGAGGGTTGGCGCAAAGCGCCGGGGTGGGGTGGCCACCGCGCCGACAGCGGCCCAGGTCGACCACCATCGCTCGACTGCCTGAAGCCTGTGCCTTACCGCTTGCGCGCGCGCAGCACCTGGCGCCCATGCTCGTCGCCCACCGGCTGGCGCTTGGGCGAGACCTGGTTGGCCGCAGCAAGCGGGGTGACGGCTGAGGCCGTCTCGCGCCCGCCGGCATCGCGCGGCTCGACCGGCAGTTCCTCGCCAGCAAAGGTGTAGCGGTCGGCGCGGACCCAGCTATCGATCCGGGCCTCGGCCTGATCCGGATCCAGGCTGAACAGCAGGTTTTCCGCCCGGCTCGCATCATTCTCCCGCCGTGCGAGATGCGGATAGATGTGTTCGAGGATGAAGATCGCCTCGCGTTCGTCCATGGCAACGCCTGAAAGCGTCGTGGCAAGCTGCCGGCCGGAAATGTCGAGCAGGATGCGCTCGGCAAGCCAACGGCTGGAGGACAGCATGTCGGCCAGCGTCGCGGCAAAGAAGCCGCCGTCATGGGCCCGCGCAAAGCGAACGAGAAGCGCCGTCTGCACCGGCGTCGCCTGGCGACGACCAAGCCGGTCGCTGGCCGCCGGGCGTTGCTGAGCGGCCATGCGCTTGATGGTCTGGCGCAGCGCCTCTTCCCGCGCCACAGGCTCTGGTACGGTCTTCTGGGGGGCAAACGCACCCGACAGATCACTCATCTCGAGATCCGCCATCACCTTGTCGAAGCTCGACGGGGCAGTCTTTTGCGGTGGCTCGACCTTGACCTCTTCCGCCTTTGCCTTTTCCGGGCGCGGCGGCAGCGCATGGCGCAACGACACCAGCGCATCGATCACGGTCGGCGACAACCGCTCACGCTTGACGATCGCGCGGGCATGATCGGCGCCTTGCGTGCGGGCAATCATGATCAGCATGTCGTCCGAGAGCGCAGGCGAGGCAGCAAGGAAGGGTGCGGCGATCGAAATGGGCTGTGAGGCGATGAAGGCCGCGACCGAAAGCGGCAGGCTCGGGCTCTGCGAAAGAGCCGCCACGGCCTCGCGCCGGGCTTCCATGGACGACCCTGCAAACAGCGGCTGGAACAGCTCGGCAAATTGTCGGAGCTCCGACTTGCCGGGGAAGGAGAGCGCCTGGAAACTCGTGACCGTGGCCATCAGAACGACATCCTTGTTCCGCGCGCCGGCCGGCCTCTCAAGCTCCCTGAACTGTTCGCTCACGACTACCCACTCCAACGCAATACAGATGTGCGCCAGATTAGAACGAATTTGTTAGCAAGCTGTTAACTAACCTATGGCTTCTTGTGCACAGGCGGATGGCCAAGACAGACGATTCGCCGCATGTTTCCGATATTAGGCATATGCGTACCCCGTTTCGTGGGGTGAACCGCGACAGGGGGAACGCGTCGGAGAAAGGCGCAGATGACCCGGTGCGTGTGAGACTTTCCGCAGCATGAACCGGATTGTGCCGGCCCTCGTAAGTGGAGGGCAGGGCGAGATGACCCTCTCGACCCTCTCGATCTTTCTTCTCGAAAGGAGACGAGCATGGCGGATATCATCAGGATTTCGGACCGGCTGAACCTCGCGCGCCGCACGGTCCGCACGGGCGGCCACAAGGCTGAGATCCTCTTCTTCACCGGCATTCGCTACGAGCGGCTGGACCCCAACGCCATCTGGCCACGGGTGGAACTGCCGACCCTGCCGGCATTGCCTGCCCCGCAAGGCCCCTTATTCGGCCCCGGACGCCGGCCCTACTGAAGAGTTGGGATGCCGCTCCGAGCGCTGTCTGACCCCTGTCCGTCTGCGGGATCAAGCAAGACCGCGCGCGTGTCAAAGGCTTGGCGTGCCATACCTCATCGCAGCAGAATCCGGTTGTCTCGCCCGCGTTCAGCACAATCTTTGGACGTCGTCGAAGTCATTCACGGAGTATCAATTACTTTTATAACATACAATAAACAAAGAAATTGCGGTATGTCGCTGCAATGCCTCCAGGCCCTGCTTCAGGTCCTGTATCCCGCGGAGCCCCGCTGACCTAAATGCTGGTGAAGATTGCCAAGGACCGCATCCGCAAGGGCATGTTCGTTGAGAGCGTTGCCTGTCCCAGCCGGGAATTTGCACAACGCCGTTTTCTCATCAAGACCGATGCCGAGCTGAACGACATCATGGCAACCTCTGCCGTCGAGGTGTCGATCAATGTGCTGCTGGGCCTCGATCCGGACGGCCGCGCTCCCGAGGCTCGACCATCAAAATCGAAGTCCGATCGGGCCCGTGCCGAGGTCCGCAACGAAATCTCCCAATCGGCCAAGGCGCTGAAGACCAGCCTCGGCGATCTCGTCGCCGGCCGCTCCGTCGATATGGCGCATCTGACCCAGGCCGCGGAAAACAATGCCGGCATTTGGTCCGATAGCACGGTCGTTGCGCTCGAAGTCACACGGCTGAAGAGCAAGGACGAAACGACCTATGTGCATTCGCTGGCGGTGAGCGGCATGATGACGCTTCTGGCGCGCTCGCTCGAGATGGATGAAGAAACCACGGGCATCCTCGGTGTCGCCGGCATGCTGCACGATATCGGCAAGCTGCTCATCCCAAGCGAGATCCTGACCAAGCCCGGCAAGCTCACCGATCAGGAACGCATCGTCATCCGCAATCATCCCGAAGCCGGGTATCGGCTGCTCCAGTCCTATCCGGACCTGCCGCCCGTCGTCCTCGATATCTGCCGCCTGCATCACGAAGCGCTCGATGGCTCCGGCTATCCCCTGGGTCTGAAGCAGAAGGATCTAAGTGTGCCGGTCCGGCTCAGCACCGTCTGCGATGTCTTCGAGGCACTGACGTCAGTCCGGCCCTACAAGCGCCCCTGGACATCGACGGAAGCGCTGGACTGGATGTTCGCGAGACCGCATTTCTTCGATCGCAAGATGGTCATCCGCCTCGGCAGCGTCATCGCCGATGCGCCGCTACACTAAGCTCCAGCCTTGATCAGCGCCCGGTGAACGGCAGGCATTCGGCATCCGCCAGAAAGCCTTTCGCATCCGCCTCGTAGCTTTCCTGCGGGGCAAGCACCCTCAGCACCACATAGCCTTCCGTTCCCGGATGCTCGACAAGGATCGTCTCGGCAAGTGCCGCAATCGGCGTCTTTCGAAGCTGCGCCACCTGCACCGGTGTTGCCACCAGCACATCGAGATCGCCCGCGACCGAGGTGCGATCGTTCATCGAAAACACCTCATTGGCATCCCGGTCGTAAAGCGCGACCGACCAGAAATCCACGCCGCCCCCCAGCGCCACGAGCGACAGCGGCTGACGCTCGATGTCGAAATGGCAGACCGCGACCCGGAGATACGGATCGAGGCTGGAAAGCCCGGCCGTATCCGGCGCTGCCGAAAGCGGATGGAAGACGAAGGGCACGCCTTCCGACGTCACCCGGGTATAGGCGTCGCGACCAGTGAAATGCGGGACGCCGAGAATGATGATGATGTGCAGCAGCACGGCGCCGAAAAGACCGGTCAGAACGGCATAGAGAAACTTGCTCATTGGCCGCACCCAATCTGCTCGATCACGGGCATGGAGAGCCCCGACAGACCCGTGGAGGCCGCAGCCGGCGTATCGAGCAGCGTCAGCACCAGCTGGAAGGCCCCGGCATCGGGGATGGCAAGCCAATTCCCGGCTTTTGCCGTGCGCGAGATCACGATGTCAAAGGACCCGTCGCGACGCCGCAGAACCGTCTGCGAATTCTTCGCTGTCGGCAGTTCGGCACCAGCATTGAGCCGATTTCCATCGGCATCCGCCGCGTAAAGCGTCCAGAGCCGGGTTGCGGGCGTGCGCCCGCTCATGCGGTAGGAACAGGTCCCCGTCAGCGTCAGCCCCTGGGCATCCCGCGCGGCAGTAAACTGCAAACCTTCCGCCGAGCCATAAAGCAGCCGCCCGCCTTTTGCCCGATGCGCCTTGGCATAAGGATCCGCCGAAGCCGTCTGCGCCGCCGGAAACGCCCGCCATCCCGCCACCTCGATAGCCCCGAAACCAACCGACGCATTCAGCATCGAAAGCGCCGACAGGATCCCGCCGGCAAAGGCGATGATCAGCGCAGTGGCGACGATGAGCGGAACACGAAACACGGGCGGGACGAAACCTTGAGAACACGGGCGCAAGACGCCAGGCGGCAGTGCCCGAGGGGTATCACTGATTCGGGAGTGAGGGAAGTTTGGGGGTGTGGGGGAGGGGGATCTTGACGCAGGTTGCGTGGCGGATAGCCTTCGAAAGGCAACTATCCAAGCGAGCATATTGGAAAGGCTGGAGAGGGAAGTTGTCGAGAGTTTTGCAGTTGGTCCTCTGGACGTTTTTGGTCGTGGCCCTGGGCCTCGTGGCGCTGCTGATATGGTCTGGACTGGGTGTCAACGAATGGATTGACCTTTGCGCCGACGAAACCTCAGGACGCTATATCTTTGACGAGGCAAAGCGTCGCGCGAAGTGTGAGTGAACTTCGTGGCCAGAACCTCACCCCAGTATTCCGATCCCATGCTTCTCCACGATCGCAAGAAGCTTCAACGCCGGGCCGCTCGGACGTTTCGAGCCGTTTTCCCATTTCTGCACGGTGGAGGGGCTGATGTTGAGATAGCGGGCGAAGACCGGCTGGCTCACATGGTTGCGCTCACGCAGAGCCTTGATCGCTTCGGGGGGCATCGGATCGGGAGACACGAGACATGTCTCGTCAAAGCGACGCATCGTCTGCTTGTCGATCGTTCCGGCATCCATCATGCCGGTCACGGCGCTGTGGATAGCCTCGAAAGCGTCCGACTTATAGGCTCTTCTGACTGTCATGGCAGATTTCCGTTATTGCTCCGCTGGCTAGTTCCCCTGCGAAAATGCAACCATAAGTGATTTCGAGGGGCTGGCAACAGCCCCTCATCCGCCTGCCGGCACCTTCTCCCCGCACGCGGGGAGAAGGCCGAGATCGAGACAGCTTGTTCCACCCTCTCCCCGCCTGCGGGGAGAGGGCAGGGTGAGGGGCATTTCTGAGCATGAGAGCGCGTTTTCGGTGCAAGCTGGCTTAACACCCCGCCGCCAACGCCGCGCAGGAGGCGCGCCCGATACGCCCAATTGAAGTTCGATCTCGGAGGATGACACGCCGCGGAACATGGTGTTTCTTGGAGACATAACAGAAAAATCCATTTCGCTGGTTCCAGCGCCACTGTCCAAGTTTCACGTAAGGTAATTTCATGCGTCTATTGGCAGCTTACCGCAGTCGCCATCCCGCCTGGGCGGCATTCATCAGCCTGCTTCTGTCTCCCGCATTGGGGATGTTCTATCTGGCAAGAGGCTGGCTGGGTTTGATCTATGGCGCAATCGGCATCCTTCTCGCCTATGCGCTGCCTTTTGTGCTTTCCTACCAGGCGATCGACTATCCGCTCTGGATGTCGGTTCTTGTGGTGGTTGTTTATCGCATCGCAGCAAGCGTCCATGTGTATGTCGTGGCGTCACGCCAGCCGCCGCGCGCCCGCTATCCCTGGTACGCCCGGTTCTACAACTGGATCCTGCTCTTCTGGCTGGCCCCACTGCTTCTCGCTTTGCTCGTGCGCAATCTTCTGCTCCAGCCCGTCACCATACAGTCCGGTTCCATGCGACCCGCGCTGCAGTCCGGCGATTATTTCTTCGCGGAAAAGCTGACATATGGGCTCGGCCGATACTCCATCATCTTCGGGCTCGGACCGGAGCCGCGTTGGGGCGGTCGTTTGCCGCAGAGAGGCGAGATCATCAGCTTTGCCTATCCGCCGGATCCGACGACCAGCTATGTCAAGCGCGTCATCGGCCTGCCCGGGGACCGGGTCGAACTGCGTGGCGGAAGACTGTATCTGAACGGCGCGATGGTCGATCGCCAGCCGCTTGCGAATTCGACCATCCCGTTAGAGGCTGGCGAAACGCTCTACATGGAACATCTTCCCGACGGTTTGGCCTATCCGATCATCGAGACAAATGACGTCTCGAGGGGTGACGATACGGTCGAATGGCTGGTTCCTGCCGGGCACTACTTTGTCATGGGAGACAACCGTGACAACAGTCTGGACAGCCGTTTTGACTTGGGCTTCGTCCCGGAGGCAAACATCGAGGCAAGGCCACTTGTCATCGTCGCCAACAAGACGGACCCACAACGATGGTGGCTGCCGGTGCGCTGATAGACCTTCGCGCTACCACGCATCCAGCTAAAGGCCTCCAAGAAACGGAGCCTGGCGGACCCTTAACCCCGAGAGCCCTACCGCAAAACCCCCGCCGCCAGCGCCCGCTGGATCCCGCGCACATCCGTGCCCTTCTTGAGGGTCTTGGTCACTGGATCATGCGCGCCGGAAACCCAGATCTTCAACTCGCTGTCGAGATCGAAGGTGCCAGCGGTTTCGACGGAGAAGCGGGTGATCGCCCGGTAGGGCACCGACATATAATCCACCTTGGAGCCGGTGATGCCCTGCACGTCGATCAGGATCAGCCGCTTGTCGGTGAAGACGAAGACATCGCGGATGACCTTGAAGGCAAGCGAAACCTGCTCGCCGTCGATCAACACGCCGTCCAGGCGTTTGGCGAGATCACCCGGGTCGACGCTCGATCCATGGCCCAGCAATCCGTCGAACAGTCCCATCGTCATCCTCCTGTGGTGTCGAAGCGGAGATGGGGAGGGCGCGCGAAGCCGTCAAGACCGGTTCGGCCGTCCATTCCCCATCCTTCCGCTCAGCCCACCCGCTCGTAAAACGCCTCGATCGTCGCGACTTCCACTCCGAGCTTCGTTAGCGACGCATGCACGCTCATATGTTTGTCGTCATGCAGGATGAACCAGTCGTCGAAGCCGAAACGGGTCTTTGCACCGTCTGCATCCGGCACGTCGCGGGCATATTGCCAGCGGAAGGCAGAGCCTGCCTGTTCGCCCTCGGCCACGCCGTCGATCAGGGTTTCGCGCCCCTCGTAGCGGTTCTCCTCGCGCTTGAGGATCGTCCAGGTCAGGGTGTCGGAATGGCCGTCATCGAAGAAATAGTCCTCCGTCAGAGACAGGACGTTTGCCTCCGGGTCGAAACGCCCGCGGGCGTCGATGGTAAAGCGGTTCTGGAAGCCGCCGAGCCGGCCGATGGTCACGCCCCAGCCGCGCAGCGTGCCGGAAAAGAACTCCTCCAGAATGAACCTGGGCTCTCTGTTTGCAAAATCCTCGAGTTTCACGGCATCTCTCCTGGGTTGGGTGTGACGGCATAAACACGGGGGCTGCGGCTGAGGTTCCCTGAAGCCGGAACACACCGCTTTCCCCCTTACCCTTTTCCCCGCGCCGCGCTATCTGGTCGTCAGACAACCAATCTCTGAGGAGGATCACCATGGGCAAGCGGATCGTGTTTACCGGCGGCAGCGGCAAGGCGGGGCGCCATGTCGTGCCTTACCTCCTGGACAAGGGCCACAAAGTGCTCAACGTCGACCGCGCCGTGCTCGACGTGCCGGGCGTGCACACGCTGCTCACCGACGTCACGGATCCGGGCGAAGTCTTCAACGCGCTGTCCTGCCATTTCGGCTATGACGGTTATGAAGAGGCGGGCGGCCCGAACCCGGTCGATGCGGTCGTGCATTTCGCCGCCGTCCCGCGCATCCTCATGCATCCCGACAACAAGACCTTCGCCGAAAACACCGTCTCGACCTACAACGTCATCGAGGCGGCCGCCAAGCTCGGCATCAGGAAGGTGATCATCGCCTCGTCGGAAACCACCTATGGCGTCTGCTTTGCCGAAGGCGACAAGGACTACCACGAATTTCCGCTGACCGAAGACTACGACACCGACCCGATGGATAGCTACGGCCTCTCCAAGGTCGTCAACGAAAAGACGGCGCGCGCCTTCGCCATGCGCTACGGCATCGACGTCTATGCGCTCCGCATCGGCAATGTCATCGCGCCCGAAGATTACGCCGCTTTCCCCGGCTATCTTGCCGATCCGCCATGCCGCAAGCGCAATGCCTGGTCCTATATCGACGCCCGCGACCTCGGCCAGATCGTCGACCTCTGCGTGGCGAAGGACGGCCTCGGCTTCCAGGTCTTCAACGCCGTCAACGACACGATTACGGCGACCGTACCCACCCGCGAATTCCTGGCCAAATGGGCGCCGAACACGCCGATCACGGGCGATCTCGACGGCTTTGCAGCCCCGCTTTCCAACGCCAAGATCCGCGATGTCCTAGGCTTCAAGGAAGAGCACGACTGGCGCAAATATGTGAAGGTCTGAGGCCTCAAGGGGATCTAGTCTCGCTCACTCGAATGTCAGCCGCCCGGTTCCGACCGGGCGGAATTCAGCCGGCGTGGCCTCACCGCGCTTCCCCCAGAACGCCCGGCGTTTGGCCTGCAATTTTTGACTGGAAAAATCCAAAAAGACCCAACCGGCGCGGGTATTTCTGTATATAAGGACATTCGAAACCCCTGCATTAGCGGGGGTGCGTCAGTGGATCGGGGGGAGCCTTGGCGGAGCGCCGTATGCAGATTGCCAATGTCGCGCAAAGTGAGATGCGCGGCCAGAACTTCGTCACCTTCGACGTGGCGATGAACGGGCATCTGATTGCCACGGTCGACGCGCCGCTGCTCTCCGGCCGCATCCTCTGGTCGCATGCCGCCATTCATGGCTTCCGCGATTTCGACAGCCGCGAGAAGGTCCTTCTGGAGGCGGAGGTCGACCGGGTGCTCGCACCGCGCGCGCCACCGTCTGGTGACGCCGAACGGCGTCACTGAATCCGCCAATCCGCGCCTTCAGGCATTCCAGCGCGGCAGCTGGGTGGCGACCGCAATCGCGATGGCCAACGAACAGATCGTCGCCAGGATGAAGGCCAGAAGAAAAAGTGCGCCGGCTTTCACAAAGCCGATCCCGAGATCTTGCCGAAACCAGCGAAGCTGCGCCTGACCATACCAGAGGATGGCGATCGCGAGCGCCAACACGCCAAGCTCCAGCCCCCGCCCGCCTGGCATGGCGAGCAGATCAACCGCCAATCCGACAAGGAAGACAAAGGGAGCGGCCACATAGCACTGGCTGAAGAAGGGCGGCCGGAGCGTCGATCGCGTGACCGGCACCCGCCTTTGCTTGAGCAGGATCACCGCCATCGCCATCGGAAAGATCCCAAAGATCACGCCGCGCGCGATCAGCAGGTTGGAAGTCGAATGCGTCAGCGCCGCCACCTCGGCAGAGGCCGCACTCGTCGACGGAAAGGCCGTCGACAAGGCCTGCGAGAGGAGAAGTGTGATCAACAGGAAAAGCGGCGGGCTCACCGTATCGTCATACTGGTCCTCCAGCCGATCGCTGAGCTCGATATCCGCATAGCGCATCATGCTGAGCGGCCGCGTCAGCGCCCGCCAGAAGGTGAGGGGATAGAAGACCAGCCAGGAGACGAGCTCATAGAGCAACTCCTCCAGCGACTTCAGCAGCCTCATGAAATCCATGCGTTTTCCTCGATAGGGACCACCCCGCCAACACATCCGGGCACGGCAAGGTTCAGCCTCTGACGATGCCAGCCGTGGCAGCCCGGCGCAAGCCACCCACCTGCCGCTTGAGGGGGAGGTCGCGCGGTACGCGCGGATGGGGGTGACCCCGATCGAGCCAGCCGCAAGGGTCACCCCACCCCGGAGCTTTGCTCCGACCCTCCCCCTCAAGGGGAGGGTGGATGCCCGCCATCCGAGCGACCGATCATCTTCGCCAAGGTGACGCAGACGGCGGCCACCCACCTCCCCCTTGAGGGGGGAGGTCGCGCGGCACGCGCGGGTGGGGGTGACCCCGGTCGCAGTCCGCCCCCACGGATCATCCCACCCCCACCTCCAAGGGGAGGGCGAACCCGGCCCTTGAGAATCACCCCACCCCCTGCCAGTGTCGCGCGGTCGCAATGCCACCGGAGACCCGATGCTCGTACTCTTCCGCAAGACGCCGATCCTCGGCGCGCTTCTGGCCCAGGTCGTGGCCCTGCCGGTGGTGGCGGCCGTCACTGCGCCGTTGTCGACCTCGGTGGAGCGCCTGCCGCTGATCGCGATTGCCCTTGTCCTGCAGGGCCTGATTGCCGCCGGCATCACGCGGGTTCTGGGTCTCGCCAGGTGGTGGCTCCTGATCGCCTTCCTCTTTCCACTCGCCATGGGCTCCGCCTTCCTCATCGGCAATCTGCCGGCCTGGCCTTTCGGTCTTGCTTTCCTCGTGTTGGCGCTGGTCTTTTCCAACACCACGCGCGGCCGCGTGCCGCTCTACCTCACCAACCGCGAGACCGCCTCGGTGCTGACGGACATGATGCGCGACCGAGGCTCGACCCGCGTGCTCGATCTCGGCTGCGGGCTGGGCGGTGTGGTCCGCGCACTTGATGGCGAGGGCAGGCGGGTGCGCGGGGTGGAAAACGCCCCCGCCGTCTATCTCGCCGCACGCCTTCTCTCCGTCCTCACCGGCAAGGGCGAGATCCGCCGCGGCGACCTCTGGAAGACGGATGTCTCACAGGAAGACATCGTCTACGCCTTCCTGTCACCAGCGGCCATGGCGGCGCTGTGGCAAAAGCTCTCCACCGAGATGAAACCCGGCAGCCTCTTCGTCTCCAACAGTTTTGCCGTGCCGGATATCGACCCGGACGAGATCTGGGAACTGTCGGACAGCCGCAAGACAAGGCTCTTCCTTTATCCGATCGGCGAGGCGAAGGAGGTATGAGGTTTTGCCTTCTCGCCTCGGGCGGGGTAGCCTTGCCTAAGGCCGGATGAGGGGCAGGGTACGCCAAGCTTGGCGGTATGCGGCACCGTTGGCGCTTCAGGTTTGCGGCTTCCGGCACCTCAGTGCGGATCAACTTGACCCGAAGCCGGCCGCGTCCAGCATGGCGCGAAGCTCTGTTTCTGTCGCCTGTTCCAGAGACAGCAGGCCGAGATAGGCATCGCCCTCTTGACCCAGCGCGGTCCAGAAGGCCGGTTCGGTCTTAATGCTCTGTCGGCGCAGCGCCTGAATGGCGCTTTTGAACCCGTCTCCGCCGAGCGCCAGCAGCCGCTGTTCCATCTCGAAATGGCGCCACCCGAACTGCTCGGCGACAGGCAGGGGGCTGGCGAAGATTTCGAAATCCCACCCGCATGCTCGAAACGTCGCAATCACAGGCCGGTCCTTCGATACCCACTGCCAGATGCGAAAGCCGCTCATCTCGCCATAGGACCGCAGCACATCGGCAACAAAGGCCTCGGCATCTGCTGCACAGCAGAGAATGTCGATGTCGCTGGTCTCGACCTCAACCCCGAGCGGCGGGGTGCCCGCGATATGCGGATCATAGGCCGCAAGGGTCTTGAGGATGCCGATCTGTTGCACGGCAGTCTGATAATCGGTCCGTGACACTGAAGGATCCCGTAACATGATCGACTTTGCTACCCATTGCCGGCTGTAGAGCGCATCAAGCTGGGTCCGTCTAATGTCTGGCTGAGATGATTGCCAGACACCAGCAGACTGCCTGTGCCGGCAACAATTCGGCGGCATCAGATCGACCCGAGATAATATCCGATGGCCTCTTCCAACTCGGTTTCCTCATAGCCGAAGTGGGAGCGCACGACCTCTTCCAGTTTTCGGAATGTGTTTCCGGCCTGAATGAAATTTGCCTCCGAGGGCGTCTCCGCCAATGCATCTGCCGCACGAGCCAGGCGGATGATCAACTCATGGACGACCTCGTGCTCCTCCTTCAGCTTTGCCACAATTTCGCGAAACCTGCCGCCACCCGCGGCCTCGATGCGGGGAAACATGTCGGCGCTTTCAATGTCGTGGTGAAACTTGAGCACGTGGCACTCACGGCCGCAAAGCGATCCGAACGCGCGAAAATTCTCAGCCATATCGAGTGAAAGCACGAGCTGCTTGAGATGTTCAGGCGGGGCATCCCGCGCTTCAATCCTCTGAAGGATCGCACCGATTTGGCCCATTTCTTTGAGATAATGACTATGGATAGCAGCGAGTTGTTGGCCTTGACGGCGATGTACTGTTGTTGCCTCCGGCACCGGCGGGGCCTTGGGGCGGGCTGCCTCATGCAAATTCAGGTCATCCAGCGGTAGGGTCGATATGTCGGTCATGGGGGCTGATATTGGCTTGTTGTAAGTCAAGTCAACGACCTACGCTTCGGGGCGGCATCGGATATCAGCAAACCGCACAATCTCACCGTTTGCACTGCCGACCCCGGCGGGTAAGCCAAACAGTCCGAAGTCACCTCGACGCATGCATCAGGCTCGGGCCCGCTCCAGCGCGCGACGGTTACGCCACCACGCGCTGCTCCTCATCCGGCACGCTCACACGCCAGCTGTTGCGGCCGTCGCCCTTGGCGGCGTAGAGCGCGCGGTCGGCAGCGTCCAGCAGGCGTTCGAAATCGCCCTCGTGCTGGATCGGCCCGCAGGCCGCACCCACGCTGATCGTGACATGCGCATTGCGGTCGCCCGTATAGGCGTGCGCGACGCCAAGCTGGCGGACGGCGCGGCGCAGGCTTTCGGCGAGCGCTGCTGCCGTATCAGGATCGGCATCCGCCATGATCGCCACGAATTCCTCGCCGCCATGGCGGGCGAGATGGGCTTCGATCGGTAGCGCTCGTCGCATGGCGCGCGCCACGCGCTTCAGGCAGTCGTCGCCGGCGCCATGACCATAGGCATCGTTATAGGCCTTGAAGTGGTCGACATCAGCCACCAGCAGCACCACGCGTCTCGCCGCATCCGGCGTCTCGGCCATCAACCGTGTGAGCTCCATCTCGGTGCCGCGGCGGTTTGACAGGCGGGTCAGCGGATCGGTGACGGACAGCCGGGCCAGATCCTTGTTCTGGCGGGAAAGTTCGCGTTTCAGCGCCTCGTTTTCTTCCATCTGCAGATGGCTGGTCAGCGCCTCCACCTCGAGCTGGTAGGAAACGAGTAGCGTCATGATGACGGTCGGCATGTAGACTGCCAGATGCTGGATCACATAGGAGGGCGTGGCACCCTCGATGAACCAGATCGCCGAATAATTCAGGCAGAAGGTGAAGATGCTGGCGCGCAGCGCCGGCCGGAAGGGCGAGGCGGCCGCAATGGTGATCGCCATCTGGAAACTCGTCGCGGCGTAGAAATAGGTGAGAACGCCCGGGCTCGAACTCGACACGAGGATCACGCACCAGCAAACATTGGCAAAGAGCGCCACGAGGATCGCGGCGATCTCCTTCTTCTCCACCGGATGGTCGGCACCGATATAGGCGAGAAGGCCGATGGCGATCGGCAGCATGACGCCGAAGCGCAGCGTCGCCGACAGCATGGTGACGTCGCCCAGCAACCAGAGATCGAAAAGAAAACAGCCGAGATAGAATACGAGGACACAGAACACGGCAGCACGCAACATTCGGCTACGCAGTGGGGCACGGGATTCCAGAAAGGCCGCATATTGCTCCACCGTAAGGCGGGGTCGTGCGGGAAGTCCGAGCCATCTCATCATGGATGTCCAATCACCGATTGAAATATGGGTCATTCGAAAACGAGGCCAAGCTAGGGGCGGCCCCCTTAATTTGGGGTGAAGGCCCTGTGCCAATACGAGAAATCATGGATGAACAAAGAGCCTATGGTGAATGAAAAGTAAATCTGCGCGCTAATCTGTGCGGTCGTCGCGCAAAGCTGTTTCAATTCAGGATGGTATTGGGTGTCCGGCGGCTTCGGCGGGGCATAACGGGCGCAAGGACAGCCGAATCAGACCTGTCGACGTCGCAAATCAGGGGCGGGCTCGTTACCCGCCCGTAAACCTGCAATTGTCTTAACGTGTGGTTGCGCCGGTCGTTTGCGGCTCGACGGTCGCCTGGGCGGTGCCGGCGGCGGGTGCGGCAAGCGCCTCCGCTGCTTTCAGCCGTGCGGCCATGTCGCGGATCAGCCGAGTCGATTGCGCCGAGAGCGAGCGCGGGCGCACCATCGGCGGCAGCGCATCCGGATTGGCGGCGTCGGCCACTTCAGGCTTTTCTTCCCGCTCCGGCATGGGCTGGTCGATGCCGAAGATCGGCTTCAGGTCGATGCCCTGATGGGCGTAATCCATCAGCTTCTTGAAGGTCATTGCCGGCAGCGAGCCACCGGTCATGTTGTTGGTCGAGGTATAGTCGTCATTGCCGAACCAGACGGCCGCCGTGTAGTTGCCGGTGTAACCGACGAACCAGGCATCGCGGTAAGCCTGCGTCGTGCCGGTCTTGCCGGCGGTCAAAACTCCGTCGACGGCGGCGCGCCGCGCCGTGCCGATATAGGGGATCTTGGTCATCATCTGGTTCATGTAGAGCGCGGCCTGCTCGGTCAGGATCTGCTCGGCCACGGGCGCGTCGCGCTCGAAGTCGTAGAGCACCTCGCCGGCATAATTGCTGATCTGGGCAATGCCGTGCCGGCGCGAGGCCTTGCCGCCGGCCGGCAGCACAGCATAGGCCGTTGCCTGGTCCATGACGGTCACTTCGGCGGTGCCGAGCGGAATGGTCACGTCCTTCTTGATCGGCGTCTCCACACCCATGGCCTTGGTGGTCTGGATGATGGCATCGATGCCGAACTTCTCCTTCGCGAGCCTGACCGGGATCGTGTTGATCGATTTCGCCAGCGCCGTTTCCATCGTCACCCGGCCGGAATAGCTGCGACCGTAATTCTGCGGGCTCCAGTTGCCCCAGGAGACGGGGCCGTCGGTCACGACAGTCTCGGGCGTATAGCCGTTCTCCATGGCAAGCGCGTAAGTGTACATCTTGAACGAAGAGCCCGGCTGACGCAGCGCCCGTGTGGCTCGGTTGAACTGGCTTTCGCCATAGTCCCGCCCGCCGACCATGGCCCGGACCGCGCCGCCGCCCTCGATCATGACAAGCGCGCCCTGGCGGACATTATAGCTCTCGCCATATTCGCGCAGCGACGAGGCAACCGCCTCTTCCGCCGCCTGCTGCAGGCCAAGATCGATCGTGGTGCGCACCACGAGCGTATGATCCTTGAAGCGGGCGGCAATCCGCTGCACTTCCTCAAACGCCCAGTCGAGGAAGAAGTCAGGCGCTTCCTTCTCGTCGCGGTCGATGACGGAGGCTGGGTTGCGACGCGCAGCCACCACCTGGCCCTCGGTCATCAGCCCGCTCTGCACCATGTTGGTGAGAACGTCATTGGCACGCGCACGGGCCGCCGGCAGGTTGACATGCGGCGCATATTTCGCCGGCGCCTTGAAGAGACCGGCCAGCATCGCGGCTTCCGCCAGCGTCACCTCGGTGATGTTCTTGCCGAAATAGAATTGCGACGCGGCCGCCGCGCCAAACGTGCCGCCGCCCATATAGGCGCGGTCGAGATAGAGCGACAGGATCTCTTTCTTCGAGAGGTTGGCCTCAAGCCAGAGCGCCAGATAAGCTTCCTTGATCTTGCGCTCGATCGACCGCTCATTGGTGAGGAAGAGGTTCTTCGCCAGCTGCTGCGTCAGCGTCGAGCCGCCCTGGACCACTTCGCCGGCCTTGGCATTCTCGCTCATGGCGCGGGCAAGGCCGAAGAAATCGATGCCGAAATGCTCGAAGAAGCGCCGGTCTTCGGTGGCCAGCACGGCTTTGACCAGATGGTCCGGCAGCTCGTCGACCGGCACGGAATTCTCATGAATGATGCCGCGATGGCCGATCGTGTTGCCGTAGCGATCAAGGAAGGTGACGGCGAAATTGTCGTGGTTGCGCCAGTCTTTCTTCGTCTCCTCGAAGGCCGGCTGGGCCAGCGCCAGCAGAACGACCATACCGGCCGTGCCGAGTGTCATCGCTTCGCCTGCAATCTCGAAGCCAAGCTTCTTCAGCCCCCGCACGCGGAAGCGGCGGAAGAAGATGCTGATCTCCTCCCAGGTCTCGGCCAGGTCATAGCCGGCATTCCACAGGGTGGAATCGAGCCAGCTGTCGATCTTGAGGAAGACGTGGCGCTTTAGCTTTTGCGGCTTTTGGGCCTTCGCCTCGGGCCGTGCGGAGGTTAGCCGATCGTCTCCGTCGGCAGCGCCCAGGCGCTCAACCGGGTCCAGATCGTCAGGCTTGTCGCTATCGGCCACCGTGGCTTTTCCCGAAAACTTGTTGTCCGCTCCCTTGACGCGCCCGCCGATTGGGATCAGGACCCAGGGGATCAAGGGGCATGTCGTCTTCCATGAGTGATGGGCGATTTGCCGCCAAAGAACAAGCGGTTTCACGGGCCATGGTGAACCCGGTCGAGGTGAGGGCGCGCTTTTGGCGATAAGCGTTGCACCCCTGCCACCGGCCCGAAGCGGGCAACCGCCGGGGCTGTGATCACAAAGCGCCAATGGCCCTGGAAACGACAGTCAGTTGAACGAGCCGATGACCGAACAACCCTTCTGGAAAACCAAGACGCTCGCCGAGATGAGCAATGCCGAATGGGAGAGCCTCTGCGACGGCTGCGGCCTCTGTTGTCTCAACAAGCTCGAGGACTGGGACACCGGCGAGGTCGTCTTCACCTCGGTTGCCTGTCGCCTGCTCGACGGCGACAGCTGTCGTTGCTCCGACTACGAAAACCGTCAGGCAACCGTGCCCGACTGCATCCAGCTGACGCTGCAGGGCCTGCGCGAAATCCAGTGGCTGCCGCCGACCTGCGGCTACCGCCTGATCGACGAAGGCCTCGACCTCTACTGGTGGCACCCGCTTGTCTCCGGCGACCCCGAAACCGTGCACCAGGCCGGCATCTCCGCCCGCGGCCGCACGATTTCCGAAGAGGGCCTCGATGTCGAAGATCTCGAGAATTACGTGGTAGACTGGCCCATGCATGTGGGTGAGGAGCGGCGGTAGGGATCTCGCAAGGGGTCGCTGTTGATGGTATGCTCAAGCTCTAAGGAGGTCTCTGTCATGTTGGCACTGTCATTGCCCGAAGAGCTGGATGCCCGTCTCGACGAACTCTCCCGCGCAACCGGTCAGAGCAAGGCCGCACTTGTGGAAGAGGCGATTGCAGCCCAGCTTGAGAGCCTTGAGAAAGCTGAGCTTGAAAAGGCGTCCCTGGAGGACTGGCTGCGCACGGACGGTGTTGCCGCATATGATCGGCTAAAGGCCGACCCTGACAGAGCGCTGGCGTTGGAGACTGTCCGCGAGCGCTTGGCCGCCCGACGCGAGGCGCGAGCCGCAAGGTGAGTTACACGCTTCGCTTTTCACCAGAGGCATTGCAGCAGCTTGAAGAGCTAGAAGACTACATCGCAGAAGCGTCATCTCCGCTTCGCGCCGCGAAATACATTGATGCCATCATCGACAACTGTGATCGTTTGACAGCCTTTCCCATTCGGGGCACTGCGCGCGACGATCTGCGCCCAGGTCTCAGAACAATCGGCTTCCGCCGCCGCGTGACGATCTTGTTCGAGGTCGGCCATGGGACCGTTGACATTGTCGGCATCTACTATGGCGGAAAGCAATTTGATCCCGGTTCAAGCTTAGACGTACCGGGCGCGGACGACGATCAATGACGTCCGTCACACGAGGTCAATCCTTGAGCCTTCCAGGATCGTTGGGGCCCTTCTATCACCCCCACAATTCCGGCCGCATCCACGCATCCGGCAGCACCAGTCGACCGACGAGATCATGCTCGGCGCCGTCAAGCCTCAGTTCCCGGCTTCCGCAGGTGCGTTGCCTGGGGCGTGCTAGACAGTGGGATAGGTTCCTGGCTCAGCTCACTCCACCTTCTGCATCGACCACAGCGTCTTCACGTCGCTCCCACCAGGGGCAAGGCCCAAGCCGGCACCGGAGCCGGGGCCGAACCCGGCCGCAGGGGGCGCGTTCGAAAGCGCGTAGGCCGCCTCGCGGGCAAAGTCGAAGGAGAGCTTGTTCAGCCGGGGCGAGGTGCCGTATTCGGGCGCCTTGGGCCCGCTCAGGGCCACCGTGATCGAGCCGTCATCGGTCTTGGTGATCGGCGGGATCTCCTGCAGGGGCTCACCGGTCTGGACGTCATAGATGCGAAGCCCCGCAACCAGCTGCGGCCCGTCCGGTCGCCGCACGCCATCGATCGTGACTTCCGCTCCGGTCAGCTGCTGCAGGCTGAGCCGGCTGCGGAGGAAGACGGAATAGACAACGATTTCGGCGCGCGCCGGGCGCGTCCCCTTGAACAGTGGTGTCAGCTGATCGCGCACATGCGGGGTGATGTGGGCATTGATCGCCTGCTGCATCGCTGCCTGCTTGGCCGCCTGGTTGGTCAGCCCGAGCCGCGTTCCGAGCCCATCGACCGCGGAAGACGAAACCGACCGGTTGATGTCCCCCTCCAGATCCGACACCAGGAGCGGCTGGTTCAGCCTGGAATACTCGACCGTGATCTCGGCGAGCGAAAACTGGTTGAGAACGCTCTTGATCTGCGGCGCGGGGGGCGCCTGGCAGGCGGCAAGCAGCGACAGCATGGCGACCGCGAGCGCGCGGCGGCAAGGAACCAACACCAAGAGCGGGGACAACGCGGCACGCAACAAGGACATTGGCAATCTCCGTCTCAATGTCTTCCGCCTTGCGCGAAGACCGCAACCACAGGGGTTTTGAGGATGGAAAGCTACGATGAAAACCGCGCCCTGTCTCGGCAGGGCAGGGGTGAAGTGATCGGTTAACCACAATATCAAGGATTGCTGAAGGATGCGGCTGCCCGAGTCCCCCACCTCCCCCTTGAGGGGGAGGGCAATTGCATATGGATTTTGAGCGGCGCACGAAGCGGGATCCCTCTTCTCCCCAGCGGGGAGAAGGTGGCGCGAAGCGCCGGATGAGGGGGGCGCGAAGCGCTAAAGCTGTGCCGGGTAGCCCCCTCATCGCCTCGCATACGCTCGGCACTTCTCCCCGAGGGGAGAAGAGGGAGCCCGGAACCGCCACAGGTGTCCCATATGCGATAGCCCTGCCCTCAAGGGGAGGGTGGAGGCCGCTCCCGTTAATGGCGCCTGTCAGCCGATTGCCGCCGTCATTCAATTGCAGTACAGTTTCTCGCAGGAGACAGTCATGACCAACGCACTCGTCCAGACGCGCATAGACCCGGAAATCCGCGACCGCGCCGCCGCCGTGCTTGAACGCATGGGCCTGACGGTGTCGGATGCCGTGCGGATCCTGTTGACCCGAACCGCGCAGGAAGGCGCCCTGCCGATCGAGCTTCTCGCCGATCCTGCCGTTCACGACGCGTGGTTTCGCGCCAAGGTGCGCGAGGCGCTGGAGGATGCGCAGGAGGACGCGGACGATGACGCGGTGACAGAGCTGTTCGCCGCCCGTCGGACCGCAGCAGCATCCAGGGATGGTCGCCGGTGAGGCTGACATGGTCAGCTCTGGCTGTTGCTGACCGCATGGCAATCTTTGACTTTATCGAAGACCAAAACCCTGCCGCCGCCATTCGGATCGACGAAAGGATAGAGGCGAGTGTCAAGCAACTCCTGAGCTTTCCAGAGAGCGGGCGGCATGGGCGGGTGACCGGTACCCGGGAACTGGTGATTACCGGCACGCCCTACATCGCCGCCTATGCGGTGTATCCAGATCGGATCCGAGTCTTGCGCGTTCTGCACGGCGCGCAGGTCTGGCCGGAAAATCTTTGAAAACAGTCCCCAAAAAGAAATCGTCACCCCACCCCTTGACCCTCCCATTATGGGAAGGTCCATGTAGGGTGGCGGAGGTGACCGCTCATGAACATGCAGTCCAGGCCCGATGGGGCCAAGAATACGAACCAGACGATCCTTCTGCCCGTCGAGGGCATGACCTGCGCATCCTGTGTGCGACGGGTCGAGAAGGCTGCGGCATCCGTGCCGGGTGTGGCCGAAAGTGCGGTGAATTTTGCGACCGAGACGCTGAGCGTCACGCCGGCTGCCGGGTTTTCGGCAACAGCACTGCTCGCCGCGATCGACAAGGCCGGTTACGAGGCCAAGGCCGAAACGCTGGTGCTCGAGGTCGAGGACATGACCTGTGCCTCTTGCGTCTCAAGGGTCGAGAAGGCGCTGAAATCCGTGCCGTCGGTCGAGACGGCAAGCGTCAATCTTGCGACGGTCGAGGCGATGGTGAAGGTGCTGGGCGGCGTCCAGGCGCTGCCGGCGCTCGCCGCTGCCGTCTCCAAGGTGGGCTATGTCGTCCGGCTGTCAGGCGGTCCGGACACCGCTTTTTCCGAGGGCGGTGCCGCTACTGCTGACTTCAGTCTGCCGCAAGGCGCAACCGACGACGGCGGCGATGCAGGCGCTGCGGCAGCTACTGTGCCGAACCATCGGGCGGGTTCGGCAAGGGCGGCCGTGGATGGCCGCGAGGCGCGGCGCGAGAAGGAGATATCAGGCCTGAAGCGTGATTTCCTGATTGCCTTCGTGCTCACCCTGCCGCTCTTCATTGTCGAAATGGGCGCGCATATCTACCCGCCGCTGCATCATGTCCTGATGGATGTTTTCCCCGGCAACTCGCTGTATCTGCTGCAGTTTGCGCTGGCGACCGCGGTGCTCGTTGGTCCCGGCCGGCGCTTTTATGTGAAGGGCATTCCGGCGCTCTTGCGGCTCGCACCCGACATGAACGCGCTGGTCGCGATCGGCACCGGGGCCGCCTATCTTTATTCGCTGGTGACGACTTTTGCGCCAGGCCTGCTGCCAGTGGATGCGCGGCATGTCTATTATGAAGCCGCAACCGTCATCGTCTCGCTGATCCTGCTCGGGCGGTTGCTTGAGGCGCGGGCCAAGGGCCGCACGGGGGCAGCCATCCGCAAGCTGGCGGGGCTGCAGGCGAAGACTGCGCGGGTCGAGCGCGACGGCGCGACGCGCGACGTGGCGCTCTCCGAAGTCCGGCTCGGCGATGTCGTCGTGGTCAGGCCCGGTGAGCGCATTCCGGTCGATGGCCGGGTGATCGATGGATCGAGCGCCGTCGATGAGGCGATGATCTCGGGCGAGCCGATCCCGGTCGAAAAGGGCGTGGGCGCCACCGTCATCGGCGGTACGGTCAATGGCTCCGGCTCCTTCCGCTTCGAGGCGACGGGTGTCGGCGCCGACATGATGCTGTCGCGCATCATCCGCATGGTGCAGGAGGCACAAGGGGCGAAGCTGCCGATCCAGAAGCTGGTCGACGAGGTCACGGCCTGGTTCGTGCCTGCTGTCATCGGCATTGCCGTCGTCACTTTCCTGATCTGGCTGCTTCTCGGCCCGGACCCGGCCTATACCCATGGTCTGGTGGCGGCTGTCGCGGTGCTGATCATCGCCTGCCCCTGTGCCATGGGGCTCGCCACGCCGACCTCGATCATGGTCGGCACGGGGAGGGCCGCCGAACTGGGCGTGCTCTTCCGCAAGGGCGAGGCGCTGCAGGGCCTGTCTGGCATCGACTGGGTGGTCATGGACAAGACCGGAACGATCACGGCGGGCAAGCCTGAAGTCAGTGAGATTGTGACGGCTGAGGGCTTTGACGGCGCAGAGGTGCTGCGGCTGACGGCGAGCCTTGAGGCGCGCTCGGAGCATCCGCTGGCGGATGCCATTGTACGGGCAGCGGAAGCGCGCGGCATCGCGCTTTCGGCCGTGGAGAATGTCGAGGCCGTGGCGGGCTTTGGCGTGACCGGCTTGGTCGAGGGGCGGCGGGTTGCTGCGGGTGCGGATCGCTTCATGGTGAAGCTCGGGGTGCTGCTGGAACCTCTCCCCAACGAGGGGGGAGGGGCTGTCTCTGCCGCTGACCTCACCGCCGCCGTGACCCGTCTCGCCGACGAGGGGGCAAGCCCGCTCTATGTGGCCATCGACGGTAAGCTCGCTGCGGCAATCGCGGTGGCCGATCCGATCAAGGAGACGAGTGCGCAGGCGACTGCGGCGCTGAGGGCCCGGGGCCTGAAGGTGATGATGGTGACCGGCGATAACAGGCGTACCGCAGAGGCCGTGGCGAAAAAGGCCGGTATCGACGCTGTTGTCGCCGAAGTGCTGCCGGAGGGAAAGGTGAGCGCGATCAAGGAGCTGCAGGCCAAGGGCGGTCGGGTCGCCTTTGTCGGCGACGGCATCAATGATGCGCCGGCGCTGGCCACCGCCGATGTCGGCATTGCCATTGGTACGGGCACGGATGTCGCGATCGAAAGCGCCGATGTGGTGCTTGTCGGCGGCGATCTGATGGGCGCTCTGCATGCGATCGAGCTTTCGGACCGGGTGATGGGCAATATCCGCCAGAACCTGTTCTGGGCCTTCGGTTACAATGCGGCGCTGATCCCGGTGGCGGCGGGTGTGCTCTATCCGCTCTTCGGCGTGACCTTCTCGCCGATGCTGGGCGCGGCGGCCATGGGGCTGTCGAGCGTGTTTGTGCTGACAAATGCGTTGCGGTTGAGAACGGCGAAGGTGACGGAAACGATCTCCCCCCTTGCGGGGGAGAAAGCAAAATCGAGGGCTTAGCCCGGTCAGGGCTAAACCTCAGATTTTGCAAGAGAGGAGCCCAGTTAGGTTGGTGCCAGCGGAACCTTGCCCCTCTCCAGGAAAATCTGAAGTTTAGGTGGCTTGCGCTCACCTAAGCCTTCGATTTTCCGTCCTCCCCCGCATGGGGGGAGGTAGGGTAAAACAAGGAGAAACGACCATGACGATGAACATCGGCGAAGCCTCCGCCGCCTCGGGCGTGTCGGCCAAGATGATCCGCTATTATGAGGAGATAGGGCTGATTGCACCGGCGGGGCGGACGGCCTCGAATTACCGGGTCTATGACGCCGACAGCGTCAATCGGCTGCGTTTCGTGCGGCGGTCCCGAAAGCTCGGCTTTTCGCTGGAGGAGACCGAGCGGCTGTTGAAGCTCTGGGATGACAAGGCGCGGGCCAGTGCCGAGGTGAAGGCGCTCGCGCTTCATCATGTCGAGGAGCTGGAGACGAAGATCGCCGAGATGCAGGCGATGCGCGATACGCTCTATCATCTCGCTGAACGCTGCCAGGGCAACGACCGGCCCAACTGCCCGATCCTCGCCGATCTCGAAGGCCGGCCACTGCGGCAAAAGACCGCCGCCGAGACGACGGGTGGCGACTGCTGCGGGGATTGACCTTGCCCCTGTAGGAAGGCTGACAATGAAAACGATAAGGCCGGCAGATGTCGGCCAAGATAAGGAAGGATAACACCATGATCGGACAGACGGTTTTCAAGATCGAGGACATGACCTGCGGGCATTGCGAAAAAACCGTGGTCAAGGCGCTGGCGGAGGTGCTGCCGGGCAAGGCCGTGACGATCGATCTCGCCGCCCGCAAGGCCTTTGTCGAGGGTGATGCGGTGCTTGCCGAGCAGGCGATCCGCGAGGCGGGTTATACGCCGGTGCGGCAAGGGTGAGTGGGGGTAGGCAGTAGGCAGTAGGCAGTAGGGAGTAGGGAGTAGCCAATAGGCAATAGGGGGCTGGAGTTCGTCCGCCGTGAAGGGCGAAAACTCTAAAAGTTTGCCACGCGGCTGGAGAATCAATCCAATCTCACTGCCTACTGCCTACTGCCTACTGCCTACTGCCTACTGCCTACTGCCTACTGCCTACTGCCTACTGCCTACTGCCTACTGCCTACTGCCTACTGCCTACTGCCTACTGCCTACTCCCTCCCTTGCAATCTCCACAAACCTCAATATATATGAACTATCGTATATATTTTTGGAGACACTGCCATGAGCAAGGATTACATCGCCATCACCCGGGACATCTCGAGCGGGATCAAGACCCTGCGCAAGGACATTCCCGATGTGATGTCAGGCTTTTCGGCCATGGCGGGGGCGGCGACGAAAGATGGCGCGCTGTCGAAGAAGGTGAAGGAACTGGTGGCGCTCGGCATCGCCATTTCCACCCGCTGCGATGGCTGCATCGGCTTCCATACGGAGGCGCTGATCAAGCTCGGCACCACCAAGGCGGAATTCGAGGAGACGCTGGGGCTGGCCGTCTATATGGGCGGCGGACCCTCGCTGATGTATGCGGGCGACGCCATGACCGCCTGGGAGCAGTTCGGTGGGCCGGAGGCGTAAGGCAGGCTGTGCGACGGCGGCGGCGGGAGCTGCCCGCGGCCGCAAGGCCCGCAGGCCGTGTCCAGGCTCGCGGGATGCGCCAATCTCTGTCGTATCGGACAATTTTGCCATCCTAAATTAGCGAAATTTTCGCAAACCTCGTCGATGATTGTCAAAGGCCTGCCATGGGGCGGTGCCGGACGGGGAACGACGGGTTTGACAGACGCAGAAGCGAGCCCCCGCGGGGCGAGCGCCGGGGCTGCCGGCATGAAGAGCCGGCTGGACTGGCTGTTGCGCATGCCGCCCGAGGTGGAACGCGCCGAGGAGCGCGATTTCGGCGGCGAGCGCATCAAGCACCTGCGCCACGCCATCATCGTCGGCCTGATCGTCTACAACATCTACAATCTGACCAGCCTCTACCTGATGGCGGACATCCAGCCCTTCACAGTGGCGATGCGGCTCTTCGTTCTGGTCCCGGGATCGCTGGCGATCTTCTATCTCGTGCCGCGCCTGCCGCCGGCCTTTCGCGAGCTGCTGCTGCTACAGGGCATGTTCGTCGCGAGCCTTCTGCCGCTTTACCTGCTCTACATCTCGCAATCGGCCTATGCGAGCTATACGCTGGGCGAACTGCCGCTCGTGCTGCTCTTCGGCAACATGTTGCTTGTGCTGCGCTATCGCTGGGCTCTGGTCTTCACCAGCGTCACCTGTCTGGCGGCGCTCTGGGTCATCTACAACAAGCCGGGGCTGGACGAGAACCTGATCTTTCCGCTGACCGTGCAGGTGGTCACCGGTCTCTTCTTCACGCTCTATGGCAACTGGCATGTGGAGCGACAGCGCTGTCTGACCTATCTCGCCCGCTATGACGCGCAAAACCGCGCCGACCGGGCCGAGCGCCGCGGTGCGGCCCTGCGCGACCTGACACTGACCGACATGCTGACCGGCATCCCCAACCGCCGGCATCTCGACGAGACGCTGGAGACCTTGTTTTCCGAGCGCGAGGAGGTGTTGCTGCTGATGGTCGATGTCGACCACTTCAAGGCCTTCAACGACCGCTTCGGCCATGTCGCCGGCGACGACTGCCTGCGCCGGATCGCCACTGCGCTCTCCACTTTCGCCGCCCGCCATGACGGCTTTGCCGCCCGTTATGGCGGCGAGGAATTCACCCTGCTCTTTGCCGTCGACGCGAAGACCGGCGGGGCCTTCCTCGCCGACCGCCTGGTGCGCAGCGTGCGCGACCTGGCCATTCCCCATCCCGCCCGAGCCGATGGCCTGGGCCATGTCACCGTCTCCGTCGGCTATGCCGGCACGGGGGAGGGTGATCTGCGCGACCCGCGCGATCTGGTGACGCGGGCGGATCTCGCGCTGTATGAGGCGAAGAGCGCGGGGCGGAACCGGTCTAAGGCGGGCTGAGGCCTTTGGGTGGCCTCGCAAATACCTCTTTACGTACTTTTCAATAATCGGCGAAACTGTGTCAGTGATGTCGGGTACATTCCAAGGGCAAAGCGTCTGGAATTTGAAGGGACGAGTGGTTCAAATTGACACAAGTTGATGTGCGCCCAGTGCCCGAGGAGATTATGCCGCATTTGTTCTCGTGCGTAGGCATGATTATCGTAAGTTGGACGTTCCTCGAAAACACCATCGATGCGATAGTCGCCATTGCGTTCCACGATCATGGTGGCGACGCTGTCTCAACAAAACTGCCCAAGCAGTTTTCGACAAAAACTGCATTCTTGAAAAGATGCTGCGAGGAGCTGCAAAGCCTATCAGAGTTCAAACCTGAGATACTCTATTTTGTTGAAAAGGCTGAGGAACTAGCACGAACTAGACATTACGTTGCACATGGCGTTCTCACTGAATTCGACCCTGCCGATGCTTCATTCGTTTTCCTTAAAATCGACACTACCGCGGACAAAAGGCAACACGTCATCGGCCATATGCGCATACTTGGGACTGCGCTGGTTAAGGCTGGAACAGATGTCAAAGACCTTGCAAAGCAAGGGCAAAGCCTCACTCAACGTTTGCTCGGCGAAAAGGCATAGCAACGAAATTCTCCAGTTGAAGAATTAAGATAGGAAAATAATCCTTGACACCGTGACGGTCATTCGCTAGGGTTTTGACATAATCGGAAAGCTGTGGCCGCAAGGGCTGAGGCGCTTCCGGTGAAGGTTTGGTGAGGGTCCGCTGTGCGGGCCCTTTTTCGTTTCGGAGGGCGGCATGCTGGGCGAGGATCGACGGGGGGATCTGGACGAGGCGCTGCCTGATGTCATTGAGGTGAAGGCTGCGGGAGCGGGCGAGCTGGATGCGCTGCTCAACGAATTCACCACCGAGATGCGCGCCCAGTTCGACCTCTGTCGCCGCTTGCGGGCGGGCGCCGAGGCGGTGCTCGACGGGGCCGACGAGGCGCTGGCCAAGCAGGCGCGCGCCGATATCAAGGCGGCGACCGATGCGATTGCGCTGATCGTGCGCACGCTGGAAAAGATCGATGCGCTGTTGCGCCAGCTGGAGCGCGACCGTGTGGATGCCGAGGAGCGGGCGCTGGAGGCGCGCGATCCTGAGGCACTGCGCGGTGAGGTCGAGGCGCTGATTGAGGCCCGGGTCGAGGTTGGGGTGGCCGAGCGGCTGGATGCGGCCTTGGCGGCGCGGATGGCGCAGGTTGCCGGGCTGGCCGAGGGGCGGGGGCCGCCGTGAGGGGGCAACTGAATTGACCGTTTCTCGCTACGTGTTGTTGATGGATTGCCTGGTGAACCGGCCTTCACCCTCCCCTTGAGGGGGAGGGTCGGAGCGTAGCTCCGGGGTGGGGTGACGTGTCGACGGTCGAGGCAAGTTCGGTCAGTCAGACGCCTGCCGGGATCACCCTCACCCGCCGCTTTGCGGCGACCTCCCCCCTCAAGGGGGAGGTGGGTGCGCGGTTTCGGTGTCTTCCCTCGTGCCCTTTGTGGGAGAGGCTTCGGGGGATGGCTGCGATGAGAGGGAAACTGAGTTGACCCTTTCTCGCGACGTCTTGTTGATGGATTGCCAACTGAACCGATCCCCTCACCAACAAAATCTGAGGTTTAGCCCTGATCGGGCTAAGCCCTCGATTTTGTAACCTCTCCCACAGAGGGGAGAGGTGTCGACGCGGCTGGCCTCGCGCTTGCCACACGGCCAGCGGATGCTTTCAGGAGACTGCCGATGACGCCGAAATCCCTGGGCAGGCTGGAAAGGGATCGGACGGCGAAAGCGCAGACATCGGCGCTAGGCATTGTTGGAGATCTGAACCAGGGGCTGGGCGGGATCGCGGACGGCATCCGCAGGTCGAAAGTGCTGGGTGGGGCGATCACCGAGGCTACCGCACCTGAAACCCGGGCGCGGGCGGGATTGATGGTCCCGGTCGGAGCGCACGGAGGTTTGCAGCTTGGACAGGATCGGGGGCGGCTCGACCTTTCGCAACTTAACCCCTCCGATCTCGCCTTTCTCGCCCGCGACTGGAGGCTTCTGGCCCGGCGCGAACAACTCCCGCCTGAGGGCGACTGGCTGAGCTGGCTGATCCTGGGTGGGCGGGGATCGGGCAAGACTCGGGCTGGGGCCGAATGGGTGCAGGCGCAGGTGCTGGCAGCGGGACGGCGGACGGATTTGCGGATTGCGCTGGTGGCGGAAACGCTGGGCGATGCGCGCGAGGTGATGATCGACGGGGCCTCGGGGCTTTCGCGGATTGCGCGGCGCATGCGGCCGGAGGTGGAGATTTCGAGGCGCAGGCTCGTTTGGCCGAATGGGGCGATCGCGCAGATCTTCTCCTCGGAAGATCCCGAAAGCCTGCGCGGGCCGCAATTTCACCTCGCCTGGTGCGACGAGCTCGCCAAATGGAAACATGCCGACGAGACCTATGACATGCTGCAGTTTGCGCTGCGGCTGGGCGAGGATCCGCGCCAGGTGGTGACGACGACGCCACGGCCGGTGCCGCTGCTGAAGCGATTGATGGCGGATGAGGGGACGGTGCTGACGCGCATGGCAACCTCGGCCAATGCGGCGCATCTGGCACCGGGGTTTCTGGGCGCGCTCCAGGCCCGCTATGGCGGGACAAGGCTCGGGCGGCAGGAACTCGACGGCGAGCTGATCGAGGACCGGGCGGATGGCTTGTGGAAGCGCGCGCGGCTCGACGAGATCGTGGTGAAACTGGCTGAGCCGTTGAGAAGGATCGTGGTGGCTGTCGATCCGCCGGCAGGTGGCGTTTCGGCTTGCTGCGGCATCGTGATTGCCGGGCTGAAGGAAAATGGCCAGGCAGTGGTGCTCTCGGATTGTTCGGTGGAAGGCGCCGGCCCGGCGGGCTGGGCGCGGGCGGTGGTGTGTGCGTTCCGGCGGTTCGAGGCCGACCGGGTGGTGGCCGAGGTGAACCAGGGCGGCGACATGGTGCGCGCGGTGCTGGAAGGCATCGAGGCGCGGCTGCCGGTAACGACGGTCCGAGCCACGCGCGGCAAATTCTTGCGGGCGGAACCGGTGGCAGCTTTATATGAGCAGGGGCGGGTGGTTCATGCCGGCCGGTTTGTCGAGCTCGAGGACCAGATGTGTGACTTCGGGCCGGAGGGATTGTCGAACGGGCGCTCGCCGGATCGGCTCGATGCGCTGGTCTGGGCGCTGACGGCGCTGATGCTAGAGGGCGGAGGCGAGCCGCGGATCCGGGGGGTGTGATGATACCCTAATTTTCACATGGTTGATAAATGGTTGATTCATGCAATCCTAGGTTATCGTCAATCTTTCTGGGGGCAGGGGAATGCGGAAGATAATTGTGCTCGCGCTTTGCGCGGGGGTGAGCGGCTGTGTCAGCAATCCGCGGGGGAATGTGACGCCGATTTCTGCAGCGGACATTTTCCGCAAGCTCGGTTGTGAGCTGAAAGCTGAGGCTGACAGGAATTCGGCAATTGTATCCGAAGGGTGGGCCATAACTGCGGAATTGCAGCTGACTTCGGCGACCAGCGCTGGAATTGGTGGGAGCGGCACCGGCAAGGATAGCGTCTCAAATGGGACCTTTGCCTTCGCGTTTCCGCTGGACTACTCCCGCGACGTTGATCGCATTTACAATCAGAAAGTCGCAATTAACGTGCAGCGAGTTCCGGCGAGCGATTGCGGCGCTGAGGCGGAGAAATGGGTCGGAGGAAGTCTCGGCATCTCCGAACTCTTTGCCGAATATCGCACCATGGAGCAGTTGCGAGGTGGATCGGTGCCGCCATGGATTGAAAACGCCCCCGATACGTCAGGCGGGTTCACAGGATCGACGACGTTCAAGGTGACTCGTGGTGTGAAAGCCTTTGGCCCCACCTGGACCTTGACTCATCTGACCGCCAGCTTGGGGCTGACCGCATCGTCGGCCGATACGAATAAGCTATCAATCTCTGTTTCGATGCCGAAACCCAAAGCGACTGCCCAGGAACTGAAGCGGGAGAGCTTCCGGAACCTTGAGATCTTTACACTTAAGAATTCGGACAACCCTTCCGAGTAAGAATGAAACCAAGGCGTGATGAACGCAGGCCATGATTGCCACGCGGCATCGCTGGCATGAATTGGATCCCTCATGCTGAGGTGTCCGCACGCAGTGCGGACCTCGAAGCATCCGACTTCAATCTTGACGGCCTTGACCCTTCGAGGCCCTCGCAGAGCGAGGGCACCTCAGGGTGAGGGGAAATGGGGTGCGAGGCTTGGCCCCTCATCCCCCTACCGGGACCTTCTCCCCGTGAACGGGGAGAAGGCGGGTTCGATCGGCGGCGGCGCTACCTTCTCCCCGCAGGCGGGGAGAAGGCGCCCGAAGGGCGGATGAGGGGCATTCGGCCCCAAAAACAAAAAAACCGGCGCCCTTTCGGACGCCGGTTGATCACGCAATGCGGTGGATCGGTTCACTTGGCCTGAGCGGGCTGCGCGGCCGGCTGTCGGACCTGGCGCCATTCGTTTTCGAGGCGCTGCAGGACATGGGCCGGGATCGTTGCCGGGGCGGCGGTTTTGGTCGAAGTGGTCGTCTGCATGTCTTCCCTCCTCATGTTGGAAGTATCGGCTTCCAAAACGTCTTCATGGGCGGAAAGTTCCACACTGTTAAGGCTTTGTAAATGTGAACGGAACGCGGTCTAAACGATTGAAATTTCTTCAATCGTTTTAGTTCTGAAGTTTTTTTGAGCCCGACCCGGCGCTTGAATGGGCGCGACGCGGCACACCCTCCCCAAATCGAGGATCTCACCATGCGGATCGACCGGCGAATCGTCTTCGCGGGGCTGCGCAATGCCGTGTTCGGCGGGCGGCTGACCCAGGGGCAGGTGGAGGGCGTGGAGGCGGTGCTGACGCGCTTTTCGGCGCGCGGCTGGGCCGATCCGCGCTGGCTCGCCTATATGCTGGCGACCGCGCATCACGAGACTGGTGGCACCATGCAGGCGGTGCGCGAGACGTTTGCTGCGACCGACGAGGATGCGGTGGCAAGGCTCGAACGGGCCTGGCGTGCGGGCAAGCTGCCGACGGTGTCGACGCCCTATTGGCGGCGCGATGCGCATGGCTTGAGCTATTATGGCCGGGGGCTGGTGCAGATCACGCATCGCGAGAATTATGAAAAGATGAGCCGGGTGACCGGGCTCGATCTCGTGGGGCAGCCGGACCTGGCGCTTAGGCTCGATGTCGCGGCGACCATTCTCGTCGTCGGCATGACCGAGGGGCTGTTCTCCGGCGCGCGGCTCTCCGATCATTTCTCCGGCGCGAAGGCGGACTGGACGGGCGCGCGGAAAATCGTCAACGGGCGGGACCGGGCGGCGAAGATCGCGGTGACGGCCAGAACCTTCGATGCGGCGATCAGGGCCGGGCTTATGGTGTGAGCGGAGCCCGATGCGGCCGCTTGGCGGATTGAGCGGGGGCCTGCGCGATGCTATCGGCTTTTGCGCTGCAACAGGTTGTCAAAGGTGCCCCATGATCCGCCACATCGTCTTCTTCACGGTGAGCCCCGAGAATGTCGAGGCAGTCAGGGCAGGGCTGTCGATCCTGACCGAGATCCCCAGCGCGACGCGGCTGGAGATCGGCGCGAATGTGAAGACCGACGGCTTTCACCGGAGCATCGACCTCGTCGTCTATGGTGAGTTTGAGGATGAGGCGGCACTTGCAGCTTACAAGGCGCATCCGCTGTATGAGGAGAGTATCCGGCGCGTGAAGCCGCTGCGCGAGGAGCGGTTTGCGGCGGATTATGTGGTGGAGGAGGCGGTGCGGGAGAGCCTGTGAGCCTCAGCGGCTCTGGCGTCGACGCAGCAAAAGTTAGATCCCGGCAAGGATCGATAAGCCGAGCAGGAATAGGCCGGCCTGGTTGAAGAAGCCGCTGGTGGCGGTGATGTCCATCATGCTGCTTCCTCCAGATCCAAAAGAAATGTGCGTGCCCACAAATGTAGTATAACGCCGAATGTCGAAAATCCCAAGACGGCAAGCGGGCTGAGCGTTCTCGGATCTGTCAGGATCGCATTGATCGTCGGCGTGAGCACACCAATGGCCACCATGGTCGTCCCGCAGGTATTCACGAAGTTTGCCGTCAGCTTCTGAGTTTCGTTACGGATCAGCACCGTCAGACTGCTCTTCTGTTCGGTCATCGCCCGGTATCTCTCCGGTGGAGGTGGAATGCACGTCATGGATTGTAGATGATTGCCGGGGCTCAACCAAGTGCCGATGCTTCGGAAGTTTTCACGCAGAGGCGTTCGCTGAGACTGTCCCGCCGCGGCACGAGAGACGCGCCGCAGCGGGACCAATCCACTTAAGCCTGCTTCTGCTCGACTTTGCCGACGTCTGCGGCATGGGCCTGAAGTGCCGCCATCGCCTCAGGCCAGCTTCGCGCGTCGATGTCGAGCGCGGTCCTCAGCCAGGCGAGCGTCAGGCGCTGAGTGACGGCGAGGCGGTCGGGATCTTCGTCGTCGGTTTCCTTGGCGTCGTAGCCGGCAATGCCGCCGAGGCCGTGTTTGCCGCCGTAGAGGGTAAGCAAAGCTCTCGCGCCGGGGGCGTGACGATAGGGATCGACATGCCAGTCGGCGCCGCGCGGCGTCAGGTGTGGGTTGTCGTCGGCGTCGCCGGCGACGACCAGCGTGCGGGTGGTGAGCGTCGAGAAATCCGGGTTGAGCGTCGTGTAGTTCTGACGGGCGTGATCGCTGAGGCTGTCGCCGCCGAGGCCGGGGGCGGCGAGAAGCACGCCGGCCTTGATGCGCGGTTCCGGACGGCGGACACGGGTCACGGCCGGGTCGGCGGTGTCGGTGAGGCCGGCGCCGAGCAGCATGCCGACGGTCTGTCCGCCGAGCGAATGGCCGACGGCGGCAACGAGGCTATGATCGAGCCGGCCGGCGAGCATGGGGGCAGCCTGTTCGATGGCGGCGAGGCTGTCGAGGATCAAGGTCATGTCGTCGAGGCGTGATTGCCAGAAGAAGGGATAGCCGGGCGTGTCTGCGCTGAGGCCTGCGACCTTGGAATTGGCATGGGTCGGCTGGATGACGACGAAGCCATGGGCGGCGTAGAAATCGACGAGTGGGCCATAACCATCCTTTGAGGGAATATAGAGCGAGGGGCCGTGGCCATGCGAGAGCAGGATGATCGGCAGGTTGTCGCCTGACATCGGCGCGGTGATGCGCAGCTCAAGCGGACGACCGCGACCGGGCGCCGGCAGGGTGACGGGGTTGATGGTGAGTGTCGGTTGTGGCGGTGGCGTCGGGATGGCGCGGGCTTTGGTGATGAGATCGTTCATGGAAGGAGCCTCCGGGCTCTGGATTTAAACGGGCGATCGGGCTAGGGATTAATCGGAACGCTGTTCCGAATGCTGGATGGATATACGGAACGATGTTCCGTTTAGCAAGGGCTGCGCGGATTTTTGGCGTGCGGCAGGAGAATGCGCATGGGCGATGAGGCCGAAAACCATCAGGAAAGCGAGCCGCAGGCAGGCACGCCGCGGGTGCGCGCCGATGCGCGGCGCAACGAGGATGCGCTGCTGGAGGCGGCCAAGGCGATCTTTGCGGCAAGCGGCGTCGATGCGCCGGCGCGCGAGATCGCGTCCCGCGCGGGTGTCGGTGTTGGCACGCTCTATCGGCGCTTTCCGAACCGTGCGGATCTGGTGATCGCCGTCTTCAAGCGTGAGGTGGACGCCTGCACGGCGGAGGCGGCGGTGCTTGCCGCAGGACATACGCCGGGCGAGGCGCTGGCACTATGGCTGCGCCGTTTCACGAGGTTTATTGCAGCCAAGCGCGGGCTGGCGCAGGCCCTGCATTCCGGCGATCCGGCCTTCCAGGCGCTGCCGGACTACTTTCGCCAGAATTTCGAGCCGGCGCTGAGACGTTTGCTCGACGCAGCGGTGGCGGTCGGCGCCGTTCGTGCTGGCATCGAACCCTACGAATTGCTGCGGGCCATCGGCAATCTATCGGCGATCAAGGGGGCGGAGCAGGAGGGCGAGACGCCTGTCATGGTCGAGCTTCTGATCGATGGTTTGCGCTTCGGAGCGGGCAAGGCCGTTTCTGGCTGAAGCGGCCAGATCAATCTGAGAGTGTGCGCAGACGAGACCCGGGCCGACCGTTGAAGGCGGCCCGATCCGTTTTCATTCCTGTCGAGGAACAGATCCCATGAAATTCCCCTTCCGTCTGCCCTGGGCTGAAGCCCGGGATCGAACCCCTGTGGCTCAAGAAAAGGCGCTGCATCCTCGGCCCGGAACGGCACTGGCGCTGATTGCGGGCGAGGGTGAGGCGCGATGGACGGGGCGAAACTATGCGGCGCTTTCGCGGGAAGGCTTCATGAAGAACCCGGTGGCGCATCGCTGTGTGCGTTTGGTCTCCGAAGCCGCGGCCAGCATCGCGTTCCTCGCCTATCAGCGCGAGACCGAGCGGCCGGAGCATCCGGCGCTGGCGCTGCTATCGCGGCCGAACGGGGCGATGACGGGAGCGGATTTTCTCGAAACGCTTTATGGCCAGCTGCTGCTCTCGGGCAATGCATATGTCGAGGCGGTGGCGGCCGGCGGGCGCAGTTCGGAACGAGCGGCGGAGCTGCATTTGCTTCGGCCGGATCGGGTGAGCGTGGTGACCGGGGCGGACGGCTGGCCGTCGGCTTATGATTATCGCGCTGGCACCAGGGCAAGGCGGATCGCGCTCGAGGGGCTGCTGCATCTGAAGCTGTTTCACCCGCTCGACGACCACGAGGGTTTTGCGCCGCTCGCGGCAGCGCAAGTGGCGCTTGATCTGCACAATGCGGCGGGGCGCTGGAACAAGGCGCTGCTCGACAATTCGGCAAGGCCTTCCGGCGCGCTGGTCTATCAGCCGAAGGAGGGCGGCAATCTCTCCGCCGACCAGTATCAACGGCTGAAGGTCGAGCTCGACGAGGGCTATTCCGGCCCGATGCGGGCGGGGCGACCGCTGCTGCTTGAGGGTGGGCTCGACTGGAAGTCGATGGGGCTCTCGCCGAAGGACATGGATTTCGTCGAGGCGAAGAATGGAGCTGCCCGCGATATAGCACTCGCCTTCGGCGTGCCGCCCATGCTGCTCGGCATTCCCGGCGACAACACCTATGCCAATTACCAGGAGGCCAACCGCGCCTTCTATCGCCTGACCGTTCTGCCGCTGGTGACGCGGACGGGGGCGTCGCTTTCGGTGTTTCTCGGCGAGTTGACCGGGGAGGGGCTGAGGCTGGTGCCGGATCTCGACACGGTGGCGGGGCTTTCGGCGGAGCGGGATGCGCTCTGGGCGAGAGTTGGCGCGGCGGGGTTTCTGACGGACGAGGAGAAGCGCGAGGCGGTGGGGTATTGAGGTTTCGCTGTGCCAACAGAACTGATCCCCTCACTGGCGAAATCTGAAGTTTAGGCGGCTTGCGCTCGCCTAAGCCTTCGATTTCGCTTTCTCCCCCACAGAGGGGGGAGAAGGAGAGCGGGGTCGGCGGCAACGGCCCCTCTCCCCTTTGTGGGAGAGGTTACAAAATCGAGGGCTTAGCCCGATCGGGGCTAAGCCTCAGATTTTGTTGGTGAGGGGATCGGTTCCATTGGCGCGTTTGGGTGCGGCGGGCACCTCCCCGTGCAGGATGTCCCGCGCTGCCAAACGCGCCAGATAGGGAGCTAAGATCAGGCCGGGATGGCCGGTCGCGAGATAAAGTCCCTCGACGTCAGGGAGAAAGCCGAGGCGCGGCAGACTGTCCGCGAAGGTGGGTCGATTGCCGATCTCTGCGCTGATCAGCGACAAAGGGGATGGCAGATCGAATTCGTCGGCAAGGACGGACAGGACGCGTTCGCCGATGATCGAGGGTGTTTCTTCCCTGTCCGCAGACCAGGACTTGGCGATGAACACGGTATTATCAAGGCTCTGACGGACTTCGACACGCGGGCCGTCGAGGATATGGCGGATGAACGGGCTGTCGCAGGCATAGCGGAGCAGGAGCGCCGGGGATATAGCCATGCCGATATCGATGCCGAGCTGTTTCGCCAGCATGTCCGTTCCCGGGCCGGCGGCGAGGATGACGCAGTCGGTTTCGATCAAGTCTGCCGAGGTCCTGATACCACTGACGTGACCATTCGTCGTTTCGATGGACGTGACGGCTTCATCGAAGCGCACTGCGGCACCGCGGGTTTGAGCCGCATCGAGAAGCGTTCCGGCCAATCGGATCGGATCGATAGCAAGGTCGTCACTTGAAAAGACGGCTGCGTCAGGCACGTTACGCAGATGCGGTTCCAGCCGGCCGATCGTTGTGCGGTCTACAAGCTCGACAGCCTCGCCGGCATCCTGTCGCGTCGCGAAGAGCTGCTCGGTCTCTTGCGTTGTGGCGTGCCAGAGAAGCGAGCCATGTCTTGAGAAACCAGACATTTCAGGGAGATCCTGGATCAGCGCTGGATAGTCGCTGACAGCCCTCCGCCAAAGGGCGTGACTTTCGCTGCCGGGCACCCCGTGCACCGTGTTGATCCAGCCGAAGGCGCGACCGGTGACACCGCAGGCAGGTTTCGGGCCGCTCTCGACTAAGACGACATCCGTTCGTGATGAGGCCAAGTGATAGGCCATCGCCGTCCCGAAGATGCCAGCCCCGATGATCACGATACGGCGTTTCTGCAATGGCATGATGGCACCTTGAAATGCGACGAATGCGTGCAATGATGGGCGCTAGCTAGCCTTTGCGGGTAACACACAGATGACGGTTGCAGGACGTCAAACATCCAGCATAACCCTTCCACCCGGTGCCGGTCTCATCCCAGACTGGATCACCCCTGCGCAGGAAGCCGCGCTTGCTGCCTTCCTTGATGCCGGTGAATGGAGCGGCGAGCTGAAGCGTCGCGTGCGGCATTTCGGCTATCGTTATAACTACCGGGCAAGGAGCGCCACGCGGGACAGCCGGATCGGGCCGCTGCCGTAGGCGCTGCAGGCATTGGCGGAGCGGCTGGTGGCGGAGGGGCTTTTTGCCGCCGTGCCGGACCAGGTGATCGCCAACGAGTATCTCCCGGGTCAGGGGATCAGTGCGCATGTCGATTGCGAGCCGTGTTTCGGCGACGTGGTCGCCTCGCTCAGTCTGCTCTCGGCCTGCGAAATGCGGTTTGCTTGCCTTGAAAGCGGAGAGACACGGGCGGTGATACTGCCGCCGCGCTCGCTGCTGGTGCTCGCCGGACCGGCGCGGAGCGACTGGACGCATTCGATCCCGGCGCGGCGGTCTGATGTGAGTGGCGGCGTGCGGGTGATGCGCGGACGGCGGGTGTCGCTGACGTTCCGGACCATGCGGTTTTAATGGCCTGTCCCGAACCTTTCGATCCGGGACAGAGGGATGCCATCAAGCAAGACAATCGCAGACCTTTCAGCCCTTGTCGTTTTCGCCCGTTGACGGCGCCGGCGCGAGCAACAGTGGCGCGACAGCCAGCCGGCGGCTGATCGCAGCGATGGCGGATCGACGCCCAGCATGCAGCCTGTGGCCGAGATCGGTCATGGCGGCTTCGAGCTTGATGTCGCAGGCCGCAGCACCTGAGCGGCCGTAGAAGACATAGGCGAGCGCGATCGACAGGGTCGCCATCAGGCCGGCGGCGATCAGCACGTCGGAGAGGAAATGTGCGCCGAAAGCGATCCGGTTGAGGGCGGTCAAGGCCGCAAACAGGCTGAGCAGAACCAAGACGCAGCGGCGCCAGACAACAGGCACGAAGAAGGCGAGCGGGATGAGGCAGACGACGACGGCGGCTTCGCCCGAGACGAAGGATCGATCATCGAAGAAGTCGCCGCCGAGGCCCCAGGCATGCACGAACAGATCCTGGCCGCCGAATTCGACGGTGCTGCGCGGGCGCGGGCGATCGAAGAAGGGCTTGAAGATGCCGTTCACCAGCAGTGCCGGGCCGAGCAGGAAGAGGCTGGCGAAATAGAGCGTGAAGCGCGGCGGAAAGAGCGAAGGGCGCGACGGATAGATCAGTTTCAGCACCAGGCCGAAGACGAGCACGATGGTGAGCGTCAGTGGAAAATACTGGCCGAAGGCACGGAAGGTATTGAGCGCGGTGATCTTGCTCGCCGGGAAGCCTTCGCCCTCGACATAGAAGAGGCGGCTGAGCGCGATGTCGATCTGCGGAAACGAGACGAAAACGGCAGACAAAGTCAGCGTCACCAAGAGCGACAGAAGAAGCGGTTTCTCCTCAACGCTGCCACGTGGCGCGCGCGACAGATCAGATACATAGGTCATGAAAATCCCCCGAAATTCACCCGGGGGCACTAAAGCCGTCTTCTGTGAAGCCCTGATGACCTTGGCCCGCAAGGGGGCGCTTTCGTGCGATCGGGAGGGTCGGCGCTGTTGATGATTGCGTCGATGGAGGGGCGCAGAACCTGAATCAGGATGGGAGCATCGGCTGCCAAACGATTCAGACGATTCGACAATCGTCGTCCACTTCATGTGGGACGTGAAGAGCGCAAGTTTGGCGGAAGCGGCGCCGGCCGCAGCCTTTTGGGCGGGATCGTTCCGGCCGGCGCTCGACCAAAAGCTAATCGCGAAAGATGAACAAATGACTGATTTCGGACACGACGGCGGAGTGACATCCGCGCGCCTGATTGGCGCTGTCGCGGGCTCGGCGATCTCGCTCGTCTACCTGCTTCCCAAACATCGCCGCGAGGCGGCGGTGCGCTTCCTGACCGGGCTTGCCTGCGGCCTGATTTTCGGCGGACCGACGGGTGTCTGGGGGGCGGGACAGCTGGGTCTGGAGGGCCGGTTGTCGCCAGCGGAGATCATGCTGGCAGGGGCCACGCTCGCCTCCTTCACCGCCTGGTGGGGGCTTGGCGTGCTGGTGCGGCTGACGGGGCGGGCGGGGGACAAGGTGGGTGGGTGACCGCCCTCATCCTGATGTGCGCCTGCGCAAGCAGGGGCTTCGAAGGATCCCGTGCGGATGCAAAGGGTGGCCTGGACCCTTCGAGGCCCTCGCCTTGCGAGGGCGCCTCAGGGTGGGCGGAGCGGCTATCCACCCTCCCCTTGAGGGGGAGGGTCGGAGCGAAGCTCCGGGGTGGGGTGATGGGTGCGGCGCCTTTCTCTCAGTTCAGCATTCCACTCGTAGCCAGGGTCACCCCCACCCGCCGCTTCGCGGCGACCTCCCCCCTCAAGGGGGAGGTGGGCGGCGGCGGCGGCTGCGTGACCGCCTCTCCCCTCGGGGAGAGGATCGCCGAGCGCAGCGGAGGCGAGGTGAGGGGGCGGATCGGCGAGGCGCTGAAGGCTCAGCTTTGGCTTCGCTCCCCCTCATCCGACCCTTCGGGCCACCTTCTCCCCGTGAGCGGGGAGAAGGGCGGGTGCCGCTCGCGCCGGGCTCCCCTCTCATCGGGCGGATGCCGACCAACACATATCAACATGACGAGGAGACGAGCCATGCAGGCTTTGGAAACGGCAGGCGCGCCGCGGTTTTGCTATGCGGGGCTGACGCTGAAGGGGGTGGCCGGCGACGGGCGGTTTTCGGGCTATGCCAGCCTGTTCGGCGAGGTGGATCTCGGCCGCGATGCGATCGAGCCGGGGGCCTTTGCCGCGTCGCTCGGCAAACGCGGGGCGGGCGGTGTCCGCATGCTTTTCCAGCATGATCCGGCCGAGGTGATCGGCCGCTGGACCGTGATCCGCGAGGACGAGCGGGGGCTTTATGTCGAGGGCAAGCTCGCAACCGATGTGGCCCGTGCCCGCGAGGTGCATGCGCTGATGAAGGCGGGGGCACTCGATGGTCTCTCGATCGGCTTTCGGGCGGTGAAGACGAGGAGCGACCGGAAGACCGGGGTGCGGCGGATTCTGGAGGCCGATCTCTGGGAGATCTCGGTGGTGACCTTTCCCATGCTGCCGACGGCGAGGGTCTCAAACGTCAAGCACGGGCGGTTCTACCGCGACAGGGAAACCGAGCTCGTTCGGCTGATGCGCCGGGCGGCCCGGTCGATGGCGAAAAATCACTTCACGAAAGGATGAGCGACATGGAAGACGCGACGATGGCAGGAGAGGGCAGGACGGATGCGGCCGGGCATGAGGCGACTGCCCCAGGCGGGCGCAGCGGCAAGAGGACAGGCGGCGCCGCCGCGGCAAGGGCAGCACCCGAGGTGAAGGCGGCACCCGACACGGTGACCTCGGCCTTTGCCGAATTCATGACCGCCTTCGAGGCCTTCAAGGATGCGAATGACGAACGGCTGGGCGAGATCGAGGAGAAGCTTTCCAGCGATGTCGTGACCCGCGACAAGGTCGAGCGGATCAACAAGGCGATCGACGATCAGAGCCGGCTGCTCGACGAACTTGTGCTGAAGAAGCGCCGCCCGGCGCTGGAACGGCCCGGCCGCGACGAGGCGGGGCTTGCCGAACACAAGGCGGCCTTCGAGGCCTATATGCGGCGCGGCGATGATCAGGCCCTGCGCGATCTCGACCAGAAGGCGCTGTCGGCGGGTGTGTCTGGCGATGGCGGGTATTTGGTACCGCCGCAGGTGGACGAGGAAATCGGCCGCAGGCTGCGGGTCATCTCGCCGATCCGGTCGCTTGCGACCGTGCGGCAGGTCTCGGGTTCTGTGCTGAAGAAGCCTTTCGCCGCGAGCGGATTTGCCAGCGGCTGGGTGGCGGAGACGGCGGCGCGCAGCCAGACCGGCACGCCGGAGCTGTCCGACTCGCATTCCCGACCATGGAGCTCTATGCCATGCCGGCGGCAACGCAGGCGCTGCTCGACGATGCAGCCGTCGACATCGAGGCCTGGATTGCCGCCGAAGTCGACATCGCCTTTGCCGAACAGGAGGGCGAGGCCTTCGTGTCGGGTGACGGCGTGCTGAAGCCCAAGGGGTTTCTGTCCTACGACCAGGTGGATGATGGCGCCTGGGAATGGGGCAAGATCGGCACGATTGCGACCGGGGCGGCGGGGGCTTTCGCGGCAAGCGGCGCATCCGACGTGCTGATCAATACGGTCTATGCGCTGAAGGCCGGCCACCGCCAGAACGGCACCTTCGTCATGAGCCGCCGCAGCCAGGGCGCGGTGCGCAAGCTGAAGGATGCCGACGGCAACTATCTCTGGGCACCGCCGGCGCGCGCCGGTGATCCCGCCTCGCTGATGGGATTTGCGGTCGCCGAATCCGAGGACATGCCGGAGATTGCGGCCAATGCGACGGCGATCGCTTTTGGTGATTTCCGGGCGGGTTATCTGGTGGTGGATCGCGTCGGCGTGCGGGTTCTGCGCGATCCCTATTCGGCCAAGCCGTATGTGCTGTTCTACACGACGAAACGTGTCGGTGGCGGCGTGCAGGACTTCGAGGCGATCAAGCTGGTGAAGTTTGGGGTGTGACCCTCTCCCTCTCCCCTTTGTGGGAGAGGATACAAAATCGAGGGCTTAGCCCGATCAGGGCTAAACCTCAGATTTTGTTGGTAAGGGGATCGGTAATAGTGGCACGGAGAACGGACCCCTCGGTGGAGGGCCGCCAGGGTGTCTGTTATCTCGTGCCATCGGAACCGATCCCCTCACCTGGAAAATCTGAAGTTTAGGCGGCTTGCGCTCGCCTAAGCCTTCGATTTTCCGTCCTCCCCCACAGTGGGGGGAGGTGGCCCCCGCGAGCACTTCAGCTCCCTCATGCTGAGGTGCCCTCGCCTTGCGAGGGCCTCGAAGCATCCCTCTGCTGATCCACCTGTGGCCTCGCCCTTCGAGGCCGGGCATGGCCCGGCGCCTCAGGGTGAGGGGCTACCTGCAATTCGTTTTCAAGGAACCTCCCATGACCATCATCGAACTTACTCCGCCTCCGGTGGAGCCGCTGACGCTTGTCGAGATCAGGGCGCATCTGCGGCTGGATAGCGAGGAGGAGGACGTCCTTCTCGTGGCGCTTGCCACCGTGGCGCGCGAGCATCTGGAGCGGGAGACGGGGCTGGTGCTGGCGGCGCGGGAGTTCCGGCTGTGCCTCGACGACTGGCCGGAAGACGGGATCCTGACGATTGCGCGCGGGCCGGTTCAGGCGGTGACGTCGGTTACGATTTACGACGGTGAGGGCGAGCCGCAGGCGGTGGATCTCGACGGGCATCTTCTCGATGGGCAGGCGCGGCCGGTAAGGCTCTGGCTGCGCGAGACGCCGGCGCCGGGGCGGGCGATGAACGGGATCGAGGTGGAGTTCTCGGCCGGCTTCGGCGAGAGCGGCGCGGATGTGCCCGAGACGCTGAAGCGGGCGATGCTGCTGCATGTGGCGGCGATGTATGCCTGCCGTGGGGTCGTGGCGGCAGACGCACAGCCGGCGGTGGTGCCGCCGGGTTATGACCGGTTGATTGCGCCCTTCTGCCGAAGGGGGCTTTGACCATGGCGCTTCTCGATATCGATGCCGGCCGGCTGACGGCGCGGCTGGTGCTGGAGCGGCCGGAGGCTATCGAAGACGCCCAGGGCGGGGCGGAGACCGACTTCGTCGAACTCGCCCGTGTCTGGGCGCTGATTGAGCCGCGGAGTTTTGCCGAGGACGAGAAGGGGCCGGGGCTGGTTTCGACCGTGACGCATCATGTGACGGTGAGGGCGCGCGGGGATCTGGCGGCCCGGCAGCGGTTTCGCAAGGGCGCGCGGGTGTTCGACATCCTGGCTTTGCGCGATCCGGATGAGACGGGGCGGTTTCAGGTGGCGCTTTGCCGCGAGGTGAAGGGATGAGCGGCGGCGGAGCGCGAGACGAGACACCGCTGGAGGAGAGTGGCAGGCGACTGGGCGAGATGCTGCGCCAGGCGCTGGCATATCGGCGGGCGCGGCGGATGGATGTCTTGTCGACTGCTGCTGTTGCGGGGGAGAACGCCGCAAGACAGGGCGCCGCCACAAATTCGACCGATCGACAGGGAGAGCCGACATGACGAATGCGGTCAATGCCTTGCTGGCAGCCGTTCAACAGGCGGTGAAGGCGGATGCGGCGCTGATGGCGGTGCTCGGGCCGCAGGGGATCTCCGACCGGACGGTCCGGCCGCAACGTTTTCCGGCATTGGCGGTCGGGTCGGTCGAGGCGCGGGATTTCTCGACGGGCGAGGCGGACGGTGCGGAGATACTGTTGACGCTTGAGGCCTGGAGTGCGGTGTCGCGGCGCGAGGCCGAAGGGCTGGTGGCGGAGTTCAAGCGCGTGGCAGACGGGTTGCCTGAGATGCTCGACGGGTTTCGGCTGGTGAATTTCCGGCATCGTCGGACGGTCAGCCGGCGCGAGGTGAAGGCGGGGCTGTTTGTCGCCGAGGCGGGTTTTCGGGCGGTGGTGGAGTGAGCTTCAGGTGATCGCGACCTTATCTTGAGGTGCCCGCGCGACGCGCGGGCCTCGAAGGATCCCTATGCCCTTTCTGTGTGGCCTCGATCCTTCGAGGCCGGGCCTTGCCCGGCACCTCAGGATGAGGGGCTGATGGTGGGCGAGACGGTGTCCTGGCTTCCCCGCCTTGCGATCAAAGCCAGCGCCAGGATGGCCAGAAAACCCGTGGCGGCGAAGGCGGTGGCGAGGGCGAGGCCGGCGTCGATGCCGGCGCGGTCGATGACGGCGGTCATCAAGACGGGGGCGGTGGCATTGGCGAGGTTTTGTGGCAGTGACAGGCGCGCCGACTGGCGGGCGAAGCGGCTGGCGGAGAAGAAGGAGAGCGGCAGCGTGGCACGCGCGAGTGTCGTGACGCCTGAGCCGAAGCCGTAGAGGGCGGTGAAGACGAGCAGGCTCGACGGTGTGCCGGAGGAGAAGATCAGGAGCAGGCTCGAGCCTGTGAGCATGGCCATGCCGGCAAGGCCGGTGGTTACAGGCGAGGAGCGCTTGCCGAGGACGAGATCGAAGGCGCGGGCGGCGATGCCAAAGACGGCGCGCAGGGATCCGAGCTGCAGCGCGAGTGCCGGCGTGGCGCCCGAGAGTTCGAGGATATGCAGGAGCTGCGGCGAGAGGCCGAAGGTCATGAGGCTGGCCAGCGACGTCGACAGCGCGATCAGGAGGAAGGCCAGCGTTGCCATGCGGCGGCTCATGGCGAGCGGCTCGATCTGATCGGCGGCGCGATCTTCGTCCGAGCGGGTGATCGCGATTCGGCCGAGCGCCAGATGGATCGGCAGAGCAAGCAGCAGCTGGGCGGCGGCGGCCGTCAGAAGCGCGCCACGCCAGCCGAAGGCCTCGCCGGCGAGCGTCAGCAGTGGCCAGCATACGGCGGAGGATAGACCGGTGAAGATCATGAGTATGCCGATCGCGCGGCGCGCATCGCGGCCCTCGCGTTCGACGACGGCGGCGAAGGCCGGCACCGTCAGTGCAAAGGAGCCGCCGGCACCAAGGATCAGCCAGGCGATCGCATAGGTGAGAAGGCCGGTGGAGACCGCCAGCATGACAAGGCCTGAGGCCATCAGCACGGAGCCCATGGCGAGCACTTTGGCGGCGCCGTGGCGGGTGATCATCCGGCCGGTCCAGGGACCGAGAAAGGCCATGGTCAGCATCATGACCGTGAGGCCGGCAAAGGCCATTTCATTGGCAAGCCCGAGATCGGCAGCCATGGCCCGGCCGAAGACCGCCGGCATTTCATAGGTCGTGCCCCAGCCAAGGATCTGCGAAACCGCAAGTGCTGCGACGAGGGTGGTGCGGGGCATGTTCATGGGCAGACTCGGGAGGGGAGCGTTTGCAATCGGCGGGAGTGCATCTTCTAGGCCGGTTGTGGGGCGCGGGATAGGGCGAAATCTTGGGCTGTGCTGTTGGGTGGTGCCCAGTAAGAGGTCCTCATGCTGAGATGCCCGCGCCCGCGGGCCTCGAAGCATCCGTCCTGTTGGTGGCCTCGACCCTTCGAGGCCCGGCAGAGCCGGGCACCTCAGGGTGAGGGGACGCTTTGGGTAGTGGGCTCACACCCTGCCCTTGAGCGACTGTGCAGACGGTCAAGTGTTTTGTGGTTGCCATGGTTGGTTCTCGCGGATCATTGCGTTGAGAATGGTCAGGAGTTTCCTGGCCATCGCGATGATGGCGACCTTTGGAGGTTTGCCGGCATCGAGAAGACGTTTGCGGAAGGTGTTGAGGACTGGGTTGTAGCGACAGGCGGCCATAGCCGCGAGGAACAAGACGCGTCTAACCGTTGAGCGTCCACCGCTGGTGAATGCCTTGCCTCGCCATTTTCCCGATTGCCGCGTGTAGGGTGCCAGTCCCGCGAGCGCTGCGATCTGCTTAGGTGACAGGCGTCCCAGTTCCGGCAGGTCGGCAATCAGTGTACGGGCGGTGATGGGGCCGACGCCGGGGACCGATGACAGAAGGTCTTCCCTGGCCTTCCACAAGGGTGAGGAGTGTATCTGCTCATCGGTCTTGGAGTCGATGTCGGACAGTGCACGCTCAAGTGCCATCTTCAGCTGGGCGATGCTCTTCTTCAGCGTCTTGTCGGTGACGGAGCGCTCACGATGCGTCTCGGCGACAATCATATCAATGATTTGGCGCCGTCTCGTGATCAGCGCAGACAGGAGCTGCGTGGCCTCGTCATCAAGTGGTCGGACCTCTGGTTTAGTGGCTTCGGCAAAGCGGGCGATCACGAACGCATCGATCGGATCGGTCTTGGCACGTTTGCCGAGCGCCTGGGCAAAGTGCCGGATCTGCGCCGGATTGATGACGGCAACAGGCAAGCCGGCTGCAGCCAGGGACGCGGCCACAACCGTTTCGAACCCGCCGGTCGCCTCAAGGGCGATGACACCAACCGAGAGACCTTTCAGTCGCTCGATCAACTCCGAAAGACCTGCGGCATTCCTGCTGACGACAAATAACTGTCCACCGGGAAGCAGGCAGACATCCAACTTGTCCTTGGAGACATCAATACCAACAACGACCTGATCCATCATCACGCATCCTTGCTGAAGCGGGCTCGCATTGCGGCCCCGGCGACTGTGCGGGCTCAATGGATTGCCGGATGGCGCTCCTTGCTCACTTACGGTCTCAAACGACCTGAGGGGGGCCGGGCTGCCATCCGGAGCCGCTATGATAGTTCTATCAAAACCGGCCGAAGCTTGCTTACAAGGGGGAGGGTCGGACCGCAGGTCCGGGGTGGGGTGAGCGCCGCTTACGGACTGTGGCCTTTCTAGCCGTCGCCACCCCTACTCGCCGCTTTGCGGCGACCTCCCCCACACAGGGGGGAGAGAGAACGCGGGGCCAGCGGCCTGGTCCCCTCTCCTCTTTTGGGAGAGGCTTCGGAGCGATGGTCAAAGGCCAGAAATCGATCCAGTGAATCGGTTTCAGCGAACGAAGGCCTGAGCGCGACGCCGCGCGAAGGCGATGAGAGGGCTTAGCCCGATCAGGGCTAAACCTCAGATTTTGTTGGTGAGGGGATCGGTGAGCTGGCCGCATTTCCTCCGCGCTACCCGTTATGTCCAAGGGCCAAAATCCAAAGGGACAGGAAGACGTGAAGGCCGGTGTCGGCGGACTTAAATTCCCGGCTCTCAACAGCCATCCCCATAAGATTACGAGGCATTCATTTGCCATTCAGACGCCTTGCGGTACATAATTTGCCTAGAGTGGACGTCATCCAAGAAGAAGCAGCAATGGCATCTTTCATGAAATACACGGGCCTGGCGCTGGCCTTGACCGTGGCGGCTTTGCCGGTGGGCGGGAGCGATGCCGTGGCGGCGGATTGCCGGGCGGCGGCGGCGCGCGTCGTGGCAGAGGTCGGCGGGCAGTTGCTTTCCGTACACGAATCGGGCGGTGAATGCGTGATCGTCGTGCTCGTTCCCGGCAATGGCAGCGAGCGTCCGCGCAAGGTCACCATGCGGGTCGCTGAGTGAGCGGCCGCAGGGACTGAAGAGCTCTCCGCACCGAGGGGTGAACCATATGCGCATTCTCGTCGTCGAAGACGATGTCAATCTGAACCGCCAGCTCGTCGAGGCCCTGCAGGAAGCGGGTTATGTCGTCGACAAGGCCTTTGATGGCGAGGAAGGCCACTTCCTCGGCGATACCGAACCTTACGACGCCGTGATCCTCGATATCGGCCTGCCGGAAATGGACGGCATCACCGTGCTCGAAAAATGGCGTGCCGCAAGCCGGGTGATGCCGGTGCTAATCCTGACGGCCCGCGATCGCTGGTCGGACAAGGTGGCCGGCATCGATGCCGGCGCCGACGACTATGTGACCAAGCCGTTTCATGTCGAGGAAGTGCTTGCCCGCATTCGCGCGCTCATCCGTCGTGCGGCCGGTCATGCCTCATCCGAGATCGTCTGCGGACCCGTGCGCCTCGATACCAAGAGCTCAAAGGCGACGGTCGAGGGCGTGACGCTGAAGCTCACCTCGCACGAATATCGACTGCTCTCCTATCTGATGCATCACATGGGTGAGGTGGTGTCGCGCACCGAGCTGGTCGAGCATCTCTACGACCAGGATTTCGATCGCGATTCCAACACGATCGAGGTTTTTGTCGGACGCCTGCGCAAGAAGCTCGGCGTCGACATGATCGAAACGGTCCGCGGCCTCGGCTACCGCATCCAAGCCCCCGCGAAATGAAGATCCGCTCGCTCACCGCGCGCGTCCTGCTGCTTGCGACCCTCTGGTCTGCACTCGGTCTGGTCACGATCGCGGTGGCGATCTCCGCCCTGTATCGCCAAGGCGTTGAGCGCGGCTTCAACAACCTCCTGAGAGCCCAGCTCTACAACGTCGTCAATTCCGTCTCGATCGGCGATGGCGACAGCCTGACCGGCTCGCCGGCCCTTGGCGATCTCCGGTTCTCGCAGCCCGAGACCGGCTGGTACTGGCTGGTCGAACCGCTCGGCAATTATGCGACGGCACCGCTGGCGTCGGCTTCGCTGGGGGTTGCCAATCTCGCCGTGCCCGATGTCGAGGAAACGCCCTTCGACCAGAATTACGAGCGCTACTACGAGATGACCGACGATGTCGGCAACCGGATCCGCATTGCGGAAACGGAAGTGGTGCTCGACGATCAGGGACGGGCGGCACGCTTCCGCGTTTCCGGAAATCTGCAGGTCATCGAGGACGAGATCACCTTCTTCACCAGCCGGCTCTATGGCGCACTTGCCGTGGTCGGCATCGGCGGCCTGATCGTCAACGGTCTGGCCATTCTCTACGGCCTGAAGCCGGTCGACCGCGCGCGCCGCGGGCTGGAGCGCATCCGGCGCGGCGAGGCGGAGCGGATCGAGGGCGATTTTCCGCGGGAGATCATGCCGCTTGCCAGCGAGATCAACGCGCTGATCGACAGCAACCGCCGTATCGTCGAGCGCGCCCGCATGCAGGTCGGCAATCTCGCCCATTCGCTGAAGACGCCGATTGCCGTGCTGCTCAACGAGGCGCGCACGCTCGACAAGACCCATGCCGAGGTGATTGCGGCTCAGGCCGAGGCCATGCAGGCGCAGGTGACCTCTTATCTGAACCGTGCCCGAATTGCCGCCCAGCGCGACAGCGTGCTCGCCCGCACAGAAGCCCAGCCGGTGCTGGAACGTTTGGTGCGCGTGATGCGCAAGCTGAACGGCGAGGTGGCCTTCGAACTCGATGTCGCGCCGGATCTGACCTTTGCCATGGAGCAGCAGGATGTCGAGGAAGTCGTCGGCAATCTCCTGGAAAACGCGTCCCGTTTTGCCCGTACCAAGGTGGTGACCAAGGTGACGATGACGACGCGCGAGGACGATGCCACGGATGGGCGACGCGGCTGGATCGAGGTTGTGGTGGAAGACGACGGACCGGGGCTTGCACCCGAGCAGATCGGCGAGGCGCTGAAGCGCGGCCGCAGGCTCGACGAAAGCAAGCCGGGAACGGGCCTTGGTCTCTCCATCGTCAAGGAGATTTCCGGGGAATATCAGGGCGCATTCGGCCTGTCGCGGGCAGGGATCGGCGGACTTCGCGCACAGTTGATCCTACCGGCTGTGACGAAGGACACTGCGTGATTGATTTTCCTGTGAAATTACATAGGTGTATAGGACTGATTTCGGCGCGCCGGCGATGCGCGCTTCCGAAAGCGGGACAGGCGCCTGACGGCGGCAACAATTGACGGCACTTGGAACGGTCTTATGGGTGTGAAGCGCTTCGGAATACTGGCAGCCACCGCTCTGGTGTCGCTCGCGCTTGCGGGCTGCACCACGTCGGGCGGCGGACGCACCGCGACCGCCAAGGCCAATTCCGCCGTCTATATCGCAGCCCTGCAGGGCGGCATCGTTGCACGCACGGGCGTGAAACTGTCGCGCAGCGAAACCCAGCGCGCGCTTGAGGCCGAATACCGGGCACTGGAAGCAGCCCCTGGCGGCCAGCCCGTGACCTGGGCCGGTGGCGAGGTGCGCGGCGAGGTCGTGGCAGCGGCCCCCTATCAGGTTGGCCAGCAGAATTGTCGCCAGTTCACCCACAAGGTGGTGAGCGGTGGTCGCGAATTGCAGGCCCGCGGTGCGGCCTGCCGCAACCCGAACGGCACCTGGACGCCACTCAGCTGAGGCTTGGGTGGAGCCGCACCTTAGCGAATAGCCCTCTCATCTGATGCATCTTCCCAAAGTGTCTGCTCTGGCGTACACTGCAGACATGACGCGCTTTGAGATCGAGGTGTATCTGACGGAAGATGGCGAGGCGCCTTTTCAGGCATGGCTCGATGCAATCGCCAGTTCTGAAATCAGAACCCAAATCTTCGCCCGCATCCGCCGCGCATCTTTGGGCAATTTTGGCGATTGGAAACCATTGGCCGGTGCGCCTGGGATTTTCGAGATGCGTATCCATGCCGGATCCGGTTACCGCGTTTTCTACACGTTCGTCGGCAATACGGTGGTGTTGTTGTTGGCGGGCGCGACGAAGAAGGATCAGAGGCGGACGCTCGAAAAGGCCAAGGTCTATCTGGATGACTATCGCAAGAGGATGAAACCGTGAACAAGCCGAGCAGACCGTTCGATTTCGACCGCTATGAAGAACTGTTGCGGGACCCGGAGAACGCGGCCATCTATCTGGCGGAGTTTCTTGAAAGCGGTGACATGGAGCTGTTTCAGGAAGCCCTCCGTCACGTTGCCAAGGCACAGGCCGGCGGACTGGCCGGGGTGGCAGAACAAGCGGATTTAAACAGGGGCAGCCTGTACAAATCACTATCGAAGAACGGCAAGCCACAATTTGAAACCTTGGCCAAGATTCTGGCCGCGATGGGGCTGCAGTTCACGATCACGCCGTCACATCAACAGTCGTGAACGGTTTCCCCACTTGACTTGGGTCAAGGCTAGGCAGGTTATGGCGACCTAGAGAATTCTTGCGGCCAAACGCCTCAACTTTCCGTCAGGGGGTGTTTGACTGTTGGAATGCACCCGTCCTTGACGTAATTGAGTTTCATGTTGTTCTGGATCATCTCCGCCCTGCTGACGGTCATTGTTGCCGTCGTCCTGCTCTCTCCCCTGCTGCGGGCTTCGGCCCGGGCGACACGCTATGATGAAGGCGAGGCGGCGGTCTATCGCGACCAGCTGCGGGAGCTGGAACGGGACAAGGCGGGAGGCCTGATCTCCGCCGAGGATGCCGACTATGCCCGCGCCGAGATCGGACGCCGGCTGCTGGCGATTGCCGGCCGCGAAAAATCAGTGGGCGAGGGCGATGAGCTGGCATCAGAGGCCGCAGCCGGCGGGCGCTCCAAGCGCCGGCGCTATACCTTCTCCCAGGCCTTCATTCTCCTCTGTCTTCCCGTCATCGGCCTTGCCGGCTATCTCGAAATCGGTAGCCCCGGAACGCCGGACGCGCCGCTTGCCGCGCGTATTGAAAATCCGGGTGATGATGTCGATCTGCTGGTCGCCAAGGTTGAGCAGCATCTGGCGGGCAACCCCGGCGACGGCAATGGCTGGAACGTGCTGGCGCCCGTCTATTTCCGCATCGGTCGCCTTGATGATGCCGAGCTTGCCTATCGCAATGCAATCCGCATTCTCGGCCCCGATGCCGAGCGCATGAATGGCCTCGGCGAAACGATCGTCGTGCGCAATGACGGGATCGTCACCGACGATGCCCAGATGGCCTTTCAGGCAGCGCTGAAGCTCGAGCCGAACAATCCGCGCGCCGACTTCTATCTGGCGCTGGCGCTCGAGCAGTCTGGCCGCCGTACCGAGGCGCTTGCCGCGTTCCAGTCAATTGCCGCCGCCTCTCCGCCGACCGCGCCCTGGATGGAGCTGGTCAACCAGCATATTGCGGCCAACAGTACCGGTGTGCCGCTCGCCAATGCGCCAGCGATTGCCGCGGCGTCACCACAGGCACCGGCCGCCGCCAATCCGGCAGCACCGGGCAATCCTTCAGCAGACGACATTGCCAATGCGCAAGCGATGTCAGAGGCCGATCGCGGCGAGATGATCCGCGGCATGGTGGCGAGCCTCGATGCGCGCCTGAAGGAAGATCCCAACAATTTCGAAGGCTGGATGCGGCTTGTCCGCTCCTATGCGATGCTCAAGGATAAGCAGAAGGCGGAAGCCGCGCTGCAGGATGGCCTTAAAGCCTTCCCGGCTGCGGGCGCCGAGGGCCAGCAATTGCTTGCGATGGCAAAAGAGCTCGGCCTTGATGTCGAGGAGGTGAGCCAATGACCCGCAAACAGAAACGCCTCGCGGTGATTGCCGGTGGCATGGGTTTCATTCTGACGGCGGTGCTTTTGGTGATGTTCGCCTTCGGTCAGTCGATCGCCTATTTCTACGTTCCGGGCGACCTCGCCAAGGCAGACCTGCAGCCGGGCACCCGCATCCGTTTGGGCGGACTGGTGGAGACGGGTTCGGTGGTGCGGGGCGAAGGCTCGACGATCACCTTCACCGTCACGGATACGCTGAGCGAGCTGCCGGTCACCTATACCGGCATCCTGCCTGACCTGTTCCGTGAGGGGCAGGGTGTGGTGGCGGAAGGGCGCTTCGAAGGCATCGACAAGGTCTTTGTTGCCGATACCGTGCTCGCCAAGCATGATGAGACCTATATGCCGAAGGATGTGGCCGACCGTCTGAAGGCGCAAGGGGTGGAACTCAGCGGCAAGGAAGAGATCCAATGATCATCGAGCTTGGCCATTATGCTCTCGTGCTGGCACTCGCCACCTGTCTTGTCGTCTCCATTCTGCCCGTGATCGGCGCCCGGCGCGGGGACGCGGCGATGATGGCGGTCGCGACAACAGGCACCTATGCACTGTTCCTGCTCGTCGCGTTCTCGTTTGCGGTCCTCACCTACGGCTACGTCGTTTCCGACTTCTCGGTGCAGAACGTCTATCAGAACTCCCATTCGCTCAAACCCATGATCTACAAGGTCTCTGGCGTCTGGGGGAACCATGAAGGCTCGATGCTGCTCTGGGTGCTGATCCTCGCCTTCTTCAGCGCCATGGTCGCCTTCTTCGGCACCAACCTGCCGGATCGGCTGAAGGCCAATGTGCTGGCCGTCCAGGCCTGGATCACGACCGCCTTCACACTCTTCATCCTGTTGACCTCCAACCCCTTCATCCGCCTGTCGCCCATTCCGGCGGAGGGGCAGGACCTCAATCCGGTCCTGCAGGATATCGGTCTCGCGATCCATCCGCCGCTGCTCTATCTCGGCTATGTCGGCTTCTCCGTCTGTTTCTCCTTTGCGATCGCCGCTCTGATGGACGGCCGCATCGATGCTGCCTGGGCCCGCTGGGTGCGCCCCTGGACGCTGGCGGCCTGGGTCTTCCTGACCGCCGGCATCTCGATGGGCTCCTACTGGGCCTATTACGAGCTTGGCTGGGGTGGCTGGTGGTTCTGGGATCCGGTCGAAAATGCCTCCTTCATGCCTTGGCTCGCGGGCACGGCCCTGCTGCATTCGGCGCTGGTGATGGAGAAGCGCGATGCCTTGAAGATCTGGACGGTGCTGCTCGCCATCATTGCCTTCTCGCTGTCGCTGCTCGGTACCTTCCTGGTGCGCTCGGGCGTGCTGACCTCGGTGCATGCCTTTGCCACCGACCCGACGCGCGGTGTCTTCATCCTCGGCATTCTCGTCATCTTCATCGGCGGGGCATTCACGCTCTTTGCGCTGCGTGCGCCGATGCTGAAAGCTGGCGGCCTGTTCCAGCCGATCTCGCGTGAGGGCGCGCTGGTGCTCAACAACCTGATCCTCACCGTCTCTACGGCTTCGGTTCTGATCGGCACGCTCTATCCGCTGCTCTTGGAAACGCTGACCGGCGAGAAGATCTCGGTTGGTCCGCCCTTCTTCAACATCACCTTCGGGCTTCTGATGATCCCGCTGCTGCTGGCTGTGCCCTTCGGGCCCTTCCTCGCCTGGAAGCGCGGCGATCTCTTAGGCGCTCTGCAGCGCCTCTACGTGGCGGCTGCACTCTCGCTCGTTCTCGGACTTGGCCTCTGGTACGCCCAGAATGGCGGTCCTGTCATGGCGGTGGCCGGCCTTGCGCTCGCCTTCTTCGTCATGGGCGGGGCAATTGCCGATCTCTGGTACCGCGCCGGCTTCGGCAAGCACCCGCTGTCGACGGCCTGGAGCCGCCTCAAGGGCCTGCCGCGCTCGGCCTTCGGCACGGCACTCGCGCATTTTGGCATGGGTGTGACCGTGCTCGGCGTCGTCGCCGTCACCACCTTCGAGACGGAAACCGTGGTCGAGATGAAGCCGGGTATGACGGCGGAGGCCGGCGGTTATGTCGTGACCTTCGATGGCATTCGCGCCGCGACCGGACCGAACTACACCGAGGATCAGGGGCATTTCACCATCCGTGAGGGCGGTGTCGAAGTGGCCGATGTCTGGTCGTCGAAGCGGCTCTACACGGCCCGCCAGATGCCGACGACGGAAGCCGGCATCGTCACCTTCGGCTTCAGCCAGCTCTATGTCTCGCTGGGTGACCCGATGGCGGATGGCGGGATTGTCGTGCGCGTCTGGTGGAAGCCCTGGATCCTCTGCATCTGGTACGGCACGATCGTGATGATGGCCGGCGGTATCGTCTCGCTGTCGGACCGCAGACTGCGTGTCGGCGCGCCGAAGCGTGCCAAGGTGGCGGCGAAGCCGGCACTGGAGGCTGCGGAGTGATGGCGTGGTTTCAGAAGATTGCCCCTCACCCTGACCCTCTCCCCGCAAGCGGGGAGAGGGGACGGCAGGCGCTTGTGGCTTCGTCCTTCTCCCCGCTTGCGGGGAGAAGGTGGCGGCAGCCGGATGAGGGGCAACGGCGCCGGACATTCCAGCGCCTTTTCCTGCTTCTCACACTGATGTTCACCCCCATCCACGCCTTTGCCGTCAATCCCGACGAAGTGCTCGCTGATCCCGCCCTCGAACAGCGGGCCCGGGCACTGTCGGCCGAGCTGCGCTGCATGGTCTGCCAGAACCAGTCGATCGACGATTCCAACGCCGAGCTGGCTCGCGACCTGCGGGTGGTGGTGCGTGAGCGGCTGGTGGGTGGCGATAGCGACGAGCAGGTGCTCGATTATGTCGTGTCGCGCTACGGGGAATTCGTGCTGTTGAAGCCGCGGCTCAGCATGCGCACGATCGCGCTCTGGGGCGCGCCGGCGGCGCTCGCGATCATTGGTCTGATTGTGGCTGTGGTCTACACGCGCAGGCGGGCTGTGCAGCCGGTGGCGAAGCTTTCGCCGGAAGAAGAAGCGCGACTGGGGAAGTTGCTGGATCGGGAGTGATCGCACAGTCTGATTGGTGCGGAGCGCAACGGCTTCTAAACTAAAGAGGCACGATGAAGGTATCCAGGTTCCTGAAGAAATCGGATTCACTCACATCTCGCTGAATGACTTTTGTGATCTGCTCCGCGATAAACGTGTTCGCCTCCGCCGACGGCAGGATGACGTCATATCCATTGATGTTCAGAAACATGATGCCGGATAACCAGGCGGTTCGCTTGTTGCCCTGGATGAACGCATGGGCACGGCTGAGGGCCACGATGAGCCGGCAGCCGAGTACCCCGATGTCATCCTCGTTTTCGTAGTGGAAGAGGTTTCGCGGACTCATGACCGCGCTTTCGAGCGTGACTGGATTGGTCAGAAGATGCTTCTCGCCAGTTATGGCGACTGCAGCTCGATTGAGAGCAATGACCTCGGACAGTTCGATCCATCCGGGTTGAGCGCTCACTTGGCGAGTAGATCCATGAGATGCTTGTGCCGCTCGTGCTCGAGCCGAGCGACTTCCTCGGCATCTGGCCTCACATTCTGCCCATGCGAAGGCTGGCGCGCCTGACGTTTTGTCGGCGCGGGCATGACAGGTTCGGCAGGCTTTTTGTCGACGCTGGTCTTGTCCATCAGTTCACCTCGTCAGTAACATAACCTTGATCAGGTCGCTTTTCCACATTCCTCGGTAAGTCATTAAAATAGATCAGGGTTTTCCGGCGTCTTGGAGGCCCAGGACAACCGGTTCATCGCCTTGTTGAGGCGCCCGGCTTGTACGGCACCAAAGATTACGAAGAATTCATCTGCCGTACAGTTCGCCGTAACCTGACAGCTCCTATATCTCTCGTCATCCACCGCTTCCCACCGCCGGGTTGTCCGGCGGCTCCAGTCAGAAGAACAGATGAAGGTAGATCAAATGTCCGAGAACAAAGGTCGTTCGATGAAGTCGATCCTGAAGACCTCCACCACAGCAGGCCTCGCCGCCATGATGCTGGTGACCGCTGCTCCCTTCGCCGCAGTTCCGGCGTTTGCTGCCCCGGTTGAAGTTAACGCGCCGCAGGTCCCGAGCTTCGGCGATGTCGTGCAGGCGGTTCTGCCCGCTGTCGTATCGGTCCGCGTCCAGTCGAATGTGCAGCCGGCCTCGAATGACGAAAGCGGCTACTCGTTCAACTTTGGTGGTCGCAGCTTTGAAGACCTGCCGGACGATCACCCGCTGAAGCGTTTCTTCCGTGAATTCGGCGGCCCCGGCATGGAAGGTGGTCCGCGTGAGCGTGGCCCGCGTGCCGAGCGTGGCGAAGGCCGTCTGCGCCCAACCTCGCAGGGCTCCGGCTTCTTCATCTCTGAGGACGGTTATATCGTCACCAACAACCACGTCATCGACGACGGTGCCGCCTTCACCATCGTGATGAACGACGGCAAGGAATATGATGCCAAGCTCGTCGGCAAGGATAGCCGCACCGATCTGGCCCTGCTGAAGGTCGATGCCAAGGATACCAAGTTCACCTATGTGAAGTTCGCAGATGACGAGAAGGTCCGCGTCGGTGACTGGGTTGTCGCCGTCGGTAACCCCTTCGGCCTCGGCGGCACGGTGACTGCCGGTATCATCTCGGCCCGCGGCCGTAACATCGGCTCCGGCCCCTATGACGACTACCTGCAGATCGACGCGGCCGTGAACCGTGGCAACTCGGGTGGTCCCGGCTTCAACCTGAACGGCGAAGTGGTCGGCATCAACACCGCGATCTTCTCGCCCTCGGGCGGCAATGTCGGCATCGCCTTTGCCATCCCGGCTTCGGTTGCGACCGACGTTATCGCCAAGCTCAAGGAAACCGGAACCGTGTCGCGCGGCTGGCTCGGCGTGCAGATCCAGCCCGTCACGCAGGACATCGCCGATAGCCTCGGTCTCTCCGAAGACTCAGGCGCCCTCGTTGTCGCCCCGCAGGCCGGTTCGCCCGGTGAAGCGGCTGGCATCCGCCAGGGTGACGTCGTGACCGCCGTCAACGGCGATCCGGTCAAGGATCCCCGCGATCTCGCCCGCCGCATTGCAGCCTATGCCCCTGACACCACGGTCGACGTGTCCGTCTGGCGTGATGGCAAGGCAACAGAACTCAAGGTCAAGCTCGGCGAACTGCCGGCCGATCAGGCTGCAAGCGCCGAGACCGAGAACAACGCAGCCCCGGCTCCGGAAGCAGAGCAGGAACTGTCGGGCCTTGGCCTCTCGGTTCGCCCTGCTGACGGCGGCAAGGGTCTGGCAATCGTCGATGTCGATCCGGATAGCGATGCCGCAGACAAGGGCCTGAAGGCCGGCGAGACGATCACCTCGGTGAACAACCAGGAAGTCTCCTCGACTGCCGATGTCCAGAAGGTCCTGGACCAGGCCAAGAAGGACGGCCGCACCCGGGCGCTCTTCCAGGTCGAATCGGAGAGCGGTAGCCGCTTCGTGGCACTGCCGATCGCCCAGGGCTGATTGTGATCTGACGGAGGGCGCCGGCGGTCGAGGACCGGCGGCGCCCTTTGTCGTATCTGGCGGTTGTCGACCGCCAAGTCTCAGGAAAGGACGAAGCATGGGGATCGCGGAACAAGGACAGCCGAAGTCCGGCGAAACCGGCTATACGGTGGCAGGCGCCGACGCTAATGTCGCGCACATGAAGATACTTGTTATTGAAGACGACCTGGAAGCCGCTGCCTATATGACCAAGGCCTTTCGCGAGGCGGGCATTGTCGCCGATCATGCGAGCGATGGCGAAAGCGGCCTCTTCATGGGCACTGAGAATACCTATGACGTGATGGTCGTCGACCGCATGCTGCCGCGCCGCGATGGCCTCTCTGTCATCAGCGAGCTGCGCAAGCGCGGCATCGACACGCCGGTGCTGATCCTGTCGGCACTTGGCCAGGTCGATGACCGCGTGACGGGCCTGCGCGCCGGTGGGGACGACTATCTGCCGAAGCCTTACGCCTTTTCCGAACTGCTGGCGCGTGTCGAGGTTCTTGGCCGGCGCAAGGGAAAGCCCGAGCAGGACATGGTCTACCGCGTCGGCGATCTCGAACTCGACCGGCTTTCCCACGAGGTGAAGCGCGCGGGCAAGGAGATCCTGCTGCAGCCGCGCGAATTCCGCCTGCTCGAATATTTGATGAAGAATGCAGGCCAGGTGGTGACCCGCACCATGCTGCTCGAAAACGTCTGGGACTATCACTTCGACCCGCAGACCAATGTCATCGACGTGCATGTCTCGCGGCTGCGCTCGAAGATCGAAAAGGACTTCGACCGGCCACTTCTGAAGACCGTGCGCGGTGCGGGCTACATGATCAAGGACGAAGGCTGACATGCGGCTGAAGTCCCGCCTGGGCGTGCTCGCCAAGTCGACGGCTGTCCGGCTTTCGGCCCTTTACATCATTCTCTTCGCGCTCTGCGCCGCTTTCCTTGTCTTTTACGTCACGGGGCTCGCCGAGCGTATCCTGAACAACCAGACGCGCGAGGCGCTGCGCCAGGAAGTGACGGAGATCCAGGGTGCCTTCGAGCGCGGCGGCATCAACCAGCTTTTGCGGACCATGGAGCGCCGCGCCCGCCAGCCGGGGGCAAACCTCTATGTGATCGCAAGCCCCAATGGCGAGATCCTGGCCGGCAATGTCGCCTCCCTGCAGCCCGGCGTCTTCGACGAGGAGGGCTGGACCAATTTCCCCTTCCGCTACCAGCGATACACCGACAGTGGGGGCGTGAAGCGCCATCTCGCGACCGGTCACGTCTTCATGCTGGACAATGGCATTCGAGTGCTTGTCGGACGGGATCTCGGTGAGCCTGGCAAGCTGCGGCTTCTCGTGCGTCAGGCACTGATGGTGGCGCTGCTGATCATGGGGATCGGAGCGGTGGTCATCTGGTTTGCGATCGGGCGAAATGCCTTGAAGCGCATCGACAGGGTCTCGGCGGCAAGCGAGAAGATCATCTCTGGTGATCTCTCCCAGCGCCTGCCGGTCTCAGGCTCCGGCGATGAGTTCGACCGGCTGTCGTCATCGCTGAACGGCATGCTAGGGCGTATCGAGCAGTTGAACGAGGGGTTGAAGCAGGTCTCCGACAACATTGCCCATGACCTGAAGACGCCACTGACGCGGCTGCGCAACAAGGCGGCCGATGCGCTGAACGAGGACGATGCGCAGGCCAAGAAGGCGGCACTTGAGACGATCATTGCCGAATCCGACCAGCTGATCCGGACCTTCAACGCGCTGCTGATGATCTCCCGCGTCGAGGCCGGCTCGATCGCGGCCGAACTCACCGATATCGACATCTCCGCGATCGCGGCTGACAGCGCCGAACTCTACGAGCCGGTGGCGGAAGAGGCGGGGCAGGCGATGGTCTGCGAGATCGCACCGGGACTTTCGGCGCGGGGCAATCGCGAACTGGTCGGCCAGGCAATCGCCAATCTGATCGACAATGCGATCAAATATGGCAGCCAGGGTGATGCGGGATCCGAGATCCGGGTGCGCGTGTCGCGTGGGACCGACGGCCTTGAGATCGCGGTCTCCGACCAGGGGCCTGGTATTGCCGAAGACAAGCGCGCCGAGGTCGTCAAACGCTTCGTGCGGCTCGACAAGAGCCGCTCCAAGCCTGGCACCGGTCTAGGCCTGTCGCTCGTCGAGGCGATCATGGCCCTGCATGGCGGGCGGCTGGTTTTGTCCGACACCCGCAATCACCCCGATTACCCGGGTCTGACGGCCACCATGGTTTTTCCCGGGATGAAGCCGTAACCTGTTCCGGTTTGAGATTCGCAAGAAATCTCGACCGGGAGAGGAGATGCTGATGGGGAACGGCAGGACGAGCAGATTGTCCGAGGTGGCCGATGGAGTGATCCGTCCGCTGAACCAGACGGAGCTGAAGGCGGCGGTAGCGCTGCTCAAGGACCTCACCAAGCAGGAGCCGGCACTGGCCGAGCATCTATCGACGGACGGTCCGCTTCGGACGTTCGTGCTCTCGGCCTTTACGCTTTCGCCCTATCTGCGCGATGTCGCGAACCTGAAGCCATCATTGCTGCTTGAGGCTGTCGCTTCTCCGCTGGAGCCGCAGATCCTGGATGCGATCGACGAGGCGCGCCATGCCTGGCGGCCTGACGCATCCGGTGCCGTCCCCGCCGAGGCCGAAGTCATGGCGCGGCTGCGGCGCGCCAAGCGCAAGGTTGCCTTCCTCACCGCGCTTGCCGATCTCGCCCGTGTCTTTACCGCCCGCGACACGACCGCCTGGCTGAGCGCCGTCGCCGATGCGGCCGTGGCAGCCGCGATTGATCATCTGCTGCTTGCGGGCCATGACGGCGGCAAGCTGACGCTGAAGGATCGGGACAATCCGGCCGAAGGCAGCGGTTTGATCGTGCTCGGCATGGGCAAGCACGGCGCCCGCGAACTCAACTACTCCTCCGACATCGACCTCGTGATCTTCTACGATCCGGAAGCCGGGATCCTCAAGGATCCTGACGACGCCATGGAGACCTATGGCCGGATGATGCGCCGTCTCGTGCGCATCCTGCAGGAGCGCACCGCGGATGGTTATGTCTTCCGCACCGACTTGAGGCTGAGGCCCGATCCGGGCTCGACACCGCTTGCCGTGCCGGTCGAGGCGGCGCTGATCTACTACGAGGGCAGGGGCCAGAACTGGGAACGGGCTGCCTTCATCAAGGCGCGGCCGGTGGCAGGTGACCTGAAGGCGGGCGAAGGCTTCCTGCGCGAACTCGTGCCCTTCGTCTTTCGCAAATATCTCGATTATGCGGCGATTGCCGACATCCACTCGATCAAGCGTCAGATCCATGTGCACAAGGGCCACGGCGCGATCGCGGTGAAGGGTCACAACGTCAAGCTCGGACGCGGCGGCATCCGCGAGATCGAATTCTTCGCCCAGACCCAGCAGCTGATCGCCGGCGGCCGTATGCCGGACTTGCGCTGCCGTCCCACTGAGGAGGCATTGAAGGCGCTCGCCTCCGCCCGCTGGATCGACGAGCAGACGGCGGAAGAACTCACCGACTGCTACTGGTTCCTGCGCGATGTCGAGCACCGCATCCAGATGGTACACGACGAGCAGACGCACGTGCTGCCGGAGACGGAAGCCGAGCTGAAGCGCATCGCCTTCATGCTGGGTTTCATCGACACGACGGCCTTCTCGCGCGCGCTGGAAACGGCGCTCAAGACGGTGGAGAAGCGCTACGCCCGCCTGTTCGAGAAGGAAGAGGGCCTGTCGAGCGCAACCGGCAATCTCGTCTTCACCGGGCAGAAGGACGATCCGGATACACTGAAGACCCTCAAAGGGCTCGGCTTCGAGCGACCGGAGGATATCTCCCGCGTTATCCGCACCTGGCATTACGGCCGCTACCGCGCGACGCAATCGGTGGAAGCGCGGGAGCGGCTGACCGAGATGACGCCGGATCTCTTGAAGGCCTTCGGCGAGAGCCGTCGCGCGGACGAGGCGCTGTTGCGCTTCGACAACTTCCTCTCAGGCCTCCCCGCCGGCATCCAGCTCTTCTCGCTGCTCGGCAACAATCCCGCCCTTCTCGACCTGATGGTCAACATCATGGCGGCCGCCCCAAGGCTCGCCGAGATCATCGCCGCGCGACCGCATGTCTTTGATGGCATGCTGGACCCGGGCCTCCTGGTCGAACTTCCCACCCGTGACTATCTCGGCAAGCGGCTGAAGAGTTTCCTATCGAGTGCTAGGCATTACGAGGAAATCCTCGACCGGCTGCGCATTTTTGCCGCCGAGCAGCGCTTCCTCATCGGTATACGCCTGCTGACCGGCTCCATCGGCGGAGCGCAAGCCGGCCACGCTTTCACCGATCTCGCCGACCTCGTCATCGATGAAGCGCTGAAGGCAGTGGTGGCCGAAATGGAAGCCGCCCATGGCAAGATCCCCGGTGGGCGGGTGTCACTGGCCGGGATGGGCAAGCTCGGCTCCTACGAGCTGACGGCGGGATCCGATGTCGACCTGATCCTGCTCTACGAGCATGACGACGAGGCGGCAGAATCGGATGGCGCGAAGCCCCTCGATCCGGTGCGCTATTTCACGAGACTGACGCAGCGCCTGATCGCGGCGCTTTCGGCGCCGACGGCGGAAGGCGTGCTTTACGAAGTCGACATGCGGCTTCGCCCCTCCGGCAACAAGGGGCCGGTCGCGACAAGGCTCAGGTCTTTTGCCCGCTATCAGCGCGAGGAGGCCTGGACCTGGGAGCATATGGCGCTCTCAAGGGCACGCATGCTCTCCGGCGATCAGAGCCTGATCGCGGAGGCGGAGACGATCATCGAGGAGGTGCTGGCAGCGCCGAGCGACCAGGCGAAGACCGTCAAGGACGTTCTGGAAATGCGGGCGCTGATCGAGCAGGAGAAGCCAGCGAAGGATATCTGGGACCTGAAGCTCATTCCCGGTGGCCTTGTTGATATCGAGTTCATCGCCCAATATCTGGCGCTGGTTGCCCCGGCGAAGGGGCATCGCGTGCGGACAAACGAACTCTCGACCGCAGATGCGCTGAAGGCCTTAGGGGATCTCATCGACCCGAACGACCTCGACACCTGCCTCACAGCCTTGAAGCTCTATACCGATCTCTCGCAGGTCATTCGCCTCTGCATCGACGGCCCCTTCGATCCCTCGACCGTTCCGGCGGGCCTCACCGACCGCGTTGCACGAGCTGCCGACAGTCCTGACATGAAGACCGCCGAGGCCGAGATCAGACGGCTGTCCAAGGCTGTGCGCAAGGTGTTTTCGCGGGTGGTGGCCGCCTCGGCCTGAGAATTCCGGCTACTCGGCCGGCCGATTGCCGATCAGCCTGAGCGGCTTCAGCGCAAAGCCCACCAGCAAATTGAAGGTTGTGCGGTCGAGCAGGAAGACGAGCAGTGCCACCAGGGGCCAGACGGCGCAGGCGAGGATGAAGGCGGTGAGCCAGTCGTCGATCGTCAGATGGGCGAGTGTTGCGGCACCCAGGAGCGCAAAGGGCAGGGCGAGCGGGAAGGCAACGCGGCGCAGGATGCCGCTCAGGGTCAGATGACCGCCGAAGTCGAAGAGCGAGCGTAGGGCAGCGGCGACTGCGGCACCCACGATGCCGAATTCCATGGTGAGCAGGACGAGGACGCCGGCAAAGGGCAGGAGAAGGCCAAGATGCAGCTTGGCGATCAGATCCGGCCTGTGCTGGCTGTGGATCAGCCAGTAGGGCGCAAAGATCATCGAATTCAGCCAAATCGAAGTCACGAGGATCGTTGCCGGCACGCCAGCACGATCGGCGAAGGCCTCGCCCAGCCAGAGGGTGAGCAGCGGATCCATGAGCAGGATCGTTGAGGCGCAGATGCCGCCATAGAGGAGGGCTGTCACCACGAGGACACGGGCGCTGAGTGCCTTGGCCTCTTCGGCCTCCGAACTGGCAAGCCTCGGGAAGATCGCGCGCGAGATCGCACCGGGGATGATCTGGCTGCGGGAGATCAGGTTGAGTGGTACGGCGTAGTAGGTGACGGCGGCGACGCCGAAGAAGCGGCCGACCATCAACTGGTCAAGCGAGCCGAGGATGGGGGTGAGCACCGAGGAGACCGTTACCCAGCCGCCATAGGACAGAAGCTTGCGCGCCCGGTCCATGTCGAAATCGGTGATCCGGATCGGGCCCTCGATCCGGTTGATGGCGACGAAGATGGCAAGCATCAGGATCACCCGGGCGAGCACGGCGCCCGGGATCACTGTGCCGAGATCGGGCGAGACGAAGACGGCAAAGGCGAGCGGCAGGATCTGCGCGAAGATCGCACCCGAGACCTGCAACACATTGGCGAGCGCGAAATTCTCGCGCGCCTCGATCGCATCGATGCCGGCGCCGTTGAGGATGACGAGCGGCAGGAGAAGCGCGATCCAGGGCATGGCCGCCTTCACTTCATCCTCGATCTCAATCGGCACCTGCACCACGCCGCCGACGATATAGGAGCCGAGCAGATAGAGCAGAAAGGCGCCGAAGAAGGTCATCGACGCATTGATGGTGAAGGACGTGACGATGACGCGGGCACGTTCGCGCTGGGCGGAATGGTCGAGGCGGGCCAGTGCATTGATGGTGGCGGGGGCGAGGCCAAGCTCGAGGAAGCCGAGATAGCCGATCATCACCCAAATCAGGGAAATGACGCCGTAGCGGGCGTCGCCGACATAATCGATATAGACGGGGACCGTCAGGATCATCACCGGGATCGGCAACAGGGCGCCGATCAGGTTGATGATGAAATTGACATAGAGCCGATTGCGCGGCTTGCCTTCACTGGCCATTGCGGTCCCTGTTTGTCCCTCCGGTTTGTCACCGGACTGTCCCGAGCCTGTCATGGCCCGGCGACCCTTACGGATGGGTAAGCCCGGGCTTCTATTCGGCGGGAAGGGTTAAGGGCGGGTGAACGGGCAGGCGGGCGTCAAGCCCGCCGTTTGACGCCCTGGGCTGCCACGACGTCGGGGATGCGCAGCGACACCACGGTGCCATGGCCCTCGCGGGAGCGTATCTTCAGCGAGCCGCCATGGAGCGCCACCAGCGAGCGGGAGATGGCAAGGCCGAGACCGGATCCGCCCTTCGACTTGGCATACTGGCTCTGCACCTGCTCGAAGGGATTGCCGATCTTGCCAAGCGCGCTCTTCGGGATGCCGATGCCGGTATCGACGATGGAGACGATCACGGCCCCTTCCACCTGGCGGGCGCGCAGCGCAATCCGGCCCCCGTCATCGGTGAACTTCACGGCATTGGAGAGGATGTTGAGCAGGATCTGCTTGATCGCACGGCGGTCGGCGACAACGGAAAGGCCGGGCTCGACGCGCTGTTCGACGGTAATGTTCTTCTCTTCGGCCGGGATCGCAGTGAGGCGCATGCTCTCTTCGATCAGCGGGCAGAGATCGATCGTTTCGCAACGGATCTTCATCTGACCTGCCTCGATCTTCGACATGTCGAGGATGTCGTTGATGACGTTGAGCAGGTGCTTGCCGCTCTCGTGGATGTCTTTTGCGTATTCCTCGTATTTCGGCGAACCGACCGGGCCGAACATGCCGGCCAGCAGGATCTCCGAGAAGCCGAGGATGGCGTTGAGCGGCGTGCGGAGCTCGTGGCTCATATTGGCGAGGAATTCCGACTTCGCCTTGTTGGCGGCTTCGGCGCGCTGCTTTTCGGCGAGATACTTCTCGTTGGCGTCGGACAGCTCGGTCTTCTGGCGCTCGAGGATGCGCTGCGAGGCGGAGAGATCGCTGATCGTGTTCATCAGGCGGCGTTCCTGGTCGCGCAGGCGCTCCTGGTGGCGCTTCAGAAGCGTGATGTCGGTGCCGACGGAGACGAGGCCGCCGTCGCGGGTGCGGCGTTCGTTGATCTGCAGCCAGGTCTCGTCGGCGAGCTGCACTTCCGAGGTGCGCGAATTGGTGCCGTCGTCTGCGTCCGCAATGCGGCGCTGGATGATCGGTTTACCGGCTGCGGCAATCACGAGGGATCGCTCCTTGCCCGGGACCAGCACGGCGTCGGGGAGGCTGTAGACCTTCTGGAAATGGCCGTTCCAGGCGACCAGTTTGTCATTCTTGTCCCAGAGCACGAAGGCTTCCGACGTGCATTCAATGGCGTCCGCGAGACGCTGGTCGGCCTCGGCATAGCGCTGGGCGAGGCGGTGCTGCTCGGTCACGTCCATGGCAATGCCGATGACATGCAGGTCGCCGGTGCTGGACGAGATGATCTGGGCGCGGGCGCGCATCCAGACGTAATGGCCCTGGGCGTGGCGCATGCGGAAGATCTGGTCGATGTGGCGGGAGCTGCCACGACCGACGGAGCGGGCCAGCGCATAGAGATTGCCGTCATCGGGATGCATGAGGCGGGCGGCATCGGCAAAGGCCAAGGGCTGCGAAGAGGGAGCAAGGCCGAGCATTTCGTACATCGAACGCGACCAGACGAGCTTGCGGCTCTCCAGATCGAAGTCCCAGAGACCGCAGCGACCACGGGCGAGCGCCGTTTCGACGCGCAGGTTGGATTCGAGGAAGGTGTCGTCCGCATCCCGCGCTCGCTTCACCTGGTAGAAATAGGCGTAGAGGATGACGAAGAGGATCACCGAGATGCAGGTGAAGAGCGTGACGTTGAGCGAGAGCTCGCGGCGCCAGAAGTCTTCGACCGCCTGCAATGAATGGGCGGTGACGATCATCGCGCCATCGGTGCCGATGGGCGTGAAGATCGCGTGATGCAGGACGCCGTTGAGATCGGTCTCGATCGCGCCGGTGCGGCTGCCGGACTGGCGAATGGTCATGACCTCGGGCAGGAGGCTGGACAACATCAGGCCAACCTGGGCTGCAGCCTCGGGCGAGGATCCGAAGACCCGGCCTGTGGGATCGACGAGCAGGACAAAGGCGCCGTTCGAGAAATGCTCGCGATCAAGAAAGAGCGAGAGGCGCTTCTCGGCCTCAGTGCGGTTGCGCGTTTCAAACAGTTCCGGACGCTCGCCGAGGGCGGCATTGACCGTAGCTGCGATGAGCGCCGTCGACTGCCGGACGGCGGTCTCCATGCGCTGGTGCTCGTTGACGATGCCGATCGTCCGGGCGAGCGCCACGACGGCGAGAAAGGCGAGGATCAGGACGGGAATGGCCCGGCGCAGGATCGTCTCGATGCGCCTCGACCGAACGGAAGCCTGACCGGAAAGCGCTGGCGTGCCGCCGAAAAGCGCCTCGCCGAGATTTCGAAAAAATGTCCCCATGTCCGAAAATTTGATGCGCAGCCGCTCATCGGCTGCGGTGACCCGCCGCGCGTCCAACATCGTCCCTGCCTCTATCCCTCGTGTGATTCGAAGCGCCGCTCGCTCGAATCTGACGCCAAGGAATCATGGCCGATTCGCCTTGTCCAGAGCCGGTGGGTAAAGAAAATATTAACCCCTTGCTCCGACTCCGCTTTTTTATTGGCGCTGCGGCAAGAGGCTGAATCTCATGGAAAAATGGGCAGCGATCCGGTTGCGGAAAAACCTCTGTGGACGAAAAAGGCGCCGGTTTTGCCGGCGCCTTTTGCATCAGAGCGGAGGGGCGTCTCAGCCCTTCAAAATGCGGTCTACGATGTCGCGGACATCCGTCGAGAGCGAAGGCGAGGCTTCGATCGTCGCAAGTGCTGCCTGTGCCTTGTCGGCGCGGCCTGGTTCCAGCAGGCGCCAGGAGCGCATAGCGGTCAGGAGGCGGGCAGCGAGCTGCGGATTGCGCGGGTCGATCGCGAGGATCTGCTCTGCGAAGAACGCGTAAGCAGCGCCATCTGCGCGGTTGAAGCCGGTCGCATTGCCGAAGGCGAAGGTGCCGACCAGCGAGCGGACGCGGTTCGGGTTGGTCGGGGCGAAATGCGGGCTTTGCATCAGAGCCTTGACCCGGTCGAGGCCGGCGGAACCCGGGATCGTCGCCTGGATCGAGAACCACTTGTCGAGCACCAGAGCGTTCGAGGCGAAGCGTGTCTCGAAGGCGGCAAGCGCCTCCTTCGTTTCGGTCGCATCGGGGAAGCGGTGGGCAAGGATGGTGAGCGCCTGGGACATGTCCGTCATGTTGTCGGACTTGGCAAAGGCATCAGCGGCCAGCGAAGGCGTGTTCTGCGCCAGCGTCAGGAAGGACAGGGCGATGTTTTTCAGCGACCGCTTGCCGGCACCGGCGGCATCCGGCGAGAAGGGGCCGCTTGCCGCATGGGTGGCGTGCAGCTTGGCAAACATGTCCGCGCCCGACGTCGCGATGGCCGTGAGCACGGCCTGGCGGCCGGCATGGATGGCATCCGGATCGTTATTGCCGCCGAGTTCCCGCGCGATGTCGGCCTCGCTCGGCAGTGTGAGCGCCTGGGCGCGGAAGGCGGGCTCGAGCGCCTCGTCTGCGGCAACCGCGAGCAGCACATCGACGAAGGCGGCACTGGCCGTGACAGAGCCACCGTCGCGGGCAGTCTTGGCAGCATCGGTCAGCACAGGAAGGGCAAGATCGGTGATCGCCTGCCAGCGGGCGAAGAGGTCGCTGTCATGGCGGGCGATATGGCCGAGGTCCTCAGTGCTCTGGGCGAAATGCAGCGTGACCGGGGCGGAGAAGCCGCGGTTGAGCGAGACGACCGGACGGCTGGTGATGCCGGAGAAGGTAAAGGTCTGGGCGCGCTGCGTCAGATGCAGAACGTCGCCGGCGACTTCGCCGCCGGAGATCGAAGACGCCGTGGCTTCTGCCCCTGTTTCCGACAGCAGCGAGAAGCGCAGCGGAATGTGCATCGGCTCCTTGGCGCTCTGGCCGGGGGTGGCCGGGATCATCTGCTCGAGCGACAGCGTCAGCGTCTTGGCACCGGCGTCATAGGCCGAGGAGACGGTGATCTGCGGTGTGCCGGCCTGGTGATACCAGAGCGAGAACTGGGTGAGGTCGCGGCCGCTCGCATCCTCGAAGCACTTGACGAAATCCTCGACCGTTGCGGCATCACCGTCATGACGTTCGAAGTAGAGGTCCATGCCCTTCTTGAAGCCATCGCGGCCAAGAATGGTCGCGATCATCCGAGTGACCTCGGAACCCTTCTCATAGACGGTCGTCGTGTAGAAGTTGTTGATCTCGCGATACTTCGTCGGGCGTACCGGATGGGCAAGCGGGCCAGCATCTTCCGGGAACTGTTCGGAGCGCAGATGGCGGACTTCGGCAATGCGCTTGACCGAGCGCGAGCGCATGTCGGCCGAGAATTCGTGGTCGCGATAGACGGTGAGGCCTTCCTTCAGGCAGAGCTGGAACCAGTCGCGGCAGGTGATGCGGTTGCCGGTCCAGTTGTGGAAGTATTCATGCGCGATGATCGCCTCGATATTCGCGTAGTCCTGATCGGTCGCGGTCTCGGGGTCGGCCAGCACGAACTTGTCGTTGAAGACGTTGAGCCCCTTGTTCTCCATGGCGCCCATGTTGAAGTCGGAGACGGCGACGATCATGAAGATGTCTAGATCGTATTCGCGGCCAAAGACCTCTTCGTCCCATTTCATCGAACGCTTCAGCGCATCCATGGCGTAGGCCGCACGCGGCTCCTTGCCATGTTCGACATAGATCTTCAGCGCGACTTCGCGGCCCGACATGGTGGTGAAGGTGTCTTCAACGATGCCGAGGTCGCCGGCGACCAGCGCAAAGAGATAGGACGGCTTCGGATGTGGGTCGAACCAGGCAGCGAAATGCTTGTCCGGGCCAAAGCCGGCGCCACCGAGGAAGTTGCCGTTGGAGAGCAGCAGCGGATTGGCGGCCTTGTCGGCGATGATGTTGATTGTGTAGACGGCGAGCACGTCAGGCCGGTCAGGGAAATAGGTGATGCGGCGGAAGCCTTCGGCCTCGCACTGCGTCGCATAGATGCCGTTGGTGCGATAGAGACCCATCAGCTGCGTATTGGCTTCCGGATTGATCATCGTCACCACGGTGATCTCGAAGGGGGTGGATTCCGGCAGGTCGCGGATGACAAGGCTCTCAGGCGTCGCGGTGTAGCGCGCCGGATCCAGTTCGATCTGGTCGAAGAGCAGGCTCGTCATGGTGAGGTCGTCACCGTCGAGCACCAGGGGCGCGTTCACATCGACGCCTTCGCGCCGGTGGAAGATCAGCCGGGCTTCCACCTTGGTTTCCGTCGGGTCCAGTTCGAATGTCAGATCAACCCGTTCCAGAACGAAGTCGGTGGGGCGGTAGTCTGCCAGATGAACGATCCGGCCCGTGTCTGTGCGCATTGTGTGTCCTGGTCGCTGCGGGGTTGGCCACCCCGGCACGAGCTGGAATGCTCGGAGCCGAATGGGGTCAAGTTGCCGGGGATGATTGCAGCAATTTCTGAACGATTGTTAAAACGCGAGCTAGTTTCGGCGATGCTCTTGGCAAGGCTTGCAATTTTCTTCGCCAAAACCAGGCCGATGCCGGCTGAAATCCAAGAATAGTCAAAACTGATCTTGAGTTAGACAGAGGTGTTGGCTGTGCGTTTCGTCACTTCAGCCTGAGCTGCTGCCGCAGCTCTTCATCGCTATCCATGCTCTGAATGATCACGCCGGACCAGCCGAGCCCGTCATAGTCCTCGTAGCCCAGCGTCTTGGCGAAGGCGACGATGGCGCCGCTCTGGTCATAATAGCTGCCCTTGGCGAGTTGCTGCGGATTGTTGAGCGCGAAATGCGTGTAGATCCGCTCGGGGCGCGAGGAGGCAATCACCATATTGGCGCCGTCGAGCAACAGCACTTCGGTCTTGTCGGCCACTTGCGGCGGAAGGTTCGCCTCTTTTTCGACGATCGCCTGGCCTTGGGCCTGCCAGTCGAAATAGACGCCGAGCGTGCCGACAAGCGCGCCATCCGTGCGGCCGGCTGCGCGGATGCCGGTGGCATAGATAAGGACATCGCGGTTATCGTGGCACCCGCTGCGCTTGACGGTGTCGACGATGTAGTCGTCGCCGCTCCGGCAATTGCGCGCCGTCCGGAACCAGGCTTCGGACGAGAGGTCCTTGTCCTTCAGGTTGCGCTGATAGCGCGGATTGGCAGAGGCGATAACCACGCCCCGCGCATCGGTCATGACGAGATCGAGATAGACGGTGTAGAACCGGTTGATCACGCCGAGGCGGGCAGCTGCATGCTGGGCGCGTTCGGGCGAGGGCTGTTCGAGCGCTTCCCAGAGCGCGCTGTCGGTCGCCCACCAGCGCACATCGGCGGTGCGCTCGAAGAGGTTGCGGACGATGAACTGGACGAGTGTCTGGGCAAGATCGATCAGCCTCAGACCTTCCATCTGCTCGACGAGATCGTCTGCCATGCTGCGGCTCTGGCGGATCCGGCCGAGCACGTTCTGCTGGAAGCGCTCGGCGGTTTCGCTGGCACCCTGCGCCAGGCGCTGAACCTCGTTGGCAACGACGTGAAAACCTTTGCCGGTCTCGCCGGCACGGGCGGCCTCGATCAGGGCATTGATTGCCAGCAAGCGGATCTGGCGCACGATAAGGGCGTTGTCGGTGCTGAAATGTTCTAGGTCTGAACCGATGCTTTCGGTGACCAGGCGCATGGACCGGGGTGTGGCGCGGATCTCTGAAATCGGATTGGTCTGAGAAACGGCCTGCGGCATGGCGCCAAACCCCGGTTGAAAAGAGACCTCTAAAAATTGCAGTCGATCGCGAATAAATATGACTTATTGGCAGGAAATATATTTTCCCCGATTAAACGGCTGGTTAACAAAAAATGGCGGAAAGCTTGGGTTTTTACGGTCATTTCTGGGGGTAATGCCCGCAATTGCGGACTTGCGCCCTCCTGGTGGGCATGCAAGCTATTCCCAGATGATTCAAAGGCGATCGCCTTTGCCGCCCTCCCGTTCACGGCGCGTCAGGCGCCCGCCGCATCCAAGACAGCAGTCACCATGGCCTTTGCCGACCCCAATCCCCTGCGCGGTATCGTGCTGAAAGTCTGCTCGGTCTCGGTCTTCGTCGCCATGCAGACCTGCATCAAGCTTGCCGGCAGCGGAATCCCACCCGGCCAGATCAGCTTTCATCGCTCCGCCTTCGCGATCGTTCCGATCGTCGTTTATCTCGCCTGGCGCGGCGAGTTGCGGATGGCGGTGCAGACCGACAATCCGGTCGGGCATGTGAAGCGCGGCCTGCTCGGCGTTTGCGCCATGGGTGCGGGCTTTTACGGGCTCGTGCACCTGCCGCTGCCGGACGCGATCGCCATCGGCTATGCCATGCCGCTGATCGCCGTTGTCTTTGCCGCGATCTTTCTGAAGGAGACGGTGCGCCTTTATCGCTGGACGGCGGTTTTCATCGGCCTTGTCGGCGTGCTGATCATTTCATTGCCGAAGCTGACCCTGTTCGGCGACGAGGGCATGGGCTCGGAGGCTGCCGTCGGCGCGGTGGCCGTGTTGATCTCGGCAATGCTGGGAGCCGGCGCGATGCTGCAGGTCCGCCAGCTCGTGCGCGAGGAAAAGACTGCAACGATCGTGCTTTTCTTCTCCCTGACGGCCGCACTGCTATCGGCGCTCACCTGGTTCTTCGGCTGGGCCGAACTGTCCTGGCGGGCACTCGGGCTGCTCGCCATGGCCGGCTTCCTCGGCGGCCTTGGACAGATCCTGCTCACCGAAAGCTATCGCTTCGCCGATGTCTCGACGATCGCCCCGTTCGAATACATTTCGATCATCCTGGGCTCGATCGCCGCCTACATCCTGTTCTCGGAGGTGCCGACAGCCACCACGTTGATCGGGGCGGCCATTGTCGTTGCAGCAGGCATCTTCATCATTTACCGCGAACACCAGCTCGGCCTTGAGCGCCGCGCCGCACGCAAGGCATCGACACCCCAGGGCTGAGGTTCAGCGGTCCGTGTCGGCCATCGGCGAGGCATTGTCGGCACCCTGCATCGGCAGGATGGTCGCCTGGAAGTCTGACTTGTCGGCCGGCGTGACATTGTCCGGGCGTCGCGTGATGCGCCAGGCGGCGTAACCGGCATAAAGCGCAAAGGCCATGCCGAGAAACCCGATCAGCGCATTCGGCCCGAGCCACTGCATCAGCGTGCCGGCCATGATCGGCCCGGTGACCGTGCCCATGCCGTAGAGGATCATGATGGCGCTGGACAGGGTGACATATTCGTCCGGTTCGGCCAGGTCGTTCGCATGCGCCACGTTGAGCGAATAGACGGGGTAAAGCACGGTGCCGACGAAGAAGCCGGCCACGTAAAGCGCGGTTGGATCTTCCGCGCCGAAACTGATCATCAGGCCGCAGGCGCCGACACCAAAGAGGCCGGACGCGATCATCACCAGACGACGATCCATGCGGTCCGAGATACGACCGATCGGCACCTGGGAGAGCGCACCACCGGCAAGGAAGGCGGCAAGCAGGGTCGCGCCTTGCGCCGTGCTCATGCCGATAGTTTGCGAATAGACGCCACCGAGGCTGCCCCAGGTGCCGGACAAGGCGCCTGACAGCAGCGACCCGAAGAAGGCGATCGGCGAGCGGCGATAGAGCCGCTTCAAGTCGAAGCGGGCTTCCGCAATCGGTGTCGGGGACTGGGCAGTCGAGAGCGCAACGGGGAAGAGCGCGAGCGAGAAGATCAGCGCGCAGATCATGAACAGGTCCGGCCCGTTCACGTCGCCGAGCGGCACGATATACTGGCCGCCGATCGAGCCGACGAGGCAGGTCACCATGTAGACCGAGAAGAGCGCGCCGCGATTTTCGTTCGTCACCCGCTCGTTGAGCCAGCTTTCGATCAAGAGATAAGCGCCGGCGATGGCAAAGCCCGACAGGCCGCGGAAGATCATCCAGGCCCACCATTCGACGACAAGCGCGCACAGCAGGATGGAGACCGTCAGCAGCGTTATCAACGCGCCGAAGACGCGCACATGCCCGACACGCCGCACGAAGATCGGGGTGACGATGCAGGAAACTGTGAAACCAAAGGTATAGCCGGTGGCGATGACCGAGATGATGACGGTCGACCAGCCCTCGTTCAGCGACCGGATCGGCAGCATGTAGCCCATCAATCCGAAGCCGGCCATCATCAACAAAGTCGACAGCATCAGGGTGGCGATCGATGCGAGACTGGACAGCATGGGGCCTCCCCGGGGCGCATTCTGGACCAGAATAGTGCCAGCATCGCCGGATGTGTGAAATGTTGAATACGACGCGACGCGGCGCATTGCGGGTGCAAGACGCATCTTCCCGCGCCGATCGGTAATAAAGGATTGAAACGTCATAAGGAATTCGTTTACCTTGACAACAATCATGAAAAGAGAGGCGCCGGCGAACGAGCAGGTGCCGGTCAAAGGGATCTGATGGCGCTGATAAAGGCGAAGCGATACATGACAGACCGGGGGCCGATGCGCCCGCTTGTCTCGTCGCTCGTCGCCTTGGCTCAGCCTTCGACTGGATACGGAGGCGTGTCATGACGCTTTCGTCCGCAGACATCGCCGGTCATCCGCAATTCATTCCGGCGCTCCGCGCCTATGCCGGACAGTTGCGCAGTCAGTTCGACCAAAGCCCGCGCCTGTCGCGCATGCTTGCCTCGCATCAGCGCTGGCTGCTCAGCCAGGCGGCCTTTGCCCTGCAGCTCGAATATGATCCGTCGCAGCCGGGAAGCGGGCTGACCACGACCAATCTGCGCGAGATCATCACCTCCAACAATGCCGCAAGCCGCAACACGGTCCTGAACTTTCTCGATCAGTTGCTGAGCTATAAATTCGTGCGCATCGTCGGCGATCCCAATCGCCGGCCCAAGCGCTACGAGGCGACAGAGATTCCCACACATGCCATGTTTCAGTGGCTGGTGACCAATTTCGAGCTGCTTGACCATCTCGATGGCGGCGACCGCGCCGCCACGCTTCTTGCCCAGCCGGATCTCTTCCGCCTGATCCAGCCGCAGATCGCGCGGCGGGCCTGTCTGAACCAGAGTTGGCTGGAGCCGCCGCCGCGGGTGGCGCTTTTCCTCTGGACCGAAGCCGGCGGCCTTGTCATGGACGAACTGGTGCGCCGCGCGATGGAGCTCGCCCCCGATGGCGAGGGCTACAATATCGGCCGCATCGATGCGCGTATCATGGCCGAGCATTTCATGATTTCGCGGACGCACTTGCAACGCCTCTTCCGCCGCGCGGTGGAGACCGGTTGTCTCCATTGGCCCGACGGCGACCGCAATCACTGCATTTTGCGTCGTGACTTTCTCGACGAATATTGCGGCTGGCAGGCGATCAAGTTCTCGATCGTCGATTTCGCACACGAAAAGATCTGCGGGCCCGTCCGCCTGGGAAAGCATGATCCGCGCCTCGGCGTGGCGCGCGAAGCCTGAGCCCTGGGGGCAAGGTAGGACGCACTCTTCTGACACGCATAACGACAAAAGCCCGCACAGGTGCGGGCTTTGGCAGATCGTCCAGTGAATCTCTAGTCTATCAGAAGCCGAGCGGCTGAAGCGCCCGCTGTTCGCCGCGATCCTGCGCCTGCTGGCGCTTACGGGCGGCCTGGGACAGCTCAGCCGAGGCGTTCACCGCATGGCCGATCTGGTGCATGGCCTGACGCAGGCTGCGGACGGGATGAAATGTAATGTTCATGGTCGTGTCCTCTGCTTTTGACGCATGGCAAATTTGATGCCCTTATTAGTTCAGTGATGAACCGTTATTGCAATGCACAATGCGGAAGGGCTGCTATGCGAGGGGAGCAAAGCGCGTGCGCAAAGCCCGCGTGCTGCTGCGAGAGAGGGCGCTTAGAAGCGGCTTTCGGCAAAGCTGTTCGCGGGGCGGGCAATGCGACCGGCATGGCCTGCGAAACGTGCGCTCAGCTGCTCTACGGCAACGGAAGGGCTCGACCGGTTGTAAGGGTTGCTGCTGCGGCCATGTTCACCGGCCAGACGCAGGGTCTCGAACTTGCAGTGGATGGGGCGGGTCCGAAGGCTCACGGCGGTCTTCCTTGTAAAGTGTCCCTCCCACTTTGCCCTTTCAATATCGCAGTGCAGCATAGATTCGGCAACCGACGTGATAGCGTGCCTGCCATGCGTTTGGCGCATGGCAGATTTCATAATTTGTTTACATTGCCCGAAATTTAGTCGTTTGACGGTGTCTGCAGCCGCTCGGAGAAGGCAAGCAGGTCCATCCAGGCAAGCGCCTTGCTGGCGGGAGCGGCGAGCAACTCCTGTGGATGCAGCGTTGCCATGGCCTGCACCGCATGGCCGCCGGCGCCAAGTTCACGCCATTTGCCGCGCAGCGCATGGATCGTGCCCGTCTCGCCGAAGAAAAAGCGGGCAGCGAAATTGCCCAGCACGAGAACGAGGCGCGGTTCGACGAGCGCGATCTGTCGCTCGATGAACGGCCGGCAGATGGCGGTCTCCGGGGTCGACGGCATGCGGTCGCCCGGCGGACGCCAGGGGATGACGGTCGAGATGACGACATTTTCGCGCGTCTGGCCGATGGCCGAAAGCATCCGGTCGAGCAGCAGACCGGCCCGGCCGGAAAATGCCAGTCCTTCGCGGTCATCATCGGCATTGGGCATGGGGCCGATCACCATGATGCCGGAAGAGCCGTCGCCCTGTGCCGTGATCGTCGAACGCGCCGACGTTTTGAGATTGCAGCTGGTAAAGCCTTCGATGGCCATCTTCAGCTCGGCGAGCGATCGGGCGCTTTCGGCTGCAAAACGCGCCTCGGCAACAGCATTCTCGTCGGGGATCGCCGGCAGGGCCGAACCCTGAGACGGCTGCGCCCGTGCAGGCTGGCGTTCGGAGGGGGCGGTACTCCGCGAAGGTGCGACGCGCGCCGGCACCTGCGCCGACGATGTCTCTGCTGCAGGGCGCGCCACCTGACGCGCCGCCTTCTCTGCCGCAAAGGCTGCAATCCGGTCGACGGGATCGTCTTCCACAAGCCATTCGACGCCCGCTTCCGCATGGAATGCGAGAAGCGCTGCAAGCTCTGCGGGCGTCATGTCGTGGGCTTGGATCATGGCCCCGTTCTAGTGCCTTCGGCAGGCGGAAGGCAAATGGAAAGCGCGGGGAAGGTGGTACCGATCAGCCTTCATCTTGACGGTGGGGCGGGATGCCCCTCATCCGCCCTTCGGGCACCTTCCCCCCGCAGGCGGGGAGAAGGCCGATACGGCCGCCGCGGCGCTCCTCCCTCTCCCCGCTTGCGGGGAGAGGGTAGGGTGAGGGGCAGTGGAATGCTATGACGGCGCTCGTCTTCGGCGCCCTCATGAAGCTGACCTCACGCCACCCACTGCTCGATGTCGTCGCGTTCGCCGATCAGCGAAAGCCCGTGGGCGATCGATACGAGTTCGCCGCCGGTCTCAATGCGGGATGCGTCGAAGCGGCGGTGGAAGATGTCGCGCACGGCGGGCACGAAGGATGTGCCGCCGGTGAGGAAGATCTTGTCGATGCTGCCGGCCTCGGTGCTGGTTCTGGTCAGGACATCGTCGAGCGCCTCTTCCATACGGACGAGATCGTCGGCGATCCAGCTTTCGAAATCGCGGCGCGTCACGCGCTTTTCGCCGGCTTTGCCGAGCGGCGCGAAGCGGAAATCGGCCTCTTCGGCGGATGAAAGCGCCATCTTGGTGCCCGAGACCGCCTGGTAGAGCGGATAGCCTTCGTCATGGTCGATGAGGTCGATGAAGAGCTCCAGCTTCTCCGGCTCTTCGGCCTGGCGCACCAGCGATTTCAGATCCGCGAATTCCTTGAGCGTCTTGAAGACCGAGAGCTGATTCCAGCGGGAGAAGGCGAGATAGTAGTTGCTGGGAACATCGAGCAGCTTTCCGAAGCTCTTGAACTGGCTGCCCTTGCCGATTTCAGGGGCAACCAGCTGGTCGATGATGCGGGCATCGAACTGATCGCCGGCGATGCCGACGCCGGACTGGCCGATCGGGGTTGCCTTCAGCTTGCCGGCTTCCGTCGAGAAGCGGATCAGCGAAAAGTCGGTCGTACCGCCGCCGAAGTCGGCGACCAGGACGGTCGCATCGCGCTTCAGTGTGCGGGCGAAGTAGAAGGCGGCCGCAACCGGCTCATAGACATAGTGGATCTCGGGGAAACCAAGCCGCGTCAGCGCCTCGTTGTAGCGGGTGACGGCAAGGGCGGGATCGGGGCTCGCGCCGGCGAAATGCACAGGGCGGCCGGCGACGAGGCGTTTCGCCCCCTCAGGCCAGCCATCGCCTCCATAGGCCTGCAGGCGCTTCAGGAAAACCTCCATCAGGTCTTCGAACTGGAAGCGGCGGGCATGCACAAGCGTGCCCTGGAAGAGAGCGGAGGCCGCGAAGGTCTTGATCGACTGCAGAAAGCGACAGTCGCCCGGATTGTCGATGAAGGTGCGGATGGCGGCCTGGCCCGCCTCGACCTTCAGGGCGCCTGCGCCGAGCTGCGGATCCTTGAGGAAGGAGAGCGCGGTGCGCATGCTGTCGGCGGTGCCGGCGGGAGAGGTGAAGGAGACCGAACGTGTGTCGTCTCCGTTTTCCGCGACGGCGATCACGGTATTGGTCGTGCCGAAATCGAGCCCAAGCGCTTCAGCCATGGCCATCGCTCCTTTTATTTATGCCTGATTGTCTGTGAGAACCGGCGAGCCGGTCGTGCTCGGCGGATGCCGAGACATGAAAGAGGGCGCCTGATGCCACAGGGGGGCGGCGAGGGCAAGCGACCTTTTTGTGACGTCTGTGATGGGAACGCAGGTGGGAGCGCAGACACGATCTACGGCATCGACGGCCACAGCGAAGCGGTCGCTCTGGCTGTTGTTCGCGACAGGGTCTATGGTCGGCTTCACCCTGGAGATCGACAGATGTCACCCATGCGCATCGCCCTGCATTGCCTCGCCGCTCTCGCCATCCTGTTGGGCTTCGTATGGATAGGGCAGGGGTCCGGTCATTTTCCCTATCCGGCGTCGAGCTTCATGATCGATCAGAGCCCGTGGATCATGTATGGGGCCATCCTGGCTGTCGTGGGTGTCGCCGGTCTGGTGATGCTGCGTCGGCGCTGAGGCTGGCAGAAATGCGAAGGGCCCGCCGCTGGGCGGGCCCTTTCAACCTTGCGGCGGTCGAACTCAGGCCTGGCGATAAGCCCGGATGGCTTCGGCGACGTCGACGGGCTGACGCTCGGCATCTGCGGTGAGGGCAGAGGTCGCGGACGGTTGCGGGGTCTCGGCGCCTGAAAGCAGCCCGGCGATGATCCGTGCCTGCGAGACTTCCAGTGCCCGCTCACGCGCCCTGTTCAGGCTCTGCTCGATCAGCGTGGTCAACTGCTGTGCGAAGTTGCTAACTTCGTTTTCAGCGGCCACCTGCGGACCACGATACTCGGCCAGGGCTGCAGCCTCGATCGCGTCCTCTTCCGAGATGCGCTCGCTCGCCGGTGCCGTTGGGACCGGGCGGTCGTTCGCAACGGGTGAAGGCGTGGTCGCGGGCGTGCTTGCCTCGGCTGCGGGATCTTCCTCAGGCGCGGCGTCTGCCTCGGGCGCTGCATCGGCGTCGTCAGCCGGCGCTTCCGCATCGGCAGCGTCGGCGGCCGGTTCTTCGACCGTGGCGGCAGCGTCGTCAGCGTCAGCTGCCTCTTCGGCAGGAGCCGCATCGTCAGAAACGGGAACTTCTTCAGGAGCTGCCTGCGCTTCGGTCTCGGCAGTGGCCGGCTCTTCCGCAACCGGTGTCGGTTGATAGGTGCCATCGTCGATATCGTCGGGCGCTGCCGCTTCCGGCTCCTGGTAGGACGGCTGGGTGGTTTCCGACGGTGGCGGCTGCGACGTCGAGCCCGACGTGCTGCTGCCGGATCCCGAGGTCGTGCCAGACGACGGACGGGTTGTGGTTCCGGATGAACCTGAACCGAGAAGTAAGGGGGCGAGCATGATTGACCATAGGGTTGGGGTTTATTGTCGCCAGCCCTAATACAAGCAATCTCTTGAACGATCGTCGCTTTCGTTCATGCAGTTTATGTCAAATACCCTCGATATTGAGGGGCGTTTCAGACGTCCTGATAGAGGCGCGCGGCCATCGGCGCGGTCTCCAGCCCGTCTAACTCATCGTCGAAGGTTTCAAGCTTGGCGAGGAAGTGGTCGATGATCCGGCCATAGGTGGCATTTCGAGAGCGCGGGACGCGCGGGCGCTCTTCGACGGCTGGCTCGAGATCGGGTACGAAAGCGGCAGGCTCGAGCGCCAGCAGCATCCGGTCTTCATGTCCGGCATCGGTCATCACGGGAACTCTCATCTCCCAGGTTTCTCGCTTTGGAGTAAACGCAAGAGATTTCCAACCCGTTCAGTCGATTATTCGCATTTTAGGCAATGCGAATTTGGCGACCTGAAGAGCAAGTCCCGATCGTCAGATCGAGTGGGCCGCACCGCCGTCGACGCGCAGCATGGTGCCGGTGATATAGCTCGCCGGGACCGAGCAGAGGAAGGCGCCGGCGGCAGCGAACTCCTCGACACGGCCGAGCCTCTGTGCGGGGATAGACTTGACCGAGGCGGCCCGCACTTCGTCGAGGCTGCGGCCGGTGCGCTTGGCATTGGCCCCGTCGAGCTCGTCGATCCGGTCCGTATGGATGCGGCCCGGCAGGAGCATGTTGGCCGTCACGCCATAGGAGGCGAGCTCCGAGGATAGCGTCTTGTTCCAGCCGACCAGCGCGCCGCGCAGCGTGTTGGACAGGGCGAGATTGGGGATCGGCTCGAAAACGCCTGAGGAGGCGACGGTGAGGATGCGGCCAAAGCCTTGCGTCTTCATCAAGGGCACCAAGGCATTGGTGAGCGTGATGACCCTGACGACCATCGACTGGAAGAAATTATAGAGCTTTTCGGCATCCATATCCTCGACGGTGCCGGGCGTCGGGCCACCGGTATTGTTGACGAGGATGTCGATACCCCCAAGCGTATGATGAACCGCGTGCAGCATCTGGTCGACGAAATGGGCATCGGCGATGTCAGCCACGACATAGTCCGCCTTGCCGCCGGCAGCCTTGATCGCCTCGACATTGGCCTTCAGCTTCTCTTCCGTGCGCCCGCAGATCAGCACATGGCAACCTTCGGCCGCGAGCGCGTTTGCAATACCGAGGCCGAGGCCGCGCGAGGCGGCGAGCACGAGGGCGCGTTTGCCGGAAATGCCGAGATCCATGGGTGTATCCTTCCGTGATATGATGTCTTTGCGCGCAGTCTATCGGGCGCGGGACTGGATCGGAAGCCCGATCATCTGTGGATGAACCGTCATTAGAACGGGACCTTGCCCGGGTTGAAGAGCATGTCCGGATCAAGCATCGCCTTGAACTGCCGGGAAAGCGACTGTTTGACCGGATCGACATGGCTGAGATAGGCGGCGCGTTTGTCCAGGCCGACACCGTGTTCGGCGGAGAAGCTTCCGCCGGAGGCGTGAATGCCGGCATAGACGGCGTCTTCCGCAAGCGCCTTCAGATCCGGGGGCAGGGGGCCCGGGGCTGCGATGGCGATATGCAGATTGCCATCGGCGATATGGCCGTAGACATAGGCATCGAGGCCATTGCCGATGGCTGCAAGGCCTGCGGTGAAGTCCGCCACGTAGGCGTCGAGCGCCGACGGCGGCATAGAGACGTCGAAGGAGGGCGCATTGGGGAATTCAGCGAAATAGAAGCCAGAATCCTCGCGTAGATCCCAGAAGCGGCGGGTCTGGTCGGAGGACTGGGCAACGATCCCGCCCTTGAGATCTGCTTCTTCCCAGAGTGCGGCAAGCTCGTCTTCCAGCAATGTCGTTGCCGCTTCCATCGTCTCACCGGAAACTTCGACCAGAAGCACGGCAGCATCACCTTCGAGCCAGGAGAGATCGAAACCCTTGAGGGCCGCATGATCGCGCACATAGCGCGGCCACATCATCTCGGCGGCTTCAAGCAGAAGTGCCGGATGCCGGCGCAGCCGTGCGGCGACCTGCAGCGCACGGGCAGCATTCTCGACGCAGAGAAGTGCGACGGCGCGATGCGGCCGGATCGGCTCGACCTTCATGACTACCCGGGTGGCGAAGCCGAAGGCGCCTTCTCCGCCGATGAAAAGCTGCTTGATGTCAGGGCCGGCGGAGACCTTGACCACGCGGGTCATATCCGAAAATACCTCTCCCGAAGGCAGCACAGCTTCCAGCCCGAGTATCTGGTGACGCATCACTCCATTGCGGAAGGCATGAATGCCGCCGGCATTGGTGGAGACCATGCCGCCGATGGTGGCGGATCCGCGCGATCCGAGATCGATGCCGGTGGTGAGGCCATGTGGCGCGAGCGCTGCCTGCAGGGCCTCCAGCGTGACGCCGGTTTCCACCTCGACGGTCTCTTCGTCGGGATGGATGGCAATGATCCGATTGAGCCGGGTGCTGGACAGGAGAACTTCTCCGGCCCGACTTGCGCCACCGCCGACGAGACCACTCAAGCCTCCCTGCGGGACGATGGCGACATGGTTCGCCCGGCACCAGGAAATCAATGCGGCAGCCGCTTCTGTTGAAGCAGGCTGCGCCATCACGCCGGCGTTGAGGTTTGCCGGGTCTTCACCGGGATGCCGACCGGCAAGAGCGTCGGGGCCGAGGATCCGGAGGTCCGGATGCAGGCCGTCAAGCGCGCGGGCAAGGTCATGGGGCGAAAGGGTGGGGTGCGAAGACATGGGGCAAGCCTGATCTGTTTGCGCTTTCTTCGCCGTAAAGCTTTGTCGCCGCAAGTCACCCAGCGGCCTTTCCCGCCCTGTTGGCTGCCCTCAAAGCTCTGCCGGAAAGCCGGGTGCCCGCAGGTCCGTGCCGGTCGCGTCTTCCAAGAGCTTCACGACCTGCGACGACCAGGCGTCACCGCCATAGGCAGAACGGGCGCGGATGAAGGTCTGCAGCGCATGGCCGGCGAGATCGAGCGGCACGCCGAACTCGCGACCGAAGCCGAGTGCGAAGCCGAGGTCCTTCACGGCGAGATCCATGGTGAAATTGATGTTGTAGCTGCCGTTCAGGATCACCTGGCCCTCGGTCTCGTGCACGAAGCTGTTGCCGGAGGAGGCCTTGATGATGTTGAAGGCGTCGGTGAGGTCGATGCCGCCCTTCTTCGCCAGCATCAGGGCTTCCCCGGTGGCGATCAGGTGGATGAAGGCAAGCATGTTGGTGATCACCTTGATCACCGCTGCCTTGCCGAGCGGGCCTGCGCGGAAGATCTGCTTGCCCATGGCCTGGAAGGCCGGGAGATGCAAGTCGTAGAGATCACTGTCCCCGCCGATGATCACGGTGATCTCGCCGGAAGCCGCCAGATGCACGCCGCCGGTCACGGGGGATTCCAGCATGCGAACGCCGGCCTCTGCGGCGACCTTGCCGAGACGCAGGACTTCCTGCTCGTCGAGCGTGCTCATCTCGATCCAGGTGGCGCCGGGCTTCAGACCTTTCAGAATGCCGCGCTCGCCGATCAGCACCCGTTCGCTGACTTTCGGAGAGGGCAGGCAGGTGATGACGGCATCTACGGCTTCGGCCACCGCTTGAGGATCGGCGGCAAACCGGGCACCGGCGGCGACCAGCTCCTTGGCATTGTCGGGATCGAGATCATTGACCACGACGGTGAAGCCAGCCCTGACCAAGCTGCCGGCGAGATGGCGGCCAAGATGACCAAGCCCGATGAAACCATATGTGAGTGCCATGTCGTGTTCCCCTGCTGGCGTTTTGGCAGAGACTGCGACAAAGCGGCAAAGGGTTCAAAGGCAGATTTTGGCGAGCGACGCGAGATGACGCGGAGAGAACAGGTCTACGGCGCTTTTTTCTGGGCCGGGCAGGGCGGCCGGTGCGAGGATCTTCGCCCGGCAAAGCGATGGTCTTGCAGCCGCTAGAGCCGAAGCCGGTTCGTCCTCAGGTGAGGTCGCTGCGCTCGACTGTGGTTGTTTGTTGGGGAGACCCGGCGGCGGTCCGCTTATCCGGCCGCGCCATGCCGGCCATGATCTTCGACAGGATCAGCGTTCTGCCCCAGCGGGGCATGCCGGTGAACGAGGCCTCCAGCGCCTTTGCGAGCAGCCCCGGCCGGATCGTGCCACGACGCCCGAGCGCATCGAGCGTGGCAGCCGCGACCACCGAGGCCGGCTGGCTCATGCCCATGATCATATCGGCCCGAGCAGCAAAGCCGCTGGCGATCGGGCCGGGCGCGCAGGCGATGACATCGACCCCTTGCGGGCGAAGCTCGGCGCGCAGCCCCTCGGCGAAGGTCTGGATAAAGGCCTTGGTGGCGGCATAATTGGCGGATTGCGCCACGCCCTGGAAGGCGAGCAGCGAACTCATCAGCACCAGGCCGCCCGAGCCGCGTCGCACGAAGCGCTGGGCCATGGCATGGCTGAGCTGCACGACCGCGCGGCAGTTGACGTCTATCATGTCGAGCTCGGTCGTGACGGGAATGCGTGTGAAGGGGCCCGAGGTGCCGAAGCCTGCGGCGGCCACCAGAAGGCCGATGTCGTAATGCGCCGTGGTGCGGATCAGCTCCTCCACCTTGTCTGCTCGCGACAGATCGACCGGCAGGACATCGACCGCGACGCCATGGGCCTTGGCCAGTTCCTCGGCCAGTGCCTCCAGCCGGTCGAGCCTGCGGGCGACAAGCACGAGGCCATAACCGCGCCGCGCCAGTTCGCGGGCAAATTCCCGTCCGATGCCATCCGAGGCGCCGGTCACCAGCGCCAGTGGTCCATATTTCAGGCTGCCCCGGCGATTAATGTGGCTGAGGGCTCTCGCTGCGTCGGTCATTCCACGATCCTCACAGGCATTGTTGACACTGTCTACTTTACCGATAGCGATGGAAGTTGACGCTGTCAACGTTGGTGCTCTACAAGATCGAGGCTGCTCTCCCGTGTTACCTTGCGCGGGCGCCGTCAGGGAGACAGTTTGGGGACGACGGAGCGGTGTCGCAGCGGGCGCCGGTCAACACGATGCGGGAGCCAATATGCCGAGAACTCGACGTGATCTGCGCGAAGCCTGTCTTGCCGAGGGCATGGCGATCATCGCCAGTGACGGTCTGGAGAAGCTCAGCCTGCGCGAGGTGGCGCGAAGGCTCGGCGTGTCGCATCAGGCGCCCTACAAGCACTTTGCCAGCCGCGACCACATTCTGGCGGAGATGGTTTCGCGGGCCTTCGACGCCTTCGCAACGTTCCTAGATGCCCATCCGAAATCCGACAATCCGGATCAGGACATGGCGAACATGGGCGCGGACTATCTGCGGTATGCCCAAGAGCGCCCGCTCGAATATCGCTTGATGTTTGGGACGCCGCTGCCGGATGGCGAGGCCTTTCCCGAGATGATGGCCAAGGCCAAGCACGCCTTTTCGCTTCTCGTCTCGGGCTTGAAGCGCAGGGCGGATCTGACCGGCACGGAGCGCAGCGACGACGCTATTCTGCTCGATGCTCTTGTCATCTGGTCTTCGCTGCATGGTCTTGCTTCGGTGAAGAGTTCGTCGGTGCTCCACACCCTCGATCTGCCGCCCGCCCTGATCGAGCGCAGCGACGCGCACATGATCCACGGCCTTTCCGCCTTGATCGCATCGACCGAGGACCAATCAGCGCATTGACCCTTACGTGCACGTAAGATATTCTGCGACTTCACACCGCCCTGCCGGAATTTGCGCCTTGGCGCGTCGCGCTTCGGCTCGACAATCCGGCTGGGTTTTGTCAAGGAGGAAGGCGGAACGCACCGCCTGGCGAGGAATGACCGATGAGCACCGAGATGGAACTGCCTGAACGCGAAAGCATGGAATTCGACGTCGTGATCGTGGGCGCAGGCCCGGCCGGTCTGTCGGCTGCGATCCGGCTGAAGCAGGTCAATCCGGACCTGACCGTCGTCGTGCTCGAAAAGGGCGCCGAAGTCGGTGCGCATATCCTGTCCGGTGCCGTGGTTGATCCCATCGGCGTCGACAAGCTGATCCCCGGCTGGCGCGAAGAGGCCGATCACCCGTTCAAGACCGCAGTCACCGACGACCAGTTCCTCTTCCTCGGTCCCGCAGGCTCCATCCGTCTGCCAAACATGCTGATGCCGCCGCTGATGAGCAATCACGGCAACTACATCGTCTCGCTCGGCAATGTCTGTCGTTGGCTGGGCGCCCATGCGGAAGCGCTCGGCGTCGAGATCTATCCGGGCTTTGCAGCAGCGGAAGTGCTCTACAATGATGAGGGTGCTGTCATCGGCGTCGCGACCGGCGACATGGGCATCGAGAAGAACGGTGAACCGGGTCCGGCCTATACCCGCGGCATGGAACTGCTCGGCAAATATGTGCTGATCTCGGAAGGCGTGCGCGGCTCGCTCGCCAAGCAGCTGATCGCCAAGTTCGATCTCTCCCGTGAAAGCGATGTGCAGAAGTACGGCATCGGCCTGAAGGAACTCTGGCAGGTCAAGCCCGAGCATCACAAACAAGGCCTCGTGCAGCACTCCTTCGGCTGGCCGCTCGGCATGAAGACCGGTGGCGGATCCTTCCTCTATCACCTCGAAGACAACATGGTCGCCGTCGGCTTCGTCGTGCACCTGAACTACAAGAACCCCTATCTCTATCCCTTCGAGGAATTCCAGCGCTTCAAGACCCATCCGGCGATCGCCAAGACCTTCGAAGGTGGCAAGCGGCTCTCCTACGGCGCGCGCGCGATTACCGAAGGCGGATACCAGTCTGTGCCGAAGCTATCCTTCCCGGGCGGCGCGCTGATCGGCTGTTCCGCGGGCCTCGTCAACGTGCCCCGCATCAAGGGCTCTCACAACGCTGTGCTCTCCGGCATGCTGGCGGCTGAGAAGATCGCTGCGGCCATCGCCGCCGGCCGCGCCAATGATGAGCCGATCGAGATCGAGAACGAATGGCGCTCGACCGATATCGGCACGGACTTGAAGCGCGTGCGCAACGTCAAGCCGCTCTGGTCCAAGCTCGGCACGGCGCTTGGCGTTGGCCTCGGCGGCATCGACATGTGGATGAACCAGCTCCTCGGCTTCTCCTTCTTCGGCACGCTGAAGCATGGCAAGACCGATGCGCAATCCCTCGAGCCGGCCGCAAATCACAAGCCGATCGCCTATCCGAAGCCGGATGGTGTGCTGACCTTCGACCGTCTCTCTTCGGTCTTCCTGTCCAACACCAACCATGAAGAGGATCAGCCGGTCCATCTGAAGGTCAAGGACATGGACCTGCAGAAGCGTTCCGAGCTCGGCATCTATGCCGGCCCTTCGACGCGCTACTGTCCGGCGGGTGTTTATGAATGGGTGGAGAAGGACGGCGAAGAGACCTTCGTCATCAACGCCCAGAACTGCGTGCACTGCAAGACCTGCGACATCAAGGACCCGAACCAGAACATCACCTGGGTGCCGCCCCAAGGCGGCGAAGGGCCGGTCTATCCGAACATGTAAATGTTCGGGAGGCAGGCCCGCACTGACCGCCGCCGGAAACTTGGCGGCGAAGGGCCGGTCTATCCGAACATGTAAATGTTCGGGAGGCAGGCCCGCACGGACCGCCGACGGGAACTTGGCGGCGAGGGGCCGGTCTATCCGAACATGTGACTATCTTAAAGGGCGGTTGAAAGGCCGCCCTTTTTGCCTCTGACGGCTAGGTTGAACACGACTGCCCGCTGCCCCATCTTCGCCATCTCTCTTAACGTCGACCCTGAGATTTAACCCGGCATTAACCATAAATTTCTAGGCTCCTCGGCAACGAATCGTATCCCGAGGACGCCTGAATCATGACCATTTCCCGCCGCGGTCTCCTGTTCGGCCTGCCGCTCTTTCTGGCCGGCTGCCAGTCCGTTCCCAACCAGCAGGCCATGTATGGCGACATCCCGGATGAACCGCATCCGCTGAAAAAGGTGCCGCTCGAGAAGATCAAGCCGGAGCTGCGCCGTCAGGAAGTTGCCTATGAGACATCGCATCCGGCAGGCACGATCGTGGTCAATACGCCCGAGCGCCGGCTCTATTACGTGCTGGGCGGTGGCCGCGCCATGCGCTACGGCATCGGCGTTGGCCGCGCGGGTCTCGCGCTTGCCGGTAACGCCTATGTCGGTCGCAAGGCCGAATGGCCGACCTGGACGCCGACACCGAACATGATCCGCCGCGATCCGGAAAAGAACCTGAAATATGCAGGCGGTCTGCCCGGCGGCCCGAACAACCCGCTCGGCGCGCGCGCCATGTATCTCTACCGCAGCGGCAACGACACCATGTTCCGCATTCACGGCACCAACCAGCCCTGGTCGATCGGCCAGGCCATGTCGTCCGGCTGCGTGCGCATGATGAACCATGATGTGATCGACCTCTATGCCCGCGTCGACGTCGGCTCCAAGGTCGTTGTCATGCAGGCCTGATCGCCGCATCGATCCCTATGATTTTGAGTGGCGCTGGTCTCGCGACCGGCGCCACGCTTTTTTGATCGGTCCGTGACAGTCTCTTGTCACGCAAACTCACGAGTGCGAAATCAGCCTTTCCGACTCGCGACTTCGCCCCAATCTCCCCGCAGTGAAACTTTTCGGTGCCGTTGCGCGTCGAAGCAGGTGTTGACGCTGTGTCGACCAAATCCGACCGGTTTGAGGCTTTGCGCCTTCGTCGGTCAGGACTAAGTGGGAACAGACGCGTCTAGGTCGACGTGTCGAGATTTGAGAAGGAAATTTGAATGGCTCGCGAGACAAAATCCGGCTTATCCGACCTTGGTGGATGCCAGATCGAGGCGACCCTCCAGCTCCTCGACGGCAAATGGAAGGGTGTCATCCTTCATCATCTTCTGCGTGACGAGGTCCTTCGCTTCAACGAACTGGTCAAGCTTCTGTCCACCATCACCCACCGTACGCTGTCCAAGCAGTTGCGCGAGATGGAAGTCGCGGGCCTCGTCGCCCGCACCGTCTACCCGGTCGTACCGCCCCGCGTCGACTATTCGCTGACCCCGCTCGGCCGCAGCCTCGAGCCGGTCATCCAGGCCCTTGGCCGCTGGGGCCAAGAAAACCTGGTGGCCGTGGAAGACGCGGCGCTGAAGCCGTGCGAAATGCCTGTTGGCAGTGAAGCGATCATGCGTTCAGCGGCCTGACGCAGCAGGTATGCGCGATCAGCGCTTCGACAGAAGGCCAGTTGACAAGAGGACACCCAAGCCGGTGACGAGAGCAGCGACAATGGTTGCTGCACCGAGTGGTTCCGAAAGGAAGAGTGTTCCACCGATGGCCGCCGCTACCGGCGTGATCGCCGTATAAGCCGCGGCCTGCGTTCCGCCAAGTGTCCGAACCGCAGCGCCATAGAGAAGCGTGGCGACAAGACCGGACAAGAGGCCCTGCGTGACCGCCTGCAGGGCGATTTCCGAGGATGGCGCCGACAGGAAACGCGTACCCACGAAGGGCAGGGCGGCGAGGTTGAGGATCGTCGACCAGACGCAGATCAGCGCCGCGCCCTCGAAGGCATTGAGCCCGCTGCGTCGGAAGGCATGGGTGTAGACGGCCCAGAGCGTCGCTCCGATGGGTAGGATGGTGAAGCTGATCCATCCCAGTCCATCCCCGCCCAGATTGCCGTACAGAAGTACACCGCCGCCCGCGAGAATCCCCAGCATGCCCAGCTTGCGCCAGTTGTCCGGTTTTTCACCGAGGAACAGCATTCCAATGAGCGCGACGGCCAGCGGCATCAACCCCGGCAGGAGGACGCCCGCCGCCGAAGCTGGCGTGTGGCGCATGCCGAAGGCGACGATCTGGAAGAAGGGGGCCCCGGATCCGACAACCATGAGAGCGAGTGCCCCTGTGGCACCCTTCGGAAACAGGCCTGTCCGCCACCAGACCGGCGTCAGGACCAGAGCCGGAATGCCATAGCGCAAAAGGCTGAGGTCGAGTGGCCCCAGACCCGCACCGACGCTGTGGCGGGTGGAGACCAGCCAAGCGGCCCAGATGAGCACGACGGAGAGTGCAGACAGGGCACCAAGTGCCGAGCGACGCGAGCCGGGGATTTGAGAGGTGCCGACGGTGGACATGCGGGACTCCGAACGAGTTCTGTGCCCGCCATTCTAGGGCTGCCGACGGGGCATGTCCTTGCCAATTTCGCCTCAGATCACTAGTGGATTGACAGGTTCTGCCAATATTGTCCGCCCTGGTGAGGGTTCATGCCAAAACTCGACAAATTCGATCATGCGATACTGGGGCTGCTCCAGGAAGATGCGCGCACCACCAATGTTGAGATCGCCGACAAGGTCGGTCTTTCGCAATCACCCTGCCTGAGGCGGATCCGCCTGATGGAGGAGAGCGGTATCATCAGGGGATACCGTGCCGACCTGGATCGCCGTGCGCTCGGGCTCGAACTCACGGTCTTTGTGGCCTTCAAGGTCGCACGCCACACCCGGGAAAATGCCGACGCGCTGCATGACGCCCTGCTCGACATTCCGGAAGTGGTCGCCTGCTATATGATATCAGGCGAGTCGGATTTTCTGGCGGAAGTCGTCGTCGAGAACCTGTCCGCCTATGAGACCCTTTTGACCGAGAGACTTCTCGTCCTGCCAAGTGTCACCGATATCCGGTCGAATTTCGCCATCCGGAGCGTCAAGACCGGGGCGCCGTTGAAGCTCCCCGCCCGTTCCTGAAGTCCGGGTCTTGATTGGACGCCGCGGGGTGCGGCGGCCAATCTGCCTTTGCTCAGGCGGGAAAGCCTTCCAGCACGATCTTTCCGCGCGCCCGGTTGCTTTCGATGATGGCATGCGCCTTGCGCAAGTTCTCCGCCGTGATCGGCCCCAGCACAGTGTCGAGCGTCGTGCGGATCTTGCCGCTGTCGATCAGCTCAGCGACATGCGTCAGCAGCTTGTGCTGCTCGATCATGTCAGGCGTCTGGAACATCGGACGCGAGAACATGAACTCCCAATGCAGCGACACCACCTTCATCTTGAAGGCAAGAATGTCGAACCCTTCCGGAAAGTCGTCGATCAGGCAGATGCGGCCCATCGGCGCGATGATCTCGGCCATGGCCAGGCGATGTTGGCTCGAATGCGTGACCGAGAAGATGAAGGCGGGTGCGCCGATGCCGAGCTTTGCATATTCCTCAGCGAGCGGCTTGCTGTGGTCGATCACGTGATCGGCACCGAGTGACTTTGCCCAGTCTGCCGTCTCGGGCCGCGAGGCGGTCGCGATGACCTTGAGGTCGGTTAGCGTCTTGGCGAGCTGGATGGCAATCGAGCCCACGCCGCCCGCACCGCCGGTGATCAGGATCGCCCGTTCCGCACCGAGCACGGGATCGGCGACCTTGAGCCGGTCGAACAGCGCCTCGTATGCGGTGATGGCGGTCAGCGGCAGGGCGGCAGCCTCTGCAAAGGACAGCGACTTCGGCTTGATGCCGACGATCCGCTCGTCGACGAGATGGTATTCCGCATTGGTGCCAGGGCGCCCGATCGCGCCGGCATAGTAGACTTCGTCACCTGGCTTGAAGAGCGTCACGTCCGACCCCACCGCCTTGACCACGCCGGCCGCGTCATAGCCGAGAATGCGGGCTTCGCCGGCTACCGGCGTGTGGTTGCGGCGAACCTTGGTGTCGACGGGATTGACCGAGACGGCCTTGATTTCGACCAGGAGGTCATGGCCGGAAGCCTCAGGGATAGGCAGATCGAGATCGACCAGGGCCTCGTCCGACGTGATGGGCTGGGGCTTGTGGAAACCGATGGCTCGCATGGGGCAACTCCTGTCTTGCATTTGCACGCTGCCCATTAAGGACATAGATGGGGTCTGCGCAAGAATGCACATTTTGTGTTCGTAGGCACAGAAATGAACCTCGGTATCAGAAAGGATACTGCCCATGTCGCGACCACGCGCCAAGATGACCAACGTGTTTCCAGGCTGCCCGGTCGAGACGACGCTCAGCTTTCTCGACGGCAAATGGAAGGGCGTGATCCTCTATCATCTGCTGGTCGACGGCACGCTGCGCTTCAGCGAGCTGCGCCGCAGGCTGCAGGCCGTCACCCAGCGCATGCTGACCAAGCAGTTGCGCGAGCTGGAAGAGCAGGGGCTCGTGACGCGCACAGTCCATCCGGTGGTGCCGCCACGCGTTGACTACGCGCTGACGCCGCTCGGACAGAGCCTGCGTCCTGTTATCATGGTGCTCGAACAGTGGGGTACCCGCCATGTCGAATGCCGGGATGGCGAGCGGCGCATGATCGAGCCCGATGCAATCGTGGAGACGGCCTCAGCCGCGTGACGGCTTCTTTTCGAGCGCCACGGAAATCAGGAAGATGATCAGGCCGAAGGCCGAGAGCACCGCGCCGACGTAACCGGTGGCGCCGTAGCCATAGCCGGCCGCGATCACCAGACCACCAAGCCAGGCGCCGAGCGCGTTCGCGATGTTGAAGGCGGAATGGTTGGTGGCGGCGGCCAGCGTCTGTGCATCGGCTGCGACATCCATCAGACGGGTCTGCACGGCCGGGCAGGCGGCAAAGCCGCAGCCGGTGAGAAACACGCAGATGCACAGCATGATCGGATTGTGAGCGGTTAGCGAGAAGACCGCCATCAGCGCAATGTTGAAGGCGAGCATCCCGCCGATCGTGCCTTTCAGCGAATAGTCCGCCATCCGGCTGCCGACGATATTGCCGACATTCATGCCGATGCCGAAGAGGGCGAGCACCACAGCGATCATGCTGGCCGGAAGGCCTGCGGTATCGGTCACCGTCTTGGCGATATAGCTGAAAATCGCAAACATCCCCCCGAAGCCGACGGCTGCGACACCGAAGGACAGCCAGACCTGCAGGCGACCGAAGGCGGAGAGTTCGCGGCGGATGCTGGCGCCTTCGGCCACTTCGTCCTTCGGCAGATAGAGCGCGATCAGCGCCACGGTGATGGCGCCGATTGCCGCCACCAGGAAGAAGGCGGCGCGCCAGCTCATCAACTGGCCGAGAAAGGTCGCAATCGGCGTACCAATGAGCGTCGCGATGGTGAGGCCCAGCATGACGCGGCCTACGGCCCGCACCCGGCGATGCGGTGGCGCCATCGAGGCCGCAACGAGCGCTGCCACACCGAAATAGGCGCCATGCGGCAGGCCGGTGACGAAGCGCAGCAGAGTGAAGGTCGAGAATTCAGTGGCGAGTGCACTGGCGAAATTGCCGACGGCAAAGAGGCCCATCAGCATCAGGAGCAGTGTCTTGCGCGGGAGTTTCGCGGCCAGTGCTGCGATGATCGGTGCGCCGATCACGACACCCAGAGCATAGGCGCTGATCACATGGCCGGCCTGGGGGACCGAGACGCCATAGGTGTGTGCGACCTCGGGCAGCAGGCCCATGATGACGAATTCGCCGGTGCCGATCCCGAAGCCGCCGGCGGCAAGCGCCACTTCGATCAGGAGGATGGTGGTGGCGGTCAGCGTTTGCGCTTCGCTCCCTCGTGAATCGAGGGGCTGGGCCAAGGTCGAACAATCGGTCATGCAAACACCTTGCGCGCCGGCGCGGGACACGTGGCGCAAAAAGCTTCTTCAGGAAGCGGCGATGGAAGAAAGGCCCGGAAGCCAGCTGAAATGAGAATTGTTATTTATCATATCGGTGTGCACTGCGGCAAAGGCTTTTGCTCCTGGCCTTGAAAATTGCTCAAATGCTATCGATCTCTGCCACAAGGAAACTTTTCACAGGCCGAGGCGTTCTGAGCTTCGGCCCTTTCTGGGCCGCGAAAGGGCGAGATGAAGATCAAGGCAGTACTCAATCGCGACGGTGGTACGTTCAAGACCACCGACATGCAGACCTATTGCGAAAACGCGAACCGCGCCTTTGCCGCAAGAGGCCATGAGCTCGACTGCACGGTGGTCGGTGGGGATGAGATCGTCGAGGCGCTGGAGAAGGCTGCGGCAACGCCTGGCGTTGAAGCCCTGCTCGCAGGCGGCGGTGATGGGACCATCTCGACGGCCGCAGCTGTCGCCTGGAAGGCAAAGCTGCCGCTCGGCGTGATCCCGGCCGGCACGATGAACCTCTTTGCCCGGTCGCTGAAGCTGCCGCTCGACATCTGGAAGGTCCTGGACGTGCTCGCCAGTGCCGAGATTGCCGATGTCGATATCGCAACCGCCAATGGCCGCCCCTTCGTTCACCAGTTTTCCGCAGGCCTGCACGCCCGCATGGTCCGCATGCGCAACCAGATGAACTTCGCCTCACGCCTCGGCAAGATGCGAGCAAGCACCAGTGCGGCCTTTGGCGTCATGCTCGACCCGCCGCGTTTCGATGTCGTCTTCGACATGAACGGCGATGGCAAGAGCGATGAACGACCCGTCTCTGCGATCTCCGTCTCCAACAATCCGCTGGGCAACAATTCGCTGTTCTTTGCCGATCGCGTCGACACCGGCAAGCTGGGTGTTTATCTAGCCGCGCCGCTCGAGCCGACCGGGGTCGGGCTTCTCGCCTTCGACATCATCAGGGGCAAGTTCAAGGACAACGAGGCGGTCACGGCGTCGACTGCCGACATGGTGCGGCTGCACTTCCCGAGGCATCGCAAGGGCGCAGCCTGCGTTCTTGACGGCGAACTTTTGCGCATGCCGGCCGACGTCGAGATCAAGATCCATGCCGGCGAACTCAAGGTTCTCGTCCCCCAACCGCAGCCGGTAGCGTGAGGGAAGGGCGCCCGGACCAGCCGGGCGCTGTCGTCTCAATGGCTGAAGGCCGCCGCGATCAGGTCGCGGGTGTAGTCTTCCGCCGGGCGCTCGAAGATCTCTTCGGTCGAGCCCTGTTCGACGATCTTGCCATTCTTCATGACGATCACATGGTCCGACATCGCCTTGATGACCGAGAGGTCGTGGCTGATGAAGACGTAAGACAGGCCGTGTTTGTCCTGCAGGTCGCGCAAGAGTTCGATCACCTGCCGCTGGACCGACCGGTCGAGAGCCGAGGTCGGCTCGTCGAGGATGACCACCTTCGGCTTCAGGATCATCGAGCGGGCAATGGCGATACGCTGACGCTGGCCGCCGGAGAACTCATGCGGATAGCGATTGCGCGCCGCCGGATCGAGGCCGACCTCCTTGAGAGCAGCAATGGCGCGCGCGTCACGCTCGGCGCGGCTGAGCTGCGGCTCGTGCACGTAGAGACCCTCGGTGATGATCTCGCCGACCGTCTGGCGCGGGGAGAGCGAGCCATAGGGGTCTTGGAACACCAGCTGCAGCTGCTTGCGGAAGGGGCGCATGCCGGCCCGGTCGAGCTTGGTGATATCAGCCGTCTCGAAGCGGAAGGCGCCATCGGCTGCGAGCAGCTTCAGCAGCGCCCGTCCGAGCGTCGACTTGCCCGAACCGGACTCACCGACGATGCCGATCGTCTGACCCTGGCGAAGCCGCACGCTCACCTGATCGACCGCCCGGAAGGTACGGTTCGGACGCAGGAAGCCGCCGCTGCCGATGTCGAAATCGACGGTGACATTCCGGCCTTCCAACACGACCGGGGCATCATCTGCCGGCGGCGGCTTGGTGCCCGTCGGTTCGGCAGCGAGCAACATCTTCGTGTAGTCGTGCTGCGCATTGCCGAAGATCGCGTCGCGGCTGCCCGTCTCAACGATCTCGCCCTTGCGCATGACGGCGACGCGGTCGGCCACATGCTTGACCACGCCGAGATCGTGGGTGATCAGCACGATCGCCATGCCGAAGCGCTTCTGCAGGTCGGCCAGCAGATCGAGGATCTGCGCCTGGATGGTGACATCAAGAGCGGTCGTCGGCTCGTCCGCGATCAGTACGTCGGGCTCGTTGGCGAGCGCCATCGCGATCATCACGCGCTGGCGTTGGCCGCCGGACATCTCATGCGGATAGCTGTCGATGCGCCGCTCGGGGTCGGGAATGCCGACGAGCTTCAGGAGCTCCAGCACGCGGGCGCGCGCTTCCGTCTTGCTCATGCCGCGATGATGGATCAGCGGCTCTGATATCTGCTTGCCGATCCGGTAGAGCGGGTCCAGTGAGGTCATCGGCTCCTGGAAGATCATGGTGATCTTCGCACCGCGCACCTTGTTGAGCTCGCCGACCGGAAGGCCGACGAGGTTCTGGCCGCCATAGACGGCCGTGCCGCTGACGTCGCCGTTCTTGGCGAGCAGGCCCATGATGCCCATCATGGTCTGGCTTTTGCCCGAGCCGCTTTCGCCGACGATGGCGAGCGTTTCGCCCTTCTTCACCGAAAAGCTGATGCCCTTGACCGCCTCGACAGTGCCGTCGGGTGTCGCGAACGTCACCTTGAGGTCGGAAACGTCGAGCACGGTTTCGTTGTTTGTCTTGTCGTCCATGCTCATCGGTCCTTCGGATCCAGTGCATCCCGCAGGCCGTCACCCACGAAATTCAGCGAAAACAGTGTCGTCACGAAGAAGATTGCCGGGAAGATCAGCAGCCATGGTGCGTTCTGCATGCTGGCCGCCCCTTCCGAGATCAGCGTGCCCCAGCTGGCAAGCGGCGCCTGAACGCCGAGGCCGAGGAAGGACAGGAAGCTCTCGAGCAGGATGACCTTCGGCACGATGACGGTGACGAAGACGATGACCGGGCCGATCGTGTTCGGGATGATGTGGCGGCGGATGATCTGCCAGTCGGTCAGGCCCAGCGCTTCGGCCGCACCTACGAATTCGCGGCGTTTGAGCGACAGCGTCTGGCCGCGCACGATGCGGGCCATTTCAAGCCATTCCACCGCGCCGATCACCAGGAAGATCAGGATCACCGATCGCCCGAAGAAGACCACGAGCACGACGACAAGGAAGACGAAGGGCAGCGAATAAAGGATCTCGACGATACGCATCATCACATTGTCGACGCGGCCACCGAGATAGCCCGAGGTCGCGCCATAGACGACACCGATGCCAAGCGAGACGAGGCTCGCGGCGAGGCCGACGGCAAGCGAGATCTGCCCGCCGAGCATGACGCGGACGAGCAGGTCACGGCCGTTCGAATCCGTGCCAAAGGGGAAGGTAACCTGATCCACGGTTCCGGACACGGTAAGGCTTCGACCGTCCGCTGCCTGTTCCACGACTTCCGAATTCTTGAACTCGTTGTTGCGGTCGAAATAGCGGATCGTGCGGGGATCGATTTCCCCATCCGAGCTGACCACGGCCGTGAAGCGGCCATCCTCGACCGTGAAGCTGTCGAGGGTCACTCTTGCCCGCTGGGCGACACTTTCGGCGACGCCCTGCAGGGTCTCGGGGGCGGGCCGCGGCGAGAGGCTCGGTGGCACGCTGACATAGGAGGAGAAGACCTGGTCATAGCTGTGGGCTACGAAGAAGGGGCCGGCAAAGGAAAACAGCGTGATGAAGACGAGGAGCACGCAGCCGGTAATGGCGGCCTTGTTGCGCCGGAAGCGCATCATCGCGAGCTGTGCCAGGCTGCGTCCGGCAATCTCGGGCTGAGGGGAAAGGGTGGTATCAGTCATTGCGAACCCTCGGATCGAGCAGGCCATAGGCGATGTCGACCAACAGGTTGAAGACGATCACGAACACGGCGACGAGGATGACGGTGCCCATGACGAGGGGATAGTCGCGGTTGAGCGCGCCGAGCACGAAGTATCGACCGACACCGGGGATGGTGAAGATCGTCTCGACCACGGCGGAGCCAGTCAAAAGGGCTGCAGCACAGGGCGCGAGATAGGAGACGATCGGCAGCATCGCGCCGCGCATCGCATGCGTGACGACGACCACGCGCGATGGCAGGCCGTAGGCGCGTGCCGTGCGGATATGGTCGGTATGCAGGGCCTCGATCATCGCGCCGCGGGTAAGGCGGGCGAAGACTGCGAGTTGCGGCAGCGCCAGCGCCGTGACCGGCAGGATGAGATAGCGCAGTGATCCATCACCCCAGCTGCCGGCGGGCAGCCAGTTGAGCACGACGGCAAACAGGAGCGTCAGCACCGGACCCACGACGAAATTGGGGATCGTCACGCCAACAGTCGCAAACGACATGACGGCGAAATCGATCGTGCTGTTTTGCCTGAGTGCGGCGACCGTGCCGAGCAAGACGCCGCCGATGAGGGCGACCAGGATCGCGATCCCGCCGAGCTGGATCGAATAGGGCAGGGCCTTGCCGATCAGTTCGGAAACGGTGTTGTCCTTGTAGATGAAGCTCGGACCGAGATCGCCGGTTAAGGCGTTGCCGATGTAGCTCAGATACTGGCTGATCAGCGGCTGGTCGAGTTTGTAGGTGGCCATGATGTTGGCCATCGTCTGGGGCGGCAGCGGGCGTTCAAGATTGAAGGGGCCGCCGGGCGCAAACCGCATCAGAAAGAATGAAATGGTGACGACGATGAAGATCGTCGGAACGGCGCTCATGAGCCGCCGGAGTACGAAGGATGTCATGTCCTGCTCCTGAGAGGACGACGCGCGGATTGCCCGTGCGTCGTCCGGTCACGTGACGAGATTATTCAGCGACGCGAAGGAAGCGGCTGAGATGCTCGTTGGCGGCGTTATCCTGCCAGCCGCTGACGCGGTCGGAAACCAGCCACAGATTGGCCGTGCTCATCAGCGGAGCGATCGGCTGATCACGCATCAGGATGACTTCGGCGTCATGCATGATCTTCTTGCGGGCTTCGGCATCGGCCTCGGTATAGGACTTGGCCATCAGCGCGTCGAATTCCGGGTTGTTGTACTTCCCGTAGTTGAACGAGGTGTTGGTCGAGACGTTGAGGGCGAGGAAGTTTTCCGCGTCCGCATAGTCGGACACCCAGCCGGCGCGGGCAACGTTGAAGGCGCCGCCTTCCTGCAGGTAGGCGTAGTGCGAGGCGACGTCGAGGTTCGTCATGGTGACGCTGGCGCCGAACGTGTTCTTCCACATGTCGGCGATCGCGGTGGCGACCCGCTCGTGGTTCGGGTTGGTGTTGTAGCGGATCTCGATGGCGAGCGGCTTGCCGCCTTCACCGTAACCGGCTTCCTTCATCAGTTCGATCGCCTTGTCTTCGCGGTCAAGCTGCGACATTTCGGCGAAGTCGGCCTTGGCTGCAGCATAGCCGCCGAGACCATCCGGAACGAGGGAGTAGGTTGGCAGCTGCGCACCGGAGTAGATCTCCTCGGCCAGGAAGTCGCGATCGACGGCCATGGAAAGCGCCTGGCGGACGCGAACGTCGCTATAGGGCTCCTGGCGGGTGTCGAAGACGTAGTAATAGGTCGAAGCCGACGGCGAAACGCGGACCTGCTCGCCATAGCTTTCCTTCAGGCGGTCGATCTGGTCGGCCGAGAAGTTATAGACGAGGTCCATTTCCTTGGCTTCGAAACGACGTACCGAAGCGGCCTGGTCGTCGATCGGGTAGAAGACGACCTTGTCGATCTGGGTATTGGCGGCATCCCAGTGATTTTCGTTTTTCACCACGACGAGGTTGTCGTTCGGCACATGGCTTTCGAGCTTGTAGGCGCCGTTCGACACCATCACGCCCGGCTTGACGAAGTCCTTGCCGTTCTTTTCGAGGCTGGCCTTGGAAACGGGAAGGGCGGTCTGGTGGGCAAGCAGTTCGAGGAAGAACGGCGTTGCGCGCTCCAGCGTGATTTCCAGCGTCTTTGCGTCGACGGCTTTCGCGCCGATTTCTTCCAGCTTCGCTTCACCCTTGTTGGCCTTTTCGGCATTCTTGATCGGGTAAAGGATGTTGGCGTATTTGGCAGCGGTTTCCGGGTTCTGGACGCGCTGGATCGAGTAGACGAAGTCTTCAGCCGTTACCGGCGAGCCGTCCGACCACTTGGCGTTTTCGCGGATCTTGAAGGTGTAGACTGTGCCGTCGTCGGAAATTGTCCAGCTTTCGGCAGCGCCCGGGACGATCTCGCCCTTGGCGTCATAGATGGTCAGACCCTCATAGAGATCCTTCAGAATGAAGGCCTCGATATCGATCGAGGTATTGGCCTGATCGAGCGTCTGCGGCTCGCCGGAATTGCCGCGATGAAGCACGACTTCGGCCAGCGCCTGGCTCGCGCCAAACATCAAGGAGGTGAGGAGAAGAGAGGTGCCGAGCAGCCGGCGCGTCTGGATAGACATCGTTTTGGAACTCCCAGTTCACGTTAACGGAAAGGGAGAGAAGATTATTCAGGAAGCCGACACAACCCGCATTTTGTGCGGCTACCCCAATTTTGGGGAGGAAATTTGATGGCTTACCTGTGACTTGGACCGAAGATTTCGTGTGACCGTTTTATGACGAAATAAAATTATCGCGTCATCTGCTGTCAAAAATGCGACAGGGGCGGCTTGAGGGCCGCCCCTGTCTGATGATCGGTCGCTTGGAGAGGTCTGATCGGGGGTCAGATCCGCGGCAGATAGGTCTGGTAGTCGAAGCTCGAGACGGTGCGCAGATAGGCCATCGCTTCCTTGCGCTTGGTGTCACCATAGATGCGCTGATATTCGGCCCCGAAGATGTCGGCGATGAAGGCGGATGCGCGGAACCGCTCGACGGCGGTCAGGAAATCATAGGTCAGCATGTCGGGGTTCTCAGGCGCGCTATCCGGCGTCGTGACCTGGCCGGGATCGAGATCCTCGTCGAGGCCAAGCAGGATGCCGCCGAGGATGGCAGCGAGCAGCAGGTGCGGATTGGCGTCCGCTCCCGCGACACGGTGCTCGATGCGGGCGGCCGGGCCGTCCTTGTCCGGAATGCGGATCGCGGTGCCGCGATTGCCGAAACCCCAGTCGATCTTGTCGGGCGCAAAGGAGCCCGGCTGGAAGCGGCGATAGGAATTGGCAAAGGGCGCGAAGATCAGCTGGGCGTCCTGCATGCTTCTCAGCATGCCGGCGGTGATCGATTTCAGCTTCACCGGATCGCCGCCCTTGGCGTCGAGGATGTTGCGGCCGTCTTTGTCGATGATCGAGGCATGTACATGCAGGCCGGAGCCGGCATGGTCACCGTAAGGTTTGGCCATGCAGGTCGCCTTGAAGCCGTGGCGGCGGGCGGCGAAATCCACAACGCGCTTGAGATAGATGCAGTCATCGGCAGCCGCCATGGCATCCGGCTTGTGCAGCAGGTTGACCTCGAACTGGCCGGGGCCGAATTCGGCAGTCGTTGCATCCGCCGGTAGGCCCATGTGGTCGCAATATTCGCGCACCGTATCGAGGAAGTCTTCCATCGCAGCGGTCGCGCGCATGTCATAGAGTTGGTAGCCCTCGACCTCGCCGTTCATGACCAGCGCCTTCGGCGGCATCGGCACGCCGGTGTCGCGGAAATCAGGCTCCATCACATAGAATTCGAGTTCGGTGGCAACGACTGGCGTCAGGCCCTTCTCCTCGAAGCGCTTCATCACATTGGCAAGGATGGCGCGCGGGCAGACATAATGCGGCTCTCCTGACAGTGTGTGCATGGTGGCGAGCACCTGCTTGGAGCCGGCAGGCCCCCAGGGAAGCGTGGTCAGCGAATTCTTGTCCGGTGTACAGATGCCGTCGGGATCGCCCAGCGTCAGCGAGATCTTGGTGATGTCGTCATTGTCGTCGCCCCAGATATCGAGCGACTGGGTGGAGGCCGGCAGGCGCACGGTGTTCTTCCAGACCTTGTCCTCGGCTTTCAGCGGGATCATCTTGCCGCGCAGGTCGCCATTCATGCCGACAAGCAGCACCTCGATGCGCGCGGAAGGGTCGGCTGCGGTCTGATCGGCGGCCTCGGTCGGTGCTGTCATGGGAAAACTCTCGTTGGCTTTCGGGGCGGATTTGGCCGGAGGAACGCGGCAATCGGTGCCTTGCCAAACGCGTTTTGGACGGTCATGTTCGTAGCCGATAATGTTCCGCCTTTCAATGCGGGGCAAGGCAGGCACGCGGACCAAGTTTGGCCGTGAAAGCAAGAGCTTCCGCCCCGGTCAAGGACCAGACCTATGAACAAGCCAGTGACCGCCCTCTCCAATCTCGGTGCCATCGATGCCGCCCATCATCTTCATCCCTTCTCGGACATGAAGAAGCTGAATGCGGCCGGCACCAAGATCATCACCCGGGCGGAGGGCGTGCATATCTGGGATTCCACCGGCAAGCAGTATCTCGACGCCTTTGCCGGCCTCTGGTGCGTCAATGTCGGCTATGGCCGCAAGTCGATCGCCGATGTGGTCCACGCCCAGATGCTCGAGCTGCCCTATTACAACACCTTCTTCGGCACCACGACGCCGCCGACCACGCTGCTTGCCCAGAAGATCGCCGAAAAGACCGGCCCGAAGCTGAACCGGGTCTTTTTCTCCAATTCCGGCTCGGAAGCTTCCGACACCTGGTTCCGCATGGCCCGTGTCTATTGGAAGGCGCTCGGCCACGAGACGAAGACGCAGGTGATCGCCCGCAAGAACGCCTATCACGGCTCGACCGTCGCCGGCGCCTCGCTCGGCGGCATGAAGTGGATGCACGAGCAGGGCAACCTGCCGATCGAAGGCATCCACCACATCAACCAGCCCTACTGGTATGCCGAGGGCGGCGATCTGACACCTGAGGATTTCGGCCTGAAGGTTGCCCGCGAGCTGGAAGAAAAGATCATCGAGCTCGGTGAGGAGAATGTTGCAGCCTTCGTTGCGGAGCCGATCCAGGGGGCAGGTGGCGTCATCGTGCCGCCCTCGACCTATTGGCCGGAAATCAAGCGCATCTGCGCCAAGTACCAGATCCTGCTCGTCGCCGATGAAGTCATCTCGGGCTTCGGCCGCCTCGGCTCGTGGTTCGGCCATCAGCATTATGATTTTGAGCCGGATCTCGCCCCGATCGCCAAGGGTCTCTCTTCTGGCTATCTGCCGATCGGTGGCGTTCTCGTCTCCGACCGCGTGGCGGAAGTCATGGTCAACGAGCTCGGCGATTTCTACCACGGCTACACCTATTCCGGTCACCCGGTGGCAGCAGCTGCAGCGCTGGAAAACATCCGCATCATCGAGGAAGAAGGCTTGGTCGAGCGCGTGCGCGACGACACCGGCCCCTATCTCGCGCAGGCGCTCGCCTCGCTCACCGACCACGAACTCGTCGGCGAAGCTGTCAGCGTCGGCCTGATGGGCGCCGTCCAGATCACCGCCGACAAGGCCACCCGCCGCCGCTTCAAGAAGCCTGATGATACCGGCACAGCTGTCCGCAACCAATGTGTGAACGCCGGCGTCGTGCTGCGCGCCACCGGCGACCGCATGCTCTTCTCCCCGCCGCTGATCATCTCGCGGTCGCAGATCGACCAGGCGGTCGACACGCTGCGCAATGGTCTGGACTGGCTGAAGGACAATCGCGGCGAGGGGTGAGGGGCACGGTCGCCTTCCCCGGCTGACGCATATGGAGGCAGGATGCGTTTCTCGGTCAATATCCCGGATGCGCAGGTCGAAGCGCTGGACCGGCTTGCACAGCAAATGGAGGTTTCGCGCGCTGCCCTGATTAGGAGGGCTGTCGAGGACATGCTCGCAGCCGAAAGTTGGATGTTGTCAAAGCCGGTTTCGGCTTGTGGGGGCGGCGAGGCGATGACGGACTTACTGCCCAGCGCAAGCTTCGATCAGAATGGGAAGGGTGAAGTTACCAGACATGGCGGCCTCGCCCTCACGGCATGAACTGCCCACCATTCACATCGATCGTCTGCCCCGTGATGTAGCCGGACAGCATCTCTGACGCCAGAAAGAGATAGGCGCCGACGCAATCGGCTGGCGTGCCGGTGCGCTTGAGCGGCACGCTTCCGGCCACCTGATCGAGCTGGCCTGGCAGGGCGTATTTGTCCTGGAATGGGGTGGTGATCACGCCGGGCGCCACCGCGTTGACGCGGATGTTGTATTTCCCGAATTCCAGCGCCATGCCCTTGGTGACCGCAGCAACAAACGCCTTGGACGAGCCATAGACGCCCGAGCCCGCCGTCCCACCCGTGCGGGCGGCGACTGAGGTCGTGTTGATGATGAAGCCCCCTTCGCGCTTGAGATGGCTGACGGCCGCTTGCGTGGTGGACAGCACCGAACGTGCGTTTACATCCATTACCTTGTCATATTGCGCGTCTGTCATGTCCTCATAGAGCACACGGGCGATCATGCTGCCGGCATTGTTGATCACACCGTCGAGCCGCCCGAAGGTCTTCGCCACATGTGCCACAGCCTCGGCCATGGCTTCAGAGGACGCCGCGTCCGCCTTGACGAGAACGACACTGCCGCCCGCTGCCTCGATATCGCCTGCGATCGCATGGGCGGCTTCGGCGTTGGAATTGTAGTGCAATCCAACCAGCGCGCCCTGGGCGGCGAAGCCGCGGGCAAGCGCTTCGCCGATCCCGCTCGAAGCGCCGGTGATAAGCACGGCCTTGCCGGCAAGATCGGGAATGGTGAGTGCGGTCATGGCGATGTCCTCCTGTTGTCGGACAAGCTTAGACCGGCCTTATCTCGCTTTGGCAAGGCCGGTTTTTCTTCTACGGACGCAAGATCAGTTGATCTGCCATCTTCGTGGGGTAGGGGCGGTTTGTGCAGGGCAAGCCCGGTGGCAGTGTCAGCGATTGCCCATGCCGGTTTCGGCATTCCAGGCCCTGAAGCCGTCGATGAGCGCGCGGCAATAGGTGATCTTGAAGCGGACCTCGGGAGGCTGCCGCCGCAAGATGCGGAGGGGGATGCCCCCGATCGCCTTTGCCGACATCATCAGGATGCGACCGATGCCATATTGGTGTTTGCGATAGTAGGCACCGTCTCCGAATGCATATTTCCGGATCCGCGCGAGATGATTGCCGTCTGTCGTCTCGATCTGGTCATGGAAGATGGTCAGGTTTTCGACGAACCGGCATGTCAGGCCAAGGGCGAGCGCCCTGGCGATGTAATCGCGATCCTCGGCGCCCTGGAAAGGTGTCTGCGCCCCCACACCGAGCCGTTCGTCGAAGGGGCCGATGGCGGTCGCCGCTTCATGACGAACGAAGATGGCGTTGGAATTGGCAGCGTCGATGACGTTCAGCCTATCGATGTCGCAGTCTGCGTCGAGAGAGCGCACGATGGAGTTCTTGCCATGCGCATCCGTCGTTCGGCCAAGCAACATGCCATAGTCGGGGTAACGCGCTGCGAGTTCGGCAAGCTCGGCGAGGGTCTCGGGTCGGTACCAGCAATCGTCATCTGGAAAGCCGATCATGTCTCCGGATGCCTGCGGCAAAGCTGCATTCCTGCCGCGCGACAGGCCTTTCGGCGAATGCAGATGCTTGAGATCCAGCGTGCTTGCAAAGGGGGCAAGCGTAGCCTCCAGAAACCCGGCCGGGTTCTGATCGACCACGATTATCTCGAAGTTGCGATAGGTTTGCTGCTCAAGGGATCGCAGCAGTCGCGTCAGCGGTTCTCGTCGTCCAAGCGTGCTGGTGATAAGCGAGAATTTCGTCACGGTCTCGATCCTGTCTCTCGGCGACGGCATCGTCAGCCTTCCGCTAAGAAAGGCCGTCCATGCCGTCTGACAAGCGCGAAACGAAAAGATGGTAAACCCCGGAGGGGGCAATCCAGGCAGCAGTGACCCCATGGGAATGACTGCCGCCTGGAGGTCAGGCTTTCGGTTCAGGCGGCCTTCCAGTCGAAAGGCAGGGGCGCCTCGCGGAAGGCGAAGCGGTCGAGATGGCTCGCCACGACGCCCTGATAGGTCTCGAGCTTTGCGGCATCGTCCGTCTCGATCGAGACCGTCAGCGTCGCTGCATCGGATTGCATGAATGCCACGGCCTCGTCGAATTTGACGGTGGCCTTGTGGTTCTGCTCGTCCAGCTCGACGTCAAGCTTGTGCGCCCAGTGCTTGCAGAGCTGTTGGAGATACTTCCAGCCGTTTTCGGTCGGAACGGTGGTGGTGGATATTGCCATTCTCAGAGCCTTTCGATCTTGCCGACCGCCTCGTCGAGGATGCGGGCGACCTCCAATTGCGTCTCGCGGGTTGAGCCCTCGCGTGACAGACAGTCGTGCAGGGCCTGCTTGAGGTTGTGCATGGCGCGCCGAACAGGCGCTGCATCCGTTCTTTCGCTGACCTTTGCAAGGGCGGTCAACCGGCCGATCGCGGTTGCGACCTCGTCCGCCCGCTCCGACAGATGCTGGCGACCGGCATCCGTGATCGTCATCAGCTTGCGCGGGCCGTCGCTTTCCACTTCCTCGGCAAGACCCATGTCGAGCAGCAGCGTCATGGTCGGATAGACGACGCCAGGCGAGGGCGCATAAGCGCCGCCGGACAGGCTCTCGATTTCGCGGATCAGGTCGTAGCCGTGGCGCGGCTGGTCTTCGATCAGCTTAAGGAGCACGAGTCTCAGCTCGCCGCCTTCGAACATGCGCCGACGCTCGCCGCCCCGGCCGCGCGGGCCGCCGCCCATGGGGCCGCCAAAGGGACCGCCGTGGCGCATGGCGTGCATGGCTTCACGGAAAGCGAAAAATGGATTGCCGCGTTCGCCGCGGCTGGAATTGCAATGTCTCATGATCGGTTCTCTCTCAATTGGAATTGCATCTAAGATATATCTTAGTTTGATCTGTGCAAGAGGGCGTTCTGAAAATTCTGCGATCGTCCACGCTTGGCGCCTACCGCTGTCGGAGCCTATGATGGCAACGGATTCGCAAAGGGGAGGAAGCTCGATGGGTGAAAAGCGGCACGAATACCGGGTCACCGTCACGTGGCAGGGCAATGCCGGAACGGGCACCTCCGCCTATCGTGACTACGGTCGCGACCACCTGATTTCAGCGGAGGGCAAGCCGGATATCCTCGCCTCCGCCGATCCGGCCTTTCGTGGCGATCCTGCGCGTTGGAACCCCGAAGACCTGTTCCTGGCCTCGTTGTCTGCCTGTCACAAGCTCTGGTACCTGCATTTCTGCGCGGTCTCAGGCGTCATCGTCACGGCCTACGAGGATCACGCCGAAGGGGTGATGGAAATGGACGCGGACGGCACAGGCCGCTTCGTCGACGTCGTGCTCAAACCCCAGGTCACCATTAAGCGCGGCACCTTCCCCGAACTCGCGCTGGAGCTCCATGGCGACGCCCACGAGAAATGTTTCATCGCCAATTCGGTGAACTTTCCGGTGCGGTGCGAGGCCGAGATCGTGGAGGTTTGAGGAGTTCGATCACTCCCGAAGCGCCGCAATCAGCGCTCTTAGAGCAGGTGGCGATTGGCGACGGCTGGGGTGGTAGAGATGCAGGCCGGGGAAAGGCACGCACCAGGCATCGAGCACCTGGATCAGCCGTCCGTCGGCGATTTCGCCTGCCACTTCCTCTTCCATCATGTAGCCGAGCGCGGCGCCTGCCCGGACGGCAGCGGCCATCAGGGCGCCATCATTGGCGATGAATTGCCCGGTCGGACGGAAGCGAAATTCCCGGCCATTCTCTTCCAGATCCCAGGCCATGACCGCACCGGATTTCAGGCGGAAGCCGACGCAGACATGGTCCTGCAGGTCGGCTGGAACCAGCGGCGGCGGATATCGCTCGAAATAGGCAGGCGTGCCGACGATGACCGTTCGGAGCGTCGGGCCGACCGGGATGGCGATCATGTCCTTGTCGACCGACATGTGAAAGCGGATGCCGGCATCGAAGCCTTCCGAGACGATATCGCTCAGGCGATCCTCGACATTGATCTCGACCTTGACCTCTGGATGGGCGAGCAGGAAGGCGGGAAGCTTCTGGAGCAGCACGGTTTGCGCGGCATAGGTCGAGGCGGTCAGTCGCACGGTTCCGGATACGTTGTGCCGCCAATGTGCGAGAGACGCCAGACCCTCCTCGATGCTGGCAAGGGCAGGCGACACGGTATCGAGCAGACGCTCGCCGGCTTCGGTCGGAGCGACGCTGCGGGTGGTACGGGCAAGAAGCCGCACGTCGAGCCGTGCCTCAAGGCTGCGCATGGCATGGCTGAGTGCCGAGGGCGAGATGCCGAGCTTGGCAGCCGCGCGCGTAAAACTGCGCTCGCGGGCGACCGTGGCGAAGGCGAGAAGATCATTGAGTTCATTGCGCTCCATTCATGAATCCTGCTCACAAAGACATGCAGGACGCAAGCGCTAATCCTCGAGGCTCGGGCGGCCTATCTCCTTCCAGACGCCAACCAAGGAGCTTCTACATGAACCTGACAGATTATCGCACGCTGGGTCGCTCAGGCCTGATCGTCAGTCCTCTGGCGCTGGGCACCATGACCTTCGGCGCCGAGCGCTGGGGCGCAGGGGAAAAGGTCTCGCGAGACCTGTTCGACACCTATGTCGCAGCAGGCGGCAATTTTCTCGATACCGCCGACATCTATTCCGCAGGGCAGAGCGAGGAAATGCTGGGGCGGTTCGTTGCCGACAGCGGTCTGCGCGACCGTCTGGTCATCTCGAACAAATCCGGCTTTGCCCGTGGCCAGGGAACGCCGCTCTGGAGCGGCAACGGTGCCAAGAATATCCGGCTTGGCATCGAGGGCTCGTTGACGCGGCTGAAGACCGATTACATCGACATCTATTGGATGCATGTCTGGGATCAGGTGACGCCGGCTGAAGAGGTGCTGGAGACGCTGACCCGGGCGGTGCGCGCCGGCAAGATCCTGCACTATGGCTTCTCCAACACACCTGCGTGGTATGTCGCGAAGGTGGCGACGCTCGCGGCCGCCCATGGCCTGCCCACCCCGATCGGTCTGCAATATGGCCATTCGCTGATCGAGCGCGGTGTCGAGCTGGAAGTCTTGCCGGCAGCCGCCGAGTTCGGCATGGGGCTCGTGCCCTGGAGCCCGCTGGCCTTCGGCCTACTTACCGGCAAATACGACCGCCGCATGCTGGAGCACGCAAACCGGCCGACAGAGTTGCCCGACAGCGGTGCGAAGAGCGCCGAGAGGGAAAGCGACGGCCGTCTGAATGGCGACAATCCCTATGGCGGCATGCTGTTTACCGAGCGCAACTTCGCTATCGTCGATGTCGTGAAAGAGGTGGCCGCTGAACTCGGCCGGTCTCCGGCGGAAGTCGCGCTCGCCTGGGTCACCGGACGAAAGGGCGTCTCTTCCGTGCTCGTCGGGGCCAGCCGCGTGGAACAGTTGACCCAGAACATCGCCTCGCTCGACATCACCCTCGACACGGATCAACTGCGCCGGCTCGATGAGGTCGGCGCGCTGCCGCTGCTCAATCCCTACTTCATCTTCAAGATGCCCTCCGAAGCTCTCTTCGGTGGTTCCAGAGTGTCGGCATGGCAAAGGGCCTGAATGAAAGCGGGCGGCCTGTGAGCCGCCCGCTTGATCTCTTTATTGGAATGCCGTCTCGAAGAAGCTTCTGAGCTTGCGCGAATGCAGCGCCTCAGTCGGCATGGCGCCGAGCTTTTCGAGCGCCCGGATGCCGATTTGCAGATGCTGACTGACCTGCGTCTTGTAGAAGGCCGTCGCCATGCCCGGCAGCTTCAGCTCACCATGCAGTGGCTTGTCGGAAACGCAGAGCAGCGTGCCGTAGGGCACGCGGAAGCGGAAGCCGTTGGCGGCGATCGTCGCCGATTCCATGTCAAGTGCGATGGCGCGTGCCTGGGAAAGGCGTTTGACTGGTCCACGCTGGTCGCGCAGTTCCCAATTGCGGTTGTCGATCGTGGCAACCGTGCCGGTGCGCATGATGCGCTTCAGCTCGAAACCTTCGTAGCCGGTGATCTCCTCGACCGCGTCTTCGAGTGCAAGCTGCACTTCCGACAGCGCCGGGATCGGCACCCAGACCGGCAGATCGTCGTCGAGTACATGATCCTCGCGCATATAGGCATGCGCCAGCACGTAGTCGCCGAGGCGCTGGCTGTTGCGAAGCCCGGCGCAGTGGCCGAGCATCAGCCAGGCATGCGGGCGAAGCACCGCGATATGGTCGGTGATCGTCTTGGCGTTGGAAGGGCCGACGCCGATATTGACGACGGTAATGCCGCCATGGCCCTTCTTCTTCAGGTGATAGGCCGGCATCTGCGGCAGGCGCCCCAGCGCCACGCCTTCCGTCGGTTCCGTATGGCCGGCCGGCGTGAGGATATTGCCGGGCTCGACGAAGGCGGTGTAGTCGCCGCCGCCATCCGCCATCAGCTTGCGCGCATAGGCGCAGAATTCATCGACATAGAACTGGTAGTTCGTGAACAGCACAAAGTTCTGGAAGTGGTTGGCGCTGGTCGCCGTGTAATGGGAAAGCCGCGCCAGCGAATAGTCGATGCGTTGCGCGGTGAACGGTGCCAGCGGATGCGGCTCGCCGGGCAGCGGCTCGTATTCGCCGTTGGCGATCTCGTCATCGGTGACGGTGAGGTCAGGCGTGTCGAAGATGTCGCGCAGCTGCATGTCGACGAGGCCGCCGGCCGAGGCCTCGACATGCGCGCCTTCCGCGAAGGCGAAATGCAGCGGGATCGGCGTTGTCGATTCCGACACGGTGATCGGCACCTGATGATTGCGCATCAGAAGTGCCAGCTGTTCCTTGAGATAATGCCGGAAGAGCTGCGGCCGGGTGATCGTCGTCGTGTAGATGCCGGGCGATGTGACGTGGCCATAGGAGAGACGGCTGTCGACATGGCCGAAGCTCGTCGTCTCGATGCTGACCTGCGGATAGAAGGCCCGGTAGCGGCCCTCGATCGGCCCGCCCTTGGCCAGCGCCGAAAAGGCCTCGATCAGGAAGGTCGTATTGCGCTCATAGAGCACGGTCAGCGCATCGACCGCCGCCGTTGCATCTGTGAAGACCTGAGGCTGATAAGGCTCGGGGCTGATGGAGTTCTGGGGTGCTGGGGACAAGATTCGTGTGTTCATGGCGCATTATAGGAAACGAAACTTGACAAGCAAACGACGTCGTCGACGCATCATCAAGATTCTTCGAAGGCGGTATCCGATGCCGCCTGCGCCAGAGTTCGGATCAAAAGGTCGGGCGGCAGCTGTTGAGGCCTGTCGGTGCGCAGCTTGCGACCAGTCCCGATGACGACATGTGGCGAACGCCCGGCTGATTGTGGACGACGAGCTGGCCGAACATGAAGGCGAAAAGCGCCATGGTCAGCGAGATGATGGTGAAACGCCGTGTCAGCTTGGCCATGTCCTTGCTCCCTTCCGATCTGATGGGAGTGTTTTAGCAAGGCCTGCCTGAATGCGGTCTGAGACGAGGGTTCATCTGGCATTCAGAAGGGTTAACTGAAATTCACGCTCCCTCACGGAACCCCTCTTTTCTCTCGGCGGCTTCTGGTCATAATGGCGGCCGATGGGCACCGTCCCGTCTTGCTCTCCTTACCGAATGGCCTCGCGCTTGGTGCACCGTCACCATCCGACCCGCCCTCCGGCAACAGGGTTTCACCCATGACTGAAAAACACGAAGGCGCCCTCCGCTTCGGGCGCATTGCCGCGACCTTGCCCGTCAAGGATATCGAGCGGGCTCAAGCCTTCTATGTCGGCCTGCTCGGATTTCAAAAGGTCTTCGAGAACGGCAGCCCCGTCGGCTTCATGATCCTGCAGCGTGACGAGGCCGAACTGCATCTCACCCTTCAGAAGAACCACAAGGCGGCCGACTTCAACGTTGCCCATATGATGGTCGAGAACATCGACCATCTGCATGACCTCGTGCAGCAGCGAGGTCTGAAGGTCGTCAAGCGCCTCCAGGACAAGGACTACGGCCTGCGCGCCTTCGTCTTCGAGGATCCCGACGGCAATCGCATCGATGTCGGCCAGCCGATCTGATCCGCCCTTGAAAGCAGAAGGGGCGCCGGTTGCAGCCGGCGCCCCTTTTGTACTCTAAATCTCGATGGCCTTAGAGGCGCGTCCAGGTCTGGCTCTTGCAGAGCACGGCCATGACGCAGCCCTTCATCTTCAGCGAGTTGCCGGAGACCGAGCCAGAGCCGGAATAGGTCTTGTCGGTTTCAGGGTCGGTGATCTCGCCCTTGTAGCTGTCGCCGCTGCCGGCCATCTTGCCGATCTGCTTGCCATTATGCTGGCCGCTCTTCAGCGTCACGCAGAAGGAACCGCCGCAAGGCGCGATCTGGGCCGTTGCACCCGACGCAGTCTTCCAGTTGCCTTCGATGGGTTCGGCGGCCTGTGCCGTGAAGGCCGAAAGCGCGAATGCTGCCGCAATGATGATGGAACGCATGGTCTGATCTCTCCTCCTGAGATGATGATCCTCTCCCGCAGTCGTAAACGGTCCTCTCCGCATCCGGCCAACGGTTAAGAATTATCTTACGCACACGTAAAGGTAAAATGCAATCCGGCTCGAAAACGGAGCCGTGGAAAGCCGCCGAACACTGCAATTTCAGCACTTTCCCAAAATCGCTTCGGAAAACGTGGTGAAAATTCGGTTGATTTCACAGCGTGAAACTTTCGTAAATTTTGTCTCGAAATCCTTGGGTTACAGGGGGAGTAATACTTAACGGAATCCGAAGTTTACGAAGCTTTTGTACTTTGTTTTCAGCAAATTAAGGATGCATTTTAAGCGAGTTTTGAAGACCGTTTGGCATAGTGAACCCATCAAACGAGCAGGGAAAAACCCCGCCAAACCCAACCGAAGCGAGAATGACCGGACAAAGATCCGGCGCCGTTCCGGAAGGGCCCGCAAGGGAAAACAGGGACGACTGAGAAACTAGGCAAACAGGGACAAAACCAATGGCACGCTTTGAAATGCACAATTCCGAAAATGCCACGATGGGTGGCGAAACCCGGGCCGACGTCTTCCGCGACATGGGCCTTATGTATGCGACCGGCCGCGGTTGCCCGATTGATCTCGTCTCGGCCCATAAGTGGCTGAACATCGCTGCGATCAAGGGCTGTGACCGCGCCGCCGAGCTGCGCGCCGATCTCGCCCAGACCATGAGCAAGGTCCAGCTCGCCGAGGCGCTTCGTGCCGCCCGCGAATGGATGACCATGCACTGACCAATTCCGGCCGCGACCGCGGCAGGAGAATCCACAACAACAACCCAGTGGGGAACGTGGCGGGGACCTTTGGACGGGGCCAGGGCCAACACTTTTCAAGACCGCGACCGGCAGGAACAAGGCCGGCGCGGTCTTTTTCATTGCGGCTTGCTCAGCGGAGCGAAGCCAGCACTTTCGGTAGCGCCTCTTCGAACAGGTCGAGATCGGCGGGCAGGCCGGTGGAGACGCGGATGCAGCGGTTGAGCGGCGCCACTCCCGGCATGCGGATGAAGACGCCGTGCTCCATCAACCCGTCGACGACGGCGCGGGCAAAGACGCCGTCGCGCGCCCCATCAATGGCGACAAAATTGGTCGCGGAGGGCAGAGGCGTCAGACCGTTTGTCTTGGCGATTGTCGAGATGCGGTCGCGTGCAGCCTTGATCCGTCCGACCACGTCGGTGAGATAGGCCTGATCGGCAAGGGCAGCGAGGGCGGCTTCCGTCGAGAGCCGCGGCATGCCGAAATGATTGCGGATCTTGTCGAAGGCCGAGACTGTGCCCGGCGTGCCGATGCCATAGCCGACGCGAGCGCCCGCCAGGCCGTAAGCCTTTGAAAATGTTCGGGTGCGGATCACGTTCGGCAGATCGATCAGCGCATCTGCGGCCGGGATCGAACCTTCAGGTGCCGTTTCGCTATAGGCCTCGTCGAGGATGAGAAGCGTGGTCGGGGGCAGGGCGCGCGCGAAGGCGACGATACTATCAGCATCCCACCAACTGCCCATCGGATTATCCGGATTGGCGAAGTAGACCAGCGGCGCATCCTCCTGACGCACCAGCGCCAGAAGCGCGTCGAGATCCTCGCGGTCGTCGCGATAAGGCGCGGTCACGAGGCGCCCGCCAAACCCGTTCACATGGAAGTTGAAGGTCGGGTAGGCACCGAGCGAGGTAACGACGGGCATGCCGGGCTCGATGACAAGCCGCACGATAAGACCGAGCAGGTCGTCGATGCCTTCGCCGATGACGAAGTTCTGGGGCGTGAGACCCAAATGGGCCGCAAGCGCGCCCTTCAAGGCATGGTTTTCCGGATCGTTGTATTTCCAGATCTCGCCCGACTTTTCGGCGATGGTCGAAAGAACCGAGGGCGCCGGGCCAAAACCACTTTCATTGGCGCCGATCCGGGCGCGCACCGCAAGGCCGCGTTGCCGCTCGATGGCTTCGGGGCCGACAAATGGAACGGTTGCAGGAAGGGAGGCGGCAAGCGGCGTGAAGCGGGAAAATGCGGTCATTGCGAAGCGGGTTCCGGCAGATCGATGTCGATCCGCTCACAATAAGAAGCACAGCTTCGGACGCAAGGCCGGATCCGCAGGGATCAGACCTCAATCGGCAGAGGTCTCCTCAGCGACCGAGGCGCGCGCCGTTGCCGTTCTGGAACGGCTTGAGCGGTGTATTGACGGCTTCGCCCAGCATGAAGTCGGCGCGCACGATCCGGTGCAGCATGTGTTCCGAGATCGGGGCGATGAACTTGACCCCGACGCGGTTGCCGTTTCGGTAGGCTTCGGCACAGCCGATCCGATCGGCAAGGCCGACGATCTGCAGATAATAATGAGAGGAAAGACCGATCGCCGTCGTCAGTTCGATGGCCGCCCCACCTTGTGAGATGTCGACCACCTCACAACTGCGGATCGTGATGCCGGTGAGCCCAGGTCGGACCGACATGACCTTGGCAGGCCGGCGGACATAGAAGCGCTCCCATTTCCGCTCGTACATTTCCGAGCGAACCCCGGCCAGATGCGTCGCATTCTCCATCGCCATGTCCGGCTCTCCCAACTCGTCTGCCTTGCACCTTGGAGATGATTATTTGCATTAGCATCAACAAGTTCGATCAAGTTTTAAGTATGCCTGATATTCAGCTTTAAATGCGCGGACGCCGTATTTGCGCGGGTTCTCGGCACGCCGCGCATGCCGGCAAGCGTTTGCGGCGCCGGGTCAAGAAGGTCGTATCGTGGGATGGTTTAGTGGCTGGTCTCGAACGAGAGCCGAACCACATGGTGCAGGAATTCCGGATCGATCAGCATGTTGAAGCCGACCGTCAGCTTCTCGGCTTCGCGACGGATCAACGTGCAGCCGATATCGTCGTGGATCCCCAGTATTTCCAGGAAGAAATTCGCGGGGACGATCACGTGAGGCGAGACGTCGAGTTCTGCACCATAAAGGGAGATGGTCCGGATGAGGCAGCGCTGTGTCTTCGCGACGCTCAGATGGTGGCCGACAAACACGATCTTGCCGGGGCGATCGATCTTGGATTTCTCGAAGATCTGATCCCGAGGGATGTCCGATTTTGCGTCCGGTATCCTCTGCAAGGGCATGCCACCCTCCTACGGCTTCAAATATGACTGTCAGGGTAGCGCATGGTCGTTACCAGATGATGGATGCATTTGATCGAATGTCGCGGATATCGGATTTTGCCAGTCATGACAGCAACTTCGCTTGGCCCTGTATGTCCCATTTCGGACACCGCTGGTTCTGAGGAGCGGACTGGGCATCCCGCCAGACCAGCGAAATGCGATGTCTGAGGATGGGGGCAGACTGCGGACAAACTTGACCGCAATTCGCCACAAAGCTAGGCCTTGCTGCATATCATCGCCGTCGGATCTCCGGCAGCGATTCTATTGAGCAAGGCATTCGGGAGTGCAGAACGTGGCGGGACGATTGGTCATTGTCGGGGCAGGGCAGGCGGCTTTCGCGCTGGCCGCCAAGCTGCGGATGCTGAAGGATACACGCCCGATCACTGTGCTCGGAAGCGAGCCGGTTCTGCCCTACCAGCGCCCGCCACTGTCGAAGAAATATCTGCTTGGCGAGATGAGCTTTGACCGGCTGCTGTTTCGGCCCGAAGCCTGGTATGCCGAAAATGATGTCGAGATCCGTTTGTCCACGCCTGTCGAGGCGATCGACCGGGACAGCAGGAGCGTCAAGCTCTTCGACGGCAGCGAAATCGCCTATGAGACGCTGGCGCTCGCAACCGGCGCGACCCCGCGTCGCTTGCCCTCTGCCATTGGTGGCGATCTCGAGGGCGTGTTCACGGTGCGCGACAAGGCTGACGCCGATCGCCTTGCGACCGAAATGAAACCAGGCCACCGATTGCTGATCATTGGCGGTGGCTACATCGGGCTAGAAGCCGCCGCCGTGGCACGCAAACTCGGTCTAGACGTGACGCTGATCGAAATGGCGGATCGTATCCTTGCCCGCGTCGCCGCTCCTCAGACAGCAGATGCCATCCGCGCGATCCACGCAGCAGAAGGTGTGCAGATCTTCGAAAAGACGGGCCTCACACGGCTTATCGGCGACGAAGGCAGGGTCAAGGCGGCCGAACTCTCCGATGGCCGCGTGATCGATGCAGACATGGTGATCGTCGGGATTGGCGTCACGCCGAATGATCGGCTGGCAGCCGATGCCGGTCTCGAAGTGCAAAACGGCATCGTGGTCGATAGCTTTGGCCGGACAAGCGATCCGGCGATCTTTGCCATGGGCGACTGCGCCGTGCAGGACTGGAAGGGGCAGCAGGTGAGGATCGAATCCGTCCAGAACGCTGTCGACCAGGCCGAGGCGGTTGCTGCGGTTTTGGCCGGCGGCTCTGAGCCTTATCGTCCGAAACCGTGGTTCTGGTCGGATCAGTATGATGTGAAACTGCAGATCGCAGGCTTCAATCTCGGCTATGACGAGACAGTGGTCAGACCCGGCGCTCGGGAAGGCAGTTTGTCGATCTGGTATTTTCACGCCGGCGACTTCATTGCCGTCGACGCGATCAACGATGCGAAAGCCTATGTCACGGGCAAGAAGCTCCTGGACATGGGGCGGTTGGTCGACCGCGCAACGATTGCGGATCCTGCGCTGGATCTGAAAACGCTGATTGCTTGAAACAAAGGCTCGGGCAGCTAGTCTGTGACTGCGACACTGAGATAAAACGAAAGCGGCTGGCGTAAAGCCGGCCTTTTTCATGTCTAATCTGTTGTGGCACGGCGCGAACTGGGCAGTTATATCAAGGTCTTGAGCACACTTCTGCGCAATTCAAGGTCTTTCAGCCGTTGGCCGCGCGCTCCAGAATGGGAACGCACATGTCGAGGTCATGCGATGCCAGGTGGGCGTAGCGCATGGTCATGGTCAGTGTCTGGTGCCCGAGCCACATCTGGACACGGCGGATATCGATGCCGCCCTGGACGAGACGCGATGCACAGGTATGGCGCAGAACGTGCGGCACGACGTCCTTGTCATCGGCAAAGCCGACCGCATCTTTGGCATTGTGCCAGGCGACGCGGAAACGCTGCTGGTCGATCTCGGCAAACGGCCCCGAATGGCGCCGGTCCGAGGCTTCGATTGCAGCTAAGGCACGATGGGTGAGGGGAACGGAACGCGAGCGGCCCGATTTCGTCACCCAGAAGGTCACCCGATCCTTGTGTATGTCGCCCCAACGCAGGTTGAGACCTTCGCTCAGGCGGGCTCCGGTATCGACCAGGAAGAGGCAAAACCGGTAGTAAAGTTCCGAATGCGCCCGGATTTCCGAAAACAGGAGGTTCTCTTCATCCTTGTCGAGGAACCGAATTCGGCCCGCTTTCTCTTTCTGACGCTTGAATTCCGGCAGACTGTGAACGTCTCCCATTTTGGACGCCTTTCGCAGCAGTTTGCTTAAGGCCGCCATCTTTCTATTGATGGTGGCATTGCTGTTACCGCGTTTGCGCAATTTGCCGATCAATTGGTCGAGCATCTCCTGGGAAAAAGTCGAGAAGCTCGGAAAATCAAGGAGATCGTGAAGCTCTCCGATAAAATTGGTTACGTTATATTTGTGGCTGCCATTCATCCATAACAGGTCGCCATACTTGCCGAACAGTTCGCGCAAATTCGTCTCGCGCACCTCGTGCAGGATCGTACCCTGTCTGTATTGATAATGTACCGAATAATCGGGCACGCCTACGAAGACGTCAAAACCCTTCACGGCCGGCATTTCCACCTGCATATATCCCCCAAATTTCCCTTTTGGTGAGCACGCGAAGGAGCTCACCGCCCGTCCCCACGGGCGTACATATCGTTATGAATGACAACAAGTATAGCGCAAAACAGCACAAACTGTCCGGAGCGGCTCGCTTCGAGCCTGTCAGATGGTACCGATGAGACATCCTTCTTCTGGAAACCGGCTGGCCTGCCGCAGGGCTAAATCGTTGTATTTGCTTAACTGCAGAGCTGAGTGCCTAATGCACGAAGAGGGTCCGGCTCGTGAAAAGCCGGACCCCACACTTTTTCGTCAATCCGCTGTGGATTAGAACGAACGGGTCAGGCGAACGAACCCATTCCAGCTATCATCAACGCCGTCTTCGTCACGGTAGCCGAGGTCAGCCGAAGCCTTCAGGCCCTGAGCGAGCTGGTATTCGACGTAGATGTCGGCAGCCCATGCGTCAGCAGCAGTGAAGTCGACGGAGTCGTAGTACATGACCTGCGGGGTGATCGAGAGCTTCTCGGTCGCCTTGAAGGTGTACGCAGCGCCAACAGTCCATTCGGATTCGAAGTCATAGCCAACAGACTGGCCAGAAGCCCAACCAGCAGCAATGCCGAGCGTACCCGGACCGATGTCTGCAGAGAGGACGCCGGCGATGCCGCCTTCTTCACTGCCGAAGTCGTAAACTGCGTAGGCAGCGAGCGACGCCGGGCCGATAGCTGCCGACAGGGTACCCTGAACGCCAACTTCGTTGTCGACGAACTCGTCGGAGAGGTCATCTACGCCCAGACCAACGGTGAAGGCGTCGGACGTGTAGGTGTAAGAGACCGTGTTGAAATATGCATTGTTGAAGAACGCATCCGATTCACCGGCCAGACCCCAGTCGTCAACCCAGGTCAGATCGCGACCAACGAGGAAGCCACCAACGGTGATGTAGGCCTGCTCTACTTCTACGCCGCCATTTTCATCATCGACAGTGATGTCGGCTTCGGCGCCCTGGACGGCCTGAAGGCGGATGTAAGAGCCAACCGTACCGATCTCCGAGTCGTTCTTGGCTTCAAAGAAGACGCGCGCACGGACGTTGCTGTCCCAGTCTTCAGTCGAAGAGTCGTCGAAGCCGAGGGTCGCACGAACTTCGCCGCCGATCTTGAGGCAGGTTTCGGTGCCGGGGATGTAGAAGTAGCCGGTGCCGAAGGCGTCGCAAACGCGAACGTATTCCATGGGCTCGGGCTCAGCGGCGACGATTGCGTCAGCGGCCTGAGCGCCGGAAACTACAGCGAGAGCTGCAGCGGAGCCGAGAAGAAGGCTCTTGATGTTCATTATTGACCTCCAGTCAATTATAGAGGTCAACACGAGCCTAAAGTCTCTTAATTCATTAATTACAGACACTTAGGTCGGTGTGTCGATTTTCGGCGTCACAAAGATTCCGGTAAACCGGTATCCTTGAGCGCAAATTGCGAGCGTTATCCCGCTCGTTTCCAGGCGGAATCCGAGCTCGCGAAGCAGTGCAAAAGTCCGCTACCGAGCGCTCATTCAATCATGTGGGGGAAATCAGGAATGGCGGAGAGGATGGGATTCGAACCCACGATACGCTTTTGACGTATACTCCCTTAGCAGGGGAGCGCCTTCGACCACTCGGCCACCTCTCCGGTGCCGCCTGATTATTTGCTTGAATCAGTGATTGCAAGGCCTTTTCTCCGCTCTCAACATTTTAGCTGAAGCCGCCTGGCCAAGCGCCTGATCTCTAAGGACGGCGAATCGCGCCGGAGAACGACATGATTCTGTCACCTGGAGGACCTCATACGGTCGATTTCACCCGCTAAGGGTGGAAAACACAGAATGTCGCGATGCTACCGAAGCGCGAAGGATGATGGTTCCCGGTGCAACTTTTTGCGGAATCCTGTGCCAAAATGGGAAGGAAGCGGCAAAAACGCAGGGTGGCGACGAAGCCAAAATCCCCTAGTAAGCGGCGGTTTTGTCTGGCTTTTCTTAATGAAACCTAAATGAATAAGGGGGTGGGTCGGTGACTTTGTGGCGTTTGAGCAACAGGCCCGGCGGAAGGGTGGCCCCTTTTCCACCATTCCACTCTTTGGTGATTGCATGACCGACGGGGTTTTGTATTTTCAACCTCGGAAGCGAGGCGGTGGATCGTCCGTCTTCTGAAACCGACGGGGATGGGGCAGGGAATGCTGTCCTTCAGCCAAATAACCCAGACCCATACGAAACTTGACTGGAGGTCAATAATGAACATCAAGAGCCTTCTTCTCGGCTCCGCTGCAGCTCTCGCTGTAGTTTCCGGCGCTCAGGCTGCTGACGCAATCGTCGCCGCTGAGCCCGAGCCCATGGAATACGTTCGCGTTTGCGACGCCTTCGGCACCGGTTACTTCTACATCCCCGGCACCGAAACCTGCCTTAAGATCGGTGGCGAAGTTCGCGTAACGCTCTCCGTCAACGAGAACAACGCACCGTATTCGACAACGACAAACGATGACTGGGACAGCGCTGTTCGCGCGCGTCTCTCCTTCGACGCCAAGAACGACTCGGAAATCGGCACTGTTGGTTCTTACATCCGCATCCAGGCCGACAGCCAGGGCGCGACTGGTACCGATGTAGGCGTAACGCTTGAGCAGGCGTACATCACAGTCGGCGGCTTCAAGGTCGGTCGTTCTGTAACGTTCGCTGACGACTGGGGTCTGGCTGGCGAAACCGATGATTTCTTCGGTAACACCAAGTTCAACATGGCTTCGTACACCTACGCAGCTGATGCTTTCACTGTCGGTCTCGGCATTGACGACCTTTCGGACTCCGGTACCGCAGCTGGCACAGCTGGCGTCGTCGGTGGTGGAAATGAAGTCGGTATCGAAGGCATGGTATCGGCGTCTCTGGGTGCCGCGACCGTAACGGTCAACGGCGTCTATGACTTCGGTTCGGAAGAAGGCGCAATCGCTGGCGTTCTGTCTGCTGATGTCGGTCCGGGCACTTTCGCTCTCGCCGCTGCTTGGGCTTCTGGTCAGTCTGTTGGTTACAACTTCACGTCTGAGTGGACCATTGGTGCCGCTTACACCTTCAAGGCTACCGACAAGCTCTCCATCACTCCGCAGGTCGTATACTGGGGCGACGTTGGCTTCACGACTGCCGACCAGTGGGGCGCAGACGTTCTGGTCGAGTACCAGCTTGCTTCTGGCCTGAAGGCTTCGGCTGACGTTCGCTATCGCGACCGCGACGGCGCTGCTGACAGCAACTGGGATGGCTTCGTTCGCCTGACTCGTTCGTTCTAATTCGATCTCCAGATCGGATAAGGGGAGCCTGGCCTTGTGCCGGGCTTTTCTTTTGCCCCCATGTGTCAGTCATCGGCTGACTTAAAGAGGGAAGGCGGGGTCTCGAGGACCTTTGGCGGTTCAGCGCTCCAGGAACGCCCCGATCTCGGCCGCCAGCCCACCCAGATGCAGCAATGGCGCGTGCCCCTGTTCCTTGGCCTCTATACCAACGCATTGCTCATGCCGCCGCACCATTTCGGCGACGGTCTCATGCGACAACAGCTGCGAAAACTCTCCTCGCACCACCATCACAGGCTTTTCAACCAGGAGGCCGAACTGCGCCCAGAGATCGGGTAGTGGTTGGCTCAGATCCGCAGCGCGGAACTGTTCGGCGATAGCGGGATCGAAATCCGCCATCAGCCTGCCGTCCACTTCGCGATAAAGCGCCCGCGCCATGCCCTCCCAATCGCCGGAGCTAAGCGCTGGAAACTCCGCGCCATGCGTGGCACGCAGGATATCCGCCGCCTCGCTGAAGTTTTTTGGTGTCGGCCGGCTGCCAAGATAGCCCTGGATCTGTCTTAAGCCTTCCACCTCCAGCACCGGGCCAATGTCGTTCAGGACGAGCCGTTCGATGCGCTCCAGATGCGTCATTGCCAGCACATGCAGGATGAGCCCGCCGCGCGAGGTGCCGATGAAGGCGGCACTGTCGATCTCCAATTGGTCAAGAACACTGATGACATCGCCGGCTTCGACCGGGATGGTGTAGCGCGCCGGCTGCGGGTCCCGATCGGAGAGCCCGCGGCCACGGGATGAGATCGCAACCACCCTGCGGTGATAGGGTGCTGCCGCCAGTATGCGGGCGAGATCCTCGAAATCCAGCAGGTTGCGGGTCAGCCCCGGCAGGCAGGCGACCGGGATCCCCGGATTGGCTTCACCGTAAATGCGCACATGCAGTTTCAAGCCATCCGGCACGGTGATGAAACGGTCGATGCTGTCCGCCATGCGGCACTCCCTCGCGTGGTGATGTCATGCGAGCCTAGCCGAGCGGAGGCCGCAGGTCATCCATCAATCAGGGGAGGGCGGGCGAACTACCGCCCGAAGCGCAGGTCGTGCACGATGTGGGTCTTCTGGCCAAGCCGGCTCTTGTAGACCTGATAATTCTCCATCACCCGCATCACGTAATTGCGTGTCTCGGGGAAGGGGATGCGCTCGATCCAGTCGACAACCTCGTCGATCGACTTGCCGCGCGGGTCGCCGTAACGCTCGATCCACTCCGGCACTTTGCGCGGTCCGGCGTTATAGGCGATGAAGGTCAGGATATAAGAGCCGCCGAAGGCGTCGATCTGCTCGCCGAGATAATGCGCGCCGAGCGTAGCGTTGAAGCCGGGATCGCGCGTCAGCTTGTCAGGCGCATAGGCGATGCCGTGGCGGGCGGCGACCCCCTTGGCGGTCGACGGCAGAAGCTGCAATAGCCCGCGTGCGTCGGCAGGCGAAACGGCGGCCGGGTTGAAGGCGCTTTCCTGGCGGGCGATCGCGTAAGCCAATGCCTTGCCGGAACCCGCAATATTGGCGGAAGACGGGATGACGCCGACGGGGAAGGCAAGTGCGGGCACATCGATCCCCCGCGAATAAGCCGTCTTGCCGATCTGCAGCGACAATTGATGCCCGCCTTCGGATTTCTCCGCCCGCGCGCTCAAGAGGGCCAGTTCGCCGGGGCTATCCAGCTGGTCGGCCAGCGCCCGGTAAAGGCTCTGCGCCCGCCAGCCATGGCCGGCCGCCTCGTACCGCGCGATCGCCTGGATCGCCTCGCGGCCCTCGAAACGCGCGCGATCCGCGCTGCTCGGTCGCGGATAGGGGATCTCGATGCCGGGCTTATCGATGCGGGCGGCGGCAAGCTGGCCGTAGAAGGTGCTGGAATGTTGTGCGGCACGGGCGAAATGCTGCCCCGCCTTGCCGTCCTTCGATGCTTCCGATGCGCGGCCCAGCCAATACCAGGCGCGGCTTGCCGAAAGCGGACGGTTTGAAACTTCGAGAATGCGGGCGAAATGCCGGCTCGCAGTGCCAGGATCGTTCAGCGCCCTCAGCGCATACCACCCCGCATGGAATTCGGCGTCTGCAATATCGGTCGCCTCCGTCGCTGCATGGCGCGACACGATGCGATAGGCCTCCCGGAACTGCCCGAGATCGGCAAGCCCGCGGGCGATGATGCGCTGTTCGTCCCACCAGGCGCGGCCGTTGATCAGCGCCTTGCGGTCGCGCGGCATCTGCTCGAGCAGCTTCGCTGCCGCCTCGAAATCTTGCTGTCTACGCAGGTTCTCGATGCGGATGAACAGCAAAGCCGGGTCCTTGGACCAGGATTTATCGACGGCGGCGATCAGCGCATCGACATTCTTGGCGCGGGAAATCACGCCGGCCCAGGCCTTGTAGAGCGATTGCGCCTCGCCGAGCGTCGAGAACCGCTTCGCTTGAGATGCCCGCTCGCGATACATCAGATAGTCCATGCGCGCGCGGTGGTCGGCGGTCGTCAGCAGGCCGGAAAACTCGGCCATGATCTTGTCTTCCGCTGCGTCGTCCAGCGCTTCCGTGCGCCAGAGCTTGCGGATCAGGCTCTGACCCTTCGCCTTATCACCCGAAGCCAGATGCGCGCGGGCGAGCAGCATCGTGCCTTCGGTGGTCTCGGGCGCGGTGTCGCCAAAGGCGGCAAGAACGGCTGACGGTGCCGGGTTTTCGCGGAAAAGCGCCTTTTCCGAATTCGCCCGGAAGGCTTTGAGCCCCGGCCATCCCTGAAGCTGCCGCTGGGCAGCGGCGATTTCGGTCGCCGGCACGTCGCGCAGGCCAGACATCGCGATCGACCAGGTCAGCATGTGCCGGTCGAGGCTGTCAGGCATGCGGTTGCGAATAGCGATCGCCTCTGCGCCGTCGCGGTCGGAAAGCGCGTCAAGGCCGGCCTTCAGCTGCGGATTGACGGCTGCCAGCCGTTCACCGCGCGGAATGGCGCCTGTCGTCTCGAAAGAAGGCGGTGTCGCCCTCGTCGGCGCAAAGCCGAGCGGCTTGACCGCAGGCACGGGAACGGAGGCCGGTTCCTGGGCATGCGCCGGAAGCGACAGCACGGCAAGACCGAGGCCGAAAACAGAGGCTTTGAGAAAGGTCGTCTTCATCCACACACCACAACCATAACACAACGCCCCGAGTAGGCCGAGAACGCGGTTAACAAAGCCTTGACGCGAGCGATCACATTCTCTCGAACGAAGCCTAGGAAAAGCGTCACAAATCTCCCTTGCATGCGCTTGTCGCACCCGAAGGTGCGCAGTAATGTGCCCTCGATTTAGGTTCAGAATGCGGCCGAAGCGTGGATCTCGGCCCCCGAGGAGTTCATTGCATGTATCAGGGATCCATTCCCGCACTCGTCACGCCGTTCACAGATCAGGGCGCCGTCGACGAGCAAGCCTTTGCCGCCCATGTGGAATGGCAGATTTCCGAAGGATCCTCCGGCCTCGTGCCCGTTGGCACCACGGGCGAATCGCCGACCCTGTCCCATGACGAACACAAGCGCGTGGTCGAACTCTGCGTCGAAGTGGCCGCCAAGCGCGTGCCTGTCATTGCGGGTGCCGGCTCCAACAACACGCTGGAAGCGATCGAGCTTGCCCAGCATGCCGAAGCCGTCGGCGCTGACGCGCTGCTCGTCGTCACGCCCTATTACAACAAGCCGACCCAGAAGGGCCTGATTGCCCATTACAAGGCGATCGCCGAGGCCGTCTCGCTGCCGATCATCATCTACAACATCCCCGGCCGTTCGGTGATCGACATGTCGCCGGAGACGATGGGGGCGCTCGCGAAAGCCCACAAGAACATCGTCGGCGTCAAGGATGCGACCGGCAAGATCGAGCGCGTCTCCGAACAGCGCATCACCTGCGGCCCGGATTTCGTCCAGCTCTCGGGCGAGGATGCAACGGCCCTTGGCTTCAACGCCCATGGCGGCGTCGGCTGCATTTCGGTCACCGCCAATGTCGCCCCGCGCCTCTCGGCCGAATTCCAGGCGGCAACGCTTGCTGGCGACTATGCCAAGGCGCTCACCTACCAGGACCGCCTGATGCCGCTGCACAAGGCGATCTTCCTGGAGCCCGGCCTCTGCGGCGCGAAATACGCGCTGAACCGCACCCGCGGCATGAACCGCACCGTCCGCCTGCCGCTGATGGCCACGCTGGAGGCGTCGACGGAAGCCGCGATCGACGCGGCGCTGAAGCATGCGGGATTGGTAAACTGAGGGAATGACAAAAGGCCGGCGGAGACGCCGGCCTTTTTTTGATGGGGGAGGATTGAGAACGGCCACTTCAGTTTTGTCGCGGGCGAGAGCGAGCCAATTGCCCTCGCGGGTCACAAAGCAATGCCTAGTTGAATGATAAGATGATTTCTGCAAAGCAGTTCAGATAAAATATAACTCAGTTTGGCTGCTATGTGGCCCCTAAAGCGGGGCTGGCATCAAGTAATCGAAACGCAAACGCCAACATGTTAAAGGCCCACCCCGCGAACTAGAGACATACCCTCGTTGCCGTTCTCAAGCAAGGCGCGCAATGAGCGTCCTCTGAGCTCCGGCTCGTCTAGGGGTAACTCCATAGCGGGGCCGAGCATCGACCCAAACGCGTGCTCTTCGCCCGAAAAACTGCGGCTAATGACACCACGAATTACCGCTCCTTGCGCTCCGAATATTGGTGCGCCGCTCATTTTTCCAGGCACACGCGCATTGAAGTCAAAACAAGGGCCGGGTGTCGGTACCTCTCTTGCAACGTGATTTTGTGGAAATGTGTTGAGGATGTTTCCAGCCGTTACGTAGATGTTCAGTCGGAATGCATTGTCCGAGATGCGGCTTGTATCTGGGTTAATTCGAATGTCCGGCATTTCTGCATAGCCAAGCGAGTATGCTTCTTCGCCTGGAACGAATGGATTGAGTGACATGTTTAATGGTTGATGCGCTTGTCCGTTCGGCATCTCTGGGATTTTACATACTGCAACATCAGTAAGATACTCCCATCGATCATCCTCATGAAGCAGTGGACTTTTATTCCATTTGCCCCACGTCCACATTTTCTCAAAGGGAAAAAAACGGAACGCCTTAGCGAAGTAGATGCCTCCCGCTGGCGCCATATAAGGGATCATGACCCCGAAATTCAGGTCTTCGCGATGTTCGACCTTTCCTGCAATGCACGTCGCACCGTACCCGGATTCTAGCGGATCAAGCAGAACGTGCCCTGCAGTGATAACGTAACCAGTACAGCTAATAATTGATGCGGTACCTATGCACCTGATCGCGGTTTCTCCGTCAAGCCACGCCACGACGGGCACGATGCTCTGCTGCATCAAGTAGTCGGTTGTGCCGAACAATGAGAAGACATCCGTAAAATTTCCGTTCGGATGTTTGGTCATCAGTTCGAGGTCGCCGCGCAAGAGAAAATAGCGCTCATCGTGTCCAGACTCGGATCGGAGCGTCAGCCCCTTTATATCGGAAATCCCCCAGCCCCCGTCCGTCCGCCGGGTCCATAGAGATTTCAAAATCGCCAAGGGAAACTCAATCGACACGTGGCTTTCCTCAACAGCTCAATTGCCAGGGGTAGGCTATGCCGTAGCGGCCGTCAGGCGCGCGGCAAATGCTGCATTCGTCTTCCCTGCGAGGAAGACGAAACGCTTTCTGCACTCCGAGCCAGACGGTACATTGTCTTCTTCGATCTGATTGCATGATTCGTTGGCGGGCCAGTACTAAGATGTACAAATTCAGCAAGCATAGATTGCGAAAGCCACGAAAACCTAGGGTGCGGACCTGTCATCAGTACGAACAGTCGAACGCTCATGCAAACTTCATCGCGATTGCCGCGCTAGCGGTGTCATTAATTGCTGCTGCTGCTGCTGCATGGCAAACGGTGCTACTCAAAGAACAACTGACTGCCGGGGATCGGAATCGCAGCTTCCAAGAACTGGTGCAGCAGGCTGGCAGCATATGTGAGCTGTTCTATCCCAATAAGATCAGAGCATATTCGTATGCCGCGCAGGCTGATGGAACATCGATCATCATCGTCGCCAGAGAGGACATTGATCCTTCTATATTCCAGGCCGCGCTTGCCGAGAGGATAGCCGCTGAATCTCGAAGATTGCGTTTGGCCTTCACTGTCGCTGCCGTTTGGTCAAATGGGGATCAGGCGATGAAATTTTCTCGGGCAGAAGCAAGTCTTATGGAACTGTTCCAATACTTTTCCTCTCCTGACCTATCAGTCTCACACCACCGCAACCTCTTCGCTATGCGCTACGTGAAGGCGTCGCACACATGCACCAACGATCGTGGGACCGGGCTTAGCAAAAGCATAGCTGCTCTTGTAAATGATGCAGAAAGCTGGTGGCTAGACGTGGACGCGAAGCCCGATCAAGTAGTCGTTTCTCCAAGAGCGGAATTGGAACGCATAGGCCGTGCGGAAATACGTAAGTTAGCAAAGCAGCAGGCAGAATTATTGAAGGAGTACGACAGTTATAATCAGCTGTAATTTTGACGTCGGTGAAAGATGACACGGACATCAAGATAATTTGCCTGATATACGATGAACGAGAAATTGTCGGCATGGCCAAATCAAGGGAGCAAAGTGTCTCCCGCCGCTCCCACTTTTATCCCCCATCCTTCGTCGCCCCCGCAAAAGAAAACGGCAGGTCACCAAAGGTAACCTGCCGCGCTCACTCGCATAGACGAGAAACCAATCAAAAGTCCAGTTCAAGACCATCTTCGCAGAAATCGAACTGCGCAGGCTCCGACTCGCTGCCGTCGGCAAATGCCGCCTTCACCCACTGCGCGCAGCTTGAAGTATTTGTGCTCTGATCCCAGACGAGATTGACAGTCGCTCCCGGCTGGATGCCGCTTCCGATGTCGAAGTTAGCCCAGTCACTCTTGTTTTCGGACACCAATATTCCGGTGATAGCTGTGTTGGTCGAGTTGGTCGCCGTAAACGAGAATTCGTCAGCGTGGGCAACGGTAGACATCATCCCGTTTCCGGTAACTGCGAAAGCAATTGCAAACAGGCCGAGACGAGCGCGATGGAGATTCATGGTCTGTCCTCAGATCATTGGAAGTTCGATGCCAGCACATTTTGCACTGCCATCCCGGAAAGTCGACGGAAATGATTGCCGTCGTCACCTCTCCCAGAAGCGGCGTTGAGCCGTCTGACAATGCTGCGATGCCGGTCGAAGCCGGCGTGCAAAACAATCAGATGCCGCAGGTCGATCCCCACCTTACGCGCTGTCTGCGCACCAGATCCTCATCCACCTTTATTTCCCCCCCATCCTCCATTACATATCCATGACAACAGCCACGCCCGCCCGGGCGCAGGCGACACACGACAAAATCCCGGGCGAAACGGAAGATGAGACCATGGCCCCCAGAGGCTCGCAGCGCACCGTCAACAAGATCGTCGCGGAAAACCGCAAGGCGCGCTTCAATTATGAGATCGTCGACACCTACGAGGCCGGTCTGGTTTTGACCGGCACGGAGGTCAAGTCGCTGCGCGAGGGCAAGGCCAATATTGCCGAATCCTATGCCTCTGACGAGGGCGAGGAAATCTGGCTGATCAATTCGCATCTGCCGGAATATCTGCAGGCGAACCGCTTCAATCACGAGCCCCGCCGCCGTCGCAAGCTTTTGCTCTCCAAGCGCGAGATCAACCGCCTGCGCGCCTCGATCAATCGCGAGGGCATGACGCTTGTGCCGCTCAAGATCTATTTCAACGAGAAGGGCAGGGCGAAGCTGGAGCTGGCGCTCGCCAAGGGCAAGAAGCTGCACGATAAGCGCGAGACCGAGAAGGAACGCGACTGGAACCGCCAGAAGCAGCGCATTCTGAAGACGGGTTGAGTGGCATGTCCCTGGAATTCCTGAAGGTCACCGTCGGCCCCTTCGTCTTCGAGGCCCGTTTCGAGCGCGAAAAGGCGCCCGAGACCTGCCGCATCTTTGAAAGCTTCCTGCCGTTCCGCAACCAGGCGATCCATTCGCGCTGGTCGGGCGAGGCGGTCTGGGTGCCCTTGGGCGATTTCCAGTTCGGGGCAGGCTTCGAGAACCACACCGCGCATCCCTCGCGCGGCGATATCCTGCTTTATCCCGGTGGTTTCAGCGAAACCGAACTGCTCTTCGCCTATGGCTCCTCGCAATTCGCGAGCAAGATGGGCGTGCTGGCGGGCAACCATTTCCTGACGGTGACGAAGGGACAGGAGCAGCTGGAGGCCATGGGCAAGATGGTCCTGTGGCAGGGCGCGCAGGATATCGCCTTCGAGGCGATGTGAAGCTGTCCTGAGAAGGCTTGTAAGGAAGTCCCCTCCCAAACCCTCGCCACAAGGGGGAGGGCTTAACCCGGCCACGCGCTCCCCACCTCCCCCTTGAGGTGGGAGGTCGCCGCAAAGCGGCGGGTGGGGGTGAACCCTACTTCGAGTTCGACGTTTTCTCGATCTTTCTAAGCTTCAGGCCGTCACCCCACCCCGGAGCTTCGCTCCGACCCTCCCCCTCAAGGGGAGGGTGTGGCCGCGTCGCAGCCGCGAGTCTTCTCCCCACTTGTGGGGGAGATGGCCGCCCTTCGACAAGCTCAGGGGACCAGAGGGGGCGTTTTTGGAAACGCAGCGGCTTTAGGGCATACGGGGCAAGGCGCCCCAAATCCCTCAGTGTTCGTCTTCGCTGGCCGTCGCCGGCTCCGGTGCGCGGGGCATGCCGCGTTCCGAGGGGTCGCGGCCGATTTCCGGCTTCAGCGTCATCAGGTCGATGAAATGGTCCGACTGGCGGCGCAAGTCGTCGGCGATCATCGGCGGTTGGGTGGCCATGGTGGAGACGACCGAGACCTTGCGGCCCTTGCGCTGTAGCGCTTCCACCAGCGTGGTGAAATCGCCGTCGCCGGAGAAGAGCACGAGATGGTCGACCGTTTCCGACTGTTCCATCGCGTCGATGGCAAGCTCGATATCCATGTTGCCCTTGACCTTGCGGCGGCCCATAGAGTCGGTGAATTCCTTCGCCGGCTTGGTCACGACCTTGTAGCCGTTATAATCCAGCCAGTCGATCAGCGGGCGGATCGAGGAATATTCCTGATCCTCGATGAGGGCGGTGTAATAATAAGCGCGAAGAAGATAGCCGCGCTTCTGGAAAGCCTTCAGGAGCTTGCGATAGTCGATGTCGAAGCCGAGGCTCTTGGACGCGGCGTAAAGATTGGCGCCGTCGATGAAGAGAGCAATTTTCTCGCGAGGATCGAACATTCCGATATCCTTAGGTCAAATATGAACAGTCTCGGCAAACGGCAATCAAAACAATACCTTGCCCCTCAAGATATGATCGTTCCGTTAAATTATGAAATGATCATATAAAAATCTATCTAGGGCATCGCATGGTCCAATCCAAGCAGCTTGAGGTTGAAATGTGGTGTAATAAGGGTATTTTCCGGCCTTCATTTTTGGGCTTGGCGGGGCGTCGGCACGAAAAACTTGAATTTGCCCTCCATTGCCTGTATCGCAGCCGTCAATCCCTCGCATTCATGACCGCAAAGGACAGGCAATGGCCCGTGTCACCGTTGAAGATTGCATCGACAAAGTCGAGAACCGCTTCGAGCTCGTTCTGCTCGCAAGCCACCGCGCCCGCCAGATCTCGCAGGGCGCGCCGATCACCATCGATCGCGACAAGGACAAGAACCCGGTCGTGGCGCTTCGCGAAATCGCCGACGAGACGCTCTCGCCCGACGACCTGAAGGAAGATCTGATTCACTCGCTGCAGAAGCACGTCGAAGTCGACGAGCCGGAGCAGGAGCCGAGCTCGATGCTCTCCAACACCGGCACCGCCGGCAAGGGCGACGAAGAGGACGAACTGCCGGAAACGCTCACCTTCGACCAGATGTCGGAAGAAGAGCTTCTGGCCGGTATCGAAGGCCTCGTACCGCCGGAAAAGAGCGACGATTACTAATCGTCAATAGATCAGACTTAAGTCTTGATCTGACTGTAGGATGATTGTGCGCCAGTCTTATCGACTGGCGCGCTTTTTCGTTTGTGGAGACGAGTGGAATGATGCGGCAATACGAGCTCGTGGAGCGGGTGCAGAAATACAAGCCCGATGCCAACGAAGCTCTGCTGAACAAGGCCTATGTCTATGCCATGCAGAAGCACGGCAAGCAGACACGCGCCAGCGGGGACCCCTATATCTCCCACCCGCTCGAAGTTGCCGCCATCCTCACCGACATGCATCTCGACGAATCGACGATCGCGGTCGCGCTCCTTCACGACACGATCGAGGATACCTCAGCCACACGCGCCGAGATCGACGAACTCTTCGGCGAGGATATCGGCCGCCTGGTCGAGGGCCTGACCAAGATCAAAAAGCTCGACCTCGTCACCAAGAAGGCCAAGCAGGCGGAAAACCTGCGCAAGCTGCTGCTCGCCATTTCCGACGACGTGCGCGTTCTCCTCGTCAAGCTCGCCGACCGCCTGCACAACATGCGCACGCTTGAGCACATGCGCGACGACAAGCGCGCCCGCATTTCCGAAGAGACGATGGAAATCTATGCGCCGCTCGCCGGCCGCATGGGTATGCAGGACATGCGCGACGAACTGGAGGACCTGTCCTTCCGTTACATGAACCCGGAAGCCTATGAGACGGTGACCAACCGTCTGTCGGAACTCTCTACCCGCAACGAAGGCCTGATCACCAAGATCGAGGACGAACTGCGTGATCTTCTGGTGGCAAACGGCCTGCTGACCCCTTCGGTCAAGGGCCGCCAGAAGAAGCCTTATTCTGTCTTCCGCAAGATGCAGTCGAAGTCGCTCTCCTTTGAGCAGCTCTCCGACGTCTACGGCTTCCGCATCCTGGTCGACGATATCCCCGGCTGCTACCGGGCGCTCGGCATCGTGCACACCCGCTGGCGCGTCGTGCCCGGTCGCTTCAAGGACTATATCTCGACGCCGAAGCAGAACGACTACCGCTCGATCCACACCACGATCGTCGGTCCGTCCCGCCAGCGTATCGAGCTGCAGATCCGCACGCGCCGCATGCACGACATCGCCGAATACGGTATTGCCGCCCACAGCCTCTATAAGGATGGCGAGAACGGCGATCCGAACGAGCCGCTGAAGCGCGAGAGCAACGCCTATTCCTGGCTTCGCCACACGATCGAGGCGCTGGCCGAAGGCGACAATCCGGAAGAATTCCTCGAGCACACCAAGCTCGAACTCTTCCAGGACCAGGTCTTCTGCTTCACGCCCAAGGGCAAGCTGATCGCGCTGCCGCGTGGCGCGACCCCGATCGACTTTGCCTATGCCGTCCACACCAATGTCGGCGACACCTGTGTCGGCGCCAAGATCAACGGCTCGATCATGCCGCTCGTCACGCGCCTGTCGAATGGTGATGAAGTGGAGATCATCCGCTCCGGCGTGCAGGTGCCGCCCGCCGCCTGGGAAGAGATCGTGGTGACGGGCAAGGCGCGCGCCGCCATCCGCCGCGCCACCCGCATGGCGATCCGCAAGCAATATGCAGGCCTTGGTCAACGCATCCTCGAGCGCACCTTTGAGCGCGCCGGCAAGATCTTCTCCAAGGATACGCTGCGTCCGGCGCTGCATCGACTCGGCCAGCGCGATGTGGAAGACGCGATCGCCTCCGTCGGTCGCGGCGAAACCTCTTCTCTCGACGTCCTGCGCGCCGTCTTCCCCGACTACCAGGATGAGCGCGTCACGGTGAAGCCCTCGTCGGACGAGGGCTGGTTCGCGATGAACAGTGCCAATGGCATGGTCTTCAAGATCCCCGGTCCCGCCCATCCCAAGGGCGATGTGCCGACGGCAGGCGACGGCCCCGACCCGCTGCCGATCCGCGGTCTTTCCGGCAATGCCGAGGTGCATTTTGCACCTGCCGGTGCTGTGCCCGGGGATCGAATCGTCGGCATCATGGAAGACGGCAAGGGCATCACCATCTACCCGATCCAGGCATCTGCCCTGCAGCGCTTCGAAAACGAGCCGGAGCGCTGGATCGATGTGCGCTGGGATCTCGATGAGGCGAACAAGTCGCGCTTCGTCGCCCGCATTCTGATCAACGCCCTGAACGAGCCGGGCACGCTCGCAACCGTCGCGCAATGCGTCGCGCGCCTCGACATCAACATCCGCGTCCTCAACATGATCCGCATCGCCACCGACTTTACGGAGATGGGGATCGATCTCGAGGTCTGGGATCTTCGCCAGCTGAGCCAGCTGCTCGGCGAGCTCAAGGAGCTCGACTGCATCTCGACGGTGAAGCGCGTTTACGATTGAGGCGATCTGCCGTCTCGAAGACATGACCGGTGCGGATGATATCCGCCCGGTCGCCTCGCAGCCGCCCTCTCTGCCTCACTTTTCATCACAATCCTGCCTAATTCGTAAACCTCGACCCTTCCGCTATGCGCTTTGCGCATGGCTGACGTCAGTTCTTGTCTCTGGTTGATTGTGCGCCGCACCATTATATCTCGGTCAACAGATGAAGACAAAGAACCGAGGACAAAACGATGTTTACTCCGATCCGCAAATTCGCCCGCGCCCTTCGCGTTCCGACCGTTGCAGAGCGTGAAATGAGCTACCTGAACGGCGCCCGCGATCTCGTCGACCTGGAATACCGCCAGCGCGAAATCGACCGTGGCATGTTCCGCCGCGGCTGATGCGCCGACGGACCAGATCTGGTCACCGGTCTAACAATCAGTGATCTCTGGTCTGAGATGCGACGCCGGTTCAATGCCGGCGTCTTTGCTTTTTGGCCACGCCGCGAGCCGCTTTTCCTTGCCGAAACCGCCTCGGATCAACTACATATCCCGCATGCTGTTTCGACGACGCCAACCGGTTTCCTCCCTGACGAAGTTGCGTGAGCTTCTCTGGCCGCGTCGTGGCTTCATCCGGTCGTTCCACTACCTGAGCAAGCGCATCCTGCGCCTGTCGGCAACGCCGCATGCCATCGCCGCCGGCGTCGTGGCCGGAATTGTCTCCTCTTGGACGCCGTTCATCGGCCTGCATTTCCTCCTGGCTTTCGCGATTGCCTACCTTGTTGCCGGCAATATGGTGGCTGCAGCGCTCGGCACGGCCTTCGGCAATCCGCTGACGTTTCCGTTCATCTGGGCTGCGACCTGGGAGGTCGGGCACCGGTTGATCGGCAACGGGGCGCCGGCCGGAGACAGCGTCGATCTCGAACACAAGTTTTCCCTCTATGCGATCGAGAGCATGTGGCAGCCCATCCTAAAGCCGATGTTGGTCGGGGCCGTGCCCCTGGCCGTCGTCAGTGGTGCCATCAGCTACTGCGTGATCTACTTCACCGTGGCCAAGTTTCAGGCGCGTCGCCGCGAACGCCTTGCCGAACGAGCCCGCGCCCGTCTCACCGAAGCTCTCCAGGGATCGAGCGTCTGACATGATCATCGGCATTGGAAGCGACCTCGTCGACATCAGAAGAATTGAGAAGTCGATCGACAGATTCGGCGAGAAGTTCACCGCACGCTGCTTCACCGATGAAGAGCAGGCGCGCTCGAACTGCCGCAAGGACTGTGCTGCTTCCTATGCCAAGCGTTTTGCTGCCAAGGAGGCCATGGCCAAGGCGCTGGGCACCGGCATCGCCGAGGGTGTCTTCTGGAAGGAGATGGGCGTCGTCAATCTGCCGAACGGCAAGCCCGGCCTTGAACTGACCGGCGGCGCCGCCAAATGCCTTGAGCGTCTGTTGCCGCCAGGGCATGTCGCCCAGATCCATCTGACCATCACCGACGAATTCCCCTATGCCCAGGCATTCGTCATCGTTGAAGCCCTGCCAGAAAGCCGCTGAGTTAACTGGTCGCGCTGGTCGGCGGGGCTACGCGGTTGCCGCGCTCGCCCGAACCGACTAGAGAGAGCAGGATTTTCGCAAGAAGGAACCGATCCGCGTGAGCGACGAAAAGAAGCAAAGTGCCCTTTGGGAAAACGTAAAGGTCATCATCCAGGCTCTGCTCCTGGCCATGGTGATCCGGACCGTGTTCTTTCAGCCCTTCACGATCCCATCCGGCTCGATGATGCCGACGCTGCTGGTTGGCGACTACATCTTCGTCAACAAGTTCTCCTACGGCTATTCGAAGTATTCGCTGCCCTTCTCGCCGAACCTCTTCGAAGGCCGCATTTTCGCAAGCGAACCAGAGCGCGGCGATATCGCCGTCTTCCGTTTCCCGCCGAACCCCAGCATTGACTACATCAAGCGCATCGTCGGCCTGCCGGGCGACCGGATCCAGATGATCGGCGGCGTGCTGCAGGTCAACGGCCAGCCGGTGCCGAAGATTCAGGATGGTGTCTTTACCTCCGACTACCGCATGGATCCGGGCACGGATGTGCCGGTCTTCCGCGAAACGCTGGAAAACGGCGTGAGCTATGACACGCTCGACCAGGCCCAGGGCACCCGCGGTGACGACACGCGCGAATTCATCGTGCCCGAAGGCCATTATTTCGCCATGGGCGACAACCGCGACAACTCGCTCGACAGCCGCTTCGACGTCGGTTTCGTGCCGGCCGAGAACCTGATCGGCAAGGCCTCGCTGATCTTCTTCTCGCTCGGCAACGACACCTCGTTCCGCGAAGTCTGGAAGTGGCCGGCCAACATGCGTTGGGATCGCCTGTTCAAGGTGGTCGAATGACGAACAAGAAGGTGGTCGGCGAAAAGGATTGGACGCAGCTCGAAGCTGCGATCGGCCACAAGTTCGCCGACCGCGACCGCCTGATGCGGGCGCTGACCCATGCCAGCGCCCAGGTCTCGCGGGGCAAGAAGGGCGACTACGAACGGCTTGAGTTTTTGGGCGACCGCGTGCTCGGGCTGTGTGTCGCCGAGATGCTTTTCACCACCTTTCGCGATGCGGCCGAGGGCGAGCTCTCGGTGCGCTTCAACCAGCTGGTCAGCGCCGAAGCCTGCGCCTCGGTTGCCGACGAGATGGAGCTGCACCGCTTCATCCGCACCGGCTCGGACGTCAAGAAGATCACCGCGAAGAATATGCTGAATGTTCGCGCCGACGTGGTCGAAAGCCTGATCGCCGCGATCTATCTCGAAGCAGGATTGGAGGCCGCGCGCGGCTTCATCCTAAAATACTGGCAGGGCCGGGCCGCCCGTGCCGACGGCGCTCGCCGTGACGCCAAGACCGAATTGCAGGAATGGACGCATGCCAGGTATGGCGCGCCGCCCAACTACAAGGTTGCCGATCGCTCCGGACCGGATCATGATCCCCGCTTCACGGTGATCGTCGAGATCCCGGGTCTGAAGCCCGAGATCGGCATCGATCGTTCCAAGCGTGCCGCCGAACAGGTGGCCGCGACCAAGATACTCGAACGCGAAGGCGTCTGGGCAAAGCCCTCCGACGCCAACTGATTGGACACCATGACCGAGATAGAGACAGAGGACGGCGGCGAAGCCATCGTCAACACCCCGACCCGATCCGGCTTCGTAGCCTTGATCGGCCCCACCAATGCCGGCAAGTCGACGTTGGTAAACCGCTTCGTCGGTGCCAAGGTGTCGATCGTCAGCCACAAGGTGCAGACGACCCGCGCTGTGATGCGCGGCATCGCGATCCACAAGAACGCCCAGATCGTCTTCATGGACACGCCCGGCATCTTCAAGCCGCGCCGCAAGCTGGACCGCGCCATGGTGACGTCGGCCTGGGGTGGCGCCAAGGATGCCGATATCATCCTGCTGCTGATTGACAGCGAACGGGGCCTACGCGGCGATGCCGAGGCGATCCTGGAAGCGCTGAAGGATGTGCCGCAGCCGAAGATCCTCGTCCTGAACAAGATCGACCGGGTGCGCCATGAAGATCTGTTCAAGCTTGCCGAGACGGCGAACGAAGCCGTCAAGTTCGACCGCACCTTCATGATTTCGGCGACCACAGGCTCGGGCTGCGACGACATCATGGACTATCTGGCCGAAACCTTCCCGGAAGGCCCCTGGTATTATCCGGAAGACCAGATCTCCGATCTGCCGATGCGCCAGCTCGCAGCCGAAATCACCCGCGAGAAGCTGTTCCTGCGCCTGCACCAGGAGCTTCCCTATTCGTCGCATGTCGAGACGGAGAAGTGGGAAGAGCGCAAGGACGGTTCCGTTCGCATCGAGCAGGTCATCTATGTCGAGCGCGACAGCCAGAAGAAGATCGTGCTTGGCAAGAACGGCGATGCGATCAAGTCGATCTCCACGGCCTCTCGCAAGGAGATGTCCGAGATCCTCGAACAGCCTGTCCACCTTTTCCTCTTCGTCAAGGTGCGCGAGAACTGGGGCAACGACCCGGAGCGCTTCCGCGAAATGGGTCTCGAATTCCCCCGCGACTGAATATGATTGGGCGAGGGGCGCTCAGCCCTTCGCCACGCGCCTTGCGACGAAATCAGAGATCGTCGGTCCGATCAGGATGATCAGGATCAGTCGCATGGTCTGCAGCGCCATGATGAAGGACATGTCGACAGGCGTCGTCGCGGCGATGATTGCGATCGAATCGAGCCCGCCGGGGCTGGTCGCGAGATAGGCGGTCAGCGGGTCGATGCCATGCAGCGACCAGAGCAGGAAGGCGAGCCCGCCGCCAAACGCCATCAGCACGAGGATCGAGCCGACGATCTGGGGCAGGGCGCTTGCCGCATGCCGCAGGATGCGCCGGGTAAACGACAGCCCGATCCGCCAGCCGATCACCCCATAACCGAGCGCCAGCAGCCATTCGGGCAGTTGCAGGGTTACGTAGCCCATCACATGCAGGATCGTCGTGGCAATAAGCGGCAGGAGCATGGTCCCGGCCGGTATGCGAAGCCAGGCGCCGACCGAAGCCGCAGCGATTGCCGCCGCAAGTGTCAGGCCGAGATCGAGCCAGTTCGTTTCCGGAAACCAGATGACGGGCTGGGCGGCGCCCCCTTCGATGTTGAAGACGAAGGCCGCCATCAGCGAGGCTCCGGTCGCGACGAAGGCGACCCGCAGATATTGCATGAAGGCGACGAGCCTGGGATCGCCGCCATGGGCCTCCGCCATCAGCACCATGGCGGAAGCCGCACCCGCCGAGGTTCCCCAGATCGCCGTGGTCCCCGGCAGGATCTCCGCCTTCGCCATGAAATAGCCGAGCAGGCTGCTTGCCGCGATGATCGACAGCACGACCGACAGGAAGATCGGCCAGTCGTCTGCGACCGTCGACAGTGTCCCGAGATCGATCGAGCGCGCAATGATGCAGCCGATCAGCGAGTGGGCGAAGATGTAAGGGTAGCGATGGACGGAAAGCCGCGCTCCATTGGTGGCAACCAGGATTGCCGCGACCATGGGTCCGAGCAGAAGGGCGCCCGGGATATGCGCGAGGAAGAGGCCGCCTGATATGGCGAAGGACAGCCCGAGAAGAATGGCCCAGCGCAGGATAACCGGAAGCGGTGTCAGCAGGCCGGGTTGCGGCGGCGGGCTTGCCGCGGATGCCGGCGAGACGGCGGAAGCGGCAACGCCGTCCGGGTCGGGCTGCTTGAACGTCTCGGGATCCTTGTCCGAAGCCATGAGCGTCTCCGTCCTTCGTCTGAGATCCGTTTCCGGGAAAGTTCTGGACGAAAGCGTGATTTCATCAAATAAATGAGGCGCACCTCACAATCGAGTTTTATGAGAATGACCTCGCAAAAGTCAAGTTCGGCAGCATCCCAGCCGGCTCCAGCGCCGACCGCCAAGGAGCCGAAGCGCAAGCGCGGCATTGCTCGCGTGGCAAAGCTTCTCGACGCCGGTGCCGCCGTTTTTGCCGAGCAGGGCTATAAGGCCGCGACCATGACCGAGATCGCCGCTCGCGCCGGCGCACCGATCGGCTCACTCTACCAGTTCTTCCCCAACAAGGATCTCCTCGCCGACGCCTTGATCGCCCGTTATGCCGAGCATGTCGAGGCAGCATTGGACCGCATCAAGGCGGATGCCTCGGGATTGGATGCCATGCAGCTCGGTGACCGGCTGCTCGATGTCCTGGTCGCCCATGCGACCGAACGGAGCCTCGCACTCAGCCTTCTCGATGCGCGCTGGGAGCAGCCGGGCGTGCGCCCCGGCCTGCTGCGCGAAGGCTTGCGTCGGCGGATCGCCGAAATCCTCTCGGTCTGGCGTCCGGCAATCGCCGAGGAACAGGCGCAGGTCATGGCAGTCGTCCTGCTTCAGGCGATGAAGTCGCTGGTGCAACTGCATGAAGAGAAACGCTATCCCGGCAAGGCCGAGGCGATTGCCCATTGGCGCGGCTGGGTGCAGCGCTATTTGACCGAAATCTGATCCGCGTGCCGAAATCCCTCGCTCTCCCGGGGGCTCTGCGGTAAAACCGGATCATGCAATGGACAGATGAGGCGATCCTTCTCGGGGTGCGGCGGCATGGCGAAACAAGCGTCATCGCCGAGATGATGACGCGCAGCCGTGGACGCCATCTCGGCATGGTGCGCTCAGGCCGCTCGCGCACCATGCAGCCCGTCCTGCAGCCCGGCAATCGCCTCGAAGTCACTTGGCGCGCCCGTCTCGACGAACATCTCGGTGAATACAGGGTAGAACCAGTAATGCTGCGCGCCGGCCGGCTGATGGAAACGGCGACCGCCGTCTACGGCGTCCAGGCGCTGGCCTCGCTGCTGCGCCTTCTCCCCGAACGTGATCCCCATCCGCATCTCTTCCAGGCGCTGGATGTGATTCTCGACCATCTGGAAGACCCGGCGACAGCAGGCGAACTCTTCGTCCGCTTCGAACTGGCGCTGCTGAACGATCTGGGATTTGGTCTGGATCTGGAGGAGTGTGCGGCGACGGGCACGCGCCACGATCTCGCTTACGTCTCGCCGAAGTCGGGCAGGGCGGTCAGTCGCGAGGCAGGTGAGCCCTGGGCAGACAAGATGCTGGCCTTGCCGGATTTCCTCACCCCCGGCACGAACCGCGCGGCCGATCCGGAGACCCTGGCGGCAGCCTTCCGGCTCACGGCCTATTTCCTGGATCGGCACGTCTACGTGCCGCGGGGGCTGGAACCCGGCGCGGCACGGGAGGGCTTCTGTCAGGCGGCGTTGAAGACCTTGCGCTCGCTGGAAGCGCCCGGCGAATTGGCCGCCCCCAGAAACACGGCCTGATCCTCGGGCGCAGATTTCGCCATGTGATCGTGAATGGCGGCCTGCAGCTCGCTGATATTGCGATAGCTACCGCCGTCGAGGTCGATGACCGGATATTTGACGGCGATGAACTTGACCCTGTCGCCATCGGGGATGGTGATGCCAACCGGGATCCCGGCATATTCGATAACTTGCTTCTTCATAACGATATTCCCCGCCCATGCGCGCGGCACGGCGTTGTCTAAGATGTCGATGAAATGAAATCAGTGCTTGCGCAGCGTCACATTCGACAGGTGCATTCGGAATGGCGTTTCACCATCACGAAGCGCGGGGTCGTCTGCCAGGATCGGATGGCATCAAGAAACACAACTTGCATTTCGCTGACCTCCTTCTTTGGCTGCGGCCTCAAAAGGTGAGGCCGTTCAAGGTTCGTCGTCAGTGTCCGAACCAGCTCGCACAAGGTAGGTGCTGGCTCGGAATCCGTCAACGGTCAGTCCGGGAAAAATAAAATAATTTTCTGTGACAGTCGCTGTGAGCTGAAAACACAGGAATTTTGATCCGGCATAGGGCGAATGCCGAAATATGATCTTACTTTGGGCAAAATTACGCCACTGCGATTTCTGGTCGCTCGACCGATTTTTCGCTGATCGGCCAATGCACCACAGCCGCGAAGATCCCAAGCGCTACACCCAGCCACCAGACCTGGTCATAGGTTCCGAACAGGTCATAGAGGTAGCCGCCCATCCACACGCCGAGGAAAGAGCCGATCTGGTGCGACAGAAACACCAGGCCGCCCAGCAGACCGAGGTGGCGCGTGCCGAACATGATGGCCACAAGCCCATTGGTCGGCGGTACGGTAGAAAGCCACAAGAGGCCCATCACGGCAGCAAAGACGACGACGGAGGCCGGCGTCTGCGGCAGAAGCAGGAAGAGCGTCACCGTGATCGAGCGACCGATATAGATCAACGCGAGGAAATAGGGCTTCGAGTAGCGCTGCCCGATCCAACCGGCGGCGAGTGAGCCGATGATGTTGAAGAAGCCGATCAGCGCCATGGCAATGACCGCATAGCTTGCTTCAATGCCGATATCGCCGAGATAGGCCGGGAAATGCGCGGTGATGAAGGCGACCTGGAAGCCGCAGACGAAGAAGCCGGTGGTGAGCAGGAGGTAGCTCTTGTGAGCAAACGCCTCCTTCAGCGCTTCCGCCACCGTCTGCTTGTACTGGTTGCCCGACTGGCTGCCGGACTGCGCATTTCCGCGCAGCGGGAAGGCCAAGAGCGGCACGACCAGCATCATCACGGCAATGATGACGAGACTGTCCGACCAGCCGAAGGCCGAGATGAAACCCTGGCTGAGCGGCGCAAACAGGAACATGCCGGCCGAACCCGCAGCCGTGCCGATGCCAAACGCCATCGACCGCTGCTCAGGCGTCACATTGCGGGCAAAGGCCGAGAGAATGACGCTGAACGAGCCGGCCCCGATGGCGGTGCCAACCAGCACGCCGCCGCCAATATGCAGCCAGATCGGCGCTGCTGCATGGGCCATCATCACCAGGCCCGCCGCGTACAGCACGCCGGACATGACGAGCACGCGGCCGGTCCCGTATTTGTCGGCAAGCGCGCCGAAAAACGGCTGGCTGATACCCCAGAACAGGTTCTGGAAGGCCATGGCGAGCCCAAAGGTCGACCGATCCCACCCGCGATCCGCGAGCATCGGCAGCTGGAAGAAGCCCATGGCCGAGCGCGGCCCGAAGGTCATCACCGCAATCAGCGATCCCGCGAGAATGATGAGCCAGGGCATGGCAGGACGGCTGGTGGTCGTCATGGGGGATTCTCCTCTGTCGATCACACAATAGTGCAGTCGATCGATGAGCAGAAACGCCTTTTGATGAACTGGCCATCAGGGGATTTGATGGATGTTAGGTGGCGATCCGCGGCCGTCTGCCATCAAAGCCCCTCATCCGCCCTTCGGGCACCTTCTCCCCGCAGGCGGGGAGAAGGCCACTCCGCAAGCGTCGCGCTCCCCCTCTCCCCGCCTGCGGGGAGAGGGTAGGGTGAGGGGCAAAAGCCGCAACCACCGTTCTAAGCCGTAAGTCCCAGCAACCTCACCGCTGCTTGATCGGCCAACCCTCGCGGCTGCCGAGCACCGTCACCGCATCCCCGACCCGCACCAGCCCCTCGCCAAGCGGTACCGCATTCCACCCGAACAGCACCCCCGGCACGCGCCGGTCTGCGGACATCCGGAGCCGCCCCATGGCCGGCATGGGATTGGCGCCCTCGCGCGATCCGGTCTGCTGGTCTTGGCTTGTCATGATGCAGCGCGGGCAGGGTTTGACGAAATCGAAGTGGATGCCGCCAATCTCCAGCCCCGTCCAGGCGTCCTCGGCCCAGGGCTCGTCGCAGTCGAGCACGATGTTGGGCCGGAAGCGATCCATACCAACTTCACCTTCGCCATGCCGCGCCATGTCTTCGTTCAGGGCGCGCAAGGATCCCGTGGTCGTCACCAGGATCTGGTAACCGTCCGCAAAGCCCATGGGCGAATTCTCGCCCGCCCATTCCGCGTTCGCGTTGCGGCGGCTGTCGCCATCGATGAAGACGAGTTTGACGGGTCGTCCAAACCAGTCCGAGAGCTTGTCGTTGATGCTGTCATGGGCGACGGCGGCGCTGACGATCGAGCGCCAGATCGCGACATCCATGCGATTGTCCGGCTGCGGTGGCGCGACCATCATCTCGCGCCCGTCATCCAGCCGCAGTGTGAGATAAGCCGCTGCCGGAAGGGCGGTGAGGCGGGCAAGATCCGGCAATTCCCGCTGGGTGATGAAGTGGCCGGAGGGATCGACCAGCATCATCCGCCGGTCACCGCCAAGGCCCATCGCATCGATCCGCGCCTGGGGAAGGGCAATTCCGCGGGCGCTCTTGAATGGATAGATGAAGAGGTCAGTGATCTGCATGCCGCACCTTCAGATTTCGTCGCGAAAAAGGGAGAGGAAAAGGCTGAGCCGCTCGTGCCGTTCTTTTGCGAGCTTGGCACCCGTCTCGGTCTGGAAACCGTCGGAAAGTTTGAGCAGCTTGGCCGGGAAATGATCGATGGCATAAGACCGGTCGTCGAGCGGACGATTCTCCGCATCTGGATCACCCGGGTGATAGAGCCCGGAGCCCATGCGGCCGGCGATATAGAAGCAGCGCGCCACACCGACCATGCCGATCGCATCCAGCCGGTCGGCATCCTGCAGCATCTTCGCTTCCAGCGTTTCCGGCGGGATATTGGCGGAAAAGCTGTGGGTCAGGATCGCATGCGCGACCGCTGCGATCTTCGCCTCAGACCAGCCGAGCCCGGCAAGAATGCCGCTGGCCTTTTCTGCCGCAAGCCGCGAGGCCTGGGACCGGAGCGGCGAGCTCTTCTCGACGGCGACGCAGTCATGCAGCAGCACGGCCGCCGCGAGGATTTGAGGATCGCCCCCTTCGCCGGCCTGGATCTTCAGCGCATTCTTGAAGACGCGGTGGATATGGGCGAGGTCATGCGAGCCATCATCTCCCTCGGTTGCGTGCTCGAGGAGATCGGCGGCAAGCGCCTCGTGGGGGGCAAAATCGGCGGCGGTTAGAAGGGCGGTCAAGTGTCAGTCCCCGTTTCGGCTGGGCGCATCTAGCCTTGCGAGCGCCCACTGTTCAACCGCCCTTGATCAGATCCCCGTCGGCGCCTCGTCCTCGTCCACGGCTGGTGGTCTGGCGGACCTGCCGCTCAGGATCTTCTGGTAGAAGAGCCCGATGCCGATCAGAACGAAGCCGAGGCCGATGAAGGAGAGCGCCCTGAGCACGCCTTCGAGATTGGCCATGTCGATCAGGAAGACCTTGGCGACGGTCAGCATCACGATGACCGCCGACGCGATGCGCAGGCTTCTGGCATCGAAGCGCGAGCCGAGCACGAGCAGCCCGACGCCGATCGCAAGCCAGGCGACCGAGTAGCTGTAGGTTTCCGCCTGCTCGAAACCCTTCCAATAGGCAATGAACTCGCCCTGCCAGAAGCGCCGGACAGAAAGCGTCACCCAGGCGAAGCCGAGCACCGCACCGGTAAGTGCCAGCAGCACGACATAGGGCAGGGGCCGCTTGTCACGGGCATAAAAGGCGAGGCCCGCATAGGCGAGGCCGGGCAGCAGATAGCCGATCAAGAGCAGGTTGATCAGCGGCCAGCTGCCGGTGTTCTCGCCGGTGAAATAGGGGTTAAGCGCGCCGAGATGCAGGCTGACCGTCTGGGCGATGGCGATCCCGCCTGCCACCATCGAGCCATAGCGGAAGACGGGGCTCGGCGATTTGAGATCAAGCGTCATCAGGATGCCGGAGAGCCCGACGACCAGCAGCGTGTAGATCGACTGCTCCCCGAGTGTCGGCGTCGACGAATCAAGCACGCCGCCATTCATCGCGTGGCGCACCAGGATGGCGATGGCGAGAAGGCCGAGAAGGCTGGCCAGCCCCTGCAGCGCATTTTGAACCCGGCGGCCGGGCCAGTTGCGCATTTCATAGGCGGAGAGAAGCGCCAGCAGCGCCGGGATGCCGTAGCCGGGCAGCAGCTGGTTGAGGATGGGTGTGCGCGACAAGGCATCCGGACCGACCAGCGTCGGATCCCAGGCGATGCGGAAGAGCACGCCGGCAAGCCCGATGACCATCATCCAAGGCAATCCACTCCAGCGCCGCTTTCGCGTCGCCATCAGATAGGCAAAGCCGAGAAGCGCCAGCAGGATGGTGGTCACCAGGCCGTCTGTTAGGGTGTGTAAGGCGAGCGCGAAGGCGGCGAAACTGCCTGTCAGAAGGATATCGATGCCACGCCGGAAGACGGGGAAGGCGCCTCTGCGGAAGAGGAATTCACAAGCCCCGAGCAGCACCGCACCAAGGCCAATGGCGAAGAGCCCATGCAGCCAATCCCGCGCGTAGATGCCGTAGAAAATGAAGCTGATCGCGGCTAGCAGGACAGGTAGAGCCGCCGCAATCACCGCCCAGACCGTCGAGAACAACGGATCCTCGGCAAAGCGACGGCGGATCTGGGCAAGGCCGATGAACAGGAAAACCGCGGCGAGACCGAGCAGCACATACATCGTGGTCACATCAAGTGCCGGCAGGCTGGTCTTGACCAGATCCCAGCCAAGTAACATGGCCTGCGCCTGACCCACCATGCCAGTTTCGACCACGCCCGCGAGCAAGGCTCCTGCTGCGGCAATGACTGTCGGCCAGAAAGCGCCGTGACGAGCGCTGCCCGCTGCAGCAAGCGCGGCGATCAGCGCGGCAAAGCCGAAGAGCGGGAAGACATCCGTGATGTCCCGTTCGAGCATCATGATCGCCGGCAGAAGAACCGCGAGCGACAATGTGATGTCGAGACCGACGGTACCTGACGACATCCGCCGCCCGAGTGCTTCGAACGACAGCGGCGTGTCCGGCTCCGCCGGATCCTTGCCTGCGGTGCCGGGCCAGATCTGCATCCAGGCCGCGATCATGGCGATCAGCGACAGCGCAATCGGCGTGATTTCAGATGTGTCGATCAGCGCTACCAGCGCCCAGATCCCCAGCAGGGCCTGAGCGATCGATGGCACGATCAGCCAGCCCTTGAAGCGCGATGCGACGGATGTCGCGACCTGCGCGACGGTCAGGTAGATGAACAGCGTCCAGAGGTTTGGCGCCGTGGTCGAGATGAGGAGCGGCGTCAGCATCGAGCCCGCAAGCCCAAGCCCCGCCAGCGCCTGGCCGTGCATGAGCGAAAGGCCGAGCACGCCGAAGGCGGTGAGCGCCAGCAGGATGAAAGCTAGCGTAGGGCCGAAAAATTCATAGATCCCATGAGCCGCATAGATCGCGCCGAACAGGGAGACCGCGCCGGCTGCCGTTAGAATGCCAGGGACCATGGCATTGGCATACAGAGCCTCTGCCTTTGGCAAGGCCTTGCGGCGGATGAGTTCGCCCACGGCGATGAGGGCGAGACCGAAAAGAGCGGCAAGTGTGAGCCGTACGCCGGGGCCGAGCAGTCCGCTTTCGATCGAGTAGCGCACGAGGAAGACGCCACCGAGCGCGAGCGCCAGGCCGCCGGCCCAGACCGCCCAGCGTGCGCCGAGCAGGTTTTCGAGGCTTTCGGCTGGTGCCGGTGCCGGTGCGGATGCCGCAGTCTGCGCGCGTGCAGCCGCAGGCAGAGGCTCGAACTCCGGTTCGTCCTCGACCAAGGCAGGTTGCGGCTGGCCCCGCGGCGGCATCGCTTCCAGCGGCGGCTCTTCGCCATCAAGGCTGTCTTCGATCTCTGCGGCGCTCGTCGCAGTTTCGGGCGCAGGAGCCCGCGTCGAAATCGCGGCAACGCCCGGTTCGATGTCAGCTCCGCCCAACCGCAGCAACCGCTCGCGGACTTCGCCGAGTTCCTTTTCCAGCCGGTCGATCCGCTTGGTGGATCCTCGGTTGATGATGAAGAGAACGCCGACCAGAATCAGCGGCAACAATTCGAACATGCTTCCTCGCAGCTTGCGAAACGAGGTCACAAACTAACGGTTTTCTCGGGAAGGAAAAGCGTTGCGCGTCACGCAGTGTTCCAACGGGCCGGTAGCTGGTTGCCAAGGCGGCAACAGGAGGACCACCGTGCGTGCGGCAGCGACCTCTTGCAATCGCGGGCGAAACTTCTTAAATCCGGACTACCGGCGATCGCCGGTTTTCTTTGGCGCTTATTATGCTCGATTTGAGCATAATTAATGGAGGAGATGGCCATGGAAGCGCAGCACCTGCCGCAAACCCGCCCCGCGATCCGCACCGCAGCCGAGCGTTTCGGCGTCTGGGAACGCCCTGATCTGACCTATACGCCCGCTGTCGCCAAGGAGACCGAGCACCTCTACGCGCGTGTCCGCGATTTCATCCCGGCGATCGAATGGCCGGTCTTTGCGCCTTACATCCATGCCATTAACCGGCTGAAGAAAGAGCGCGGCGCCGTCATTCTGGCACACAACTACCAGACGCCGGAGATCTTCCACTGCGTCGCCGACATTAAGGGCGATTCGCTGCAGCTCGCCCGCGACGCTGTCAGCGTCGATGCCGAGATCATCGTCCAGTGCGGCGTGCATTTCATGGCCGAGACCTCGAAGTTGCTCAATCCGCAAAAGACGGTGCTGATCCCCGACGGCCGCGCCGGCTGCTCGCTGTCAGAATCGATCACCGGCGCCGACGTTCGCCTGCTGCGCGAGCGCTATCCCGGCGTGCCCGTCGTCACCTATGTGAATACCTCCGCCGATGTGAAGGCCGAGACCGATATCTGCTGCACCTCGGCAAACGCCGTCGACGTGGTGAACAGCTTCGACAGCGATACTGTGCTCTGCATCCCCGACGAATATCTGGCAATGAACGTCGCCAACCAGACGACGAAGAAGATCCTCACCTGGAAGGGTCATTGCGAGGTGCATGAGCGCTTCACGGCCGACGAACTCCTGGAATACAAGCGCGCCGATCCGCGCATCGAGATCGTCGCCCATCCGGAATGCCATCCGAGCGTGCTTGCGGTCTCCGACTTTGCCGGCTCGACCAAGGGCATGATCGACTACGTCAAGACCAGGCGCCCGGCCCGCGTTCTGCTGGTCACCGAATGCTCGATGGCCTCCAATATTCAGGTCGAAGTGCCCGAGGTTGACTTCGTTAAACCCTGTAACCTCTGTCCGCACATGAAGCGCATCACCCTTCCGAAGATCCTCGACAGCCTGCTCTTCATGACCGAGGAAGTGACGGTTGATCCCACGATTGCCGGCCGCGCACGGCTGGCCGTCGAGCGGATGATCAATCTGAAGAACTGAAATACCGGCCGGCCGGGGAGGGCTGAATGCCAACCAATCTTGAATCCATGCGGCCGCAATCCTGGCAGGGCATCGACGATATCGTCATCGTCGGTGGCGGCCTGGCCGGCCTCTTCTGCGCGCTGAAGCTGGCACCACGCCCCGTCACGGTGCTGGCCGCCGCCCCGATCGGGCAGGGCGCGTCTTCGGCCTGGGCCCAAGGCGGCATTGCCGCCGCCATGAGCCCCGGTGACAGCTTCGACAAGCATCTGGCCGACACGGTTGTTGCCGGTGCCGGACTGGTCGAGGAGAAGATGGCGCGGCTGATGATCTCGGAAGGGCCAGACCGCGTGCATGACCTGCTCGGCTATGGCGTGCCCTTCGACCGCGATCTCGAAGGGCATCTTCTGCTGTCGCGCGAGGCCGCCCATTCCGAGCGGCGCATCGTGCGTGTGGCGGGTGATAGGGCCGGCGGCGCGATCATGGAGGCGCTGATCTCTGCTGTCCGCCGCACGCCGTCGATCCGAGTGATGGAAGGTTATGTCGTCGAGGAACTGATCGCCGAGGGCCGCTTCGTCTCCGGTGTCATTGCAAGGCCCGATGCCGGCCAGTCGAAGACCCGCGTCGCCTTTCCCGCCCGCGCTGTCGTGCTCTGCTCAGGAGGCGTTGGCCATCTCTACCAGGTGACGACCAATCCGACCGAGGCGCGCGGGACCGGTGTCGGCATGGCCGCCAAGGCCGGTGCCATGATTGCAGATCCGGAATTCGTCCAGTTCCATCCGACGGCCATCGATATCGGCCAGGACCCGGCGCCACTCGCGACCGAGGCCCTGCGCGGCGACGGTGCCGTGCTCGTCAACCGTGCCGGCCATCGCTTCATGACCGACCTGCATGCAGACGCCGAACTTGCCCCCCGTGACATCGTCGCGCGCGGTGTCTTCGCCGAAGTGTCAGCCGGTCGCGGCGCATTCCTTGATTGCACCAAGGCGATCGGCAAGGCTTTCGCCAAGCGTTTTCCGACCGTCTACGCCTCCTGCATCGCGGCGGGTATCGATCCCGCGACACAAGCCATCCCGGTCGTGCCGGCGGTGCACTACCACATGGGCGGCGTGCTCGTGGATGCCGATGGCCGCACCTCGCTCGACGGCCTCTGGGCCGCCGGCGAAGTGACGTCCAGCGGCGTGCATGGCGCAAACCGTCTGGCTTCCAACTCGCTTCTCGAAGCCGTGGTTTTCGCCGGTCGCATCGCCGATTCGATCAAGGGCATGCTGCCGGAATCGGCACTCTATGAATGGGCGAAGACGGCGGGCGAAAACGACGATCTGGTGACGATCGAGGACAGTCCTGAACTCTCGACGCTCAGGGGATTGATGAGCGCCCATGCCGGCGTCATCCGCGACGAGGCGGGCGTAAAGCTTCTCATCCGCGAACTGGTCGGGCTGGAGCGCAAGCGTCCCCGCGTGCGCTTCTCCAACATCGTCGCGACCGCCAAGCTGATTGCCGTCGGCGCCTATCTGCGCACGGAAAGTCGCGGCGCACACATGCGCGCCGATCACCCGGCCCCGCAGGAAGCGCTACGCCACCGCACCTATCTGACGCTCAAGGATGCAAACCGCATCGCCGCCGAACTGGCCGGCTGAGGAGGAAACGCCGATGACCACGAGCCTTCGCCCGCAAATCTCCCCGCTGATGATCGAGGATCTCGTCCGCAATGCCTTGCTGGAAGATCTCGGCCGCGCGGGCGACATCACCACCTATGCCACGATCGGCCCGGAAAAGACGGCGGCCGCTGCGCTGAACAGCCGTGAACAGGGCGTGGTGGCCGGTCTGCCGCTTGCCGAAGCAGCCTTCCGCCTGATCGATGCCTCCGTTCGATTTGAGGCCCTGGTTGCGGATGGCGATACGTTGGTGCCCGGGCAGGCCATCGCCCGCGTGTCCGGCAATGCCCGCTCGGTTCTGTCGGCAGAGCGGGTGGCCCTGAACTTCCTGATGCATCTCTCGGGCGTCGCCAGCTACACCGCCCGTTTCGCCACCGAGATCGCTCACACGAAGGCGCGCGTCACCTGCACCCGCAAGACGCTTCCGGGCCTGAGGGCGGTCGAGAAATACGCCGTGCGGCTCGGCAGCGGCTCCAATCATCGCTTCGGCCTCGATGACGCGATCCTCATCAAGGACAACCACATCGCAGTATCAGGCGGTGTTGCCTTTGCGATCGATATGGCGCGGGCCTATGCCGGCCATCTCGTGAAGATCGAGGTGGAGGTCGACGGCCTCGACCAGATGCGCGAGGCGCTCACCGCCCGCCCTGATGTCATCCTGCTCGACAATATGGGACCGGATCTGCTGCGCGAAGCGGTGACGATCAACCGGGAGCATCACGGCTTGACCGTCGAAGCCTATCCGTCGGATGTGCGCCGCACCGTCCTGGAAGCTTCAGGCAACGTCAACATCCAGACGATCCGCGCGATTGCCGAAACGGGCGTCGATTACATCTCGACCTCGAAGATCACGATGGCCGCGCCGACGCTCGATATCGGCCTGGATATCGTGGTCTCGTAAATCCACGACAAACTTTGCGTGTATTTTTGCGCTGCAGCAGGTGCCGCATTCCTGTGTGTTCTAAAAAAGCCATATAGGACAACATCTTGCTGATATATCAGCAAATGCTTCGCTAGTTCTCACCTGTGATTCCTCGTTTTTGACCCTTGGAACAGAATCTCCTAGCGCTCGATCATGCATGCAAATTGTATTGCAGGCGGGGATGCAGACGAAACGACGTTTGTAACGTGTGGGGCTAGTATGACGACGACAATCCTGAGGCCTGATAGCGCTGTCGGCGCCGCGACATTCCGAAACAATGCTTCGGAGGAGATGTCTTCTACTACGGTTGAACTGCGTGCCGCCGACCTGCCGAAATCTATGCAGGAGCAACAGGCAAGTTCCGGCATGACCGAAGACGATACCGTCTGCGTGCTCGAAGTTTTGGCCGAGATGCAGCGCATCATCGACAGACATCTCGAAAATACGGAAAAACTGCAGGGCGAGACCTGATCCCCCTGCAGGCTTGGAAACCGTGACCCTGAGCCCTGGTCGTGGCGGCGGCCTTTGCTCAGGCCTCCTTCGACCGAGCGTCGACGAAGCGCTCCGGCAGGGCGACCATTTGCGGCGTGCCGTGATAGGTCACCTGCGGGAACGGGATGGAAATTCCGTTCTCGTCGAAGGACTTCTTCACCTTCTTGATCATCTCGCGTGAGGTCGGCCAGAAGTTCGAGGCCGCCGTCCAGTACCAGAGGGTGATCACAACCGCGCTGTCCCCAAGCTGATCGACATGGGTGGAGATGGCGGGGTCTTTCAGGACACGCGAGTCGGCCTCCGCATGGTCGCGCATGATCTTCTCGGCCAGATCGATGTCGTCCTCGTAGCCGATCCCCACCTTCAGCTCGAAACGACGTGTCGGCAGCCGGCTGAAATTGGTGATCGGCACGTTCCACAGCGTCGAGTTGGGTGCCAGCCGATAGAGGCCGTCAGGTGTCTTGAGCTCGGTGGCAAAAAGCCCGATCTCGACGATTGTCCCTGAGATATTGCCGGTATCGATATACTCGCCAACCCGGAACGGCCGCAGCACCAGAAGCATGATGCCGGCGGCAATGTTCTGCAGCGTGCCCTGGAGCGCCAGACCGATGGCAAGGCCCGCAGCACCCAGCGCCGCGATGATCGAGGCGGTCTGGACACCGAACTGGCCGAGCACGGTGACGAACACCAGAATGAGCGCACCGTAGCGCACGACCGTCGAGAAAAAGCGGGAGAGGGTCTCGTCTATGCCGCGAATCTGGCTGAGCCCGGCATGGGTCCAGCGGCTGAGCAGGGCTGCCAGCCACCAGCCGATGAAGAGAAGAAGCAAAGCCCCGACGATCGAGAAGGAATACTGAACGGCGAGCTGGCTTGCCTGTGCCAATGCCGCCTGTGTCGCGAGGATTGCCTCATTCGCTTCGAACTCCATGCCGTCATGCTCCTTGGCCGTTGATGTCAAGGGCTAGATGGGGCAGGGCGCCGCGAGGTCAACCGCTGGTGCGGCCGCCGACCTTGAGACCGGGAGCCGGGCGTTCTTCGAGAACCTGACGGCGGAAGCGGAAGAGGGCGGCGGGACGCCCACCCGTCGCGGGTTCGGTCGAGCCAGTGGGTTCCACGAGTTCGGCACCCTCGACAAGACGGCGAAAATTCTGCTTGTGCACATGCCGGCCGGCGATCGCCTCGACCGTGCCTTGCAGGTCGGTCAGCGTGAATTCCGGCGGCATCAGCTCGAAGATGACAGGGCGATACTTGATCTTGCTGCGCAGCCGCGCAAGTGCGGTGGCCGCGATCCGCCGGTGGTCGTGTCGCATCGGGCGGCCGAGCGCCACTGTCGTCCGGCATCGTTCGATGCGCCCATCCTGGACGGCCTCTTCGACAAGCCCGGCTTCATAGAGAAGCTCGTAGCGCTCCAGCACGCGCTCTTCGTCGAAGGGGAAGTCGTCGAGCCCGAAGGCGAGTTTCAGCCGCGAGCGGCGCGATGTCGATGCGGGTATTGGCGCCTCGTCCGCCCAGACGCTGAGCGCCGGCAGGATCGCACCGTCGAGAAGCGCCGGCCGCCCCTGGCGCCAGTCCTCCCAGGGCAGATAGCCATACCAGTCGCGCCAGCGGGCACGGGATAGCTCCAGCCGGGCATCGCGATCGCTGTCGAGCCTTGTCAGCGCGAGATAGCCGACCGAGACGACATGCGGACCCTGGTCGCCGGGCATCTTGTGGCGACCGCGGTCGCCGAAGGTATAGAGCTGTTCGATATAGCCGAGTTCCAGCGCTGTCTGGGTCTCGACAGTGTGCCGGAGCGACATTTCCATGGTCCGGTGCCGGTTCGGATCGAAGGGGCCGAAGGGCAGGGCATCGAGCGCGTCGGCATCATCATCCACAACGAGCAGGCGGGGCGTGCGGGCGCTGATCGCGACGATCGCGGCATTGAGGCCGATCTCGATCTCCGCCGGTGACGTCATGGACTGGCCGGCTCCCGCAAGGGCAGCGGCAGGGTGAAGGGGGTGTTGCCGTCCGCATCCGCACCGCGTCCCAGCGCCTTGACAGCCTTCGTGAACCGTCCGCCGCGCTGAAGCATCTCGTCACCGATCTCGACCAGTCGCATGTTCGGCGTGGCGAAGGGCGAAGCGTCTCGCAGCCGCCTTGCCAACGCGTCATCGTCGTCGTCGGGTGCTACCGCAAGGCTCGCGATCATCGCCGCCGCCGGCGAGCGTGAGACCCCCATCCAGCAATGCACGACGAGCGGCGAGGCCTGGTCCCAGGCCTTGGCGAATTCGATGATCTCGGCGACATGCTTCTCCTGCGGCGCAATCAGATCGCCGGTGCCCGCAAAGCTGATGTCATTCATGGCAAGCTTGAGGTGCCGCTCCGCCTGGATGACGGCCGGGCGGTGAAAATCCTGGTTGGCGGCAAGCAGGCTGATCATCTCGCGCGCCTTGTGGCGGACGGCCATTTCAGCAATGCGGGCGAGCGGCGAGACGACGATCAGGCTCATGCCGGTGCCCAGGTCGTCGATTGCCTGTCAGCTTCGATCTCTTCGAATCGCTCGAGGAACTTTGCCTGCGCCTGATAGGCGGGCAACGGCTCGATCAGGATCGTGTCGCGGGTAAAGCCCTTTGGCTGGCCGAAGAATTTCCGCGCCTCGGCCTCCGCAAAGCCGGCAAGAACCGTCGCCTCGAAATAGGCAGCAATCATGTCGGCCTTCTTGATCAGATCTTTCAGTCCCGCCTTCGGATGGGCGGGCAGCCCGAAGCGCAGATGGATCGCCGCCTCAAGCCGCTTTTCCACCACCTTGTAGCCGCCACCGACCACGGCCTTGAACGGCGAGATCATGTCGCCGATCACATATTCCGGCGCGTCATGCAGCAGAGCCACCATCAGATCGTCCGTCGTCGCCTTGGGATTGCAGCGGCGAAAGATGTCCTCGACGATCAGGCTGTGCTGGGCGACCGAAAAGGCATGATCGCCGGAGGTCTGCCCGTTCCAGCGGGCGACCCGGGCAAGGCCGTGGGCGATGTCGGTGATCTCGACATCGAGCGGCGAGGGATCGAGCAGATCGAGCCGGCGGCCGGAGAGCATGCGCTGCCAGGCACGGGCGGAGAGAGAGGCGGCCGATCCCATGTCAGGCGTCCTCGGCCGCAGCCGGGAATGTAAGCCCGCTCCAGCTCGGGAGGGTAACCGTCACGGGCACGTTGCCGGCCAGGATAGGCTCGCCCGCTGTCATCGCTTCGCCGGCCTTGTCGATCCTGACGATCGCAAGCGCCCTTTCGCCGGCAACGGTGCCGAGGGCGCCGATCGACTTGCCGCCGATGGTGATCTCGGTGCCGGTGGCGGGGAGAGAAGCTTCAGCTGATAGGATGACCACGCGTCGACGGGCGGTCGAACGGTGCTGCATGCGCGATACGACTTCCTGGCCGACATAGCAGCCCTTGCGGAAGGAGACGCCGCCCGACTTGTCGAACAGAACGTCATGCGGAAAGGCATCCTGCAGCGCGTAGTCGGCGCCCGATTCGGGCACGCCGTGGAGGATGCGCAGCGCGTCGTATCCTTCGCGGTCGGAAGGATCGCCTGCGCGACCGGCTTGGCGTCGAAGCTCGGTACCAGCCAGCGCGAATCGGTAATCGGCGACGCCATCAGCCGCTTCACCCCAGGTGACCGTCGCGCCTGTCTCAGGCAAGGCCTCAATCGTCACCGGCGAGCGCAGCTTGTACATCGTCATGCGCCGAATGAAGGCGTCCCTCTGATCGGCGGGGATATCGATCAGGAAACCGTCCCCATTCCGTGAAATCAGGAAGTCGAAGAGGATTTTGCCCTGCGGCGTCAGCAATGCGCCCGGACGCAGCTCGTTTTCCGCAAGCGCGCCAAGATCCGTGGTGATGAGGTTCTGCAGAAAGTGCTCGGCATCCGCACCCGCAATTTTGACAAAGGCGCGATCGGGCAGGAAGGCTGAAGGCATGGGGATCACCGGGCTGTTGCTTTGCCGAGAGAGTTAGGCGCTGCCAGTCTAGACGACAAGCAGTCCGCATCACAGCCCACAGTTTCAACACGCGTTCAGTCGCCGACGGTCAGGAACTTCCAGCGACCGTCGGGTGTGATGCCGACACGGAAGAAATTGTAGTTGCCGTATTCCTGCATTTCCGCCACGTCGCCGGCGGTGACGATGCGCAGCAGCTCTACTTTTTCCTTCGGCGTGAGCAGGCCGAGCGACTTGCCGGTGAAATAGGGCCAGACATAGGCCTCCTCCGGCGTGCCCTTGTCGAGCTGGACGAAACCGGTCGAGAAGATGTCGAGCAGGATAGCGAGGATTTCCACGCCCTCACTGTCGCCGGAAATAGCCTTGAGCGCCTCGATCGGATCCTGTTCGGGATCCTGCAGCGGAACGGCGGTCTGATCGGGGCCGGGGTTCATCAGCGGCTTGAGCTTGGAAATATCGCCTGTCGTCGCCGCATCGATGATCAACTGGCGCATGCGCCGCACCGGCTCCGGGGCCTTTTCGATATCGTAGATGACTTCCGCCGGCGGTGTCGTCGGCTCGACACTCTCCGGCTCTTGCGGTTCGTCGCGCTTGATCAGCGGATCCGGATCGGGAATGACCGGGATCGAATCCTCGATCACATCCTGCTCCTCGTTCGGCAAGGGCTCGGCAGTGTCAGATGGGGTATCGGCTGAAGGGGGTGTGATGTCCTTGATGTCGGACAGCGCATGGGCGGGCAGGGCCGCGAATGCGCAGGCGAGCATGAGCGTCAGCGCGCTCGTCAAGCGAAAGAGCCTGACCCGCGGCGAGATCATCATTCTGTCCCTCGATTGCTGTTACTGAAGCTGCCGCTCGGGCGAGAATTCGCCGGCGAGCAGCCGGGTCTTGAGCGCGTCGAGGATAGCCTCGGCGCCGTGTTCGCCGTGGATACGGATCGTCTCGCGCATGGCCAGTGCGAACGCTGCGTCCGCAATGATCTCGGGCTCGATTCCATCGGCCATGCCGTCAGCCCAGGCTTCGTTCTGGTATTCCAGCGCAGCCTGCATCTTTTCGTGCACGATCATGTCGTCGATTTCGTTGCGGCGCGGTTCCATGGCATTCCTCGAAGCACTTACTCAGTCCTTAACGACCCTATCAGCCTTTTGCCAAAACGACACGGGGGCCCACCAAAAGAGGTGAATTAATCGTTAATTTCCGAAGCGCGCGGTAATTTCTGTGGCAAGTGTTGCGCCTTCGTTACGGTAATTCTGCTCTGCACGAACTGCAGCCGGTGTGCAAGAGGTATAGACAGACGCAAACGAGCGGTAGCCGCGGTTGTAGGCGGCGGTCAGTCGCGCCCGCCGCTTCGGCTCGGTCCTCGTTTCCGCGTCGAGAAGATCCTGCAGCGATTGGCGCCATTCCGGTTCGCCATCCGCCTCGCAGAGATTGCGCAGATAGTGGACCGCGCCAATGATTTCCGAAAGCCGGGCGAGGCGGTCGTCATAAGGTGTCGGCTTCTCCGTGTCCGCAGGGGGCGGAACAGCAACCACGGTGCCATCCTGAGCAACGGCTTCTCCGGCGAAAGCGGCAAAGAGCACGAGCAGGCAGGCGCGGATCAGTGTGGTCGGACGGCTCATGCGGCACCTCGGGCGCTGAGGCTGGGCGCCAGACGCAGCACGCAGGCGCGCACGCTTTCAGGCGTCGGAAGATCGAGGATTTCCTCCGGCAGGAACCACTTCGCCTCCAGCGCATCGCTTTGAGCCTCGACGGGTTCAGCATCATCGGCATCCACCTGGAAAACGGACAGCATATAGTGACTGCCGCTGACCCCGGCTTCGGGCAGCAGTTCCACGGTCTCGAACAGCCGCGGATTGCGTCCGGTGAGCCCGGTCTCTTCCAGGAGTTCCCTGAGTGCCGTCTCCGCGGGCGTTTCGCCAGGCTCGGCCCGACCGCCGGGAAAGGCATAGAGGTCGGCAGCCGGCGGATTGCCGCGGCGCACGAGAAGATAGCGCCCGGCTCGTTCGACGATGGCAGAAGAGGCGAGGCGGGGCATGCTCATGAAAAGACGAACTCCGGTCGAAGACGGCACCGCTTCGGCGAAGCAGCGTGCGGCGATTATCGCGGGCTTTGGGGTCCCCTGCAAGCAGGGCGTCACCTTGACCCATGGCAGGCGGACTGCCATCTACGAGTGATGTGTGGACGTTTTGCCCTGACAGCCAGCCCGGAAGAAGTGCGCGAGATCCTCGGCGTGATGGAGCTTGAGGGCTTTCCGCCGCGCTACAACATCGCGCCGACGCAGCCCATTCTGGTTGCGGTCGCAGCACCGCCACTGGATCCAGGGTCCAATCGTCCGGACCGCGTGGCGGTTCTCGTGCGCTGGGGGCTTATCCCGTCCTGGGTCAAGGACCCCAAGGAGTTCACGCTGCTGCTCAACGCGCGCTCCGAGACGGCCATCGAGAAGGCCTCGTTCCGGGCCGCCATGCGCCACCGCCGGGTCCTGGTGCCAGCCTCCGGCTTCTACGAGTGGCACAGGCCCTCGAAGGAGAGCGGCGAGCCGTTGCAGGCCTACTGGATCCGCCCGAAGAAGGGCGGCATCGTCTGCTTTGGCGGCCTGATGGAAACCTACATGTCGAAGGACGGATCGGAGCTCGACACAGGCTGCATACTGACCGTCGGGGCCAATCGCACGATCGGCGAGATTCATGACCGGATGCCGGTGGTGATCGAGCCGCAGAATTTCGCCCGCTGGCTCGATTGCCGCAATGGCGAGCCGCGCGACATCGTCGATCTCATGCGCCCGGCAGATGAGGATTACTTCGAGGCGATCCCGGTCTCGGACCTTGTCAACAAGGTCGCCAATGTCGGCGCCGAGCTCCAGACGCCTGTGATCCCGGCACCCAAAAAGCAAAAGCCCGCCGCGGACAAATCCGACGACGGGCAGATGAACTTGTTCTAGAGCGAGACCTCGCTCAGGCGACCTTCGGTGCCGGCTTGCGCTTGAGCATCAGGGCTGCGGCCAGCACAGCCTTCAGGCCGAGCGGACGGTAATTCAAGGCCAGATTCTCGTTTGCCGGCTTCTGCTGCTCGGCGTCGTTCTGCGTCGTCATCGTCATGTTCCTCGGGAGTGTTTCCTGACCGGTGTTTTTTGTTCGCGGCTCTCTCTGCGGAGATCATGACAAAAGCGTGACCGAGGCTGTGACACAAATCAAATTTGAAGAAAAAGAGTAGATAAGGAGAGTCCCGCACAAGTTTTCAGGCTTGGCGGGGCTCAAATTGTGCAGTTTTGAACAAAAAACGGGGTCAAACGCCCCGGTCTATCTCCGAAAGTCCCTTTTCCGCTGATTCTTCGCCGATCGTCAGCGTGCCGTAGCGGCGATGCCAGTTTCGGGCACCGAAGGGCAGGGAGCAGAGATAGAGAAGCACGGTCACAACTAGCACTTCCCAGGTAAAGCTCATCAACAGCGCGACATAAAGCACGACGCCAAGAATCATCGGCAGCACCAGATCGCGGCGGATGTGGCTCGTCTCGGATTTGCCCGACCAGACCGGCAGGCGGCTGACTAGCAGATAGGCGATGATGATCGTGTAGGCCGTGCTCGCATAGGCAAAGGCACCGACCGGTGCCACGCCGAGGAAGCCGAGATAAACCGGAAGCAGCACGAGAGCTGCACCCGCAGGCGCCGGCACGCCGACGAAGAACTCCGACTGCCAGGGCGCCTTGGTCTCGCGCTCGTCCATGACGTTGAAACGGGCGAGACGAAGACCTGCGGCAATCGCGTAGATCAGCGCAGCGATCCAGCCCAGCGACCGGGCCTGGTCGAGCACGAAGACGTAGAGGACGAGGGCAGGGGCGACGCCGAAATTGATGATATCGGCGAGCGAATCCATCTGCGCGCCGAATTTCGAGGTCGCCTTCATCATGCGGGCCACACGCCCGTCGATGCCATCGAGGAAGGCGGCGGCCAGCACCATCGCCACCGCAAGCTCGTAGCGGTTCTCGAAGGCGAGGCGTACCCCGGTCAGGCCAGCGCAGATGGCGAGAACGGTAATGAGGTTCGGAACGATCAGCCGAAGCGGGATTTCACGAAGCCGCGGCCCGCGCGCACCGGAATCGGTGCCGGATGCGGGGCGGGTCTCTGTGATCGGGTTCGGTTCTTCCATCGGAGCTGTCCTTAGCTGCGGCGGCTGATCGTCGGCCCCTTGGGCGAGCCAAATTCCGCCAGCACGGTTTCACCCGCAATGGCGGTCTGTCCCAGCGAGACGCGCGGCTCGAAACCGGCCGGCAAGAAAACGTCGAGGCGCGAACCGAAGCGGATCAGGCCGAAACGCTCACCAGCATCCAGCGGGTCGTTCGGATTGGACCAGCAGATGATCCGGCGTGCGACGAGGCCCGCAATCTGGACGACGCCGATCTGGCCATGCTTGCTTTCGATGACCAAGCCGTTGCGCTCGTTGTCGATGCTGGCCTTGTCGAGTTCCGCATTGAGGAACTGACCTTCCTTGTAGACGATGGTCGTGATCCGGCCGCGCACAGGCGCGCGGTTCACATGGCAGTTGAAGACGTTCATGAAGACGGTGATGCGCAGCATCGGCTCGCGACCGAGATTGAGCTCTTCCGGCGGCACCGACATCTGCACAGAGGATACGCGTCCATCAGCCGGGCTGATGACCAGGTCGTCGTCCTGCGGTGTGACGCGCTCGGGGTCGCGGAAGAAGTAAGCGCACCACAGGGTCAGAACCATGCCGGCCCAGAACAGCGGATCCCAGATCCAGCCGAGCACCAGCGATGCGACGAAGAAGGCCGCGACGAAGGGATAGCCTTCCTTGTGCACGGGCACGATCGTCTTGCGGATGGTTTCGAACAGGTCCATTTGGGTCCTCAGTCTCTGAATTGTGTCGCCCGTGACTACTCTGAAAGCCGCACTTGGGCAATGCCGACGGTCAAATCAAGCCGGCGTAAACCAGTTGTGACAATCCACCGCTGGCCCAAAAAAAGAATGCCTTGTTCGTTTCCTGGCGAGATTTTGTAAATAACTGCACCCTAAAAAAGGGGAGATGAAAAAATGGGGGATCCGGATTGTGGCACCGTTAAGGGCTGCTCCGGGCAAGGACTGACTGTTGCAGCTCGCCAGGAAAATTGAAACGGTTTCGGACACTGCGCCGCAGGTCGCGATCGCCTGGTATTCCGAGGACGGCCTGCCGCCACCTGCGGCGATTGGCTCTCTCGGACCTGCATGTTTGCGCAATCTGGATCAGCTCCAGGCTTCCTCCGTTTGTTTTTTGGATGCAACGACAAGGGTCGCCCTCGACGTCATGCATCGGCTGCGGACGGAGTTTCAGGATAACCTCTACGTTGTCGCCGTGACGGGCCCGGCGAGCACCGAATTCCAGACCAATCTGTTCGAGGCTGGCGCCGACGACTTGCTACTGGAGGACGGCCCGCATCACCTGCTGCGCTCTCTGCTCCGTGCCAGACGGCATCTGAAGCTGGTGGAAGCCCGGGAGCGGACGCGTGAGGCTCTGCAAGACCATATCGATGCCTGGCAGGCCGGCCTCGACCATTTGCCCACACCGATCTACCTGAAGGACGTCGGTGGTCGCTATCTCGGTTGCAACACCGCCTTCAGCCAGTTCGTCGGCACACATCGGGACCAGGTGATCGGGCAGACACTGGCCAATTTCCTGCCCAAGGATGTTGCAGAGGCCCACCGCGAGTCGGATCTGGAAGTCATGCGGCAGGGCGGCGTGCTCAGGGTGGAAACTGATGTCTGCCTGCCGGAAACCGGCATGCGCCACATCATGCTGCACAAGGCCTGCGTCGCCGCTCCTGACGGAGGCTTGCGCGGTATCGCGGGTGTGCTGATCGACATCACCGAGCGCAAGGAACTGGAGGCGCGCCTGACCGCTGCCGCCGAGCGCGATCCGCTGACCAATGCTTATAACCGCCGCAAGTTCTTCCAGGCGGCCGCCTCCGCCATCGAGCAGGCCTCGAATAACCTGTCCAGCACCTTCGCTGTCGCCGTGATCGACATCGACCACTTCAAGTCGATCAATGATGCGCTCGGCCATGGCGAGGGCGATCTGACGCTGTGCTCGATCGTCGATACCCTGCGGGCGCATGAGAGCGATGGCGTGCTGATTGCTCGCGCCGGCGGTGAAGAATTCTTCGCCTTTTTCTCGGAAGAGTATGCCGCACGCGCAGCCGAAATCCTCGATCGCATGCGGGCCGATATCGCCCGATACTGCCAGATTTCGACGGAGGTCGGGACTGCAGGGACGATCAGCATCGGTCTTGCCGATTTCAAACCGGCGCAGGAAACGATTGACCACGCCCTGCGCCGCGCGGACCTCGCGCTCTATCGGGCGAAGCGCGACGGGCGCAACCGGCTCTGCAAAGCCGATTAAGCGCCGGCCGGGCTGTCCGTCAGCTTAGATGGCCGGAGGACGACGCACCACGACACCGAGTTCGTCACTCTCGCGGACCTGCCGCAGCTTTTCTTCGGCCTGGGTCGCTTCGCGCTGACGATTCCACATCGAGGCATAGAGACCATTTTGCTCCAGCAGGTCCGCATGGCTGCCGCGCTCCGCAATTTCCCCGCCCTTCAGAACGATGATTTCGTCGGCAGCAACGACCGTCGACAGCCGGTGAGCGATGACCAGCGTCGTGCGGTTCTTGGATACAATGTCGAGCGCCGACTGGATTTCGTGCTCGGTGGTGGTGTCGAGCGCCGAAGTCGCTTCGTCGAGGATGAGGATCGGCGGTGCCTTCAGCACGGTACGCGCAATCGCGACACGCTGCTTCTCGCCGCCTGAGAGCTTCAGGCCGCGTTCACCGACCTTGGTCTCGAAGCCATCGGGCAGATCCTTGATGAAGTTCGAGATTTGCGCGATTTCGGCCGCCTGGACGATGTCGTCTTCGGCAGCGCCCGGCCGGCCATAGCGGATGTTGTAGGCGATCGTGTCGTTGAACAGCACGGTATCCTGCGGGACCATGCCAATGGCCGCGCGCAGCGATTTCTGCGTGATGTCCCGGACGTCCTGACCATCGATGGTGATCGACCCCTGCTGCACATCATAGAAGCGGTAGAGCAGGCGGGAAATGGTGGACTTGCCGGCACCCGACGGTCCGACCACAGCGACCGTCTTGCCCGCCGGGACTTCGAAGGAAACGCCCTTCAGGATCGGACGCTCCGGGTCGTAGTGGAAATGCACATCCTTGAAGGCAATGGCGCCCTGCGCAATAACCAGCGGCTTGGCATCGGGGCTGTCCACCACTTCGGCCTGGACCTCAAGGAGATCGAACATCTGTTCGATATCGGTCAGGCCCTGGCGGATTTCGCGATAGACGAAGCCGATGAAGTTGAGCGGGATGGAGAGCTGCATCAGCATGGCATTGACGAAGACGAAATCGCCGATCGTCTGCTCGCCGCGCTGCACGGCAAGCGCCGACATCACCATGATGATCGCAGTGCCGATGCCGAAGATCAGGCCCTGGCCAAAGTTCAGCCAGCCGAGCGAGGTCCAGACCTGCGTCGCCGACTTCTCGTATTTCGCCATGGAAGCATCGAAGCGCTTCGCTTCCATCTCCTCATTGCCGAAATACTTGACCGTCTCGAAGTTCAAAAGCGAGTCGATCGCCTTGGTATTGGCGTCCGTATCGCTGTCGTTCATCGCGCGGCGGATGCCGATGCGCCAGTCGGAAGCGCGGATGGTGAACCAGATATAGGCCCAGACCGTGAAGGCCGTGACGCCAAGGTAGGAGAAGCCGTAGGTCCACCAGAAGATCGCGGCCGTCAGGATGAATTCGATCAGCGTCGGAATAGAGTTGAGGATCGTGAAGCGCACGATCGTCTCGATGCCCTTGGTGCCGCGCTCGATGATGCGCGACAGGCCGCCGGTCTTGCGCTCCAGGTGGAAGCGCAGCGACAGCTGGTGCATGTGCACGAAGGTCTTGTAGGCGAGCTGGCGCACCGCATGCTGGCCAACGCTGGCGAACAGCGCGTCGCGCAGCTGGTTGAGGCCGACCTGCAGGATGCGGGTGAGATTGTAGAAGATGACGAGCGCGACGGCGCCGAGCAGGAAGGTCGGCAGAAGACCTGCCATGTCGATCCGGCCATCCAGCGCATCGGTCGCCCATTTGAAGAAATAGGGGACGAGGATCAGGACAAACTTCGAGATGATCAGGAAGACGGTGGCCCAGACCACACGCATCTTTAGATCGAAGCGATCGGCCGGCCACATATAGGGCCAGAGGTTGACCAGGGTCTGCATCGGGTTGCCGTCGTCGGCCGATACCGTCTTCTTCTTCGCCTCAGCCATCCCCGGACCCTCTCGCTTGCATGCAGATCAAAAAGCGGCGATCCCTTGGGAGGACCGCCGCTCTTACTCAATTAGGTTTTCGCTTGCGCGAATACAATGACGGATCTGTGAAAGCTCAGTTCACAGCCTCACCGCGGAGACGTTTGCGGTGGATTTCCTCCGCATTCGGCAGCGCATCGCGCGGGACGGTGAAGATCTGGCCGGGTTCGATCATGTCCGGATTGTTGATCTCGTTCTCGTTGGCGAGATAGATCGTCGTGTAGCGCACGCCCTGGCCATAGACGCGGCGCGAGATCTGCCAGAGCGTGTCGCCCCGACGGATGATCACGCTGCTGTCGCTCTGGGCAAGCGGCGCCTGCTGGATCGTCTTCGGCTCGGACGAGGCCGCGGCTGCCGATTGTGCCGGGGCCGCTGCATCTGCAGCCGGTGCCGCCGTCACGGCCGGTGTCGGCTCGTTCAACAGATCACGGATCAGGGCGACGAGCTTCGGCAAGACAGCGCCCAGCGCGTCCACATCACCGGCGGCAATCGGCTGGAGCAGTGCCAAGGCTTCCCGCGCCTTTGCAGCATGGGCATCGACCGCCGCGATGAAGGCCGGATCGGCGTTCGGGCCGGCTCGGAAGGCGGCAATCGACTGCAGCCCGATTTCCGTTGCCGAACGGGCCGCAGCTGCCTGCTCCAGTGCCGGCTTCTGACCGTTTGCGAAGAGGTTTTCGAGGATCGTCATCGCCTTGGTGAGCGAGATGCGCAGCCGCTCGAACTCTGCCTGTTCAGGGCTTGCCGCGGCAGCTGCTGCAGCCGGTGCCGTCTGGGCGACGACAGAGACCTGCTCGCCTGCAGGACGCTCGAAGGGCACCGAGGCGCGCACGACGACCTTGCCGGTCGCATCCAGCAGTTCGACTTCGATGATGTGGTTTCCGACTTCGAGCTTCATCTCGCCCTCGATGACGAAATTGCCGCTCGTGTCGCTGACGGCCTCACCGATCACGGCCTTGTCGGCAAAGCCGCGCACGGTGGCACCGGCCGGTGCCTTTCCGGCCACGAAGATGCGGTCGCCCTCGATCTCGACGGCGGTAACCTGAACCTCTGTGGCGCCCGGAAGCGACGCCGGGGTCTCGGTCGTCGGCTGGTTGGCAGGGGCAGCCGCAGTCTCCGCGCTGCCGGGCATGACGGGTGCAGAGGTCGCAAGTTCGCTCGCCGCAGCCGGAAGTTCCGGCAGGGTGACGCCGCCAGCCGTCGCGGGCGTGGTTGCTGCCGCAGTCTGTGCAGGCGCCGTAGTGGACGCATTGTCAGAGCCGGGAAGCGTGATCATGCGGCTCGCTTCGCCCGGCTTCGACACCATGGCGAGCAGCTCGCCCTTGCCACCTTCCGGCACGGAAATCGTTGCGACTTCTTCCGAGGTCACGACATTACCATCGGGGGCCGTGGCGCGGATCTGCAGCGAGTGGTCGCCAGGTGCCAGCGGTTGATCGAGCACGGCTGCAAAATCGCCCGTGCCGTCGACGGTCTGCGAGGAAATGACCTCGTTGCCATTGAGGATTTCAACCTTGGCGCCGGGGATTGCATTGCCGGCAATGACGGTCGAACCATCCGGCTCGACGCGCAGGATGTCGAAACGCGGCGCAGCATCAGCAGGAGCCTCCGCCACCGGTGCCGGAGCGACCGGCTTGCCGAGAAGCGCGTCCTTGATCGACGCGACCATGTTGGCTGCCTGGGCAGGGTCGGCAGGCAGTTTCTGCACGAGCGCCAGCGCTAGCGCGGCATCAGCCTGAACCGCCTTGATGCCATCCATTACGGCCGTATCCAGCCCCTCTGGAATATCGATGGTCGAAAGAGCCTCGAGTGCGCCCTGGGCCAGCGTCTTGGCTGCCGAATAGGCCTCGATGCCTGGCGTGCGGCCATCGGCAAACAGCGCCGAGATGCCGTCGACGGCCTTCACCGCCTCGCTCTTCAGGCGATCCATCTTCTCTGCTGCCGTTGCGGCGACATCGGCGGCTGCGGTCTCGGCAGTGGCCTGGACCTGGTCGGCTGCGGACTTCGCAGCATCGGCGGCCGCGTTCACCGTCGGCAGATCGGCCGTCGGCGTGTTGAGCCGCGGCATGATGACGAACACCATCAGCAGGCTGACGATGGCAAGGACCAGCAGGACCACCCAGAGGGCACGGTTCTTCATTTCTCAAGTCTCCCGGCGGAACAGCCGCCATTCCCTTGGAATTGCTAGCGTCAACCCGATGAATCGACAAGCGGCGATGGATCAATCCACCCGGCCGGACAAGGGTTTTCAGCCAATTTTGTTGACCTTCAGCGGGCGAGCCTGTTTTTTGCCCCGTATGAGCGAACAGAAAACCCCGATTCGATCCGTCTGCGTCTATTGCGGCTCTCAGCCCGGACGCGATCCCGCCTTCATGGAAGCAGGCCGCAATTTCGGCCGCGCGCTGGCCGAAAACAACCTCCGCCTGGTTTATGGCGGCGGCACCAAGGGCATCATGGGGGCAGTTGCCTCGGGCGTTTTGTCAGCCGGCGGTCACGTGACGGGCATCATACCCGAATTCCTCGTCGATATGGAAGCGACGCGCCATTCGCTCGGCCAGCTCAACGAACTGATCATCACCAAGGACATGCATGAGCGCAAGCACGCCATGTTCGAGCGCTCGGATGCCTTCGTGACGCTGCCCGGCGGCATTGGTACTCTGGAGGAGATCGTCGAGATCATGACCTGGGGCCAGCTTGGCCGTCACGCCAAGCCGATGGTCTTTGCCAATGTGAATGACTTCTGGAAGCCGATGCTGGAGCTCGTCGACCACATGTCTGCCTCCGGCTTCATCCACACGGCCCATCTCGTGCGGCCGCTGGTTATCGACAGGATCGAGGATATCGTGCCGGCGATCGAAAAGCGTTGGGCCGAGACCGGAGCGCCCGAAGGCGACCCGGAGACAATCTCAAAGCTTTGAGACGAAGCGATCAGCGCTGCCGAAGCATCGGCAGCGTATAGATCACCAGTGCCGACCAGATGAGCGGGAAGGCGACAGCCTTCGCCATGCTGAAGGGTTCGTTGAAAACGAACACGGCGGTGATGAAGATCATCGACGGCGCGATATACTGCATGATGCCGATGGTCGAGAGGCGCAACAGCTTGGCGCCATTGGCATAGAGGATCAGCGGCACCGCCGTCACCAGCCCCGCCGAGGCGAGCAGGATCGTATCGGTCATGTTGCCCATCAGAAAATGCCCGCCGCCCTGCAAGTTGAGATAGACGAGATAGCCGAGCGCGATCGGCGAGAGCAGCAGCACTTCCAGGAGGAAGCCCTGGTTCGGCCCGATCGGCAATGTCTTGCGGAAGAAGGCATAGAAGCCCCAGGAGAAGGTGAGCGCCAGCGCCACCACCGGCAGTCGGCCCGCTTCGACGGTCAGGATCACCACGGCGAGCACAACGAGCGCCAGGGCCGCGATCTGGGTCTTCTTCAGCTTTTCCTTCAGGAGGACCGCACCCATCAGGATCGAAAACAGCGGGTTGATGAAATAGCCGAGTGCAGTGTCCAGCGCATGGCCGGTTCCGATTGCCCAGACATAGATGCCCCAGTTGACGCTGATCAGCGTCGCAGTGACGGCGGCCATGCCGAGCATGCGCGGATTGCGCATCGCCTTCTTCAACTCATCGGTGCGCTTGAGGATGATCAGGAGAAGGCCGGCGACCGGGATCGACCAGAGAATGCGATGCGCGATCACCTCCGCCGGCGAGATATGCGCGAGCGCCTTCATGTAGAGCGGCAGGAAGCCCCACAGGAGATAGGCCGAGAGCGCAAAGAGAAAGCCATTCAGGCTGTCCCGGTTCTCGGCAGGAGCGGAGACGTCGGCCATGGTGTTTCCTGACTTTTGTTATGCTTGGAAACGGGATTACGCCCGCAGGGTTGCAGGCGCCAATTCATTTCTGTGAAGCATCGTTCAGCCGGGCCGATGATTTGCGCGCGGCCGATCTCACTCCGCCGCGATCTGGCCCGCAAGTTCGCGGTTTTTCATCAGCTTGTAGACGATCGAGTCCATCAGGGCCTGGAAGGAGGCGTCGATGATGTTCTCGGACACGCCCACCGTCCACCAGCGGGCGCCTGTCGCATCGGTGGACTCGATCAACACGCGGGTTATGGCCTCGGTGCCGCCGTTGAGGATGCGGACCTTGTAGTCCGCCAGCTCCAAGTCGAGGATTTCGGACTGGTATTTGCCGAGATCCTTACGCAGCGCGATGTCGAGCGCATTGACCGGACCATCGCCTTCCGCAACCGACATGACGGTTTCGCCATCGACGATCACCCGGACCACGGCCTCCGAGACTGTTTTCAGCCGGCCATGGCTGTCGAAACGACGTTCGACCATGACGCGGAAACTCTCGACGGCGAAGAATTCCGGCACAGTGCCGAGCGTCTTCAGCGCCAGCAATTCGAAGCTGGCATCGGCCCCTTCATAGGCATAGCCCGAGGCTTCCCGCTCCTTGACGACCGAGATCAGCGTGTCGAGCTTCGGATCGTCTTTGGCAACCGTGATGCCGCGACGCTTCAACTCGTTGAGGAAATTCGCCTTGCCACCCTGGTCCGACACCATGACCTTGCGGAAATTGCCCACACTTTCCGGCTCCACATGCTCGTAGGTCTTCGGATCTTTCAGAAGTGCCGAGGCATGGATGCCGGCCTTGGTGGCGAAGGCCGAGCCGCCAACGTAGGGCGACTGGTGGTTGGGCGAGCGGTTGAGCAACTCGTCGAAGGCGCGCGACAGGCGCGTCAGGCCAACCAGCTTCTCGCGATCGATCGAGGTCTCGAAGCGCGAGGAATACGTCTCCTTCAGACAGAGCGTCGGGATGATGGTGACGAGATCGGCATTGCCGCAGCGTTCGCCGATGCCGTTCAGCGTGCCCTGGATCTGCCGCACGCCGGCCTCGACGGCGGCGAGTGAATTGGCAACCGCCTGCCCGGTGTCGTTATGCGCGTGGATGCCGAGCGAGGAGCCGGGGATGCCGGAGGCGATGACGGCCGAAACGATGTCCCGGATTTCTGGCGGCTGCGTGCCGCCATTGGTGTCGCAGAGCACGACCCAGCGCGCGCCGGCGTCGTAAGCCTCCTTGGCGCAGGCGAGGGCATAGTCAGGATTGGCCTTGTAGCCATCAAAGAAGTGCTCGCAGTCGACCATGGAAAGCTTGCCCGCTTCGACCACGGCCTTGACGCTGTCGCGGATGCTTTCGAGGTTTTCCTCGTTGGTGCAGCCGAGCGCGACCTTCACATGATAGTCCCAGCTCTTGGCGACCAGACAGACGGCATCCGCCTTCGACTGGATGAGCTGGCTCAGGCCCGGATCATTAGAGGCGGAGATGCCGGCGCGCTTGGTCATCCCAAAGGCGACGAAGCCGGCCTTTTGCGTGCGCTTCCTGGAAAAGAACGTCGTGTCCGTCGGGTTCGCCCCGGGATAACCGCCCTCGATGAAGTCGATGCCGAACTCGTCCAGCATGGCCGCAATCGCGATCTTGTCCTCGACCGAGAAATCAACGCCCGGCGTCTGCTGGCCGTCGCGCAGTGTCGTGTCGAACAGGGTGATCTTTTCAAGCGTCATGATGCAATCCTTGGACAACTCGGTGATATCGGCCCCTCATCCGGCTGCCGCCACCTTCTCCCCGCAGGCGGGGAGAAGGGCGATGCGGCACCGCTTGCGCCCCCTCTCCCCGCTTGCGGGGAGAGGGTAGGGTGAGGGGCAGTCTTTACTTCAGTTCTTCCCCGCAAACCGATCCGTCGCCCGGATCAGCTGGTCGAGAATGCCAGGCTCGAGATAGGCGTGGCCCGCCCCTTCGATCAGATGGAAATCCGCCTTCGGCCAGGCCTTGTGCAGAGCCCATGCATACTTGGCCGGGCAGGGCATGTCATAGCGGCCATGGATGATCACGCCCGGTATGTCCTTCAGCTTGTATGCATCGCGCAGCAACTGTCCTTCTTCCAGCCAGCCGGCATGGACGAAGAAGTGGTTCTCGATGCGCGCAAAGGCCAATGCGAATTCCGGGTCGTAGAAGTGGTCGGAATAATCAGGATTAGGCAGAAGCGTGATGGTCTCGCCTTCCCAGGTGCTCCAGGCAACGGCGCAGCGCAGTTGTTCCTCGCGGTCGGTGCCCGTGAGGCGCCGGCGATAGGCAGCCATCATCTCGTGACGCTCTTCTTCCGGGATCGGGGCAATGAAGCGCTCCCACTTGTCCGGGAACATCTCGGAGACGCCAAACTGGTAGTACCAGTCGAGCTCCGCACGGGTCAGCGTGTAGATGCCGCGCAGCACCAGTTCTGACACCCGCTCGGGATGCGTCTCGGAATAGGCGAGCGCCAGCGTCGAGCCCCAGGAGCCACCGAAGACGAGCCATGTCTCGACGCCCATCAGTTCGCGCAGACGTTCGATATCGGCCACGAGGTGCCAGGTGGTGTTGGCCTCGATCGAGGCATGCGGTGTGGATTTGCCGCAGCCGCGCTGGTCGAACAGGATCACGTCGTAGAGGGCGGGATCGAAGAGACGTCGCTGTGTAGGGCTGATGGCCCCACCCGGACCGCCATGCAGGAAGACGGCCGGCTTGGCGCCCTTGGTGCCGAAGCGTTCCCAATAGATCTGGTGACCGTCGCCGACATCGAGCATGCCGGTCTCATAGGGTTCGATCTCAGGATAAAAGCCGCGCAACTCTTTCGTCATGTCATGTCCTCTTCGGTGGCCAGGCCACCGTATCGTGATCGGGATGCTGCCGTGAGGTGGCTGCGATCCCGGCATTGCCCGCCGGAAGGTCCGAACGGTCGGTCTGCTTCTCGGGCAGGCCGAAAAGTCTGTCGAAATAGGGCACCCGGCTCTCGACGCCGTCCTGCGAGATGGGCTCTGCGAGTTCCGGCTTGTCGAGGCTGCCGATTGTCACGCTGATATAGGGCGAACCCTTCGTGCGGAAGAACAGCGGCGTGCCGCAGTCCTTGCAGAAGCCGCGCCCGCAAGGGTCTGATGATTGGAACCAGCTCGGCTCGCCGCGCATCAGCAGGAAATCCTCCTGCCGGGAGCCGGCAAGCGCCATGAAGACATTGCCGCTCGCCTTCTGGCACATGCGGCAGTGGCAGATATGCGGATAGCCGAGTTCGCCCGCGATCTTGTAGCGGATCGCGCCGCACTGGCAGCCGCCGGAATGCACCTGACGGGTCATCGTTCATCCTCCGGCGGCCATGCAGGCGTATCGTGATCGGGATGCTGGAAGCTCTCGACCGAGGCAAAAAACTCCTCCATCGCAGGGCTGGAATAGGCGGGCTTCTCGAAGAGTTGATCGATCCACGGCAGGCGCTTCTGGTGGTTCACCTGAACCTGCGGTTCGAAATTCTCCGGATGGTCGAAGGCGCCGATCGCAAGTTCCACCCCGTTTGGGTGATGATAGGAAAGCGGCGTGCCGCATTTGCCGCAGAACCCGCGCTTCACCTTGGACGAGGAGCGGTAGAGCATCGGTTGTCCGCGCGTCCAGGTCAGATGCGCTTGATCAGCGGTGACGAAGGCGCCGAAGAAGGAGCCGAAATGTTTCTGGCACATGCGGCAATGACAGATCGACGGCCGTCCCAGCTTCGACGCCTGGAACCTGATCGCGCCGCATTGGCAGCCGCCGCTATGGGTCTCGCTCATCTGTTCGTCCTCATTCCGCTGCAGCCAAAACCATCCTACCGCTTGACCTCCCAGGTCGTGACCCGCTCGCCGGTCTCCTTGTCCTTGCCGTCCTTGAGCTGGATGCCCTTGGCGGCAAGTTCGTCGCGGATCCGGTCGGCCTCGGCAAAGTTCTTCGCCTTCAGCATTTCGAGCCGCATGTCGACCAGCGCCTGAACGGCGGCGGAGAGGTCGTCGCTGACTTCGGCCTTCTTCGGCGCAACACCGAGAAGGGCCGCCGAGGCGACATACAGCGGCAGCTTCGACGGATCGGCATTTGCCGCCTGGGCCAGCGCATGGACCGCCTGAACGGCTGCGACCGTGTTCAGGTCGTCTGCAAGGGCTTCAAGGACGGAAGCATCCGGCGCCACATCGCCGGGATCACCCGCCGGCCATTTTGCCAGCAGGCGTTCTGCTTCCTCCAGCCGCTTCACCGAGAAATCAATCGGCTCGCGATAGTGCGTCATCAGCATCGCAAGCCGCAGAACTTCACCCGGCCACTTCCGCCCGCCGAATTTTTCCGTCGCCACCAACTCGTTGATCGTGACGAAATTGCCGTCCGACTTCGACATCTTGCGGCCCTCGACCTGCAGGAAGCCGTTATGCATCCAGACGGTGGCCATCAGGTCGTTGTCGAAGGCGCAGCAGGATTGGGCGATCTCGTTTTCGTGGTGCGGGAAGATCAGGTCGAGCCCGCCGCCATGGATGTCGAACTGGTGCGGCTTTGACTTTGCCTTTGGCGAAAGGCGATCCTTGATCTCTTCCCACAGATAGCGGTCGGCCATGGCGGAGCATTCGATATGCCAGCCGGGACGGCCATAGATCGGCGTGGTCGTCTTCTCGAAAGTGAAGCTCGCCGGCCAGCCGGGTTCAGTGTCTGCAGACTGTTTCCATAGCACGAAGTCAGCCGGGTTCATCTTGTGGCTTTCGACGGCGACGCGGGCGCCCGCCTGCTGGTCCTCAAGCTTGCGCTTCGACAGCATGCCGTAATCCGCCATCGAGGCGGTGGAAAACAGCACTTCGTGGCCTTCCGAACCACTGGCGACATAGGCGTGCCCCATATCGAGCAGCCGCTGGATGATCGTGATCATCTGCGGAATATTGTCGGTAGCCCGCGGCTCGACGGTCGGCTTCAGGCAGCCGAGCGAGGCCACGTCTTCGTGGAACTGGCTCTCCGTCTTGCCGGTGACAGCCCGGATCGCCTCGTTGAGGCTCATCGAACCATCGGCGATCTGTCCGCCGAAATCGCGCAAGGCGCGTGCGTTGATCTTGTCGTCCACGTCGGTGATGTTGCGGACATAGGTGACCTTGTCCGCCCCATAGGTGTGGCGCAGCAGGCGATAGAGCACGTCGAAGACGATGACGGGGCGCGCATTGCCGATATGGGCGAAGTCATAGACGGTCGGTCCGCAGACATACAGGCGCACATTGTCCGGGTCGATCGGCTCGAAATCGACCTTGTCGCGTGTGAGCGTGTTGTAAAGCTTGAGGCCGCCGGCCATGAGAAACTCCCAGAACGAATGGTACCCGGCTGGACCGGGTCGTTTGTCATCTGGGTCTATGCAGGAGACGAAAACGGCCAGGCCAGCGAAGCGCTAGCGAATAATGATCCCGCAAATGATGCAGAGGCTCGTTTTCATGGGCGCTGTTATGGCGCGCGTCGCGATTTTGGTCAAGGGCACATGCCATCGTGCCGGAATAGGCCACACGCCAGGTGGCAACTGTGGATAGTCACGCTTCGGGTTAAGTCTTTTTCAAGATAACTCCCCCAATTCTAGCGAGGCATTCCCCCGCCCTCGGAGATGATCTTCGGCATGGACCACAGCCTGCATCTGCCTACCATCATGATTGTCCACGCGTTGATCACACTGATCTCGACGGTGGTGACGATATTCATGTGGTTTCGCAATCGCGGCAGCCGGATCATGCCGTTGCTGGTGGCCGCCGGTGTGGCGGCCTGTGCCGCCATGCTGCTACATGCCGCGCGCGAGACACTGCCTCTGATCTTGTCCTCCGGTCTGGGTCTCGGCCTCGGCGTACTTGCTGTCGGTTTCTACTGGCAGGCGGTGGTCGCCTTTGAAGGTGGACGTGTCTCCATCCTCAAGGCATCGGTTGGTCTGGTGATCTGGGCTGTTCTCTGGTTCATGCCCATCCTCCATGAATCGATCACTGTCCGGACCTGCGTGCTCGGCTTCCTGGTGGCAGCCTACTGCTTCCTCACGGCAGGCGAAATGATGCGCAAGGCGAAGCCGGAACCGCTACCTTCAAGGTCGCTCGCGGCACTCGCCAATGTCATTCGCGGCGTGGTGTGGCTGGCCCCGGCTCCGCTCTCCATTTTCGTTGGGCCGGCTTACGCCGCCGATGGGTCCACCGCGCCCTGGTTTGCCTTTGTCGTTCTGGCAAACTCCATGATGATCGTGCTGTCGCTGGTTGCCCTGCTGATGCTGGCGAAAGAACGTGACGAGCTTCGCTACCGCCTGGCATCCGAACGGGATCCGCTGACCAATCTCGCCAACCGACGCACCTTCGTCACGCAGGCCAATCAGGTTCTGCAGCAGGAGGAGGGCGGCGCGAGCCTGCTGCTGCTCGATATCGACCACTTCAAGGCGGTCAACGACACCTACGGGCATGCCGCTGGCGATCAGGTTCTGCTCGCCTTCTCCCGCGCAATCGAACAGCGCATGCCGAAGGGCTGGCTCTTTGCCCGCATCGGGGGCGAGGAGTTCGGCTGTCTCATGCCGCGCATGAGTGCGCAAAAGGCGGTTGCTGTTGCGGAAAATCTGCGTCTCGCCATCGCCGACATGATCATCGCCGGGCCTTCTGCCCTGCATGTCACCGTCAGCATCGGCGTCAGCGAGGCCAATGCACGCGGCATGGACCTCGACACGCTGCTGGCCGGGGCGGATGCCGCTCTCTATCGGGCGAAGGCGGATGGTCGAAACTGCGTCCGCCTCTATGAGCCGACGATCCTGCTCAAAGAAACAGTCGAGACGCTGGCGCTCGCTGTCGGCGCGCCGCGTCGTTCGCTCGCCCGCATCCGTCGCCGCAGCAGCTGATCAGGCGGCAGCCCGCGGCAGGCGAACGAGCCCGAGTACCAGCGCACATCCGATGATGATGACGGCCCCGCCGCAGAGCTGAAGCACGGTCAGCGGTTCGTCGAGCACCAGACCACCCACCAGAACCGCCACCACCGTCACGGCAAATTCCACGCTGATCGCAGCGGTTGCCCCGATGCTTTTGACAAGCCCGAAATAGAGCACATAGGTGAGGGCGCTCATCAATGCGGCGAGGGCCAGCAGATAGACGTAATCGATGGTGGCAGGCGTGCCGGGCACCGGCACGAACCACAGAAGCGGCAGCGTCAGGATGCCGCCAGCGATGAAGGAGCCGGTGGTGACTTCCCACGGTCCGGTGTCGGCGAGATACCGGCTCGCGTAATTGCTGCCGAAGGCCGCCGAGAAGGTCGAGCCAATCATCGCGAAGCAGCCGAGCAGGAAGGCGCCGGTGACAGGCACGGCCGGAAAGCCGACCAGCATCATGATTCCGATCGTCCCGAGCACCAGACCGAGCACGCGCGTCGGCGTAATGCGCTCCAGTCCCCAGAGCTGTGCGATGACCATCGAGAAGAGCGGGATCGAGGCAACGAAGATCGCGGCCATGGCCGTTCCGATCAGCGGTGTCGCATAGGAGAGCCCGATCAACTGTCCGGCCACGGTCGTGGCGCCAACGATCGTGAAGGGCAGCCAGCCGGCGCTAAAATCCAGCCTGCGCCGCATCATCAGCGCAATCGCATAAAGCAGGGCGCCTGCGATGAAGCATCGAAAGGTAACTGCACCGATCCAGCCGAAGGCATCGACGACGTGCAGCAACAACAGGAAGGAGAGGCCCCAGGCTAGAGACAGATAGGCATAGGCGGCAAAGTCTCTGGGGGCCATGCTTAAGTCCTGACAATTGACGACCATGAGGCCGCAGGCACGATCCTGCAGGCCTTACTCCGGCATCCGGTAGTCGACGATCTTGCCTTCGCGCAGCTGGTAAAGCCTGCCGGTTTCCGTCTGGTCCGGGCCGACGAGCGGCAGAAGCTTGGCCGCGACTTCCGAAGGATGCGGCAGAGTGGCCGGATCTTCCCCCGGCATGGCCTGGGCGCGCATGGCGGTGCGGGTGGCACCGGGATCGACGGAGAGGACGCGCAGCGGGAGACGCTGGGTCTCGGCGGCCCAGGTGCGGGCCAGCGCCTCGACGGCGGCCTTGGAGGCGGAGTAGGGCCCCCAGAACGGGCGGCACTTGTGGGCGGCACCCGAAGACAGGATCAACGCGCGGCCCTGATCCGATTTGACCAGCAGCGGCTCCAGCGAGCGGATCAGCCGCCATGTGGCGGTGACGTTGATCGTCATGACCTTGTCGAAGACCTTCGCCTCGACATGGCCGATCGGCGAGATGACGCCGAGAACGCCGGCATTCAGAACGGCGATGTCAAGCTTGCCCCAGCGCTCGAAGATGTGACCGCCGAGCTGGTCGATCGCGGCCATGTCCGAGAGGTCGAAGGGCACCAACGTTGCGGTGCCGCCGACGGCGTTGATCGCATCGTCAAGCTCTTCCAGGCCGCCTACCGTGCGGGCACAGGCAATGACGTGGGCGCCGGCCTTGGCCAGTTCGATCGCGGTGAAATAGCCGATACCGCGCGAGGCGCCGGTGACGAGCGCAATCCGGCCCTTGAGGTCGATGGTCATGATCTGTCCTGTATCCCTAGAGCATGTCCGGCTTAGGCCGGATTACATGCTCTATCTCCTTGTTTTAACGCAGTCCGGACGCAAAGCCGCTGGCGGACTTTTGCTGGACCTGCTCTGGAGCTCAGCCGTTGGCGGCGAGCATGCTTTCCTTGCGGCCCGGCTTCTCGCTTTCCTTGTCGACGAGGCGCGTCGGGTAGTCGCCGGTGAAATAGTGGTCGGTGAACTGCGGATTGGCAGGATCACGCGGCTTGCCGCCGACCGCCTTGTAGAGGCCGTCGATCGACAGGAAGGCAAGCGAGTCAGCGCCGATATACTTCGCCATGGCCTCGATGCCGAGATACTGGTTGGCAAGCAGCTTCTCGGCATCCGGTGTGTCGATGCCGTAGAAATCAGGATGGAAGATCATCGGGGAGGCGACACGGATATGCACTTCCTTGGCACCGGCATCGCGGATCATCTGCACGATCTTCAGCGAGGTCGTGCCGCGGACGATGGAATCGTCGACCAGCACGACGCGCTTGCCCTCGATCATCGCCCGGTTGGCCGAGTGCTTGAGCTTCACGCCGAAAGCGCGGATCTGCTGCGTCGGCTCGATGAAGGTACGACCGACATAATGGTTGCGGATGATGCCGTATTCGAAGGGAATGCCGCTCTGCTGCGCATAGCCGAGAGCCGCCGGCGTGCCGCCATCCGGAACCGGCACGACGACATCGGCTTCTACAGGCGCTTCGAGCGCGAGGTTCATGCCGGCACTCTTGCGGGTCGTGTAGACGTTGCGGCCGGCGACGACCGAATCGGGACGGGCGAAATAGACATATTCGAACAGGCAGACGCGCTCCGGCTGCGGACGCGCCGGCATGCGGGATTCGATGGTCACAGAGCCATCAGGCTGCGTTTCGCAAATGATCACTTCACCGTTCTTCACATCGCGCACGAACTTGGCGCCGATGATGTCGAGCGCACAAGTCTCCGAACAGAAGATCGGCTTGCCGTCGAGATCACCCATGACCAGTGGCCGGATGCCGATCGGGTCGCGGGCTGCAATCAGCTTGGTGCGGGTGAGCGCGATCATCGCATAGCCACCTTCCATCTGGCGGATGGCATCGATGAAACGGTCGGTGGTCGAAGCGTGGCGCGAACGGGCGATAAGATGCAGCACGACTTCGGTATCGGAGGTCGACTGGCAGATCGCGCCGGTGGCGATAATCTGGCGGCGGAGCGTCAGCCCGTTGGTGAAGTTGCCGTTATGGGCAATGGCGATGCCGCCTTCTTCCAGTTCGGCAAACAGTGGCTGCACGTTGCGAAGCGCCACTTCGCCTGTCGTCGAGTAGCGGGTGTGGCCGATCGCCTGCGGCCCCGGCAGCTTCGCCAGCGTCACCGGGTTGGTGTAGTGATCGCCAACCAGACCCATATGCTTTTCGGTGTAGAACTGCCGCCCGTCGAAGGAGACGATACCGGCTGCTTCCTGGCCACGATGTTGGAGTGCATGCAGGCCGAGCGCCGTCAGCGTTGCCGCATCCGGATGGCCGAGGATACCAAACACGCCGCATTCTTCATGGAACTTGTCGTCCTGATTGCCATAGACGACGTAAGAAGGGCTGATCTGCTTCATGGCGAGGGCCTTTGCTCCGGGGACAGACGCGGGTGGTATGCTTTGAACAGGGAAGCCGCCGGTCTGTCCCGATCCGGCGGCGTCTGTCTTGTCTTAAGGTCGCGCGGCTGTTGGCCGCGAAACGATCAGTTGCTCGGGGCCGGAGCCTGTTCGGCCGGGGCTTGGTCGGCAGGCGCCTGTTCGGCAGGTGCCGTCTCGCCAGCGGTGCCCGCTTCGGTGTCTTCGCGGCCAAGGATACGTTCGCGGATCTGCGGCTCGATATCCTCAGGCAAAACCGCTTCCAGCTTGAGAACCAGCGAATCGAGGAAGGGCTTCGACTTGGATTCGTTGACCCAGTCGGGACGCTGGCGGAAATCGATCAGCCAGTTCCAGAAGGCGACGGCGACGACCAGCAGAAGCAGGCCACGGGCAGCACCGAACAGGAAGCCGAGCGTCCGGTCGAGCGCGCCGATGCGGCTGTCGATGATGAAATCGGCGATGCGCGAGGTGATGAAGGAGATGATGATCAGGGCGATCAGGAAGATGATGCCCGCCGAGCCGGCAAGCGCGATGCGCTCGTCGCTGGTATAGTTCATCAGATAGGGGACGAGCAGCGGATAGAGATAATAGGCGGCCGCGACGGAGCCTGCCCAGCTTGCGATGGAGAGCACTTCACGCGAAAAGCCGCGCACCATCGCCAGCACCGCTGAAAACAGGACGACGCCGATGACGATACCGTCGAAAATTGTGATGGGCATAAATTCCAACTCCAGGGCCACCGGCAAAAGCCGGCATTGATGTCACCGCGATACCGCCGGAACGCGTGGGTCACACGCGTCGGACCGGATCAACCATCCTCCTGATCCGTGGGGGCTTTCAGCCGGGAACCGGCGATCCGCGCCACGAGATCGGGAAGGCTGTCCACTTCCCTCCATTTGCCCTTCGAACCTTTGGGAAGGTCCGGCGAGGCAGCCGGCAAGACCGCGGCGGAGAAACCAAGCTTTTCCGCCTCTTTCAGCCTCTGGGCCGTGTGGGCCACCGGCCTCACGGCCCCTGACAGGCTGACTTCGCCGAAATAGACGCAATCGGCCGGAAGGGCAAGACCGGCCAGCGATGAAACCAGAGCCGAAGCAATCGCCATGTCGGCTGCCGGTTCACTGATCCGGTAGCCGCCGGCGACGTTCAGATAGACGTCATGCTGCCCAAGCCGTACACCGCAATGCGCCTCCAATACCGCCAAAATCATGGCGAGGCGTGAGGAATCCCAGCCGACCACGGCACGACGCGGTGTGCCGAGCGAGGTTGCTGCCACCAGCGCCTGGACTTCGACGAGCACAGGGCGCGTGCCTTCCATGCCGGCGAAGACGGCAGCCCCGGGGGCTTTCTCGTTGCGCTCGCCGAGAAAGAGTTCGGAAGGGTTGGCGACTTCACGCAGACCCTTGTCGGACATTTCGAAGACGCCGATCTCGTCCGTCGGTCCGAAGCGGTTCTTCACCGTGCGCAGGATGCGGTAATGATGGCCACGATCGCCTTCGAAATAGAGGACGGCATCGACCATATGCTCGACCACACGAGGGCCGGCAATCTGGCCTTCCTTGGTGACATGGCCGACCAGCACCATGGTGGCCCCGGTCTGCTTGGCATAGCGGATCATCGCTTGCACGCCGGTGCGCACCTGGGTGACGGTGCCCGGCGCACTGTCGGCCGTATCGCTCCACAGCGTCTGGATCGAATCGATGATGACGAGATCTGGCCGCTTGCCTTCGGAAACGGTGGCGAGGATGTCCTCGACATTGGTTTCGGCGGCCAGCAGCACGTCGGTATCGGCGGCCCCGAGGCGCTGTGCCCTCAGCCGAACCTGCGCCACGGCCTCTTCGCCCGAGACATAGATGACGCGATGGCCGCGCCGCGACAGGGCTGCTGCCGCCTGCATCAGGAGCGTCGACTTTCCGATGCCGGGATCACCGCCGATGAGAACCGCCGAGCCACGCACAAAACCGCCGCCGGTGGCACGGTCGAGTTCGTCCATGCCGGTCGGAATACGCGGCGCTTCCTCGATCTCGCCGGACAGCGAGGTGAGCGTGACGGGCCGGCCCTTCTTCGGTGCCTTGCCGGGACCGGATCCGATCCCGCCCATGGGGTCTTCTTCGACGATGGTATTCCACTCGCCGCATCCGTCGCATTTGCCCGCCCAGCGGGAATGTACCGTGCCGCAGTTCTGGCAGATGAATTGGGTTTTGGCTTTGGCCATTCAGTCGTCACTTTCAGGGAAGGTATCGGACGTGATGTCTTGTCGTCCATGCGCGATGCGGAGGACCACAAGAGTATCTGCGACGATACGGAAGTAGATGCAGCGGCGGCGATAGGGAAATGCGCGCAGGCCGGGTTTCAGCCAGTCACGCGAGACCCCGGGATTTCGGGATCCTGCAAGGTCTGTGATCTTCTGCTCGATATCGCGGGTGAATCGCTCGGCCGCAACAGGGCTTCGCTCATAGAGGTAATTGTAGATCTGGATCAAATCCTCGACGGCTTGGGGCGACAGTCGATAGCGTCGACCAAAACTGCTGTTCACCTTCGTGCTTTCGCTTCGGCGACGATAAAGGCAGTGAGGTCGCCCGGATTCGAAAATTCCTTGAAGTCCCCAGCCTCGACGGATTGATCGGCTTCATCGATCATCGACCGAAGTTCTGCAATCCGCTCTTGACGCTCGTTCTGGGCCAGCAGGCGCAGACCCGCGCGCAGCATGTCCTCGGCGGAAGCATAGGCGCCGTTGCTGACCTGCCGCTCAATGAATGCGGATTCGTCTGGTTCGAGCTCTAGCTGCACAGTCGAGTGAGCTGGATGTTCTTCAGTCATTGGATGCTCCATTGGCCGGAACAATAGCAGAACAAATCCGCCCGCGCCAGACCTCAGTCTTCCCCCTCGAGGTAGATGCGCTCGTAGCGCAGACCAAGCCCCGTCAGCATCTCATAGCCGATCGTGCCGGCGGCGCGAGCGACGTCGTCGAGCGGCATCGAGGGGCCAAGAAGTTCGATGTAGTCGCCGCTGCGGACCGCATTGTCAGGCAGGTCGGTGACGTCGAAGATGGTGAGGTCCATGGTGACCCGCCCGACGACGGGAGCGCGCTTGCCGGCGATCACGCCATACGCGCCGGGCAGGCCGGTGTCGCGCAGGGGAATGCCGGAGCCGGAGAGATTGCGCAGATAGCCGTCGGCATAGCCAACGCTTGCTACGGCGAGACGGCTGTCGCGGCTGAGCACATGCGTTGCGCCGTAGGAGACGCTTTCGCCCGTCTTGGCCTCGCGGATCTGCAGGATGCGCGCCTCGGCCTTGACCACCGGCTGCATCGGGTTTTTCGCGCCGTTGACCGCCTCGCCGCCATAGAGCGCGATGCCCGGCCGGGTCAGATCAAAGTGGTAGTCAGAGCCGAGGAAGATACCGGCCGAGGCCGATAGACTGGAATCAACACCTTCGAAAGCCGCGCTAACCTCCCGGAATTTTTCAAGTTGTTGGCGGTTCATCGGCGAAGACGGATCATCGCCGCAGGCGAGATGGCTCATCACGAGAACGGGATCGAGGCTGGCCGGACGCGAGACATCGTCGGTCAGCGCCAGCGCGTCGGCCATCGGCAGCCCGAGCCGGTTGAAGCCGGTATCGACATGCAGGGCGCAAGGGTAGGGGCCTCGCTCGGTGAGCACCGCCATCCAGAACGCGAGTTGCTCTTCCGATGCGATCACGGGGACCAGATCGTTCTCGAAGAAGATCTCTTCCTGGCCGGGCCAGATGCCCGAGAGCACGAAGATGCGGGCCTCGGGCGCATAGGGGCGGAGTGTCGCTCCTTCCGCCGGCACGGCGACAAAGAAGTCGCGGGCACCAGCCCGGTAAAGCACCTGGCCGACATCCTCGATGCCGAGACCATAGGCATCCGCCTTGACGACAGCAGCAGCCCGCGCTTTGCCCGAGCGGCGTGCCATTTCTCGCCAGTTCTCGGCGATCGCCGAGAGATCCACGGTCAGGCGCAGCGGTGCCGAAAGAAACTCCTCCGGCGCATCGAGAATGGTGAAACGGTCTGTCATGAAGGCTTCGGGTCAGTTGATCGATGCGCCGACCCTAGCACTTTTCTTCAAGACGAAAATGCGGCGGCCCGATATTATGCTGCTATGCACAGTGTTTCGCAGCAGGAGGCCGCCGAGGCCAATCCGGTCTCACGCAAGGAGCGAACCCGCTTCTGGCGGGACGGACGCTTCAGCGACATGGAATGCCTGACGGCATCGTTCATCACCCATGAATTCTCGCCGCATTCGCACGACACCTTTTCAATCGGTGCCATCGAAGTCGGCTGCCAGGTGGCGAGCATTCGTGGCACGCGCGAACACACGGGCCCCGGCGCGCTCTACCTGATCAATCCGGGCGAGATCCATGACGGCCAGCCCGGTGCGCCCGACGGCTATCGCTACCGGATGATCTATCCCGAGGTCGCGCTACTGACCGACATCATCGAGGACGTGACGGGTAGGGCTTTCCATGGCATGCCGAGCTTCGGTCGACAGCTTCTCACGGATCCAGAACTCGCCAATGCCTTCAACCTCGCCCATCGCCGGATCGAGAGCGGCGAGGTCGCAGCGCTCGAGGGCGAGGAGAGCATGTATTGCGTGCTCGCCACCATGTTTGCCCGCCACGGCAGCGAGATCATCCGCGCGCCTGACCACCGCGAACCGCTCGCCATGCGCCGGGTCCGCGACCATATCGCTTCCCATTTCGATGAGGAGATCGGCCTCGAAACGCTGGCGAAAGTGGCCAACCTCAGCCGCGCCCACATGATCCGGGCCTTCCGCAAGCAGTATTTCATCACGCCGCATGCCTTCCAGACGGATATGCGCATCCGCCATGCCCGCCATCTGCTGCGCTCGGGTGCGACCCCGTCCGACACGGCAGCCGCCTGTGGTTTCGCTGATCAGGCGCATATGACCCGCCAGTTCAAGGCGCGCACGGGGCTGACCCCAGCCGTATTTCGCGCCGGCTGACATCAGTCACTTTCGTTCAAGACGGCGCCACTTCGAAGCGGCTAGATCCTCCGCCAACAGGAGGTCCCATGCCAGAACATGTTTTCCGGCGCGAAGCCATTGACGGCTTTCGCGCTATCCTTCCCTTGATCATCGCCGCAGTCCCCATCGGTTTCGTCTTCGGCGCGGTTGCCACCGGTAACGGCTTGTCGCCTCTGGAGACCGTGCTTATGAGCGCGCTGGTCTTTGCCGGTGGCTCGCAATTCGTCGCCATGGATCTGTGGACCCATCCGGCCTCCTGGACGGCGCTCGGTTTTGCCGCCCTTCTTGTCAATCTCCGCCACGTGCTGATGGGCGCCTCGCTGGAGCGCAGCCTCGGCCTCTTCCGCCCCTGGCAGAAGCTGCCGACGCTGCTCATCATGGCGGACGAGAACTGGGCGCTGGCGGAGGCGCGGGCAAGGTCGACCGTGCTGACACCAGCCTACTATCTCGGGCTCGCCTTACCCTTCTACCTTGGCTGGGTGGCGTCGAGCCTGGCTGGCGCGCTCTTCGGTGCGCTGATCGGAGACATCACCATCTATGGTCTGGATTTTGCCTTTCCGGCGGTCTTCATCGTGCTGCTGACCGGCTTCTGGAAGGGCAGGGAGACCGGTCTGGTGCTGGCGGCAAGCGGGCTTGCGGCACTTGCCGTCCACGCGTTCGTGCCGGGCGCCTGGTACATTGCCGCAGGCGCATTGGCCGGCCTTGGAGCGGCCTTCATTCCGCTTAGGCAGAAGGAGCAGGCGGCATGAGCCTCGATCCCGCAACCCTTGCCACAATCCTCGCCATGATGGCGGCCACCGTCTTCACACGTCTGTCAGGAGCTTTCCTGGTGCGCAGATTGAAACTGGGCGCCGGCGCCGAAAAGGCACTCGCCACCGTGCCGCCTGCCGTGTTGATGGCCGTGGTCGCGCCGACGGCGCTGGCAACGGGCTGGCCGGAGACGATCGGATGCCTGGTGGTTGCCGCAGCAGCCCTGCGTCTGTCCCTGTTGCCTGCGGCTGCACTCGGCGTCTTCTCCGTGGCGCTCTTGAGGACTGCGGGGCTCTAGTCACGAAAAGAAAAGGGCGCCTCTCGGGGCGCCCTTTGATCTCACGGTTCTTCGTATTGAACGAAACTCGGCTCGGCGAGGTCCGCAAAGCGCGTGAATTCCGACTGGAAGGCGAGTTTCACGGTACCGGTCGGTCCGTGACGCTGCTTGGCGATGATCACGTCGGCTGTGCCCTTCACCTTTTCCATATGCGCTTCCCATTCCGGATATTTCGGATCGGCCAGATCGCGCGGCTCGAGGTTCTTCACGTAGTATTCCTCGCGGAACACGAAGAGCACCACGTCGGCGTCCTGCTCGATCGAGCCCGATTCACGAAGGTCGGAGAGCTGCGGGCGCTTGTCTTCGCGGCTTTCGACCTGACGGGAGAGCTGCGACAGCGCGACGATCGGCACGGCGAGTTCCTTGCCGAGCGACTTCAGGCCTGTGGTGATCTGGGTGATTTCCTGCACGCGGTTTTCGCCCGCCTTGCCGGCACCGGTCATCAGCTGGATATAGTCCACGACGAGGAAGTCGAGGCCACGCTGGCGCTTCAGACGACGAGCGCGCGCGGCGAGCTGCGCGATCGAGATACCACCGGTCTGGTCGATGAACAGCGGCACCTTCTGCATGGTCTGGGAAAAGCCCACGAGCTTTTCGAATTCGTGCTCGGTGATGTCACCACGGCGTATCTTCGACGAGGAGACTTCTGTCTGCTCGGACATGATACGGGTGGCGAGCTGTTCGGCCGACATTTCGAGTGAGTAGAAGCCGACGACGCCGCCGTTCTTCGCCTTGAACGAGCCGTCGGGCAGCACTTCGGGTTCGTACGCGGCTGCGATGTTCCAGGCGATGTTGGTGGCAAGCGAGGTTTTGCCCATACCCGGACGACCGGCAAGCACGATCAAGTCGGACCGCTGCAAGCCGCCCATCTTGGCGTCGAGAGACATGATGCCGGTCGAGATGCCGGAGAGATTGCCGTCACGCTCGAAGGCAGCCCCGGCCATGTCGACGGCTTGGGCAACCGCGTCCGAGAAGGACTGGAAGCCGCCGTCGTAGCGACCGTTTTCGGCGAGCGCAAAGAGGCGGCGCTCGGTATCTTCGATCTGCGCCTGCGGCGGCATGTCGAGCGGCGCGTCATAGGCAATGTTGACGACATCCTCGCCGATCTGGATCAGCGAGCGGCGCAGTGCGAGGTCATAGATAGCGCGACCATAGTCTTCCGCATTGATGATCGTGACCGCTTCGGAAGCCAGACGCGCGAGGTATTGCGCGACCGTGAGATCACCGACCTTCTGGTCGGCCGGCAGGAAGGTCTTGATCGTGACGGGGTTTGCCGTCTTGCCCATGCGAATGATTTCCGAAGCGACCTCGAAGATCTTCCGGTGCAGCGGCTCGTAGAGATGCTCGGGCTTGAGAAAGTCCGACACGCGATAGAAGGCATCGTTGTTGACGAGGATCGCCCCCAACAAGGCCTGTTCGGCTTCGATGTTGTTCGGAGCCTCCCGATAGAGCGGCTCGGTCGATTGGACCGGGCTCAGTTTGCGCGCAGCATCATTCATTCGTTCGCATCCAATCAGTGTGTCGGCGGTGGCTGCACCATAGCGAGAAGCTGGGCCGGCGAAATGGCTCGCAGCGCAACCCACATTGATTCACAGGCACGCCCTGTCAACTTTAGAAAAAGCCCAAGGATCCGATCTTTTCGGTTGACTGTGACATTCACCGAATCGGCCTCGAAGGGCTTTATTCTAGCAGAGCGAGCAGCAGGATTGAGCCGGAAAAATGCGTTGCAAGCGGGCACGCATCACAGCCTCTTCCGTCCTTGTGCCTGCTCAGCGTTCCCGCTCGCAGATTTCGTCCATGCCGTCAACGCATGGCTGCCATCACATGTATGCCGTTGAATTTCGCTGCGGGTCAATTAATTAGGGTCAATATAGATGGCAACCTAATTATTAGGAGGCGTGACGCATGTCTCGCGAGTCCAGGAATGAACAGCTTTTCGATGAGATGTCGGCATTCAACCGCAAGCTCAGGGCCTTCTTCGACGCCGCCGTGCGGGAGGAGGGGCTGACATTGGCCCGGGCGCGCGCCCTGTTTGCGCTCTCCCGCCGTGGGCCGCTCACTCAGAAGGAGCTGGCCGAGGAACTCGAAATCGAGACCCCGACTCTGGTGCGCGTGCTTGATGGCATGGCGCGTCAGGACCTGATCGTGCGGACCGAAGACGCAACAGACCGTCGTGCCAAGCGCATCGATATGACGGCGGCGGGCAAGCTCGCCTTTGAACGCATGCATGTCCTCGCGACCGATCTAAGAGGACAGATTGCCACCGACATCTCGGAAGATGACATCGACGTGGCACTCTCCGTTGTCCGGCGGCTGATGCGCAATTTGCAGCATCTCGACCAGGGCAAGGTGCGGCCATGAGCACCGTCGTCCAAACCACCGCGCCGTCAGACAATGCCCCGGCGCCTGTAGCCGCTGCTCCGGCTGCTCCCCCGGCAAAGCCGCTCTGGCTGGCTGCGATCTATGTGGCCTCCGGACTTCTGCTGTTCATCACCCAGGGGTTGGGGATGAATATCGTTAATGCCAACCTGTTCCAGCTGCAGGGCGAGTTCTCCGCCACGGCGGCCGAAGCCGCATGGCTGTCGGCAGCCTATATGGCGCCTTATGCCACGCTCTCGATTGCGCTCTTCAAGGTGCGGACACAATACGGACTGCGCCCCTTTGCGGAATGGAGCATCCTGCTCTTCGTGGCGGCCTCGGCGCTGAACCTGTTCGTCAACGACCTGCACTCGGCGCTTGTCGTGCGCTTCATCAGCGGCTGTGCCGCAGCCCCGATCTCCACCCTCGGCTTCATGTATGTGCTGGAAGCCTTTCCGCTGCAACGCAAGCTCAGCCAGGGGCTGAACATTGCGCTTCTCGGCACGCTGCTCTCGGCACCGCTCGCACGCATGATCTCCCCCGGGCTTTTGGAACTCGACGGTTGGCACGCCCTCTACTCCCTGGAGGTCGGACTGGCGCTGGTGTCGATGGCAATCATCTTCGCTCTGCCGCTCACGCCACCGCCGCGCGCCAAGGTGATCGAGCGCATCGATATTGCATCCTACCTTCTGATGGCGGTCGGGATCGGCTGTCTGGCGGTCTTCCTGACGCTCGGTCGCCTCTACTGGTGGTTCGAGACCTGGTGGCTCGGCGCACTGCTCGCCGCAGCGATCCTCTTCCTGTCGATGACAGCGCTGATCGAATCCCGCCGCACCAACCCCATGCTCGATTTCCGCTGGATCTTCTCGAAGGACAATCTGCATATGGCAGCCGTCCTTCTGGTCTTCCGCGCCGTCTCGTCAGAGCAGTCGTCGACGGCCGTCAGCTTCTTCCAGCAGATTGGTCTGCTCAACGATCAGCAGTTTGTTCTCTGGGCGCTTGTCCTGCTCGCCTCGGTCGGTGGTGCGCTGCTCTGCATGGCACTGATGTCTTCGCGCTACGTGGAGACTGCCCATGTGATCGCGCTCTCGCTGATTGCAGGCGGTGCCTATCTCGACAGCCTTGCGACCAACCTGACCCGTCCGGAACAGATGTATCTGAGCCAGGGCATGATTGCCTTCGGTGCAGCCATGTTCCTGCCGCCGGTGATGGCGAAGGGCTTTGCGAGTGCTCTGCAGAAGGGCCCGGCCTACATCGTCAACTTCATCGTGATCTTTCTCTTCACCCAGATCACGGGAGCCTTGTTGACGACGGCAGCACTCGGGACCTTCGTCACCATCCGTGAGAAATTCCACTCGAGCGTCCTCGTCGAGAACATTCTGCTGACCCGCCCGGATGTCGCCCAGCGCGTCAGCCAACTGGCCGGTGCTTATCGCAAGGTCATCACCGACCCGACAATCCTCAACGCAGAAGGGCTGACCATGCTTTCGCAGCAGGTGACACGCGAGGCCTATGTGCTCGCCTATACCGACACCTTCCTGCTGATTTCCCTTGTGACGACCGCAGCCCTCGTCGTGCTGCTCGTCCATCTCGCCTGGCGCCGGATCCGTTTGTCGCAGATCGCGCCGGTCGAACACGTCCCTCAATCCTGAAGTCGAAAGAACCGCCGTCATGTTGAAGAAGACATTCACACCCGCAACCATCCTGATCATCCTCGGCGCCCTGCTTGGCACATCCCTGGTGCTTTACGCGTGGCGCCTGCCGCCCTTCACGAGTTCGGTCGAAATGACCGACAACGCCTATGTCCGCGGATACGTCACGACTTTGAGCCCGCAGGTCAGCGGTTATGTCGTCGATGTGCCGGTACAGGACTATCAGACCGTCGAGAAGGGCCAGCTCCTGGCCCGCATCGATGACCGCATCTACCGCCAGAAGCTCGCTCAGGCGCAGGCAGCGCTTGCCACCCAGATGGCAGCCCTCGACAACTCCCGTCAGCAGGAGACTGCCGCGCAGGCGCGCATCGCTTCCAGTGAGGCCGCGGTCGATTCGGTCAATGCAGACCTCGAACAGGCCCAGAGCCAGTCCGACCGCCAGGATAGCCTGATCCGCAGCGGTGTCGTGGCCACCAGTGCCCAGGAACAGGCGCATGCCTCACTGGAACGCGCGCGTGCCGCCATGGCCCAGGCCAAGGCCGCTGTCGAAGTCTCCCGCCAGGATCTGCAGACGATCATCGTCAACCGTGGTTCGCTCGAAGCGGCCGTGGCGAATGCACAGGCCGCCGTGGAACTGGCGAAGATCGATCTGTCCAACACCGAGATCCGCGCACCCCGCGAGGGCAAGCTTGGCGAAGTCGGCGTCCGCGTCGGCCAATATGTGGCCGCCGGTACGCAGTTGATGGCGGTCGTGCCACATGAAGTGTGGATCATCGCCAATTTCAAGGAGACCCAGCTCGCCCGCATGGCAGCGGGTCAGCCGGTTGAAATCCAGGTCGATGCGCTGGATCGCCGCGTACTGAAGGGCAAGGTCGAGCGCTTCTCGCCGGCGACTGGCTCCGAATTCTCGGTCATCAAGGCGGACAATGCGAGCGGCAACTTCGTCAAGATCGCCCAGCGCATGGGGGTCCGGATCACGATTGACGACATGCAGGAAGCAGCAGGTCTTCTGACCCCCGGCATGTCGGTGGTCGTGCGGATCGACAAGAGCGTCGATCCTGCCTGAGACAATCGGTTGTGTAGAACGAAAAAGCCCGGCCTTGCAGGTGCAAGGCCGGGCTTTTCCATGAACTCACACCCGAAGGCGTGAAAGGTCTTAGCGGTCGTCCTCGCCGTCCATGTCGGCTTCCGGATCGAAGAAGTCTTCCGGACGCAGAGCGTCTTCGTCAACGCCGTAGATGGCGTCGGCGGAGGTGAGGCTTTCGCCCTTGGCCTGGCGCTCGGCTTCTTCAGACGAACGGGCAACGTTGAGTTCGACCGAGAGCTCGACTTCAGCATGCAGGTGCAGGGTCACCTGGTGCAGGCCGATAGCCTTGATCGGGGTGTTCAGCTCGACCTGGTTGCGGCCGATGTTGAAGCCTTCGGCAGCCAGGATTTCAACGACGTCACGAGCAGCAACAGAACCGTAGAGCTGGCCGGTTTCGCCAGCCGAACGGACGACGATGAAGGACTTGCCGCCGAGAGCGTCGGCAACGGCCTGGGCTTCCGACTTGCGCTCGAGGTTACGAGCTTCGAGCGTGGCGCGCTCGGATTCGAAGCGCTTCTTGTTGGCTTCGTTGGCGCGCAGCGCCTTGCCCTGCGGCAGCAGGAAGTTACGAGCGAAGCCGTCGCGAACCTTGACGGTTTCGCCCATCTGGCCGAGCTTTGCGATGCGTTCGAGGAGAATGACCTGCATGATCCTGTTCCTTTCAGTTGTCAGTATCGGAGTTTGAAGGGTCGGCCTTTTGGGCCGGCGTAAGGGCAACGGTCCGCCGGGTATCCGAAAGACCGATGATGAAGGGGATCATGAGCGGAAGCAGCATGATCGAAGAGAGATAGGCAAGCACGAGTGCCGGCAGACGCCAGTCCTTGCCGCGTGTCTTGTGATGCAGCGAGGCAAAGCCCGCCATCAGGAAGCCGGCGCCGAAGGTGCCGCAGACGGTCGCCCCGATCATCGCGGGCACGCCGCCGATGAAGCAGGCGATGATGCCGGCGAGGAAGATGAAGACCGTATTGCGGTTCATCCGGAGCGCCGACGGGAAGTCTTCGCGCGGACGCTTGTTGCGGCCGGAAGCCGTCACGATCCGCATGGCGATGTAATACATCATGGTGAGCAGCAGCACCCAGGTACCGCCCTGGATGATCGGCAGAAGCACGACCATGCTGCGCTTCAGCTGCTCGAGTGCGACCGCATCCGGTGCCATGGCCGGATCCTGCGCATTCATTGCCTGCGCCATCGCATCCACCAGCTGGCCGGTGAATTCAGGACCAAAGCCGATGATGACGCCGAGCACAACGACGGCGACCGTGACGAAGCTGCAGAGCTGCAGAAGAATGTCTGAGAGCGGATACCAGGCGATCAGATGGTCCGGGCCGCCGATCTCGGATGCGGGGCGCGCAAGGCTCGACAGATGCGCCAGCCAGCCGGCGGGTGCCAGGGTAAAGATCGCCATACCGAAGGCGAACATCGGCGAGACGCGGATCGAGCCGAGCAACGCGGCGGTCACGATCGCGGTGATGGCCGCGACATTGCCCCAGCCGAGGCCAACGATGAGAATGGGAAGAGCGGAAGCCGCATAGAGAATGGAGGCAAGCGTCGGCTGCGCCGCAGCACCCAGCACAAGCAGGGCGGCGGTAATGCCGGCAACAAAGCCGGTCGTCAGCAATTTCGCATCCAGTTTTTTCAACGTCGCTGTCCTGCTGGTTCTAGCAGTTAGGGGAGGGGCTTGAGCGATCTCGCAATAGCATCCCCAACATGGGATTTCGCCGGATGTCGCAAAAGCGCGCCATCTGGCGGTCGGTTCCGATCCGCGCCCAACGCGGAAGGGATGAAGCCCGCCGGCATAAGCCGGCAGGCTTCGGATCAGGTTACGCTACGACGTAAGGCAGCAGGCCGAGGAAGCGGGCGCGCTTGATGGCCTGGGCCAGTTCGCGCTGCTTCTTCTGAGAAACTGCGGTGATACGCGAAGGAACGATCTTGCCGCGCTCAGAAATGTAGCGCTGCAGGAGACGGACGTCCTTGTAGTCGATCTTCGGAGCATTCGCGCCCGAGAAGGGGCAGGTCTTGCGACGACGATGGAAAGGACGACGTGCCTGAGAAGAGGATGCATCAGCCATTGTGTGTTCTCCTATTGCTCAGATTACGCGCGGTCTTCGCGCGGACGACGCTCGAAGCCACCTTCGCGTGGGCCACGGTCCGGACGCGGACCACGATCGCCACGGTCACCGAAGTCACGGCGCGGGCCACGGTCGTCGCCGTCACGACGCGGACGGTCGTCACGGTCGCGCTTCTGCATCATGGCAGACGGGCCTTCTTCGTGGGCTTCGACGGCGATGGTCATGTAACGAAGGATGTCTTCGTTGATGCGCATCTGGCGTTCCATTTCGTGGATCGCTGCACCCGGAGCTTCGATGTCCATCAGGGCGTAGTGAGCCTTGCGGTTCTTGTTGATGCGGTAGGTCAGGGACTTGAGGCCCCAGTTTTCTACGCGCCCGACCTTGCCACCATTTGCTTCGATGACACCCTTGTACTGTTCGACGAGGGCATCAACCTGCTGAGCGGACATATCCTGCCGGGCAAGGAATACGTGTTCGTAAAGAGCCATGTAAGCTTTGCCTTTTCTTGCGGTTGTCGTCACCCGGATCCGGCGCTAAGCCTCACAGACTGCTCCTGTGCGGCATGCGCCGCGGCAAGAAAAGCGATGTGTTCGAGACGGTCGAGAGCGGAGACACGGGAGGCCGGAAACCCTTATGGTTCCTGCTGCAAGCCTTATCGGCCTGCCAGCCCTCCGTTCAGCCACCAGCCAGAGGACCGGGTGTTGTGAACGGCGCGCTTATACGCGCATTGGCCACAAAAGCAAGGGCCGCGCGGCATTTTCTGCCGGCGGCCCTGTCGATAGTCGGCGGTTTGCTAGGCTTTAGACCTGAACCAGCGCAACCGTGTAACCCACATAGGCAACCAGCATTGCGCCGGCCGTCAGCCTGCGGACCCCGAGATGGGCGAGAAGCAGGAAGGCGAAACCGAGGGTGACGCCCAGCATGACCGGAATGTCGAAGCTTGCGAAGCGCGGCGCGACGACGATCGGCTGGATGACGGAGGTGACGCCGAGGATGAACAGGATGTTGAAGATGTTCGATCCGACGATGTTGCCGATCATGATGTCCGAATGCTTGCGCAGCGCCGACATGATGCCGGTGGCGAGTTCCGGAAGGGACGTGCCGACCGCAACCACGGTCAGGCCGATGACGGCTTCCGAGACGCCGAAGTCACGCGCGAGGTTGGTCGCACCGCGTACCAGCAATTCCGCGCCGACGAAAAGGGTGCCGAGGCCTCCAAGGATCAGCAAGGTCGTAAAGGCGTTGCTCAAAGTCTCGTGCTTGACCTCTTCGTCCGTGGCTTCTTCGACGCTGCCTCTGCTGTTCACATAGGCATAGACCACATAGGCCAGAAGCACGGCGACCATGATCAGGCCGGCCAGGCGGCCGATGGCCGGAAACTGTGCCAGACCCAGCAGCAGAACGGCTGCGGCGATCATCACGTAAGTGTCGCGTTTGACACCCTTGTCCCACTGGGTGATCGGGAAGATCATGGCACAGGCGCCGATGATCAGGAGGATATTGGCCGTATTCGAGCCGACCACGTTGCCGAGGGCGATGTCGGAGGAGCCGCTGATGGCGGCGCGCACGGAAACGAGCAATTCCGGCATCGAGGTTCCGAAGCCGACGATGACCAGCGACACGATCAATGTCGGAATGGCCAGCTTCTGTGCGAGCGCGATCGAGCCGCGCAATAGCCACTCGGCTCCGAAATAGAGGCCGACCAGGCCTCCAGCAACGAACAGATAATCCAAGTCAGTCCCCCATCATCCATGGCCCGCAGGCCCTATTTCGATCGCCGCCGCAAGTGGTGATGCGCGGCGGCGATGTGTAGGTCACGTGTGTTCACGATTTTGTTGGTTTGAATAGCCAGCGAAATTCAAGTCCTCAGATCGGCATCGGGTATTCGCGATGGATCTTCGCGATCTCCGCCATGACGTCGTCCGAAAGCTTGAGATCGGCAGCGCCGATATTCACCTTCAACTGGTCCATCGTGGTCGCGCCGATGATGACAGAGGCCATGAAGGGGCGCGTCAGGCAGAAGGCGAGCGCCATAGCGGACGGATCAAGCCCATGCTTCTTCGCAAGATCGACATAGGCGCGGGTCGCTGCCTGCTGTTGCGGCACGAGGCGGCCGCCGATGTCTCCATTGATCGAGCCGCGCGAGCCTGCCGGCTTCTGCCCCTCGAGATACTTGCCCGACAGGATGCCGCCGGCGAGTGGCGAATAGGCGAGCAGACCGACATCTTCGTGGTGCGAGAGTTCGGCAAGGTCGAGGTCATAGTGCCGGTAGAGCAGGTTGTACTCGTTCTGGATCGTCGCCACACGAGGCAGCCCCTTCGCTTCGGCGAGCGAAAGATACTTCTGCGTGCCCCAGGTCGTCTCGTTCGAAAGGCCGAATGCCTTGAGCTTGCCGGCATTTATGCAGTCGCCGAGCGCTTCGAGGATTTCAGCGATGTCTGAAGCCGCCTGCGCCTTGTCCTGCTTGTAGGGGTTATAGTTCCAGGCGCCGCGGAAGTGGAAATGGCCGCGGTTCGGCCAATGAATCTGGTAGAGGTCGACATAATCGGTCTTCAGCCGCTTCAGGCTGGCGTCGAGTGCCTCCTTGACCACGGCGCCCGTGATCGGCTTGCCCTCGCGGATATAGGGGCGGCCGGGGCCGGCAACCTTGGTCGCGAGCACGACCTGATCGCGCTTGCCGGTCTTTTCGAACCAGTCGCCCATCAGCCGCTCCGTATCGGCATAGGTTTCGGCCGAAAGCGGCGTCGTGGGATAGAGTTCGGCCGTGTCGAAGAAGTTGACGCCGTGTTCCAGCGCGTAATCCATCTGCGCGAAGGCTTCCTCGGCGCTGTTCTGCGAGCCCCAGGTCATGGTGCCCAGGCAGATTTCGGAAACAAGGATATCGGTTCGGCCGAGCCGGTTCATCTTCATAGTCTTGGGCTTTCTGCAATGGATTGGTTTTTGGCGGGAGGTGGGAAATTGCTTATTGCAATAACTACGTCCGGTCAGGTCACAACATCAAGACGGCTCGGTCATTCCGGCCTGTTATAGGACATGACAAGATTCTGGCCGCCGGATCCCGAATATCCCCAATAGGAACCATTGATCTGTCGCAGACGATCGGCCCGGAAAGCGAGAGGCCGCTCATTGCGATAGGTCTCACCCAGCACCGGACGCAGGATATCCGCCCAGAAGTCGATGCTGAGAAACGCGTGATAGACGCCGGCATAGGCGGTCTGATCATTTTCCGTCCGCCGTGCTTTCGGCGGGTGGGGCAGGTAAGCCTGCCGCTCCGGCAGAAGCCGGCGGACCGGAATGCCGAAAAAGGCTGCTTCGATGAGCGTACCTGAGCTCAGGCTGATCAGCTCCTTCATGCTGCCGGTGGCGAGCAGCCGGTACATGTCCGACCCGCTGTCGGCGATGCCGATGCCGTGGCGCGAAAGCAGGGCGCGGAGCGAAGCGACGGGCTCCGGCGAGAACGGATGGGGTCGATATCCCGTCTTGCTGTCTGCCGGGAGGTTCTCCAGCACCGGCTCATAGGCGTCCCAGGTGGCGATGCGTCCGGCATGGATCAGCGAGCTGTCGAAGGGCGTCTGGCCGATCAGCAGCCGGTCAAAGTCCGTGGAAAGCGTGTCGAAGCCCTGGCGTCTGATGGCCGAGGCCTGATGCATGCCGACATGGATCTCAACCTCTTCAGCCGTCAGATGATACGGCTCCATCGCGTCGACCACAGCCTCAATATTGCTGTGAAAACCAAAGAAGATGTCGTCGAGGAAGCGCAAGGGGTGCCAGCGTGCGTCGACATAGGGGACGCCGAGGCGATCGAGGACCCGCTGAACAAAGGGCGGCAGCTCGAAGCCGATGATAAGTGCGCCTTCGACATGCGGGGCAAATGCAGCGACAGCCGCCGCGTTCGGAGCGGAATCGTAGAGTTCCGCCCAGCCTGTCGCATCCGCCGTAAGGCCCATGGCCTCGTAGACCTTGCTGCCGTCGAAATCGCTTGTGTCATCCCATTCCAGAAGACCGATCGGCAGCCGTGTTGCGGCCCTGAGCTGCGGTCCGAGAAGGGCCAGGAAGAATTCCGTATTGGTCTTGAAACCGGTACGAGATTGGGCCTTGCCGGTGACGCGCAGCAAGTCGGAAGTAACCAGGAGGCGTTCCAGTTTCATATTGTCTTTCGATCTCTTTGTGCTATGGCGGTCGCGTTCGCGCGGATCTACGGATCCGAGTGTATATCGGACAGCGGCCCCCGGGCGTCAGCTCGGAGATAGTGGCGCCTTTGCGGCTGTCCAGCCGGGCCTGTCAACAATTTGATGATGTGTCCCGCAGGATGTTCGCATGATCGGGGCAGGTTTGCTGAATTAGGAGATCCCTCTCTATGAAAGTCGCATTCACTTTTCCGGGCCAGGGCAGCCAGGCAGTCGGAATGGGCAAGGACCTTGCGGACAGCTTCCCGGAAGCCCGTGCCCTCTTCGAGGAAGTCGACGAGGCCCTCGGTCAGAAGCTCTCCGACATCATGTGGAACGGTCCGGAAGAGACGCTGACGCTGACCGCCAACGCCCAGCCGGCGCTGATGGCCGTGTCGATGGCCGTCATCCGCGTGCTGGAAGCCAAGGGCCTGGATCTCAAGTCGGAGGTTGCTTACGTCGCCGGCCATTCGCTCGGCGAGTATTCGGCGCTCTGCGTTGCTGGGACCTTCTCGATCGCCGACACCGCTCGGCTCCTCCGCATCCGCGGCAACGCCATGCAGGCGGCTGTGCCGGTCGGCGCAGGCGCGATGGCAGCGATCATCGGTCTGGAGCACGGCGACGTGCAGGCCGTTTGCGAGGCTGCTTCCGCAGAAGGTCCCTGCCAGATCGCCAATGACAATGGCGGCGGGCAGCTTGTCATCTCCGGCGGCAAGGCCGCTGTCGAGAAAGCAGCAGCACTCGCCACCGAAAAGGGCGCCAAGCGCGCCATCATGCTGCCGGTCTCCGCACCTTTCCATTCAGCTCTGATGGGCCCGGCGGCCGATGCCATGCGCGAGGCGCTGGCCAAGGTCGAAAAGAAGGATCCGGTCGTGCCGCTGATCGCCAATGTGCGTGCAGCCCCCGTCACGTCTGCCGCCGAGATCGCCGATCTGCTCGTCGAGCAGGTCACCGGTCAGGTGCGCTGGCGCGAAACGGTCGAGTGGTTCGGCGCCAATGGCGTAACCACGCTTTATGAAATCGGCGCCGGCAAGGTCCTGACGGGTCTCGCTCGCCGCATCGACAAGAACATCAATGGCGTCGCTGTGAACGGTCCGGCCGACATCGACGCAGCGCTCGCTGCCCTCAACGGCTGAACGCTTTAACGAACAACAAGGAAACCGATCATGTTCGATCTGACCGGCCGCAAGGCCCTCGTCACCGGCGCAACCGGTGGCATCGGTGAGGAAATCGCAAGGCAGCTGCATGCCCAGGGCGCCATCGTCGGCCTCCATGGCACGCGCGTCGAAAAGCTCGAAGCTCTGGCCGCCGATCTCGGCGACCGCGTCAAGATCTTCCCGGCCAACCTGTCCGACCGCGACGAAGTGAAGGCGCTTGGCGAGAAGGCCGAAGCCGAACTCGAAGGCGTCGATATCCTCGTTAACAATGCAGGCATCACCAAGGACGGCCTCTTCGTCCGCATGTCGGATGCCGACTGGGACGCGGTTCTGGAAGTCAACCTGACGGCCGTCTTCCGCCTGACGCGCGAGCTGACCCATCCGATGATGCGCCGCCGCTTCGGCCGTATCATCAACATCACCTCCGTCGTCGGCGTTACCGGCAACCCGGGCCAGGCCAACTACTGCGCCTCCAAGGCCGGCATGATCGGCTTCACCAAGTCGCTCGGCCAGGAAATCGCGACCCGCAACGTGACCGTCAACTGCGTAGCACCGGGCTTCATCGAAAGCGCGATGACCGGCAAGCTGAACGACAAGCAGAAGGAGGCCATCATGGGTGCAATCCCCATGAAGCGCATGGGCACCGGCGCCGAAGTCGCCTCCGCCGTGGTCTACCTTGCCTCCAATGAAGCCTCCTACATGACGGGGCAGACGCTGCACGTAAACGGCGGCATGGCGATGATCTGATTGAATTGCCGGAAAGAGCCCCTCTGCAATAGGATGTTGACCGAGGCAAAGGGGCGAATTTCTGGCTTTGCGGCGCGCTTAAACCGTGTTAAGCGGGCCATGACTGTGAGCAGTTGCTCCGTCTCATGAGCCGAAGTTTATGCTTTTGTTTGCATAAACCGCTCTGGGTCAGGGCCGAACGGGTTTGCTGGTGGGGACGTAAGTGTCACTGGCGGAATGCAGGGCAGGGACGCCATTAAGGCTCCCTCTGAATTTTAGAAGGTCGAGGATACCGACATGAGCGATATCGCAGAACGCGTGAAGAAAATTGTAGTTGATCATCTCGGCGTAGACGCTGAAAAGGTCGTCGAAGGCGCCAGCTTCATCGACGATCTGGGCGCTGACTCGCTCGACACCGTCGAACTCGTCATGGCCTTCGAAGAAGAGTTCGGCGTTGAAATCCCGGACGACGCTGCTGACTCGATCCTGACGGTCGGCGACGCTGTCAAGTTCATCGAGAAGGCCCAGGCCTGATCGATCACATTGCTGCGGAAGGCGGGCGAGAGCCCGTCCTGTCCGCTTGGGCCCGCGATGAGCGGGCCTTGTTGTATCTGGACCTTTGTTTACAATGACTTCGGTCAAATAAATTGGGTGGGCTTCGCACGATGAGACGTGTCGTCATCACCGGTACCGGCATGGTATCGCCTCTGGGATGTGGAACGGAACTGACCTGGCAGCGGCTTCTTGCCGGCCAGAGCGGCGCACGTCTGGTCACGGAATTCGAGGTCGATGACCTTCCCGCCAAGATCGCTTGCCGCATCCCGACCGAAGGTGAAGGCGCCTGGAATCCTGACGACTGGATGGAGCTCAAGGAGCAGCGCAAGGTCGACCATTTCATCATCTACGCGGTGGCCGCGGCCGACATGGCGCTCAAGGATGCCGGCTGGGAGCCGACCACCTATGAAGACCAGTGCCAGACAGGCGTGCTGATCGGCTCTGGCATCGGCGGCCTCGAAGGCATCGTCGAGGCAGGTCATATCCTGCGCGACAAGGGCCCGCGTCGTCTCTCGCCGTTTTTCATTCCCGGCCGTCTGATCAACCTTGCTTCCGGCCAGGTCTCGATCCGCCACAAGCTGCGCGGTCCGAACCACTCCGTGGTCACGGCCTGCTCGACCGGCGCGCATGCAATCGGTGACGCTGCCCGTCTCGTGGCACTCGGCGATGCCGATGTCATGGTCGCCGGCGGCACGGAATCGCCGATCAGCCGCATCTCGCTGGCCGGCTTCGCCGCCTGCAAGGCGCTGTCGACGGCCCGCAACGACGACCCGACCGCAGCCTCGCGCCCCTATGACAAGGACCGTGATGGTTTCGTCATGGGTGAAGGTGCAGGCATCGTGGTTCTGGAAGAGCTGGAGCATGCCAAGGCGCGCGGCGCCAAGATCTACGCCGAAGTTGTCGGCTACGGTCTCTCGGGTGATGCTTTCCACATCACCGCCCCGTCGGAAGATGGCGATGGTGCCTTCCGCTGCATGACCATGGCGCTGAAGCGTGCCGGTCTGACCGCCGGCGATATCGACTACATCAATGCCCATGGCACATCGACCATGGCGGACACGATCGAGCTCGGCGCTGTCGAGCGTCTCGTTGGCGAACACGCGCCGAAGATCTCGATGTCCTCCACCAAGTCTGCGATCGGCCACCTCCTGGGTGCCGCTGGTGCCGTCGAGGCAATCTTCTCGGCGCTCGCCATTCGCGACAACGTCGCTCCGCCGACGCTCAATCTCGACAATCCCCAGGTCGAAACCAAGATCGACCTGGTGCCGCACAAGGCAAGGAAGCGGGACATCAATGTCGCGCTCTCCAACTCCTTCGGTTTCGGCGGCACCAATGCTTCGCTGGTGCTGAAGCGCTACGAGAGTTGATTGGGCAACGGGCGGTCGATCCAATCAACCGCCCGTGATTGCTCTGGATGACGGCGGCATGCTCTTGCCCGCCGCCACTGTCTGTGGATAGAAATCATCCCAACGCCCGGCGCGCCCGCGCCGGACGACGACCCGGATTTTGCCGCATTGCTGGACGAAACAGCCGCGAATGCGAAACAAAGAAGGATTGCCGGTGACCGACAACAGCCAGAACGGCGGTAGCCAGAACAACGGTGTCTCCTTCGGCCGCGATGCCGATACCCAGCCGGGCAAGGGACCCTTTATTCCGAAGTCGCCCAATGAGGCGCTGCGTCCCGAGCGCGTGCCGCAGCCGCCGCGCCGGTCGCGCAAGGCGCGCAGCCAAGTGGTGATCTTCTTCAACTTCCTGATGACCATGGCGGTCTTCGTCTGCGTGGTGGCCGTAGCCGGCTTCTTCTACGTGATGGACAGTTATCAGAAGCCGGGACCGCTTGCCGCAAACTCCAATTTCGTGGTGCGCAGTGGGGCGGGCCTTGCCGAGATCGCCAACAACCTGGAGCGCAACGGCATCGTCTCGGATGCGCGCATCTACCGTTACGTCACGACCACCTATCTTCAGGATGGCCAGACGCTGAAGGCGGGTGAGTATGAGATCAAGGCCGGCTCCTCGATGAAGGAGATCACGGCGCTGCTCGAATCCGGCAAGTCGATCCTCTATTCGGTGTCCTTCCCGGAAGGCCTGACCGTCAAGCAGATGTTCCAGCGCCTTGCCGCCGATACGGTGCTTGAGGGCGACCTGCCGGCTGAGCTTCCGCCGGAAGGCAGCCTGCGCCCGGATACCTACAAGTTCACTCGCGGCACGAACCGCGCCGAGATCGTCACCCAGATGCGCGCGGCCCAGGAACGCCTGATCGATCAGATCTGGGAAAAGCGGGATCCGGACCTGCCGGTGGAGACCAAGGAAGAGTTCGTCACGCTCGCCTCCATCGTCGAGAAGGAAACGGGCAAGGACGACGAGCGCGCCCATGTGGCCTCGGTCTTCATCAACCGTCTGAACAAGGGCATGCGCCTGCAGTCCGACCCGACAATCATCTACGGTCTCTTCGGCGGCGATGGCAAACCGGCTGACCGTCCGATCTTCCAGTCTGATATCCGCAAGGAAACGCCCTACAACACCTATGTGATCAAGGGCCTGCCGCCGGGTCCGATTGCAAATCCCGGTCGCGCCGCTCTCGAAGCTGTCGCTCACCCGTGGAAGACGGAAGACCTTTACTTCGTGGCTGACGGCTCCGGCGGGCACGCCTTTGCGCCGACGCTGCAGGAGCACAACGCGAATGTGCGCCGCTGGCGCAAGATCGAGGCCGAACGCGCCCAGACGCCGCCGGCGACGCTGGATGTCGACCCGGAAGTCGATCCGACGGCGAACAATTGAGACCGGCGTTAAGGGGCGGGGCATGACACTGCAATCCATGACGGGCTTTGCCCGTGTCGAGGGCTCGTCGGGGCGTTACCGCTGGGCCTGGGAACTCCGTTCCGTCAACGGCAAGGGCCTGGACCTGCGCGCGCGCCTGCCGCAGGGCCATGAGGCGCTCGAAACCGATGTTCGCCGGTTGGCCGGCGAGCGGCTGACCCGCGGCAACCTGCAGATCGGCCTCAGCGTCACGGTGAGCGAAAACCGTGTCGAGGCCGTGTTGAATCGGGATGCGCTTGCCGCAGTTCTCGCACTGCGTGACCAGCTCGGCCCCGATGTCCTCGACCCGGCACCTCTGCGGCTCGACACGCTCCTCTCCATTCGTGGCCTCGTCGATATGCGTGAGGCAACCGATGATGCCGAGGCGATTGCTGTCCGCGAGGCCGATATTCTGGCCGGCCTCGATCGTGCAATCACGGCGCTCGCCGACATGCGCACGACCGAAGGGGCAGCACTCCGCCGTATCCTCGAAGAGCAGGTCACCAAGATCGAGGACTTGGCACTTCAGATTGAGGCAGATCCCTCCCGGACACCGGATGAGATCGCCCGCAGGCTCGAAACGCAGCTCGCGGCGCTGATGGACACGACGTCAGGCCTCGACCGCGACCGCCTCCATCAGGAAATCGCTCTGATCGCCACCAAGGCGGATCTGCGCGAAGAAATCGACCGCCTGAAGGCGCATGTGACAGCCGCCCGGGAACTGCTGGCAGCTGGCGGTCCGGTGGGTCGCAAACTCGATTTCCTGGCGCAGGAATTTAACCGAGAATCAAATACTATCTGTTCCAAATCCAATGCCGTCGCGGTCACCGCCGCCGGCATCGAATTGAAGGTCGTCATCGACCAATTCCGCGAACAGGTTCAGAATCTGGAGTAGTCCATGGCCGCTGCCGCCCCTCAATCCGTCAAGATCGCAAGGCGCGGCCTGATGCTCGTGATTTCCTCGCCCTCGGGTGCAGGAAAGTCGACCATTGCCCGCACCCTGATGGACCGCGACCAGCAGATCAGCCTTTCCGTCAGCGTGACGACCCGTCAGCGTCGCCAGAGCGAGATCGAGGGTGTTCACTACCACTTCGTTTCCCAGCGGGAGTTTGAGCGCCTGCGCGACAGTGACTCGCTGCTCGAATGGGCTGAGGTCCATGGCAACTACTACGGCACGCCCCGTGAAGCCGTGGAGACCGCGATGGGTGAGGGCCGCGACATGCTCTTCGACATCGACTGGCAGGGTGCCCAGCAGCTGCAGGACAAGATGTCGGCCGATGTCGTCTCCATCTTCATCCTGCCGCCGACCATGGCCGAACTGCAGTCGCGTCTGCATCGTCGTGCGGAGGATACGGAAGAGGTCATCCAGACCCGTCTCAACAATTCCCGCGCCGAGATCGCCCATTGGCGCGAATATGACTATGTCATCGTCAACGACGACCTGAATTCGGCCTTCGATGCCGTCCAGTCGATCGTCAAGGCCGAGCGCCTGCGCCGCGACCGCCGCCATGGCCTGTTCGATTTCGTCGAGGGCCTGATCGCCTGAGACCTGCGATCTCTGAATTGCAAAGGGCGGCCTGATTACTCGGCCGCCCTTTTTCTTTTTCATTCGCCTCGCGGGAAGCGCTGACTTTCTTCGAGAATGTTCAGGTCCATGTGGTTGCGCATGTAGCGCTCGGACGCCTTTTGCAGCGGCTGGTAGTCCCAGGGGAAATAGGCCCCGTTGCGCAGCGCCGCGTAGACGATGTGCCGACGCGCCTGGCTTTCGCGCACCGCCGCATCGAAGCGCGACAGATCCCAACGCCTTGAGGCTTCATCGCTCAGTGCTTCGAAGATCTCGGCCGCAGCGGGATCCTCTGCGAGATTGGTCAACTCATAGGGATCGGCCTCAAGGTCCGCCAGGATCGGTGGATCCGCCTCGCAGAGCGTCAGCTTGTAGCGTTCGTTCCGCAACCCGATCATCGGACTGACCGTCCCCTCGGCAGCATACTCCATGGGCACCATGCCCCGCCCACCGGTTCCCGTTGCGAGTGGCATCAGATCTTCGCCATCGGTCCAGTCGAGAATTGTGGATATATCGATGCCGGCAAGGCCGGCCAGCGTCGGCGTGACGTCGAGCGTCGAAACGGGCGTCGTCACCAGCCGTCCCTCGACACCCGGGACCGCCATCATCATCGGAACCCGCGCCGAGCCCTCGAAGAAGTTCATCTTAAACCAGAGACCTCGCTCACCGAGCATGTCGCCATGGTCGGAGACGAAGAGGATGACGGTATTGTCCGCCATCCGCGTGCGTTCGAGCACGTCGAGGATTTCGCCGATCTTGTCGTCGACATAAGAGATGTTGGCGAAGTAGCCCTGGCGGGCCCGCGCAACGTTCTCGTCTGTGATGTCAAAGGCAAGGTGGTCGCAGGCATCCAGGAGGCGCTGCGAATGCGGATCCTGTTCGTCATAGGGGATGGCGGGAACGCTCGGCTGAAGGGCCTCGCAGCCCTCGTAGAGATCCCAGTATTTCCGCCGCGCAACGTAAGGGTCATGCGGATGGGTGAAGCTCACCGTCAGGCACCAGGGGCGTTCGTCATGGCCGCGTGACAGGTCGTAGAGCCGGCGCGTGGCGTTGTAGGCGACCTCGTCGTCATACTCCATCTGGTTGGTAATCTCGGCAACGCCGGCGCCCGTGACGGAGCCGAGATTGTGATACCACCAGTCGATGCGCTCACCCGGCTTGCGATAGTCGGGCGTCCAGCCGAAATCGGCGGGGTATATGTCCGTCGTCAGCCGCTCTTCGAAGCCATGCAACTGGTCCGGTCCGACGAAATGCATCTTGCCGGAAAGGCTGGTCTGGTAACCGGCCGCCCGCAGGTGGTGGGCGAAGGTCGGAATGTCGGAAGCGAACTCTGCCGCATTGTCATAGACGCGCGTCCGGCTCGGCAATTGCCCCGACATGAAAGAGGCACGAGCCGGCGCACAGAGCGGGCTTGCGGTGTAAGTGTTGGCGAAGCGCACGGAGCGCTTCGCCAGATTTGCCAGATTGGGGGCATGCAGGAAATCAGCGGGACCATCCGGAAAGAAGGTCCCGTTGAACTGATCCACCATCAGGATCAGAATGTTGGGGCGTGAGGTCACGAGTGTCAGACCTCAGAGACCGAGAGCCGACTTGACCGCCGCATCGCCCGGCTGGCCATCCAGCGTGGTCACGCCCTTCAGCCAGCTGTCGAGCACGCCCGGATTGGCCTTCAGCCATGCCGAAGCGGCCTCCTTGGAGTCCTTGCCGCCGAGGATTTCGCCCATCAGCACGTTCTCCATGGAGACGTCGAAGGTCATCTGCTTGAAGAGCGTCGCAGTATTCGGGCAGGTTTCGCTCCAGCCGGTCCGCCCCAGAGTGTAGACTTCGGCACCGCCGAAATTCGGACCGAAATAGGCGTCGCCGCCAGAGAGATAGGTAAGCGGGAAGCGCTCGTTCATCGGATGTGGCGCCCAGGCGAGGAAGACGACGCCTTTGCCTTCCTTTGTCGCGCGCTCGACCTGGGCCAGCATGGCCTGCTCACCCGATTCGACCAGTTCCCAGCCCTTGAGACCGAATTCGCCGGCGTCGATCATCTTCTGGATATTGGCGTTTGCCGGCGCGCCTGGCTCGATGCCGTAGATCTTGCTCTCGAATTCATCCGGGTTCTTGCCGAGGTCGGCGAAATCCTTGATGCCCTTTTCGGCCGTCGCGGTTGGCACGGCGAGCGTGAACTTCGCGCCCTCGAGGTTCTTCGCCAGGATTTCGACGGCCTTGGCCGCATTCAGGTCGTCGATGAAGGCCTGCTGCGCCGGCATCCAGTTGCCGAGGAAAACGTCGATCTCGCCGTTCTTCATCGACTGGTAGCCGATCGGCACGGAGAGCGTCTTGACATCAGGCTGGTAGCCGAGCGCTTCCAGCACAACGGAGGCAACGCCGTTCGTCGCGGTGATGTCGGTCCAGCCCGGATCCGAGAGGCGGACGGTCTTGCAGCTTTCCGCATCTGCAGCTGCTGCGGTCGTGGCGAGGAGCATCAGGGCCAGGCCGGCAAGGCCGCTAAGACCCGTGCGATGGTTCAATGTCGTGCGCATAGTGGTTCCCTCTTTTTGTGGTATTGTCTGTCGTTATTGAAGAGGCGCGGCACTTGCCTGTGAAGCAGGAGATTTTTGATGTCTGGCATAAGTAAGATTGATGTCTGAGCCTCTGGTCGATCTCGCCTGGATGCGCCTGCTCGTGGAAGTCGGCCGGAAGGGCTCGCTATCTGCTGCCGCCGAGGCGCTCGGTCTGTCTCAACCGGCTGTCAGCTATCAGATCCGGTTGTTGGAGCAGCGGTTCGGTCTGCCGCTCCTGCAGCGGCTGCATCGGGGTGTGCGCTTTACCGAGGAGGGGCAGCGCCTGCTGGCCATCGCCGAGCGCACCGTGTCGGAAGTGGACAGCCTTCAGAGAAGCTTGCGGGCCGCGCGTCGCCGCCCGACCGTGCGTTTGGCCACGGACTACGCTTTCTCAAGCCTGTGGCTCATCCCGCGCATGCACGCCTTCCGGCAGAGATATCCCGATATCGACCTGCAGATCGTGGCCACCCAGCGCCTCGGGCACCATTGGCGCGAGGATGCCGATCTGGCGGTTGCCTTTGGCACGGGGAGCGAGTTCGGCCCTGGTGCCACCTTGCTGATGCCCGAGCGGGTGGTACCCGTTTGCACTCCAAGCCAGTCCGGGCGTCTGCCTGATATTTCTTCTGTCGAACAGGGACCGCTGATCCATCTGGAGGCAGAAAACATTTCCCCCTGGCTCGACTGGCCCGCTTATCTCGCACGGCAGGGGCTGGCCGAGAACGACCAGGAGCGGCCGGGTGACCTGCGCTTCAATACTTACGCTCTTGTCATTCAGGCAGCCATGGCAGGCCAAGGCGTGGCGCTCGGATGGCTCGGTCTCGTCGATGATCTGCTGGACGCCAACCTGCTCGTGGTGGCAGGCGAAATAGCCTCTGTGCCCGGACGTGGATATTGGCTGGTATCTGGCAGCAAGAACGATGCGGTTTCGCACCTTGCGAGCTGGCTGGTTCAGGAGGCGGCAATCACCGGCGGTGATCGGCTCGCTGACTGACCACGGGGAAGAAATTTCGTGATCGCTCAACTTGCGTAATTCAAGTATGACTAATGTTTAACCATTGTATTGCATCATCGTCCTGACGCTATAGTTGCGGAACCGTGTGGGGCCGCACATCGAATGCTGGGGATCGAAATGCGATTGACGGATGTTTCTGTTACCTGGCGCCTGGCGGTGGCACTTGCCATCCCGCTGGTGGCGCTGGCGGGGCTGGCCTATGTCGAAGTCAACACCACCTTTTCCGCCTATCAGCACGCACGCCATCTGGGCGTCGTCAGCGCCGACCTCGGCGTGATCGGCGATCTCGTACATGCGCTGCAGGGTGAGCGCGCAGAGGCGGTTGGCCTCCTCGCTTCCAAGGGCAAGCAACATGGTCCCGAGCTCGAAGCGATGCGCGCAAAGGCCGCTCCCGCATTGAGTGAGATGGATCATGTCCTCGAAGACATGAAGGCTGAAGGGGATCCAACCCTGATCCGCCACGAGGAAGAACTGGCGGTCGTACTGGCCAAGCTGCCACAGATCCGGTCTGCAACCGATGCTCTCACCATCCCGCCAACCGAGGTGTTCGTCTATTATACGGACCTCGTGCATCGCCTGATGAATGTCTCGCGCGAATTCTCGTTGGTGGCAGGCGCCAGGGGCGTTGTCGGCAAGATGATGGCCTACAACCTTCTGATGAACGCCAAGGAAGTGGCGGGCCAGGAGCAGAATCTCGGCCACACCTTCATTTCGCAGGGCAAGTTCGACGAGGCCCACTACTTCGACTTCATTGGAATGTTTGGCTCGCAGACATCGCTGATCGGCCAGTATCTTGAATTGCTGCCCGACGAGGAGCGCGAGCGCTACAAACAGTCCTTGCACACACCAGACGCCGATGCCGTGGAGGCAATTCGCGCCCAGATGATGTTGGGTGGTCTCACGGCTGACCTCAGCACCCTCGACAGCGGTGAATGGCTCGAGCGCTCGGCTCACCGGATCGAGCGGTTGAAGGAGTTGGAAAACGAGACGCTGGGCACGATCGTGGTCCAGGCCAAGGGTATGGCGGACGAGGAGTATCACCATCTGCTTCGCGTCGCTGGGATCACCGGTTCGGTTCTGACCTTCGCCTGCTTCTTCGCCATGTCGCTGTCGCTGACCGTCGTTCGACCACTGCGCCGCTTGACGCGGACGATGAACGATCTCGCGAAGGGGCAGGTCGAGGTCGATACGATCCAGTCGGACAGCAAGGACGAAATCGGCCAAATGGGCCGCGCCGTCACCGAATACATCGCGCTGGCCAAGGCCCGCATGATGAAGGAGCGGGAGGAGCAGGAAGCGGCCGAGCGCATCAAGCGTGCCGCCGAGTTGGAGGCTGTGCGCGAACGCGCCGAGCGGGCCGCCGAGATTGCTTTCGCTGTCGACCAACTGGCCAGCGGTCTCGATGCCCTGTCTTCAGGCGAGATCGGTTATCGTCTTTCGGAGCCCTTTGCCGAATCCCTCGATCCTCTTCGCACCAGCTTCAATGGCTCCATGGAGCGCCTCTGCGGCGTCATGTCTACGATCCGCCAGAGCACAGGCCAATTGCACGGAGGCTCGCAGGAACTGCAGCTCGCGGCAGACGATCTTGCCCGCCGCACGGAGCGACAGGCCGCAGCGCTCGAGGAAGCATCGGCCTCGATCAGCCAGATCACCACGGCTATGTCGAGCTCGACCCAACAGGCCCAGGAGGCCGGTCAACTGGTGCGCGAGGCAACCATCACCGCTCAGAAGTCCGGCTCCGTCGTCTCCGATACGGTCAAGGCGATGCATCACATCGAGCAGTCGTCCGGCCAGATCGGCCAGATCATCAGCGTGATCGACGAGATCGCCTTCCAGACCAACCTGCTGGCCCTGAACGCCGGGGTCGAGGCAGCCCGCGCAGGAGAAGCCGGCAGGGGCTTCGCCGTCGTGGCTCAGGAAGTGCGTGAACTTGCTCAACGCTCCGCCAACGCCGCCCGGGAGATCAAGTCCCTGATCAATCGTTCGGCCCAGGAGGTCGAAGCGGGCGTTCGCCTGGTCAACGAAACTGGCGAAACGCTGAAGGGCATCGAAGAGCATGTCATGAAGATCAATGAACGCGTGACAGCGATCGTTTCGGCAGCGCAGGAGCAATCCGGAGCGCTGAACGAGATCAGCCAGGCCGTGAGCCAGATGGACCAGGTAACGCAGCAGAACGCAGCCATGGTGGAAGAGGCGAGTGCAGCCACGTCAAGCGTGGCGGCTGAAGCTGACCGTCTGAATGCGCAGATCGCGCTCTTCAAACTGCCTGGAAACGAAAACCGTCAGCGCGGCCGCCAGGCCGCCTGAGATAACGCTCGCCACCGAATCAGACCAGATTGGCGAGCCGGCAGAATTCCTCGACGCTGAGCGTTTCGGCTCGGCGTTGAGGATCTATCTCTGCACGCGCGAGCAGCGCTTCCCCACCGATCGGCTTGAGGCTTTGCCTCAGCATCTTGCGGCGCTGTCCGAAGGCCGCGAGCGTCACCTTCTCGAGCTTGTCGGCATCGCAGGGCAGGGGTTTCTCGATTGGCTCGAGATGCACGACGGTCGAGGTCACCTTGGGTGGCGGTGTGAAGGCCTGCGGGGGAATGTCGAAGGCCATGTGGGCCTCAGTCCGCCAGCCGCAAAGCACACCGAGCCGGCCGTAGTGATTGTCGTCCTCACGCGCCACGATCCGCTGGCCGACTTCCTTCTGGAACATCAGGGTCAGTGACTGCCAGAAGGGCGGCCACTGCGCCGGCAGTAGCCAGTTGACGAGCAGCTGCGTCCCGACATTGTAGGGCAGGTTGGCGATGATCTTGACCGGTTCGCCGTTGGCGAGGTCCCGGAAATCGATCTTCAGCGCGTCCCCCTCGATCACCTCGAGGCGTCCCGGGTAGTGGTCACTAATTTCCTGGAGCGCCGGCAGGCAGCGCGGGTCGCGCTCGATGGCGACCACCTTCTTGGCGCCGAGTGCCAGGATCGCCCTGGTCAATCCGCCCGGCCCGGGGCCGACTTCGATAACCGTGGCCCCTTCGAGAGAGCCGGCGGTGCGGGCTACCTTCTGCGTCAGGTTCAGGTCCAGGATAAAGTTCTGGCCGAGTGCCTTCTTGGCATCGAGCCCATGGCGCGCGATGACATCGCGTAGCGGTGGCAGTCCGTCGAGTGCAGCCATTAGCGGGATGCGTCCTTGGCGATGCTCATACGGTCCGCCAGTTCAAGCCCGGCAATGAGGCTTTTTTCCTTGGCAAATCCAGTACCGGCAAGACCGAAGGCGGTGCCGTGATCAGGGGACGTGCGAATGAACGGCAGGCCGAGCGTGACGTTGACGCTGTCGTCGAAGCCGAGCGCCTTGGCCGGGATCAGCGCCTGATCATGATACATGCAGATCGCCACGTCATAACGGCTGCGGGCATCGTCATGGAACATCGTGTCGGCGGGCAGGGGCCCAAAGGCATCGATCCCTTCTTCGCGAAGGCGTCGGATAGCCGGATGAATGATGTCGTCATCCTCATGTCCGATTGCCCCGCCTTCACCCGCATGCGGGTTGAGCCCGGCAACCGCGAGCCGCGGCGCGGTCAAGCCGAAGCGGTCGGTGAGATCCCGGGCGACGATGCGGCAGGTATCGACGATGAGTTCTTCGTTCAGGGCGTCCGGCACATCCTTGATCGGAATGTGGATCGTGACCGGCACGGCCTTCAGCTTGGGGCCTGCAAGCATCATCACCGGCAGAACGCTTTCGCCTGTGGCTTTAGCTGCGAGGTCAGCCAGAAATTCGGTATGGCCAGGAAAGCCGAAGCCCGCCTCGTAGAGAACAGATTTTGCGATTGGATTGGTGACGACGGCACGCACCTCCGCGGCAAGGCAGAGGGAGACGGCGGTCTCTATGGCGCTAATCGTTCCGCGGGCATTTGCGACATGCGGCTTGCCCGCGAGAACATCGACCCCGGTCTTGATGGCGAGCACCGGCACAGCCCTGTCGAACACCTCGCAGGCATGCGCAGCATCCGTTTCCTCGATCCTGACATCCAGCTCAAGCAAGCGAGCGCGCACCTCAAGTACCGCGGGATCGCCAATGTAGAGGAAGGGCGGCAAGCTGATCTCGCCCCGCTTGAGCCAGGCTTGCAGGGCGATATCAGGCCCTATGCCGGCCGGGTCGCCCTGGGTAAGCGCGAGCGGTAGCACGCCATCGGTCATGGATCGGCCTTTCGCCGCTTATTGCAGGACGATCTGGGCCTTGGAGCGCAGCTCTTCGAGATATTTGTCTGAATTCGGATTTTCGTCCTGCTGTTCCTTGCCGAGATCTTCGGCGCGGAACACGACTTCAGCGGCGACGTCGTCCGATACCTGGCGCTGATTGCAGATGGCGAGATACTCCACGCCACGTTCCGTGACGCGCGTACCCGTCGTGCCGCCATTGGCCTTCTCGATGAGCGGCTTCCATTCCGGCGGCAGTTCCGGTTCCAGAACGCGGCCGAGATTGCGGATCGAAACGTCAAGATAGTTCTTGGCGAATTCCATGGCCTGATCGCAGCCCGGGAACGAGGCGCGCGACTTCTCGGCCTCAGCCTTGCGCTTGCCAACGATGCCCTTCTTCGAAGCCGGGACCACGAAGACAACCTGCTTCAGGAAGTATTCGGTCGTCACGGGCTTCTGCTTGTTCTCAAGCAGGCGTGTCACGAGGTCCTGGTTCGAAAGGCGACCGCGGGAGCCGGCGCCATAACGAGCGTTCACGAGGCGCGGCCAGCTCATCGAAACCGCGATGAAGGATTTGAAATGGGCAGCGCCCACACCGGCCTGATCAAGCACGGAATTCAGCTGGGAGACCGACATCTTGTTCGATGTCGCGAACCGTTCGAAGGAGGCGTCGACGTCAGACGTGCTGACCGACATACCGACGCGGGCGATTTCCTCGCGCTTCAGCGCTTCGTTGACCAGTTCGTCCTTGGCAATCTTCTGCAGGTTGCCGCTGCGGCGCTGCAGTCTAAGGAAGGCGGCGCGGCGGGAAACATCGCCGCTCGTGATCGCGGTCTTGTTGACGACGGCAACCACGGATGTCGCAGCCTGTACAGGCGCGACCATCGGAGTGGGGCCCACGCTGAGAGACAGCGCGATAACGCCGGCAAGCAGCAGACTGGTGCCCTTTTTCGCATTGGCCATCTGTCATCCTTTCTCCGGAGGATAAGTCTCCGCCCGGATCTATGTCTTTGCCATGGATTTTAGAACTACCGCACGGATTGCACAATCCGTGCGGCGAAACAATGACCTCCACCGAAGTGGTGCTGCATCACTCAAAACGACGTGTCGCTGAGATTGATCTCGCCAAGCGTGCGGAAGACCAACTTGCCGCCAATTGTCCAGTCGTTCGCGGTCTCCGCATTCGGATCGTATTTGTCCGAATAGGCGATCGAGAAGACCGTGCATTCGTCGGCATACGAGATCCCGACGCTGCGGCGGTTGAAGACATTGGCGTCGATATCGTAGTTGACCGAACCGAACACCGACCAGTTCTGATTGACCTTGACCGTCGACGAGCTCGTGACCGTCTGATTGTCGTTGTCAAACGAGTATTCCGGACGGGCGTCCACCTGCGTGAAGGTCAGGCTCGTCTCGAAGCGCTCCTGTGCATAGGTCGCGTTGAGGTCGGTCCGGCGCACTTCAAGCGACTTTTCGTCGAGCCGTACGCCAGCGCTCAGCGACAGACCGATTGGCAGTTCGAAACCAGCAGATGCCACGAAGTCCGACACGTCCGTTTCCAGACCGGAATCGGTACCGACAGCAAGCAGGTCGTCGGTTGCATATGAGTTCAGGCCAGCCAGATGATAAGACTGACCGATGACCGCGCGCACACCGACGCCATTGTCGAAGCTTCCGGTATAACGCATGCCGACATTTGCACGCGTTCCACCCTCGACACGGTCGAAGCCAGAGAACTTGTTGCGCGAGAAGAGGTTGCTGGCGTCGAAGACCAGGCTCTGCGAATCCTCGTTCGGCAACTGCCCAGCATAGTTCTCGTCGTTGCGCGCATAGATCTGCGCGATCGGTTCGATGATATGCGAACTATTGTCGGTGGTGATCAGCCAGGGATAGCGGACCTCAACACCGGCCGTCAGCAGGCCGCGTGCCGGTGCGTCGTTGGACGTGTATCCGCCCGTGTAATCCGTCGGGCTATCCATCGCCAGGCCGAAGACATCACCGCGCGCCGCGAGCAGCGGGGTGATCTGAATGCCACCCGGGCCGTCAAACGTGCGTTCCCATGCGAGCTCGCCCGAAAGGCGGTTCATGTTACCCTTGAGACCACGATAGACGTCGTTGGTGCCGTCACCATTTGTATCGGCGGCTTCACCAGAGAAGCGCGACAGTGAGGTGAAGTTCAGGGTACCTGACAGCTGGCCGCCTGCCACGAGTTCAGGCGCGTAATAGCTGTAGTCGATGACAGGCAGAACGGTCGCCTGCTTCTTTTCGGCAGTGTCGTTCAGATCGGCGTCCTGAACGTCGAAATAGTAGCTGCGCATGTCGAAGAAATTGCGCTCGCCGACGCCGGTCAGGTAAACCGTGTTGGTGTTGGTCGAATTGTTCAATCCTTCGACACCGTAGGTACGGGCAAAGTTGTTGTCGGTCTGGAACATGACGTCCCAACCGAAAGACCAGCGCGGATTGATCTTGAAATCGCCCTTGGACGCGACGAGGCCTCGGAAATCGCGCTCGGCGTCGCTGGTGCCGGCAGTGAAGCTGTCGGTGTTCATCTGGCTGATGCCGGCGAGGCGCAGGCTTGCCTGACCCTTTTCGAAGCGCTGACGCAGTTCCCCTTCCAGAAGAACGCCCTGTGCGCTGAAGCCGGTTGTCGTGATCGTCGCGTCGCGATCCGGCGCAATGGCGATGTAGTAAGGAACCGAAATCCCGAAGCCGACATTCTCACCGGAACGGAATTCCGGGAACAAGAAGCCGGACTTCCGCTTCACCGTGTTGTCCGGGACTTCGATGAAGGGGAGGGTGGCAATCGAACGTCCGAAGAGTTCGAAGCGCGCCTTTTCGAGGCGAACGGTCTTCTTCTGGCCGTCCTGGACCACGCGCTCTGCCTTGACCTGCCAAATCGGCGGGCGAGACGGATTTTCGGCGCAAGGAAGGCAGGCGGTATAGACACCCTTGTGCAGGATCATCTGAGTGCCGCCCACGCGCTCGGCGCTCTCGGCGACGAGGCGGGTATTGTCAGTCGTTTCGACCCGCAGGGCCCTCAGGAAGCCATCGGAGAAGTTGTCCGTGACGTCGAGCGAGTCCGCATAGATGCGGTTGCCGGTCGGTTCCACCAGTTCGATATTTCCGGCCGCGGTCACGCGACCAGTCTTCTGGTCATACACGACTTGCCGGGCCACCATCTGGTAGCCCGCATAATTGATCTGCACCGCGCCGTTCGCGACAACGCGCTCGGCATCACGGTCATAAACAAGTTCATTGGCTGCCAGAAGCAGCTTCGCGTCATCAGGGAGTTGACCTGCCGTGGACGCTGAGTCCGACAGGCTCTGCGCATGCACGAGAGGCGCGGTGAGCGGCAACGCGCACACAGCGACACTGGTCAGCAGGGCTACCGAGAGCCTCCTGATATTCCCGCGGTCTTTTACCGCCACTAACCATCCTCCTTGTGAAGCAGAATCGTTGCCCCCAATGCCATCGCTACGACAACTGGGACCCAGGCCGCAACATATGGCGGCATGACGCCGCTGCTTCCGAATGCCCTGACGAGCACTGTGACAACATAAAGCACGAAGCCTGACAATATTCCACCGAGAATCACCGTCCGCGATTGGTTGATACGGCTGAATTTCAGCGAAACGGTTGCCGCAATCAACGTCATTGCAACCATCAGGAACGGCAGCGAAAGCAGGGAATGAAATTGTGTCTCCAGAGCATGCGGAGAGATGCCGAAGGACCGGGCAACTTCAATTTTCTGAAATAGATCATAAAAAGCAACGCTTTCCGGTTTGGCGAGCCGCTGCTGGACAAATTCCTCATTGAGGTTGGTGGCAACGCGCGTCTCCGCCAGGCGCGTTTGGATCTCCCCGGGACGTGTCTCCAGCACGTCGGTAAGCATCCAGTAACCATCTTTCAATTTGGCTGTGCGTGCATCCTGCCGAAGGACGATGCGACCGTCCTGATCGAAGTGCAACAGCACGGCATCGACCAGCAGGCTGCCGTCCTCAAGAACGGCACGCGCGCCAAGAGCGAGGTCGTTGCCGCCGCTCGATTGCCGCAGCCACGGGATAGGGGTGGGCTTGGTACTGTTTTCGGTTCCGCGCCATTTGGTCTCGAGTTCCGCACCCTGGCGTTCGCCCCAGGCGGCCAGCGGATTGATAAACAGGGTCGTGGCTAATCCGATCAGCGTGGCGCCGATGAGGAACGGTGCCATGAACTGCCAGACGGAAATGCCGGCGGCGCGTGCAACGACCAGTTCGGACTTTCTGTTCAGCGAGATGAGCGTCGCCATGCCGACGAATAGGCCGATGAAGGGTATGGTCTGCTGCAGAATGAGCGGCAGGCGCAGCGCAGTCAGGTAAAGCACGCCGGTCACCGAATAGCCCGGAAGGCTGTCGAACCGGCGCGAGGTTTCGGTGAAATCGATTAGATAGGTGATCGAGATCACGCCGAGGAGAAACCACAGCGAGGTGAGCATGTAGCGTCTGAAGAAATAGAGGCCAAGCGTCCAGATCATGCAGCACCTCGGGTGCCTGCACCAAGCCGCTTCTGCGTCATTGCCATGGCGCTGTCGATAAGCGCTGAGATCGGCTTGGGCAGCTTCGGGCTACGGTTCGTGGCCAGCATGAAGGCGGCAGCCCCCCCACTTGCCAGAGGCAAAAGGTACAGGAGCGGGATGAACGCGGTCGATGCCTCGGCGAGCGAGGTCAAATAGTTGGACGCCCAAAACAAGGTGAGGGCCATGATCAGCGCCGACGCCATGGGGTGCAGTCGCGCCTCGCGATGGGAGCGGGCATCGCCGCACATCATCAAGCTTAGCAAAGCAAAGACGAGCGGGAAGAACGACGTGCTCACGCGGCGGTGCAGTTCGGCGCTGAAATCACTCGGCTTGCTGATGTAGCGCTCATCGAGCCGATCCGGATCCATCAGGTAGAAGAGATCGCGGTCCTTCGCGCCAAAGCGGGCCTGGCCGCGTTCTTCAGAGAGATCGGAAAGGTCGAAGGCGTAGCGGTCGAAGCGGATGACGGTGACGTCGCCATTGGGCGCCTTCCGCTGCACCTCACCGTCCTGCATGACGAGCGATTTGCCGCTCTCGTCCACTGCCCCTTCGCGGGCGTAATAAATCAGTTCAGAGGCCGGGTCGCGGGAATCGGCAACAAGCAGGCCCTTCATCGTCCGGCCCGACTGGCGTTCGGAAATCTGGACATAGAGGCCCGGCTCGATCTGTCGGAACGTCTTCTCCTCGATGACAGATGACAGGAGGTCGGCATAGGCGGTGGCGATCATCGTGCGCACGTTGACGCGCATGGCCGGTTCGACGAAGCCCATCATGATGAAGGAGAAGAAGCTGAGGCCGACCGCAAGCAGGATCAGCGGTCGCTGGATGATGGAGCGCGGCGCCCCGGCCGCATCGATGACGGCCAGTTCCGAATCGTTGTTCATCGTTGTCAGCGTATGCGTAATGCCGATGACCAGTGCGAAGGGCAGCACGGTTGCAACGATCGTGGGCAGGATCATCGTGGCGAGCACCATGAAGGAGCCCACGGATTGTCCGCTATCGGTCACCAGGTTAATACGCTGCAATACCTGCGTGGTCCAGATGATCGCCAGCACCGGGAGCAGCGCTGTCAAAAACATCAGGACGACCCGTCGCAGAATGTATTGTTCGAGTATCTTCATAGGGTTCCCTTGCAGGCGCGACACGCAGACGTCGCGCCGAGGATCGGCTTTCTCTACGACGCTTGCGGCGATTTGGCGACCGGCGGATGGTATTTTCCCCGGCTTCCTGAGGCCGTTTTTTGTCCCACCGCGATAAATCTGACACGCTCAACGACGGCAGCCGCAATCGGGGGATTGGGGCAGGAATGTCTGGTCAAACTCTTGCCATCGTTCGGGAAAAGACCATGATCCCTCAAGATCTCCCACAAAGCCAATTCAAGGTGCCTCATGTCGTTGAAACTCGCCATCTCTTTCGCCAAGACCCATCCTGCGACCGGAGGCATTGCCATCCTGCTGGCGGCGTCCGGGGCGGAGCAGCCGGCAGGTGCGATGGAAGCAGACCCGGCCGGCGTCTATGCCCGTGCCGCGAAAGTCGGCAAGTTCAAGGGCAAGGCGCTTTCGACCCTCGACATCGTTGCACCGCATGGGTCTGCACTGGATCGTCTTGTGGTCCTCGGCATGGGCAAGCCGGATGGACTCGTTGCCCACGACTGGCTGAAGGCGGGCGGCTCGGCGACCGCCGCGCTCAAGGGGGCGGAGAACGTTGTCGTCTATCTTGACGCCCCGGGCATCGACGTTTCCCCCAAGGCGGCTGCCGATTTCGCCCTTGGTATGCTGCTGCGCAGCTACAAGTTCGATACCTACAAGACGAAGAAGAAGGCGGATGACGAGGAAGAGAAGGCCGAGAAGTCCGTCAAGGTCACGATCGTAACAGCGGAGGCTTCCGGTGCGAAGAAAGCCTTCGCCGAGGCCGAAGCCATCGCAGAGGGCGTGGTCCTGGCACGCGACCTTGTCAACGAGCCGGCCAATGTCCTCGGGCCCCTGGAATTTGCTGCGAAGGCCAAGGAATTGGAGAAGCTCGGTGTCGAGATCGAGATCCTCACCGAAAAGGAAATGAAGAAGCTCGGCATGGGCGCGCTGCTCGGCGTGGCGCAGGGTTCTGTGCGCCCGCCACGGCTCGTGGTGATGCAGTGGAAGGGGGCCAAGGCCAAGGACAAGCCGGTCGCCTTCGTCGGCAAGGGCGTCGTCTTCGATACCGGCGGCATCTCGATCAAGCCGGCTGGCGGCATGGAGGACATGAAGGGCGACATGGGCGGTGCTGCCGCCGTCACCGGCCTGATGCATGTGCTTGCGGCCCGCAAGGCCAAGGTGAACGCCATCGGCATCCTCGGCCTCGTCGAGAACATGCCCGACGGCAATGCCCAGCGTCCGGGTGACATCGTCACCTCGATGTCGGGCCAGACCATCGAGGTCATCAACACGGATGCAGAAGGTCGCCTCGTGCTCTGCGACGCGCTCTGGTACTGCAATGATCGCTTCGAACCGGCCTTCATGATCAATCTCGCAACCCTCACGGGTGCGATCACGGTTGCCCTCGGCAACCAGCATGCTGGTCTCTTCTCCAATGACGATACGCTTTCTGAAAAGCTGCTCACCGCAGGTCAGGTGACCAATGAGCGTCTGTGGCGCATGCCGCTCGGCAAGGAATACGACAAGATGATCGACTCCAAGTTTGCCGACATGAAGAACACCGGTGGCCGCCTGGCTGGTTCGATCACGGCCGCCCAGTTCCTCAAGCGCTTCGTCAAGGATACGCCCTGGGCGCATCTCGACATCGCCGGCACGGCCATGGGCTCACCGAATGACGAAATCAACCAGTCCTGGGGCTCCGGCTATGGTGTTCGCCTGCTCGACGAGTTGGTGCGGGCCAATTACGAATCGTGAACCTGGAGACGGAGCGCCGGATGGCCGAAGTCCTGTTCTACCACCTGACTGAATCGAAGCTGGAAGACGCTCTGCCGCCTTTGCTGGAGAAGAGTGTCGAGCGCGGCTGGAAGGTCGCGGTGCAGACCCGCGATGCCGAACGGCGCGACGCGCTCGACGCCCATCTCTGGACATACCGCGACGAGAGCTTTCTCCCGCATGGAACGGATGAGGGGGCGTCGCCGGACCGGCAACCGGTGCTGCTGACGATCGAACAGGAGAATCGTAATGCGGCGAGCGTTCGCTTTCTGGTGGATGGAGCCGAGCCGCCGGCGGACCTGACCTATGATCGCATCGTCTTCGTCTTCGATGGCTACGACACGGAGCAGCTAGAGGGCGCCCGCTCGCAATGGAAACGGCTGAAGGCGCAGGGTCATAACCTGACCTATTGGCAACAGAGCCCCGAGGGGCGCTGGGAGAAGAAGGCTTGATTGGGGTGCCGGTTCAGCGGCGCCCCTTTTCGATATCAGGCTTTCATGATCGTCTCGCGCAAGAAACTGTAGCCCATGGCGGTTCGCCGCGCCATTTCTGCCGAATTGCCGGCCCCGCCATGACCGCCGGAGCCATATTCGTGGAAGAGGGGAAGGTGTCCAGCCTCTTCCAACCGCATCGCAAAGCGCCGCGCATGCGAAGGATGCACCCGGTCATCATTGCTGGAGCTCTCGATATAGACGGACGGATAGGCTTGGTCCGCTGCCGGCTTCACCTGATGCAAGGGTGAGTAGCTGAGGAGGAACGCGCGGTCTTTCTCGTCGTCCGGGTTGCCGTATTCGTCGATCCAAGCCCGCCCGGCGGGGAAGAGATGGAACCTGGTCATGTCGAGCACCGGAACCCGGCACCAGACGGCGCCGAAATCATCTGGATAACGCGTAAGCATGACCCCGGTGAGCAGGCCGCCATTGCTGGCGCCAGTGCAGGCAATGCGCGACGGAGTCGTATAGCCGCGCTTCACCAGATCTCGGGCGATCGCGACAAAGTCTTCGTATGCCTTGTGGCGGCCTTCACGCTTCACCGGTGTGTGCCAATCCGGCCCCAGTTCTGAGCCGCCACGGATGTAGGCTTGCACATAGGCACCACCCTGTTCCAGAAAGCGGCCCGTAGTCCCGGAATAGTGCGGCGCAAGAGGTGCGGCAAAGCCGCCATAACCGTAGATCAGAACCGGAAGCTCGCCGTTCTTCCACACCTTCGGCAGCACCAGATGGTAAGGCACCTTGGTGCCATCCTCCGATGTCGCTTCCAGAAGTTCGCTGGTCATTCCCTCAGCGTCAAAAAAAGCGGGCGATGTTTCCTGCGGCACCAGGGCAAGCGGTTCCCTGGTCGGATTGCGGTCCCGGTCGGAGAGGGCGAGCGTGTAGCGGGTCGGAGGCACCAGGAAGCCGGAGCCGATGACATGAAGCGTGTCGTCTCCCAAATGCAGGTCGGCATGAAGCGAAGTGAAATAGAGCGCCTCGATGCCGTCAGGCAAATCGATCCGCTGGGGCACGGCGTCCTCTTGTGTCAGATCGAGTGCATAGAGTTCGGGCGAGAGGCGATCATCGACGGTGTAGATCGCCCAGTGGCGGAGCAGGGTGAAGTGATGCACCGCGCGGCCCGGCTGAGGCTCCACCAGGATGCGCCGCTCAGGCGCCAGCGGTTCAGCATCGAACGGTGTCAGCGCTTGCAGCACCAGACTGCCGGATGCCACCTGCTCGTCGCTCTTGGCGAGCCAGAGGATGTGGCTGTGGTTGATGTCAAAGCCGATGTCCCGCGGCAGCGGCAACCGGCGGGCGACGCCATCGGCGTCCTCGACGTGAAGGCTGAGCTTGCCGATCTCGTGGTTCGCCATGAACACCCGGATCTGTCGCGTGTCGGGCCCCGTGTGCCCGCCGAGTTCGGGATCGATGATAAAGCCATAGCCGGTCACGTCGGTTGGTGCGGCTTCGAAAAGGATCTCCGCCTCTGCCGGAGCTTCGCCCCGGCGCAATCGCCGTCCAACCCTTGGCCAGCCGGACTGCGTGGCGGAAAAGGCGTCGATCGATCCGAAATAAGCGATCTCGTCGGCGCTGAGCCAGGACGCTTGCGCCCGGACTGCCGGCGTGTCGAAGCCGCCGTCCACCACGCGTTTGGTTTCAAGATCAAACTCGAGAAAACGCGTGAGGTCAGAGCCACCGTCAGACAGCCGCAGCAGAACGCGCGTCGGTTCGAAAGGGCAGGTGACACAACCGCCGAAGATCCAGCGTTTTCCTTCGCGCGCACAGAAAGCATCGACATCGAAGACCGTATCCCACGCGGCATCGGCGCGCGGCGCATCTGTCGCCGGCAGTCGGCGCAACACGCCGAGCGGATTGTCTCGGGACCGGTTGAAATCGAACAGCCACTCGCCGCGCCGCGTGGGCACGATCAGCCTGTCCTGGCGCTCCATCATGGACCGCAGCGCCTCGGCGTCGGCCTCCATTTCAGGTGTCGCCAGTGCCGCGTCAGAACGTGCGTTCCGTGCGGAAATGAAGGCCAGCGTCTGCGGATCGTCATCCTTTTCGAGAAAGAGATCCATGGCGCTGCTCCTTTGCATTTTCATCATTGCATTCGCTCAGGCGAGATCGGTGCGACCGAAGTCCTCGCCCATATGGTGGAGGGGCTCTCCTCAAGCCTTGGCGCATGCATAGGAAAAGCAGTCGCCAAAATTGAGGCAGGCCGGATGGCGCGCCATGCCGTAACGCTAAGAGGCGTCGATGGCGGAAAGCCGCCTGATGACCTGCCCTACGGCCCGCGTCGTCATTGACGACACGGAACAGCGGGCGGCAGGTCGAAATGGAAGCGGTTTAAAGGTGAGGAACACGCGCTGGAGCCGCTGGCCGCTGACACCGGCGGAGTGCTGGGAAAACAAGGTTTGAAACCTGTCTGAAGATACCAGGTCGAAGGGCCGCCATGGGCAGCCCTTCGCGTGAATGGTGACGTCGATCAGCGTCCGGCTGCAGCGCGTTTGGAGGGGACCCCGCCATCATTCGCCACGGCCATGGATGTCCGTCCTCTGTTGGCGGCCGGATCGATCTTGAAGTGCCCGATCAGGCGCGAAAGGTTCACTGCATCGTCTGCCAACCGGTTGGTGCTCGCCGTCGTCTCTTCCACCATTGCGGCGTTTCGCTGCGTGAACTGATCCATCTGGCCGACGGCGGTATTGACCTCCTGCAGCTTGTGCGACTGCTCCTTGGCCGCGGAAGCGATCTGGTGGACGGACTGGTTGATATGCACCACGTGATCACGGATGCGCGAAAGCGCATCCCCGGTTGCCGTGACCAGCCGCACGCCAATGCCGACTTCCTCTCCGGATTTGGTAATCAGCGACTTGATGTCTTTCGCCGCTCCTGCTGACCTCTGTGCAAGCTCGCGTACTTCCTGCGCCACGACCGCAAACCCCTTGCCGGCCTCACCCGCGCGGGCTGCTTCGACACCCGCATTGAGCGCCAGAAGGTTCGTCTGGAAGGCGATTTCGTCGATCACATTGATGATCTGGCCGATCTCGCCGGATGCCTGCTCGATCCGGCCCATGGCAGCCACGGCATCGCCCACGACGGAACTCGATTCTTCCGTGCTCCGGCGCGCTTCGTCGACCATGCGGGTGGCCTGAAGGGCCGTGTCTGTCGACTGGCGGACGGCAGCCGTGATCTCTTCGAGCGCCGACGAGGTCTCTTCGAGTGCTGCTGCCTGTTGCTCGGTCCGTTTGGCGAGATCGTCGGATGCGAAGCGAAGCTCGCCCGATCCCGAGCGGATCTGATCGATCGACGTGCGAACCTCAGCCACGACGGTCCTGAGCACCTGCATGGTGCCGTTCACATTGCCCTGGAGTTCCGCAAAAGCGCCGTTGAACTCGCCGCGCATGGCATCGGTCAGATCGCCTTCGGAAAGGCCGGCGATGACCCGGCGCGTCTCGGCAAGCCCCGCATCGATCGACCGGACGAGTTCGTTCATCGAGGTCGCGAAGGCATTGAGATCGGGAAACTCGAAGTCCCGGTCGATCCGCTGGGTAAAGTCGCCGGCGATAGCTGCAGCACAGACCTGGCCAATGCTTTCCTGCAACTCGTCGCAACGCTGCTTCATCCGGTGTTCCTGGGCGTTCATCTCCCGCACCCGCAAACCGTTCTGCTTGAAGACGTCCACGGCGCGGGCCATGTCGCCGATTTCGTTCTGGCGGGCGAGATAGGCGATCTCGACATCGAAATCGTCACGTGCGAGGCGTCCCATGACGCGGGTCATGCGCTCGATCGGCTTCGTCACGTCGCGGGCGACGAAGAGCATGGCGGCAATGCCCGCCAATGCGCCAACGACCAGAACACCGGCATTGCTGAGAAGCGACAGACGGAAGTTGCTGGCGCTTTCTTCGAACATCGCGGCAGCCGCATCGACATTGGCATCGCGGAAAGTGTCTGCATAACCGTCCATCTCGTCATAGGCGACGACCATTTCTCCCGTCAGCAATGCGGCGGCTGCGGTCTTGTCGCCGAGGCGCGAAAGCTCGATCATGCGTTCGCCGGCCGCGAGATAGCGCTCGGCACTGGCCTTGAACCCTTCGAAAGCGGGCCTTTCCTCAGGAAGCGTGATCATGGCTTCATAGCGCGCCATGCGGTCCTTCAGTTTGTCGACTTCTTTGGCCACCGCCGCGTCGGCGGACGCAAGCGTCTCCGGGGTCGAGCTCAGAATGTGCCGCGTCTGCAGAGCCCGCAGATTGGCAATGGAAATATTCAGGCGATTGGTGATGTCGACAACCGGCACCGAGCCTTGGGCCAGCCGTTGGACATTGGAAAAGACACCGTTCATCGACCAGAGGGCAAAGCCTCCCTGGACGACGAGAAGGGCAAGCAGAAGCATGAAGGCCCCGAGCAGCGAGGCTTTGATGGACAAGGGTTTCGTCGACATTCCGCAGCTTTCCGTTCACTCCGGGACCGTGCCGTCATGGCAGGCCTCGCGGGGAGGGGAAGCCCCGGTTGCATCACCGAGGCGCTCATCAGGCATGCATCTCGATCCGCGCAAAGCTTCGCCGTGCCCTGCAACAGCATGCTGTCGGGGTTGAGAAAAGCGGCTTGCGCTCAGGCATCGCGCCGGAAGGGCAACGATGTGGACGAAATGCACTGTGGATTGAAGTAGGCTGACCTAACTCGCGGAAATGATGTGGTCAGGGATTTAAAAGTTTACTAAAATTCGCGCCCGAGTTGCGCAATATCACGATTTTCTGATTTAAAATATCAGCGAGAACCATGGGATCGCTATGGAGGATAACCAAATTTGGCCGACTGCGAGGTGGCTGCGTCGTGTGGAGGATTAAACTGCTTCAGGTTGTAGAAAGGGCAAGGCCGGCGGGTCAGCCGGCCATGCCCTCTTCATACTCGGCGGAAAGCTCCAGCCACTGCTCTTCCGCAGCGGATAGTTTCGCAGCGGCTTCGCCACGCTGCTTGGCCTTTTCAGCCGCCTTGGCTGGCGCCTTTTCGTAGAGAGCCGGATCGGCCAACTCCTTGTCGAGCGCCTGAATCAAAGTCTCCAGCTTCTTCGTCAAAGCCTCGACTTCGTTGATCTTTTTCTTGAGTGGCGCAAGACTTGCGCGCTTGTCGGCCGCAGCCTTGCGCTGTTCGGCCTTGTTGACCGTATCGGCACCGTTGTCGCCCTTGTCTTTCTCGACCGGCTTCTTGCCCGAGGCGATGATGAGCGAGCGATACTCTTCCATATCGCCGTCGAAGCTGGTGACGGTGCCGTTGTTAACGAGCCACAAGCGGTCAACGGTTGCCTCGATCAGGTGGCGGTCATGGCTGATCAGGATAACGGCGCCTTCGTAGTCGTTGAGCGCCTCGATCAGCGCCTTGCGGCTGTCGATATCGAGGTGGTTCGTCGGTTCGTCGAGGATCAGCAGGTTCGGCGCGTGAAAAGCCGCAAGCCCCATCAGCAGACGCGCCTTTTCGCCACCCGAGAGATCCTTGGCGGCCGTCTCCATTTTTTCGGTCGCAAGCCCCATCTGCGCGACGCGGGCACGCACCTTGGCTTCCGGCTCCAGCGGCATCAGCCGGCGCACATGCGCAACCGGGCTCTCGTTCGGGATCAGGTCGTCGAGCTGGTGCTGGGCGAAGAAGCCGATCTTCAGGCTCGACGCGGTCTTGAGCTGGCCGCCCTGGGCTTCCAGTCGGCCGGAGATGAACTTGGCGAAGGTCGACTTGCCGTTACCGTTCGAACCGAGCAGCGCGATGCGGTCGTCATTGTCGATGCGCAGGTTGAGGTTCTTCAGGATCGCCTTGCCTGGCTCGTAGCCAACGACACCGCTAGAGATCGCAACGATCGGGGAGGCGGGCTGCTTTTCGGGCTTGGGGAAGGTGATCGGATGAACATGGTCCTCGATGACGGCGGCGACCGTGCCCATGCGCTCCAGCGCCTTGATGCGGCTCTGCGCCTGCTTGGCCTTGGTTGCCTTGGCGCGGAAGCGATCGATGAAGCTTTGCAGATGCTTGCGGGCGGCGTCGTTCTTCGCCTTGGCCTTCATCTGCAATTCGTCGTTCTCGGCCTTCTGCCGCTCGAAGCTATCATAGCCGCCGCGATAGAGCGTGAGCTTCTGCTGGTCGAGATGAATGATCGAGTTGACGGCGGTGTTCAGAAGATCCCGGTCGTGGCTGATGATGATGACCGTATGCGGATAACGCCGCACATAGTCCTCGAGCCACAGCGTGCCTTCAAGGTCGAGATAGTTGGTCGGCTCGTCGAGCAACAGCAGGTCCGGTTCGGCAAACAGCACGGAGGCGAGCGCCACGCGCATGCGCCAGCCGCCGGAAAACGAGGAGGCGGGGCGCAGCTGCGCCTCGTGGTCGAAGCCGAGGCCCGACAGGATCGTCGCGGCACGTGCTTCCGCCGAATGCGCGCCGATATCGGCAAGCCGCGTCTGGATCTCAGCAATCCGGTGCGGATCGGTTGCAGTCTCTGCCTCTGCGAGCAGGGCTGCCCGTTCCTTGTCTGCGGCCAGCACGATGGAGATCAGCGAGTCTTCCGTTCCCGGCGCTTCCTGCGCCACCTGGCCGATGCGCGCATTCTTCGGGATCGAGATATTGCCGCTTTCGGAGGCCAGATCGCCGGTGATGATGCGAAACAGCGTGGATTTGCCCGCGCCATTCTTGCCGACAAGGCCAGCCTTGGTGCCGGCCGGCAGCGCGACGCTGGCGTGGTCGATGAGCAGGCGGCCTGCGATGCGGGCGGAGATATCGTTGATCGTGATCATGGTTCTGGCTTTTGGCCGATGTCACGGCCAAAGGCAAGCGGGCGAGGGTGCCCCGTCGGGTCTGTCAGGCGACCTGGCGCTGCCCAGGCTTGTAGCCGATGATCGGCTGGCGCGGGTTTTGCCGCGCCAAAATCGTGGCGGTCTTGGCAATGGCGAGCCAGCTCGTCGGATCCGCAGCTTCGTGCGCCATGGCGTGACCGATCGCGAGCGGCAGTCCGCCGATACCCGGCGAGGTCTCGGACGCGAAGACGAGATTGTTTTCCGCCGTCGTGAAAAGGCGTTCGGCGATGATGTGTGCCTCGTCGGCATTGATGCCATCGAAGACGAAGGCGAAGGTATCAGCCTCGATGCGGGCGATGAAGTCGTGCTTCTTGATCGCCTTGCGGAAGATGCCGGCCAGTCCCTTGATGAGTTTGCTCACGGCCTCGTCGCGATACTGGTGCTGCAGACCGGGAAGGTCGAGAATTTCGATCAGTACGAGCGCGCTCGGCTTGGCCGCCGAGGCGGCCGAATGGACCTCCTCCAATGTCTGGAAGAGGCTGATGCGGTTCGCAAGCCCGGTCAGATGATCGCGCTTCATAGCAGCCTGCGCCGCACGGATTGCACGGTCTGCGGCATTCAGGCTGTCCAGCCCCTCGGCCACATCGGAGGACAGCGCGGTTTCCGCCTTGATCATGTCTCTCGCAATCGAGGAGAGCAGATCCAGTTCGCCGAGCAACTGGTCGATACCGACACTGACATCCTCGCGGATCGAGCGGATGACGCCCTCCACCGAGTTCGTGAAGGCCCGCTTTTGTGTCAATCCGAGTGACAGCTGGTCGCTGAGCCGCGTCAGCGTCTTCAGCGTTTCATCCTGCAGGCGCTCGGCCGAGACTCCGCAATGGCCGGCAAGGCGGTGCTTGAGGCCGAGCTGGTCGAGCGCCGATTGCGTCGGGCGGGAACCAAGGGCTGCAAGCTCGCGCGCAAGATCGGAATTGCCGCCGGTAAAGGCTTCGTGGACAAGTTCGAAGTTGCGGGGGAGCCCTGCGATCTGATGCTTCATCATGAAGACTGTGATCTTCTGGAGATCGTCTGGAAGTCCGCTCATCAAAACCGTCCTGATCATGCGATGAGTTGCGTTTATCTGCGGCAAGCCGGAACTATTACCGCGGAGTTCAGGTCTCGTAACACAGCATCACATACGAAACGGTTAAGGCAGAGACGCGCTTCAGGGGCTTTCCCTTGCCTTTTGTCAAATCGGAAATCCCCTGAGGAATGAGGGGCTTCTGCCCTTCAGTTAATTATTATTTAGAGATGTATATGTTTTAAATCATGTTCTCAGAGCATGCCGGTCAAAAGCGTCTTGAGCACTCGACCGGCGAACATCCGTAGGCACCATGAAGTCCCTTATTCCCGCTGTCTACTTCTCGCTGGCGGTCGCCGTTGTCGCTGTCATAGCGGCAAGGCCGTCCGGCCCCTTCGTCCTCGTCGTAACTTCACCGGCTGCCCATGCGGCGGGTTCGATGGCCGTCATCGACCGGGCAGACGGCGCTTTCGTCTGGGCTGGAAGCGTCCCCTGGATGTCGGTCGCTTATTCGCAGGCTCCGGATTTTCCGGAGCGGCTACTCGATGCGGGCGCTTTGCTCGTCATCAACCATGATCTGGCACTTGGTTGCCTGCAAGGAATGAACACATGAATGAACTGAAGAAGCTCAGAGACAGGGTCTCCTACGGCATCGTCGGACTGCTCTGGATCAACTTTGCCTTGATCTTGATCCGCAACCTCGTGCGCGAGGAGGGGCCCGACTGGATGATGATCCTGGCGACCCTCGTCCTGCTGGTGCCGGCCACCTTGCTATGGGCACAGGATCGCACCGGCGCGACCACCCGCATGGTCACCTCAATGGCCAACGCGGCAACCGTGGCCATCCTGGTCTTCGCATTCCAGGGTTCGCCGCTGCAGATCGACCTGCATATGTACTTCTTCGCAAGCCTTGCGATCTGCGCCGCCTGGATCGACTGGCGTGCCATCATCGGTTACGCCGCGCTCGTCGCGGTCCACCATCTGCTGCTCTATGTCGCGATGCCCCTTGCGGTCTTCCCGGGGGATTCCGACTTCTCGCGCGTCGTTCTGCATGCGGTGGTGCTGATCGTGCAGAGCATCGTCCTGATCGCCCTGACCTCGGCGGTCGTCAAGGCTTTCGATGTCTCAGACAAGTCCGTGGCCGAAGCCGTTGCCGCCGAGCGTGAGGCCGTTGAGATGGCCGATCACGCCAGACGCACGGATGCTGCCGCCGATGCTGAACGTCGTAAGCGGGAGGCAGAAAAGGCGCGGGAAGCCGACGCCGTTGATTTTGCCGTGGCCGAACTCGCAAAGTCCTTGCAGAAGCTCGCAGATGGCGACCTGTCCTGCCGCATCGATACTGCCTTCTCCGGCCCCCTCGATGAATTGCGGACCTCCTTCAACGCGTCTGTCCAGAAGCTCGAAGTCGTCGTGTCCCAGGTGGGGCAGGTTGCCTCGGTCCTGCGGAACGGCACGGGTCAGATCGGTCAGGCCAACAACGACCTCTCCGCCCGAAGCGAACGTCAGGCCGTCTCGGTCGAGGAAACCGCCAGTGCCTTGTCCAGTGTCATGTCGACGGTCAAGGACACGGCCTCCGTCGCAGACTCGGTCGGCAAGCTGGTCAATCAGGCGAGAACCGGTGCCGAGCGCTCCGGAACCATCGTCACCGATGCCGTCTCCGCCATGAGCCGCATCGAGCAGTCGTCACAGTCGATCTCCAACATCATCGGGGTCATCGACGAGATTGCCTTCCAGACAAACCTGCTGGCGCTCAACGCTGGCGTCGAGGCTGCCCGTGCCGGTGAGGCCGGCAAGGGCTTCGCGGTCGTGGCCCAGGAAGTCCGCGAACTTGCGCAGCGCTCCGCCAATGCAGCGAAGGAGATCAAGGCCCTGATCAACACCTCAGGCGAAGAAGTTCGCCACGGTGTCTCGCTGGTCGACCAGGCAGGCGAGGCCCTGAGCACGATTTCGACCGAGGTTCAGGCGATCAGCCGGGAGATCTGCAAGATCATCGATGGTGCCAAGAGCCAGGCACAGGGGCTTGCCGAAATCGATTCAGCCATTGGCCAGATCGATCGGGATACCCAGCAGAACGCGGCGATGGTCGAAGAATCAAGCGCTGCCATTCAGCAACTCGTGCAGGAGGCAACGACACTCGATCAGCTGATGGCCCAGTTTCAGGTCGGTTCGAAGACAGGCAACGCGACCCGACGGGCCGCCTGACAGCGGGCAAGCGCCAGGGCAAGCTCCAAACAGAAGAGGCCGCGATGATCGCGGCCTCTTTTTTTGATCCATCAGCCCTCAGCTTAAGAAAGGGCAATGCCACTACTCACAGCCAGGCCTTTCCTTCGCCGCGGACGAAGTAGATGAGGTCGAGGCTGAGGCTTGGTTTGCCCATTCCGGTCAGCCCCGCATGCACCTGTCCGCGGTGATGGGTCTGGTGATTGAAGACATGCGTGAGGGCAGGCCAGAGCTTCTGGGTCACGATCTCGGGTGAGCTGACCGGCGAATAGGTGAACGGCTGCTCGATCGCGTCAGGTGTAAGGCTGCGGGTAAAGCGGATGAGGCGGTCGTCCTCTTCCATCCGCGCGGCACGCAGATCGTCGAACCGCTCATAGGGGCGCTCATTAAGCGCTACTGGTTTCGGGCCTTCACCGGTGAAACGGTTGAGCCAGACGCGGTCGGCGGTGAGGATGTGGCTGAGGGTCGCGAAGACCGAACCGAAGAAGGCGCCGGTGTCCCGCTCCAGCTCTTCGGCAGAGAGTTCTCCAACGGCGGCGTAGAGAAGCCGGTTGGCCCAGGCATTGTACTCGGCGAGCATCTGGTAGTTCTGCATCTCGTTCTCCTGATTGCGATCGTCGCCCAGACTAGACAGATTTGAGAACAAAGGGGCTGATGGGTTCCATGAAAATTGCTGATTTGCATCAAGCTCCGTGATGCGGTTGTCTGGCGAGACATCAGGAGACGCCAATGACGATCACCCTCTATTCCCTCTGCGGCACCGACGCGGCCCGCCCTTTTTCACCGCATTGCTGGAAGGTTGTGATGGCGCTGCATCACAAGGGCCTCGTTTTCGAGGAACGCCCGCTGGCTTTCACGGCGATCCCGACGGTGGAGAATGGAGCTTCCAAGACCGTTCCGGTCCTTCGGGATGGACAGGAACTAGTCTCCGACAGCTTCCGGATCGCGCAATATCTCGAAGAAGCCTATCCGGATGCGCCGAGCCTCTTCGGCGGTCCGGGCGGCGAGGCGGCCGCGCGGCTGGTGGAAGGCTATGCCCAGCACGTCGTCCATGGCGCGATCACTCGTATTGCGCTGATCGACATCCACGACATGCTGGCCCCCGCCGACCAGGCCTATTTCCGCAAGAGCCGGGAAGAGCGGCTCGGACGCAGCTTCGAAGAGATGGCGGCGGGACGGGAGGCGGCGATCGCAGCGCTGCCGGCAGCCCTCCAGCCGCTGCGCCACATGCTGTCGTTCCAGCCCTTTGTCGGTGGCGAAAAGCCGCTGTTTGGCGATTACATCCTGTTCGGTGCGTTGCAGTGGCTGAAGATCACCACGGGCGCGCTGCACCTGCCGGAGGAGGATCCGGTCAGCCGCTGGTTCGATCGCTGCCTCGAGCTCCACCAGGGCGTTGCCCGGGCCGTCGCGTAAGGCTGCGCCAAAGCCCGATTATGACGTCGGCGTGAAATTCGTGGACCCCTCTTGTCTTCGTGATTCGGGGCGGGTAGATACCGCCCACTTTCCCTGACAGACAAAAGGATGAGACAGATGGCGATTGAACGCACCTTCTCGATGATCAAGCCCGATGCCACCAAGCGCAACCTGACCGGTGCGATCACCAAGGTCTTCGAAGACAACGGCCTGCGCGTCGTCGCTTCCAAGCGCGTATGGATGAGCCAGCGCGAAGCCGAAGGCTTCTACGCCGTTCACAAGGAACGCCCCTTCTTCGGCGAACTGGTTGAAGGCATGACCTCTGGCCCGACCGTCGTCCAGGTTCTCGAAGGCGAAAACGCCATCCTGAAGAACCGCGAAATCATGGGCGCCACCAACCCGGCCAATGCCGACGAAGGCACGATCCGCAAGATGTTCGCCCTCTCGATCGGCGAAAACTCGGTTCACGGTTCGGACGCTCCGGAAACCGCTGCCGAAGAAATCAAGTACTGGTTCGCAGACACCGAAATCGTCGGCTGAATCAAGTCCTGAGGCTCAAGCCTCAAGACATTGGAAGAATTGATGAACCGGGGCCGAAAGGCTCCGGTTTTTCGTTGCGTGAAGCCCCGTGTCGCGGTGGCGCTTCAGGCGGCCGGACATGTCTCTTCCTGCGCATAATCCACCGTCCCATCGGCGCCATAGACATCGGGATTGGGCGTGTAGACCGGCCCAACCACCAGCGCCTTTCCGGGCATGATCGTCTGGTCGAGGCTTGATGTCAGCGTCGTCTCGATGGTCTGCAGCACTTTGTCCGATCCGTCGAGGATGCGGATCGAGACCGCATAGGGTCGGTCCTTGACGACGCAGTGCACGGGCGGGCTTTCCAGCGACACCTTCTCCCAGAAGGGGAATATCTTTGCGCGCGTGACGAGGGGCGCGCCGCCGGCAGGGTTCTCGAATGTGGTCTCGACAAAGCTCGGATCGGGCAGCGGCCCGTTGCGGGCAAGCGTCACGACATAGCTTGCCTGCGCCACACGGTAGTTGAAGATGAACACCTTGCCGGAGAGCTTGAGGGGCTCGTCCAGGTCTTCACGCTGGCAGCCCGCCAAACTCGCGAGCCCCACGATCAGGGCAGCACAGATCGAGACCGCCTTCATGGCGAGACCTCCTTCTTTTTCCGATAGTGACGATTGGCCTTCACCCGGTTGCCGCAGACGGCCATGTCGCACCAGGTTCGACTGCGGTTCTTGCTGCGGTCCATGAACAGCCAGCCGCAATTGCCGCAGATCTTCATGCGCTCGGGTTGTGGCTCACAGATAAGCCCAAGCGCCGAATGGGCGGTCGCGGCCTCCAGGCTGTCATCGCTGATGGCGGTCCGCAGGGCGGTGGCACAGGCCTCCAAGAGGTCAGCAAGTTGTGTGCGACTGTCATCCCCGACAATACGGTGGCGGAAATAGCCGTCGATTGCCTCGCGCAAATGTAGGAACAGCGCCTCGTTTTCCGGAGCGACCGGTCGCAGCTCCCCAAATCTCTCCCGCTCCGCAGAGAGCCGCGACGCTGCTTCGGGAAAAGCGGCCAACTGCTCTGGCACGGCGAAGCGGTCGCAGCGTCCATCTGGTTCATGCCGAAGGATGACGCTGTTGGCGACATCGAGCGCCAGCGCACCACCGGCGAAACGGTGAGGGGTCCAGGAGAAGGTCATGGATTCAATATAACTGGTAAAAGCAATTTTGACAGTTATAAATGTGCAGAGAGGGACCGATGGCCTACCTGCTGCAACAACTCCTGAACGCATTGCCGATGGCGAGCCTCTACGCCTGCCTGGCATTCGGCTACGCACTCGCCTTCGGGGTGACGAAACGGCCGGACATCACCTTCGGTGCGCTAGTCGCCTTTGCGGGGCAGATCTGCCTGTTGTTCACCGATTATGGCTGGAACCGCCTCTATCTCGTCCTCCCGGCAGCGCTCGGCCTCGGCCTTGTCTCCGGGCTCGCCTACACCCTGCTCACAGGGGTCTGGAACGCGCGTTATGTGATGCTCCCGCTGCATACCCGCTCGCCCAACGCGGTGATCGTGGCTGCGCTCGGCGTCGTGCTGCTTCTGTCGGAGGGCGCTCGTCTGGCGCTCGACACCCGCAGCCTCTGGCTGCCGCCGATGGGTCAGCAAATGGTGACATTGCTCATGGTCGATGGAGTGCCAATCGGCCTCAACAGACTGCAGGTCCTGCATATCGCCCTGATGGCGGGGCTGGTTGTGGGCGGCCATTGGCTGCTCACGGCGAGCCGGGCAGGGCGCCTCTGGCAGGCGGTCTGCCAGGACACTCTGGCCGCGCGCCTCATCGGCGTCGATGCGGACCGGATCTTCGTACTTTTACTGATGACGGCGGCAGTTTGCGCTTCCTTGGGCGGTCTCTCCGCAACCGCGCTCTACGGCACCATGGATTTTGGTGCCGGTCTGATGTTCGGGCTCAAGGTGGTGCTGATCGCCGCCGTTGGCGGCTATTCACGTCCGCTGCATTCGGCACTCGGTGCCGCGGCTGTCGCCTTTGCCGAGCAGTTCTGGGGCGCCTACGGTCCGATGGTCTGGCGTGATGCGGTGATCATATCGGCGCTCGTCTGGCTGCTGGTGCTCAGCCGCCGCGAACGCATCATTCCGTGATCCACCGATCCCGCGCACTGTCGTCGGCGTCCTTGGCCGCGACCCACCCACCGCTCGACCCATCCTGGCCGTGCTCCTTCTTCCAGAAGGGGGCGGAGGTCTTAAGGAAGTCCATGACGAAATTTGCCCCGTCGAAAGCCGCCTGCCGATGGGGTGCGGCGGCAATGACGAGAACGATCTGTTCCCCCGCCTCGATCCGTCCAAAGCGATGGATAGCGGTGATGCCAAGCAAAGAGAAACGCTCGACCGCAAGGTCGGAGATCCGCGTCATCTCGGCCTCGGCCATGCCGGGATAGTGCTCGAGTTCGAGGGCCGCCAGCGTGCCGGCCTCGTCGCGGCACAGGCCGACGAAGGAGACGAGCGCGCCGACATCCTTCCGCCCACGCGTCAAAACCTGCGCTTCAGCCGCCGCGTCGAAATCATCCCGCTGAACGCGGATGGTGGGTGTGGGCTTGGCCGTCATGGTCTGAACTCCGGCGGCGGGCCTCTCAGCCCCCGGTCATCGGCGGAAAGATGCCGATCTCGCGAGCGCCAGCGATAGATTCGTGGTGCTCCACATGCTCCTGATTGACCGCGACACGGATCGCCTTCGGGAAACGAAGCGCCTCCTCGTATCCCTCGCCGAGGGTGGCAAGCCAGGTCACGAGATCACCTGCTGTCTTCACCTCGGCTGGAATGTCCAGTTCTTCTTCACCCTTGCCGATCCGCTCGCGGACCCAGGCGAAGTAGACGATCTTCGCCATCTCAGTCCACCATGTGCTTCGCGCCGGCGCGGAAATAGTCGTAGCCGGTATAAATGGTCAGGATGGCGGCGATCCAGAGAAGCGTGATGCCGGCCTCGGTCGTGTAAGGCAGAACCTTGTCACCGGCAGGACCAGCCAGAAGGAACGCGAGCGCGAACATCTGCGCCGTGGTCTTCCACTTGGCGATCTGGGTCACAGGCACGGAAACCTTCAGCGCCGCCAGATATTCGCGCAGGCCTGAAACGAGGATTTCGCGGCAGAGAATGGTGATGGCTGCCCAGATCGACCAGCCGGCAATCGTGCCATCGGCTGCCATCAGCAGAAGAACGGAGGCAATCAGCAGCTTGTCGGCAATCGGGTCGAGCATCTTGCCGATATTCGAGGTCTGGTTCCAGATGCGGGCCAGGTAGCCGTCGAGATAGTCGGTGATCGAGGCGACGATGAAGATCGCAAGACCCGTCCAGCGGGCGAAATCGGAACTCTGCAGTTTGCCCTCGATGAAGAAGCACACGACGATGAGCGGCACGGCGATGATGCGGGCGTAGGTCAGGAGATTGGGAATGTTGTATGCGCGCGAAGCCATGATGCCCTGTCTTTGTGTCTGGATGCGTCGGTAGATGATGTCTTTCGGCGGAAACCGTCAACTCAAGAATTCTGAATGGATTTTATCACGCTTGCGGCGATCGGTTCGTCTTTTCGCGTCACTCGCCACTGTTTTCGTGGAAATGGTTGTAGATCAGCCGCGCCACGGCCTCCGAAATGCCCTCGACGGCCATCAGGTCGCTGATCGCAGCGCGTGAAACGGCCTTCGCAGTTCCGAAGTGCTGGAGAAGCGCCCGCTTGCGCGTCGGGCCGATACCGGCGATCTCGTCGAGCGGGTTCTTGACCATTTCCTTCTTGCGCCGCGCCCGATGGGAGCCGATCGCAAACCGGTGGGCCTCGTCGCGCATTCGCTGGATGAAGTAGAGCACCGGATCGCGCGGCGGCAGCGTGAAGTCCGGCTTGCCCTGCACGAAGAAGCGCTCGCGGCCTGCATCGCGGTCGACGCCCTTGGCGACGCCGATCGCAATCACGCTGTCGGTGATGTCGAGTTCGTCGAGGATCTTGCGCACCGCCGTCATCTGGCCCTGGCCACCGTCGATGAGGATCACGTCCGGCCAGGCGGGGAAGCCGGCATCCGCGTTGTCCTCCGGAGGCGCACTGCGATCCGGCTTTCCCTCTTCCTTCAGCAGGCGTGAGAACCGCCGCGTCATCACTTCGCGCATCATGCCGAAGTCGTCCCCCGGCGTGATGTCGGTCGATTTGATGTTGAACTTGCGATACTGGCCCTTCACGAAGCCTTCCGGCCCCGCGACCACCATGCCGCCGACGGCATTGGTGCCCATGATGTGCGAGTTGTCGTAGATCTCGATGCGGCGCGGCACATAAGGCAGCTGGAAGGTCTCGGCGAGCCCTGCCAGCAGGCGCGATTGCGAGGCAGTCTCGGCGAGCTTCCGGCCATGCGCTTCGCGCGCATTGGAATTCACGTGATCGACGAGATCCTTCTTTTCCCCGCGCTGCGGCACGCTGATTGCAACCTTGTGCCCGGCCTTTTCAGAAAGCGCCGTGGCAAGCAGGTCCTGCTCCTCGACCTCTTCCGACAGAAGGATCAGCCGCGGAACGGGCTTGTCGTCATAAAACTGGGCGAGGAAGGAGTTGAGCACCTCCGCTGCGCTGAGCTGCGGGTCGGCCTTGGGGAAATAGGCCTGGTTGCCCCAGTTCTGGCTGGCGCGGAAGAAGAAGACCTGGATGCAGGAAAGTCCGCCCTCGTGATGGATCGCGAAGACGTCGGCTTCCTCGACACCTGCCGGGTTGATGCCCTGGTGGCTCTGAACGTGGCTGAGCCCTGCAAGACGATCGCGAAACACGGCGGCGCGCTCGAAGTCGAGGTCTTCGGCTGCCTCGTTCATGGCGCGGGCCATGGCTTCCTTGACGTTCTGGCTCTTGCCGGAGAGGAAGTCCTTGGCTTCGCGCACAAGGCCGGAATAGCCCTCGTCGCTGATCTCATGGGTGCATGGACCCGAACAGCGCTTGATTTGATAGAGCAGACAGGGCCGCGTGCGGCTTTCGAAGACGCTGTCGGTGCAGGTGCGCAGCAGGAAAGCCCGCTGCAGCGAGTTGATCGTCCGGCCAACGGCGCTCGCCGAGGCAAAGGGGCCGAAATAGTCGCCCTTGCGGGCACGCGCGCCACGATGCTTGTAGATCGCGGGAGACCGGCTGTCCCCGGTGATCAGGATATAGGGAAAGCTCTTGTCGTCGCGCAACAACACGTTGAAGCGCGGACGCAGGCGCTTGATCAGGTTGGCTTCGAGCAGCAGCGCCTCGACCTCGGTGCGGGTCGTGACGAATTCCATGTGCACGGTGTCGCGCACCATGCGCGAAAGGCGGTTCGAATGTACGCGGCCCTGCGCATAGTTGCTGACGCGCTTCTTCAGGCTGCGCGCCTTGCCGACATACATGACCTCGCCGTCCTTGTTCAGCATCCGGTAGACACCCGGCGCGTTCGGCAGACGCTTGACGAATTCGGCAATCAGGTCGGCGCCGGTCAGGCCCGTTTCATCGAGCCCGTCGACATGCCAGTCGATCTCGACGCCGGGACGGGAGGCTTCCACCTCGACCACGCTCTCGTCGTCATCCTCTTCCGTGCCGTCATAGAGAATGCCGCCATCGGGCAGCTTTCCTCCATTCATTCATTGATCTCCGTGCCGTTCCAAATCAGATGCTGCCCCCCATCCAAGGCGATCATTTGGCCGGTGATCGACGGCGTGTCAAAAAGAAAGCGGATCGTGCGCCCGAATTCGTCCAGCGAGGGGCCGCGCTTGAGCGGAAGGCTCTCGATCTGCGCCTGAAAGTCCTCCGGCCGCTGCCGCTCCGAGATCAGGGTGGGGCCGGGGCCGATTGCATTGACCCGAACACGCGGTGCAAAGGCCTGCGCGAGTGTTCTCGTCGCCGTCCACATGGTCGATTTCGACAGCGTGTAGGAAAAGAAGCTGGGCTTCAGCGACAGCACCCGCTGGTCGATGATGTTGACGATGAGGCCGGCGCGATCCTCCGGCAGTGCCTTGACGAGAGCGCCGCTCAGGATCGCGGGTGCGCGGACATGCACATCGAAATGCCGCGCGAAGATTTCGGCATCGAAATCGACAGCCGTGTCATCTTCGAAGACGGAGGCATTGTTGACCAGCAGCCCGACGGTGCCGAATTCGGCTTCCGTCCGCGAGATCAAGGATGCGGTCTCGGAAATGTTACCAAGATCGGCCTTGAGCGCGATTGCCTTCTTTCCCTCTGACCTCAAGCCCGCCGCCACGGCTTCAGCCGCCTCGAGAGATGCGTTCGCATGCAATGCGACGGCAAATCCATGCGCGGCCAAGTCTTCGGCGATGGCGCGGCCAAGTCGTTTTGCGGATCCGGTGACCAATGCCACCTTCGGGATGCTGTTTTGCATCGGTCTTACCTTGTTCTGCCTGTGCTGTTGCGCTGCATATATGGCTCCCTCGCGATATTTAAACAGGCAAAAAGTGAATCCTTATCGGACTTCTTCTTGGTGTCTATTATGTATAATTTTAGTATATCTTGACGCGGAACTCGTCGTTTCGCGTAAACTATTTGTTATGGTTAACGAATCGTTTGTGTCTTTTAAGCAACGTCCCGATTTGGTCACTGCTGTGCCACAATGAATTCACATTTCGGCTCTTTCATTTCCTCAATTGCCCGCCAAATGTACATTCGGAACGGACAGGTAATACCCACTAACGTTCAGGCCGCCGTTGGTTCTTAGTGAAGCGCGGCCGGGAACCGAAAGGAGACTAACATGCGTACCCTCAAGATCATGCTTCTGGCATCCGCCACCACCGTCGTCGCTTTTGCCGCCCAGGCTGCTGACGCGATCTATCAGGCACCGGAAGCCCCGGCTGCAGCCGAATCCTTCTCTGCACCGGCCGGCAACTGGTCGGGTGCATATGTCGGCGGTGGTATCACCTATGACATGGGCAAGTTCACCGGCTCGACCGATGGCCGCGATGCCGACAACCTAGGCGGCACCGTCTACGGCGGTTACAACATGCAGAGCGGCTCCATCGTATACGGTGGTGAAGCCGACATCAGCTACAACGGCGAAGACGGCTCTGCTGGCGCTGGCCTCAAGGGCACCCAGGGCGTCAACGGCTCGATCCGTGGTCGCGTCGGTTACGACCTGAACCCCTTCCTCGTCTACGGTACGGCCGGTGTGGCTGTCGCCAACCACGAGCTGGAAGGCAATGGCACGAACGACGAGAAGCTGGCTGCCGGTTACACGGTCGGCGCCGGTGTCGAAACCTTCGTCACCGACAACATCACCGCTCGCGTCGAATACCGCTACAGCGACTACCAGAAGCGCGACTTCGATCTCGGCACTGGTGCGATCTCCAAGGGCTTCGACGACCACTCCGTCAAGGTCGGCATGGGCGTGAAGTTCTGATCCACGCGATCAACCGCATAACGAAAAGCCGGGCATCGTCCCGGCTTTTCTGTGTTTGGAGATAAGAAAGAGAAAGCGGCTCAGGCCTTGGGCCGAAGGGCAGGGTAGGGCTCGAAGGCTTTCGCAAACTTGGCCGGCCATTCGGTGAGTGCCGCGCGACCGTTCTCCCAGTCGCCAGGGAAACGCAGCATCAGATAGCCGAGCGTTGCGGCAAGCGCGAAATGGCCGCCATGCAGCTTCTTGCCGACCTTCGGCAGGTTCTTGTCGAGATAATCGAGGCTGCGGTTTATCTTCGCCCACTGCCGGTCGATGGCGTCCTGGCTAACGAGTTCCGGCGGACGGAAGCGCTTTTCATAGACGATGGCCAGCAGGCAGTCGCTGATGCCGTCGGCGAGCGCCTCCAGAACCTCAGCCTCGGTCCGCTTTTCGTCCTTCTTCGGATAGAGGCGCCTGTCGCCGATCCGGTGCAGATAGTGCATGATGGCGCGGCTGTCGAAAATGGTGGTGCCGTCGTCAGTCACCAGCGTCGGGATCTTGCCAAGCGGATTGGCATCCAGCAGTTCCGGGGGGGGGGCCGCCGTGTTCACCCGGATCTCTTCCAGTTCGATGCCGAGATGGCGGGCCGCCATGCGGACTTTGGAGGAATAGGGTGAGGCGGGCGCGAAGAGCAGCTTCATGATGGTTTCCTGTGGCTCTTGTTTGCGGGGTCAGCGCACGGGCGGAATGGTGATTTCGGACCGGCGGCAGGATCGGCTGTCGACCTCCGGGCAATTCCTGAAGCCCAGCGACTTGTCGAGACAGATCCTGACTTCATCGACTCTCTCCCTATCACAGGTCACCGCCACTGCCGAGCGGGCAAGGCCCGGATTGCTGCGGATGAAGGCTGCTTCAACCGCCTGCGGCGATGTGCGGCTTTCGCTTTCGACGTCGGAGAGTTCGGCCGGAATTTGAATGCTATCATGGGCTTGGCGGACCAGCTTGAAGTAGTCGATCATGGAAAGCCCGGAGCAGGAGCCGTGCTTGCGCCACTGATGCCCGATGAGGCTCATGCTCGGCATGATGTCCATGACCGTGCGTCCGATCCGCTCGGGCACACGGGTGCCCTCCGATGTCGGACAATTCTCCGGCCAGCCCTTGTCGTTCTGTGGCCAGAGGCCGTGGACTACCCAGCTGAAGTCTTTGTCCCCGCCGCACTGCTCGCGATTGCGACCTGCAGCCTCGCTGTCGCAGAAGGTCGGCGACCAGGAGAGGGCGAGCACATAGAAATCGAAGCCGCGACCTTGCGGGATATCCGAGGCTGGCCGGGTTGGTGATTGTGCCGGGTCTGCTTTCGGTTCCGTGGAGGATCCCGGCGAGGAGGCCGTGGATGCGGGGCGATCACCAGGCGGATCGTCAGGCAGGAAGCTGTAGACGGCAGCCGCCGCAAGCATGAGGCCGAAGGCGATGAAGCCGGTATAGCGTCCCACTGCGGCCTCCGCTCAGTCTTCGCCGCGCAGCCAGAAGCAGCGATGCGATGCGTAGCGGTCCTGTGCCATCAACCGCTTCAGCTCGGGAAGGGCAAGATGCATCTCGTCCTTCAGCGTGAAGGGCGGATTGACGACGATGAGGCCGGTGCCGGACAAGCCCGTCTGCTCGCGGTCGCTCTTCACATGCAGTTCGGCACACAGCATCTTGGGGATATCAAGCGCCTGCAGCGCCTCATGGAATTCCTTGATCGGTGCGCCCTTCTTGATCGGATACCAGAGGCAGTAGACCCCATTGGCAAACCGTCGATGCGCCTTGGCGAGACCGTCCACCAGTCGCTCGTATTCACCCTCTTTCTCGAAGGGCGGATCGACCAGCACGATGCCGCGCTTTTCCTTCGGCGGCAGATGCGCATTCAGCGTCAGCCAGCCGTCGAGCTCGGTCACGCGCACCTGGAAATCGCCCTCGAACAGACGAGAGAGGGCGCGCGAATCCTCGGGATGCAGCTCCATCGCCGAGAGGCGATCCTGCGGGCGGAAGAGATCGCGTGCGAGTTTCGGCGAGCCGGGATAACGTGTCAGCGGTCCGCCTGCCTGGCGATCCGGGTTGAGCGCCTTCACCGCATCCAGATAGGGCGCCATGATCTCGACCACCTTTTCCGGCAGCTCCGCATCGATCACCTTGCCGATGCCCTCAAGCCATTCGCCTGTTTTCTGCGCTTCGTCCGACGAGAGGTCGTAGAGGCCGATCCCGGCATGGGTATCGAGTACGCGGAAGGCCTTGTCCTTCTGCTGCAGGTAGATGATCAGCCGCGACAGCACGAGATGCTTCAAGACATCGGCAAAATTGCCCGCGTGATAGATATGGCGATAATTCATGTGCGGTTCCGATGGCGTCGATGATTTGTTCGAATGGGGCTTTTGAGCGTTCCGGCCATGGCCTATAACCGGCCCATGAACATTCAGAGCCCCATCCGAAACCGGTCGGTCGGTCATACGGCCTGTCCGCATGACTGTCCATCCACCTGCGCGCTCGACGTCGAACTGACCGAGGACGGTCGCATTGGTCGTATGCGCGGGGCAACCGAGAACAGCTACACGGCGGGCGTCATCTGCGCCAAGGTCGCGCGTTATGCCGAGCGGCTCTACCATCCCGACCGGTTGATGAAACCCGTGCGTCGCGCTGGCGCCAAGGGGGCAGGGCAGTGGCAGGATGTCACCTGGGAAGCCGCCCTTGACGAGATCGCCGACGCTTTCGTCAAGGCCCAGCAAAGCCACGGCTCGGAAGCCGTCTGGCCTTACTTTTACGCCGGCACCATGGGCCTCGTGCAGCGCGATTCGATCGAGCGCCTGCGCCACGCCAAGAAATACTCCGGCTTCTTCGGCACGATCTGCACCAACATGGCCTGGACCGGTTATGTCATGGGCACCGGCACACTGCGCGGCCCCGACCCGCGCGAAATGGCCGTCTCCGATTGCGTGGTGATCTGGGGCACCAATGCGGTCGCAACCCAGGTCAACGTGATGACCCATGCGATCAAGGCGCGGAAGGATCGTGGCGCCAAGATCGTCGTTGTCGACATCTACGACAATCCGACGATGAAGCAAGCCGACATGGCGTTGATCTTGAAGCCCGGCACCGATGCCGCGCTCGCCTGCGCTGCCATGCATGTCGCCTTCCGCGATGGTTATGCGGACCGCGAATACATGGCGAAATTCGCCGATGATCCGGCAGGGCTTGAAGTCCATCTCAAGGACAAGACGCCGGAATGGGCGGCCGCGATCACTGGCCTCTCCGTCGACGAGATCGAGGCCTTCGCCCGCCACGTCGGCCAGACGAAAAAGACCTATTTCCGCCTCGGCTACGGCTTCACCCGCAGCCGCAATGGTGCCGTCTCCATGCACGCGGCCCTGTCGCTCGCAACCGTGCTCGGCGCCTGGCAATACGAGGGCGGTGGCGCCTTCCACTCGAACAGCGACATCTTCCAGCTGAACAAGGCCGAGCTGATGGGCACGGCCATGGTCGACCCTGATATCCGCATGCTCGACCAGTCGCAGATCGGTCGAGTGCTGACCGGGGACGCGGAAGCTCTGCGCCATCGCGGTCCGGTCGACGCGCTGATCATCCAGAACACCAATCCTGTCAATGTCGCGCCTGAACAGCGGCTGGTGAAGCAGGGTTTCCTGCGCAACGACCTTTTCGTTGCCGTGCACGAGCAGTTCATGACCGAGACAGCTGAACTCGCCGATATCGTGCTGCCGGCCACCATGTTCGTCGAGCATGACGACATCTATCGCGGTGGCGGCCAGAGCCATATCCTGCTCGGACCGAAGCTCGTCGATGCGCCGCCCTTGGTGCGCACCAATCTCTTCGTCATCGAGGAACTGGCAAAACGCCTCGGAGTGGCTGATCGCCCCGGCTTCGGCAAGACCGAGCGCGAGCATATAGAGCGCATGCTCTACATCAGCGGCAAGCCGGATTTCGACACGCTGATCGAGGACAAATGGCTCGACTGCCAGCCGGCTTTCGATGACGCTCATTATTTGAACGGCTTTGGCCATCCGGACGGCAAGTTCCGCTTCAAGCCGGACTGGGAAAACACGCCCGCCCCCAACAAGCCGCCGGCAAAGCTCGGTTCGCTGGGGCCCGTCAAGGCGCTCCCAATTTACCCCGACCAGGTGGACCTTATCGAGACCGCAGATGCCGAACATCCCTTCCGCCTCGCGACCTCGCCGGCGCGCAACTTCCTGAATTCCACCTTCGCCGAGACCAAAACCTCGCGCGACAAGGAAGGGCGCCCGGAGGTCATGGTGAACCCCGGCGATGCCCTGAGCCTCGGCCTTGCCGATGGCGATATCGTCCAACTCGGCAATGTCAGGGGCGAACTGCGCATCCACGCCAAGATCACTGATGCGGTGAAGGCAGGCGTTCTGGTCGCCGAGGGCCTCTGGCCGAACAAGTCCCATCTCGATGGCGAGGGCATCAATGTCCTGACCGGTGCGGATCCGGCAGCCCCTCATGGCGGCGCCGCCTTCCATGACAACAAGGTCTGGATGAGAAAAGCTTGAGCATGAGCATTTTCAACAAGGCCCGGATCGCGATCCTGGAAGACAAGACGCTGTGGAAGGGCTGGAGCCACCTGCGCGGCATCACCTTCGATTTCTTCCGCGAGGGCAGGGCGCCGCACAGGCTTACCTGGGAAGTCTTCGATCGCCGCAACGCCTCGGCCATTCTCCTGCACAATGTGGAGCGCGACACCGTCACCCTGGTGCGACAGCTGCGCATCGCAGCCCATCTGAGCGGTGAATATCCTTATCTATTGGAGGCGCCAGCCGGCTTCATTGATGACGGCGAGACGGCGCTGCAGGCAGCGCTCCGCGAAGCGCTGGAAGAAACCGGCTACCGGATCGCCGAGGCCACCCCTGCCTACGCCGCCTACATGTCTCCCGGTTCGGTCACCGAAAAGCTTCACGGCTTCTACGCCGCCGTCACCGATGCCGACCATATTGCCGACGGTGGCGGGCTCGACGACGAGCAGGAAGACCTTGAGGTTGTTGAACTGCCCTTCACTGAAGCCATGGAGATGGTCGAGGCCGGCGAGATCATCGACGCCAAGACGATCATGCTGCTGCAATGGGCGGCGTTGCGGCGGAGTGCCGGGGGCGCTTAATCGTCCAGCGTCGCGATGTAACCGCCGGTCTGACGCGCCCACAGGCGGCTATAGAGGCCACCCGAGGACAGAAGATCGTCTGGTCTTCCTTCCTCGATGATCCGTCCTTTGTCGAGCATGACGATGCGGTCCATGCGGGCGATCGTGGAAAGCCGATGGGCGATGGCGATCACTGTCTTGCCTTCCATCAGCAAGTCGAGCTTCTCCTGGATCGTCGCCTCCGCTTCACTATCCAGCGCCGACGTTGCCTCGTCCAGCACCAGGATCGAGGCATCCTTGAGTAGCACGCGGGCGATGGCGACGCGCTGTCGTTGCCCGCCTGAGAGCTTGACGCCACGATCCCCGACATAGGCCGCATAACCGGTACGTCCCTCGCTGTCTCTCAGGTCGGCGATGAAGGCATCGGCCTGAGCAAGGCGTGCCGCAGCTTCCAGCTCTGCCTGCGCAGCACCCGGCCGGCCATACAGGATGTTGTCGCCGACCGAGCGATGCAGCAATGATACGTCCTGAGCGATGAAACCGATCTGCGCTCGGAGGCTCGCCTGGGTCACGTCGGCGATATCCTGCCCGTCGATGGTAATGCGCCCGCCGTCTAGGTCATAGAGGCGCAGAAGCAGGCTCACCAGCGTGGTCTTGCCCGCGCCGGACAAGCCCACGAGCCCAACCTTCTCGCCCGCTGAAACGGATAGCGACAGGTCGTGAATGACCTTCTGGCTCTCGTGGTACTTGAAACTTACACAGTCGAAGCGGATCTCGCCGCGCTCGACGATGAGCGCCTTCGCTTCCGGCACATCAACCACCGTCGGCGGCGTGGTCATGACAGGCATGGCGTCGCGAATTGTGCCGATCGCTTCGGAAATCTGTTGGCCAAGATTGAGGAAACCGCGGGAATTGGAGGCTAGCCGCTGGGTGATCGTTATCGCGGCGACGAATTCGCCGAGCGTGACGAAGCCATCGGCAATCCCCCAGAGGCTGACTGCAAAGATGGCGATGAACAGCAACGTGTTGGAGGAGATGACCAGGAGATCTGCGGTAAGGCCGATGCGGCGCTCGCGAAACTGTGCGGTCATCGATCGCTCCATCACCCGCCGCAGCGCACCGGCCTCGCTGTCCTCGGCGGCAAAGAGCTTGACCGTCTGGATGTTGCTGTAGAGGTCGGTCATCTCCCCGACCACGCGGCTGCGCGCCCGCGCCGCCGTCTTGGCCGTTGCGCTAAACTGCGGCACGGCCTGTTTTGCGATCACGCCATTGATGGCGATCCACACGAGGACCGGGAGCGTCAACGGCCAGGAAAGCGCGGTTAAAAGCACAACCGAACCGACCATCTGCACAAAGAAGATTGGCAGCGTCCAGACCGCCGCCGCCATCTGTTGCTTGACGGCCCCTGCCACCTGCGCGATGCGGCTGGCCACCTGGCCCGAAAACTGGTCATGGAAGAAGCCGAGATCCTGGCTTTCGACCGCCTTGTGGCCATGCCACTGGATGAGTGTGGGAAGGCTGACGCTGAGGACATGGGCGCCCAACGCATTGCAGAGAAAGATCAGCAGCGGCAGCACCGGGAAAAAGAGCGCGACGAAACCAGCGAGCGGCCAGCGATGGGCATCGAGATAGGGAAGCAGACCTTGGCTGGAGATGCCGTCGATCAGATGCGAGACACCCCAGAGAACAGTCAGATTGACGATCTCGACGCTGGCCGACAGGGCAAGCACGACCAAAAACGACTTCGGTGCATATGCGACGAAATGCAGGACCAGCCGCAGGGGACCATCACTCGGAATCCTTCGATACGGCACTTCGAGCGGTCGGAGCAGCCTTTCAAAGGGAGTGAAAATCCGATCGGACAAGGTCATGAAAGGTCCCTGGCAACAGCATTGCGTGATCAAAATGAGAACACGAATAGAGCTGAGTCCGGCGGAGAGAGGAACCCTTAGATTTAAACGGGGGGTTGAACAGATCGCACGCCAGGCCTCAGGCGCTGATCAACCTGGCTTCCGCATCCGTTCCTGATGTCAGCCGTTCGACGCTGCCATCGGCACGCATGGAGACGCTGCCGGAGGCAACCAGCTTCAGTGCCGCCGCATAGGTCTGGTGCTCGACGGTCAACACGCGTGCCGCCAGCGTCTCTGCCGTGTCTTCGATCAGTACGGGCACGACCGACTGCGCAATAACAGGGCCTTCATCCATGCCTTCGGTGACGAAATGCACCGTGCAGCCCGCGACCTTCATGCCTGCCTCGATTGCCCGCTGATGGGTGTGCAGGCCGGGGAAGAGCGGCAGCAGGGACGGGTGGATGTTGAGGATCCGGCCGGTATGCGGACGGATGAAATCGCCGGAGAGGAGGCGCATGTAACCGGCGAGACAAATCAGGTCCGGGCCGATCTCGGCGAGTGCGGCGAGGATTGCGGCCTCATGCTCGGCCTTGGAGCCATAGGCCTTGCGCTCGAACACGTGTGTCGGAATGCCGAGCGCTTCCGCCTTGGCGAGACCGCCGGCCTGAGGCTTGTCGGAAAAAACCGCGACAATTTCGGCCGGATAGTCCGCCGCCTCGCAAGCCCTGGCCAGCGCCAGCATGTTCGATCCGCCGCCGGAAATGAAGGCGACGACGCGTTGGCGCCGGGCGCTCATAGGGCGAGCGTACCCTTGTAGGTCACGCCATGCGCACCCTCTTCGCGGGCAATCATGCGACCCAGGCGAGCGACGGTTTCACCCTCGGCTTCCAGTGCCTTGGTCACGTCGTCCACCTTGTCGGCGGAAACGACGACGATCATGCCAATGCCGCAGTTGAAGGTGCGCAGCATTTCGTTCTGGGCAACGCCACCGGTCTTGGCGAGCCAGGAGAAGACGGCCGGAACCTTAAAGGACGAAAGGTCGATCTCGGCAGCGAGATGCTTCGGCAGCACGCGCGGGATATTCTCAGGAAAGCCGCCGCCGGTGATATGGGCGAGCGCCTTCAGCGCCTTGGTTTCCTTGATCGCCTTCAGGAGTGGCTTCACATAGATGCGGGTCGGCGTCAGAAGCGCTGCACCCAGCGACTGGCCCTCCGCGAAGGGAGCGGGCGCATCCCAGGCAAGGCCCGAGAGTTCGACGATCTTGCGCACCAGCGAGAAGCCGTTGGAGTGCACGCCCGAGGACGAGAGGCCGAGGATCACGTCACCTTCGGCGATGTCGCCAGCCGGCAGCAGTTCGCCGCGCTCGGCGGCGCCCACGGCAAAGCCCGCGAGGTCATAATCGCCCTTGGAATACATGCCCGGCATTTCGGCGGTCTCGCCACCGATCAGCGCACAGCCCGCCTCGCGGCAGCCGGCCGCAATGCCCTGGACGATCGCCGCACCCTGGTCTGGGTCGAGCTTGCCAGTGGCGAAATAGTCGAGGAAGAGCAGGGGCTCGGCACCCTGGACCACGAGGTCGTTGACGCACATGGCGACGAGGTCGATGCCGACGGTGTCATGGATATTGGCGTCGATGGCGATCTTCAGCTTGGTGCCAACGCCGTCATTGGCGGCGACCAGGATCGGATCCTTGAAGCCTGCGGCCTTGAGGTCGAACAAGCCGCCGAAGCCTCCGATTTCGCCATCCGCACCGGGACGACGCGTCGACTTCACAGCCGGCTTGATCTTCTCGACCATCAGGTTGCCCGCGTCGATGTCGACGCCCGCATCGCTATAGGTCAACCCGTTCTTGCCAGCCTGGCTCATGCCTGCCTCCGATCCTGCGAGAATTTGGGCTGGCCATGGCATGAAGAGCCCTCAGATGCAAGCAGCGAGCCGGGGAAGTGCACGATTTCCCGGCCAATCTCGGCCTCGATCATCACTTGTCGTGGTCTTGAGGGTGCGAGTTCTTGACCAAGGCTTTGCCGGTAACCTATCTCCTAGTGCAGCGCAGCAGCAGGTGAAGAGTGCCCGCGCAGGCCCGAACTTGGCGGTAAAGTTCAAAAACGGAGACGGATATGGCTCGCAATATCAGTGCAATCGGCCTTCGCCGCCAGGTCTTCTTCTGGCTGGTGGCGCTTGCGATCTTCATCGCCTTCCTCATGCTGTTCTCGTCGATCCTGCTGCCGTTCATCGCCGGCATGGCGCTCGCCTACTTTCTCGACCCGGTCGCCGACCGGCTGGAGCGCATTGGCCTCAGCCGCCTGATGGCGACGGTTGTGATCCTCGTCTCCTTCGTCGTCATCTTCGTGCTGTCGCTCATGATCATCATCCCGGTGCTCGCCAGCCAGCTCAATGAATTCATCCAGCGCGTGCCGGGCTATATTACGCAGCTGCAGACCTTCGTCTCGACCTCGAATGCCTCGTGGCTGCCGGATTGGGTCGATGGCCAGATGGGCACGATCCGGGAGAACTTTTCCCGTTATCTGAGCGAGGGGGTCGGCTTTCTCGGCACCCTGGTCGAGCAGATCTGGAATTCCGGCAAGGCGCTTCTCGACATCGCCTCGCTCCTCGTCGTCACGCCTGTTGTCGCCTTCTATCTTCTGCTCGACTGGGATCGCATGATCGAGAAGGTCGACAGCTGGGTCCCGCGCAACCAGCTCGGCACGGTGCGCCAGCTCGCGACCGAACTCGACAACACGATTGCAGGCTTTGTGCGCGGCCAGGGTTCGCTGTGCCTGATCCTCGGCATCTTCTACGCGATTGCGCTCTCGGCTGCCGGTCTTAACTTCGGGCTGCTCATCGGCTTCTTCACCGGCATGATCAGCTTCATTCCCTATGTCGGCTCGACCGTCGGATTGTTGCTGGCGCTTGGCGTGGCACTTGTGCAGTTCTGGCCGGACTTCATCTGGGTCGGCGTGATCGCTGGCATCTTCTTCCTTGGCCAGTTCATCGAGGGCAATATCCTGCAGCCCAAGCTGGTCGGCAAAAGTGTCGGTCTGCATCCGGTCTGGCTGATGTTCGCCCTCTTCGCCTTCGGCGCGCTCTTCGGCTTCGTCGGCGTTTTGGTGGCGGTGCCGGCAGCCGCCGCCGTCGGCGTCCTTGTTCGCTTCGCCATCTCGCGTTATCTTGACAGCGATCTCTATTACGGAACCTCGGTGGTGCTTGTGCAGCCGCCTTCAGCCTCCGTCGGTGAGATCACATCCCAAGCCCCAGAGAAGTGAATGACTGACGCCAAGATGGCTCCCGAAAAGCGCGGAGCCGCCGAACAACTGCCGCTCGCCTTCGAGCACGGCTCGGCGACAGGCCGCGATGACCTGCTGGTTTCCGAACGCATGGCCGCCGCCGTGTCGATCGTCGACGCCTGGCCGAACTGGCCGTCACCGGTGGTCATACTGACCGGCCCGGAAGGCTCGGGGAAATCGCATCTCGCGCAGATCTTCCGCGATATCAGCGGCGCATCGGACATCGTCCTTGAAGCGGGCAAGGGTGCCTCCGAGGCCGCTGCTGCCGGTCCCGTCCTGTATGAGGATGCCGATCGCGCCGGTTTCGACGAGGTGGAGCTTTTCCATGTCATCAATTCGGTGCGCCAGCACGGCACGACGCTGCTGATCACCTCGCGCAGCTTTCCGCCGTCCTGGAATGTCAAACTGGCCGACCTCAATTCGCGCCTGAAGGCCGCGACCGTGGTCGAGATCGGTGCGCCCGATGAAGAACTGCTCGGCCAACTGATCACCAAGCTTTTCGCCGATCGCCAGCTTTATATCGATGACAAGATTGTCGGCTATATCGTGAGCCGCATGGAGCGTTCCTTCCTGGCTGCCCAGGTGGTGGTCGATCGTATGGACAAGCTGGCGCTGGCGCGCCGCTCCAAGATCAGCCGCAGTCTGGCTGCAGAGGTGCTTGAAACGCTGGAGGCGGCAGGCGGGCGCGAGTAGTCGTCACAGAACTGTCGCTAAACTGTTATAATCGGCAGCAACGACAACGAGGGGGCGAATCATGGACAGCGCAGTACACGGCACGGACGGCGAAACCGGTGCAGAGGTGGCACCCGCCGAAGACCTGCTGACCAGCCCTCTGCGCTTCATCAACCGCGAATTTTCGTGGCTGCAGTTCAACCGCCGCGTCCTTGAGGAAACGCTGAACACCGCCCATCCGCTTCTTGAGCGCGTGCGCTTCCTGTCGATCTCGGCCGCCAATCTCGACGAATTCTTCATGGTCCGCGTCGCGGGTCTGGAAGGGCAGGTCCGCCAGGGCATCGCCATCAAGAGCCCCGATGGCAAGACGCCTGCAGAACAGCTCGACGACATCCTGAAGGAAATCGACAACCTGCAGATGGAACAGCAGGCCTCGCTTGCAGTCCTGCAGCAATATCTCTCGCAGGAAAACATCCTGATCGTACGGCCCGCGGCGCTCTCCGAAGAGGACAAGAACTGGCTGGCAACGACCTTCGAGGATTCGATCTTCCCGGTTCTGACGCCGCTCTCGATTGATCCGGCCCACCCGTTCCCCTTCATTCCGAACCTCGGCTTCTCCATGGGCCTGCAGCTCTGCTCCAGCCGCACCGGCGAGCCGATGACCGCGCTCCTGCGCCTGCCGCCGACGCTCGACCGTTTCGTGCGCCTGCCGGACGAGGGCGTGACAATCCGCTACATTACGCTCGAGGACATGGTCGGCCTGTTCATCAACCGGCTCTACCCCGGCTATGAGGTGAAGGGCTTCGGCACCTTCCGCATTATCCGCGATAGCGATATCGAGGTCGAGGAAGAGGCCGAGGATCTCGTTCGCTTCTTCGAGACCGCACTCAAGCGTCGCCGCCGCGGCTCCGTCATCCGCATCGAGGTCGACAGCGAGATGCCGCTCGCGCTACGTCAGTTCGTGGTTCATGAACTGGGCGTCGCCGACAATCGTGTTGCGGTACTTCCCGGTCTGCTTGCGCTCAACACCATTTCCGAAATCACCAAGGCACCGCGCGACGACCTGCGTTTCGAGCCCTACAACGCCCGTTTTCCTGAGCGTGTTAGAGAACATGCCGGCGACTGCCTGGCCGCGATCCGCGAAAAGGACATGATCGTCCACCACCCCTATGAGAGCTTCGATGTGGTGGTGCAGTTCCTGTTGCAGGCTGCCCGCGATCCGGACGTGCTGGCCATCAAGCAGACCCTCTACCGCACCTCGAACGACAGCCCGATCGTGCGCGCCCTGATCGATGCCGCCGAAGCCGGCAAATCGGTGACGGCGCTCGTCGAACTCAAGGCCCGCTTCGACGAAGAGGCAAACATCCGCTGGGCGCGCGATCTGGAGCGCGCAGGCGTTCAGGTGGTCTTCGGCTTCATCGAGCTCAAGACCCATGCCAAGATGTCCATGGTCGTGCGCCGCGAAGACGGCAAGCTCCGGACCTACTGCCATCTGGGCACCGGCAACTACCATCCGGTGACTGCGAAGATCTACACGGACCTGTCCTTCTTCACCTGCAACCCGAAGATCGCCCATGACATGGCGAATGTCTTTAACTTCATCACCGGTTATGGCGAACCGGAAGAGGGCATGAAGCTCGCCGTCTCGCCCTACACGCTGCGCCCGCGCATCCTCAAGCATATCCACGAGGAGATCGCGCATGCCAAGGCCGGTCGCCCGGCGCAGATCTGGATGAAGATGAACTCGCTCGTCGACCCAGAGATCATCGATGCGCTCTACGCCGCAAGCCAGGCAGGTGTCGAGATCGATCTTGTCATCCGCGGCATCTGCTGCCTTCGCCCGCGCGTGGCAGGCCTTTCCGAGAATATCCGCGTCAAGTCGATCGTCGGGCGCTTCCTCGAGCACAGCCGCATCTTCTGCTTCGGCAACGGCCATCGTCTGCCGTCAGAAAAGGCGCTCGTCTATATCGGATCGGCCGACATGATGCCGCGCAATCTCGACCGCCGCGTCGAGACTCTGGTGCCACTCATTAACCCCACGGTGCATGAGCAGGTGCTGTCCCAGATCATGCTGGGCAACCTGATTGACAACCAGCAGAGCTACGAGATATTGGCCGACGGCACGTCTCGCCGCATTGAAGTGCGGCAGGGTGAGGAACCTTTCAACGCGCAGCAGTATTTCATGACCAATCCGAGCCTGTCAGGCCGCGGGGAAGCACTGAAATCGAGCGCACCGAAACTGATTGCCGGCCTGATTTCCGGCAGGAAAAGATAACACTGGTACCTCATGGTAAGATCTGAAGCGCAGGGGCGTCTTCCCGGTATCGCCCCTGTCTCCGTTGTCGACATTGGCTCAAACTCGATCCGTCTGGTGATCTATGAGGGCCTTGCCCGCGCGCCGACGGTTCTCTTCAACGAGAAGGTCCTGTGTGGCCTCGGCAAGGGCGTGGCGACGACCGGCCGCATGGACGAGGATGGTGTCGAGCGGGCGCTCGCAGCACTCTGCCGCTTCCGCGCGCTGTCCAACCAGGCCCAGGCGACCCGCATGTATGTGCTGGCAACCGCTGCCGCCCGCGAAGCGTCGAACGGCCCCGATTTCATTACCCGCGCCGAGGAAATCCTCGGCCAGGAGATCCTGGTCCTGACAGGCGAGGAAGAGGCGAAATACTCAGCGCTTGGCGTTGTCAGCGGCTTCCACGATGCAGACGGCATCGCCGGTGACCTCGGCGGCGGATCGCTTGAACTCATCGACATCAAGGGCAAGGGTTTCGGCAAGGGCATTACCTTGCCGCTCGGCGGCCTGCGCCTGTCGGAAACCGTCGAGGGCTCTCTGCCCAAGGCGCGGACCTTTGCCAAGAAGCTGATCGGCGACGCAAGCCTTTTGAAGAAGGGGCAGGGCCGCACCTTCTATGCAGTCGGCGGCACCTGGCGCAACATCGCCAAGCTGCACATGGAAATCCGCAAATATCCGCTGCACATGATGCAGGGCTATGAGCTTCCCTATGATGAGATCGCCTTCTTCCTCGAGGAGATCATCTCGGGCGCCAACAGCCGCGATCCGGCCTGGTCGACGATCTCCAAGAGCCGGCGCAACCTGATCCCCTTCGGCGCGATCGCCATGCGCGAGGTGATCGAGACCATGCAGCCGAAGAGCGTCTGCTTCTCGGCACAAGGCGTGCGCGAAGGCTATCTCTATTCGCTGTTGCTGGAAGAAGAGCAGGCGCTCGATCCGCTGATCGAGGCAGCCGACGAACTGGCGATCCTCCGCGCCCGCTCGCCCGAACATGCCCGCGAACTCGCAGACTGGACGGGCCAGATGATGCCCTTCTTCGACATCGAGGAAACGGAAGAGGAAAGCCGCTACCGCCAGGCCGCCTGCCTGCTCGCCGATATCAGTTGGCGCGCTCACCCCGACTATCGCGGGCTGCAGGCGCTCAACGTCATCGCTCACTCCTCCTTTGTCGGCATCACCCATCCGGGCCGCGCCTTCATTGCGCTCACCAATTACTACCGCTTCGAAGGCCTGCATGACGACGGCCAGACCGGGCCCCTTGCGGCCATCGCGACCGAGCGTCTGCTCGACCGCGCCAAGCTCGTCGGTGGCATGCTCAGGGTGGTCTATCTCTTCTCGGCCTCAATGCCGGGCGTGGTACACAATCTGAGTTTCCGCCGCTCGGATAATCCCGAACTCGATCTCGAATTCGTCGTGCCGAAGTCCTATCAGGACTTTGCCGGTGAGCGGCTCGACGGGCGCCTGATGCAACTGTCGAAGCTGACGGGCAAGAGGCTGGCCTTCGTCTTCGAATAGGGGCGCAAGCGCACTCCTATCCACCCATCTCTCGCTTGAGTGCTGTGATCGCGATGGCGATTGCCCGCGTCTGAGGGACGGGCTACAAATCTCCAAGATTTGCAGCCTTGATTGGAGAGGGCGTCATGGCGGTCAGCAGCAATCCCAAGCAAGGACCGCTCCCCGCAGCGATCCGCAAAACGATGCTGGCCTTGGCGCTGGCCACCTCGCCGTTGATCTTCCTTGTGCCTAACGTCCACGCCGAAGAGGCGCGTGTATGGATGGGGGAGACGCAGGAGGGTGGCGCCGTGCTCCTCTACGGCATGCCACAGACCGATGATGTGCCGGTGAGCTTCCGCTGTGAACTGCCGGCACGCGCATTTATCATGACGCTCTCGCTGGATCCGGATTTCGAACCGAAGAGCGGCACGTTAAAGCTGACGGTGACAGCGCCGCCTGCCACCGACCAATTGGTCGTCGATGCAGAGATCCAGTTTCTGGAAGAGATGGAGCTGACATTCCTCGAAGCGCGCCCGGCCTTCGATTCAGCCATCGCCCGGATGCTCAAGCAGGGATCAGAGCTGAAGTTCACAATTGGCGAGAAGACCTTTGCCTATCCGCTGACCGGGGCGGCTGAAGCCATGGGACCGATCGAGGCGGCCTGCGCCAAGCCGACCTGACGATCACGCGCACCCAGCCTCGTTAAAAGAAAGCGCAGGATCATGAGACCCTGCGCCTTTCTCTTTGATGGTCCCGGCCAAACACCTTTCGGTGCCCGACCGGGAGATCTTGAAGTCGCTTATTTCGCCGCGAGGAAAGCGCCGACTTCGAGCAGGACGAACTCGTTGTCGTCGGCCTTGTCGAGCGCACGGCCGGCCGAGAATGGCAGGTTGTTGTCATTGCCGACGATGATATGGGTCGGATCGACCACGTCGACATTCTCGATGGTGACGAACGGCATGTCGTAGAAGCCTTCGCCGCCGCCCTGACGCTTCTTGTTGTCGGGGTCTTCGATCTTCATCAGATCGATATAGCCGATCTTGCGCACGGCCTTGCCGGCATTCTCGTCCGTCATCTCGATCTTGTAGATGCGCTTGTGCTTGGCCGGAACGGCGAAGCAGTCGGCAGCCGGCGCCTTCGGATCGGCGCAGGCCTTTTCAACCACACCCGCACCATTGTCACGCTCGATGACGAGGGCCGTCGTTTCGTCGATCATGTTGAAATCGCCGATCGCCTCGCCACCTTCCGACAGCGGATAGAGCCAGGTCTTGCCGGTCCAGGCCTTGGAGGCGGCATCGAGCTCGATGATGCGCAGTGCCGTGAGGCCATCGGCCTTCTCGACGGAGCCGTCTTCGAGATAAAGCGGGCCTTCGAGCATGCCATAGAGCTTCGTGCCGTCCTTCGACATGGCAAGGCCTTCATATCCGCCGGAGCGCTTGAGGTTGAAGACCGGCATCTTGGCGGCTGGATTGGCCGGCACGACGAGGGTCGGATTGTCGGGTGACTTCACGTCGATCTCGCCGGCCTTCGTCGCGATGACGTCGGTCAGCACGCCCTCGGTCGAGAACTTCAGGATGTAAGGGCCAAGCTCCTCGCCGACCCAGAAACCATCCGCCACCGGCTGGATGGATTCGACGTCGAAGTCGGCACCGGTCAGGTAACGCTTCTCCGAGCCTTCCATGGTGATCGGGAAGGGGGCCTTCTTGTCGGGATCGGTGAGGAAGAGGGTCTTTTCGACCTTAACCGCGCCGGCATCCCAGTCGAAGGTCAGGTGGTGCAGCATCAGCATCGCATCTGTCGAGTTGCTCTTCGAGCCGAAGCCGTTGTCGGACAGGCTCCAAAAGGTGCCGTCTGCCATGGCCTTGATGCCGGAGAAGCCCTGCAGCGGCTGGCCGTCGAAAGGAAGCGACAGGCCCGTCAGGCGCACACCGTCCTTGCCGGGTACGCTGCCGAGCGCGTCCGCACGCTTCCGGTCTGCGGTCGAGAACTTGCCGGAGGTCTTCAGATAATCGGGCGCATCGGCCGGTGCTGCGATGATTGTGTTCGCCGGCAGGATGGCATGGTTGACGAGCTTCGCCGGGAAGGTCTTCTCCTCGGCCGAGGCCTGAGAGACGAAAAGGATGAAGAGCGCGGCAGAAGTCAAAAGGGATTTGGTCATGGCGTCACCTTGTTGGAAGGGAGGAAACGCCGCTGTCCTTAAGGAGCCTTCATGTCGCACCGATTGCCGTTGGGTGAAGTTTCAGTGACGCCACCCGTTACCCACAGGCTAGCCGAGCCAAGCGGGCAGATCGCCGCGATCTTCACCCGTGACGGCTGCCTCCACACAGGCCGCCAGACTGCCGAAACGCATGGTACGCCCGGTCAGGCCCGGGCCGTAATGGGCATATTTGCCGGAATTGGTCATGATGGTCAGGGCATCGACCGGAATGATCGGTTCGGTCACCATGCACCAGCAGGTGTCGTTGACGAGGGTCACGCCGAAGTCGGTGAGCAAAGCCACATCGCCTGCCGCTTCCGCCTTTGCCATCTCGGCGCGTCCGCATGTGATGACAAGGGGCACGTTCGCGTGCCGCGTCTTCCCGCGACAGAGCGCGGCAAGCGCTGCCAGTTCGGTGGCCGAAAAATGCGGATTGCCGAGCGAGACCACCTGCACAGGACCGGCATCTGCGCCGTTCAGCTCGCGCCAGGCCCGCAGCAGGTCGTCGTAGGTGAGTGCAATCGTCGGCAGGCCCAGCGCCGCGAAAGCATCGGGGCTCTGCGCCTCCGGTGTGACATCAGCGATGTGGAACATCGGAGCCGCCGAGGTGGTGGCGAACGCTGCCCCGAAGGCCTTCAGCGAGTCTGTGTCGGGCCGATGCTCGGACACCCCTTCGACCAGCGGAATGGCATCCGGCGAAACGGTCCCGATCAGATAACCGAGCAGTGGCCAGAGGCTGTCATCGACGTCCTCAAGCGGCGGCACGGTAACACGGACCTGCGGGGCACGCTCCTCCGGCAGATGACAGCCGGCCTTGGGAGCCCGTCCCGTCAGCGCGATCGCGATGTCGAGATAATCCGGATACTTCATCGTCCGCGCGCCGAGCACGCTATTGGCATAGACGACGGCATTCGATTCCGCCCAGACGATCTGCTCGTCGCGCGCGGGCCGGTCATCGAGCAGATAGGGCGCGCAGGTGAAGGTCGGTTGTGCCCCCATCGCCACATAGGCATCGGCCACAGCCGCTGCCGGACGCCCGAGCGCTTCAGACACACCCTGCGCCTGCCAGCGGCGGTGATCGACCGAAATCGCATTCAGCGTCGTCGGCACCACGACGCGGCCGCCGAGATCGCGCAGCTTTTCGGCAAAGGCGAGGCCGCCAGGACCGGTATAGATGCAGCCATCGATATGCGCGCGCGTGATGTCAATCAGCTCTGTCGCGCCTTCGAGCGCTGCCATCCGGAGCACGATCCGCATGGCGACCGCGGCTGCTTCGCCCCGCTCGCCTGCGAGAATGGCCTTGTCCGCCTCCGTGAGCGCGATGTCAGAGCCAATCCCTGCAATGGCATCGCTGATCCGGACGCGCTTGGCTGTCTTCAGCCCGGCAAACGCTTGCCTGCCGACCGCAATCACCGGAATGGACCGCCCGAACACCTCCTCGGCGACGATAACACCGAGCGTGATGATCGCCTCGGGATGTTCGAGCACGATTGCGGCGGGACCCTTTCCGTTGAGGATCAGTTCGAGGATCACACCGCTGCCGGTGCAGGAGCCACGGCTGGTCGGCAAGGCCAGCACGCGTCCCGTCAGCCGCTCGCCGCTCAACGGGTGATGCCGGTCGATGATCTCGCCGGTCAAGGCATCGGCGCCACCCCAGAAGCTGAGCGCCGTATCGGTGAACAGCACCTCGCCCTCAGCGGAGCCCGAGACGAGCACGCGGCCCGATATGTTGACGGTGTCATGGAGGCTGCTCATCATTCCGTCTCCGTAAGCGCCAGGACCGCAAAACTCGCCAGCCAGTGTTCACCCATATAGTCGCCAGCCACATGCGCGATCCCGGCTTCGAGATGCCCATGCGCGGCCTTGATCATCACGGGTCGGCGCGGGTCCGTGTCCGGCAGAATGCCTGCCAGAGAGGCCCAGCACCAGGCGCGACTGAGGCTTAGGCCATCGAGATGGGCAATCTTGCCATCCGAGCGGTCGGAGACGGAGGCGGGGGCAAAGAGCGTGCGCGGCTGCTTGGCTGCAATGTCTGGCAGGAAACCATCGAACCAGTGGGCGAATTCGCCAGCCGGCAGAAGCCGTCTCATGCATTCCGCCTCGATCAGCGCCGGTGACAGGAAGTCATCGCCTGAAGGTTCGCCCCAGGCAGGGCAGGCGGTGTCAGAGCCGTACCAGCGTTGCGCCGTGGCGCGCAGCAGATCGAAGAAAGTGTCATCTGCGACGGTGTCGGCATAGTCGGCGGCGAGCCTCAGCGCAAAGGCGGTGTTGTAATGCGTGCCTGTTCGCACTGGATAGGTGGCAAGCGGCAGGAAGTCGCGGAAGCGCTGGACGATCCGCTCCGTCAGCGGCGACAAGGCCTTGGCCCAGGCTGCATTCTCGTGGCCGTGCAACTCGGCGGCAAGCTTCAGCAACCAGCCCCAGCCATAGGGACGCTCGTATCCGCGCGCCATCGGCCGGTCGAAATAGCCGCATTCGCCGACGATCCTGTCGGGCACCAGCATCGTTGAGAAGAGATCACGGATCGCCAGCCCCTCCGGCATCTCGGGATAGAGGCGCAAAAGCCGCGCCAGCATCCAGTAGCCATGCACGCAGGAATGCCAGTCATAGCTGCCGTAAAAGACTGGATGAAGCTCGGATGGCGTCTTCGCATCCTCAGGCCCTTCGAGCCCATGCAGGATATGGTTGGGATATTCGCGGGTGACATGGCCGAGCGCGATGGTCGCAAAGCGGGAGGCAAGCTCGGATGTCAGCCGCGTGGTCATCCCTTATCTCCCAATTCCAGCCGGTCGCCCCAGTCTGCCCGGCGTATGTCCTTGAAGGCCTCGCCATCGCGTTTGCTGAGCGTCAGCTCGGTGGCAGTGCCATCGGTCCGACAGAGCTTGACCCGCCCGACACCGCCATTGACGCGCGGCGGAGACAGCACCCGGTCGCCGCTGATCGTGACAGGCTCGCGCGAAGCGGCGATGAAGACGTACTTCTCATCCTCCCACGGCACTTCGGCGCCCTTGGCCATCCGATGCACCCGCGAGCGCGCCACACGCCTTGAGAAGTGGCACCAGTCCGGTGCCACGATCGGACAGTTTTCCGCATGCATGCAGGGCGCCACGAGATGCGCCCCGAGGGATCGGAGCTTGTCACGGACGGCGAGAATGCGCTGCCATCCGGCCGGTGTACCCGGCTCGATGACGACGAGCATGCCTTTGGTCAGCGTCCAGAGTTTTTCAGTGACGGATCCGATGGTTGCCGGCGGAAGTTCGTCCAGGACATAGGCGAGTGTCACAAGATCGGCTGGCCCAAGCGTCGGGATCCTGGCTGTGACGTCGCCGGCCTGCCAGCGGCTCTTGACGCTGCCGGAGGCGGCTAGTTTTTCACCGACGCTGCGGATCGCGCCGCTCGCTTCCACCATCTCGGCGGAGTTGAGGCTGCCCCAGGTGTCGGCGGCCGCCCAGAGTGCTGTGCCCGGTCCGCAGCCGAGATCGATCAGGGTCTCCGGCTGGAAATCCGGTGCCGCATCCTCGACCATAGCCAGTGCCGCGCGCACCGCAGCAAAGGTGGCGGGCAGGCGGGTCGCAAGATAGGCCTTTGCGGCGAGACCATCATCGATGTGAAACCGCCCGTCGCGCACCTCGCGTCGATAGCGATCCGAGAGAATGGCGCTCGCCTTGGCGAGCCGTTCCAGCGGTTCGCCCTGGAGCATCTGGTCGACGGCGGAGCGAAGCGGGGCGGGAAGTTCCATGGGGTGTCCTCAGCCGCGCCGCGCCGCCCATTCGGGGCGGAGAATGGACATCAGGAGGAAATCTGCGCGGCTGCCGTCGGGCAGAAGCGCTGCCTCGCGCAGCACGCCTTCCTGAATGAAGCCGATCTTGCGGTAGACCGTTTGCGCACGCAGGTTGCCGCTCACCACATCGAGCCAGAGGCGGTGGGCATTGGTTTCAAGAAAAGCAAAGTCGACGGCGCCTGCCAGCAGTGGTGTGCCCACGCCCTTTTCCGGGCTCGCAACGGCGATGCGCTTGACGCAGGCATTGCCGTCGCGCCGGTTGAGATCCATCAGGATGACGAAGCCGAGGGACGCGCCCTCGGCGTTCTCGCCGATCAGATACGCAAACGAGGGGTTCGCAAGCTGCGCCATGTGCTCGTCAACGCCATAGCGTCCGATGAACTGGTCATAGCCCGGCTTGCGCTCGGTCTCCATGATGAACGGGATATCGGCCTCCGTTGCACGGCGCAGGGAAAGCGCCGTCACGGATCAGAACTCCACCGCTTCGACGCGCTTGTCGACGAAGCGCAGGCCGACGCCGCCGGAGATCAGCTTGAGCGCGAGGTCGCCGAACAGCTCCTTGCGCCAGCCCTGAAGTGCTGCCACCTGGGCCTTTTCGCCTTCGGCCGCGATCTTCTCCAGATCATCGCTGTTGGCGATCACCTTGGAGGCGACTCCGTGCTTTTCAGAGGTGAGGCGCAGCAGAACCTTGAGCAGTTCGACCGCCGACTGCGTGCCCTCAGGCGCATGGGCGTGGCGCTCCAGATGCGGCATCTCCGACTTCGGAAGTGCGAGCGCCGCATTGACCTGTTCAAGGATGGCAGCGCCCGAGCTGGACCGTTCCCAGCCCTTCGGGATGGTGCGCAGGCGCCCAAGCGCCTCCACGTCCTTCGGCTGCTGCTGCGCGATTTCGTAAATCGCATCGTCCTTCAACACGCGCGAGCGCGGTACGTTGCGGGCACGCGCCTCGCGTTCGCGCCAGGCTGCGACATATTGCATGACGGCAAGTTCGGTCGGCTTGCGCAGCCGCATCTTCAGCCGCTGCCAGGCCTGTTCCGGCGGAAGGTCGTAGGTCTCGCGGGATTCGAGGATCGCCATCTCCTCGGTCAGCCATTCCGCCCGGCCTTCTGCGTCCAACTGGCCTTTCAGCTTCAGATAGACGTCGCGCAGATGGGTGACATCGGCGAGCGCATAATCGAGCTGCTTCTCTGACAAGGGACGGCGGCTCCAGTCGGTGAAGCGTGAGGTCTTGTCGATATGAACGTTCTTCACCTTCTGAACGAGCTGGTCATAGGAGACCGAGTCGCCAAAGCCGCAGACCATCGCCGCAACCTGCGTATCGAAGATCGGATGCGGGATCAGATCGCCGAGATGGAAGATGATTTCGATGTCCTGGCGTGCCGCATGGAAGACCTTCACGACGGCGGAATTGGCCATCAGCTCGAAGAAGGGCTTGAGGTCCAGGCCCTTGGCCATCGGGTCGACGATGTATTCATGTTCCGGGCTCGCCATCTGGATGAGGCAGAGTTCCGGCCAGAAGGTCGTTTCGCGGAGAAATTCCGTGTCGATCGTGATGAAATCGGATTGAGCGAGGAGGCGGCAGGCCTCTTCGAGCGCGGCAGTGGTATCGATCATTTCGGCTCGGTCATGGAAACTAAAGGATCAACCTTAGTTTCCCTTCTGGCCTTCCTTGTCAATATGAACGACCGGGAAACGGGGCCTGTAAGCCCTCTTCAAAGGGTGAAGTCCCTTAATCGTCGGCTGAAACAGCCTTCAGCGCGGCAATATTCTGGCTGTGGACCGCCTCATAGGGCGCGAAATAGGTAAGGGTTCCGGCGCTCAGTTCCGGTGCGATGAAGCGCTCAAGGCTCTCGTCGGACAGTTCCTGTTCGTCGAGACGCAAGAGCAGCCGCGTCAGATAATCGCGTGTGGCCGTAATCAGCGATGGCGGATAGCCGCCCGCGGCAATGACCGTCTCGTCGCCGTGATTGGGCAGGATCCTGACAAAATCGAGTGTCGCCAGCCGGTCGAGTTCGGCGATGTGCCGAGACGTATTATTGGGCTCGGAGATATAGGTAACGGTGTCTTCGAGCGTGTCGCCCGCCAGCAGCACGCCGAGATGCGGCAAAAGGAGCACGGTGCCGTCGGCGCTGTGAATGTCGAATTGCATCAGCTTTACCGTGATGTCGCCGACCTCAAGGGGCATCTCGCCGTCAAAGGTCTCGGTCGGCATGACGACCGGATTGATCGGCGGGTCCTTGGCGACAAGCACCTTGCGCTTCTCGATCAGCGTGTCCCGCGTCAGCTTGTTCGACAGGATCGGGCAGTCGATGAAGCCCGCATTGCCCGCGACATGGTCGGTATGCCAGTGGCTGAGCACGACCCGGATACTGGTGACGCCGAGGCTGGAGAGATGGCTGCGGATGGCGCGCGCGTGATCGAAGGAGATATGCGTGTCATAGACCAGCGCCTCGCGCCCCGAAACGATCGCATAGCTCGCAACGCCGAGACCGTAAGCGCCGTCGTCGAGCCAGTTCGGCTTGTCGGAATGCAGACGTTTGCCGAGGATGCGTCCGTCGTAATAGGCATACAGCCCCGGATAGGGCTCGTGGATGCGCATCGTCTCGGCAAGGCTCATGTCATGTCACTCGGAAATAGCCGGTCATCCCGGTCTTCTGGTGTTCGATGATGTGGCAATGGAAGACCCAGTCGCCCGGGTTGTCGGCCACCAGCGCAAGCTGGACCTTTTCATCCGGCAGCACAAGGTAGGTATCCGAGACGAGCGGCTGGACCTCGCGCTTGTTCGAAGAGATGGCCTTGAAGTTCATGCCATGGAGATGGATCGGATGGGCGTGCGGCGTGACATTCTCGACATTGAGCAGATAGGTTTGGCCCAACTTCAGCTCCGCGATCGGTGCGGTCGGATCAGGTGTGTCGCCCGGGTAGGGCACCTTGTTGATCGCCCAGAAGGAATAGCCGAGCGTACCGCAGATCGAATCGCGGGCGGCAGTTTCGGCAGTGGCGCTGAGCACGAGCGGAATCTCGGTCGCGTTGGAGAGATCCGCATCGACGCCGGCATTTTCGGCGAGCGGCCCGAGATCCCCGAGATTGCGTTTGAGCGATGAGCCAACGGCCCTGAGCCGCGCCACCACCTTCGCCGTCGAGGGTCTGATGTCTTCCAGAACCATCTCCGCACCTTCGCTGTCGGCGACGCGAATGGCGAGATCCAGTCGCTGCCCCGGCGAGACGACAGCCATGTCGAGGGCCATGCGCTCTGGCACCGGATGCCCATCGATCGCGATGATCTGCGCCTCGGCGCCGGCGAGCTTGAGATTGTAGATGCGCGTCACATCGGCGGCGAGGATGCGCACACGCACGAGGCCACCGGCCGGAACGTCATAGCGCGGTTCGGGGTGCCAGTTGGCGGTGCGCAGCGTTCCGAACGTGCCGGTCTTCGCCGCATCGCGCGGCTTGAACTGCTCAATGAACTGACTGTCGCCGCCGAGCCGGAAATCCCTGAGGTTCAGCACCACCTCGCCATCGAAGGCAGGATCGCGATCGTCTTCCACCACCAGCACACCGGCCAGCCCTCGGCCCATCTGCGTCAGCGTGTTGCAATGTGGGTGATACCAGAAGGTGCCGGCATCCGGTGGCGAGAAGGCGTAGTCGAAGCGGTCGCCGGTATAGACGTAAGGCTGGGTGACGAAGGGCACACCGTCCTGATCGTTCGGCAACCGGATGCCGTGCCAGTGGATCGTGGTCGGCTCGTCCAGCCGGTTGATCAGCTGCGCTTTGAAGGCTTCGCCGCGTCTGGCACGAAGGATGGGCGGGGAGGGATCTGCAGATGTCTGCCCGGCAAGCGCATAGCGCATCACTCCACGCGTCGCCTGCTTGCCGTCGAGCGGTACATCGCCGGTCATCGCCTCGATTTCGATCGGGTCTGTGGCGGCCAGCGCCTGGCTGAGGCGCGGCATTACCGCAAGGCCGGTGCTATAGGCGCCGAGCACGGCAGCAGATTTGAGAAGGGTGCGGCGGGAAACAAAGGTCACGGTCGGAACTCTCACTGATCGTCCCGTTTTTAAAGTTGAGACGACTGATCAGCAATAGTGCAGGGGCGCCATGCTGTCGCAGGTGTGACGATGATCATCTCAGCCGCCATCCTTCTCGTTGGGCGGGGTCGCGAGCTTGCTGAAAAAGGCCGAGGTGCGCAGCAGGCTGCGGAAGCGCATGCGCCGCTTCTCGGTCGGCACCGCATCGCGCGCCCGGATGCGGGCAAGGGTATAGGCGACGAAGAAGGTGAGGACCACGATCGTATAGGCAAACAGCGCATGCGGCCCGAAGGCATCCATCAGGAAAGAGGCAATCAGCGGACCGACGACAGCGCCGATCGACCAGAAAAACAGGGTGCCGGCCGAAACCAGCGCATGCTGGCCCGGTGCCGCATGGTCATTGGCATGCGCTGAGCACAGCGAATAGAGGGGGAGGGCAAAGGCGCCGAAGGTGAAGATGCCGATGAAGTTTGCGAGTTCGCCATCGCCTGCGAGGAAGGCGAGGTAGAGCGAAGCAAGCAACGCCCCGATCGTCGAGACGAGGATGATGACGCGGCGGTCCAGTTTGTCGGAGTAGTGGCCGAGCGGATATTGCAGCACGATGCCGGCGAAGATGCCGATGCTCATGAAGGTGGCGATCGAGGTCACCGACATGCCGATGCCGTCGGCATAGATGGGGCCAAGTGAGCGGAAGCTCGAATTGGTGAGCCCGATGACGATGCAGCCGACGGTCGCGAGCGGTGAGACGGACCACAGGACCTTGATGTCGAACTTGACGTCCTTCGGCGGGGCGGGGCTCGACTTGTCGGCAAACGAGATCGGCACCAGAGACAGCGAGAGTGCCATGGCGATGATCGCGAAGAGATCGATGCCGGAGACCCCAAAGAGCGGGATCATGTACTGCGCCGCCGTCACCGAGCCGAGATCGACGAAGCGATAGACGGAGAGCGTACGCGCTCGGGTGGCATTGGTGACGCGGGCGTTGAGCCAGCTTTCGACGACGGCGAAGAGGCCAGCAAAACAGACACCCTGCACGAGACGCATCAGGAACCAGGAGATCGGGTCGATCACCAGCACCATCATGATCGAGGCCGCGGATGCGATGGCCGCGAGCGCCGAGAAAGCCCTGATATGCCCGATCGCCCGCATGATCTTGGTGATGTAAACGCAGCCGAACACGAAGCCGATGAAATAGCCCGCACCGACCATGCCGATCACGGAGGTGCTGAAGCCTTCCTCGATGCCGCGCAGCGCGATGAAGGTGCCCTGCAATCCGTTGCCGCCGATCAGGATGCCGGCGGTGATGAGAAGCGGGATGAGGGGACGGATGTCTTGCATGAATGGGCCTGCGGGCCGCGGCGAGGGCGAGTGGTGTTTGAGTCGGTGCCGTGGCAGGTCCGAATTCCTAAACCTCTTTGGTGGGTGACGACAGGCCAAAATCCCAGCCTGCCGCCACGCGCCCAGATTTAACCGTCAGAGGAAGGGTCGCCCCTGGACGGCTTGAACGAAAGTGCCGACGACCACGGCGATGGAGATGAAGGCGCCAAGTGCGATGCCGGGCCTTGCGAAGCGTGGAGCCACGCGGTCGAGGCCAACACCCAGGATCGGCAAGGCCTGCATGATGTGGGTGGCGAAGAAATGCGGCACCCGCAGATCGCCGCCGGTGCGCGACCAGCCGAACAGCGGCACACCGCCTACATCCGTCTTGATGCCGCCGACCCAGTGACCTGGCCCGTCGATTTGGCCGCCGCCGAGCGCAAAGGCGGTGATCAGGGTCGCCACGCTGCCGAGCGCGAGACCCCAGCCGCCGCCGAGCCGCAAGCCGGCGGGCGAACCGGCACGCGGTCGGCGCAGGATATAGACCCCGATCACCAGGCTCGAGAGCACAAGCAGGGCCGCCGCCACGCCCATCACGCTATAGGCCGTGGCCTCGAAAGCTGTGCTGTCGTTGAAATGCGAGGCCCGGCCCCGAGCGGCCTGCAGGGTGATGTAGAAGACCTCGCCATTTGCCGTGATCGCTGCCATGAGGCTCGCCAGAAAAACGCCGAGCCCGGCCCGCGTTCGCGTCTCGATCAGTGGCAGGAGCAGGATGAGCGTCAGAAGCATCATGGTGAGCGACGCCTGGAACTTCAGCGGCTTGCTCCAGACGCTGATACCGTTGATCAGCCGGTCGTCGAGGCCAAGCGCAATGACGCTCGGAAAGGCCAGCGCCACCGACAGCCCGATACCGACGATCAGCACAAGGCGGGTTCTTTGTTCGGCAGCAGCGAGATCCGGCGATGGCGCGAGCGCAACACTGTCGTTGAAGAGCATGGTCATCGGTCAGGCCTTTCGGGGGCTGAGCGCGGTTTCGGTCGCGCGGGTGAGAGAAAGGAGCAGGAGGCCCAGAGGCCCGAACATGAAGGTCGCAACCAGCATCGGCGCCTGCAGCAGGCGATTGTAGCCGCGCTTGTCTGCCTCGACGGCAATCCAGGTGCCGATGAAGAGATCAAAGGCGAGGTAGTGCACCCAGCCGGCGACAAGCATCGGATCGCTCATGAAGAGCGCCCGCACCTCCGCGATCGACCCGAAGCCGCCGCCCTCGACGCGGAAGAAGTAGACGAGGATCAAGACGGCATAGGTGAGCGACAGCGCGCCGATCAGGCCGAAACGGATGAAGGCGATGAGGGCTGCCCAGCGCGGCGCGAGGATAAGCAGCAACCAGCCGGCCATGGCAGTGCTGCTGGTGATCGAAAACACGGTATCGGCGGACATGGGAGCCTCATCTTGACGGTGACAAGATAAGCATGCGCCATAACTTGGCAATGTCAAGATTGATTTTGACGATCCGGTTTCGAGCGTTTATGAAGGGGCATGGCAAGACAGAAATCCTATCACCATGGCGACCTGCACCAGGCGCTGATCGGCAACGGGCTCGACATGCTCGAAGAGCAGGGCCTCGAAGGCCTGACGCTGCGCAAACTCGCCGCCCGGGTCGGCGTGTCCCATGCAGCCCCCGAACACCATTTCCCGACCCTGCGGCACCTGATGACCGCCTTTGCCGTCGAAGGCTTTCGGCTGTTTGCCGCGTCGATGCGCGAGGCCATGGCGGCAGCCCCTGATGATCCGGCAGAGCAGCTACGCGCGGCCTCACGCGGCTATCTGAACTTTGCCAGGTCCCGCCCGCATCTCTTCCGCCTGATGTTCACCGCCAATCGCCTCGACTGGGACGACCCGGCCATCGGCCCGCCGGCGAACGCCGCCCATGCCGTGCTCGAGGAAATCTCGTGGCCGGTGGCGAAGCGGATGAAATTGGATACGCCGGAGGGCAGGGCGGCGGTGGAGCAACTCGTCTGGTCGCAGATCCACGGCCATGCCCACCTGATGATCGACGGCAAGCTGCCACCGGAGGGCGATGGCGGCACTGGCTCCGAGCCTTTTGCGGCGCCGCTGGATCTGGCGAGTGTGCTTTTGCCGGAGTGAGGGGGAGGCGCCTCCGTTCAGGCCAAACACGCCGTCCTTTGCCGTTCCTGAAGCATCATCATTCTCAGCAAAGTTTTCTCGCTTTTGCGCCAGAAGCAAACGCTGCGGCTTCTCAATAAAGCGCTCTGACGGCTACGTCAGGTCGTGGAGGTCTTTGCCCAAGGCCCGCCCTAATTGCCACTCACTAAATCTTACCTCCAAGCCGGCACGTTCGGGAGTGCAGCACATTGGGCCAACGAGATAATACTCCGCTTCTGGAAATGGGCAGAGGCGGACCAATGCCCACGTTTTTGCATCGGCTGATGCCTGTATCCGCAATACGCCATTCTGTACGGTCACCCTGATCCAGAAATCGGATGGGTCGCCGCCGTATCGCCCTGTTGCCCAGTCGGAGGCTCCATCCGTCAGCACGCTGCCGAGCAAGCCATATCCGTCCGAAAACTCGATCCCGGTCTTGACCCACCGTCTTTCGTCGAGCCTGACCATGAGGCCAGCCTGGTCGTATAGATGTTCGAAATGCGCCTGGACACGAACCTGGGCAGTGAAATCGCTTTCGGCCTGGAATGCGTAGAAGTGGCCACTGTCGCGCACAAAACCATAGTGTGTCTCTCGCCAAAAATCCGTGTTGGCGTCAGTCGTTACGGAGAGTTCGGTATCCGAAGCATCTGTTTTTGTGGGCTCATTGAGCCACCGTCCGTTCTTAAAACTCTGCAACTTCGTCACCCAATACAACTAGTTTCATGGAGGCCTACGTCCGACACTGCTGGCGGTTAGGGACATCACTTACCGTCAGCAACCCCAGTGCGTCGAAGACGTAAGAAGAACTCCGTTATCTCTTCCGGTGTCGATCGCTTGAGGGCGCCACTTGCAATCTCGCTTTGCGTCCAGATCCATGTTGCCGCCGGATCGTGCAACATCGCCCATTCTCCGAACGCTCGCTCTGGGACATGTTCTGCGACATGTACCTTTACCTCGAGGTGGCGGTCGTCGCGCTCAATGCGTTCCAGGGTCTTCCGGACCTCCAGCTCGGGGCCTTCAAGCCATTGCAGGTAGATGTCTGCGCGGCAGATAAGTGCACCTGTGATGCCGTCACGGAGATTTGCGCGCCGGGCCTCCATCAGGATCCCGTCTAAAATTGCGCTGTCATAGCCGAAGGGTTCTGACGAGTAGATGGCCCGAAACACATCCATGCGCTCTTCTCTCCTCTGTTTGGGAAGCCTGATCGACGTATCCCTGCAACATGGCATTCGAGCAGTTTCGCAAGGCGGCGTCTACCAGATACGATCTCGCATCGGGTGTTTCGATCAGAGCCAGATCATGCATCTCCTGAAGTGGATCTGCCGGGCCGTTCTTGCTTCTCGGCAATCCAAAATCTGACAGTCCCCTCGCGGCCCCGTAGCGGCTATGAGCGCAACCAGCTGTTCGGGTCCGTCTCCCCTTTTGCGAAGAAATTACATTCAATTCGCCGCCGCGCCCTCTAATGAGCAAGGCCCAGCACCCAACCTGAGAAACAGCTTCGGCCACGCCCAACACCACGCAGCCTTGACAAATCAGGCGCACCATGCGCTTTTCCGCCCGATTTTCTATCGGCTGGCCGTGTGCCGAATTCTTAATTCCCGCCAGCCGTCTACCAGTCCAGGAAAGCACGACATCATGCATCGTTACCGCAGCCACACCTGTGCCGCTCTTCGCAAATCCGACGTCGGTCAGACCGTCCGCCTCTCGGGCTGGGTCCATCGTGTCCGTGACCATGGCGGCGTGCTCTTCATCGACCTGCGCGACCATTACGGCATCACCCAGGTCGTGGCCGATCCGGACAGCCCGGCCTTCAAGTTGGCGGAAACCGTGCGCGGCGAATGGGTCATCCGCATCGACGGCCTGGTCAAGGCCCGTTCGGAAGAGACCACCAACAAGGCCATGGCAACCGGCGAGATCGAACTCTACGCCCAGGAAATCGAGGTTCTCTCGGCTGCCAAGGAACTGCCGCTGCCGGTCTTCGGCGAGCCCGACTATCCGGAAGACGTGCGCCTGAAGTATCGCTTCCTCGACCTGCGCCGCGACACGCTGCACAAGAACATCGTCAAGCGCACGCAGATCATCTCGTCGATGCGATCAGGCATGGCCGCTGCCGGCTTTGCCGAGTATTCGACCCCGATCCTGACGGCGTCGTCGCCGGAAGGTGCGCGCGACTTCCTCGTGCCGAGCCGTATCCATGAAGGCAAGTTCTTTGCGCTTCCGCAGGCACCGCAGCAGTACAAGCAGCTCCTGATGGTCGCCGGCTTCGACCGCTATTTCCAGATCGCACCCTGCTTCCGCGACGAAGACCCGCGCGCTGACCGTCTGCCGGGCGAGTTCTACCAGCTCGACGTCGAGATGAGCTTCGTCACCCAGGAAGACGTCTGGGCCACGATGGAGCCGATGATGACTGAAGTCTTCGAGCAGTTCGCCGAAGGCAAGCCGGTCACCAAGGAATGGCCGCGCATCCCGTATGACGTCGCGATCCGCAAGTATGGCTCCGACAAGCCGGACCTGCGCAACCCGATCGTCATGGAAGGCGTCACCGACCACTTCCGCGATTCCGGTTTCAAGGTTTTCGCCGGCATGATCGCGTCCAACCCGAAGGTCGAGATCTGGGCGATCCCCGCTAAGACCGGTGGCTCCAGAGCATTCTGCGACCGCATGAACGCCTGGGCGCAATCGACCGGCCAGCCGGGCCTCGGCTATATCTTCTGGAAGGAAGAGGACGGCAAGATTGCCGGCTCCGGTCCGCTCGCCAAGAACATCGGCGAAGAACGCACCGAAGCGATCCGTCAGCAGCTCAGCCTTGAGCCGGGCGATGCTGCCTTCTTCGTCGCAGGCGACCCGGCCAAGTTCTACAAGTTTGCCGGTGAAGCCCGCACCCGCGCTGGCGAGGAACTGAACCTCGTCGATCGCGACCGTTTCGAAATGTGCTGGATCGTCGACTTCCCGTTCTACGAATACAACGAGGAAGAAAAGAAGATCGACTTCGCCCACAACCCATTCTCGATGCCCCAGGGTGGTCTGGAAGCGCTGGAAAGCCAGGATCCGCTGTCGCTCAAGGCCTATCAGTATGACGCGGTCTGCAACGGCTTCGAAATCGCCTCGGGCTCGATCCGTAACCAGTCGCCGGAACTGATGGTCAAGGCCTTCGAAAAGGTTGGCCTGTCCCAGGCGGATGTCGAGGAACGCTTCGGCGGCATGTACCGTGCCTTCCAGTACGGCGCTCCTCCGCATGGCGGCTGCGCTTTCGGCATCGACCGCGTGGTCATGCTGCTCGTCGGTGCGAAGAACCTGCGCGAAATCTCGCTCTTCCCGATGAACCAGCAGGCCCAGGACCTGCTGATGAACGCCCCGTCGCCGGCCACCCCGACGCAGCTGCGCGAACTGGCGCTGCGCGTTGTGCCGCAGCCGAAGAAGGACTGATCGGGTTCGATGCATTGAACGGAAGAGGCCGGGAGTGATCCCGGCCTTTTTTGTTGACCTCAAGGCCAAGAATAAGCCCGGCCGCTTTCGCGGGCCGGGCTCAGTGTCTCAGCTAAGGCTGAGATCAGTCGTTGGCAGTGACCTTCAGGCCGATCAGGCCTGGGATGGTTTCCGGCGCTCCCATGGCAGCACCCATGATCATCGGGAAGGCGACCGGGCTTGCCGGGGCCGCGGCGATGGTCAGCGCCTTCGGGTTGTCGATGTAGCTGTTGACTGCGGCCGAGACCTCGTTCTGCAGCGCGCCGAGCTTGGCCTGGGCAAGCAGGATCGGAACCATACCCTTGACCATCTGCCCCATCTGGGCGCCGTCGGCACCCTGGCTCTTGCCGGCATAGTCGAGGCCGCGCTTGGTGATGCCGGCATCTTCGAAGCGAACCTGCGCATCGACCAGCGACAGCTGCTGGACAAGGCCGAGCATGGCAAGACCGGCGGCCTGCTGTGCCTGCTCGTTCTGCGGCTGGGCCTGCATCATGCGGGCCTGTTCCTGCATCTGCTTGACGAGATCGAGCGTGTAGCCGGACATCGAGAAGGCCAGCGAAAGCTTGCCGACATTGGCGAAATCGATCGAGTAGTCCTCGATGTCGATCGTGCCGCTCTCGACTTCCCAGCTGCCGGACATGTTCATGTTGCCGTCGAGGCTGGTGAGGCCGAGCGCTTCGATGGATTCCTTTGCCTTCGGATCTTCGACGGTGCTGAGATCGGCCTTCACGCCGGTCACCGTGCCCTCGAAGGTGATCGTGGTCTCGTCTTCGGACAGTCCCATCGTGCCGACGGCTTCCGCCATCGAGAAAACCGGCTTGCCGTCGACGGTCACTTCCACCGGACCGCTATGAGCCTCTTCGTAGAACATCAGCGAATCGATGCCCTCAGCATTGGCGTCGCCGGGGACATAAACGCCGGAGAGGTAGAGATCCTGAACCTTGAAGGTCGACTTCTCTTCCGAGACGTTCACCTCGGGGAATTCGACCCGTTCGATGTAATAGGCGCCGCCTTCTTCCTCGGTGACGCCTTCGAGCGTCAGCTCCTGAAGCATCAGCGGCTTGTCCGTCGGCTCAGCTTCGACGCCGAGCTTGAGGCCCTTCAGGATCACGTTGGATCCATCGACCTCGACGCTGTCGGCGGTGATGTTGGTGCCGCCAGTTGCGAAGGCAGCATTGATCTTCTTGAGCAAATCCTGTCCGTCCAGCGCAAGCGCAGGGCCGGTGAACGCGCAGAGCGCCGCGCCCGCGAGCAGAATTCGGGTGGAACGGTACAAGGTCATGACGAGGTCCTCTGTTGCTGTTGGCCGCATTGAGCGTGCCCAAAAGGTCGGCGATATTTATAAGGGGGATTGAAAAAACGTCCACCGATTTTCGCCATAGACCGGTGCGGGGGGATTGTGGCGTGATGACGGTCACAGCCCCTTAATCCACAGGCAGAATTCCCGGTTTCCTTGCCGTTCCGGGTCTTCTCCGATAGGGGAGACCCATGGGGACAAATCAGCTTCCGCCCGAAGAGGGTGGCGACAACATTCTTCCGGTCGACCTGAAGGCGGCGCTCGAAGAGCGTTATCTCGCCTATGCCTTGTCGACGATCATGCACCGCGCGCTGCCGGACGTCCGTGACGGACTGAAGCCGGTGCATCGCCGCATCATCCACGCGATGAGCGAAATGGGCATCCGGCCGAATTCGGCCTTCAAGAAATGCGCGCGTATCGTCGGTGACGTCATCGGTAAGTTCCACCCGCATGGTGACCAGTCGGTCTATGATGCGCTGGTGCGCTTAGCGCAGGACTTCTCCCAGCGTTATCCCGTCGTCGACGGGCAGGGGAACTTCGGCAACATCGACGGCGACAGTGCTGCCGCCTATCGTTACACCGAAGCCCGCATGACCGACGTTGCGGCCCTTCTGCTGGAAGGCATCGATCAGGACGCCGTCGATTTCCGCCCGACCTATAACGAGGAAGATGACGAGCCGACGGTTCTGCCGGGTGCTTTCCCCAACCTTCTGGCGAACGGTGCCTCGGGCATCGCAGTCGGCATGGCGACCTCCATTCCGCCGCACAATGCTCATGAGCTCTGCGACGCCGCGCTCTACCTCATCAAGAACCCCGGCGCTCCCGTCGAGGAACTGTTTGCCGATCCTGGGCATCCGGAACGCGGCGGCATCGAGGGCCCTGATTTCCCGACCGGCGGTGTGATCGTCGAGAGCCGTGCCTCGATGCTCGAGACTTATCGCACCGGCCGCGGTGGCTTCCGGGTGCGCGCCAAGTGGGAGATCGAGGATCTCGGCCGTGGCGGCTACCAGATCATCGTTACCCAAATCCCGTTCCAGGTGCAGAAGTCGCGCCTGATCGAGAAGATCGCCGAACTCCTGATCGCCCGTCGTCTGCCGCTGCTCGAAGACGTGCGCGACGAGAGCGCCGAGGACATCCGCCTCGTGCTCGTGCCGAAGAGCCGCACGGTCGATGCGACGCTGTTGATGGAATCGCTGTTCAAGCTCACCGAGCTCGAAAGCCGGATTCCGCTCAACATGAACGTGCTTTCGCAGGGCAAGGTCCCCAAGGTCATGGCCCTCAACGAGGTGCTGACCGAGTGGCTCGACCACCGCAAGGACGTGCTCGTCCGCCGCTCGAAGTTCCGACTGGCTGCAATCGACCGCCGTCTCGAAATCCTCGGCGGCCTGCTGATTGCCTATCTTAACCTCGACGAGGTGATCCGCATCATCCGTGAGGAGGACGAGCCGAAGCCTGTCCTGATCGCCAAATGGGATCTGACCGACAACCAGGCTGAAGCCATCCTCAACATGCGCCTGCGCAACCTGCGCAAGCTTGAGGAATTTGAGATCCGCAAGGAGCATGACGCGCTCTCCGCCGAGAAGGCCGAGATCGAATCCCTGCTCGCCTCCACCGACAAGCAGTGGCAGACGGTCGCCTGGGAAATCGGCGAGGTGAAGAAGAAATACGCGAAGGCGACCGAACTCGGACGCCGCCGCAGCGTCTTCTCCGACGCTCCCGATGCCGATGTCGAAGCCATCCAGCAGGCGATGATCGAAAAGGAACCGATCACCGTCGTCATCTCTGAAAAGGGCTGGATCCGCGCACTGAAGGGCCACATCTCCGACACGTCAGCGCTGACCTTCAAGGAAGGCGACGCGCTGAAGGTTGCTTTCCCGGCCCAGACCACGGACAAGATCCTGCTCGTGACCACGGGCGGCAAGGTCTACACACTGGGTGGTGACAAGCTGCCCGGTGGCCGTGGCCATGGCGAACCGCTGCGCATCATGGTCGACATGGAAAACGACCAGGACGTGCTGACCGCCTTCGTCCACGATTCCAGCCGCAAGCTGATCTTCGTCTCGACCGCCGGCAATGGCTTTATCGTGCCCGAAGGTGAAGTCGTCGCCAACACCCGCAAAGGCAAGCAGGTGATGAATGTCGGCATGCCGGACGAAGCCAAGCTCGTGGTGCCCGTGAGTGGCGACCATATGGCGGTCGTCGGCGAAAACCGTAAACTGCTCGTCTTCCCGCTTGCACAGATCCCGGAAATGACCCGCGGCAAGGGCGTGCGCCTGCAGCGCTACAAGGATGGCGGCATCTCCGACGTGAAGTTCTTCACGATCGCCGACGGCCTGACCTGGGCCGACAGCGCCGGGCGCACCTTCACCAAGACGAAGGAAGAACTGGTCGAATGGCAGGGCGATCGCGCCTCGGCTGGACGCCTTGTGCCGAAGGGCTTCCCGCGCAGCGGCAAGTTCTCGGGCTAAGCCGCACCCAGATCCGCAGTTTTTAGAGCCGGCCGCATCTGCGGCCGGCTTTTCCATGTCAGCCACGCTGCCAGATCGCCCAGAGCCCCATCAGCGTTGCCGCATTGCCAAGGATGAAATGCGAAATGATTGGTCCGGCGAGATTGCGGTATTTCAGGAACAGCCAGCCCCAGACGATGCCGGTCAACAGAGCGACCACCGCAAGCGACGACGAGTAGTGCAGGTGGAGCGTAGAGAACACCAGGGATGAGATGACGATCGCCGCCATCGGGCGTGTCTTGCCCGGCATCAGGCTCGCAATCGAGGTGAGGAAGACGCCGCGACAGATCCACTCCTGCAAGGCTGCGATCAGGATGTAGGTATAGACACTGAGCGAGATGAGCCGTGGGTCGAGGAGGGGCGTGCCCTCAAGCTCCGGGTAGAGGCGGGTGCGGAAATAGGCCATGGCCGCGAGCGCCGGAACGCTGATCGACAGCCCGACGGCGATCGACCGCCACAGATTGCCCATCCGGATGCCCATATCGTGGCGTGTCAGGCCGCAGCGCACGGTCAGCCCCCAGAGGATGAAGCCGCCCCAGAGCTCCATGGCGCGGGAGGTCCAGAAGATCATCTGCTCCTGGTGGGTTTCTCGAAGGCCGCCGAGGATGAGGCCATTCACCAGGGCATAGACGTTGACCATCAGCACGATGGTGACGAACATGAAGGCGAGCGCGTGATAGCGCCGGTCCGCCTCTTCCAGCGCCACGAACTGTTGCCGGAGCTTGCCATAGCTCTGGGAAAGCTGGGCATAGATCTTGCGGAAAAAGAGGGTGGCCAGTTCCGGCCGGTCGCTCAGGAATTCGCGGTAGTCCGAGCGGTCGATCTTCCAGCCCGTAAGTGGTGTGAGCGCCCGGGCGGACGCGCTGCGTGGATCGCCACTGATCATGCCGAGTTCGCCGATCAGAGCACCTTCGCCGGAGACGGCGAGTACCGTGCCGCTTTGCTCGTCATAGACTTCGACCTCGCCCGTGCCGATCAGGATGGCGAAATCGCTCTCGTCGCCCTTGCGAAAAATGACCGCGTTTGCCGCATAGTGCACGGCTTCGACATGGCGGCGGAAATCGTCGAGATAGTCGTCGCTCACCCGGATGGTGGTGTGCTTGAGAAGCGTTTCTGAAAAGTCCTGGCTGCCCGCCAGATCTTGCGCGTCGACCGTGCTCATACGTGTATCCGACCTCTTGAATATGCGGGCGGATACTACTGATTTCGTTTGAAGATCGCAGATGCGGCAATCGGCCAAATCTGGGGCCGATTACTTAATCTCCGATCAGCGAACGGCGATGCTCGCGAGCCGTGGGAAAGCCTTGATCTTGACCTCGTCGATCGGCACGGGGCGGCCGAGGTAATAGCCCTGGCCGAGCTCGATGCCGAGTTCGTGCATCAGTTCGACGTGGTCGGCGGTTTCCAGGCCTTCGATTAGGATCTTCAAGCCGCGGTTGCGGATCAGCCGGATGATGTCTTCCAGCATGGCGCGGCCAGCCGGACGGCGGGCGTCCTGCAGGAAGGAGCGATCGATCTTGACCGTGTCGAAGGGGAAGAGGCGAAGCCAGGAGAGGCCGGCAAAGCCTGTGCCGAAGTCGTCTAGCCAGATCCGGATCCCGAGCGCCTGCAGGTCGGTGATGCAGCGGATGACATCCGACTGCCCCTCCATGTCGATGCCTTCGGTGATCTCGAAGGCGAGCTGCGAACCGGACACACCGGTCTCTTCGAGGATCGTGGAGACGGCGAGCGCAAACCCGCGCGATTTGAGCTGGATGGCCGAGACGTTGACGCTGGCCATCGGCGCGATGCCTGTTGCCAGCACCTCCGTGCAGGCGCGGCGGATGGCCCAGAGACCGAGATCGAGGATCGCGCCGGTGCGTTCGGCAACCGGGATGAACTGGGCCGGCGACAAGGGCGTGCCGTCGATCATCTTCATGCGCATCAGCGATTCCACCGCTTCGACGCGCCCGGTGCGAAGGTTCTGGATCGGCTGATAGACGAGGTGGACGAGATCGTTCTTGATCGCCATGCGCAGCGTCGCGGCGATATTCTCGTTGTCGTCGCTGGTCAGCGGATCATTCGGATTGAAGAGCCGGATGCAGTTGCGGCCATTCGCCTTCGCCGAATAGAGCGCCCGGTCCGCTTCATTGATGATGCGCTCCAGCTTGGGGCCGGTCTGCGCACGGGTATAGGACGCGCCGACACTGACCGTCACGAAAGCCTGGCCGTCGCGGCGCTGGTCGTGAACCAGATGCAGGCCTTCGACGGCACTCCGGATGATTTCGCACAGCGCCATGACCTGATCGCGCCCGGTGACACGAGACAGCACGATGAACTCTTCGCCGCCATAACGACCGACGGAGGCATTGAGCGGCTTCAGCGTGTCGTTGAGCACGCTTGCCACCAGGATCAGGCAGCGATCACCGGCCTGGTGACCGTAGAAATCATTGTACTTCTTGAAGAAGTCGACATCGACCAGGATAGCGGCAAAAGACGTGCCGTTGGTCTGCCAGTCGTTCCAGAAATCCCTCAGACGCTTGTCAACGGCGCGCCGATTTTCGACGCCGGTCAGATAGTCAGTGTTCGAAAGCCGCTCAAGCGCAACCCCGCGCTTTTCCGCTTCGCGATGCTGATGGGCAGCCTCGAGCGCGTTGAGAAACACGTTGTAACGCTCTCCGTTGAGCTTCCAGTTCACATAGGACGTGAAGATGAAGCAGGAGATGTAAAACAGCCCGAAATTGATCATGTAGATCGGGTCGTTGGGGAACATCGTGACCATGCTGCCAAGCAGGATGGCCAACACGACGATTGACGTGACCACTGAGAGCACGAAGGGAAAGATGAAAAAGAGGTTCGCACCCATCATGAAGATGGTGCCGAAGATCATGTAGAGCCGGATGCTTTCGACGGCTGTGGTATGGAGGGCGGGCAGGAGCCAGAACAGATAGCCTGCGACGATTGCTGCTGCCGAAATGCCCTCGATGACCCTGGCGCCGGCTTTGCCCCAGCAGCAGACTTCGAGGATCACAAGCGAGGTGACGCCAACCATCAGGCGGGCAAAAATGGTCGTCGGTGCTACATCGGCAATGAGGATGAAATCGCTCACTGCAAACAGCATGTAGACGAACACGGCCACCCAAAGTCCCTGGCGGGCCGCGGTGACGCGTGCAGGTCCCGTATGGGTTTTGTAGATGGTGCGCAGTGTGGCGGCGGGAGCGAGGGTCGGGCAGGTCTTGCCCGTCGCTTCAAGAGCGTTCAGCGCGGCGTGCGACATGATCGGTCCCATCGGTCTCCACAGCCTCGCGATCAGGAACATGCCTGGCCGGCTCGTCGATCCGTCTCTCAGCCATTATCCACCATGTACTTTCTCTAACAACCGGGAGCTCTCTCGCACCTGCGACAGACCCGACTGACATTGTCGCGTCCGGATTTTCAAGTCTCCGGGCTCATCCCCGAACCTGCTGGAGCTCGGACATTCGCGCTGTTAACCAAACTCCTCAAAAGTTACCAAATGGAGTCGCGCGATCTCACATCTGCACATATGGTAACTGAAGTATTAACGAGGTTATCGTTCTTCACGGTGGTGCGGCGTATGAGACAGTTTGAAATTTCTTTAGACGGCGAGAGCCTGATTACTCCAGAATCGATTGCGGCCCATGTCGTAGCTCCCGGTACGACATGGAAGAATGAAGAGCTCGAAACGGCGCGGACGGGGCTCGGGCTGACACTCGCCATCGCAATGCAGCAATTCGAGCAGGGTGCGGAACCCCGGCATATAATTCATCGCATCGCGGGGTCGCTGCATGAACTGCGGGCGCGTTATTCCCCGAGTGTCTGGCAGCAATTGATCCCGATTGCGCAGCAACACCCGGTGGCCCGCTACTTCCTGGAGGATCCCTTCACACGGTGGTCTTCCGAAAAGCCGCGTGGTTATTCCGGGGACGCGCAACTGTTGGATTTCATCTACGGCCATCCGAGCGTTGCCGATAAGATCAACGAGGCGTCTCCCTTGGGTAAGGCGCTCTATGATTATACCAAGGACGCATCATCGTCGGTCGCGGTACGCGAGCGTCGAGATCTGTTGACGCAACATGTTGATCAGATTGCATCTTCCCGTGGCAGCGAGGCCGAGGTTTTGACGATCGCCGCCGGCCACCTGCGTGAGGCAAATCGATCTGTTGCTCTGAAGGAAGGTCGCCTGAAGCGCTGGGTGGCCCTCGACCAGGACCCGCTCAGCGTAGGCTCCATCAGCCGTGACTTTGCCGGTACATGCATTGAAGCTGTCGACGGGTCCGTACGCGGCATTCTTGGCGGACGCCACGACTTCGGCAAGTTCGACTTCGTTTACGCAGCGGGTCTCTACGATTATCTGAATGACAAGGTGTCGATGAAGCTGACCCAGCGCTGCCTCGACATGCTGAAGCCGAATGGTGTCTTCCTGTTTGCCAACTTCGCAACGGACATCAAGGTCGACGGTTACATGGAAACCTTCATGAACTGGGCACTGCTCCTGCGTTCAGAAGAAGACATGCTCCGGATTATCAAGGGCAGTGTCGGGGATATGCCAGTTGAAGCGACGGTGCGCTTCGGTGAGAACCGGAATGTCGTCTACGGCATCATTCGCAAGCTGTCCTGAAATGAAACAGCCCTCCGCTGCAATTGCGCTGCGGAGGGCTGAACGTCCCAAAATGGGACTGGTCTGAGGCGGAGATTTCTCTGCTTACCCCTCAACTTCCGGGGTAAAACGCGTCCAGCCCTGGTTCATCAGATGCTCTTGCGGCTGAAAGCGGGTCTTGTAGCCCATCTTCTTTGAACCCTGCACCCAGTAGCCGAGATAGACATGCGGCAGGCCGAGCGCCTTGGCGCGGCGGATGTGGTCGAGCACCATCATCGTGCCCAAAGACCGCTTCTCCAGTTCAGGGTTGTAGAACGAATAGACCATCGATAGCCCGTCGCTCATCAGGTCCGACAGGGCGACTGCGATGAGTTCGCCGCGCGGCTGGGCCGAGATCCCGTCGCCGGGGGTGCGCAGGCGATATTCGATGACCCGCGTCTGGACATGGCTGTCTTCGACCATGATCGCGTAATCCAGCGCCGACATGTCCGACATGCCGCCGTTCTGGTGGCGGTGGTCGAGATAGCGCCGGAAGAGCGAGAACTGTTCGGTGGATGGCTGTGCCGGGTAGATGGTCGAGATGACGTCGCTGTTGACGCCCTCGATACGGCGGAAGCCCCGGCTGAGCTCGAACTCGTTGACCAGAACCCGCACGGACACGCAGGCCCGGCAGGATTCACAGGCAGGTCTATAGGCGATGTTCTGGGATCGGCGGAAACCACCCTGGGTCAGAAGGTCGTTCATTTCGGTGGCACGCGGACCCACAAGATGGGTGAAGACCTTCCGCTCCGATTCTCCCGCCAGATACGGGCAAGGCGCAGGCGCCGTCAGGTAGAATTGCGGGGAGGGGGATGTCTGCGTGTTCATCTGCCGCCGAAGAGAATCCTTTAGCCAGTCCTGTTGAAGCTAGGATGGCGCAAGAATGAAAAAGGTCAACACTCCGGCTTGGATGCCGGAGTGTATCGGGGGCGAAAAGCGCCGGGAAACTTAGTAGGTGCGCGCGGCGGCCGTTCCGAGGAGCAGGTCATGGACGAGACGCGAGCGCTCGATGAACAGGCCGGCAAGCAGCACCAGCGGTGTCAACACCGAGTTCAGGATCCAGAACAGCGCCAGATGCGCGATCGCGGTGACGAAGTCGATCTTGCGACCGTCGAGACGGACCATGGCAATGCCCATCATCCGCATGCCCGGCGTCGCCTGCGAGGGGCCTGCCAGAGACATGCCGAAATAAAGGCCGGCGACTACGAAGAACAGGATCGGATAGAGCAGCCAGCCAAGGCCAAGCGTCAGCACGCCGAGGAAAAACACGACGACTGCCGCCGGGATCCACAGAAGGCCGATGAACAGATAGTCGACCAGGAAGGCAAAGACGCGCCGCGAAAGCACGCCGCTATAGGCACGCCAATCATCCGGGGCGGCATAGGACGAGTTGCTGTCGAGGCTCATGTCGGGCTCCTTGTTCGGTTGTGTTTCTGATATGGGGAGCCCGATGCCGAATACAATAATCCGTGAGGATCAGCCCTGCTTTGCGAGCAGACGGGCCACCTCAGGCGCAAAGTAGGTGAGGATGCCGTCGCAGCCGGCGCGCTTGAAACAGAGCAGCGTTTCGAGCATCGCCCGCTCGCCGTCGATCCAGCCATTCGCCGCCGCAGCCTTGATCTGGCTGTACTCACCGGAGACCTGGTAAGCAAAGACCGGCAGGCCAAAGCTGTCCTTGAGGCGCCAGCAGATGTCGAGATAGGGCAGGCCGGGCTTCACCATCAGCATGTCGGCGCCTTCCTCGACGTCGAGGGCGGCATCCCGCACGGCTTCCGTGCTGTTGGCCGGGTCGATGTAATAGGTCTTCTTGTCACCCTTCAGCAGTCCGCTTGTCGAGATCGCCTCGCGATAGGGGCCGTAGTAGCAGGAGGCGAATTTGGTGGCATAGGACATGATGCCGACATCCTGATGCCCGGCTGCATCGAGGCCCCGGCGGATCGCGCCGATCCGGCCATCCATCATGTCGGATGGGGCGATGATGTCGGACCCAGCATCGGCCTGGGCAATCGCCGCCCGCACCAACTGGTCCACGGTCTCGTCATTGACGATCTCGCCATCCCGCAGGATGCCGTCATGGCCGTGGCTGGTGAACGGATCGAGCGCCACATCGGTGATCACGCCGATGTTCGGGACCGCCTTCTTGATCGCCGCCGTCACCTGATTGAGGAGATTGTTGCTCTTCAGGACTTCCGAGCCGGTCTGATCGCGCAGTTCCATTTCGACATTCGGAAATGTCGCCAGTGCGGGGATCCCGAGATCGGCGGCCTCCTTTGCAGCCTCAACAGCCTTGTCGACACTCATCCTGAAAACGCCAGGCATGGCGGCGATCGGGTCCATGATGTTCGATCCTGGCACAACAAAGATCGGCCAGATCAGGTCGTTGACGGTCAGACGGTTCTCCTGGACCATCCGACGCTGCCAGTCGGCCTTGCGCAGGCGGCGCATGCGCCGGTGTCCGGTAACCGCGTCTACCAGATGTGTCTTGTCCGTCATCAGCCTGATCCTCGTCTATGTTCCGGCTGCTGATTAGCACGATGCCGAAAGCTTGCAAAACGGAAGGCGGCGAAGACTCCCCGATCAAACCGTCGCAGCGGGCGAGCAAGATCAGCAGGGGAGGGCGCGAGCGCCAAGCTGGCGGAGACCTTGGCACAAGCCTATCCTCCAAGCCATGGAAGCTGATTCGACCAACACGCCCCTTCGCAGCCTGACGGAAGCCATTTTCGTCCTGTTTCTGCGCGTTGTGGCGCTCGCCTGCCTCTGGTTCGGCCTGCAATACTGGGCGCTGATCGTCGGCTACAGCCATGATGGGCTGGGTCGCTTCGATCTTCTCTCCACACCTTGGCGTGTCGCGGCGACCGGCCTTGCCGTCGTCTTTCCGGTCGCAGCCCTCGGCCTCTGGCTCGCGGGCTCCTGGGGCCCGGTCATGTGGCTTCTTGCAGCCGGCGGGCAGATGCTGATGTTCACCGTGTGGCCAGATGTCTTCGGCTACAACACGCTCGCCGTCACCATGCATTCGGCAGTCTTCGTCGTCTATGTGGTATTCCGCCTGGCGTTGTGGCTCGAAGGGAGACACAAGCAGCAGGGTATAACGGTTGATTTACCCTGATCGCAGGAGAGGCTCTGGTAAGCCTCTGTTAAGCCTGCGTTTTAAATAGAATTTTATGCGCATTGGATACGGTCCTCACCAAGGCGGGAGAAAAAACCAACACCGCCAAACAAAACAGTGAGGCAGACCGATATGAACACCAAGCTCAAGCCGCAGCCGGCCACTCTCGACCCGCAGGAAGAAGCGATCCGTTCGCTCTACCTCGAATCCCTCCACCTCGTCGAGCGTCTTCACCGCCGCCTTCTCGACGTCATCAAGGACGAGTTCGACCGCAAGGGTCGCTCCGACATCAACGCCGTCCAGGCACTCCTGCTCTTCAACATCGGCAATTCGGAACTGACCGCCGGTGAACTGCGCTCGCGCGGTTACTATCTGGGCTCGAACGTCTCCTACAACGTCAAGAAGCTTGTCGACCTCGGCTTCATCAACCATCAGCGCTCGCGCGTTGACCGTCGCTCGGTCCGCATCAGCCTGACGGATGCCGGCCAGGAGATCGCTGAAACCGTTGCCAAGCTCTATGAGCGCCACATCGGCTCGATCCAGAAGGTCGGCGGCATCGGCACCGACGAGTTCACCCAGATGAACAAGCTCCTGCAGCGCCTCGACCGCTTCTGGAACGACCAGATCCTGTATCGCCTCTGAGGCTTCATTAGACGACCTCCAAAGCGATCCACCGCTCGAAACCGGATGCTTCTCCCGAAGCGTCCGGTTTTCGCGTTCTTGCCCTCACGACACGCGCCGGGCCCTACACACTCCCGTGACACAACCCCCTGGTGACACGAATTGGCCATATTGATATGGGACCGCCGGAGAGAGAAAAGGGGGCGTTTCGACAGCCTCCGATCGACCCCACAGCGCACATTTCAGCCCTCGTGGCGGCGCTTTGTTAACCATGGCGCGATATGCGTCTGGTTCAGGTTCAGGATGAAACGGTAGGGAATATGTCCAAGACGTCTGGAATTGTTGCTCTTTCGCGCCGCTCGCTGCTTCGCGGTGCGGCTGCCGCTGGTGCCGCGGCGATCGCCGGTCAGGCCGTGGCGCAGGACGCGATCAACGACCTCATCAACGCGCCGCGTCGTGGCAACTGGGACGACCAGTTCGATGCCCAGGCTTCCCGCACGGCTGCAGCCGTCGTGTCCAACACGCCGATCCTCAGCGCCAGCAATCTGATGTACATGCAGCAGGCGATCAGCCAGCACCAGACGATCGTCTCCAACGGTGGCTGGCCGACCATCAATGCACCGGACGCCCTGCGCATCGGCGCCATGGATCCGGCCGTCCAGAGTCTGCGTCAGCGCCTGATGATCTCGGGCGACCTTCCGCGCGAAGCTGGCCTTTCGAATTCCTACGATTCCTACGTCGACGCTGCCGTCAAGCGTTTCCAGGCGCGCCATGGTCTGCCGGAAGACGGCGTGCTCGGCGAATTCACCGTCAAGGCGCTCAATGTCGGCGCCGATGTTCGCCTGAACCAGCTGAACACCAACCTGGTCCGTCTGCAGTCCATGTCGGGCGACCTCGGCCGTCGTTATGTGATGGTCAACGTTCCCGGTGCCTCCGTCGAAGCCGTCGAAAATGATCGCGTGGCACTGCGCAACACTGCCGTTGTCGGTCGTATCGATCGTCCGACCCACATGATCAATTCCAAGATCTACGAGGTCATCCTCAACCCGTACTGGACCGCGCCGCGCTCGATCGTCGAAAAGGACATCGTGCCGCTGATGCGCAAGGATCCGACCTACCTGACGCGCAACAGCATCCGCTTGTTCGACGGCAACGGCACTGAAGTGGCGCCGGAAACGGTTGACTGGAACGCCGCCAAGGCACCGAACCTGATGTTCCGTCAGGATCCGGGCAAGATCAACGCCATGGCATCCACCAAGATCAACTTCCACAACCCGAACAACGAATACATGCATGACACGCCCCAGCAGGGCCTGTTCAACAAGCTGATGCGCTTCGAATCTTCGGGCTGCATCCGCGTGCAGAACGTTCGCGACCTGGTTACCTGGCTGCTGCGCGACACGCCCGGCTGGTCGCGCCAGGAAATCGAGCGCGTCATCACGACCCGCCAGAACAATCCGATCAAGCTGGCCGAAGAAGTGCCGGTTTACATCGTCTACATCTCGGCCTGGTCGACGAACGACAATATCGTCCAGTTCCGTGACGACATCTATCAGAAGGACGGCGACGCCCAGCTGGCACTGCAGGCCAATATCGGCGTCGAGCAGTTCGCAGGCTCGGTCGAAGAAGATTTTGTCCCGCTGCAGTAAGCAGCTACTTGCAGCCAAACCTCATCAAGCCGCGCCTCGTGCGCGGCTTTTTGCTTGGAGGCTGCGGCCTTTCGCCCAAGCGCGCCAATTGATCCGCAAATGTCGTTCTCCGTATTGCTCTCGTGACTGCGGAAGTTTAAGACCCCACAGCATCAAACGCTTTTGAGGAGCCAGCGATCATGTCGAACAACGATGCCTTCTTTTCTCGTTCTCTCGCCGATGCAGATCCGGACATTTTCGGTGCGATCGAGAAGGAACTCGGTCGTCAACGTCACGAGATCGAGCTGATCGCTTCTGAAAATATCGTCTCGCGCGCCGTGCTCGAAGCCCAGGGCTCGATCATGACGAACAAGTATGCCGAGGGATATCCGGGCAAGCGCTATTACGGCGGCTGCCAGTTCGTCGACATCGCTGAAGAACTCGCGATCGACCGCGCCAAGAAGCTGTTCGGCGTCAACTTCGCCAACGTGCAGCCGAACTCCGGTTCTCAGATGAACCAGGCCGTCTTCCTGGCGCTGCTGCAGCCGGGCGACACCTTCATGGGCCTCGACCTGAACTCTGGCGGTCACCTGACCCATGGTTCGCCGGTCAACATGTCCGGCAAGTGGTTCAACGTTGTCTCCTACGGCGTGCGTGAAGACGACCACCAGCTCGACATGGAAGACGTGGCCCGGAAGGCCGAGCAGCACAAGCCGAAGCTGATCATCGCCGGTGGCACCGCCTATTCCCGCACCTGGGACTGGAAGCGTTTCCGCGAGATTGCCGATTCGGTCGGCGCCTATCTCATGGTCGACATGGCCCACATTGCCGGTCTCGTGGCCGGTGGCCAGCATCCGTCGCCGTTCCCGCATTGCCATGTTGCGACCTCGACGACCCACAAGTCGCTCCGTGGTCCGCGCGGCGGCATGATCCTCACGAACGACGAGGATCTGGCGAAGAAGTTCAACTCGGCCGTCTTCCCGGGTCTCCAGGGTGGTCCGCTGATGCATGTCATCGCCGCCAAGGCCGTCGCCTTCGGCGAAGCGCTGAAGCCGGAATTCAAGGACTACGCCGCCCAGGTCGTCAAGAACGCCAAGGTTCTGGCCGAGACGCTGATCAAGCATAATCTCGATATTGTCTCCGGTGGTACCGACAACCACCTGATGCTGGTCGACCTGCGCAAGAAGAACGCCACCGGCAAGCGTGCGGAAGCCGGCCTCGGCCGCGCCTACATCACCTGCAACAAGAACGGCATCCCCTTCGACCCGGAAAAGCCCTTCGTCACCTCCGGTATCCGTCTCGGCACGCCGGCCGGCACGACCCGCGGTTTCAAGGAAGCCGAATTCACCGAAATCGGCAACCTGATCGTCGAGGTCCTCGATGGTCTGAAGGTCGCCAACTCGGATGAAGGCAATGCCGCCGTCGAGGCTGCGGTGCGGGACAAGGTTGTGGCCCTGACGGACCGCTTCCCGATGTACCCTTACATGTAAGGCATTAGGCTGATGCGCTGCCCCTTCTGCGGATCGGATGAAACCCAGGTCAAGGACTCGCGACCGGCGGAGGATAACACCTCCATCCGCCGGCGGCGTATCTGTCCGGATTGCGGGGGGCGCTTCACCACCTTCGAACGTGTGCAGCTGCGTGAGTTGATGGTCTTGAAGAAGACCGGCCGCAAGGCGCCGTTCGATCGCGACAAGCTGGTGCGGTCCTTCCAGATCGCACTGCGCAAGCGCCCTGTCGATCCTGACCGCATAGAGCGTGCCGTGTCCGGTATCGTCCGCCGCCTCGAAAGCTCCGGCGAGACCGAAATCTCATCCGAAGAAATTGGCCTGCAGGTACTAGAAGCCCTGAAGACGCTCGATGACGTCGCCTTCGTGCGCTACGCTTCGGTCTACAGGGATTTCTCCCATGCCGAGGACTTCGAAAACGTGATCGCCGAGATCAACGCCAAGATCTCCCGCGACAGCACCGCGGACTGAGGCGTGTCGATCACCGCCCGTGACGAGACCTTCATGCGCGAAGCGATCGCGCTTTCCCTGACCCATGTCGGCAGAACCGGCCCCAATCCCTCGGTTGGCTGCCTGATCGTAAAAGATGGCGAAGTCGTCGGCCGCGGCGTGACAGCGCTTGGCGGTCGACCGCATGCCGAACCGCAGGCGATTGCCGAGGCAGGTGAGAAGGCGAGGGGGGCAACCGCCTATGTTACCCTTGAGCCCTGTTCGCACCACGGCAAGACCCCGCCCTGCGCCAATGCCATCATCCAGGCCGGCATTGCCCGCGTCGTCGTGGCCGTCGCCGATCCGGATCCAAGGGTCTCGGGGCAAGGGCTGAAGATCCTGGCGGACGCGGACATCGAGGTCACCATCGGTGTTCTTCAGAAGGATGCCCGCCGCGCCATGTCCGGCTACTTGACGCGCCAGACGAAGGGTCGCCCGCAAGTGACTCTCAAGCTTGCCGTTTCCGCCGATGGCATGCTCGGCCGCAAGGGTGCAGGGCAGGTGGCGATCACCGGACGAGAAGCGCGAGAATCCGTCCATCGGTTGAGAGCGGAAAGCGACGCGATCCTTGTCGGGATCGGGACGGCACTTGCCGACGATCCGGAGTTGACGGTGCGCTTGCCGGGACTGGAAAGCACATCGCCGCTCAGGGTCGTGCTCGATCGCAAGGCTGAACTGTCGCCAACCTCGAAGCTTGCGAAGAGCGCACAGACAGTGCCGGTGCTCGTCGCAGTCGCGCCGGGCTCAAAGGGCCATCGCGCTGAGCTTGCGAACAGCGGGGTGGAAATTGTCGAAATCACCGGGGTCGAGGACCTGCTCGCCCTGCTCGCGCAGAGAGGCGTATCCTCCCTGATGGTGGAAGGCGGTGCGCGTATCGCGTCTGACCTACTAGGCCGGGGACTGGTCGATCGCATCCACCTCTATGACTCCTCGGTCACGATCGGCTCGGACGGCATCGCATCACCGATTACCGCCGACCGCCTGCCCGCCGGCTTCGTCCGCGTGGACGAGCGGCAGGTGGGCGCTGACAGGCTGCAGATCTTCGATCGGCTGCCTGCCTCTGCCTGGATTTAACGGAAGAACAGCAGGAAGATGATGATCAGGGGGATCGGTACGCCGATCAACCAGAGAAGTATGCCGCGGCCCATGGGGTGCCTCCAGGTCTGAATTGCGGGGCAGCCTCCTGCAGGTGCCCTTCTGCGTTTACAACACCGCGCAGCCTTCAAATGTTCCGCACCGACAAAAAGCCCCGCGCCAATGACGCGGGGCAAGGTGGGGGACAGGGAGGAGACTTGGAGATCAGCGAACGTAGAAGGTGACGCCGCCATCCGCGGCCTGTTCTGCGCCGACGATGTTGGTGAGCTCTACGGCCTGTGCTTGCAGTTTCTGGGCGAGCGGACGATTGGCGATGACAGAGGCCTGGACGAGCCTTGCTTCCTGGGAGGTGGGGGCGAGGCTGCCAAAGCGTTCATTGGCCGGGTCATGGGTCTTCAGCGAATCGATGCGCACGACATTGAAGTCCATGGGTGACATCGTCTGGATCGTGCTTTCGATCTTGCTGTCGGGCATGCCGCTGGCGGCTGGCATGGCGGCATAGCTTTCAGCACCAAAGGCGATGGCGGACAGTGCGGATGCGCTGAAGATGGTTGCAAAGCGATTCATGGTCCTGATCCTTTCGAGGATGTTTGCGATGGCGGGGGATTCCGTCGCTCGCTTGCAAGACTGAAGTTGGGATCGATTTGTGGCGGGATCCAGGCCTTAAAGGTCTGATTTCCATTAAACATTTGTCACGTAACTCGCCCGATTTCGGTCAATATTAGCGAGCTTGGAACAAGGGGCTGGCGACGGTGGGCTTGAAGCCCGGCCAAGCCGCCCGCCCGGCGCATCCCCGCCCCGACGCAAAAACACTTGCCTTCCTCGATATGGCGTGGTTTGACCGCGTTTCTGTTCGGCCAGCGGCCGCAATCACATTTCAAGATCGGATCGGACCCATGGGAAACAAGACGGCTTCGCCGCATTTGCTGATCGTCGAGGCACGCTTCTACGACGACATGTCTGACGCCCTTCTGGACGGTGCCAAGCACGCACTCGAAGAGGTCGGCGCGACCTTCGACCTCATCACCGTTCCTGGCGCGCTCGAAATCCCGCCGGCGATCGCCATGGCGCTCGATGCCATGGACGACGAAGGCACGCATTACGACGGCTTCATCGCGCTTGGCATGGTCATTCGCGGCGAGACCTATCACTTCGACATCGTCGCCAACGAATCCTCGCGTGCCCTGATGGATCTTGCCGTCTCGGAATCGCTCGCAATCGGCAACGGTATCATGACCGTTGAAAATGATGAGCAGGCCTGGGCGCGCGTGAAGCGCAGCGAGAAGGACAAGGGCGGCTTTGCGGCCCGTGCAGCACTCTCGATGATCGAACTGAAGAAGAAACTGGGTGGCTGAGTGATGTCGGACGAAGGCAAGCATCCAGTAAAACCGGCCAACCAGCGCGGCGCAGCGCGCCTCGCGGCCGTCCAGGCTCTCTACCAGATGGACATCGCCGGCTCCGGCGTGCTCGAAGTGGTGGCGGAATACGAGGCGCATCGCCTCGGCCAGGAAGTCGATGGTGAAACCTATCTGAAGGCGGACGCCTCCTGGTTCCGCTCGATCGTCGCCGGTGTCGTCCGCGACCAGGCGAAGATCGACCCGATGATCCGCGGCGCATTGCAGGACGACTGGTCGCTGTCACGCATGGACAGCACGGTCCGCGCTATTCTGCGTGCGGGCACGTTCGAATTGATCGAGCGCAAGGATGTGCCCATCGCCGTTATTGTAACGGAGTATGTCGAGATCGCTCAGGCCTTCTTCCAAGACGACGAGCCGAAGCTGGTCAACGCCGTTCTCGACCGCATTGCAAAGCAGGTTCGCGCCCCGGCGCAGAAATAGGAATAGGCAGATGGACGCGACGACGGGAGCAGGGCTGGACGGACAACTTTCGGCAGCCAAGCGCAACGTCGGTCTGCTCGCAGTGGCCCAGGCGATCCTGGGCTCTGCACCACCTCTGGCCTTCGCGGTCGGCGGCCTCGCCGGCTTCCAGATGCTCGGCGCTGACAAGTCGCTGGCGACCGCTCCCTTGACCGGCTTCAACGTCGGCGTGGCCATCGGCGCAATCGTGGTCGCTGCGGCCTCCCGTGTTCTCGGCCGCCGCGAGAGCTTCATGGTCGGTGCGCTGATGGGCGCGCTCGGCAGCGCGCTTGCCGCCTTTTCCCTCATCCAGTCCAACTTCTGGCTCTTTGCCTTCTCGCTGCTGCTGATGGGCGTCTCCGGCGGCTTCACCCAGAAGATCCGCTTCGCCGCCGCCGATGCGTCGCCCAGTTTCTACAAGGGCAAGGCGATCTCCTGGATCCTCGCCGCCGGCATCATTTCCGCCATCGCAGGCCCGCAGATCGCGATATGGCTGAAGGATGCGCTGGCTCCCGTGACCTTCGCCGGTGCGTTCCTCGGTATGGTGCCGCTGCTGCTCTGCGCGATTGCAGTCCTCTTCTTTCTGAAGCTGCCGACCATCGCCGAGAAGAAGGCGGAAGCGAGCGGACCGACGCGACCGCTCAGCGAAATCGTCATGACCCAGCGCTTCATGACCGGCATGATCTGCGGCATCAGCTCCTACGCCCTGATGACCTTCATGATGACCGGCGCCCCGCTCGCCATGGTCATCGGCTGCGGTTTCTCATCCGAACTCGCAACGCTCGGCATCCAGTGGCATGTGATTGCCATGTTCGCCCCGAGCTTCTTCACCGGCGTCCTGATTACCCGCTTCGGCGCCGAAAAGGTCGTGGCCGCCGGCCTGCTGATCCTGATGTCCTGCGCCGTGGTTGCCCATTGGGGCATCGCGCTCTGGAATTTCTGGGGCGCGCTCGTCCTGCTCGGCATCGGCTGGAACTTCGGCTTCATCGGCGCGACGGCCATTGTGGCTTCAAGCTATCGCCCTGCCGAGGCCGACAAGGTGCAGGGTTTCCACGACATCATCCTGTTTTCGACGGTCGCCCTTTCGTCCTTCTCCTCGGGCAAGGTCTTCACGGCTTTTGGCTGGTCAGTGATGAATCTGGTCATCTGGCCGGTGACGATCCTCTGCCTGATCCTGGTGCTTCTCCAGCTCCGTGCAGCCGCCCGCAAACCCGCCTGAGTTCCCTCCATCCTGCAAAATATGCGTACTTGACGCCGTGAAAAGCGCGACGCAATCTCGCCACGCGTTGACGAGGTCTCGGAGGAGGGGGCCTGAGTCTGCGAGTCACGGCCCGCGATGAGTGAGGCGCGGGCAATACGGGAGGGTATTGCGAATGACGGTTCTTCTAGGCGTAATTTTATGCGGGCTTCTGTCCGTGGTCTACGCGGTCTGGGCGACGCGCTCGGTCCTGGCGGCGGACCAGGGCAATGCCCGAATGCAGGAAATTGCAGGCTATATTCGCGAGGGTGCTCAGGCTTACCTCACTCGGCAATACCTGACCATCGCGATCGTCGGCGCCGTCGTTTTTGTCGGCACATGGTTTCTTCTGTCCGGCACAGCCGCAATCGGCTTCCTGATCGGCGCCGTGCTCTCGGGTGCCGCCGGCTTCATCGGCATGCATGTCTCGGTCCGCGCCAATGTGCGCACGGCGCAAGCCGCGTCCCATAGCCTTGCCGCCGGTCTCGACATCGCCTTCAAGTCCGGCGCCATCACCGGCATGCTGGTTGCGGGCCTCGCCCTGCTCGGCGTCTCCATCTACTTCTACATCCTAACCGCGATCCTGGGGCACGAAAGCGGCTCGCGAGAAGTCATCGATGCGCTGGTTGCGCTCGGCTTCGGCGCCTCGCTGATCTCGATCTTCGCCCGTCTCGGCGGCGGTATCTTCACCAAGGGCGCTGACGTTGGTGGGGACCTCGTCGGCAAGGTGGAAGCCGGTATTCCGGAAGACGATCCGCGCAACCCGGCCACCATCGCCGACAACGTCGGAGATAACGTCGGCGATTGCGCCGGTATGGCCGCCGACCTCTTCGAAACCTATGCCGTCTCCGTGGTCGCCACCATGGTTCTGGCTGCGATCTTCTTTGCGGGTTCGGCCGTCCTCGACATCACGATGATCTATCCGCTCGCGATCTGCGGCGCCTGCATCATCACCTCGATCATCGGCACTTTCTTCGTCAAGCTGGGCACCAATGGCTCCATCATGGGTGCGCTCTATAAGGGCCTGATCGTCACCGGCCTCCTGTCAGTGGCTGGCCTGGCACTCGCCACGTCGCTGACCATCGGCTGGGGCACGATCGGCACGGTCGCCGGCATGGAGATCACCGGCGTCAACCTGTTCATCTGCGGCATTCTCGGCCTTGTGGTGACCGCGCTCATCGTCGTGATCACCGAATACTACACCGGCACCAACAAGCGCCCGGTCAATTCAATCGCCCAAGCTTCGGTCACGGGCCACGGCACCAACGTTATCCAGGGTCTCGCCGTATCGCTGGAATCGACCGCCCTTCCGGCGATAGTTATCGTCGGTGGCATCATCTCGACCTACCAGCTTGCCGGCCTCTTCGGCACGGCGATCGCTGTCACCACCATGCTCGGCCTCGCGGGCATGATCGTCGCCCTCGACGCTTTCGGCCCGGTCACGGACAATGCGGGCGGTATCGCCGAAATGTCCCACCTGCCGCCGGAAGTGCGCAAGTCGACCGACGCGCTCGACGCCGTCGGCAACACCACCAAGGCCGTCACCAAGGGCTACGCGATCGGTTCTGCCGGTCTTGGTGCACTCGTGCTCTTCGCCGCCTATTCCAACGACCTGGCCTACTTCGCCGCAAACAGCGCCCAGTATCCTTACTTTGCCGACATGGGGCCGATCTCGTTTGATCTCTCCAACCCCTACGTTGTTGCTGGTCTGATCTTCGGCGGCCTGATCCCATATCTCTTCGGCGGTATCGCCATGACGGCCGTTGGTCGTGCGGCGGGTTCTATCGTCGAGGAAGTCCGCCGGCAGTTCCGCGAAAAGCCGGGCATCATGCAGGGCACGGAAAAGCCGGATTATGGCCGGGCGGTCGACATCCTGACCCGCGCTGCGATCAAGGAAATGATAATCCCTTCGCTGCTGCCGGTTCTGGCACCTCTGGTGGTCTATTTCGGCGTGCTCCTGATCTCCGGCTCCAAGGCGTCCGCCTTTGCCGCTCTCGGCGCCTCGCTGCTCGGCGTCATCGTCAATGGCCTCTTCGTCGCCATTTCGATGACCTCCGGCGGTGGTGCCTGGGACAATGCCAAGAAGAGCTTCGAAGACGGCTTCATCGACAAGGATGGGGTGAAGCATTTGAAGGGCTCTGACGCCCACAAGGCCTCCGTCACCGGCGATACCGTTGGCGACCCCTACAAGGATACGGCCGGCCCGGCTGTGAACCCTGCGATCAAGATCACCAATATCGTCGCGCTTCTGCTTCTGGCCGTCCTGGCAGGCTGAGGCAGCAAACAAAAAAGAAAGACCGCGGAAGGCGACTTCCGCGGTCTTTTCATGTCTGCGTTTCGGTGGACACTGAAGTCCCCCAGGTGAGGCGGCCTTACTGGCCGCCGAGAATGTTGCGGACGCTGTTGGCCGCACCGCCGCCGCCAGCAAGCAGCTGCTGCAGGAAGGTGAGGTCGCGACCACCGGTCGGGGTGGTGCGGGAAATCGTGTCGAACACCTTGCCGTCCTGCAGGGTGTAATTGGCGCGCTGCGCGACGACGCCGTCCTTGTCGAAGTAGATCGCGAGGATCTGCTGGTCGACCAGACGCTGTTTCATGAAGGCGACAGTCCGGGTGCGCTTCTGGGAGATGTAGTAGAACACCTCACCATCGAAGGTCGCCGTGGTCGACGGCGTACCGAGCGAGAGCAGCACCTGCTCGCGGCTGGAGCCGACCGGAACGAGGTCGAGCGCTGCCTGATCGACGACATAGCCGTTATGGAAGACCTCGGAGGTCTGGCAGGCGGAAAGGCCGACGATGACGGCAACCGCAAGAGCGGTCGTGCTCAGGAGCTTCCTGTCCGACTTGAAAATCCGAATGTCCACGCAAACGTCTCCCATGAGTGTCGATGGCACCTGACGATGCCGCATGCTTCTGCGCATAGCATTGTGGCCTTTCCGGGGAAAGCTGCCGCAATGTCTGCGCTGCCGATTTGCCGGTCAATCTGCCGCAGGATGCGGCATTCGTGCCGGATAACGGCATTGCAATTCACGCCTGCTTCGGTAAACCAGCTTTCGCAATCATGCAACACGACCACGTCCGGGCTCACCACTTCGGTCGGCTCTTTTTGGTGATATTGGATGGTATTCGGCTTCTTTCGGCAGAAAAGAAACAATCAGGTGATTGTCGAGCGTCAGTATGGCGCGCTGACGGCGGCTGCACGCACGCCCGCCTTCTATCTCGACATGCATGTGCCCGACACCGTGATCGGCCGCTTCGAGATGCTGACGATCATGCTGATTCTGTATTTCCGCCGCACCGCGAAGTCTCCGCGCAGCGGCCAGGAGATCGCCCAGAACATTATCGATGCCTTTTTCGAGGATGTGGATCACTCCATTCGCGAGCTGGGCGTCGGCGATCCCGGTGTGCCGAAACGCATGAAAAAGCTTGCCGGCATGTATTATGGCCGGCTGGAATCCTATGCTGGCGCCCTTGATCGCAACGACCGGGAAGCGCTCGAAGCCGCGCTGAAGCGCAACATCCATCCCGAAGAAGGGGAGGCGGCACCCTCCATGCAGGCGCTGGCCGACTGGATGTTTGCGGCCGAACAGGCGCTTGGCGCCGTGGATGAAAATGACATCGAGACGGGCTTGGCCCGCATTGCCGTCCCGGCTGCTTGATCGACGTCGGTCGCCCCAGGGCGCAGACGCATCAGGCCCGATGGCAAAACGAGGAACAGACGACATGACGAGCAAAGAAACCAGAGACAGCCGCGAGTTCAGCTATCTCGTGAAGGTCGGCCATATCTCGGCTAATCCAGTGCGGGTGCGTGTGGAGGCCGACGAGCGTGAGCGCGCGGGCCTTGCCGACCTGTGGCGGGTGGAAGCCGTCAACAAGCTCTCCGCGGATCTGCAGGTCGCGCGCTGGAAAAAGGACGGCGTCCGGATCACGGGGCGTGTGTCCGGTGAATTGGTCCAGGCATGCGTCGTGACGCTGGAGCCGGTCGTCTCGCATATCGACCAGGAGATCGATCAGATCTTCGTGCCGGAGGGCTCCAAGCTTGCGCGCATCGTGCTCGACGGCGCAGGTGAGATGGTGCTCGATCCTGACGGTCCGGACCTTCCCGAACAGTTCACCGGCGACACGATCGACGCAGGTGCCCTGATCGCTGAATTTGCCGCCCTCGACATCGACCCGTACCCGAAGAAGGAAGGCGTCGCCTTCTCCGGGCATATCGAAAGCAAGGTCGAAGAGGAGAAGAAGCCATCGCCCTTTGCTGTCCTGAAGGACTGGAAAAAGGATTGATCATCCCCCATCTGCACCTGCGGGTGGGTTGTATGCCGAATGAAAAGCGGTATTTTGGCCGAAAATATCGCTGGCCAGCGATGAAGAAGGGTCAGGTCTAAGTGATCAGAATTTCTGTCGACGTCATGGGTGGAGACTTCGGTCCCGAAGTCGTCATCCCCGGAGCTGCCAAGGCACTCGAGCGTCACCCCGATGTAACCTTCCTTCTCTACGGCCAGCAGGAACGCTGCCTGCCGATCCTTGCGCAGTTTCCGAAGCTCAAGGAAAAGTCGACCTTCCACCACTGCGACATCTCCGTCACCATGGACGAGAAGCCGAGCCAGGCCCTGCGCCGTGGCCGCTACGTGTCCAGCATGTGGCGTTCGATCGAGGCGGTGAAGACGGGACAGGCGGATGTTGCGGTCTCTGCCGGCAATACTGGCGCGCTGATGGCCATGGCCAAGTTCTGCCTGCGCACGATGGCGACCATTGAGCGCCCGGCGATTGCCGCGATCTGGCCGACGCTGTCAGGTGAAAGCATCGTGCTCGACGTCGGCGCCGGCATCGGTGCCGATGCCCAGCAATTGCTCGATTTCGCCGTTATGGGTGGTGCCATGGCACGCGCCCTGTTTGAAATCGAAAAGCCTATGGTCGGCCTGCTCAATGTCGGCGTCGAAGAGATTAAGGGTCAGGAAGAGGTGAAGGAAGCCGGTCGCCTGATCCGCGAAGCGGGTCTCGACACGATCGACTACTATGGCTTCGTCGAGGGCGATGACCTCGGCAAGGGCACAGTGGATGTGGTGGTCACCGAAGGCTTCACCGGCAATATTGCCCTGAAGACTGCGGAAGGCACCGCCAAGCAGATCGCGGAATACCTGCGCGCGGCCATGTCGCGCACCTGGATGGCGAAGCTTGGCTATATCCTTGCCAAGGGCGCCTTTGATCGCCTGCGCGAGAAGATGGACCCGCGCAAGGTCAATGGCGGCGTGTTCCTCGGCCTGAATGGCATCGTCATCAAGAGCCATGGCGGCACGGATGCCGAGGGCTTTGCGGCCGCTCTCGATGTGGGCTATGACATGGCTCGAAACGGTCTCACCCAGAAGATCGAAAACGACTTGAAAAAATATCACGCGCGGCACCCGTCTCCGGCCGGCCCCGAAGCGGCGTGAAAGGTAGGAAACTTCAATGATCCGTTCTGTAGTTCGCGGTTTCGGAGCGGCGCTCCCGAAACGGGTTGTGACCAATCGCGATCTCGAAAGCATGGTCGAGACCTCGGACGAATGGATCGTCCAGCGTACCGGCATCAAGCAGCGTTACATTGCCGGCGAAGGCGAGACGACCGCGTCGCTCGGCGCTGCCGCGGCCCAGGAAGCGCTCGACCGCGCTGGCCTGACCGCAGCCGACATCGACCTCATCATCTGCGCGACCTCTACGCCTGACAACACCTTCCCGGCGACCGCCGTGAACATCCAGAACCGTCTCGGCATGCATCATGGCTTCGGCTTCGACGTGCAGGCTGTCTGTTCCGGCTTCGTCTATGCGATGGCGACCGCCGATCTCTACATCCGTGGCGGCATGGCCAAGCGCGTGCTCGTCATCGGCGCGGAAACCTTTTCCCGCATCCTCGACTGGACCGACCGCACGACCTGCGTGCTCTTCGGTGATGGCGCAGGCGCGCTCATCCTCGAGGCGGCGGAAGGCGAGGGGACCGTCGCAGACCGTGGCGTGCTGACCTCAAACCTTCGCTCCGACGGCGCCCACCGCGAAAAGCTCTATGTCGACGGTGGTCCGTCGACGACCGGAACCGTCGGCCATCTGCGCATGGAGGGCCGCGAGGTCTTCAAGCATGCCGTTGGCATGATCACCGACGTCATCGAGGCTGCCTTCACGGCAACCGGCACGACGGCTGGCGATATCGACTGGCTGGTGCCGCACCAGGCCAACAAGCGCATCATCGATGGATCCGCGAAGAAGCTCGGCATTCCCGACGCCAAGGTCGTGATCACCGTCGACCAGCACGGCAATACCTCGGCGGCCTCGATTCCGCTGGCGCTCGCCACCGCAGCCGGCGACGGCCGCATCAAGCAGGGTGACCTCGTGATGCTGGAAGCGATGGGTGGTGGCTTCACCTGGGGCGCCGTGCTCGTTCGCTGGTAGCATTTGAAACCCTAAAAATTGCGCACCGACAAGGACTTGACCGTCGCGGCCAAGGGCAATAGTCTCTGCCCAATTCAACAAGATCATTGATTTAGGCGGGCGAGAACAATGGCCGGGAAGACAGTGACGCGTGCGGATCTGGCAGAATCAGTCTTTCGCAAGGTCGGTCTTTCCAGAACGGAATCTGCCGAGCTGGTCGAGACCGTGATTGACGAGATCTGCAACGCCATCGTGCGTGGCGAATCCGTCAAGCTTTCGTCTTTCGCGACCTTCCAGGTCCGCAGCAAGAACGAACGCATCGGCCGCAACCCGAAGACGGGCGAGGAAGTGCCGATCTCGCCGCGTCGTGTCATGACCTTCAAGGCGTCGAACGTCCTCAAGCAGCGCATCCTGCGGGCCCACATCGCCCGCAAGGCCAAGCAGAAGCCCGCGAACCCAGCGGCCTGATATCGGCCAAAACCGGTGGAGCATTCGCTCGCCGGCCACCCAGCGCTTGAAAAGCCATCCTCAAACCGTTGAAATATGACCCGAGTCGCGCGCCCGCGTGATGATCGAGGAGCGCGCCGTGATGCAGTTGGACAAGAGCCCGGATGCTTTCCGTACCATCAGCGAGGTGGCAGATGATCTCGATCTGCCCCAGCACGTGCTGCGCTTCTGGGAAACCCGCTTCCCGCAGATCAAGCCGCTGAAGCGCGGCGGTGGTCGGCGCTATTACCGCCCTGATGATGTGGAACTGCTGAAGGGCATTCGCCACCTGCTCTATGATCAGGGCTACACGATCAAGGGCGTGCAGAAGCTTCTGAAGACCAATGGCAACAAGTTCGTCATGGCGGTCGCCACAGGCGATGTCGCGACCATGGAGGCCCTGGTGGCCGCCAACGCGTCCAAAGCGGATGAGCCCAAGGTCAATCTCGACGAGGATCAGGTCGTCGGCCGCCCCAAGGTCCGTGCCAGCGGTCGATTCTTCGGCTTCGGCGGCAGCGCCAACGACGACGCTCCGGAGATCTCGGTCGGCAAGGGTTCGGTCGGCAAGGAAGATCGCGCATTGCTGCAGGAAGCGCTCTTCGATCTCCTGGAATGCAAGCGCCTGCTCGACCAAGTGCGCTGACGGCGCGGGCGTAAAGCCCGCCCGGCGTTCCCCAGTGGAACATCGAAGCGCTCCGGGGCGTTCTGGCACCAAACGCAACCCCTGCGAGGTTCCATGAAGCGTCTCCTGATAACGATCCCCGTCCTCTCTCTTCTCGCCGTGATCCCGGCCCATGCCCAGCAGACGCAAGGGGCGGCCACGGCCACCGGTTCGACCGAGACAAGGCCCGCAACCGTCGAGGATGCCTGCGCCTTCGTCGCCAAGAGCGTGCTGATGGTCAAGGATCTCAAGATTGGCGTGGTGCAGGCCTTCCCGGAACTTGATCCGCCAGGCGCCCGCCTGACCTATTCGACGCGTATGGATTCCGAGCCGGATGATATTTCGGACGAGATCGAATGCCAGTTCGAGCGCGGAGCCGATCCTCTTCAGGTCACCAGCTTCTGCATGGATTCGACCTGCTACGCTGCCAACAGCGAAGAGCCCGAACAGCGTCGACGCTTCGAAGAAGTCCGCGCCCTGATGCTAAGGCTCGACTGATAATCCGCGCATTTTTTCCCGTCGCCGGGAGTTTCCCCTTGCGCGGGAATAGTTCACTGGCTAAAGGGAACTTGCTGTCGGACGGGTCTGTCATGACCGACATTTTCTTGAGATCAATTGGTCTTGGGGGATTTCGGAACAACAGGCTCAGTCGATTTGCCGGTGACGGAATGTAGCGCAGCCCGGTAGCGCACTTGACTGGGGGTCAAGGGGTCGTGGGTTCGAATCCCGCCATTCCGAGTCTTAAAGTCCTTGAAAATAAAGGACTATTCCTTTCTTCCCCTGTAGAGCCTCAAAGCCTACAGGGGAACGAAAGGGACACAAATCCCCCGAATATCCCTCAAAATCCCCCGAGTTTCCCCACGACTCAGTCGATGCTGTTCCGTGCTTGTTCGCATGCGCGCATATCGATGATCCTTGGCCGCTGAATAGAAAAAGCCCCGGGCAGCAACCCCCGGGGCTTCTCATGCCATCGAGCCGCTCTAAAGCTCTGAGGAACATTCACGCTCAGAAGTTATCACGGCTCTTGGATGATGCAACAGAAATTCATCATTGGAGACGCTTCCATGAGCAAAATTGATAAGTTCGTTTCAGCTCTGCGCGACATCGTCTGTGAAGTAGTTGCTACGGCTCCTGTTGAGCGCGGCGGCTTTCAGTGGGCTGCAATCCCACAGCTGGAGATATGTGGAAGATTGTGCGTATCTCCCGCAACATTGCGCCGCATGATTAGTCGGCCTCCGTTCGTGCGGGAGCGTGCCCGAATCGGTGGAACGAATTTCACCCTGCTCCGCGTAGGTGAGCCGGGGCAGATTACCCCGAAGCATCTTGCTAATTCGATGTCAAAGGCGTTGCGGGACTATCGCCGCAAGTGTCGTGCTGCATTGGTCTATGAGCGTGAGACTTTGATGAATGGCTGCGACGATCCCGCCGTGGCCGTTCGGATCGAGAAGATCGACGCGCTGTTGGAGAAAATGCCAGACCTCACCACGCATCCCGAGTACGGGTTGATCAACGGTCTGATGGAAGTCTGGCCCGAAGGGCATCAGCTTGCAATCTTCAAACTCGTCCTCAGCGACTGGCCCGCTTACATGGCAGGGCAGAAGATTGAGGTATGGAAGACGTACAGCGACCGGGAGCTATTCTTTGAGTTCGCATCAATGAGCGTGCTTAGGAGATATCCCCAGCCAGCAGTCGAGCTATACGTAATGGAGCAACAGGCAAGGGCGCACGAGATCACCCCGGAATTGCGCATTTTGAGCGAATGTATCTTTACCCCCAGTTCAACCCATTAAAACCCTTCTCTATTATTCATCTCACGGGTGAAGATAGTATCGCTCATAATAGAAAAGGGGTGGGGAATTCGGGCGAGCCTCATCCCACGCGCTTAAGACGGGGAAGCACTTCATGAAGGACACGCATTATCACTCTGTCAGGTGGTCCACGAATGCAGCGATCACACAGACGAAACTCCCGCAGGTGATCAGCCTCGTCCCGATCTTGGGATACGCCATTCTCTACGGCGACCAGTTCCAGAACCTGCTGATGAAATACAGCCTGCTGGGTCCCGATGTCTTGTTCACCCCATTTCAGCGCATCTGCCTTCTCTATGTGGGCGGGATCTTCGTTTTAGTTGGGCTGCTAATTTTCTACGTTTTTTGCCCATCAATAATTCGTCAGTATAAGACGCGGAACGAATATATTCGACACGTGATGGAAACGTCCGACTACAAGCAAATGGACTTCATGAACGCATGCCTGACGAAATTGTTGATAGATCAGCCAAAAGAACCAGATGAATATTACTTCGGTGAGTTCCCGGCTCAGGCCGTATTCAACGCCGCTCGTTTTACAGCAGGATTTCGCTCGGTCTACGAGCTATTTGACGGGAGAAAGCCCCCGGGCACGATATATCCGGGACTAGCTGCTTACTATGAGGCGACCAACAGAACGCGTTGGTTTGCGAGTTTGGCCAGCAATATTTTCATGATGTGGGGGGCGGTCTTGTTTTTAATGCCGAGCCTTGAAGTATTCTTCATGGTCGTCGATCTCGGTATATCTGCCGCCTTCCCGTAGGAGTGGAGAAGAACGGGCGTCGATTGACCGATTCCACCAAATCGACTACTTTAAATTTGCCTAGATAACCGCACCCAGCGGGACGCGCTTCGCGCAGTCAGAGCCGTAGACCATCGGCAGGCACCAACAGCAACTTGCTTCGGTGACCTGATAGATGTTCGGACTAGGGCGCAAACCCCAGAAGACAGAGACGACGGCTGTAGAAGCCAATGAACAACGGGAAAGCCTTGCTTCCCCCGATGACTTCCTGTTGGAAATTTTCGGCGTGACCTCGTCTGCCGCAGGCGTGGCGGTTACCCCCTCCACGGCCTTGCAAGTGCCCGCAGTCGCCGCAGGCGTCAAAGCGATCTCTGAGGCGGTTTCGATCCTCCCCTTGCATGCCTTCGTTCGCACCAGCGACGGAAGCCGTGAGCGGGATACGGACCACGTCGGCTATCGGCTGCTGAATGGGGATGCCAATCCGTGGACCCGTGGTCAGCAGCTTCGTGAGCTGCTGACGGCTGATGCCCTCTGTCACGGCAACGGTTTTGCGGAGATCGTTCGTGATGGTGACCGGCAGCCCCGTGAGCTGCATCGCCTCGCACCGACTGCCGTTTCCATCGAGACCGACACCGTGACAGGTGAGCCGCGCTATCGGGTCAGCGCAGGCGCTGGACAGCGGTTCCTCGATTTTCGTGACATCATCCACCTTCGTGCACCGTCTCCGCTCTGCACCGACGCTGTCAGCGGCAAGAGCCCGATCATGCAGGCCCGGGATGCCATCGGCCTGTTGATCACCCTCCAGCAGCATGCCTGCCGACTGTTCGCGAACGGAGGCCGTCCGTCTGGCATCCTGTCCTTTCCCGGCAAGCTGGGGGCCGAAGTCGCCAAGCGCGTGAAACTGTCCTGGCAGGCTGCAAACAGCGGCAGCAAATCCGGTGGCACGGCAGTTCTGGAGGAGGGAGCCAAGTGGCAAGGCCTCCAGTTCTCCAGCGTCGATGCGCAGTTCATGGAAATATGGGCACTGTCCATCACGGAAGTTGCCCGCGTGCTTCGCGTTCCTCCCGTCCTGCTGATGGATTACAGCCGTCAGACGTGGGCCAATGCGGAGACGGGTGGCCAGCAGTTCCTGACCTACTCGCTGGCTCCTTGGCTCTCCCGCTGGGAAGCCGAAGTCACCCTAAAGCTTATCGCCCCGGAAGATCGCGACACGCTGTTCGTTGAGCACCTGACAGATGCGCTCCTTCGTGCCGACTTCGCCACCCGTGCCACGGCCTATGGCCAGTATCGCAGCATGGGTGCCATGACCGCCAACGAAGTGAGGGCGGGTCTCAACCTGCCCCCGCTGCCGGATGGCAACAGCCTTTCCAATCCCTACACCTCGTCGCCTTCCTCCAAGCCTGAGGAGGGCAATTCCGATGAATGAACATCGCGGTTTCTTCGGTGACGCTGAGCGGGCATTTCTGCTCACCCCTGATCTAATCATCGAGCTTGAGCGCAAGACCGGTTCAGGCATTGGCGGTCTGTCCCGCCGCTTCTTCGCGGGCGATTTCTCCTATCGCGAACTAACCGAAGTCATCCGCCTTGGCCTCATCGGCGGCGGCACGGACCCCGAAGACGCAGCCGCACTGATCAGCACCTACGCCGCTCGCATGGCGGTGACAGAGCTTTACGGCGCGGCCCTCCCGATCATCGAGGCGCTGATGTTCGGCAAACCCCAGCCAACACCCAAGTCCCGGAAGAAATCGAATGCGTGAGCTTGTGCAATCAATTTCACTTTTCGCAGTGCGCGAAGCTCAGACACGCGAGGCGCTGGATTTCGATATCCGGTTCTCTGCCGATGACGCGGGAAGCTTCACCGGTCATGCGGCGATCTTCGATGAGCGGAACAGCTTCAATGAGGTGGTCAAGCGGGGCGCGTTCTCCCGCACCCTAGCTGAGCATCAGACCCGCAACCTTCGCCCGCCCATGCTATGGAGCCACCGCACGGATGAGGTGATCGGCGTCTGGACCGATATTCGCGAAGATGCCACCGGCCTTGCAGTCACCGGAAAACTGGTCACGGAAACAGCCAAGGGCAAGGAAGCCCACGCGCTCCTCAAGGCGGGTGCCTTGAACGGTCTCAGCATCGGTTTTCGCGCTCGTGGGGCAGAGCGAGCCGCCAACGGCCTCCGCATCCTCACCGACATCGATCTGGTCGAAATCTCCCTCGTCGCCCTGCCATCCGCAGGCAACGCCCGCATCAAACAGGTGCGGTCCATGGCCGATGTTTCGGCTTTCACCCGGGCCGTACAGGCCACAATCGCAACGCTTCGAAAGGATTGAAGATGACGAAGCATATGAATATCGAAGTCCGTTCGGCGGTGCCGATTGAGACCCGCGAAGATGACCCGCTTGCCGTCGCAACGGCTGCCGTGGAAGAACTCCGTGCCGCTGCCGAACAGCGCCACACCTCGCACCAGACGGAAGTCCGTGGCCTGCAAGAGCGGATCGCGGCCATGGAAACGCGCCTGAACCGTCCCGGCACTCAGCAGGAACAGCGCAACGAACCGGCCATCGAACAGCGTGCTTTTAACTCCTTCGCTCGCTACGGCGTCGAGCGCATGGAGCCGGAAGAAGTCCGCGCGCTGTCCGTCTCCACCGACACCGCAGGCGGATACCTGGCACCCGAACAGTTCATCGCTGAGCTGGACCGCAATCTTGTCGAGTTCTCGCCGCTGCGCGAAGTGGCACGGGTTACGCCCGTCTCTGCCGGGGAACTCATCCTGCCGAAGCGCACCGGCACCATGTCGGCAACGTGGACCGGCGAAACGGCTGATACTACGCAGAGCGAGCCGACCTATGGCCAGCAGAAGATCAACGTCTTCGAGCTGCGCACCTATGTGGATGTTTCCAACATGCTGTTGGAAGACAGCGCCTTCGACCTCGAAAACGAACTGGCCTACGACTTCGCGGAAGAGTTCGGTCGCGCTGAGGGTGCTGCTTTCGTTACCGGCGACGGAACAGGCAAGCCGAAGGGTTTGCTGGAAACGGCTGGCATCGAGACGCTGGAGAACATTGCCGGGACCGATCTCAAGGCAGATGACCTGATCGATACCTACCATGCCCTCCCGACCGCCTACGCCCGTCGCGCCACGTGGGCTATGAACCGCCGCACCATCGGCGCTATCCGCAAGCTCAAGAACGCCAGTGGCGATTACCTGTGGCAGGACGCCCTGACCGCTGGCAACCCGCCGACCATCCTTGGCCGTCCGGTGATCGAGATGCCGGATATGGATGACCTCCCGGAGGACGCAGGCGAAGGCACGTTTCCGCTGGTCTTCGGTGATTTCCAGTCCGGTTTCCGCATCTTCGACCGCAAGAGCCTCGTGGTTCTTCGCGATCCCTACAGCGTGCAGACGAAGGGCCTTGTGCGGTTCCACGCCCGTCGCCGTGTCGGTGGTGCCGTCACCAAAACCGAAGCCTTCAAGATCCTCAAGATCACGAAGTGACGAAACACGACGGGCGGTTCGCCGTCCGTCTCCCTCGTTCTAACTGTTGAAGGGCAAGCGCCATGACAATCCATTCCACTGCAAAGTCGAAAGTCTACATCGGCACCAATGACCGTGCGACTTCGGAAACCGAATACGAGGCTGAAAGCTGGACCGAGATCAAGGAGACGGAAGACCTTGGCGAGTTCGGCGCGAGCCGCGAAGAAATCACCTTTTCCGGCGTCGGTGACGCTTTCGTTCGCCGTCGTGCAGGCGTGACGGACAGCGGCTCGATGGAGCTGATCTGCGCCCGTGATCCTGCCGACCCCGGCCAGCAGAAGGCCCGCGAAGCGGTCAAGGATGAGCTGCCTTATAACTTCAAGGTGGTTCTGGCCGACAAGCCGACCCCGACCGGCACGCCGTCCACGTTCTATTTCAGTGCCGTCGTTCTCAGCGCCCGCAACAGCCTTGGCACGGTGAACGACATCACCAAGACCACCTTCACCATCGGCATCGACGGAGAAATCCTCGAAATCGAAGCAGCCGCTTGAGGCGATCCATGAGGCTGGCTGAGGAAATCACCGTCACCATTGCAGGGAGGGCCGTCACGTTGCGGCCTTCTCTGCGCTTTGCCATCGAACTGGAGAGGCGGGAAGGGTCATTCCAGAAGCTGACCCGTGACATCATCGACGGGAGTTTGACCGCTGCCGTGGAAATCATCCAGCCTCACACAGACCTCGACTTCCTGCCCAACCGCATCTTGGATGAGCTGGGGACCATCAAGCCTGCATTGCTGCGTTACGTGATGGCCTGCGCTGGGGTGGACGGTGCCGATGCCCAGAAGGCGGGACCTAAGGGGAAGGCTGCGAAATCCGTGCCTTTCCGCGATTACCTCCAAGACCTCTACAAGAAGGCGACCGGCTGGCTTGGCTGGACCCCAGACGTGGCCCTTGATGCTACCCCGGCTGAAATCATCCTCGCCTATGAGGGTAGGCTGGACATGCTCAAGGCCATTTATGGCGGTGAAGAGAAGCCGGAAAGCGCCCTCAGCCTCGATGACAAGTTCAAGGTGGCCTTTGGCAGCTTCGGCACGCGCAAGGTGACCCGAAAGGCCGCAGCATGAGCAAGTGGGGACCGATCATCCGTGACCTGATGAAGGCGAAGCGGGTCACCCAGCGTGAGCTGGAAGCCGTTTCAGGGGTCAGTCGATCGACAATCAAGCGCTGCCTTCACGGGAAGAGCAGTCCTCGCATTGATGTGGTGGAAAAGCTTATTTCTACGTTCGGCTATTCCATCTCCATGAACCTGACCTCTGAGCCGTCCGAGATGCTTCGAAAGCAGAAGATGCGCTTTGTGGGACACGATGCGAGCTTGCGGAAGCTCATCAAAGCTGTTGGCTGCGATAGGGGGTATTGATGCCCTATCGCGCACCATCGATCCGCATCTGTGGCTGTGTGCTGTCCAGCGGGCAGAGCTGTGAGCACTCCATAGCTCGTGATCGTGAGCGCAAGGCCCGCTTCGATGCCCAACGTCCTACCGCTCGCCAGCGTGGCTATGACACCAAGTGGGAAGCAGCGCGCAAAGGCTTCCTAGCCAAGCACCCCAAGTGCGCCCGTTGCGGGGCATCCGCTACCATCGTTCACCACAGCACCCCGCATCGGGGAAACAAGGCCATTTTCTGGGATCGCTCAAAGTGGGTGCCTGCATGCCAGCCCTGCCACGATGGCCCCCTGCAATCGCAGGAGAAGCGGCGATGACCCGAGCGGAGCGAGCACGGCAGGTCGATCGTGAAGAGTTCGAGGCGGAATGCGCGGCCATCAGGAAGCGTGCACTGGCCAAGCTCAGCGCCAAGCCTACCCGTGACCCACGGGTGGAGAAGTGGCTCAAGCGACCCGAGCAAGAAGAGACCAAGTCCAGTTGGGGCAGCGGGGCAAAGGCCAGAGCCAAGAAATACACAGCCTTCGGAGAACAGCGCACCCTGAGGGAATGGGGCCTTGAGAAGGGCATCCATCACAGAACCATTCGTGGCCGTCTCGAAGCAGGATGGACCTTAGAGGACGCCCTCACTGTCCCTCCCAGCCCGGGCAACAAACCCCCGGGGTACATCCAAACTTCCAAGAGTACCAAAGGGACCGGCGGAGGGAGAGACGTGCGCGATTTGCAAACGAATTTGGAGAACAGCCCATGAGCATCGTGTCAGTCGCGGACGTTAAGGCGCATGCGAACATCACCATCAGCGAGGATGACACCCTGCTGGAGGGGAAGATTGCGGCTGCTGAGGCGTGGGTTGGGAAGTTCATCGGCACCCCGCTGGACGATGCCACGGCCTTCCCCGATGGGACCCCCGAACCGCTAAAGGAAGCCGTGCGGCAGCTCGTGGCGCACCTCTATGAGAACCGGGAAGCATCCATCGTGGCGGTCAGCGCCGAGCTGATGCCGCTGGGTCTCTATGACCTCATGGCACCTTACCGGGAATGGAGCTTCTGATGAGCAAGCAGACGCAAAGCCTTTCCCGGCGATTGGAGGCCATCCCCCGCAACGTAAGGGCAGCGGTTGCCCCGGCACTCACTAAGGCCGGTGGTGACCTCGCCAACATGCAGCGCATCCTTGCCCCGCGTGACACGGGCGCTCTGCAAGACAGCATCGCGGTCACGGGACCGGGACAGCAGACCCCGCCTTACAGCCAGCCGGGAGGGTCCACCCTGGCACGTGAAAATCAGGTGCTCGTGACGGTGGGAAACAACGATGTTCGATATCCGCACCTCGTGGAATACGGCACCGCTGACACAGCGGCTCAACCTTACTTCTGGCCGGGGTACCGGCTGATGAACAAGAAGCTGGCTAACAGGATCAAGAGCGCCATCCGCAAGGCCGTGAAGGAGGCGAGGTGATGGAAGCTTCCCTTGAACTCCAGAAGGCGATCCGCGCGCGTCTCGTGGCTGCCACGGCAGTGACGGTGCTCGTGCCCGTCGCCAATATCGTGGATCGGAACGGGACCCCGGCGACCTTCCCCAGCATCATCATAGGCGAGGGGCAGACCCTTCCCGGTGGTGACATTGCCCGCACCCGTCACGACGTGGCACTGGACCTGCACATCTGGCAGAGGGAGACGGGACTTGCCTTCGCAAAGCAGGTGGCCGGTGCCATCCGGGATGCGCTTCAAGACACGAATTGGAGCGCCACCGGCCTCCACGTCGCTGATCTCTACGTGGCTTCAAGCCGCTTCCTCCGCGACCCGAAAGGCGAGCATTCCCACGGCATCCTCAGCCTGTCCGCTAACGTGGTGGAGGCTGCCTGATGCGTGCAGGAAAGCTAGACCGGATCATCGATATCCAACGCCTCAGCCGAACCGTGGATGACTACGGGACGGAAACCGAAGCATGGGCACCCGTTGCCACTCTTCGTGCTCAGCTCGTGCAGTCCAGCACGGAAGAGTTCATGAACAGCTTCGGCTCATCGGCTGAAACAGCCACCGTCTTCCGCATCCGCTACCGGGACGATCTGCTGACATCGGATCGCGTCACCTATCAGGGCCAAGCCTATGACGTGAAGGAGATCAAAGAGCTTGGTCGCCGTGAAGGTCTAGACCTCCGCTGTGTGGCGGCGGGAGGCTGACATGGGTCTCATCCTCAAGATGAAGAAAAGTGCAATTGATTGCACAAACCCATTCCCGGACATCCCGGACCCGTTCGGCTATGGGCAGCGAGCGGTGGATTTCCTCCGCTCTTTGAAGCATCCGAAGTCCCGTCACCCTGAGCGGAATTTCCAGCTGGACCCATGGCAGGAAGAGATCGTCCGCAAGGTGTATGGGCCATGCGATGAGCACGGTAACAGGATCATCAAGCAGGTGACGATCATGCTGCCCCGTGGCAATCGCAAGACCTCGCTTGGTGCTGCGCTCTCTCTACTCCATACGATGGGACCGGAAGCCGTTCCCGGTGGGGAGGTGCTGACCGCTGCCGCTGACCGGAAACAGGCAAAACTGGCCTTCACGGAAGCGCAGAGCATCATTCAAGCGGGCAGCGATGAGCTGTGGAGGAAGGGGCAGGCCAGCCGTCGTTTCGAGGAAGGCCGAACGATTAAGCTCCAAGAGTACAAGAACCGGATGACGTTCCCGAATGGGTCTTTCCTCGAAAGCCTGTCCAACGATGCCGGAACGCAACATGGCCGAACGCCCGTCTTTGCACTGATCGATGAAATCCACGCTTGGAAGAAGCGAGACCTCTGGGACGTCATCAAAACCGGCCTCGTAAAGGTGCCGAACTCCCTTTGCATCGTCATCACCACGGCAGGCAGGGGACAGGAAAACATCGCGTTTGAGGTGATCGACTACGCCCGCAAAGTGGCTTCCGGGAAAATCAACGATCCCGCCACTCTGCCCATTCTGTTCGAAACCTCTCCCGATGCTGATTGGCAGGATGAGGAAGTTTGGAAGGCGGCAAACCCGGGCCTCGTCCATGGCTATCCAGACTTGAACGGACTTCGCCAGCTTGCCCGTGAGGCTGCCGAACGTCCAGCCGACCGGGAGGCATTCCGGCAGCTCCATTTGAACGTCTGGCTTGGCCACAGCTCTGACCCGTTCGTGGAAATGTCCATCTATGACAAGGGCGCTGCTGCCTTCGATCTCGATGAGCTGGAGCACCAACCCTGCTGGCTAGGCGTGGACCTCTCCAGCAATTCGGACCTCACCGTGATTGTGGCCGCGTGGCGAGACGGGGAAGAAGGCTACATCGTCCACCCGTGGTTTTTCTGCCCCGCCGATAACCTGCACAAGCGAGCTGACCGGGACGGCGTGCCCTATCCGCAATGGGCGGATGAAGGCTTCATCGAGCCGACCCCGGGCAACGTCGTGGACTTCCGTGCGGTGGAAGACACTATCCGGGAAATCTGCGAACGCTTCGAAGTCCGAGAGATTGCATTCGATCCGCACCTTGCCCGCGTCATGATGGCCAACCTTGCCGATGATGGCTATCCGGCAATCGAGATGCGACAGGGATGGATCACCATGGCCCCGGCGATCAAGGAGCTTGAGCGTGCCATCATCGCGGGACGCTTCCGGCATGGCGGTCACCCCGTTCTTCGTTGGAACTTCGACAACGTAGCGGTGGAGACGGATAAGGCTGGAAACAAGGCCTTCCACAAGGGCAAGAGCCGGGACCGCATAGACGGTGCCGTTGCCGCTGCAATGGCCGTGGGCCGTGCCTCGCTGGGTGAGGATACCCGTTCAATCTATGACACTGACGAACGGGCCGAAGGCCTGTTGATCTTCTAAGGAGCCGCTATGCCGACCGATACCGAACAGCTCGTGGTCTCCCTTGAAGCTCGCATCCGGGACTTTGAACGAAACTTCCAACGGGCAAACCGCACCGCAGGCCAGAACTTCAAGGCCATCGAAAATCAGGCCAAGCGATCCGCCGATGCGTTGGAAGCATCCATGTCCGGTGCGGGCAAGGGCGTGAACATGGCCATGGCTGCCTTGAAGGGTGGCGTTGCTGGTCTCATCACCGGCCTGAGCATTGGTGCGCTGGAGGGCATCGCCTCCCGTATCGGTGACATCACCAAGAACATCGCCAGCGTCGGCAACGAAGCGAAGCGGGCCGGTCTGAGCACCAAGGCCTTTCAAGAACTTGGTTACGTCGCCCAGCAGAACCGCATCCCCGTAGACGCGCTCGTGGACGGGATGAAGGAGCTGAACCTTCGGGCGGATGAGTTCATCGTCACGGGGCAGGGTAGTGCTGCCGAAGCGTTCCAGCGGCTGGGTTACACGGCAGAGGACTTGAAGCGGAAGCTACAGGACCCATCCGCATTGCTCGTGGAGATCATCGGCAAGCTGGAGCATCTGGACCGCGCCGCACAGATCAGGATCGCGGATGAGCTGTTTGGCGGGACAGGCGGTGAGCGCTTCGTGGAGCTGTTGGACCGTGGGGCAGCGGGCGTCCGTCAGCTCATCGACGAAGCCCATGAGTTCGGCGCTGTCATGGATGAGGAAGTCATTGCCCGTGCCGATGAGCTGGACCGCAAGTTCAATCAAATCGGGACGACGATCTCCACCTGGACGAAGCAGGCAGTGGTGGGCCTCGTCGGTGCGATGGATGATTTCCTAGACCGCTGGAATAAGCTGGAGGAGCAATCCACCCGCAACGTGCAGGATAGCCTTGTCGGCGTCTATGGTGACCTTGCGGCAGAGAAGCAGCGCCTTGCCGACCTCCAGCAGATCAGCATGGGCACCCCGGCTGACGTCATGAACATCCGTCAGTCCGAGCGGGAGATTGAACGCCTGACCAATGAAGCGGTGAAGCTTCGGGATATCCTCGACCGACGCAACGGCTACGACGAAAACTTCGTTTACAAGGCGGGTGAGGATGCCAAGCAGGCCACCCCGTCAATGGAAAACCTCTATGGTGCGCTCGACAAGACCGGCACCGCTGCCGCCAAGGGTGCAAGCGGCCTGAATACCTTTGCCGGTGCCGTCCGTGCGCTGAAAGATGAAATCCCCGACCTCGCCAGCAGCCTGTCACAGCTCGACGCGCAAGCCCGCATCAACACGGCCTATAACGCGGCGCTGGGGAAGGCCCGCACCATGGGTGAGGTGTATCAGGCGAATGAGCTTCGCGGGGCAGCGCTCAAGGCCGTGGGGGTCAAATCCGCCACCGATGATCCCGAAATGTACCTGTCCAACGTGCTGGCATCGGGCAAGGCCTCGACGCATATCACCGGCATGGCATCCACGTTCCAGCAGAAGCTGGCCACGATGCTCGCCAGCATGCCAGATGATTTGAAGGGTAGCGTCACTATCAACAGCGGTTACCGCTCGCCAGAACGGCAGCAAGAGCTTTGGCTGGAGGCGTTGCAGAAGTACGGGTCCCCGGAAGCGGCACGCAAGTGGGTGGCCCCTCCCGGCAATAGCCAGCACAACAAGGGCAACGCTGCTGATCTGGGTTACCAGTCCGACACTGCACGGAAGTGGGTGCACGAGAACGCGAGGAACTATGGCCTTTCCTTCCCGATGAGCCATGAACCGTGGCACGTGGAAGACGAAGATGCTCGCTCCGCTGGACGCGCTGAGGATATCCAGCGCCAGACCACCGCACTGACCGAGCAGGCCGATGCATACCGGCAGATCGTGACCGAGGCTCAGCAGTTCACGACAGAGCAGCAGTCCGAACAGCAGGCCCTGACCATGACGGGACAGGCTGCCATGACCTACCGCTATGAACAGCAGATGCTCCAAGAGGCAACGCGTCAGGGGATCACGCTGACTGCTCAGCAGCGGCAAGAGATCACCCGTCTAGCGCAAGGCATGGCCACCGCTGAGGCTGCAACACAGCAATACGCCATGACGCAGGATCAAGCCCAACAGGTGAGCGGCTTCTTCGCCTCCACCGCTGCCGATGCTCTGACCGGCCTCATCAGTGGGACCATGACGGCAGAGCAGGCACTCCAGCAGCTCATCGCCAGCCTTGCGCAGGCGGTCCTTCAAGCAGCCTTGCTGGGGCAGGGACCTCTTGCCGGTTTGATGGGTGGCAGCGGAGGTGGCGGGGGTGGTTTGCTGGGTACACTGTTCAGCGCTATTGTGGGTGCCAAGGATGGTGGCTTCATCACCCCCAAAGGCGTCCAGCGCTTCGCCCGTGGCGGTAATGTCCGTGGCCCCGGCACCTCCAGATCAGATAGCATCCCGGCCATGCTCAGCGATGGTGAGTTTGTCGTAAATGCGGATGCCACGAGCAAGAACCGTGCAGCTCTGGAGGCGATCAACAGCGGGAAGGCTCTCAGCCTCGATGCCGCCGCTATGGGCAAGGGCAACATCCGAGCGACCACAAATCAGGTCAGCAATGTCTTCTCACCAACCATCCCGATCACCGTCCAGGCAAGCGGAAACCGGGAGACAGATGCAGCCATGTCTGACCGTCTGGCAGCCGAAATGGATACGATGTTGGATAACAAGATGACCGAGTTCGTCCAGAAACAGCAGCGCCCGGGGGCAATGATGGGAAAACGAGGGTTTGTCTGACTAAGTCCCGCCACCCAGCATGATACCAAGACCACTGATCTTGCCGATGTCTTTGGGCGCCCCAGGTAGGTGCCCCACATAGTGCAATATGATCTCAGCGATGCCCTGCTTCATGGCGGTGAAGATCTTATGCATTTCGTCGTGTGACGGTTGAATGCGTGTTTCCGGTCTAAAGAGGCCCTTCATCACCACAAGCTTCTCGAAGTCGGCTCTAGAAAGTACGCCCTTATGATGGATGATGGCGTTGCGGATCAGCCTAAGATCGCCGAAGACGTTCACGCGTACTTTGTCATGGTGTATGCCGCGTACCCGGGCTATCTGTGATCGTACCGTCTCCTCCCAATAGGTGAAGATAAAGACGATGATGGACCAGCAAATTTGCGTTTCGTTGAAGCCCTGAGGTGAGTTCACCTCTATGAGATCGTCGGCCCGTATGATCCGAACATGGATCACATCCGGCGAAGAGGGGTCCTCAAGGCTGGTATGGCTCATCACCCACTCGCCATCCTTGAACTTTCGGACGGGACGCATAATCCTCGCGACCTGCCGTTCAACCTTGATCTTCGTACCCTGAAAACCAGAGAGGCTGTCCGTATAAACTCCGACTTGCTTGTTTAAGAAGTCGATGAAATCACGGAGAATAGGTAGCTCTGCGACGGCCTTATCATAGTCAAACGGTTCACCGCTGTGGCTGGTCATTGAGCCCTCAGGTTCATTGGTATTTGAAGCGACCATTTACGGAAGAGCATCATAATTGAAGCGCTCAAATCGGTCCGGGTCTCGCTTTAGCTTGGACCAGTCGAAATGGTATTTCTGAGCGTCGGGCCAGTCATTGGGATAGGCGATTCGGAAAAGTGATCCAGTTGCAGCAGCCATGTCGTGGTAGTCCAAACCACCTAGACTGATCAAATCATCGCTAGCTGAAAAATCTTGGTCCTGATATTGCGATGATATTAGCACTAGCAGCCCCGCTACCGCCGAAATGAGAGCGCTTAGATTAGCCTGCTTAAACTCTTGTAATCGGTCATGCTTGCTGGCGTTGTAGGCTTGATACCATTCTATCCCTTTGCCCGTGTCCCAGCCTTCAAAAGGCTTCCAAATCTTGCGCGGACCATTCCACACCGGAAGTATTACCTCGTAGCTTGACAGATGGTGGCTGACATTCACCTTCTTGTAGACGCTCATGTTATAAACGGGCTGCTGAAATCTGTTTATCGTTGGGGTATAGATGTTCGCGTCCAGTATCGCCTTAAAATTAGCTTCCACCTCGATGCAGGTTCTCATCAATAGCTCGTGGATGCGGAACGAGAACGTTAGCTCAGCTTCTGGACTAGGTTCCACGTATTCAAAAAGACGTTCAAGGTCTTTCTGAATGAGGAGATACGCTCGCACATAATGCCCCGGTGAGTTCGCGTAGTACGGATCGCGGATATACGCCCATCGGCTGTAGTCGGCATTAGGTCCGTCGATCATCGGGCGGTATGTCAGATAGTACGGTTTATCGAGCGGCATCCGTCCCCCGGTGAAATTGATTTCAAATGCGAACGCGTTTCGTTTTTCTACTATTTCTTGAATAAGCTTAACAGCGATACAACCTGATCCTCAAGGTCGGCAACACGCTTTTCCAGTGGTTGGCTCCGCTGGTAGGCCAGACGGAATTCGGGGGTGTCATGACCGAGGTCCACATCCCATCCCGTTGACTGCACGACGGCCTTGGCGGCAAACGAGAACTCTAAACGAGCGATGATTTCGCCATTGAGCGAACGCTTTCCTCTTTTAGCAGCTTCCTCAATTTGCTCCTTCAGCGCCGCCGGGAGCCTAATCTTCATTTGAGTGTCTTCAGTCATGGTGCATTTTTAAACCAAATTGGTGTTGACCCGCGCGCCTCACAAAGGTAAACCAAACTGGTTCAAAATTAAACCACGAGGTTCAGCCAATGAAAGACCTTTCTGCCCTCAGCTTACGCCTGCCCGTCGAATTGAAAGATTGGTTAGACGCACGTGCAGAGGAAAACGGCCGGTCCATGAATAGCGAGATCGTCCAAATCCTCAAGGCTATTCAAGCGGAAGCACAACCCCGCAAACGCGGACAGCAAGCTGCTTAACCCCAACACAGAGGAGCACTCACATGACCGATAGAAAGTACGCTGCTGTTTTCCGCCACATTGCCTCTTACTACGTCGCGGCTGGCACAACGCCTGACCAACACATTGGCCCGTTCGCCAGAAAACTAGATGCGCTGCTTGCAGCTCGAGAGTTTCAAAGTGAGCACCAGCGGGACCCGAACTTCGTTCTAGACCTCACGGATGCCCCCGATGAGGAGTTGGCGGAGTTCCTGTGATGATGAACCGCCCCCTCCCGAAGGAGCCAATGTTCACCGCAGAAGAAGCAGCGGCGAAGCTTGGGATATCTGTGAAAACGCTGATGCGGCACGTGAAGGATGGCCGCATCCGATATGTCAACGTCGGGACTGAGAAGCGGAAACAGTACCGTTTCACCGACTACATTCTTGAGCAGTTCATCACCAATAATAAGCGTCGGGAGAAAGCCCCATGCCCGTCTACAAGCCCGCAAGCTCCCCATATTACTACGCCGAATTCCAGCTCCACGGTCATCGCGTTCACAAGTCTACAAAAGCCAAAACCAAAAAAGAAGCTGAGCTAGTCGAGCGGCAGTGGAAGGCCCAGATCGAGGAGGACGTAAAACAGGCCCGGGTGACCGGAAACGCACCGATTACCCTCGACATCGCCGCCGGTCACTTTTGGACAGACAAGGGTCAGTATCACGTCAACAGCGATACGACGTGGACAGATATTCAAAGGCTGATCAGCTACCTTGGCAGCACCAAACGGTTGGACCAACTGACTGATGCTGACGTGACGGCGCTCGTGACCAGAAGGCGAAATGATACCCGCAATGGCCGGAAGGAGACGAAGGACGGGGAAGCGGTCCCGACGCTCTCAAACGCCACCGTGAACCGATCCTGCACGATCCTCCTCAAGGCCATCTTTAACCATGCGGCGACGCTGGGACATCACTTCCCACGGCCACCGCAGTGGAAGAAGCATATGCTCAAGGAACCGAAGGAGCGGGTGCGGGAACTCGATACCCATGAGGCCGTCGCCTTGGACAAGTCAGTCCGGGACGATTACGCCCTGTGGTTCGAGTTCGCCCGCGTGACCGGACTTCGCCGCAAGGAAACGCTCATCAAGTGGTCAGCGGTCAACGTCTTCGCGAAGAGGATCACCACGCCGGGGAAGCAGGGAAAGGAAGTCCATACCCCGATCACGCCAGCCGTGGCGGCGATCTTGAAGCAGAGTGAGGGCAATCACCCGGAATATGTTTTCACCTACGTATGCAAGCGCCCGCTGCCGGGGCAGGTGAAGGGGCAGCGCTACCCGATCACGGAAGAGGGGGCTAAGACCCAATGGCGGCGGCTGAGGAAGCGGTCAGGGGTAGAGAACTTCCGCTTCCATGACATCCGTCACGACGTGGGGACGAAGCTCCTCCGCCAAACCGGAAACCTCAAGATCGTACAGAAGGCGCTGAACCACTCGGACATCAAGACGACGGTGAAGTATGCCCACGTCCACGATCACGAAGTGGCGGAAGCTCTGGCTGCACTCTCAAATCCCACAACTATCCCCACGACATCACAGAAGGCATCGGCTTGAACAATGAAATCAATTGCAAATTTGGCGCACGGCGCACCGTCTGGGGGTCAAGGGGTCGTGGGTTCGAATCCCGCCATTCCGACCATTTTGCTCGATGGATCAAGCAGTTGGTCCCGTCGAACAGGTCTAAGGACCGGGTATCTTCAAGATGCCCGGTCTTTTTTTATGCTCGCATTGTGAACCACTTAGCGCGCAACATTAGAAATTGCCGGTTTTCTTGACGGGACGTCCTTCGTTTGCTGCATTGCAGCATTATATTGGAGGAAGGTTCGACGAAAGCCATGATCCCATGCGTTTCAAGTTCTCCATGTTTCCGCTCTCCGCCATGCTGCGCGGTCAGAAGCGTCTTCGCCGCAGCCTTGAAAAGGCTTTGCCGAAGATACGGCTGCCGGAGGTGCCCAAGGCGCCGAAGCCGCGCACCTCGCGCTCGACGCTGGTCGAGGTCCACGCCTTTGGCAGCAATCCAGGACGCTTGCGGATGTTGGAATACGCGCCCGCGGTCCGGCGGGAGCCGGCAACGCTAGTGGTCGTGCTGCATGGCTGCCTGCAAACGGCCGAGCAATATCATCGGGGCAGTGGCTGGAGCCGGATCGCCAGGGACAAGGGGTTCGTGCTGCTTTATCCCGAGCAGACCAAGTCCAACAATCACAACCTGTGTTTCAACTGGTTCCGGCCAAGCATGGTCGCGCGGGATCGCGGCGAGTTGATGTCGATCCGCCAGATGATCGAGCACAGCGTCGAGCGGCACGGCATCGCCCGCGACCGCATTTTCATCCAAGGCCTCTCAGCCGGCGGTGCCATGGCCAATGCCATGCTGGTCACCTATCCGTATCTCTTCGCAGCCGGTCAGGTGGTCGGGGCGCTGCCCTATGGCGCGGCGCGCGATGCGCTGTCGGCGCTGTCGGTCATGAAGTCCGGCAGCCGGCGTAGCAGGCAGGAATGGGGTGACCTGGCACGGGCGGCGAGCGGCGAGGGGGAGAGTGCGCTACCCGCCGTTTCGATCTGGCAGGGCAGGGCAGATCGCGTGGTATCCCCGCTCAATGCGGAGGCGGCGCTGTGCCAATGGCTTGACCTGCATGGATTGGATGAGGACGCTGGAGAGCGCAAGACAGGCCCGCAGGGGACGAGCCTGCTCTGGCGGGATGCCGACGGAAAGACGCTGGTCGAGTACCGCCTTCTCGAAGGGCTCGACCATGGCTTGCCGGTGATCGCCCGCCATGCGAGCCAGAAGCGCCAGCCATATATGCTTGAGGGCGCCATCGGCGCCCCCCAGCAATTCTATGAAACCTTTATCCGGCAGCGTGTCGTGGCTGCCAGGGGGCAATCGATCAGTTCTCCTCGATCGAAACGCCGTTCTGGCCGATCTTGAGTTCAACACCATCGGGCTGCTGCTCTTCTTGGTAGACATAGATGCCGAGGCCGATGACGGCAACGACGAGAGCGCCAATGATGAGGTAGAGGCCATTGTTTCGGCTCATGAAAATCTCCTGTTCGATTGTTTCGGACAGGAAAAGCCGCAAAGCCCCTTATTGTTCCATCGCCATAACGGAAAAACTCAATCGTCGTTGGCGGCCGTCAGTTCTTCCGGCCGCATGCCGTCGTCGCTGACCTGTGCCGACAAGCGCAAACCTTCGCCGCCCGGGCCGGCTTCGCCCGCTTCCAGAAAACTGACACCCAGGCGCTCCAGGGCGGCTTTCAACGCTGCATGCTGCTGCGGGGTCGCGTCATGGCCGTTCTCAGCCTCGATCTGCAGGATGAGGAGTGGCGGCACGCCGCTTTCTTGACCGATCCTGTCGATGGTGACGTCGAGCATGGCGCGAGCGGCGCGTATCTGGGCGGGAGTTATCATCTATGAAGTATGGGGCGCTGAGAGATTAATTCAATCCACAGTCGTCCCGTATCGATCAGGCACGTCGTCGGAGGGCGCGCTGATGCCGCCATTCTGCGGCGCCACAGCCCCAGACAATCCCGAGCACGAGGTAAAAATGCCGCCAGTGATCGGTGTCGATCACAGCCCCGATCAGCATGTGACCAAGCAGCACGATCCAGGCGATCATCAGATAGGGTTGCCACGGCCTGTCCCGCAGCATGTACCGAAAGCCCATAGCTACGGTCCAGCCGACCAGCGTGATGTAGGACAGGAATCCGATCCAGCCATAGGCCATCAGCGACTTCAGATAGATGTTGTGCTCGTCCTCGGGAAAGATCTTGCCGAACATCATCGGGCCTATCCCGAGTGGCTTTTCCATCGCCATCTCGAAGCCCAGGCGGTGGCGCGCAAACCGGCCGAGATGGCCGCCGTCATATTCTTGCACGAGCTGGGTTCGGGTCTCGAAGAGACCGCGCACCTTCTCGAATTGCAGCGCCACCAGCAAGGCCATGACCATGGCAATGACGGCCGTCAGCGACAGGACCAGGATCTTCAGGCGAAACGCATTGGTGCGCTCCTTCAGAAGCATCACGAAGACCAGCGCCATCGCGCAGAAGAGGAAGAGCCCCCAGGCGGCACGCGAGAAGGAGAGGAAGACGGCAAAGGACAGGATCAGGATGCCGAGGATCCGAAGCGGTGATTCCAGCAACCGGCCTTTCAGCATGCCGTGCAGCAGGTAGAGCATGGGTGCGACAAGAAACGGGCCGAAGACGTTCGGGTCCTGAAAAGCGCCCATGGCGCGGTCGTAGCGCGTGAAAACCTCGGAGCCCGGAAAGGCATGGAAATAGCCGAGGATGCCGAGCATGCCGGTGATGATCGCAGCCGCCACCCAGGCCTGGAAGATGAGTTTCAGCCGCTGGGGCCGGTCTTCGATGACAGCGGCATAAAACACTGCCGTCAGCGCGAGAAAGATCGACACCGCAACATAGAGAACCTGCTCGGTCAGAATGTTCGGCAGCATCGTGATCGCCAGCAGGCCGCCGACATTGAAGATCAGCAGGAGGGCGAGCAGGGGAGCAACCGGGCGGGAGATCTTGAGACCGAACAGGAACCACAAGGCGACCTGGCCGACCATCAGCAGTTCATAAGGGGCAGGCTCGGAAATCACGAAGCCCGACAGGAAGACGCCGAGCGCCATGATCCAGGAGACCATCAGCTGGACGGCAGCGGCCTGGGGGTTGAACGGCCGGATCTGGGCGTCGACGGCACTCAATAAGCGTTTTCCGTGTTCAGGAGCTTGATCGGCGTCAGGAACAGGATCTTCAGGTCGAACCAGAGCGACCAGTTCTCGATGTAGTAGAGGTCATAGGCCGTGCGGAACTTGATCTTGTCGTCGGTGTCGATCTCGCCGCGCCAGCCATTGATCTGCGCCCAGCCGGTCACGCCGGGCTTCACCCGGTGGCGGGCGAAATAGCCTTCGACGATTTCGCCGAACGTCTTGTCACGCGTCTGGCCGAGGATGGCATGCGGGCGGGGTCCCACCAGCGAAAGATCGCCGCGCAGCACGTTGAAGAGTTGCGGCAACTCGTCAATCGACGTCTTGCGGATGAAGCGACCGACCCGTGTCACGCGCGGGTCGCCTTTGGTCACGGCGTTCTTGGCCGTCGGATCGCTCATCTCGGTATACATCGACCGGAATTTCAGGACGTTGATCACCTCGTTGTTGAAGCCGTGGCGCTTCTGGACGAAGAAGATCGGGCCCTTTGAGGTTGTCTTGACGGCAATTGCCGTCGCGATGAACACAGGCCAGAGCAGGCTCAGCGACAGCAGGCTGAAGAAGATGTCGAAGGCGCGCTTTGCGACCGAATCCCAATCCCGGATCGGCTTGTCGAGAATATCGAGCAGCGGCACCGCACCGACATGCGAATAGGCACGCGGGCGGAAACGCAGATTGTTCGAGTGGGCTGCAAGGCGGATATCGACCGGCAGCACCCAGAGCATCTTGAGGAGTTGCATGATGCGCGCCTCGGCGCTCAGCGGCAATGAGATGATCAGCATGTCGATATGCGCAAGGCGGGCAAATTCGACGAGCTCGGCCACGGTCCCGAGCTTCGGATATCCGGCAACCACGTCTGGCGAGCGCGCAGCGCTGCGGTCGTCAAAGATACCGCAGATACGGATGTCGTTCTCCGGCTGCTGCTCCAGCGCACGGATCAGGTCCTTGGCGGGCTTGCCGCCACCGACGATCACGGCGCGCCGCTCCATCACGCCATTGCGTCCCCAGCGGCGGATCGCAAGGCCGATCAGATTGCGTTCGACGAGCAGATAGACAGCACCGACCCCGAACCAGGCGGCAAGCACGCCGCGATAATAGGGGTCATGGTCGACGAAGAGCAGATTGACCAGCGCAACGACGCCGAGCGATGCCATCCAGCTTCCAAGCACGCGCGCCATCGAGCCCATGGGCGAGCGCAGGATCGAGACGTGATAGCAGTCGCTCGCCTGCATGAGGAGCAGCGCGAGGAGGGCGCCTGCAAAGCCGCTGATGCTGGTGTCGAGGAAATGTGCGCCGGGATCCTCGGCGAGGAAATAATTGGTCGCGAGTGCAATCCCGAGCAGGCTGAAGAATTCCAGAAACCGCAGCTGGCCGATCACGATCGACGGCGAATAGTTCGCCATGGCGTATTGGCCGGCGATCTGGCGGGCAAGCGCACTGATCTCGGCCTTGCGTTCTCCGCCTACATTGTCGTGAGCACCGCCCGTCGTTTGACCGCGACGCAGGGCGTCAAGATCGAATGCCTCGGGTTTGTCGACCTTGTTCATATCTGGATCTCGCACGTGTGTGCGCAGAGACTAGGGCCAAGGTCCTAAGAAACGCTTTAGGACCCCTCAAAAACAGGGTGGAGATGTCCCACTCCGGCACATCGGCCCTTCAAATCCGCGCGAGTTGTGCCCTGTAGAGCGCTTCCATTTCCTGGGCCATGACGACAGCCGAAAAACGGGATCGAAAGGCGTCGGCGGTCGGCATGGTCCGCTTTGACCAACTGGCGTCGGTGAGCGCCTTGGCCATGGTAGCGCCGAAGAGATCGGCGCGCCCGGGCTCGATTAGGGCTTCGCTGTCGCTGCCGAGGATCTCGGGGATCCCGCCGACACGCGATGCGATGATCGTCTTTTCGGCAGCCAGTGCCTCGAGCACGATATAGGGCATGGCTTCCGCACGCGACGGAACCACGACGATGTCGGAGAGGGTAAAGGCCTGGGCGATCGGCATGGCCGGGCGGAAGGTCAGCCTGCGGCCGAGACCCTTCTGCTCGACCATCTGGCGATAACGCTCGAGATCCGGGCCATCACCGACGATCACACCGCTTAACGGGCGACCGACCAGGCGTTCAGCTTCGGCAAAGGCGTTGATGAAGACATCGGGACCCTTCAGGTCGCGCAGCATGCCGATATAGGCGAAGTCGACTCCATCTGCCTCGACAGGGATCCGGCCGAAGTCGCGTTCGCTGATGCCGTTGTAGATCCGTGTGGCCGCTGAGCGCGGTTTGCCGATCTTGGTCTCGTAGGTGGCGCGCTCGTAGTCGCAGACGAAAGAGATCGACTCGGTCATGCGCTCAAGAATGCGCTCGGCCATGAACACCCCCTGGCCAGACAGTGACCCGCTCGAAAAGTGCAGGCTGCCGCCATGGGGCGAATAGAGGCGGGCGACGCGATACCTTCGAACCCGCAGCAGTGAGCCGATCAATCGTGCGATCACGCCGCCCTTGGCGCCATGACCATGCAGGATGTCCGGCTGCAATTCCTTGATAAGTTTGTACGCTTCGATGAGCGCCGCCATGTCCCCGAGGCCGACCGAGCGGCCGATCGGGAAGCGTGTGACGCCGAGCGAGAGAAAGGGCATGATCTGGTCGAAAAGCCGGTCCTCATGCGCGCCGCCCGTCGAGCTGTCGCAGAGGATGCCGACCTGATGGCCGGCTGCACTGTGCAGTTCGGCCAGATCGCGCACATGACGAAAGATCCCGCCGATGGGCGATCGAAAACAATGCACGATCCGCAGGGATTGGGCTTCGGCCATCGATCAGAACAGCCGCTCGCGAACGTAGACGGTGTCGCCGGCAAGGATCGGATCGGTGATCGGCACGCGGCCGGTGATGATCTGGCCGTTGATCTTGCGCGTCACGTCGACATCGCGCTGGTTCGCCCGGCTGTTGAAGCCGCCGGAAACGGCGATCGCGTTGAGGATCGTCATGCCAGGCACATAGGCATACTGGCCTGGCTGGCCGACCTGGCCCATGACGAAGATCGAGCGATAGCGATCCACCTCGATCGAGACGTCAGGATCCCGGAGGAAGCCCTGCTTCAGCTTCAGAGCGATTGCACCTTCAAGCTGGGTGAGGGTGGCGCCACGGGCGGCGACCTGCCCAACCAGCGGGAATGCGATATAGCCGGCCTGATCGACGGTATAGGTATTGGTGAGGCTCGCCTGTTCGAAGACAGTGATCCTCAACCGGTCACCGCTGTCCAGGCGATAGGGCTGAATGGTCGCTTCGTGAAAGACCTTCGGCGCGGGTTTGTAGCTCGCGCAGCTCGTCAGGGCGACCGACAGGAACGCGCTCGCGACCAGTACCATCGCCTGTTTGCCGACCATCGCCATGCGCCTGTGCGCTCCCACTGAATTCACATCTTCGTTGGCCTGTTATCGAATGGTTAGGGTTAATGCCGGGTAAACACCCGACGGCCAAAGACCCTAAACCATGGCGCAAAACTGGGGGGATGATGATTAACCCTTGAGTTACCATGATCCTTTACTTTCGCGGGCGAGATGTACGGGGAGTCTGTGATGCCGAGTGTGGACCGCGATCAACATGATGTCGATATCGACCTCGCCCAGCTTTTTCGCGCCGTCTGGCAGCGGAAGGGGAGGATCCTTGCGGCGACTGCGCTGGTCGGTGTGCTGGCCTTTGTCGGCGCCAATGCGATTTCGCCGAGCTACAAGAGTGACGCCAAGCTGCTGATCGAGCCGCGCGAGCCGAACTTCTCCGCCTCGGGGACCGCGTCTTCCGCCGTCGAGCCGATGCCCGATGAGCTGAACATCGCAAGCCAGGTCCAGCTTCTCCAGTCGGTCGATCTCATCAAGCAGGTGGCCCGTGACCTGAAGCTGCATGAGAGGACTGAATTCGATCCGGATTCCAGCCCCTCTGCGATGACCGATTTTCTCGTCCTCTTCGGCCTGACCAGCAATCCGCTCGAACTGCCGCCCGAGGAGCGGGTGATCAAAGCCTTCAAGGAAAAGCTCAACGTCTACCAGGTCGACAAGTCGCGTGTGATCGGGATCGAGTTCACCTCGAAGGATCCGAAGCTCGCAGCCGCCGTGCCGAACGCGATGATGGACGTCTACCGCTCCCTGCAGAGCGGCGCCAAGCTCGACAGCAATTCCGATGCCGTGCGCTGGCTGGAGACAGAAATCGCCAATCTGCGCGAAAAGGTGCGCGAGGCAGAGCAGAAGGTGGCTGAGTATCGCTCGGCAGCGGGCCTGATGTCGCTTGGCTCCGACCAGAGCTCTTTCACCGGCAAACAGCTCTCCGACATCTCGACGGAGCTTGCCCGGGTGCGCGGTGAACGCGCAAGTGCCGAAGCGACGGCCGAAAACCTCCGCGCGAGCATCAAGGCCGGCAAGCCGACCGAAACCCTCGACGCCATCGCACGCTCCGAATCGATCCAGCGCCTGAAAGCGACGGAATCGCTGATCCGCGGTCAGATTTCTGATCTGTCGACGCGTCTGCTGGAGGGTCATCCGCAGATGAAGGCGCTGCGCGCCCAGCTCGCCGGTATTCGCGACCAGGTGCAGTCCGAATCGCTGCGGGTCGCCGAAAGCCTCGACAACCAGGCAGCCGTTGCCCGCGAGCGCGAAACCCAGCTGCTCGCCCAGATGAACACCCTCAAGGCGGACACCGCCCGGGCAGGCGAGGACGAGGTGGGCCTGAAGTCGCTGGAGCGCGAAGCAACCGCGCAGCGCCAGCTGCTCGAAACCTATCTTGCACGCTATCGCGAAGCATCCTCGCGTCTGGAAAAGGGCTCGAGCCCCGCCGATGCCCGGGTGATTTCCACCGCCATCGAGCCGCAGGAACCGAGCTTCCCCAAGGTCCTGCCAATCACCATCGTCGCAACGCTGTCGACACTGATCCTTGCAGCCGTAGCCGTCATGCTGGCCGAGCTCTTCAGTGGTCGCGCCCTGCGTCCGACCGGGGCGGTTGCGCCGATGCTTGCCCGTCGCGACGAGGATGAGACCGAAGAACAGGTCACACCCGTCGAGGCGCCCCGCGCGCGACCCGTCGATGATACGCCCGCAAGCCTTCTGAATGTCTCCGCCGATGAGGATCTCGTCGACGAGATGGAGCAGGCCGTCGCCATGGATGTGCCGCCAGCTCAGCCGGCGGAAGAGCCGGACGAATTCTCTGTCGCTTCCGTCGCCGATTTTCTTCTCGAGCAGCAGACACGCATCGCCTTTGCCATCTCGCCATCTGGTGACGATGGCTCCGAGGGCACCGTGGCACTGGCGCGTGAGCTTGCCGACCGCGGTCGTCGGACGGTGCTCGTTGACATGACCGGTTCGGCCTGCCCGACGCGCCTGATGGCATCGTGGCGCGATCTCTCCGGCATCACCGATCTCCTGACCGGCGAGGCCGCTTTCGCGGACTGCATCCATCCGGACCGCGCATCGGCCGCCGATATCGTACCGCAGGGCAATGCCGACATCCGTCAGGCGATGCGGGGGGCAGATCGCCTTTCGATGATCGTCGATGCGCTCTCGGACGTCTATGATTTGGTGCTGGTGGAATGTGGCCCTGCCAATGCCGAGGGTGTCGCACGGCTAAGCCGCAACGATCGTCACGAAATCATTCTCTCCGCTCCGCAGCCTGAGGCGCAGGAACTGGCCGAGATCATGATTGCCTTCGAGGATGTCGGCTACAGGGACCTGATCCTGCTCTCGGTGAAGAACCCGCCGGAACGCAGGACGCGCAACGCCGCCTGAATGGGAAGTAGGCAGGCCCGCATAGGGCCTGCAGACACTCGGTCAGTCGCCGGTTTTTGGCGCCTGGGCGATCGTGCCTTGAGCACGCAGCCTCTGGATCAGCGCATAGAGATGCGGATTGCCCTTGATCAGGGTCTTTGTCCTGGTCAGGCTGCGATGGGTCATCGCCGCGATATGGCCGGCGGGCCGAAGCGGCAGCAGAAGGTCGTGGTGGACCGTCTCGATCGTGCACCAGCGCCGCTTGTAGTCCTGATCGCCGATCCCGAAGTCGAACAGTGCGCCGCCGGTCAGGGCGCTGCGCTCGACCACCAGCCAGAACAGCAATTCCCCCGGGCTCGCATCGGGCATCAGGCTGTCGTCGATCGATCCGAACTGGCAGATGACATGGTTCCCCTTGCGGGAAAGCCCGGTGATCGCTGCGATTTGGCCTTCGTGTTCCCCCTTTAGCCGGATCGCATGCAGTTCGAGCGGAACGTCGCTCGAGCCATGGTCGCTTTCGAGCAGCATGTGAAAGAAGGCCTGCGTTTCCGCTGGCTGGAAGACATTCGGCAGGCCGCCTACGGCAAATCGGGCGGCCTTCTGCTGGAAGAAACATTCGAGCAGGGCCTGCTGGTCGCTGAGCTTCTTCGGCCGGATATGGTCGAAGCCGCCGGCCGCTTCCAGCTTGCGGGTCTGGGACCGATACTTCTTGCGCCGGCTCTTTGCGTTGAGCGGCGCAATCGTTTCGTCCATGGTCGCGGCCAGCGGCAACTGGAACGAGGCGTTCTGGTTGCGGATGCCGGGAAGGCCGGCAAACGGATGTCGCTCACCGCGCCAGACGAGCGGCACATTGGTGAGGCTGAGAAGGTCGGCATCGTCGCGCAGGACCTCGACAAGCAGCGCCTCGAGGTCGGGCGCCGGAATGTCGACCGCAGCACGGCGGAAAGCGGCACTGAAAAGGCCGCTGTTGAAGTTGGTGAAAGGCGAACCGATGAACTGGGCGCTGCGCACCAGATAGTGGCGCTGGATCTCGAGCGGCAGCAGGAAAGCGATGTCGCCGTTCAGGCGGCCTTCGACGATGGCGAGCGGGTTTCCATGCGTCTCAGTCCAGGCGCGACACCAGTCATATCCCTGATGCAGGGAGTTCCACGGATCGGACTCAAGCATCCGCCATTGGCGCTCAAGCGGTGCCATCCGGTGGTGTACTGTGAGGGTAAGCCGACCCGCCGCAATATCGAGCGTCGCCCGGTCCCGGCCGACAGCGACGCGGTCCTCAGGCAGATCTTCGGCAAAAGCCATTGCATCATGGCGCATATGGGCCCGCATGTACCCTATCCCGTCCGGTTTGAGAGACGAGCGGGAGCTTAGGTCGACACTGCGAACAAACGGTTATCGCCGTGAGAATCCGGCCAATGGCCGCATGCGAGGGTAAAGGCGGAGTTAATCCTTGTCCGGCTTGTTGAACGGACCCGCCATCCATTTGATCACCAGCATGGCGGGGATCACCCAGAGCAGGCCGGTCAGCAGGAAGTAGAGCAGATGCCCCCACCACGGAGCGGTGGCGAGCGTTGCCGTGGCGATCGTGGTCGCGAGAAGGGCATAGATCGACACGATCAGGATGATCAGGATCGTACCGATGAAGGATCTGAACTTCGGGCGCTTCGTCATGCCATTGTCCTATCGAACGTCGCGCAGTTCCGCGACGCGACCGCTTGCCGCAAACCGGCGGGCTTGTTTTGCACGGCTGACTGATGCAAATCAACGGGCGAAAAGAGGATTGACGAATGACAGCTGTGTTGACCGGAACCGAGTTGCAGGTGCGCAAGGATATTGCCCGCGTGGATGCCGACCGCAAGGCGGTGCGCATATGGCTCGGTGTGGTGATCTTTGCACTCTTCTGTCTGGTGCTGGTGGGCGGCGCGACGCGGCTGACCGACTCGGGCCTTTCGATCACCGAGTGGAAGCCGATCCATGGCGTCATCCCGCCGCTCACTGTGGCCGAATGGGAAGAAGAGCTCGAACTCTATCGCCAGATTCCGGAATATCAGCAGATCAACAAGGGTATGAGCCTCGACGAGTTCAAGTTCATCTTCTGGTGGGAATGGGCGCATCGCCTGCTCGCCCGAATGATCGGCCTGATCTTTGCGCTGCCGCTGGCTTACTTCTGGCTGCGTGGCAAGATCGAGCCCAGCCTGCGCGCGCCGCTGGTCGGTCTGCTTGGCCTCGGCGGCCTGCAGGGGTTCATCGGCTGGTGGATGGTGTCTTCCGGCCTCAGCGAGCGCGTTGATGTCAGCCAGTATCGCCTTGCCGTGCATCTGATGATGGCCTGCTTCATCTTTGCGAGCTGTGTCTGGATTTTCCGCAGTCTTTATCCGCACACGGATGATGATGCGCCGACGGAAAAGAGCCGCCTCTTTGCCGGTGTGCTGCTGATCATGACCTTCTTGCAGATCTATCTCGGTGCGCTCGTCGCGGGCCTGGATGCCGGCTACAGCTACAATACCTGGCCGCTGATGGACGGCGCCTGGGTGCCGCAGGGGCTCTTCGTCCAGGCACCCGCCTGGATCAATATCTTCGAGAACCCGAAGACCGTGCAGTATATCCACCGCATCGGCGCCTATATCCTCTGGGCGGCAGCACTCGTGCACATGGTCCAATGTCTGCGGGCAGCTCCTCAGACGACCCATGCCCGCCGCAGCGGGGTACTTTTTGCGCTGATCAGCATCCAGGCGGTGATCGGCATCGTCACGCTCGTCACGCAAGTCCCCCTCCATGCCGGCGTCACGCATCAGGGCATGGCACTCGTGGTGCTGGCTTTCGCGGTCGCCCATCTGCGCGGCTTCTACGGCGAGCGTTCGAAGCCGGTTCTGGTCGAGGTCCGCGACTGAGCTATCCGAAGCGATAGGCGGAATAGGGCTTTCCGAGGAACTCGCCGCGGAAGACCTGCTGCCCGGGATCGGAACCCGCAGCACCCGACGCCACGAACAGCGGCACAAGGTGATCGTGGTCAGGCACATGGCAGGCCAGCGCGTCCGGGTTCTGGTCCCAGGTCGAGAGCACCGTCTCACGTTGCTCGCTGTCTGGAGAAGCCACAGCTTCCGTCAGCCAGTCGTCGAACCGGATCGCCTGTTCCACATGGTTGGGCTCGGCCTGCCGGAACATACGCATGTTGTGATAGCTCATGCCCGAGGCGATGATCAGCACGTCCTCGTCGCGCAGCGGCGCCAGCGCCTTGCCGATCGCCACATGGCTTTCGACATCAAGCGAGTTCTGCAGCGAAATCATAGTGATCGGGACATCCGCATCCGGGTAGACCAGCATGAAGGGAATGAACACGCCGTGGTCGAAGCCGCGCTTGTCATCCTCGGCGCTGTCGATCCCGGCCTTGGCGAGCAAGGCCCTTGCGCGGGCGGCAAGGTCCGGCGAGCCTGGGGCAGGGTAGGAGAGCTCGTAGGTGTGCGGCGGGAAATTGTAGTAGTCAAAGAGCATGCCGGGCTTTGCAGCCGTGCTCACAGTCGGAACCGGTTCCTTTTCCCAGTGGCCCGACACGACGAGCACGGCTTTCGGCCGATGTCCGATCTCAGCATCAAGCCCCTGCAGGAAAGCGCGCAGGTCATCCCAATGCGCCTTGCCTTCGGCATCGCGCGGGAACTCCATGAACGGCCACGGGCCGCCGCCATGGGGGATGAAATAAACCGGAAGACGCTGGCTCATTGAGGTTCCTCACTTTCGCAAGGACACTACCACCCTCGATCGTTACCTAGAATAAGGCGGTTGATCGACATTTCGTTCGCTATTTGTGAACGCCGGAGGGATTACGAGGTCGACGCGGTCGATCCTCGCAAGCCATTCTGTTCCTCGACCTCAGGCCGACAGCATCAGGTCCATGTTCTGCACCGCAGCTCCCGAAGCGCCCTTGCCGAGATTGTCGAGCAGCGCGACGAGATTGACATGCGCGCCACCGGGCGTGCCGAAAACGAAGAGCTTCATCGTGTCCTGGCCGACCAGTTCTTCGGCATCGACGCGCGGCAGCTTGGCGCTATCGGCCAGCGGAACGACGCTGACGATGTCCTGGCCCGCATAATGGGCAACGAGTGCCGCATGGATGCTGTCCACCGTTGTTCCGGCGGCGAGGTCTTCGAGGAAGAGCGGCACCTGCACGATCATGCCCTGCGCGAAGCGGCCGACGGAGGGGGCGAAAAGCGGTGCGCGGTCAAGCAACCCATGGGTCTGCATTTCCGGCACGTGCTTGTGCTTCATCGTCAGCCCGTAAAGGAAGTTGTTCGCGGCCAGATGCTCGGGATGATCAACATCCTCCATCTGCGCAATCATCTGCTTGCCGCCGCCTGTGTAGCCCGAAACGGCATTGACCGAGACCGGATAGCCGTCCGGCAGGATGCCGGCAGCCCGAAGCGGCCGGATGAGGCCGATCGCACCCGTCGGATAGCAGCCTGGGTTGGAGACATAGCGCGCCGCCTGGATCTTGGCTTTCTGCGCCTTGTCCATTTCGGCAAAGCCATAGGCCCAGTCCGGATGCACCCGGAATGCCGTGGAGGCGTCCAGCAGGCGGACATTGTTGTTCGCGGCCGTCATCTCATAGGCCTGCTTCGACGCATCGTCTGGCAGGCAGAGGATGGCGATGTCTGCGCTGTTGAGCATGTCCTCGCGCATCTTCTCGTTCCGCCGCTCGGCTTCCGGGATAGACAAAAGCTCCAGATCACGGCGGTCGGCCAGGCGCGTGCGGATCTGCAGACCCGTTGTGCCGTGTTCGCCGTCGATGAAGATCTTCGCTGCCATTTGTCTAGTCCCGTCAGAGGTTTGGATGAGATTGCGGAATCTGATTGTGAGTGTGTTGAATCAATGTGTCAGGCGCGTGTCGCAAGCTTCTCCGCGCGCAGGCCCAGCATATACATTGCAACCGTTGCACCGGCAATTGCGGTGATGTCGGCATGGTCATAGGCCGGCGCCACCTCGACGACATCAGAGCCGCGGATGTCAAGGGCCCCGAGCTTACGCAGGACCGAAAGGATCTTGGCCGAGGAGGGGCCGCCCGCGACCGGTGTGCCCGTGCCGGGCGCATAGGCCGGGTCGAGGCAGTCGATGTCGAAGGTGAGATAGGTCGGAGCCGAGCCGACATGAGAGAGGATCGCATCGGCAATCGCCTGCGCGCCCATGTCCTCGACATCGTAGCCTGGGATGATCCGGATGCCGAAATCCTCAGGCGCTTCGGTGCGGATGCCGATCTGGATCGACTTCTTCGGATCGATGACGCCCTCGCGCACGGCGCGGCAGACGAAGGAGCCATGGTCGATCCGCTGGCCGTCATCGTCCCAGGTGTCCTGATGCGCGTCGAAATGCACGAGCGCCAGCGGTCCGTGCTTGGCCGCATGAGCTTTCAGCAGGGGCCAGGTGACGAAATGGTCGCCGCCGAGGCCGAGTAGATAGGCGCCGGAGGCAATGATCTTGGCTGCCTCCTGCTCGATCAGGCCAGGGGTGTGTTGGTGATTGCCGTAGTCGAGCAGCACGTCGCCATAGTCGACGACAGCCATCTGCTCGAAGAGATCACGGGCGAAGGGATATTGCGGGTCGTTGTCGAAGATTGCCGAGGCGCGCCGGATCGCCTGCGGCCCGAAACGCGCGCCAGGCCGGTTGGAGACGGCGGCATCAAAGGGAATGCCAAGCACAACCGCATCGACGTCGGCGAGGTCCTTCGAATACTTCCGGCGCATGAAGGACAGCACGCCCGCATAGGTCGGATCGGTCGCCGCACCGCGCAAGCTCTTTGCGGTAAACGCGTTGTCGATCGATTTGCTGGCCATGATGTTCTTCTCCCTCTGAAAAATTTGATCAAATTAGACGGTCGGCTTCCCCGGTCAAGCCTTGATCCTTGGCGACATGGTTGGGGGCGGAGGAAAACAAAAAAAAAGGCGGAGCCGAAGCCCCGCCTTGATTTCCGTTTCCGGTTGTCCAGCGATTAACGCTTGGAGAACTGGAACGAACGACGGGCCTTCGCCTTGCCGTACTTCTTACGCTCGACAACGCGGCTGTCGCGGGTCAGGAAGCCACCCTTCTTCAGGACCGGACGCAGGCCCGGTTCGAAGTAGGTGAGGGCCTTCGAGAGACCGTGACGAACTGCACCGGCCTGGCCGGAGAGGCCGCCGCCAGCGACAGTCGCGATGATGTCGAACTGGCCGTCACGGGCCACTGCGACGATCGGCTGCTGCAGGATCATCTGCAGGACCGGACGGGCGAAGTAGGTGCGGAATTCGCGGCCGTTCACGGTGATCTTGCCGGTGCCCGGCTTGACCCATACGCGGGCGACTGCGTTCTTGCGCTTGCCAGTGGCGTAGGAGCGACCCAGCGAGTCGACCTTGCGGACGTGAGCCGGAGCTGCGTCCTGTGCCGGGGCAAGGTCCTTCAGGGAAGAAAGATCGGCCATACTTAGGCGCTCCTTGTGTTCTTGCTGTTCAGCGAAGCGACGTCGAGAGCGACGGGCTGCTGGGCTTCATGCGGGTGGTTGACGCCGGCGTAGACGCGCAGATTCTTCATCTGGCGACGACCGAGCGGGCCACGCGGGATCATGCGCTCGACGGCCTTCTCGAGAACGCGCTCCGGGAAGCGGCCTTCGATGATCTGGCGAGCCGTACGCTCCTTGATGCCGCCCGGATAACCGGTGTGCCAGTAGTACTTCTTGTCGGAGTACTTCTTGCCGGTCAGAACGACCTTCTCGGCATTGATGACGATGACGTTGTCGCCGTCGTCAACGTGGGGGGTGTAGGTGGCCTTGTGCTTGCCACGCAGGTGCATGGCGATAATGGTGGCGAGGCGGCCGACAACGAGCCCTTCGGCGTCGATGAGGATCCACTTCTTCTCCACCTCTGCAGGCTTCTGAACGAAGGTAGACATTGAGGTCTCTTTCCGTGTGATCCTGCGGTCCCCTTTAAAGGAAACTGCAGGCGTTTCTTGTTGCTTGTAAGCGCCGTTTTCGACGCAAAAAGAAAGCGGTCCCGAAGGGCCGCGTTCCGGGGAGGGGTATAGAACCAGTGACCTGGAACGTCAAGATAGCTGTATCCGGCGGGCGTCTCTATAACACAAGCAATAACAATCACTTAGATATGTGGTATTATTTTACCGCATGTCGGCGCCGGCGCACAAGGGTCGTGATACGCCGAACTCGGCGAAAATCCGTAAAGAAAGAGATTATTCCACCAACCACACAAAATGGAACGGGAGTATCACGAGTGCCTGTCTCAACCTATGATTTTGCTAATATGTGCACGAACATAATGAAAACATAAACCGAACGTATCGGCAGGCACCTTTATACGGAGATCGCCATGTCGCTGGAACGCCGAATCTCGCTTATCACCCTTGGCGTTTCTGACGTCGCCCGCAGCACTGAATTCTACGGCCGACTGGGCTGGACGCGGTCCTCCGCATCCAATGACGACGTGACCTTTATCCAGTTGAAGGGAATCGTGCTCGGGCTGTTTTCGCGCGCCAGCTTGGCCGCCGACGCCCATGTCGAGGATACGCCTCCTGGGTTTTCGGGCGTGACATTGGCTTACAATGTCACGAGCGAAATCGGCGTCGACGCTGTGGTGAAGTTTGCGATCTCTTGTGGTGCGCGTCTGGTGAAGGCACCCGAAAAAGTCTTCTGGGGCGGCTATTCCGGCTATGTCGCCGACCCGGATGGCCACCTCTGGGAAATCGCCTACAATCCCTTCTTCCCGCATGACGAACACGGGCATGTGGTGCTTCCGGACTGATCCACGGTATTTGAGGGAATTCGGTGCGCGGTCGTTAAGCGGCCTGCGCTAGGCTGTATTCGGGACAAGATGGACGGGTAAACCAATGGCCTTCGCAGGCCGGGAGGAACGTCCATGAACCATGACACCTACCTGAACAGCTATCTCGCCGACATTCTCGCCACGGCCAAGAACGTGGCCGTCGTTGGCGCATCGACCGACGACAAGCGGCCCAGCCACTGGATTTCAGGATTTCTGCTCGGCAAGGGCTATCACGTTTTCCCCGTCAATCCGCTGCATCGGGGAGAGATGATCCTCGGCAAGCGCGTCTATGGCTCGCTCGCAGAGATCCCGGAACCCATCCACCTTGTCGATGTCTTTCGCCGTCCGGAGCATCTCGACAGCATCGTCGACGACGTGTTGGCGATGTCGCCACGCCCGCAGGCAATCTGGTGTCAGCTCGGTATCCGCAACGATGACGCTGCGGCACGGGCCGAGGCCGCCGGCATCAAGGTGGTGATGAACCGCGCGCTGGTTTGCGAATATCCGCTGGTCTACGAGCGCATGCATGCAAGCTCTGCCCATGGTCATGCGGCCTGAGCCAACTGGAAGGCCTCAGAACCGGACGATCGGCTTGCCGAAGCGTCGTGGTTCGGGGTCATAAGGCTGGCAGTTGAGGACCGGGCACCGATCGGTATCCTGCGTCGGCACATAGGCGCGCTCGGCATATTCGTGTGGCGAGCACATCGCGCTCCGGGTCACGTAGCGATCGTAGAGCGTCATGCCTTGGACCCGCGTCGACGGGTAGCGCAGGATGACGGCGCCCTCGTTGATGACGCGCTGACGCGCCTGGTCACAGGTGAGCGCCGTTGAATTGTAACGCGAGATCGCCAAAGCCGGCTCTGCCAGCACGGTGGTGGCGATCGTCAGGATGGCAAGCTGGGTCATGCGCATGGCCGTTCTCCTTCTGGCGCTCGATCAACGTGTGGGCGGGCAGGGCGGTTCCGCCTTGTTGCTGCCGATTGCCACACCATCTAATCCTCATGTTACGACAGTTGAGGAGATGCAGATGGCTGACCACAATCATTATAGTCCAGAATATTTGAAGGACATTCTCGGCGAGGTGAAAACCATCGCATTGCTCGGTGCGTCGCCCAAGCCGGACCGTCCGAGCTTCGGCGTCATGCGTTTCCTGTTGTCAAAGGGTTACACGGTCTATCCGGTCAATCCGGGCCAGGCCGGCAAGGAAATTCTCGGCCAGACCGTCTACGCCACAATGGCCGATATTCCAGAGGCGATCGACATGGTCGACGTCTTCCGCGCGCCGGAATATCTGGGCGAGGTGGTCACGGAGGCACTTGCCCTGCCGAACCGGCCCAAGGTGATCTGGGGCCAACTTTCCGTGCGCGACGATAAAGCCGTCATTCCGGCCGAAGAGGACGGCATCCGCGTGGTCATGGACCGCTGCCCGGCGATCGAAATCCCTAGGCTCGGGCTCTGACGGCTTAGGCCCCGACCAGCAAATCCGGATTGGCGCGCAACGCGTTCAGCGTATCAGCATTGCCGCAATAGTCGACAAAGGTCTGCTCGGCCTTGCCCTGGTGCAGGTGCTGACGGCAGGTGTCCTTGGACGAACACTGCGCACAGGTGACCTGCATGTCGCGAAACACCCGGCGCATGCGGAATTCGACTTCTGCCGGATCGATGTTGAGGGCCCGCATCATGGCTGGCATTTCGTCGGCGGCATGCGGGCCTGCCTTCACGAGCGCCAGCAATTGATGGGCGCTGATGCCACAATCATCGGCGAGCGCTGCGATTTCTGCATCGGACAAGGCGGCAAGCATGTCGCTTTCATTGGCGGTTTCGAAACCCTGGGCGAACCAGGAGAGGATTTGCTGCACGGTGTGGCGGACCGGATCGGCGATCGTGAGTGTCATGGGTCTCTCCTTCGACTGGGAAGAGAATGCCAGCAAGTCGCGGGGTCGCATTGACCTCGATCAAGTATGAAATTCCCGATCACCCCCGCACTTTGGAATAATCCGGGCTGACATCGGGCGGCGACTGATTATGATCCGGCCCGAAGTCAAAAAGGGAGGACCAAACAATGTCGGAGAACAATCCGGGTTTCGCCACGCTTGCCATCCATGCCGGTGCACAGCCGGACCCCACCACGGGCGCGCGCATTACGCCGATCTACCAGACCACGGCCTACGTCTTCAACGATTCGGACCACGCCGCAAATCTCTTTGCCCTCAAGGAGTTCGGCAATATCTACACCCGCATCATGAACCCCACCCAGGGCGTTCTGGAAGAGCGAATTGCGGCTCTCGAAGGCGGCACCGCAGCACTTGCTGTTGCGTCCGGTCATGCAGCCCAGCTCCTGATCTTCCACTCGCTGATGCAGCCTGGCGACAACTTCGTTGCGGCGAAGAAGCTCTATGGTGGCTCGATCAACCAGTTCGGCCATGCCTTCAAGAATTTCGGCTGGCAGGTTCGCTGGGCGGATCCCGCCGATCCGGAAAGCTTCGCCGCTCAGATCGATGACAAGACCAAGGCCGTCTACATCGAAAGCCTGGCAAATCCCGGCGGCACCTTCGTCGACATCGAAGCCATCGCCGAGGTGGCCCATCGCCACGGTCTGCCGCTGATCGTCGACAACACCATGGCGAGCCCATACCTCATCCGTCCGCTGGAACACGGCGCCGACATCATCGTGCATTCCGTCACCAAATTCCTCGGCGGTCACGGCAATTCGATGGGCGGTGTCATCGTTGACGGTGGCACCTTCGACTGGTCGGCTAAGCCGGGCAAATATCCGATGCTGTCGGAGCCGCGCCCGGAGTATAACGGCGTGGTCCTGCACCAGACCTTCGGCAACTTCGCCTTCGCCATCGCCTGCCGCGTCCTCGGCCTGCGTGACCTCGGGCCCGCGATCGCCCCGATGAACGCCTTTCTCCTGCTGACCGGCATCGAAACCCTGCCGCTGCGCATGCAGCGCCACTGCGACAATGCCATGAAGGTCGCGACCTGGCTGAAGAGCCACCCGAAGGTCGCCTGGGTCAACTATGCTGGCCTTCCCGACGATCCGAACAATGCGCTGCAGAAGCGCTACTCGCCGAAGGGCGCCGGATCCGTCTTCACCTTCGGCATCAAGGGCGGGCTCGAAGCCGGCAAGGCGCTGGTTGGTGGCTTGAAGCTCTTCTCTCACCTGGCCAACATCGGCGACACCCGCTCGCTGATCATCCATCCGGCGTCGACGACCCATGCGCAGCTCTCCGAAGCCCAGCAGATCGCAGCCGGTGCCGGGCCTGACGTGGTGCGCCTGTCCATCGGCATCGAGGACGCCGAAGACATCATCGCCGATCTCGAGCAGGCGCTGGCCTCTGCCTGATCGACCTTTCAGCGGCGGTGCAAAACACCGCCGCTCGTTTACCTGGAGACCATGATGAGCCTGTCCCTGCCATTCGATCCCTCCACCGTCATGCCGGAAGAGGGCGCGCCTGCGCCGGACCGCCTGATTTCAGGCGACCCGCGCTTCACCACCTGGAACATCGAGGAAGCGGACGGTGGCATCTATGCCGGCATCTGGCAGTCGACGCCCGGCAAGTGGCGGATCTCTTACGATGAATGGGAATACTTCCACATTCTCGAAGGCCACTCTGTTGTCACCGAAGACGGCGGTGAGCCGATCCATCTCAAGGCAGGCGACCGCCTGATCCTCAGACCCGGCTTCAAGGGAACCTGGGAAGTGCTTGAAACGACTCGCAAGGACTACGTCATCCGCCTTTAGGTTGGCATGACATTTCCTGGCATCGGATGTGCGGCAGGTCACTGACGGTGGATCAACGGTCGCGCTAGGAGGCTGCCATCATCTTGCAGCGCCAGGTCATTTGAATGAAAATATTTCGCGTCGCCCTCATCGTCATCGTCGGACTGTCGCTAACCGTCGGTGGCCGCTGGTATGCCTATGTCAGCAACACCAGCAGCCCCTATGACGAAGTGGGAATCGAGATTAACAGCCGACTTCCGCACATTTTCCGCAAATGGGGATGTGACCGGCTGCAGCAGTCTTTTCCGGATAGTGTCCCGCCCTACGGTTGCGGCGCCCCGGATAGCCGGAGCTGGATCTGAACGACTGCGGGCGGACCAATAGGTAATCAACCCGCTTTCAGACGGACCGCTGCCGCCTCGTGTTCTGCTGCCATCGCGGCATCTTCGGCCGAGACCTTCTGAACACTCACGCGGCCGTCGATGCGGGCCATATAGGCCTGAAAGGCCGGGCGTGCCTCGACAAGGCCGAACATGGTCGTCCAGCGCAACGCGATCCCCCAGAGCAGATCCGCGGCCGTAAAGCGCTCGCCGAGCAGGTAGGGGCCTGTCTTCAGCGCTTCCTCCAGCATGTCGATCAGCGATCCGTAGCTGGCATAGGGGGTCTCGTTCATCGATCCCGGCTCGCGCTTCATGTACCGATCGACGACCGCCGGTTCGAAGCAACTGCCGTAGATGAACAGCCAGCGCACATAGGCGCCGCGTTCCGGATCTGTAAGCGCAGGCGCGAGACCCGCTTCGGGGAAAAGATCCGCGAGATAAAGGTAGATGGCGCCCTGTTCGGTGACGAGCGTGTCGCCGACGCGCACCGCCGGCACCTTGCCGAGCGGGTTGATCGCCAGATAGGCCGGCTGCCGCTGCTCGCCCGCCTTCATGTTCAAAACATGCATGGCGTACGGCACCTTCAGTTCCTCAAGCAGCACGCGTGCGCCGGTGGCACGGGTCTGGGGCGAGTAGAAGAGGGTGATCGGCTGGTTCTTGGTCATCGTGTGTCTCCCTTTGAAATGCACCACGCCATGAAGGCGTTGAAGGGAGAATGCGCCGGCATACCTGTCAGATTATGTCAGGTTGGATTAGCATAATCGTCGAAACGAGGATTTTTCGATGCGGGCGAGCCGGCTCATCAACATACTGACGACGCTGCAAGCCAAGGGACTGGTGACCGCCGAGGCGCTGGCCGAGGAAAACGACGTCTCGGTGCGCACCATCTACCGCGATGTCGATGCCCTCTCGCTGTCAGGTATCCCCGTTTACAGCGAACGCGGCTCCGACGGTGGCTACCGCCTGCTGGACGGGTACCGCGTCCGTCTGAACGGCCTCACCCCTGCAGAGGCGGAGGCCATGTTCCTCTCCGGTATCCCCGGTGCCGCTGCCGATCTTGGCCTCGGCTCGCTGATGGCCGGCGCCCAGAAAAAGCTCACCGCTGCCTTGCCGGAGGATCTGCGTGAAAGCGCGCGGCGCATGCAGTCGAAGTTTCATCTCGATGCGCCCGCCTGGCTCGCGGAGGGTGAGCAGCCCGTCTATCTCCAGGCCATTGCGGATGCGGTCTGGAACTCCAAGCGCATCCGCATGCACTATCGCTCGTGGAAGGCGGAGAAGAAACGCGTCGCAGAACCGCTCGGCATCGTGATGAAGGGTGGCGCCTGGTATCTCGTGGCGCGGGTCGACGACACACCGCGCACTTATCGCATCTCACGAGTGCTCGATCTCCTCGTCACCGAGGAGCGCTTCGACTGGCCGAGAGATTTTGATCTCGCCGAATACTGGAACGAAAACACGCGTCGGCTTGAACTGGAGCTTTACCCCAATTGGGCGACCATTCGCCTTTCGCCCTGGGGCCTGAAGGAAATCGAGCACATGGCGCCGCCTTACGTACGCGCCAACCTCGAATTCATCGGAGAAGCCGACGAGCGCGGCTGGCGCACGGTCCGGCTCCCCGTGGCACATGAGCGAATGGCCGTGTCGGAAATGCTGAAGCTGGGAACGGAAGTCGAGGTCCTCAACCCGCCAGATCTGCGTCTCGCCATGCGTCAGGCCGTTGAAGCCCTGACGGCCCGCTATGTCGACGCAGCCGACCTCACCAGGTGAGGTCGAGCCGCTCCAGACCGTGGAAATGATAGACGTCTTTGACCGTCGGCGTTTCTGCAATCTTCAACCCCGGCAACCGCTTGAAAAGCAGCGGCAGCACGATGTTGAGTTCGAGCCGCGCAAGCGGCGCACCGATGCAGAAATGAATGCCGGCGCCGAAGGAGAGATTGGCCCCTTCATCGCGACCCGGCTTGAATGTCAGCGGATCCGGAAATTTCTGCGGATCGAGATTGGCGGCGGCGAGAATCAGGCTCACCTTGTCTCCGCGCTTGAAGGACACGCCGTCGATTTCGCAGGGCTCCAGGCACCAGCGCTGGAAGATATGCACCGGCGCGCCGATCCGAAGCGTCTCCTCGACAGTCCGCTCCGTCGTCTTCTCGTCGGTGAAGAGCGTCGACGGGTCGATCCCGCTTTCGAGGATCACGCGGACCGAATTGCCGATCTGGTGCACGGTTGCCTCGTGGCCGGCATTAAGCAGCACTATGGTTGTCGAGATCAGCTCGTCCTCGGTGAGGAACTGACCCTTGTGCTCCGTGTGGATCATATGGCTGAGCAGATCGTCGCGCGGCTCGGCCCGTCTCTCGGCGATCACTTCGCGCACATAGTCCGCGAACTCCTTGGCAGAGCGATCCGCGGCCTCCTCGTCGGCGCGTGTCCGCTTGAACATGTACATGCCGACATAGTCGTGGCTCCATTTCAGGAGCTGCGGACCCATGTCTTCGGGTATGCCGATCATCCGTGCGATCATTGTTACCGGAATGATGTCGGCGAAACTCGCCAGAAGCTCCGTCCTGCCATCCCTCTCGAAATCGTCGATCAGCCGGTTGGCAAGTGCCTCGATCTCCGGGGTCATCTTCTCGACATGGCGGGAGACGAAGGCGCGGTTGACGAGCGTGCGCAGCCGCGTGTGCTCCGGCGGCTCGATTTCGAGCAGCGAATGCTCCTCGGCCTTGTCGAAATGCCGGGTGTGCTCAGCGGGTTCTGGCATGCCCAGCTCCTCGCGTGTCGCAATATGCAGGATCTGCCGGCCGAAGCGGCGATCGCGCAGCAGCGCATTCACATGGTCATAGCCAGTGAAGAACCACTGCTTCTGCTCCTCCCAGTAGAAGGTCGGACATTGCGCATGGAGCGCTGCGTAAGTGCGGTTCGGATCGCCATAGAAGGCGGGATCACGAGCATCGAGCGAAACCCGGCGGGTGGCCGGATCGATGGAGAGAAAGGAAGTCTGTGTCATGCTGTCCTGTTTAGTCTTTGCAGTCCGTCGCGCAAGGGGAAGGGGCGGCGCTCAGTCGTCCAGCTTGTGGGCAACGGCGGAGATGCGATTGAGAATGGCCACCTGCCGGTCGGCCTGGCGGTCGACGTCGTCGAGGGGGCGCTCTTCGCGGGATGGCGGAACGGTCACGATCCGGTTGCCGGCCCGAACCGAGGTGCGGTTTCGCCCCTGCGCCTTCGCCGTATAAAGCGCGAGATCCGCCTCCGACAGGAGATGGTCCAGATTGGCCGTCCGAAGTGGGCTGATCGAGATGCCGACGCTGGTGGTGACCGAGATCGGCTCTTCACCGGTCGGAATGCTGCGGTCGGCAAGCGCGAGCCGCACGGTTTCGGCAAACAGCGCCGCATCCCGTGGCTCCGAGATCGCAAGCACGGCCGCAAATTCCTCGCCGCCGGTGCGCGCGAAGACCGCTCGCTGCGGAAGCAGCGACAGGCAGACATCGGCAAATTCCTGCAGCACGCGGTCCCCGGTCGTGTGTCCATGCCGATCATTGATCTGCTTGAAGTGATCGAGGTCGAAAACCAGGACCCCGAGCGTGTCGAGGGGAGAGCTCTCCACCAGTCCCTGATAGGCCTCGGAAAAGCCGCGTCTATTCAGCACGCCCGTGAGCGGGTCTGTCCGGACCAGCGCCTGCAACTGCTCCTGCGACCGGTCCATCATGATCTTCGCCAGGATGACGACTGACGTGATGAAGCCGATCAGCGCGATCGTTCCCATCCACACGCCGACGAAGTTATCGGCGAAACTGGTCGGACGGCGGAAGACGACGAAGACGGCGAAGCCCGCGCAGGCAACCGCCTGGGTCACCCAGTTAATCGTCAGGAAGGCGCGGTAGCGACCGGAACTGAAGCTGGCCCGTGCGGCGATGAAGGCGAGTATCGCAAAGCCGAGGGTCGCCGCGACATTGTAGAGCGAAACCCGAAGCGCGAAGTCGGCGCGGATGAAGGGCACGAGATTGCCGAGGAACCACACCAGCGTCGGAGCCCAGGCAACCAGCGGGAGCCGGCGATGGTCGAGCGTCGAAAGCCCCTTGGCCCAGAGGCCGAAGGCGAGAAGCGAGATGGTATTGGCGACCTGGATCGAGATGAAATCCGGGATTTGGCCGCGAAGACCAACGAGTCCAAGGCCGCTGGCGTGGATGAGGAAGCCGATACCGAACCACAGGAAATACTTGTGATCCCGCGCGTGCAGCCAAATGGCCATAAGCAGAATTGCGAACGTGCTGGTCTGGACGACCCACAGCAAGAACGCGGTCTTCACGTCGATCACGATGCAGTTCCTGAAATGATTTCGGTAGACTATCGCACCAGAATGGCCCATGCCGGTTAAACAGTCACTATGAAAACCTGCAGGATTTGGTGGGTTATTCGAACTGCGCCGTCGGCGGAGTTACCGAAATTTCACCATGTTAGCCTTTTCTTGTGCATCGATGCGACGCGATCCCTCCCGTAGTGCAGGTGCGTGGCCGGAAACTCAGGATCTGCAGTGCTGAGCGCAATCCGACCATTAAGGATATCCGGTCCTCATGTCTTGAATGTCGGGGTGCGGACACTCTATGTAGGGATTGACAAAGATTACGTGATTCCCGCCACCGGATGTGCCGGGGAGAGGCTTAAAAAGGACCGACATGAGAAATCCCGTTGATACCGCTCTCGCTCTGGTGCCGATGGTCGTCGAGCAGACCAACCGTGGCGAGCGCTCCTACGACATCTTTTCTCGACTGCTGAAGGAGCGGATCATCTTCCTGACGGGGCCGGTCGAAGACACGATGGCGTCGCTCGTCTGCGCCCAGCTTCTCTTCCTCGAAGCCGAGAACCCGAAGAAGGAAATCGCCATCTACATCAATTCGCCGGGCGGTGTCGTCACCTCCGGTATGGCGATCTACGACACGATGCAGTTCATCCGTCCGGCCGTATCGACGCTCTGCATCGGTCAGGCCGCGTCCATGGGTTCGCTGCTGCTCGCCGCTGGCGAAAAGGGCATGCGCTTCGCAACGCCGAACTCGCGTATCATGGTTCACCAGCCTTCGGGCGGCTTCCAGGGCCAGGCATCCGACATCGAGCGCCATGCTCGTGACATTATTAAGATGAAGCGTCGCCTGAACGAGGTCTATGTCAAGCACACCGGCAAGACATATGACGAAGTCGAGAACACGCTTGATCGTGACCACTTCATGGAATCGAGCGAAGCCAAGGACTGGGGTATCATCGACCGCATCCTGACCTCGCGTGCCGAAATGGAAGGCGTTGCGCCGTCGGCCTGATCCAGGCGAGCCATATGCCGGTATCGGGTCGATGCCGGCAGACGTGATGGCAAGCAGGGTTTAAAGTCGGCGCAAAAGCGCTAATAGTAAGATTAAGGCTATGTTGAATCTTTGTGACATAGTCTGCCGAGACTGGGAGTTTTCGTTGCCGCCGCTCCGACAAGGTCGGATCGGCTAGTAGCTCCGGATCGGAAGAGGTTCCCCCCAACGGCGGCGGAGGGAACCGGACAGTGTGAGTGACCGCCCTGCCGTGACTGCGGTGGCGCGGCGTGCTGGAAGGATAAAGACATGAGCAAAGTCAGCGGAAGCAACGGCGGTGACTCCAAGAATACCCTTTATTGTTCCTTCTGCGGCAAGAGCCAGCACGAGGTCCGCAAGCTGATTGCCGGACCGACTGTGTTCATCTGCGATGAATGCGTCGAACTCTGCATGGACATCATCCGCGAAGAGAACAAGTCTTCGATGGTCAAGTCCCGCGACGGCGTTCCCACGCCGCAGGACATCATAAAGATCCTCGACGAATACGTGATCGGTCAGAAGCAGGCGAAGAAGATCCTGTCTGTGGCCGTGCACAACCACTACAAGCGCCTCTCGCACGCCTCAAAGGGCGGTGACGTCGAACTGGCGAAGTCGAACATCATGCTCGTCGGCCCGACCGGCTGCGGCAAGACCTATCTTGCCCAGACGCTGGCCCGCATCATCGACGTGCCCTTCACCATGGCGGATGCCACGACCCTGACCGAAGCCGGTTATGTCGGTGAAGACGTCGAAAACATCATCCTGAAGCTCCTTCAGTCCGCGGACTACAATGTCGAGCGCGCCCAGCGCGGCATCGTCTACATCGACGAAGTCGACAAGATCTCCCGCAAGTCGGACAATCCTTCGATCACCCGCGACGTGTCAGGCGAGGGCGTTCAGCAGGCGCTTCTGAAGATCATGGAAGGTACGGTTGCCTCCGTTCCTCCGCAGGGTGGCCGCAAGCATCCGCAGCAGGAATTCCTGCAGGTGGATACGACCAACATCCTGTTCATCTGCGGCGGCGCATTTGCCGGCCTCGACAAGATCATCTCTGCCCGTGGCGAAAAGACCTCGATCGGTTTTGGCGCAACGGTGAAGGCGGAAGACGATCGTCGCGTTGGCGAAGTCCTGCGCGAACTGGAGCCGGAAGACCTGGTCAAGTTCGGCCTCATCCCGGAATTCATCGGTCGTCTGCCGGTTCTGGCAACGCTCGAAGATCTGGACGAGGATGCGCTGATCCAGATCCTGTCGGAGCCAAAGAACGCGCTCGTCAAGCAGTACCAGCGCCTGTTCGAGATGGAAGACGTGGAACTGACGTTCCACGAGGACGCACTTCGCGAGATCGCCCGCAAGGCGATCACACGCAAGACCGGCGCCCGTGGTCTTCGCTCGATCATGGAAAAGATCCTGCTTGACACGATGTTCGAACTGCCGGAACTGGAAGGCGTTCGCGAAGTCGTCATCTCCGACGACGTCGTCAACGGCAATTCCCGCCCGCTCTACATCTATGCCGATCGCCAGGAAGAGAAGGCCAACGCCTCCGCCTGATCGGTCCGGATCGATTGCAGCGAAAAGCCCGCCCTTGTGGCGGGCTTTTCCGTTTCAGACGATCTTTTTTGGTGCTGCCTGTGGTTATCTCCGGACCCCTTGTCCATTTACGGTATTCCGCTGTTGTCAGGCCCGTCGATTGGGCTAGAACAGGGGTGAGTGAACGCTTGAGTTCTGCGTCGCCGTTAACCGCGTATCCGCGTCCCCGATCATCCATGCGACGACCGGCTGCCTTTCAGGCGACGAAGTGACGCGCATGGTTCGCATCAGGTCCGCAATGTAGTGTGAAAGCGGGCAGGGTCTGTCATGCTGATGTCACAGATTCGGGTTGGGCACGGGCAGCAGGCTTGAATTGGCGGGAACGCCACTCCACTTGTTGGAGGATCGAAAAATATGCCTGACGCCTCTTCTGGGTCGGCATGGAGTCCCGGTTTCCCCGGGACGTTTGAAAGGAAGTGAAATGACGAATACGTCAGCTGCAAACGAGGTGAACACCTATCCGGTGCTGCCTCTGCGCGACATCGTGGTGTTTCCTCACATGATCGTTCCGCTGTTCGTCGGCCGTGAAAAGTCCATTCGCGCTCTGGAAGAGGTGATGGGCTCCGACAAGCAGATCATGCTGGCCACGCAGATCAATGCCAGTGACGACGATCCGGCCCCGGACGCCATCTACGAAGTCGGCACCGTCGCCAATGTCCTCCAGCTCCTGAAGCTGCCCGACGGCACCGTGAAGGTGCTGATCGAAGGACGTGCGCGCGCCAAGGTCGAGGCCTACACGGCCCGCGAAGATTACTACGAGGCGAAGGCCCGTATCCTGGCAGAGCCGGATGAAGATGCCGTCGAGATCGAGGCCCTGTCTCGCTCGGTGGTCTCGGAGTTCGAGAACTACGTGAAGCTGAACAAGAAGATCTCTCCCGAGGTTGTCGGTGCCGCAAGCCAGATCGAGGATTACTCGAAGCTTGCCGACACGGTCGCCTCGCATCTCTCTATCAAGATCACCGAAAAGCAGGAAATGCTGGAAACGGTGAGCGTGAAGACGCGCCTTGAAAAGGCGCTCGGCTTCATGGAAGGCGAGATCTCCGTTCTCCAGGTCGAGAAGCGTATCCGCTCGCGCGTCAAGCGCCAGATGGAGAAGACCCAGCGCGAGTACTACCTCAACGAACAGATGAAGGCGATCCAGAAGGAACTCGGCGACGGCGAAGACGGCCGTGACGAGATGGCCGAACTGGAAGAGCGCATCGCCAAGACCAAGCTTTCCAAGGAAGCCAAGGAAAAGGCCGATGCCGAGCTGAAGAAGCTGCGTCACATGAGCCCGATGTCGGCGGAAGCCACCGTCGTGCGCAACTATCTCGACTGGCTGCTGGGCCTTCCCTGGGGCAAGAAGTCGAAGGTCAAGATCGACCTCAACGCGGCTGAAAAGACCCTCGATGAGGACCATTTCGGTCTCGACAAGGTCAAGGAACGCATCGTCGAATATCTGGCCGTCCAGGCCCGTGCGACGAAGTTGAAAGGCCCGATCCTGTGCCTCGTCGGCCCTCCGGGCGTCGGCAAGACCTCGCTCGCCAAGTCGATCGCCAAGGCGACCGGCCGCGAATACGTGCGCATGGCCCTCGGTGGCGTCCGTGACGAAGCCGAGATCCGCGGTCACCGCCGGACCTATATCGGCTCCATGCCCGGCAAGATCGTGCAGTCGATGAAGAAGGCCAAGAAGTCCAACCCGCTCTTCCTGCTCGACGAGATCGACAAGATGGGCATGGATTTCCGTGGCGACCCTTCGTCGGCTCTGCTCGAGGTGCTGGATCCGGAACAGAACTCGACCTTCATGGACCACTATCTCGAAGTGGAATATGACCTGTCGAACGTCATGTTCGTGACGACCGCCAACACGCTGAACATCCCGGGTCCGCTGATGGACCGTATGGAGATCATCCGTATTGCCGGTTACACCGAGGATGAGAAGCTCGAGATCGCCAAGCGGCACCTGCTGCCCAAGGCGATCAAGGAACACGCCCTGCGTCCGGAAGAGTTCTCCGTGGCGGATTCGGCGATCATGGCGATCATCCAGCAGTATACCCGCGAAGCCGGCGTGCGTTCCTTCGAGCGCGAGCTGATGAAGCTCGCCCGTAAGGCCGTCACCGAAATCATCAAGGGCAAGGTGACCTCGGTTGCCGTGACCGGTGAGAACATCAACGAATACCTGGGCGTTCCGCGCTTCCGCCACGGCGAAGCCGAGGGCGAAGACCAGGTGGGCGTTGTCACGGGTCTTGCCTGGACGGAAGTGGGCGGCGAACTGCTCACCATCGAAGGCGTCATGATGCCCGGCAAGGGCCGCATGACGGTCACGGGCAACCTGAAGGAAGTGATGAAGGAATCGATTTCCGCTGCGGCATCCTATGTCCGTGCGCGCGCCGTCGATTTCGGCATTGAGCCTCCGCGCTTCGACAAGTCGGACATCCACGTCCACGTGCCGGAAGGTGCAACTCCGAAGGATGGTCCGTCGGCCGGTATCGCCATGGCAACCGCCATCGTCTCCATCATGACCGGCATTCCGGTCTCGAAGGATGTCGCAATGACGGGCGAAGTCACATTGCGTGGCCGCGTCCTGCCGATCGGTGGCCTCAAGGAAAAGCTGCTCGCAGCACTTCGTGGTGGCATCAAGAAGGTTCTGATCCCGGAAGAGAACGCCAAGGATTTGGCAGACATCCCGGACAACGTGAAGAACAACATGGAGATCATCCCTGTGTCCCGTATGGGCGAGGTGATCCGTCATGCGCTGGTTCGCGTGCCTGAACCGATTGAATGGGACGGAACCGTCGAAACGCCGGCAATCGGCGTGGTTGATGGAACCGACGAAACCGGTGCAACAGTCGCTCACTGAGGCAATTCTGCCATAAGTGAGCCACAAAGCTCCAAAACCGACAAAAAGGCTGGCATTTTTGCCAGCCTTTTTTGTGAAAAGCCGCTTAAAAGGCTTGTTTTCCGGGGCTTTCGGGTGCTTTTGAGTTGCGAAGGGCAGAAGCTTTCGTATTCTCCGCCCGACTTAATCATTTGAGTCGTTTCATACCAATCAGAAAGGGTGGAAACATGAACAAGAACGAACTCGTATCCGCGGTCGCCGAGAAGGCTGGCCTCACCAAGGCTGACGCAGCCTCTGCCGTTGATGCCGTTTTTGAAACGGTCCAGGCTGAACTGAAGAACGGCGGCGACATTCGTCTCGCTGGCTTCGGCGCCTTCACCGTCGCCCGTCGCGAAGCCTCCAAGGGCCGCAACCCGTCCACCGGCGCTGAAGTCGATATCCCGGCTCGTAACGTCCCGAAGTTCACGGCCGGCAAGGGCCTGAAGGACGCTGTCAACAGCTGATCCGTCGTGACCGTCGCCACCCTTCGGTGCCGATGGTCAGCTGACATCTCTGGTGAGCCCGGCCCCGTGCCGGGCTTTCTTTTTGCGCTCTTGCGCTGCAGCATGGGCTGTCATATTTCTATTGCGCCGGATTGTCCGGCATTCGTTCTCAGGGCGGGGTGAAACTCCCCACCGGCGGTAAAGGGGTAGCCCCAAGCCCGCGAGCGCCTGTTTCTCCTCAAGGGGAGGGCAGGGTCAGCAGATCCGGTGTAACTCCGGAGCCGACGGTTAAAGTCCGGATGAAAGAGAATGAGGTCAGGCTGTGCCTTCGTCGGTTCCTCGGATCCGGTGTGGGCCCTGCTGCGTGCTGCCGTTCCCCGTTCGGGGCCGGTCTTAGCGTCCTCATCTGTCCTGATTTGTGTTGGTCCTTTGGATTAAGGAAAAATGACATGAATCAGAGCTCGGTTTCAATTCTGCGCTCCCGGGCCGTTGTCGGTGCCGGATTTATGGTTTTGGCAGGCGTTGCCTTTGCCATTCTCAATGTCGTCACGCAGTGGCTCTCGATGACGCTCGGCTTTCCGCCGGCCTCGACCGCCTTCTGGCAATACGGCTTTGCTCTCGTCCTCTCTCTTCCGCTGCTCTTCCGGCTCGGCCTGCGCGCCATGAAGACCGCCTATCCGGTCCGCCACATCCTGCGCGTCCTGCTCGCCGCCTTCGGCGTTCAAGCCTGGGTGACGGGCCTTGCCACCGTGCCGATCTGGCAGGCCATCGCGCTCGTCATGACCTCGCCCTTCTTCATCATCATCGGCGCACGCCTCTTCCTTGGTGAGACCGTCGGTCGCGACCGTTGGCTGGCGACGCTGACGGGCTTTGTCGGTGCAATGATCATCCTCCAGCCATGGTCGGACACGTTCACCCTGGCAGCCCTCCTGCCGGTGCTCTCCGCGCTGCTTTGGGGTGGCTCGTCTCTGATCATGAAGAACCTCACCCATTACGAGGCGCCGGAAACCGTGACCGTCTGGCTTCTGGTTCTGCTGACCCCGATCAATGCCGGCCTGGCGGTCGCGGGTGGCTTCGTCGTGCCGGAGGGGCTGACACTCTGGCTGCTTCTGGGCGCAGGCCTCCTCACAGCCCTCGGCCAGTATCTGCTGACGCTCGCCTACAACGCTGCCGATGCGGCCTATGTGCAGCCGTTTGACGATCTGAAACTGCCACTCAATGTCTTCGCCGGCTGGATCGTTTTCGGCTATGCACCGAGCGGCTATCTGTGGCTCGGCGCGCTGCTCATCCTCGGTGCGTCGCTGTTCCTGATGCTGCGTGAGGCGGGCAAGGAAACATCGCCAGCCTGATCAGCAGGTAAATGTCGGATCGACATCGTGCTGTCATCCGACTGTCATCGGACTGGCTCAGAAACCTCTTGTTCCATTTCTGGATACTGGAGGTTTCCCGATGACCCATGGTCTCTCCCGCGTCGCCCTGACGGCGGCGCTCTTTGCATCCGTGGCCCTGCCGGCCGCTGCCGAACAGGTCTTCAACCGTATCGCCACTTTCCCCGTCGCCGCCAACCTGCCGGCCGACAAGGAAAAGCTCTCGACGACCTCGGCCGAGATCATCACGGCCTCGGAAGACGGCAACACGCTGATCTATTCCGACAGCCCGCTCGGCGGCATCGGCTTCATCGACATCACCGACGCAAAGGCACCGAAGGCTGCCGGCGCTTTGATGATGGACGGCGAGCCGACATCCGTTTACGTGGCTGGCGCTAAGGTTCTTGTCGGCGTGAACACGTCCGAGAGCTTCACCAGCCCGTCGGGCAAGCTCGCTGTCGTCGACATCGCCTCCAAGGCGATCGACGCCACCTGCGACATCGGCGGTCAGCCGGATTCTGTTGCCGTTTCCAAGGACGGCTCTTTCGTCGCGATCGCGATTGAGAACGAGCGTGACGAGGAAGTCAACGACGGCGCCCTGCCACAGATGCCGGCCGGCGACCTCGTCATCATCTCGCTGAAGGACGGCGTTGCCGATTGCGGTACCATGAAGCGCGTCGCACTGACCGGTCTCGCTGAAGTCGCCCCTGATGATCCGGAGCCGGAATTCGTCGCGATCAACAGCCTCGGCGAAATCGCCGTCACGCTGCAGGAAAACAACCACATTGCCATCGTTGACGGCAAGACGGGTGAGGTGAAGGCCCATTTCTCCGCCGGCACCGTTGACCTTGAAGGTATCGACACCAAGTCGGAAGGCGCTCTGAAGTTCTCAGGCTCCAAGGAAGGCGTTCCGCGCGAGCCTGACGCCGTGAAGTGGCTCGACGATAACCGCTTGGTCGTTGCCAACGAAGGTGACTGGAACGGCGGTTCGCGTGGCTTCACCATCTTCGACAAGACCGGCAAGGTTACTTACGAAGCCGGCGCTTCGCTCGAAATGGCGATCGCCCAGATCGGCCACTTCCCCGACAAGCGCGCCCGCTCCAAGGGCGTCGAGCCGGAAGGCCTGGAAGCCGCAACCTTCGGCGATCAGAACTACTTCTTCGTCCTCGCCGAGCGTTCCTCGGTCGCCGCTGTCTACAAGGACACGGGCGCCGAGCCGGAACTCACCCAGCTTCTGCCGTCGGGCGTCTCCCCGGAAGGTGCCGTCGCCATCCCCTCGCGCAACCTGCTGGTCACCGCCAACGAAGTTGACCTCGGCGAAGACGGCGGCCCGCGTTCGCATGTCATGCTCTATGAGCTGGCAGAAGGCACGCCCGCCTATCCGATGATCCAGTCTGCCATGGTCGATGGCGCACCGATCGGCTGGGGCGCTCTCTCGGGTCTCGTCGGCGATGCCGAAAAGGCAGGCACGCTCTACGCCGTCAATGACAGCTTCTACGCCATGCAGCCGTCGATCTTCACGATCGATGCTTCGCAGAAGCCTGCTGTCATCACCTCGGCGCTGCCGATCACCCGTGGTGGCTCTGCGGCCCAGAAGCTCGACATCGAGGGCATCACCCTCGACGGCAAGGGCGGCTTCTGGCTGGCATCGGAAGGCGATCCGGCCAAGCTCGTCGGCCACGGTCTCTACAATGTCGACGCCAAGGGTGAGATCAAGGCCGAGATCGGCTTCCCCACTGAACTGCTCGCCGGCCAGACCCGCTTCGGCCTAGAAGGCATCACCGCGATCGGTTCCGGCGACGACATGACGCTCTGGATGGCCGTTCAGCGCGAATGGGGCGATGACGAGAAGGGCTCGGTCAAGCTTCTCTCCTACAACCCCAAGTCCAAGGAATGGGGCGCTGTTCGCTATCCGCTCGAGGCTGCTGGCGAAGGTTGGGTCGGCCTGTCGGAAATCACCGCTCATGGCGACCATGTCTACATCGTCGAGCGCGACAACCAGGTGGGTGACAATGCGAAGCTGAAGAAGCTCTACCGCGTCGCCATCGCCGACCTGAAGCCTGCCAAGATCGGCGAAGAGCTGCCGACGGTCACCAAGGAAGAAGTCCACGACTTCATCCCGGACCTGAAGGCCGCCACGAACGGTTACGTCGTCGACAAGCTCGAAGGCTTCGCCTTCGACGCCTCGGGCAAGGCCTTCGCCGTCACCGACAACGACGGTGTGGATGACTCCTCGGGCGAGACTTTGTTCTGGGAAGTGAACCTGCAGGGTACCAACTGATCGAAAGATCAGAGCACGTAAAACAAAAGAGGCCGGGTGATCGCTCACCCGGCCTCTTTCTTTGAACCCTTTAGCGTCTTACCAGCGATGGTGCACATGCGGCGCGATCAGCCGCTCATAGACCTCGCGCGACGCTGCCATGACATCGGCAGACAGGGCGGCGAGATCGGAGGCGGCAGCATTTGCCTTGGCCTGCTCGCCGTTGCGGGCGCCAGGAATGACGACCGTGACGGCCTCGTGCATCAGGATCCAGCGGAGTGCGAACTGCGCCATGGACGCGCCTGCGGGGACCAGCTTGCGGACTTCCTCAACCGCTGCGAGACCCGTCTCGAAGGGAACGCCCGCAAAGGTCTCGCCCACATCGAAGGCTTCGCCATTGCGGTTGAAGTTGCGATGGTCTTCTGCTGCAAACTGTGTGTTGGCGTTGATCTTGCCCGAAAGCAGACCGCTTGCCAGCGGCACGCGCGCAATGACCGCGACGTTGCGGCGCTTGGCTTCCTGGAAGAACAGGGCAGCCGGGCGCTGGCGGAACATGTTGAAGATGATCTGCACCGAGACGACGCCCGGATATTCGATCGCCTTGAGCGCTTCCTCGACCTTTTCGACCGACACACCGTAATGCTTGATCTTGCCGGCCTTGCGGATCTCTTCGAGCCCCTCGAACATCTCCTGACGATAGTAGACGTCGGTCGGCGGGCAGTGCAGCTGCACGAGGTCGAGGCTGTCGATTTCGAGGTTCTGCAGCGACCGATCGATGAAGGCCTCGATATTGGCCTTGGTGTAGCCATCAGCCACATGCGGGTTGAGCCTCCGACCGGCCTTGGACGCCACCATGGGCCGTTTGCCGCCACGCGCCTTCAGCACCTCGGCGATGATCTTCTCCGAACGACCGTCGCCATAGACGTCTGCCGTGTCGATGAAGGTCATGCCCGCGTCCAGGGCCACATTGAGCGCAGCACGGCCGTCGGCCTCCGACACTTCGCCCCAGGATCCGCCGATCTGCCAGGCGCCGAAACCGATATCGCTGACGGTAAACTCCGTCCGGCCGAATTTATGTTCTCGCATCGTCATGTCTCTCCCGTGATTGCGGTTTCGAGCTAGCAAGTGGGGCAGGGGGTGGCAAGCTTCAACCGCTCGGATGTCTTGAAGTGATCCGCTTCGGCCCAAGATGCGAATTGCATCACAGGAAGCGAGAGACACGAATGCCGAAGATGATCCGCAAGGGCGATCTGCCCCAGAAAACCTGTCCCGTCTGCCGCAAACCTTTCGCCTGGCGCAAGAAGTGGGAGCGGGATTGGGAGAACGTCGTCTACTGTTCCGAACGATGCCGCCGGACTGGCAAAACCGGAAGCGCCGACAAGCCGTAGACCACTCCAGACACACCAGTGATCGGATACCCATGACAGACCAAGCCCCGGCCTCCGCGCGCCTCGCATTTTACGCGCTTCCGGCGATCCCCATGGCTGCGATCGCGCTTCCCTTCTACATCGTGCTGCCGACCTTCTATGCCGACCACTTCGCCATGTCGCTGGCGACGATTGGGGCCGTCCTGCTCGGTATCCGCCTGATCGATGCGATCACCGATCCCCTGTTCGGCTGGCTTTCCGATCGTGTCCGCTCCCGCTTCGGTCGTCGCCGCTTCTTCTTTCTGATCTCGACGCCGTTGACGGCGCTCGCGGCTTTCATGTTGTTCTGGCCTCCCGAAGATGCCGGCATCGGCTATCTCGCCTTCTGGGGCGTGGCGCTCTCGATCGGCGCTACATGGTCTCTGCTGCCCTACACGGCCTGGGGTGCGGAACTCGCGACGGGATATCAGGCCCGCGTAAAGCTTTCCGCCTGGCGGGAAGGGGCGACCCTCGTCGGCTCGTTGATCGCCATCACGCTGCCCTTCGTCGGCGGCCTGGACACGGCGGTCGGTTTCCATGGTCTTGCATGGATCGCCGTTTTCATCGCCATTGCCCTGCCTCTCGCCGGCCTGCTTGCCGTGGCAAATGTAGCTGAGCCGGTCGACTTCTCCCGGCGCAAGCTGTCCTTGCGGGAAGGCTTCCGCCATCTGTGCGCCAACGGCCCCTTCCTGCGGCTCGCATCCGCCTTCCTGCTGAACAGTTTCGCAAATGCGATCCCCGCATCGCTTTTCATCTATTTCGTCGGGCAGCGGCTGGGTGCTCCCGCCATGCAGGGCCCGCTGCTCTTCACCTATTTCCTCTGCGCCATCGCAGGCGTCCCCCTGGCCGTCGCCACGGCCAAACGGCTGGGCAAACACCGCGCCTGGTGCTTCGCGATGATCCTTGCCTGCGCCGTTTTCTCGGTCGCGGGTTTCCTCGGGGAGGGCGATGTTCTCGCCTTCACCGTCGTCTGCGTCGTCACTGGCCTGCTGCTCGGCTTCGATCTGACGCTGCCCCCGGCGATCCAGGCTGATGTCATTGACAATGATACGGTCTCGTCAGGCGAACAGCGCTCCGGCCTCTATTTCGCCGCCTGGAGTTTCATCACCAAGCTTGCGGTCGCCCTTTCCGCAGGTATCGTCTTCCCGCTCCTCGATCTCGCCGGCTTCATTGGCGACCAGACCGCGACCCAGACGCCGGAGGCACTGACCACGCTGACCGCGCTCTATGCCTTCCTGCCCATTCTCCCGAAACTCGCAGCCATTGCCCTGATGTGGAATTTTTCCCTCGATGAGGCGGCCCATCAAAGGCTGCGGTCGAGCGTTGAAGGCAAGACCCGAGCGCTCCAGCGTCTTTGACAGATCTGTAGCTGGCCGGTAGATCGGCACCTTAAGCTATCGGCGCGCGGCAAACTGACTACTTTGTTCAGTTTCATCGCAGAACGCTGTTGGCGTTCACGGTTTGTCATCTCTGTGTCGTGTTTTATGCTCCACAACCGGCAAAGCCGTGGGCTCGGGTGCAATATTTGGTCGATATAGGTGTTGAATGCGCATTGTGATGATCGGTTCGGGTTATGTCGGCCTGGTGTCGGGAGCCTGTCTGGCGGATTTCGGTCACGAGGTGATCTGTGTCGACAAGTCGACCGAGAAGGTCGAGGCGCTGGAGCGCGGCGAAGTGCCGATCTTCGAGCCGGGCCTCGAGGCCATCATAGCGCATAACCGCGCCTCCGGACGGCTGAGTTTCTCGCTCGACCTCGCAGGTCCGGTCGCCAATGCCGATGTCGTCTTCATCGCCGTCGGCACGCCCTCGCGTCGTGGTGACGGCCATGCTGACCTCACTTACGTCTACGCCGCCGCCCGCGAGATTGCCGCTGCCGTCACCGGCTTCACGGTGGTCGTCACCAAGTCCACGGTACCGGTCGGGACCGGTGACGAGATCGAGCGCATCTTCCGTGAGGAATTCCCCGAGAATGACATCGCTGTCGTCTCGAACCCCGAATTCCTCCGCGAAGGTGCTGCCATCTCGGACTTCAAGCGTCCCGACCGCATCGTCATCGGCACGGGCGACGAACGCGCCACCGAACTCATGCGCGAAGTCTACCGTCCGCTCTATCTCAACGAAGCGCCGCTCTACTTCTGCGAACGTCGGACCTCCGAACTGATCAAATATGCCGCCAACGCCTTCCTCGCGATGAAGATCACCTTCATCAACGAGATCGCCGATCTTTGCGAACATATCGGCGCGGATGTGCAGAAGGTCGCCAAGGGCATCGGCATGGACAAGCGCATTGGCGACAAGTTCCTGCATGCGGGTCCCGGCTATGGCGGCTCCTGCTTCCCGAAGGACACGCTGGCGCTGGTCAAGACGGCCCAGGACTTCGGCAGCCCGATGCGGCTGATCGAGACCACCGTTGCCATCAACGACAACCGCAAGCGCGCCATGGGCCGCAAGGTGATCGCCGCCTGTGACGGCAATGTCCGCGGCAAGAAGATCGCCGTGCTCGGCCTGACCTTCAAGCCGAATACCGATGACATGCGCGATGCCCCGGCCATCACCATCATCCAGGCCCTTCTCGACGGCGGCGCTGACGTCCATGTCTTCGACCCCGAAGGCATGGAGGCGGCCAAGGCGGTGCTCGGGCCCGTGACCTACGGCAAGAATCCATACGAGATCGCGTCCGGTGCCGAGGCGATCGTGGTTGTCACCGAATGGGACGAGTTCCGCGCGCTCGATTTCCGCCGCCTGAAGCAGGAGATGAAGGCGCCCGTCATCGTCGACCTGCGCAACATCTACAAGTCGGACGAAATGGCCAAATACGGGTTCAGCCATTTCCCGATCGGCAAGCGCAAGGCAAAGAACTGAGCATGCATTATTTCATCACCGGCACCGCCGGCTTCATCGGTTTTCATCTCGCCCGTCGCCTGCTGGCCGACGGACATGAGGTCACCGGCTTCGACGGCCTGACGCCCTATTACAACGTCAAGCTCAAGCAGATGCGCCATGCAGCACTTGCGCAGTATCCGGCCTTCCGGCCCGTGATCGCGATGCTGGAGGATCGCAGCGCCGTCGAAGAAGCCATGGCGATGGCGAAGCCGGATGTGGTGATCCATCTCGCGGCCCAGGCGGGCGTGCGCTACAGCCTGGAAAACCCGCAATCCTATCTGACGTCCAACGTTACGGGCTCCTACAACATCATCGAGCTTGCCGAGCGCCACAAGGTCAAGCACCTGATGCTCGCCTCCACCTCGTCGATCTACGGTGCCAACCCGACGGTGCCGTTCCGTGAGACGGATCGCGCCGACGAGCCGCTGACCATCTATGCCGCCACCAAGAAGTCGATGGAGCTGATGGCGCATGCCCATGCCCATCTCTACAAGACGCCGACCACGGCCTTCCGCTTCTTCACCGTCTATGGCCCCTGGGGCCGGCCTGACATGGCGCTCTTCAAGTTCGTCGATCTGATGCTCAACGACCAGCCGATCGAGATCTATGGTGAAGGCCAGATGAGCCGCGATTTCACCTATATCGACGATCTCGTCGAGGCGATCGTGCGAATCTCGCATGTCATCCCGGACGAATCAAATCGCGTTGCCGATGATGGGATCGAGACGCTCTCCCGCCAGGCGCCGTTCCGCCTGGTCAATATCGGCGGCGGCCAGCCGGAAAACCTGATGGACTTCGTCGCATTGGTGGAAAAGGCGCTCGGCCAGTCCGCGATCCGCCACATGCTGCCGATGCAGAAGGGCGACGTGCCGCGCACCTATGCGGCCCCGGATCTCCTGCAGGCGTTGACCGGCTACACGCCGACCACGAAGCTCGAAGACGGCGTAAAGGCCTTCGTCGAATGGTATCTCGAGGCTCGCCCCGAACTGCAGGGGTAAGGGCCTCACTCTGTCCCGTGAATGCCAGCCTTGACTTTCGTGACCGTTAACAGCTGTTCTGGCGCCGAACGGTAGGCTGCGGCGGTTGCCGATAGAGCGGGACGACAGGCATGGACGAGGCAAGCAGCGCAGACACCGAGACCATGAAAGGCGAGGGGCCGCGCGCCCGCGGCTCTGGCACCGAATCGGTCTACAAGGCGCTGCGCCACGAAATCCTGACCATGGAGCGCCCACCGGGCAGCCCGCTCGACGAAACGCGTCTCTCCGAACATTTCGGCATGTCGCGCACACCGATTCGCGAAGCGCTGCTGAGGCTGACCTCCGAAGGCTTGGTCACGAGCCTGCCCAATCGCAACACGATCGTCGCCGTAATCGATTTCTCCAGCCTGCCGACCTATTTCGAGGCGCTCTGCCTGATGTACCGCGTCACCACGCGGGGGGCTGCCCAGCGCTCCGGCGAGGCATGGATGTCAGAGATCGTCCGCCACCAGGAGGCCTTCGCGCAGGCGGTCGAGGCGCAGGACGCCTTTGCCATGATCGAGGCGAACAGGGAATTCCACGTCGCCATCGCCGAACGTGCCGGCAATCCCTATTATACATCCTTCTTCGCCCGCCTGCTCGACGAGGGGCGCCGGATCCTGCGCCTCTACTATCAGACCTTCGATGACCGTCTGCCGCGCCGCTATGTCGAGGAGCATGAGAAGATCATCGAGGCGATCCGATTAGGGGATGTGGAGGAGGCGGACAGGCTGTCGATCGCCCATGCCGACCAGATCGTCCGCCAGATCCAGGATTACGTGGCGCGCAACATCACTGCAGCCGCCAAACTCCCGAACCTCTGACCCCGCTAATCAACCGTTTCAGCAGTCCCTGAAACACGCCCCTTGCTTTTGTCGACAAACTGTATACGGTGAATTCACATCATCAACAGGAGCTTCCCATGACCACTGGCTGGCACGGCGTTTTCCCCGCCGCAACGACTCAATTCCATGAAGATTTCTCTGTCGACATCGACGCCACCCAGCGCGTGCTCGACGCCCTCGTCAACGACGGCGTCAATGGCCTGATCGTCATGGGCACCTGCGGCGAGAACAACTCGCTCGATCCGGAAGAGAAGCGCACCATCTTGAAGGCCGCCGTCGAGGTGGTGAATGGCCGTGTGCCGATCGTCACCGGCGTGTCGGAATTCGACACCCGCCGCGCCTCGGCCTATGCCCGCGATGCGGAAAAGATCGGTGCCGATGGCCTGATGCTGCTGCCGGCCATGGTCTACGTGCCGAAGCCGCATGAACTGATTGCCCATTTCAAGACGGTGGCAGACGCGACCGGCCTGCCGATCATGCTCTACAACAACCCGCCGGCCTACCGCGTCAACATCGGCGCGGAAGTGCTGGAAGCGCTCGACGGCGTGAAGAACATCAAGGCCGTCAAGGAAAGCGCGCCCGATCCGCGCCGTTTCACCGACCTGATCAACGCCTTCGGTGACCGCTACGACATCTTCGCCGGCCTCGACGACGTGGCGCTCGAAGGCCTGATGCTCGGTGCCAAGGGCTGGGTCTCCGGCCTCACCAGCGCCTTCCCGGCCGAATCGGTGGCGCTGGTCGCTGCCGCCGACCGTGGCGACTGGATGGAAGCCCGCCGCATCTACCGCTGGTTCATGCCGCTTCTGCATCTCGATGCCGAGCATGACCTCGTCCAGTCGATCAAGCTCGCCGAACAGATCATGGGCCGCGGCTCCGAACGCGTCCGCATGCCGCGCATGCCGCTTCAGGGTGCCCGCCGTGCAGAAGTCACTGCCATGGTCGAAAAGGCAGCCGCGACCCGCCCGATCGGCGGCAAGTAAGGCTCGAGAGGCTTTGGAAATTTGTGGACCCGCAGATGCAAGTCTGCGGGTCTTTTTCGTGGGTCTCGCATTTGCCGGCAGCCTCTTGATCACCAGCAACTCACGCGCCTGTGACTTTTTCAGGGTCCATCGGCCACCCAGCTTCCCATTCTCACCGAATGTTAACGGCCCGCCTGCGATCCCGGCTTTCTACGTTCCATCAGGGGGTCGAAATATGACGAAGAAGACGAGTGCAGGCTGGCGCGCGCGGTTGCGCTATGAGTTCGACAAGAGCATGGCCGGTGGTGCGATCGCACTGATTGGCTGGCTGGCGCTGATCTCGCTGGTGGTGATCAGCCTGGCTGGCGCCTTCCTTGCGCTTACCGGCATTGCGCCGGAAGGTGGCGAACCGGTGAGCTTCATCGAAGGCACCTGGGAATCGCTGATGCGAACCTTCGATGCAGGCACCATGGGCGGCGACCAGGGTTGGGGCTTCCGGCTCGTCGCACTGGTCGTGACGCTGGCCGGCATCTTCGTCTTCTCAGCCTTGATCGGTGTCATCAGCTCAGGCCTCGAAAACAAGCTCGACGAATTGCGCAAGGGCCGCTCGCGCGTCCTTGAAAGCGACCACACCATCATCCTCAACTGGTCGGCCTCGATTTTCGACGTCATTTCCGAGCTCGTCATCGCTAACCAGAGCCGCCACCGTCCGCGCATTGTCATCATGGCAAACAAGGACAAGGTGGAGATGGAGGAGGAGATCGCCGACAAGGTGGGCGATCTCAAGAACACCAAGATCATCTGCCGCAGCGGCGACCCGACCGATCTCTTCGATCTGTCGATCGTCAACCCGCACACGTCCCGCTCGATCATCGTGCTCTCGCCGGAGAGCGAGGACCCGGATTCCCAGGTCATCAAGTCGGTTCTCGCTCTGGTGAACGACCCCAACCGCCGCCCTGAGCCTTACATGATCGCGGGCGAGATCCGTGATGCGCAGAATACGGAGGTCGCGCGAATCGTTGGCGGCAACGAGTTGCAGCTGGTGCTGGCCGACGATCTCATTTCCCGGATCGTCGTGCATACGAGCCGCCAGTCGGGCCTGTCCGCAGTCTATACCGAACTGCTCGATTTCGACGGCTGCGAGATCTACACGCTTCCCCAGCCGGCCCTCGAGGGCAAGCCATTCGGTGCGGCGGTGATGTCTTACGAGACGAGCACCCTGATCGGCATCTGCGATGCAGAGGGCAAGATCCATCTCAATCCGTCTCCGAATCGCACGATCGCTTCCGGTGAGCGGCTGGTGATCATCGCCGAGGACGACGCATCCATTCAGACCTGGAACGGCGCCCCGCAGATTGCCCAGGGCGCGATCCTGCAGGCTACTCCTCAAGCCCCGACCGCAGAACGTACGCTGGTCCTCGGCTGGAACCGCCGTGGTCCGATTATCGCGTCCGAGCTCGGTCGCTATGTCGCCCCGGGATCCGTTCTCACGGTGGCTGCCAGCACGCCGAAATTCGAGGCCGATATCGCCGCGCTGACCTTGCCGAACGACAATATGAGCGTCTCGCATGTGGTGATCGACACCAGCAGCCGGTCGGCACTCGAAGCGCTCGACATCCCGTCCTACGATCACGTGCTGGTGCTGGGTTACAGCGACGACATGTCGATGCAATCGGCCGATACCCGCACCTTGATCACGCTCCTGCACCTGCGCAAGATCGCCGAGCGCGCCGGCCTCCACATCAATGTAGTGAGCGAGATGACGGATGTCCGCAACCGCGAGCTTGCGGAAGTCACCCGCGCCGACGATTTCGTCGTCAGCAACAAGCTGGTCAGCTTGATGCTGGCCCAGGCCTCCGAGAACGAGTTCATGGCGGCGATCTTCGATGAGTTGCTGGATGTCGAAGGCTCCGAGATCTACATGCGCCCCATGAGCGACTATGTGGATATCTCGCAGCCTGTGAATTTCTTCACGGTCGCCCTCTCGGCGCTCCGTCGCGGCGAAATCGCCATCGGCCACCGCCGCCAGCGGGCAGGGGATGCAGATGAGCGCAATCTCGGCGGCGTCGTCGTGAACCCGAACCGTTTAGAGCTGCTGGCTTACACAGAGAAGGACATGGTGATCGTCCTCGCGCAGGACTGAGGGCGAGAAAGGGGCCGACGAATCGTTCGCCCCACATAGACATCAGCGAACGGACGGGACCGAAGGGTGTCGTCCGTTTTGCGTTTTGCGGAGAAAGACACACTAGCCGATAGCTTAACGCAACGCGCAGGAAGCATAAGCGAACCAACAGCATGCAGTGTGAAGGAAAAATGGTGGGCGATGAGAGACTCGAACTCCCGACATCCTCGGTGTAAACGAGGCGCTCTACCAACTGAGCTAATCGCCCGTGCGCTGACCGGATCATGTCCGCCGCGTCGGTGGCCGTGATCTATGCGGATCGCGCAAAATCTGCAAGAGCGTTTGTGCAGATTTTTTGTTTTTTTGTCATCCGGCCATCTGCGCCATGTGGATAAGCGACGAGAATCCTTGTTCTCCGCCTGCGGCGCGTTGTCGCGAACCGCAGGCTCTTTGAAAGCCCGGGGGAGGGGGCTGGGCAAAAAATCGGGCGGTCACGGTTTTGTCTTGAAAGCTGCTTGACACCTCCAGATGAACCCCGTAGAGAGCCGCTCATCGAACGGCAAGCCGCTCGACGGGGATCGCCTTGAACCCCGATTTGGAAATGCGCGGGTGTAGCTCAGTTGGTTAGAGTGCCGGCCTGTCACGCCGGAGGTCGCGGGTTCGAGCCCCGTCACTCGCGCCATTCCAAAGCCTTCAGGGCATGCTGCTTAAGGCAGCGAAGACATGGGGCCAACCCCATGAAATGCGCGGGTGTAGCTCAGTCGGTTAGAGTGCCGGCCTGTCACGCCGGAGGTCGCGGGTTCGAGCCCCGTCACTCGCGCCACTTCTTTTCTCCAGGTGATTTTCTGATGACTTGCGCCTCTGGCGCCGGCATCATTGCTGTGTCTTTTTGCACTGCACGCGCGATTGCGCGAGACAGGCATTTTACCCGCTGGTAAGGTGCTCTCCGGTATCGGGTGAAAAGGCTTTGGTTGGACTTGCGCTGGGTGGCTGCCTGCGCTAACCACGGCGCGTTGCAACTCTCTTTACGGCTTGTCGACTCCGCCCTAGATGCCTCATGGCATGCGAGACAAGCAGGGTGATATGATGACTGAACTGCTCGGTTCTTACCTTCCGATCGCCATCTTCATCGGCATATCCTTGATTATCGGTATCGCGCTTTTGGTGGCGCCGTTTGCCGTGGCTTACAAGGCGCCCGATTCGGAGAAGCTTTCGGCCTACGAGTGCGGCTTCAATGCGTTTGACGATGCCCGCATGAAGTTCGACATCCGCTTCTACCTGGTGTCGATTCTCTTCATCATCTTCGACCTCGAAGTCGCCTTCCTGTTCCCTTGGGCAGTCTCATTCGGTGAGATCGGCTGGTTCGGCTTTTGGTCGATGATGGTTTTCCTCGGTGTTCTCACCGTCGGCTTTATCTATGAATGGAAGAAGGGGGCGCTCGAATGGGAGTGATCCAGTCCGATACGACGATGATCGCGCCGCAGGCGAAGGGTATCATCGATCCCAACACCGGCAAGCCAATCGGCGCCGATGACCGCTTCTTCGGCGAGATCAACAACGAGCTCGCCGACAAGGGCTTTCTGGTCACCTCGACCGACGAGCTGATCAACTGGGCCCGTACTGGCTCCCTGATGTGGATGACCTTTGGTCTGGCCTGCTGCGCCGTCGAAATGATGCAGCTCTCCATGCCGCGTTACGACGCAGAGCGCTTCGGCTTTGCGCCGCGCGCCTCACCGCGTCAGTCCGACGTCATGATCGTCGCCGGCACGCTGACCAACAAGATGGCGCCCGCGCTCCGCAAGGTCTATGACCAGATGCCGGAACCGCGTTACGTGATCTCGATGGGTTCCTGCGCCAATGGCGGCGGCTACTACCATTATTCCTATTCCGTCGTGCGCGGCTGCGACCGCGTCGTGCCGGTCGATATCTACGTGCCGGGCTGTCCCCCCACGGCAGAAGCTCTGCTATATGGCGTGATGCTCCTGCAGAAGAAGATCCGGCGCACGGGCACGATCGAGCGGTAAGGCGAAGGGACTGAAAACATGAGTGAAGCCCTGAACGAGCTTGCCTCCTACCTCGCAGAGATGCGCGGTGCGCTGATCGCGTCGAGCGAAATCCGTTTCGGCGAGCTGTCGCTGACGGCGAAGTCGGAAAACCTGATCTCGCTCCTGACCTTCCTGCGCGACGACGTCCAGTGCGGCTTCGTCAACCTGATCGACATCTGCGGCGTCGACTACCCGAAGCGCGAAGACCGCTTCGACGTGGTCTACCACCTGCTGTCGCCGCGCCAGAACCTGCGCATCCGCATCAAGGTCGCGACCGGCGAGTTCAAGCCGGTCCCGTCCGCCTGTTCGGTTTTCCCCGGCGCTGATTGGTTCGAGCGCGAAACCTGGGACATGTACGGCATCCTCTTCACGGATCATCCGGACCTGCGTCGTATCCTTACCGACTACGGCTTCGAAGGCCATCCGCTGCGCAAGGACTTCCCCACGACCGGTTTCGTCGAAGTTCGCTACGACGACAACGCCAAGCGCGTCGTCTACGAACCGGTGGAGCTCAAGCAGGAATTCCGCAATTTCGACTTCCTCTCGCCCTGGGAAGGCACGGATTACGTGCTGCCCGGCGATGAAAAAGCGGCCAAGTGAGCGGAAGGGCAGAGACCATGAACGAACACAACGTCCGCAACTTCAACATTAACTTCGGTCCGCAGCATCCGGCCGCCCACGGCGTTCTGCGCCTCGTGCTGGAGCTTGACGGTGAAATCGTCGAGCGCGTCGATCCGCATATCGGCCTGCTGCATCGCGGCACCGAGAAGCTGATCGAGACCAAGACCTATCTGCAGGCGCTGCCCTATTTCGATCGTCTCGACTATGTCGCGCCGATGAACCAGGAACATGCCTATTCGCTGGCCGTCGAAAAGCTCCTCGACATCCAGATCCCGATCCGTGGTCAGCTGATCCGCGTTCTCTATTCGGAAATCGGCCGTATCCTCTCGCACCTCCTTAACGTCACGACGCAGGCCATGGACGTCGGCGCGCTGACGCCGCCCCTCTGGGGCTTCGAAGAGCGCGAAAAGCTGATGGTGTTCTACGAGCGCGCCTCCGGTGCCCGCATGCACGCCGCCTATATCCGTCCGGGTGGCATCCATCAGGATCTGCCGCATGATCTCGTCGAGGATATCGGCAAGTGGTGCGACCAGTTCCCGGAAAAGCTCGACGACATCGACGATCTTCTCACCGGCAACCGCATCTTCAAGCAGCGTAACGTCGATATCGGCGTTGTCAGCCTGGATGACTGCTGGGCCTGGGGCTTCTCGGGCGTGATGGTCCGCGGTTCGGGCGCTGCCTGGGATCTGCGCAAGTCGCAGCCCTACGAGTGCTATGCCGATCTCGACTTCGACATCATGGTCGGCAAGAACGGCGACTGCTACGATCGTTACCTGATCCGCATGTTCGAAATGCGCGAGTCGGTGAAGATCATGAAGCAGTGCGTCAACCGTCTGCTCGGCGATGCCAAGACCGGCCCGGTTTCGTCGCTGGACGGCAAGGTCGTTCCGCCGAAGCGTGGCGAGATGAAGCGTTCTATGGAAGGCCTGATCCACCACTTCAAGCTCTACACGGAAGGCTATCATGTGCCGGCCGGTGAGGTTTATGCCGCTGTCGAAGCCCCCAAGGGCGAGTTCGGCGTCTTCCTCGTCTCCGACGGCACAAATAAGCCCTATCGCTGCAAGATCCGCGCCCCGGGTTACGCACATCTGCAGGCCATGGATTTCCTGTGCCGCGGCCACCAGCTGGCCGACGTCTCGGCAATCCTCGGCTCGCTCGACATCGTGTTCGGGGAAGTTGACCGCTGATGCTGAAGGTACTTGCCGCAACGTTGATCTGTCTCGGTGCCACCCAGGTGGTGGCCCAGGAACAGGGTAACGTATCGTCGCGCGAGACAGTATCGATGGCCAAGCTGATCCAGGATGGATACGAGATTAAAAGCTCCAGCTGGACCGGCTCGAAGCTCTTCGTATTCGTTCAGAAAGACAATTCGGCCTATGCCTGCGAATTCGCCAATGTGACGAATACGCGGTGTGGTTCCATAAACTGAGACAAGGCGTGAGGAAGTATGTCCGTTCGTCGACTAGCCGAAGAGCAATTCCAGCCCGCAGCGTTTTCCTTCAATCCGGAAAACGCCACCTGGGCTGAGGCCACCATTCGCAAGTATCCGGCGGGGCGCCAGCAATCGGCTGTCATTCCGCTGCTGATGCGCGCACAGGAACAGGAAGGCTGGGTCACCAAGGCTGCGATCGAGTATGTCGCTGAAAAGCTCGACATGGCTTACATCCGCGTCCTGGAAGTCGCGACCTTCTACACCCAGTTCCAGCTGAAGCCTGTCGGTACCCGGGCCCATATCCAGGTCTGCGGCACGACGCCTTGCATGCTGCGCGGTGCGGAAGATCTGATCCACGTCTGCAAGTCGAAGATCCATCCGGAGCCCTTCGAGCGCAACGCCGACGGCACGCTTTCCTGGGAAGAGGTTGAGTGTCAGGGCGCCTGCGTCAATGCGCCAATGGTGATGATCTTCAAGGACGCCTATGAAGACCTGACCGTGACCCAGCTCGAGCACATCATCGATCGCTTTGCCGCAGGCAAGGGCTCCGACGTCAAGCCGGGTCCGCAGGTTGATCGAATCTTCTCGGCACCCGTTGGTGGTCCGACGACGCTGACCGGTGACATCCAGCCGATCCGCTTCAGCGACACGCCCGCTGCGGCCAAGCCTGAGGAAACATCGGTTCCGCCGGCCAATGCCGCAAAGCCGGTGACCGATGCGCCCGAAACGGACAAGAGCCTGAAGACACCGGCAACCGCCAAGAAGGCGGCTGCCGAGAACGTCAAGCAGAAGGGCGATTCCGCCGATACGGCGCGCCCGGTCGAAAAGGAAGTTGCACCGGCTCCCGCTCCGGTCATGGACGAAAAGAACCGTCCTCAAGGCATCGAGCGTCCGGCAGCTCCCGATGATCTGAAGATGATCTCGGGCGTCGGTCCGAAGATCGAAGCGACACTGAACGGCCTCGGCGTCTACACGTTCGATCAGATCGCCAAGTGGAAGAAGGCAGAACGCGAGTGGGTCGACACCTACCTCAAGTTCTACGGCCGCATCGAGCGGGACGACTGGGTCAAGCAGGCCAAGGCGCTCGCCAAGGGTGGCGAAGCGGAATACATCAAGGTCTTCGGCAAGAAGCCACGCTGAGAGGTTAGGTTATGTTGAGAGATCAGGATCGCATCTTTACCAATATCTACGGCCTCAAGGACAAGTCCCTGAAGGGCGCCATGAGCCGTGGCCACTGGGATGGCACCAAGCAAATCCTCGAAAAGGGCCGGGACTGGATCATCAACGAGATGAAGGCCTCCGGTCTTCGCGGTCGCGGCGGCGCAGGCTTCCCGACCGGTCTCAAGTGGTCCTTCATGCCGAAGGAATCGGACGGTCGCCCGCACTACCTCGTGGTCAATGCCGACGAGTCGGAACCCGGCACTTGCAAGGACCGCGAGATCATGCGCCATGATCCGCACACCCTGATCGAAGGCTGCGTCATCGCCTCCTTCGCCATGAACGCGCATCACGCCTTCATCTATGTTCGCGGCGAATTCATGCGCGAACGCGAAGCCCTGCAGGCCGCGATCGACGAGTGCTACGACTACGGTCTGCTCGGCAAGAACAACAAGCTCGGCTACGACATCGACATCGTCGTGCATCACGGCGCCGGCGCTTACATCTGCGGCGAAGAAACAGCACTTCTGGAAAGCCTTGAAGGCAAGAAGGGCCAGCCTCGTCTGAAGCCGCCGTTCCCGGCCAATATGGGTCTCTACGGCTGCCCGACCACGGTCAACAACGTCGAATCGATCGCCGTTGCCCCGACCATCCTGCGTCGCGGTGCGTCCTGGTATTCGAGCTTCGGTCGTCCGAACAATGCCGGCACTAAGCTGTTTTCGATTTCCGGTCACGTCAACAAGCCGTGCACGGTCGAAGAAGCCATGTCGATCACCTTCCAGGAGCTGATCGAAAAGCACTGTGGCGGCATCCGCGGCGGCTGGGACAACCTGCTTGCCGTCATCCCGGGCGGCTCGTCGGTACCTTGCGTACCGGGCGCCCAGATGAAGGACGCCATCATGGACTATGACGGTCTGCGCGAGCTGGGCTCCGGCCTCGGCACCGCCGCTGTCATCGTCATGGACAAGTCGACCGATATCGTGAAGGCCATCTGGCGCCTCTCGGCCTTCTACAAGCACGAGAGCTGTGGCCAGTGCACGCCGTGCCGTGAAGGCACGGGCTGGATGATGCGCGTTATGGAACGCATGGTGAAGGGCAATGCCCAGAAGCGTGAAATCGACATGCTCTTCCAGGTGACGAAGCAGGTCGAGGGCCACACCATCTGTGCGTTGGGTGACGCGGCCGCATGGCCGATCCAGGGCCTGATCAAGCATTTCCGTCCCGAGATGGAAAAGCGCATCGACCAGTACACCCGCAACGCGATCGCCCACGGGGTGGTCATGGAAGCGGCAGAGTAAGGGACAAAAGGGATGACGAGCTCTTCGGACAAGGGCGGGAAGAAGGGGCCGGACGAACCGGCGTCGGAAACTCGCGCTCCCGAAGGTCTCGACGACCTGATGACCAATCCGGCGGCCGCAATGGCCGCCGCAACCGCCTTCGGCTTCGGCATGGCGGCGCAGATGAGCAAGTTTTTCCTCGGCTCCCTCCAGGGTGCCATGGAAGTGACAGGCCAGCTTGCGCGGCAGCTGGAAGAAGAACGCAAGGCGGCGGAGGCTGATTCGGTCGCCGAGCCCGAGACCAAGGTCGAGGCGGCGGCTGAAACGTCAGAACCAGCGCTTACTCCGGCGAAGGTGAAGGCGGAAAAGCCGGTCGCGTCGAAGGTGAAGGCCAAGGCTGAAGCGCCGGCTAAACCGGTCGCCGCCAAGGTGGAAAAGCCGAAGCCGGCACCAAAGGCAAAGGCGGTCGCTAAACCTGCGGCCGCGCCGAAGGTCAAGGCAAAGCCTGAACCGAAGGTCGAGGTCGCCGTTCCGGCACCGAAGCCGAAAAAGGCCTCCGGCAGGGCCGACGATCTGAAGAAGATCGACGGTATCGGCCCGAAGGTCGAGCAGGTCCTGAAGGGCAGGGGCATCACCCGCTATCAGGATCTGGTGGCGATGGACGAGGCGGCGCTAACAGCGCTGGACAAGGAATTGGGTCTCGACGGCCGTGTGCTGCGAGACGACTGGGCAGGCCAGGCGCGCCGATTGGCGGGCGGCAAGGCTCGGTCAGGCAAGTGAGATTAGGGTCCGGCGGCGCGGGGGCGATGCGCTGGGCTTGAGGGATAAAACGGGCGGCTTTTCATCCGGAAGGGACGAGGGTCGTCAGTCGCGGCAGTAATGCCACGGCAAGATGCGCGGAAGCGTGAGGCAGGAAGGCGAATATGGCAAAGCTGAAGGTCGACGGTAAAGAGATCGAGGTTCCGGATCATTTCACGCTGTTGCAGGCGTGCGAGGAAGCCGGCGCCGAGGTTCCGCGCTTTTGTTTCCATGAAAGACTGTCGGTTGCCGGCAATTGCCGGATGTGCCTTGTCGAAGTGAAGGGTGGCCCGCCGAAGCCGGCAGCCTCCTGTGCCATGGGCGTGCGCGACGTGCGCGGCGGCCCGAACGGCGAACTTCCGGAAGTCTTCACCAACACGCCGATGGTCAAGAAGGCCCGCGAAGGCGTGATGGAATTCCTGCTGATCAATCATCCGCTGGATTGCCCGATCTGCGACCAGGGTGGCGAATGCGACCTGCAGGACCAGGCCATGGCATTTGGTATCGACAGCTCGCGCTATACCGAGAACAAGCGCGCCGTCGAAGACAAGTATATCGGACCGCTGGTCAAGACCGTGATGAACCGCTGCATTCACTGCACGCGCTGCGTCCGCTTCACCACCGAAGTGGCCGGTATTGCCGAACTCGGCCTGATCGGCCGTGGCGAAGACGCCGAGATCACGACCTATCTCGAGCAGGCAATGACGTCTGAGCTCCAGGGCAATGTCGTCGACCTCTGCCCGGTCGGCGCGCTGACCTCCAAGCCTTTCGCCTTCACGGCCCGTCCGTGGGAACTGAACAAGACCGAATCGGTCGACGTCATGGATGCGCTGGGTTCAGCGATCCGCGTCGATACGCGCGGCCGCGAAGTGATGCGCATCATGCCGCGCGTCAACGAGCAGATCAACGAAGAGTGGATCTCCGACAAGACCCGCTTCATCTGGGATGGCCTGAAGACCCAGCGTCTCGACCGCCCCTACGTGAAGAAGGATGGCCGTCTGCAGCCTGCAAGCTGGGCTGAAGCATTCGCCGCCATCAAGTCGGCTGTTGCCTCGACCTCGGCTGACAAGATCGGTGCTGTCGCCGGTGACCTCGCTTCCGTTGAGGAAATCTTCGCGCTGAAGTCGCTCGTCAACGCTCTGGGGTCTGGCAATACCGACTGTCGCCAGGATGGGACGGCACTCGATCCGTCGCTCGGCCGCTCGACCTACGTCTTCAACGCCGGCATCGAAGGCATCGAAGCCGCCGATGCGATCCTCATCGTTGGTGCAAGCCCGCGTTATGAAGCCGCTGTTCTGAACGCCCGCATCCGCAAGCGTTGGCGCCGCGGTGGCCTGCCGATCGCCCTGATCGGCGAAGGCGGCGACCTGCGTTACCCCTATGATTACCTTGGTGCCGGCACCGAGACTTTGGCCGAGCTTGTCTCGGGCAAGAACAACTTCGCCGAAACGCTGAAGGCCGCCAAGAACCCGATGATCATCATCGGCCAGGGCGCTCTGTCGGGCCCTGATGGCCAGGCCGTTCTCGCGAACGCCGCCAAGCTGGCAGCCGATGTTGGCGCAGTGACCGATGAGTGGAATGGCTTCTGTGTCCTGCACACCGCAGCCTCGCGAGTCGGCGCGCTCGACCTTGGCTTCGTGCCGGGCGAGGGGTCAGTTGCTGCCGGTCAGATGCTGTCCTCGCTCGACGTCGTCTTCCTGCTCGGCGCCGACGAACTCGATTTCTCGGCCAAGACAGCCAAGTGCGTCGTCTATATCGGCAGCCACGGCGACAACGGCGCGCATTACGCCGACGTCATCCTGCCGGGCGCGACCTATACCGAGAAGTCGGGTACCTGGGTCAACACCGAAGGCCGCGTCCAGATGGGCAACCGCGCCGGCTTCGCGCCGGGCGAGGCTCGCGAAGACTGGGCGATCCTGCGTGCACTTTCCGATGTGCTCGGCAAGAAGCTGCCGTTCGATTCGCTGTCGCAGCTGCGTGGCCAGCTCTATGAAGCCTACCCGCATTTCGCCGAGATCGACGAGATCGCAGCCGGCTCTTCGGCCGATATTGCTGCACTGGCGAAAAAACCCGGGAAGATGGGCAAGTCTCTGTTTGCGTCGCCGGTCAAAGACTTCTATTTGACGAACCCGATCGCACGCGCTTCGGCCGTCATGGCAGAGTGCTCGGCATTGGCCCGCAACAATTTCAAGGCCGCGGCAGAGTAAGGGCAGGGGACCATGGATAATTTCGTTTCCACCTATGTGTGGCCGGCGGCCATCATGATCGGGCAGTCCCTTCTGCTGCTCGTCTGCCTTCTGGTCTTCATCGCCTACATCCTGCTAGCAGACCGCAAGATCTGGGCAGCCGTTCAGCTGCGTCGCGGTCCGAACGTCGTAGGCCCCTGGGGTCTCTTCCAGTCCTTCGCCGACCTACTGAAGTTCGTCTTCAAGGAGCCGGTCATTCCGGCGGGCGCCAACAAGGGCGTCTTCCTGCTGGCCCCGCTCGTTGCCGTGACGCTCGCGCTCGCAACCTGGGCAGTTATCCCGGTCAACGCCGGATGGGTGATCGCCAACATCAATGTCGGCATCCTGTTCGTCTTCGCGGTGTCGTCGCTCGAAGTCTACGGCATCATCATGGGCGGCTGGGCTTCGAACTCGAAGTACCCGTTCCTCGGTGCCCTTCGCTCGGCAGCGCAGATGGTGTCCTACGAAGTCTCGATGGGCTTTGTCATCGTCACCGTTCTGCTCTGCGTCGGTTCGCTCAACCTGACCGACATCGTCGTGGCCCAGAACAACGGCCTCGGCACGATGATGGGTCTTCCGGCCTCCTTCCTCGACTGGCACTGGCTGGCGCTCTTCCCAATGTTCGTGATCTTCTTCATCTCGGCATTGGCAGAAACCAACCGTCCGCCCTTCGACCTTCCGGAAGCCGAATCCGAACTCGTCGCCGGCTTCATGGTCGAATACGGCTCGACCCCGTACATGATGTTCATGCTCGGCGAATACGCGGCCATCGTCCTGATGTGCTCGCTGACCACGATCCTCTTCCTCGGAGGCTGGTTGCCGCCGGTCGACGTCTGGTTCCTCAACTGGGTCCCGGGCATCATCTGGTTCGTGCTGAAGGCGACCATGGTCTTCTTCATGTTCGCCATGGTGAAGGCATTCGTTCCGCGCTACCGCTATGACCAGCTGATGCGTCTCGGTTGGAAGGTCTTCCTTCCGATCTCGCTCGCCATGGTCATCATCACTGCATTCGTGCTGAAGCTGATGGGTTGGGCGTAATGACGCCCTCCCGGACACTTGGCTGATTAGGAGAACAAGATGGCTGCTCTGACCCAGGCTATCAATTCGATCTTCCTGAAGGAGTTCGTCGGCGCATTCTTCCTGTCGATGCGCTACTTCTTCAAGCAGAAGGCAACGATCAACTACCCGTTCGAAAAGGGCCCGGTATCGGCCCGCTTCCGCGGCGAGCATGCGCTGCGCCGCTATCCGAACGGCGAAGAGCGCTGCATCGCCTGCAAGCTCTGCGAGGCGATCTGTCCTGCCCAGGCCATCACCATCGAAGCTGGCCCGCGCCGCAATGACGGCACGCGCCGCACGGTGCGTTACGACATCGACATGGTGAAGTGCATTTATTGCGGTTTCTGCCAGGAAGCCTGCCCGGTCGACGCGATCGTTGAGGGACCGAACTTCGAGTTCGCCACCGAGACCCGCGAAGAGCTCTATTTCGACAAGGCACGCCTGCTTGACAATGGCGACCGCTGGGAACGTGAAATCGCGCGCAACATCGCGATGGACTCTCCCTACCGCTGATCCCTTAGGGATCGATCGCCTTGGGCGGAGCGCGGGGCTTCGCCGGGGCACATGAATGAAATTTGTAACGGGCGTGCCGATGGGGATATCGGTCACGCCTTATCGGGCGGCGGGGCAGGGCCCTCGTCCGGGGGAAGATGAAAAGGCACCAACATGGGTCTTCAGGCTCTCTTTTTCTATCTCTTCGCCTTTGTCGCGGTGGCTTCGGCCTTCATGGTGATATCGGCTCGGAACCCGGTCCATTCGGTCCTGTTCCTCATTCTGACCTTCATCAACGCTTCGGGCCTTCTGCTCCTTACGGGGGCTGAATTCCTGGCGATGATCCTTCTGGTCGTCTATGTCGGCGCGGTTGCGGTTCTCTTCCTCTTCGTCGTGATGATGCTCGACATCGACTTCACGGAACTGAGGGCAGGGGCTGCGAAATACGCGCCCGTCGGCGCGCTGATCGGCCTTATCGTTGCGGTTGAACTTGTTGTCGTCATCGGCGGCAGCACGATCAGCCCCGAGGCGCTGAATGCGATCACCCAGCCGATCCCGGCTGTGGCGGAACGTCAGAACACGCAGGCGCTGGGCGACGTGCTCTATACCGATTACGTCTTCTTCTTCCAGATCGCGGGCCTGGTCCTGTTCGTCGCCATGATCGGCGCGATCGTGCTGACCCTGCGCCACCGCACCAACATCAAGCGCCAGGACATCTCCGCCCAGGTCGCCCGCACGCCAGAGACCTCCGTCAAGGTGGTCAAGGTCAAGCCGGGCCAGGGCGTCTGAGCCGAGCAAGAGGTCAAGGAACAGAATTATGGAAATCGGTCTTTCCCACTACCTCACGGTCAGTGCCATGCTCTTCACCCTCGGGGTCTTCGGCATCTTCCTGAACCGCAAGAACGTCATCGTCATCCTGATGTCGATCGAGTTGATCCTGCTCGCGGTCAACATCAACATGGTCGCCTTCTCGACCTTCCTCGGCGATCTCGTCGGCCAGGTCTTCGCGCTGTTTATCCTGACGGTGGCAGCCGCCGAAGCGGCTATCGGTCTCGCGATCCTGGTGGTCTTCTACCGTAATCGCGGCTCCATCGCCGTCGAAGACGTCAACATGATGAAGGGCTGATCGGGTCATGATCTACAAGGCTATCGTCTTTCTCCCCCTGATCGGCTTCCTGATCGCCGGCCTTTTCGGCCGCCAGATCGGTGCCAAGGCGTCGGAATATGTGACCACCGGTCTGATGATCATCGTGGCCGTTCTGTCCTGGATCGTCTTCTTCAACGTCGCCATGAGCCATGAGGCCCACGAGGTCATCAAGGTGCCCGTGCTGCGCTGGATCCAGTCCGGCGGCATCGACGTCGAGTGGGCCTTCCGCATCGACACGCTGACCGCCGTTATGTTCGTGGTCGTCAACTCGGTGTCGTGCCTCGTGCACCTCTACTCGATCGGCTACATGCATCACGACCCGCATCGGCCGCGCTTCTTTGCCTATCTTTCGCTCTTCACCTTCGCGATGCTCATGCTCATCACGTCGGACAACCTGCTGCAGATGTTCTTCGGCTGGGAAGGCGTGGGCCTGGCGTCCTATCTGCTGATCGGTTTCTGGTATAAGAAGCCGTCGGCTTCGGCTGCCGCCATGAAGGCCTTCATCGTCAACCGCGTCGGTGACTTCGGCTTCATCCTCGGCATCTCGGCCCTTTTCGTGATGTTCGGCTCGATCAACCTCGAGACGATCTTCGCCTCGGCCCAGTCCTATCTGCCGACCGATCCTGCAGCCGCTCCGGAAGTTGTCCTCAACCTCTTCGGCATGCAGCTCGACCGCAGCCATGCGCTGACCGGCGCCTGCCTGCTGCTCTTCATGGGCGCGATGGGTAAGTCTGCGCAGTTCTTGCTGCACACCTGGCTGCCGGACGCCATGGAAGGCCCGACCCCGGTTTCGGCGCTGATTCACGCCGCAACCATGGTTACCGCAGGCGTCTTCCTCGTCGCCCGCATGTCGCCGGTGTTCGAACTGTCGCCGGATGCGCTGACCGTCGTCACCATCGTCGGTGCGATCACGGCCTTCTTCGCCGCGACCGTCGGTCTGGTTCAGAACGACATCAAGCGCGTCATCGCCTATTCGACCTGCTCGCAGCTCGGCTACATGTTCGTGGCGCTCGGTGTCGGCGCCTATGGCGCGGCCGTCTTCCACCTCTTCACGCACGCCTTCTTCAAGGCGCTCCTGTTCCTAGGTGCCGGTTCCGTCATCCACGCTGTCGATGGCGAGCAGGACATGCGCTACATGGGCGGTCTGCGTAAGCACATCCCCTATACCTTCTGGGCGATGACCATCGGTACGCTGGCGCTGACCGGCGTCGGCATCCCCGGCACGATCATCGGCTTTGCTGGTTTCTTCTCGAAGGATGCCATCATCGAATCGGCTTTCGCTTCGCATAGCTCGGTCGGCGTCTTCGCCTTCACCCTGCTCGTGATTGCCGCTCTCTTCACCAGCTTCTACTCGTGGCGCCTGGCGTTCATGACCTTCTTCGGCAAGCCGCGCGCTTCCGCCGATGTCATGCACCACGTGCACGAGTCGCCGATGGTCATGCTGCTGCCGCTTCTGCTGCTCGGCATCGGTGCTGTCGTTGCTGGCGTGATCTTCCACGACTATTTCTTCGGTCATCACTATGCCGATTTCTGGAAGGGCGCGCTCTTCACGCTGCCGACCAACACGGTTCTCGAAGAGTTCCATGAAGTGCCGAAGTGGGTGAAGTGGAGCCCGTTCGTCGCCATGGCACTCGGCTTCGTCACCGCCTGGTACATGTATATCAAGAACCCGTCAGCGCCGAAGAAGCTCGCTGAACAGCAGTGGATGCTCTACCAGTTCCTGCTCAACAAGTGGTACTTCGACGAGCTCTACGACTTCCTCTTCGTTCGGTCCTCCAAGGCGCTCGGCCGCTTCCTCTGGAAGAAGGGTGACGTTGCCACCATCGACGCCTATGGCCCGAACGGTGTCGCCTCGGCCGTCGGCGGCCTGACCCAGAGGGTCGTTCGCCTGCAGTCTGGCTACCTCTACCATTATGCCTTCGCGATGCTGATCGGCATTGCGGCCCTCGTTACCTGGATGATGCTCGGGAGCTCCCTCTGATGACCGATTGGCCCATTCTCTCGACGGTCACCTTCCTTCCCCTGGTCGGCGTGGCTCTGCTTCTGCTGACCCGTGGTGACACCTCTCTCGGCCGCCGCAACATCCTGAACGTCTCGCTGCTGACGACGGTCTTCACCTTCGTCGTGTCGCTCTTCATCTGGATCAATTTCGACAATTCGAACACCGGCTTCCAGATGGTGGAAAAGCACGCCTGGCTCGGGACCGGCATCTCCTACCATGTCGGCGTCGACGGCATCTCGATGCTGTTCGTCATCCTGACGACGCTGCTCATGCCCTTCTGCATTCTCGCGAGCTGGACCTCGGTCGAGAAGCGCCTGAAGGAATACATGATCGCCTTCCTGGTCCTCGAGACCCTGATGATCGGCGTCTTCGTGTCGCTCGACATCGTGCTCTTCTACGTCTTCTTCGAAGCCGGCCTGATCCCGATGTTCATCATCATCGGCGTTTGGGGTGGCAAGGATCGCGTCTACGCGTCCTACAAGTTCTTCCTCTACACGCTGCTCGGCTCGGTGCTGATGCTGCTCGCCATCATGGCAATGTACTGGGATGCCGGCACGACCGATATCGCAGCGCTGCTGCAGCACGATTTCCCGCCGCAGATGCAGACATGGCTATGGCTTGCCTTCTTCGCCTCGTTCGCGGTGAAGATGCCGATGTGGCCTGTTCATACCTGGCTGCCGGACGCGCACGTTCAGGCACCGACGGCCGGTTCCGTCATCCTGGCGGGTATCCTGCTGAAGCTTGGCGGCTACGGCTTCCTACGCTTCTCGCTGCCGATGTTCCCGCTGGCGTCCGACTTCTTCGCGCCCTTCGTCTTTACGCTGTCGGTCATTGCCATCATCTACACCTCGCTGGTCGCGATGATGCAGGAAGACATCAAGAAGCTGATCGCCTACTCGTCCGTCGCCCACATGGGTTACGTGACCATGGGTATCTTCGCCGCCAACCAGCAGGGCGTGCAGGGTGCGATCTTCCAGATGATCAGCCACGGCTTCGTCTCCGGCGCGCTCTTCCTCTGCGTCGGCGTGATCTACGACCGTCTCCACACCCGCGAGATCGCGGCCTATGGCGGCCTCGTCAACAACATGCCGAAATATGCGCTTGCCTTCATGGTCTTCACCATGGCCAATGTCGGCCTGCCGGGTACCTCGGGCTTCGTCGGTGAATTCCTCACCCTGATCGGCGTCTTCCGCGTCAATACCTGGGTCGCGCTCTTCGCCGCCACCGGCGTCATCCTTTCGGCTGCCTATGCGCTCTGGCTCTATCGCCGGGTCGTCTTCGGTGCGCTTGAGAAGGAGAGCCTGAAGGCCATGCTCGACTTGAATGCCCGCGAAAAGCTCGTGCTTTACCCGCTGATCGCACTCACCATCTTCTTCGGCGTCTACCCGGCTCCCATCCTCGATGCGACCGCAGCCTCCGTCGACAATCTGGTGAACAACTACTCCGCAGCCTTGCAAGCAGCCCAGTCTCTGGCGCTGATTGCGAACTGACGACAGGATCCTTTGGACATGACCGTTGAAACTCTCATTGCAAGCCTGCATCTGGTCACGCCGGAACTGATCCTGGCCGTGGGCGCCATGGTGCTGCTCATGATCGGCGTGTTTTCGGGCGATAAGTCGAACAGTGTCGTCACGGGGCTCGCGATCGCGCTTCTGATCTTCTCCGGCGCCTGGCTTGTCTTCTCGGGCGCCGAAGGCCAGGCCTTCAACGGCGCCTATATCGCCGACGGCTATGCAAAGTTCATGAAGATCCTCGCCATCATCGGTTCGGTGACGGCGATGATCATGGCGGTCGGTCACGCCCGCTTCGACCACCTCGACAAGTTCGAATTCCCGGTCCTGCTGGTGCTCGCGACCCTCGGCGTCATGCTGATGATCTCGGCCAACAACCTGATCACGCTCTACATGGCGCTCGAACTGCAGTCGCTCGCGCTCTACGTCGTCGCTGCCATCAACCGCGACAGCCTGCGCTCGACGGAAGCTGGCCTCAAGTACTTCGTGCTCGGCGCGCTTTCCTCGGGCATGCTGCTCTATGGCATGTCGCTGGTCTACGGCTTCACCGGCAACACGGGCTTCGAGCAGATCTCTGCCGTTCTCTCGCAGGGCGAACCATCGCTCGGCCTGATCTTCGGTCTGGTCTTCGTCCTCGCCGGTCTGGCATTCAAGATCTCGGCCGTTCCGTTCCACATGTGGACGCCTGACGTTTACGAAGGCGCCCCGACCCCGGTCACCGCTTTCCTCGCGGCTGCTCCGAAGATCGGCGCCATGGCCATCTTCGTCCGTATCGTCATTGACGCCTTCCTGCCCATCTTCGCCGAATGGCAGCAGATCGTGGTCTTCATCGCGATCGCCTCGATGGTGCTGGGGTCTGTCGCCGCCATCGGCCAGAAGAACATCAAGCGACTGATGGCTTATTCGTCCATCGGTCACATGGGCTACGCACTTGTCGGCCTCGCTGCCGGCAATGACACCGGTGTTGCCGGCGTCCTGATCTACATGATGATCTACCTGGTCATGACGCTCGGCACCTTCGCCTGCATCATGGCGATGCGCCAGAAGGAAGGCGGCAATGTCGAGAGCATCGACGATCTCGCTGGCCTCTCGACCACGCGTCCCTTCATGGCCTTCGTGCTGACCGCGCTGATGTTCTCGCTCGCCGGCATTCCGCCGCTGGCAGGCTTCTTTGCCAAGTACTTCGTCTTCGTGGCGGCCATCGAAGCCAAGCTCTACGCGCTCGCCATCATCGGCGTTCTCGCCTCGGTCATCGGTGCCTACTACTACCTGCGCATCATCAAGGTCATGTGGTTCGACGAAGCCAAGGGTGAATTCGCCCGCACGTCGGTCGAGTTGCGCCTCGTCTTCGGCCTTTCCGGTTTCTTCGTCCTCGGTTATGTTCTCTTCGGTGGCCCGCTCGGGACCGCTGCGGAAGCAGCTGCAAAGACGTTGTTTAATTGACCAGCCTCGGAAGACCGCGCCGGATTTCTCTCGATGATTTCCGGCACGAAGCCTTAGACGAAGTCTCGTCCACCAATACGGAAGCATTCGCCCGCGCTCGCGCGGGCGATTCCGGTTTTCTGTGGCTGACAGCCGAGCGCCAGACCGGAGGCCGTGGCCGTCGCGGTCGCCCTTGGGTCTCCGAGCGTGGCAATCTTTACTCGAGCCTGCTGTTGATCGATCCGGCCCCAGCAGAGCAACTCGGCTCCTTGCCGCTTGCCGTGGCGCTTGCGGTCCATGCCGCCGTTCAGTCGGTGATGCCGCCTGGTGGTGAGCCCGTTGACATCAAGTGGCCGAACGACGTCTTGATCGGCCGCAAGAAAACCTCGGGCATCCTGCTGGAAGCCGAACGCGTCGCCGAGGGCCGCATGGCACTTGCGATCGGCATCGGCATCAACATCGCCCATCGTCCGGATCTGACGCTCTATCCGGTCACGTCGCTCGCCGATCAGGGTGTGTCGATCTCGCCGCCGGAATTCTTCGCCCGCCTTTTCGCCGAGATGGCGGACGTGCTTGACGTCTGGGACGAGGGCAGGGGCATTGCCGAGATCGTCCGGCGGTGGCGCGCTGTCGCCTGCGGCATCGGCGAGAAAATCACGGTGAACCTGCCGGATCGCTCGATTTCCGGTATCTTTTCCGGAATCGATGATAAGGGAATTTTATTGCTCGACCGGGGCCCCGACGGAATGATGTCGGTTGCCGCCGGAGATGTGTTTTTCGGGTAGACTGGATCGGAAAGAAGAATGGCCAAGAACGACGAACTGGTTTTCCTGCCGCTGGGCGGCGTAGGTGAAATCGGCATGAACCTCGCATTGTACGGCTATGGCCCGCCGTCCAATCGCCAGTGGATCATGGTCGACTGCGGCGTGACCTTCGCCGGTCCCGATCTGCCGGGAGTGGACCTCGTGCTTCCCGATATCGAATTCATCAAGAAGCAGAATAAGAACCTCAAGGGCATCATCATCACCCATGCCCACGAAGACCACTACGGCGCCTTGAACGACCTGTGGCCAGGCCTGAACGTGCCGGTCTATGCCTCGCGTTTCACCGCCGGCATGCTGGAAGCCAAGCGTGACTACGAAGGCTCGCGCGCCGAAATCCCGATCACGCCCTTCAAGCAGGGCGACCGCATCAATGTCGGTCCCTTCGAGATCGAGGCGATCGGCGTCAACCATTCGATCCCCGAGCCGATGTCGCTGGTCATCCGCACGCCGCTCGGCAATGTCGTGCACACGGGCGACTGGAAGATCGACCATAACCCCTCGCTGGGGCCGCTGACCGACGAAGGCCGCTTCCGCGCAGTCGGCGACGAAGGCGTCCTCGCATTGCTGTGCGATTCCACCAATGCCATGCGTGATGGTGTCTCTCCGTCCGAGGAAGAGGTCTCCGCGGGCCTTCAGAAGATCATCGAGGCCGCCGAAGGTCGCGTCGCCATCACCACCTTCTCCTCGAATGTCGGCCGTATCCGCTCGATCGCGCTCGCAGCGGAAGCCGCAGGTCGTGAAGTCCTGTTGCTCGGCAGCTCGCTGAAGCGCGTCACGAATGTGGCCCAGGACATCGGCATCATGGAGGGTATTCGCCCCTTCATCGCCGAGGACGAATACGGTTTCATCCCGCGCGACAAGGTCGTCGTCATCCTGACGGGCAGCCAGGGCGAGGCACGTGCAGCGCTCGCCAAGCTCTCGCGTGACGAGATGCGCAACGTGGCGCTGACCGCCGGCGACACCGTGGTCTTCTCCTCGCGCGCCATTCCCGGCAATGAGAAGGCGATACTCGAGATCAAGAATGGCTTGATCGAGCAGGGCGTGCACATCATCACGGACAGTGAAGCGCTGGTTCACGTCTCGGGCCATCCGCGCCGCAATGAACTTTTGAAGATGTACGAGTGGGTCCGCCCGCAAATGCTCGTTCCCGTCCATGGCGAAGCAGCTCACCTGGTCGCCCAGAAGGATCTGGCACTGCAGGCCGGCATCCCGACCGTTCCCCATGTCCGCAATGGCGATATCCTGCGCATCGCGCCGGGTCCGGCCGAGGTCATCGACCACGCTCCCTTCGGCCGCGTCTACAAGGACGGCAAGCTCGTCGGCGATATCGAGGAAATGGGCATCGCCGATCGCAAGAAGCTCTCTTATGTCGGCCACGTCGCCGTGAGCGTGCTTCTCGACAGCCGCTTCGACTTCCTCGGTGATCCCGATGTCGTCCCCTTCGGCCTGCCGGAAGTGGATCACGAGGGTGAGCTGATGGAAGACACGCTGTATGACGCTGTCCTCGGCGCCGTCGAAAGCATTCCGCGCAGCCGCCGCAAGGATCTGGACACCGTTCGCGAAGCCATTCGCCGTGCGGTTCGCTCAACGGCCAACGAGGTCTGGGGTAAGAAGCCGATCGTCACGGTGTTCCTGACCAAAGTCTGAGGGACGAGGCGGGCAGGGATGACCTAATCTTTGCCCGCAACGCCAGGAGGAAACCATGCTCGGCCGCGTCAATCACATCGCCATCGCTGTCCCGAATCTCACGGCCGCGACCGCAAGCTATCGTGATACGCTCGGCGCAAAGGTGTCCCAGGCACAGGCCCTGCCAGAACATGGCGTGACCGTCGTCTTCGTCGAATTGGAAAACACCAAGGTCGAACTGCTGGAGCCGCTCGGCGAAGCTTCCCCGATTGCGGCCTTTCTGGAAAAGAACCCATCCGGCGGCATGCACCACATCTGCTACGAGGTGACCGACATCCTGGCCGCCCGTGACCAGCTCTCTGCCACCGGCGCTCGCGTGCTCGGAAGCGGTGAGCCCAAGATCGGCGCCCATGGCAAGCCGGTGCTGTTCCTTCATCCGAAGGATTTCTTCGGCACTCTCATTGAACTCGAACAGGTCTGACGCTGCAATCACGCAGTGCTGATATCTTGTTGATCGGGGAGCGCGGCTGCCTGCGACGCTTTTGTCTTTGTGCCCGCCGGTTTCCGCGATTATAGGGTGATAAACGGCAGGAGCGCGCGAGCCTATGCCGGATCAAGTCTGGAGCGAGACATCATGGCGATCCTGTCGGGACTGGCGGTTTATTTTGTGATCTGGTGGCTGACCCTGTTCGCCGTCCTGCCAATCGGCCTGCGCACCCAGGATGAGGACGAAAATGTCGTGCCTGGTACGGTGGCAAGCGCTCCGACCCGATTCCGGGCGGCCCGGATCTTCCTCACCACGACTGTTGTTTCAGGTCTGATCTATGGCGCCTGGTATGTTGCCGGCACCTATTTCGGCATCGGCTTCAAGGACCTGCCGATCATCATGCCGGGCGTCGAGTCTTAAAAGGCCGCCCTTAGGCAGCCAGAACTAGCAAATCTGACAACAAGGCAAAAAAAAACAAGGTCAAAAGACCTTGTTCGAAGCTTCGCGTGATCCTTCACCAATTAAGGGGCTGCGAACGGGCGCGCCTAGATCTGATCCTCCCAAGACTTGACCGCGAGTGTGGCAAAGATTTGTACTCCCTGCCTCTTTTATGGGCTGAACCTAGCCCAATCAGTGACCGTTGTCACCCCTGAATCTTGCAGAATTGTTACACTCATCCAAAAAAAATTAACGTCATCGTTTTGTCGCATGGCGGTCACTTAAGCACCGGTTTTCTCGTGTTTGTCGGCCCGCGCACGGTCGTCCACCAATCCAGAATGGCCTTAGCCAAGGCCTGTCTGTGGGCGAGCGCTCCGAACGGCGCTTGCGGGTTTTCTTCTCATGTTCAACCGGCTATGAACGCTTCCTGACAACCCGTTTCAATCGCTGATTCCGCTGATCTGGCGGCATCGACAACCATCTGGAATTCGTTATGCGTCTGTCGCGCTATTTCATGCCGATCCTGAAGGAAAACCCCAAGGAAGCCGAGATCGTCTCCCACCGCCTGATGCTGCGGACGGGCATGATCCGCCAGCAGAGCCAGGGCATCTATTCCTGGCTGCCGCTCGGCAAGCGCGTGCTCGACAAGGTGAACGCGATCATCCGCGAAGAGCAGAACCGTGCGGGCGCCATCGAGCTTTCCATGCCGACGCTGCAGTCTGCAGAACTCTGGCAGGAAAGCGGCCGTTACGAGGATTACGGCAAGGAAATGCTGCGCATTCGCGACCGGCAGGACCGCCCGATGCTCTACGGCCCGACCAATGAGGAGATGATCACCGACATCTTCCGCTCGTCGGTGAAGTCCTACAAGAGCCTGCCGCTCAACCTCTACCACATCCAGCTGAAGTTCCGAGACGAGATCCGCCCGCGCTTCGGCACCATGCGCTCGCGCGAGTTCCTGATGAAGGACGCCTATTCCTTCGACCTGACCCAGGCCGACGCCATCCATTCCTACAACAAGATGTTCGTCGCTTACCTGCGCACCTTCGATCGCCTTGGCCTGCGCGCCATCCCGATGCGCGCCGACACCGGCCCGATCGGCGGTAATCACAGCCACGAATTCATCATCCTCGCCGACACCGGTGAGTCCGAGGTCTATTGCCACAAGAGCTTCGTCGATTTCGACATTCCGGCCGCTGACACCGATTTCGACAGCGTCGATGGCCTGCAGTCGATCTTCGACAAGTGGACCTCGGTCTATGCCGCCACGTCGGAAATGCATGACGAAGCCGCCTTCGACGCCATCGGCGAGACTGAACGTCTCTCCGCGCGCGGCATTGAGGTCGGCCACATCTTCTACTTCGGCACCAAATACTCTGAGCCGATGGGCGCCAAGGTGCAGGGTCCGGATGGCAAGGAACACCTTGTCCACATGGGCTCCTATGGTATCGGCCCGACGCGCCTTGTTCCCGCCATCATCGAAGCCTCGCATGACGAGAACGGAATCATCTGGCCGGCCTCGGTCGCGCCTTTCGATGCCGTTGTCATCAACATGAAGCCGGGCGACGAAGGCTGCGACACCACCTGCGATCGTCTCTATGTCGCCCTGCAGAACGCCGGCAAGGACGTGCTCTATGACGACACCGACGATCGTGCGGGCACCAAGTTCGCGACAGCAGACCTGATCGGTGTTCCGACGCAGGTCATCGCCGGTCCGCGCGCTGTTGCCGCCGGCGAGGTCGAGCTCAAGGATCGCAAGACCGGCGCTCGCGAGACGCTGACGATCGAAGCCGCGATCAACAAGCTGACGGCCTGAGGTAAACTCAGGCCGGATTGAGGTTGGGTGACCGAAACCGGGATCCCGAGGCAAGGAGAGACCATGGCGACGACGGCCGCTGGCAACGAGACGGTGGAAACGGGCAAGGCTGGATCGGCGCGTGCCTTTTCCGGCTTTGAGCGCATGGTGGCCTGGCGCTATCTGCGCGCCCGCCGCAAGGAAGCCTTCATTTCCGTGATCGCCGGCTTCTCCTTCATCGGCATCATGCTCGGTGTGGCGACCCTGATCATCGTCATGGCGGTGATGAACGGTTTCCGCACCGAACTTGTGTCGCGCATTCTCGGCATCAATGGCCACATGATCGTCCAGGCGGTCGACCAGCCGCTGAGCGACTATGCCGGTCTCGCCGAGCGCTTCGCCGCTGTCCCGGGTGTCACCATGGCGCTTCCGCTGGTCGAGGGGCAGACGCTTGCGTCCGGTCGAGAAGGTGCCGGCACCGGCGCTCTCGTCCGCGGCATCCGTCCTGACGATCTCACCAAGCTGTCGGTCGTGTCGTCCAACATCCGTTCGGGCGACATGGTCGGCTTTGCCACGGGGCAGGGCGTTCTGATCGGATCGCGCATGGCAGCCCAGCTCGGGCTCTCCGCCGGCGACACCATCACACTGGTCTCGCCGGAAGGCGACGTCACGCCGCTCGGCGTCAATCCGCGCGTCAAATCCTATCCGGTTTCGGCGATCTTCGAGATCGGCATGTCCGAATACGACGCCTCGATCATCTATATGCCGCTCGAGGAGGCGCAGCTCTATTTCAACGTCGAAGGCATCGTTCAGTCGATCGAGCTGTTCATCGCTGATCCTGATGCCGTCGATGAACTGCGCCCGCTGATCGAGGAAGCCGCCGGTCGCCAGATCTTCCTCACCGACTGGCGCCAGCGCAACCAGACCTTCTTCTCCGCCCTCCAGGTCGAGCGCAACGTCATGTTCATGATCCTGACGCTGATCGTGCTTGTGGCGGCCCTCAACATCATCTCGGGCTTGATCATGCTGGTGAAGGACAAGTCGAGCGACATCGCCATCCTGCGCACCATGGGGGCGACCTCAGGCGCGATCATGCGGATCTTCTTCATGACCGGGGCAGCTATCGGCACGGCGGGTACGCTTGCCGGTGTCGTGATGGGGGTGGTCGTCTGTCTCAATATCGAGAGCATCCGGCAGTTCTTCTCCTGGGTCTCGGGCACCGTGCTCTTTGATCCTGAACTCTATTTCCTGAGCCAGCTGCCGGCCGACATGAATGCCAGTGAAACCGTGTCCGTGGTAATCATGGCGCTCAGCCTGTCATTCATGGCCACCATCTTCCCGGCCTGGCGGGCCTCGCGCCTGGATCCCGTCCAAGCCCTGCGTTACGAATGAGGATGCCGAATTCAATGGCAAAAGACGTGGTTCTCTCGCTCGCCGGCATTGATCGTCATTATGGTCAGGGTGAGACAGTGCTGTCGATCCTCAAGGGCGCCGACTTCACGCTTCGGACCGGTGAGACGGTCGCACTGGTCGCACCCTCGGGCACGGGGAAGTCGACGCTGTTGCATGTCGCCGGCCTGCTTGAGCATCCTGATGGCGGTGAGGTCACACTTGGTGGCGTCGCCTGCCAGGAGCTCGGTGACGAAGAGCGCACTGCGATCCGCCGCAAGTCGGTTGGCTTTGTCTACCAGTTTCACCACCTCCTGCCGGAATTCTCGGCACTGGAAAACGTCATGATGCCGCAGCTGATTGCTGGCCTGTCCAAGGGCGAAGCCGCGGAACGGGCCAAGCAGCTTCTCGACTACATGCGTGTCGGCCATCGCGCCGAACATCGTCCGGCCGAACTCTCCGGCGGTGAGCAGCAGCGTGTGGCAATCGCCCGCGCCGTCGCCAATGCGCCGCTCGTGCTGCTCGCCGACGAGCCAACCGGAAATCTTGATCCGGAAACGGCAAGCTACGTCTTCTCGGCACTTGAGGCGCTGGTACGCCAGTCGGGACTGTCAGCCATGATCGCGACCCACAATCACGACATCGCCCGTCGGATGGACCGCTGCGTGACCCTGGTCGACGGCAAGGTCGTCGAACTCGACGTCTGATCTCAGTCCCCTTTTTTCTTTCCTTTCCTGATGCCGCTGCGCCTCGGTGGATTTTGTTCCACCGAGGCTGCGGTTTTTTTAGGTTGACATTGGAACAAGAGAAGAACAAACTAAAAACATAAAGGGACAAGGAGACAGAAATGACCGAAATTCTTCGTGACGTTGCTGCATTTGCCTCGATGGCGGTTTTCGTATCCAGCATGGCTTTGCTGATGATGGCGCTCTGACATTCCGGAGCGGCAAAGCTGGTGACCAAGCTCTTGCCGCCCGACTTCCTTCTGGACTTCACAGCCGCAAAGACCGAAAATCCCGACCGATTCAGGTAATGAGGAATGAAGCGGTATGGGCGAGGACAACGTCGACAGGCAGGCGTCCGGTGGACTGGGTGATGGCCCAGGTTTTGTGCACTTGCGGGTGCATTCCGCCTATTCGCTGCTTGAGGGCGCCCTGCCGCTCAAGAAGATCCTCGGCAAGGCAGTCGCCGACGACCAGCCGGCGATCGCGATCACGGACACCAACAATCTCTTCGTCGCGCTCGAGTTCTCCCAGAAGGCGCTCGGCGATGGCATACAGCCGATCATAGGTTGCCAGCTGTCGATCGACATGGAGGATTCGACCGGCGAGAAGCGTGGCGGCAATGGCCATATGCCTGATCTGCCGGCCGTCGTCGTCCTGGCGTCGGATGCCGATGGCTATGAGCGGCTCGTCGATCTCGTCAGCCGTGCCTATCTCGGCGGCGATGCGGGTCAGCCGACCCATGTGAAGCTCTCCTGGCTCGAGGAGAGCGGGACCGAAGGCCTGATCGTGCTCACGGGCGCGGGCGGCGGACCAATTGATCGTATCCTCAAGGATGGCCACAAGGCCCAGGCCGAAAGCCGTCTTCTGTCGCTGAAGCGACTGTTCGGTGATCGCCTCTATGTCGAGCTGCAGCGCCACGGTGATTACGACCGTACTCATGAGCGGCGCATGGTGCAGCTCGCCTATGAACATGACCTGCCGCTGGTCGCAACCAACGAGGCCTTTTTCCCGTCGCGTGACGACTATGACGCCCATGACGCTTTGATGGCCGTCGCCCACAACGCCATCGTCTCGAATGACGACCGCTTCCGCCTGACGCCGGATCACTACCTGAAGAGCCGGGCGGACATGATGAAGCTCTTCGCCGATCTGCCGGAGGCGCTGGAGAATTCGGTCGAGATCGCCCGTCGCTGCTCTTTCGTGCTGGATACCCGCAAGCCAATCCTGCCGCGCTTCACCGGCGGCAGCGATGATCCGGAAGAAGCCGAACGCGAAGAGGCGCTCGAACTCCGCCGTCAGGCGGAGGAGGGGCTCGACCACCGTCTTGCAGCCCTCGGCATGGCGCCCGGCTACGAAGAGAGAGAATATCGCGAACGCCTGGAATTCGAGCTCTCCGTTATCGAGCGCATGAAGTTTCCCGGCTACTTCCTGATCGTTGCGGACTTCATCAAATGGGCGAAGCAGCATGACATCCCGGTTGGCCCGGGCCGTGGTTCGGGTGCGGGCTCGCTGGTCGCCTATGCACTAACGATTACTGACGTCGACCCGCTGCGGTTTTCGCTTCTCTTCGAACGCTTCCTCAATCCGGAACGCGTCTCAATGCCCGACTTCGACATCGACTTCTGCCAGGAACGTCGCGAAGAGGTCATTCGCTACGTGCAGAAGAAATACGGTCGCGAGCAGGTGGGGCAGATCATCACCTTCGGATCGCTGCAGGCCCGCGCGGCGCTGCGCGACGTCGGCCGCGTGCTCGAAATGTCCTATGGCCAGGTCGACAAGATCTGCAAGCTCGTGCCGAACAATCCGGCCAACCCGACGCCTCTGTCAAAGGCGATCGAGGAGGAGCCCAAGCTGCAGGAGGCCGCCGCCGAAGAGCCTGTTGTCGCGCGTCTGCTCGAAATCGCCCAGAAGATCGAAGGCCTTTACCGCCACGCCTCCACCCACGCCGCCGGTATCGTGATCGGTGACCGCCCGCTATCGAAGCTGGTGCCGATGTATCGCGATCCGCGTTCCGACATGCCGGTCACGCAGTTCAACATGAAGTGGGTAGAACAGGCCGGCCTCGTGAAGTTCGACTTCCTCGGCCTGAAGACGCTGACGGTTCTGAAGACGGCCGTCGACTTCGTTGAGGAGCAGCGCGGCATCAAGGTCGATCTGGCAGCCATCCCGCTCGATGACACCTTGACCTACGAGATGCTGTCACGCGGCGAAACGGTCGGCGTCTTCCAGGTGGAAAGTGCCGGCATGCGCAAGGCCCTGATCGGCATGCGGCCCGACTGCATCGAGGACATCATCGCGCTGGTGGCGCTTTATCGCCCGGGTCCTATGGAGAATATCCCGGTCTACAACGCCCGCAAGCACGGCGAAGAAGAAGTCGCCTCGATCCATCCGAAGATCGACTATCTGCTCAAGGAAACGCAGGGCGTTATCGTTTACCAGGAACAGGTCATGCAGATCGCGCAGGTCCTGTCGGGTTATTCGCTCGGCGAAGCCGACCTTCTGCGCCGCGCCATGGGTAAGAAGATCAAGGCGGAGATGGACCAGCAGTCGGCCCGTTTCGTCGACGGCGCGATGAAGAATGGCGTCTCCAAGCCGCAGGCAAACAACATCTTCGAACTGCTGGCGAAGTTCGCGAACTACGGCTTCAACAAGTCACACGCTGCAGCCTACGCCATCGTCTCCTATCAGACGGCCTATATGAAGGCGCATTATCCGGTCGAGTTCCTCGCCGCATCGATGACGCTCGACATGTCGAACACCGAAAAGCTGGTCGACTTCCGCCAGGACGCCGGCCGCCTTGGCATCGAAGTCGTGCCCCCCTCGGTCCAGACCTCCTACCGGCACTTCCAGACCGGGCCGAACCGGATCTACTACGCGCTCGCCGCCCTCAAGGGTGTCGGTGAAGGTGCGGTCGACCATATCGTCCAGGTGCGCGGAGAGGCGCCCTTCGAGAGCATCGAGGATTTCTGCCTGAGGATCGACCCGAAGCAGATCAATCGGCGCGTCTTTGAAAGCCTGATCGCCGCCGGCGCCTTCGATTGCTTCGGTCGCGACCGCGCCGAACTCGTCGGCAGCATCGACCGCATCATGGGTTATGCCCAGCGCGCCCAGGAAAATGCCGTCAGCGGCCAGTCCGACATGTTTGGCTCTGGCGGTGCAAGCGGCCCCGAGCGGATCGCCTTTGCGCCCTATACGCCCTGGCTCTCCTCGGAAAAGCTGATGCGTGAATTCCAGGTGCTCGGCTTCTACCTGTCCGCCCATCCGCTCGATGCTTACCGGGATTTGCTCGACAAGTTGCGCGTCCAGAATTTTGCGGATTTCTCGGTCGCGGTGAAGCAGGGCGCTTCCGCCGGCCGTCTCGCCGGCACCGTCATCTCCCGCCAGGAGCGCAAGACCCGAACCGGCAACAAGATGGGCATCATCACCTTCTCGGATGCCTCCGGACAATATGAAGCGGTGCTCTTCTCCGAAGGGCTCAATCAGTACCGCGATCTGCTGGAGCCCGGTAAGTCGCTGGTGCTCACCGTTCAGGCCGAGGAGCGCCCCGAGGGCATTGGCCTGCGTGTCCAGACGGCTCAGTCATTGGAAGAGCAGTCGATCCGCATGCAGAAGGCCATGCGCGTCTATGTCCGCGATTCCGGCCCCTTGCGCGCCGTGGCAGCGCGTCTGAATGCGAGAGGCGACGGCCTCGTCTCCTTCATCGTCATCAAGGACGAGGGACAGCGCGAGATCGAGGTCGAACTGACAGAGCGCTTCCGCATCTCACCGGAAATCGCCGCCGCCATGCGCTCAACTCCAGGCGTGCTCGATGTGGAGCTTGTGTGAGGCTTAAACCCGCGGCTTGCTCCGGGTCACCGTGATGAAATCCGTGCCATCGCCAGTCTCGGGTCCAAGGCCCGTATCCTGGATCGTGATGGACGATCCCTCGCTCAGCATGGTCTCGATGCGGGCGCGCAATTCGTCCGGAATGACGATCCGCGAGAGCGCGGCTTCAGCCGTGAAGATTGCAGGGTCGTCTGCCGGCTCGGTAATGCCGAGCCGTTTCTGGGTGGAGGCGGCCAGGTGGTCGTCCAGCGTCACGCCGCGCCAGTCGGCCTTGCGCTTGAAGCGGTCGACGGCGGTAGCCTCAAGGAAATGCGTGCCGAGCGCCTTTTCCGGTTCCTTGATATCGATCGCCGCAGAAAAGAGCGGCTGGAACTTTTGCCGGATCATCAACTGACCCATCGGCGGATGGTCTTCGCCGGCCTCGGTATAGAGCGCGGCGAGGAAAGGCTTCGACAGGATCTCGCCGTCCTTGGCGACGGCATGTTTTTCCTTGAAGGCCTTGATCGCTGCAATCGTACGCGTGCCCAGCAAGCCGTCCGGAATGCCGGCGTCGAAACCGAGGTGGTTCAGCAGCCGCTGGACGTCCATTGCCACATCACGCTGGGTGCGGCGGGTGATGAGGATCCGGAGCGGCGGCGGTTCCTCGATCACCAGCTTCGCCTCGGCCCCGCTGCGCGGCGGCACGGAATTCATCGCCACTTCCACCGGTTTAAGCCCGGCCTCCACGCGCCCGGGACGCAATTCGACATCCGACAGCAGCCCTCCGTCGTCCACGGGTAGCCTCGGCGTGAAGAGGTTGGCATGGGTCATCGGCCGCGGCGCCACCGGATCATCGGTGATGATTACATGCGCCCCGCGCTCGGTCATCTGAAAGAGTGTCTTCGCAAACCCATTCGGCAGCCGTACGCAGCCATGCGAGGCCGGATGGTTCGGCACCTTCCCCTCGTGCAAAGCGATGCCGGACCAGGTCAGCCGCTGCATGAAGGGCATGGGCGCGTTCGAATAGAGGTTGGACTCGTGATATTTGCGCTTTTCCAGGATCGAGAAGATGCCCGATGGCGTCGTATGGCCCGGTTTGCCGGTCGAGACCTTCGATGTCGCCACCACCACATCGCCGTCATAGACGGTGAGCGTCTGGTCCGCCTTGGACACATAGATCTGCAGGGGGCCGTCTGCGGCAAGAGCCGTGCTGGCCATGAGGGAAAGGCTGAAGGCAAGGACGAAACGCTGGAACATGGTCGACCACTTGAAACGCAAAACTGAACGCTCGAAGTGTATGAGACGATGTTTAAGAAAAGTTTTGTGAAACGGCGGCGCTTTGCCCTGTCACGTCGCTGTGATCAATTGTCCACAGATGTCACATCGAGCTTCGAGATCAAAGGCCAGCAGTCGGGCGTGGCCTAAGCTGCGGAGAGGCAACCGCCAGCAGCAGAGCAGCGATCGGCAGCGAAAACGCATGGCCGAGATGCTTGAAGCCCAGCGCCCCCACAAGCCCGCCCAGGAAGAACATGCCGACAATCGGCAGCAGAATGGAGAGCTTTCGGCCGTCAGCCACGATCGGTGGGTGGTCGAGAACACGGGCGAGCGCACGATAGGCGAGCTTACCAAGCTCGATCCCCATATCGGTGATCATGCCGGTGAGGTGGGTGGTGCGGATCCGCGCGCCCGATATCTTGGTGATCGTCGCGTTCTGCAGGCCCATCACGAAGCAGAGCAGCACCGCGGTAACCGGAGCGGCGGCAGCAGGGGAAACGACCGCGCCGATCCCTGCAAAGGCAATGAGCAGCCCGGATTCGAGCGCCAGCGGATAGGCATATTGCTGTCGCCGCGCATGGCGCCGTGCCCAGTTGATCAGGATGGCCGAGCAGGCAGCCCCGAGCGTGAAGCTGAGCAGCAGTGCGATGCCTGAGCCAACAAGGCCAAAGATCCCGAGTGCCAGGTTGTCGGCGATCGAGGAGACGATGCCGGTCATATGCGAGGTATAGTGCCCGATTGCGAGGAAGCCGCCGGCATTCATGGCGCCGGCGACGAAGGCGAGGATTGCGCCAAGCATCAGGTCGTTGCGGCCCGTGCGTCGATGGGCGGCGGTAATCCGAAACAGCCGCAGCCGCCCGGTCTGGCTGCCGGTTCGCCGAGGCTGGTCTTTGTCGATACCGATGGCTGTATGCGTCACGGGTGGGCCTATCGTTTGGATGGGAAGGTATAACCCGTCTGCACGGTACCCTTGCCGAACTTGTCGCGCAATTTGTCCATCGCCGCTTCCGCCGCTGCCCGCCGCGTCGCCTGTTCGTCGACGAGATCGGGTGGATCGGCGCGTGCGGGATCCCCGAGGTCGCTGACCCCGATCCCGATCAGGCGAAACTTCGTCCCGTCCGTCTCCTTCTCCAGCAGTGCCATGCCCGTCCGGAAGATCCGGTCGGCAAGCTGTGTCGGATCATCCAGCCGCCTGTTGCGGGTGCGCTGTTTGAAGTCGGCGGTCTTCAGTTTCAGGACGACAGTCTGCCCGGCAATCTCGTGGCGCTTCAGCCGCCAGGCAACCTTCTCGGAAAGCGCGCGCAAATGGATGACGAGGTCGTCAAGCCGGTGGATGTCCTCGAAAAACGTGGTCTCTGCCGAAACGCTTTTGGCTGGGTCGTTCGGATGCACGGTGCGATCGTCGATGCCACGGGATAGCCGCGCGAGGCGTTGCCCCATGACGCCGTAGCGCCGCATCAGCTCGGTCTCGTCCATGATCTGCAGCTGTCCGATCGTCCTGATGCCATCCGCCTGCAGCGTCGCCGCAAATGCCTTGCCGACGCCCCAGATCATCGTCACCGGCCTGTCCGCCAGGAATGTCAGAGCCTCTGCCTCGCCGATCACCGAGAAGCCGCGCGGCTTCTGCAGATCGGACGCGACCTTGGCGAGGAACTTGCAGTAGGAGAGACCGACGGAGACGGTAATCCCTATCTCCTGTTCGATGCGTCGGGCAAGCCGGGCGAGCACCCGTGCCGGCGGGTCATGATGCAGCAGTTCCGTGCCTCTCAGATCGAGAAAAGCTTCGTCGATCGAGATCGGCTGCACGAGCGGCGTCAGTTCCTCCATCATGGCCCGTACTTGGCGACCAACCGCCACATACTTCTCCATGTCGGGCCGGATCACCACCGCCTGCGGACAGGCTTCCAGCGCCTTGAACATCGGCATGGCCGAGCGCACGCCGTGGATGCGCGCCACATAGCAGGCGGTGGAGACAACCCCACGCTTGCCACCACCGATGATAACAGGCTTGTCGATCAGGTCCGGATTGTCCCGCTTCTCCACCGAGGCATAAAAGGCGTCACAGTCGATATGGGCGATCGAAAGATCAAAGAGTTCGGGATGGTAGACGAGCCTCGGGCTGCCGCAGGATCGGCAACGGCGCGCAGCTTCAGCCTGCCCGGTCAGGCAGTCTCGACAGAAGCCGGAATGAACAGGGTCGACGCGGGTCATGGCAGGAACAAAGGTTGAACATTTCGACCATAGGCCGGTCAACGAGGCGAGGCAAGAGACCCCGTGGCAATGACCCCGGCTTGCCGTCACTAAGCTTCGAAATGCGCTTTGATCACTGTGGCCGCCTCCGGCCAGGTCTCGACACGCTGGACTGTCTCCTGCGGCTTGGGCGCGAAGCGGAAGATCTCCAGCGGCGGCGGAAAATAGACCAGCAGGCAATCGGACACATGATCGCCGACCGAGTGCAGATTGTGGACCATGTCATCGACAAAGGCGACGGGCAGGGGCCTCGCGCCATGGAGAGCGGCCAGCACCGGCCCCTTGGCTTCCTCGGTGGCAATCATCGGGAAGCTCAGCGTCAATTGGTCGAGCAAGCGGCGCCGCACCTCGGCATGGCGCGGTGGCATTGCGGTGAGAAAGACGAGATCGGCATCCTTGCCCAAACCATGAAGACTGTCGACAGCATCGGCAAACGGTGTCTGCCAGCGCTCCTGCTCCATGAAGAAGTCGTCGATCAGCGCCTTGACCGCAGGCGCTTCCACCACGCTTTCGTCGGTCCCGTTCACGATATTGCCGGTCAGCTTGAAAGAGCGGGGCAAAAGCCGGTGGCCGCGCGTTTCGAGGAAGGCCTCAAAGGGTGTTGCGAACTGCAGCACAACGTCATCAACGTCGCAGACAACAAGTGGCCGATCCGAAAGACGGATGTGATCGAGATCCGTCAGCATCAGAAGTCTGCCGAATCGAAGCTCGGACCGGCATAGCGGTGATACGCCTCAACCACCGATTCGGGTTTGGTTTCGGTCGCCTCACAAAATGCCATCAGTGTCGGCTCGTGTTGCATCAGGAATTCCAGCATGCCCGCAAGGAACGCCGGGTCGCCCACCGCCTGGCGCAATTGTCCTGGCTGAACGCCGGACAGCGAGAGGAAACGCGAGAGCATATCCGGTTCATTGGCCAGCCAGCCGAGCACTGCCACGGCAGTCGCTTCGGCATCGGCCGGTATATCTCTGTTTTTCATAAAGTCTTTTCCTGTTGCTCTGGCAAATTACCGATTTCGAAACCAAATTGCACTAGCATGCTTGATGACGGAAGAAACAACTCGCGCCGGGAAACCCATTCCCCGGAAGCCTTCAAGCGCGGGACAAGGGACCGGGTGAATGCCGAAAAAGGTGATGATTGTCGAAGACAATGAGCTGAATATGAAGCTCTTCCGCGATCTGATCGAGGCATCCGGCTATGAAACCGTGCAGACCCGCAATGGCATGGAAGCCATGGATCTCGCGCGTCGCCATCATCCCGATCTCATCCTGATGGATATCCAGTTGCCGGAAGTATCAGGGCTTGAGGTCACCAAGTGGCTGAAGGACGATCCTGAGCTCCACGTCATCCCCGTAATCGCCGTCACCGCCTTTGCGATGAAGGGCGATGAGGAGCGTATCCGCCAGGGTGGTTGCGAGGCCTATGTTTCCAAGCCGATTTCCGTTCCGAAATTCATCGAGACGATCAAGACCTATCTCGGAGATGCGTGAGGATTAAGTGACATGACTGCCCGCATCCTGGTCGTCGACGACATCCCTGCCAATGTGAAGCTGCTCGAAGCGCGGCTGATGGCGGAGTATTTCGACGTCCTGACCGCGAGCAATGGTCGCGACGCGCTCGATATCTGTGACCGGACTCAGGTTGATGTCATCCTGCTCGACATCATGATGCCGGAGATGGACGGCTTTGAAGTCTGCGAGCGCCTGAAATCCAATCCACGCACGGCCCATATCCCTGTTGTCATGGTCACCGCACTCGATCAGCCGTCAGACCGTGTTCGCGGCCTGAAAGCCGGTGCCGATGATTTTCTGACCAAGCCGGTCAATGACCTGCAGCTCATCTCCCGTGTGAAAAGCCTGGTCCGTCTGAAGACGCTGAGCGATGAACTGCGCATGCGTCACGACACAACCCGCGAGGCGGGCATCGGCGACGTGCTGCGGCTCCAGGATGGCCGGCTGGAAGAGCAGGCGCAGGTTCTGCTGGTCGATAGTCGCGGCGCCTCCCAGGAGCGCATCATCAAGGCCCTGAAGCCGATCGCCGAAGTCGCGGCCATGTCCGATCCGCAAGCAGCCGTCTTTGAAGCGGCCGAAAACGCCTTCGATCTCGTGATCGTCAACGGCAATCTCGACGACTACGATCCCCTCCGTCTGTGCTCGCAGATCCGGTCGCTGGAGCGTACCCGCTTCATCCCGATCCTGCTGATCACCGAGCAGGGCGACGAACAGATGATTATCCGCGCGCTCGACCTCGGCGTGAACGACTATATCGTCCGGCCGCTTGATCCCAACGAGCTGATTGCCCGCACGCTCACCCAGGTTCGCCGCAAGCGTTACAATGATCGCCTGCGCAACAGTGTCCGCCAGACAATCGAACTCGCTGTCACCGACGGACTGACAGGCCTCCACAATCGCCGCTATCTCGACACGCATCTGCGCACGCTCTTTGCCCGCGCCAAGGTCCGTGGCCGACCGCTAACGATCTGCATCACCGATATCGACCGCTTCAAGCAGGTGAACGACGTCTATGGCCACGATGCCGGCGACGAGGTGCTGAAGGAGTTTGCCGGTCGAATCCGCTCCACCGTGCGCGGCGCCGATCTCGCCTGCCGTTTCGGTGGCGAGGAGTTCGTCGTCGTCATGCCAGACACGCCAGCGGAAATGGCAGCCTCCGTTGCCGAGCGGCTGCGTGGCATGATCGAGGCGCGGCCCTTCCAGCTGCGGTCCGGTGAAACCCCTTTGATGCTGACGGCGTCCATGGGCATTGCCACATTGGGCCCGGGCGTCGACACGCCGGAGCAGCTCCTGAAGCAGGCGGACCGCGCCCTGTATGAGGCCAAGAATTCCGGCCGCAACAGGGTTGTCGCCGCGGCAGCCTGACCCGAGCCATTCAGCAAAGCCTCCAGTCCGCAAAGTCGGACAGCAATCACAGACAATGTACACAGATTTCTCCGTGCCGGTCCCATGGGCATGCCGGTCAAATCTTGCTGCGTTTTTGAGCAGTTACAAAGGGAGTTATCTCTTGCCTTCGGAATAGTCTTTGGCGTCCGGGAGGTTGGCCTCAGCCCACAGGTGCCCACATGTGCTTAGTCTGTTTTGTATTTAATTGAATATTAGGCTCTGCTTCGTGGGGAAGACATGCCGGTCGCGCGGCTCTCTCTCTGCGGGCTCAAAACTAATCTTGAGCTTTCGAGAAATCACTGACGGTATTCTCAAGTTTTAATGTGTGTAGAACTGACTATCGTCTGCATATCGCAAGTTCAAAGGAGGCTAATTTAACCATATTGAAGCGATGTTCGGCCAACCAGTTAATAAACTGTTGATTTTTGTCTCTACTTGGGAGAACTTGAACCCAGCAGACAAGGCCTCTACGGAGGTTCTGGATACCCCATGATGCTCAGGTCCGCCGCATCTCCTGGGTCGTGGGGTCGGTCGGTTGGTATGCGACGTCAAAACGGTTCCTCGTGCCGTGTCACATGCCGACCGACCCCCTATTGTAAAGACACCGGTTTCCGCAAGGAGGCCGGTGTTTTTCGTTTGGGCTCATGTCGATCGGCGTGGTGGGGCAGGGAACAGGCCAAAAGAAAAAGGCGCGCCGCAGGAAGCGGCACGCCTTTTTTGAAAAGCCTGAGATCAAGTCTTACTTGATCTTGGTTTCCTTGAACTCGACATGCTTCTTAGCAACCGGGTCGTACTTGGTCTTCGTCATCTTGTCCGTCATGGTGCGGCTGTTCTTCGTGGTAACGTAGAAGAAACCCGTGTCAGCCGTCGACAGAAGCTTGATCTTGATGGTTGTAGCCTTGGCCATGGTCGTCCTGCCTCTAATAAACGAAGCCGTGGACGACCGAACGAGGCCCACGGCAAATCTGGCGCGAAACTACAAATCGCGCCCGAAAAGTCAAGTGCGTTTCGGGCGAAAAAGCAGGCGACCCAGGGAAAGCACCACGTAGAGTGCGAAGAAACCCGCGATTGCCCAGGCGAATCCGTCATTCCCGGTGATGTCGATGGCAGCCCCGATGGCCTGTGGACCAGCAACTGTGCCCACCGCATAGCAGAAAATGAAGGCGGCATTGGCGGCTGCGAGATCAGCGCCAGTGAGTCGCGAACCGAGATGGCTGAGGCCCACGGTGTAGAGACCAGACACGCATCCGCCCCAGAACAGCAGCACGATCGCCATCAGATGCCAATGGCCCGACAGCCACGGAAGCGTTAGCGAGCCGGCAAGGCCAACGGCCGCGAGGATTGACAAGAGCAGGCGCCGGTCGCGCATGCGGTCCGAGAGAAGCCCGAGCGGGATCTGGAAGACCATGTTGCCGATGCCCATCACGGTCAACAGCAGGGCTGCCTCCGTCTCCGTGAAGCCGGTGCGGGTCGCGTAAATCGGAAAGAGCGACAAACCGCCCGCCTCGACTGCTCCGAACACGAAGACGGCCACCGTCGCGGTCGGTACCAGGAAGATGTATCGCAGGAAATGCATCTCCGGCTTGTCGCCCAGGACAGGGCTTTCGTTTCGCGCGATATAGATGGGGATGGCAGCGGCCATGATGGCGATGGCGCCGACCGCAAAGGGAAGAAGGCCATCACTGCCGAGCACGGAGAAGAGCAGGGGGCCACAGGCAAAGCCGACCGCCAGCATGGTGGCGTAGATACCCATGACAAGCCCGCGCTTGCGCGATGGAGCCGCTGCATTGATCCAGAATTCGGACAGGATGAAGAGTGTGGTCGTCGCGCCATGAAAGACGATGCGCAGCGGGAACCACATCCAGAATTCGGTGGCATAGTAGAAACCGATGGCACTGATGGCGGACAGCACGACCGCCCACAGCATGGTCGGCACGACGCCCAGCTTGTGTGCAAGCTTGGTGGTGACGGGTGCTGCCGCCATGGCGGCAATGCCGGCCATCGCGGAATTCAGCCCGATCAGGGTTGACGAGATGCCGCGCTTTTCCAGGATGATACTGAGCAGTGGAAGGCCAAGGCCGATCGCAATGCCGACGGCGGAGATCGCCGAGATGGCCGCAACCAGCGAAGGCCAGTGGATTTCCTCGCGGTGACCGTTCAGCCCATTGGTCTCAGACATCTGTCACCTCGCGAACCGACTGGACCTCGGGGGAGACAGCGGCCGGCTGCGGGCAAGATGTCGGCATGGTCAATGGCATTTTCGCTTACGAGCTCCCGAGGCGTCCATGATCGGCGCGGCATGTTCAGACTGGAAATGGTCCGACTGTCAAGTTGCTTGGCACCCGGCACCGCGAATCACGGTGTACCGTAAATCTCAGTCCTATCGGTAAACGACCAAAGTCAGGTGACGGCTTTTTGTGGGCTCAAGCCGGCCGTCAGGACGGCTCGACGTCGTCAGTCTCGCCGCCAAAGCCATGCATGCGCAGAGCCCATTGCAAGCCCACGACGCCGCCCTTGATCGGCTGCAGGCAAAGGAGCGAGGTCACCACGCCGATCGGCGCCCAGATTGCGAAATGCACCCAGGCCGGCAGGACGAAGACCAGATCGGTCGCCATGAAGCCGCCGACGAGCACGTGGCCGAGGATCAGGATCACCAAATAGGCCGGCAGATCGTCCGCGCGATGATGGTGATAGTCCTCGCCGCAGGCCCCGCAGTTGTCGACGACCTTCAGATAGCTGCGAAACAGCTTGCCCGAGCCACAGGCCGGGCACTGGTTCAGCATGCCGCGCTTGATCGACCGGCCGAGCGGACGTTCGATCTTCTCCTCTGCGCCGTATTGGATCGTCACATGGGTCTGGTTGGCGGTCATGTTTGCCTCCGGGGCGAAAGTGTCAACGTCGCGAGCGCGGCGGGCGTGTGCCTGGCTGTTTCTGGCCACGTCGTCCCGACTTGTGGAAGGACCGCGTGCCCGCTGGCATCTTGCGCCCCTCGCTCAGCATTTCAAAGCGCAGCGCACCAGCAAGAGGCACGGCCTCCACCAGCTTGACCTCGACGGTATCACCGAGCTGGTAACCGAGCCCGGACTTTTCGCCCGTCAGGGCCTGATGCGCTTCGTCGTAGATATAGTAGTCCCGGCCCAGTGTTGAAACCGGGATAAAGCCATCTGCGCCAAATTGCGGCAGGGCGACGAACAGACCGGACTTCGTCACGCCCCGGATCTGTCCCTCGAACTCATCACCGATGCGCCCGGCAAGGTGATGCGCGATCAGTCGGTTGACGGTGTCACGCTCGGCGGCCATCGCGCGGCGCTCGAAAGTCGAGATCTCGGCTGCGATATCCTCGAGGCTCGCTTCCTCGTCTGGCGTGATCCCACCTTCGCCCAAGCCCAGAGACCCCACCAGCGCCCTGTGCACGATCAGGTCGGCATACCGGCGGATCGGCGAGGTGAAGTGGGCGTACTTCATCAGGTTGAGGCCGAAATGGCCTATATTGTCGGGGCTGTAGATCGCCTGGCTCTGGCTGCGCAGCACCATCTCGTTGACGATGGTCTGGTGCGGCGTGTCCTGCGCCTTGGCCAGAATGCCGTTGAACGAATTGGACCGCATATTGCCGCCCTTGACCAGCGACATGCCGAGCGTGGCGAGGAACTCGCGCAGCACTTCCTGCTTGGCAAGCGTCGGCGCGTCGTGAATGCGGTAGATGAGCGCCTGGCGCTTCTTCTCCAGCGTCTCGGCAGCCGAGACGTTGGCCTGGATCATCATTTCCTCGATCAGCTTGTGCGCATCGAGACGTTCCGGAACATGCACGCGGTCGACCGTGCCGTCTTCCCGCAGAATGATCTTGCGTTCCGGCATATCGAGCTCGAGCGGCTGGCGCCGATCGCGCCCGCGCTTCATCACCTCATAGGCATGCCACAGGGGTTTAAGGATCGGCTCCAGCAGCGGGCCGGTCTTCTCGTCCGTCTTGCCGTCGATCGCCGCCTGTGCTTGCTGGTAGGAGAGCTTGGCAGCACTCTTCATCATGATGCGGTGGAAGGTGTGGCTCGCCTTGCGGCCCTCATGCGAGAAGACCATGCGCACGGCAAGCGCCGGCCGGTCGACGCCCTCGCGCAGCGAGCAGAGATCGTTGGAGATCCGTTCGGGAAGCATCGGCACGACGCGGTCCGGGAAATAGACGGAATTGCCGCGCTTCAGCGCCTCGCGATCCAGCGCCGATTTAGGCCGAATGTAATAGGAGACGTCGGCGATTGCCACCGTCACGATCACGCCATCGGGATTGTCGGGCGAGGTGTCGAGCTCGGCAAAGACGGCGTCGTCGTGGTCCTTCGCATCATGCGGGTCGATCGTGATGAGCGGCAGGTCGCGCCAGTCTTCCCGATGCGACATGGAGGCGGGCTTGGCCTCTTCGGCCTCTGATATCACCGATTGCGGGAAGATATGCGGAATGCCATGCGCATGGATCGCGATCATCGAGATCGCCTTTTCCGAGGCGACCGATCCGACGACGTTGAGCACCTTGGCCCGCGTCAGCCCAAGACGGCTGGCACGCCCGACTTCCACCTCGACCAGATCGCCATCCTTGGCCTCGCCGATATCGGTCGAGTCGATATGCATTTCCTCGCCGCGCCGTTCGATCGGCATCAGGCGTGCGCCACCATCCGGCATCATCCGCACGACGCCCATGACCGCACCGACCTGACGGTCGAGGATCTTGATCACGCGGGCCGTATAGGCAGGCCCGGAGCGGTCCTTGTTGGCGAAAATCTTGGCAAGGACCCGGTCGCCCAGGCCGCCGACGGGCGTCTTGCCCTTCGAGCGGTCCGAGCTCGACTGGCGGATGAGCACGGCAGGAGCCGCACCGGCCTCATCAGGCCATTCCGCCGGGCGGCCGATCAGCTCGCCGTCCTTGTCGCGGGTGGTGATGTCGAGCACCGTGACCGGGGGCAGGGCGCCCGGTCGGGTCAGAGACTTGCGGCTCTTCTGCACCAACCCGTCGTTTTCGAGATCCTTGAGCGCTTGCTTGAGTTCGACGCGTTGTTCGCCCTTGAGCCCGAAGGCCTTGGCGATCTCCCGCTTCGAAGCGCGCTCCGGATTGTCCGTGATGAACTGCATCAGCACTTCACGTGGCGGGACTTCACCGTGGATCAGGGCGGTGGGGTTCTCGCTCCTGGCCTTGGCCGCGCCTTCCGCACGCCGGCTCTTGCGGTTGCCGGAGCCGGGTGTCTCGGAGGGGGCGCGGAATCTCTTGCTCAAGTCGCACTCTTCTTTGTTGTTTTCGCCTTGGCAGCGGCCTTGGCCGGAGCCTTCTTGGCGGCTGTCGCCTTTGGCTTGGCGGCAGCCTTCTTCGGCTTTGCCGCTGCACCGTCTTCCGACTTTGCCTTGGCAGCCTTGGCCGGAGCCTTCTTTGCCTTGGCCTTGCCGCCGCCATCCTTGGCGGCACGCTCGGCGATCAGCACAAGCGCTTCCTCGACGGTGATCGCCTGCGGATCCTTGCCCTTCGGCAAAGTAGCGTTGACCTTACCCCAATTGACATAGGGGCCGAAACGGCCATCACGAACGGTCATCGCGCCACCATCGGGATGGTCGCCGAGTTCCTTGAGAGCCACCGCTGCTGTGCGGCCACGGCCGCCCAGATTGGCTTTCTTTTCGGCAAGCACGGTGACGGCGCGGTTGAGGCCGATCGACAGCACGTCTTCGATGCCTTCGAGATTGGCATAGGTGCCGTCATGCAGCACGAAGGGTCCGTAGCGACCGAGCCCGGCCGAGATCATCTTGCCGGTTTCCGGATGCGCGCCGACGTCGCGCGGCAGCGACAGCAGCGAGAGCGCCTTCTCGAAGTCGATGTCAGCCGGCGCCCAGCCCTTCGGCAGCGAGGAGCGCTTGGCTTCCTTGCCATCGCCACGCTGGACGTAAGGTCCGAAACGTCCGGAGCGCAGCGTGATCTCTTCCTCGGTCACCGGATCCTTGCCCAGTGCCCGCGGCTCGTTGCTGCCATTGGCCTCTGCCTCGGCACCACCTTCAGAGGATAGCTGACGCGTAAAGTTACATTCCGGATAGTTCGAGCAGCCGACGAATGCGCCGTATTTGCCGAGCTTCAGCGAAAGATTGCCCGTGCCGCAGACCTGGCAGATGCGCGGATCAGACCCGTCTTCGCGCTTCGGGAAGACCAGCGGGGCGAGAGCCTCGTTCAAGGCATCAAGCACATTGGTGACGCGCAGTTCCTTGGTATCTTCGATCTGGGCGAAGAAGTCCTGCCAGAAGGCGCGCAACACGTCCTTCCAGTTCAGCTCACCGGCGGAGATCTTGTCGAGCTTCTCTTCGAGATCGGCCGTGAAGTCGTATTCGACATATTTGGTGAAGAAGTTTTCGAGGAAGGCCGTGACCAGCCGTCCCTTGGAATGCGGGATTAGCTTGCGCTTGTCCATGATGACATATTCGCGGTCGCTGAGCGTCTTCAGCGTCGCGGCATAGGTCGACGGACGGCCGATGCCGAGCTCTTCCATCTTCTTGATCAGCGAGGCTTCCGAATAACGCGGCGGCGGCTCGGTGAAATGCTGGCTCGAATTGATCTTGTTCTTGGCCAATGCCTCGCGGGCATTGATCTCCGGCAGACGGCCATCCTCGTCGTCGCCGTCCTCCGCCGGTTCGCCCTCTTCGCGCTGGTCGGTATAGGCGGCAATGAAGCCGTCAAAGCGGATGACCGAGCCGACGGCGCGAAGCCCGGCCTTGTCGCCCTTGTTGTCAGCCAGGATCTCGACTGTCGTACGCTCGATTTCGGCAGACGCCATCTGGCTCGCGATACCGCGCTTCCAGATCAGGTCGTAGAGACGCAGCTGGTCGCCATCGAGGAAGCGGCGCACCTTGTCCGGCGAGCGGTTGAAGTCGGTCGGGCGGATCGCTTCGTGGGCTTCCTGGGCGTTCTTAGCCTTGGTCGAATAGATGCGCGCCTTTTCCGGCACGTAGCGCGGACCGAACTGATCGAGAACAGCCGAACGGGCAGCCTCGATCGCTTCCGGCGCCATCTGCACGCCGTCGGTACGCATATAGGTGATCAGACCGACGGTCTCACCGCCGATATCGATGCCTTCATAAAGCTTCTGCGCCACCTGCATGGTGCGCGATGCTGAGAAGCCGAGCTTAGAGGACGCCGCCTGCTGTAGGGTGGAGGTGGTGAAGGGCGGGCCCGGATTGCGCTTGACCGGCTTTGCCTCGACGCTGTCGACGGCAAAGGCTGCACCCTCAAGCAGGGCCTTGATGCCGGCTGCCTGATCACCATTGGTGACCGAGTTGCGCTGCATGCGCTTGCCCTGATGCGAAACGAGCTTCGCCTCGAACTCGTCACCGCGCGGCGTCTTCAGAAGCGCGGAGATATTCCAGTATTCCTCAGCAACGAAGCGTTCGATCTCGGTTTCGCGGTCGCAGACGAGACGCAGCGCCACCGATTGCACGCGGCCAGCGGAGCGAGCGCCGGGAAGCTTGCGCCAGAGAACCGGCGAGAGATTGAAGCCGACGAGATAGTCCAGAGCACGGCGCGCGAGATAGGCATCGACCAGCGGCGTGTCGATGTCGCGCGGATTGGCCATGGCGTCGAGCACGGCCTTCTTGGTGATGGCGTTGAAGACGACGCGCTTCACCGGCTTGTCGCCGATCACGCGCTTCTTCTTCAGGAGGTCGAGCACATGCCAGGAAATGGCTTCCCCTTCGCGATCCGGGTCGGTCGCGAGAAACAGTCCGTCAGAGGACTTCACCGCATCGGCAATGTCCTTCATCCGCTTCTGCGAGGCCGTGTCGACCTCCCAGAACATCTCGAAATCCTGGTCCGGCAGAACGGAGCCATCCTTGGCTGGCAGATCGCGCACATGGCCGAACGAGGCGAGCACCTTGTATCCGGGACCCAGATACTTGTTGATCGTCTTGGCCTTGGCTGGGGATTCTACGACTACGACGTTCATTGGACAGATGTACCTTCAACGCATCCGATCCGCGGCACCGCACCACAGTCTTCGGAACACGGTTTTCCGACATGGAGGGCGAAACGCCTGCGGTCAAGAGGCTGAGACCAAAGATCGTGGATTAGAACCCATGCAATAACCCTGAATTGAGCCTCCGGGGACAGCAAACGGGACAGCGAGCAACCCGCACCTCCTGACGAGACCGACGCCCTCAGGTTGCCGATTTCCAGATTGCCCAAAGGGCAGTTCGCCCTTGGTGTCCAGCTGTTGCCGAATTTCGAGGCCGGGCCTTTCCGCTCCGCCCGCATTTTTCCGGGGATGAACCCGAAACTGCCGAAACCTTGTTATTTTTGATCGATGATCTCTGGCACTGGCTCGCAATACAACGAAATGCAACCTGTGGGAGATGCTGGGTAGATTGCAATCTGGGATAAATGCTCTATTGTATTTTGCAGGGAATGGCGAGGCCAGGTTGTAACGGCCTCCGTTGTTGACGGGCGAGAGCGATGGCACGAGACACAGTCGAGACGAATGGTCGCGGTACCCGCACGATGGAGAATATTGCCTACATCCGCCAGATGCTCGCGGAGTTGCGGCTGGTTGCGGAAAACGAAGGCGCCGAGATGCTGTGCTACCTGATCGAGATGGCCTATGTGGAGGCAGGAGACGTCCAGTCCGGCCGTCGCGCGCTCTCAATCCATCATGCTGAGCGAGACAAAGCCTCCCGCATGCCGCTCTAGCCGTCCGGCGATATCCAGCTCCAGCAACACCAGATAGACGGAAGAGGCAGCGAGCCCCGTATGCCGGATGATGTCGTTGATCTCGACCGGTGTCGGGCCCAGCGCCTGGATGATGACCAGGCGCTCGTCATCATTCGGGGGCGGCGCCAGCGGCCGCTCGACGCCATCGTCTCCCCCGGGTTCGTCGGCCTCACTTGCACTGAAGAGGTCGAGCTCAGAAATCGGGGCAAGTGCCTGCAGCACGTCCTGTGGCTTGGTAGTAACCGTCGCACCATCCTTGAGCAGCCCGTTTGTCCCCTCGCAACGGGGATCGAGCGGCGAGCCGGGCACGGCAAAGACCAGCCGCCCGAACTCACCGGCAAGCCTTGCCGTGATTAGAGACCCTGAGCGGGCCGCCGCCTCGATCACCACGACTCCGAGCGCAACACCGGCGATCAAGCGGTTACGCCGGGGAAAATCCCGCGCCCTCGGCTCCCAGCCAAAGGGCATTTCGGAAATTGCCAGTCCCCGTCCGCTGCAGATCTGGTCGAGCAGATCGACATTCTCGGGCGGGTAAGGCTGGTCCAACCCGCCGGCCATGGCCGCGATCGTGCCGGTCTCAAGGCTCGCCCGATGCGCCGCCGCATCGATCCCCCGCGCCAGGCCCGACACGATGGAATAGCCGGCGCGACCGATCTCCCGCGCCATCATCGCTGCAAACTTGGCGCCGCTGATCGAGGCGTTGCGCGATCCGACCATGCCGACAGAGGGCAGGTTCGCGACGCTGAGGTCACCCTTGGCCGCAATCAGGGGAGGGGCGGCATCGATCTGTCTGAGTGCTGCAGGATAGTCAGGCTCGCCGATGCCGATGAAGCGGGCGCCGAAGCGGTGGGCCGTTTCGATCTCGCGCTCGGCATCGGCAACCGTCGCGATGCGAATGGCGCGGGTCGAGCCGCCCCGCCTGGAGAGTTCGGGAAGCGCGTCGAGTGCGGCCTCAGCCGAACCGAAATGATTGATGAGGTCCCGGAAGGTGGCCGGGCCAACATTGTCGCTGCGGATCAGCCTGAGCCAGGCGATCCTCTGGCGGTCCGTCAGCGCAATCCCTTTTCGTCTTGCGCTGTCTGACCCCATGGCTTTCCTCTAGCCTTTTTTGCCGATCTTGCTCTCGGTTCCCGCGATCAGCCGCTCGATATTCTGCTTGTGACGCCAGTAGGTGATGACCGTCATCACGGCTGTCACGACGGCCGCCTCTTCAACCCCGAGTATCCACAATACAACCGGAATGACAAGTGTGGCGACGAGTGCGGACAACGAAGAGTAGCGGGTGATGAAGGCAACCGAGAGCCAAACGACGGCGAAGACGAGTACCATCAATGGCGCCACGCCGAGCAGCGTGCCGATATAGGTCGCGACACCCTTGCCGCCCTTGAAACCAAGCCAGACCGGGAAGAGGTGACCGATGAAGGCAGCGAAACCACCGAACAGCGCCGCATTATGCCCGAACACCGCATGGGCGATCAGCGCTGCCGCCGTCGCCTTGAGTGCGTCAAGAAGAAGCGTCGCGGCCGCAAGCTTCTTGTTGCCGGTCCGCAAAACATTGGTCGCACCGATATTGCCCGAGCCGATCGAGCGCAAATCGCCGAGGCCGGCCATCTTCGTGAGCACGAGGCCGAAGGGGATGGAGCCGAGCAGGTAGCCGAACAGGAGAACGATGGCGAGATTGGCCCAGCCGAGAGCGGAAAAGTCGATCATGGGTATCCGTGTCCCTGTTCGTTAAAGGCTATGGACGCATTGGCCGGCGACAAAGGTCGCAACGGCCCGGCCCGAGAAGCGGGCGTCTTCGAAGGGCGTGTTCTTCGAGCGCGCAAGCAGGCTGTCGCGCGACACGAGCCACGGTTCATCGAGATCGATCAGCGCGATGTCTCCCGGTGCCCCCAACTTCAACGTGCCACCCGGCAGCCCGAAGATCTCCGCCGGCCGCGTCGACATGGCATCGATCAGCCGCATCAGCGGCACATGGCCGGCATGGTGCAGCCGAAGGGCTGCGGACAGCATGGTTTCGAGCCCGATTGCCCCATCGGCAGCCTCGCCGAAGGGCAGGCGCTTGGTGTCGACGTCCTGCGGATCATGCGAGGAGACGATGATGTCGATCTGCCCCTTCGCCAGCGCATCGACCATCGCCATGCGATCGTCTTCCGAGCGCAGCGGCGGATAGAGCTTGAAGAAGGTCCGGTACTCGCCGATGTCGTTTTCGTTGAGGCTCAGGTGATTGATCGAGATGCCGCAGGTGACCTTGGCGCCACGCTTGCGTGCTATCTGGATCGCCTCGACCGATTCCGGCACCGAGATCTGCGAGGCGTGATATTTGGCCCGCGTCAGTGCTGCGATGCGCAGGTCACGCTCCAGCGGGATGATCTCGGTTTCGCGCGGGATGCCGCCGAGACCGAGCCAGCTTGCGAGCAGCCCTTCGTTCATCACGCCATTGGCGGCGAGATACTTTTCCCGCGTTTCCAGTGCTATGACGGCGTTGAATTCGCGGGCGTAAGTCATCGCCCGGCGCAGAACCTGCGTATCGTTCAGCCCATAGCGGCCATTGGTGAAGGCAACCGCACCGGCCTGCTGCAACAGCCCCATCTCGGTCATCTCGGCGCTCGTCATGCCCTTGGTCAGAGCCGCTGCCGGATAGACATGGACAGCAGCCGTATCGCGGGCCGTCTTCTTCACAAATTCAACGAGCGCGATGTCGTCGATGACAGGGTCCGTCTCCGGCATCATGATGAAGGACGTAATGCCACCGGCCGCTGCCGCACGGCTGGCGGATGCGATCGTCTCGCGATGTTCCGAACCCGGCTCGCCGACGAAGACGCGGGCATCGACGAGACCCGGAACGGCGGTGAGGCCTCGGGCATCCCGAATTTCGGCGCCCTCGGGTGCCCCTTGGTTTTGCGCATCGGCACCTGAGGCGACGATCAGCCCGTCATCGTCGACAATGATGGTGCCGACTTCATCCAGCGTGCGCGAAGGATCGACGATCCGGACATTCTTGAGGACAAGCGGCTTTCTCATGCGCCCATTCCCTCCGAACGCGGTCCCTGGTTCTGCGACACCAGCAGCGTCTCCATGACGGCCATGCGAACCGCGACCCCCATCTCGACCTGGCTCTCGATCACGCTCTGCGGACCGTCGGCGACTTCAGAGGCGATCTCGACGCCGCGGTTCATCGGTCCCGGATGCATCACGAGTGCATCCTCCTTGGCGACCTTCAGCTTTTCGGCGTCGAGGCCGTAGAAGTGGAAGTACTCGCGCACCGACGGCACGAAGGAGCCGGACATGCGCTCGCGCTGCAGACGCAGCATCATGACGACGTCAGCATCCTTCAGCCCTTCCTTCATGTCATGGAAAACCTCGCAGCCCATGTCAGCAATGCCGGCCGGCAGCAGCGTTGCAGGGGCGACGACGCGGACGCGGGCGCCCATGGCGTTGAGCAGCAGGATGTTGGAGCGCGCGACGCGCGAATGAAGCACGTCGCCGCAGATCGCGACGATGATGCGCGACAGCTTGCCCTTGGCGCGGCGGATGGTCAGCGCATCGAGCAGCGCCTGGGTCGGATGCTCATGCTGACCGTCACCGGCATTGACCACCGAGCAGGCGACCTTCTGGGCGAGCAGCGCTGCTGCCCCCGCCGAGGAGTGGCGCACCACGAGCACATCCGGCCGCATGGCGTTCAGCGTCATGGCCGTGTCGATCAGCGTCTCGCCCTTTTTGACAGACGAATTGCCGACCGACATGTTCATCACGTCGGCGCCAAGACGTTTGCCCGCGAGCTCGAACGAGGCTTGCGTCCGCGTCGAGGCTTCGAAGAAGAGGTTGATCTGGGTAAGGCCCCTCAGCGTGGAAGTCTTCTTCTCCCGCTGGCGGCTGATTTTGACGGCTTCGTCTGCCTTGTCGAGAAGGAACGTGATGTCCTGCTCGGTAAGGCCCTTGATGCCGATGAGATGGCGATGGGGAAAGAAGACCATGGACGTCCTCCTGAGATGTCACGCGGTCTATAAAGTGTGGGATCGGGCCGGGCAAGCACATGCTAGGTGGATTGACGCACGGTCCCCATGTAATAGAGCGAACAGAAGGTAGGGAACACCGGCGCCTTGATGCGCCCTGGATGCTTCGACCGCAGTGGAATTATGAAGGCGAAGCGTTGGCGGCCCAGCACGCGTCTTCTCATGAGATCGGCAGGATTGATGAACCGGACGGAAGAAAAACTCGCAGCGCTGAACCAGCCCAAGCCTTGGTCCGGCGTCAATGCCTACCGGTCCGATCCGTTGCTCGTCGATCTGACATCCTCGCTGTCGCGCCCGCTGCGCGAGGAATATGACGTCATCGGCAAATATGTGACCTCGCCGGAAGCCCAGGAACTTGCGCGTATGGCGAATGCCAGCCCGCCGCAGCTCAGAACCCATGGCGTGCGCGGCGAACGCCTCGACGTCGTCGAATTTCACCCCGCCTGGCACGCCCTGATGCGCCGCTCGATGGCCTCTGGCCTGCACTCCTCCGTCTGGGAAAATGCGCCGGAAGCCCGTGGCCATGAGCACAAGGCGCGTGCCGTCCGTTTCTTCCTCACCGCCCAGCTCGAATCGGGTCATCTCTGCCCGCTCACCATGACCAGTGCCTCGGTCGCAGCCCTCGTCGCTTCGCCCGCCGTCCAGAAGGAATGGACGCCGCGCATACTCTCGCGCAAATACGACAGCAGCAACAAGCCGCCGATGCAGAAGAGCGCCGTCACCATCGGCATGGGCATGACCGAGAAGCAGGGCGGCACGGATGTGCGCGCCAACACCACGACCGGGGAGCGGGTCGGCGAGGGGATCTACCGCCTCGCTGGCCACAAGTGGTTCATGTCAGCCCCGATGAGCGATGCCTTCGTCATGCTCGCCCAGACCAAGGACGGCATGGGCTGCTTCCTCGTTCCGCGCCTGCTGGAGGATGGCTCCGCCAACGGGCTGGAGTTCCAGCGCCTGAAGGACAAGCTCGGCAACCGCTCGAATGCCTCTTCCGAAGTGGAGTTCTCCGAGACCTTTGGCTTCCTCCTCGGCACGCCGGGTGATGGCGTGCGCACCATCCTCGACATGGTGACGCTGACACGCCTCGACTGCGCGCTCTCGTCTGCTGGCATGATGCGTGCATCGATGGCTGAGGCCGTACATCACGTGCGCGGCCGCGCCGTTTTCGGCAAGAACCTCATCGACCAGCCGATGATGACCCGTGTCCTGGCCGACATGGCGCTCGATGTTGCTGCTGCCACCGCACTTGCCTTCCGCTTGGCCGACAGCTTCGACAAGGCGCGTGAAAACCCGGTCGATGCAGCTTACGCCCGCGTCATGACGCCAGTCGCCAAATACTGGATCTGCAAGATCGCACCCGGTCTGATTTACGAAGCCATGGAATGCATCGGCGGCAGTGGCTATGTCGAGGAACGCCCGATTGCGAGGCATTATCGCGAAGCCCCGGTCAATGCGATCTGGGAAGGCTCCGGCAATGTCATGGCGCTGGATGTCCTGCGCGTGCTGAGCCGCGGCAAGGATCTCTTCGAAACGCTCTTCGCCGGTCTCGAGCGGGATCTTGGCCCCTCTGGCAAGAAGACAGTGGAGGTGCTGCGTGCCGCAACGGCGCTTGCCGAACGCGACGAGGCCGCCGGACGCCTGCTGATCGAGCAACTGGCGCTCGCCGCCGGTGCCGCCGAGCTTTATCGCCTGGGCGCCGGCAAGATCGCCGATGCCTTCCTCGAATCACGCCTGGCCGGTGGCTGGCGCCATACCTACGGCGTGCTCGATGCGCGCTTCGATTCCCGCTACGTGCTGGATCTGCTCTATCCGCCCGCCACCTGAGCGGCGAGATAGAGGATGACAGGGATCGTGAAGAAGGCAGCGACCGTCTGCACGGTGGCCGCTGCCGCATAGAGATCGGCATCCCCGCCCATCTGCTTGGCCAGAACATAGCCGTTCATCGCAGTGGGCACAGCTGCACCCAATGCAATCATCACGACGATCTCGCCTGAGAGCCCGAAGGCAAGGGCAAGCGCCACTGCGACCACCGGAAACACGATCAGCTTGAGCAGCAGCGTAAGCAACACGCTCGGCTGTGGCTTCAGCGCGTCGGCAATCCTGAGCCCCGCACCGACGGTCACAAGACCCAAGCCAAGCGAGGCGCTGGCGACCAGGTCAACCGCAGTCATCAATGGCGCATATACCTTCAAGCCAGCAAGGTTCACCGCAACCCCGAGTGCCGCACCGATGATGATCGGGTTGGTGACGATTCGCACGACGAAGGTTTTGAGATTGCGGCTTTCGCCGGAAAACCAGACCATGATGCCGACATTGATCAAATTCAGCGGCACGATGATGGAGGCCATGATCACGGCGATCACCGTCAGACCTGTCGCACCGGTAAGCTTTTCCGCAATAGCGAGCGCCATGAACCCGTTCCAGCGCGTGGAGGTCTGGAAGACGGACGTATAGGCGGGCCCACCCATGCCGCTCCGCTTGAGAAGCGGCCAAAGTGCCAGCACGAGACCCGTCATCACGCCAACGGCGAGCAGGGAGACAAAACCCACGCTACCACTGTCCAAGGCCGAAAAGTCAGCCGATGACAGCGTCTGGAACAGCAGCGCCGGGAAGAGGACGAAATAGCCGAACTGCTCGAGCCCGCCCCAGAAGCTCTCATTGATCAGTGACGTGCGCTTCAGCACCAAACCGAGAATCACGAGCAGGAAGATCGGCAGGATGCTTTCGAAGATGATCAGCATGGCGGGTCCAGGATGGCGGGCAGGGGAGGGGTAGACCCGGAAAACCCTGCATTCAATCGAAATTCGTGTCCCAGCGACATTTTCAGCCAAGTGGCTGAAACTGCTCATCCACAGGCGCCGTTAACCTTAACAAAGGGTTTACGTTGCGTCGTGACGCCGAACGGGCCACCTTTTGGGCGGGACAGACGTTAAAGGGTACAGTGGTGACGGACGCTGTTTGTGCACGGCCGGTAGCGACCATCATGATGATGGTGTTTTTCTCGGGGTTGGCGCTCGATATCGCCGTCCCTGCGACCGTGCTGACGGCGATGGCGTCACTGAAATGGCTGGTGGAAAGCTGGCCGGCGGCAAATGATTTGTCGTTTGATCAAAAGGCGGAAACGGCATGAAGACACTTCTGCTCTTGTGGGCTTTGCCCATCACGATCTTGGGCGCCTGGTACGGTCTGTCCTACTACGACATGAGCTTCGGCATCTTCATGCTGACGCGCGACGCCCATGATCTTGTCTTCCAGATCTATGGAAACGTGCTCGGCATCGCGCCCGAAACAATCCCGCCGCTGGTGCTGCGCGCGATCATCGTCGACAGCCTGATCCTATTTGCGATCATTGGCTTCCGCCGCCGCAAGCAGATCAAGGCCTGGTGGATTGCCCGTCAGGAAAAGTCGGCAGCACTGTCCGAAGTGCGGGCAAGCCCCGAAAGCCTGTCCAGCGCGCCCTGAAGAATGAAGCTCGCAGCGGCGGAATCGATCCGTTCGCTGCGTTTGGCGCGTGACACGTCCATTTCAAGCAGCGCCCGTTCGGCAGCCACCGTCGACAACCGCTCGTCCCAATAGACGAAGGGGATATCGGTCTTTTCCGACATCGAGCGCACGAAGGCCCGCGTCGCCTGTACGCGTGGCCCTGACGAGCCGTCCATGTTGACCGGCAGCCCGATCACGAAGGCGACGATCTTCTCTTTGGCAGCAAAGGCGAGAAGCACCTCGGCATCCTGCGTGAACTTCACACGCTTGATAACGGGGCGAGGGGTGGCAAAGCGCCGACCGAGATCGGAGGCCGACAGCCCGATGGTTTTCGTGCCGAGGTCGAGCCCGGCAATTGCCTCGCCGGGTTTCAACTGTGCCGCCAGTTCCTCGATCGTCAGCGTCGCCATGCCGCCCGTCCTGTTCTTTAGCGCTTGCGCACGAATTCGGTTCTGAGCACGAGGCCCTTGATCCCGTCGAAGCGGCAGTCGATTTCCTCGGGATCATCCGTCAGCCGGATCGAGCGGATGACTGTGCCTTGCTTCAGCGTCTGGCCGGCACCTTTGACCTTGAGGTCCTTGATCAGAACCACCGAATCGCCATCGGCAAGTTCAGTCCCGGAGGCGTCGCGGGCAGTGGGCTTGGCCGCAGCCGCTGCTGCAAGTTCGGATGCAGGCCGCCATTCGCCGGTCGCCTCGTCATACACGTAGTCGTCATCGGCCATGGTCGTTCCTTTCTTGCACTCAGCGCTACGGCTGTCATGCTCGTCGCTTAAACCGTCCGGACCGGCGAGGCAACTCGACGCCCCGTTGCCGAAGGCCCGGCTTGCCATATATTCCGAACGACATTTCAAGACCGGAGACTGACATCATGAAAATCACCTGGCTCGGCCATGCCGCCTTCCGCCTCGACTCGGCCAAGGCCTCGATCCTCATCGACCCCTTCCTGACCCACAATCCGGGCTTTGCCGGTCTCGACCGGAAGGACATGACCAAGGGGATCACCCATATCCTGCTGACCCACGGTCATGGCGACCATGTCGGCGACACTGTCCAGCTTGCCAAGGAAACCGGCGCCACGGTTCTGGCCAATGCCGATCTTGCTGCCTGGCTCGGCACCAAGGGTGTCGACAAGCTGGAAATGGGCAATACCGGCGGAACGATCCATTTCGAAGGCTTCACGGTCACCTTCACCAATGCACTTCATTCCTCAGCGCAAGTGACCGAAGATGGCGTTTCCCACGCGCTCGGCAATGCAAACGGCCTGATGATGCATTTCGAGGACGAAGCCTCGGTCCTCCACATGGGCGACACCGACATCTTCTCGGACATGAAACTGATCAACGAACTGCATCAGCCGGATGTCGGTCTCGTTCCGATCGGTGACCGCTTCACCATGGGCGGCGCAGTCGCGGCACTGGCCTGCCAGCGCTTCTTCGACTTCAAGACCGCGATCCCCTGCCACTACGGATCGTTCCCGATCATCGACCAGACGCCGGAGAAATTCGTCGCTGGCATGGACGGAACCCGCACCCGCGTCGTCGCCCCGCAGGCAGGCTCCGCCGTCGAGGTCTGACAAACCCCGTTGCCTCAGCGCTTGACGGCCATTATAGCGAAGAAAACAGCTTATCCGGAGAATGCCATGTCTGTTGACCTCGCCACCGTCAAGCGCGTCGCCCGCCTTGCCCGCCTCGCTGTGAGTGAGGAGGATGCCGCGCGCATGACCGGAGAGTTGAACGGCATTCTGGGCTTCGTCGAGCAACTGGACGAAGTGGACGTCACGGGCGTCGAGCCGATGACCTCGGTTACGCCCATGGCGATGAAGAAGCGCGCAGACGTCGTCACCGACGGTAACAAGGCCGATGCCATTGTCGCCAATGCGCCGGCCACCGACCGCAATTTCTTCCAGGTGCCGAAGGTCGTCGAATAAGGCCGACCTCTACCCCCTGAGCCAGCCTCCCGAATTTCCCGCCCCTATGGGCGAAGACAGTCTGAAGTGAAACGACCATGAGCGAACTGACCAGCCTCACCATCGCCGAAGCCCGCGCGAAACTCGCCGCAAAGGAGATCAAGGCCGTCGAACTGACGGATGCCTATCTCTCCGCGATCGATCAGGCGAATGGCGCGCTGAACGCTTATGTTACGGTCACGCCCGACATCGCCCGCGACATGGCAAAGGCGTCCGACGCGCGCATCGCCGACGGCAAGGCCGGCGTGCTGGAAGGCATTCCGCTCGGCGTCAAGGATCTATTCGCCACCAAGGGCGTGCATACCCAGGCCTGCAGCCACATCCTCGATGGATTCAAGCCGGAATATGAATCGACCGTCACCACCAATCTGTGGGACGCCGGCGCCGTCATGCTCGGCAAGCTTAACATGGACGAATTCGCCATGGGCTCGTCCAACGAGAGCTCCTATTATGGCCCGGCCGTGAACCCGTGGAAAGCGACGGGCTCCGACGACAAGCTGGTTCCGGGCGGCTCGTCCGGCGGTTCGGCCGCTGCCGTCGCCGCCCATCTCTGCGCAGGTGCGACCGCAACCGACACCGGCGGCTCGATCCGCCAGCCGGCTGCTTTCACCGGCACCGTCGGCATCAAGCCGACCTATGGCCGCTGCTCGCGCTGGGGTGTCGTCGCCTTCGCCTCGTCGCTCGACCAGGCCGGTCCGATCGCCCGTGACGTGCGCGATGCCGCGATCCTGCTGAAGTCCATGGCGAGCACCGATGCGAAGGACACGACTTCCGTCGACCTGCCCGTGCCGGACTATGAAAAGGCCATCGGCGGCTCCGTGAAGGGCATGAAAATCGGCATCCCCCGCGAATACCGCATTGACGGCATGTCGGAAGAGATCCTGGCGCTCTGGCAACAGGGCATCGCCTGGCTGAAGGAAGCTGGTGCCGAGATCGTCGACATCTCCCTGCCGCACACGAAATACGCGCTTCCGGCCTATTACATCGTGGCACCTGCCGAAGCCTCGTCGAACCTCGCCCGTTACGACGGCGTCCGCTACGGCCTGCGCGTCGATGGCAAAGACATTGCCGACATGTACGAAAAGACCCGGGCTGCCGGCTTTGGCAAGGAAGTTCAGCGCCGCATCATGATCGGCACCTATGTGCTGTCGGCCGGTTATTACGACGCCTATTACCTGAAGGCCCAGAAGGTCCGCACGCTGATCAAGCGCGACTTCGAACTCGCCTTCGAAGCCGGCGTCGACGCGATCCTGACGCCGATCACGCCGTCGTCTGCCTTCGCCATCGGCGACAAGGAACTCGCGGCCGATCCGGTCAAGATGTATCAGCAGGACGTTTTCAGCATCACGCTGAACATGGCGGGCCTGCCGGGTATCTCCGTTCCCGCCGGCCTCGACAGCAAGGGCCTGCCGCTCGGCCTTCAGGTCATCGGCAAGCCCTTTGAGGAGGAAACCCTCTTCAAGACCGCCCATGTCATCGAACAGGCAGCCGGCAAGTTCACGCCGGCCAAGTGGTGGTAAAGGACTTCGTCATCAGGGACATGACCGCGGCCGATGCAGAAAGCGTCGGCCGTGTCGGTTTCGAGGCATGGGCGGCCAATCCGGTGTTGAACGCCTATGGCGTCGACATGATGGTGCGTATTCGCCTAAGCTTCCGCCGCTTTGCTCAGGACCGTTTCAGCCTGATCACCATCGGCGAACTCGGTGGCGAGATCGCCGGCTGGACCGCCCGCGAAGGCGCGCGGGACTATATCTCCGATCTCTGGGTCAGCCCCGCCCATCAGGGCTTGGGCATCGGTTCCGCCCTTGTCTCGGCGACGCTACGCGAGATGCGCTCCGAAGGTCTGAAGCGGGCGAGGATCGATACCCACGCCGCAAACGAAAGCGCCATCCGGCTCTACAAGGACTTAGGATTTTCCATCGTCTGGCGCGGCATGCAGCATTCCCCATCCATGGGCATGATGGTGGAGAAGGTGAAGATGCAGCAGGTGTTCTAGCGGGAGCGGCGGCGCTGGCTCTCCATGTAAGCCTTCAGCACGGCGTTCATGCGCGTCTGATAGCCTTTGCCCTGCTGGCGGAACCACTCCAGCACATCGCTGTCGACGCGAACCGTAATCTGCGTCTTGGCCGACGGCGTAACGAGCTCTGCGGTCTCGAAAAAGGCATCATCGAGCTCCGGAATGTCGCTGTAGTCGATATCCTTATCGGCCCGCGCCTGCAGCTCTTTAAGACGCGCGGCGGAGATGGTCATGATATTTCTGCCTTTCTTTCCGGTTCGCCAGTCGCGCTGAGATGATCCTGATGGCACCGTCTCGATCCGTATGAACGACCGCGATCACGATAAGCCCCTCAATCGCGCCAATGCTGATGCGGCGGGTCTCGCCGTAATCTCGGCGGCTGTCGACACCGGTCAGAACGTCTCCGTCGAAGATCAGGCAGGCTTCCTCGAAGGATATCCCGTGCTTGATCTGATTGGCGACGTTCTTCCCGGCGTCCCATGCGTAGCTCATGCTATAATGTAACTACGCGTGTAGTGTCAGGCAAGTGCCCTGTAGGCAGCGCTCACCTGTTATCCAGCTCAGCCCTCACAAGCCTCAAGCCCCGTTCGGTGATCCGATAAGGCTTTCCCTGTTTCGAGCTGATCGCCTTCAGGCGTTTCAGCCGCCGGAAGAGTTCGATGTCGAAGCCGGGATAGAGCCAGCCGTCTCGGGAGAAGCACAAGGCCTTCTCGATCTTGCGTCTGTCATCGCGGTGGAGTTCGATCCATCCGCCCTGAGCCATGAGATGAAGGATACGCTGATCCGTGCGGGAAATGTCCATGGTGTGATGTCCGGAGAAGCGCGCTGAAAAGCGCGCATGAAAACGTGTCCGGCGCCGCGTGGCGTCGGGGCTTCGTTTTCTGGCCCTGGCCGTACGCTCCCAAAGGGGCGGGGCAGGGCCTTTACCGGGACTCGGACAAACCGAACATCAAAACTCCTGTAGACGGAATGCAGATAACATGGCGCCGACTTTCGCGTCCATTGCGTTGAGGACACACACTCTGGTCAAGAATCATCACTGGTGTTTTACTGGTCACAACGAAGAGGTGAGGATGGTCACGATCCGCAAGGCTCGCGAGGGCGACGCAGGGCTCCTGACGGAGATCGGCATGCGCGCCTGGCGCAAGGCGATGGCCTCGGTCGGCGAGGCTGCCGAGATGGCCGCCAACGCCCGCGATGCCTTTGCGCGCTTTGCGGAAGAGGGCTGGATCACCATCACGATCGTCGACGCATCAGGCATCCCCGCTGGCTGGGCCGCCCGGGAGGACATGGATGAAACGATCACTGACTTCTGGATCGATCCGCATTTTGAGGGGCGGGGTCTCGGCACGGCTCTCCTTAATGCGGTGGAGGAGGGCATGAAGGCGCAAGGCTTCTCCGTCGCCCGGCTCCAGACCCACGCCATGAACGGTGATGCGCTGAAATTCTTCGAGAAGCGCGGCTATTCGGTGAATTGGCTGACGGTCAGCTACAATCCGAAGCTCGATCGGGATGTGCAATCGGTCGGTCTTTCGAAGTTGCTGTCGGACGAAGGCGGCACCGGCTACGGCCAGGAATTCTGAGAGAAGCGCATGAGGCCGAGCGCTGCCAACGCGATGATCTGGATCGTCAGCATCGCCGGGACCAACCAGTTGAACGGTGCCTTGCGCGTTTTGTGACGAAACAATCGCTGACCGATGAAGGCGCCGAGGGCCCCGAACAGAATGATCGCGATCACAAGCCGTCGCTCGGGCACGCGCCACAGGCCACGGATCGCTGCGCGCTTATCGAGACCGAAGAGGCCGAGCACGCCCAAGTTCCAGGCAATGATGAGGATGCCCAGCAAGGCTGGCAAGGGGAGTGTGGTGACAGACATGATGCTTCCTAGCCCGTGATGCCTTAATGTTTGACTTCGCTTGGCTCAGTCCTGAAACGCAGGCTGTTGAGGCCTCTCCAGCCTTGCACCTTCGGCCCAATTGCTCTACCTCACGAGACAACACGTCCACGCATGACACGAGCATCCGATGACCCTGGTAGACACCCGCACGCCCGATCCGAAACGCTTCATCCCCGGTGCCACCGGTGACTGGGAAGTCATCATCGGCATGGAAGTCCATGCCCAGGTGCTGTCGAATTCCAAGCTGTTTTCCGGCGCCTCGACCGTCTTCGGCAATGCGCCCAATTCCAACGTCTCACTCGTCGATGCCGCCATGCCCGGCATGCTGCCCGTCATCAACGAGGAATGCGTGGCCCAGGCCGTGCGCACCGGTCTCGGCCTGAAGGCGCAGATCAACAAGCGCTCGATCTTCGACCGCAAGAACTACTTCTATCCGGACCTGCCGCAGGGCTACCAGATCTCGCAGTTCAAGGATCCGATCGTCGGCGAGGGCAAGATCATCATCTCGCTCGGCCCCGACCGCCAGGGCAACTTCGAGGATATCGAGATCGGCATCGAGCGTCTGCATCTGGAACAGGATGCCGGCAAGTCGATGCATGACCAGCATCCGACCATGTCCTATGTCGACCTGAACCGTTCCGGCGTCGCGCTGATGGAAATCGTGTCGAAGCCCGACATGCGCTCGTCCGACGAAGCCAAGGCCTATATGACCAAGCTGCGCTCGATCGTGCGTTATCTCGGCACTTGCGACGGCAACATGGACGAGGGCTCGATGCGCGCCGACGTCAACGTCTCCGTGCGCAAGCCGGGCGGCGAATTCGGCACGCGCTGCGAAATCAAGAACGTCAACTCGATACGCTTCATCGGCCAGGCCATCGAATACGAAGCCCGTCGCCAGATTGCGATCCTTGAGGATGGTGGCTCGATCGACCAGGAAACCCGTCTCTTCGACCCGGGCAAGGGCGAGACCCGCTCGATGCGCTCGAAGGAAGATGCGCATGACTATCGCTATTTCCCCGATCCGGATCTGCTGCCGCTCGAATTCGACGACGCCTTCATCGAAGCGATGAAGAAGGACCTGCCGGAACTGCCCGATGACAAGAAGGCACGTTTTGTTGCCGAACTCGGCCTCTCCGTCTACGACGCTTCCGTGCTCGTTTCGGAAAAGGCGATTGCCGATTACTTCGAAGCCGTGGCCGACGGTCGCGACGGCAAGACGGCCGCCAACTGGGTCATCAACGACTTGCTGGGCGCCTTGAACAAAGCTGGCAAAACCATTGAAGAGACTCCGGTTTCGCCCGCCCAGCTCGGCGGCATCATCGACCTGATCAAGTCTGAGACCATCTCCGGCAAGATCGCCAAGGACCTCTTCGAGATCGTCTTCAACGAGGGGGGTGACCCAGCCGAAATCGTCGAAACCCGCGGCATGAAGCAGGTGACCGACACCGGCGCCATCGAAAAGGCCGTCGACGAGATCATTGCCGCTAACCCCGACCAGGTCGCCAAGGTGCTGGCCAAGCCGACGCTTGCCGGCTGGTTCGTCGGCCAGGTGATGAAGTCGACCGGCGGCAAGGCCAATCCGCAGGCCGTCCAGGCACTCGTCAAGGCCAAGCTCGGCATCGTCGAGGAGTAAGATCGGTGTTCTTCGTCCGCACGGCCAACGACCGGGATGTCGAACCGCTCCGCGCCCTGCTGACGCAGAGTTTCCACGCGACCTATGACCGGTTCTACGGACCGGCCAAAGTCGCCGAGCTGATCGCCGCCTGGCATTCGCCGGCCGAGATCAAGCGGCGTATTCACGTCAAGGGCGGCGAATATCTCGTCGCCGACGACGGCAAGCGGATCGGCGGCATGGCCTTCGCGGCAGTGTCGGAAAAGCTGACCAAGACCGCAATCCTGCACCAGCTTTACGTCCATCCCGACCACCAGCGCCAGGGCATCGGCCGCGATCTCTTCGCCGAGATCGAGACCTGCTTTCCCGATGCCGAAATCCTGCGGCTGGAAGTCGAGCCTCAGAACGCCGGCGCGATCGCCTTCTATGAGGCGCATGATTTCGTCGAGGTCGACCGTACCGAGAACTGCGGCGGTCCCGACAGCGGGATCGAGGCTGTGATCATGGAAAAGCCGCTCAAGTGAGCGGCTTTTTTCTTGTCTGCCTTTCGCTCAGTTGAAGGGCGGTTCCGTCACCTTGCCGTCTTCGTCGATCAGTTGCACGGCCGTGCACTCGATGAGGCCGTCTTGCTTGGCATTGCTGCAGGCGAGGTCGGCGGCCTTGATGGCGAGTTCCTTCGTCTGCCAGCCGCAAGAGAATTGGTGCCAGTGTGGCCCGCCATCGGCCATCATGAAGATGTCGACGCTCCAGTTGCCGGGAGAACAGACCGCATTCACCTCGCAGGCCTCGACCGTCCCGCCGCCCTCGATGCACTGCTTGACGGCGCAGTCGATGGCGCTGGCCGCATCCTTTTCCGCGCAGAGCCCGGAGCTCATCTCCGGCGCCTGCACATAGGCAATCGCCTTGCGTCCGCCCTCCTGCGCTTCGGCCGCCATGGCAGAAAGGGTTACGCACAGAATTGTCACCAGTCGTCGCATGCCTGTCATCAAGAAGTCCCCCGGGATCGCTATGGAAAGCCTAACTAGCGCAAGGACAGGGTAGGCATGCAAGTGCAAACAGCGACGATCCGGGAAGCCACCGAGAATGATCTAAAGGCGATCATCGCCCTTTTCGCCGATGACCCGCTCGGCGGCCATGGCGACACCACCCATCCAGAGGCGCTGCCCGACTACCGCGCCGCCTTCCGCAAGATCGCGACGTCCCCGAATGAAACGCTCTATGTCGCGGAGCTTGACGGCGAAGTCGTCGGCACCTTCCAGACCATGGTGACAACAACCATGACGGCGCGGGGTGCATCCTCGCTGATCGTCGAGGCCGTGCAGACACGGGCCGACATGCGGGGCAGGGGCATCGGGGCTGTCATGATCAATTTCGCCATCGACAAGGCCCGCGCCGACGGCATGCGTCTCGTACAGCTTACCTCGAATGCGGTGCGCACGGACGCTCACCGCTTCTACGAGCGGCTCGGCTTCACGCCCTCCCATATCGGCTTCAAGTTGAAGCTGAAATGAAGGGGGTGCGACGGGGAATCACTGGACAAGCCGAGAGTGAGGCGGCATAAGCGAGACAGGATCGACAAGGCCGTCCTGCGGCCTGCGGTAATTGCCCAAGGATACACGATGAAGCAGCTTCTCTTGCAGATCTTCACCTGGTGGAACGGTCAGACCATGGGGACCCGCTTCTTCACCTGGCGTCATGGCAAGCGCGTCGGCGAAGACGAGTTTGGCAATGTGTACTATGAAGGCCCGATGACGAGTTGGGGCCAGCCGAAGCGCTGGGTCATTTACAACGGTTATGCCGAAGCCTCGAAGATTGCCTCCGGCTGGCACGGCTGGATGCATTACCGCACCGACACCCCGCCGTCGAAGGAAGACTACAAGCCTCGCGAGTGGGAAAAGGCGCATCGCCCGAACCCGACGGGCACGGCTGCCGCTTACCGTCCGCAGGGTTCCATCTCCGCCACCGGCGAGCGTCCGCGTGTCACCGGCGACTACGACGCATGGACGCCGGGCGGCTGATACCCGATTTGGCCATAATCCGGCATTAGGGCCTCTTGAACGAGGCCCTTCTTGTATCTGGCTTCCGGTCGATTTGGGCCAGTGGATCCACGAAAGCGAGCGTGACGATGAAATTGAGTGCATGGGCATGGGCCGTTCCGGTTATCGGACTTGCCGCCGCAGCATCAGTCGGCTTGGCCGGCAAGGCCGATGCCGCCCGCCTCGAGAATCCCGTCGCCGAATTCGCCGGCATCGACAAGATCACCGGCCGCATCACCACATTCGACGTCTATGTCAACGAGACGGTCCAGTTCGGCGCCCTCCAGGTGACGCCGAAGATCTGCTATTCGCGTGACGAAAGCGAAGCCCAGAAGATCGATGCCTTCATCGAGGTCGACGAGATCACGCTCGACCGCAAGATCCGCCGCATCTTCTCCGGCTGGATGTTCGCCGATAGCCCGGCACTCAACGCCGTCGAACACCCGATTTATGACGTCTGGCTGACCGGCTGCAAGACGACGTCGGAGGTTCCGCCACCGCCGGGCGTCGAGGCCGTGGCAAAGCCGGCTCCTGAGCCCGCCAAACCGGCTTCGGCGACAGCGCCGGCACCGACCACCGATCCGACACAGCCTGCCACAGACCCGTCCCTCGCGACTGTCCCGGGCGGAGATCCCAACCAGACGGCTTTGCCGCCGCTTGATGCGCCGGTGGAAGTCCCCAGCGAGGTGATCGGCGGCCCTCTGCCGGAGGCTGACATCCTCCAGCAGGACGATCTGGTCCCTGAAGGCCAGCCCCTGCCGCCGCCGACGACCCCTGTGACCCCACCTCCGGGCGTCGGCCTCTTCTGAGGCCATCAAGGTCGGCCAAGCCAGGCGCGATAGCTGCAATCCCGGACCACCGGACGGGGCACGTGTTTTTCCCGCAAACCGCCCTTCGACCGGTCTGTGACCGGAGAACAAGGGTTCTCGGATAAACGACAGCGGCTCCCTGCCGGCGCCTCAACTGCAAGACGCTTCGTGGTTGACTTCCTCCCCAATAGGGAGAACAAGAAGCGAACGAACAGGAGTTCTCCCATGTCTCTCTCCGAAAAATTCATCGTCCTGCCGTTCAAGAAGAACCGCGGCAACATCGTGCCCGGCGAGATGCGGCAAGCCTCTAGCGCCGCCTCGGCAGAGAAGATCGCCACCGCTATGTCCGCCCGCCACCTTGGCGTTGCCGCCTATTCCATCCAGGTCGACGAGGAGAGCGGCGACATGACGAGCCCCAAGCTGATCATCGCCTTCGGCGAAACGGCAGACCTGACCGTGAACTGACGGAGCCTTCACGTGCCCCGGAGTGACGTTTCTGGGTTGCTACTTGTCGTTTTTGATAGCAAGGATTCCGGCAGAGATTTTCTGTCTCAATTGGGCTGATATGAGAAATGACTGACCCTGTGATGCAGTCCACAACGACGGCTGGTTCCGTTGACAGCATGGTAGGCGAACTGACGGCGGCTGATCCGCTGTTGGTCGGCAACGACGCATTTCTTGCAGCGGTCCTGAGTGGCTGCGGTGACTGCATCAAGGTGCTCGATCTCCAGGGCCGCCTGCAGTTCATGAGCGAAGGCGGCAAGCGGGTCATGGAAGTCGACGATTTCGCGCCGCTCAAGGGCTGCCCCTGGCCGGATTTCTGGAGTGGCGATGGCAACACCGCCGCCAGGCAGGCCGTGGAAGCGGCAATTGCCGGCAAGCCCTCCCGCTTTGTGGGTGAAGCAAACACCGTGAAGGGCAACAGCCGCTTCTGGGATGTTCAGGTGGCGCCGATCTTCAACGCCGATGGCAGTCCTTCCCACATCCTGTCGATATCCAAGGACATCTCCGACGTCACCGATGCCCGGCAGCGGCTCGAGCTATTGAACGGTGAACTGCAACACCGCATCAAAAACACGCTCGCCGTGGTTAGCGCTATCGCCCGTCAGACGCTGAAAGGCGACGATATCCGCGATCGTCGCGATGCCTTTACCGGCCGCTTGCAGGCACTCGCCGAGGCCAATGACATGATTTCGACCAAGGCCCTGCAGGATGCACCGATCCGTGCGGTGGTCGAAAACGCGCTGCGCCCGCATGTGCAGAGTGAGCAGCGTTTCTCGATTTCAGGTCACGATCTTGACCTGACCGCCAAACACGCCCTGACGGTAGCGCTCACCATCCACGAGCTTGCCACCAACGCCACCAAATACGGCGCGCTTTCCGATGGCAATGGCAAGATTGACATTCGCTGGCAGGTCGATCGCAAGGCGGACAATCCCGACGAAGCCTTCCAGTTCGTCTGGCAGGAAAGCGGCGGACCGCATGTCCATCTGCCCAAGACGGAAGGATTTGGTTCGAAGCTCATTTCGCGGATCTTCGCCGCCGATTTCGACGGCCAGGTCAGCGTCGAATACCTCCCGACCGGCCTCGTCTGCACGATGAGAGCGCCGATCCCGCAATAAGCGGGATCACGGCGACCCTGTGCAGCCGGCGCTCGATTCGGGTGGCGTCACCTGGAGTGACTGGAAATCTCATCGGGGAGGAAAGCCATGACCGTTGCAAAGAACACCATCTGCATCTGGTACGACCGCGACGCCGAAGAGGCGGCGCGCTTCTACTCGACCGTGTTCCCCGACTCAGCGGTGAAAGCCGTTCATCGCGCCCCTTCTGATTATCCCTCGGGCAAGGCGGGGGACGTGTTGACCGTCGACTTCACAGTCGCCGGCATTCCGTGCATGGGCTTGAACGGCGGCCCCGCCTTCAAGCACTCGGAAGCCTTCTCCTTCCAGATCTCGACCGAAGACCAGGAGGAGACCGACCGCTACTGGAACGCCATCGTCGGCAATGGTGGTCAAGAGAGCGCCTGCGGCTGGTGCAAGGACAAATGGGGCATCAACTGGCAGATCACGCCGCGAACCCTGACCGAAGCCATGGCTGCCGGGGGCGCGGAGGCGAAGCGCGCCTTCGAAGCGATGATGGAGATGGGCAAGATCGATCTGGCGAAGATCGATGCCGCTAGACGGGGATGATTGCCCCACTCAACACAAGGTCAGCCACAACACCCCGCCATAGGTGATCAGCGTCGACACAAGGGCTGCCGCCTGCAGCATGCCCGCAATCTTCATCAGCAGTTTCGCCTCATCCGTCTGCGGTTCACCGAGCGTTCGCTTCCCATACCAGTGAAGCCCGCCGATCAGCACCAGCACCAGGACGAGCATCACTGCCAGAAGCAGCCGCAGCCCCGAGATTGGTCCGAATTCGATCTGGTGCCAGCCGAGGTGGCAGCCGGTCGCCTGGGCGGCGTAGAGCAGTAGGAAGGCGCCGGCCCAGAGCACGAAGCCTGTCAGCAGAAGTACAAAAGCGGGAGCCTTCATCTCATCGCCCTCCGATCCCGGTCAGGCTTTGCAGCACGAAGGGGAAGGCAAGCCCGATGAGGCCAGCGACCGCCGTATAGTCGTGCCAGAGCTGACCGATCCTGAGGTCCAGCACCCGCGCCGGCCCGATAAACCCGGCTCGCCAGCGCCACAGCCCATAGAGTGCCAGCACTGCCCCGATGCCCGTATGCAGTACCACATAAGCGGCAACCGCAAAGGCAGCGGCTGAGGCGGCATGTCCCGTCGGTGCCGGGATCGACATCAGGATGACGGCAACGGCTGCAACGCTTGCGAGATGGGCTGCAAGCGCAAGCGAGAGGCTCGCGACCGTCCGGCCCGGTGTCCCGTCGGCGAGCCGTCCGGCGACGGCGGCTGTAACCAGCGCCAGTCCCCCGACCAGCGAGGGCGCCACGAAGGTGAAATCGAGATCCGGCGGCGGCCAGTTCGGGGCGGAAAGCCACAGGAAGAATGCGCCGAAGATGAGCGAGGTATAGGCCGTTGCATCCGCCGCAAGCGCAAAGACGACAGCCCACCACGATGGTGGTTGCGCCACTTCCTGGTGATGCAGTGCCCGTTCGCCAAGGCCGATGTCCAGCGGGCCGATCTCCTGTTTCAGCCCCGTATCCGGCGTCCAGAGGAAGAAGAAGATGATGACGGCGACGAGGGCGACGGGCGTCAGCCAGTAGAGCTTGGTCAGCAGGCTCGCGAAGAAGACGGCTGTCGCGATCGCCGTCCAGAGCGGCAGATAGGTCGGACGGGGCAGGATCACGACATGGTCGAGCCGCCCGGTCACCATGTCGACGGTGAGCGTTTCCATCCAGCCATTGCGCACGAAGCCGAGATAGCCACCCCCAGCGGCAAGCTCCGGGCCAAGGGTCTGCGGCTCGAGCGCATCGGCGCGGCGGTCGATATGCGGCAGGGAGCCGAAATTGTAGGACGGCGGCGGCGTGGGTGTTGCCCATTCCAGCGTGCCGGCCTCCCAGGGATCACGGCGAAATGGTCGGCCGTGACGAATGAGCATGATCAGGTCGAGCGCCACCAGCGCAAAGCCGATGGTCATGACGAAGCCGCCGACCGACGAGATGAAGTTCAAAACCTCCCATCCGGCCGCCTGCGGATATTCGAACACCCGTCGCGGCATGCCGCGCAGGCCCGTCAGGTGCATGATGAAGAAGGTGACGTTGAAGCCGATAAAGATCAGCCAGAAGGCGGGTTTCGACAGATGCTGCACCGGCTGGCGCCCGGTGATGTGCGGCAGCCAGTAATAGGCCGCTGCCATCATCGGAAAGACGAAGCCGCCCACCAGCACGTAATGCAGATGCGCCACGACGAAATGCGTGTCATGCGCCTGCCAGTCAAAGGGCACCATCGCCAGCATGACACCGGTGAGGCCGCCGGCCACGAAGACAAAGAAGAACCCGAACACATGCAGCATCGGGATCGAATAACGCGGCTTGCCATGCGCCATGGTGGCAAGCCAGGCAAAGATCTGGATCCCCGTGGGGATGGCAACCAGCGCGCTTGCCGCCGAAAAGAAGGAAAGCGCCACATGCGGAATGCCCACCGTATACATGTGATGCACCCACAGCCCGAAAGACAGGAACGCCATGGCAACGATCGCCGCCACGATCAGGCCGTAGCCTTCAAGTCCCGTGCGCGACAGCACCGGGATGATGGTCGAGAGCGCGCCGGCGGCGGGTAGGAAGATGATGTAGACCTCGGGATGGCCGAACAGCCAGAACAGATGCTGCCAAAGCAGGGGATCGCCGCCCCGCGTCGGGTCGAAGAAAGGCAGGTCGAAGGCCCGTTCCACTTCGAGCAGGATCGAGCCGAGGATCAGCGGCGGAAAGCCGATCAGCATCATCGCCGCCACCACCAGCATGTACCAGGCAAAGATCGGCATGCGGGTGAGCGACATGCCCGGTGAGCGAACCTTCAGGATGGTCACCATGATCTCGATGGCCGCAGACAGCGCCGAAATCTCGACAAAGGTAATGCCGAGCAGCCAGACATCGGCATTGATCCCCGGCGAATAGGGCCTGGACGAGAGCGGCGTATACATGAACCAGCCACCATCGGGCGCAATGCCAAACACTAGCGCTGCGACCAGGAAAGAGCCGCCGAAGAGATAACACCAGTAGCCATAGGCGGACATGCGCGGGAAGGCGAGATCGCGTGCGCCCAGCATCTTCGGCAACAGATAGATCGCCAGTCCCTCGAAGAAGGGGATCGCAAACAGGAACATCATGATGACGCCATGCATCGTGAAGACCTGGGCATATTGGGCGGCATCGAGGAAGGCGCTGTTGGTCGAGGCAAGCTGCGCCCTGATGAGCATGGCGAGCACGCCACCAATGGCGAAGAACACCAGCGCCGTCACCATGAAGCGCATGCCGACGACATTGTGGTTCACGGCCGAAAACCGTTGCCATCCGCGCCCCGATCCCCAGATCGCATCCAGCTGATGGTGCAGCCGGATCGCCGACCCTGGTGTCTGATACCCGGTCTCGGGTCTGGCGTCGGTCATGGTGCGGGCACTCCTGCGGAAAGCGCGGTCAGGCGTTGGCGGTAGACTTCGGGCGGATGGGCCTCGACGGCAAAGCGCATGCCGGTATGGCCGGTGCCGCAATATTCGGCGCAGATGCCGCCATAGCGCCCCGGCACATCGGCCCGGATGCGCAGAACGGTCTCATGTCCCGGCACGGCATCGATCTTTCCGGCAAGCCTGGGGATCCAGAAACTGTGCACGACATCGGCGCTGGTGACCCGAACCTCGACCACGCCACCAGCCGGAATATGCAGCGTCCCGTCGGTTGCGATATCGGCGCCCATGTCAGGATAGCCGAACTCCCAGCGCCACATGGCGCCGCGCGCCTCGACGCGGGCGACAACAGGCTCGTTTTGCCAGGCGCCGATCAGATATTCCCCTTGCGCCATGCCATAGGTCATCAACGCGATGAGCACGGGAACAGGCAGGAACAGGCCGCCGGCAATCATCCAGCCCTTGGGCGAGAGGCTGCGACCGAAGCCTGGTTTGAAGAAGACGAGGCAGAAGAGGACAAGCACCAGCGACAGGATCAATCCGGCCCCGAAAAGCATGATCCACCAGAGATTGGCGATCGCACCTGCATAAGGCCCGGCCGGATCAAGTGCCGAGAGATCGCCGGAACAGGAGGTGAGAAACAGAGCGCCCAGAGAGAGCGGCGCAAGGCGATGGAACATTCCGCCGGTCACCGACCTTTTCCCCGCAAACGGAGAACCCCCATGGCCGAAATATCTCAGACCGACGCTGCCAATCCCGTCATTGAACAGCTGGAAGAAAAGGACAAGACCTCCGCGGTAGCCGTCGCCGGTCATCCCTTGCATGCGATGAGCGTGCATTTCCCGATTGCCCTCGTCTTCGGCACGCTCGCCGTCGATGTCTTCTACTGGTTCACGGCGGACCCCTTCTGGCTGCGTGTCGGCCTCTGGTCCTCCGGCACGGCCTTTGGGGCGGGTGTCGCCGCGGGCCTCGTCGGAACGGCGGAACTGCTGCTCGTGCCTGGCATTCGCGCCCGCGCCGCCAGCTGGGCTCATGCGATTGCGGCCATCACCCTGATTTCGGTTGCCGGTGCAAACTGGGGCCTGCGCCTCATCGATGCAAACGTTGTTCTGCCGCATGGGATGTTGCTCTCGGTTCTGGCAGCCATTCTGACGGGGATTGCCGGCTGGCATGGCGGCAAGCTGATCTTCGATCACGGTATCGGCCTCATGGTGTCGCCCAAGGATTGATCGGATCGAGCAGGCGCTTCAGCCCACCCGGCTCGTACATCACTGCCGGGAGGGAGACCTGAGGCGCCTCCTTGGCAAGCACCAGCACCAGGATCGCCAAAACAACGGCGCAGCAGCTTGCGGTCGCCAGCACAAAGCGCCAGGCCGGATAAACCTCGCCGTCCTTGAACAGCCGGATCACCACCAGCCCCGAATAGACGTGGAACATTGACAGCAGGCCGACAAAGGCGAGCTTCCAGGAAAACCATGGGGAGAACACATCTCTCAGGAAGCTGAGGCCGATGCCGCTTGCGACCGCGATGAAGGCCGCCGGCGAGATCAGCGCCACGAAGGCAAAGCGCGTCATGCGCTGCATGCGATAGAGCGCATCATCGCTTGTCACATGCGCCCGCTGCACATAGAGGCTCGGAAGGCTGATCAGCCCGGCCGTCCAGATGGCGATGGCCGCAATATGCACGAACTTCAGAAGCGCAATCATCAGCGTGGCGCCTCGCTATCGAAGCTTCGCCCTGCAAAGACGCTGCGCAGTCTGAGCAAAGCGGCCAGCAGATAGGGAAGGGCGGCCGGCACCCACATCAGAAGTCCCGCCAGCTGCTGGTCGGCAAGCGGCGAAAGCCCGAAGGGATGCGTCGTATCCATATGCGCTGCAAAGAGGGGCTCGCGCGAAAACGTGAGAAGTGCCCCGAGCATGCCCATCTGGATCGTGGTGCCGAGCAGAAGCGCAAGCGCTGCCCCCGCCGAGCGACGCGGTGACAGAATATCCGCCCAGAGCCAGAGAGCAGAGCCTATCAGCGTCAGCTCCATCAACCAGTAGGCGGCAGGCGAGGAGAGGGCGAAGAGATAGGGACCCGGCGCATGCCAGACCCACATCAGGATCGTGTGCACGATGAACGAGAGTTGTGCCGGCAGAAGCTGGCGCTCCCTCGAGCGTGGCGGGATCGACAGCACGACGAGCGGCGCAAGGAAGGTCACGAGGAGGATGTGATGCAGCACTCGTGCCGAAAACAGCGCGGATGCCAGCGCGCAGAGCGGTGACACGAAGGCGATCAGCATGACGACAAGGGCGGTGATGGCCGCCAGCCGCTGACGCCCGTTGTCGGCGGAAATGACCAGCAGCGCAAAGACGGCGCCGATGGCGGCGAGCAGCGGCGGATCGAAATTCCAGGTGCTCCACAGTGTCTCAGGCGACGGCGCGGGGCCGCAATAGATATCCAGGTTCATGCTTGCCACCCCAGTCCGGCGTAGAATTCGTCGTTTGCCCCGAGCACACTGTCCCCCCGCGGCACTTGCGACCTTTCGGCGCAACACGCGCGGAGCGACATTGTTCCATCTTTTGATGTCTGGTCCGGATTTCGCCGGTCCGCTGGGGCGGATCAGCCGAGGCGTTCGATCCGCACAGGCACCGACTTGTAGGCCGGAGTCTTGGAGGCGCGGTCATGGTGGGAGAGGGGCACCAACGGATTGAGCTCCGGATAGTAGCCACCGACACAGCCATCCGGCAGATCGAAGGGAAGCACTTCCAGCCCGCCGACCCGGCGGTCGATACCGTCCCCGGCATCGGTGACCAGCGTCACTCGTTCCCCGACCGTCAATCCGTGGCGCTCGATCTCGCGAGGGCTGATCAGCAGCACGTCGCGCTTACCCTCGATGCCGCGCAACCGGTCGCTATAGCCATAGATCGTCGTGTTGAACTGGTCGTTGCTGCGCATGGTGATCAGGCTCATCCGGCCCGGTGCCGCATCAAAACCGGTGGCAGAGAGCATCTCGGGCGTGACGAACTCCGCCATGCCACTCTCCGTCTTCCATTGCCGCTCGCGGGCGGAATTGCCCCGGTAAAAACCACCGGGCGTGAAGATCCGGGCATTGAAGTCCTTGAACTGGTCCGGATAGGTCTGCTCAATCAGGTCCCGCACCAGAGCGGTATCCCGCGCCCAGCGGCTCCACATCATCTTCGGGTTTTCCGGCAGCGTCGCCTGGGCAATCCGGCTGACGATCTCGATCTCGGACTTCAGCTGATCGCTCGCCGGCTTGCGCTTGCCGACGGAGCCGTGAACCGAGCTCAGACTGTCCTCCATCGACACCACCTGCGGCTTGCCGGTCAGCAGATCCATCTCGCTGCGACCCAGGCAGGGAAGGAGATAGGCGACCTCGCCATTGATCAGATGACCACGATTGAGCTTGGTGGCGATCTGAACCGTCAGCCGCATACGCGGCCAGGCTTCCTCCATCGCCCGCTGTTCCGGGATCGCCCGCAGGAAGTTGCCGCCAAGCCCGATGAAGGCGGTCACCTCGCCCTTTAGGATCCCTTCGCAGGCCTCGACCGTGTTCATGCCCTTTTCGCGCGGCGGCTCGAAATCGAAGAGCTCTGCCAGCCGGTCGAGCGGCACCAGTTCCGGCTTCTCGGCAATGCCGACCGTGCGCTGCCCCTGCACATTCGAATGCCCGCGCACCGGCGACATGCCGGCCCCCTTGCGCCCGATATTCCCCTTCATCAGCAGCAGGTTCATATAGGTCGCGATATTCTCGAAGCCGTGCACATGCTGGGTGAGCCCCATGCCATAGATGCCGATGGTGCTGTCAGCCTCGACATAGACCGCGCCCGCCGCCTCGATCGCCGCCCGGGTGAGCCCGGAAACAGCCTCGATCTCCGACCACTCGACCTGCCGCACGCGCGCTTCGAACGCTTCGAACCCGACCGTATGCTCGGCGATGAAGGCGCGGTCGATAACCGCGCGATTATCGGCTTGCGCCGCATCATCGGCGGCGAGCACATGCTTGCAAAGCCCGAGTAGCACGGCGATATCGCCGCCCGGCTTGACCTGATGATACTGGCAGGAAAGCTCGGTCTCGCGACCGCTCACCATCGCCACCGGATCCTGCGGATTGATCATGCGCTCCAGCCCGCGCTCACGCACGGGGTTGAAGGTCACGATCCGGCAGCCGCGCTTCACCGCCGCCTGCAGGTCATGCAAGAAGCGCGGGCTGTTCGAGCCGGTATTCTGGCCGAAGAAGAAGATCGCATCGCAATGCTTGAAATCATCGAGCACGACAGTGCCGACAGGCGAGCCGATCACCTTCTTCAAGGTGACCGACGTTGTCTCATGGCACATGTTGGAGCTGTCGGGCAGATTGTTGTGGCCATAGGCCCGGGCAAACAGCGCCCAGCAATAGGCCGTCTCCAGGCTCGCCCGCCCGGAGGTGTAAAACACCGTCTTCTTCGGATCCATGCTCCGAAGCTCCTGCCCGATCGCGGCAAAGGCCTCATCCCAGGAGCAGGGCACATAATGATCGCTCGCCCGGTCATAACGCATTGGGTGCGTCAGCCGCCCGAGCTGCTCGAGATCGTAATCGCTGAAGGACTTGAGCTCCGTCACACTGTGCCGGGCAAAGACGTCTGGCCCCGCCTTCCGCCCGGTCAGCTCCCAAAGCGTTGCCTTGGCGCCGTTCTCGCAAAACTCGACGGGTTTGTGGTCGGCCGATTTCGTCCAGGCGCAGGAGACACAGGCAAAGCCACCCGGCTTGTTCTGCTCCAGAAGGGTGGCGATGGCCCCCGGGCTGATGCCTTCCTTGCCAACGATCCGGGCAATCCCGCGAAGCGACCCCCACCCACCGGCCGGTCCATCATACGTCACCGTCGCATCATTTTTTGCCATCGTCTGCTCCCTTCGCGTCTGGTGCTTCGAAGGGGGAACGACTGGGGAAGAGTTTGGTTGCGCGGGTGGGGAAGACTGCATATTTCACGAGCTGCACCGGGGCTACAAACACGTCCGGCAGTGTTCTTAGTCCAGTCTCCCGCCGCCATCGCGCATTACGGCGCCTTGACTCGCAGTCTGTAAACTTGCAACCATTCGTATAAGTAGGGGGAGCATATGCGTCGTTTTGTAATAGTTGCGGTGCTGTCGTTCGGCACTTTTCCGGCATTCGCTGATGTTGAAGCGGACCTTTCTCGTTGCAAGACGGAGGCGGATTCCCTCAAGAGGCTTACATGTTACGATGCGATAGATACCTCCATCGCTACGGGAAAGGTTGCGGCGCCTGATGGTGACGGGAATAGAAGCGCTGGCCAGATCGAGTTGGTGAATGTGGCGCTGCGGGTGCAAGAAAAGGACTTTGACAAGCAAGTTTTCAATCGCCGGGTGGAGTTGCAGCCAACGTTTAAAAATGCCTCAGGTAAAACCTTGGTCGCTGTCGAGCACACCCTCCAGATCAAGGATGCATTCGGAGTTCTTATCATTGACGGGACTTCACAACTAGACATCAAGATTGCGCCAGGGGGAACAGCCGAAAGCGACTCTTTTTACTTTTGGCAAGACAATCCTTTTATTTCAAATGAGCCTTTTGACAAACTGCAGGGGCCTGTATCTACCGGCGTAGCGAAAGCGATACTGCGGGTGACCAAGGCGGTGTTCGCTGATGGTAGCATCGAGAGTTATTGATTTGGCCTAGCTTTGAGCGTCACCTAAGCCAATAGCCATTCAGAGGCGTGCTAAGCATCGAACTTCATTCCCCGTCGTGTTCAGACCGTGTTTTGCGGACTGGACGGATCGCCCCCATTGCGCTAGCCGAGTGTGGCGACCCCGTGTCTGGAGTATCCGATGGCGCTTCCCACGATCTTCTCGCCTTCCCAGAACTGCTGGCGCATCGAGAAAGCCGACGAGTTTTCGATCCTCATCGATGCCAATGACTATTTCGCCTCGGTCCGGGCGTCGATGATGGCGGCCAAGCGGTCGATCTTTTTTGTCGGCTGGGATTTCGATGCGTCCATCACGCTTGGTCACCCCAAGGTCGATGATGGAGCCCCGCGTGGGGTGGGGGACTTCCTCCTCTGGCTTGCGCGTCGCACGCCGGGTCTCGAAATCAGGATCCTGCTGTGGAGCCCGGCACCGCTCGCCAGCTGGGCAAGGCCGTCCAACCTTCCCTATCTTCTGCGCTGGAAATGGAACCGGCAGATCTCCGTTCGCCTGGATGGCAAGCACCCTTTGGGCAGCTCCCATCATCAGAAGATGCTGGTGATCGACGATGCCGTTGCCTATTGCGGCGGTATCGACGTGACGCTCGATCGATGGGACACGCGCGAGCATCTCGACGACAATCCCGACCGCCGCCGCCCCAACGGCAAGCCCTATGGTCCCTGGCATGACATATCGAGCCGGTTCACGGGGCCGGCCGCCCATGCGCTCGGCGAACTCTGTCGCCAACGGTGGACCCGCGCAGGCGGCAAGGACGTGCCACTGGTGGAGACGGTTCCGACCCCTGAGGACAGCGCCCCGCACTTCTCCTTCGGCACGGTCGACCTCGCCATTGCCCGCACAAGTCCGGCCTATCAGGACGAGACCGCCGTCACGGAGATCGAGCATCTCACGATCGACATGATCAACGCCGCCCAACGCATGGTCTATGCCGAGAGCCAGTACTTCGCCTCGCGCGCCGTGGCGCAAACGATCGCACGAAGGCTCGCCGAGCCGGATGGGCCGGAATTCGTCCTGATCAATCCGACCACCTCGGACAACTGGCTGGGCCAGATCGCCATGGACACGGCCCGCGCGCGCCTCGTCGAATCCCTGCGCCGCCACGACAAGTTCGGACGTTTCAGGATCTATCACCCGATCACGGCAAAGGGTCAGCCGATTTACGTGCACGCAAAGCTGATGATCACAGACGACCAATACCTTCGCGTCGGCTCGTCCAACATCAACAACCGATCGATGCGCTTCGACCAGGAATGCGACGTCGCCCTGGAGGCGGGCAATTCAGAACAGCTTTCCATGAGGATCGTGAGCTTCAGGAATGATCTGCTGGCAGAGCATCTGGGCACTACGCCTGACGCCATCGATCAGGCGATCCATCAATTCGGCTCGCTGATTGCCGCAATCGAGATGCTGCGGGCGCAGAATGCAGGATCGCATGTCGAGACACTGAAGCCGTACGAGACCCCCGAAATGTCCGACATCGAACGCTGGCTCGCCGACAACGAGATCCTGGATCCGGAAGGATCTGAAGCGGTCTTTGAGCCGATCGAGAAGCGGGGGCTGTTTCGGGGGAGGCTGAAGCGGCCGAGGAGGCGGAAGGCCGGTTAGGCGACGCTCATCTAAAGGCTTCAGCGCAAGGATTTCGGTGAGCCGCGCCAGATCCTGCGCCCCATAAAGCCGCCAGTTCTTCTCCGTCCGCCGAGGAGCAAGAAGCCCCGTCGCCTCATAGATCCTGAGCGCCCGCACGGTCAGTCCAGCGCGCTTGGCACACTGCGCTGCCGGTCAGTCAGATCCCGTTTGTCCAGTCGTCAGCCATGTCACCTCCGTCATCGGTTGAGACGGTTTTAGGCTATGACCTTGGGTCCGGCTCAAGGAGAAAATTTGAGGGAGCGGTCGGCATTTGTGCGTGGGTAGATTTACTGTGTGCCAGCCCATCACTGGAGCTTGATGGCATCCCTGAGAATTCGAATCGTCTCGGAGACAGAGGGGCCTTCTATGGCAGGTGGATCGGCGCGCTCGCAAAACTCCCGCCACACGAAGAATGTCAATTCTGCCCCATCTGTCGGTGTTTCGCCCGGACCCTCGGCAAATTGCCCAAGCGCTCGATAGCGAACGTCCGTCCAGAAAAGCTCCTCGACCCAATCGTAGATCGGGATGGCGTGAAAGTGGATCGGATAGCCCGGCGAGTGGCCGTATCGGGCGATGTACACCCGGCGAGCACCGAGGCCCATCAGTGCGGACTGCACCCATGCGAACACCCTGCCCATGTTTGCCAGCGCATCTGCGGGCAAGTCTGAGAGGTCATTCGTCTTCTGCAAAGAGGCAATCATGAGATATCCGGGCAGCGCAGAATTGACGCGATGGTTGATCGACCAGCCGGAGGTTTGAGCAATCACGTATTGGGCGGGGATTTCGGGTGCGTTTGCCATGCCGCGATCAGGCCCTCAAATGCAGGACGACGGGTTCCGACACCGTTAAAGGTTTTTCGAGTCGGAATCTTCGTTCCTGAATAAAGTTCTTTGGGCTAAAGACAGTGTAAGTCCCAAGGATGAAAAAAAATAACCTGTAAATATGTTCGAAAAAAGTAGATCGTAGGGATGAATAATTCGAATTGACGATAGAACAAACGGGAAGCCTATTTCTTCACTTAAAACAAAATACTGAACTACCAAGAAGGCAGAGGATAAAGCCATGTTGTTCAGAGATACTCTCAGAGATGGAGCGCCCTTGCTAAAAAATGGGATAAGGACGCATATTGCGCTTTGTATGATGAAATAAATGGAATTTAGAACATAATTTATATTGAAAACAAAAGAGAAAGCGAAAAACAGCAACGGAATTACAACGGCCACGATGACAATTTTTAATTGAAGGATTGTGATGTCTTTATTCTGTGGCGTTGGCATTTTGGGCGGCCGCATTGTTTAAACGAATTCATCAAAAAGAAGTTTGATTTCGGTAGGTTGTGGTTCCTTCGGATTGTCAAAGATTCAAGACGGCTCCAAATTGCTAACCAGTTACACTGGGCAATCATAGCTACACCCACCCTCAAAACCTAACCGTCTCGCTCTCCATCGCCTTGTCCAGCAACAGCCCATAGGCTTCCTTCGGGATATCCACCGCCCCGAACGTCTTCAAATGCTCAGTGGTGAACTGCGTGTCGAGCAGCGTAAACCCGCGTTCTCTTAAGCGCTCCACGAGGTGCACGAGGCAGATCTTCGACGCATTCGTACGCCGCGAAAACATGCTCTCGCCGAAAAACGCAGACCCCAGCGAAACCCCGTAGAGACCGCCGACCAGCTCCTCGCCCTCCCATGCCTCGACGCTGTGCGCATGGCCGAGGCGATGCAGGGCGCCGTAGAGTTCGCGGATGGTCTGGTTGATCCAGGTGCTCGGCCGGTCAGGCGCGGCTTCGGCGCATTTGTCCACCACCTGGTCGAAGGCGGTGTTGAAACGGATGTCGAAGGGGCGTTTACGGATCGCCTTGGCCAGGCTTGAGGAGACGTGGAAGTCGTCGAGGGGAATGATCCCCCGGATCTCCGGCTCGACCCAGAACAGTTCGGGGTCGTCGGCGGCATCCGACATCGGGAACATCCCGATGGAATAGGCGCGCAGCAGGAGCTCCGGCGTAATGCTTCGGTCCCTGCTGCGTCGCCCAGCCATTGTCTTTACTTGGCCGAGGTTTCGGCCAGGTATTTCTCCAGCCAGTGGATGTCGTAGTCGCCATTGGCGATGTCCTGGTTGGACACGAGATCCTGGAAGAGCGGCAGCGTCGTCTTGATGCCGTCGACGACGAATTCGTCGAGCACGCGGCGCAGACGCATCATGCATTCGACGCGGGTGCGTCCATGCACGATCAGCTTGCCGATCAGGCTGTCATAGTAAGGCGGGATCTTGTAGCCGGCATAGGCGCCGGAATCGACGCGAACGCCAAGACCACCCGGTGCATGGAAATGCGTGATCGTGCCGGGCGACGGCACGAAGGTGCGCGGATCCTCGGCATTGATACGGCATTCGATGGCGTGACCGGAGAAGACGATCTCGTCCTGCGTGACGGAGAGGCCGGCGCCGGAAGCGACGCGGATCTGCTCATGCACGAGGTCGATGCCGGTAATGGCTTCGGTGATCGGATGCTCCACCTGCAGACGGGTGTTCATTTCGATGAAATAGAACTCGCCGTTTTCGTAGAGGAATTCGATCGTGCCGGCGCCCCGGTACTTCATCTTCTTCATGGCTTCGGCGCAGATCGAACCGATCTTCATCCGCTGCTCGACATTGAGGGCAGGGGAATTCGCCTCTTCCCAGACCTTCTGGTGGCGGCGCTGCAGCGAGCAGTCGCGTTCACCGAGATGGATGGCGTTGCCCGCACCGTCACCGACGATCTGAACTTCGATATGGCGAGGCTTGCCGAGATACTTTTCCATGTAGACGGCGTCGTTGCCGAAGGCAGCGAGCGCTTCGGAACGGGCGGTCGAAACGGCCTCTTCCAGCTCTTCTTCGGTCTTGGCCACCTTCATGCCGCGGCCACCGCCACCGGCAGTCGCCTTGATCAGAACGGGGAAGCCGATTTCGCGGGCGATCTCCAGCGCGTTTTCCGGCTTCACTTCGCCGGCAGAACCCGGAACGACCGGGATGCCGAGTTCGACCGCGGTCTTCTTCGCCGTGATCTTGTCGCCCATCAGGCGGATATGCTCCGCCGTCGGTCCAATGAAGGTGATGCCATGGGCATCGAGAATGTCGGCGAACTTGGCGTTTTCCGACAGGAAGCCGTAGCCCGGGTGGACTGCGTCAGCACCGGTGATTTCGCAGGCCGCGACGATCTGGTGGATGTTGAGATAGCTGTCGCGCGACGGCGGCGGGCCGATGCACACGCTTTCGTCGGCAAGGCGCACATGCATGGCATTGGCGTCGGCGGTCGAATGAACCGCCACGGTCGCAATGCCGAGCTCCTTGCAGGCGCGAAGCACGCGCAGCGCGATTTCGCCTCGGTTGGCGATGAGGATCTTCGAGATACCGCTCATCTGATCACTCGATGATCACGAGAGGCTCGCCGTATTCGACCGGGCTTGCATCATCGATAACGATCTCGACGACCTTGCCGGACTTGGGCGAGGGGATCTGGTTCATGGTCTTCATGGCTTCGATGATCAGCAGCGTCTGGCCTTCCTTGACCATCTGGCCGACTTCGACGAAGGCGCGCGCGCCCGGAGCAGGCGACAGGTAAACGGTACCAACCATCGGTGCGGTGACAGCGTTGGAGAGGTCGCGGGCGGCAGGGGCAGCGGGTGCAGCGACGGCGGCCGGAGCAGCAGCCTGTGCGGCCGGCGCCTGGAAGGCATAGCCCTGCATCTGCTGCGGCATCATCACAGGGGTGCCGTTGCGCGAGACGCGGATGCGCAGGTCGTCCTGCTCCACTTCGATCTCGGTGAGATCCGTGTCGTTGAGGATGTTTGCGAGATCGCGGATCAGCTTCTGATCGATGCCCGACTTCTTTTCAGCCATGGGTGGATGTCCTGTATTCCTGTTATTGCGTGATTGTTTTCAGCGCCTGAAGCGCCAGGATGTAGCTATGAGGTCCGAAACCGCAGATGACGCCCTTTACCGCGGGCGCTATCATCGATTTGTGGCGGAATTCCTCGCGTGCATGCACGTTGGAAATATGCACCTCGATCACCGGGATCGGCGAGATGGCACGGATCGCGTCATGCAGCGCGACCGAGGTATGCGTATAGGCGCCAGCATTGAAGGCGACGCCGGCAGCCTTGTCGGCAGCCTCATGCAGCCAGTCCACAAGGGTGCCCTCGTGATTGGACTGGCGGAAGTCGATGGTGAGGCCGAGCTCGGCACCGGCGGCGATGCACTCCGCCTCGATGTCGGCGAGCGTCTTGCCGCCATAGATCCCGGGTTCCCGCTTTCCCAGCATGTTGAGATTGGGGCCGTTCAGCACGAAAATGGTTTTGCTCATCTACGCTTCCGTCGACTTTCAACCGCCTCCTATAGACCGAGAGCCCCTGCAGGGAAAGCCCTTTGCCGTGATCACGCCAAACCGTCCCCGGAAAACCGGGGAAGGGTTAAGATCGGAGGGTAAGGTGGTGCAGGATCTGTCTCAGCAGGTGGCCTTGCCGCAGGTACGGATATTGGCGACCTTGGCCTCGATCGCTTCTTTTCCGACGGCACCCGGAACGGTCTCGTCGCCGATCACGTAGGAGGGCGTGCCAGTGATGCCGAGGCTGGTCGCCAGCTTGTAGGCTTCCTGCACCTGGTCGGTGTTCGGGCTTTCTTCCATCTTGGCGCGGATCGCCTCTTCGGCAATGCCAAGCTCGCCGGCAATGGCAATCGCGCTCTCTTCCGAGGCGCGGCCGTCCTGGGTCATCATGGCGCGGAAGAAGGCGCCGTAATCGTCAGGCGACAGCTTGCGCACGGCATCCGACACCTTGTGGGCCGCTTCACTGTCGGGTCCGAGGATCGGGAATTCCTTCAGGACGTAGCGGACATTCTTGTCCTCTTCGATCACGGCTTCCATGTCGGCATGGGCACGGCGGCAATAACCGCAATTGTAATCGAAGAACTCGACGACGGTGACGTCGCCCTTCGGATTGCCGATGGCCAGATCATAAGCCGAGTTGAAGATCGCATCCTGATTGGTCGAGAGAGCCTCGGCCGAGCGCTGCGAGCGGATCTCGTCCTGCTTTTTCTGCAGGGCGTCCTGTACCTCGAGCATGATCTCCGGGTTTTCGATCAGGTATTCGCGGATGAACTCGCCGAATTCCTTCTTCTGCGCCTCGTCAAGCGCGCTTGCCGGAAGCGGCATCAGGGCCGGGAGAAGCGCGATACCCGCGCTGGCGATCATCTTGAATTTCAGGGCCATGTCGTTCCTCGTCCTTGCTGCCGTCTGTCGTCTTCAACCACAGGCGTTTCATCCCGCAGGCCGGCTTTCGCCCAGCCTAAAGCCTGATGCTTTCCTGCGGAATGGCTTTTTTGCACCGCCTTGTCCAGCCTCTCCATTGTGATGCCACGCGCTTTGCGGCAAATGTCTGGCATGTGACCGAGGAGCCTTCCGTTGATTTCCATTTCCAAGCGCAGTGCTGTCGAACCCTTCCACGCCATGGATATCCTGGCGGAAGCCACCCGCCGGCGGCAGGAAGGGCGCCCGGTCATCTCCATGGCCGTCGGCCAGCCTGGCCATCCGGCACCCCAGGCAGCGCTTGAAGCCACCCGCAAGGCACTGGAAGGCGGCCGCATAGGCTATACCGATGCGCTGGGCATGACTGGCCTTCGCCAGGCGCTCGCCGAGGAATACCGCCGCCGTCACAATGTCTCCGTCGACTGGACCCGCATCGTCGTCACCACCGGCTCGTCTGCAGGCTTCAACCTCGCTTTCCTGTCGCTGTTCGACGTTGGCGATGCCGTAGCGATCGCAAGGCCCGGCTATCCCGCTTATCGCAGCATCCTGTCAGCCCTCGGCCTGAAGGTAATCGAAGTCGCCGTCGGCCCGGACACCGGCTTTACGCTCACGCCGGAAAGCCTGGAAAAGGCGCAAGCCGAGGCGGGTGTCCGCCTCAAGGGCGTGCTGCTCGCAAGCCCCGCCAATCCGACCGGCACCGTGACGACCAAGGCGCAGCTGAAGGCGGTCTATGACTATTGCCAGGGGCAGGGGATCACGCTGATCTCCGACGAGATCTATCACGGCCTGACCTATGGTTCGGAAGAGGCGACGGCGCTGGAGATCGGCGACGATGCCGTCATCATCAACTCCTTCTCCAAATACTATTGCATGACGGGCTGGCGCATCGGCTGGATGGTGCTGCCGCAAGAGCTGGTGCGCCCAGTCGAATGCGTCGCCCAGAGCCTTTATATCTCGGCCCCGGAACTCTCGCAGATCGCAGCGCTCGCGGCCCTGAGCGCGACCGACGAGCTGGAGCACTACAAGGCCGCCTGCCAGGCCAACCGCGACTTCCTGATGGCCCGCCTGCCGGCGCTTGGCCTGCCGCTGCTCTCGCCAATGGACGGCGCTTTCTACGCCTATGTCGATGCTAGCAGCTTCACCAATGACAGCATGGGTTTTGCCAGGCGCATCCTCGCCGAAACGGATGTGGCGGTCACACCCGGCCGCGACTTCGACCCGGTGGAGGGCCATCTGGCGATGCGGCTATCCTACGCCGGCACCATGGCGGAGATGGTCGAGGCGACCGATCGGCTGGAAAATTGGCTCCCGAAAAGCGCTTAGGCATTGAGCGAAATGGATTCACGATCAACGGCTTCGCGCGAGTTTCTGAATCAGAGTGAGAGCCAGGTGATTCAGTCTCTGAAGTCAGTGGCCTGAACTGAAAGGGGATCCGGACATGACAATCAAGCGGATCACTTCGCTCGCCGCGGCGCCTGACATTCTGACCGAACGCACACGTCTGCGGGCCCACCGCGTCGACGATTTCGAGCCGATGGTCACCATGTGGCAGGAGGAAGCCATCTATCGCCACATCACTGGCCGCCCCTCGACCGCGAGCGAATCCTGGTCGCGGCTTCTCCGCTACATCGGCCATTGGCACGCGCTCGGCTTCGGCTACTGGGTGATCGAGGACCGGGTGAATGGCCACTATATCGGAGAAGCGGGTTTCGCCGATTTCCGTCGGGACATGGATCCGCCGCTCGGGCCGGAACCCGAAGCCGGCTGGGCCCTGGTGTCATCTGTCCATGGCCGCGGGCTTGCGACCGAGGTCATGCTGGCTGCCCACGCCTGGATGGACGCACACAATCCTCATGACCACACGCTCTGTATCCTGGCGCCGGAGCACGCGGCATCGATCCGCGTGGCCGAGAAATGCGGCTATGCCCACGCCTATGACACCACCTTCGCCGGTGGTCCGACATCGGTGATGAAACGCGCACGTCTCCGCGCCTGATTGGCCGGATCCTGGAGACAAAAAAAGGGCCCCGTGAAGGGCCCTTTCTGCATTCAATCACAACCGCGCGGGTTTCAGAAGAAACCACCGCGCTTCTGCCACCAACCGCCCTTCTTGGGCTTGGCATCGGTGCTGTCTTCCGTAGCCTTGACCGAGGTCACGACGGGTTCGGACGATGCCACGTTGGATTCGCGGTTGGCGCGGGCCGGCTTTGCCTCTTCGGCGGCCGGAGCAGGGGCCGGTGCAGCGACCGGAGCCGGTGCGGCAACCGGTGCTTCTTCGACGACGGTCTCGGCGAGAGGTGCCACCGGCGCAGCGACAACAGCGGCAGGTGCCACCTCGGCCACAGCTTCGGGCTCTGCGGTAGACTTTGCCTTGCGTGTGCGGCGCGGCTTCGGCTTGTCAGCTGCCGGAGCCTCCGCGGCGACGTCGGCGACAACTGCCTCGACGGCTTCTGCGGCTACGGCGTCGTCCGACTGGTCTTCGGCATCGTCGCCGTCACCATTGTCGTCGTTCTCGTCGGAAGCTTCCAGCGAGCCCTCTTCGCCCGGACGATTGCGACGGCCACCGCGCTTGCCGCGACGGCGGCGCTTGCGCTTCTGGGCGTCGTCGCCATTGCCATCACCTTCGGCCTCGACAGCGCGGATCTCACCATTGCTTTCGCCGGCATCGTCCTCGCCCTCGTCACCATCCTCGTCATCGAGGTCGGCACCGTTGTCACCATTCTGGGCATCGGCATGGGTGCCATTGCCGTTCTGGCCATTCTTGCCGCGACGACGACGACGACGCTTGCGCTTGCGATTGCCTTCTTCGCTGTCGGCGCGCGCCGGCTGCGGTGCGCTCTCGGCCTTGGCAGCAGCGACGACGACTTCTTCCTCGTCTTCTTCCTCCGGCTCCGGAACATAGTCGTCTTCTTCCTCGATCTCGGGGAGGAGCGACATCAGGCTTTCGATCTTCACCGGGTTCTCGACGGCTTCGCCGCGCTCGATGGTGAAGTGCTGCGAGCCGCCATGTTGCGCCGGCATGCCGCCGTCGATGACGATCGAAACGCCGAAGCGGCCTTCGTAATCGACGATCGTGTCACGCTTCTGATTGAGCAGGTAGAGCGCAGTCTCAGGCGTCGTGTGCACGATGATGTCGTGTGTCGTCGCCTTCAGCAGGAACTCCTCGATGCCGCGCAGGACATGCAGGGCAACGGACGACTGCGAGCGGATGAGGCCGGTGCCTGCGCAATGCGGGCAGACCTGCGTGGTCGATTCCAGAACCGAGGCGCGAATGCGCTGGCGCGACATTTCGAGCAGGCCGAAATGCGAGATGCGGCCGACCTGGATGCGGGCGCGGTCGTTCTTCAGGCAATCCTTCAGCTTCTTCTCGACAGCGCGGTTGTTGCGCTTTTCTTCCATGTCGATGAAGTCGATGACGATCAGGCCGGCCAAGTCGCGCAGACGAAGCTGACGAGCCACTTCTTCCGCGGCTTCCAGGTTCGTCTGGAGGGCTGTGTCCTCGATCGAGTATTCGCGGGTCGAGCGACCGGAGTTGACGTCGATGGAGACGAGCGCTTCCGTCTGGTTGATGATGATGTAACCACCGGACTTCAGCGTCACCTGCGGCTGCAGCATCTTGTCGAGCTGGGCTTCGATGCCCGAGCGCGCGAAGATCGGATGCAGATCGCGATACGGCTGAACCACCTTGGCATGGCTCGGCATCAGCATCTTCATGAAGTCTTTCGCTTCACGATAGCCTTCTTCGCCCGAGACGATGATCTCGGAAATGTCCTTGTTGTAGAGGTCTCGGATCGAGCGCTTGATCAACGATCCTTCTTCATAAACCAGGCACGGCGCAGTCGAAGCGAGCGTCAGCGTGCGGACGTTCTCCCAAAGGCGCATCAGATATTCGAAGTCGCGCTTGATCTCGACCTTGGTGCGGTTTGCACCGGCGGTACGCAGGATCACGCCCATGCCCTGCGGCACTTCGAGGCCGCGAGCGATTTCCTTGAGACGCTTGCGGTCTGTCGGCTGGGTGATCTTGCGGGAAATGCCGCCGCCACGCGCCGTGTTCGGCATCAGGACCGAGTAACGGCCGGCGAGCGACAGATAGGTGGTAAGCGCTGCACCCTTGTTGCCGCGTTCTTCCTTGGCAACCTGCACCAGCAGGATCTGCCGGCGCTTGATCACTTCCTGGATGCGGTACTGTTTGCGCGGCTTGCGCTGGACGCGATCCGGAACCTCTTCCATGGCGTCTTCTGCGCCAACGGATTCGATTTCTTCCTTTTCCTCGATGTGATCGTCGTCATCATCGTCGCCGTCATCATCGTCACGACGGCCGCCACGGCGTCCGCCGGCTTCCTCGGAGATTTCGTCCATGTCGACCATGGCAGCGATCGTGCCGCCTTCAGCATCGTCGGAACCTTCGCTGCCCTCTTCGGAAGCGGTCTCCTCAGTGGCTGCCTTCTTGGCGCGCGGCTTGCGAACGCGCTTCGGCTTGGCCTTGGCAGCGGGCTCTTCGGCGACGTGTTCTTCCTCGACAGCGGCTGCAGCGGCGACATCTGCGTCGGCTTCGGCCGCGAGTTCTGCCGCAACGTCGTCGACGATTGCCGAGGCAACCGAATTGATGGTGTTGATGCCGATGTCAGGCTGATCCTGCAGGGCAGGGTCGTTGAAGACCTCGTCGCCCTCGACGTCGTTTTCCTTGCGATGCTCTTCGGCTTCCGCACGAAGCAGCGCCTGACGGTCGGCGAGCGGGATCTGGTAGTAGTCGGGGTGAATTTCGGCGAAGGCCAGGAAGCCGTGGCGGTTGCCGCCGTAGTCAACGAAAGCGGCCTGCAGCGAGGGCTCGACCCTCGTTACTTTCGCCAGATAGATGTTGCCGCGTATCTGCTTCTTGTGTTGGGATTCGAAGTCGAATTCTTCAATACGGTTACCGCGAACGACGACAACGCGCGTCTCTTCTTCGTGAGACGCGTCGATTAGCATTTTGTCTGCCATTTAAGCTGTGCTCCTCGGCGCCCTCGGTCGGTGGTCCACCCGCGCGCTGAACTTTAAAGCGGCTGGAACCTAGCGGACTGTGCGCCGGATATAGATGTAGACGCACGGAGGACCGGGTTTGCAGCATACGGACGGACAACGGGACACTTTCTGATCCCGATCCGTTCCTGGTCATGTCAACCTGCTGCAAAGACATCAAAAACCGTACGTCAACGACAATGATATGGACCCCTCGGGGTCCGATGAATGCTCGGTGAAGAGCTTTTGGTGGAGAGCCACCGATGCTGTGCCGACCCTTGCCGGCGTGTTGAACCAGTTTCAGGAAAAAATGCGGAGACGGCAGATGAATGTCCGGTTGAACAGGCGCCAATTCCATTGTCTGAGGTTGGCAGCCGTAGGCGGAAACTCTATCCCGTTTGCACTTTTATCCCTCGTTTGCCTTGTATGTTTTCTACGTCACAATAGCAAGAGCAAACGGATTTATGCCATAATGGCAGTGAATTAGGGGAAGTGCTTCACTCTGTGTGATTCCGAGGGAAAAAGCGGTTGTTAACCGCAATTTTAACAGCCATCGGGCCGGCACAACGAAGCATGCGGCGGACAATCTGGGAAAATGGCGCACTGTGCGACTTGTGATTAAGGTCACAGTTTTGTTGCGACCATGACGGGGGGCAGGATTTGAGAAGAGTTTTGGCGCGGTCGGCGGGACGAAAACTCGCGCTCTGGAGCCGAATCGTTCTGGCGACGAGCCTGTTTGTCGTGGCGCCCCTGTCGGTCGTGCCCGATCTCGCCCGGGCCGTGACGGCCGTCGTGCCATCCGACCGGCTGGTCGCCTTTGGCGCGCGGATTGCCGGTGACGAAGCTCGCACCCGCATCGTTCTGGACTTCGACCGGCCACCGACCATCGAGACCCGTTACATCGCCAATCCGGACCGGATCGTCGTCGATCTGCCGGCGACCGCCTTTGCCTTTGCCAAGGCCGACCTGAAGGCCACCGGCCTGTTCAGCGACATTCGCTACGGATCAATGGACGCGGCCTCCGCCCGTCTCGTCCTGACGGCTGCCCGTCCCGCACGCCTTGTGACGGCAGACGTGAAGCCGAACGAGAATGGTGATGGCTACCGACTGGTGCTCGATGCTGAGCTGGTTCCCGAACAGGATTTCGCAGCACTCGTGTCCGGCCAGGCCTGGACGGGGCAGTCGTCAGACGCGGCCGTGACCGACGCGGTGCCCGTCGCTGCAGCAGCGGCTGACGAGTTCGTCATCGCGATCGATGCGGGTCATGGCGGCATTGATGCCGGCGCCACGGGGGCGTCGACCAAGGCGTCGGAAAAAGACATCACGCTCGCCTTTGCCAAGATCCTCAACGAAAAGCTCAAAGGCCTGCCCGGCATCCGCGCCGTCATGACGCGCGACACCGACAAGTTCCTGTCGTTGTCCGAGCGGGTCCTGATCGCAAGGCAGAAGGGCGCGGATCTCCTGATCTCGCTGCATGCCGACACGCTGCGCCAGGCCGATATCCGAGGTGCTACCGTCTACACGATCTCCGACAAGGCGTCCGACCATATGGCCGCCCAGCTCGCCGAGCGCGAAAACTTCTCCGATACGATCGGTGGCGTCGAGCTTCCGACCGAAACGGAAGCCGAGGTCGGCGACATCCTGCTCGACCTGACCCGGCGCGAGACCCAGGCCTTCTCGATCGCCATGGCCCAGGCGGTGGTCGGCTCCTTCGACGGCCAGATTTCGCTGATCAACAATCCCCACCGTCATGCCGGCTTCCGCGTGCTCCAGGCGCCCGATGTGCCCTCGGTGCTGCTCGAGCTCGGTTTCCTCTCCAACAAGGACGACGAGAAGCTGCTGCTCGATCCTGTCTGGCGGGAGAAGGTAGCCGGTTTGCTGGTCGACGCGATCAAGCGCTATCGGCAGCCTGATCTCGCCAATGGCGGTTAGGCCACACCCCGGAATGAACCTGTGAGCGAGCCGCGCTTCGGCGGCGGGCGGCCCTATTTTCCTCACATTGTGCCCGTTATTCAGGAAGATCGCACGGGCCGGGCATTGTCGAATCGTCCTGCATGTGCAGGAAATCTGCATGACTTGCCAACCATGGCATGACGTGCAAAACGCCACAGGGTGTGCGAAGCTCGTCGCGGCGCGCGAAACCTGAAGCAGAGCCGGTAGCGGAAACATGATCAGACTGATTGGATATCTCTTCGGATTGGCGTCCGTGCTGGCGCTCGGCGTCGCGGCCGTCGTCGCCGTCTATCTGAACGGGGTGACCAAGGACCTGCCGAATTATGAGGTTCTGGCCAGCTACTCGCCGCCGGTGACAACGCGCATCCACGCCGGCAACGGCGCGCTGGTCGCGGAATACGCCCGCGAGCGCCGCCTCTTCCTGCCGATCCAGGCGATCCCGGACCGTGTGAAGGCTGCCTTCCTCTCGGCCGAAGACAAGAATTTCTACAACCACCCGGGCGTCGATATCTACGGCCTCGGTCGCGCCATCCTGGTCAACGTCCAGAACCTCGGTTCCGGCCGCCGCCCGGTCGGTGCTTCGACGATCACCCAGCAGGTGGCGAAGAACTTCCTTCTGTCGTCGGACCAGACCATGGACCGCAAGATCAAGGAAGCGATCCTGTCCTTCCGCATCGAGCAGGCCTATTCGAAGGACAAGATCCTCGAACTCTATCTCAACGAGATCTTCTTCGGCCTGAACGCATATGGGATCGCGGGCGCGGCACTCACCTATTTCGACAAGTCGGTCACCGAACTCACGATTGCCGAGACGGCTTATCTCGCGGCCCTGCCCAAGGGACCGAACAACTATCATCCCTTCCGTCGCACCGAAGCAGCGCTCGAGCGCCGCAACTGGGTCATCGATCGCATGGTGGAGAATGGCTTCGTCGCCCGCGAAGAAGCCGAGGATGCCAAGAAGCAGCCGCTCGGCGTCAATCTGCGCCGCTCCGGCTCGTCACTCTTCGCCTCCGACTATTTTGCTGAAGAAGTCCGTCGCCAGATCATCGAGAAGTATGGCGACAAGTCGCTTTACGAAGGTGGCCTCTCGGTCCGCACGTCGCTCGACCCGCAGATGCAGATCTCGGCCCGCAAGGCTTTGCAGTCGGCACTGCTGACCTATGATCAGCGTCGTGGTTTCCGCGGCCCGATCAAGCAGATCCCGGTCGAAGGCGACTGGGGCGTTCCTCTCGCCGAAATCCCGGCACTTGCCGATGTGCCGGAGTGGCAGGTAGCCGTCGTCCTCGACGTGGCCGCAGATGGCGTCGATATCGGCCTGCAGCCCGCCAAGGAAGCAGGCGGCAAGGTGGTTGCCGAACGCGCCCGTGGTCGCATTGCACCCGACAACATGGAATGGGCCTATCGCTCGGCAACCGGTGACCGCAAATCTGCGAAGTCGCCGGAAGGCGTCCTCGCGCCGGGTGACGTCGTCTATGTCGAAGCCCTGGAAGAAGGTGCAAGCGCCTATCGTCTGCGCCAGCTACCGAAGGTACAGGGCGGTCTCGTCGCCATGGACCCGCATACCGGCCGCGTACTCGCGCTCGCCGGTGGCTTCTCCTATTCACAGTCTGAGTTCAACCGCGCCACCCAGGCCATGCGCCAGCCCGGTTCGTCCTTCAAGCCCTTCGTCTACGCGGCAGCGCTCGACACCGGCTACACCCCGGCTTCGGTTATTCTCGACGCTCCTGTCGAGTTTGTCTCGGGCGGCCAGGTCTGGCGTCCGCAAAACTACGGCGGCGGCTCGGCCGGTCCCCAGACGCTGCGTCTTGGCATCGAGAAGTCGCGAAACCTGATGACGGTTCGGCTTGCCAATGACATGGGCATGAACCTGGTGGCGGAATATGCCGAACGCTTCGGCATCTACGACAAGATGAACCCGGTGCTTGCCATGTCGCTCGGCTCTGGTGAAACCACCGTGCTGCGCATGGTTTCAGCCTATGCCGTGTTCGCCAACGGCGGCAAGCAGATCAAGCCGACGCTGATCGACCGTATTCAGGACCGTCACGGCAAGACCATCTTCCGCCACGAAGACCGGATCTGCGAGGCCTGTAACGCCGAGGCCTTCAACGGCCAGGAAGAGCCTCTCGTCGTCGACAACCGTGATCAGGTTCTCGATCCGATGACCGCCTACCAGATCACCTCGATGATGGAAGGTGTTGTCACGCGCGGAACGGCTGCCGGCAAGATCAAGCTCGACCGTCCGGTCGCTGGCAAGACGGGCACGTCGAATGACGAAAAGGACGCCTGGTTCGTCGGTTACACGCCGGATCTCGTGGCCGGGGTCTATATCGGCTTCGACACGCCGGCTCCGCTCGGCCGTGGCTCGACCGGTGGCTCGCTTGCAGCCCCCGTCTTCAACGACTTCATGCAGATGGCGACCGCCAATACGCCGCCGGGCAAGTTCTTCGTTCCGGAAGGCATGAGCTTCATCCCGGTCAATCGCACCACCGGCATGTTTGCTCTTGAGGGCGAGCAGGACACGATCATCGAAGCCTTCAAACCCGGCACCGGCCCGGCCGATACGCTCTCGATCATCGGCATGGACGGCTATGCGCCGCCGGAAGAGATCCTGCGCGACTCGCCGCAGGCCAATCAGGCCGTGACCTCGGGTTCCGGCGGCCTGTTCTAACCCCCTCCTTGCCATCAGTCGCTGCCCGGCTCTTTACATCAGAGCCGGGCGCAACTATGCGAGGGGCCAGATTTTCACCAGTTTCAGAGGTTGAGAACGCAACGCATGCGCAATGAAATCGAGAATGTCGTCGACGAAATCAAGCAGGCCATAAGCCTGCTGAGGAGGCATCTTTGACTGGGACCAGGCGATAAGACGACTGGACTGGTTGAATAACAAGGCAGAGGACCCGAACCTCTGGAATGATGCCCAGGAAGCCCAGAAGCTGATGCGCGAGCGCCAGCAGCTGGATGACAGCATTGCTGGCGTGAAGCGTCTCGAACAGGCGATGAACGACAACATCGAGCTGATCGAGATGGGTGAGGAAGAGGGCGACGAAAGCGTCGTCAAGGACGCCGAAGACCAGCTGAAGGCGCTGAAGACCGAGGCGGCTCGCCGCCAGGTCGAGGCCATGCTGTCTGGCGAAGCCGACAGCAACGACACCTATATCGAAGTTCACTCCGGCGCCGGTGGCACCGAGAGCCAGGACTGGGCGAACATGCTTCTGCGCATGTATACCCGCTGGGCCGAACGCTCGGGCTTCAAGGTGGAAGTGCTGGAAGTGCATGACGGCGAAGAAGCCGGCATCAAGTCCGCGACCATTCTGGTCAAGGGCCACAATGCCTATGGCTGGATGAAGACGGAATCCGGCGTTCACCGCCTGGTCCGCATCTCGCCATACGACTCGAACGCCCGCCGTCACACGTCCTTCTCGTCGATCTGGGTCTATCCGGTTGTCGATGACTCGATCAACATCGAGATCAACGAAAGCGACTGCCGCATCGATACCTATCGTTCGTCGGGCGCCGGCGGCCAGCACGTCAACACGACCGACTCGGCCGTGCGTATCACCCATATCCCGACCGGCATCGCGGTTGCCTGCCAGCAGGAACGCTCGCAGCACAAGAACCGTGCCAAGGCTTGGGACATGCTGCGTGCCCGTCTCTACGAGGTCGAGCTGAAGAAGCGCGAAGAAGCCGCCAATGCCGAAGCCGCCTCCAAGACGGATATCGGCTGGGGTCACCAGATCCGCTCCTACGTCCTGCAGCCCTACCAGCTGGTCAAGGATCTGCGTACAGGCGTCGAAAGCACGGATCCGGATAGCGTACTGAACGGCGAAATCAACGAGTTCATGGAAGCAGCGCTTGCGCACCGCATCAGCGGCAAGGCCTCCGAGGTTTCAGACATCGACTGATGTTAGTGATCGGCTCTTGAATGACAAAAGGCGGGGCGCCGGGCGCTCCGCCTTTTTTGTATCCGGTCGACAGGGCAGCCGTTCAGTTGCTCGCCCGTTCCACCCTGATGTCGCCGAGCTCGTCGATCAACACGGTCCATTCCTCGACCCGGTCGGTGTCTGGCGTCGTCTTGAGATAAACGGTGGCGAAAAAGCCGGGCGTGCCGGAGACCCCGGTCATGCTTTCCGGTCGAATGCCGGTGACGTACGGCTTGAGCGCGGTTAATTCTTCGAGCTCCACGCTCTCGACAAGCCGCAAGCCGCTTTCGGCAGAGGCGACCATCTGCAGATGAATGCGCGCCGTCCGGTCCGGTTGGCGGATGGCGACCAGCTTGTAATAGCCGCGCTCGCCGGCCGTGACATCAGTCTCGACACCGGCCACGCCCTCGGGCCCCGATTCCCAATAGCCGCCGCTGATCACGAAAGTCGCCGTCAGCGGCAATTGGTCGATCTCGTCTGCGACCGCCGGAGACGAGAGCATGAGCGAGAGCAGCAATGCGGCCGAGCTGAATACCTTCATCAGAACCTCAATCGGAAAACTGTTCGGCGATGATCCGGTCGGACCAGGATCGATCAGGGTCGGAGAGGATGCGTGCCGTAGTTTCCTCCGACTGCGAAATCTCCACCCTCAGAACCGATTTGACCTCCGTATGATCCGCCACCGCGTTCACCGGACGCTTTTCCGGCTCAAGCACTTCCAACACCACCGTCACCTTGTTCGGCAGCAGCGCTCCACGCCAACGGCGCGGACGAAAGGCGCTGACGGGCGTGAGCGCGAGAAGCGGTGCTTCCAGCGGCAGGATCGGCCCATGGGCGGAAAGGTTATAGGCGGTCGAACCGACGGGTGTTGCCACCATCAGCCCGTCACAGATCAGCTCCTCGAGCCGCACCTTGCCGTCGATCACCACTCGCAGCTTTGCCGCCTGATAGGATTGCCGCAGCACCGAGACCTCGTTGATCGCAAGCGCAAACGAGCTCGAACCATCGGCATTGCTGGTGGTCATTTTCAGCGGGTGAAAATCATTCTCGACAGCGACCGCGATTCGCTCGGTGAGATTGTCCGTCGAATACTCGTTCATCAGAAAGCCGACCGAGCCCCGGTTCATGCCGTAGATCAGCTTGCCGCTGTTCATCGTGTCATGCAGCGTCTGCAGCATGAAGCCGTCGCCGCCCAGCGCCACGATCACATCGGCCTCGGCCGGTTCGGTATGGCCGTAGAGGCGAATCAGTTCCTGGCACGAAGCCTGGGCTTCGTCCGTGTTGGAAGCGATGAAGGCGAGCGACCGGAACGTGCGAGACATGGCGAGCCCTGATGAAATGTCGCCAAGTGGTACATGACATCTACCTGTAACCACAAGCCGTTTCGCCCCCAAAACGGTTCGGCTCCCGGTGGCGTGATCAGCCTGGGAGAGGCGTGGATATTCACCATCTGCGCTAACCTTGCGCTGATTTTTTGCTTTACCGCAAATCGATTTCCGCCTAAACAGCGGCCACTGCCCTTGTAGCTCAGTTGGTAGAGCACCTGATTTGTAATCAGGGGGTCGCGGGTTCGAACCCTGCCGGGGGCACCACTTCTCATCAGAATTGATCGCATTTGCCATTGTCCTTGCGGGCAATTCTTTGGCATGGTCGGCCAACAGCCGAGGGAGACCCGATGCGCGTACCGATTTTGGCCGGCCTGGCTCTGGCCGCGACAGCCGTTTTGATCCTTCCGGTGGAAAGCCGGGCGGCAAACATCAAATACAGCTGTGAGGACGGCACCTCCCTGACCGTGACCTTCAGCGAAAAGGCGGCAGACGTCACGCTTCCCGATGGATTGAAGTTCTCGCTTCCGCAGCAGACCGCTGCCAGCGGTTTCTGGTATTCGGACGGTCGCTATGAATTGCGCGGCAAGGGCGAGGAACTGCAGTTCGCCGTCGGCCGTATGGCGCCCGTCACCTGTCGCGATGCCGGAGAAGCCACCGGACAGTTCGATCGCGCGACACGCGCCGAGGTGGAACTGGCCGAGAAGGACACCGGCTTCGACATGAAGGGCAAGCTCACCTGTCTGCGCTACCCGAATTTCGCCCTGAAGCAACTCGACCTCGGCGAAAAGGGAGCTGCCGGTCTCTACATCGCCTCCTCGGAAGGCCCATGCCAGCTCAACCCCACGCTCGATCGCAAGATCGAGGATGATACGGCTGGCTATATCTGGGGCGCAGTCGGCCCTTACGCCTTCTTCCGCGGTGCCGATGGCTGGAATGGTGGCTTGCCGTTCGTGATCTATGATGCCCGCACCGGGACGCGCCTGATGGATGATGTGGTGGCTGGCGAGTTTGCCGGCCTGACGCTGGTCGGCGAAGATCTCACCCTGCGCTACAGGCGCACCTACGCGGCGTCCTGCTCGCTCATCGCTGCCGCAGATACCTGCGCGGCAACCATTCGTCAGGAGCTTGGCCTCAAGCCCGATCGCGCCATGCCGGATTGCCGCGCCGCCTACCAGCCGGCCATCGACGCGGATCCGAACGCAGCCAAGGACATCGAGGCCTGGCCGAGCGTCATCGACTACCCCGTCGAGCGCAAGCTTTCGACCACCGGTACGTCGCTTGTCGCCGTCGACGGCGAACTCACCTGCCGCCCGTCCATGTGACAGGGCGACAGGAAGGCTCGAGAATCAATCCTCTGCGTCGAGGCGCGCGGCCTCCTGGATGTCGCGCAACAGGTCGGGCAGGGCGCTCTGCACGCGGTTCCAGCTCGGCATGAAGGGTGTGGCGTTCGGCTTGTCGAGATAGACCTGACCCGCCTCGATTAGATTGGCGGCGAAGAGCTCAACCGCCTGTTCTTCCCGGTGGCGATCGGTCGTCAGCCCGTTCATCCGCGCGTCGTGATAATAGGTTTCCACCAGATCCAGTGCTGTCCGGTAATAGGTCGCCTTCAGCGTGCGGAACGAATCCTGGCTGAACACCACGCCATCGGTCGCAAGCTTGCGATACAGCGCCTTGGTGATGTCGACAGACATGCGCGACAGGCCCTTGGCCGCATCTTCGGGCGACAGCGGCTGGTGCTTGTGGTCATAGGCGTCAGCAATATCCACCTGGCAGATCGAATGGTTGGAATAATTGCGCCACAGCTCCGACAGCACGCCGATCTCCAGCCCCCAGTCCGATGGAATACGGATGTCGGAGAGGATCTGCGTCTGCATGGCGAATTCGCCGGCCAGCGGATAGCGGAAGGCCTTGAGGTAATCGATGTAGGGATGGTGACCGACAACCTTTTCGAGGCTGAGCAGCAGCGGGGTCACCAACAGCCGCGTCACCCGGCCATTCAGCGACCGATCGGCAATGCGCGGGTAGTAGCCCTTGGAAAAGACGTAAGGAAAACGCGGATTGGCGACGGGATAGACGAGCCGCGCCAGCATGTCGCGCGAATAAGTGGTGATGTCACAGTCATGAAGGGCCACGACGCCTGCCTGGCGGGACGCCAGCACATAACCCATGCAGAACCAGACATTGCGCCCCTTGCCCGGCTGGTCGGGCGAAAGGTCCTCCGCCTTCAGCTTCTCGTCCACGGCGCGAAGCCGCGGCCCATCATGCCAGAGGATCGTATGCTTCTGCGGCAGGCGTGAGAAATACTGTTTGGCGCGCCGGAACTGGTCCTCATCCGCCTGGTCGAGGCCGATGACGATTTCCGCGATGTAGGGCGCCTGGGAAAGTTCGGAAACAATGTTCTCGAGGGCCGGGGCCTCGAGCTCGGAATAGAGCGACGGCAGGATAAGCGTGATCGGTCGCGATGCCGAAAAGACTGAGAGCTCCTTCTCCATCCGTTCCAGCGAGCGCTCCCTGAGATTGTGCAGGGTGGCAACCACGCCATTCTGGTGAAAATCCGCCATGTTCTAGTCCTTTCGTGATGACGCCGGTTGCGGCCGGCTCAGAGAAACCCCGTGGCAACGAGTTGATGGATCATGATGTTCCAGCCCTCCGGGCCGGATTGTTCCGAGCGCAGGATCGCCCCCTGTCTTTCCCGTTCCGTGACCGGCAAGGCCTTGTGTGCGGGATTGGCGATGATGATGCCGCAATCGGCGGCTTCCAGCATGGCGAGATCATTCGGCGCATCGCCGAGCGCCACGGTGCGGACAGGTTCTGCCACTTGGCGCTGAAAATGCGAGACCACCTCCGCCATGCGCTCGGCCTTCGAGGTCTTAGGCATCAGGGTGAAGAAGCGCCCGCCTTGAACGGCTGTGAGACCCCGCGCGTCAAGAAGTCCGATAAAGGCCTCTCTCTGCGCCTCGGTGCCGGTAAAGCGCCCCGGCTCGGAAAAGTGCCGTTGGCGCGCGAGTTCGGCTGCGCGGAGTGGCAGTCCCGTCTCCTCGGAAACACGCGCAACGTCCCAGTCGCCAAAGCCTTCGAAACAGGCGCCGAGCTCCTTAGGTAATTCCCTAAGAAAAGAACGCAGGTGGCTGTAAGGACTCGACGAATGCCGATCGTGAGGCGCATCGTCTTTGCCAAGGCCGACAACGCCCGCGCCGTTTTCCACGATCATCGGATAGGAAATCCTGATCGCTTCCGCGATCGGACGCATCTCGGCTTCCGTCTTGCTGCTCGCCAGGATCAGGGGAATGCCCCGTGACTGCAGGAGGTCAAGCGCCGGCCATGCCGCCTCGAAGGAATAGCTGTCATGGTCGAGCAGCGTTCCGTCGAGGTCGGTGAAGACGAGCTTCATCAGCCCTTGGTCGCCAGATGCTGGCGCGATGCATAGAGCGCGATCGCAGCGGCGTTCGATACGTTGAGCGACTTGATCGCACCGGGCATGTCGAGGCGGGCGAGGGCGGAGACGGTTTCCCGCGTCTTCTGCCTCAGCCCCTTGCCCTCGGATCCCAGCACCAGCGCAATGCGGTCGCCTGTCAGCGTGCCTTCCATCGGTGCCGGACCTTCCGAATCAAGGCCGACCGAGAAGAAACCGAGCTTGTGCAGCTCATTCAGCGCATCGGCGAGATTGGTCACCTGGATATAGGGGATCAGTTCCAGCGCGCCCGAGGCAGATTTCGCCAGCACACCCGATTCCGTCGGGCTATGCCGTTGCGTGGTAATGACGGCGCCTGCATCGAAGGCGACCGCGGAGCGCATGATCGCGCCGACATTGTGCGGGTCTGTCACCTGGTCGAGCACGAGGATCAGCGGGCTGTCCTTCAGTGCCTCAAGCCGGCGCGGGGGCAGGGGCCGCGTCTCGAGCATGACACCCTGATGGATCGCTTCCGGTCCGAGGATCTTGTCGAGATCCTGCGGTGTCACCGTCTCGAAGGGAATGCCGAGGTTTTCCACAGATGGAATCTCAAGCCGCACCAATGCATTTTGCGTCGCCGAAAGCTTGATCAGCTTACGTTCGGGATTGTCGAGAGCGGCGCGCACGGTGTGCAGGCCGTAGAGCAAAACCTGCTCCGGCGCGAGCTTCGGCGGCGTCCAGTCAGCATTGCTCTTGCGCGGCTTCTGCGGCCCGGGAGTGGGGATTTCGCCCCGCTCACGCTTGGCATCGCGCACCTGTCGGCGCAGCGTCGCATAATGGGTGTCACGGGCGGTTTTGTCGATTTTCGGATCTTTGGCCATGCGCTCTTATAACCATGGGCAAGGGGCGGGCATAGACCTGTGCGGAAAATCCCGTGTGTGTCGGGCCTATGAAACTTTTCGGAATTTTTCGTCAAACTTCGTGTTGACATGAGCCGGTTGGGCCGTCATATACCCGCCGCAGATCAGGGGGCGACGCACTCTGGTCTGGACTACAAAGCTTGGTCGCCAGATCCGGACGAAAGAATGGAGAGATGCCCGAGTGGTTAAAGGGGACGGACTGTAAATCCGTTGGCTCAGCCTACGTTGGTTCAAATCCAACTCTCTCCACCATTCGTCCTCGGATCTGAATATGCGGGTATAGCTCAATGGTAGAGCAGCAGCCTTCCAAGCTGAATACACGGGTTCGATTCCCGTTACCCGCTCCAGACACCTTCCAGCCCTAACATCTGATTTTTAAACGGTTTTCCACCGTTGCCTCTCCTTGCGTGAAGTGCTTTGCGCGGCGGCAGGATTCGGCTGTGGAAACCCTGTATTTCGGCCTCCGGAAGGCTTGTCATTTAACGCTTGCGCATTGCGCATGAAAGCCTTAAACGGCGGGACCAAACCGGTTCGCCGGGGCAACCCCGTTTCGTTCACAGGAAGCATTCAAATGGCAAAGAGTAAGTTTGAGCGCAACAAGCCGCACGTCAACATCGGCACGATCGGCCACGTCGACCACGGCAAGACGTCTCTGACGGCAGCGATCACCAAGTACTTCGGTGAGTTCAAGGCCTACGACCAGATCGACGCAGCTCCGGAAGAAAAGGCACGCGGCATCACCATCTCGACGGCACACGTCGAGTATGAGACGGCCAACCGTCACTACGCCCACGTCGACTGCCCCGGCCACGCCGACTACGTCAAGAACATGATCACCGGTGCTGCCCAGATGGACGGCGCGATCCTGGTTTGCTCGGCTGCTGACGGCCCGATGCCGCAGACCCGCGAGCACATCCTGCTCGCCCGTCAGGTTGGCGTTCCCGCGATCGTTGTCTTCCTCAACAAGGTTGACCAGGTCGACGACGCGGAACTTCTGGAACTCGTCGAACTCGAAGTTCGCGAACTCCTGTCGTCCTACGACTTCCCCGGCGACGACATCCCGTTCGTCAAGGGCTCGGCTCTGGCTGCTCTGAACGACAGCAACAAGGAAATCGGCGAAGACGCAGTTCGCGCGCTGATGGCCGCTGTTGACGACTACATCCCGACGCCTGAGCGTCCGGTTGACCAGCCCTTCCTGATGCCGATCGAAGACGTGTTCTCGATCTCTGGCCGTGGTACGGTTGTGACCGGCCGCGTTGAGCGTGGTATCGTCAAGGTTGGCGAAGAAGTCGAATTCGTCGGCATCCGCGACACCAAGAAGACGACGGTTACCGGCGTTGAAATGTTCCGCAAGCTGCTCGACCAGGGCCAGGCCGGCGACAACATCGGCGCACTGGTTCGTGGTATTCAGCGTGACGACGTCGAGCGTGGTCAGGTTCTGTGCAAGCCGGGTTCGGTCAAGCCGCACAAGAAGTTCATGGCAGAAGCCTACATCCTGACGAAGGAAGAAGGCGGCCGTCATACGCCGTTCTTCACGAACTACCGTCCGCAGTTCTACTTCCGCACGACGGACGTGACCGGTATCGTGTCGCTTCCGGAAGGCACGGAAATGGTTATGCCGGGCGACAACGTCACGGTTGCTGTTGAGCTGATCGTTCCGATCGCGATGGAAGAAAAGCTGCGCTTCGCTATCCGCGAAGGTGGCCGTACCGTCGGCGCCGGCATCGTCGCCTCGATCATCGAGTAATACTGTCCCGCAAGGGATAATGAGGCCCCGCTGGAAACAGCGGGGCCTTTTTTCGTTAGGGATCAAGATGCAGATCAGCGCCGGGCAAACCAATTCGATCCAGAGCTTTCGCCACGAAATGAGGGGCGCCGGGTGCTGGGGCGCCTGTTACGAGGTGGCCTGCTTCATTGAGCATCAATTCGGTTGGCGGCGGGTTGATGGGGTGTACGCATTGCCGGATGGCCGCCCGATCTTCTACCACTCCTGGAATATGCTTGATGATGGTGTCATTTTGGACGGCACAGCCGACCAGTTCGGCGAGGGGCGAGATGTCGCGGTTTGCTCGACGGGTGACGATGTCTCATTGAGATACAGACAGAAATTCACTGCCGCACATAACCCCTTGATCACACCGTGGCTCGCTGGTGTGTCCTATACAGGCGTGCCTGATCAAGAGTTCTGGGATCGTGCAGAGGCGTCCAGACAGTTGAAGCCCGGATGGTGGTTGGCCAATCCCACACTCTATCTTTCATGGTTCAGGAGAGGCGCTCGACTCTACCCCATGTTTGCAAAAATGAGGGACCGCTACCGAGAGCGCGGTTATGAGGTGAGCCGTCTCGTCTGATGGGTGAGGGAAGCTCACGCCCTTTCGAGGAGCTGCTCTTCTGCAAGCCGCAACAGATCCGTCACCAGATAACCATTGATCGTCATTCCGGTGAGATCGCATTCGGCGATCGAAGTATCGGCAAGGCTCGCAAAGCGGATCGTGCTGCCATTGAGATCCACATGGGTGACGCTTGCGGTATGCATCACCACATTTTCCATCACCACCGCGTTCATGGCGACGTTGCGCACGACCATCTGGTCGGCATTGGCATCGGTGATCAGGCAGCGCCCGAGATCCACATTGCTGAACACTGCCTCCTTCAACGACACATCGGTGAAGCGCGCTTCAGTCAGGTCACTGTCGTCGAATTCCGAGCCGGGCAGGGCGGCATTGCTGATACGGATCATGTCTGTCCTCCGCGGGGCGCCGCAGACGAGTATCAGTCAAAGCGGAGAGTCTGGCAAGCGGCGGCTCTCTGACCATTTTTCAACACGGATCGTGTCGGGAATTTCCTGACGGAGCCGCCGCATGGCTCCCATGCAGGAGCGGTCCTTCTGGTCCGGTCCAGATGTGGTTACCACTGAAACGATCGTGATTCGCGAGTGTGGCCAAGTCCGCGCTCCATTCTGTGGACCCGCAAAACATGGCCCTGAAATCACCAGTCGCCGCTGTCTGCATCTCCCTGTTGATGTCGCTCGCTCTTTCTTCGACCGCGGCCAAGGCGGAGGAGAGCCCGTTTGTCTGGAGCGCCACGGGCTCGCCGGAGGATCTCGGCATCCGCACCGGCCTTGCGCTCGACTTGCCCGGGCGTCCGCGATTCGGCTCCGAATCAAATCTGCGCCTATCAACGGGAAGCCAATCCGGGACCGTCCATCCGCCGCTGCGTCTGTGGGGCGAGGTAGACGTCAGAAAGAGCGATGTGGCGCCGGCGTCCGTCGGTGTCCGCCTTGATCTCGTGAGTGGTGCTGCCCGGGCGGCGTTGCGCCAGTCTCGGACCATCACCGCCGAGGGGCCGGCGGTCGTGTCGCTCAACCGGACATTCGAAGCCGGACGACGCAGCAACGGAGAATCAGCCTTCCTGGCAAGGCAGGATCTGCGCCTGGCATTCAGTGATATTGACACCATCGTGACCGGCGGCATTCTCATGGACAACAAGGCACCATTTCGGGCGGAGGTCGGCCTGGAAAAGAACCTTCGCCCCGGTATCCGGCTCAATGCGACGCTGTCTGATCTGGCCCACAAGCCGAACGCCCGCCTCAATGCGCGCTTCGAGCGCCAGTGGTAAGCGATGTCACTGACGGCAGTGGTGAAAAGCCGAAAAAAGACACTTGCCAATCCGGCGCGCCCGCCTTAAAGGGTGCGTCATGCCTCGGACGGGAGCGTTTCTGTCCGGTGTAAGGCTTAGGGGTATAGCTCAGTTGGTAGAGCGGCGGTCTCCAAAACCGCAGGTCGTCGGTTCAAGCCCGGCTGCCCCTGCCAAGTCGCACGGCGCGCTTTAGGGCCGCGACGAGCGTAAATATCTGGCAAAGCCGAAAAAGTGCTGGAGAACATTTCCTCTTGTGAAAAGGGGAAACGGTCTCTATGTAGGGTTCAAACAGACACGCGGTGCGTGGGGCTGACCAAGGTCGGCTTTACGCGCCGTAAATGCGTGGGCATTAAATGGCATCCAAGGGTAATCCATTCGCGTTTCTGCAGCAGGTTCGCTCCGAGACGTCCAAGGTGACGTGGCCCTCGCGTCGCGAGACCATGATTTCGACGCTCATGGTCCTGGCGATGGTGTTTTTCGCTGCGCTGTTCTTCTTCGGCGCGGACCAGCTGATCAGCTGGTTGCTCAGCCTCGTGCTGAGCGTCGGCAATTAATCGGGCGGGAACGAACATGGCGGCACGTTGGTATATCGTCCACGCGTATTCAAATTTTGAAAAGAAGGTCGCGGAAGACATCGAGCACAAGGCCAAGCAGAAGGGTCTTGATCATCTCTTCGAAAAGATCCTCGTTCCGACCGAAAAGGTCGTCGAGGTTCGTCGCGGCCGCAAGGTGGATAGCGAACGCAAGTTCTTCCCAGGCTATGTCATGGTGCGGGCAAACCTGACCGACGAAGCCTACCACCTGATCAAGAATACCCCGAAGGTTACGGGCTTCCTCGGTTCCGACAACAAGCCGGTTCCGATCCCGGATTTCGAGGCTGAGCGCATCCTGGGCCAGGTCCAGGAAGGCGTAGAGCGTCCGAAGTCCTCCGTATCCTTCGAAATCGGCGAACAGGTTCGCGTCTCCGACGGTCCCTTCGCCTCCTTCAACGGGATCGTCCAGGATGTGGACGAAGAGCGTTCGCGCCTCAAGGTCGAGGTCTCGATCTTCGGTCGTGCGACCCCCGTCGAACTCGAATACGGTCAGGTCGAGAAGGTCTGATCGGAGAAGGGGAGGCAGCTCCCCGACCCGCGTGGGAGGATGGCGGTCTCTAAGCCGGACCGTCCAGACGTACCACGCAACCGCAGCCGCCAGCGAATGCTGGCATATGGGATCGGGCAACCGGTCTGAAATGAAAGGCAGAGAGTAATGGCTAAGAAAGTTGCAGGCCAGCTCAAGCTCCAGGTCAAGGCAGGATCGGCTAACCCGTCCCCGCCGATCGGCCCGGCTCTTGGTCAGCGTGGCATTAACATCATGGAATTCTGCAAGGCGTTCAACGCCGCCACGCAGGAAATGGAAAAGGGTATGCCGATCCCGGTCGTCATCACCTATTACCAGGACAAGTCCTTCACCTTCGCAATGAAGCAGCCGCCGGTCACCTACTGGCTGAAGAAGGAAGCAAAGATCACCTCTGGCTCGAAGACTCCGGGCAAGGGTGCGAAGGTCGGTACGATCACCAAGGCGCAGGTCCGCGCAATTGCCGAAGGCAAGATGAAGGATCTGAACGCCGCCGACATCGAGGGCGCAATGCTGATGGTTGAGGGCTCTGCCCGCTCCATGGGCCTGGAAGTGGTAGGTTGATCATGGCCAAGGTAGCAAAGCGTATTCAGAAGATCCGCGAAGGCGTGGACCCGACCAAGCTGGTCGCCCTCTCCGACGCCATCTCGATGGTCAAGGAACGTGCCGTCGCCAAGTTCGACGAAACGATCGAAATCGCCATGAACCTCGGCGTTGACCCGCGTCACGCAGACCAGATGGTCCGCGGCGTGGTCAACCTGCCGAACGGTACCGGCCGTGACGTTCGCGTCGCCGTCTTCGCACGTGGCGCCAAGGCTGATGAAGCCAAGGCTGCTGGTGCAGACATCGTCGGCGCCGAAGACCTGCTGGAAATCGTCCAGGGCGGCAAGATCGACTTCGATCGCTGCATCGCCACCCCGGACATGATGCCGCTCGTCGGTCGCCTCGGTAAGGTTCTCGGCCCGCGTGGCATGATGCCGAACCCGAAGGTCGGTACGGTCACCATGGACGTCGCTGGCGCCGTCAAGGCTTCCAAGGGCGGTGCCGTTGAGTTCCGCGTCGAGAAGGCTGGTATCATCCACGCCGGCATCGGCAAGGCTTCCTTCGACGCCAAGGCGCTCGAAGAAAACATCAAGGCTTTCGCTGACGCCGTCGTCAAGGCAAAGCCGGCTGGCGCCAAGGGCAACTACGTCAAGCGCGTAGCGATCTCTTCGACCATGGGCCCGGGCGTCAAGATCGACCCGTCCACGGTCGCCTGATCATGAATTCGGCCGGAGTGCAAACTCCGGCCTGACCAAGTTTCCGGCCTTTCGGGGCCGGAAATGCCTGGTGTCAAAAGCCAGGCACTCCTGTCCGAGATTGTGGGCGGCCGAAGGGCCTTAATATTTGCCTGCATGAGACGGGTGAGATCCGGTATTTAAACGTCTGATGACGTCTTGAAGTTCGGTTCGAGCCTTATTCGCCTTTTGGCTGGACGCTTAAGTCCAACCGGAGGGGACAGGATCCTCAAGCGTCGCTTGGGATCTCTCAATAGATCCCCTGAGGCAAAGGCAAACCCGGTGGGGCCTGCAGGATTGCGGTCCCATCAACTGGAGACAGACAGTGGAAAGAGCGGAAAAACGCGAATTCGTCACAGAACTGAACGAAGTCTTCAAGGCTTCCGGTTCGGTTGTTGTGGCCCACTATGCTGGTGTCACGGTTGCGCAGATGAACGATTTTCGTTCGAAGATGCGCGCTGCTGGCGGCACCGTCAAAGTCGCGAAGAACCGCCTGGCCAAGATCGCTCTTCAGGGCACGGAAGCCGAAGGGATCACTGATCTCTTCAAGGGCCAGACGCTGATTGCATTCAGCGCTGATCCGATTGTGGCTCCGAAGGTCGTCATGGATTTCGCCAAGACCAACGACAAGATCGTTGTCCTCGGTGGCGCCATGGGAACAACCACCTTGTCCGCAGATGCAGTCAAGTCGCTTGCGACCCTGCCTTCGCTGGACGAACTGCGTGCAAAGCTGCTGGGCATGATTCAGACCCCGGCAACCCGCATCGCAGGCGTTGTGGCAGCACCGGCAGCTCAGCTTGCTCGCGTGTTTGCGGCCTATGCAAAGAAGGACGAAGCCGCGTAAGGCGGTTTTTCGCTGTTCATACCCTAACCCGTTCGTGTCGAACCGAACATCTATAAGGAAATAGTAACATGGCTGATCTCGCAAAGATCGTTGAAGACCTCTCCTCTCTGACCGTTCTGGAAGCCGCTGAGCTTTCCAAGCTGCTCGAAGAAAAGTGGGGCGTTTCGGCTGCTGCTCCTGTAGCCGTTGCTGCTGCTGGCGGTGGCGCTGCTGCTGCTCCGGCTGAAGAAGAAAAGACTGAATTCGACGTCATCCTGACGGATGCCGGCGCCAACAAGATCAACGTCATCAAGGAAGTCCGCGCCATCACCGGCCTGGGCCTCAAGGAAGCCAAGGATCTCGTCGAAGGCGCTCCGAAGGCTGTCAAGGAAGCCGTTTCGAAGGCTGAAGCTGCTGACCTCAAGAAGAAGCTTGAAGACGCCGGCGCTAAGGTCGACGTTAAGTAATATCGGAATGCGGCGGGGGAAGGTTTCCTTCTCCCGCCCGTTTCCTCCGAACATATTACCCAGGAACCGTATGAAACCGGTTCCTGGGTAATGGGTTCTCAAGAGGATGGTCTTGACCCGCGTGCCCGGCAAACCGGCCGGCCGCCCGGATCTCGAGACGAGATTGAGCGATCCATTTTTTGACGGAGCCGCCTGGCCAGCGGTCACCGTCTGTTGCAGGCCCGGGTGCAAACTGACAAGGAGCGACGATGGCTCAGACCCTTACCTTTAACGGTCGCAGGCGCGTACGCAAGTTTTTCGGAAAAATTCCAGAAGTCGCAGAAATGCCGAACCTCATTGAGGTTCAGAAGGCATCTTATGACCAGTTCCTCATGGTCGACGAGCCGCAGGGCGGCCGTCCCGAAGAGGGGCTTCAATCCGTTTTCAAATCTGTATTCCCGATCACCGATTTCTCCGGCGCGTCCATGCTGGAATTCGTGTCCTACGAATTCGAGCCGCCGAAGTTCGACGTCGATGAATGCCGCCAGCGCGATCTGACCTATGCCGCACCGCTGAAGGTCACGCTGCGCCTCATCGTGTTCGATATTGACGAGGATACGGGCGCACGCTCGATCAAGGACATCAAGGAACAGTCCGTCTACATGGGCGACATGCCGCTCATGACGAACAACGGTACCTTCATCGTCAACGGCACCGAGCGCGTTATCGTCTCGCAGATGCACCGTTCGCCGGGTGTCTTCTTCGACCACGACAAGGGCAAGTCCCACTCCTCGGGCAAGCTTCTGTTCGCTGCCCGCGTCATCCCGTATCGCGGTTCCTGGCTCGACATCGAATTCGACGCCAAGGACATCGTGCACGCCCGTATCGACCGTCGCCGCAAGATCCCCGTGACCTCGCTGCTGATGGCGCTTGGCATGGACGGCGAAGAAATCCTGTCGACCTTCTACTCGAAGTCCGTCTACGAGCGTGATGGCAAGGGCTGGCGTTTCCCGTTCAACCCGGAGACCCTCAAGGGTGCGAAGGCCATTTCCGATCTCGTCGACGCCGATAGCGGCGAAGTCGTGGTCGAAGGTGGCAAGAAGCTCACCCCGCGTCTTCTGCGTCAGCTGACCGACAAGGGCATCAAGTTCCTGAAGGCCTCCGACGAAGACCTGTTCGGCAACTACCTTGCCGAAGACCTGGTCAACATGTCGACCGGTGAAATCTACATGGAAGCCGGTGCGGAAATCGACGAAAAGTCGCTTCCGCAGATCCTCGAGTCCGGCTTCGAGGAAATCCCGATCCTCGGCATCGACCACATCAACGTTGGCGCCTACATCCGCAACACGCTGTCGGCCGACAAGAACGAGAACCGTCAGGACGCTCTGTTCGACATCTACCGCGTCATGCGTCCGGGTGAACCGCCAACCATGGACTCGGCGGAAGCCATGTTCCAGTCGCTGTTCTTCGATAGCGAGCGCTACGACCTGTCGGCCGTTGGTCGCGTCAAGATGAACATGCGTCTCGACCTCGATTGCCCGGATACCGTCCGCGTTCTGCGCAAGGACGACATCCTGGCCGTCGTCAAGATGCTGGTCGAACTGCGTGACGGCAAGGGCGAGATCGACGACATCGACAACCTCGGCAACCGTCGTGTTCGCTCCGTCGGCGAGCTGATGGAAAACCAGTACCGTCTCGGCCTGCTCCGCATGGAGCGCGCGATCAAGGAACGCATGTCGTCGATCGAAATCGACACCGTCATGCCGCAGGACCTGATCAACGCCAAGCCGGCTGCTGCTGCCGTCCGCGAATTCTTCGGCTCCTCGCAGCTGTCGCAGTTCATGGACCAGGTGAACCCGCTTTCGGAAATCACCCACAAGCGCCGTCTCTCGGCTCTTGGACCGGGTGGTCTGACCCGCGAGCGCGCAGGCTTCGAAGTCCGCGACGTTCACCCGACCCACTACGGCCGTATTTGCCCGATCGAAACGCCGGAAGGCCCGAACATCGGTCTGATCAACTCGCTCGCAACCTTTGCCCGGGTCAACAAGTACGGCTTCATCGAAAGCCCGTACCGCAAGATCATCGACGGCAAGGTGACGAAGGACGTCGTCTATCTCTCCGCTATGGAAGAAGCGAAGTACTACGTCGCCCAGGCCAACTCTGAACTGACGGCCGATGGCCAGTTCGTTGAAGAGTTCGTCGTCTGCCGTCACTCTGGCGAAGTTATGCTGTCCCCGCGCGACACCATCAACCTGATGGACGTTTCGCCGAAGCAGCTGGTTTCGGTTGCGGCCGCTCTCATCCCGTTCCTCGAAAACGACGACGCCAACCGCGCTCTCATGGGCTCGAACATGCAGCGTCAGGCCGTGCCGCTTCTGCGTGCCGAAGCCCCGTTCGTTGGAACCGGCATGGAGCCGATCGTGGCCCGTGACTCCGGCGCCGCCATCGGTGCCCGTCGCGGCGGCGTGGTCGACCAGGTCGACGCGACGCGTATCGTTATCCGCGCCACGGAAGATCTCGATCCGTCCAAGTCGGGCGTCGATATCTACCGTCTGCAGAAGTTCCAGCGTTCGAACCAGAACACCTGCGTCAACCAGCGTCCGCTGGTCACCGTCGGTGACATCCTGAACAAGGGCGACATCATCGCGGACGGTCCGTCGACCGACCTCGGCGACCTGGCTCTCGGCCGCAACGCGCTCGTCGCGTTCATGCCCTGGAACGGCTACAACTATGAGGACTCGATCCTCATGTCGGAGCGTATCGTCTCGGAAGACGTCTTCACCTCGATCCACATCGAGGAATTCGAAGTCATGGCCCGCGACACCAAGCTTGGTCCGGAAGAAATCACGCGCGACATTCCGAACGTTTCGGAAGAAGCGCTGAAGAACCTCGACGAAGCCGGTATCGTCTACATCGGTGCGGAAGTTGCTCCTGGTGACATCCTGGTCGGCAAGATCACCCCGAAGGGCGAAAGCCCGATGACGCCGGAAGAAAAGCTTCTGCGCGCCATCTTCGGTGAAAAGGCCTCCGACGTTCGCGACACCTCGATGCGCATGCCTCCGGGCACCTTCGGCACCGTCGTCGAAGTTCGCGTTTTCAACCGCCACGGCGTTGAAAAGGACGAACGTGCGATGGCGATCGAGCGCGAGGAAATCGAACGCCTCGCCAAGGACCGCGACGACGAGCAGGCGATCCTCGACCGTAACGTCTACGGCCGTCTGATCGACATGCTGCGTGGCCAGGTCTCGATTGCAGGCCCGAAGGGCTTCAAGAAGGGCGTCGAACTCACCAACGCCGTCGTCTCCGAGTATCCCCGCTCGCAGTGGTGGATGTTCGCAGTCGAAGACGAAAAGGTGCAGGGCGAACTCGAAGCGCTCCGTGGCCAGTACGACGAATCCAAGTCGCGCCTTGAACAGCGCTTCATGGACAAGGTCGAGAAGGTCCAGCGCGGCGACGAAATGCCCCCGGGCGTCATGAAGATGGTCAAGGTCTTCGTCGCTGTGAAGCGCAAGATCCAGCCAGGCGACAAGATGGCCGGCCGTCACGGCAACAAGGGCGTCGTGTCGCGCATCGTACCGGCCGAGGACATGCCGTTCCTCGAAGACGGCACCCATGTCGACATCGTCTTGAACCCGCTCGGCGTTCCCTCGCGTATGAACGTCGGTCAGATCCTCGAAACCCACCTTGCCTGGGCTTGCGCCGGCATGGGCAAGAAGATCGGTCAGATGCTTGAAGACTACCGTAAGCACCTCGACATCACCGATCTTCGCAAGGAACTGACGGAGATCTACGAGTCGGAAGCCCATGACGAAGTGAAGCACTTCGATGACGACGCGCTCGTCAAGCTCGCCGAAGAAGCCAAGCGTGGCGTATCCATCGCCACCCCGGTCTTCGACGGTGCGCATGAAAGCGACGTCTCCTCGATGCTGGAGCGTGCTGGTCTCGATCCGTCGGGTCAGTCGGTTCTGTATGATGGTCGTACCGGCGAAGCCTTCGACCGTAAGGTCACCGTTGGCTACATGTACATGATCAAGCTGAACCACCTGGTCGACGACAAGATCCACGCTCGTTCGATCGGTCCGTACTCGCTCGTCACCCAGCAGCCGCTCGGTGGTAAGGCGCAGTTCGGCGGTCAGCGCTTCGGGGAAATGGAAGTCTGGGCTCTGGAAGCTTACGGCGCCGCCTACACCCTGCAGGAAATGCTGACGGTGAAGTCGGACGACGTGGCCGGCCGTACCAAGGTCTATGAAGCGATCGTCCGCGGTGACGACACCTTCGAGGCCGGTATTCCGGAAAGCTTCAACGTTCTCGTCAAGGAAATGCGCTCTCTCGGCCTTTCCGTGGAACTCGAGAACTCCAAGCTCCTGCCGGAAGACGGTCAGCTGCCGGACGCAGCCGAATAACGCTTTGACAAAGGCGTGCGTGGTTCAAGCCGCGCACGCCATCCCCTGACTGACCCGCGGCCAAATACGGGACGGGAAGGGGAGTTTCGCCGCATTTCGCGGTTATTGTCATTTGAGGGTCTGGTGCGGCATCCCGGGAATCCGCCGCCACCGAGACCCGAAAGAGGGCTTCTAGCCCCAAAAGGAGACAGGCATGAACCAAGAGGTCATGAACCTTTTCAACCCGTCGGTGCCGGCTCAGCACTTCGACTCCATCCGGATCTCGATCGCGAGCCCGGAGAAGATCCTTTCGTGGTCCTACGGCGAGATCAAGAAGCCGGAAACCATCAACTACCGTACGTTCAAGCCCGAGCGTGACGGTCTCTTCTGCGCGCGTATCTTCGGACCGATCAAGGACTACGAGTGCCTGTGCGGCAAGTACAAGCGCATGAAGTACAAGGGCATCATCTGCGAAAAGTGCGGCGTTGAAGTCACGCTGTCGCGCGTTCGCCGCGAGCGCATGGGCCATATCGAGCTCGCTGCTCCCGTTGCCCATATCTGGTTCCTGAAGTCGCTGCCGTCGCGCATCTCCACGCTGCTGGACATGACGCTGAAGGATGTCGAGCGCGTTCTGTACTTCGAGAACTACATCGTCACTGAGCCGGGCCTGACCTCGCTCAAGGAAAACCAGCTTCTTTCCGAAGAAGAATACATGATCGCCGTCGACGAGTTCGGCGAGGACCAGTTCACCGCCATGATCGGCGCTGAAGCCATCTATGAGATGCTGGCCTCGATGAACCTCGAGAAGATCGCTGGCGACCTGCGTTCTGAGCTTGCCGAGACCACCTCGGATCTCAAGCAGAAGAAACTGATGAAGCGCCTGAAGATCGTCGAGAACTTCATGGAATCCGGCAACCGCCCGGAATGGATGATCATGAAGGTCGTGCCGGTCATCCCGCCGGACCTGCGTCCGCTGGTTCCGCTGGACGGCGGCCGTTTCGCGACGTCTGACCTGAACGATCTCTATCGTCGCGTCATCAACCGCAACAACCGTCTGAAGCGCCTGATCGAACTGCGCGCTCCTGGCATCATCATCCGCAACGAAAAGCGCATGCTGCAGGAATCTGTAGACGCGCTCTTCGACAACGGCCGCCGTGGCCGCGTCATCACCGGTGCCAACAAGCGTCCGCTGAAGTCGCTGTCCGACATGCTCAAGGGCAAGCAGGGCCGCTTCCGCCAGAACCTTCTCGGCAAGCGCGTCGACTATTCCGGCCGTTCGGTCATCGTGACCGGTCCGGAACTGAAGCTGCACCAGTGCGGCCTGCCGAAGAAGATGGCGCTCGAACTGTTCAAGCCGTTCATCTACGCTCGCCTCGACGCCAAGGGTTACTCCTCGACCGTCAAGCAGGCCAAGAAGCTGGTTGAAAAGGAAAAGCCGGAAGTCTGGGATATCCTCGACGAGGTCATCCGCGAGCATCCGGTTCTCCTGAACCGCGCACCGACGCTGCACCGCCTGGGCATCCAGGCCTTCGAACCGATCCTGGTCGAAGGCAAGGCCATCCAGCTGCATCCGCTCGTCTGCACGGCCTTCAACGCCGACTTCGACGGCGACCAGATGGCCGTTCACGTGCCGCTGTCGCTCGAAGCTCAGCTTGAAGCCCGCGTCCTGATGATGTCGACGAACAACATCCTGCACCCGGCCAACGGTGCACCGATCATCGTTCCGTCGCAGGACATGGTTCTCGGCCTCTACTATCTGTCGATCCAGAACCAGAACGAGCCGGGCGAAGGCATGGCCTTCTCCGACATGGGCGAACTGCACCATGCTCTGGAGAACAAGGTCGTCACCCTGCATGCCAAGATCCGTGGCCGCTTCAAGACCGTCGATGCCGAAGGCAAGCCGGTTTCGAAGATCTATGAGACCACGCCTGGCCGCATGATCATCGGCGAACTTCTGCCGAAGAACGTCAACGTGCCGTTCGAAACCTGCAATCAGGAAATGACCAAGAAGAACATCTCCAAGATGATCGACACGGTCTACCGTCATTGCGGCCAGAAGGACACGGTCATCTTCTGCGACCGGATCATGCAGCTCGGCTTCACCCACGCCTGCAAGGCTGGCATTTCGTTCGGCAAGGACGACATGATCATCCCGGAAACCAAGGCGAAGATCGTTGGCGACACCGAAACGCTGGTCAAGGAATACGAGCAGCAGTACAATGACGGTCTGATCACTCAGGGCGAAAAGTACAACAAGGTCGTCGACGCCTGGGGCAAGGCAACCGAAAAGGTCGCCGAGGACATGATGGCCCGCATTAAGGCCGTCGAGTTCGATCCGGAAACGGGTCGCCAGAAGCAGATGAACGCCATCTACATGATGTCCCACTCGGGCGCCCGTGGTTCACCGAACCAGATGCGCCAGCTGGGCGGCATGCGCGGCCTCATGGCCAAGCCGTCGGGTGAAATCATCGAGACGCCGATCATCTCGAACTTCAAGGAAGGTCTGACCGTTAACGAGTACTTCAACTCGACCCACGGTGCCCGTAAGGGTCTCGCAGACACCGCTCTGAAGACCGCGAACTCTGGTTACCTGACCCGTCGTCTCGTCGACGTGGCCCAGGATTGCATCGTCAACCTCGTGGATTGCGGCACCGACAAGGGCCTCACCATGACGGCGATCGTCGATGCCGGTCAGGTCGTTGCCTCCATCGGCGCCCGCGTCCTCGGTCGTACGGCTCTCGACGACATCGATCATCCGGTCACGGGTGAGCGCATTGTCGATGCCGGCCAGATGATCCTTGAGCCGCATGTCGTGGATATCGAGAAGGCTGGCATCCAGTCGATCCGCATCCGGTCTGCTCTGACCTGCGAAGTTCAGACCGGTGTGTGCTCGATCTGCTACGGCCGCGACTTGGCTCGTGGTACGCCTGTCAACATGGGTGAGGCCGTCGGCGTTATCGCTGCACAGTCCATCGGTGAGCCGGGTACCCAGCTGACCATGCGTACCTTCCACTTGGGCGGCACCGCGACCGTGGTCGACCAGTCGTTCCTGGAAGCCTCGTACGAAGGTACGGTTCAGATCAAGAACCGCAACATGCTGCGCAATTCCGATGGCACCCTGATCGCCATGGGCCGCAGCATGGCCGTGATGCTCCTCGACGAACGTGGTGTCGAGCGGTCCTCGCAGCGTGTAGCCTACGGTTCGAAGGTCTTCGTCGACGATGGCGACAAGGTGAAGCGCGGCCAGCGTCTGGCCGAGTGGGATCCGTACACACGCCCGATGATGACGGAAGTCGAGGGTATCGTGCATTTCGAGGACGTCGTCGACGGTCTCTCCGTGCTCGAAGCAACCGACGAATCCACCGGTATCACCAAGCGTCAGGTTATCGATTGGCGCTCGACGCCACGCGGTGCCGACCTGAAGCCGGCGATCGTCATCAAGGATGCGAGCGGAAACGTTCTGAAGGTTGCACGTGGTGGCGAAGCCCGCTTCCACCTGTCCGTCGAAGCGATCCTGTCGGTCGAGCCTGGTCAGAAGGTTTCCCAGGGTGACGTGCTTGCACGTTCGCCGCTGGAAAGCGCCAAGACCAAGGACATCACCGGTGGTCTGCCGCGCGTTGCCGAACTGTTCGAAGCCCGTCGTCCGAAGGACCACGCCATCATCGCTGAGATCGATGGTACGATCCGCCTCGGCCGCGACTACAAGAACAAGCGTCGCGTCATCATCGAGCCGGCAGAAGACGGTGTCGAGCCTGTCGAATACCTGATCCCGAAGGGCAAGCCCTTCCACCTTCAGGAAGGCGACTACATCGAAAAGGGTGACTACATCCTCGACGGTAACCCGGCTCCGCACGACATCCTGGCGATCAAGGGCGTCGAGGCACTCGCCTCGTACCTGGTCAACGAAATCCAGGAAGTCTACCGACTGCAGGGCGTTGTGATCAACGACAAGCACATCGAGGTGATCGTTCGCCAGATGCTGCAGAAGGTCGAGATCACCGACGCGGGCGACAGCCACTACATCGTGGGTGACAACGTCGACCGCATCGAGCTCGATGACAACAACGACCGCCTGGCTGAAGAAGGCAAGAAGCCCGCATACGGCGATCCGGTCCTTCTCGGCATCACCAAGGCCTCGCTGCAGACGCCGTCGTTCATCTCGGCCGCATCCTTCCAGGAAACCACCAAGGTTCTCACGGAAGCTGCGATCGCCGGCAAGACCGACACGCTGCAGGGTCTCAAGGAAAACGTCATCGTCGGCCGCCTCATCCCGGCTGGTACCGGCGGCACCATGACACAGATCCGCCGCATCGCCTCTTCGCGCGACGACCTCATCCTCGAGGAACGCAAGAAGGGCACGGGCGCAGACGTTGCGACCCCGATGCTGCAGAACCTCGCCGGCGAAAGCGCACCGGCCGCCGAGTAATCGGCGACAGGGGTTCAAAGATCAAAGGCCGCCCGGAGCAATCCGGGCGGCCTTTTCCGTTTTGGCTTGGCAACGATGCTGATCGGCGGTGAGGCGCCTCGAGAACGCATCTCAGGCGATGAGAGCAGGCCCTGGAGCGGACAAACAAAAAGGCCGGTCAAGACGACCGGCCTCAGGCTAGACAGGGCTGTGCTGGCAAGCTCAGGTGAAGCGGATGATCGCGACTTCGCCTTCGAGCGCGCCCTGATAGGCAGAAGCATGCGGCTCTTCGTCCGGTGCGCCGGTGATCATGCCGATCTGGTCGAGATCAGCCTCGATGAAGCCTTCCTCGGACAGCGCGTTCAGCGTTAGCCGCACGGCGGAATCGTCATCGGGGGCCGTCAGCATCACGTGCAGGTCGACCGGCTGGCCGCCTTCGGTCTCGTAGGCCTTGGCAATCACGATGAACACCATCGGCTCGTCGCGGTTGTTGTCATTGTCGGGACTGGTGATCATGGCGCCTGGTCTTCCTGTTGTGGCGATCGATTCTCGGGCTTTGGCCGATTCGACCAGCCGGGCAGGGTGATTGACCCTCTGCCTGTACCTATCTAGAAGTTTCCAACCGCAAGCCAAGCCAAATCGTCTCGACCCCGTCATTTTCCCCCGCGGAAAGGCCGAGACTCCCGGCGGAGCAGGGCGCTGTGGCCATTAATTCTCAGATGTGACTTGACGTTGAGGGGGGAAAACAGTAGTACCCCGGCCATCGGAGCCCATGTGAGACCGGGTTTTTCGGGACGACGCGTCCTGAAGTTCGTCTCAAACAGGTCTCCAAACGCACGTTGACGACAGAAATGCTGCTCGCACGACGCACTCCAGCAGTGCGTCCTCTGTTCTTTGTGGTCCATCCGCGAAAACGGATCGGGCCACATTTTGCGCATGAAGAAAACTGTGCGGCCGCCGCCGGAAACGGCAAACCACAAGGGCCTGAAAGGGCTTGAGACTAGATTTTGCAAGGGATGGGTATATGCCTACCGTAAACCAGCTGATCCGCAAGCCGCGTCAGGCACAGGTAAAGCGCAATAAGGTTCCTGCTCTGCAGGAAAACCCGCAGAAGCGCGGCGTTTGCACCCGCGTCTACACAACGACCCCGAAGAAGCCGAACTCGGCTCTCCGTAAGGTTGCCAAGATCCGTCTGACCAATGGCTTCGAAGTCATCGGCTACATTCCGGGTGAAGGCCATAACCTGCAGGAACACTCTGTCGTCATGATCCGTGGCGGCCGCGTAAAGGACTTGCCGGGCGTTCGTTACCACATCATCCGCGGCGTACTCGACACCCAGGGCGTCAAGAACCGCAAGCAGCGCCGTTCGAAGTACGGTGCGAAGCGTCCGAAGTAAGCTTCGGCTCTTCATCTAATCAGATACCGGCGCTGCGCGAGGTCCTCCGCGTTCTAAAGCGTCCTAACCGTTGAGAGACAAATAGTATGTCCCGTCGCCACAGTGCAGAAAAGCGCGAAATCAATCCGGACCCGAAGTTCGGCGATCTCGTCGTCACCAAGTTCATGAACGCCATCATGCTTCACGGCAAGAAGTCCGTGGCTGAAAGCATCGTCTATGGTGCCTTCGACGTCGTTCAGAACAAGTCCAAGCAGGAACCGATTGCGATCTTCCATCAGGCGCTCGACAACGTCGCGCCGCATGTTGAAGTTCGTTCGCGCCGCGTCGGCGGTGCAACCTACCAGGTCCCGGTCGACGTTCGTCCGGAGCGCCGTCAGGCTCTCGCGATCCGCTGGCTCATCACTGCTGCCCGCAAGCGCAACGAGACGACTATGGTTGACCGCCTCTCCGGCGAGCTGCTCGACGCAGCGAACAACCGCGGTAGCGCCGTCAAGAAGCGCGAAGACACCCACAAGATGGCCGATGCAAACCGCGCCTTCTCGCATTACCGCTGGTAATCCACCGATTAAATATTGAAAGGCAGTCCGTTATGGCTCGCGAATATAAAATCGAAGACTACCGCAACTTCGGTATCATGGCGCACATCGACGCCGGCAAGACCACGACCACCGAGCGTATCCTCTACTACACCGGTAAGTCTCACAAGATCGGCGAAGTTCATGACGGCGCAGCCACCATGGACTGGATGGAGCAGGAGCAGGAGCGTGGCATCACGATCACCTCCGCTGCCACGACGACCTTCTGGAAGGGTCGCGACGGCAAGATGCGCCGCTTCAACATCATCGACACCCCCGGCCACGTTGACTTCACGATCGAAGTCGAACGTTCGCTGCGCGTTCTCGACGGTGCAGTTGCTCTCCTCGACGCCAATGCTGGCGTTGAGCCGCAGACCGAAACCGTCTGGCGTCAGGCTGAAAAGTACAACGTCCCGCGGATGATCTTCTGCAACAAGATGGATAAGACCGGTGCTGACTTCTACCGCTCGGTAGAGATGATCAAGACCCGTCTCGGCGCCACCGCTGTTGTCATGCAGCTCCCGATCGGTGCAGAAACCGAATTCAAGGGCGTTGTCGATCTGATCGAGATGAACGCCCTCGTATGGCGTGACGAGTCCCTCGGCGCTGCCTGGGACGTTGTCGAGATCCCGGAAGACTTGAAGGCCAAGGCAGACGAATATCGCGAAAAGCTGATCGAGACCGTTGTCGAGATCGACGAACAGGCGATGGAAGACTACCTGAACGGCATCATGCCGGACAACGACAAGATCCGTGCCCTGGTTCGCCGCGGCACCATCGACGTCAAGTTCCACCCGATGTTCTGCGGCACTGCCTTCAAGAACAAGGGCGTTCAGCCGCTCCTCGACGCCGTTGTCGAATATCTGCCTTCTCCGCTGGACATTCCGGCGATCAAGGGCATCGACTTCAAGACGGAAGCCGAAATCGAGCGTCATGCAGATGATGCCGAGCCGCTTGCTATGCTCGCGTTCAAGATCATGAACGACCCATTCGTTGGTTCGCTCACCTTCGCACGCATCTACTCGGGCAAGCTCGAAAAGGGCGTGTCGGTTCTGAACACGGTCAAGGACAAGCGCGAGCGCGTCGGCCGTATGCTGCAGATGCACTCCAACTCCCGTGAAGACATCGAAGAAGCCTTCGCAGGCGACATCGTTGCTCTCGCAGGCCTCAAGGAAACCACCACAGGTGACACGCTCTGCGATCCCCTGAAGCCGGTTATCCTTGAGCGCATGGAATTCCCGGAGCCGGTCATCCAGATCGCGATCGAGCCGAAGTCCAAGGGCGACCAGGAAAAGATGGGCCTCGCGCTCAATCGCCTCGCTGCTGAAGACCCGTCGTTCCGCGTCAAGACCGACCAGGAATCCGGCCAGACCATCATCGCCGGCATGGGTGAACTTCACCTCGACATCCTCGTTGACCGTATGCGTCGCGAGTTCAAGGTCGAAGCCAGCGTTGGTGCTCCGCAGGTTGCTTACCGCGAAACCATCACGAAGACGCACGAAGAAGACTACACGCACAAGAAGCAGTCCGGTGGTACCGGTCAGTTCGCGCGTGTCAAGCTCGTCTTCGAACCGAACCCGGATGGCGAAGACTTCAAGTTCGAGTCCAAGATCGTCGGCGGTGCTGTTCCGAAGGAATACATCCCGGGCGTCCAGAAGGGCATCGAAAGCGTTCTGTCTTCGGGTCCGCTCGCAGGCTTCCCGATGCTCGGCGTCAAGGCCACCCTCATCGATGGTGCCTTCCACGACGTCGACTCCTCGGTTCTCGCATTCGAAATCGCCTCGCGTGCTTGCTTCCGTGAAGCAGCCAAGAAGGCCGGCGCCCAGTTGCTGGAGCCGATGATGAAGGTGGAAGTCGTGACGCCGGAAGACTACGTCGGTGACGTAATCGGTGACCTGAACTCCCGTCGTGGCCAGATCCAGGGCCAGGAACAGCGCGGCATCGCGATCGTGATCAATGCTCACGTCCCGCTCGCCAACATGTTCAAGTACGTCGACAACCTGCGCTCCATGTCGCAGGGCCGCGCCCAGTACTCGATGACCTTCGATCACTACGCACCGGTCCCGTCGAACGTTGCTGCTGAAATCCAGGCAAAGTATTCCGGTCAGAAGTGACCGGGATACCCCGCCCATCCAATTGAATACTGAATTTCCCCTGATGGGGACCAAGAAATGGAGAGCCGAAAATGGCAAAGAGTAAGTTTGAGCGCAACAAGCCGCACGTCAACATCGGCACGATCGGCCACGTCGACCACGGCAAGACGTCTCTGACGGCAGCAATCACCAAGTACTTCGGTGAGTTCAAGGCCTACGACCAGATCGACGCAGCTCCGGAAGAAAAGGCACGCGGCATCACCATCTCGACGGCACACGTCGAGTATGAGACGGCCAACCGTCACTACGCGCACGTCGACTGCCCCGGCCACGCCGACTACGTCAAGAACATGATCACCGGTGCTGCCCAGATGGACGGCGCGATCCTGGTTTGCTCGGCAGCCGACGGCCCGATGCCGCAGACCCGCGAGCACATCCTGCTCGCCCGTCAGGTTGGCGTTCCCGCGATCGTTGTCTTCCTCAACAAGGTTGACCAGGTCGACGACGCAGAACTTCTGGAACTCGTCGAACTCGAAGTTCGCGAACTCCTGTCGTCCTACGACTTCCCCGGCGACGACATCCCGTTCGTCAAGGGCTCGGCTCTGGCTGCTCTGAACGACAGCAACAAGGAAATCGGCGAAGACGCAGTTCGCGCGCTGATGGCCGCTGTTGACGCCTACATCCCGACGCCTGAGCGTCCGGTTGACCAGCCCTTCCTGATGCCGATCGAAGACGTGTTCTCGATCTCTGGCCGTGGTACGGTTGTGACCGGCCGCGTTGAGCGTGGTATCGTCAAGGTTGGCGAAGAAGTCGAATTCGTCGGCATCCGCGACACCAAGAAGACGACGGTTACCGGCGTTGAAATGTTCCGCAAGCTGCTCGACCAGGGCCAGGCCGGCGACAACATCGGCGCACTGGTTCGTGGTATTCAGCGTGACGACGTCGAGCGTGGTCAGGTTCTGTGCAAGCCGGGTTCGGTCAAGCCGCACAAGAAGTTCATGGCAGAAGCCTACATCCTGACGAAGGAAGAAGGCGGCCGTCATACGCCGTTCTTCACGAACTACCGTCCGCAGTTCTACTTCCGCACGACGGACGTGACCGGTATCGTGTCGCTTCCGGAAGGCACGGAAATGGTTATGCCGGGCGACAACGTCACGGTTGCTGTTGAGCTGATCGTTCCGATCGCGATGGAAGAAAAGCTGCGCTTCGCTATCCGCGAAGGTGGCCGTACCGTCGGCGCCGGCATCGTCGCCTCGATCATCGAGTAAGCCTTTTAAAGAGCGGCCTCGGGCCTCGTGTCCGAGGCCGCTTTTCGTTTCCGTCTGAATGTTGGTGCAAGCCAGTCATGCAGACAATGCGCATGTCGCCAATTCGTCTGGCTAGGCGGATTGACGAGCGGCCGATTGCGGTGTATGTCGCCGGCCACGATCAGAATCGCGCGGTGATTTGCACCGCAGTTCTAAGCGCTGCAGTTTTTAAGGCCTGGTGACGGGTCGAGTTCGGCAGGGCTCCTCATGACGACAAAGAGTGACAGCGGCGCCAAGCGTGTCCGCTGTGATTTTTGAAAATTTGGGGCCGGCCAGTCATGGTAATTCACTGTCTCTGCGTATGCGGGACGCAAGAAAAGAAACAAGGACAAGTCGAATGAACGGCCAGAATATCCGCATCCGCCTCAAGGCGTTTGATCACCGGGTTCTCGATGCCTCTACGCGGGAGATCGTCTCGACCGCCAAGCGCACCGGTGCAAGCGTTCGCGGCCCGGTACCGCTCCCGACACGCATTGAAAAATTTACTGTCAACCGTTCGCCTCACGTCGACAAGAAGAGCCGCGAACAGTTCGAAATGCGTACGCATAAGCGTCTTCTCGACATCGTAGACCCGACCCCGCAGACCGTGGACGCGCTGATGAAGCTCGACCTGGCTGCCGGCGTAGACGTCGAGATCAAGCTCTAAGAAGAGATTCCGGCGAGAGCCGTAATAACAAGGAAGGTACGTGGCAAGACCTGCCAACGACTTCTCGAAACGGGAAACCCGATGGTTCGGAAGGGCCTGAGTGGAATCCTTAAACAAAGAGGAAAGGCCTGGATCACTTTTCCCGGCCGCGACTCTCAAGAGGAATGAACCAATGCGTTCAGGTGTGATTGCACAGAAAGTGGGAATGACCCGCGTCTATAACGACGCCGGCGAACATATCCCGGTAACAGTTCTGCGTCTGGATAACGTACAGGTCGTAGCTCAGCGCACGGCCGACAAGAACGGCTACGTAGCGCTTCAGCTCGGTGCCGGTACGTCGAAGGTCAAGAACACGTCGAAGGGCCTTCGTGGTCACTTCGCCGCTGCGAGCGTTGAGCCCAAGGCCAAGCTCGTCGAATTTCGCGTTTCCGAAGACAACCTCATCGATGTCGGCGCACAGCTGACCGCGAGCCATTTTGAAGCCGGCCAGCTGGTCGACGTCACGGGCACGACGATCGGTAAGGGTTTTGCTGGTGCCATGAAGCGCCACAACTTCGGTGGTCTGCGCGCGACCCACGGTGTTTCCGTTTCGCACCGTTCGCATGGTTCGACCGGTTCGAACCAGGATCCGGGCAAGGTCTGGAAGGGCAAGCGCATGGCTGGTCACATGGGCCAGACCCGCGTCACCACCCAGAACCTCGAAGTCGTTTCGACCGATGAAGATCGTGGTCTCATCCTTGTGAAGGGCGCTGTTCCCGGTTCCAAGGGTTCCTGGATCATCGTCCGCGACGCCGTCAAGTCGGCGAAGTAAGGGAGCCAAGAACATGGAATTCAACGTCAAGACCCTCGAGGGCAAGGACGCCGGCAAGGTTTCTCTGTCGGACGAAATCTTCGGTCTGGATCCCCGCGAAGATCTGATCGCGCGCATGATCCGCTACCAGCTGGCCAAGAAGCGCCAGGGTACGCACAAGACCAAGGGCCGTTCGGAAGTTTCCCGCACCGGTTCGAAGATGTACAAGCAGAAGGGCACCGGTCGTGCTCGTCACCATTCGGCCCGCGCTCCGCAGTTCCGCGGCGGTGGTAAGGCTCATGGCCCGGTTGTTCGCAGCCACGCCCATGACCTGCCGAAGAAGGTTCGTGCGCTCGCTCTGCGCCACGCCCTCTCTGCAAAGATGAAGTCGGAAGACGTGATCATCGTCGACAACCTTGTTGCGGCTGAAGCCAAGACCAAGCTGCTCGTCGGTACCTTCGCCTCGCTCGGCCTCACCAACGCTCTCGTCATCGGCGGTGCCGAAATCGACAGCAACTTCAAGCTCGCCGCTTCGAACATCCCGAACATCGATGTTCTGCCGGTTCAGGGCATCAACGTTTATGACATCCTGCGCCGCGGCAAGCTCGTCCTGTCGAAGGCTGCTGTGGAAGCTCTGGAGGAGCGGTTCAAATGACGGATCTTCGCCACTACGACGTGATCGTATCTCCGTCGATCACGGAAAAGTCGACCATGGTGTCTGAGTTCAACCAGGTCGTCTTCAACGTCGCCAAGGGTGCCAGCAAGCCGGAAATCAAGGCTGCTGTCGAGGCTCTCTTCGGCGTCAAGGTCACCGCCGTCAATACGCTCGTCCGCAAGGGCAAGACTAAGCGTTTCCGCGGCTTCGCCGGCAAGCAGAAGGACGTCAAGAAGGCCGTCGTGACGCTCGCCGAAGGTCAGTCCATCGACGTGTCGACGGGCGTCTGAGGTAGGGAACAAGAACAATGGCATTGAAAAGCTACAATCCGACGACCCCGAGCCAGCGTCAGCTGGTCATCGTCGACCGCTCTGGCCTCTGGAAGGGCAAGCCGGTCAAGGCGCTGACGGAAGGTCTCTCCAAGAGCGGTGGCCGTAACAACTACGGTCGCATCACCGCTCGCTTCATCGGTGGTGGTCACAAGCGCACCTATCGTCTGGTTGACTTCAAGCGTCGCAAGTTCGACGTCGAAGGCACCGTCGAGCGCCTGGAATACGACCCGAACCGTTCGGCCTTCATCGCTCTCGTGACCTACACGGACGGCGAACAGGCTTACATCCTGGCACCGCAGCGTATCGCTGCCGGCGACAAGGTCATCGCGTCTGAAAAGGCCGTTGACGTGAAGCCTGGCAACACCATGCCGCTGCAGTACATCCCAGTTGGTTCGATCGTTCACAACGTCGAAATGAAGCCCGGCAAGGGCGGTCAGATCGCACGTTCGGCTGGCACCTACGTCCAGCTCGTCGGCCGCGATGCCGGCATGGCGATCCTGCGCCTGAACTCGGGTGAGCAGCGTCTGGTTCCGGGCTCCTGCCTGGCCACCATCGGCGCCGTTTCCAACCCGGACCACGGCAACACCAACGACGGCAAGGCCGGTCGCACCCGCTGGCGCGGCAAGACCCCGCATAACCGCGGTGTCGTCATGAACCCGGTCGACCACCCGCACGGTGGTGGTGAAGGCCGCACCTCCGGTGGTCGCCACCCGGTTTCCCCGTGGGGTAAGCCCACCAAGGGCAAGCGGACTCGCTCGAACAAGTCGACCGACAAGTTCATCATGCGCTCGCGCCACCTGAAGAAGAAGTAAGAGAGGTAGTCAGAAATGGCTCGTTCAGTATGGAAAGGCCCGTTCGTCGACGGCTATCTTCTCAAGAAGGCTGAGAAGGTTCGCGAGACAGGTCGTAATGAAGTGATCAAGATGTGGAGCCGTCGCTCCACCATCCTGCCGCAGTTCGTAGGTCTCACCTTCGGCGTCTACAACGGCAGCAAGCATGTGCCCGTCTCTGTCAACGAAGACATGGTCGGCCACAAGTTCGGTGAATTCGCTCCCACCCGGACCTATTACGGTCACGGTGCGGACAAGAAGGCGAAGAGGAAGTAACGATGGGCAAGGCAAAAGCCGAACGCCGGCTGAAAGACAACGAAGCGCAGGCAGTCGCCCGCACGATCCGCGTCAGCCCCCAGAAGCTCAACCTGGTTGCCGCGCTCATCCGCGGCAAGAAGGTCGAGCGCGCTCTCGCTGACCTGGAATTCTCCCGTAAGCGCATCGCAGGCACGGTCCGCAAGACCCTTGAGTCCGCGATCGCCAACGCTGAGAACAACCATGATCTCGACGTCGATCAGCTGATCGTCGCCGAGGCCTATGTTGGCAAGTCGATCACCATGAAGCGTTTTCACGCTCGTGGCCGCGGCCGCGCTTCGCGCATCGAAAAGCCGTTCTCGCACCTCACCATCGTGGTGCGTGAAGTCGAAGCCAAAGGGGAGGCCGCATAATGGGTCAGAAAATCAATCCGATTGGCTTCCGTCTCGGGATCAATCGCACCTGGGATAGCCGCTGGTTTGCAGACAACGCCGAATACGGCAAGCTTCTGCATGAAGATCTGAAGATCCGCGCCTACCTCATGGAAGAGCTCAAGCAGGCCGGCATCGCCAAGGTCGTCATCGAGCGTCCGCACAAGAAGTGCCGCGTCACGATCCACTCGGCTCGTCCGGGTCTGATCATCGGCAAGAAGGGTGCAGACATCGAGAAGCTTCGTAAGAAGATCTCGACGATGACGAACTCGGAAACGCACCTCAACATCGTTGAAGTGCGCAAGCCGGAAGTCGACGCAACGCTGGTTGCTCAGTCGATCACCCAGCAGCTCGAGCGTCGTATCGCATTCCGTCGCGCCATGAAGCGCGCCGTTCAGTCGGCCATGCGTCTGGGTGCCGAAGGCATCAAGATCACCTGCGCCGGCCGTCTCGGTGGTGCCGAAATCGCTCGTACCGAATGGTACCGCGAAGGTCGCGTTCCGCTCCACACCCTGCGTGCAGACATCGATTACGGTACGGCTGAAGCCGAAACCGCATACGGCATCTGCGGCGTAAAGGTCTGGATCTTCAAGGGCGAAATCCTCGAGCACGATCCGATGGCATCGGAACGTCGTGCGATGGAGGGCGATGCCCAGGGTCCCGCAAGCCGTGAACGCGGTGATCGTGGCGACCGTCGCCGCGAGAACGCTTGATTGAACGCTGGCGAAAGATAAGCTCGGAGAAGTAAGAAAATGTTGCAGCCAAAGCGTACAAAGTACCGCAAGCAGTTCAAGGGCCGCATCAAGGGCGTCGCCAAGGGCGGTTTTGATCTGGCATTCGGTGAATTCGGCCTCAAGGCTCTGGAACCGAACCGCGTGAACGCTCGCGAAATTGAAGCAGCCCGTCGTGCGATCACCCGCTATATGAAGCGTGCTGGTCGCGTGTGGATCCGCGTATTCCCTGACGTTCCGGTCACGGCAAAGCCGACCGAAGTTCGTATGGGTAAGGGTAAGGGTTCGGTCGAATACTGGGCATGCAAGGTCAAGCCTGGTCGTATCATGTTCGAGATCGACGGCGTATCGGAAGAGATCGCGCGCGAGGCTCTCCGCCTCGGTTCCGCCAAGCTCTCTGTCACGACGCGCTTCGTACAGCGCATTGCAGAGTGAGGATCAAGTCGATGAAAGCCGTAGATGTACGCGCCATGAGCGCTGACCAGCTGAACGACGAGCTTGCAAAGCTGAAGAAGGAGCAGTTCAACCTGCGCTTCCAGAAGGCCACTGGCCAGCTCGAGAAGTCTTCCCGTATTCAGGAAGTCCGTCGTGATATCGCACGCGTGAAAACCATTGCCCGCCAGAAGGCGGCAGAAGCCAAGGCCTAAGGACCGAGAAATATGCCGAAACGCATTCTGCAGGGCGTAGTTGTCAGCGATAAGAACGACAAGACCATTGTCGTTCGCGTTGAGCGTCGATTCGCCCACCCGCTGCTTCAGAAGACCGTTCGCCGGTCCAAGAAGTACAAGGCACATGACGAGAACAACCAGTACAAGACCGGTGACGTCGTTTCCATCCAGGAATGTGCACCGATCTCCAAGGACAAGTGCTGGACGGTGATTGCCGCCCAGGCTTAATTTACGGACTTCCTGCGCAAGGGCTTGCACCTTGCGCAGAAATCTGTATGAAGCAGACCACTGGCAGAGAACGCTCGGAATCGGGCGTTCTTTTGCTTTGAGCGCACGGAAGGTCCCTATGGGAAACCACCCTGTATTTATCTTCCCGCGCACATCAGAAATTTATCATAAGCCCGAATAGGGGGCCTCGGCCCAACCGTTCGGGTTACAACAAGAAGGCGACCTGACATGATTCAGATGCAGACTAACCTCGACGTCGCGGATAATTCCGGCGCACGTCGTGTCATGTGCATCAAGGTGCTGGGCGGTTCTAAGCGCAAGTACGCTTCCATCGGCGACATCATCGTCGTTTCGATCAAGGAAGCTATCCCGCGCGGCCGCGTGAAGAAGGGTGACGTGATGAAGGCGGTTGTTGTTCGCACCGCTAAGGACATCCGTCGCGCTGACGGCAGCGTCATTCGATTCGATAACAACGCAGCTGTTCTTATCGACAACAAGAAAGAGCCGATCGGCACCCGTATCTTCGGACCGGTTCCGCGCGAACTTCGCGCCAAGAACCACATGAAGATCATCTCGCTGGCTCCAGAAGTACTGTAAGGGAGCGGGAAGCGATGAATAAGATCCGCAAGGGCGACAAGGTCGTCGTACTCGCTGGCAAGGACAAGGGCCGTTCGGGCGAAGTCCTCCAGGTCATGCCGAAGGAAGACCGTGCGGTCGTCCGTGGCATCAATGTTGTCAAGCGCCACCAGCGCCAGACGCAGACCACGGAAGCCGGCATCATCAGCAAGGAAGCCTCGATCCATCTGTCGAACATCGCGATCGCCGACAAGGACGGCAAGCCGACCCGCGTCGGTTTCAAGGTCGTTGACGGCAAGAAGGTTCGTGTGGCCAAGCGTTCGGGAGAAGTGATCGATGGCTGAGGCAAAGTATGAGCCGCGGCTCAAGGTTGAATACGTAAATCGCATTCGCAAGGCGATGCAGGAGCAGTTCTCCTTCGCCAACGAAATGCAGATCCCGAAGCTCGACAAGATCGTGATCAACATGGGCGTGGGCGAGGCAACTGCCGACTCCAAGAAGCCCACTGTTGCAGCGGCTGACCTTGCAGCGATCGCCGGCCAGAAGCCGGTTATCACCAAGGCCCGCAATTCGATCGCTGGCTTCAAGGTCCGCGAAAACATGCCGATCGGCGCAAAGGTTACCCTGCGCGGCGCCCGCATGTATGAGTTCCTGGACCGCCTGGTCAACATCGCGCTTCCGCGCGTTCGCGACTTCCGCGGCCTGAACCCGAAGTCCTTTGACGGCCGTGGCAACTTCGCCATGGGCATCAAGGAGCACATTGTGTTCCCGGAGATCAACTACGATAAGGTTGATCAGATGTGGGGCATGGACATCATCGTTTGCACGACGGCGACCAACGACGACGAAGCTCGGGCTCTTCTGAAAGAGTTCAACTTCCCGTTCCGTCAGTAACCGTAACGACGAGCGTAGAAGAGGAACTTCGATATGGCGAAGACAAGCGCAGTTGAAAAGAACAAGCGCCGCCGCAAGATTGCCGCGAGCCAGGCCGCAAAGCGTGCCGGTTTGAAGGCAATCATCATGAACCAGTCTCTTTCGATTGAAGAGCGGTTCAAGGCCACCCTGAAGCTGGCAGAACTGCCGCGCGATGGCTCCAAGACCCGTATTCGCAACCGTTGCGAAGTCACCGGTCGTCCGCGTGCATTCTATCGCAAGCTTGGAATGTCGCGTATCGCGCTTCGCGAGCTTGGCAACACCGGCAAGGTGCCGGGCGTTGTGAAGTCGAGCTGGTAAGGAGACGCCAATATGACGATGACTGATCCGTTGGGCGATATGCTCACCCGCATCCGGAATGGCGCAGCTCGCCGCAAGAGCTCCGTCTCCACTCCGGCCTCCAATCTCCGTGCCCGCGTTCTCGACGTTCTGCAGGCCGAAGGTTACATCCGTGGCTACAGCCAGGTCGATTACGGCAATGGCAAGTCTGAGCTCACGATCGAACTGAAGTACTACGAAGGTTCTTCGGTCATTCGCGAAATCGGCCGCGTATCCAAGCCGGGCCGCCGAGTTTATGTCTCGGTTAAGTCCATCCCGCAGGTCGCGAACGGCCTCGGCATCACCATCCTTTCGACTCCGAAGGGTGTGATGGCCGATCACCAGGCTCGCGAACAGAACGTTGGTGGTGAGGTACTCTGCTCCGTCTTCTAAGACGGGCAGGCGATCTCCATAGCGAACAGACAGGAAAAACTATGTCTCGTATCGGTAAAAAGCCCGTTCCGGTTCCGGCTGGCGTGACCGCCTCTGTCGAAGGCCAGAAGGTCTCCGTCAAGGGCCCGAAGGGTGAACTTTTCTTCGTCGCAAATGACGAAATCTCCGTGAAGCTCGAAGACAACGCTGTTGTCGTACAGCCGATCAACGACTCCAAGGATGCTCGGTCGAAGTGGGGCATGTCCCGCACGATGATCGAAAACATCCTGAAGGGTGTTAAGGACGGTTACGAGCGCAAGCTCGAAATCAACGGCGTTGGTTACCGCGCGTCGCTTCAGGGCAAGAACCTGCAGCTGGCACTTGGCTTCAGCCACGACGTCGTCTATGAGCCTCCGGTTGGCATCTCCATCGCTGTTCCGAAGCCGACCGAAATCATCGTGTCCGGCATCAACAAGCAGCAGGTCGGCCAGGTTGCCGCCGAGATCCGCGAATATCGCGGTCCGGAGCCCTACAAGGGCAAGGGCGTCAAGTATGCCGAAGAGCGGATCGTCCGCAAAGAAGGCAAGAAGAAGTAAGGATCGCGCGAAATGGCAAGCAGAAAAGAAGCACTTGTTCGCCGTGCGAACCGCGTACGGCGTCAGATCAAGGCGGTGGCAAATGGCCGTCCGCGTCTGTCGGTACATCGCTCTTCGAAGAACATCTACGCTCAGATCATCGACGACGTCGCTGGCAAGACCCTCGCGGCTGCTTCGACACTCGATGGCGGCCTGAAGGCCGAGCTCAAGACCGGCGCCGACATCGCAGCAGCTGCTGCCGTTGGCAAGCTGGTTGCTGAGCGCGCCGTCAAGGCTGGCGTGAATGAAGTCGTCTTCGATCGTGGCGCCTTCATCTATCACGGCCGCATCAAGGCTCTCGCCGAAGCGGCTCGTGAAGGTGGTCTGACCTTCTAAGATAGAATTTCCACCCGGACTTGCGTTCGGGTGGATTTCCGGCTTTAAGCCGGTCACACCGGATTCCACCTTGACCCGACAGGGCAGGGTGGAACTTTGCGTAATCTGCCGATTGCACCCGGAAAAGAAAAAGGAAAAGGACAATGGCACAAGAAAAGCGTGGTTCGCGCGATGATCGCCAGAACCGTGAAGAGCGCGACAGCGAGTTCGTCGACAAGCTTGTCGCGATCAACCGCGTCGCTAAGGTCGTCAAGGGCGGCCGTCGTTTCGGCTTCGCAGCCCTCGTCGTCGTCGGCGACCAGAAGGGTCGCGTAGGCTTCGGCCATGGCAAGGCACGTGAAGTGCCGGAAGCCATCCGCAAGGCAACGGAAGCTGCCAAGCGCGACATGATTTTCGTTCCGCTTCGTGACGGCCGTACGCTGCATCACGACGTCAACGGCCGTCATGGCGCCGGCAAGGTTCTGCTGCGCTCCGCCAAGGCCGGTACCGGTATCATCGCCGGTGGTCCGATGCGCGCCGTTTTCGAAACGCTCGGCATGCACGACGTCGTCGCCAAGTCGACCGGTTCGTCGAACCCGTACAACATGGTTCGCGCTACGTTCGACGCCCTGAAGCACCAGGTGCATCCGAAGGACGTCGCTGCTCAGCGTGGCCTGAAGTATGCTACCCTCCAGGCTCGCCGCGCTGCTTCTGGCAACGCTGCTGAAGAATAAGAGGAGTCTGAACCATGGCCAAGGCTACGAAGAAGACTGAAGCAAAGACGATCACGGTCGAGCAGATCGGTTCGCCTATTCGCCGTCCGGCAGTCCAGCGCGCAACGCTGGTCGGTTTGGGCCTCAACAAGATGCACCGGGTCCGCACCCTGGAAGATACCCCTTCCGTTCGTGGCATGATCCGTGCTGTCCAGCATCTCGTTCGCGTCGTCGACGAGAAGTGAGACGGGGGAAGTCATCATGAAACTGAATGAAATCAAAGACAACGAAGGCGCTTCCAAGGAACGTATCCGCGTAGGTCGCGGTATCGGTTCTGGCAAGGGCAAGACCGGTGGTCGCGGTGTAAAGGGTCAGAAGGCTCGTTCCGGCGTCGCCATCAACGGCTTCGAAGGCGGCCAGATGCCGATCTATCGTCGCCTGCCGAAGCGCGGCTTCAACAACATCTTCGCTTCTGAATACGTCACCGTATCGCTCGGCCGTATCCAGACTGCGATCGATGCTGGCAAGCTCGACGCCAAGGCAACGGTTGATGCCGCTTCGCTCAAGGCAGCCGGCGTTATCCGTCGCGTCAAGGACGGCGTTCGCGTCCTGTCCGGCGGCGAACTGAAGGCTAAGCTCACGATCGAAGTCGCCGGCGCCTCCAAGGTCGCCGTCGAGAAGATCGAAAAGGCTGGCGGTTCCATCAAGCTGCTCGAAGCAGCTAAGGAAGCCGCTGAATAAGTGACAGACAATCGCCCGGGGTGCTTCACACCGGGCGATTTTGCTCCCATATGTGAGCCTCACGATCCCAGGACGGAATGGACGTCGTTTCGTCTTCCGGGTCATCTGGAAAACAAGGGTGTGAGGCATGCGGTTGCTCGGCAACTTCTCCCCGCGCCCTGTTTTCTGAAAAACAGTTTGAACGAATAGCCTCCGGTTCGGACGGGTTTCCGTCGCCGGTCTAGGTTGGCGGAGAATTCTATGGCTTCTGCAGCGGAACAACTGGCCTCGAACCTGAACTTCTCGACTTTCGCCAAGGCGGAAGATCTGAAGAAGCGTCTGTGGTTCACTCTGGCCGCATTGCTGGTCTATCGCCTCGGCACGCATATTCCGCTGCCTGGCCTCAATCCGGAGGCCTATGCCGCCGCCTTCCAGGGGCAGTCGGGTGGTATCCTCGGTCTTTTCAACATGTTTGCTGGTGGCGCTGTCGAGCGCATGGCGATCTTCGCGCTGGGCATCATGCCCTACATCTCCGCGTCGATCATCGTGCAGCTGATGACGTCTGTCGTGCCGGCCCTCGAGCAGCTCAAGAAAGAGGGCGAGCAGGGCCGCAAGATCATCAACCAGTACACCCGCTACGGCACGGTTCTGCTCGGCACGCTCCAGGCCTACGGCATCGCCGTCGGCCTCGAATCGGGGCAGGGCATTGTTGCCGATCCGGGCTGGTTCTTCCGCATTTCGACCGTGCTGACGCTTCTAGGCGGCACCATGTTCCTGATGTGGCTCGGTGAGCAGATCACCTCGCGCGGCATCGGTAACGGCATCTCGCTGATCATCTTCGCCGGCATCGCTGCAGGTCTTCCGACCGCTGTCGCCCATACGCTGGAACTCGGCCGCACCGGTGCTCTGTCGACGCTGCTGATTCTCACCGTCATCGTTGTCGCGATCGGCGTCATCGCCCTCATCGTCTTCGTCGAGCGCGCCCAGCGTCGTCTTCTGATCCAGTATCCGAAGCGACAGGTCGGCAACCGCATGTTCCAGGGCGACACCTCGCACCTGCCGCTGAAGCTCAACACCGCAGGCGTTATCCCGGCAATCTTCGCCTCGTCGCTGCTGCTGCTGCCTGCAACGGCTGCTGGCTTCTCCGGCAACCAGGCGCTGCCCGGCTGGGCGACGACCATCATCGCGTCGCTGCAGCATGGTCACCCGATCTATATGCTGCTCTACGGTGCGCTGATTGCCTTCTTCGCCTTCTTCTACACGGCCATCGTCTTCAACCCGAAGGATACGGCCGACAATCTGAAGAAGCATGGCGGCTTCATCCCGGGCATCCGCCCCGGTGACCGCACGGCCGAATACATCGACTACGTCCTGACCCGCATCACCGTGGTCGGCGCCGTCTACCTCGTCTTCGTCTGCGTTCTGCCTGAAATCCTCATCGCACGCACGGGCATCCCATTAGCCCTTGGTGGTACTTCGCTTTTGATTGTTGTCAGCGTCACCCTTGATACTGTAGCACAGGTTCAGGGACATCTGATCGCCCAGCAATATGAAGGTCTGATCAAGAAGTCGAAGTTGCGTGGAGGAAAGAGGGGACGATGAGACTGATTCTGTTAGGACCGCCGGGCGCGGGCAAGGGGACCCAAGCCCAGCGGATCGTGGAGAAGCACGGCATCCCGCAGCTCTCCACCGGTGATATGCTCCGTGCCGCCGTATCGGCTGGCACGGAGGTCGGAAAACGCGCCAAGGCTGTCATGGACGCCGGCAAGCTCGTCTCCGATGACATCGTCATCGCCATCGTCTCCGAGCGCATCGATGCGCCCGACTGTGCCAATGGCTTCATTCTCGATGGCTTCCCGCGGACGCTTGTCCAGGCGGATGCCACCGAGGCGATGCTGAGCAGCAAAGACCTCGACCTTTCGGCGGTGATCGAGATCCGCGTCGATGACGAGATCCTGGCTGACCGAATCGCCGGCCGGTACACCTGCGCCAACTGTGGCGCCGGTTACCACGACGAGAACCTGAAGCCGAAGGTCGACGGTGTCTGCGACAAGTGTGGCTCGACCCACTTCAAGCGCCGCCCCGACGACAACCGTGATACGGTCCGCACCCGTCTGCAGGCCTACTACAAGGAAACCTCGCCGCTGATCGGCTATTACCACGCCAAGGGTAAGCTGCATTCGGTCGACGGCATGGGTGAGATCGATGCCGTCACCGGCGAGATCGAGGCCATCCTGGCCGGGCTCTGAAGCCTGTCAGTTCTAAGAATCTTCGCGGGGCCGGTTGCTTTTGTCGACCGATTCCGTTAAAGACCGCGCCAACTCGCGACATGACTGCGATCGGCGCGTTCTTCCAAAACGTTGGAAGACCGGGTTCGGTCGTTTTGGTTTGTTGAGAACCCGATTTGTAATTGCGGTCCATCTGGGCCGTGTAACGAGACACCACTTGCCGGATGGCAACTGGAAGCAAGGAGAATAGGCGTGGCACGTATCGCTGGCGTCAACATCCCGACTGCGAAGCGCGTTGTTATCGCGCTGACCTATATTCACGGGATTGGACCGAAGTTCGCATCGGAAATCATGGAGAAGGTCGGTCTTCCGGCTGAAAAGCGCGTTCACCAGCTGACCGACGCAGAAGTCCTCCAGATCCGCGAAACCATCGACCGCGATTACCAGGTCGAAGGCGACCTGCGTCGCGATACCGCGATGAACATCAAGCGTCTGATGGACCTTGGCTGCTACCGTGGCCTGCGCCATCGTCGTGGTCTGCCGGTTCGCGGTCAGCGCACGCACACCAACGCCCGCACCCGTAAGGGTCCGGCGAAGGCGATCGCTGGTAAGAAGAAGTAATTTTTCGCGGCATTGGGAAAAGGCAGTGGGCAGCAGGGTGACCTGGTGCCCACTGCCTTCATCCTGTTGCATCGATTGGTGTAGCCGCTGGCATTACGGCGGTGTTTAGATCAACTGAAAGGAAGACCATGGCCAAGGAAGCCACACGCGTCCGCCGTCGCGAACGCAAGAATATCTCGTCGGGCGTTGCCCACGTAAACTCGACCTTCAACAACACGATGATCACCATCACCGACGCACAGGGCAATGCTATTGCCTGGTCGTCTGCTGGTGCGAAGGGCTTCAAGGGTTCGCGTAAGTCGACCCCGTTCGCTGCCCAGATCGCTGCTGAAGACTGCGCCAAGAAGGCCCAGGAACACGGCATGAAGTCTCTCGAAGTGGAAGTCTGCGGTCCGGGTTCGGGTCGTGAATCCGCTCTGCGCGCCCTCCAGGCTGCCGGCTTCATGATCACGTCGATCCGTGACGTGACCCCGATCCCGCACAATGGCTGCCGTCCGCGCAAGAAGCGTCGCGTCTAATCATTCTTCGTCTTGCCGGGCAGGCGGTTCGCCTTCCCGGTGCTTCTCATATTCGGCCGTCACGATTGAATGGTGATGGCGAACGGAAGGTAAAATCATGATTCAGAAGAATTGGCAGGAACTGATCAAGCCGAACAAGGTGGAATTTTCCTCCTCCGGCCGCACCAAGGCGACCCTCGTCGCCGAGCCGCTCGAGCGTGGCTTCGGCCTGACGCTCGGCAACGCTCTGCGTCGCGTTCTCCTGTCGTCGCTTCGTGGTGCAGCTGTTACGGCTGTCCAGATCGACGGCGTTCTGCACGAGTTCTCGTCTATCCCGGGCGTTCGCGAAGATGTCACCGACATCGTCCTGAACATCAAGGAAATCGCCATCAAGATGGACGGCGACGATGCCAAGCGCATGGTTGTCCGTAAGCAGGGTCCGGGCGTTGTAACCGCCGGTGACATCCAGACGGTCGGCGACATTGAGATCCTGAACCCCAACCATGTTATCTGCACCCTCGATGAAGGCGCAGAAATCCGCATGGAGTTCACGGTCAACAACGGCAAGGGTTACGTCCCAGCCGAGCGCAACCGCGCGGAAGATGCACCGATCGGTCTCATCCCGGTCGACAGCCTCTATTCGCCGGTCAAGAAGGTGTCCTACAAGGTCGAAAACACCCGTGAGGGCCAGGTTCTCGACTATGACAAGCTGCTGATGACCATCGAAACCGATGGCTCCGTCACCGGTGAGGACGCTGTCGCTTTCGCTGCACGCATCCTTCAGGACCAGCTCGGCGTTTTCGTCAACTTCGACGAACCGCAGAAGGAAGCCGAAGAGGAAGCCGTCACCGAGCTCGCCTTCAACCCGGCGCTGCTCAAGAAGGTCGACGAGCTGGAGCTTTCGGTCCGCTCGGCAAACTGCCTGAAGAACGACAACATCGTTTACATCGGCGATCTGATCCAGAAGACCGAGGCAGAGATGCTGCGCACGCCGAACTTCGGCCGCAAGTCGCTGAACGAAATCAAGGAAGTTCTCGCTTCCATGGGCCTGCACCTCGGTATGGAAGTACCGGCATGGCCGCCCGAGAACATCGAAGATCTCGCGAAGCGTTACGAAGACCAATATTAATAACAGTGAAGGCAGCCTCTAAGCCTGCCTTTCCCCGTCAAACTGCGGGCGGATGCCCGTATGTGTCAGGAAACGGCAGCCTCTGAGACAGAGCCTGCACTTAAAGGAGAATAGCAATGCGCCACCAGAAAGCCGGCCGCAAGCTGAACCGTACCGCCAGCCACCGTAAGGCGATGTTCGCCAACATGGCTGCTTCGCTCATCACCCATGAGCAGATCGTCACGACGCTCCCGAAGGCGAAGGAAATTCGCCCGATCGTCGAGAAGCTGGTGACCCTCGGCAAGCGCGGCGACCTGCACGCTCGTCGTCAGGCGATCTCGCAGATCAAGGACGTCGATGCCGTCAAGAAGCTCTTCGACGCCATCGCAACGCGTTACGCCACCCGCAACGGCGGCTACCTGCGCATCATGAAGGCCGGTTTCCGCCTGGGCGACAACGCCGCCATGGCTGTTATCGAGTTCGTCGAGCGCGACGTTGACGCCAAGGGCGCAGCCGACAAGGCCCGCGTCGCCGCTGAAGCCGAAGTTGAAGCAGCGTAAGTTTCCTCCCGTAAGGGAAGGATGAAAAAAGCCGGGTGAGCGATCACCCGGCTTTTTTGCGTGTTGGGTGGCGGGACTAGCGGACCGAGAGGATAGTGTGGTCGCTCGTCGGGTCGGTTTCGACATGAACGATGCCACCGTCCATGCCGGGTAGGTGAATGCCGCAGGTGGATGGGTAGAAGCCCGAGGACCTGTAGGTGAATGTCAGTCTCCCATCGGCTACTTCGATGTTCCTCAGTTCGTAATCGCTGTTCCTGAGGTACTCGTGAACCTCGGAGATCGTGACCTTCTCGCGAGCGGCGTAGTTTCTGACAGCAGCTTTGTTGTCGTTTTCATTCCGCGCCTGCGCACACGTCATTCGATCCTTGCTTTTGACCTCGCTCGTCGGTTGGAAGAGGACGTATGCGGTCAGGCAATTCGCGCTAAGTGAGATGGCAAGAGCCAAAATCTTGAACATTGAATTTCCGCCATAAGTTGTAGCGGAATAGTGATCTCACAACGTGAGGCCTAAAATCTAGAGGGAGCTAAGCGACTGCCTCGATTGTGCAGTTGTGGCGGGATATCACGCATACTTGAACAGTTTAGGCGGTTCGATGGGAAATTCTTGATCTGCGTCAAGGGAGATCGCCAAGACAGCGCTAACCTCAACCCATCGAATTATCGATGTAAGTGAGGTTTCCCAATGGTTGACGCATCCATTTTCAGCAACGACAAGAACCATCTCATCATTCCGCCGCTCTCGACCTTTTATGACCGCATCGCCCAGCCCATGGCATGGACGATCTTCCGCCTCGCCGTTGGCGGCATGCTGGTGATCGAGGGATGGCCGAAGATCATGGCACCCTTCGCCCAGGTCGGCTTTGTCGAAAAGCTCGGCTTTTATCCGGGCTGGCTCTGGTCCCCGACACTCGCCGTCCTGCAGGTCCTCGGCGGCCTCCTGATCGCGCTTGGCCTCTTCACCCGCCCGGCAGCCCTGGCCAATGGTGTGATGCTGGCAATCACGCTCTATTTCCACATGGCCAATCCTTACGGTGACGCCTTCCTCACCCAGGCGGGCATCGACGCGCTGAAGGCCGGGAGCGAATTCTTCACCCCGCAAGCCATGGCGCGCCTCGCAGATGGCGGCCACACCTTCCTGCATCAGGTCCAGTCCAAGGCGGAACTGGCCTCACTCTTCTGGACCGGCGGCGCCTTCCTCTTCGCAGCCTTCGGTGGCGGTTATCTGTCGCTCGATCGTCTGATGTTCAGAAAGCAGTTCTGATCTTTGGCCCAATGCAAGGACATCCGGTCGAAAGGCCGGATGTCCCTTTTCATGTCAGCTGTCACCCCGGCTGCATTGCCCTGCACGATCCAACAGGAAAGCGCGCTCCCGATCATTGCCGCTGAGTGCTGCAGCCGTCGCGAAAGCGGTCCGCGCCTCCGCCAGACGCCCCAGCCGGAACAGGAAGTCCCCCTTCGCCGCATGCAGCGGCAGATAGTCGGAAAGCGAAGGCTCTTCCTCGATCTCTGCCAGCAGTGCCAGCCCCACCTCCGGCCCACGGGCCATCGCATGCGCCACCGCCCGGTTGAGTGCCACGACAGGCGAGGGGATCCGCTCCAGCAGTCGGTCATAGAGCGCAGCACTCATCCCCCAGTCTGTATCCGCAAATCTCGCGGCCCGCGCATGCACGGCGGCCAGCGCCGCCTGCAGCGCATAGACGCCATCCGCACCGCCCAGCTTTCCTGCCATCTCTAGCCCGGCCAGCCCGCGTTGGATCAACAGCCGGTCCCAGAGCCCCCGGTTCTGCGTTTCGAGCGTCAGCGCGCTGCCATCGGCTGCCACCCGCGCCTTGAAGCGTGATGCCTGCAACTCCATCAGTGCCAGCAGGCCATGCGCCTCCGGTTCCTGTGGTGCCAGCCCCACCAGGATGCGCCCGAGCCGCATCGCCTCTTCACAAAGCTGGACCCGGATCAGATCCTCGCCACGGCTGGCGGCATATCCCTCGTTGAAAACAAGGTAGATCACCTCCAGCACCGAGGCGAGGCGGGCGTCGCGCTCTTGTCCCACCGGCACAGCGAACGCGACATCGGCCTCCCGCAGGATCTTCTTCGCCCGGACGATCCGCTGCGCCACCGTCGTCTCCTGGGAGAGAAAAGCCCGGGCGATCTCCTCCGTGGTCAGTCCGCCGATGATCTTCAGTGTCAGCGCCGCACGCTGGTCCCGCGAGAGCAGAGGGTGGCATGCGGTGAAGATCAGCGACAGCCGCTCGTCGCCGATTGCGTCGTCGAGTGCGGCGTCGACGGTCGCATAATCGTCCGGACGGTCGGTCTCGATATCATGGGCAATTGACGGCTCATGCCGCGCCATCATCCGGCGTCGGCGCCAGAGATCAACAGCCCGCCGCTTTGCCGTCGTCATCAGCCAGCCGCCGGGATTGGGCGGTGTGCCGGATGCAGGCCATGTCGCGAGCGCCGTGACCAGAGCCTCCTGCGCCAGTTCCTCGGCAAGGCTGAGGTCACCAACATGTTTTGCGAGCCCGGCGATCAGCCGGACCCGCTCCATGCGATAGATTGCCTCGATATCCCGTGCTGCTGCCTCTGCGCCGGCTGCTTGCGGCCGCAAAGGTGAGGCGGTCGATTTTCCACGCTCTGTCATGAGCCGGAGTATGGCGGCCCCCTCGGCGCGGTCAACCGGGCTCATGGGGCCGCGTCCTGCATCAGCCCACACCGTTTTCCCGGCGCGCCAGGCCTTCCGCCGCGCGGTCATGGCTCGCCTGTCCCTCGGGCGTGGCGATCTCGGCGAAATCTTCCATCTCGTAGAAGGGCCGGATCTCGATCTCACTCGGTCCCAACATCGGATTTGGGCAACGCTTCACCCAGGCAACGGCCTCGTCCATGTCCTTCACTTCCCAGATCCAGTAGCCGGCGACCAGCTCCCGGGTTTCTGCGAAGGGGCCGTCGATCACGCGGCGGTCCGCTCCGTCAAAGGCGATCCGCTTGCCCATCTTCGACGGTTTCAGCCCGTCGCCGGAGAGCATGATGCCCGCTTGCACCAGTTCCTCGTTGAACTTGCCCATGTCTTCGAAAAGCTTCGGCGGCGGCATGATGCCTTCTTCGCTGTCTTCCGTCGCCTTCACCATCACCATGACACGCATGTCTTCTCTCCTCTCGTTCTCCGGACCGCTTTTGCGATCCTGCTTCCCCAACGAACGAGCTAAACCGATTTCGACACGGCATGCGAAAAAAATCGTACAAAGGTTGCCGTGATCACTTCGGAATGTGGATCGTCGCCCGGATATGCTTGAGCGAGGCGACGATGGTGAAGGTCATCATCACCAGCAGCGTCCACGAACTCCACTTGCCCAGATGCACCGTCGACCAGGCCCCCAGCTGGTTCGGATAGTGCCAGATCGCAAAGAAGGTGGAGATGTTCTCGGCCACCCAGATGAAGAAGCCGATCAGGATGAAGGCGAGTAGCATCGGCATCTGCCGATCCCGATCAAACGGCCGGAAGGTGACGGTGGTCCGGGCATAGAGGCCGATCGCGAGTGCTGCCAGATACCAGCGATAGTCGCCGATATAGTGGTGGGTGAAGAAGTTGAGATAGATGGCGAGCGCGACCCCGATGGCCATCCAGTAGGGCGGGTGGTGGCGGATCCGGACATCCAAGAGCCGCCAGGCCTGGATGATGTAGCTGCCCACGGCCGCATACATGAAGCCGGAAAACAGGGGCACGCCGAGCACCTTGCTATAGGCGAAATCGGGATAGGACCACGACTGGATCGCGCCCGACGTCTTGAACACCTCGAGCGCAAAGCCGACGACATGGAAAAGGCAGATCGCCTTCAGCTCGTCCATGGTCTCGAGCTTCGTCCAGACCATCCAGATCTGGATGGCAAGCGCAATGATCAGCAGCACGTCATAGCGCGGAATGCCGAAGACGCCGGCGCGCGGCACGACGAAGATCGAAACGAAGAACAGACCGGCAAACAGGCAGGCCCGCGCCTCCTTGATCCCGAACATCAGGAACTCGACGACGAAGCGACGAAAGCCGGTCAGCTGGGGATAGGGCGTCTGATCGACAAGTCTGCGGTCGAGTGCGCTGAGGAGGCCGCTTCGTCCATCTGCCACCAGTGTCATTGTCGACCGCCTTCGCTGTTGCATTCCGTTGCAACCTCACTACTAAGCGGCCATGGACGAAATCAAGGCATTGACGTTACTTCGCATACGCCGTCTGGGGATAGCGCTTGCCATCATCGCGTGTGGCCTCGGCTTGAGACTCGGCGGCTACGACATCGGCCTGCCGTACTTTCTGGTCAAATACGGCGGCTCGACCCTCTGGGGCGCGATGGTCTTCTTCCTCATCGCCATGCTCCTGCCGCGACAGCCGCTCGGTCGCCTGGCGATCCTCGCAATCGTCATTGCAGCTCTCACGGAGTTCAGCCGCCTCTACCACACGCCCTGGCTCGACGAATTCCGCCTGACGCTGGCAGGCGTGCTGCTGCTCGGACGCATCTTCTCCTGGTGGAACATCGTGGCCTATGGCCTCGGCATCGCCTTGGCTGCATTCTTCGAAGCGCGCCGTCTCACGCGCTCCGGCCGGTCACCACACTAACGGGTCGCACCCGCCATGCGCTTCGCCCGCCGACGCTCCATGATCTTTGGCCGCACCAGCCGGTAGCCGAGCAGCACGATCGTCACGACGATGTAGAAGGCCGCTTCCAGATCGATCACCTTCAGCGACAGCGCATAGTGAAGGATCGCCACGAGCAGGATCGGGTAGGTGAGCTTGTGGAGCTTGTTCCACCGTGGCCCAAGCCTGCGGATCGACCACTGGTTCGACGTCAGCGCGAGCGGGATCAGCATCAGCAGCCCCGCCATGCCGAGCATGATGTAGGGCCGCTTCAGGATGTCGCCGGCAATCGACGACAGGATCATGCCGCGGTCGAGCGTCAGGTAAACAGCGAAATGCGCCAGTACATAGTAGAAAGCGAGAAGCCCGAGTGCGCGTCGATAGCTAATTAGGTTAATGCCGAAGAGATCGCGCAGCGGTGTCACGGCAAGGCCAAGGCAGAGAAACCTGAGCGCCCAGAGACCCAGAAGATGCTCAAACGCGCGCACCGGATCGGCGCCCAGTCCCCCGAAGATCCCGAGATAGAAGGCATAAAGCCCAGGCAACAGCCCGACCGCATAAAGCGCCCACACGGAGGCTGGCTTGTAGCGGGCGGGCAGGGCGGGCATAGCGAGCGAAGCCATCAGAAGAACTTCGTCAGATCCATGCCGTCGTAAAGGCTTGCGACCTCGTCGGCATAGCCGTTGAACGGCAGTGTATCGATGCGCGCTCCGCCGAACAGGCCGTCGGCCTCGCCGATCCGTCGCTCGGTCGCCTGGCTCCAGCGCGGATGATCCACGGCCGGATTGACGTTGGCATAGAAGCCGTATTCCGACGGCTGGAGCTTGTTCCAGGTCGATGGCGGCTCCTGCTCGGTGAGCGTGATCTTGACGATCGACTTGATGCCCTTGAAGCCGTATTTCCACGGCACGACGAGGCGGATCGGCGCGCCGTTCTGGTTCGGCAGCGTCTCGCCGTAGAGCCCGGTCGCAAGGATCGCCAGCGGATGACGCGCCTCGTCCAGCCGCAAGCCCTCGACATAGGGCCATTCCAGCGCCTGGAAGATGCCGGCCTGTCCCTGCATTTCTTCAGGGCGGACAAGCGTTTCGAAGGCAACATACTTTGCCGAGCCCAGTGGCTCCACCCGGTCGAGCAGGGCCGAGATCGGGAAGCCGATCCACGGGATCACCATCGACCAGCCTTCCACGCAGCGCATCCGGTAGACGCGCTCTTCCATCGGGATTTCCTTCATGATCGTCTCGATGTCGATCACCTGCGGCTTGGCAACCAGCCCGCCGACTTCGATCGTCCAGGGCCGAGTGGTCAGCGATCCCGCATTGCGCGCCGGATCTTCCTTGCTCGTGCCGAACTCGTAGAAATTGTTGTAGGTCGTCACATCTTCCTTGGAGGTCAGCTTCTCGTCGAGCTTGTAGATGCTCGGCTTGGCCGCAAGCGGAGCGGCGATTGCCGGCGCGCCCAGGCCGACCGCCGCAACCCCACCGGCCGCGACGCCCATGAACTGCCGTCGCCTCAGATAGAGCGACTTCGGGGTGATCTCGGAACTGGCGATCTTCGGCGGCTGGTAAATGGGCATGGCAGACCTCTTGAGGCTCTCTCTGTCTCTCTAGATAGAAGACGCAAGCATAGAGACCAGAGTTTCACCGCCGCGAAAAGAAGCAAGGCAGGAACAATTTCGTGTAGGTCTGTCGTCTCGGTAAGCTGTAAGAATCTGCTCTGTCCGCCGACGGCGGTCAGCCGCACCAGGTCTCTTTGTGGCCTTCCCAGCGATGGGCCAGTCCGCGCGCGATCAACGCGTCGCCTACCGAGCGTCCGTCCTGCAGCACCACGCGCAGCTTGCGGCCATATTGGTCCACGTCCCGCCGTTCCCGGCGCTCCATGGTGAGGCCCCCGGCATTCAGGCTGTCGAGCAGTGCCACCTGAGCCTCAAGCCCGAGCGTGCGTTCCCGCTCGCATTCCGGGCGCCCGATCTCCGGCGTGTTGATATCAGAGATCCGGTATTTCACCGCCCGGTACCAGAAGGTGTCGCCATCAACGACGCAATTGACCCGCTGTGCGCCTGAGCAGGTGATGAAGCGTCCCTCGATCGGCTCTGGATGCGGTTCCACGGCGCCGGTGATGCTGTAATCGATGAATTTGTTGCCGGCTGGCACAACCAGGTAGGAATAGGGAAGTTTATCGAAATGAATGACGGCCAGTGCGGCGAGGCCGGCACACAGGAAGACGCGGCGCAGTTGGTAGAGCGCCTTGAACGGGCTCCAGCGTGGCGCAGGCTCGGGATTGAGCTTCTGGCGAGCATCTTTCAGCAGAATCACGCGGGCAGGTTTCCGGGTCATCATGACTCCCCTTTCCGCGGTAAACTCTAATAAACACATCTTGCCGCAGGCTTAAGCCGATCACTCAAATGCGAACGAAGTCGCAGGCTCCGTGACCGCCAGGCGTACCGATTTGCCCTTCGATGCTAGTGACAGGTGAGGGCGCATGGCTTAGATCAGTTCCAAAATGGCTGCCTTGCCTTGGCGCCCGGGGTGCAGGCATGGCGGCGAACAAGCCATCGAGGTGACACCCATGCCCGTCTATCGTTCGAGAACCACCACCCACGGCCGCAACATGGCCGGCGCCCGCGGTCTGTGGCGCGCCACCGGCATGAAGGACGGCGATTTCGGCAAGCCGATCATCGCGGTCGTCAACTCCTTCACCCAGTTCGTGCCAGGCCACGTCCACCTGAAGGATCTCGGCCAGCTCGTTGTCCGCGAAATCGAAGCGGCCGGCGGCGTGGCGAAGGAGTTCAACACCATTGCCGTCGATGACGGCATCGCCATGGGCCATGACGGCATGCTCTATTCGCTGCCGTCGCGCGAGATCATCTCCGACTCGGTCGAGTACATGGTCAACGCCCATTGCGCCGACGCCATGGTCTGCATTTCCAACTGCGACAAGATCACGCCCGGCATGCTATCGGCTGCCATGCGCCTCAACATCCCCGCGGTCTTCGTCTCCGGCGGCCCGATGGAAGCCGGCAAGGCGATCCTGCAGGGCCGCAAGGTGGCGCTTGACCTCGTCGACGCCATGGTCGCCGCTGCCGATGACAAGATCTCCGACGCCGATGTCGACGAGATCGAAAAGGCCGCCTGTCCGACATGCGGCTCCTGCTCGGGCATGTTCACCGCCAACTCGATGAACTGCCTCACCGAAGCGCTTGGTCTGTCGCTGCCCGGCAACGGCTCGACGCTCGCAACCCATGCCGACCGTAAGCGCCTCTTCGTCGAAGCGGGCCACCTGATCGTCGACATCACCCGCCGTTACTACGAACAGGACGACGAAAGCGTTCTGCCGCGCAACGTCGCCTCCAAGGCTGCCTTCGAAAACGCCATGGCGCTCGACATTGCCATGGGCGGCTCGACCAACACGGTTCTGCACATCCTGGCCGCTGCCCATGAAGGCGGTATCGACTTCACCATGGACGACATCGATCGCCTGTCGCGCAAGGTGCCCTGCCTGTCCAAGGTCGCCCCTGCCAAGCAGGACGTGCACATGGAAGACGTCCACCGCGCCGGCGGCATCATGCGTATCCTCGGCGAACTCGATCGCGGCGGCCTGATCAACCGCGATTGCCCGACCGTGCATGCTGAAACCCTCGGCCATGCCATCGACCGCTGGGACATCACCCGCACCAATTCCGAAACCGTGCGCGACTTCTTCAAGGCGGCCCCCGGCGGCGTTCGCACCACCCAGGCCTTCTCCCAGGCCTCGCGCTGGGATGATCTCGACACCGACGGCGAGAAGGGCGTCATCCGCTCCGTCGAACATCCCTTCTCCAAGGATGGTGGTCTGGCGGTCCTCAAGGGCAACATCGCGCTTGACGGCTGCATCGTGAAGACGGCCGGCGTTGATGAATCGATCTTGAAGTTCTCCGGTCCCGCCCGCGTCTTCGAAAGCCAGGACGCCTCCGTCAAGGCAATCCTGTCGAACGAGGTCAAGGCCGGCGACGTCGTCGTCATCCGCTATGAAGGCCCGAAGGGTGGCCCCGGCATGCAGGAAATGCTCTATCCGACGAGCTATCTGAAGTCGAAGGGCCTCGGAAAGGTCTGCGCGCTGATCACCGACGGCCGTTTCTCCGGCGGCACCTCGGGCCTCTCGATCGGCCACGCCTCGCCGGAAGCAGCCCAGGGCGGCGCGATCGGTCTCGTCCGCGAAGGCGACATCATCGACATCGACATCCCGAACCGCACGATCAACCTCGTCGTTGACCCGGCAGAGCTTGAACGCCGCCGAGTTGAACAGGACGCCAAGGGCTGGTTCCCCGAAGAAAAGCGCAAGCGCAACGTCACGACCGCGCTGAAAGCCTACGCCGCCTTCGCCTCGTCCGCCGACAAGGGCGCGGTGCGCCAGCTGCCGGAGTAAGGCGTCTACACACGTCAATCCGTCGGCATGACCGACGGGTTGACGTTAACCACTTCTCCACGTTGAACTTTCGAAAATCCGCCCGTTTGAATAAATCGCCTGGATACCCGGGAGATGGTTCATGACAGCGAGCGGCGTAAACCCCACCAGCGAGAGACTGGCCTTTCTCGATGGATGGCGCGGTCTGGCCATTCTGGCCGTGATGATCGGGCATTTCTTCCCGGTCCCGGGCTTTGAGTTCGGTTCATTCGGGGTCGAGCTCTTTTTTGTCCTGTCCGGCAGGCTGATGGCCGAGATCCTGTTTGTTCGCAAACTGGACGCTCTGGAGTTCCTCCGTCGCCGCTTTTCGCGCATCTACCCGGCCCTGCTGTTTTTCGTATCCTGCGTCAGCATTCCGGCCCTGCTGAGCGTGGAACTGATGCACACACGCGAGCCGCTGGCACAGCTACCTGACATCGTCGCGGCGCTCACTTTCACCTCAAGCTATCTCGAGCTTTTCTACGCGCGCGGCCTGGTGTTCGCTCATACCTGGTCGCTGTCGGTCGAGGAAAACAGCTATCTCGTCCTGCTGGCGCTTGCCTGGTTCACCCGTCGCAATACGCGGCTGGCGATGTACTGCATGATTGGAGCTGCGATCCTGTGCGTGGTAAACGGCGTGATTTCCAGCGAGCATTTCGGCCAGCGCGAAGAACTGGTCTATTGGCGCACCGACGTCCGCATCGCTTCGATCCTGATCTCCGCCTCGACCTTTCTTGCGATCCGCGAGTTTGACCTAAGGCGCTTCATGCATCCAGCAATCACGGTGCTTGCCCTGCCTTTGGCCCTGATGATGTTTGCCGAGCAGACCCCCGGTTATATCAAATATGGAGCGGCGACGCTTCTGTTGGCCTGGAGTGTCAACGCGCTCGACGAGTCCCCGAAACTGATAAGGGAGGCGCTTTCGTTCAAGCCGCTGGTGTCTCTCGGGCTCGTTAGCTATTCTCTCTATCTTTGGCAGCAGCCATTTTATGTTGCGGCTGGCCGGTTCCGGGACATGGGTTTGATCTACGTCCTCGTGCTTGTCATGGCCGCCCTGTGCTGTGCCATCGGTAGCTATCTGTTTATCGAGGGGCCTGCGCGCAGGTTCATCAACGGCATCGATCTTCGCCGGTACCGACTCAGGCACTCATCCACGGGAACCGTCGAATGGTCCGGTAACGAGCCGACCAGCCGCTGACCGATCGGGGCATTCCCGGCAATCGTGTCTCCGGCGCTCAATTGCTTGCCAATACCTTTTGTAATCAGGAGCCAAGATGACCGTCCCCTTCAGCCTTGTCGGCATCGACCACGTCGTCTTCATCGTCGACGACATGGAAAAGGCGCTCCGCTTCTATCATAACGTCCTCGGTTGCCGCCCCGGCTACACCTATCCGGCGCTCGGCATGGAGCAGGTCTGGTGCGGCAGTGCCTTAATCGTGCTCTGGGACATTACCCATCCCGGCGGCCACAAGGCTGCCCCGCCCGTCGCAGGCGGTCGCAACGTTGACCATATCTGCATCGCAACCGGCCCCTTCGACCATAACGAGCTGCGCGCCCATCTCGCCCGCCACGGTGTGGCGATAGACCGCGAAGCCCTCCACGGCGGTGCCCGCGGCATCGGCCATTCCTTCTATGTGAAGGACCCCTTCGGGAACACGATCGAGATCAAGGGCCCGGCCGAATATCCGGATGGATGCGCCTGACGCCTCGCCTTAATCCCGGTAGCTCGGATCTTCCTTGTCCAGGCACGACTTCAGATAGGCGAAGTGCTTCTCCGCCATGCCCCGATACGGAATCCACCCGTCCGAGGTGCCCTGCGCAATCTCATCCGATAGCACGGCCAGCGGCTGGCCGGTCGAAAGCGCCAGCACCATCGTCTGCGCTGCCTTCTCGAAGAAATAGAGGTCCTCGAAGGCATCCGCCACCGTCTCGCCGGCAACCGAAACGCCGTGATTGCCCATGACCAGCACCGCCTTGCCGCGGATCATCTCCGCCAGCCGTTCGCCTTCCTCCGCCGCGTCGGCGATGCCGCCAAAATCGAGGTCATAGCCGATCCGCCCGAAAAACCGCGCCGTGTTGTTGTCGAGCGGCAGAAGCGTCGGGTCCTTGAGGCAGGACAGCGCTACCGCATAGGGCGAATGGCAATGCAGGATCACCCGCGCCTCCGGCAGCATCCGGTGCAGCGTGCCATGCACGGTCCAGGCCGACGGATCCGGCGCATTGGGCCGGTTCATCACGCCAGGGTCATCTGCATCGAGCAGCAGCAGATCGCTCGCCTTTACCGTGGCAAAATGCTGCCAGCGCGGATTGAGCAGGAATTTTCGCCCATTGGCGGAGACCGCAGCGCTGAAATGATTGCCGACCGACTCGCTCCAGCCGAAGCGATGGCAGAGCCGGAAGGCCGCCGCCAGATCCTGACGCAGCGTGGTTAGATCAGCCTCATCGAGCATGTCGTTGACCGAAGGGGAAATATTCATGCCTTGAACCGCCCTTCCGTCGTCAGCGCCCGATAGGTCGAGCGCATCTCCTCGCGATCGGCGTAGCAGCCGCGCAGATAACGATCGCCGCTGGTCGCCGAATAGGCCATGCGGCCATGTACGATGCGGTGGTTGTCGAACACCATGCAGTCCCCCGCCTTCATCAGGAAGCGCATCATGAACTTGTCGTCCTGCAGCATTTTGCCGAAGCGGCAGAAGGCCGGGTAATAATCGTCGAGCACGGTCTGCGGCAGGTCGAACAGATCGGCCATATGCTGGCTGATCGTCAGACCCGAGACCTCGCCATGTTTGTCGAGTTCGATCACCCGCTGCCGCGAGCGCATGTCGTAGGTGTCGTGTTCGCAGAAGAACGGAATATCGATCTCCGACAAGAGCTTGAACCCCTCAGGATCGATCTCGCGGAAGGCATTGGCCACGGCAACACCATCTGAATAGATGCTCATCCCGCCCTCGACGGTATTGGCCCGACAATGCAGAAACTGGATGCCCGGCGCATGCTCCTCCGCCGGCGTGTCGGTATGCAGCTCCAACGCCTTCGCCGTATAGGCGGTGTTGGTCGGGTTGATATGCGTCTTCACATCGAAATATTCGCCGAAGAAGGTCGGCCGCACATGGCCCATCAGCTTGACGGTCTCGGTCAGCCCTTCGTTGCTGTCGGGCATGTCGGTGACGATCGTCAGCCCCTCGACGATCATCGCCTCCAGCCATTCCGCAACCTTCTTCGGATCGCGCATCAGCTCCGGCTGCGAGAAGCGCGGGACATCAGGATAGTGGTCGCTGAACCAGGCCTTGCGCGGCAGGTCGGCGGGGTCAGGCCGATGTTTGCCCTCGGTGTAGAGCGCCAGCAGCGACAGCGGAAAGCGCGACACATGGTTCTCACCCGCCCAGCGGATCACCAGCATGCCGTCCTCGATCTCGGCGCTATCGGCGCGCGGTGCGGCCGACAGATGAAAGATGTCGAAGCTGCGTTCGCGCGTCGTGCTGTCGAAGGAGGAGGGGCAATTGTCACGCAGCCAGTAGTAATTGAAATAGGCCTGCCCACCCTCGGAAAGCGGCAGGTGAAGCCCCTTGTCGGCAAGCGTGACGGCCCCGGTCGCAACATGCATATTCACAGCGGTTTTCCTTAAGTCTGGACAGCGGAAGAGAATATCGGATTTGACGATCATCATCCGACTTTGCAGGCGAGGCCAGAGCGATTATGCTTATGCTGAGTTAAGCTGGAGATTAAGTTGAGCCGTCTGCCACCCCTGCGTCTGCTGACCACCTTCGAGGCCGTCGCCCGGCTCGGCTCGATGCGCGAGGCGGCAAGCGCCCTGAACGTCACCCAGCCTGCCGTAACGCAAGCCCTGAAGGCGCTGGAAGAGCATGTCGGCGCCGTCCTGATCGATCGCTCGACCCGTCCGGCAAGGCTCACCGAACCCGGCCAGCAGCTCGCCCGCGCCACTCGCGACGGCCTAGACCTCATCGCCGACACCATCGAGGAAATCCGCAGCAGCACAGGCCTCGAAGACCAGCGCCTGACCGTCGCCTGCACCATGGGCCTCGCTACTCACTGGCTGATGCCGCGCCTCAGCGATTTCTACGCCCGCCATCCCGGCTTCTTCGTCAATGTCCAGGTGCCCCCCACCGACCTGCCGCAGATGTGGCCCGGCACCGATCTCGTCCTGCGCTACGGCCGCGGCACCTGGACCGATGGCACGACGCTCCGCCTCTTCGACGAGACTGTCTGCCCCGTCGGTCGCCCGGCATTGGTCGAAAGCCTGCTGTCAAAAGGCGAGGGGCTGGACGCTGCCCCGCTGATCCATGTCCGCACGGTCGAAGCGCGCCACTGGGAAGGCTGGACCGACTATCTCGCCCGTCGCGACCTCCCCAAACCGCGCGGCCCATCTCACATCTTCGACAACTACGTCCAGGCCGTCCAGGCAGCCCTCGACGGCCGAGGTCTGATGCTCGGCTGGCGCTCAATCACCGACACCCTCGTCGCCGACGGCAGCCTCAAATCCTGGCCCGATGGAGCCCTCGGCCTCGGCACCGCCTATTTCGCCACAGTCGCACCGGCGGCGGCAAAACGCCCGGCGGTCAAGGCGTTTGTGGCGTGGTTGGGGGAGGGGATCGAGAGTGGGGCGTCGAGAAGTGAAGAGAAATAGGAAGTTAGGAAAATAGCGAAGTCATTGCTGTTGGATGTCTCCCCTAGGAAGGGGCTGCGTCTCGCGAAGAATATCAAGCGGGATGGCCTTTTTACCTCTCCTTCGAGAGGCCGCTGTCCGGCACGCCCAAGGGCTCTAACAGGCAATCAGAACACCCGAAGTGCGGACCGCTCGATATCGGCCCTGAGCATGGGGTGCAGGCTATTCCGAGTCGTGAGATCTATAGTGATCGAAAGCTCCTGCTCCAGAAACTGCTGGATGCCGATGAGTTCGATGAGAGAGAACTTTCGGGCTGGATCATGGTCGATGAACAGGTCCAGATCACTTGTTGGCTTGGCTTCGTCGCGGGCCGTCGAGCCGAAAATGAATAGCGCGGTCGCTCCCATGCCCTGGACCCTTGGGGCAAGCCAACGGAGCTTCGCTAGGGCTTCAACCTGCTTCATGATTACATATTACCACACGGTATCTTGCCCGTCACTTTGGGTGCTCTGCCTGCCTCTTGCCTGAAACAAGGAAATTCCTTACTTTCTGGGGAGAGGTAGCTTTATGATCACGAGCAAGCTGAGCAGCAAGGCGCAAACCACGGTTCCCCAAGCCGTTCGGGCGGCTCTCCGGTTGAAGGAGGGCGACGCAATCGTCTACACGATCGAGGCTGACGGCCGCGTCCTGTTGTCACGAGCCGCGTCGGATCACCCATTGGAGGATCCCTTCGCCACTTTCTCCGAATGGGACAGTGAAGCGGATAGGCGCGCGTATGCCGACCTTTGAGCAAGGCGATATCGTGCGCGTTCCCTTTCCCTATACAGATCGCGACACGCGTCAGCGAAGGCCGGCTTTCGTCGTTTCGAACGGTGGAATTGGCGAAGGCGAGGGCCTTTTGTGGGTTGCCATGATCACCTCTGCGGAAAACCGCCCTTGGCCGCAGGACGTTGTCATTCCCGAGCATCTGCAAGCCGGCTTGCCGGCACCTTCGGTCGTGCGCCCGGTGAAATTGGCGACTGTCGAGGCGCGCAATGTGGAGCCCTTGGGTGCCGCATCTCCATCGATGACAGCTGCTGTGCTGACAAGAATATCTGAGCTGCTGGGTCGTAGTTGAGTTCCGGCAGCAAAGCTCACTTCGGCCGCTGAATACCCTCATACACCACAGCTAGCTGCGCCATCCGCGCCGTATAGACGGCCGTCAGGCAGGCGACGTCGCCCTTGCATTCGCCGCGCTTGGTCAGCCACTCGATCTGCTGGTCCTGCAGTTCACCCCGCGCGCCCATGGCCAGCAGGCCGGAGAGAAGCTCGAAGGTGGTGACCATCTTCACGTCCATGTCGTTGAGCGACAGCGTCTCGCAGATGGCCGTCTCGTCCTCGGCAAGGTCGGGCTTCTGGCAGTCGAAGCTTGCCGCGTGGGCCGGAAGCGCGCCCGCCAAAACGGGGCCAGCCAGAAGTGCAAACAGGATGGCGCGCGTGGCTGCGGTTGTATCGGACATGGTCACCTCGCTCGGTTTTAACTTGCCGAAGCAACGCCCGCAGCCGGCCCATCGTTCCATGCAATCCGCGCATGCCAGCCTCTCACTATCCGGTGAAAATCCGCAAAAGGTCCTGTCATTGCCAGCCACAATCCCTACCTTCACCACCATGAACAGAAGAACCCTCCTCGCCGCCGCAGCCACCGTGCCGATTCTTTCCGTATCTCGCGCCTTTGCCCAGTCGGCAGAGCCGGCTGTGACGGTGCCCGCGGATGAAGCGGCGCCGCCCGCAAATCTCGATGTCCTCCGCCCGCGTATCGCGACGCTGCTCGAAGAAGCCCGCAGGCTGGATACGCTGGAAACCGTCATCGTCACCCGCAATGGCGAAACGCTCGGCGAGCGCGCCTATGGCAACAATTCGCTTGATGGATCCACCAACATCAAATCCGCCTCGAAATGCGTTGTCTCCGCACTGGTCGGCATTGCCATCGACAAGGGCCTGCTCGAAGGCGTCGACCAGCGCATCGAAACCGTGCTGCGCTCGGAGTTTCCCGCCAATCCCGATCCGCGCCTGTCGCAGATCACCATCGGCCATCTCTTGTCGATGCGCTCTGGCCTCGACCGCATGTCCGGCCCGAATTACGGCCGATGGGTTGCGAGCCGCAACTGGACGCGTTTTGCGCTCGCCGCCGATTTCGTCGACGAACCGGGCGGCGGCATGCTCTACTCGACGGCGTCGACCCATCTTCTGTCGGTCATCCTCACCAAGGTCTCGGGCAAACCGACGCTGGCGCTTGCCCGCGAATGGCTGGAGCCGCTCGAAGGGTTCCGGATCGGGTCCTGGGATCGCGATCCCCAGGGCTTCTATCTCGGCGGCAACCAGATGGCGATGACGCCGCGCTCGCTGCATGCCTTCGGCGAACTCTATCGCCGGGGCGGCGTGACCGAGGACGGCACGCGGGTCATCTCGGAGGCCTGGATCCGCGAAAGCTGGATCCGCCGCACCAATTCCGTCTTCAACGGCGATGGCTACGGTTATGCCTGGTTCCTGAAGGAGATGGCGGGCGAGCAGGTGAATTATGCCTGGGGCTACGGCGGACAGATGCTCTACATCACCCCAAGCCGCGGTCTGACCGTCGCCATGACATCGAACGAAGCAGCCCCTTCCGCCCGCACCGGTTACCGCGATGAGCTCCATGGCCTGATGACGCGCATCATCGAAACGGTCGGGGCTTGAGCCGGGCAAACGTTATCCCCATCTGCGATTGGTCGTCCTTGCTTCTGCCTATTTGCCGGAGCAGGAACCGGGTCTAGAACGTCCATGATCGCATGAAGGATCTTTGCATGCCGCGCTTCGACCGTCTCAAACCGATTGCCGTGATTGTCGCTCTTATGGTGCCGCTCTCTGCTCCCGCGCTTGCGCAGGACAAGGCCGTGCCGCAGAGCCAGCTCGAGATGCAGCTCTCCTTCGCGCCCTTGGTCAAGCAGGCGCGCGGCGCCGTGGTCAATGTCTATGCCGAGCGCCTCGTCCAGCGTCGCTCCAGCCTGTTTGCCGGCGATCCCTTCCTTGAGCAATTCTTCGGCCAGCGCATGCCGAACCGCACCGAAAAGCAGTCCTCGCTGGGCTCCGGCGTGATCGTCGAGGCCGATGGCGTAGTTGTCACCAACAACCACGTCATCGATGGTGCCGACGACATCAAGGTGGCCCTGGCCGACGGCCGTGAATTCCCGGTCAAGGTCGTGCTGAAGGACGATCGCCTCGATCTCGCCGTCCTGAAATTCGAAACCAACGAGGTCATGCCCACGCTCCCGATCGGCAATTCCGACGCGACCGAAGTCGGCGATCTCGTGCTCGCCATCGGCAACCCCTTCGGCGTCGGCCAGACGGTCACCTCGGGCATCGTCTCGGCGCTCGCCCGCAACCAGGTGACGGAAGGCGATTTCGGCTTCTTCATCCAGACCGATGCCGCCATCAATCCCGGCAATTCCGGCGGTGCGCTGGTCAACATGAACGGCGAGCTGATCGGCATCAACACGGCGATCTTTTCGCGCGGTGGCGGCTCGAACGGTGTCGGCTTCGCGATCCCCGGTAATCTCGTTCGCGTCTTCCTCGATGCCGCCGATCGCGGCGAGGCAAGCTTTGAGCGGCCCTATGTCGGTGCGAGCTTCGAGCCGGTCACCTCGGATGTTGCCGAAGCCCTTGGCCTGAAAACGGTACGCGGCGCGCTCGTGGTGCGCATCGCCGAGGATGGCCCGGCGGCCAAGGCGGGTCTGAAGCCCGGCCAGGTGGTCACCGCCGTCAATGGCATCCCCGTCGAGCATCCCGATGCCCTCGGCTATCGTCTGACCACCGCAGGACTGGGCAAGAAGGCAGAACTGACGGTTCAGGAAGACGGTCGCGAAGAGACGATCGCGCTGACGCTTGCCGCAGCCCCCGAAACCCGTCCGCGCGACATCCAGCTGATCGAGGGCCGCAGCCCCTTTGCCGGCCTCCGCGCCGGCAACCTCTCGCCGCGTCTGGCCTATGAGCTGAAGATGGCCTCAGAAGTCACCGGCGTCGTGGTCACCGATATCGTCCGCGGTTCGCCCGCGGCCCGCCTCGGCTTCCAGCCGCGCGACATTGTCGTGGCCGTCAACGGCGAGGATATTGCCTCGGTCGAGGACCTGCAGAAGATCGCCGAGAGCGATCCCGGCTTCTGGCGGGTCGAGATCGAACGCGACGGCCAGCGCATCCGGCAGATCTTCCGATGAGTGACCTCTTCGCGCCGCAGATGTCGAAGGAAATGGCCGAGCGTCGCCCGCTCGCCGACCGCCTGCGGCCGAAGAACCTCGCCGAAGTCACCGGCCAGGAACACCTGACCGGCGAGGATGGCGTGCTGGCCCGGATGATCGCGGCAGGTTCGCTCGGATCGATGATCTTCTGGGGCCCGCCCGGCACCGGCAAGACCACCGTCGCCCGGCTTCTGTCGGGCGAGGCGGGGCTTGCCTTCGAGCAGATCTCGGCGATCTTTTCGGGCGTCGCTGACCTCAAGAAGGTCTTCGAAAGCGCCCGCCTGCGCCGCATGGAGGGCCGTCAGACGCTGCTCTTCGTCGATGAGATCCACCGCTTCAACCGCGCCCAGCAGGACAGTTTCCTGCCGGTCATGGAGGATGGCACCGTCATCCTCGTGGGTGCAACGACCGAAAACCCGAGCTTCGAACTGAACGCCGCTCTTTTGTCGCGGGCGCGGGTGCTCACCTTCAAGAGCCATGATACCGACAGCATCGAGACGCTTCTGAAGCGTGCCGAGGAAACGGAAGCCAAGCCGCTGCCGCTGGACGCGGATGCCCGCGCAACCCTGATCCGCATGGCCGATGGCGATGGCCGCGCCTCTTTGACGCTTGCCGAAGAAGTCTGGCGTGCCGCCCGCCCGGGCGAAGTCTTCGACACGGAAGGTCTGGGAAAGATCGTCCAGCGCCGCGCGCCGGTCTACGACAAGGGCCAGGATGGCCACTACAATCTGATCTCGGCGCTCCACAAGGCCGTTCGGGGCTCAGATCCGGATGCAGCGCTTTATTATCTCTGCCGCATGTTCGACGCCGGCGAGGATCCGCTCTATCTCGGGCGGCGGCTGGTGCGCATGGCCGTCGAGGATATCGGCCTTGCCGACCCGCAGGCGCTGGTGGTCTGCAATGCCGCCAAGGACGCCTATGATTACCTCGGCTCTCCCGAGGGTGAACTGGCGCTGGCCCAGGCCTGCGTCTATCTCGCGACCGCGCCGAAGTCGAACGGCGTCTATGTCGCCTACAAGGCCGCCATGCGCGCCGCCAAGGAGCACGGCTCGCTTCTGCCGCCCAAGCATATCCTGAACGCCCCGACCAAGCTGATGAAGGCGGAAGGCTATAACGAGGGATATCGTTACGATCACGATGAGCCCGATGCCTTTTCCGGTCAGGACTATTTCCCCGAAAAGATGGGCCGCCAGACCTTCTACGATCCGCCAGAGCGCGGCTTCGAGCGGGAGATCAAGAAGCGCCTCGACTGGTGGGCGAAATTGCGCCGGGAAAGGGGAGGCGGCTAAGCCGCTTGCCTATCGTCATTTCAGCTTAAGCTGCTTTTAAGCGCTATGCCCTAGTGTTCTCGTCCGAACCTAGGGATTGCGCATGCCGAAGAAGACCGAACTGAGCTATCTGCACGCCGGAGGCACGGAGCCGCCGCGCATTGGCTTGCCGACACTGGTCAAGCTCTTCTCGCTGGTGCTGATCACGCTCTCGGCGCTGTCGCTGCTGTTCATCGGCTATATCGCGTCGCGAAAGGCCGACGATATCGCGGTCGAGAAGCAGATCCTCATGCTGGAAAACGTCCTGCGGGATCGCCACAGCCTTCTTGCCCGCGATCAGCTGGGTCTGGCGCGCTGGGACCGCTCGGTCAAATACATCACGCTGAAGTTTCGTCCCTCTTACGTCGTCGAGGAGTTCGTCTCCTCGCTCTGGTACGATTTCGGCCACGAGCGCAGCTTCCTGATCGGCCCCGGCGGTCGCCTTTTGATGTCGGCCGTTCAGGACGAGGAGGATCTCACCGCCCGTGATCTTAAGCCCGGCGAGGATCTGAAGGCAATTGCGGAGCTCGCGCTCACCCAGCACCACGCCCATCGCACCACGATCGACGGCGGCTATGGCCAGAAGCAGGTACCCCCGTCGCAGGTTCATGCCATCGCAGCCTTCGGTTTCGCCGAGATCGACGGCGACGTCATGCTGACCACGGCCATGGCGATCGTGCCTGACGACGGTGAGGTGGCGCTGCCGGATGGCGATCCCGTCATTCTTGTCTCAGCCCGGCCGATCGACGCGGAATTCGTTGCGGACATCAACAGCCAGCTCGAATATGGCGGCCTGCAGTTCAACCGCAACAGCGACGGGCTGCTGGCGGTAAAGGGCGTCGATGGCGAGGTTCTCGGCAGCTTCGACTTTACCCTTTACAAGCCGGGCGCTGACATCTGGACCCTGGTCGTGCCCACCGTCATCCTGCTTTGCGGCCTGCTGTTTGCAGCCAGCTTCGTGCTCGGCCGCTATATCGGCCGCCTCTCGGAGCGGCTTGAGGAGAGCGAGCGCCGCAACCGCGAACTCGCCCATCGCGATGCCCTGTCCGGGCTTGCCAACCGCCTCTGCTTCGACAAGGCGCTGAACGAGGCCGCCGACCGGCTCGCCCATGCGCCCTTTGCGGTGATCGCGAGCGATCTCGACCGCTTCAAGGCCGTCAACGATCTCCACGGCCACGGCGCCGGCGACGAGGTCATCCGCGTGGTGGCCGAGCGGCTGCGCGACGCCGTCGGCGAATACGGGCTGGTCGGGCGCGTCGGCGGTGACGAATTCGTCGTGCTGATCAATGCCTTCCGCGACCGGCCGCGCCTTGCGATGCTCGCCCAGCACGTCATCACGTCGATATCCCAGCCGATCACGCTCTCGAGCGGCGCGGTTGTGGATGTCGGCATCAGCCTCGGCATTGCCATTGCGCCTGAAAACGGTGCAGCGGCCCGCCCGATCATGGCGATTGCCGACCGGGCGCTTTACGCCTCCAAGCAAGGCGGTCGCGGCCGGGCCTTCTTCGCTGAGGATCTGCCCCCGGAAGAGGAGGAGCCGGCGGTCGATGCGGCCTGATCTGATCCGTCGCAGGCTGCTCCTTCTGCTCGCTGCTTCGGCCGGCCTGTCGACCGCGTCGTCAGTTCGCCTTGCCCTGGCGCAAACCTCACCGCCGGCCCCAAGCGATGCGCCTGCGGCCAGCTCCGGTGCCGGCAAGGGGCTGAAGGTCATCGTGGTGGGGGCTGGAATGGCGGGTCTTTCCGCTGCCGCCAACCTTGCCGAGGCCGGTGCTGAGGTGATCGTGCTGGAAGCCCGGGACCGGATCGGCGGCCGCATCTTCACCGACCGCAGCCTCGGGGTGCCCGTCGAGCACGGGGCCAACTTCATTCACGGCTTCAACGACAATCCGGCAGCTGAGCTCGCGGTGGAAGCCGGCGCCACACCCTTCTTCATCGATCAGGAGCGCTGGCAACTCTTCCAGCCCGGTGGCGTCGAGCCCGAGGACTTCGAGATCGACGATGTCTTCGATGATCTCGAGCAGATCGCCGAGAAAGCCGCCGAAGAGGACGATGGCGATGGCTCCCTGTCGCTGCTCGATGTCATCGAGCTTCTCGACCCGGCGCTGCTTCAGGAGCCGATCGGTAACTGGGCGCTCACCGATACCTATGAGGGCGAGTTTGCGGCATCCCTGTCACAGATTTCGGCCCTGCATGTCGATGCCGGCGAGATGTTCGACGGGCCGGACGCCGTGCTCCGCGAAGGGTATGACCGCCTGCCGACATTCCTGGGCAAGCGACTCGATATCCGCCTGGGCCATCCGGTCACCCGCATCCGCCACACGCAGGACGGCGTCATCGTCGAAACGGATAACGGGCGCTTCGAGGCGGATCATTGCATCGTCACCGTGCCACTCGGCGTGTTGAAGGCCGGGCGCATCGCCTTTGATCCGCCGCTGCCACAGCCACAGCAGAAGGCGATTGCCGCCATCGGCTTCGGCCAGCTGGCCAAGGTGTCGGTTGCCTTCGACGCGGCCTTCTGGCCGAAGGACCAGCATTTCCTGGGCTATGCCGGGAATGATCGTGGCCGTTTCGCCGATATGCTGAACCTGATGCCGATCCAGGATGCGCCGGTGCTGACGCTGATCGCTAGCGGCGATTACGCAGCCCGTGTCGATGTGATGGATGAGGCGGCTCTTGTCGCCGATATCACGGCAGTGCTGCGCGATATGTTTGGGGATGACGTGCCAGAGCCGAAAGCGATCGCCCGCCATGCCTGGTCAACCGATCCTCATGCGCTCGGCGCCTATTCCTTCCCCGCTGTGGGCGCAGAGCCTGCCGATCACCACACGCTGTCCAAACCTGCCGGACCGCGCCTTCGGCTAGCAGGCGAACATGTGAGTGCCGACTATTTCGGCACGGTGCATGGCGCGATGCTGAGCGGGGAACGGGCGGCTCTTGCGATCCTTGCAGACCGCAAGGGCTGATTGGCTTTGGGCCGATGACGTGGGGAAAGGGCAGTGGCCAAGGGGAGGTGAGAAGGCCTTAAGATGCCTTCTGCTTCGGCTGCACGACAGGGGCCGCGATCATCTTGACCTTGGATTCGGCCAGTCCGTGATGGCCTTCCATGTCGACGATCATGTGCCAATGGCCGCTTTCCGGAATGACGATTTTGAGCGGCGACTTCTTCGCCACGCCACCGAGAAACTTGTAATCGAGCGTTTCTTTGAAGCGCTGGAAATTCGTCGGCGTCATTAGCCGCACATTGTTCACGGCAGACAACGTCACCTCGATAATGGTGCCGGCGCGCTGTTCCTTCAGGTCGTAATGGGTGAAGCGGAAGGTCGGTTTGGACATTTCGCTCGGGTCTCCGTCCAGTCTTTTAATCTATCGTAATGTACCGCAAGGCCGTTAAGGAAGCGTTGGCCGGAGGGTGGCGCAGGGCCGGGCAGGGCGGACTTTTTTGGGACGCGGCGTTTATCGGAATGAAAGAGGGACCTGCGTGTGCGAGGCCCATCTCCCCCTTGGTGGGGGAGAAAGCGATTTCGATGAATTAGGCGAGCGTAAGCCGCCTAAACATCTGAAATCGCAAGTGAGGGGGTCCGTTCGTCGTGCCCGCAGCACCGATCCCCTCACCAACAAAATCTGAGGTTTAGCCCTGATCAGGCTAAGCCCTCGATTTTGTAACCTCTCCCACAAGGGGGAGAGGGGAAAACCGATTGTCAAAAACCCCAAGCTTCGCCGCCGGTCGGGATCGCTCCCTCCGGGTGGGCTGAAATTTGTCTCGGACGAGGCGCCAGAAGCAACCTGTCTAAGTAGTTTTATGTGGCTCCTTCCGGCGCCTCGTTCGACGTTTTTTCCCGCTGCATGCGTCTCTCTGGCAAGGCGGCGACGGTCCTCGGGTCAGGCCCGAGGATGACCGGGCGTAGGGTCCGGCTGCGGCGCCACCATGATAGTGACGCTTCAGCCTGGCCGGTGGCCCGGGAGGTTCCCGCCGGATGGTGCACCAATCCGACCGGGACCCTCGCCCGGGGGATGAGGACTTGGTCATTTGCGACCGGCGCTCATCCCCGCCGTTTTTTCCGCCCCGCTGTCTGGTATGTTCGCGACAGCGTAGGCGCCTTGTCTGTGTGTCTCTGAGGCACGTCCTTCCGATCAGGGTATCCAGGTTTTGAGGCGCATCCGACCCCATCACCCTCGTCAAGCCCTTCGTCCGGAGGGAGACCGTTGCAGCGGGCCGGGGATTTGTGCCTGCGAGAGCACGCCACCCCGGCGCCGGCCCCGCCTCGCCTGACATCGCATCGTCAGGTGTATCCGAGGGCGGGACGGGGATGAGTCTACGAGGGTGGAAATGGTGGGGGATGAAAAAACATGCCGGTGTTTGATTTTGTTTAGGAATCGCTGCGGGGCGTCCCCCTTTTTCCGGCAAATAGAGCGCTTCTTGCTCCCCGACGGCCCTCAGAATGCTTGTGTTTGGATCCTCGGGTCATCCTCGGGTTAAACCCGAGGACGAGGATGACGGAGTGTGAGGGGAGCGACAGGTATCCTCCACCACTGTTTCGCTCCCACAACGCTAAAGGAGAATACCTTCCCCCACCCTAGAGGTCGTCATCCTCGGGCTTGACCCGAGGATCCAGTCACAAGCACACTGCACGCATGGCGGGATATGTCTACATCGTCACCAACCACAAACGCGGCACCCTTTATATCGGTGTGACATCCGATCTGGAGCGGCGGATCTACGAGCATCGGGAGGGCGAAACGCCGGGCTTTGCTTCCAAGTATGGCTGCCGGCAACTGGTGTGGTACGAGGAGCACGACCGCATCGGAACGGCGATCCAACGAGAGAAGTCGCTGAAGCGCTGGTATCGGCAGTGGAAGATCGAGCTGATTGAGGGATTCAACCCTGATTGGCGCGATTTGTATTATGAGTTGTGACGGGGTGCTTTCCGATGCCGGTGAAGGGCTTGTGTCTGGATCCTCGGGTCAAGCCCGAGGATGAAGGAGTGTGAGGGTGACGACCTTTGGGGTGAGGTAAGGGTATTCTCCTCAGGGCTCGCGTGAGGACGACGGTAGAGGAGGATACCCGCAATTCCCCATGCTCCGTCCCACCTGGCGGGATTTGCATCATCGGTTGATGTTACAGTTTCAGTGGTACTTGGTGCCGATCGCTGCCTTGGCAGGGCTTGTGTTTGGATCCTCGGGTCAAGCCCGAGGATGACGACCGTTGGGGGAAGATGAGGGTACTCTCCTCAGGCCTCGTGCGATGAAAACGGTAGAAGAGGATACCCGCAGCTTCCCCATCCTCGGTCATCCTCGGGCTTGACCCGAGGATCCAGACACAAGGCCTAGTATGGCCCGATCAGGGTCAAACCTCAGATTTCGCAAGTGAGGGGGCGGTTATGTCGTGGCAACGGAACCGATCCCCTCACCAGCAAAATCTGAAGTTTAGGCGGCTTTCGCGCTCCTAAGCCTTCGATTTTGCAACCTCTCCCACAAAGAGGAGAGGTAGGCGGCTGAGACGATTGTTTTCCACACGCCTTTTTAACGTGCGTCTTTGATCGCATTTACCAGCTCACTTACGCGTTCCTTCAGATCGAGCGGCCACTCATCCGTTTCAACTTCAATCGCAGCACGCGCGAACTCGCTCTTCTTCACTTTATCCGGATCAAGTACTTGATCAAGTTCAGAACTCGGCTCTTCCGCTCCTGGGAATTTGCTAACCAGCTGCCTGACGACCAAATTCGGCAGATAGTTCTCGATCTCTCGCCCTTTCGTGACCCAGCATATTCCACCCTGGCTTTGGACTTCATCTCGGACGCGAGCTTTGGTCGCATTAATTGCCGGTCTTCCAATCCTCACGTCGCTATCCATAATCACTGCGAAAGCTCTCGAAAGCGATATTGCTTTCACGAGTTCCGATTCATCGTCCAAAAATCCATGATGGCTAAGGATTTTGCCCCCATAGAACAAAATTGTGTAATCAACTCCTTCTACCAATGAACTGTCAATCTTGCGGATCCAGTGATTGACGTAAATGCGGTCTGATGGCCCTTCCGCCCAAATAGCAAAACGCGTTTGAAGCAGTTCACTAGGGGAGTGGCCCAGGTCTCGGACCGCGCGATATCTGTCAGCGTTGTTTACCAGGGTGCGTCCGCTGGATTGGCCTTCCGCATAGTTCACTTGAATTACATCTGCACATATCGCGTCCAATATTGCTGCGGAGTGGGTGGCAAAAACGAAATCCGCTTCCACCCTGTCATTAAGGTACTGCACCATCCTTTTTTGGGCGCGAGGATGAAAGTGGAGTTCAGGTTCATCGATAAGGACCAGTTTGCCCTTGAAGCCAAACGACGCCAAACCGATTATGACCAACTGTTCTATGCCTGACCCAAGATCCTCTATTGGATGTTCGTCTCCTTCAATACTTACATGGATTGTCCTCTGGTCGGTGGGTATCTCAAGTTTAACTGTAGATTTTTCTAAGCAATAAGCGATAAATTCCTCTAGTTCCTTGAACTGTTGCCTCAGGTGCCGTTTGTCAGTCGGAGGTCGATCCATTTCAGCCAAGCGCTGAATGATGTTGCCGTAATTCAACGTCTCCCCTGGCATCTCAAATGTAGAAAAGCGCACAGGCTCTTGTCCAGTTTGAGTTATGAACCGGGTAGTTGGGACATATACTGTTCCCGGCATCGAAGACATAATGTGGTTTTCGATTTGCCCATAGACAGATGATAGATTGTCCAAATAATCCTGTGACCTGTAGCCAAAATCAGACAAGAAACTATGTGACTGAGCGTATGAAACTAGATCAGAGGGAATCTCTTGAGGAAGCGTTTTCTTTTTGTGTGATATGGGTAGTACTATTTTTGAGTGTCCGAGTATGCGTGCGCAATTTGCAGGTAAAATATCTGAGGTGAAGTCATTGTCTTTAATCGATATTCGGAAATCGTATTTTGCGTCGCCGGACTGTGGCGATTTATTGAACACAGCTGATAGCGCACGAAGAATGTTCGATTTTCCAGAATTATTTTGACCAACAATAAATGTTGTCTTTGATCTGAACGGAATGCAGATTGGGCTCTTAATCGATCGATAGTTCGTGATTTCGAGCTCAAATGGAAATCGCATTGCTAGCTCCCCCAACCAAAACCCCGCGCCGAACTCAATCGACGCGGGGTTTAATCTACCTCATCTCAGGCGGGTGGACATCGAAATCTCCACCTATCCCTGTGTCTAATCAGCTGCACCCACTCGTCGCGCCACACGTGTCGCACTTCTCGCAAGTGCCGTTCCGCACCATCGTGAAGTTCTGGCATTCCGAGCACATGTTGCCCGTATAGCCCTGTGCAATCGAGCGCATGCGGCGCGAGGCTTCGAGCTTCTTGGCGTCGGCCTTGGCGGCTGCTGCCTCGTCGGCGGCGGCGTCGGAGAAGACGCTTTCCGACGCGATCTCCTCGGCCAGTTCCACGGCGCGCTCCTCGTAGTCGCGCTTGAAGGACACGACTTCAGAGGTTGCTACAGCGGTCGTTACTTCGAGCTTGCGGGCGGTGGCGCCCGAAGACGAGAAGGCGGTGACGGTGGCCGAGGCCTTGGCGGGGGCGGCGGTGGCTGCACCCTTGGGCTCGGCGCTGGCCGCAGCCGGCATGTGGCTGGAGACGAGCGTCGGCTTGTAACCGCGGGTCAGACCCTTGGAGACGACATCGGCCTTGCCTTCCTTCATGCCGCGGCCAAGCGCCGTGGTCGAGAAGTCCGAGGTGTCGACATGCGCGAGGTCGTGGCGACCGAGATAGGAGATCGCCAGTTCGCGGAAGACGTAGTCGAGGATCGACGTCGCATTCTTGATCGCGTCGTTGCCGGTGACCATGCCGGCCGGCTCGAACTTGGTGAAGGTGAAGGCGTCGACATATTCCTCGAGCGGCACGCCATACTGCAGGCCGAGCGAGACGGAGATGGCGAAGTTGTTGATGAAGGCGCGGAGCGCCGAGCCTTCCTTGTTCATGTCAAGGAAGATTTCGCCGAGACGGCCGTCGTCATATTCACCGGTGCGCAGGAAGATGGTGTGACCACCGATCTTGGCCTTCTGGGTGTAACCCTTGCGGCGGGTCGGCAGCTTTTCCTGTTCGCGCACGACACGATCGACGATGCGCTCGACGATGCGTTCCGTGATGGTAACCGCCTGGGCCGCCATCGGCTGCTGCAGCAGTTCGTCGACGCCATCCTCATCATCCTCGTCCTCGATCAGCGAGGCGTTGAGCGGCTGGGAGAGCTTCGAGCCGTCGCGGTAGAGCGCGTTGGCCTTCAGTGCCAGCTTCCAGGACAGCATGTAGGCGGAGCCGCAATCTTCGACGGTGGCTTCGTTCGGCATGTTGATCGTCTTGGAGATCGCACCCGAGATGAACGGCTGGGCCGCTGCCATCATGCGGATGTGGGATTCGACCGAGAGATAACGCTTGCCGATCTTGCCGCACGGATTGGCGCAATCGAAGACGGGCAGGTGCTCCTTCTTGAGGAAGGGGGCGCCTTCGAGCGTCATTGCACCGCAAACGTGGATGTTGGCGGCTTCGATGTCCTTCTTCGAGAAGCCCATGTGGTCGAGCAGGTTGAAGCTCATGTCGGCGAGCTGCTCCTCGGAGACCTTGAGGGTCTCTTTCAGGAAGTCGGCGCCGAGCGTCCACTGGTTGAAGACGAACTTGATGTCGAAGGCAGCCTTCAGCGCGCCGTTGACGGCTTCGATCTTCTCGTCGGTGAAGCCCTTAGCACGCAGCGTCGAGGGGTTGATGCCCGGGGCCTGGTTCAGGTTGCCATGGCCGACGGCATAGGCGTCGATCTCGGCGATCTGGCTTTCCGAATAGCCGAGCGAGCGCAGCGCTTCCGGAACGGCAGCGTTGATGATCTTGAAGTAACCGCCACCGGCGAGCTTCTTGAACTTGACGAGCGCGAAGTCGGGCTCGATGCCGGTCGTGTCGCAGTCCATGACGAGACCGATCGTGCCGGTCGGCGCGATGACCGAGACCTGGGCATTGCGGTAGCCATGCTTTTCGCCGAGCTCAAGTGCCTTGTCCCAGGCAGCCGTCGCATGGGCGATCAGGGCCGGATCCGTGCATTCGGCATGGACGAGCGGTACGGGATTGACGGAGAGGCCTTCATAGCCGTCCGACAGGCCGAGCGCCGCGCGGCGATGGTTGCGGATGACGCGCAGCATGTTGTCGCGGTTCGGCGCAAAGCCCGGGAAGGGGCCGAGTTCCGAAGCCATTTCGGCTGACGTCGCATAGGAGACGCCGGTCATGATGGCGGTGAGCGCACCGGCGATGGCGCGGCCTTCGGCCGAGTCATAAGGAATGCCGGACGACATCAGCAGGCCGCCGATATTTGCATAGCCGAGGCCGAGCGTGCGGTATTCATAGGAGCGTTCGGCGATCTGGCGCGACGGGAACTGCGCCATCATGACCGAGACTTCGAGCACGACGGTCCACAGACGGACGGCATGTTCGTAGTCGGCGATGTCGATGTTCTTGGTCTTCTGATCCTTGAAGCGGAGCAGGTTCAACGAAGCCAGGTTGCAGGCCGTGTCGTCAAGGAACATGTATTCCGAGCACGGGTTCGACGCGCGGATCGGACCGGCTGCCGGCGAGGTGTGCCAGTCGTTCATCGTCGTGTTGAAGTGCAGGCCAGGATCAGCCGATGCCCAGGCGGCATAGGAGATCTTGTCCCAGAGGTCGCGGGCCTTCAGCGTCTTCATGACCTTGCCGTCCTTGCGGGCGGTGAGGTTCCAGTCGCCATCATTCTCGACGGCGCGCAGGAAGTCGTCCTTCAGCGAAACCGAGTTGTTAGAGTTCTGGCCGGAGACCGTCAGATAGGCTTCCGAATCCCAGTCGGTGTCATAGGTCTTGAAGTCGAGATCCTTGTAGCCCTGCTGGGCGAACTGGATGACGCGCTTGATGTAGTTTTCCGGAACCTGGTCCTTCTTCGCGGCCTTGATTTCGCGCTTGAGGGCAGGGTTCTCGTTCGGGTCGAAGCAGGCGCCGTTGTCAGCCTCGCAGTTGACGCAGGCCTTCATGATCGCCTTGAGGTGACGGGCGACGATCTTGGAGCCGGTGACGAGGGCGGCAACCTTCTGCTCTTCCTTCACCTTCCAGTCGATATAGGCTTCGATGTCAGGATGGTCGATGTCGACGACGACCATCTTGGCCGCACGACGGGTGGTGCCGCCAGACTTGATGGCGCCGGCAGCGCGGTCGCCGATCTTCAGGAAGGACATGAGGCCGGACGAGCGGCCGCCGCCGGAAAGCTTTTCGCCTTCGCCGCGGAGATAAGAGAAGTTGGAGCCGGTGCCGGAGCCATACTTGAAGAGACGGGCTTCGCGGACCCAGAGGTCCATGATGCCGCCTTCGTTGACCAGGTCGTCTTCGACGGACTGGATGAAGCAGGCATGCGGCTGCGGATGCTCATAGGCCGACTTGGACTTGACGAGCTTGCCGGTGAAGGGGTCGACATAGAAATGGCCCTGGCCGGGGCCGTCGATGCCATAGGCCCAGTGCAGGCCGGTGTTGAACCACTGCGGGGAATTCGGTGCGACGCGCTGGGTGGCGAGCATGTAGGAGAGCTCGTCCTTGAAGGCGGCAGCGTCTTCTTCGGAGGAGAAATACTTGCCCTTCCAGCCCCAATAGGCCCAGGTGCCGGCCAGGCGATCGAAGACCTGGCGAGCATCGGTTTCCGAGCCGTAACGCTCGTTTTCAGGAAGCGAGGCAAGTGCCTTCTCGTCGGCAACCGAGCGCCAGAGGAAGGAAGGAACATCGTTCTCCTCAACCTTCTTCAGCACCTTCGGCACGCCGGCCTTGCGGAAATACTTCTGAGCGAGAATGTCCGCTGCCACCTGGCTGAACTGAGCGGGCACGTCGATGTCGGCAAGACGAAATACGATTGAGCCGTCGGGGTTCTTGATCTCGCTGATGGCCTTGCGGAACTCGATCTCCGCGTAAGCGGACTGTCCCGGTTTGGTGAAGCGACGTTCAATGCGCATCTGCCTATGTCCCTCGATCTAGGGCGCCGAAAAACCGGCGCGTAAATATTGCTGCGGTCGCGCGGGAAAGTCGCGCAGCCGTTGACTTGGTCGTCCGTCAGGTGATTCATCCGGAGATGATGGCACTCTGTATATTGTGGTGATGGTGGCTGCAAACACTAAATATAGTACTAACAGATTATTGCCGCCAGACCCAGACCCCTGCCGGGCGGTCAAAAATCGCACAAATTTCCTGTCGCGGACGACGTCGTCAGAACGTCGTTCCGCCTCAAAGAAAGCCGCCACAATGTTTGATGAAACCCGGCCTCGTTATGCCCGGTCCAGTCGCCGCCGCAACAGGGTCCATTAACATCGTCCCGACTGATTCCGTCAAGGGGTGGTCTGTGAAGGAAATGTTAACGCTATATGTTGTGGTGTTAGATTGTGGATAACGGGCAAAAGAGCGAAGTCACGGGAATGACACGGCTTTCTCGTGCGGTGTGACGCAAGGGTCAGCAGATGTCGTGGCTTCAGCCAATTGTCACAGTTATAATTTCGTATCGAAACGAGCCGGTTTGCAGGGCCGAGCCACTATTTCGGCGCTCTTTCGGCCACGTCGAATCGGACGGCGAAAAAGCTGGGGATGACACACTGCACAAATCGCGGGCTTGACAGGCTCTGGCAGGTCTCCGGCTAGCGGGCCATACCCTGTATTTCCCATGCGTAATTCCTCTATTTCGCATCAACGAAATGGAAACATGTCCCGTGTAGTGAGGAAGGTGATCAGTATGGAATGAGCTCCATGCACGGCCGCACAAGGCCGCCTGCCAGGATGGCGGGTCGCACGGAGTAAGTTTCATGAGTATTGCCAATCTTTCCATTCTGAAAAAGGTCAGCCTTGTCGTGGTGCTGATGGGCGTGGCGGCTGCGGCAATTGCAGCTGTCGGCGCAAGCGGCCTGTCCTCGCTGGGGTCTGCCCTCAAGGACACCGGCGCACGCGAAGAGGTTGCCCGCGAGGCGATGGACCTGCGCGTCGACATCATCGCGATCTCGCGCATGACCTATCAGCTGGCGCTGACGCCGGAAAAGGCGGCCGACTTCGCCGCTGAAACCGACAAGCGCGCGGGCGAGATGCTGGCCCGCCTGCCGAAGATCGCAACGACGGCCAGCCCGGCGGAAGCACAGATCCTCGATCGCACCAAGACGGCGCTGGATGCCTATTTCAACCAGATCCGGGCAATGGTCGCCGTTGCCGCAACGCCCGCCGGCCAGGATCTCGCGGTCATGAAGGCTGAGCTCGCAAAGGCGCTCGAAGCCCAGAAGGTCGTGACCTCGGTCGTCAAGGAATACTCGACCTCCTCGGCCGAGAGCCTGAAGGGCTCGCGTGAAAACGCGCTGGCCGCCTCCGGCTTCACCATGCTGCTTCAGGTTGTCACCGCAGGTGTGTGTATTCTCGCCGGTGTGGCGATCAGCTTCCTGCTCGCCCGCCGCGGCATCGTCAACCCGATCCGCAGCCTGACCTCGATCATGTCCGAAATGGCATCCGGCAAGCTCGGCAGCGCCATCCCCGGCACCGACCGCAAGGACGAAATCGGCGAAATGGCCCGTGCGCTTGAAGTCTTCCGCACCAATGAAGAGCAGATGCGCGCCATGGAAGCCCAGGAAGCCGCTCTGCATGCCCAGAGCCGCGACCTGCAGACCTCGATCAGCGGCATTGTTGCTGCGGCCGCTGCCGGTGACTTCTCCAAGCGTATCTCCAAGACCTATGAGGATGCCGACCTGCAGCGCTTTGCAGCTTCGGTCAACGAACTGGTCGAAAGCGTCGACCGTGGCGTCTCGGAAGTCCGCCGCGTGATCGCAGCACTTGCCGATGCCGACCTGACGCATGAGATGCAGGGTCAGTTCCAGGGCGCGTTTGCCGAACTCCAGGGCAACGTCAACCAGACCATGGCCGTTCTGCGCCAGACCATGCAGAACATCCTGACCGCCGCTGGCACCATCACCGGCAATTCCGGCGAATTGTCGTCGGCTGCCAACCAGCTTGCCCGCCGCACCGAGCAGCAGGCCGCTTCGCTGGAAGAAACCGCTGCAGCGCTCGAGGAAATCACCACCACGGTGAAGACCTCGACCGTCCGCGCCAAGGAAGCCTCGCACATGGTCGACGAGACCAAGTCGAGCGCCGGCAAGTCGGGTGATATCGTTCGCAACGCGATCGACGCCATGGGCCGCATCGAGCAGTCCTCGCAGAAGATCAGCCAGATCATCTCGGTCATCGACGAAATCGCCTTCCAGACCAACCTTCTCGCACTGAACGCCGGTGTCGAGGCAGCGCGTGCCGGTGAAGCCGGTCGTGGCTTCGCCGTCGTCGCCCAGGAAGTGCGTGAATTGGCCCAGCGTTCGGCAAATGCCGCCAAGGAGATCAAGACCCTGATCAACACCTCGGCCGACGAGGTGAAGGGTGGCGTGTCGCTGGTTCTGTCGACTGGCGAGGCGCTGAAGGAGATCGAATCGCTGGTCAACCGCGTCAACGACCACGTTGTGACGATTGCCCGTGCCGCCGAAGAACAGTCGGCAGCGCTCGGCGAGATCAACACCTCGGTCAACCATATGGACCAGATGACCCAGCAGAACGCCGCCATGGTCGAAGAAACCACGGCTGCCAGCCAGGTTCTTGCCGGCGAAGCCCGCCAGTTGCAGGCGCAGCTCGCCCGCTTCAAGCTCGAAGGCGGCGCATCGTCCGGCTCTGCCAGCTACCGTACAGCAGCCTGAGCCAAGGCTCCGGGTAACCGGTCACAACACAGGGCGCCGCAGCGATGCGGCGCCTTTTTTGCGTATGTATGATGGAACAGGCAGTGTGACCGGACATTGAGGTCGTGACCCATAAGCGGGCAGGGGGCGGCCGATCTGAGCCGGCTGTTTACATATAGGAAGACGGGATCATGCATCTGTTGTTGTTGGGCGCTACCGGGCTTGTCGGCAGTCATGTTCTGGAACTGGCGCTCGCTGACCCGCGGGTGACTGCGGTGACCGCTCCGGCCCGCAAGCCTTTGCCATCTCGACCGGGATTGTCTGCACCCATTCTGGATTTCGACGAGCTTCCGCAGGATCCGTCGATCTGGACCGCGGATGCGGTGATCTGCGCGCTCGGCACCACGCTCAAGTCCGCCGGATCGCGCGAGCGCTTCCACCGCGTCGACCATGACTATCCGGTCGAGATCGCCAAGCTGGCGAAAGCTCATGGCGCCAGGTGCTTCGTCCTCAACTCGGCCAAGGGTGCGGACATCAAGTCTCTCTTCTTCTATAGCCGGGTGAAGGGTGAAACGGAGCAGGATATCTTGGCGCTTGGGTTCGAGCGCACCGTGCTTGTCCGTCCGGGCCTAATCGACGGGCCGCGTCCTGAGCCGCGCCCCATGGAGCAATGGGCAGGCAAAGTGCTTTCGGTTTTGAAGCCGGTCCTGCCTTTATCCATGCAGGCGAACCGGCCGGAGGCCATCGCCCGCGCCATGCTCGATGCCGCCATCGCGGCGGCGCCGGGCGTGACCGTCGTGCCGTCCGAAAAGCTGGTGTGACAGCGAGGGGCGGCACCGACGGGTCTTCCATGGCCTTTAGTTGAAGCGGCCGAGCGGCAGCTGACGGCGGATGCCAGCGACATCAGGGGCCTCGATGCGCCGATAGCGGGCCTCGACGAAGTTATAGATGCCGAAGGCGGCGAGACCCACCGCGACCACGGCATAGATGACGCTGCCGAATGGAAGGCTCTGCACCCAGGCCAAGGCATCGGCCATGCCGCCGGCCTGCTCCGGGTCGACAGTGAAGCCGGCATAGACAAAGAAGATGCCGATAATGGCAAAGACCGCACCGCGTGCGACAAGGCCGTAGATGGAGATGAGCACGGCCGGCGAGTTCTTCTCCGCATCGAGGTCCAGATAGCGACCGAACCGGCGTTTGATCCCCTTCATCGCGGTGATCACGCCGCCGATGACAAAGCCGATGCCGATGATACCGGCGAGATAGCGACCGAAAGGCTGGGCCATGACCCAGGCAGCCAGGCCCTCTTCGCCACCGGAGCCGCCGCCACCCGACATCTGCAGGGCCATCATCAGGCTGGTGACCGCAAGGCCTGCATAGGTGATGGCACTGCCGAAGAGTGCCGCGCGGATTGCATAGCCCTTGAGGTCATCATCCTGGCCATCGGCATTGGCGAGCGACTGGGCGAGCCGCCAGACGACAAAGCCGGCAAGCCCGAGCCCGATCAGGCCGATCCAGATCCGTCCGAAAGGCTGCTGCAGGATGGCTGAGAGCGCCGACTGCGTATCCGGCCTGCCGCCGGCAAAGCTGGAAAACAGTGCCAGCGCCGCAATCAGCAGAAAGACGATGCCGCGTGCGCTGTAGCCCGCTCGTGCCAGCAAGTGAAATTTCGACCGCGTGTTCATGGAAAGCCTCTCCTTATCTCCGGAGAGAACGGAGAAGAGAGGGTGGGGTTCCGTTTCCCCTGCATTGATCCCGCCTGACCAGGTCTTCTTTGCATGCCCAGCGGAACCGACAGCTCAGCAAGGGGTTAGCCGCAAAGACAATCAACAGGGGAGCATCCGATGGCGCTGGAACCAGGACAGAATGGCAGTGAGCCACGCGATGACACCGATTATGCGTCCCGATCTGACAGCGGTGCCAAACCCGGCTTCGTTCTTTCTGCCTGGTCGCTTGTAATAGGCGGCCTGTTTCTGGTGCTGGTCCTCGGCGGACTGATCCTCATCTGAGAGCGATATTCGCGAGGCTGGAAATTGCTCAACCATATGGTTGACAATGGTCCATGGCAGGCGCATGTTCAACCACATGGTTGAATTATCAGAACACCCGCTCGATACGATCTTTCACGCGTTGGGCGACCAGACCCGTCGCCGCATGCTGGCGGCCCTGTCCAAGGGCGAACTCAGCGTCGGTGAACTGGCTGAACCTTTCGCCATGTCGCTGGCAGCGGCCTCCAAGCACATCAAGGTGCTGGAGACGGCAGGCCTGATCCGCCGTGAGGTCAAGGGGCGCACGCATCTCTGTCGTCTGGAACCGGGGCCGCTTGCCGGCGCCCACCAGTGGCTGAGCGACTACGAGCACTTCTGGGCCGGCCGGCTGGATGTCCTCGAACGGCTCCTTCGCGCGGAGGATGCCGCATTCACCCGAGAGCAAACCGATGGAGAATGACGATGACGGAAAGACTTGGCATCAACCCCTATGGCCGGCTGACCGAACCGGCGACGCTGGTGATCGAGCGCCTTTTGCCCGGCCCCGCCTCGCGGATCTGGCGCTATCTCACCGATGGCGAGATGCGCCGCAAGTGGTTGGCGGCCGGCGCCATGGAAGAAAAGGCGGGCGCTGCCTTCGAACTGGTCTGGCGCAATGATGAACTCACCGATCCGCCCGGTCACAGGCCGGACGGGTTCAGTGAGGAAATGCGGATGAAGAGCCGCGTTCTCGAAGTGCAGAAAGACAAGCGTCTCGTTTTCACCTGGGGCGAGAGCGGCGAGGTGGCCTTCGATCTCAAGGCTGAAGGCGACGAGGTGTTGTTGACAGTGACGCACAGGCGGATTTCGGATCGCGCCAATCTGCTGATGGTCGGTGCCGGCTGGCACATGCATCTCGACATACTCTCAGCCAAGCTGAACAGCACGCAGTCCGCACCCTTCTGGGATGGATGGCTGGCCTTGAAGGACGACTATGATCGACGCCTGCCGGCCTGAGGCTGGAGCGTCCGGATCTACACAGCGCAAAAGCAAGGCCCTCCGGAGTGATCTGGAGGGCCTTGTCGTTTCAACAGTTGCCGATCAACCGTTTATGGCTGGGCGGGTGCCGGTGGCGCGGCATCTTGAACCGCACCTTCCGGAGCGGTTGCCGGGACATCCGTCTGGGGCGGTGTGGGCGGAGCGAGCGTTCCGTCACCGGTATTGGCGGGTGCGTCCGGCGTCGGCGCGACGGCCGGATCTTCGGCTGGCGAGGTGGACGACGGCGCCGGTGCAGGGGGAGGCGCACCCGTACCCGTGGCAGGCGCTGTGCCTTCCACGGCATCGCCGGCTGCGGCTTGTTCTGCAGCAACCGGTGAACCGGCCGGCATCTGGTCGGTGCCGAGCGGCGCGGCGAGGGCGGTTGCCCCTTCGGCGGCGACACGCCAGACAGTATTGCCGGCGTCATCGGCGATCAGAAGCGCGCCTGTGCCATCAAAGCCGACGCCGACGGGGCGACCGCGCGCCTCTTCTTCGGCGTTCAGGAAGCCCGTGACCACGTCGCGTGGTTCACCGGTGGGTCGGCCGTTTTCGAAGGGCACGTAAAGCACCTTGTAGCCGTTGAACTGATCGCGGTTCCAGCTGCCGCGATTGCCGACGAATGCACCATTGGCGAAGTCCTGAGGCATGGCTGTGCCCATGGAGAAGGCAAGGCCCAGAGCCGCGACATGGCTCGACAGCGCATAGTCAGGCTTGATCGCCTGTTCGACCATGTCGGGGCGCGGCGGATGCAGGCGCGGATCGACATGCTGGCCGTAGTAGCTCCAGGGCCAACCGTAGAAGCCGCGATCCTGGACCGAGGTCATGTAGTCGGGAACGAGGTTCGGGCCCAGTTCGTCGCGCTCGTTGACGACGGTCCAGAGCGCACCGCTTTCCGGGTTGAAGGCAAGGCCGTTCGGGTTGCGCAGGCCCGACGCGTAAACGCGCGAGGCGCCGGTTTCCCGGTCGATCTGCCAGATGGCAGCGCGCCCCTTTTCGGCTTCCAGCCCGCGTTCGCCGGCATTGGAGTTGGAGCCGACCGAGGCGTAGAGGAAGCGGCCATCGGGGCTGAGTGCCAGATCCTTGGTCCAGTGGTGATTGATCGGGCCACCGGGCAGGGGGCTAAGCACCTGCGGCGGCGTCGTAATCTCGTTCTGGCCGAGCTGGTAATCATAGGCGAGCACCGCGTCGGCGGCCGCGACATAGAGCGTGTCGTCGACGAAGGCGAGGCCGAAGGGCGAGTTGAGATCCCTCAGGATGTCGTGGCGCTCATCGACCGTGCCGTCGCGGTCCGTGTCGCGCAGGAGGGTGATGAGATTGGTCGGCTTGTCGCCGCCACCGCCGCCTGAGGCGATCGACATGATGAAGCCGCGGATGACGTCCTTCGGCCGCTCGACCGGCTTGCCGGGCGGTGCCTTGCTCTGCACGACCAGTACGTCGCCATTCGGCAGTGTGTGCACGGTGCGCGGATTGACGAGATCCCTGGCATAGGCCGTGATCGTGAAGCCCTCGATGACATCAGGCGTCTCGTTGTCACCCCAGCCGACGACGGGCGCGACCTTGAGGTCCGGCACCAGCGACTGGCTCGGCTCCGGGAGGACCGGATCGGGGCCAATCTGGCTGGTGATGTCGAAATTGTCGTTGTCGTCGCTGCAGCCTGTCAGTGCGATGATCAGGACGGCTGTGGACGCGAGTGCTGCATGGCGCAGGGTAAGGCGGTTCATGGTGTTCTCCAGGCATCGGCCGCGCGCTGGTCTGCCGTGAGGTAGACGCAAGCGATCATGGCAATCACGGTGACGGTCGAGGCGATGAGGCCGTAGGGCACGATGGCGGTCCAGCCGTCACCGGCATGGATGAAGCTGTTGAGGATGGCGAGGACCAGAATGCCGATAAAGGCGAGGGACGCCGGCCAGCGCGGACGAAGCGCACGGGTGGCGGGGCGGGCAAGATCGATGAGGCCGGCAAGCACGGCGAGTGCGCCGAAGATCAGGCCGAAGAACAAGAGCCAGTCGGAGAAGTTGCTCCACATCAGATGCGACGTCCGCCAGTAGAGGATGTCGGTGATCAGCGTCAGGGTGAAGCAGACGAAGGGGAAGGGGGCGAAAAGTGCTGAAAACGGATAGGCGTTTCCGGCAGCGGGCGGAGAATGGATGGCCATGGCGATCTCGATCTGGAGGGATGGGATACCCTAGCCAGACGACCGAGCGCCAGTTTTGTTCCGTCCTTCAGCCGTGGGTCGCGCTCGAGAGAAAGACAGGGACAAAAAAGCCCGCGGCAATGCGCGGGCTTTCTTGATTATAGAGGAGGAGGGCTGTCAGCCCTTCGAGCCCTTGGCGATCGGCTCCTGATAGGTGAAGCCCATGTCCCAGGGGAAGTAGATCCAGGTGTCCTGCGAAACTTCGGTGACGAAGGTATCGATGGTCGGCACACCCTTCGGCTTGGCGTAGACGCAGGCGAAATGCGCCTTCGGCATCATCTGGCGGACTTCAAGTGCGGTCTTGCCGGTGTCGGTGAGGTCATCGACCACGAGCACGCCTTCGCCGCCATTGACCATCAGCTCTGCCGTAATGCCCTTCAGCAGGTTCATTTCGCCCTGGTTGACATAGTCATGGTACGAGGCGACGCAGACCGTCTCGATCAGGCGGATGTTGAGTTCGCGCGAGATGATCGCCGCCGGCACGAGACCGCCGCGAGTGATGCAGACGATGGCGCGGAATTCCTGGCCGAGGCCGGCAAGGCGCCAGGCAAGCGCACGGGCATCGCGGTGGAACTGGTCCCAGGAGACGGGGAAGGCTTTATCGGGAAGAGACATGGAAAGAGGGCTCCGCTGGCTGGATGATATCGTCCGCGCCGGATTGCGGCGCCATGGACCGGATCCTTGGGCGGGCCGCCATATGCGCGGTCCTGAAACGCGTTTCGCGCGGCATGTACCGCGCGAAGCTCGTCCCCGAGGGGCTCCAGTCTTTGGCCGTTGCTATTAGCGGGAATCCGAAGCCTCTGGCAAGGCCCGTGTTCCATCCCGCTCTCGCTCTGGATCAGCGCGACAAAAGCGTCAGCGCCGTCATCGAATCGAGCAGCGTGCGGGTGACGCCGCCGAACAGCATTTCCCACCAGCGCTTGTTGCCATAGGCGCCCATGACGAGGAGGTCGATGGAGCTGTCCGACAGACGGTTTTCGATGGCGATGGCCGGTGCAAGGCCGGTCTTTTCCGACGCGGTCAGCGTGACATTGATGCCGTGGCGGGCAAGCGAAGTGGCGATCTCGGCCCCGGCCATGGAGCCGGTCTGGGTGGCGGTGTCGGACGCATCGACGGTGAAGATCTCGACCACTTCGGCAGCTTTAAGGAACGGAAGCGCATCGAATGTGGCGCGGGCCGCCTCTCGCGAGCCATTCCAGGCAACGAGCACCCGGCGGATCGGCTTTGGTTCTTTCAGGATATGCGGGATCAGCAGCACCGGCCGCCCGCTTTCGAACAGGAAGCTCTCAAGTTCGGAACGGGTCTCCGACAGCATGCCGGTTTCGCCCTGGGCGGCAATGACTAGATCAACGCTGCGGGCGCTGTCGATCAGCGAGGCCGAGTTGAAGCCGGAAGAGGTGACGAAGCTGCGCCACTCATGCGAGAGCCCCTCGCGGGTGCCGATCTCGCGAAAGATCTTCTCGACGCTTTCGGTTTCCTGATGCGCCATGTCCTGCAGTGCCTGTACGGTCGCAGGGTCCGGGATCTCCATCGGTGCGACGAGCGGCACCATGGCGACGGCTTCCGCATGTGCGCCGATCACATGCGACTGGAACTGGTTGGCGATGGCGACGGTGAAATCCGTCACCTGGCGCGTGGTTTTCGGGGTGTCCAATATGGAAAGAAGTGTCCGGTAACCCATGGTCGTCTCCTCTCGCGGCCCTTATGTATTGTCCGCATGAGATAACTATGGGTTCCGGTACGATGTTCCGCCTTGACCGAGGTCAAGCCGGGAGAAGTGGCTCAGGCGACTTCGCCGGTGCCGAGATCGCGCTTGGCGGCCGCATCCTTCTCGGACCGCAAGGCCTCGATCATCGCCTCGACATCGGCTGCTGCCGCATCGACCACCGCCTGGTCGCGCGCCCTGACGATCAGCTCGGTAGAGAATCGGATGCCGTCGAAATGCGGATAGGAGCCAATCGAGGTCTCCGGATGCGCCTTCTGGATCGCGCCGAGCGCCGTTCCGATATCGCCTTCGCCGAAGGGGCAGGGGATGGAGCGCGACAGCACCCGCTGGCCGGCCGGGAGTGTGTCGATCACATGCGCCATCATCGCCTGGAAGACCTGCGGCACGCCCGCCATCACATGCACATTGCCGATGATGAAGCCCGGCGCTGTCGAGACCGGGTTCGGGATGTGGCGGCTGCCTTCCGGCATGCGCGCCATGCGCTGGCGCGCCTCGGTGAATTCCAGCCCGCGTCCGGCATACATGTCGCCGAGCAGCTTCATGGCGGCGGGATCATGCAGGCAGGGAACGTTGAAAGCCTTGGACACGGCATCCGCCGTGATGTCGTCATGGGTCGGGCCGATGCCGCCCGATGTGAAGACGTAAGTGTATTTGGCGCGAAGCGCATTCAGCGCCTCGACGATCGCATCCTCCTCGTCGGAGACGATGCGCACCTCTTTCAGATCGATGCCGGCAACCGTCAGGAGATCGGCGAGATGGCCGATATTCTTGTCTTTGGTGCGGCCGGACAGGAGTTCGTCGCCGATGGCGAGCATCGCGGCGGTCTTGATCGTGGAGGTCATGGATGAGGTCCTATGGGATGGGGCAGGCGGTTGAAGGCTTAGAGGTTACCGTTTTGTGTCCGGGAAGAGAAGTAAAGGCGGTGTTTGATTGAACACTGCGTTCCCGAGGGCGTGACTGGTCGCAACCGTGGAATGCGCTACATCTGGCTCATCCATTCAGCGCGGCGGGTCCGCATGTTCAAAGGGAGATACGACATGGCCAAGGTACTGGTTCTCTACTATTCCGCTTACGGTCACATCGAAACGATGGCTTACGCCGTTGCGGAAGGCGCAAAGTCTGCTGGTGCCGACGTCACCGTCAAGCGCGTTCCGGAACTGGTGCCCGATGATGTGGCCAAGGCTTCTTACTACAAGATGGACCAGCAGGCCCCGATCGCCGACCCGTCCGAGCTCGACCAGTATGACGCCATCATCGTTGGCGCCGGCACCCGTTACGGCACGGTTGCCTCGCAGATGCGCAATTTCTGGGATCAGACCGGCGGCCTCTGGGCGCAGGGCAAGCTGACCGGCAAGCTCGGCTCGATGTTTACCTCGACCGCCACTCAGCATGGCGGCCAGGAAACCACGATCATGGGCTTCATCCCGACCTTCCTGCATCACGGCATGCTCTATGCCGGCCTGCCTTACGCCTTCCAGGGCCAGATGGGTGTGAGCGAAGTCATGGGCAACTCGCCCTACGGCGCTTCCACGATCACGGCCGGCGACGGCTCGCGCCAGCCTTCCGAGATCGAACTCGAAGGTGCTCGCTACCAGGGCGCCCATGTGGCAAAGCTCGCTGCCAAGCTCGCCTGATCAAGACAGAATTGACGATCGTCAAAGGCGGGGCGCAGGCTCCGCCTTTTTTCATGCGCGAAGAGCCGCGAAGAAGAGATGGTTAAAATGCGTGATGTCTTCGCAAGGATCGTTTCAACCTTGTGATGCATGCTGTTGGTTGTGAATTATAACCGGATGCAAGGACATGACCCAACCAGAACGTCGTCGCCATCCCCGTCTCAGAGCCCTGAAAGCCGGCCGCGCCATCCTTGCCGGCGGCCACTCCACCTTCGACTGCATGATTCGCAATCTCTCGCCCATCGGTGCCAAGGTCACCTTCGAATCGACCGCCGACATTCCACCCCAGTTCCGCCTCCGCTTCGAAGACGGCACAACGCACGACTGCGCGGTGAAATGGCGCAACCCTCGGGAGATCGGCGTGGAATTCCTCGATGTGCTCGCCAGCTGAGTGATCGATTGCACGGGGCAGGGCGTCGATGGCGCTGCCCGCCCTTGACGCGTCCGCCGAACTGATCGAAACAGGGCCCGCGCGGACGTGGCGAAACTGGTAGACGCAAGAGACTTAAAATCTCTCGGCCTAGGTCATGCGGGTTCGATCCCCGCCGTCCGCACCAACGTCTCAGAGTTTCTTTCTAACGAATCGCTGTTCGAGCACGGGCGTGCCCCACTGGCTACCCGGGCGCTCCTCGGCGAGCTGGAAGCCGGAGGCTTCATACATTCGCCGCGCCACATCGAGCCCCTTGAAGGTCCAGAGATGGGTCTCGTCGAACGCCTGCGTGTCAACGAAATCAAGGGCCTCGCTGAGCAAGGCCTTGCCAAGGCCGCTGCCGCGGGCCGAGGGATCGACGATGAACAGGCGCAGATGGGCGAGCTGTGGTTTGCGGCCTTGTGATGCCGTCCCGTTCAGGTCCTCGCCGTCGATTGCGATCGTGCCGGCAATGCGCTCGTCGATGTGCCCCGCCCAGATTTCATTCACCGGTCGGTCGAGGCGGGTGGCAAATTCGGCCAGTCCGCCGGCGACGATCGCTTCGAAAGCGCAGCCGAACCCGCTGCTCTTGTTGTAGTGGCGACCATGCATTTCAATGCAGCTGCCGAGCAATCCGGGTTGCCAGCCGGATTGAATGCGGAGTTTTGCTGCAGGCTCCTGCGGTGGATTTTGAATGCCGCCCAGGGCGTCGGCATAGAGTTCAAGACCGTTTCGCACGACGCGCTGCTGCCCGGCGCTTAAACCCGCCAGCGCCGCACTCACCTGGCTCCGGGCAAAGGCCTCTATCGCGGCGAGCTTTTCTGTCCCGTCTGTTGTCAGTGACAGATGCTTGCTGCGGGCATCCTCAGGGGAAGGTGTTTCCGTGATCAGGCCGGCGGCAAGCAATTTGCCGAGCAGTCGGCTGACGCTCGATTTGTCCAATCCGAGGATCTCCTTGAGATCACGTGCAGACAGGTCTGACCGCGTTCCGATTTCGATCAGGGCATGGACGCAGGACGCGGGCAATCCGCTCTCGGCGAGGTCGGACTTCAGGAAGCCGAGCCTGCGGACGAGCCGCCGTGAATGGGCGCGAATGGCGTCGAGTTCGGTCTCGGGAAGGGTCATCGCCGGATCCATATGGTTGCATCTTGCAACCAATATCCCGACGCAAGCCGTGGGGCAAGAGGTCGGTCGTGATGTTGATTTGCCGTCACCGCTTAAAAATAATGCAAATTCATGCATGACGAAAGTTTGAGCATTTTCCGCTTTGCGGCCTCCGCGATTCCTGCTTTGATGGCCTCCATCAAAAACAAGGGGAGCTAAATCCATGATCTCAAGACGTCTCTTTTCGGCGGCCGTTCTCGCTGCCGGCCTGATGGCCGGCGTCACGCTGCCGGTGACCCAGGCGCATGCCGAGACCGCCATCAAGTTTACCCTCGACTGGAAGTTCGAGGGCCCGGCAGCCGGCTTCCTGCTCGCGCTCGACAAGGGGTATTTCAAGGCCGAGGGCCTGGATGTGACGATCGACAGCGGCAATGGCTCGGTCGAGGCGATTCCGCGTGTGGCGACCGGCGCCTACCAGATGGGTTTCGGCGACATCAATTCCGTCATCAAGTTCCTTGACGAGGATCCGACCCAGAAGGTCAAGGCCGTGATGATGGTCTATGAAAAGCCGACTTTCTCGGTCGTCGGCCGCAAGTCGCTCGGCGTGACGGAAGATCCGAAGTCGCTCGAAGGCAAGAAGCTCGGCGCGCCGCCGCCGGATGGCGCCTTCGCCCAGTGGCCGGCCTTCAAGCAGGCCGCCGGCATCGATGACAGCAAGATCACCATCGAATCGATCGGCTTTCCCGTGCGCGAGCCGATGCTCGCCAAGGGTGATGTCGATGCCGTCTTCGGCTTCGCCTTCTCGGTGATCCTGAACCTCAAGGCGCAAGGCATTGCCGCCGACGACATCTCGACCATCCTGATGGCCGACAATGGCCTGAACCTCTACGGCAACAGCGTGCTGGTGAACACCGATTTCGCCACCGAGAACCCCGAGGCCGTCAAGGGCTTCCTCAAGGCGCTGGCCAAGGGCTTTGCCGATGCGGTTGCCAATCCGGAAGAGGGCGTGGCCGCCGTGTTGAAGCGCAACGAGACGCTCAATCCTGACATCGAGAAGGAACGTCTCGACATGGCCAATGCCATGAACATCAAGACGCCTTACGTGGTCGAAAACGGCATGGGCACCGTCGATATGGCGCGGCTCTCCGCCTCGATCGAGACGCTCAAGGTGTCGATGGGGCTGAGGGGCAACGTCAAGGCCGAGCAGGTCTTCGACGCCAGCTTCCTGCCGGCCAAGGAAGAGCGGATGTTGCCTTAATCTCTCCTTCTCCCCAGCGGGGAGAAGGTGGCGCGTAGCGCCGGATGAGGGGGCGAAGCAACGACGCTGGCAAGCCTTGTGCAGTGTCGCCCCCTCATCGCCTCGCATGCGCTCGGCACTTCTCCCCGCTGGGGAGAAGAGGAAGCTTAAAGGAGCCCCCATGTCCCACCTCGTTTCCATCGACAATGTCGACATGCGCTATGGCGGCGCGGACGGAACGCTTGCCGTGTCCGGCCTAACCATGCGCGTCGACAAGGGCGAGTTTTCAGCCGTGGTCGGGCCGTCGGGTTGCGGCAAGTCGACCCTGATGAAGCTGGTGACGGGGCTGCATATCCCGCAATCGGGCGTCGTCATCGTCGCTGGCCAGCAGGTGACCAAGCCGGTCTCGATTGTTGGCATGGCCTTCCAGAACCCGACCATGCTGCCCTGGCGCACCACGCTCGAGAATATCCTCCTGCCGCTCGAGATCGTCGAGCGCCATCGTCACCGGCTGCGGGCGAATAAAAAGGAATACATCGAGAAGGCGGAAAACCTGCTGGAGATCGTCGGCCTCAAAGGGGTTGGTTCGAAGTTTCCCTGGCAGCTCTCCGGCGGCATGCAGCAGCGCGCCAATCTCTGCCGGGCGCTCATCCACGAGCCGGAACTCCTGATGCTCGACGAGCCCTTCGGCGCTCTCGATGCCTTCACCCGCGAGGAGCTCTGGTGCGTCATCCGCGACCTGCATGCAGCCCAAGGCGTGACCATCGTGCTCGTGACGCACGACTTGCGCGAGGCGGTCTTTCTCGCCGACCGGATTTTCGTGATGAGTGCGCGTCCGGGCAAGGTCGTGAAGGAGCACACGGTGCCCTTTGCCCGACCGCGCGACATCGAACTGACCTATGACAATGCCTTCAACGACATGGTGCATGTCCTGCATGGCGAGATCGCAAAGGCGAGGGTGGCGGCATGACCATGACGATGGAAACCACGGTCACGAAGCCCGCGACGAAGCCGCTATCGCAGCGGATCAACTGGGTCCGGGCGGCTCCCTTTCTCTACACGCTCGGCCTCTTCATCATCTGGGAACTGTCTGTCATCGTCTTTGCCCTGCCGCAGACGCTGCTGCCGGCACCGACAAGGGTGTTCGAGGCGATCGTGCAATACTGGTCGCCGATCTGGAAGAACTCGCTGCAGACGCTCTATACGACGACGCTCGGCTTCCTGATTGCGGTCGTCGCGGGGCTCGGCCTCGGCCTCTTCATCGGCTGGTCGAAGACCATCTATGCCGGGCTCTACCCGCTGATGATCGGCTTCAATGCCATCCCCAAGGTGGCGCTGGTGCCGATCTTGGTCATCTGGTTCGGCATTGGCACGGTGCCGGCGGTGCTGACGGCTTTCCTGATTTCCTTCTTCCCGATCGTCGTCAATGTCGCAACGGGCCTCGCCACGATCGAGCCGGAGACCGAGGATGTGCTGCGGGCGCTGGGTGCCCGCAAGATGGACATCATGCTCAAGGTCGGCATTCCCCGCTCGATGCCTTATTTCTTCGGTTCGCTGAAGATTGCGATCACCTTGGCCTTTGTCGGCTCGGTGGTGTCGGAGACGGTGGCGTCGAATTACGGCCTTGGCAACATGATGAGCTCGGCCCAGAGCCAGTTCAACGTGCCGCTGGTCTTTGCAGGCCTCATGATGCTCGCGATCGAGGGCATTGCGATGTACGCGCTGATGGCCTGGATCGAGAAGCGCATGACCGGCTGGGCGCATCGCTCGACCATGGCCAACTGATTGGATCTGCTGAACGCCCGACGGCGGCGTTCAGCTCTTGTCTTTCAGCGTGAAGGGCAGCTCGAACGGTGTCGAGCGCTCGGCGATCACGTCGTTGACGGTATACCGCAACACATAGCCGCCGGGCTTGGCGCCATCAACATCGAGGGTGAGGTGGGTGTAGACCTCGACCGCATCCGAATGGGCGGTGAAGGTGAAATTGCCGAATTCCTTCTGCAGTGCCAGCGTCTTGCCCTCGTCATCGGTGAGTTCCAGATCGACGGTGAAATGCGACTGGCGCTGGTTGCCGTCGGCCGGTTGCCATTTGAGACCGGTCACCTCGACATAGGTGATCAGCTTTTCGCCCGAGAGGAAGACGGGTTCTGCCTTCGGTGTGTAGGCCCGGTAGGCCTTGGGCACTTCGGTGACGAAGATCGCCCGGGGGACTGTGAGCGGCAGCGACTGGGAGAAAGCGGCGAGCCCCGAGCGGATCGCCTCGAATGCACCGCGCGCATCGTTCTGTGCGGCCAGCTTTTCCGCCTCGATTGCTGCATCGAGAAGCGGCCCTGACGTGGCCGGTGCTGCAATCAGCAGGGAGCCTAGCAGGGCAGCGGTGAAGTGACGGGACGGTCCGGTGTATTTCAGCGTCACGTGATTCTCCCGTGTTTGATGACGGGAGTGTGGGAAGAAGCGACAGGGCGCGTCAAGCGGCGGCGCGGGAAACCTGCATCACGAAGGGCGGAGGTTTAGGACCGCCAGAACATCGGCACCAAGAGCACGATTACGGTCAGCACCTCGAGACGTCCAAGCAGCATGGCGAGCGACAGGATGTAGAGTTCCGGGTCATTCATCATGGCGAAATTGCCGACCGGTCCGATCAGCGGGCCGATGCCCGGGCCGACATTCGAAAGGGCCGTGATCACCGAGGACGTCGCTGTCGCAAATTCATAGCCGGCGAGCCCCATCGCCATCGATCCGATCGCCCAGATGAAGACATAGGCGCTGAAGAACAGGAAGACGGCGCGCTGCGCATCGGCATCGACCGTCTGGCTGCCATAGCGCACGGAATAGACGGCGTTGGGATAGATGAGCTTCTTCAGGCCGGTCACGATGATGTTGAAGAGGATGACGAATCGGTAGGCCTTGATGCCGCCGGCGGTCGAGCCGGAGCAGCCGCCCATGAAGGTGGCGAAGAAGGCGGCGGCGACCGCAAACGGTCCCCAGAGCGTGTAGTCCTCGCTCGCATAACCCGTCGTCGACAGGATCGAGGCGAAGTTGAAGAAGGAATGGGTGAGCGCGACGGGCAGATCCACGCCGTTGCGCAGGTGATTGTAGAGCCCGCCGGCAACGGCGAAGGCGATGAGATAGCCGAGGAAGATGAAGATCTGCGGATCCCGGAGGGCATCCAGGCGACCGCGCACCAGAAGCACGATCAGGATCGAGAAGGGCAGGCTGCACAGCGTCATGAAGAAGGTGGACACCCAGAGCAGCGGCAGGCTGTCGAACGCCGCGAAGGAATTGTCGTAGTTGCCGAAACCGGCGGTCGCAACGGTGGTGAAGGCGTGCACGATCGCATCGAAATGGCCCATGGCCGTCACGTCATAGGCAACCGTGCAGGCAAGCGTGATCCCCAGATAGACGGCAATGAAGGCGCGGGTGAAGGTGGCGATCCGCGCGAACGGCTTGTCGGCGATGTCAGACGATTCCATCTTGAAGAAGGAGACGCCGCCGACCCGCAGGAACGGCAGAACGAACAGGCCGAGCGCGACGATCCCGATACCGCCGAGCCAGGCGAGCAAAGCGCGCCACATCAAGATCCCGGGCGACACCTGATGCAGGTTGGAGATGACCGTCGAGCCTGTCGTGGTGATGCCGGAGATGGCCTCGAACAGCGACTGGGCAAAGGTGAGGCCAAGATCGGAGAGATAGAGCGGGATCGCGCCGACCACCGAAAAGACGGCCCAGAGCACATTGACCAGAAGGAAGCCCATGCGCTTGGTGAAGGCGGGCGGCGCGCCGCGCGTCGCCATCGCGGCCGTCAGCGACAGGCCGCCAATCATCGCAGCCGAAATCGTGAAGGCCGACCACGCGTCGTCGCCATAATAGAGGCTGACCATCGCCGGGATGAGCATCGCGGTGGACAGATAAAGCCCGCAGAGAGCGGCGATGTAGACGACGGAGCGGAGCAGATTGGTATTCAAGGAATGACTTCCGTCTGTTGCATCGCAAAGAGGCTTTGTCTCTGCCCGATGTGTATGCCATAGCGGGGCTTGGTCCAAAATTCAACGGAGGGCGACGTGAGCCCCAGTCAAGTCGACGAAGCGCTGGAGGCGATGCGCGGCCTCTTTCCCGAGACGCCTCTGCAGCTCAATGAACATTTAAGCGCGCGCTATGGCGCCAATGTCTATCTGAAGCGCGAGGATCTGACGCCGGTTCGCTCCTACAAGATTCGCGGCGCCTTCAATTTCTTCCGCAAGATCGTCGGCGACAGCCCCTCCGGCACCACCTTCGTCTGCGCCTCTGCCGGCAATCACGCCCAGGGTTTTGCCTATGTCTGCCGGCATTTCGGCGTGCAGGGCGTGGTTTTCATGCCGGTGACGACGCCGCAGCAGAAGATCGACAAGACCCGCATCTTCGGCGGCGAATTCATCACGATCCGGCTCGTCGGCGACATCTTTGACCAGTGCTATGCGGCCGCTCGCGAGCATGTCGAGGCGATCGGCGGCTATATGGTGCCGCCTTTCGATCATCCCGATATCATCGAGGGCCAGGCGACGGTGGCCGCCGAGGTGATGCAGCAATTGCCGGAAGGTGTGACGCCCGATCTCGTGGTTATGCCGGTCGGTGGCGGCGGGCTCTCGTCCGGCATGACCGGCTATATGGCCGACCGGGTCTCGCCCGAGGCGATGATCTTCTGCGAACCGTCAGGCGCGCCGAGCCTGAAGAAGAGCCTGGAAGCCGGCAAGGTGGTGACGCTGGCCAAGGTCGACAATTTCGTCGATGGTGCCGCCGTTGCCCGGATCGGCGACTACAATTTCGAAGCCCTCAAGGGCTTCCGGCCGGATCAGGTGCTGATCGTCCCGGAAAACGCGATCTGCGTCACCATGACCGACATGCTGAATGTCGAGGGCGTGGTGCTGGAGCCGGCGGGTGCGCTGGCGCTTGCAGCCCTTGATCTTCTGCCCCGCGTGGCCTTGAGCGGGCGGACGATCGTTGCAGTCGTTTCCGGCGGCAATTTCGACTTCGAGCGGCTGCCCGACGTCAAGGAACGCGCCATGCGGTACGCGGGACTGAAGAAGTACTTCATCCTGCGCCTGCCGCAGCGCCCCGGCGCGCTGCGCGACTTCCTCAATCTGCTCGGACCCGAGGACGATATCGCCCGCTTCGAGTATTTGAAGAAATCGGCCCGCAACTTCGGTTCCATCCTGATCGGCATCGAAACAGGCAAGCGCGAAAACTTCGCCGAACTCTTCGATCGTTTCGATCAGGCGGGCCTCGGCTTCGAGGACATCACCGAAAACGAAATCCTTGCCAATCTGATCATCTGATTCCCTGTTCGCCCAGCCAGTCGAGGATCGTCTGCGCGATCGGTTCGGTAGTTTGAGGCGAATAGGTGTCGCCGGCAATGACGTGATTGTTGGCGTCGCCGGTCGGGCCGGGATCGACGAGCCGATGCGGACCGCCCCAGCGGGCTGCAATGGCCGCCGTCCGGTCTGGCCGTACGACCTTGTCTGCCGCCGATTGAAGGAAGAGGGCGGGAATGCGGATCTCTTCGACCGGCGTATGGGTCGCGAGCCGCACGGATTGCGCCATGGGAATGAGCGCCGTCACCGGATAATCGGTCGTCCAGTTGTGTGCGTTGAGCGGGCTGATCGGCTGGAAGCCGGTGCGGTAGCCGATGATCAACCTTGCGAGCTGCGCGCCGAACGGACCGGTGAGCAGGAAGCTGCCGGAGGCCTGAACGCCGTAATTCGGTGACAGGAAGACGGAGGCCGTGACCTGGTCAGCAAGCGCGGGGCGGGCAAGTGCCCAGGTGACCAGCGAAGCGCCTGTCGAGGTCGAGATCACCACCACCTGATCGCCCAGCAAGCGTCCGATTGCCAGAGCCTCGCCGATGTCATGGGCCCAGTCCTTGATCGTCGCAAGGCCCAGGGCATCCGGATCTGCGAGGCCATGACCGGCAAGCCGCGTGAAGAAGAGATTGGCACCGAGGGCCTTGGCCACGAGATCGGGTAGGGGGCGTACCTCGGCGGGCGAGGCGGAGAAGCCGTGCACATAAACAACCGAGATCGGTGTCCGCTGGCGATTGGCCGGGTCAGCCCAGACGATCTGCTTGGCGAGGCCTGTCCTCAAGGCACCCACGGTTTTCTCTTGATCGGAAATGATGGTTTCAATGGCTTCCAGCGAAGTCTCGGCGGAAATCGTCGCCTCCCGTTCCAGGGCTAGCGTCGGCGGCCAGCGATAGAGCATGACAAGCGCCACGATCACGACGGCGATGACAACAAGCGATAGGCCCATGATGCTCCGCATTCCCTCAACCCCGGGTCTCAGCCGCCCGGATCGAGCTTAGCATGACCTTGGGCGACGGAAAGCCGCGCCGCCCGCTCTTCCGCGTCGCCGCTCGCTGTGCTAGGGGAAAAACATGTCGATCCTGTCCAGCATCCTCTCCATTTTCACCGGTGGCGCCTCGTCCGAGGCCTCTGCCAAGCCCATGGCCGAGCCGCAGACCTACAAGGACTGCGTCATCCACGCCGAACCCATTCGGGAAGGCAGCCAGTTCAGATTGGCCGGCCGTATCGAGCGGGAGGTGGATGGTCGGACACTGGAGCGGAAGTTCATTCGCGCCGACGTCTTCACCTCGCTTGACGATGCACTCGACTGCACCTTCCGCAAGGCGCAGCAGATCATCGACCAGAACGGCCCGGCTCTCTTCGGTGACGGTGAGCAGACGCGTATCGTCTGAGGCTTACCTTCGTATCGCGAAGAAATGTTTCTTTGCGGTCACCGAATGTTAATGATGCAGCGCAACACTGACGCCCGAGATATTGCTCGGGTTTTTCAAGTGATTAATGCGTTTTGCTCCGGACTTTTTCCTCGTTTCGGTTTGCTTGCAACGGGAGCTGCCCTTCTGGCGGCGACACCCTCTGTAGCCGCACAAGAGGCCGTGACTATCCAGGCCGCCAAGGCCTCGGCGGATCTCGCCTGGTTGATGGCCGCCGCTGGCATGGTGATGATGATGCAGGTGGGTTTCCTGCTCCTCGAAGCCGGCATGGTCCGATCGAAAAACTCCATCAATGTCGCCCAGAAGAACCTGCTCGATTTCGTCTTCGGCGTGGTTGGCTTTGCCGCCATCGGTTTCATGCTCGCCTTCGGCAGCTCCGGTGTGCTTCCGTTCGGCATCGATGCTGACTATTTCCTGCTGAAGGGCCTCGACAGCTGGCTTGCCGGTTTCTTTGTCTTTCAGGTGATGTTCTGCGGCACGGCGGCGACCATCGTCTCGGGCGCGGTCGCCGAGCGGATGTCGCTCTCTGCCTATGTGCTCGGCTCGATCGTTCTGTCGACGCTCATCTATCCGATTTTCGTGCACTGGGTCTGGGGCACGGCCATCGGCCCCAATTCCGGTGCCTTTCTCGCCAATCTCGGTTTCGTCGATTTCGCCGGGTCGACCGTTGTGCATGCCACGGGCGGCTGGGTGGCACTTGCCGCCTGCCTGGTAATTGGTTCGCGGCGTGGGCGTTTCGATGCCGAGGGACGGCCGATCCGCATTGCCGGCAACAATCCCGTGCTCTCGACGACGGGGGCTCTCATCCTGTTTTTCGGCTGGATCGGCTTTAACGGCGGCTCAACGCTCGCTGCCAATGCCGATGTCGCCCCGATCATCCTCAATACCGTGCTGGCAGGTGGGATGGGGACCTGCGTTGGCTATGTGATCGGTGCCAAGCAGGACGGTGTCGTGCTGCCGGAAAAGGCGCTTTGCGGCATGCTGGGCGCTCTGGTCGCGGTGACGGCCGGTTGCCACCTCCTCGAGCCCGGCGGCGCGCTTTTGATCGGCGCTCTCGGATCCATCGTGGCGCTCTACGGCAACCAGTATATGGAGGAGAAGCTGAAGATCGACGACGCCGTCGGTGCGGTCGGCGTCCATGCCTTTGCAGGCGTTGCAGGCACCGTGGCGCTTGCGCTTCTGGCCCCCGTCGACCGGCTGCCGGCAGGCGGTCGGTTCGACCAGCTCTACATCCAGATCTTCGGGTCTGCGCTCAATTTCTATTGGGCCTTCGGTCTCGGCTATGCCTTCTTCTGGACGCTCGACAAGCTCGTGCCCATTCGCGTGACGGCAGAGGCCGAGGATATTGGCCTGAACATTGCCGAGCACGGGACGCGCCTGGGCGTCGGCCATGTCGAGGACGCGCTGTCGAAGCTCGTCTCCGGAAAGGCGGATCTGGGCGACCGTCTGGCGGTCGATCCCGGCGATGAGGCGGAGAAGCTCACCCGGCTTTTCAACAGTCTGATGGACAACATTCAGCAGCAGGAGCGCAGCCGCAGCGAACTTGAGGCGCAGGTGCGCGACCAGGAGGAAGCGGAGCGGGTGACGGCGCTCGCCAATGCCACCTTCGAAGCCATCGTCATGCATGAAGACGGCTTGATCATCGACGGCAACGAGCAGTTCGAAGTTCTGACTGCCCGGAAAATCCGGGATCTTGTCGGCACCTCGATCCTCGATCTGGTTGACGAAACGGGCCGACGTTTGCTGATCGATGACCCGAACCCGGCGCCCGACGTGTCGCGGGAGTTCCAGATCGTCCGCCTGGACGGAACGACGATCCCGATCGAGGCGCGCGGTCGCAACATCGAATATCGCGGACGCCACATCCGCATCAGCTGCCTGGTGGATTTGCGCGAGCGCAAGGCCGTCGAGGGGCGCATGCGCCATCTCGCCCAGCATGATCCGCTGACCGGGATTGCCAACCGCGCGCTCTTCACCGAGACGCTGGCCGCGCATGTCGCCCAGGCCAATGACGGCTGGGGCTGCGGCGTCCTTCTCGTCGATCTCGATCACTTCAAGGATGTGAACGACCTCTATGGCCATCCGGCGGGTGACGAGGTGATCCGCGAGACCTCGCGACGGCTGACCGAGATCCTCGGCCCCTCGGACATGGCGGCGCGACTGGGTGGCGACGAGTTCGCTGTGATCCTCGGCAATTGCCATTTCGAGGCGCAGCTCGAAGACGTCAGCCGTCGCCTCATCGAATCCTTCCGTCAGCCTTTCGACACCGGCCAGGGCGAACGCATCAAATGCGGCGTCAGCATTGGGGGGGCGCTCTGCCCCGAGCATGCAGGTGAGCTCGATGAGCTGATCGGCCGCGCCGACGTCGCGCTCTATCATGCCAAGAAGTCCGGCCGGAACACGTTCCGGGCCTATCGCCGGGGCATGGATGAGTTGATCGAGAAGCGGCGTGCGCTGGAAGCCGATATCGAGCGCGGGCTGGAGCGCGAAGAGTTCGAGCTCTATCTCCAGCCGCGGGTCGCCGCCCGCGATGGCGCGATCGTCGGCTATGAGGCGCTGGTCCGCTGGAAGCATCCGGAGCGGGGCATGGTCCAGCCGGGGGACTTCATTCCGGTGGCGGAGGTGTCAGGCAAGATCATCGATCTCGGGGAATGGGTGCTCGCCGAGGCCTGCCGCCTGGCGGCGGGTTTTCCCGACCACCTGCATATCAGCGTCAATGTTTCGCCGGTCCAGTTCCGCCACCCGCAATTCCTCGAAAGGGTCGAGGCCAATCTCACAGCCTCCGGTGTTTCGCCGCATCAGCTCGAGCTTGAGATCACGGAGAGCGTGCTGATCGATGACGATGAACGGGCGCGTCTCATTCTCGGCCATCTGAAGATGCTTGGCCTGAGGATCGCGCTCGACGATTTCGGAACAGGCTATTCCTCGCTGAGCTATCTCAGTCGATACCCGTTCGATGTGATCAAGATCGACCGCAGCTTTGTGTCGGCGCTCGGCACGGAGGATACTGCCGATGCCATCGTGCGTACGATTATCGATCTCGGCAGCGGGCTTGGCATGCGGGTCGTGGCAGAGGGCGTGGAGACGGTCGAACAGGCGCGCTATCTGAGTGCGGCGGGCTGTGACGAATTGCAGGGCTACCTGCTGGGTAGGCCACTGCCGGTGGGCGAGGTGGCAAACGCCGTGGTCGACACTGTTGTGACGGAATTGAAGAAGATCGCCAGGCTCGCCATCCGTCTCGACAAGCGCTCTGCCCGGGTGGATCAGGATCTGCCGGGCGCGAGGGCCGCCGGCGCCTGAAGTCTTCCAGGCGGATCGGGTAGGAAGCGCGACTGCAAGGGCCGCGCTTCCATGTCTTGCAAGTAGGGAAGATCAGGCGGCGCGCGCCAGTTCCTCGACCTTGGCCTTGGCCGAAGCAACAGCCTTTTCGGCGGCTTCCGGACCGTATGCTACGCCTTCCACATAAACCGTCTCAACCAGCTCGATGCCGAGGAAGCCGAGAACCGTCTTCAGATAGGGTACGGCATGGTTCATCGGCGCGCCAGGACCAGTCGAATAGATGCCGCCGGCGGCGAGCACGAGATAGGCCTTCTTGCCCGTGGCGAGGCCGACCGGGCCGTTCTCGGTGTAGCTGAAGGTGAGACCGGCGCGCGCGATATGGTCGATCCAGCTCTTCAGCGACGAATAGATGTTGAAGTTGATGAGGCCGGTGCCGATGACGATCGTGTCGGCAGCCATGAGTTCTGCGACCAGCGCGTCGGAGATGGCAACCGAAGCAGCCTCTTCAGCGCTGCGTGCATCGGCCGGCTTACGGATGGCGGTGGTGAAGGCGCCATCGACATGGTCGAGCTGGGTTTCAACGAGATCGCGGCGCACCAGTGTGCCGGTCGCACCGGCGAACTTCTCGGCGAGCTCGGTGGCGATCGCGTTCGAGAGGGATTCCGAGCCGCGCGGGCTGGAGGTAACGAGAAGGATGGATGACATGTGCTATTCCTCGAAATGTGACTGGCCCTTGGGAGCAGGCCTGCCATGCATCTATGTCCGAGCACGCATCAATGAAACTGTGATAATCTAGATTGGTCATATCGAATAACTGGATGGATGCCTGATCGCCATGGATGCCAACCCCACCCTCGACCAGCTGCAGGTCTTTCTCACTGTAGCCGATACCGGCAGCTTTTCGGCCGCTGCCCGGCAGCTCAACCGAGCCCAGTCGGTGGTGAGCTATACGATCGGCAACCTGGAAAGCCAGCTCGGCGTGACGCTGTTCGAGCGGACGGGCACGCGGCAACCCCGGCTGACGGACGAGGGCAGGGCCATGCTGACCGATGCCCGCCGCATCGTCGGCGATCTGCAGGTGATGCGCGCCAAGGTGCGCAGCATGCATCAGGGGCTGGAGGCGGAGCTTTCGGTTGCCATCAGCGTTCTCGTGCCGACGGGTGCGATGCTGGCGGTGCTCCGCGAGTTCCAGCGGCAGTTCCCCACCGTCTCGCTGCGCCTGGAAGTGGGCGAGCTCGGACGCCTGGTGGAGCTCGTGATGAGCGGCAGGGCGACCATCGGCATCGGCGGCTCCCCGACCCGGCAGGACGACACGCTGATCGTCACCCGCATCGGCCACAATTTCCTGCTGCCGGCTGCAGCCGTCGATCATCCCCTGGCGTCGCACAAGGGGACGCTCTCGCTGCAGGACGTGCGCGAAGAGACCCAGATCGTCGTGAGCGACGCCTCGGACCTGACCTCCGGTCGCGATTTCAATGTCTTGTCCTTCAAGACCTGGCGGGTGAGCGACATGGCGACGAAGCACCAGCTGATCCGCGGTGGCCTTGGCTGGGGCGGACTGCCGGCTTCGATCATTCGCGAGGACCTGGCCAAGGGCCGGATCGTGCATCTGGATCTGCCGGCCTATGAACAGGGATCCTACAATCTCTATGCCATCCGCCGGACCGACAATCCGCCGGGGCCAGCCGGCACCTGGCTGATCCGCGCCTTCGAGGAGCAGCTGTCGAATTGCCCGATGGATTTCGCACCCGCGGCGCTTGCGAAAGCAGTTTAAGGAATCGATTCAAGATCTTGAATCGATTCCGCAGTTTGGATCGGGAACGCGAGCAACGTCGCTTCCGTTAGAGCGTCAGCCGGAACTTCGCAAAGCCGTCTGAACCTTCACCGGCATCCTCGATTTTTGCACCCTTGAAACCGGCGAGATGCTCGCGTGCCTTCGGCCCGGTTTCGAAGGTGACGGTGGTGTCGCCGATCGGCGCGAAGGACCAGTTGCCGTCGGCCGACGGATTGATCGTGCCCTGGTCGACGATGTATCGGACGATGATGTCGCGGTTGGTGTCCGGCCCGACGAAGATCACCTTGTCCGAGGCGATTTCCGGAAACTTGCCGCCGCCACCGGCGCGGTAGTTGTTGGTCGCAACCGCGAATGTCTGGCCGGGATCGATCGGCTTGCCGTCGAATTGCAGGTTGACGATGCGGCTTGATTCCGGGTGAACGACGACCCCGTCCTTGTCGTAGCGGGCAGGTTTGGTGAGGTCGATCTGGTAGGTGACACCGTCGATCACGTCGTAATTGTAGGACGGGAAGTCCGGATTGATGAGGGCCACATCCTTCGCGCCCTTCTCGATCTGGTTGAAGATGCCAGCTGACATTTCGAGCCAGTTCTTCACCTGCTCGCCGGTGATCGCCACCGCCTGGATCGTGTTCGGATAGAGATAGAGATCGGCGACATTCTTGATCGCGATATCGCCGGCGGGAAAGTCGGTGAAATAGTCCGCACCGCCACGACCGCCGGCCTTGAAGGGGGCCGCGGCCGACAGCACGGGCAGATCCTTGTGCGGACCGTCTTTCAGCATGTCCTTGATATACCAGGACTGGGCGATCGAGACGATCTGGATCGAAGGATCGTCGGCCACCAGGGCGAAATAGGAATAGAGCGGCGCAGACGTCTTGCCGACGGGCGTGCGCACATAGTCGAGCGTCGCCTGGTGCTCGGCGGCGACCGATGCGACGATCTCGGGCTTGTCCATAGTATCGGCGACGACCTTGCGGTTGTCGTCGCGGTGATAGATCGGACGGGCTTCGCAGGTAAAGTCGACGATCTTCCAGGCTGATCCGTCCTTTTCGAGCAGAAGGTCGATGAGGCCCATATGCGAGCCCCAGAAGCCGGCCATGACGGCGGGCTTGCCGAGCAGCGTGCCCTTGACGGCGTCAGCACCCGGCACGTTGTCGAAATCCTTAGGGCCGGGGAAGACGAGATGCTGGTGGCCGGTGAAGATCGCGTCGATACCCTCGACGCCGGCGAGATAGAGCGAGGCGTTTTCCATGCCCTCCGTCTCGCCGTGCCCGTCGATGCCGGAATGGGAGAGGGCAATGACAATATCGGCGCCTTCCTCCTTCATCTGCGGCACCCAGGCGCGCGCTGCCTGCAGGATATCGCGGGTCTGCGCCTTGCCTTCGAGGTTTTTCGAATCCCAGAGCATGATCTGCGGCGGCACGAAGCCGATAAAGCCGACCTTGATGGGGCTTGTCGCGCCGGAGCCGTCGCGGATCTGCTTTTCGATGATGTGGTAGGGCTTGAAGTAGAGCGCATCCTGCTTCGGGTCGGAGGCGAGCTGGCCTTTGGTCAGATTGGCGCAGACGAAGGGAAACTGCGCACCGGCCAGCGTGTTGAACATGAAGTTCAGGCCGTAGTTGAACTCGTGATTGCCGAGCGTGCCGCAATCATAGCCAAGCGCGTTCATGGCCTTGATCACCGGATGTACATCGCCCGGCTTCATGCCCTTCTGATAGGCCATGTAATCGCCCATCGGATTACCCTGCAGGAAGTCGCCATTGTCGATGAGCATGGAGTTGCCGGCTTCCGCTCGGATGCTGTCGATCAGACTTGCGGTGCGCGCCAGCCCCATCGTGTCGTTCGGCTTGTCGGCATAATAGTCGTAGGGCATCACATTGACGTGGATGTCAGTGGTTTCCATCAGCCGAAGATGCGCCTGATTGCCATTGGCGCGGGCGGCGAAGGGATGCAGCGTGACGAGCGCGGCCGAGGCGGCGATGCCGCCCAGGAAGGAGCGGCGGGACAGCGGATAGAAATCGAGCAGGGACGGCATGGGGGCCTCACAAACTGGTTCTGAAAGCGACAGAGGTTAAGTCGCTTTCAAGATGCTTGCACCTGTAAAATGACAGGGGTGAGACGTTGCCCTTTTCGCCGCTCAGGCTGGCACCAAGTTGCGCGGGTCGCGGTGGAAGTTGCGAAAGTATGCGGTGATCTGGGCGACCGAATTGCTGGTCTGCTCGAATTCGACGCCCATCTTGCCGGCCCGGTACCAGCGCACCGATCCCTCGATATGCCCGAGTTCGGCGCAGCGCACCGCGACAGTTGCCCCGCGCTTGGCCTCGATCCAGCCTTCGAGCTTCAAGGCCATACCGGTTCTGGAAATGTCGAGAATGCGGATATCCAGCTTCTGCCCCATGAATTCGAGAGTACCCCTGATATGGCAGCGAATGCGCTGGGTCCGGCGCCCGTCGGGGCTGAGTTTGGCTGCAAGCATTCCTATGCGCTCCGTCAAAATGACTGAATGAAACGCAGGAAGCCTCGGCCAGGCGCCTTAACGGCATCTGGCCAAGGTCATTAGAATGCGAGCAAACTCCCTAGGAGATTTGAGGTATTTGGCGGCTTATCCCCGCGATTTACCGTTAATTCGGCAGGGTTTCAGCGCGTCAGCACCGGCCGGACTTCCTGATGGAAGTGGCGGAAATAGGCGGCGATCTTGGCGATCGAATTGCTGTTGGGGCGGAACATGATGCCGATTCGGCCGCCATAATTCCAGCGCACGACACCTTCGAGATGGCCGATATCGTCATTCTCGATGGTGACCTGGCTGCCGGCTGCGGCGGTCAGTTTGGTGGCGAGTTCGAGGGCAAGCCCTGTGCGTGATATGTTGATCACCCGCGCATCCGCCTGCTGTTGGAAATAGCGGACCTTGCTGTCGAGTCGGCAGCGGCTGCGTGGCGATTTGCGAACATCCATTTCGAGATTATTGCTCATGATGCCGTCCTGATGGAAACAATAGAGCCAACCTACGCATCATCTGTAAGAACGGTCTAAATCAAATCATTAGGATTTTCGGGATTGTTCTTCAAAGCCCCACATTGGGTCGTTCGATGACTTCGCGCAGCGCAAAACTTGAATTGATCTTCACCACATGCGGCAGCGCCGAGAGCCAGTCGCGATGAATGCGCTCATAGTCTTCGAGATCTTTTGCGGCGACGCGCAGGATATAGTCGTATTCGCCAGACATCAGATAACAGACGAGCACGTTCGGACAGCGCTTCACGGCAGCCTCGAATTCGGTCAGCGTCTTGGCGAACTGGCCCGACAGCGAGATGTGGACGATGACCATCATCTTGTAGTCGATCGCCTTGTGCGACAGGCGTGCATGATAGCCGCTGATCACGCCCGATTTTTCCAGCATGTCGTGGCGCCGCGAGCAGGCGGATGGCGACAGGCCCACCGTTTCGGCAAGCTCGGCATTGGTCATCCGGCCATTCTCCTGAAGCGCCTTCAGAATGGCACGATCGATGGCATCCAGTTCCGCCATTCGTAGCTTTCTCCGTTTTGCGGCTTCCTGACGCAAGAAGCTGCGAATTGTCTGAGGTCGTGGCCTCTACTTTGCAAGGACATTTTGCGCGGAGAATGTTTGAATTTCCGTATCTGAAACAAAGCAGCTTCGGCTGCGAATAAGAGAGAGGAACGCTTCATGCGTGTCGGTTGCCCGAAGGAAATCAAAAACCATGAATACCGTGTCGGTCTGACCCCCGGTGCCGTCAGAGAATATGTGGCGCATGGCCATGATGTCCTGATTGAAACGGGTGCGGGCGCCGGGATTGGTGCCGATGACCACGCCTATATCGCCGCTGGCGCGAAGATCGCAGCCACAGCCAAGGACGTGTTCGAAAAGTCCGACATGATCGTCAAGGTCAAGGAACCGCAGCCCTCCGAATGGGTGCAGCTGCGCGAAGGCCAGATCCTCTATACCTATCTCCATCTGGCACCAGATCCGGAACAGACCAAGGGCCTGCTCGAATCCGGTGTTACCGCCGTTGCCTATGAGACCGTGACCGACGAGCGCGGCGGTCTGCCGCTGCTGGCCCCGATGTCGGAAGTCGCCGGGCGCTTGGCGATCCAGGCGGGTGCGACGGCTCTGCAGAAGGCCCATGGCGGCCGCGGCATCCTGCTCGGCGGCGTTCCCGGCGTGTTGCCGGCCAAGGTCACCGTCATCGGTGGCGGCGTTGTCGGCCTGCATGCGGCCAAGATGGCCGTCGGCCTCGGCGCCGATGTCACCATCCTCGACCGCTCGCTGCCGCGCCTGCGCCAGCTCGACGACATCTTCGGCGGTCGCGTCCACACCGTCTATTCGACGATCGATGCGCTCGAGCAGGAAAGCTTCTCCGCCGATCTGGTCATCGGCGCGGTCCTCATCCCCGGTGCTGCGGCTCCGAAGCTCGTCACCCGCGAAATGCTGTCCGGCATGAAGAAGGGTGCCGTCATCGTCGACGTCGCCATCGACCAGGGTGGCTGCTTCGAGACCTCGCATGCCACGACCCATTCCGACCCGACCTATGTCGTCGACGGCATCGTGCATTACTGCGTGGCCAACATGCCGGGTGCGGTTCCGATCACCTCGGCCCATGCCCTCAACAATGCGACGCTGGTGCATGGTCTGGCGCTTGCCGATCGCGGGCTGCGGGCAATTGCCGAGGATCGTCACTTGCGCAATGGCCTCAACGTTCACAAGGGCCGCATCACCAACAAGCCGGTCGCAGACGCCCTGGGCTATCCGGCCCATGCACCCGAAGCGGTTCTCAACGTCGCCTAAGGGAAGCTTCCTCCCGTAACGTCAGAAGGGCTCCGGCATATGCCGGAGCCCTTCGTCATTCATGGCAGCATCGGGCGCGTTTTCGGCTCATGCATAGGACAGCCGGTCAGCTGCGACCGTCGGTCCGCAGCGATGGGATAGACGTGTCTGCGGGCGCGCATCACATTGCCGAGCGGTCGATGGTCTTCGACGCCGCGCCAGGGGCGGAATGTCAGCCCGTCATCCACCGCGCGGGAGCGATCCATCGACCACGAAGTCTGAGGGGCGACGCGGATGGTCGCGATCTCCAGATAGGGGCTTTCTTCCTCCGGCCAGACGACCGAGGCATCTTCGATCGGCATGGTTTCAAGGTTGCGGCAAAGCTGCGCGCGCAGGGTCCATTCGCCGCCCTCGCGCTCCATGACATCAGCCACGGCGTGACGAAGCACGTCCGGACCGTCGGAGAGGTCGAGGCGGAGATCCGTGAGCGCACGGAAATTGGCCGAGCGCGGCACGATGTCGAGCTTAGCGACATAGTCCCCGAAGCGGGACGGGACCTGGGTGTAGTAGTGCTCGCCAAGAGGATGCGTTTCGGGATAGCCCCCCATGGCTTTCAGCGCGGCGGCATCGACCCCCATCGCTTCGAGACCCCTGACGATCGGTCGGAGGATCCAGCTCAGGGCAGACTTTGCCCACTCCACCCGGTCGGTGGTGCGAGAGATCAGCTTCAGGTTCTTGGCAAAACCTGCAGCATCCGGTGCGGCGAAGGCGGGCGCCGTGGCGAAGAGGAAGTCCTGCGTGGTGTCGTCGAGGCTTTCCGGCAAGCGCTCGCCTTCCACCTCGAAGAGCTTGATCGCAAGCCCTCTTGGCAGGGAGACGCTGTCGCGCAGCGGGTCGCCGGGGATCGTCGAGATGCGAATAACGGCCGGATAGCTGTGGCCGGGCCGGGAGAAGATGCCCTGGCGCAGCTCGGCCGGCAGATCGGGATGGACGGTGACGATGGCTTCCAGCAGGGCGTGGCTCTTGGCATGCACGCTGCGCTGCGCATGGCCGAGATCCTCATGCGTCTTGCCGATGATGTAGAGCATGCTCTCGGTGATGTCAGCGATGGCCGTCTGCTCGTCGGGATCGATCGTTTCGAGGTCGGCGCGATAGGGGATCGGTGGATTGGGCTGCATCGAGGTCTCCGTCTGTGTTGTTCCGCAAACGGGAACGCAGGCGGGCACGGCAGGTTCCTGCGGGACCACGGGAGGGCGGCCCGGCGGTGACGCAAGTCAATCCAGGGCAGATGCGATCAGGGTCGATCGATCCGGCATTGATAGCAGTTGTTGCGGGCCGAGCGGACATGCAGATAGGCGATGTCAGGATTGGCGAAGAGCTCTCCGGCGCGTTCGGTGATCGCTTGAGTCTGCACCACGCCGCCGCTGCCATAGACAATGCGGTCGTCGTGGCCGTATCCGCGGACGATATAGTCGGGGCTTTCAAGCATGGGCGGCAGCACCTCCGCCGCCTCGTAGCGCGGGCAGGCCTCTGCATGCAGGAAGATCGGGCCCGTCTCGGCATAGGGCTGGAGCGTCGGGAAGGGGCGGTAGGCAAGGGTGAGATAAGGCTCTCCCGACGCGATCTGTCCAAGGCAATGGCGGCAGGGATAACCGCCGGGCGAGATACGCTGCTCCGGGGCAAGGCCATAGGCATCGGGGGCACCCTGCCTGTAGGCGGCAGCATCAGCGGACGGCATGGCGATGAAGTGGACGGCTGTCATGGACATCTCTCCTGAGGTTGGATGTCGCATTCTCATCTCTGCCGGACCAAACCCGCCACCCGATTCCTGCGCGGGGAGATGTTGTCAAAAATGGCGTTTTTCTCTCGCTTAACCTCTGCGGTAGATAATGCGGCGATCAAACATCGGGTGAGGGGCTCCCATGACGTCTATCAAGTCCGCAGCTGCGGCCGTGCTGGCTTTGTCCGCTGCATGTCTTTTCCAGCCATCCACGTCCGTCCGGGCGGCCGAGCTGACCGCGGAACAGGTGGAAGAAGGCCAGCGCTTCGTCGTCAACAACGCGATCTTCATTCTCTTCCACGAGGCCGGCCACATGCTGGTGTCGGAATTCAACCTGCCGGTGCTCGGCCGCGAGGAGGATGCCGTCGACGCGCTCTCCTCCGTGCTGCTGCTCGGCGCGGAGGACGAAGACCTGAACACCACGATCCAGGACGCCGCCGACGGCTGGTTCCTGCTGGACGATGCCAAGGAAGACGGCCCCCAGGAGGACGACTTCATGGGCACGCATGGCCTCGACCGCCAGCGCGCCTATTCCATCGTCTGCATGATGACCGGGGCGAATGCCGAGTTCTTCAAGGTCTTTGCCGATTCGCTGGAATTTCCCGAGGAGCGCCGCCAGGAATGTGCCTTCGAATACCAGAAGGCACGCGACAGCTGGATGAGCCTGCTGGCCGCCAACATGAAGGACGGCGCCAAGACCAAGTTTGAAGTGACTTACGAGCCGGCCGGCAACGAGGACCTGCAGGGCTTTGCCGATCTCCTGAAGAGTGCGGGCGCGCTGGAGACGATCGCGACGGTGTTCGGCGAAGGCTATGACCTGAAGGACGGCATCAAGATCACCGGTAAGACCTGCGGCACGGAAAACGCCTTCTGGTACGCCGAAAACCGCGAGATCACCTATTGCTATGAGATGGCGGCCTTCCATGCCGGGCTGATCGCCAACTGGTTCGAAAACCAGACCGCTGGCGAGGAGGATGCCAGCGGCGAAGAGGTGGCTGAAGAGGCTTCCGAGGAGGAAACCGAAGCCACAAGCGTCAAGCTGAAGAAGAAGGACTGAGCAACGGCTCCCCGATATTTGGAATCAGCCGTCGCGCTTGATCAGCGCCAGAAGCTCCTGGTCGGTCATCGGATCGACCAGCGCTTCATAGGTCCCGACCGGCGAGAAGCCAAACTGCTGGTAGAGCTGCAGCGCGCGGGGATGGTCGAGCGAATTGGTGGTGACCGTCACCGTCTTCGGATTGCTCGTCCAGGCGGCGTAAAGACACTGCAGCAGGAACCACTTGCCGATGCCAAGGCCGAGCGCATGTTCGAAGAGGCCGAAATAGGAGAGCTCGACGAGATCGTCGCTTTCCTGGGACAGCTCGTAGAAGCCGGCCGGCGCCCCGTTCACATAGAGAACCGAGATCGACACCTTCTGATGGTGAATGATCGCCTTCAGCTGCTCGTCGGGCAAACGCAGCCGCTCATACCAATGCCAACGCGCGCCGACTTGGCGATGCAGGAAGCGGTAGAAGGGGAGCGGGATCTCATGCGTGCGCATGATTGCTGTCTGGATATTGACCGGCACCGGCAGGCTGGACTTCGGCGGCGCGGTCATCTCGAGCCGGGTGACATGGGCTGTGAGCGGCCCTGATGTTTTCGAGCCGAGCGGTTCTGCCTGACCGGTTACGACTGGCGTATCCGACTTGGAGCCCCATTCCGACCAGGAGCCGTCATAGAGCGAATTGTCGGTATGCCCCAGGCTTTCGAGCGCAAGCGTCACGACCGCTGCCGTAACACCGGAGCCGCAGGAGGTGACCACGGGATTGTTGAGATCGATGCCGGCATCGGTGAAGATCGAGCGCAGGGTGGCGAGATCCTTCAGGCGGCCGTTTTCCGACAGCGATGCCGCAGGCACGTTGCGGGCACCGGGAATATGGCCGGAGCGCATGCCTTCGCGCGGTTCGGGCTCATCGCCCGTGAAGCGGCCGGCAGGACGGGCGTCGGCAATCTGCTTGTCGCCCTCGTCGGCAATCCCGGACATCTGGTCGAAGGAGGTGAGCCTTGCCCGGTCGAACTGCGCCTCGAAAGTGACGGGTGCCGGTTCCGGCAGATCGGTTTCGAGACGGCGCCCTTCCGCCTTCCAGCCATCGATGCCGCCTTCGAGCACGTAGACGCGCCGTGCGCCCATGACGCGGAACATCCACCAGACGCGCGGGGCAGAGAAGAAGCCCGGGCCGTCATAGACGACGATCGTATCCTCGGCCGAAATGCCGAGCTGGCCGACGGCTTGCGCAAAGAAGGAGGGCGAGGGCAGGGAGTGCGGAAGGCCGGTCGACGTATCAGCGATCACGTCCTGATCGAAGAAGACGGCGCCCGGGATGTGGCCGGAGGCATATTCGATGGCACCGTTGCGATTATGCGCCGGAAGATACCAGGAGGCATCGACGAGCTTGAAGCCGGGAGACCCGAGGTTCTTTTCGACCCAATCCGCCGAAACGACGAAACGGCTTCTTTCACCGGACATGCACTTCTCCCGTAGTGTTCCTATGGCTTAGGTCTCCGGGGCTCCAAAGCGAATGCGGAACCGGCGGTTCTCCTTGCCCTTCTTTTCAATCTTGGCGATATGAATCGCACCGACCTCCTGGGTCTCCGAAACATGTGTGCCCCCGCAGGGCTGGCTGTCAACGGCGGAGTTCTCCCCGATGCAGACAAGGCTAACGCGACCAAGCCCGACGGGCGGCCGCACATTCTTCGACTTGACGATGCCGGGATTGGCCGCAAGCTCCTCGTCGGTGATCCATTGCAGGGTGATAGGGTGGTTTTCACTGATGAGTTTCATCAGGTCTGCTGTCACCTGATCCTTGTCGATGGTCTCGCCCATGTCGAAATCCACCCGGCTTTCATCCTCGCCGACGGCCGCGCCCGTGATCGGGTAGGAGCAGACGACCGAAAGCAGGTGACAGGCGGTGTGCATGCGCATGAGCTTGTAGCGACGTTGCCAATCGACATGCAGGACGAGCTTTTGGCCGACGGAGGGCAGGGGCTCGCCGTTTAGGGGGCGGTGCAGGATGATATCCTTGGTGGCGCCGTGGCGCGTTTCGCCAAGCTGGATGCGGCTGCCGTCTTCGCGCTCGAAGAAGCCGGTATCACCAGGCTGGCCGCCCGAGGCCGCATAAAAGCAGGTCTGATCGAGTTCGACTGCGCCATCCTCATGCACCGAAGTCACCACCGCCTCCACCGTCGAGAGATAGAAATCGTCGCGGTAGAGGGCGATGGTGGTCATGGCAGTGCTTTCAAAAAATGTCAGGCGGTCTCGAAGGGCAGGTCGAAGGCGGGGCGCTTTTCGAGCCAGGCCGGGACTGGCAGACCCTTCGAGCGCAGGAAGTCCGGGTTGTAAAGCTTCGACTGGTAGCGGTTGCCGTAGTCGCAGAGGATCGTCACGATCGTGTGGCCCGGGCCGAGATCCTTGGCCAGACGCATGGCGCCCGCAATATTGATGCCCGAGGAGCCGCCGAGGCAGATGCCCTCGTTCTCGACGATGTCGAAGACGATGTCGAGCGCTTCGGAGTCGGGGATCTGATAGGCGTAGTCAGGCGTGAAGCCTTCGAGGTTGGCCGTGATGCGGCCCTGGCCGATGCCCTCGGTGATCGAAGAGCCCGAGGATTTCAGTTCGCCGTTCTTGTAGTATTCGAAGAGGGCAGCCCCTTCGGGATCGGCGATGCCGATCTTCACGCCCGGCTTTATGTTGCGAAGGCCCATGCCGGTGCCGGCAAGCGTGCCGCCAGAGCCGACCGCGCAGATGAAGCCATCGACGGCGCCGCCGGTCTGCTCGAAGATTTCCCTCGCGGTCGTTTCGATATGGGCGTCGCGGTTGACGGTGTTGTCAAACTGGTTCGCCCAGATCGCACCGTTCTGCTCGCTCTTGGCGAGCTCCGTGGCAAGCCGGCCGGAGATCTTCACATAGTTGTTCGGGTTCTTGTAAGGCACCGCCGGCACCTCGACGAGTTCGGCGCCGAGCAGCTTCAGCGCGTCCTTCTTTTCCTGGCTCTGGGTCTCCGGGATGACGATCACGGTGCGATAGCCGAGCGCCTTGGCAACGAGCGTCAGGCCGATGCCGGTATTGCCGGCCGTGCCCTCAACGATCACGCCGCCGGGGCGAAGCAACCCGCGCCGCTCGGCGTCCCGGATGATGAACAGCGCCGCGCGATCCTTCACCGACTGGCCGGGATTGAGGAATTCGGCCTTGCCGAGAATGGTGCAGCCGGTCGCCTGCGAGGCGCCTTTCAGCCGGATAAGGGGCGTATTGCCGATCGCCTCGAGCACGGAGGGGTGGAATGCCATGATGCCTGCCTTTTTTGTCTGACGCGGACACTAGAACCAAATGCGCGGGTTTGATCCCGTCTTTTCCGCCTCGGGGCTGTGAAAGGCAAGGAATGGCTTTTCGCGGTGAGGCAGGGGGAGGGAAAATGCGTTCGGCAGCAGGGGGTGGATAAAGGTGACCATTTGATCACCTTTATCGCCTGCATTCCTCGCCTCGTCAGCCGATGCGAGGATAGGGTGAATAAGAGAGGTGAGTTAGCCACGGCTCTCGTTGCTGCTACGCATCCCTAGATTTTCCAAACCTCCTCGTACGCCGTAGCAGCCATTTCTTCCGAGCGGCTCTTCACCCTTTCGGGTGTCCAATCTGCCGAGTCCAAAACATACTGGGGAATACTCCCGACCCAGTCCATCATAATGGCGCGCTTTTCTGCGTAACTCTTATTCTCCAGAGCGCCATTCCTCGCTTCGGAAAGCAGCATCAAGTTTCCTATCGAATTAACAAGGTCTGCTGTCCATACACCGTTGCTCGCCGCTTGCGGGTATATGTGCTCAATCGTCAGTCGATTTGGTGCTACTTCAAAGTTTAGTCCTTCATTGGCTGCAATTTTCAACAATACATATTTGATCAGTGCGTTGCCCCGGTTCTGAGTGTTGTAAGATAAACTCTTGAACCCTAGCGCAAATTCCTCGAATTTTGGCGCCTTCTCGCGTAGTTCGGCTGTCAGCGCCGCAATTACCATCGCGGCCGCATTTCTATCTCTCGCTTCCGTGAGGCTGCGCGCTGCGCGAGCATACATGGACGCAATTGTTCCAGAAGATCGCTGGGATGTTACCGCATTGAATTGGAAGTGAAAATTCTCAACTGAAGTGAGAGCCCTTCGAAGGGTCTTATAAGCTATCTTTTTTTCATCAAACGCCCGCAGAAGGGACAAGACGTATGGAGTCTGCTGTTCGACATTGAATACCCGCAACGCGCTCAGAGCATCTGCGACCATGTATTGAGATCGTAGGAAAGCGCCTGCCGGTTGGTAAATCCGCGCATAGCGCGCCGCGTCAGTCTTAAACGCGTTAAGATGCGAAAGTGCGATTGTGCGCCCCGAGTCTCGACCAGCTGCTGCGATGCTCTCCTTCAGACGGTCTTTGAACGCCTTAAAGGCGCGCTGCTTCGTTACCGCTGGGAAACGTGAAGTCCACGAGTGAACAAAGAAAGAATCAAGCTTCACGGATTCTCCGCATATTGCTATGTGGCGGCTTATATAATCCCAGTTTTCTTTCAGGACGTCGACGTCGCCATCTTTTACAATAAGTGACCCGATTATATTTTTGAGCAAGTCCGATAGAGTGAGGTCTTGGCCTCTAGTGTTTAGTGTCTCGAAGATTATATAGGCGTCATCCTCGTCATCAAGTTCTATCTTGATAACTTTGAGGTTAAAAACTAGCTCTCTGAGATCTTTCAGTGCACCAACCTTAGAGGCGTTTTTTTCTTCTTTCGAAAGCAAGCCATCTGATGCTCGGCGCGTATGTTCATCCACTAGTTTGTAAAGTGTATTGTAAGCCTGCTGAAGTCTCTGCTCTTCTTCCCGGGGGACAATGTCCAGTTCTGGTTCGCCATACCGTTGGATTTTGTCTTGGAGATACGGGTACGATGTTTCCGTTTTCAGAATAAAGCTTTTAATGTTGTCTCTGTCGCGTGTTTCAATATAGTTGTGAACTCCCTGGGCAAGTTCTTTTTCGCCCAGTGAATCCAAGATGTCGCGAATTACGCAGAGCAAAATTGTAATGGTGGTCAAGCGCTGTTGTCCGTCAACAACGCCAAACCTATCTTGTTTCATTGAGTATATGACCATTGATCCGATGAAATATCCGCTTTCTTCTGAGCCGGTAATGTCTGCCCAGAATTCGCGAATATTGTCGTTTTTCCATGAGTATGGTCGTTGGAAGCGTGGGATTACTATCACCCCCATCTTCAATAATTTTGAAATGTCTATGTCTGATGCTTCGATTTTCATTGTGCTTGTCTGACCTTGGAGACAGTTTGTGAGTGCAAGCCCAGGTTACAAACTCAGAAATTTACAATTTATGAAGTCGATCGTATTGTTGAAACAATCCCACACTCATAACTCCGCCTTCAGCCCCTGAAACGCCGTCATCGCCGCATCCCTGGCCTTACCGTGATCGACGATCGGCAGCGGATAGGTCTTGCCGAGGCTCACGCCCGCCTCCTTCAGCACCGTCAGCGGCGCCTCTGATGGCTTGTGGATGAATTTGTTCGGCATGTCCTTCAGCTCCGGCACGAAGCGGCGGACATATTGGCCTTCGGGGTCGAATTTCTCGCCCTGGCTGGTCGGGTTGAAGATGCGGAAAAAGGGGGCGGCATCGGCACCGGAGCCGGCGACCCATTGCCAGCTGGCGGCATTGGACGCCGGGTCGGCGTCGACGAGCGTGTCGCGGAACCAGCGCTCGCCTTCCCGCCAGTCGATCAAGAGGTCCTTGATCAGGAAGGAAGCGACGATCATGCGCACGCGGTTGTGCATCCAGCCGGTCTGCCAGAGCTGGCGCATGCCGGCATCGACGATCGGATAGCCGGTCTGGCCCTTCTGCCATTTTTGAAGCAGGTCCGGCGCGTCGCGCCAGGGGAAGGCGTCGAATTTGGCGTTCCAGTTTTTCGTTGCGAGATCCGGGAAGTGGAAGAGCAGGTGATAGGAGAAGTCGCGCCAGACGACCTCCTTGCGGAAATGGATGACATCGTCGAGTGGATAGCTGTCTGGCAGGCCGCGTGTCGCATGCCAGAGCGTTGCTGGCGAAATTTCGCCGAGCGCCAGATGCGGCGAAAGCCGCGAGACGTGTTCGCTGGCCGGCAGGTCGCGTCCGTTGCGGTAGTTCTTGAGGCCCTTTTCGACGAAGTCTGCGAGCCGTGTCTGGGCTCCCGCTTCGCCGGGCTGCCAATGTCCTTCAAAGCTTTCGGCCCAATTGGGTTTTGTTGGCAAAAGGTCCCAGCTGTCGAGCGCCTCGCTCTTCGGCCAGTGATCGGGGGCGGGCAGGGCCTTCGGCGCCGGGATCGGCTCGTGCGGCTCGCCGGAGCCGTCAAGCGCCTTCCAGAAGGGCGTGTAGACGCGGAAATGGCCGCCAGCACCGGTCTTGAGCTTGGTCGGCTCATGGAGGATCTGGCCGGCAAAGGTGCGCACGTCGATCCCGTCCGCGATCAGCTTTGCCTTCAAGGCCTTGTCGATGGCGATGCCTGGCGGATCATAGCGGCGATTCCAGAAGACAGCAGAAGCACCCGTCTCTTTGATCAGCGCGGCAAGCACGGTCTCGGCAGAGCCGCTGCGGAACGTGAGCCGTGAGTCGTGATCTTCAAGGCTTTTGGACAATGCCGTGAGCGAGTGATGCAGCCACCATGCCTGAGCGGCCCCAAGCGGCCCGGTGCCGGCGTCCTCAGGCTCGCGGATATAAAGAGGCAGAATGCGAAAACCCTCGGCGGCTGCGGTCGCGAGCGCGGCATTGTCGCCAAGCCGGAGATCCTTGCGGAACCAGAGGATGAGGGTCTTGGAGGAGGTATGGGGCATGCAATATCTTCTTCGTTGGCTTTTCTAGCCATACGAAACGCGACGGTCAGGGGATCACGCCGCGATCACGATTCTGCGTTGCCGATTGTGAGCCCCGGGAGGTGGCCGTCAGGCGGCGGAGCGGTCGGGAGCCGCGCGGCGGGCCTGCTCGGCGCGGATCATGGACATGATCTGCTGGGCGTTTTCGCGCACATAAAGGCGATGCAGCTTTTCAGCGACCGGCGCGGTCGTCAGCAGGCAGGTATAACCCTCCCGCTCGTACCAGCGGAAATCCACCACATTGTCCATGTTGACGTAGAAGGGAAAGCCGTCCCCGTCGTGAAGCTCGAGCCACATCGGCCGTCCTCCTTGCATGCCTTTTCGTTACAAGTGGAGATAACAGCGAAAGGTGAAGAGGGGGTTTCGAGGCGACTGCCGGAATCACTATGCGAGAACTGATAGTTTCGATCGCAAGGCCACAAAAACCAAAAGGCCCGCTGCCTATTGAGGCGCGGGCCTTGGAATAAGATGGCTCCCCGGGCCGGATTCGAACCGGCGACCTGTCGATTAACAGTCGAATGCTCTACCGCTGAGCTACCAGGGAACAGCCGCTTGCCGCGGTGTGAGCGGGGTAATACTGATGCTCGCCGCGTTTGCCAAGCGGTTTTTCAAAAAAAATGTCATCCTCTTGTTTTTATATGGGGACACACCATCTGCTGGGGCGCTGAAAGGGGCTAGGAATCCCCTGAAATCGAGGAGTTTTTAGCATGCCCGAACGCCGCTACCGCCTTGATCATGCGCGCGGGCGTCTCGTCTTGGGCGGGCTCGAAATTCCGGTGCCGCGCTCGCGCGCCGGTCGAATCGTAACCGGCACCGCGCTGGTCGGCGGCGGATTTCTCGGCTTTCTCCCCATCCTGGGCTTTTGGATGGTGCCACTCGGCCTGATCGTGCTGTCGCATGATATTCCCGCCGTCCGCCGCCGCCGTCGTCGGTTGACGGTCTGGTGGAGCCGACGGAAGAGCGGATCAGGGACAGGACGCGGAAACTGACCTCCCGGATAAGGGGAGGCACATGTCATAGTGAAATGACCCGTTGGTAAGGGTTCATTAAGGTGGTCGGATTCGATCGGGATACAGAACACGGCACTCGCCGTTTCGTTCCCTGAAAGGTGATACCAAATGAACCATTGCATCCAGGCGGGGAGTTCCATGATTCTGACGCCGAGCGATTTCCACATTATCGACCTCGCGATGCGCGCTGCCGAACGCGGCGATCTGAAGCATCGGGACGACGGCCATCGCGAAGCGGTGGGCAAGGCCGTGATCCGGCTTTACACCTCGGGTGTCACGGACCCCGTGCGGCTCGCAGAAGCCGCAAGCGCCATGGCAGCGACCCGCCTGCTCGATCGCCGCCGCTGGCGCGCGGACGCCTGACACCGGCCGGATGGGGCGCTTTCCGGCATCCACAGCGACCCCGCGAGATTTGATGAATTTCCCCTTGCGCTCACTCTCGATCCGTTCTAAATGCCGCCCACCACACGCACTTTTCTACTCGGATGGCCTCGTGGCGGAGTGGTGACGCAGAGGACTGCAAATCCTTGTACCCCGGTTCAATTCCGGGCGAGGCCTCCATCCGAACCTTCGTGAAAAACTGAAGTCTTGAGTTGTCGACATCGCTGTCGGCCGCATCGCTTTGTGCCTGCGATCGGCCAATCTTGAGCCGATCCCGCTACAGGCGCAGGTGCGCCCGATCTTGGCCGATCCACCCGATTGCGCCGGCAGAGAGGCTCTTTCATGAGCTGGTCTCCTGCAATCGGAGCTTCTCTCATGCGCAACACTTTTTCACTTCTTGCTGCAACCCTTCTTGGTCTCGCCGCCTCTCCGGCGCTCGCCGACAATCTCTCCTTTACACTCGACAACCAGACCCCGAACATGATCGTTCAGTTTTATGCGACGCCGGCCGATGGCGGCACGCGCTCGGAGCTTCTGAAGAAAAAGGGGCTCTATGGCGGCCAGACGCGGAAGCTCACCATTGCCGATGGCAGCGACGCCTGCGTCTACAAGATCCGCGCGGTCTTCGAAGATGACAGCTTCTATGACGTGCGTGATGAAGTCGATTTCTGCGAGAGCGACAGCTACACGCTGGCCGACTGATCCGGCTCCCGCGCGGCTGCGATAGCGCGCAGCCGCGATATTATGGTGTGCGAGGCGTCGACCGGCTTGAAAGCGCCTCTGCCTGCAATTAAAGACACGGGGGTTAATTGCCGCTATGGCCGGTCGATACGGGGCGCGAATAAGATGATGGATTACGCAGCAGCACGCACCAAGATGGTGGACAACCAGATCAGGACCACGGACGTCACGTCCCATTCCGTGCTGAACGCTTTCCTTTCGGTGCCGCGCGAAGCTTTCGTCGCAGCCGAATTGAAGCCGCTCGCCTACATCGACGAGGACATGCTGGTCTGTCCGGCACAGAACGGCAACCCGCCGCGCTACATCATGGAGCCGTCGCCGCTCGCCAAGCTCCTGCAGCTGGCCGCCATCACGAAGGATGACGTCGTCCTGGAGATCGGCTGTGGCGCAGGTTACGCGGCTGCGCTGCTCTCGCTGCTCTCGGGCTCTGTTGTCGCGACCGAAAGCGACGAGGCGCTGGTGACCAAGGCGACCGAAAAGCTCTCCGAACTGGGCTACGACAATGTCGCCGTGGTCTCTGCAAAGCTCGAAGGCGGCTATGCGGCCGAGGCGCCCTATGACGTGATCTTCGTCAATGGTGCGATCGAGGAAATGCCGGAAGCGCTTCTGTCGCAGCTCCGCGAGGGGGGCCGGCTCGTGGCTGTCGTCGGTTATGGCAACGCGGCGCGTGCGCGCCTCTACGTCAAGAATGGCGGCATCACCTCCTACACCGAATATTTCAATGCGGCGATCAAGCCGCTGCCGGGCTTCCGCAAGGCGGCTGAATTCGTCTTCTGATCTCAGTCTTTCAGACGAGTGCTACAGGGCCCGCCGCGTGCGGGCCTTTTTGCGTCGACGCAACAAAGTTGTGCATCACGGCAATTCCCTGTCAGGGCGTGATTTTTTTCGGCAAGCGCGTATCCTAGGGTGAGCGCGAATCGGCCCGGCGAAAACCGACGCGGCCGAAGTTTCTGAGGACAACGGGGATTAGTATGGCTCAGCCAAGCGTAGCGCGTGAACCGTCCATGGAAGAGATCCTGGCATCCATCCGCCGGATCATCGAAAGCAACGATCCGGTGAATGGCGGAAGCCTGTCGCAGGACCCGTCGCATTTCGCAGACGAGGACGGCGCCGGTGAGGCCGATCTTGGCTATGACGGTGGCGATTTTATCGCAGCCAACGATGCCGGCCCTTCGTTCCCGATGTTCGAGCGCGAGGTTCCGCGCGTCGAAGCCGAGCCGCGTCGCGAAGCGCCGCAGTCTCAGGCGGAAGACATGCCGAAAAGCGTCTCGCTTGCCGACCTCGCAGCCCGCGTCCGCTCGGCCTCCGAGCGCATGGAGCGTCCCGTTCAGGCGACAAGCCGTCCGGACATGCCAAGCATGCCGGAAGCCCTGCGTCGTGAGCCGGCTGCGGACGCGCGCGAAGTTCGCTCCGCCGATGTGCCGTCGATGACGGCGCGGCTTGCCGAGATCCGTCACCCGGATCTGCGCGCATCGCTGCCGGCCGAGCCCGTGATGTCCGCCCCTCTGCACGCCCAGTCCGATGAGCAGCACGCGACCTTTGCGGCACCGGAAGCCCCGATGGCTCGTATCGCTTCGGTTGAGGTGCGCGTCGAGCGCGCCGCACCTGTTGTTGCGGAGCCTGCACAGGAAGTGCTTGAGGACGTATCTATTGAAGCGCCGGAATTTGACATCCGCACGGAGCGGGAAAGCGAAGGCCGCGACCTGACGGCGCTGGTGTCTGCTGCGACCGTTGAACAGGTCTCGCGGTCCTTCTCGGAACTCGCCGCCGCCTTCGACGGCACCGAGCGCCGCTCGCTCGATGAAATGGCTGAGGAAATGCTGCGCCCGATGCTGAAGGACTGGCTGGACGACAACCTGCCGACGCTGGTGGAACGCCTCGTGCGCGAAGAAATCGAACGCGTCGCCCGCGGCCCGCGACGCTGACACTAGTCCCTTTCGGGATCATGGGCCGCTCGCAAGAGCGGCCTTTTTTATTGACTTGGTTTTGCCAGTCCTATTTACCAACCCACATCCAGAACTCGAAAATCCGGTCGGAAAATGCTCGAAAAGACCTATGATTCAGCCGCCGTCGAACCGAAGATCGCGAAAGCCTGGGAAGAGGCGGACGCCTTCCGGGCCGGTGCCAACGCCAAGCCGGGCGAAGATACCTTCACCATCGTGATCCCGCCGCCGAACGTGACCGGCTCGCTGCACATGGGCCATGCGCTGAACAACACGCTGCAGGACATCATGGTCCGCTTCGAGCGCATGCGCGGCAAGGACGTGCTGTGGCAGCCGGGCATGGACCACGCAGGCATTGCGACCCAGATGGTGGTAGAGCGCAAGCTCGCCGAAAACGGCCAGAACCTATCGCGCCGCGACATGGGCCGCGAAGCTTTCATCGAGAAGGTCTGGGAGTGGAAGGAAGAATCGGGCGGGTTGATCTTCAACCAGCTGAAGCGTCTCGGCGCCTCCTGCGACTGGTCGCGCGAACGCTTCACTATGGACGAGGGCCTGTCGGCCGCCGTTCTTGAAGTTTTCGTCACGCTCTACAAGGAAGGCCTGATCTATCGCGGCAAGCGGCTGGTCAACTGGGATCCGAAGTTCGAGACCGCGATTTCCGACCTCGAAGTCGAGAACAAGGAAGTTGAAGGCCATATGTGGCACTTCAAATATCCGCTCGCCGGTGGTGCGACCTATACCTATGTCGAGAAGGATGAGGACGGCAACATCACCTTCCAGGAAGAGCGCAACTACATCTCGATCGCGACGACGCGACCTGAGACCATGCTCGGCGACGGCGCGGTTGCCGTTCACCCCTCGGATGAGCGTTACGCCGCGATCGTCGGCAAGCTCTGCGAGATCCCGGTCGGACCGAAGGAGCATCGCCGTCTGATCCCGATCATCACCGACGAATATCCGGATCCGAAGTTCGGCTCCGGCGCCGTCAAGATCACCGGTGCGCATGACTTCAACGACTATCAGGTCGCCCGCCGCAACAAGATCCCGCTTTACCGCCTGATGGATACCCAGGCAAAGATGCGTGACGACGGCGAGGACTATGCCGTCTACGCAGCACGGGCGCTTGAAATCGCCAAGTCCGGCCATCTGCCGAACGAGGCTGAGGTCGACGACATCAATCTGGTTCCGGAAGAGTATCGTGGTCTCGACCGTTACGAAGCCCGCAAGCGCATCGTCGACGCGATCAACTCTGAGGGTCTCACCGTCACCACCAAGGATGACGAGGGCAATGACATTCCCTTCGTCGAGAACAAGAAGATCATGCAGCCCTTCGGCGACCGCTCCGGCGTCGTCATCGAGCCGATGCTGACCGACCAGTGGTTTGCCGACGCCAAGACGCTGGCCGAGCCGGCGATCGCCTCCGTTCGCGAGGGCCGCACCAACTTCGTGCCGAAGAACTGGGAAAAGACCTACTTCGAGTGGATGGAAAACATCGAGCCCTGGTGCATTTCGCGTCAGCTCTGGTGGGGTCATCAGATTCCGGCCTGGTACGGCCCTGACGGTCAGGTCTTCGTCGAGAAGACCGAGGAAGAGGCGCTGCATTCGGCGATCCAGCACTACATCGCCCATGAAGGCCCCTGGAAGGCCTGGGTCGAGGAGAAGCTCGAAAACTTTAAGCCCGGCGAGATCCTGACCCGCGACGAGGACGTGCTCGACACCTGGTTCTCGTCGGCACTCTGGCCCTTCTCGACGCTCGGCTGGCCGGACAATACGCCGGAACTGGCGAAATACTACCAGACCGATGTGCTGGTTACCGGCTTCGACATCATCTTCTTCTGGGTCGCCCGCATGATGATGATGGGCCTGCACTTCATGAAGGACGAAGACGGCAATCCGGTCGAGCCCTTCCACACGGTCTATGTCCACGCGCTGGTGCGCGACAAGGCCGGCCAGAAGATGTCGAAGTCGAAGGGCAATGTCATCGACCCGCTGGAACTGATCGACGAATATGGCGCGGACGCCCTGCGCTTTACGCTCGCCATCATGGCAGCCCAGGGCCGCGACGTGAAGCTCGACCCAGCCCGCATTGCCGGCTACCGCAACTTCGGCACCAAGCTCTGGAACGCGACCCGTTTTGCCGAGATGAACGGCGTTAAGGCGGATCCGAGCTTCTTAGCCGAGACGACATCGCTCGCGATCAATCGCTGGATCCTCACCGAACTGGCGCGCACCGAACGCGAAGTGACGGAAGCGATCGAAAGCTACCGCTTCAACGATGCTGCCGGCAGCCTCTACCGCTTCGTCTGGAACCAGTTCTGCGACTGGTATCTGGAGCTGCTGAAGCCTGTCTTCATGGGTGAGGATGAAGCGGCGAAGAAGGAAGCCCAGGCTTGTGCGGCCTATGTGCTCGAAGAAACCTACAAGCTGCTGCATCCCTTCATGCCCTTCATGACGGAAGAGCTTTGGACGCATACGGCGGCAGAGGGCGCGTCGCGCGACACTCTGCTCTGCCATGCCGACTGGCCGAAGCCAGAATTCTCCGACGAGAATTCGGCGGCCGACATCAACTGGCTGATCGACCTCGTGACAGGCATCCGCTCGGCCCGTTCCGAAATGAACGTGCCGCCGGGTGCAACAGCGCCGCTGGTCGTCGTTGGTGCCAATGGCGTGACGCAGGAACGGCTGATCCGTCACGATGCGGCGATCAAGCGTCTCGCCCGCGTCGAGGCCATCAGCGTGGCTGATGTCGCACCGAAGGGCGCCGCCCAGATCGTGGTCGGCGAGGCGACAGCCTGCCTGCCGCTGGGTAGCCTGATCGATCTCTCCGCCGAGAAGGCGCGCATCGAAAAGGCGATCACCAAGGTCGACCAGGAGATGGCCCGCATCTCCGGCAAGCTGAACAACGAGAAATTCGTTGCCAACGCCAATCCGGACGTCGTCGCCGCCGAACGCGAGCGCTATCAGGAACTGGAAGTGCAGAAGGCGAGCCTGGAGACAGCGCTGAAGCGGGTTCTCGAGGCCGGCTGAGCCATTCCTGTTTGGGAATGAAATTCTAAAGGCCGGGTCTCAGATCCGGCCTTTTGCTTTGCCGCTGCAGGGAAGCATGGGAGGTAGAATTTGTTGAGATGCATAACGATTCTGACCGATATATGTCGCGACAACGGCATGGAGACGATCAGGCGCTGTGCAAGTGCCCAAATTTCGTTCTTCATGATCACTGGCTGATCTGTTGCGAACCTGCAACGGCGTTGCCTGGGGTTGGAATGATTTGCCAATAGTCTGTTCAAGAGGCTTTCTTGGCGCAAAATTCATCCAAGTCGCGGCGCGTTTGCCATGCATGTCAAAAACATTACGTAAAAATTTCTGCGATGGAACATGGCTGTGACGCACATCACCCGATTGCCATCCTGTCGCACATGATTAGTATGCAAAATCACAGTTTTGCCTGAATTGGGGAGAGACATGGCGAACCACTTGATGAAGACCACCGCCCTTGGGCTGATCGCAGCATGCGCATTCGTGGGAGGCGCGCAGGCTGGCGGTCTTGAACGGGCCGGTTACAACATCGACCTTCTGTTCGATCCGGGTCAGTATGTGTTTGAAAGCGGCGTGGTTTACGTGGCTCCGCAGCGGGAATTGAACAACGTTCGAGATACGGTCAACGCTAACGGCAACTTGAATACACGTTCGCAATCGGCAGACGAAACCGAAAGCTATTTCATTCCACGGTTGGGGGTTAAGGCGGGCTTTTCGGACGTAGTCGCTTGTATGGCGGATTACTCGCAGCCTTGGGGCGCTCACACGAACCCGGGATTTAACTGGGCGGGGGCTAACGATAACGCTGAAACAAAGGTAAGCAGCAATAACTATGGTCTGACATGCTCTTACAGCGTGGATGCCGGTCCTGGCAAGTTCAGGCTGATTGGGGGGGCGTTTTATCAAGAGGTGTACGGATTTAAGGAGCGTCTTGTTGCACAGTTGCCGGCCAATTTGGGCACGGGCGTAGGCCGTTTGGATCTGGAGGGGGATGGTTACGGTTGGCGCATTGGCGCTGCGTACGAGATCCCGGAGTACGCTCTCCGTGCTAGTTTAGTCTACAACAGTGAAGTCGAGCTGGATGACATCACGGGGACTCTTGATCTTCGTGGAGTTCCGTCCATCGTCGACGCGACAAATCCGCTGCTTGGAAGAGTGACAAACGTGTACGGGGCAACTGCTATGCCAGACACGGTTGAGTTGAAGCTTCAATCCGGCATCGCGCCTGATTGGCTTGCGTTTGGTTCTGTCAAATGGGTTGACTGGAGTCAGCTTCAGCGGATCCCGTTTTACGCTGTTGGCACGACCTCGCCTGAAGCCACTTCGCTGGACCTCGCCTATCGGGACGGCTGGACCGTTTCCGGCGGTATCGGACACAAGCTCAATGAGCAATGGAGTGTTGCTGGTTCTGTGACTTGGGACCGCGGAACTTCGCAAGGCTTTGGAGCTCAGAGCGATACGTGGACATTCGGAGCTGGAGTTGCCTACACTCCTACCGAGAGCGTGGAGTTCCGCGTGGCAGGGGCGCTGAGTGTGTTGACGTCGGGTAGCTCAGGATTGACTACCGTTGATGGTGTCACATACGGCCAGCAGGTTTCCTACGACTTCGGCACTGACCTCGCAGCCGCCGTCTCGACCTCGCTTAAGGTTCGCTTCTAAGCTTGCAATACCTGACAAATCAGAAGCCCGGCTCGTCCGGGCTTCTTTCGTTTCCGCTTCCTCCCGCCCGTCTTTCAGCTTTCCGGAATGTGATGATTCTGCAACATCGCGCCTATCCTTCTTGGCGGGGCGGGCCTGTGCCGAATTTGTCCATTTCCCGCCACAAACGGAGAGCACCGGTGTTGCGAGAGACGGCAGGCGCTGTTTCCGTCGGGTGGTGTAACGAGTTTCACATGAGCCTCTGGGGCAAGAATAGGGTGCTGATAGCAATGACTTCGGTCGCTTTTGGGGGGCGGTCGGCGGGTCTGGCGGAGAAAATCGGAGGCGAATGTTCGATCGCCCCGGTCTTGCCGGAAATCCAGACTAATCTCTCGATCATGCAGACAAGAACAACAGGGAGCCATGACGGCTGCTCCGACCGCAAGTTCGGTCATGAACCGTCTATTCATCGGTTGAGTGTATTCTTGGAAACGGGCACAGCTGAACTCGCCGTAAATGCGGGGCGGGGGATCTGATGTCTATCATGACTTGGAAATTGTGCGGACCCATGCGGCGACCTGACTGGAAGTCTTCGGCGGTGCTTTTGACGGCGGCTCTTTTGCTGTCCTCGAGCCCATCGGCGCGTGCTTTCGACATGAACGCTGGCGTCAGCAAGGAATCCGGCCCCTTCGACCTCTTCAAATTCGGCTTCAACGCCTACAAGAAGGGCCAGAAGGAAGAGGCCGTCGAGGCCTATCGCTACGCCGCCGAGAAGGGCCATACCGGTTCCCGCTGGGCGCTTGCCAATATGTATGCCGCCGGCGACGGCGTGGTCGAAAACGACTTCGAAGCCTTCAAGATCTATGCCGAGATTGCCAACGAGGGTGTCGAGCCCGGGTCGGAGGATACCGGCTTCTTCGTCAACGCGCTGCTGTCGCTCGCTCGCTACTATCGCCAGGGCATTCCCGACAGCCCCGTCAAGGCGGATCTCGCGCAGGCCCGCCAGATCTACTTCCAGGTCGCGTCCACCTTCGGCGTGCCAGAAGCGCAGTTTCAACTGGCACGCATGATCCTGGCCGGCGAGGGCGGCCGCGTGAATGTCCAGCAGGCGAAGAAGTGGCTGAACATGGCGCGCAAGGGCGGTCACGCCGGCGCCATGTCGATCTTCGGCAATGTGCTGTTTGAAGAAGGCCAAACCGTCCGCGGGCTTGCGTTTCTGACGGCGGCGCTCGAGCGTTGCAATCCGAAGGATTGTCCCTGGATGCAGGATCTGCAGGAGCGGGCTTTCTCGCTCGCCACCGAAGACGACCGCCGCGTGGCGGTGGCCTTGGCGCCGCAGGTCGTCGAGCAGGGCGACTGATCCGCCAGATCGTCGTCAGCAGGGTTATAGATATGCAAATGGGCGCATCAGCGCCCATTTTCGTGTCTGCAAGCTGAAGTCCTGAAGCTCAGAATGCGAAATGACCGACGACCGGCACGTGGTCGGACGGCTTTTCCCAGGCGCGGACATGTTTTTCGATCGCGGTTGAGCGCAGCCGGTCTGATGCCTCGGGCGAGAGCATCAGGTGGTCGATGCGGATGCCGTTGTTCTTCTGCCAGGCGCCCGCCTGATAGTCCCAGAAGGAAAACAGCGGTGTCTCGTCATTGGTGGCGCGGACCGCGTCGATGAACCCCAGGTTCTCCAGACGGCGGAAGGCCGCCCGCGTCTGGGGCAGGTAGAGCGCGTCTGTCAGCCACTGGCTCGCATCCTTGGCATCATGCGGTTCCGGGATGACATTGTAGTCTCCCGCCAGGATCAGCGGCTCCTCAAGCGCCATGCGATCACGGGCGAAGGCTTCGAGCCTTGCCATCCAGGCGAGCTTGTAGGGGTATTTGACCGGATCGTCGGACGGATTGCCGTTCGGCAGATAAAGCGAGCAGACGCGCACCACGCCGCCTTCGACAGAGAAAACGCCTTCGATAAAGCGGGCCTGTTCGTCGGTGTCGTCACCGGGCAGGCCGCGATTCACTTCATCGGGCTTGATCTTCGACAGAAGCGCGACGCCATTGAAGCCCTTCTGGCCGTGCGTCTCGACGTGATAGCCGAGCGCCTCGATTTCCCCACGCGGAAACCCTTCGTCGACCGACTTGATCTCTTGCAGGCAGGCGATATCGGGATCGCTATCCTTCAGCCACTGGCACAGGTTCTCGATGCGCGCCTTGACGCCGTTGATGTTCCAGGTGGCAATTTTCATCATGCACTCACACGGAGAAGCTGGTGCCGCAGCCGCAGCTCGCCACCGCATTGGGGTTCTTGATCTGAAAGGACTGGCCAAGCAGGTTGTCGACGAAGTCGATCTCGGAGCCCGCCATGTAGATCAGCGACATCGGGTCGATGAGCACGGTTGCACCGTCACGGCTGATCACGATGTCGTCGCCGGCAGGCTGCCCGTCGAGGTCGAATTTGTAGGAGAAGCCGGAACAGCCGCCGCCTTCGACGGAGACGCGCAGCGCCTGCTTCTCGGCATCGGCGGCGACGATCGCGGCGATTCGCTTCGCAGCGGCTTCGGAAAGGGTAACGGTTTCGGTGCTCATTCTGCCTCCTGCCGGGTTCAAGGTCCGGTGAAAACGGTTCTAATCGGCGCAAATCACCACAATGTCACGCAATTGCGCGACTTTTGATCGGGCGAGACGGCCCGAAGACCCTTCGGAACCCGCATCGCCTTGCGGCTTTGTCCGCTATAGGTATGAAGGCACAAGAGTTGCGTCAATGGGGAGCAGGCAGCACGCGCATGACGATCGATCAAGCAGCATTGGGTTTTGGGACCGGAGAGCGGGCAGTCTACGCGACCAATCCCTGGGCGAGCCGTGGCCGTCTCTTCGAAGAAGGGGGAAGCCTCACCCGCTCCGAATTCCAGCGCGACCGTGACCGCATCGTCCATACGACCGCCTTTCGCCGCCTCAAGCATAAGACCCAGGTCTTCATCGGCCCTGATGGAGATCATTATCGCACGCGTCTCACCCACACCATCGAGGTGGCGCAGATTGCCCGTGCTCTGGCTCGTGCATTGAAGCTCGATGAGGATCTCGCGGAAGGTGTGGCCCTCGTTCACGACTTCGGCCACACGCCCTTTGGTCATACGGGCGAGGATGCGCTGCACGAGGTGCTGGAGCCCTATGGTGGCTTCGACCACAATGCCCAGTCGCTGCGCATCGTCACAAAGCTCGAACGGCGTTACGCTGATTTCGACGGGCTGAACCTCACCTGGGAGGCGCTCGAAGGTCTGGTCAAGCATAACGGCCCGCTGAAAACTCAGGACGGGCAGGGGACACGCGGTCCCGTTCCGCAGCCGATCCTAGATTATTGCGAGATCCATGATCTGGAACTGGCGAGCTTTGCAGGCCTGGAAGCACAGGTTGCGGCAATTGCCGATGACATCGCCTATAACACCCACGACATCGATGACGGTCTGCGCTCCGGCTATCTGACTTTTGAAATGCTGGAAGACGTGCCCTTCCTCGCCGGCCTGATGAAGGAGGTGCGCGACCGCTATCCGCATCTCGACCCTGACAGGTTCACCCACGAGATCATGCGCCGGCAAATCACCCGCATGGTCGAAGATGTGATTGGCGTCGCGCAGGACCGGCTGAAGCAGGTCGAACCCCAGAGCGTCGAGGATATCAGGGCGGCCTCGTTGACGATCGCCACTTTTTCCGATCAGATGGCCGAGACCGACAAGGCGATCAAGAAGCTGCTGTTCAGCCGCATCTATCGCCACCCCGACATCATGCGCATACGCGCCGCCGCCGCCGAGATCGTCACCGATCTCTTCAACGCCTATATGAACGACCCGAAGCTGATGAAGAGCCACTTCTGGGTCAACCATATTTCCGGCCTGAATGATGGCCAGAAGGCCCGCCATGTCGGCGACTATCTGGCCGGCATGACCGACACCTATGCGGTGCGAACGCATCGCGAGCTGTTTGACCGGACTCCCGAATTGCGATAGGCACCCGACGAAATTCTTTAGAGAACGCCGGGGCTGAGCTCCGGCGCGCAGGGACACGCCATGAACCTTTTCGCCGATTTCGAAATCCGGATCAAAGCAGCGCTCGACGAGATCGAGGCGGTGCGCGAGAAGCGCGACAGCCTCGACTTCAGCCGCATCGTCGTAGAGCCGCCGCGTGATGCAAGCCATGGCGATGCCGCAACCAATGCCGCCATGGTGCTTGCCAAGGGCATGGGCATGAACCCGCGCGCGCTCGCGGACTTGATCGGCGAAAAGCTGAAGCAGGATGCCGATATTGCAGACGTCAACGTCGCCGGTCCGGGCTTCATCAACATTCGCCTCTCGGTCGCCTACTGGCAGCGTCTGCTGGCGGTGATGATCCGTGAGGGAACGAGTTTCGGCCGCTCAACGGTCGGCACCGGCCACAAGGTCAATGTAGAATATGTCTCGGCCAACCCGACTGGCCCGATGCATGTCGGCCATTGCCGTGGCGCCGTCGTTGGCGACACGCTCGCCAACCTGCTCGGCTTTGCCGGCTATGAGGTGACCAAGGAATACTACATCAACGACGCCGGCGCACAGATCGAGGTGCTCGCCCGCTCGGCCTTCCTGCGGTATCGCGAGGCGCTGGGCGAGGAGATCGGTGAGATCCCGTCAGGTCTCTATCCGGGCGACTACCTCGTTCCGGTCGGCAAGGCGCTTGCGGACGAATACGGCACCAAGCTCTACGGCATGCCGGAAGAGGAGATGCTTGCCATCGTCAAGGAAAAGGCCATCGACGCGATGATGGCCATGATCCGTGACGATCTGGCCACGCTCAACGTGCATCACGACGTTTTCTTCTCCGAGCGCACGCTGCATGCCAACAATGCTGCGAAGATCCGCACGGCGATCAATGACCTGACCTTCAAGGGTCATGTCTATCGCGGCACGCTGCCGCCGCCGAAGGGTCAGCTTCCGGAAGACTGGGAAGACCGTGAGCAGACCCTGTTCCGCTCGACGGAGGTCGGTGACGATATCGACCGTCCGCTGATGAAGTCGGATGGCTCCTACACCTATTTCGCCGCCGACGTTGCCTACTTCAAGGACAAGTTCGACCGCGGCTTCTCCGAGATGATCTATGTTCTCGGTGCTGACCACGGCGGCTATGTGAAGCGGCTCGAAGCCGTCAATCGTGCCGTCTCCGAAGGCAAGTCAAAGCTCACAGTTCTGCTCTGCCAGCTGGTCAAGCTCTACCGCGACGGCGAGCCGTTCAAGATGTCGAAGCGCTCGGGCGACTTCGTGACGCTGCGCGAAGTGGTCGAGGAAGTCGGCCGCGATTCGGTGCGCTTCATGATGCTCTACCGGAAGAACTCCGAGCCTCTCGACTTCGACTTTGCCAAGGTCACGGAGCAGTCGAAGGATAACCCGGTCTTCTACGTGCAGTATGCGCATGCCCGCTGCATGTCGATCATGCGCCAGGCGAAGGAAGCGTTCCCGGATCTCGAAATTGAGAAGCTCGACCTTGCCAGTGCCGTAATGGGACAGATCGAAGACCCGACGGAACTGTCGCTGGTGGCCAAGCTTGCCGAATATCCGCGGATTATCGAGGCGGCAGCACTGTCGCAGGAGCCGCATCGTCTTGCATTTTACCTGCATGATCTGGCAAGCTCGCTTCATGCTCACTGGAATAAGGGCAAGGATTCGCCCGAATTACGCTTTGTTAACGATAAACATAGAGAATTAACCATCGCCAGGCTTGGGCTGGTGCATGCTGTCGCCTCCGTGTTGAAGTCGGGACTGGCCATTACTGGCACCGAAGCTCCGGTCGAAATGCGATAGTATCGTCACCAATTCCCCACATTGCGCTGGCAGGCGTTGAGTCGCGTGAGTGAGTGGAACAGGGTATGGTACAGAAGCAGGCTGCAAACATGCGATCGCAGGGCGATGGTTTCGCGGATGATGATCCGTTGGCGGAGCTCGCCCGCATTGTCGGATTCGATCAGCCCCTGAAGCGCGAGCCTGTGGTGACACTGCCGCAGGCGCCGGACATGGGTTCGGCCGATTTCAATCTCGAAGACGAATTGATGCGCGAGTTTGAGGGCTATGAGGCTGCGCCTTCGCTGTCGTCTTATGCGCCTCCGCTCTCCGTGCCCGAGCCGGTCGTGTCGCGTCCCGCGACTGTTGAGGCTTATCAGCCGCAGCAGTATCGCGAGGAGCCCCGTTTCGAGCCGGAGCCCGTGGCCTATGTTGCGCCCGAGCCTGCTTACGAGCCTGAGCCAGTCGAGTATGCAGCGCCTGAAGTGTCCTATGATGACGCCTATGTCGCGGATGCGGCTTTGCCTGCAGTCGATCACGATCTGCAGGTTCGCTCCGAAGAGGTGTCGTTTGCGCCCGTGGCTGAGCCCGAAGTGAACTTCGATCTCGCCGACGAACTCGAATTTGCCGTCGCCGACACAGATGTCCGCCCCGAAGTTCCGGTGGCTCCTGTGCGCGCCGTTCAGCCCGAGCCGCCGCGTTTGCGTTTGCCGCTTGCCAATTTCTCCGCCCAGCCGGTTCGCCGTGCCGAGCCGGAGATTGCTGTCGAGCCGCCGCGCGCTGCCCCGGCATTTGATCTTTCGGATTTCGATGCGCCTGCCGCATCATCCGTTTCGGTTGCGCAGTCGCCTGTCGCTCTCGACTTCGGCAAGGCGACCTTCGACTGGGCCGCGGGTCCTGTGGAGCCCATTCCGGCCTCGCAGCCGACCGCTGAAGTCGGCGCGCCCGCCCTGGCCGCCGCATCTGTTCTGGACGATGCCGCGTTTTCCGTCGCAGCAGAGCCGCGCTTTGCGCCCGCAGTTGCCGCACCCGTGCAGGCTTCAAGCCCTGCTGAACGCGAAGATCCGGATTTCAACTTTGACTTCCTCAACGAGCTTGCCATCGACGAAGAGGTCGAAGTGGCGCCGAAGGCTGCTGAGCCTGTGGTTCAGCGCGCTGCACCGGCTGTCGTCGCCGATGAAGAGTTCGATCCCTTCCAGGACCAGGAATTCGACCTGCAGCTTGATGATATCGAGCTCGATCTTTCTGAGCTTGATGTAGCACCTCAGAAGCCCCAGCCGCAGACCATCGCACCGGCTGTTGCCGCAGCACCAGTTTTTGCCGCTGCTGCCGCCTTCGCGACCCCGGTTCGTGCCGAAAGTGCGGCCCCGTCGATATCGGCATTTGCCGGATCCTCCGCGCCGGCCTTTGCGCCAACGCCTTCGGTTCCTGCCTCGGCATTTTCCGCAGCGGTCACGCGCCCGACCTCGGATGCTTATGTATCGGCTCCAGCACCGGTCCAGAGCAGCGCGCCGGTGCGACCAGTAGCGCCTGTCGAAGACAGCTTCGGCTTCGATCCTTCCGAGATTTCCGAGCAGGACGATCTTCTCGAAACCCTGAGCGGCATGGATGTGCCCGAGGTTCCTGTTGCCGACGTCCGTCCAGCCCAGCCTGCACAGCCGGATTACGACATCGACATCGATGCCGAACTGGCCACGCTGTTCGAGGAGCCTGTCGCACCGCCGCAGGCAACGCCGATCGCGACCAGTCGTGTTGCCGCGCCGATGGCGGCACCTGTGGCCTCTGCACCCCGCGCACAAGCTGCACCGCTCGACGATTTCGACGCCTTCGAAAAGGCGCTGGAAGAAGATTTCCGCAGCAGCATGACATCGCAAAACGCGCTGGAGCCGGAAAGCCGCGGCCATATCACCATCGCCGGTGAAGGTCAGGGTTTCCGCTTTCGCCGTCTCAAGCCTTACCTGATGGCGGGCACTGCCGCCGTGCTCCTGCTCGCAGGCGCCGGTGGCCTTTACGCCTGGCTGGGCACGGGCGCCGTCGGCACGCTGACCAGCGGCGAGCCGCAGGTGATCGCGGCTGACAAGTCCCCGGTGAAGATCGTGCCGGAAGATCCGGGTGGCAAGTCCGTTCCGAACCAGGACAAGGCGGTCTATGACCGGGTGGCCGGCAATGGCGTCGAAGACCCCAAGCAGCCGAGCCTGATCTCATCGGAAGAAGAGCCTGTTGACGTGGTTCAGCGCACGCTGATCCCCGAAAACCTGCCGATGGAAGGCGAGAACGATCAGTTGGCGACCCCGGTCGGCGAGACCGAGGATCCACGCCTTCTCCCCGATGGCCAGCCGCAGCAGGCAGCCGCCGAGGATCCCACGACCATCACGCCGCGCAAGGTCCGCACGATGATCGTCCGTCCGGACGGCACTCTGGTCGCCCAGGAAGTACCGGCAGAGCCGGCAGCGGCACCGGTCGAAACGGCAGCCGCCCAGCCAGCACAGACGGACTCCGGAACACCGGTTCTGGCGCCGCCGAGCGTGCCAACCGCCACTGGCGATACCGTCCGTACCGTCGATACACGCGTGGTCACGCCGGGTGGCCCGGCTGAGGCGACAACGGCTGTTGCTGCACCTGCCGCAACGGCGACCGCTGCGACCGAGGTGGCTGCGGCAACACCGGCGACTACCGAAGCTCAGTCCGTCGCCGAGGCGATCGCATCGCCGGCTGCCGCCGATCCGACCGCTCCACGCGCCCCGATCCCGACAACCCGTCCTGCGGATCAGCCGGTCAATGTCGTGGGCACCGTGACCGATCAGGGCAATCTGCGTCCGGCCCAGCCGGCAGCGACCGCACCTGCTGAGCAGGCCCAGGCACCGGCTGAAGTGGCCGCCGCTTCGCCCGCTGCTGCTGCACCCGCAACGGCTGCACCTGCCGGAAGCTACGGGATCCAGATCGCCTCGCTGCCGTCTGAAGCCGATGCGCAGAAAAGCTATCGCAACCTGTCTTCGAAGTTCGGCAACGTGCTGGGCGGCAAGCCCTGGGAAATCCGCCAGGCGGATATCCCTGGCAAGGGCACCTTCTACCGCGTGCGCGTCGTTGCAGGCTCCAAGGATGCGGCTGTGGCACTCTGCGAACAGTATCGCTCTGCCGGCGGCAGCTGCCTCGTCTCGCGCTGATCTGGCTTGATTGCTAACGTTTCGAGAGGCGGAACCGCGTGTTCCGCCTCTTTTCTTGTGTATGAGGGCTCGGCGCTCGCTCCCGGTCCCTTCGGCTTTTTCATCCCCACCGATATGGTCTCCCCATGACAGCACAATCCCGTCCCGCCAAAGCCATGATCCTCGGATGCCTCGGCCAGCGCTTGAGCGCTGATGAGAAGGCATTTTATCGCGATGAGCAGCCATGGGGGTTCATCCTCTTTGGCCGCAATATCGGCGAGGCGGAACAGGTCAAGGATCTGGTCGCGGAAATGCGCGAGACTGTGGGCGGCGGTGCCGAAGTTCCGGTCCTGATCGATCAGGAAGGCGGGCGCGTGCAGCGCATCCGTGAACCGATCGCGCCGCGTTATCCCTCCGGCGCTGATCTGGGCGCACTTTATGATCGGGACGTGGAAAAGGGGCTGCGCGCCGCGTGGCTGATGTCACGCCTGCACGCCTTCGATCTTTATCGCCTTGGCATCAATGTCGACTGCCTGCCGGTGCTCGACGTGCCGATCGAGGGGGCGTCGAATGTGATCGGCAACCGCGCCTATTCGAACGATCCGTATGTGGTCGCGAAGATGGGGCAGGCAGCAGCCGATGGTCTGAAGGCCGGCGGCGTGCTGCCCGTCATGAAGCACATGCCGGGCCATGGTCGTGGCATGGCCGACAGCCACCACGAATTGCCCGTTGTGACCGTTCCGCGCGCCGAACTCGAGGCGCATGACTTCGTGCCCTTCAAGGCGCTGGCGCAGGAGCTGATGGGCATGAGCTGCCATGTCGTGTATACCGACATCGACCCAGATCGTCCGGCCTCGACCTCGCGCATCGTCACCGAGGAGATCGTGCGCAAGGCGATCGGCTTCGAGGGACTGCTCATGTCTGACGATATCTCGATGAATGCGCTGGAAGGCACGATCGGCGAACGCGCGGTTCGGATTGCCGCGACACTCGACGTCGTCCTGCATTGCCATGGCCATATGGACGAGATGAAGGCCGTCGCTGCTGCCGTCTCAGAACTCTCCGGTCGCGCACGTGAGCGGGCGGATGCCGTCGAGGCTGCATTTTTCGGCCCGGATGCTTCCGACGAGCAGGCACTTCGCGACGAATTTGCCAACCTGATGGCGGTGGCCTGATGGTACGTGGCCCCGTCCAGCCGACGATCGTCAACCGGCCCTCGCAAGGGGAAACGCCGGCGCCGACGCCGATGGACAGCCTGTGGCAGGACACCGCCGAAGACAGGGCCGCGAGTGATCCGGCGCTGTTGATCGACGTCGCCGGCTTCGAAGGGCCACTCGATCTGCTGCTTTTTCTCGCGCGCAACCAGAAGGTCGATCTCGCCCGCATTTCCGTGCTGGCGCTCGCCGAACAATATCTTCTGTTCATCGACAGCGCCCGACGCATCCGCATCGAACTCGCGGCCGACTATCTCGTCATGGCCGCGTGGCTCGCCTATCTGAAGTCGCGCCTGCTGATCCCGCAGCAGGCCAAGGACGATGGTCCCTCCGGTGAGGAGATGGCGCAGACGCTCGCTTTCCGCCTGAAGCGGCTGGAAGCCATGCGCGAAGCGGCGACCCGGCTCATCAACCGCAACCGTCTCGGTCGCGATGTGCATCCTCGTGGCATGCCGGAGCACGTGCCTTCGCGTGCCAACAGCGCCTACGAGGGCTCGCTCTACGATCTGCTCACTGCATATGCGCTAATTCGTCAGCGCCAGGCGGTCATGCAGGTGACGATAGAGAGGCGAAGGGTCTGGTCGCTGTCGGATGCGCGCAGCATCCTGACCCGGATGATCGGCGAGATCTCCGACTGGACCGCGCTCGACCATTTCCTTCTGCGATACCTGCCAAGCCCTGAGGATCGGGTGACGGCGATCGCGAGTTCCTTTGCGGCCTCCCTCGAACTGGTCCGCGAAGGCCGCCTCGAAATCCGCCAGGACGGCGCCTTCCAGCCGATCTACATGCGCAGCGGCCCCAAGGCCGAAGCTTTGAAATCGGTGGAGTGAGGCTGATATGGTCGATGTCGATGATCTCGAGCCGGAAGACGGTGTGGACGCAGAGGATGGCGGTCACTCCGCATCCTTGCGTGCCGAACTCGACCGGCGCGAGGCGCTGCGGATTGCCGAAGCCCTGGTCTTTGCCTCGGCTCAGCCGGTCTCGACCTCCTTCATCGAAGAGCGTCTGCCGCGCGGCATTATTGCTACTGAGGTCTTGCACCAGTTGAAGGAAGAGTATGCCGGACGGGGCGTGAACCTCGTGCAGGTCGACGACCATTGGGCCTTCCGCACGGCAGCCGACCTCTCCTTTGCGATCCGCAATGATGAGGCCGAGGTCAAGAAGCTCTCGCGCGCCGCCCTCGAGGTTCTGGCGATCATTGCCTATCACCAGCCGGTGACGCGCGCCGAGATCGAGGATATCAGAGGCGTACAGACCTCCAAGGGTACGCTCGACGTGCTGATGGAGGCGGGCTGGGTCCGGTTTCGCGGGCGCCGCCGTTCGCCGGGCCGCCCGGTGACATTAGGCACGACCAGGGATTTCCTCGACCATTTCGGGCTGGAAGAGCTGCGCGATCTGCCCGGTCTCGAAGAGTTGAAGGGGGCAGGGCTGCTCTCGGGCCGGATCCCGGCAAACTTCAACATTCCCCTTCCGATGGGCCATGACGATCTGACCGACGAGGAAGATCCGATTACTCAGCTCGATCTCGAAGAGCTCGGCCTCTTGACTCCGGGCGGTGAAGCAGAGGAATAGGGTCAGCTTTTTCAACGGTGACCGGTGATGCCGGGCTCGTTTGCGGTGCAGAGATCCGCGACGATCCGGCCTGATCCGCGCGGACGGCAGAATGAACCCAGCGAAGACCCAGCATGGAGACGGCCAGCGCACGGCGGGCGTGACCTTTGCCGCGCGTCTGACGTTTGAGGACATCCACCACCGCTATCACGGCAAGGATACGATCCGCGGCCTGTCACTGACGGCGGAACCGGGTGAGGTGCTCTGTCTGCTCGGGCCCTCCGGTTCCGGCAAGACGACACTGCTCAGGATCGCCGCCGGTATTGAGGCCCAGGCGTCCGGGCGTGTGGTGATCAATGATCGCGAAGTCGCTGGACCCCAGACCTTCCTGCCGCCGGAAAAGCGCGGCATCGGCCTGATGTTCCAGGACTTCGCCCTGTTTCCCCATATGTGCGTGCTCGACAATGTGCGTTTCGGCCTGACGGCGCTCCCCCGCAAGGATGCGGTGGCAGAGGCCATGGCCGCCCTGGAGCGCGTTGGTCTTGCCCACTACGCGGACAAATTCCCGCATGCACTTTCGGGCGGCGAGCAGCAGCGCGTGGCACTCGCGCGAGCGCTTGCACCGCGCCCCAGCGTGCTTTTGATGGACGAGCCATTCTCCGGCCTCGACTCGCGTCTCAAGGACACGGTGCGGGCTGACACGCTCGCAATTCTTCGTGAAACCCGCGCGACCGCTGTCGTTGTGACCCACGACGCCGAAGAGGCCATGCGCATGGCCGACCGCATCGCGCTCCTGCGAAATGGGCGCCTGGTGCAGGTCGGAACCTCGGACGATCTCTACCGTCGCCCGAAGGATATCTTCGCTGCCGCTTTCTTCTCCGAAATCAATGAATTCTCGGGCCGCGTTCGTGGTGGACGGGTCGAGACGCCACTGGGAGCGGCCGATTCCGGCGGGATCGCCGAGGGCGCGGAGGTCGAGGTGGCCGTTCGCCTCTCCGGCGTCTCGGTGCGCGAAAGCGGTGGCAACATTCCCGCCCGCATCATTGCCCGCCGTTTCCTCGGCGTGGTCGAATTGCTCGATCTTGCCGTCCCCGGCACGGAGCGCCCCGTTCGCGCCCGCATCAGGGCCGATATCTTGTCGCCGGGTGTGCGTGACGTCACGATTGCGGTTGAGCCCAAAGACATTTTGGTGTTTGAAAAGACACCGCAAAGCCCCTACATCGGGGAAACGCAAATCTAAGGAGTGGCAGGCATGGGTTCGTTTAGCATTTGGCACTGGATCATCGTTCTGGCGATTGTCCTGCTTCTCTTCGGTCGCGGCAAGATCCCGGAACTGATGGGTGACGTTGCCAAGGGCATCAAGAGCTTCAAGAAGGGCATCAGCGAAGAGGACGAGAGCGAAAAGCAGACCGCCTCCAACGCACAGCCCACCGTGACGAAGACGGTCGACCACAAGGCCGACGAGGTAAAGTGATCGGCTTTCGCCGATTGGACGGGCGGCTCTTCGGGCTGCCCGTTCTTCGTTGAAATCTTGGAAGACCGGCGCCCGTCTTGAGGCGCCATGGCGTGGCATCAGGAGCCCGTTTGCATGCTGGATATAGGCTGGACCGAGCTGTTGGTGATTGCGGTCATCCTGATCGTCGTGGTGGGCCCCAAGGATCTGCCGCCGATGATCCGGGCCTTCGGCAAGATGACGAAACGCCTTCGCCAGACGGCGGGCGAGTTCCGCGCCCAGTTCGATGAGGCGCTGCGCGAGGCCGAACTCGACGACCTGAAGAACTCGGTCAACGATATCCGTTCGCTCAATCCCGCCAACACGATCCGCGAAACGCTCAATCCGCTCCGCCAGATGGGGCAAGAGATCAAGTCGGATCTGGAGCGCTCCACGCGCCCCAACGGCAAGCCGGCTCCGCTTGACGATGGCTATGAGGAGAACTCGATTCTCCCCGATGTGCCTCTTGGCCTCGGTGAGCCACCGGAAGAATTGAAGCCTTTGGCTCAGCAGCCGGTCGCGCCGGCAGCGCCCATTCCGGCAGCTGCTCCAGCAGCCGCATCCGTAATGCCAACCGCGCTTGCCACCTCCGCCCCCGCTGCCATCTCGCCGGCTGTGGTCGAGACGAAACCGGTGAAGCGCAAGCTCGCAGCCAACACCGCTGCCAAGGCCGATGCTCCGGTGAAGGCATCTGCGAAACCAGTGAAACCGGCGCCTGTGGCTGCCGCCGCGCCGGTCGTCGTCCCACCGAAAAAATCGAAGCCTGCTGTGGCGAAGACGGCAGCCGCCAAGCCGGCCCCGGCCGAGACGGCAGTTGCAAAACCGGCGCCCAAGGCACGCAAGCCCAAGAGTGAGGACCGCGCATGAGCGGCGATATGGACGACAAGCCCCAGCCGTTGATCGAGCATCTGATCGAACTGCGTTCGCGCCTGATGTGGGCGCTCGGCGCCTTCTTCGTCGCCTTCCTTGTCTGCTTCTATTTCGCCAAGCAGCTCTTCAACCTGCTGGTCGTCCCTTACAAATGGGCCGTATCCTGGGCCGGTCTCGACGTCGCGAAGACCGAGCTGATCTATACCGCGCCGCAGGAATTCTTCTTCACCCAGGTGAAGGTCGCGGCATTCTGCGCCATGGTCATCGCTTTTCCGGTGATCGCCTCGCAGGTCTATAAGTTCGTTGCCCCCGGTCTTTACAAGAACGAGCGCGCAGCCTTCCTGCCGTTCCTGGTCGCCTCGCCGATCCTCTTCCTGCTCGGCGCTTCGCTGGTCTATTTCATCTTTACGCCGATGGTGATGTGGTTCTTCCTCGCCATGCAGCAGGCGCCTGAAGAGGGCGGCGTTGCGATCTCGCTTTTGCCGCGCGTCTCGGAATATCTGGGGCTGATCATGACCCTGATCTTCTCCTTCGGCCTCGTCTTCCAGCTGCCGGTCGTGACCAGCCTGCTGGTGCGTGTCGGCATTCTGGAAAGCCAGTGGCTGGCCGACAAGCGCAAGTATTTCATCGTCGTTGCCTTCGTCATTGCCGCCATCGTGACGCCGCCGGATCCGCTCTCCCAGATCGGTCTTGCACTGCCGACCATCCTTCTCTACGAGGTTGCGATCTATGCGGCGCGACTCATTGAGAAGAAGCGCGCTGCCACGGAACTCGCCGAGGCCGGCTCTGCGGAGCAAGCCTGAGGCGATCCGGGCAGTCCTGCCGCAGCCAACCCATTGAGACATGGGGCCGGACATGGCCGCCGGCCACTCCGTTCCCGGTCGCAGCTGAAGACCTGGAACGACGATGCTCGATATCAAGTGGATCCGTGAAAACCCCGAAGCCCTGGATGCAGCGCTTGCCAAGCGCGGTGCCGAGCCGCTGTCTGCCTCGCTGATCGCGCTCGACCAGAAGCGCCGGTCTGTTGCCCAGGCGATGCAGGACATGCAGTCGCGCCGCAACTCGGCCTCCAAGGAAATCGGCGCCGCCATGGCGCAGAAGAACATGGAGCTGGCCGAGAAGCTGAAGGCGGAAGTCGCCTCGCTGAAGGACACGCTGCCGGCGGCCGAAGAGGAAGAGCGCCAGCTCACAGCTGAGCTCAACGACGCCCTGTCGCGCATCCCGAACATTCCGCATGACGACGTGCCCGTGGGCAAGGACGAGCACGACAACGTGGTTGCTCGCGTTGTTGGCGAAAAGCCGCCCTGGAACCACAAGCCGCTCGAGCACTACGAGATTGGCGAGAACCTCGGCTACATGGATTTCGAGCGCGCCGCGAAACTCTCTGGCGCCCGCTTCACGGTCTTGACGAGCCAGCTCGCGCGGCTTGAGCGCGCGCTCGGCCAGTTCATGCTCGACCTGCACACGAGCGAACACGGCTATACCGAAGTGTCCTCGCCGCTGATGGTGCGCGACGATGCCATGTATGGCACCGGCCAGCTGCCGAAATTCGCCGAAGACCTGTTCAAGACGACCGACGGCCGCTGGCTGATCCCGACGGCGGAAGTCACCCTGACTAACCTCGTTTCGGGCGAAATCCTCGACCAGGAAAAGCTGCCGCTGCGCTTTACAGCACTCACCCCGTCCTTCCGCTCGGAGGCAGGTTCCGCCGGTCGCGACACGCGCGGCATGCTGCGCCAGCACCAGTTCTGGAAGTGCGAGCTCGTCTCGATCACCGATGCCGAAAGCTCGATGGCCGAGCATGAGCGCATGACGGCCTGCGCCGAAGAAGTGCTGAAGCGTCTTGGCCTGCATTTCCGCACCATGACGCTCTGCACGGGTGACATGGGCTTTGGCGCGCGCAAGACCTACGACCTCGAAGTCTGGTTGCCGGGTCAGAACACCTATCGCGAAATCTCGTCCTGCTCGGTCTGCGGCGATTTCCAGGGGCGTCGCATGAATGCCCGCTACCGCAACAAGGACGGCAAGGGCACGACCTTCGTGCACACGCTGAACGGTTCGGGTACGGCTGTCGGCCGCTGCCTGATCGCGGTCATGGAAAACTACCTGAACGAGGACGGTTCGATCACCGTGCCGGCCGTGCTTCTGCCCTACATGGGCGGTATCAAGAGAATCGAGAAGGCGGCCTGATCACGCCGCGACCGGAGTGACCATGCGCATCCTGCTGACGAATGACGACGGTATCCACGCTCCGGGCCTCGGCGCCCTGGAGCGGATCGCCCGCAGCCTCTCCGATGATGTCTGGATCTTGGCGCCCGAGACCGACCAGAGCGGCCTTGCGCATTCGTTGACGCTTTCCGAGCCCTTGCGCCTGCGGGAACTCGGAGATCAGAAGTTTGCGCTGCGCGGCACTCCGACCGATTGCGTCATCATGGCGATCCGTAAGGTGCTGGACCGCAAGCCGGACCTGGTCCTGTCGGGCGTCAATGCCGGCGCAAACCTCGCTGACGACGTCACCTATTCGGGAACGGTTGCCGGCGCGATCGAAGGCACGGTTCACGGCATCCGCTCCTTTGCGTTGAGCCAGGCCTATAGCTACGAGGCCGGTGCGCCGATCCCGTGGCATGTTGCCGAGGCGCTGGCGCCCGACCTTCTGAAGAAGCTGTCGACCGTGGATCTGCCACCCGGCACCTTCCTCAACCTCAACTTCCCGAATTGTGAACCGGAAGAGGTTCAGGGCATCGACGTCACGTCGCAGGGGAAGCTGGACTTCGGCCTTTCGGTCGAGGAGCGCCAGGACGGGCGCGGGCTTCCCTATTTCTGGCTCCGCTTCGGCGACCGTAAGGGCAATTTCCGTGCTGGCACCGACATCCACGCCCTGCGCGAGAAGAAGATTTCGGTGACGCCGCTGAAGCTCGACATGACGGATTACGCGGTGCAGGATCTGGTCGCCCAGGCGCTCGCTGCGGGAGACGACGCGTGAGATCAGCTCTTGTCGAGCGCGAAGGTTTTGCCGCACTCGTTCTCAGGCTGCGGGCGGAAGGCATCACCAATCTAGACCTATTGACGGCTGTCGAGCAGACGCCGCGCTCGGTTTTTGTCCCGCCGGAATTTGCCCAGAGCGCCTATTCGAGCCGCTCGATCCCGATCGACTGCGGTCAGTTCATGGAAGGCGCTGATCTCGCGGTTCGGCTTCTGGCCCAGCTGCAGGTGAAGCCCGGTCACCGCGTCCTCGAGGTCGGCACGGGCAGCGGCTTCGTCACGGCCATTCTGGGGCGCCTTGCGGAGCGGGTGATCTCCATCGAACGCTACAAGACGCTGATCGCCAGTGCGCAGCGCCGCTTGGAGCAGCTGTCGATCCGCAATGTGATCCTGCGCCAGCTGGATGGTCTGAATGGACTGCCGGGCGAGGGCACCTTCGACCGCATTGTCTCGACCGCAGCCTACCCCGTCATGCCGCGCTTCTACGCCGAGCAGCTCGTCTCCGGCGGCATGCTGCTCGTGCCACTGATGGTGGAAGAAGAGCGCTGCATCATGGTCCGGCTGACAAAGACGGGCAGCCGTTTCGAACGTGAAGACCTGTTCGAAGTGCCCTTCCTGCCTCTGCAGCCGAAGATTGCCCAGCACCTCTAAGGTCGATGTTTAACATCTGTCGAGTGTGACCGAAGGCCCTGCGGACAAGCCGGTTTTCTGCATCATTTATATGCGCATGGTCGAATTCGTTCACAATGAATCCACGGGGTTAACTGACCGGTAATACTAACGCGCTTTAATGATCCCACATCAAGTTGAGTCATATGTGGGTCGAGTCATGCGTAAAAGTGTATCGCCGAAAGCTGGATTGCCCGTCGCTCGTTTGTGCGGTGCGCTGCTCCTGGCCGGTACTGCAGCCGGTTGCAGTTCGGATGCCTCGCGGTTCAGCTCGGTCTTCTCTACGGACAGTCTGACGACTGCGTCCATTCCCCGTCAGTCCGCTGTGCGTGGCCAGCCGCCCGTACCCGCCGAGAATATCGGCAATGGGGGTGGGATGTATGGTCAGAACCAGGCAATGGCGCAGCCGATGCCGGCAGCGCCTGCCTATGAGCAGCCGGTCTCAGCGCGTGCAGCAAGCACGCCAGCCTCCGTCCAGCGTTCCGAGCTTGCCGCACCTTCGGGCATGGCCCAGGCGCCGGTATCCAACAACAATTCCGAACGCGCTGCCGCGCTCTCACAGCCTTTCCCGTCTGCACCCCAGCAGGGCGAGCAGATGGCATCCGCCAATCCAAGCCAGGTTCTTGCCGAGCCGACCACGACAGGCTCCACGCCGAAGCAGGGCGGTTGGTCGACGACCGGTGCTGCCCGCGTGACGCTGCGTCCCGGCGAATCCATCGCGACGCTCGCCGATCGTTACGGCGTGCCGCAGACGGAACTGCTCAAGGCCAATGGCCTGACCCATGCATCGGATGCGGCACCCGGCCAGCTGGTCATCATCCCGACCTTTGGTGGTCCGAATTCCGCCCGTGCCGCTGCAAACGCCTCCGGTCTGCCGACCGACGGCCGCAAGCCGGTCCTGCCGGGTGATCAGCAGCAGAACGTTGCCGTTCTGCCGAGCGCACCGAATTCGCGTGAAAAGCAGCAGGTCGCCGCTTCGGCCGCAACCGGCAAGTCGACCGCGGGCGCTGGCGAAGGGGCTGGTTCCTACGTCGTGAAGCCCGGCGATTCGCTCGCTCGCATTGCCAAGGCGAACGGTGTTTCCGTCGATGATCTGAAGAAGGCGAACGGTCTGACGACCGGCAATATCCGCATTGGCCAGGCACTCGCTGTTCCCGCAAAGGGCGCAACGGTTGCCAAGGCGCCTGCTGCGGCCGCTGACCCGGTTCAGACCGCATCGGTTCCGGCCGCCAGCCAGCCGGCTGAATACAAGGCGCCTGCCGCCAACAAGTCGGTAACGGAAGTTGCCGCCGCTAAGCCGGAATCGGCAGCACCCGAAATGACGGGTATCGGCAAGTATCGCTGGCCGGCACGCGGTGCAGTCATCGCCAACTTCGGCGCCAATATCGACGGCAAGCGCAGCGATGGCATCGCGATCTCGGTCCCGCAGGGCACGCCGATCAAGGCCGCTGAAAACGGCGTCGTCATCTATGCCGGCAACGGCCTCAAGGAACTCGGTAACACGGTTCTCGTCCGCCACGATGACGGCAAGGTCACCGTATACGGCCATGCCGACAGCCTGTCCGTCCAGCGCGGCCAGAAGGTCCAGCGCGGCCAGACGATCGCCACCTCCGGCATGACCGGCAACGTCAAGCGCCCGATGCTGCACTTCGAAGTCCGCAAGGACGCAGCACCGGTCAACCCCATCACTTTCCTGGAATAGAGTATTGCGTACCAGGTAAGTGAAAAGGCCCGGAACTCGCGTTCCGGGCCTTTCTCAATTCTCGGCTGTGAGGTCTTAGGCGCGGTCGGTGGAGATCCGCAGCCGCCCGGCGAGATCCTGGATATATTGCCAGGCGACACGCCCGGACCGGCCGCCGCGGGTCGTTGCCCATTCGAGCGCCTCGTGGTGCAACTGTTCGCGCGGCAGCGGCAATTCGAAATGCGCGGCATAGCCGTCGATCATCGTCAGATAGTCGTCCTGGCTGCATTTGTGGAAGCCGAGCCACAGCCCGAAGCGATCGGACAGCGACACCTTTTCCTCCACAGCCTCCGACGGATTGATCGCAGTCGACTGCTCGTTCTCCATCATGTGGCGGGGCAGGAGATGGCGTCGGTTGGATGTTGCATAGAAGAGGACATTGTCAGGCCGGCCTTCAACGCCTCCGTCGAGGGCTGCCTTGAGTGACTTGTAGGCCGTGTCGTCATGGTCGAACGACAGGTCGTCGCAGAAAACGACGATCCGGTGCGGGGCATCCTTGATGATGTCGAGCAAAGAGGGGAGGGTGGAGATGTCTTCCCGATGCACCTCGACCAATTTGAGCGTGATGCCATTGGTCTTGACGATGTCGGCATGCACGGCCTTGACCAGCGAGGACTTGCCCATGCCGCGCGCACCCCAGAGCAGCACGTTGTTGGCGGGGAAACCCTCGGCAAAACGCAGCGTGTTTTCGTGCAGGATGTCGCGCACGTGATCGACGCCGCAGATAAGCCCGAGTTCCACACGGTTGGGACGCTTGACGGGCTGCAGATGCAGACGGGCCGGAGACCAGACGAAACAGTCGGCTGCCTGCCAGTCATTGATGGCGGGTGGCGGGCCTGCAAGCCGCTCCACCGCATCGGAGAGCCGTTTTACTTCAGCCAGAAGTGCTGCCACGGTCTGATCGGCCATCGTCATCCTCCTCGTCATCTGCTTCGGCTTAGAAAGCCTGATGCCGGGCCGTATCACGCAGAATTGCGGGCATAAAGGGTAGGGGTCTCGAAAATGGTACGCTCGCTTGCTGTTTCTGTTGCATTCACGGGCTCTCTCACTATATTCCGGCGACCTGACGAGGGGGCCGCGCGGCTCTAACAGAACGCATCAAGAGGGAGTCTTTCATGTTTATCACGCAGGCCTTTGCCCAGGACGGCGCCGCCGCTTCGAGCGCTATGGGGTCCGGACTGGAGATGCTGCTGCTCTTCGCACCGCTGATGGTGGTCTGGTACTTCTTCCTGATCCGTCCGCAGCGCACGCAGATGAAGAAGCGTGAGGAAACGCTCTCCTCCATCCGTCGTGGCGACCAGGTGATCATGGGCGGCGGCATTGTTGCCAAGGTGACCAAGGTGATTGACGACAAGGAACTCGAACTGGAAATCGCCGACGGCGTGAAGGTTCGTGCGATGCGCCAGTATGTGGCGGAAGTCCGCGTCAAGGGCGAACCGGTCAAGACCGAAACCGCTGCCTGATCCCGCTGGGCCGGCCTCGAGCCGGCCTTTGCCATTTTCCGATGCCTTAATCCGAGAGTTCCATGCTTTACATTTCCCGCTGGAAGACATTGTTCATCTGGTTGACCGTCGCGCTCGGCGTCCTTGTCGCGTTGCCCAATGCCTTCACGGACGAGGAACTGGAAGCATTTCCCTCGTGGTTCCCCACACATAAGGTGACGCTCGGCCTCGACCTCCAGGGCGGCTCGCACATCATGCTGAAGATGGAGCGCCAGGACATCGTCAAGGAGCGTCTTGAGACGATCGTTGGCGACGTGCGCACGCAGTTGCGTGAAGCCGGTGTCCGCTACACGGGCCTTTCCGGCGTCGGCCAGCAGATCCAGGTGCGCATCACCGATGCCGACAAGATCCCCGCTGCCATCGAGGCTTTGCGCACATTGACCGATCCGGTCAGCGTCGGCGGCCTGACCGGCGGCACCGTGAACGAAGTCACGATCGAGCAGGGTGATGATGGCTTGCTGCGTCTCGCTTTGACCGATGAAGGCATCGATTATCGCGTCACTTCGGCGCTCACCCAGTCCATGGAAGTCGTGCGCCGCCGCGTCGACGAGCTCGGCACCACCGAGCCGCTCATCCAGCGCCAGGGCGACGACCGCATCATCGTGCAGGTTCCGGGTCTCACCGATCCGCAGCGCCTCAAGGCCCTGCTGAACCAGACGGCGAAACTGTCCTTCCACATGGTCGACACGACCATGCCGGTGACCGAGGCAATCAACAATCGCCCGCCCGCGCAGTCGGAAGTTCTCTATTCGACCGACGACCCGGCCGTTCCCTATCTGATCGAACGCCGTGCACTGATCTCGGGTGAAAACCTCGTCGATGCGCAGGCCTCCTTCGACCAGCGCACCAATGAGCCGGTCGTCAGCTTCCGCTTCGACAGCCGTGGCGCCCAGCGCTTCGCCCAGGCGACGCAGGAGAATGTCGGCAAGCCTTTCGCCATCGTTCTCGACCAGCAGGTCATCTCGGCGCCCGTCATCCGCGAGCCGATCATCGGCGGTTCCGGCCAGATTTCCGGCAACTTCTCGGTTGAAGGCGCAAACGACCTCGCCGTTCTCTTGCGTGCGGGTGCCTTGCCGGCAACCCTGACCGTGGTCGAAGAGCGCACCGTCGGTCCTGGCCTCGGCCAGGATTCGATCAATGCCGGCGTCACCGCCAGCATCATCGGCGGCATTGCCGTCGTCGTCTTCATGGTCGCGCTTTACGGCACCTTCGGCGTGATGGCGAATATCGCGCTTGCCGCGAACATTGCGATGATCCTGGCCGCGCTGTCGCTGATCGGCTCGACGCTCACCTTGCCCGGTATCGCAGGTATCGTGCTCACCATGGGTATGGCGGTCGACTCGAACGTTCTGATCTATGAGCGTATCCGAGAGGAGGCCCGAAACGGCAGACCTCTCATTCAGTCGATCGACATCGGCTTCAAGAAGGCCTTCGCGACCATCGTCGATGCCAACCTGACGACCTTGATCGCTGCCGTTGTTCTGTTCTTCCTCGGATCCGGTCCGGTCCGCGGCTTTGCCGTGACGCTGTCGATCGGTATCGTCACGACCGTCTTCACCGCCTTCACGCTGACCTTCTGGCTGATGGCCTTCTGGTATCGCTGGAAGCGTCCGAAGCACATGCCGAAGAGCGTGCGCACCGGCTTCTTCGACAACCGCAACATCCGCTTCATGGCGGCGCGCAAGTTCAACTTCGGCCTCGCCATGGTGATTTCCGTGGCCTCGCTGATCGGCTTTGCGACCGTCGGCATGAACCTCGGCATCGACTTCAAGGGCGGCTCGATCATCGAGGTCCAGGCCCGCGATGGAACGGCCGATCTTTCCGACATCCGCGATCGCCTCAGCCAGTTGAACCTCGGAGAAGTTCAGGCGCAGGGCTTCGGGGATGAGTCCAGTGCCTTGATCCGTCTGCAGGCGCAGGATGGCGGCGAGAATGCCGAACAGTCGGCGCTGACCAAGGTGCGTGGCGAGCTGGAAGCCGAATACGACTTCCGCCGCGTCGAAGTTGTTGGTCCGTCGGTCTCCAGTGACCTGACCTATTCCGCAACGATCGGTGTCGCCGCGGCCCTGCTCGGCATCCTGATCTACATCTGGTTCCGCTTCGAGTGGCAGTTCGCCCTCGGCGCCATCATCGCGACGCTGCACGACGTGATCTTCACGCTCGGCCTCTTCGTGGTGACCGGCATCGAGTTCAACCTGACCAGTATCGCGGCCATCCTGACCATTATCGGTTACTCACTGAACGACACCGTCGTCGTCTATGACCGAATGCGCGAAAACTTGAGGCGCTACAAGAAGATGCCGCTCGAGGTGCTGATCGACGAATCGATCAACCAGACGCTGTCGCGTACGGTTCTGACCGCCGGTAGTACGATCCTCGCTCTCGGCGCGCTGTATCTCTTCGGCGGTGAAGTCATCGCATCCTTCACCTTTGCCATGCTGGCAGGCGTTCTGATCGGTACCTTCTCGTCGATCTACATCGCCGGCCCGATCCTGATTGCCTTCAAGCTGCGTCCGGAAAACTTCCAGCGGGACGAGTCCGAAGGCGAAAAGGTGCCGGCAAAGGCAGGGGCCTGAGACGATGGTCTTCGGCTTCGGAGACAAGGGCATCACCATCCGTGATGCCCATTTTCCCGGTCGGCCCGGTATCGATTCCTATGGCAATGGCGGCTTTCGCTTTGCCGACATGTCGCATCGCGGTTCGCTTCTTCTGCTGCCCTCCGGCGTCTATGGCTGGGAGCAGACGGAAGACGATCCCCTGACTGAAGCCTCGCTGGAGCGCGTCTTTGCCGAAACGGGGATCGAGTTCCTGATCCTCGGAACAGGACGTCAGCTGCGCCTTGTCGATCCCAATCTTCGGGCGGCACTGAAGGCAAAGGGGATCGCCACCGACCCGATGGGAACCGGTGCTGCAATCCGCACGTATAACATCATGCTGGCTGAGCAGCGTCCGGTCGCGGCCGCGTTGATCGCAGTCTGAACCGTCCCTCGAAAGGTGCATCGTGAGCGAGACCCCGTCGGCCAATGAGGCTCTTTGCCTGCAGGCCCTGCAAGAGACGGATCGCGACCGCTATCTCGCGAGCCTTCTGACGCCGGCCGATCGGCGGGCCGCCATCGTCGCCCTCTACGCCTACAATGCAGAACTCGCCCGCGTTCGCGACGTGGTGCGCGAGCCTCTGCCCGGCGAGGTGCGTCTGCAGTACTGGCGCGATCTGCTCGAAGGCTCAGCCCATGGCGAGACGGCGGCCAATCCTGTCGCCGCTGAACTGCTGCGCGCGGTTGATGCCAGGCGGCTTCCCGTGGCACCGCTCGTTGCGATGGCCGATGCGCGCATTTTTGATCTCTATGACGACCCGATGGAAACGACCGCCATGTTCGAAGGCTATGCCGGAGAGACGGCGGCGGCCCTCATTCAGCTTGCAGCCCTGGTGCTCGATACCGAGGCTGCCGAAGGAGTGGCGGAGATCGCAGGGCATGCAGGCGTGGCTCTGGCAGTGGCGGGCGCGATCCTGCTGATGCCGATCCACCGGGCACGGGGGCAGGTCTATCTGCCAACCCAGATCCTGGCTTCCGTCGGTCTAGATCGGGAGACGTTTCTTGCTCCAGCCGCCGATGAACGGATGGGGGCGGCCATCCAGGCTTTCGCCGGATTCGGCCTCGACCATCTGCGCAAGGCCCGTGCCGCCGGTCGCATTCCCAAGAGCCTGCTGTCGGCATTTCTGCCTGTGACGCTCGCCGAGCCGATTCTCAAACGGGCGATGAGCATGGGAGCGGCCTGCCTCGTGTCGGATATCCGGCCGCCCCAGTGGCGCCGGCAGCTCGCCATGATGCGTCTGCTGCTGACCGGGCGTCTCTGACGCCTTCCCATCATCGCGGCGGCAGTGTTGCGGGCGCCACGTTCGCGCAAGGCTCGCCTGCTAGCAGGCATTGCGATAGAATGAGGGAAGAAGGAGGCGAGAGCGGATCATGGTGACTTGGGGTATCGTCTTTGCGCTCATCCTGGCGCTCGCCTATTTCTCCTCGCGCATGGTGCGCCAGGAGGACGAGGGTTTCCAGGATGCAGGCCTTGCGATCATGGAGTTTGGTCGCGCCTTTCCCCAGGAGGCAATCCGCAGTCTTCACGCCACGGCAGACGGCAAGGCCGTCTTCGTTCGCCTGCATGACAACAAGGCGGGCTTCATGCGCAGCATGCGCAACCACTTCGCCTGCCATCTGATCGAACCGGGCACTGTCCGTGTGCGGCCTTTGCCGAATGGTAAGGGCATTGCCGTCGAGTTTCTTGATGCGCCCTTCCACAATGGCGAGTTCACCTTCGCGAATGCCGCCGTGGTGGCGGAGGTCTCACTCTGGCTGCTCGGCAACTATGTGGGTCACGCAGACCGGGAGCCGGATGCGGCATCCGGCACGACCGGCTGAGGCTGCCGTCAGGCAGTACCCAGCCAGGTCTTGCAGTGTTCGAGCGCGCGCGCCGCAATCAGCTGACGCTTCATGATCGTTTTGTCCTTGCCACGGAAGCGCTTGACGCCCTCCGGCTTGACAATCGAGCCGGGTTCCAGCTCCGGGAATAGCCCGAAATTGATGTTCATCGGCTGGAAGGACCGCTTGCCCGGCTCCTCGTCGGAGACGATATGGCCGCCGGTGATATGGTTGAGCAGTGCGCCGAGTGCCGTTGTCGCCGGGGGTAAGCTGATCGTTTCTCCCTTGCGCTGAGCAGCAGCAAAGCGGCCGGCGAGCAGGCCGATTGAGGCGCTTTCCACGTAACCCTCGCAACCGGTGATCTGGCCGGCAAAGCGCAGGCCGGGACGGGCCTTCAACTGCAGGCTCTGGTCGAGCAGGGTCGGTGAGTGGATATAAGTGTTGCGGTGCAAGCCGCCGAGGCGGGCGAACTCGGCATTTTCCAGCCCCGGGATCATCCGGAAGATCTCGGCCTGGGCGCCGTATTTCAGCTTCGTCTGGAAACCGACCATGTTGTAGAGCGTGCCGAGCGCATTATCCTGGCGAAGTTGTACGACGGCGTAAGCCTTGACGGTCGGGTTATGGGCATTGGTGAGGCCCATCGGCTTCATCGGCCCGTGGCGCAGCGTCTCGCGACCGCGCTCGGCCATAACCTCGATCGGCAGGCAGCCATCGAAATAGGGCGTGCCTTCCCACTCCTTGAAGCCGACGGCATCACCCTCGATCAGCGCGTCGATGAAGGCGTTGTACTGGGTCTCGTCGAGCGGGCAGTTGATATAGTCCTTGCCCGTGCCGCCAGGGCCGACCTTGTCGTAGCGCGACTGGTACCAGCAGATATCCATGTTGATGCTGTCGGTATGCACGATCGGTGCAATCGCATCGAAGAAGGCAAGCGCATCCTTGCCAGTCCGCTCGCGGATGGCCTCGGCCAGGGCCGGCGAGGTGAGAGGACCCGTCGCGATAATGGCGAGATCCCAATCCTCGGGCGGCAGGCCGGTCACTTCCTCGCGGACCACTGATATCAGCGGATGCTGATGCAGGGCGGCGGTCACGGCTTCTGAAAAGCCATCACGGTCAACGGCGAGCGCGCCACCCGCCGGCACCTGATGCTTGTCGGCACAGGCCATGATCAGCGAACCGGCGAGCCGCATCTCGGCATGGATGACGCCGACGGCATTCGATGTCGCATCGTCAGAGCGGAAGGAGTTGGAGCAGACCAGTTCGGCAAGGCCATCGGTCTTGTGCGCATCCGTGCCGCGCACGCCGCGCATTTCGTGCAGGATGACCGGGACACCGGCCTCTGCTGCCTGCCAGGCGGCCTCCGAGCCTGCAAGGCCACCGCCGATGATGTGAATGGGGGAGAAGGAGCTGTTTGTCATGGGCGGCTCCATATCACGCCTCGCGGCGCGAGGTCCATCGGGTGGCAGGCTTCCGACGACGCCTGTCGATCACATTCGAGAGGCTGGAATCAAAAACGGCACCAGGCGGTGCCGTCTGACAGACTGCTTGGCGCAGGATCCGATTAACGGAAGGAGCGCGAAGCGATGTTGCGGATTTCGTAGCGGGTGATGCCGATGTCGTTCAGGGTCTGGCTGGAAAGGTTGCCCAGTTCGGCCATCGTGCGACGGTAGCTCATCCAGTTCTTGGCAATGCGGATCGGGTTCATGGTGGTTTCCTCGGTGAAGCTTGGTGGCTGATCTTGCGGTCGTTCCCGCATCAGCGATTGACGTTCTTATACGCCTGTAAAACAAGATTGTGCAGTGCAAATAATATGCGACTGCTATGCGTTTGTGCATGGGGTTGCCGCCATAAGCAGCAGTCTCGATAGGCTGGTGAAAAACGCGCCATGAGTTAATGGGTGTTTACGAACGCAGAAAAGCCCGCAATCGCGGGCTTTTCGGGTGTCTTCAGTCTGTGTTTTTAGGCAGTCAGACAGGCTTGATGAGAATATGCTTCTTCTTGCCCAGCGAAAGCTTGATCACGCCATCGGCGGTGACCTCTGCAGTGCCGACAGACATGCGCTCATCGGAGACGCCGGCGTCATTGATCTTGACGGCTCCACCCTGGACATGACGACGAGCTTCGCCGTTCGAGGCGGCAAGACCTGCCTTGACGATCAGTCCCAGCAGGCCAATGCCGGCTTCCAGCTCGCTGGCCGCGACTTCGACGGTCGGCAGCGTATCGGCAAGCGCCCCTTCCTCGAAGGTCTTGCGCGCCGTTTCGGCAGCCTGTTCAGCAGCGTCGCGACCATGCAGCAGCGTCGTCACTTCGGTCGCGAGGATCTTCTTGGCCTCGTTGATCTCCGAGCCACCAAGTGCCGCGAGACGCGCAATCTCGTCCATCGGCAGGATGGTGAAGAGCTTGAGGAAGCGCACCACGTCCGCATCCTCGGTGTTGCGCCAGTACTGCCAGAATTCATAGACCGGCAACAGGTCGGCGTTCAGCCAGACGGCGCCCGAGGCCGACTTGCCCATCTTGGCGCCGGAGGAGGTGGTCAGCAACGGAGCCGTCAGCGCATAAAGCTGCGGCGTGCCCATGCGGTGGCCGAGGTCGATGCCGTTGATGATGTTGCCCCACTGGTCGGAACCGCCCATCTGCAACCGGCAGCCATAGCGCTGGTTCAACTCGACGAAGTCATAGGCCTGGAGGATCATGTAGTTGAATTCCAGGAAGGACAGCGACTGCTCGCGATCAAGGCGCGTCTTGACGCTGTCGAAGGAGAGCATGCGGTTGACCGAGAAATGCCGGCCGACATCGCGCAGGAACTCGAGGTAGTTCAGCGGGCGAAGCCATTCGGCATTGTTGATCATCAGGGCGCCGCCCTTCGGGCCCTGGTTGTAGTCGAGGTAGTGCGAGAAGCAGCGCTTGATCGAGGCAATGTTCTCCTCGATCGTCTCGATGGTCATCAGCTTGCGCGCCTCCTCCTTGAAGGAGGGATCGCCCACCATGCCGGTGCCGCCGCCCATCAGCGAGATCGGCTGGTGGCCGGTCTGCTGGAACCAGCGCAGCATCATGATCTGCATCAGATGACCGACATGCAAGCTGGATGCCGTCGGGTCATAGCCGATATAGGCCGTCACGCTTTCCTTGGCGAGCAGGTCGTCGAGCCCCGTTTCATCGGACATCTGATGAATGAAGCCGCGCTCGGAGAGGATGCGGAGGAAATCGGACTTGAACTTCGTCATGACGCTGTTGCTTTCGGTTTCTCTGGTCTTTCGGTGGCACACTTTAAAATCCGCGCGGGCTTTAGCATTGTTTTTTGAATTGTGCACCCGTCTCGGTCATGAATGTCCGGAAACACAGGCGTTCGAATCGGGTGGCATATGGCGGAAATGAAGACGGCGATCGGCCTGATGAGCGGTACGTCGATGGATGGCATCGACGTGGCGCTGGTTCGCACCGATGGCGGGGCAGTCGTTGAGCGCGGCGGTTTTCTGTCCGTTCCCTACGAGCCGGCTTTCCGAGACCGGCTCAAGCAGGCATTGGAAGACGCGAAGGACATTAAGCAACGCGACGAACGGCCGGGGGAACTCTCCCGTATGGAGAGGGACCTGACTCTACGTCATGCAGAAGCGGTCGGTCTCTTCCTGCAGCAAGAGAAGCTCAAGCGTGAGGACATCGACCTCATTGGCTTTCACGGCCAGACGGTGTTGCACAGGCCGGATGAGGCCCTGACCGTGCAACTCGGCGACGGGCCGCTGCTGGCAGCCGAAACCGGCATCGACGTCGTCTATGACATGCGCGCCAATGACATGCTGCATGGCGGGCAGGGCGCCCCGCTGGTGCCGGTCTATCACCAGGCACTGGCGCATCAGATCCCGGTGGATCAATGGCCGGTCTGTTTCGTCAATATCGGTGGCATCTCGAACCTCACCTTTCTCGATCGCGACGGCACGATCGTCGGCTTCGACAGCGGACCGGGCAACACGTTGATCGATCAATGGGTGGAGGCCCATGCCGGCATTCCCTATGACGACGGCGGCCGCATCGCCTCCGAAGGTTCGGTCATCATGGGGCTCGCCGAACGCTATCTGGACAATCCCTTCTTCACGGCAAGCAAGCGCCGCTCGCTGGACCGCAACGATTTTCGTCCGCCTGAAGGCCACGAGGCAGAGCTTTCGGACGGCGCCCGCACGCTCGCTTTTGTCTCGGCGGCGGCTATCCTGAAGTCGGCCGGCCATCTCCCCAGCTCTCCGAAGACCTATGTGATCTGCGGCGGGGGGCGCCTGAATCGAACGATCATGGGCGATCTTGTCAGCCTTGCTGGTGAACGGGGTGCAAGGGTGGTGACCGCCGAGCAGGCTGGATTCGATGGTGATGCCATGGAGGCGGAGGCCTGGGCCTATCTGGCCGTGCGCTCGGCGAGCGGGCTTCCGCTGACCTTTCCGGGAACGACGGGTGTTCGGCAGCCGGTGAGCGGCGGTGTGTGTGCGACAGCCGCGCAGCAGCCGTGAGATTTACTTGACCGGCTCCGCAGCCAGGCCTTGCCGGGCAAAAGCGAGCCCGTCCCGCAATCCCACTTCATAGGCATGGCGGATTCCGGCAGCGTCGCCGACGGAGAACTTGCCGACCGGGATGTCTTCGCTCGGGCCCACCACCACGCGATTGGGGGCAGAGGGCGGCTTCCGGCCAAATCGGGTGGTCAGAAGCAGTGTCTTCCAGCCCTTCGCCTCGACTTCCGTGAGCTTCATCAGTGGCGGATTGTCGACGAGGCCGCCATCGAGATATGCGCGTCCCCTGACACGCCCGACCGGCATGAAGGGCGGCACGGAAGAGGTCGCCATCAGCGCATCGACCAGTTCGCCGGGATAGTCGCAATTATGCGTCGAGATCCAGGTGGGGCGCAATTTCATCCGCAGACCAGCCTTGGAATGGGTGCCATCGGTCAGAAGTTTCTCGATCTGATAGGCGCCGATCGACCCCAGTGCCCCGAGCGCACCGGGCATCCAGTCCGGTAGGCCGGAGAGCTGGATCAACATCGGCGGCGCCGCCTTGAGCGCGGCGAGTTCTTGTTCGCCGAACGCATCTGCGAGCAGTTGCCGGAAGAGGGCGCCGACCACGAGCGGCGATTCCCGCCGCCTAAGCGCCCGCCAGTCAACACCGCGATGGCGCTGTTCGGCAAAGGCGAAGGCGGAGGCTCGCACCCGGTCGCCAACGCCGGCAAGATGCATCGCGCCGTGATAGGCGCTGGCCGAAACGGCGACATAGAAGCGCGGATTGAGCGTCTGATGTTCGCTGAAGGCTTTCAGGAAGCCGCTTTGCCAGTAGCAGCGGTTACCGCCACCCGCGAGGCCGACGGCGTCAAAGTTCGGATGTGAGGTCATTCAAAATCGCAGTCTGAAATCGAAGAGAGTGTTTAATCACGCTGAAGAAGTTCGAGAGCTTCCGCTTCTCTTCCCTTGCCGCGCGCTGCCATTTCCTCGAACAGCCGGTAGGCCTCATGTTGCTTGACCATTTCCGCCGCCATCTCTGAGACCAAGCGTTCAGGAGAGACACCCTTCTCAGCTGCAATCAGATCCACCTTTTCGTGAACCTCTGAACTCAGCTCAACGGTTAAAGCGTTCATCTTCAAGCCTCCGAACGGTCGCTGCGGGTGTCTCGATCTTGATATGCGGGAACCTGAGCTCCGCCTTTTCGAAATCTCGGATGTTCGATGTAACGAGTATATGCGCGTTGGCGGAGATTGCCAATTCGAGCAGGTGATTGTCGGCTTCATCGACGAGATTTGGTCGCCACTTGAAATGCGCGGTGCGCCAGTGGCAGCGAGAAACAAAGATCTCCAGCAGCGCTAGCCGTTCTTTGGCGGACATTCGTCCGTTTGCAAAGGGCTCTGTTCTGGAGAGTACGTCTCGGTATTCGAGGAGAAGTGGACCGGAAAGAAAAGGGACGAGACGCCCGTCCAGGCAAGCCTCGATAACCTTCGAGGCTGGGCCGCGGCCGATACAAGCGCTGACCAGCACATTTGTATCGGCCACGATCCGGATCATGTTACCGGATCCGCTTGGCAGCCGGTTCGGGAACCAGTTCGCCCTCAAGGCGACGGTCGAGATAGTCTTCGCACTCGGCCATCAGCGTTTCCACCTGGCCGTTGAAGAAGTGGTTGGCGCCCGGCACCGTCTTGTGGGTGATCAGGATGCCCTTCTGGGTCTTCAGCTTGTCGACGAGGCCGATGACGTCCTTCTCGGGAGCCACCTTGTCGCTGTCACCGTTGATGATCAGGCCGGATGACGGGCAGGGGGCGAGGAAGGAGAAGTCGTAGATGTTCGGCTGCGGCGCGATCGACATGAAGCCTTCGATCTCCGGGCGACGCATCAGGAGCTGCATGCCGATCCAGGAGCCGAAGGAGTAGCCGGCAACCCAGCAGCTCTTCGAATCCGGATGCAGGCTCTGCACCCAGTCGAGGGCAGATGCTGCATCCGACAATTCGCCGGCGCCATGGTCGAATTCGCCCTGGCTGCGGCCGATGCCGCGGAAGTTGAAGCGAAGCGTGGTGAAGCCGCGCTTCTGGAACATGTAGAACAGCTGGTAGACGATCTGGTTGTTCATCGTCCCGCCGAATTGCGGATGCGGATGAAGGATGATCGCGATCGGTGCGCTCTTTTCCTTGGAGGGTTGATAACGGCCTTCGAGACGACCCGCGGGGCCGTTGAAAATCACTTCGGGCATTAGGTTCCGGTCCCTGACATTTTTGCGGTTCGTCAACACCAAATTAGAAAGCTGACTTGACGGCGTCAGTCAGCTTTTCTAGAACGAAGTTTAGAACCGTTCGAAACTGGATGGCGTCGCATCCGGGGTGAAGGTGTCATAAGGCAAGCCCGGCGGAAATTTCAAGGAAAATGCACCGCATGATGCATGGGAGTCCGAACTGAGGATGGCGATTGAGCGCATCTATCTCGACTGGAACGCCACCGCGCCCCTGATGGCAGCGGCGCGCGATGCCATGCTCGACGCGCTCGCCATGCCCGGCAACCCGTCTTCGGTGCATGCCGAAGGGCGTGCAGCAAGGGCCGTGATCGAGAAGGCGCGTCGCGCCGTCGCAACGCTTGTTGGTGCGGAAGCCGCGCATGTGACCTTTACCGCAAGCGCGACGGAAGCCGCCAATCAGGTTCTGTCGCCGGTCTACCGCATGGGTAAGTCGCGTGTCGACCTTGGACGCCTCTATGTCTCGGCAATCGAGCATCCGGCTGTGCGGGCTGGCGGGCGATTCCCCAAGGAGCTTGTGACGGAACTTGCCGTGACGCCTGCGGGGCTGATCGATCTCGATGCGCTTACAAGCACACTGGCCGGCCATGACGCGTCCGAGGGGCTGCCGCTGGTCGCCGTGATGCTGGTCAACAATGAAACGGGGATCATCCAGCCAATCCGCGAGGTCTCCGCCATCGTAAAGAAGTTCGGCGGATTGCAGGTGGTTGATGCCGTGCAAGCGGCAGGCCGTATTCCGCTGTCGATGTCAGAACTCGGCGCCGACTTCCTGATCCTGTCGGCCCATAAGCTTGGCGGCCCGAAGGGCGTCGGTGCGCTGGTGTCGCAGGGCGAGACTTTCATGCCGGAACCGCTGGTGCGCGGTGGCGGTCAGGAAAAGGGGCATCGGGCCGGTACCGAGAATCTTGCGGCGATCGCGGGTTTCGGTGCGGCGGCAGAGCGGATGTCGGCAGATCTGTTGAACCGGAATGCCGGGATTGCTGCACTGCGCGACCGGGCGGAGGCGGGCATCGTCTCGGCAGCATCGGAAACTGTGATCTATGGCCGCAGCGAGGCGCGGGTCGGCAATACGAGTTTCTTCCATCTGCCGGGGCTGAAGGCGGAAACCGGGCAGATCGCCTTCGATCTCGAAGGCATCGCACTGTCGGCGGGAGCCGCCTGCTCGTCGGGCAAGGTCGGCGCGAGCCACGTGCTGACCGCCATGGGCGAGGATGCCACGACCGGGGCTCTGCGCCTGTCGATTGGCCCTGATACGACGGAGAGCGACATCGATCGCTTTATGGACGCCTTTGTGAAGATTGCTGCCCGCCGCAAACCGGCGGGGCAGGCCGCCTGAGGCGGCGAAAAACCGAGCCAAACGTCGTTTTTCCCTTGCCAAGAGGGGTGAAATGATGGCTCGGGAACCTTAAGTATGGCGGGTCACCGCCCAACGTTAACAAGCTGCCGGAATTTGGCCCGGCAAGATTGGAGAACGACCATGGCTGCTGTGCAGGAAACGATCGATCAGGTCCGCCAGATCGATGTGGATCAGTACAAGTATGGTTTTGAAACTACCATCGAAGTCGACAAGGCCCCGAAGGGCCTGTCGGAAGACATCGTCCGCTTCATTTCGGCCAAGAAGAACGAGCCCGAATGGATGCTTGAATGGCGCCTCGACGCCTATCGTCGCTGGCTGACGATGGTCGAGCCCACCTGGGCGCGCGTCGACTATCCCAAGATCGACTTCAACGACATCTACTATTATGCAGCGCCGAAGACGGCCGCTGGTCCGAAGTCGCTCGACGAAGTCGATCCCGAACTCCTGAAGGTCTATGAGAAGCTCGGCATTCCGCTGAAAGAGCAGGAAATGCTGGCTGGCGTCCAGACCTCGAAGATCGCCGTCGACGCGGTCTTCGATTCGGTTTCGGTCGTCACGACCTTCAAAGAAGAGTTGATGAAGGCCGGCGTGATCTTCATGTCGATCTCGGAAGCGATCCGCGAATATCCTGACCTGGTGAAGAAGTATTTGGGTACGGTCGTACCCGTCACCGACAACTATTATGCGACGCTGAACTGCGCCGTCTTCACCGACGGTTCCTTCGTCTACATCCCCAAGGGCGTCCGCTGCCCGATGGAGCTGTCGACCTATTTCCGCATCAATGAGAAGAACACCGGCCAGTTCGAGCGCACGCTGATCGTTGCCGAGGAAGGCGCCTACGTTTCCTATCTTGAAGGCTGCACGGCACCCCAGCGCGACGAAAACCAGCTGCACGCAGCCGTGGTCGAACTCGTTGCGATGGATGATGCCGAGATCAAGTATTCGACGGTGCAGAACTGGTATCCCGGCGACAAGGACGGCAAGGGCGGAATCTACAACTTCGTCACCAAGCGCGGCGATTGCCGTGGCGACCGCTCCAAGATCTCCTGGACGCAGGTCGAAACCGGCTCGGCCATCACCTGGAAATACCCGTCCTGCATCCTGCGCGGCGACGACAGCCAGGGCGAGTTCTACTCGATCGCTGTCTCGAACGGCCACCAGCAGGTCGACAGCGGCACCAAGATGATCCATCTCGGCAAGAACACCAAGAGCCGGATCATCTCCAAGGGCATCTCGGCCGGCGTGTCGCAGAACACCTATCGCGGCCAGGTCTCGATGCACCGCAAGGCGGAAAATGCCCGCAACTTCACCAATTGCGATTCGCTCCTGATCGGCGACACCTGCGGCGCGCATACCGTGCCGTACATCGAGGTGAAGAACTCGACGGCCAAGGTGGAGCACGAGGCAACGACCTCGAAGATCTCCGAGGACCAGAAGTTCTACGCCATGCAGCGTGGCATCCCGGAAGAAGAGGCGATCGCCCTGATCGTCAACGGCTTCGTCCGCGACGTCATCCAGCAGTTGCCGATGGAATTTGCGGTTGAAGCGCAGAAGCTGATCAACATCTCGCTCGAGGGTTCGGTCGGCTAAGGTCGGCTTGAAACTCCATTGATGGAAACGGAGACGCCCGAGACGAAGAAGCAGGAGCATAAGTATCTTAAGAAGAGGATGCAGGCCATCGGCAGGCGATCCTCGCAGGTTTTCCTGATTTCTTGGGTCCTTCTAGTTCTCTTCGTCGCCTTCTTTTCCAACAACTGGTTGGAAATGATCTGGCGGGGGCTGCTCATCATTCTTACACGCGGTCGAAGTGATCCGGCTGCCTGAAACAGGAACACAGACATGCTTGAAATTCGCAATCTCCATGCCCGCATCGCCGAAGACGGCACCGAAATCATCAAGGGCCTGAACCTCACCGTGAAGGCCGGCGAAGTCGCTGCCATCATGGGCCCGAACGGTTCGGGTAAGTCGACGCTGTCCTACATCCTGTCGGGTCGCGAAGACTATGAAGTGACTGAAGGCGACATTCTCTACAACGGCGAGAGCATCCTCGAGCTCGACCCGGCCGAGCGCGCTGCCAAGGGCATCTTCCTCGCCTTCCAGTATCCGGTCGAAATCCCGGGCGTGGCCACCATGCAGTTCCTCAAGGTCGCAATGAACTCGCAGCGCAAGGCGCGCGGCGAAGCGGAACTGACGACGCCGGACTTCATCCGTCGCGTCAAGGAAGCCTCGGCTGAACTGAAGATCAACCCGGATATGCTGAAGCGTCCGCTGAACGTCGGCTTCTCCGGCGGTGAGAAGAAGCGCGCCGAGATCCTGCAGATGGCGCTGCTCGAGCCGAAGCTCTGCATCCTTGATGAAACCGATTCCGGCCTCGACATCGATGCGCTCAAGATTGTTGCTGATGGTGTGAACGCCCTGAAGCGTCCGGACCGTGCCACCGTCGTCATCACCCACTACCAGCGCCTGCTCGACTACATCGTGCCGGATAGCGTTCACGTCCTCTACAAGGGCCAGATCATCAAGTCGGGTGACAAGAGCCTGGCACTGGAACTCGAAGCCAACGGCTATGCCGACATCACCGGTCAGGCTGCCTAAGGGCTCTCAAGTTTTAAAGGAGTTGCACCGATGACATTGCAAGCGGCCAACCGGCTCACCGTAGCCGAGACCCAGCTCATCGACGCCTATACCAACCAGATCGGCAGCCTTCCGGGCGACGGCGCCGTGCTTCTCAAGCGCGACGGCCTGTTCGACGCGCTGAAGCGCCAGGGTCTGCCGACGCGCCGCGTCGAGACCTTCCACTACACAGACCTCAAGGCCCTTCTGCGCGCGCTTCCGGCCGAAGAGCCCCAGGCTGTCGCCAAGGCGATCAACCCGCTGGTGGCGGGTGCCCATGTGCTGAACGTGTTGCAAGGAGTTGCCCAGAGGCCGGCTGCACTTCCGGACGGAGTGAGCATTTCGCTCTATCGCGACGCGCTGACCGATGGGGCCGCCGCAGAAGGCCTGACCGCCTTTAACGCCGATGACACGATCGGCCGCCTGAACGGCGCCTTCGTGCGCGACGGCTTCACGCTGGAGATCGCCGACGAGGCCGAGATCGAAGCGCCGATCGAGCTGCAGTCGGTTCATGCCGCGGGCCAGCTGCATCTGCGTTTCCCTGCCACCTTCGGCAAGGGTTCGAAGGCCACCGTCATCGAGCGCCATGTCGGCCAGAGCGGTTCGGCAGCCCTTGCCTCCGTCGTCGCCGATCTGAAGCTCGGCGAAGGCGCCGAGATCACTTGGGTGATCCTGCAGGGCGAAGGCGATGCCGACACGCATCTCGGCCAGATCCGCGCCGAGCTTGGCACAGACGCCAAGTTCCGCCTCTTCATCATCAATGCCGGCGGCAAGCTGGTGCGCCAGGAAGTGCATGTGAAGACGGCTGGCGAAGGCTCCGACTTTACGCTCCGCGCCGTCAACCTGCTCGGCGGTGACACGCATACCGACGTCACCATGACGCTCGGCCACGACGTCCCGAACACCACCTCGACGGAAATCATCCGCAACGTGTTGTTCGATCGCGCCAAGGGTGTGTTCCAGGGCATGATCCGGGTTGCCCCGGATGCCCAGAAGACCGATGCCCGCATGGCCTGCAACACGTTGCTGATGTCCGACGATGCCGAGTTCTCGGTCAAGCCCGAGCTCGAAATCTTCGCCGACGACGTCCAGTGCGCCCATGGCGCGACGGTTGCCGACATCCACAAGAGCCATCTCTACTACCTGATGTCGCGTGGCATTCCGGAAAAGAAGGCCCGCGCGCTGCTGATCAACGGCTTCGTTGCCGAAATCGTCGAGGAGCTCGAAAACGAGCCGCTCGTCGAGGCCCTGGAAGAGATCATCACGGACTGGCTGGAGCATCATGGCTGACACGATCGCGGTAAAGACAGGATATGACGTCGAAGCCGTCAGGCGGGATTTCCCGATCCTGTCGCGCGAAGTCTACGGCAAACCGCTGGTCTATCTCGACAATGCGGCGTCTTCGCAGAAGCCGCAAAGCGTGATCGATGCGATCAGCCATGCCTATTCCCACGAATACGCCAACGTGCATCGTGGTCTGCATTTCCTGTCCAATGCCGCGACGGACGCCTATGAAGCGGCGCGCGAAAAGGTGCGCCGCTTCCTGAATGCTCCATCGATCGACGAGGTGATCTTCACCAAGTCTTCCACCGAAGCGATCAACACTGTCGCCTATGGCTGGGGCATGAAGCATATCGGCGAGGGTGACGAGATCGTGCTCTCGATCATGGAGCACCACTCCAACATCGTGCCCTGGCATTTCCTGCGGGAACGCAAGGGCGCCAAGCTCGTCTGGGCGCCGGTGACCGATGATGGCGCCTTCGACATGGATGCCTTTGTCGGCTGCCTGACCGAGCGCACAAAGCTGATCGCCATCACCCATATGTCGAACGCGCTTGGTACCGTTGTCCCGATCAAGGAAGTCTGCCGCATCGCGCATGAGCGCGGTATCGCCGTCATGGTCGATGGCAGCCAAGGTGCTGTGCACATGCCCGTCGACGTCCAGGATCTCGGCTGCGACTGGTATGCTGTGACCGGCCACAAGCTCTATGGCCCCTCGGGCATTGGCGTGCTCTGGGGTAAGATGGACCGCCTGCGCGACATGGATCCCTTCATGGGCGGCGGTGAGATGATCATCGAGGTGGCCGAAGACCGCGTGACCTATAACGAGCCGCCGCATCGCTTTGAGGCCGGCACGCCGCCGATCGTTCAGGCGATTGGTCTTGGCTATGCGCTCGACTACATGGAAAGCCTCGGGCGTCCGGCGATTGCCGCCCATGAGGAAAGCCTGCGCGCCTATGCGCATGAGCGTCTCTCCGCGATCAATTCTCTGCGGATCATCGGCAATGCACCGGGCAAGGGAGCGATCTTCTCCTTTGAACTCGCCGGCATTCATGCCCATGATGTCTCCACCATGATCGACCGTCGCGGCGTTGCCGTTCGCGCCGGAACCCACTGCGCCCAGCCACTGCTCGCCCGCTTCGGCGTGACTTCCACTTGCCGGGCGTCGTTCGGTCTCTATAACACAAGGGAAGAAGTCGATGCGCTGGCGGACGCGCTGGATTACGCCCGCAGCTTCTTCGCCTGAGGAATGAACACCATGAGTGACACCGAAACAAAGCCCGATGTCCGCGACGGCATCATCCACACCGCGATCCCGGCGGACGAAGTTGCCCGCCTGTCGGACGATATCATCGCCGCGCTGAAGACGGTCTATGATCCGGAAATTCCCTCCGACATCTTCGAACTCGGCCTGATCTACAAGATCGACATCGAAGACGACCGCACGGTCAAGATCGTCATGACCCTGACGGCCCCCGGTTGCCCAGTTGCCGGCGAAATGCCGGGCTGGGTCGAAAATGCCGTCGGCTCGGTCGAAGGCGTCTCGGGCGTCGAGGTCGAGATGAGCTTCGATCCGCCATGGACGCCGGACCGCATGTCCGAAGAGGCGCAGGTCGCCGTAGGTTGGTACTGAGAGAATTAGGCAATTATCGAAACGGCCCGCCTCGCGCGGGCCGTTTTGCATTTACACGGTGCGATAGCCACGGTCGAAATAGACGAGCGCCTGGCCGTCTTCGCGGGTGGTGACGTCGAGCACTTCGCAGAACAGGACGTCATGCGTGCTTCCGTCATGCACCTCCGTGATCCGGCATTCGAACGAGACGAGGGCGTCTGAGAGGCGCGGCGTGCCGGTCTCTGTGGTTTCCCAGGTGGCGGCAGCGAACCGCTCGTCGACGGGCGTCTTGCCGCCAAAGAGACGGCTGACCGGTTCATGCTCGGCGGCGAGCACGTTGACTGAAACAAGGCCATTGGCGCTGACAGCAGGATAGGCTGAACTGCCCTTGTTGAGGCAGACCAGCAGCGTCGGCGGATTGTCCGAAACGCTGGTGACGGCGGTGGCCGCAAAGCCCGCACGTCCGGCTGGGCCATCGGTGGTGACGATGGTCACGGCTGCGGCGAGGCGGGCCATGCCATTGCGATAGGCCGCACTTTTTTCCGGCGAGACGCTGTCCGGTGCGGAGGCAACGGGGGCGATGGACTTGGTGGCCAGCATGGGCGTTTCCTTCAAGCGTGTTCGAGGGTCGACAGGAAGTCGATCACCGCGCTGTTGAATATTTGCGGATAGGTGACGTTGACGGCGTGTCCACCGGCGACGGTGAGCACGAGATTTGCGTTTGAGAGGCCTTCTGCGAGGCGCAGCGACCGGGAATAGGGGACGAGCAGGTCGTCGCGGGTGGCGATGACAAGCGTCGGCGTCTGGATTTCGCCGAGACGGTCGTCGATATCAAAGGCGCGCAGTGCCGCAATCCGGCGCAGGATGTTGTCGCGACCCTGGAAATGGGCGAGCGCATGCGCCTCTTCCACCGCCATCTTCTCCGGATTGTCTGCCATGTAGATAGCCGGATAAAGAAACAGCGGCTGTGCCTTGACGAAGGCCTCGACACCGGCGTTCTCCAAAAGCGCGATACGCACGTCGAAGCAACGCCCGGAATGCGGATCGGCTTTGCTCCAGGCATTGATCAGCACGAGGCTCTCGATCAGTTCCGGCCGGCGGAGCGCTAGATCCAGCCCGATCAGACCGCCCAGCGCATGGCCCATGAAATGGAATTTCTCGATCTTCAGCGTCTCGACGACGTCGAGCACGTCGTCGGCCATGGCGGAAATGCCGCCAATTTCAGGGACCACGCCACCCGTCTTGCCGCAGCCGCGATGGTCATACGTAACGATGCGGAAGCGCTCCGAGAGGGCGGGGATCTGCGGCGCCCAATAGCCGCCCGAGCCGCCAAGCCCTGACGAGAGCAGGATGGTCGGCGCATCGGGGGAGGTCAGGCCGTGAATGTCGTAATGCATGCGTTTGTGCTCTGGCTTTGCCCCTCACCCTGACCCTCTCCCCGCAGGCGGGGAGAGGGGATGGCCACCCTTTGTTTAGGGAAGCCCAGGTGCAGGCGATTGCGGTCTGGATTCTTCTCCCCGCTCGCGGGGGAGAAGGTGGCGGCAGGTCAGGCGCAACTTGTTGCGCCGGGGATGAGGGGCTGCTTAAAGCCCGATCACTTCTTCCCGATATGCGCGACGGTCGCGATCTCGACCAGCGCGTCCGGCTTCACCAGGCCGCATTGCACGCAGTAGCGGGCCGGCTCGTTGCTGGGGAAGTATTCGGCATAGACCTTGTTCACCGCCTGGTAATTGGCCCAGTCAGTGACGAAGATGTGGTTCATCGTGACATCCTGCATGGTGCCGCCGGCGGTCTCGATGACGGACTTGATCGTCTCCAGCACATGGCGGGTCTGGGCACTCGCGTCGCCGACATGCACGACGTTGTTGTCCTTGTCGAAGGGAAGGGTCCCCGAGACATAGAGGATGCCATCGGCGAGCGTGCCGGGCGAATAGGGGGCAAGCGGCTTGGATGTGCCTTCGGGAACGACGATGGTCTTGGGCATTCTCACTCTCTCCGTTTCTTGAATGGTGGTGGTATCAAGCGGCATCGGCAGGCGCTGCCTGTCCGATCGCGCCGCAGAAGTCGTTGACGGTCGCGACCCAGCCGAAGAACTTTTCGACATTGTAGACGGTTGCCTGCTGGATGAAGTCGGGGCCGAGGTGATGCGTTGCGTCCTCAAGCATCACGCCGAAATATTCGAGGTGGAAGGCATCGCGCAGCGAGCTTTCGACGCAGACATTGGTGGCAATGCCGACAAAGACGAGATTGCGGATGCCGCGGGCTCTGAGCACCGAGTCCATGTTCGTGTTGAAGAAGCCGGAATAGCGGCTCTTCGGTACCAGGATGTCGCCGGGCTTAGGCTGCAATTCGTCAACGATGGCATAATCCCAGGTGCCCTTGGCGAGCAGTTGCCCCTGCAGTTCGGGACGCTTACGCATGGTTTTCAGCGCATTCGACTTATGCCAGTTGGGCGAGCCGGGGCCACCAGCCTCGACATAGTCAGGGTCCCAGCCGTTCTGGAAATAGACGACCAGCACACCGGCTTCGCGGGCCGCATCGAGCGTCTTCTTGATGTTGGAGATCGTGCCCTTGGCGCCGGAAATGTCGAAGCCGGCGAGATCGACATAGCCGCCTTCGGTCGAATATGCGTTCTGCATATCGACGACGACCACGGCCGTTTCCGACGGCTTCAGGGTGATCGGCTCGGGGCGTGCCGGAAGCGTGACGCTTTTCGTCAGTTCCAGGCGCGGCTGATAGCCTGCAACAATGGCCTCGCTCATTCGGCGGCCTCCAGCATCTGGTTCACATGCGCGCGGCTCTTCATCAGCGGCTGCACGTATTTGCCGAACTTCTCGATACCTTCAAGGAAGTCGTCGAAGGTCAGCATCACGCCGCCGGTGCCGGGCACTTCGCTCATCTCGTCGAGCATCGAGGCGACCTCGGCATAAGAGCCGATCAGCGTACCCATGTTGATGTTGACCGCCGATACCGGGTTCGCCATGTGACGGACATTGGTGTCGGAGCCGGACTTGGTGTCGACGGCGCTCTGCAGGCCGAGCCACTTGATCGCTTCCTCGTCGGCGCCTGCCTTGTAGTGCTCCCACTTGGCGAAGGCTTCTTCCGTCGTCTCTTCGGCGATTACCATTGTCAGTACGAAGGAGCGCACGTCGCGGCCTGTCTTCTCGGTGGCAGCCAGCAAGCGTTCGTTGGTGGGCGCGAAGGCCTTGGGCGTATTGACCCCGACGCCGAAGCAGAAGCTGTAGTCGGCGAACTTGGCCGAGAAATCCATGCCGGCATTGGATGAGCCGGCGCAGATCAGCTTCACATCACCTTCCGGGATCGGCTTCATCCGGCAATCATCCATCTGGAAATGCTTGCCTTTCAGATCCGACTGGCCGGTCGTGAGCAGGTCCTTCAGGACGGTCGTGTATTCGGTCAGATATTCGTAGCGGTCGGAGAAATAGTCGTCGCCGGGCCACAGGCCCATCTGGCTGTATTCCGGGCGCTGCCAGCCAGTGATCAGGTTGACGCCAAAGCGACCGTTCGAGATCGAATCGATCGTGGTGGCCATGCGCGCGATGATCGCCGGCGGCATGATGAGTGTTGCAGCCGTGCCGAAGAGCTTGATCTTCGAGGTGACGGCAGCAAGGCCCGCCATCAATGTGAAGCTTTCGAGATTGTAGTCCCAGAACTCCGTCTTGCCGCCGAAACCACGCAGCTTGATCATCGAGAGTGCAAAGTCGAAGCCGTAATGTTCTGCCTTAAGCGTGATCGCCTTGTTGAGCTCGAAGGTCGGCTTGTATTGCGGGGCATTCTCCGACAAGAGCCAGCCATTGTTGCCGATCGGGATGAAGACGCCGATTTCCATTCCTGTTCTCCGCTTCTGGAGGCGCGCTGGGCGCCGTTTTTGTTTCGCCAGAGACGAAGCAATCGCCGTGCCAGACTGAAAATGCATTCAGAAACAGTGACTTGGTTTTGGAGGCTGAAATATTTTTACCGAATGGTCAAAATTTGGGAGCGATCTGGCTCTATTTGCTCGTCTTTGCATCCGAAAAGCGGATGCGCTGCGTGAAATTTGATCGCGGGCGATAGCGCTGGCCGAAGTCAGCGGCTCCCAAGCTTCTGACAAACATCAAGTTTTAGAATGTGCTGCTTCTGCCCACGGATTGATCATCGTCAGATCGTTGCTGGTCTGGAATTCCCGCCGACGCCCGTGCCGGGCCGCCTAAGCTATTGAACGGGCGAGGCGTGTCCATTACATTGCAACTGGAAACGCCGGACCTTGAATCCGGTTGTTGTTGGAGACTGTGCCGATGGGCTTTCAGGTAATGACCATGAGCGATGCGGCTGCCGCACGCGTCAGGGCGATTGTTGAGAATTCCGGTCCCGATGCCAAGGGCATCCGCGTGGGGATCAAGAAGGGTGGCTGCGCCGGGATGGAATACACCATCGATCTGGTGACCGAGCCCAGCGCACGGGACGACCGGATTGAAAAGGATGGCGCGTCGGTCTGGATCGACCCGGCAGCAGTTCTTTATCTGCTCGGCACCGAAATGGGATTCGAGACCACCACACTGCGCTCCGGCTTCACCTTCCACAATCCTAACCAGACCTCGGCCTGCGGCTGCGGCGAGTCGGTCGAGCTCCAGGCTGCCGACTTGACGGAACTTGCAAAACAGCGTCAGGCCACACCGGCCTGACGGGCCGGCTCAGCGCCATTATCCTGCATGTTGGAAGAGGTGCGATGCATGGATGTATGCATCGAATCATTCTTTTTTGCCGAAATGCGAAAAAATATCTTGCGAAGCGCTGATTTTGCTAAATAAACTGCGGCCATGGATACAAGTGACCGCAAAATCATCGATCTTCTCGCAGAAGACGCCCGCCGCTCGCTCGCCAGCATTGGCGATGTGGTAGGACTTTCACCCTCTGCCGTCAATGAGCGCATCCGTCGTCTCGTTGCAGCAGGTGCCATCAGGCGCTTCACGCTGGAGGTGGATCCGGTGGCCCTCGGTCTGCCGATCACCGCCTTCATGCTGGTGACGCTGCCCCAGGATACGGAGCAGGCGGCATTCCGGGACTATGCCGAAGCGCATCCCGCCGTACTGGAATGTCATCATGTCACGGGCGGCTGGTCTTACATGCTGAAGATCCGCACAGCCGACTTGACCGGCATCGAAACCTTCCTGGCCGATCTCAAGGGTGAGCGACTGATCGCCCGCAGCGAAACGATGATCGCGCTGTCGACAGCGAGCGAGCGCAGCTACGTCATCGGCACCGATTGACATGGATGCGCTCGTCTTCGGCAAGGGACTGGTGCTCGGCATTGCGATCGCTGCCCCCCTCGGGCCGATCGGCGCGCTGTGTATCAACCGGACGCTGGAGCGTGGCTTCTGGGCGGGCGTCGCAGGCGGTCTGGGCACTGCACTTGCCGACGGTGTCTATGCGGCACTGGCAGCGACAGGTTTTACGGCCCTCGGCTCTTCGCTCGGCTTTATCCAACTGCCCTTGCAGGTCATCGGTGGCCTGTTTCTCCTCTATCTCGGCCTGAGCAGCCTCAAGCCGCGCGTCAACGTCTCCGCGGCACCTGTTGCCGCACGTGGCTTGCTCACAACCACAGCGGCGACGTTTCTACTCACCATCGCCAATCCGGCAACGATCCTCACCTTCGCCGCGATCTTCGCAGGGCTCGGGCTTGCCGCCGGTCAGAATGCCGGCGAGGGCGATGCAGCCGGTTTCCTGTTGGTCGCCGGCGTCTTTCTGGGCTCGCTTGTCTGGTGGTTCTTCCTCAGTGGTGTCGTGAGCCTGTTGCGCGCGCGCTTGCCGGAGGGATTCGCGATTCTCGTCGCCCGCATCTCGGCATTCGTCCTTGTCGCCTTTGGTCTTGTGGCCCTCCTGCACGCCTTGATGGCGTTGCTCTGACCGTCCTGCCAGCAGAAGCTGTCACGAGTTCGTCAGGCCCGTATCAATTCAGGCTGCGACCAAGAATTCCCTTGGAAATCCAATGTTAAACCGCTCGGATTTCCATTCGATTGTGCTACAGATCACAGCGGAGCAGGCAGCATTTCTGCCTTGGGGGTGTCAATGTCACACAGGCAGGCGACGGCCAATGCGATGTTCGATTTCATCACGGAATCATCGCAGGCCCGCAACAACGATGCGGTGCTGGCCAGCCTGGACAAGGCGGCCAGGGCCTTTGGTATGGACTGCTACGCGATCTCGGGCATTCCGCTGCCCACCGAGCGCATCGACCCCTACTTCATGCTGAATGCCTGGCCGGATGGCTGGTTCGAACGCTACGTGCAGCAGAACTACGTGCATGTCGATCCCGTGATTTACCGCACCAAGATGTCGAACGAGGCCTTCGTCTGGTCCGAAGCCTTGGCTGACCAGCCGCTCAGTCGGTCGGCGAAGCGTGTGATGAACGAGGCGACCGAGTTCGGGATGTTGGACGGCTACAGCGTTCCGCTCCACTCGGTGGGCGGCTTTCAGGCGATCGTGACCTTCGGCGCGAGGAAGGTCGATCTGTCGAGTGAGCAGCGGGGCGCGCTGCATATCGTTTCAATCTATGCGCACAACCGGTTGCGCGCCTTCATGTCCGATAGCAGCGAACGAAGCGCCGCCGCTGCCGCAAAAGTGACCCCCCGCGAGCGCGAGGTCATATTGTGGTGTTCGGCTGGAAAGACCAATTGGGAAATTGGCCAAATTCTTGGAATCTCTGAGAAAACGGTCCAGCATGAAATTGCATCTGCCAGCCGCAAGTTGAACTCGGTGAACCGTGCTCAATTGATCGCCGAATCGATCAGGCTTGGTTTAATCAGATAAATAGGCCGAACTGCCTATATTGCATTTCTCCCCCATGCCGCAGTGTCCACCCGGGTGATTTTGGGGGTGTGGATGCTTGCGACGATTCTGGGCGCAGACACGCGTGACTATGCGGACATCATGGAGCAGGTCTGGCGCTTCCGGCATCGGCAGTTCGTCGAAAGGCTGGGCTGGGAAGCGTGTCGCCGCGCTGACGATCGCGAGATCGATCAGTTCGACAGTGAAGAGGCAATCCATCTGCCACTTCTCGTCGATGGTGACGTCGTCGGCTACAGCCGGCTTCTCCCGACGCTGAAGCCGCACTTGCTTTCGGATGTTTACCCCTACCTCATGGGTGGGGCCGATTGGCCGCGCGGCCAGCGCATCTTCGAATGGACGCGCTGCATCGCCGAGGTTTCCGAAAAGACAATCGCCGGCGTGCCGATCTCCAACATCCTGATGACCGGGGTGATGGAGTATTGCCTGGTTGCAGGCATCCAGACGCTTGTTGTCGAAACCCATCCGAAGCTGGTCAACCTTCTGGTGAGCACCGGTTGGGACGTCATGCCGCTCGCGGCGCCCAGCGTTCTGGAAGGAGCCCTGATTGTGCCGATTACGGCCAAGCCGTCGATGGCGGGGCTTTTGCGGCACCATGAGCTCTACGGCATCACGGGTAGTGTGCTCGACCTGGAACTCGCCCCGGGCAACCCTTTTTCAGCATCGGCGCTCAGGCGCGTTCCCTTCGCCGAGCTGGCCCATGGAAGTATCGATTATGCAAGAATGGCAGGAGAATGACATGACGGATGGCCAATTCCCATCCTCCGATATCTACGTTCGCTCGATCGTCGAAGAGCAGGTGCGTAGCCTCAGGGAGATCATCAGGGGCGTATCGCAAAAGGCGCCGCTCAGCGAAGAGGCTCTCTTTCTCGATCATCTTTTGCAGATGGTGTCTCTGGCGGCCGCAGACGGGTTGGATCGCCGCACTGGCCGCAAGCGGCAGTCGTCAGAAGCCGACAGCGGCCTGCGGGATATCCATGTCGACCTCGCAAAGATGGAGTTCGTCCCGAAGGGCCTCGATCGCGCCCAGTAGGTAGACCTGAAGCGTGAGGCTCTCCTGCGGGCTGGTACACAGCCTCTCGAGGGCCTCATCGATCTGAAAGAGGCAGTCCTCGACGTAATCGGTGGGCACGACACTTTGGAGGATGTCTTCGAGGTGCTGGTCGACGAGCGTTCTGAGGCGAGGGCCATCGATATGATGCGCTGAGAGAAGGTCGGTCTTCAGGCGATTTAGCGCGTCGTTATACATGAATTCCTCTATGCAACCTGCTGCAACTCAAGACTGTGTCCGCAAGCGGCGAAATTTGCAATCGCCGAATTCTCCAGCGGCTGTGCTTTTGCTCGCCTAGCCGTGAATAGCCCAAAAATACTCATGCCAACTGCGATTTTCTGAGAGCGCCCGTCTACTTGACGATGATCAAATCGGAAGCCTCCGAAGAGGCATCCTGGTTTCGCCAGACGTTGGGAGTCGAATCAGCGCCTGTTGATGCTGTTCAAAACATCCCAGATCTCGGCGCCTGTCTCCCAGACGGCTTCATTGGCCTTGAAGCCGAGTTCACTCTGAACAAGCGACATCATTTCCGACGCGAGATCCACATTCGAACCATCGGCAAAGGTCTCGTCGCCGGATGGTGCGACAGACGCGGTAACGCCGCCCGGCGCCGTGCTGGAAAACCTGGTTTCCAGCTTGTCGTATTTGGGTGTCAACGCATTGGCGATATTGTTCGCCGATGCGGCAAGCCGCGTCTGCTGCGCCTGCATGCCGGAAAGGGAAATGCCCATGACGGCTGAAATGCTCATGGCTGTATCCTGCTTTCATACCGATATTCAGAACATCAGAATAAGCTGTGCCGGTTAGCATAATGCGAACGGCGATGGTTTCCCGTTGGCAACGCAGCGCCGAAGACATGATCTGTTTCGATACACACAGGCGGGCGGCTCCTGCTGTCATGTTGAGTCTCCGACCCAATCCGCAAACAAAAACCCGGCGCGTCGCACCGGGTTTCAGGTCTTTGCATGCGATCGTCGGGCTTATTCGATGATCTGGATGATCTGACGGGTCTGCGGATCGACGATCACACGGCGCTCGTTGACGACAGTGTAGGAATAATCCTCATAGCCATCGACCGGATAAAGCTCGACCGGATCCTCGATTACGCGGCCGACCAGCACGTCGCCTTCATAAGGAACCGAGCGCACTTCGCGCTCCATGACATAGGTTTCGACCGGTGCCGGTATGACGATGGTCGACTGGGAGGCGACCGGAGCCTGCTGGATGATGACAGTTTCCTGCGCATTGGCCGACGCCGAGAGCGTCATGAGTGCCGCTGCACCAGCGAGGATAAGAGTATTGCGCATGTCTGTTCTCCTGTGTTGGACAGCTTGAAGAACGGGTGCGCGGCCATTCCGTTCCATCACAGGGCGTTTCGGCGTGTCACCACAAATGAAGAACGCCGCCTCAAGGGCGGCGTTCTCATGGCGATTTTCAGGCTGTTACTCTGCCGCTTCCGCGTAGGCTTCCATCGGCGGGCAGGTGCATACCAGGTTGCGGTCGCCGTAGACATTGTCGACGCGGTTGACCGATGACCAGTACTTGTCCACCCGGAAGGCGCCCGGCGGGTAGCAGGCCTGTTCGCGGCTGTAGGGACGTGTCCATTCGCCCACCAGATCCTCCACCGTATGCGGTGCGTTCTTCAGCGGGTTGTTGGCCTTGTCCATCCGGCCTTCCTCGATGTCGCGGGCTTCCTCGCGGATCGCCAGCATCGCATCGCAGAAGCGGTCTATCTCGGCCTTGGTCTCCGATTCCGTCGGCTCGATCATCAGCGTGCCTGCCACCGGCCAGCTCATGGTCGGCGCATGGAAGCCGCAGTCGATAAGACGCTTGGCAACATCGTCGACGGTTACGCCGGCAGAGGCCTGCAGCGGACGGGTGTCGATGATGCATTCATGCGCCACGCGACCCGAGGCCGACGTATAGAGCACGTCATAGGCGCCCTTCAGCCGTGCCGCGATATAGTTGGCGTTGAGGATCGCGACTTTCGTCGCCTGTGTCAGACCTTCGCCGCCCATCATCAGGCAGTAGGACCAGCTGATCGGCAGGATCGACGGCGAGCCATAGGGGCCGGCCGAAACCGCACCCGGACGACCGTCGGTGACGACATGGCCCGGCAGGAAGGGAGCCAGATGCGCCTTGACGCCGATCGGACCCATGCCCGGACCGCCACCACCATGCGGAATGCAGAAGGTCTTGTGCAGGTTGAGGTGGGAAACGTCCGAGCCGATGTCGCCCGGACGCGAGACGCCGACCATGGCGTTCATGTTCGCCCCGTCGAGATAGACCTGACCGCCGAACTGGTGGGTGATCTCGCAGATCTCGCGCACCGTCTCCTCGAACACGCCATGCGTCGAGGGATAGGTGATCATGCAGCAGGAGAGATTGTCCGCGTGCTGTTCCGCCTTGGCGCGGAAGTCGTCGAGATCGACGTCGCCGTTTTCCTTCGACTTGACCGGCACGACCGTCATGCCGACCATCTGGGCGGATGCCGGGTTGGTGCCGTGTGCGGAGGTAGGGATCAGGCAGACGGTGCGATGGTTATCGCCACGAGCGAGGTGATAGGCGCGGATCGTCAGTAGACCGGCATATTCACCCTGCGCGCCCGAATTCGGCTGCATCGAGATCGCGTCATAACCGGTGACCGCGCAGAGCTTCTCCGAGAGATCGTCGATCATCTCCTTGTAGCCCAGCGCCTGATCGGCCGGAACGAAGGGATGGATGTCGGAGAATTCCGGCCAGGTGATCGGCAGCATTTCCGCTGTCGCGTTCAGCTTCATCGTGCAGGAGCCGAGCGGGATCATCGCCCGGTCGAGCGCGAGGTCGCGGTCCGAGAGCCGGCGGATGTAGCGGGTCATCTCGCTTTCCGCACGGTTCATGTGGAAGATTGGATGCGTCAGATACTCGCTGGTGCGCAGCAGATCCGTCGGCAGGCGGTAGTCTGCCGAGAAGTCCTCGACCTTGAAGCTGCCGCCGAAGGCGCGCCAGACGGCTTCGAGCACGGCTGGGCGTGTGCGCTCGTCGAGCGCGATGCCGACCTTGGTCTGGCCAACCTTGCGAAGGTTCACACCTTCCGCGACTGCCGCGCGCATGACGAGGCCCTGCATGTGGCCGACTTCGACGGTGATCGTGTCGAAGAAGGTCTCCGGCTCGATCGTGTAGCCGAGCTTTTCCAGCCCCTTCGCCAGGATGACCGTCTTCTGGTGCACCTGCTGGGCGATCGCCTTCAGGCCCTGCGGACCATGAAAGACGGCATACATCGAGGCCATGACGGCGAGCAGAACCTGCGCGGTGCAGATGTTCGACGTCGCCTTTTCGCGGCGGATATGCTGTTCGCGGGTCTGCAGCGACAGGCGATAGGCGCGGTTACCGCGGGCATCGACGGAGACGCCGACGAGACGGCCAGGCATCGAGCGCTTGATCGCATCCTTGACCGCCATATAGGCCGCGTGCGGACCGCCGTAACCCATGGGTACGCCGAAACGCTGGGTCGAACCGATGGCAATGTCGGCACCCATTTCGCCTGGTGATTTCAACAGCAGCAGCGCGAGAATGTCGGCCGCGACAGCGGCGAGTGCGCCGGTCTGGTGCAGACGGGCGATCAGGCCGGAAAAGTCACGGACATGGCCGTGCGTGCCCGGATACTGGAAAATCGCGCCGAAGACTTCCGTCGGATCGAGGTCGGTGAAGGGATCGCCGACGGTGACCGTCCAGCCAAGCGGCTCGGCGCGGGTCTGGATGACGGCGATGGTCTGCGGATGGCAGTCCTTGTCGACGAAGAAGCCGGTGGCCTTGGTCTTGGCACTGCGCTGGCAGAGCGCCATGGCTTCGGCAGCAGCGGTGGCCTCGTCGAGCAGCGAGGCATTCGCGACATCGAGACCGGTCAGGTCCGTGACCATGGTCTGGAAGTTCAGAAGCGCCTCAAGGCGCCCCTGCGAAATCTCCGGCTGGTAGGGCGTGTAGGCCGTGTACCAGGCGGGGTTTTCCAGGATGTTGCGCTGGATGACCGGAGGCGTGATGGTGCCATAATAGCCCTGGCCGAGGAGCGAGGTCAGGACCTTGTTCTTGTTCGCCGTCTCGCGCAGCTTGTCGAGCGCCTCGCGCTCGGTCATCGCCGCACCCCAGGTGAGCGGCACCTTCTGGCGGATCGAGCCGGGGACGGTGGCGTCGATCATCTCGTCGAGCGAGTGATAACCGATCACCTTCAGCATCTCGGTCATTTCGGCGGGCGAAGGACCGATATGGCGCCGATTGGCGAAGTCGTAAGGATCGTAATCCGTGAACTGGAATTCCGTCGTCATCAGGCGATCAGCTCCTTATAGGCGGCTTCATCGAGCAGGGCGTCGGCATCAGAAGGGTTGGCGAGCTTCAGCTTGAAGAACCAGGCGGCACCTTCCGGATCGGAATTGACCAGCGACGGATCGTCGACGATCGCCTGGTTGATCTCGACCACTTCGCCGTCGAGCGGGCAGTAGACGTCGGACGCTGCCTTGACGCTCTCGACGGTCGCGGCGGTGCCATCCTTCTTGAAGCTGGACCCTTCGTCCGGCAGTTCGACGAAGACGAGATCGCCGAGCTGGCCGGCGGCATGCGTGGTGATGCCGACGGTTGCGACATCGCCTTCGATCTTCAGCCATTCGTGTTCAGCGGTGAATTTCAGCATGGGTTCTCTCCGGAGATTTTTCTTCAGCGTTTGTAGGTGGGGGTGACGAAAGGAAGGGCGGTGACGGTGAGGGGCAAGAACTTGCCGCGCACCTCCGCGAAAACCTGGGTGCCGGGGGCGCCCATCTCTGTCGGCACATAGCCCATGGCAACAGGGCCTTCGGCGCTTGGGCCGAAACCGCCGGATGAGACGTGACCGATCTCGGTCTGACCTTCGGCATCGGAAAACAGCTTTGCCGGCGGACGCACCGGCGCCTTGCCCTCGGGCTTCAGCCCGACGCGGCGGCGGGAAACGCCATTCTCGAGCTCAGCGAGGATAAGCGCTGCACCCGGAAAGCCGCCCGCACGGGGGCCACCGTTGCGGCGCACCTTCTGGATTGCCCATTCGATCGACGCTTCCACAGGCGAAGTGCTCGTATCGATGTCGTTGCCGTAGAGGCAGAGGCCGGCTTCGAGGCGCAGCGAATCGCGGGCGCCGAGGCCAATGGGCTGACAGTCCGGCTGGTCGAGCAGCGCCTTGGCGAGATCGGTGGCGCGGTCAGCCGGCACAGAGATCTCGAAGCCGTCTTCGCCGGAATAGCCCGTACGGGAGGCGAGGGCAGGGATTTCGCCCAAGGCAAGCTCGCGCACATCCATGAACTTCATGGCGGTGACATCGGAATTGAGCGTTGCCAGAACGGCTTCCGCCTTCGGGCCCTGGAGGGCGAGAAGTGCCCGGTCGTCATGCACGAGAACCTGAACGCCATTGGGCAGCTTTGCCCTTAGATGCGCGATATCCGCATCCTTGCAGCCGGCATTGACCACGACCAGCAGGCGTTCGCCGAGCCGTGAAATCATCAGATCGTCGAGGATGCCTCCATTGTCGTCGGTGAAGAAACCGTAGCGCTGGCGCCCATCCTTCAGGCCGAGGATATCGACGGGAACAAGAGTTTCGAGCGCCCTAGCCGCGTCTTCATAAGTGCCGGAGGCCGCAACCAGTTCGACCTGGCCCATATGGGAAACGTCGAAGAGACCAGCGGCCGAACGGGTGTGCAGGTGTTCCTTCAGCACGCCGGCCGGATACTGCACCGGCATGTCGTAGCCGGCGAAGGGCACCATCTTGGCGCCAAGCGATACGTGAAAGTCATAAAGGGGGGTGCGTTTGAGTTGGGTCTGATCGTCCAAGACGTCGCCTCCGGGGTTGAGCGCTCGCGCGCTTGCTCAAGTCTGGGCACGGTTGTGCCGCTTCATGAGCCCCCTCTGTCCTTGTGCCTGAGATTGTTATCCCTTCGGCGCGGCCCGCTTTGGAAACGGGTCTCTCTCCAGAGTGCAGTCGACGCCTTGTGGTCCTTTTGCCTGAGAGTTTCCGGGGCGGTTGCTCCTTCGGCTCCGGATCAAACCGGTATCTCCCAACAAGGTCATGAAGGCATTATCTGGCAGTGTGGCGGCTTGGCAAGAGGCTGCGTCGCTCGCAAGCAGATTTTTGTCGCTTGGGCATCATGTTTGCGACAGCCGGGTCTCGAGTAGGGTGGGCCACGGGCGCGGCATCTCGCCACTTGGCAGGACGGTCACATCGCGATAATGCAATGGTCCGAACGGGGACGACGATGAAACCGAAGGTCAAGACAGCGACGATCATCTTCCGCATTTTTTGCGCCATGGTCTTCCTGTCGGTTGGTTTTGGCCATCGAACACCTGCCGCCATCGCGGCAGATGTACAGTCGCTTGCCTACAGCCTTCCTGACGGCAGCTTTGCCGACCTATGCATTGCTGACCAGGGTCAGAAACACGCCAAGTCCGCCGGCGATTGCGAAGCCTGCCGACTTGCGGGCGCGGTCATCCTGCCTTCACCCTCGGATCAGTCCTGGCTTGTCAGTGCGTTTTCAAGCCTTGGGCAGGTCAGGCCCGTCGCCGCGACAGAACGCTCCCGTTATCTCCTCGACCGTCCTCGCCTGCGCGGGCCGCCGCTCACCGTCTGATCGTTTTCACCATCAGACAATGACGGACGACCGCCGACGGCAAAAATGGACCGCGGCACGGAGAGACACCCATGAAGACCCAACTGATTCTCGCAACCACGATCGTAACGCTCGCCACGACCACATCGGTGTTCGCGCATGCGACATTCGCCAACCAGCCTGCCAAGGTCGGCTCTTATGTCGCCGCCACCCTTCAGGTGCCGCATGGCTGTGACGGCAAGGCAACCAACGAAGTCCAGATCAAGCTGCCGGAAGGCTTCATCTCCGCCAAGCCGATGCCAAAGGCCGGCTGGGAAGTGGAAGTCATCACCGGCGACTACCAGAACAGCTACGACAACCACGGCAAGGCCGTGAAATCCGGCCCGGTCGAAATCCGCTTCAAGAACGGTGACCTGCCGGACAATTTCTACGACACCTTTACCGTCTACGGAAAGATCGCGGCCGGCGATCCGGCAACGGGTCTCGCCTTCCCGACGGTTCAGCTCTGCGGCACGGATGGCAAGGTTGCCTGGGATCAGATCGCGGCACCAGGCCAGGATCCGCATGACCTCGATGGTCCGGCGCCTGTTCTGCAGCTCGTGGCAGCTGAAGGTGACGCGCATGGCGGTCACGGGGCACACGGCGCCCATGCTGGTCATGCCGCTCCTGCCGAACAGGCCGCAGCAGACGGTCATGGCGCCCATGGTGCGCATGGCGATCACGCCGGTCATGGTGATCACATGGCGGCTGCAGATCCAGGCGGCTTCGAGACGGTCACTGCAGGAGACCTTGAGCTAACGGCCGGCTTCACCAAGGCCATGCTCCCCGGTCAGCCTGTTGGCGGCGGTTTCATCACCATCACCAACAAGGGCGGCGAAGACGACAAGCTGGTGTCTGCGACCTCGGCCCAGGCCGGCGAAGTGCAGCTGCACGAAATGGCGATGGAAGGTGACGTCATGAAGATGCGCCAGCTGACCGACGGTATTGCCGTTCCGGCCGGCAAGACCGTCGAGCTGAAGCCTGGCGGCCTGCATCTGATGTTCTTCAAGGTGGCCGAGGCCTTCAAGGAAGGTTCGACCGTCAACGTCACGCTCACCTTCGAAAAGGCCGGTGCCGTGGACGTCGTCCTGCCGGTCGGCCCGGCCAGAAGCAACTGATCCACTTCAGTCTCGCATAAAAAGAAGCCGCGACCGTCAACCGGTCGCGGCTTTTTCATGGGCTTGGGAGGGAGAGGTCAGGCTACAGAGTTCTTGTAGGCTTCGATCGTTTCCTTCAGCGTCGCCTGTTCATAGCGAGCCTGCGTGGAGGTCAGGAAGTAGAGGGCGAGTGCCGGCGGCTGCACGACATTCACCAAAGCCCGCAGTCGCAGATCTTCGCTCTGTGCAGCCTGCTGTGCCAGCACACGGGTATGCTCTTCCACATACGTGGCACGGGAGACGCGCTGTGGCGGCTTCACCGGTTCCATCGCATACGCTGCGGTTTGTGCTGAGACTGTGACAACCTGTGTCATGGGCGTTTTCCAGATTACATAACGATATTAGCATAAACTACGGTTATCTATGCATCTTTAAGTCGAATTATGAGATTTGAATAAAAGTCTAATGGTTGCAAATCGCTATAATCGCGCCCGCACTGGCGCCCTCATTGCGCCAGATCAAGGCGGATTTTTCCCATGAGAGGATAGTGGCTCATCATGACACGAGGAGCCGAGACATGATCATTCTTGTCGGTTATGCGACCATCGAGGGACAGACGCGCAAGATTGCGGAAGCGATTGCTGCGAACATCGAGGCGGGAGGCGATCGGGCCCTGCTGTTCGACATCACGTCGGGTGCGGAATACGCGCTTGGCCATCCCGAGGCGGCGATCCTCTGTGCACCCGTCCATGCGGCCCGCTATCCACACGCCTTTGCAAGCTTTGTGCGCCAGGAGGCATCCTGGCTGAACGGCGTGCCTTCGGCTTTTGTCTCGGTTTCGATGCTGATCCGCAGCGAGTTCGAAGAGGAGCAGGAAGAGGCGACGCACTTTCCGGACGGACTGCTCGCCGAGACGGGCTGGAAGCCCGCCCGTGTTCATCATGCGGCCGGCGCACTGCGCTACACCGAATATGACTTCTTCAAGCGCTGGATCATCCGGCGCATGGCCGAACACGAGAATGCGCCGACCGATGTAAGCCGCGACCATGAATTCACCGACTGGGTGGCCCTGAAAGCCTTTGTCGACGACGTCCTGAAGCTGGCAAAGGCTTGACGCGCTAGCCTCGAAGGGTTTGAACGGCTGGAGACAACAGCCGCTCAAGCCGGAGGCATCCATGTTTCATATCCTGCTGGTCGCGATCGGTGGCGCGACAGGATCGGTGGCCCGCTATCTGAGCGGGCTGGCGATGACGCGGCTCTTGGGCCCCGCCTTTCCCTGGGGCACGATCACCGTCAACATCGTTGGATCCTTTGCGATCGGCCTGCTGACGGAGCTTGTCGCCCGCAAACTGGCAGCACCCGTGGAGATGCGGCTGCTGCTCGTGGTCGGCTTCCTCGGCGGCTTCACGACATTCTCATCCTTCTCCCTCGACACCATGGCGCTCGTCGAGCGGGGCGCTGTGCTGACCGCTTTCGCCTATGTCGCGGCAAGCGTCGCCCTGTCACTCGCGGCCGCTTTTGGCGGCCTTGCCCTTGGGCGCAGCCTGTTCTGAGCAGCCTGCCTGCATTTCCGCTTTCCCTTTCCGGCCGAAATCTACTAAAGGCACGGGATAAGTGGGTGGAGAACCCGAGCACGAAAGATTTCCCTGATGGCAGGCATCGAACATATCACCGTGGAAGCCGATGAGGCGGGCATGCGGCTCGACCGTTGGTTCAAGATCCACTATCCGGGTCTCGGCTTCGGCGCGCTTCAGAAGCTGCTGCGCTCAGGTCAGGTCCGTGTCGACGGCGGTCGCGTCAAGACCGATGCCCGCGTTCAGCCCGGCCAGGTGGTGCGTGTGCCGCCCATGGATGTCGACGCCAAGAAGACCGGCCCGATCGCAAGCCACGACCTGAAGCATGGCGACGACCACGAACTCCTGTCGCGCATGCTGCTGCATGAAGACGAAAAGGTCTTTGTGCTCAACAAGCCCGCCGGCCTTGCCGTGCAGGGCGGCTCGGGTCTCAATCGCCACATCGACAAGATGCTCGAAGCCTGGACGAGCAGGAAGGGCGAAAAGCCGCGCCTCGTGCACCGGCTCGACCGCGACACCTCGGGCGTGCTCGTCGTTGCCCGCACCCGTGGCGCTGCCCAGAAGCTGACGGCTGCGTTCCGCGAGCGCGACACCAAGAAGATCTACTGGTCGCTGGTAAAGGGCGTTCCGCGCAAGCACGAAGACAAGATCTCGACCTGGCTCACCAAGGACCAGACCGATGAGGGCGACCGGATGCGGGTCTGCAAGCACGGCGAGGACGGGGCGGACCACGCCATCACCTATTACCGTGTGATCGATACGGCAGCCCAGAACCTCGCCTGGCTGGAGATGGAGCCCTACACAGGTCGGACGCACCAGCTGCGCGTCCATGCGCTCCATATTGGCCATCCGATCATCGGCGACCCCAAATACTTCATCGACGACCACAACTGGGACTTCCCCGGCGGCGTCCAGAAGCGCCTGCATCTGCACGCGCGCTATATCGACCTGCCGCATCCCAATGGTGGTCGCCTGAAGGTGACCGCACCGCTGCCGCCGCACATGGTCCAGACCTGGAACCTGCTCGGCCTCGACCAGCGCGATGGTGACAGGGACGGCGAATGAAGCTTGTACTCTTCGATTGCGACGGCACGCTGGTCGACAGCGCCGGCCTGATCCACGAGGTCATGCGCCACACCTTCATCGCCTTTGGCAAGCCAGAGCCAGCACTTGAGACGACCAAATCGATCATCGGCCTGACGCTCGACATTGCGATCGCCCGTATGGACGGCAAGCCGCATGCCGACGATGAGGCGGTCGCCATGGCGGCCCACTACAAGAAGATCTTCGCTGATGTTCGACGGGACTCCGGTTTTGGCGAGACCATGTTCGACGGCATCCGTGAGGTGCTGGATGCCCTGATCGCGCGCGACGATATCTGGCTCGGCGCCGTGACCGGCAAGTCGCGGCGCGGACTGGAAATGATCCTTGAAGGCCATGGGCTGAAGCCCCATTTCCTGTTCTGCCGGACCGCCGACGAATGCCCCTCCAAGCCGCACCCGGCCATGGTGACGGAATGCTGCGACGAGGCAGGCATGGCGCCGCGTGAAACGATCGTCATCGGCGACGCGATCTACGACATGCAGATGGCAAAGGCCGCAGGCGCGACCGCGATCGGTGTTGCCTGGGGTTACGCCAATCCGGACGAACTCTGGAAGGCCGGAGCCGATGCCGTGGTCGAACGCCCCGCCGACCTTCTGGCCTATATCCACTAGGAGCCCTTGATGCGCGACGAACTCAGCCAGGACATTTTCGGGACCTTCATTCCGGAACCCAGCCATGAGGACCCGGTACGCCGGGCGCAGATCCAGATGAAGCGGCCGCTGCCGAAGCGCTTCTACGAGAGCGTTGGCATGGAGGAGCGTGAGGACGGCTTCTCGATCACCCTCGACGGCAAGTCGGTGAAGACGCCGGCCAAGAACCTGTTGACGCTGCCGACCCGCGAGGCGGCTGAACTTGTGGTGGCAGAATGGGCCGGGCAGGGCGAGTTTATCGACCCGGCGACCATGCCGGTCACCAAGCTCGCCAACACCGCGATCGACGCTGTCTCGAACAGCCTTTCCGAAGTGTTCGACGAGATCGTCCGTTTCGCCGGCACCGATCTGCTCTGCTACCGTGCAGACGGCCCAACGGAATTGATCGACCGCCAGGCAGCACGCTGGGATGCCGTGCTGTCCTGGGTCGCGACTGCCCACGGCGCCCGTTTCTTTCTTGTCGAAGGCGTGATGCATCAGGAGCAGCCGGCCGAGGCTGTGGCCGCTTACGCGCGCGCTCTTGAGCGCTACCGCGAGCCCTTCCAGATCTCCTGCCTCAACGTCGTAACGACGCTGACGGGCTCGGCTGTTCTGACCCTGGCCTTTGCCGAGGGTGCTTTCGATCTCGACGAAGTCTGGTCGCTGGCACATCTCGACGAGGACTGGACAATCGAGCATTGGGGCTCGGACGCCGAGGCCGAAGCGCGTCGTGAGGCGCGGTATGGCGAATTCGCGTCGGCAGCCTCACTCTTCGCGGCCCTTCAGCCCGCAAGTTAACCGTCCACTAACCATAAATGGCGAATTCTCGGGCAGGTCCAGAATCACCTGTCCGGGGTCGTCATGTTTGCTCGCAGTCTCCGCATCGCCGCAGCCGTCGGGCTCCTCATGGTGTTGGCATCCTGTACGCTGCTGCATGGCCGAAGCATCGACCGGCCGCTGGTCTACTACGTCCGCAATGTCACTGTTATGGCTGACGCCCGCATCCCGCTCGACCTGATCGAGAACGTTGATCGTCGCGTATCGTCAGCCATAGCCGCGACCCGGGCACCCGCGGGGGCCGAGCGCGTCGTGCTGCTGGTCAAGATCGACCATCTCGGCTTTGGCGAGGGCGCCCGACGCAGGCTCGCCCAGGCGAAGTTCACGGTGACAGCGACCTCCGTAGAAACGGGTGAGCCGGTGGCGCAAGGCTTCTTCACCGTCAACAGCCCGACAGACGATCCCCGTTGGACGCGTCAGGCGCTTGCCGAGGAGATTGCAGCGCGCATCCGTTTCGCCTTCTCGCTGACGACGCCGCGCATTCGCAAGTCGCAGCCACCACGCACGATATCCACCCGCCTTGTCTCCGACCCGCCGCCGGTCATCGTGCCGAATGCGCCAGCCTCTGTGCCGCGCGCGGCGGCGGTTATGCCCAAGGTCGAGCCGCAAAAGCCTGTGGCGGTGACGCCACCTGCCGCCGCCGCACAACCAGCACCCCAGGAGATGGCGGCGCCTCCGGTTGCCGAGGCTCCGGCTGTGCGTGCAACAGCTCCTGCACAGCCGGCGCGTCGTGCGGCTGACGTCGGGTCCGGCACACCTGTGGAGCAGGGAGCAAGCGGCACGATCCGGCTGCGCGCCGACTGCGATCCGTCCGTCACGCCGGATTGCGCCGCGAACCCATGATCGGCCCTTGGGTCGCGATGACGCAGCTGCAAGGCGCAGCCGTGATTGACTTGAACCTGACCTCGGCCTAATCCTCATGACGGATGGTTTCCGGACGACAGAGATGTTGTCCGGAGAGCAAAAGGGAATGCGAAGGCGTGGACCCCAACCGGGCATGCTGAACGCAGCCGACCCCGCGACTGTATTGCAGCGAGGGTTCTCCATCCGCTCTGACGTTTCAGGTGGTGACGGGTCGCAGTGTGTGACCGGCCTCTCGAGAACGACAGGATGGAAAAGCCACTGGGGTGGCAACACGATCAGCCGGGGCAGGACGCCTCTTTCTCTACGAATCGTCCGCTCTTTCGTGTTGCCTGCAAACCCTGGGAAGGCGAGGAGAACCCGACGGTCCTTTAAAGACCACGACCTGCGAGCCAGGAGACCTGCCATCCACGGGCATGGTGCCCATACTGGGGAGGTTTCCCCGTTGCCAGCACGGAGGTTGTCGTGGCGACGTCTTGCATCCGCGGGTCCTTGAGGCCCCGCCGATGCCGGTCCGTATGTGCGGATCGTGCATCGATCTATTCTTCGCGCGTGTTCGAAACACGCGCTGCAGGTTATCTGCGTGCGGTCTGGGGCCTTGGCACGCCATGACCGCATCCCAATCTCGATCCATCCTCGTTCTCGGCGGCGCCCGCTCGGGCAAGTCGCGTTTTGCCGAAACAACGGCGCGCGACACCGGCCTGGATCGCGTTTATCTGGCCACGGGCCGCGCCTGGGATGACGAGATGCGTGCCCGCATCGAGGCGCATAAGACCGACCGTGCCGATGACGGCTGGACGACGCATGAGGAGCCGCTGGATCTCGTCGGGTCGCTGAAGACGCTCGACAAGCCAGAGCGTGTGATCCTCGTCGACTGCCTGACCCTCTGGGTCACCAATCTGATGATGGAAGAAGGCCGTGACGTCGACGCAGACGGCGCGGCACTCGCCACCAGCCTTAGGGAACTCCAGGCCACCATCATCTTCGTCTCCAATGAAGTCGGCCTCGGCATCGTGCCCGAAAACAAGATGGCCCGCGCCTTCCGCGACCATGCCGGCCGTCTCCACCAAGCCATCGCCGCAGAGGCGGCTGAAGTCTATTTTATCGCGGCAGGTTTGCCGTTGAAAATGAAGGGTTGAACCATGTTGCAGCAAAAGATCCCCGCGACCGTCATCACCGGCTTTTTGGGGGCCGGCAAGACCACCATCATCCGCAACATGCTGATGAATGCCGGCGGCAAGAAGATTGCGCTGATCATCAATGAATTCGGCGATCTCGGCGTCGATGGCGACGTGCTGAGGGGCTGCGGCGCCGACAATTGCACCGAGGATGACATCATCGAACTCACCAATGGCTGCATCTGCTGCACGGTCGCAGACGACTTCGTGCCGACCATGCTCAAGCTGCTCGAGCGTGACGTGAAGCCCGACCACATCGTCATCGAAACCTCGGGTCTGGCGCTGCCGCAGCCTCTGGTCGCCGCCTTCAACTGGCCCGATATCCGCACCCGCGTCACCGTCGATGGCGTCGTGACTGTGGTCGACAGCGCGGCTGTCGCTGCCGGTCGTTTCGCGGACGACCATGACGCAGTCGCCGCCCAGCGTGCCGGAGACGACAATCTCGACCACGAGAGCCCGATCGAGGAACTCTTCGAGGACCAACTGACCTGCGCCGACCTTATCGTCCTCAACAAGACCGATCTGCTTGACGCTGCCGGCATTGCCGCTGTGCGCGCGGAAGTCACCGGCCGCACCAGCCGCAAGCCTTCGATGATCGAGGCAAAGAATGGCGAAGTGCCCTCGCTCGTCCTGCTCGGCATCGGCGCCAGCACCGAAGACGACATCGAAAATCGCAAGTCGCATCACGAGCTGGAGCATGAGGCCCTGCATGCCTCGGGCGAAGACCACGACCATCACCACGATCACGACGAATTCGAGAGCTTCGTCCTGAAGCTCGGCGCCATCAAGGACGCTTCCGATTTCATCGATCGCCTGAAGCCTGTCATCGAAAAGCACGACATCCTGCGCCTGAAGGGCTTCATCGACGTGCCGGGCAAGCCGATGCGCCTCGTCATCCAGGCCGTCGGCACCCGGATCGACACCTATTTCGACCGCCCCTGGACGAGCGCCGAAAAGCGCGAGACGCGCATCGTTGTCATCGGCCTGCATGAATGGGATTTCGGTGCGGTAGTTGAAGACGTCCAGGCAGCGGCCGGCTGATCCATGCATCTCCTGCTTGCCCAGAAGGGATCGATTAGCGACGGCGACGAGGCGATCGATCTTGGCCAGACGCCGGGGGACGTGCTGTTCCTCTCGGCGGCCGACACGGAGCTGGCTGCGATCGCAGCCGCCGTACAGGCGAGGGGCGAGCAGGCGGTTCGCTGGCGGCTTGCCAGCCTGATGACGCTGAAGCATCCGATGTCGGTCGACACCTACATCGAACGCACGGCACGCCATGCGCGGCTGATCGTGGTGAGGGCGCTGGGTGGTGCGAGCTACTTCCACTATGCGCTGGAGGCCCTGCACGCCTCAGCCCGCCGCAGCGGCGCGGCCATCGTCGTGCTGCCCGGTGACGACAAGCCGGACGAGGGGCTTTCGCCCTTCCAGAACAGCTCAGACGAGGACCGCGGCGCGCTGTGGACCTATCTGACCGAAGGCGGGGCGGGGAATGCCTCGGCTTTTGTGTCCTATGCCGAGGCTATTCTCGACGGTGCCGACCGACCGGAACCGGCGCGTCCGCTGCTGAAAGCCGGAATCTGGTGGCCGGGCAGGGGCGTGATCGGGGTTGAGGAATGGGAGGGCCTGGCCTTTCCTTCTCCCCGTCTACGGGGAGAAGGTGCCCGAAGGGCGGATGAGGGGCAAAGCACCGAGCAAGACCAGCCCCTAACCCTGACCCTCTCCTTGGCTGCAGGGAGAGGGAATATCGCCCCCCTCTGCTTCTACCGTGCCCTTGTCCAGAGCGGCGAAACCGCACCCGTCGAGGCCATGGTCGAAGCCTTGAAGGCTGAGGGCCTCGTTCCTCTGCCGGTCTTCGTGTCGAGCCTCAAGGACCAGGTCTCCGTCGATACGCTGCGGGCTATATTCAACCGCTTCCCGCCATCGGTTGTCATCAACACCACCGGTTTCGCCGTCTCGACGCCTGGCGCGGAAAAGCCGTCGACCGTGCTCGATGAGACGGGTGCCGTCGTGCTGCAGGCGATCTTCTCCTCCTCGCCACGCACCACCTGGGAGAATTCGAGCCAGGGCCTCAGCGCCCGGGACCTGGCGATGAGCGTGGCCCTGCCGGAAGTCGATGGCCGGGTTCTGACACGCGCCGTTTCCTTCAAGTCTAAGGCGCGGTTCGATGAGCGGGTCGAGGCCAATCTCGTCAGCCACGAGCCGGATGCCGGCCGCATGCGCTTCGTCGCCGAAATGGCCGCGAACTGGGCGACACTTCGCGCGACCGAGCCTGCAGACCGGCGCGTGGCATTGGTCATGGCCAACTACCCGAACCGTGACGGACGACTTGGTAATGGCGTCGGTCTTGATACTCCGGCAGGCACGATCGAAGTCATGCGCGCCATGCGCGCCGCCGGCTACGACGTCGCTGATCTGCCCGCTGACGGCGATGCGCTGATACAGGCGCTGATGGCTGGGCCGACCAACGCGGCGAATGACGGACGTGTCATCCGAGAACGGCTATCCCTCCGTGATTACAGGGGCTTATTCGATAGTCTTCCCAAAGAGGTTCAGGATCGCGTCACCGCCCGATGGGGCGCGCCGGAGAACGATCCCTTTCATCTCGACAACGCTTTTGCCCTGCCGCTCATGCGCTTCGGCAAGCTTGTCATCGGCATTCAGCCGGCGCGCGGCTACAACATCGATCCGAAGGAAACCTACCACTCGCCGGACCTCGTTCCGCCGCATGGCTATTTCGCCTTCTACGCTTTCCTGAGAAAGGAATTCGGGGTGCAGGCCATCATCCACATGGGAAAACACGGCAATCTCGAATGGTTGCCGGGCAAGGCGCTGGCGTTGTCGGAGACCTGTTTCCCGGAAGCCGTCTTCGGACCGCTGCCACATCTCTATCCCTTCATCGTCAACGATCCCGGCGAAGGCACGCAGGCCAAGCGTCGCAGCTCTGCCGTCATCATCGACCATCTGACGCCACCGCTGACGCGCGCGGAAAGCTATGGCCCGCTGAAGGACCTGGAGGCGCTGGTCGACGAGTATTATGAGGCCTCGGGCGGCGACCCGCGCCGGCTCGTTCTCTTGAAGAAACAGATCCTGGAACTGATCGCCGACATCGGCCTCGATCAGGATGCGGGCATCGCCGAGGGCGAGGCGGAAGATCAGGCGCTGGAAAAGCTCGACGCCTATCTCTGCGACCTCAAGGAAATGCAGATCCGCGACGGGCTGCACATCTTCGGGCTCGCGCCGGAGGGGCGGCTGCTGACCGATCTCGTTGTCGCGCTGGCCCGGGTGCCACGCGGCCAGGGCGAGGGCGGTGATGCGAGTTTGCAGCGCGCGATCGCTGGGGATCTGCTGAAGACTGAAGGCTTCGACCCTCTCGACTGCGTCATGTCAGATCCGTGGACAGGCCCGAAGCCCGAGATCCTCGCCGATCTCATCGATACCTCTTGGCGCACTCATGGCGACACCGTGGAGCGCATCGAGCAACTCGCTGTACAGTTGGTCGCAGGCGGCGTCACGTGCCCATATGACTGGCCTCGCACCCAATCCGTGCTCACTGAAATCGAAACCCGCCTCAAGCCGGCCGTCGTCTCCTCCGGCCCTGCCGAAATCCAGGGGCTGCTCAAGGGGCTCGCCGGCCAGCTCGTTCCCCCAGGCCCCTCCGGTGCGCCGACGCGCGGGCGACCTGACGTGCTGCCGACGGGGCGAAACTTCTACTCCGTCGACAGCCGCGCTGTGCCGACACCGGCGGCCTATGAACTCGGCAAGAAATCCGCCGAGCTCCTGATCCAGCGTTACGTGCAGGACCATGGCCAATGGCCTGTTTCCTTCGGCATCACCGCCTGGGGCACGTCGAACATGCGCACCGGAGGCGATGATATCGCGCAGGCCCTAGCGCTGATCGGCGTCAAGCCGCTCTGGGACATGGCGTCGCGCCGCGTCACCGGTTTCGAGGTGATCCCGATGGCGGTCCTCGGACGACCACGTGTCGACGTGACGCTGCGCATTTCAGGCTTTTTCCGTGACGCCTTTCCAGAGCAGATCGCACTCTTCGACAAGGCGGTGCGAGCTGTCGCGGCACTCGACGAGGACGAGGGAGACAATCCGATTGCCGCGCGTGTGGGGGCCGAAACCGAAAAGCTGAGAGGTGAGGGGCTGGACGAAAAGCAGGCCGCCCGCCGCGCTGGCTACCGCGTCTTCGGCTCCAAGCCCGGCGCTTATGGCGCGGGCCTGCAGGCACTGATCGATGGAAAGGGCTGGACCGACCGCGCCGATCTCGCCGAAAGCTATCTCGTCTGGGGCGGTTACGCTTACGGCGCGGGCGAGGAGGGCAAGGCGGAACGCGGTTTGTTCGAGGAGCGGCTGCGCTCCGTTCAGGCCGTGGTGCAGAACCAGGACAACCGCGAACACGATCTGCTCGATAGCGACGATTACTACCAGTTCGAAGGCGGCATGACGGCGGCGATCGAGCATGTCGCTGGCGCCAGGCCCAAGGTCTATCACAACGACCATTCCCGGCCGGAAAAGCCCGTCATCCGCAGCCTTGAGGAAGAGATCGGCCGCGTGGTGCGCGCTCGTGTGGTCAATCCCAAGTGGATCGAGGGCGTCATGCGCCATGGCTACAAGGGCGCCTTCGAGATCACCGCGACGGTCGACTATATGTTCGCCTTTGCCGCGACGACGGGCGCCGTGCGGGATCACCATTTCGAGGCCGTCTACCAGGCGTTCATCCTCGACGAGCGGGTCCGCGATTTCATGGCCGACAAGAATGCACCGGCTCAGAAGGAGCTCGCCGAGCGGCTGATCGAGGCGATCGACCGCGGCCTGTGGACGCCGAAGAGCAATTCCGCCAAGTTCACGCTGAGCGAAATGGTCGAAGGAGGTGTGCATGCCTGACGTTCAGGATGGGAAACCGATGGTTTTGAGCGGCCATTGCCTGTGCGGAGGCGTGCACTTCCGCACCACTGGCTTTGTGCGCACCTCCGGCCATTGCCATTGTGAAAGCTGCCGCCGCGCCGCATCGTCCCCGGTCACCACCTTTTTCACGGTCCCGCGAGAGGGAACGGAGCTCTCTGGTGAAAGCCTCCGCTACTACGCGTCTTCGCCGGGCGTGCGCCGCGGCTTTTGCGGCAATTGCGGATCGCCGATGTCCTTTGAGACGGAGCGCCGACCTGAGGATATCGATCTGTATGTGGCGAGCCTCGATGAAGGCCTTTCCGTCCCGATCCGCGAGCACTGGCATTGGGACGAACGGGTCGACTGGTTGACGGTGGTCGACGACCTGCCGAAGAGCGAGGGCGGCGTGTGACGAAGTCGGTGCATATCGAGCTGGTGGAGGGCGAGGACGCTCTCTTGACCGGAGCGGTCGATGCCATTCTCGATGAGGCCGCCGAAGCGCTGGGACGCCCGTTCGAGGGTCGCAAGGTTCAGCTGCGGGCCCTGGACGCCGAGGGTCAGTTCCTCGGCGGGCTGATTGGCGCCCATCTGCAGCGCTGGTTTTTCGTCAAGCTTCTGGCTGTTTCGCCCGAGGCACGCGGCGGCGGCATCGGCGCGCGGCTTCTCACAAGAGCCGAAGCCATGGCGCGCGAGGATAGCCTCGTCGGCATTTATCTCGACACCTTCGAGTTCCAGGCGCCACGCTTCTACCTTCGCGAGGGCTATCGCGAGATCGGCCGTTTGCCGAAGGTCGGTGACGCGCCGCAGCGAATCTGGTTTGCAAAAGAATTTCAGGAATTTGGGAGTGCGACATGACCGAGGAAATCCCTGCGACCGGCGAGGCCGATCTCGCCCGCCATGCGGAAAAGATGGCCAAGAAGAAGGCCGCGCGTGACAAGATCATGGCAACGAAGACGGGCGAGAAAGGCCTGATCATCGTTCATACCGGCAAGGGCAAAGGCAAGTCGTCCGCCGCCTTCGGAATGATCTTCCGTCACATTGCACACGGCAAGAAATGCGCTGTGGTCCAGTTCATCAAGGGCGCCATGTCAACAGGCGAACGGGACATGATCCTCAAGCATTTCTCGGATCTGTGCGACTTCCACACCATGGGCGAAGGCTTCACCTGGGAAACCCAGGATAAGGCGCGCGATATTGAGATGGCGCAGGCTGCCTGGGAGAAGGCCAAGGAATTGATCCGCGATCCCTTGAATTCCATGGTGTTGCTCGATGAGGTCAACATCGCCATCCGCTACGACTATATCGATCTCGCAGACGTGCTGGAGTTCCTTGCAACCGAAAAGCCCCCGATGACCCATGTCGTATTGACCGGCCGCAACGCCAAGGACGAGCTGATCGAGCTTGCCGATCTCGTGACGGAGATGGAGTTGGTAAAGCACCCGTTCCGCTCGGGCATCAAAGCCCAGAGCGGGGTGGAGTACTAAGGGGGCGAACGGCCCAGGGCTGAGTACTCAGCGCCGAAGAAAATCTGGGAGCGACCTATTGTGGATCACTGACAGAATTTCGATGTCGGGAGACCGGATGGCGTAGAAGATCAGGTGCTCGCCCTGAGGAAAGGAATAGCAGTTATCACGGAGTTCGGGTCGCGCCCGACCGAGGAGGGGTTGCTCGGCAAGCCATCTGAACCGGTGCCTGAGTTCGCCAAGGTATTTCCGGCGTTGCTCATTGCCCCATTGCCGAGCGGTATAGTCATTGATCGCCTTGAGATCATCAGCCGCTTTCGGCGTAAGGCGATAGCGGCCGCTCAACGGTGATCAACCTCGACATCCGCCTCTATCAGACGGTCGAGAAAATCGTCGTCGACAAACACTCCCGCCTTCGCCTGTTGCCGGCCTTCATCGATTTGTACAAGAACGTCTGCAAGCTTGCGGTCCTGATCCTCCAGGCCTTTCAGCGCATCGCGCACGACCTCGTCCGCAGACGCATAGCGACCGCTCTTCACCTTTTCATCGATGAAATTCAGCCAATGAGCTCCAAGATCGAGAGCTGTCTTTGCCATGGTTCCTCTCTGCGGGCCCTGAATTGCCAAGAGTGAATATAGCGCTGCGCTCTCGCTCTGCAAAGAACGGAGTCTTCAGACCCCGATCCACACTCGGATAGGATTGGTCGGGTCAGCGAGCAGGCGGATCGCGAGTGCCACGCAGGTCACCACCAGCAGCGGTTTGATGATCCGGGCGCCCTGGCGCATGGCGAAGCGGGAGCCGGTCTGGGCGCCGAGGAATTGGCCCACGCCCATCAGAAGGCCGACTTTCCAGAGCACCACGCCGCTTGCGACGAAGACCAGGAATGCGCCGACATTGGAACCGAGGTTCAGAAGCTTCGTATGCGCCGTCGCCTTCAACATGCCAAAGCCCGCAAGGGAGACGAAGGCGAGCATGAAGAACGAGCCGGTGCCGGGGCCGAACACACCGTCATAGAGGCCGATCAGAGGCACAAGCGTCACGCCGAACATGAAGGGCGTCATGCGCTGATGGCGGTCTTCGTCGGAAATGTTCGGCTTCAGCGCAAAGTAGAGCGCGATGGCAACAAGCAGGAAGGGCATGAGCACCCGCAGAACGTCTCCCGGCACCACGGTTGCGATCAGGGCACCGATGACACCACCGATGACCGCCATGACAGCCATCGGCAGCTGCTTTTTCAGATCCACATGACCTTTGCGCGCATAGGCAAGCGTCGCGGAGCCAGCCCCGAACATCGATTGCAGCTTGTTGGTCCCAAGCGTTTCCAGTGGCGGAATGCCCGCGATCAGCATGGCGGGAATGGTGATCAAGCCGCCGCCACCGGCGATCGAATCGATGAAGCCGGCGATAAAGGCAGCGATGAACAAAAGCAGCAGGGCTTGGAAGGCGAGATCGGCCACGGGGAGACTCGTGAAGGGTGAGGGAAGGTGCCGTCGTTGTGGACCAAACGCCTCGGCCGCGCAACCTTGCAAGGCCGTGTCGTGCGGGTCGCAGAGGGGACATTCTGTGAACTGCCGCTTCCGTCACACAAAGCGCCGCAATCCGGTTTGACCGCTGGGTTAGGCTTCGATAAAGCTCAGGGTAATGTGCGACGGCGCCTGTTCGACAGGCTGGAAATAGTCCGGTGCGGCCGACCCAATCAGGGGGCCAATTCCGGAGCTGTCCCAAAGGCCATGGACCACGCCTGAAGAGGCGGATGGTTCGGCGCTTCGTACAGGCAGACAAAACGAAGCAGGGAGGCCTTAACCTATGGCGGAAAAACTCGGAATCATGGTCTGCGGGCACGGCAGCCGCAATCAGAACGCGGCGAAGGAATTCGCCGTGATCGCAGAGGCGCTGCGCGCCCGCAACCCCGACATGCCGGTCGAATACGGCTATCTCGAATTCTGCAATCCGGTGATTTCAGCCGGTCTCGACAGCCTGCGCGAACAGGGCGTGACCCGCGTGCTGGCCGTGCCCGGCATGCTCTTTGCCGCAGGCCACGCCAAGAACGACATTCCCTCGGTGCTCAACACCTATCAGGCACAGAACCCGGGCATGGTGGTCAATTACGGCCGCGAGCTTGGCATCGACCTGAAGATGATCCGCGCCGCTGGTGATCGCATTCAAGCGGCCGTCGACGAGGCGAACGAAACGCTCGGCTTCGTCGAGAAGCACGACACGCTGCTGATGGTAGTCGGTCGCGGCTCGTCCGATCCGGATGCCAATTCCAACGCCACCAAGGTCATGCGCATGCTCTGGGAAGGCATGGGCTTCGGTTGGGGCGAAACCTGTTATTCGGGTGTCACCTTCCCGCTGGTGGAGCCGGGCCTGACGCACGCCGCCAAGCTCGGCTACAAGCGCATCGTCGTCTTCCCCTATTTCCTGTTCACCGGCGTGCTGGTGAAGCGCATCTACAGCTATACTGACGAGGTGGCCGCGCGTTACCCGGAGATCCAGTTCGTCAAGGCGAGCTATCTGAACGACCACCCGCTGGTCCTCGATGCCTTCCAGGATCGGGTCAAGGAGATCCTCGAAGGCGCGGCCGTCATGAACTGCCAGATGTGCAAGTACCGCGAACAGGTGCTCGGCTTCGAAGCCGATGTCGGCCAGCCGCAGGAGAGCCATCATCACCATGTCGAGGGCATTGGCGGCGGTTTGGAAAACTGTCCCTGCAAGGGCGATTGTGACGCCTCCTGCCGCGATCCCGATTTCTGTCGCGAGCATGGCCTGCCGTGGACGCCGCTGCACAGCCATGCGGAACCGGCACCTTTGAAGCCAGTGCCCGTCGAGCCAACCTTCGACTACGCGCCGTCCTTCACACTCGGTGGCAAGTATGCCGGCCTCAAGGACAAGACCCCTGATGCCGATCTGCAGGCCGTGATGGACGCTCCGTCCTCCGGCAAGGCTGCCCAGCACGAGCATGGTCCCAACTGTGGTTGTGGTCATCATGACCACGATCATGGTCACGGACATCACCACGACCATGATCATCACCATGGCCACGATCACGGACACGACCATGGACATGCGCACGGTCATTCCCATGGTCACGGTCACGACCATCATCACGCACCTTACCCCCATGCCGACCATCCGCTGGGGCCGAAGTCGATGCAGAAGAAAAAGTAATGCCGCTCTTCGATCGCATCCTGATCGTCGACTGGTCCGGTGCCGGACAACCGGTGACGGGCAAGAACTCGCTCTGGGCGTGCCTCGCCCGGCGCGAGGGCGATCGGGTTGTGATCGACTGGAACGAGAATTTTGCGACCCGTCATGCCTTCATGCAGCGGCTTGATGTCGTGGTCGGCGCTGCGATTGCCGAAGGCCAACGACTGCTTTGCGGCTTCGACTTTGCCTTCGGCTATCCAGCGGGCACCGCCGAGCGACTGACGGGCAGGGCGGACTGGCGGGTCCTCTGGCGCAAGATCGCTGACGAGATCGAGGATGCGCCTGACAACCGCAACAACCGCTTCGATCTCGCCTCGCGCTGGAATGCCACCCATTTTGCCGGCGAGCCGCGCTTCTGGGGGCGGCCGCATCAGCATGCCTATGCCGATCTTTCCGACAAGAAGCCGCCAGCCCCTCAATCGGGGCCGCTTGCCTTCCGCCGATCGGAGTATTTTACCAAGGGGGCGAAGTCCGTCTGGCAGCTGACCTATAACGGCTCCGTGGGCAGCCAGACACTGCTTGGCATCGCGCGTCTGTCCCGCTTCCTCGATGAGAGCGGTCAGGGTGAAAACGTGGCCGTATGGCCGTTCGAGACGGGGTTTGCCGGCACCTTCGAAAAACCTGTGGTCTTCGCCGAAATCTACCCGTCGCTCTTTGCGCTGCCAGAGGGCGACGAGGTCAAGGACGCCCTTCAGGTGCGGACCGTTGCTGACACCTTTGCGCGGTTCGATGCGGATGGCCGGCTTGGCGCCTTGCTTGATCGTCCGGCGGTGCTGACGGATGACGAGGTGGCCGTTTCCATTGCGGAAGAGGGCTGGGTGCTCGGGATCGGGCATCGGGATCTGGTGATCACGGGCGAAGACGCCGAAGCGGCGCCACTCGACTACATCCGCGACCCCGCCGAAATCTACCGCCAGTCCTTCGCCACCATCCGCGACGAAGCCGATCTTGAGCGTTTCCCGACCGTCCTGCAGCCACTGGTCATCCGCCTCATACATGCCTGCGGCATGGTCGACCTTGCCGATGACGTCAGATGGTCGGACGGGGCCTTCGAGGCGGGTGCCGCGGCGCTTGAAAAAGGCGCGCCGGTCCTCGTTGATGTCGAAATGGTCCGCCACGGCGTGATCCGCCGCTTGCTCCCTGCGGAAAACGAGGTCCTCTGCCTGCTCAACGACGAGCGTGTGCGCCCGAAGGCAGCTGAGATTGGCAATACCCGCTCGGCCGCCCAGGTCGACCTTTGGGATGAACATCTCGGCGGGGCCGTCGTCGCTATCGGCAATGCGCCGACGGCACTCTTCCGCCTGCTGGAACGCATTGACGCTGGTGCGCCGAAGCCTGCGATCATCCTCGGATTTCCCGTTGGCTTCGTGGGTGCCGCCGAAAGCAAGGATGAGTTGATCGCCAATTCCAGAGGCATTCCCTATATCGCAGTCCGTGGTCGTCGCGGCGGCTCGGCCATGGCGTCCGCAGCGGTGAATGCCTTGGCAGGAGGGCTCGGCACCAATGTCTGAGCACGCGCACGGCCCCTGGCTCACCATCATCGGCATCGGCGACAACGGTCTGGAAAGCCTGACTCCCGAGGCACAGGCGGTCGTCTGGCAGGCGGAGACGCTCGTGATTGGAGAGCGGCTGGATGCAGTCATCGATGGCGCGAGCCTGCCCGGGCTGAAACGCATCCTCACCTGGGGTGCAGGTTTCCGCGAGACGCTGGCGCAGATCTTGAAACTGCGCGGCACGCCGGTAACGGTTCTCGCCACCGGTGATCCCATGCATTTCGGCATTGGTGCCACGCTCCGTCGATATGTGGCGGCTGAGGAGATGATGGTGCTCCCGAGCCCGTCCGCCTTCTCTCTGGCTGCTGCCCGGCTCGGCTGGCCGCTGCAATCGGTCACGCAGATCTCCCTGCATGGCCGACCGCTCGCTTTCCTCAATCGCCATGTCATGCCGCGCGCTCGCATTCTGGCGCTGACCTCGGATGCCTCCACCGTGCAGGCGGCCGCCGTGCTGCTCGCCGAGCGTGGCTTTGGCGCCTCGGTGCTGCATGTGCTCGAACACATGGGCAGCCATCGCGAGCGCATTCTGCGCATGACCGCGCTGGAAATGGCCGAGACGTGCCCTGCGATGTCGGACTTCAATACGCTGGCCATCGATTGCGCTGAAGACGGACCGCTTCTGGCACCGGTACCCGGTCTGCCGGACGAGGCTTTCCGCCACGACGGGCAGTTGACCAAGCGCGAAATCCGCGCCGCGACGCTGGCGCAACTGGCACCTTTTCCGAATGCGCTGCTCTGGGACGTTGGCGCCGGCTGCGGCTCGATCGCCATCGAATGGATGCGCGCGGGCATGGGTACGAAGGCGATTGCCATCGAGCCGAAACCAGAGCGGGTGGCGATGATCCGCGCCAATGCCGAAACCCTGGGCGTGCCGGATCTGGAGATTGTCGAGGGCCATGCGCCGGGAGCACTGTCCGGTCTCAAGCGCCCGGATGTCATCTTCATCGGTGGCGGCATTACCGGGGAGGGGCTGTTCGACACCTGCTGGTCAGCTCTGGGAGTAGGTGGCCTTCTGGTTGCCAATGCCGTGACGATCGAGGGTGAAGCGCGACTGGCGGAACTGCGCGGCCAGCACGGCGGTGAACTCGTGCGTATCCAGGTCTCGCGGGCGGCCCCGGTCGGGCGCTTTTGCGGCTGGAAGTCGCTAATGCCGGTCACGATGTGGACGGTTGTAAAGGGAGAGGGTGAATGACCGGAAAACTCTATGGCCTTGGGCTCGGGCCCGGCGATCCGGAACTGCTGACCCTGAAGGCGCATCGCATCCTGACGCAGTGCCCTGTTGTTGCCTATCCGGCCCCCGACACCGGCCCGAGCTTCGCCCGCCAGATCGCAGCCCCCTATCTGACCGCCGCTCAATTGGAAGTGCCGATCATCGTGCCGATGCGCGTCGAGCGCTTTCCAGCGCAGGATATCTACACGAAAGCAGCCGAGACGCTGTCGCATCATCTCGATGCCGGATCGGATGTCGCCGTCCTCTGCGAAGGTGACCCCTTCTTCTATGGCTCCTTCATGTATCTCTTCGAGCGCTTGGCGGATCGATATCCGACAGAGGTCGTGCCCGGCGTCTCTTCGATGATGGCCGCTGCCGCTGGCCTCGGTCGGCCGCTTGCAGCCCGCAACGATGTGCTGACGGTGCTCCCCGGTCCTCTGTCGGATGATGAACTTGCCGCGCGCATCGAGGCCTCCGGCGCCGTCGCGATCATCAAGCTCGGCCGTCATTTCGCCCGCATCCGCGCGCTGATCGAAAGCCTTGGGCTGACCGCGCAGGCTGGCTATGCGGAGCGCGTCAGCCTTGCCGAACAGAAGCTGACACCGCTTGCCGAGGTGGCCGAGGATACCGCGCCCTATTTCTCGATGATTCTGATCTACAAGGGTGAGGAGCGCTGGCATCCGGCACTCGCCAAGACGCTGGGAAGCGCGGTCTGATGACAAGCATCGCCGCATCCCCGGCCAAACCGGTCGTCGTCATCCTGAGTGAGGCCGCCGCTTCGCTGGGTCGCCGCATTGCAGCTGACATCGGCGGCGAACTGCATGGCGCTGCCGCCCGCGTCGAGGAGGCAGATCTGCGCTTTGCATCTGCCAAGGATCACGTGCAGGCGCTATTTGCCGGAGGCCGACCGATCGTTGCCGTGATGGCGTCTGGCGCGCTTATTCGTCTCCTCGCGCCGATTCTCTCCGACAAGCACTCGGAACCGCCGGTGCTCGCCGTCGCCGAGGATGGTTCATCCGTCGTGCCGCTGCTCGGCGGTCATCACGGCGCCAATGATCTCGCACGCCAGATCGCGACCGCCATCGGTGCCCATGCCGCAATCACGACGGCCGGCGACCTGAAATTTGGTGTAGCGCTTGATCAGCCGCCGGAAGGTTATGTGCTCGCCAATCCCGACAGGGCCAAGGCGGTGATGGCCGAACTTGTGGCCGGCGCTGGCGCCCGGCTCGAGGGTGCATCTGCGAACTGGCTAACCCAATCAAGACTTCCATTCCAACAAGAGGCCCGCGTGACGCTGACCGTGACCGACCAACAGAAGACCGCAGGCGAGCTGGAACTCGTCTATCATCCGAAGACGCTGGTGCTCGGCATGGGCTGCGAGCGGCATGCAAAGCCGGAAGAGGCGATTGCCTTGGCCGAGGAAGCGCTGTCCAAGGGTGGTTTCGCGAAGACAAGCCTCGCTTCCGTCTGCTCGATCGACCTCAAGGCCGACGAAACGGCGATCCATGCGGTGGCCGCCCATTTCGGCGTGCCTGCCCGCTTCTTCAGCGCAGCCACGCTCGAAGCCGAGGCGCCGCGTCTGAAAAACCCGTCCGAGGTCGTCTTTGCCGAAGTCGGCTGCCATGGCGTTGCCGAAGGGGCAGCACTTGCGGCTGTCGGCGCGTCCGGCGAACTCCTTGTCGAGAAGATCAAGTCCAAGGGGGCCACAGCCGCGATTGCGAGGGCCGCTGATGTCGTCGACCCGAAGACGACGGGCCGTGCCCGCGGCACGCTTTTCGTCGTCGGCATCGGCCCAGGCTCGGAAGGCTGGCGGTCGCCCGAGGTCTCGCGCATGGTCCAGGCCTCCACGGATCTCGTCGGCTACTCGCTCTATCTCGACCTGCTCGGCCCACTCGCCGACGGCAAGACCCGCCACGATTTCGATCTCGGCAAGGAAGAGGCCCGCGTCGTGCATGCCATGGAGCTGGCGGGTGAGGGCAAGACGGTGGCGCTGGTCTGCTCGGGTGACGCCGGCATCTACGCCATGGCGACGCTGGTCTTTGAACTCTTTGACAAGGGGGGCATCACGGATGGCGCGAGCCGTATCGAAGTCCAGGTCTCGCCCGGCATTTCCGCGCTGCAGGCTGCCGCTGCCCGCATCGGTGCGCCGCTCGGCCATGACTTCTGCACCATCTCGCTGTCGGACCTTCTGACACCCTGGGAGCATATCCAGCGCCGGGTGAAGGCAGCAGGCGAGGGCGATTTCGTCATCGCCTTCTACAATCCTGTCTCGATGAAGCGCCGGACGCAACTGGCCTATGCCCGTGACGAACTTCTCAAGTATCGCCCGGCCTCGACGCCCGTCATTCTCGCCACCAATCTTGGTCGCGAGGGTGAAAACGTGCGCACCGTGCCGCTCGGAGAATTGAATGTCGACGACGTCGACATGCTGACCGTGGTGGTCGTCGGTTCGTCCGAGAGCCGGACGGTGACGACCGGCGACGGCAAGACCTGGGTCTACACGCCGCGCGGTTACTCGGGCAAGGCAGACACTGGCATGAAGGGCAACTGAGAGCCCCTCATCCGGCTGCCGCCACCTTCTCCCCGCATGCGGGGAGAAGGCCGATGCGGCCGGCGTCTTGCCACTTCTCCCCGCTCGCGGGGAGAAGGTCCCGGCAGGGGGATGAGGGGCAGCTAGTTTGCCATTGAGTTGAAGAGGAAGAACACATGACCGTTTATTTCATCGGCGCTGGGCCCGGAGCCCCCGATCTCATCACCGTGCGTGGCCTGCGCCTCATCGAGCGCTGCCCGGTCTGCCTCTATGCAGGCTCGCTTGTGCCGGAAGAGATCGTCGCGGCTGCACCGGAGGGTGCGATCGTCAAGGACACCGCCCCGATGCATCTCGACGAGATCGTCGCGGATATGGTGGCAGCCCATGAACGCGGCGAGGATGTCGCGCGCGTACATTCCGGCGATCCTTCGATCTATGGTGCCATTGCCGAACAGATGCGCCGGCTCGATGCGGCGGGCATTCCCTATGATGTCGTTCCGGGCGTCCCGGCTTTTGCGGCGACCGCCGCACGGCTGAAGACCGAGCTGACGCTTCCCGAGATCGCCCAGACCGTCATCGTCACGCGCACCGAGATGAAGGCATCCTCGATGCCGGAATTCGAGACGCTGGAGATCCTCGGGAAGTCGCGCGCGACGCTTGCGATCCACCTCTCGATCCGCAATCTCGCGCATATCCGGGATACGCTGACGCCCTACTACGGCGAGGATTGCCCTGTCGTAATCGCCTATCGCTCCACCTGGCCGGATGAACTCTTCATCCGCACCACCTTGAAGGATATGGGCGAAGAGGTGCGCAAGGCGAAAATCACCCGCACAGCTTTGATCTTGGTCGGCAAGGTCTTCGGCCATGTCGAGTTCCGCGACAGCGATCTCTACAATTCCGATTTCAGCCATGTCTTGAGAAACGTCGGCAAAAAGAAGAAGGCAGCCGGCTGATACCCGGTCTTCCCGCCGTCACGCTTCGGGTCTATCGTCCGACGCGCTCGGCGGACGCCGAACAACAACAACAAGAAAAGGATTTCCCCCATGCACAAGGTCATCTTTGACACGGATCCCGGCGTCGACGACGCCATGGCGCTTCTCTTCCTGCACCATCATCCGGAGATCGACCTCCTCGGCATCACCACGGTCTTTGGCAATGCCGAGATCGACGTGACCACGCGCAACGCGCTCTTCCTGAAACGCGAATGGAAGATCGATTCACCAGTTGCCCGCGGCGCTGGTGAGACCTTCATTCCGCATCGCGTCAGCCACGAGCCGCCGAAATTCATCCATGGCGATGACGGTCTCGGCAATATCGGCGTGCCCGAGGTGACGGACGTCCATCCCGACCCGCGCCCGGCCCATCGCTTTATCGTTGAGACGGTCCGTGCCAATCCGGGCGAGGTGACGATCGTTGCCGTTGGCCGCATGACCAATCTCGCCAATGCGCTGAAGGAAGACCCCGAGATCGTCAATCTGGTAAAGGAGATCGTCATCATGGGCGGCGCCTTTGACGTCAACGGCAACGTGACGCCGGCGGCCGAAGCCAATATCCATGGCGACCCGGAAGCAGCAGACGTGGTGATGACGGCAAAATGGCCTGTCGTGGTCGTTGGTCTCGACGTGACGATGCAGACGGTGATGACACGTTCGCAGCTCGCCGACATCAGGGACGCCGCCGGCACCAGCCGCGCGCGCCTGCTCTTCGACCTCTCGCAGTTCTACATCGATTTCTACGAGGGCTTGGTCGATGACGGCATGGTCGTTCACGACAGCTGCGCCTGCGTCTATGTCGTCGCACCGGAACTCTTCAAGACCCGCAGCGGCGTGATCCGTGTGGTCTGCGGCGGCATTGCCGACGGCCAGACGATCCAGAAGCCGGATGGTCGCGGATTCGGTCCCTCCGACTGGGATGGTGACCTGCCAAGCCAGAAGATCTGCACCGAGATCGACGCGCCGGCTGTATTGAAGCTGATCCACGATGTTATCGTGGCCGTCCGCGAAGACTGAGCAGCAGCGCCGAGCAGACAAAGAAAAACCCCGGATCTGGGAGGAGATCCAGGGTTTTTCTATTTGGGATCCGACCGAAGTCGGGACCAATCAGCCGTTGACGGCGTGGCGGGCAACGCGACGGATGTCTTCGCGGCCAATGCCGAGGTCACGCAGTTCGCGGTCCGACATGCGGCCGAGTTCGGTGATGGTCTGACGATACTTGCGCCAATTGTTGAGCGAACGAGCGATGTTCATGGGGTCTACCTCTTTGGTGGTTTGGACCCGTCTGTGGGCCCCTTCGAATTTGTTGATCTGAATATATGCTGCGATGCGAAATCATTGAAGGCATAATGCGGCAGAGCACCCATGCGTTCTACGCATATCAATCGATTTAACTCATTGTTAACTGATGATTTTTTGTGCGGTTGCCTCAAATCCCATCGTGCGTTGCATTCGGGCAGATCATACGGCAGCCCGTAACGCAAGGCAGTCAGAAGTGGGGGAGAAGACAAAAAATAACGCTCACCGGGGGAGGAGGTCCGGTGAGCGTCATTTTTGCAGACCAACGACTGGGAGGAGGAGTGTCGTTGGCCAATCGATCCCGCTCTGGGAGGAGGAGTGAGCGGGTCGAAGAAGAAGCGCCAGAAGTTCCGTCGCTCTGTTGAGAATGAATATAGGCGACACGTACGACTTTGTGCAGTGCAAAAAGAGCATGGAAGGCATGCGGTTCTTGCATGGGCGGCTGGCCTCGTTGCTCCCTGTGCCTTGCGGCTTGTTTTTCTGCCTGTGTCGTTTCAGATTGCCTTCGAATTCAAGGGGGCAGGCAGATGTACAGAGGCAGGTTGAAACGCGACCTCGACGACTGGGTCAAGCGGGGGCTGATCGACGCCGCCACGGCCACAAGGCTGCTCGATGACGTGGATCGCCGCGGCTCGGGCTTCAGCATCGGGTCGATCCTGTCGATGTTCGCAGCTGTCCTGATCGCGGCCTCTCTGTTGATGCTGATCGCGGCCAACTGGGAGCTGATTCCCCGACTGATCAAGGTCGCCGGCATCATCGGTCTGATCTGGATCTTTCATCTGGCGGCACTGCTTGCCAGGAGCCGCGGCGCCGACCGCATTGCGGCGGCCTCCCTAGTTCTGGGGTCTGCGGCCTTCGGTGGGGCGATCGCGCTGATCGGCCAGCTGTATCACCTCTCGGGCGATACCTTTTCAGCCATGTTCCTGTGGTTTTCAGTGACCGCCGTTTCGGCAGCCCTCTTCCGGTCGGGCGCGCTGGCCGTGGTGACCGGTGTGCTCGCACTCGTCACTTTCGGCGGCGGTTTCGACAGTTTCGGTTGGGATGTCGGTAGCCATGGCCTTTGGGCCTGGTGGCCGCCATTCGGGGCGGCCGTGGTCTTTGGCCTGTCGCGCTGGACGGCAGCGAACCGAGCCAAGCATTTCGGCTACATGCTTCTCCTCGCCTGGATCTGGTGGATGGTCATACTTGAGCGGGGCGAGCTCCACGCCCTCGTCGTGGCCGTCGTCGCGACGCTTCTCTTCCTGTCACTGACGCTGCCGCGTTCTCCTCTAGCGGACCTGCATCGCAGGCTCGGCGCGTCTGCGAGCTTCTACACCCTGATCATAGCGATGAGCGGCTTCGCCTATGCGCAGGGAAGTGCCGTGGATGCGGTGTCTATCGCCGTGCTCGGCATCATCATTTTGGCCCTCTCGATTGCCGCCATCGCCCTGGATGGTCGTGACAATGGCGCGGTGCGTTTGCTTGCCTACGGGGCGTTCGCGGCGGAAATTCTTTACCTCTCCTACGAAACGATAGACAGCATTCTCGGCACATCTGCCTTCTTCCTCCTCTCCGGTCTCGTGGTTGCGGTACTTGCCTACGTGGTCATCCGCCTCGAGAAGCGCTTCTCCCGTCTTGCCGCAGAGGTGAAGTCATGATCGCCGCCAAACCCTTTGCCGCCGTCGCGCTTTTCGTTGCTCTCCTGCAGACGGCGATCCTCGGCTATATGATCGAGGGGCGCGCGGGCATCCTCAGATCGGGAACAGAGGTGCTATTGAAGACCGCGCCTGTCGATCCGCGTGATCTTCTGCGCGGTGACTATGTCATCCTCACCTATGACATCTCGACCATCTCTACGACCTCGGTCACCGGTCAGAAACCCGAAACTGGCGACGCTGAGCGGTTGCATGTCCGCCTGAAGTCGGGCACGGACGGATACTGGATTGTCTCGGAGGCATCCTTCGATCCGCTTCAGGCTGAAGAGGGCAGCGTGATCCTGCTTTCGATGCCTATCACGATTTACGACTGGGAGTGGCAGAACGCGGGCAACCTGACGGTCTCCTACGGGATCGAGCGCTATTACGTGCCTGAAGGTGAGGGCAAGCCGATCGAGGATGGCCGGAACCAAGGCCGGGTTTCGGTTGCGGTTCGTATCTCCGATACCGGGCAGGGGCAGATTCGCGCCCTGATGCTCGACGGGGAGCCACTATACGAGGAGCCGCTTTACTGAACCGTGCCAGTCGCTTGCTGAAATGCCTGTGAAGCGGGTCGCGAGCGCCCTGCAAGACTGTCATTTTTCCTTTGCGTGCGGGAAAACGGGTGTTATAGAGACGCGCGCTCCGGAGGGGCCATGCGCGAATGCGACATGCGCTTTTGGACGCGGGTATGGTGAAATTGGTAGACACGCCAGATTTAGGTTCTGGTGCCGCAAGGCGTGGGAGTTCAAGTCTCTCTACCCGCACCAGCTAAGCCGCGCGGGATCGACGAGAGAACACCGAGGTGTGGCTCCTGTCAGTCCGGCGCCGTTTTGCTTGGCAGATTGTTGACGAATTGCGACGCAGCCACGTCCGGGAAAATCAATTCCGGCGTCGTGCTCAGGGAAAACACCGGCTGTCCGAGCACGGCCGCCACGACATGAAGGTAAGAACATGCAGGTTATCGAAACGCTCGCTGAAGGGCTGAAGCGCGAAATCAAGGTCATCATTCCGGCCAAGGACATGGAACAGCGCATGAATGAGCGCCTGGCCGATGTGAAGGACAAGGTCCGCATCAACGGCTTCCGCCCGGGCAAGGTGCCGACCTCTCATGTCAAGAAGATGTACGGCAAGTCGATCATGGCCGAGCTCGTCAACGAGATCATCCGTGACAAGCCGTCGGCGATCCTGTCGGAGCGCGGCGAAAAGTCGGCGACCCAGCCGGAAATCGTCATGACCGAGGACGAGAAGGAAGCGGAAAAGATCCTGTCGGCCCAGGCTGACCTGGAGTTCACGCTGTCTTACGAAATCATCCCGGCGATCGAACTGAAGTCGGTCGATGGCATCAAGGTGACCCGCGAAGTCGTTGAAGTCTCTGAAGACGAGATCAACGAGCAGATCGAAAAGATCGCCGAGAGCGCCCGCACCTTCGAAGCGAAGAAGGGCAAGGCCGCTGATGGCGACCGCGTCACCATGGATTACCTCGGCAAGGTCGATGGCGAAGCCTTCGACGGCGGCAAGGACGAAGACGCAGAGCTGGTCATCGGCTCGAACCGCTTCATCCCGGGCTTCGAAGAGCAGCTGGTTGGCCTGAAGGCTGGTGACGAAAAGGTCATCACCGTAACCTTCCCGGCCGAATACCCGGCAGCCAACCTCGCTGGCAAGGAAGCGACCTTCGACATCACCGTCAAGGAAGTCGCAAGCCCGGCCAAGACCGAAATCAATGACGAACTGGCCACCAAGCTCGGCGTCGAATCGGTCGAGAAGCTGAAGGAAATCGTCCGCGGCCAGATCGAAAGCCAGTACGGCAACGTCACCCGCCAGAAGGTCAAGCGTCAGATCCTTGACCAGCTGGACGAGCTCTACAAGTTCGAATCGCCCTCGAAGCTCGTCGATGCCGAGTTCGAGAACATCTGGCGCCAGATCAACACCGATCTCGCCCAGTCCGGCAAGACCTTTGCTGATGAAGACACGACGGAAGAAGCGGCCCGCGAAGAATACCGCGCTCTTGCCGAGCGTCGCGTTCGCCTCGGCCTCGTTCTCTCCGAAATCGGCGAAAAGGCCGGCATCGAAGTGACCGAAGAAGAAATGCAGCGGTCGCTCTTCGCTCAGCTGCAGCAGTTCCCGGGCCAGGAAAAGCAGATCCTCGACTTCTTCCGCAACACGCCGGGTGCAGCAGCTTCCCTGCGCGCACCGATCTTCGAAGAGAAAGTCATCGACAAGCTGCTGGCTGAAGTCTCCGTCACCGACAAGACCGTGAGCAAGGATGAGCTCCTCGCTGACGACGCTGAAGAAGGCGACAAGCCGGCCAAGAAGGCTGCTCCGAAGAAGAAGGCTGCTGCCAAGGCTGAAGACGCTGCCGAAGGCGAAGAAGCCGCTCCGAAGAAGAAGGCAGCTCCGAAGAAGAAGGCCGCCGAAGGCGACGCCGAGTAATCTTCGTGCCTTATTGAACTTGAGAGAAAGCCGTCCTTCGGGGCGGCTTTTTCGTCTTTAAGCGATGGGGATGGGTCATGCAGATCAGGCTAATTCGCAGTGCGACGCTCACCGTCGATGTGGCTGGCAGCCGGCTGCTCATCGATCCCTGGCTTGCGGCCAAGGGCGAAGGGCGCAGCTATTCCGGCCGAGCTACCTCACCACTCGTAGACCTGCCTCTGACGGTGGTAGAACTGCTGGATGGCATCGATGCGGTCCTGATTTCACATCTCCATTCCGACCATTTTGACGAAGCGGCACAACGGGCGCTGCCGAAGTCCATCCCGATCTTCTGCCACGCCCGTGACCGGGATCAGATCGCCGCGATGGGTTTTTCCGATGTACAGGCAATCGGCGACGGGATGACTGTCGGGGGCGTCACCATTCGCACAACGGATGGCCGCCATGGACCGCCGGAAGTGCTGGACGATATGGGGGAGGTTTCCGGCTTTCTGATCAGCGCTGCAGGCGAGCCGACGCTCTACTGGGCGGGCGACACGATCCTCTGCCCTGAGGCGGAGGCCGTGTTGGCGCATGAAAGGCCAGATATCGTTGTGGTTCATGGCTGCGGTGCACTTTGGCAGGGCAAGGGGCCATTGGTGATGGATGGTCCGATGGTGCTCGATACCGTCAGGCTGTCAGTTCATGCGACCGTTGTCGTCACCCATCTCGATGCGGTCGACCATGCGACGGTCTCGCGCGCCGATCTCAGGCGCATAGCTGCTGCCGCCTCTATCGATAAGAGCCGATTGCTGGTGCCCGAAGACGGCGAGATCCTGAGCTTCTAACCGGATCAGCCCTCAGGACCGGCACGGGCCACACGCCGTTCCACCGACAAGAGACCGATCACGCCGAGCACGGCCAGCACCAGCCCGAGCCACGCCGATCCGGAATAGCCAAGGTAATGCGAGCCGACCGCGAAGGCGGCCGCATTGATTCCATTGCCGAGGAAGGAATTGATCGGCAGGAAAGCCGTGCCGAGGCCGGGGCGTCCGGGAAATAGATCCTGGAAATAGCTGAGCGGCAGCGCCAGCAGAGCTGCGGCAAAGGCCGCACCCGGCAGCGCCAGCACATAGATGTGCCAAGGCGCCGAGGCGAAACTGAGGGCTGCCATGTAGGCGCCATAGCCGAGTGCCGCAGTCACGATCATTCCAACAATGCCGTGGCGCTTGAGCAAATGCGCCCACATCAGCATGAAGGGGATCTCGACAAGTGCCGTCATGCCGGCGATCAGCCCGACATCGGCGGTCTTGCCGCCGAGCTGAAGCGTGAGGATGAGAGGCCAGACCGTGCCGCTAAGCCGCAAGGTCGAGGTGATCGCCGCGATCGAAACCATGCGGATCAGAACGTCGCGGGCGGCGAGCTCCTTGAGCGCCGCGAGAAAGCCGGGCGCCGAGGTGTCGCGGGCCGGCCGGCTGGGCGGGGCCTTCAGCACAAATGTCGCGCAGATGAGGATGAACAGGCAAAACAGCGCGGCGATCCCCCAGGCGCCGAGCATATTGCCGGACGCCCCGAGCGCCAGCCCAAGTCCCGCCGGCGTTATCACCCAGGCGGCAGAAACCACGGCGCGCAAGGTGCCGTTGATCGAGGCTGCATCCGCCGGTTCGATGTCGCCGGTTTCCAGCCGCGCGCTGGCAAACAGCAGCGAGCTGGTGGCGTAGAAGAAGGGCACGACCAGCGAGGTCGCGCCGAGGAAGACCGGGACAGAGGGAAACAGGTAGATGGCGCCGTAGCCGATGAAACCCAGCGCTGACATCGCCATCAGCATATGGCGCCTGTCACCCAAGAGATCTGAGAGAATGCCGAGCGAAACGCTGATGACGACGGCGGACACCGAGGAGACCAGAACGAGCAGCGAGAAAGCCTGATCGCTCATCCCCAGCGTGCCGATCGCGGTCACGGAAAGATAGGGGATCGTTGCCCCAAAGGCCGAGCCTTGGGCGAATATCATCAAGGACAAGACGAGCAATTGCGGACGGCCGGCAATCTGGCCGAAGGATGAAAACATGAGAGGATCTCTGCTGCAGCCGCAGCGAAAAATCGGCGGGGAGCCGGATGGTTTAAAGAAGACCATCCTGACATGAGTCGCGGCGCGACGTCAGCCGATCTCACGCAAGCCAGAAGCCTGCCGTCCGCAATTGGCTGCTTTTCGCTGGCTAGGGTTTACTCGGCAGCCCGCCGCTCAACCTTTTCCGTCTTCAGCTCGCCCATCCGGTTCCACGCGTCGAGCCCGGCGATCTTGTAGGCTTCAGCGAGCGTCGGATAGTTGAAGGTGTTCTCGACGAAATATTCGACCGTGCCTTTGAGATTGAGCACCGCCTGGCCGATATGCACCAGTTCGGTCGCACCTTCGCCAACGATATGCACGCCGAGAAGGCGGCGGGTCTTGAGCGAGAAGATCATCTTCAGCATGCCGCTGTCGAGGCCCATGATGTGACCGCGCGAGGTCTCGCGGAAATGCGCGATGCCCGTTTCATAGGGAATGCTGCGCTGGATGACCTCTTCTTCCGTGAGCCCGCAAGTCGAGATCTCGGGAACCGCATAGATGCCATAGGGGAAGAACTGTGGCGGTTCATGAGACGGCGCGCCGACGGCATGGCGAGCCGCGATCCGGCCCTGCTCCATCGAAGTCGAGGCGAGCGACGGGAAGCCCACCACGTCACCGGCCGCATAGATAGTGGGGACGGCGGTCTGGAATGTCTCGGGGTTGACCTTCAACCGACCACGATTGTCAGCTTCGAGCCCTGCGGCCTCCAGGTTCAGCGAATCGACCGCCCCGACGCGACCGGCAGCGAAAAGGACCATTTCGGCGGTCAGAACACGACCGTTCTTCAGCGTTACCCGGCACTTGCCGTCGACCTTCTCGACACCCTCGACCGTCTGGCCGAAGATCAGCTTCATATTGCGATCACGCAGCTGGTAGGTGAAATCCTCGACGATTTCCTTGTCGATGAAGTCGAGCATCGTGTCGCGTGGCTCGACCACGGTGACTGCGGTATCCAGCGCCGAAAAGATCGTCGCATATTCGATGCCGATAACACCGGCGCCAATGACGATCATCGAGCGCGGCAGTTCCTTGATCTCGAGGATTTCGTCGCTGTCGATGATGCTCGAACCGTCGAAGGGAATATGCGAGGGCTTGAAGGGACGGGTGCCGACGGCGAGAAGAACGGACTTGGCCTGCACCTGCAGCACCTCGCCATCTTCCTTCGTCACTTCGATCGTCTGCGCATCGATGAAGCGCGCCGTGCCGCGCATCTGCTGCACGCGGTTGCGGGAGAACTGATGCTCAAGCACCTCGACCTCGTGGTCGAGCGTGATGAGCAGGCGGCGGCGCAAGTCGTCAGCGTTGATTTCCTGCTTCACACGGTAGCTGCGGCCGTAAAAACCGCGCTCGCGCCAGCCGGTGAGGTTCAGGGCCGTCTCGCGCAGGGTCTTCGACGGAATGGTGCCGGTATGTACCGAGACGCCGCCGACGCGCGTGCCCTTTTCGATGACAAGAACCTTCTTTTCCAGCTTGGCAGCCTGGATCGCCGCACGGCGTCCGGCCGGTCCGCTACCGATCACGACGAAGTCATACTGGTTCATGAGGTGCCTCTGATTCGCCTGCCGCAATGCTGCAGTGCACATTATCAAACAGCAGTATGACAGGGCAACGTCACCGTTTCGTTATCATGCTGGAGCGGCGACAGGGTTGGGGCACCCCCGATCTGGGGGAGCCTTCAGCGCCTGGCCGTCAGATCAGCCGGAGGCCCTTAAGGCTCGCATGACCATCCTTGCCGATGATGATGTGGTCATGCACGGTGATACCCAGTGGCTTGGCGGTTTCGACGATGGTCCGGGTCATGTCGATGTCCGCCCGCGACGGTGTCGGGTCGCCACTGGGATGGTTATGCACCAAGATAATGGCGGTCGCAGACAGTTCGAGTGCCCGTTTGACCACCTCGCGTGGATAGACAGGCGTGTGATCGACGGTGCCGCGCCCCTGGATCTCGTCGGCAATCAGCACGTTGCGCTTGTCGAGGAAGAGAATGCGGAACTGCTCTGTCGTCTCATAGGCCATGGCGGCGTGACAGTAATCGATCACCGACGACCAGGATGACAGCACCTGCTTTTCACGAAGTTCGCTCTTCAGCATGCGCTGGGCGACATTGGCGATCAGCTTGAGGTCGAGCGCCACCGTTTCACCCACGCCCTTGACCTCCTGCAGCAAGCCCGGAGGCGCGCCGAGCACACCGGCAAGCGTCTGGAACCGCGCCAGCAAGGCCTTGGCGATCGGTTTGGTGTCGCGTCGGGGGATGAGCCGGAAAAGCAGGAGTTCGAGGATCTCGTAGTCGGCAAGGGCTGTCTCGCCGCCTTCGCGGAACCGACTGCGCAGGCGTTCCCGATGGCCAAGGTAATGCGCCTCTGGCTGCAGCGTGGCGCGTGTGGAGGCGGCCTTCGCCAGATTGCTCTCGCGCGCCGGCTGTTCGGCGAAGAAGCTGCGCTCGTCTGCGCCATCCATCATCTGCGCTTGGCCTGCGCCGAAGAGATCGCCGGCCGGTTGTGCTGCCGCGCCCTCGTGGCGCAAGGGTTCGTCTGAAAACGGAAGCTTGCTCGTCATGCCACCCCAATCCTGACCCTCATGGTCGAGCGGCTGAGCAGCCGCACGGATATAGTGACACGACTGCCGCCGTGCGCAAGTTCAAGTTGCGAAAGGCTGTGTCGGCGCTGTTGCCTCAGCCGAGGCCGGGCCGGTCGAGCCCTGTTGGCGAAAGGGTGAAGATCTCGCAGCCATTGGCTGTGACGCCGACCGTGTGCTCGTACTGCGCGGTCAGCGACCGGTCCCGGGTGACCGCAGTCCAGCCGTCGGACAGCACCTTCACATGCGGCTTGCCGAGATTGATCATCGGCTCGATGGTGAAGATCATGCCTTCACGCAGCTCCGGACCTTCGTTCGACTTTCCGTAGTGCAGGATGTTCGGGCTGTCGTGGAAGAGCCGTCCGACGCCGTGGCCGCAGAAGTCGCGCACGACCGAACAACGCTCGGCCTCGGCATAAGTCTGGATAGCTTCGCCGATTGCACCCGTGCGTGCGCCGGGACGCACGGCAGCGATACCGCGCATCAGGCACTCATAGGTGACTTCCATCAGCCGTTCGGCCGCCCGCTTGACCTGGCCGACCGGATACATGCGGCTGGAATCACCATGCCAGCCATCCAGCAGATAGGTCACGTCGATGTTGACGATGTCGCCATCGCGCAGCGGCTTGTCATCGGGCATCCCGTGACAGACGACGTGGTTGATCGAGGTGCAGACCGAATACTTGTAGCCGCGATAGTTCAAGGTCGCGGGCAGGGCGCCGTGATCGGCACCGAACTCGAAGACGAACCGGTCGATGGCGGCTGTGGTGACACCAGGCTTGACCATAGGCGCCAGCGCATCGAGGCAGCGCGCGGTCAACTGGCAGGCGCGGCGCATGCCTTCGAAATCGTCTGCGCCGTAGAGACGGATCGCGCCGGTGTTCTTCAGCGGTGCCGTCGCCGCGTCGATATAGGTGACCATGGTGTGGCTTTCGCAAGTTCTAATCTATGAGCTTTGGCCGTTCATAAACGACCGAACCCGTCTTCGTCTATCCGGATGAGGCTTTCAGGCACGATTTTGCCCTGATCGAGATGGCAGCGCACGGCATAGGCCTCCACACCGCGGGCAACCGCACGCGCAAACGCGCGGCCATAACCGGGATCGAGATCAGCGCAGATCCTGAGGCAGTCACAGTCGGCACGCTGGATGATGAAGAGCATCGCCGCCCGCTTGGCCTGATCGACGAGATCACCCATCTCATCGAGATGCTTGGCGCCGCGGGTCGTCACGCTGTCGGGAAACTCCGCAAGACCTGCCTCTCGGATGAAATGCACGTTCTTCACCTCGACATGCACGCTGCCCTTGGTTTCGTCCTCCAGCAGGATGTCGATCCGCGAATTGCGGCCGTAACGCTGCTCGCGCTTGAGCGTCCGGAAGCCCGCAAGCGGCGGCACGAGCCCGGCGAGGATTGCCTCTTCCGCGAGCCGATTGGGCAGGGCCGTGTTTACCCCGACGACCGTACCGTCCGCTTCGACCAGTTCGAGCGCATAGGCGTATTTCCGGGTCGCAGTATCATGACGCGAGAGCCAGATCCGCGATCCCGGTTCCGTCAGGCCGCGCATGGAGCCCGTATTGGGGCAGAACCCGGTGATTTCAGTGCCATCGTCGAGCACCGCGTCGAAGAGGAAGCGCTTGTAGCGGCGCAAGAGCCGGGCAGGGATGAGGGGTGGGGAGAAGATCATGGCTGTTTTCGCAGAGGCCTAAGCAGCCGGATCAGCATCGGGCTTGTTGATCGCCCAGGTCAGCAGTGCATCAAGGGCAGGGCAGAGCGCCTGTCCCCAGTCTGTCAGGTGATACTCCACCTTGGGCGGCACCTGATGATGGACGATCCGACGGACAATGCCGTCGCTCTCCATCTGGCGGAGCTGCTGGATCAACATCTTCTGTGAAATCCCCGGGATCGCTCGCTCGAGCTCCGAGAAGCGCAGCACGGCCCCACCGAAGAGTTGAAACAGGATCACCAGCTTCCAGCGCCCCTCGAGAATTCGCAGGACATTTTCCACGCCTTCGGCCCCGTCAGCCGGCGTCAGGAAGGCATCCTTACTTTTAAGTGGGTACCTTACTTTTTCGTCTGTTCTTGTCATTCTGCGAGCGTATAGCCATCTTCGTCTTCGAGCAAGCGCGCCGCTCTTTCGCAACTGAGAACGAAAGATCTGATCCCATGTCGAATACAATGACCGGGCCTGTAGAGGCCTATTTCGAAGGCAGAAATGCACGCGATTTTGCTGAAGCGCTTTCCGGATTTTCCGACAACGCCGTCGTCCGAGACGAAAGCCGCACACATCGCGGCCCGCAGGAAATTCGCGCCTGGATGATGGAGACCATAGCCGCCTACTATGACCGCTCCGAGCTTCTGAACGTTGAAACCGACGGTGACACCGTGATCGCCACGGCCGAAGTTTCCGGCAATTTTCCAGGCAGTCCGATCACCCTCCGCTATCGCTTCATGACCGAGCGCGGCATGATCACCAGCCTGGAGATCGCCCCATAACCGTGCCGTTCAGGATCGACCCGCCGAGTTCGCCGGTGAGGTGCCAACATTGTGAGACAATCGAGCCGGGAAGGCTCTTCACCTCTCAAGGCTCTAGACCCTCGCCATAACATACCGTCCCGGCGCATCGCCGATCGCGTTGAGCGCGTCTCCGCCCGGCTTGCGGGCCGGGATGCGCTCGTCGGCGAGGTTCTCCACCCAGGTCTGCCAATGCGGCCACCAGGAGCCTGACGTCTCCTTGGCATTCGCCATCCAGTCCTCGTAGGTGCCGGCAACCTTCCCATTGGTCCAGAACTGGTACTTCTGCTTGTCGGGCGGATTGACGACGCCGGCGATATGGCCAGAGCCTGAGACGACGAAATCGACAGGACCACCGAACAGGCTGCTGCCGACGAAGACCGACTTCGCCGGTGCGATGTGGTCTTCCTTGGTTGCGAGATTGTAGATCGGGATCTTTACGTCCTTCAGCGACAGCGTCTTGCCGGCCAGCTGCATCTTGCCCTGGCTCAGCGTGTTGTTGAGGTAGCAATTGCGCAGATAGAAGGAGTGGTTCGCCGCCGCCATCCGGGTCGAATCGGAGTTCCAGTAGAGCAGGTCGAAGGGCATCGGATCCTGGCCCTTCAGATAGTTATTGACGAAATAGGGCCAGATCAGCTCGGAGGAGCGCAGCATGTTGAAGGCCGCTGCCATCTTCGAGCCGTCGAGATAGCCCGTCGACTTCATCCGCTCTTCGAGGTCCGACAACTGCTCCTCATCGACGAAGACCTTGAGATCGCCGGCAAAGGTGAAATCCACCTGCGTGGTGAACAGCGTGGCGCTGGCGATGCGCTTGTTCTTCTCCTGCGCATGCAGGGCAAGAGCCGCCGCAAGCAGAGTTCCGCCGACACAATAGCCGATCGCATTCACTTGTTTTTCGCCGGTCGCCTTCTCCACCGTGTCGAGCGCAAAATCGACGCCCTCGCGGATATAGGCTTCCCAGTCTTTAGCTGCGTGCCGCTCGTCCGGATTGACCCAGGAGATGACGAAGACCGTATGCCCCTGGTCGACGCACCACTTGATGAAGCTCTTCTGCGGATTGAGATCGAGGATGTAGAACTTGTTGATCCAGGGTGGGCAGATCAGGAGAGGGCGCTTCAGCACCGTCTCTGTCGTCGGCTCGTACTGGATGACCTCGCATATGTCGCTCTGGGCGATCACCTTGCCAGGCGTGATCGCCATGTTCTCGCCGACGGCGAACTTGCTGGTATCGGTCTGGCGGATCCTGAGATCCCCGCCGCCGGCGGCAATGTCCTCGGCGAGCATCTGCATGCCCTTGACGAGGTTCGCTCCGCTGCTCTGCACGGTCTCACGATAGAGCTGCGGGTTGGTCGCGACGAAGTTGGCGGGCGAAAGTGCTGCCGTGATCTGCCGCATATAGAAGTTCGCCTTGTGGCGCGTGTGTTCGTCGAGGCCACCGGCATCATTGACCATCTTCTCTGCCCACTGCGACAACACGAGATAGGTCTGGCGGAGGAAATCGAAGAAGGGATTGCGCTCCCAGTCCTCGTCGGAGAAGCGCTTGTCCTTGGGGAATGGATCGGCGAGCGGCTGTTCCGGCGTTGCGAATCGCGCCAGCGACCGGCTCCAGACGACGAAGACCGCGTTGAGCAGGTGGGTCTGCGCTTCGAGCGTCCGTTTCGGGTCGGACATCCAGTATTCCGCCACCTTGCCCATGATCTTCACGAGTTCGGCCACCGGCTCGGAAACGGGGTCGACGATTTCACCGGTTTCACGCGGTTTCAGCCAGACGGATGCGGCCTTGCCGAGGTTCTCAAGCGCCTTGGCGGCGTTGACGGCGAAGGCCTGCGGATCCTTGATGATATAGGGCTCGATCAGCTTCGGATCGAACGCGGCACCCGCCTCGGCCTCTTCCCGCGTCCTGTCCATGCCATCCTCCCCAGGATTGTTCTGGTGTCTTTTGTGTTTGCCTATCCTGCATGAAAACGACTACAAGTTCCAGCGATTGGCGCATAGTCTTTCGATGATGATCGACGGTGGCGCCCTTGAGAAATGTCAGTTTTGCGCGCGAACGCGGGCGGTCGGGGCCATGGTGCACAGCAAGTTCAATTTTTCGGGTTTCTCGGGCCGGGCGTTGATCGCCGCATTTCTGGCGACGATGGCGGGCGCCGGCTGCCAGTCGGCGCCACCTGCTACCCCGACGGTTGCCGCGGCCGCTGCAGCACTCCAGGTGAATGTCGAGGATCCCGATAATCCGGAAGCGCCTGCCGCCCGTCCTGCTTATGCCGACGGCTATCCGAACTTCGCCGGGTCGCTGAACGCCGCAAGCGTCCAGATGAGCAACGAGGAGGCGACCGCATTGCAGGCTCAGCTGACCTCGCTCGGTGCGGCCCGCAAGTCGGGCGCGATCTCTGAAGCTGAGTATCAGGCCAAGCTTGCGGAGTTGCGCAAGCTCGCGGCCCAGCACGGCGCGGAAACCCAGGCGCAGATCGCCAATTAAGGCTTGCGCTGGCGGCGTTTTTTTCGCAAAGCAACCGAGGCGTTTTTGACATAAAATTTCGTCGGCGATTCAGGCCTTGCGCCGGATTTGCGACAAATTTTCCTGCGAGCGCTCTGATTGAGATATCATCACGCGCATCCGGTTTTGCGGTTCGTTGCGGAGCGTGTGGTCACTGGGAAAACGAGCGCGCCTGCCGCGGTTTATGATCCGCGCGGTTTCAGGGGTTGAAGATGGAAGAGTTTCACAAAGTCCGGCGTTTGCCGCCCTACGTTTTCGAACAGGTCAACCGTTTGAAGGCGAGCGCGCGAGCCGGTGGGGCCGACATCATCGACCTCGGCATGGGCAATCCCGATCTTCCGACCCCGCAGGCGATTGTCGACAAGCTGTGCGAAGTGGTTCAGGACCCGCGGACCCACCGCTATTCTTCCTCCAAGGGCATTCCGGGCCTGCGCCGCGCCCAGGCGGCCTATTACGCCCGTCGCTTCAACGTGAAGCTCAATCCCGACACGCAGGTCGTGGCGACCCTCGGCTCGAAGGAAGGCTTCGCCAACATGGCGCAGGCGATCACCGCTCCCGGTGACGTTATCCTCTGCCCGAACCCGACCTATCCGATCCATGCCTTCGGCTTCCTGATGACCGGCGGCGTGATCCGCTCGATCTCGATCGAGCCGGACGAGACCTTCTTCCCGCCGCTCGAGCGCGCCGTGAAGCACTCGATCCCGAAGCCGCTGGCCCTGATCATCAACTACCCGTCGAACCCGACGGCGCGCGTGGCGAGCCTCGACTTCTACAAGGACGTCATCGCATTCGCGAAGAAGCACGACATCATCGTACTGTCAGACCTTGCCTACTCTGAGATCTATTTTGACGGCAATCCGCCGCCGTCGGTTCTCGAAGTGCCGGGCGCGATCGACTGCACAGTCGAATTCACCTCGATGTCGAAGACCTTCTCCATGCCCGGCTGGCGCATGGGCTTTGCCGTCGGCAATGAGCGCCTGATCTCGGCCTTGACCCGCGTCAAGTCCTACCTCGATTACGGCGCTTTCACGCCGATCCAGGTGGCTGCGACCCATGCGCTGAACGGCGATGGCTCCGACATTGCCGAAGTGCGCAGCATCTACCACCGCCGCCGCGACGTCATGGTTGAGAGCTTCGGCAAGGCCGGCTTCGAAGTGCCGCCGCCGGCAGCGACCATGTTCGCCTGGGCGAAGATCCCGGAGAAGTTCCGCCATCTCGGTTCGCTTGAATTCTCCAAGCTCCTCGTCGAGAAGGCTGATGTGGCTGTTGCCCCGGGCATCGGCTTCGGTGAAATGGGTGACGAATATGTTCGTCTCGCCCTCGTCGAGAACGAACACCGCATCCGCCAGGCCGCCCGCAACATCAAGAAGTTCCTGTCGACTGCCGACGAGACCATGCACAACGTGATTTCGCTCAACGCCCACCGTTGAGCCCACGTTGCGCCCCAGGCGGTCCCGTCAGGACCGCCTCACTTCCTTTTCGATGACGTCAGGAATGCCTCATGGCAAATGCCCTAAAAATCGGCGTGGCGGGTCTCGGTACCGTCGGAGCCTCGCTTGTCCGTATCCTCCAGACCCGCGCCAATGCGCTGACCGTCGCCTGTGGTCGCCCGATCGCCGTCACGGCCGTCTCGGCTCGCGACGCCTCCAAGGATCGCGGCATCCTGATGGATGGCATCACCTGGTATGCGGATCCGGTGGAGATGGCGAAGGACGCCGACATCGACGTCTTCGTCGAACTCGTCGGTGGTTCTGAAGGGGCAGCCGAAGACTCGGTCCGTGCAGCCCTTGGACGCGGTCTGCATGTGGTCACGGCCAACAAGGCACTTCTGTCGCGCCATGGCGTTGAACTGGCCAAACTCGCCGAGGAAAAAGGTCGCCTGTTGAACTACGAAGCGGCGGTCGCTGGCGGCATTCCCGTCATCAAGACCCTGCGCGAGTCGCTGACCGGCAACAATTTCTCCCGCATCTACGGGATCATGAACGGCACCTGCAATTACATCCTGACCCGGATGGAGCGTGAGGGCCTGTCCTTTACCGATTGCCTCAAGGAAGCCCAGCGCCTCGGCTATGCCGAAGCCGATCCGAGCTTCGACATCGAAGGCAATGATACTGCCCACAAGCTGTCGATCCTGACGACGCTGGCCTTCGGCTGCGAGATCTCGGCGGACAAGATCTATCTCGAAGGCATCACCAACATCTCGATCGAGGACATCCATGCGGCAGCCGACCTCGGTTACCGCATCAAGCTCCTTGGCGTGGCGCAGAAGACCGAAAGCGGCATCGAGCAGCGCGTCCATCCGACCATGGTGCCGCTCGACAGCGTCATCGCCCAGGTCGATGGCGTGACCAACGCGGTGGCGCTCGAATCCGACATCCTCGGCGAATTGCTGATGGTTGGCCCGGGTGCCGGCGGCAATGCCACGGCATCTGCCGTGCTCGGTGACATCACCGATATTGCGAAAAGCCGCCCGGGTGCACAGGAAGTACCCGTCCTCGGCCGTCCGGCCCATCTGCTTGAGCCCTATCGTCAGGCCGAGATGCAGAGCCATGAAGGTGGCTACTTCATCCGCCTGACCGTGCAGGACCGCACCGGCGTCTTCGCCAGCATTGCAACGAAGATGGCCGAGAACGCCATTTCGCTCGAATCGATCGTCCAGCATTCCAAGCAGCCTGTGACGCCGGATCGCCCGCAGACGATCATCCTCGTCACCCACGCGACGATGGAAAGCGCTGTCCGCAAGGCCGTCGGTGCCATCAAGGGCGAAGGTTACCTGATCGGCGAGCCGCAGGTGATTCGCATCGAACGCCCCAAAACCTGAACGGAACGGCACTCGGTGGCGCCCTCGGGCCCGCCGTTGAACCAGCAACGATGCCGGAATCGTCATTAGTCAGATGATTTCTGGCGGTTGCCCGCCTGGGCTCTCGCCAAAAGTCTAATGCGAGCGTAGTCTCCAGCTTCTATCGGGTCCTGGGGAGGAGTTCGTCGATGGGATTGGTAAAAGGCAGAGCGCCGTGGATTGAACTATCCGACGGCGTTCTGGACAGTGACGATCAATCGTCACGGTCTCGCGAAGGCGAGCGCTCAAAATCCGCGGCTTCCGTCGAAACACGCGCCGATTGGGCTCTTCTGTTTGTCCTCGCCGCATTCATGGCCGTGGCCTTTGCGCTGGTCGCGTGGTTGATGTCCTGAGGTGACACGGACTCCGCGCTGTGGCTCTCGGGCTCCGGCCTCTGGTGATTTTCTGCGATCGGTATAGAACGGGTGAGGGCGGTGCCACCGCCCATGGCCCTGTCGTGCAGGCTCGCAAGCGCCTGCGCACCCGCAAAGAGCAGTAATGTCGACTGAACCGGTAGATCCCGTCATCCGCGCCTTCCTCGGCGTTGAACACTCCGCCAGCGGCCAGCGCTGGATGTCCCGCACCGACCAGGCCGGCCAGAACCGTGCGCTTGCGATCAGCCAGCTGCATGGCATTCCCGAACTCGTCGCCCGCGTGCTGGCGGGCAGGGGCGTCGGTGTGGACGAGGCGCCGGCCTTTCTCGATCCGACCATTCGCAATCTCATGCCGGACCCGTCGAAGCTGACCGATTGCGACGCAGCAGCTCGGCGCATCGTGGAGGCGATCGACCGAAAGGAACGCGTCGCGATCTTCGGCGACTATGACGTCGACGGGGCCGCGTCCTCGGCCCTCATGGCCCGCTTTCTCCATCATTTCGGCATCGAGGCCGAGATCTACATCCCGGACCGTATTTTCGAAGGCTATGGCCCGAATGCGGCAGCCATCGACCAGCTGATCGAGCGCGGCGCGAACCTCCTGATTACCGTCGACTGCGGATCGACCAGCATCGAAGCGCTGGGGGCTGCCGAACGGCGCGGTGTGGACGTCGTCGTTATCGACCACCACCAGATGGGCCACGAGATGCCGGTCTGTCATGCGCTGGTGAATCCGAATCGCGAGGACGACCTGTCGGGGCAGGGCCATCTCTGCGCCGCCGGTGTCGTCTTCATGGTGCTGGTGGCCACACTTCGGGTTCTTCGAGAGGCCGGCCATCCCCATGCGCGTTCGCTCGACCTGCTTGCCTGGCTCGATCTCGTGGCGCTCGCCACTGTCTGCGATGTGGTGCCGCTGAAGGGCCTGAACCGCGCTTATGTGACCAAGGGCCTGATCGCCGCTCGTCATCAGAACAATGCCGGTATGGCGGCTCTGCTGAGGGTGGCCGGGATCGGCGGGCCTGTCACGCCCTACCATTTCGGCTTTCTGCTCGGCCCCAGAATCAATGCCGGCGGTCGCATCGGCGATGCCGCTCTCGGCAGCCGGCTGCTGACGCTGGATGACGCGGCAGAAGCCGACGAGATCGCCGCAAAGCTCGACGAACTGAACCGTGAGCGCCAGGCGATGGAAGCCATCATGCTGGCCGAGGCAGAAGCTGAGGCGATGGCCGAATACGGCACGGGCGAGCGGGCAGCCGTGATCGTCACCGCCAAGGAGAACTGGCACCCGGGCATCGTCGGCCTGCTCGCCGCACGGCTTAAGGAGAAGTTCAAACGCCCGGCCTTCGCCATTGCCTTCGATCCCCTGGGCAAGGGCACCGGTTCCGGCCGCTCGATCAACGGTTTTGATATGGGCCGTATGGTTCGGGCTGCGGTCGATGAGGGCTTGCTGGTCAAAGGTGGCGGGCATGCCATGGCGGCGGGCCTGACGGTCGAGCGGTCGAATCTCGGACGGCTGCGCAGCTTCTTCGACGAACAGGCCACAGCCCAGGTATCGGCGCTTGCCGCCAACCAGACGCTGAAAATCGATGGTGCCATCGGTGCCTCGGGCGCGACGCTTGCGCTCGTCGACCAGCTGGAGGCTGCGGGCCCCTATGGCTCGGGCCATCCGCAACCCATCTTCGCCGTGCCGCTGCACCGGCTGAAGGATGCACGCCCCGTGGGGACGACCCACATCAAGATCACCCTGGAAGGCATGGATGGAAAGCGTCTGGAGGGGATCGCCTTCCGGGCAGCCGAAACCGATCTCGGCCATTTCCTGATGAACAACCGTGGCAACCAGGTGCATGTCGCAGGCACCCTGAGCGCCGATCACTGGCAGGGCAACAGACGCGTGCAGTTCCGCGTTATGGACGCAGCAAAGGCGCCGTAAGGCGGATGATATGATCTGATGTCGAGGAGATCGAAGTGGCACGCCCTAGGGGAGTCGAACCCCTCTTCCCAGAATGAAAATCTGGTGTCCTAACCGATAGACGAAGGGCGCGTGCGCTTCGGTGGCGCCCTTATGGCCGGAACTTCGGGGAAGCGCAAGAGGCTTTAAACGCCATGGGACGATTTTTTCCACAGGCATGCGCAGAGGCAGTATCTCAAGCGGAAACAGACACTTGCGCGTAAGCTGTCCACAGGTTGCGAATATTCGGGGAAGATCGAAGTGGCACGCCCTAGGGGAGTCGAACCCCTCTTCCCAGAATGAAAATCTGGTGTCCTAACCGATAGACGAAGGGCGCGTGCGCTTCGGTGGCGCCCTTATAGTCAGGCGTCCGGATGACCGCAAGCGGAAACTTGGCGAAGTTCGACAGAAAAAATCAGGCGCGGAAAGCGGGCGAGATTCGGCAGAAAACGCCAGTACCCGACAGGGCTCTGTAGACGACTAAACTGCTGGGGAGATTGATACGAAGTGGCACGCCCTAGGGGAGTCGAACCCCTCTTCCCAGAATGAAAATCTGGTGTCCTAACCGATAGACGAAGGGCGCGTCTGCTTCGTGGCGCCCTTATAATCAGGCTGTTCCCGGACCGCAAGCGGCTTTTGTCTCTTTCATGCAAAAAATGTGACAGCGATCAAATGCAGTCGTTGCGTGACCGACAAACGCTTTGATTGGAAGGACTTGAGCCGCTCTCGAAAGAATCGGGATCAGGGTGCCGCAGCAGCCTTGTCCGCTTTCTTTCCGCCTTTGAGGAGATCGGAGAGCGAGGGCAGCCATCCCTTCTTCTTCGGACCCGCATCTGCCTCGGCCACGACCTGTTCATCGGCCGGCAGTGGCTCTGCCGGATCGAATTCCTGGACCGCACCCATGGCCTGCAATTGATCAGGCGTGAGCTGGACCCGTTCCGGAACATCGGATGTCGGCTCGCGAAGAGCCAGTATCTTCCGCTTGGGGCGCGGGTCGGAGAGCTTCTTGAGGACCGGCTGCTCCTCGGCGGGCGCCACAGCCGATTCGGTGAGCGGCAGGCCTTCAGCTGTGGGCTGCGGGGTCTGCGCCTGAAGCGCCTGTTGCTGCATCAATGCCTGCTGTTCGGCAGACGGGCTGAACAGGCTCTTGCGCACGGCATTGACGCCGAGGGTCGGCATATCGCCCGGCACTAGGCTCGGGCTTGCCGCAGACCCAGCTGCCGCAACCTGCGCCGATCCCATGTCACCGGTAGGCGCAACGCTTGGCTGGTTTGCCCGTCCCGCAGAGAACAGGCTGTTGTTGCCGGCATTCACCGCCGTCGGCTGCATGGTGATGTCACCAAGGTCCGCCTGAGCCTGTGCTTGTGGCTGACCGGCGGGTTGCCCCTGTCCCTGAGCAGCCTGCTGCTGAAGGGCAAGCACCTCCGGCGGCGGTTCGGCAATATCGGCAAAGGCCGCGGCCAGCGGAACCGGTTTGCGTTTCAGGCGCGGGGGATCTGTTTCGTTCTGAGACGCGGCGGGCATAGCGGCGGCTGCCGGTTGTCCCGAAACGGCAACCACATAGGGATCCCGAAACGACTTGCCGCCGGGTGCCGATGCGGAAACCTCTTCCGACGGTGTCGCGTCGCCGATTGACAGCACCTCGTCAGCGCTGGTCTGGCATGACGCGAGCAGCGCGCTGGCGAACACAGCGATCAACGCAAATGCAGGTTTCTGGGGCTGGGATGAGCAAGTCATGTCGATCTCCGTCGTCACCTTCGCGCGGAAGGAAAGGGCCGCCGGGGCGGCCCTCGTGTAGACTGGAGATTAGGCGCGCAAACTTGCGCGAGGCGGTGGTGCTTACCAGGCGCCGGTGTTCGGCATGGAGGCCCAGGGCTCCGCAGGGGCAAGGTTTTCGCCCTTCTGGAGAATCTCGATCGAAATGCCGTCAGGTGAGCGGACAAATGCCATGTGGCCATCGCGGGGCGGGCGGTTGATGGTGACACCGTTGTCCATCAGTTTCTGGCAGATGGCATAGATGTCATCGACCTCATAGGCCAGATGGCCGAAGTTGCGGCCGCCGGTATAGTCTTCCGTATCCCAGTTGTAGGTGAGCTCGAGGCAGGGGGCCATCTCCACCTTCGCCTTGTCCAGATCCTTCTCGGCGGTCAGAAAGACCAGCGTGAATCGGCCCTTCTCGTTCTCGTAGCGGCGGATCTCGGTGAGGCCGAAAAGGTTGCAATAGAAGTGCAGAGAGGCCTCGAGGTCCTTCACTCGGACCATGGTGTGCAGGTAACGCATGGGTGTTCTCCTTTGACGCGGTCGATATGGGGCTGCCGTCAGCTTCGAGCAAGGCTGTGGCTGCAAAAGCAACTGGTGAAATGTAAAACTAGGGCTTGCGCAGATCCGTTGACCAAATGTTAATCTGAATCTCAAGAATCAGTTAACTAAGCAATGTGACGCGTTTTCGAGGGGCTTGGGGAAATGGCGGACAGGATTTCATCAAAGGGGCTCGGCGAGTACGAAGAGCTGTCCGGAGAAGCCGTAGACCTGCTGGAGATCACCGGCGTCGTCAAGTGGTTCGACGTCGCCAAGGGCTTCGGCTTTATCGTCCCCGACAACGGCATGCAGGACGTGTTGCTCCACGTGACATGTCTGCGCCGTGACGGCTACCAGACGATCCTCGAAGGCACCCGCATCGTCGCCCTCATCCAGAAGCGTGATCGTGGCTACCAGGCCTTCCGCATCCTCTCCATGGACCAGTCGACTGCCGTTCATCCATCGCAGATGCCGCCGGTCCGCACCCATGTACAGGTCACGCCGACGAGCGGTCTCGAGCGCGCGCTGGTAAAGTGGTTTAACCGCACCAAGGGCTTCGGCTTCCTGACGCGGGGCGAGGGCACCGAGGACATCTTCGTGCACATGGAAACGCTTCGCCGATTCGGACTGACCGAGCTTCGCCCGGGCCAGACGGTGCTGGTGCGCTTCGGACCTGGCGACAAGGGCCTGATGGCCGCCGAAATCCACCCGGACAATCCGGGCCCGGCCGTGCGTGCGCACTGAGCCGATGACCAAGCTGATGACCATCACCAGAAGCGCCTTCGTGGCGCTTCTTGCGTTTTTCTGTCTGGCCGGTGTGGCGCTGAGCGAAGTCGTTTTTGAACGCGGCCAACTGAGCTTCGAGACGGAAGCGGGCGAGCGGATCACGCTGGACGTGGAATGGGCCCTGACCGCCGAGCAGCGGGCGAGGGGCCTGATGGAGCGGCCGGCACTTCCCGACCGTACGGGCATGCTCTTTGATTTCGGCGAAACGCGCATGGTCACCATGTGGATGGCCAATACGCCCGAATCTCTTGACATGATCTTCATCGACGAAACGGGCAAGATCGCCCGCATCGCCGAGCGCACGACACCCTATTCCGAGGCGATCGTCTCCTCGGACAAGCCTGTGCGTTATGCGCTGGAAATCCGCGGCGGCCACGCCGCCGAACTCGGCCTCAAACCGACCGCCCGTCTGGTGCTACCGCTTGACCTGCCCAAGTGACGGGGCAGCGGCCTTTGTTTTCGCCTGAAGATTCAATCGCGAACAAACCGCTTTTTGCTGTTGCGGCTGAGGGGTGAACCGTGTATTCCCGCTTCATTGCTTGAACGGAGTGTAGCGCAGCCTGGTAGCGCATCTGGTTTGGGACCAGAGGGTCGGGAGTTCGAATCTCTCCACTCCGACCAAGCAATGAGCCGGACCATCAGGAACATCCTGAGTTCGTGGGTCCCACAAGTCTTCTGTTGCGAACCGACGAACAGACAGACCTCCGGCAAATAAAACCTCCCAACTCGATACTGACAAGGCCTTTGCGCCGCCCCGACTGTTGTCTCCAAGCGGTAGGCGAATCGCGCGTCTTTTGCGGCATGCGTGAGGGGCTTGCGTGCATTTGTGGCGACGCCACAATTTTCCCTTGCTGCCGTAATGCGCGCCCTTTATTCCTTATGGTTGTATCCAGGGGTGGGGACGATCACAATGAGACACATCTATACGATTGCCGCCGTGGCGCTCGTGGTAACCGGCTGCCAGACGATGAAGCCGGCCGCGTCTCCGATGGAGGCCTATCTCAACCGGCATGCGGCGGCGGAGGCAATTGCGCGGAATTGCCCGGCCTATGGCGGCTATGGTGCCGTAACGGCCATGCGGTCGGATGCCGACCAAAATCTGGCCCGTGCCCGCGCCCTCGGCGCGACGGAGATGGATGTTCAAAAAGCGCGCGAGCGGATGAACAGCAATCTGATGAGTGCCGTCATGCTCGTGGGCCCGATCGAGGCCTGCAACGCCTTCGTCAATCAACTGGCCTGGGCGGGAACCTCGACGGCGCAAATACCGAAGAAGGCAAACTAGGCCGTCTGACGGGCAAGGTGAGGGCGATGCTGATTTGCTTTGCGTTGCCCGCAGGGAAGCGGCCTCTCGATGACTGTCGCGGCATCAGGTGAGTGTGGACATCCGCTCTGCAATTCATCCATCATGCTGTTGCGAAGGCGCTCCAACGAGGATATACGGAACCTCGAAGAAAGTCGGTCTCGTAGTGCGCGAGCAATTTACGAACAGCGGATAAATGCCATTGTTTTTCAATGGATATGGGGTCGAGAATCTCGCCGCACCGACCAGAATTAGAAGGCCTTCCGCATGCGGCGGGCCGGGTGTCCGGCGGCAGGGCAACTTGCTGCAAAATCTTGGAGATGGATAAGGCCATGTCTGCGAAGATCTACCGCCCCGCGAAAACCGCCATGCAGTCCGGCAAGGCGAAGACCCATCTTTGGGTTCTGGAATTCGACCAGTCTGCACCGCGCAAGATCGATCCGATGATGGGCTACACCACCTCTGGAGACACCCGCCAGCAGGTCAAGCTGACCTTCGAAACGCTGGAGCAGGCCGAAGCCTATGCGAAGCGCGAAGGCATTGAATACCGCGTCATCCTGCCCAAGGAAGCCAAGCGCCAGGTCGTGTCCTACACGGACAACTTCCGCTACAACCGTCTTCAGCCCTGGACGCACTGACATTTCTGCCGCTTCGCGCGGCCCCGAGACGGTCCCTTAGCTCAGCTGGATAGAGCAAGTGCCTTCTAAGCACTAGGTCGTAGGTTCGAGCCCTACAGGGATCGCCATTTTTCGGCTATCTCGTCGATTCACCATTTCGAAGCGTATTTCCCCGGACAGCCTGACACTTCGGACGTAAGTGTAGTGTGTCTGCCGCGCACTCTATGAGGCCAGCGGCAGCGCCAAACTTGTCTCCATCATTTGCCAAGGTTCCGTGTATGGAACAGGAACCGCAGGCGCCTTTGCTTGTTAACCTCCCCGTGAAGACAACGCTATCACAGGGAGTGAGACACATGGAAAAGATGCTTGCAGCCGCCGCGATCGTATCCTTGAGCCTGACGGGCGCCTCCTGGGCGCAAAGCTCCGACAGCTCCAATTCTCCGGGCAGCAGCGACAGCGGCAGCCAGCAGGGCGAGACGCAAGGCACAACGGATGGCGGCAACGAGAACGCATCCGACAACAGTGCTGGCGACGAGCCGCAGTGCCCGCCCGGCCAGAAGAGTGCGGACTCCTCGGCAACCAAGGCCGATCCGAACTGCGTCGCCGAGTGAGTTGACGCAACGATCTGATGATGGGGGCCAGCTCGGCCCCCATTTTCTATTCGCGTCTTTGTGCAGAAACGTGCCTGAACCAGCTTTTCCCTCCCGCTGCCAACCTTTCGGAAACCCTTGAGCGTCATGATGCCGCTCACGAGAGGTTAACCATGTCCAGTCGCACCGCATCTTCCCGCCGCGCGCCCGCCAAACGGCGCAAGTCGACCCGCTCTTCCGGCAGCCAGGGCATGACAACCTGGCTGGTCATGCTCGGCATTGTCGCGGGCGGTATCGCCCTCTACGACAACCGGGCCGCAGTGCTCAGGGAATTGTCGCCCCTATTATCAGACAGAAAACCAGCCGCATCCCGCACCGAAGCCAAGGCAGAGCCCCGCCGTGAGCGGGAGAAAACCGCCAATGCGCGGACTGCATCGAATAGCACGAAAACGCCGGTACCGCCGGCCGAGGTTGGTGTCGTGAAGGCTGCGGTCCCAGCGTCTCGCCCGGCAGTCACGACCGCCGCTGGCGGCCCACTGACGGGGGAGAACTTCGCCGGCAAGTTCTATTTCTGCGGCACGTCGGGCCTCGACAACTGCGTCATGAGCGGTGATACCTTCTGGTACAAGAAGACCAAGGTCGTGCTGGCCGACATTGCAGCGCCGAGAACGGATGGCGCCGCCTGCCAGCAAGAGCGCGACCGCGGCTTTGCCGCAAAGGTGCGGCTGAAGGATCTGTTGAGCTCCGGACGATTCGATCTTGAGACACTGAAGACCGCTGGTCCAAGCGGTGCCTCAGGGGTGCTACGCGTGGCAACCCGCGATGGCCGCTCGCTGGGTTCAATCCTGGTGTCCGAAGGCCTCGCCAAGCCGCGCATGGCGCGCCAGCAGAGCTGGTGCCCTTAACCGCAGACAGCCGTCGTCTTCACAAACGAAAGAGCCCGCCGCGGTGACCGGGGCGGGCTCTTTGATTCCGAATGCGGAAGACCGCTTAATGCAGGATCTGGCTGAGGAACAGCTTGGTGCGCTCGTGCTGCGGATTGTCGAAGAATTCGGCCGGCGAATTCTGTTCGACGATCTGGCCCTGGTCCATGAAGATGACGCGGTCGGCAACCTGACGGGCAAAGCCCATTTCATGCGTCACGCAGATCATGGTCATGCCTTCTTCGGCAAGGCCCACCATGGTGTCGAGAACTTCCTTGACCATTTCGGGATCGAGCGCCGAGGTCGGCTCGTCGAAGAGCATGATCTTCGGCTTCATGCAGAGCGCACGGGCAATGGCCACACGCTGCTGCTGGCCGCCGGAGAGCTGGCCCGGATACTTGTTGGCCTGTTCCGGGATCTTGACGCGCTTCAGGAAGTGCATCGCGATTTCCTCGGCATCCTTCTTCGGCATCTTGCGGACCCAGATCGGGGCCAGCGTGCAGTTTTCGAGGATCGTGAGGTGCGGGAAGAGGTTGAAGTGCTGAAACACCATGCCGACTTCGCGACGAACTTCATCGATCTTCTTCAGGTCGTTCGTCAGTTCGATGTTGTCGACCAGGATGTTTCCGGTCTGGTGTTCTTCCAGGCGGTTGATGCAGCGGATCATCGTCGATTTGCCCGAACCGGACGGTCCGGCCACGACGATGCGCTCGCCCTTCATGACCTTCAAGTTGATGTCGCGCAGCACGTGAAAATCACCGTACCACTTGTTCATGTTGATCAGCTCGACCGCTACGTCGGTGCCCGACACGGTCTTCTTAGCGGAATTGGCTTCAGCCATGGTTTTTCCCCTTGTTCTTAACGCTTGTGGCCAGTGTCGAGGTGCCGCTCCATGAAGGCGGAGTAGCGCGACATGCCGAAGCAGAAGATCCAGAATACGAAGCCTGCGAAGATCAGACCCGTGAGCGGTGTCACAGGCGTTGCCCAGCTGGCATCGGTGAAGTTGAGGCGGACGATGCCGAGGAGGTCGAACATGCCGATGATCGACACGAGCGAGGTATCCTTGAACAGGCCGATGAAGGTGTTGACGATGCCCGGGATGACCAGCTTGATCGCCTGCGGCAGGATGATCAAGCGGGTCTTCTGCCAGTAGGAGAGGCCGAGCGAATCCGCGCCTTCATACTGGCCCTTCGGGATCGCCTGCAGACCGCCGCGCACCACTTCCGCCATATAGGCAGATGCGAAGAGCGACACGCCGACCAGCGCACGCAGGAAATTGTCGATCGTCCAGCCTGTCGGCATGAAGAGCGGCAACATCACGTTGGCCATGAACAGGACCGTGATCAACGGCACGCCGCGCACCACTTCGATGAAGACGACGCAGATCATCTTGATGACCGGCATGTCCGACCGGCGCCCAAGCGCAAGCAGGATGCCGAGCGGCAGTGAAACCGCGATCCCGACGAAAGACAGGATCAGCGTGACCATCAGGCCGCCCCAGAGTGGGGTTTCCACTTCCGGAAGGCCAAAGCCGCCATGCAGCAGGAAGAAGGCGACGACCGGGAATATGACGAAGAGCAGAAGCGCGTTCAGTCCCTTGCGCGGTGCCTTCGGGATGAGCATTGGCACAAGCAGGGCGATGAACATCACGCCCACCAGGATCACCCGCCAGCGTTCCTCAAGAGGATAACGCCCGAAGATGAACTGCGAGAAGCGGCTCTCTACGAAGGCCCAGCAGGCGCCCTTCCAGCCGTCGGGCTGGACGCCGCCCTGGGCAATCGTGGCGCAGACGGCACGGTCGGCGCCGAACCAGGCCGCATCGAGAAACAGGAAGTTGATCGCACCCGGCAGGATGAGTGCGAGAACCGCAAGGCCGATGATCGTGAGGACCACATCTTTCGGCGTCGCGAGCAGGTTCTTGCGGATCCAGCCGCCGATGCTGCCATCGGAGGTCGGGGCGGGAAGGGGTGCCAGCATGTCCTGGCGCACATAGGAAAGGTCGTGTGCCATAATCAACGCTCCACCAGGGCCATCTTGGCATTGAACCAGTTCATGAAGAGCGAGGTCACAATGCTGATGGAGAGATAGACGACGAGCCAGATCGAGACGATCTCGATGGCCTGGCCGGTCTGGTTCAACGTCGTACCGCCGGTCGAAACCAGTTCGGGGAAGCCGACGGCCACACCGAGCGACGAGTTCTTCGTCAGGTTGAGATATTGGCTTGTCAGCGGCGGGATGATGATGCGCATCGCCTGGGGCACGATCACGAGACGCGTCGTGGTAGAGGGCTGCAGTCCAAGGGCGGATGCCGCCTCCGTCTGCCCCTTCGATACGCCCTTGATGCCGGCGCGGATGATTTCCGCGATGAAGGCGGCCGTGTAGAAGGAGAGCGCGAGGTAAAGTGCAACGAACTCAGGCGCGATGACCGCACCACCCGACATGTTGAAGCGGCTTGCGACCGGGTAGTCGAAGGTGAGCGGCGAGCCGGCGGCGAGGAAGGCGATCAGCGGCAGGCCGACGATCAGTCCAAGGCCAACCCATCCGGTCGGGAAGATCTGGCCGGTGCGCATCTGACGGGCCTTGGCCCAGCGTGCAACGACGATGGTCGCGACAATGCCGATCAGGAGCGCAATCGGGATAATGCCCGCGCCATCCCCCCAGATCGGCTTGGGGAAGGCCAGACCACGGTTGTTGAGGAAGGTCGAGAAGGGCAGCTCGAGGGAATCGCGCGGCTGTGGCAGCGTCGATAGCACGCCCGAGTACCAGAAGAAGATGACGAGCAGCGGCGGCAGGTTGCGGAAGGCTTCCACATAGACCGTGCAAAGCTTGGCAATCAGCCAGTTTCTCGACAGGCGACCAATGCCGATCAAGAAGCCGATGATCGTTGCGGTGATGATGCCCGTTACGGCGACCAGGATCGTGTTCAGCAGGCCGACGAGAATGGCGCGGCCATAGGTCGAATCCGCCGTATAGGCGATCAGGCTCTGGCCGATGTCGAAGCCGGCGCGGCCATTCAGGAAGTCGTAGCCCGTGGCCGTGTTGCTCCGGGCGAGGTTTTCGATGGTGTTGTTCGCGATGGTCCAGACGATAAACGTCATGATGGCGATCGTAGCGACCTGAAAGAAGATCGATCTTGCTTTCGGATCGTAGATCAGCGAGCCCACGCTCTGCCCACCGGCAGGTATACTGGTGGCGTGATCTGTCATGCTGTGCCAAATCCCCGGGGCTTCTTTGAGCCCTTAACTGTTCTTGTTTTTGAAAACAGCCGGCATTCTTAAATTGCGCTGCTGACCGCAGCGTCCGTGCCGGTCTGAACCCGTCGTCCCGATAAGCGCGAGGCGGCTTTCGCCGCCTCGCAAACGTCAGCCGGATCTTAGCGGATCGGCGGAGCGTACTGCAGACCGCCCTTGGTCCACAGGGCGTTTACGCCGCGCTCGATCTTGAGCGGGGTGTTGGTGCCGATGTTACGCTCAAAGACTTCGCCGTAGTTACCGACGCCCTTGATGATGTTGTAGGCCCACTCATTGGTGAGGCCGAGGTCGGTACCGATCTTGGTGTCGGCTTCAGCGCCGAGGAAGCGCTTGATGTCAGGGTTCGTGGTGGTCGACTTGATTTCGTCGACGTTTGCCTGGGTGATGCCGAATTCTTCAGCGGTCACGAGGGCATAATGTGTCCACGATACGACGTCGAACCACTGGTCGTCACCCTGGCGAACGGCCGGGCCAAGCGGCTCCTTGGAGATGATTTCCGGCAGAATGACGTGCTCGTCCGGGTTGGTCAGCGTCAGACGCAGCGAATACAGGCCCGACTGGTCGGTCGTGTAAACGTCGCAACGGCCAGCCTGATAGGCAGCGTTGACTTCTTCCAGCTTTTCGAAAACGACCGGCTTGTATTCGAGGTTGTTGGCCTTGAAGTAGTCGGCAAGGTTCAGTTCGGTCGTGGTGCCGGACTGTACGCAGACGGCAGCGCCCGAGAGTTCGAGGGCCGACTTTACGTTGAGCGCCTTGGTGACCATGAAGCCCTGGCCGTCATAGTAGTTGACGGTGCGGAAGTTGAAGCCGAGCGCGGTGTCGCGGCTGATGGTCCAGGTGGTGTTACGGGCAAGCATGTCGACTTCGCCGGACTGCAGCGCGGTAAAGCGGCTCTGTGCGGTGGTCGGTGTGTACTTTACCTTCGTGGCATCGCCGAAAACGGCGGCAGCGACAGCCTTGCAGTAGTCGACGTCGAAACCGGTCCAGTTGCCGGCTGCGTCCGGCGATGCAAAGCCGGCGAGACCCGTGTTCACGCCGCACTGGACGAAACCCTTGGCCTTCACGTCATCGAGCGTTGCAGCGGATGCAGCAGACGCGCCAAAACCCAGGACCGCAGCGCCGATGGCGGCTGACAGGAACTTGTTGTTCATTTTTCCCAACCTTTTTTCTCTTGTTGTATGCCAGCGACGGCCTGCTGCTGAAACCAGCAGCGCACGTCGGCTCACGGCCTCCCGGTGCGAGCCTTCATATCTCAGTCGCAAATGCGGACAGGGTCAAGTCTTTATGCCGCGAATTGGCCACAAAAGCGCGAATTTACCAAAATCGCCCTCCAAATAGGCAAAAATGTGTGGTTTTTGGCCCAAAGTGATGAAAATGACGCCTTTTTGACTGTGCTGATATGCGTAAGCAGCAAGACTTGCGCTTCGGATCACGGAATTGTGCAACTTGACCGGCCCTCCCGGAGGCGCGAAAACCACGCTATCCGACCGTGAGGAATCTTGAATCCATGAGCAAATCCAAAGACTGGCTGGCCGCCGCCGGCACCGATACGAAACTGTGCCATGTCGGCTATGATCCTGAAGACTACCACGGGTTCGTCAATCCGCCGGTCGTGCACGCCTCGACGGTTCTGTTCCCCAATGCGCGGGCCATGGAAACGCGTTCACAGCCGTATACCTATGGCACGCGCGGTACCCCCACGACCGATGCTCTCTGCCGCGCAATCGATGCGCTGGAAGGCTCGGCCGGCACGATCCTCGTCCCGTCGGGGCTCGCCGCCATCACTGTTCCGTTCCTGGCATTCCTCTCGGCGGGCGACCATGCGCTGATCGTTGATTCCGTCTATTCGCCGTGCCGCCATTTCTGCGACACGATGCTGACCCGTCTCGGGGTTGAGGTCGAGTATTACGACCCGGAGATCGGCGTCGATATCGAGCGACTGATCCGGCCCAACACCAAACTGGTGCATACCGAGGCGCCCGGCTCCAACACCATGGAAATGCAAGATATCCGTGCGATTTCCGACGCTGCCCACAAGCACGATTGCGTTGTGACCATCGACAACACCTGGGCCACGCCGCTCTATTTCAAGGCGCTCGACTTCGGTGCCGACGTGACCATTCACGCCGCGACCAAATATCCCTCGGGCCATTCGGACATTCTGATGGGCACGGTCTCGGCCAATGCTAAGCACTGGCCGACGCTAAGTGAGGCCAACATCACGCTTGGCATATGCGGCGCCCCTGATGACAGCTATCAGATCCTGCGCGGCCTGCGCACCATGGGGCTGCGGCTCGAGCACCATTACAAGAGCGCGCTCTCCGTTGCCCGCTGGCTCGAAGCCCGCAATGACGTGGCGCGAGTGTTGCATCCGGCCCTGGAGAGCTTCCCGGGTCACGCGCTCTGGAAGCGCGACTTTAAGGGCGCAAGTGGTGTCTTCTCTTTCGTGCTGCCGGCTCCGTCCCGGGAAAAGATCAAGCCGAAGGCGCATGCCTTCCTGGATGCGCTGCAGCTGTTTGGGCTGGGTTGGTCCTGGGGTGGCTATGAGAGCCTGGCGGTGCACGTCAATCTGGATGACCGAAAGATCCGCAAGGGCCCAACCGATGGCGCCGTGATCCGTCTGCAGATCGGTCTCGAGAATGTCGAGGATATCACCGCCGATCTCGAACGCGGCTTTGCCGCAGCGGCTGCCGTCTGATTGACGGTTTTCGCCCTCAGTCGCCGATCCGATGGCCGTAGAGCCAGTCGAGATCGGCGGCGAGCTTCTCGGCCGGCCGAAGCGAAAGAACGATATCGCGCCCGATTCGGAACGGACCTCGGGCGTGATAGGCGAAGCGATTGAAGTCGCCGCGTGCCTTGACCCGTACAGCCCTGGCCTTTCGCTCGGTTGAAAAAGTGGCAAGCGCCAAGGGGAGGGGTGCCCGGGCGACATGGGCTGCAAGCGAGAACGCGTCCTCGATGGCCATCGCAGCACCCTGGGCCGAGAACGGCATCATCGCATGCGCCGCATCGCCAATCAGCACCGTGTCGCGACGATTGTGCCAATTGCCGTCGGAGGCCTCGTAAAGCGGCCAAAACGTCGCCTGCTCAGCGCCGGCAAGAATTGTCCTGATGTCGCGATGCCAGCCGGAAAACTGTTCGAGCAGCATGGCGCGCCGTGCCGCATCCGCGTCGATCGCCCAGCTCTCGTCACTCTTCGTGCCGGCAGCGATCGCCACGAGATTGAAGCCGTCGATCTCCTTCAACGGATAGCTGACCAGATGCGCCTTCGCCCCGAGATAGGCTGTCACGCCATTGCGAGACAGGAACGAAGGAGCGCCGCTCTGGGAGATGGTGAAGCGCCAGGCAATGTTGCCGGAGAAGCTGACCGTGGGGCCGCCCTGAATGGCATCCCTTACGACCGACCAGGCGCCATCGGCACCGATCACGAGATCCGGCTTGCGACCGGTGGTCGACCCCAGGGCTTCTGCGCCGATCCCCTGCACCCGCTGGCCGAGATTCAGCCGGCAGAGCGGTTGATTGAGCACGGCGCGCAACAGCGCCTGCTGCAGGGTCGAGCGATGCAGCACGCCATAGGGATAGCCCCAGCGTTTGCGGGCGAAATTGCCAGCCGGGACCGAAGCCAGGGGGCGCAAGTCCCTTCCCGAAACGAGGCTAATAGCATTTGGTTCAAGCCAGTGCTGTTCCAGCTCGGACAGCACGCCGAGAGATGCCAGCACTCGCGTGGCATTCGGCGAAAGCTGCAGGCCCGCGCCGACTTCGCCCAGCTGTGGCGCCTGTTCGATGATGTCGCAAGAGATGCCCTTGCGCGCGAGCGCCAGGGCAGCGGTCAACCCCGCCATCCCGGCTCCGACGATGGCGGCGTGCTTGATGGACATGGGAACTATGCCGATCGTGACGCTCGGGTCACGCTGCCTTGACGTGGAAGACGCAGCCCGCGGGGTTCGTCTGCTCTGCCTTCAGGCTCGGATTGTAGCGATAGAGCGTTGAGCAGTAGGAACAGACCTTCTCGTTGTCATGTCCCATGTCGATGAAGATGTGCGGGTGGTCGAAGGGCACGGAAGCGCCGGTGCACATGAATTCCTTCACGCCGACTTCGATCACGCGATGACCGCCGTCGTTCTGAAAATGGGGAATGGTGTGGCCGGCCATGTCTTGCTCCGAGAATGCTTTGCGAGTTTGCGCGGACATTAGCGCCGTCCTTCCGAAAAGTGTAGAGCCGGCGGCGGGCAAAAGTCACAGAAAATCGGTCTGCGGCAATTGATGTCAGGATGCTCTTGGCTATGGTTGCGGCCTCAAGGCCATAAGGACCCATTCATGAATCTCGACGCCCCGCCGTTTTCCAGCTTTCACAATGACGGGCTCGAGCTTGCCTATTTCGACGATGGCGATCCGGCAGGCGATCCAATCTTGCTCATTCATGGCTTTGCCTCGTCGGCGAGCGTCAACTGGGTCTATCCGGGTTGGCTGAGAACGCTGGGAGACGCTGGCTACCGGGTGATCGCGATCGACAATCGCGGCCATGGTGCAAGCGCCAAGCCGCATGATCCCGCAGCCTATCACCCGACATCCATGGTGGGGGATGCTGCGGCACTCCTGACCCATCTCGGCATCGCCGAGGCCCATGTCATGGGTTATTCGATGGGCGCGCGCATCTCCGCCTTTCTCGCCATCGAGCATCCCGACCGCGTGCGCTCGCTCGTCTTTGGCGGTCTCGGCATCGGCATGTGTGATGGTGTCGGTGACTGGGATCCGATCGCCGACGCCTTGCTTGCTCCGTCATTGGACGATGTCACGCATGAGCGCGGCCGCATGTTTCGTGCCTTTGCAGACCAGACCAAGTCGGATCGGCTGGCGCTGGCAGCCTGCATCCGGACGTCGCGGGATCTGGTGCGCCGTGAGGATATCGCCAAAGTCGATATTCCCTGCCTGATCGGTGTCGGCACGAAGGACGACATTGCCGGCTCGCCGCATGAGCTGGCGGAGTTGATGCCGCACGCCGTCGCACTCGACATTCCCAACCGCGACCACATGCTCGCCGTCGGCGATCGCGTCTTCAAGAAGGCCGCATTGGATTTCTACGCCGAGATTGAGGCGCGCTGACTATCAACGCCCGGTGAATACGGGTCGCCTGCGCTCGGCAAACGCCGCGCGCCCCTCTTGATAGTCAGCACTCTCAAAGGTCGAGGCGCCGATGATCTCCGCCTCGCGCAGAAGATCGTCGTCACCAAGCTCGACGGCCCGCAAGGCAAGCTTCGAGGCCCGGAGTGACAGCGGCGCGTTGGCAGCAATCGCCTCGGCGAGGATGTCGGTTCGTGTTTCGAGATCGGCGGTCGCCGTGACCTCGCACAGGAAGCCGGCCGCCATCAGCTCGGCAGACTTCAGCGGCGCTCCGGTAAAAAGCGCCTTGCGAGCCATCTGGCTGCCCAGTCCCCGGACGAAATCCTGCACGGCGTCTGCCGGGTAGGCGAGACCAAGTTTGGCGGCGGGGACTGCAAACACGGCTTCGGCAGAGGCGAGCCGCAGATCGGCGGCCGCAGCAAGACCGAAACCGCCGCCATAACAAATGCCCCTGACAGCTGCGATGACAGGGACGGGGGCCTCGCGAATGGCGGCAAAGGCACGGCTGTTCGATGCCTCGTAGATGCGGGCGGTCGCCGCATCCTTCCTTAATTCGGTAAATTCCGAAATGTCTGCTCCCGCGCTGAAATCGACCTTTCCGCCACCGGCCAGCACGATGACGCGGGCGCCGGCCTCGGCATGCAGCCACTGGATCGCGTCCGGAATCGCCCGCCACATCGCGGCCGTGATCGCGTTCTTCCGCTGCGGATTGTCGATCACCAGAAGCCCTTTCGCGCCATCGACGAAAGCGTTGATAAAGCCATTGGCAAGGGTGTTCGACTGTTTCATGCAGGCCCCATTTGAGTTCGATCTGTCTTCGACTATATAATGCCATTCCAAGACGAACGAGGAGACCGGCAATGGTCGCACACAACGACGTCCTCAAGACCGAAACCGTCAAGTCCATGGACCCGATCTGGGACAGCCTGCGGCACGAAGCCCGCGTGGCGGCCGATCGTGACCCGATGCTGGCGGCCTTCTTCCATTCGACGGTGCTCAGCCACCGCTCGTTGGAGGAGTGTGTGATCTACCGCATCTGCGAGCGCCTCGACCATTCCGACGTGCCGGCGATCGTTCTGCGTCAGGCTTTCGAAGCGATGATGGCCGACTGGCCGGAATGGAGCTCGATCCTCCGCGTCGATATCCAGGCCGTCTACGACCGCGATCCCGCCTGCACGCGGTTCATGGAGCCGGTCCTCTATTTCAAGGGCTTCCACGCGATCCAGACGCACCGTCTGGCGCATTGGCTGTGGAACAACGGGCGCCGTGATTTTGCACTGTATCTGCAGAGCCGCTCGTCCAACATCTTCCAGACGGACATCAATCCGGCAGCCCATATCGGCAAGGGCATCTTCCTCGACCACGCCACCGGGCTTGTGGTCGGCGAAACCGCTCGCATCGGCGACAATGTCTCGATCCTGCATGGGGTTACCCTCGGCGGCACCGGCAAGGAAGGCGCCGATCGCCATCCGAAGATCGGCGACGGCGTTCTGATCGGGGCAGGGGCCAAGGTGCTCGGCAATATCGAGGTCGGCAGCTGCTCGCGCATCGCGGCCGGCTCCGTGGTCCTGAAGCCCGTGCCGAAATGCACGACGGTTGCGGGCGTTCCGGCGCGCGTGGTTGGCGAGGCCGGTTGCGCCGAACCGGCACGCTCGATGGATCAAATGATCGCTTCGGTGGACTGAAGCGGTTTCGCGACGAGCCGGGTGCGGAACGACCCGGCTTGCCGGGGCAAACTTTTCTTTGCGTCTTTACATCGGCGGAAAGGCCGTGCGACAAGCGCGCAAATCGAAACACTCCCCGAAAACAGTCCATGGAGACACAGTGTGAAGCCGGAAGAACTGAAGAAGCTCGACGCTTATTTCAAGCGCACCTTCAATCCCACGATGAGCGTGAAGGCTCGTCCGCGCAAGGACGATTCCGCTGAAGTCTATGTCGGTGACGAGTTTCTCGGCGTTGTCTTCAAGGACGACGAAGATGGCGATCTGTCCTACAATTTCTCGATGGCGATCCTCGACGTCGATCTGACGTAACGCGTTCTTTTCGCCGCAATCGGCGGCGAGATTTGATGGAATGAGCGTAAAGCAGGGGGCTGTACCGAGGCGTACAGGCCCCTTTTTTCTTATCCGGCTTACAATTGACGATTGTTGTGCGATGCACAAATTCACTTGACCCTCTTTGTGCGACTGCTATGTTCGAGGCCTCTGATATGCCGAACAGAAGGAGGAGGCTCACATGTTCAATATCTCTGACGCCAACACGAAGGGCAAAGAAGCCATGGATGCCATGCTGAAGAACTATTCTGAGGTCACGAAGGGCTTCCAGGCGATCGCCACCGAAGCAACGGACTATTCCAAGAAGTCGTTTCAGGACATGGCTTCCTATATGGAAGCACTGACATCGGTGAAGAGCGTCGAGGCGGCTTTCGAGCTCCAGACCTCCTTCATGAAGTCCTCTTACGAGAGCTTTGTCGCCGAAGCGACGAAGATGGGCGAGATGTATGCCGAACTCGCCAAGATCGCCTACAAGCCCTACGAGGGCGTGGTCGGTAAGGCCATGGCGCCGATGTCGGCTGCCGCCTGATCGAAGCTTGCGTGTAACATGCGAGACCGGCCGCGCCCTGCGCGGCCGGTCTTGTCATTTGTGCCTGCTGGTATAACCTGATCGTTCACTTTTCTCGCTTTTCCGGGCTTCGTGACAAATTGTCGTCATGGCAGCCCGGGGGGCTTAAAATCACCGCATAATGAACTACCTTACTGTGCTGAGTGTTCGTCCGCACCGATGTGTAACGGCAAACCGGCCGGACAACGGAGAATGAACTGAAATGACTGCCAAGCCGGTCTTCATGCAAAGCCAGGGTGACGGGGAAAACGCCAATCGCGGCACCTCGGTGATCACCCGCACCAAGCCGAAGACGAAGAAGCCAGATCTGTATCGCGTCCTGCTTCTGAACGACGACTACACCCCGATGGAGTTTGTGATCCACATCCTGGAGCGCTTCTTCCAAAAGGACCGGGAAGCTGCCACCCGCATCATGCTGCATGTTCATAATCATGGAGTCGGCGAATGTGGTGTCTTCACCTACGAAGTCGCCGAAACAAAAGTCTCACAGGTGATGGATTTCGCCAGGCAACATGAACATCCGCTTCAATGCGTCATGGAAAAGAAGTGAGGATCAGACGTGCCAACATTTTCACCCAGCCTCGAAAAAGCGCTGCATCAGGCCCTGACCTACGCCAACGAGCGTCACCATGAATATGCGACGCTGGAGCACCTGCTGCTCGCTCTGATCGACGACGCTGATGCCGCCGCCGTGATGGGGGCCTGCAACGTCAACCTCGACGCGTTGCGCAAGACCGTGACCGACTTCGTCGACAATGATCTCGCCAACCTGATTACCGGTTACGACGAGGATTCAAAGCCGACATCCAGCTTCCAGCGGGTCATCCAGCGCGCCGTGATCCATGTCCAGTCTTCCGGTCGCGAGGAAGTCACCGGCGCAAACGTGCTCGTCGCCATCTTCGCCGAGCGCGAGAGCAATGCTGCCTATTTCCTGCAGGAGCAGGAAATGACGCGCTATGACGCCGTCAACTACATCTCGCACGGCATCGGCAAACGCCCCGGCGCATCGCAGGTCCGCAGCCCCCGTGGCTCGGATGAGGGCGAGCCCGAGGCCAAGCAGGGTCGTGAGCCAGAGGAAGGTTCGGCCAAGGGCAAGCAGGAGGCCCTGAAGGCCTACTGCGTCAACCTGAACGAAAAGGCCAAGACCGGCCGGATCGATCCGTTGATCGGTCGCCACGACGAGGTGAACCGCACGATCCAGGTGCTGTGCCGTCGTTCCAAGAACAACCCGCTTTATGTGGGCGACCCGGGCGTGGGCAAGACGGCGATCGCCGAAGGCCTTGCCAAGCGCATCGTCGAGGGCAAGGTGCCGGAAGCTCTGGCCGATGCCACGATCTTCTCGCTCGACATGGGCACGCTGCTCGCCGGCACACGTTATCGCGGTGACTTCGAGGAGCGCCTGAAGCAGGTGGTCAAGGAACTCGAAGACTATCCGGGTGCCGTCCTCTTCATCGATGAGATCCACACCGTGATCGGTGCAGGTGCGACCTCGGGCGGCGCCATGGATGCGTCGAACCTTTTGAAGCCGGCGCTCTCCTCTGGGGCGATCCGCTGCATCGGTTCCACCACCTATAAGGAATACCGCCAGTTCTTCGAAAAGGACCGGGCGCTGGTTCGCCGCTTCCAGAAGATCGACGTCAACGAACCGTCGATCGATGACGCGATCGAAATCATGAAGGGCCTGAAGCCCTATTTCGAGGACTATCACAAGCTCCGTTACACCAACGAGGCGATCAAGTCGGCTGTTGAACTCTCCGCCCGCTACATCTCCGACCGCAAGCTGCCGGATAAGGCGATCGACGTGATCGACGAGACCGGTGCGGCCCAGATGCTGCTGCCTGCCTCCAAGCGTCGCAAGCTGATCACCGAGAAGGAGATCGAGGTCACCATCGCGACGATGGCCCGGATCCCGCCCAAGACCGTATCCAAGGACGACGAGATGGTTCTTGCCAACCTGGAGAAGGAACTGCGCTCGGTCGTCTATGGTCAGGACAAGGCGATCGAGGCTCTGTCGACGTCGATCAAGCTCGCCCGTGCCGGTCTTCGCGAACCGAACAAGCCGATCGGCTCTTACGTCTTCTCCGGCCCGACCGGCGTCGGCAAGACGGAAGTCGCCAAGCAGCTTGCCGCCTCGCTTGGCGTCGAACTGCTGCGCTTCGACATGTCGGAATACATGGAACGGCACACGGTCTCGCGCCTGCTCGGTGCGCCTCCCGGCTATGTCGGCTTCGACCAGGGCGGTCTCCTGACCGATGGCGTCGACCAGCATCCGCACTCGGTCGTGCTGCTCGATGAAATCGAGAAGGCGCATCCGGATATCTACAACATCCTGCTGCAGGTCATGGACCATGGCCAGCTGACGGATCACAACGGCAAGAAGATCGACTTCCGCAACGTCATCCTGATCATGACGACGAATGCGGGCGCGTCGGAAATGGCGAAGTCGGCAATCGGCTTCGGCTCTTCGAAGCGCACCGGCGAAGACGAGGAGGCGCTGAACCGCCTGTTCACGCCGGAATTCCGCAACCGCCTCGACGCGACGATCCCGTTTGCGCCGTTGCCAACGGAAGTCATCCATCAGGTCGTGCAGAAGTTCGTCATGCAGCTGGAAGCCCAGCTGTCCGAGCGCAACGTGACCTTCGACCTGTCCGAATCCGCGATCGCCTGGTTGGCGAAGAGCGGCTACGACGAGAAGATGGGTGCCCGTCCGCTGGGTCGTGTCATCCAGGAGCACATCAAGAAGCCCCTCGCCAACGAGATCCTGTTTGGCAAGCTGAAGAAGGGCGGCGTCGTGAAGGTCGGCACAAAGACCGACGAAACCGGCACCGAGGTGCTCGATCTGGAAGCCATTTCCGAAGTGGCACCGGTCAAGCCCAAGCCCGAAGCCGAAGTGGCCTCCGCAAAGCCCGCCAAGGCCAAGCGCAAGCCGGTTACCAAGGCCTCGGTGATCGAGGATGAAGGCGATGTCGCGGTGATCGACGAGGCACCAAAGCAGCCCAAGCGTTCGGCTGTGCCGAAGGTGCCAAAGAAGAAGTAAGCACTATCAGATGAGAGACCCGTGCCGGGCTTAGCGCCCGGCACTTTCTTTTTGCCGAACCGGAATTTCAGATGTCTTCGGCCATTTCCGATATTTCACAGACACGGTGGTTTTTCACCGGCATGCGCGGACTGTTCAGTCTGCCTGCCATCATTCTCATGATTTCCTTCGTCGGCTTTTCCGCTTTTGCGCTTCAATCCGGCGTGAGCCGCACGGAAGCCATGGTTATGACGGCGACCGTCTGGGCACTGCCGGCCAAGATGATCCTGATCGGCACCATGACCAGCGGCGCCAATCTGCTCGCCATCTTCCTCGCCGTTTCCCTGTCCTCGATCCGCATGATGCCGATGGTCGCGTCCCTGGTGCCGGAGATGCGCACGGAAAAGACGCCGACCTGGTTGCTGCTCTTCCTGTCGCATTTCGTCGCAATCACCGCCTGGGTCTTCGCGATGGGGAGCTTCAAGAATGTCCCGAGAGAGGGGCGTGTCGCCTATTTTGCCGGCTTCGGCATCACCCTCGTAACGGTCAATACGATCCTCGTCGGGGTCTGCTACGGGCTGGTGTCCCAGTTTCCACCTGTCGTCGCTGCCCTGCTGTTCTTCCTGACTCCCGTCTATTTCATCGCGTCCATCTGGGCCACGGGCCGACAGTCGGTCGTCAAGGTCGCCTTCATCGTTGGTGTGATCTCCGGCCCCGTGCTCGCCGTTCTCGTGCCTGGATTTGATATCCTGATCGCGGGTCTCGGTGGTGGAACGCTTGCCTATCTCTTCGATCGCTACGTGATCCGTGGTGACAAGACACAGGCGAGAACCGCTGAGCCGGATACCGCAGCCTCGACTGAGGAGGTGGTATGATCGAGGACTACTGGCCCTATGTGGTGATCATCGTCGCTGGCTGGCTGGCCACGGATTTCTGGCGCTGGATGGGCGTGCTGGCCGGCAACCGGCTGCAGGAAGGCTCCGAGGCGCTGAACTGGGTGAGGGCGGTCGCAACAGCCCTGGTCATGGCCGTGACGGCAAAACTCGTTGTCTTTCCGACCGGTGCCCTTGAAGCATCACCCTTGTGGCTGCGCCTGGCGGCAGCAGGCATCGGCTTTGCGGCCTTCCTTCTGTCCGGCCAGCGCGTCATCGTCGGTGTCGTCGTTCCCCTCGCGATCCTCGGGGCGGGCTTGATCTGGCTCTGAGATCATACGCGTTCACAGACGCGCGAGCAGGCTGGTATTGCCACATTTCGCTCCCCAAATCGAATTTCCGATCAACAGGAGGAAAGCGAAATGTCAAAGGTAGTACGCTTCCGAAAGCTGAAACACGGGGATCCACCCCGCTTCAAGGTTCTGCTGGGCGATCTGCGCAAGCGGTCATCAAGGCGTGATAGTTGGAGCTCGACCGGCTCCTTTCCCATCATGGTCCTTGTTCTGGTTGGCATTGCCGCCGTTGTTGTCGTGGGCGGCCTGGTCGCCTGATCCGACAAGGACCGGCCAAGCGGCGCTCGTCTCAGAGCGCCGCCTTGATTTTTTCGGCCTGCGCTTTCAGCATCTCGACATCGGCCATGCCGCCGGCATGCGGCTTGAGCGGAACGCCTTCGTGGCGCGGGATGACATGGAAATGCAGGTGGAAGACGGTCTGGCCAGCCGACGGCTCATTGAATTGCGCGATATAGATGCCATCGGCCTCGAAAGCTTCCTTGGCAGCATTGGCCAGTTTCTGCACGACCGGCATCAGCTTTGAGAGCACCGCCGGATCGGCATCAAGCAGATTGCGTGACCCCTGCTTCGGGATCACCAGAAGGTGCCCCGGCGCCTGCGGCATGACGTCCATGAAGGCAAGTGCATCTTCGTCCTCGTAGAGCTTCACCGATGGAATATCGCCGGCGAGGATCTTGGCGAAGATGTTGTTGGGATCATAGGCGGTCATGGCTGTCTCCTCGATTGTCGGGGCCACTTAACGGCAAGCCTGCGCCGGCTTCAAGAGCGCGGTGGCGCTCTCAACCGTCGAATTCCTCACCGTCGCGCGGCAGGCGGTCGCCCTTGCGGAAGGGCGTGTGTTCGCCGAGATATTCGCCGGCCTGGGCAACCTCACGGCGCTCATGCGCGAGATAGTCGGCGACCGCCCGGCGCAAACCCGGATGGGTGATGAAATGGGCTGAATGGGTGAGGACGGGTTCGTAGCCGCGCGCCAGTTTATGCTCGCCCTGCGCGCCCGCTTCGACCCGATCGAGACCCTTCTCCAGGGCGAAGTCGATCGCCTGATGATAGCAGACCTCGAAATGCAAGAAGGGATGGTCCTCGATGCAGCCCCAATGGCGGCCATAAAGGGCCTCGGCGCCGATGAAGTTGATGGCACCGGCGACATATCGCCCATTGCGCTTCGCCATCACCAGCAGGATGTCGTCGGGCATGCGCTCACCAACCAGCGAATAGAAGAGGCGGGTGAGATAAGGCCTGCCCCATTTGCGGCTGCCAGTGTCGATGTAAAAGCGGAAGAACTGGTCCCAGATATCCTCCGTAAGGTCGGCACCCGTCAGCCAATCGATGCTGATGCCGTTTTCGAGGGCTGCTCGGCGCTCCTTGCGCAGGTTCTTGCGCTTCGACGACGAGAGTTCAGCGAGAAACGCCTCGTGGTTCGCATAGCCGCGATTGATGAAGTGGAACTGCTGATCCGTCCGATGCAGGAATTTGGCTTCCGTAAGGGAAGATAACTCACCTCGCGGAAGGAAGGTCACATGTGCCGATGAGGTGCCGAGTTCACCGGCCACCTGCTGCAGCCCCTGTGCCAGCAGCCCCTGAATCCGCGTGACATCCTCACCCTGCTGCACGAGCAGCCGCGGTCCTGTTGCCGGGGTGAACGGAATGGATGCTTGGAGCTTCGGATAATAGCGCCCGCCGGCCCGGTGGAAGGCATCCGCCCATCCGTGGTCGAAGACATATTCGCCCTGGCTGTGGCTCTTGAGATAGCAGGGAATGGCGCCGAGAAGCCGCCCTTCCTCTTCCAGCAACAGGTGATGGCCCATCCAGCCGGTCTCGGCTGTTGCCGAGCCGGATTCTTCGAGCGCCGAAAGGAAGGCATGCGAGGTGAAGGGATTGTAGCCCGGCTCCGAACGGGAGGCCCCAGAGAGGAGGCCCCATTCGCTGGATGGGATCTCCTGGAAGGAGCGCACTACGCGGATCGTCACCTCGTCTGCCATGGATCTCCCGTCAGGCAATCGCCGGCGACTGGCGCGGGTCGAAGCCTTCGAATGTCATCTGATCAGCATAGTTATAGGTCTGTGCCCGCATGATTTCATCCCTGACGGTCCAGGTAATCACGGGTGTGCCCTTTTCACGCAGTCCGGTGACGAAATCATTCGGCAGATGCGCCACGCAATAGGAGGTGAAGTCCAGTCCAAGATCCATCGCTTCCTTGTGGGCGCTGAGGTTTTCCGGCTTGACGCCTTCCGCCGTGAGGCCGACCGGCCAGGGGCAATCGGCAACCTTTAGCGCGCGCAGGAGGTGATAATCGAAGCTCATCAGCGCGACCTTGCCCTCATAACCCTCTAGCACCTCGAGTACCGCCTCGACGAAGCCGTCATCATGCTCGGCATCGATGCCCTTGAGCTCGATCACCAGCGGCACCCGGCCCTTCACGAGGTCCAGCATCTGGCGAAGCGTCGGGATCTTGTCGGCGGTTCCGCCGATCGACAGCATGCGCAATTCGCCAGCGGTGCGTTCGCGCACTTCACCATTCATGTTGCAGAGCCGCTGCAGGTCGTGGTCGTGGAACACCATGGGGACGCTGTCGGACGAGAGCTGGATGTCACATTCGATGGCGAAGCCTGCCTCAATGGCCCGTTTGAAAGCTGAGAGTGTGTTTTCCCAGATTTGGCTGTTCATGTCGTGATAGCCGCGATGGGCGACCGGCAGGTCCTTGATCCAGTCAACCGAACTCACAGCGCAATCTCCAGGATGGCGTCGATTTCGACGGCGGCATTCAGCGGCAGTTGCGCAACGCCTACGGCGGCACGCGCGTGTTTGCCGGCGTCACCCAACACGTTCGCGATCAGGTTCGAGGCACCGTTGATCACGAGGTGCTGCTCGATAAAGCCCGGGGCCGAAGCGACGAAACCATTCAGCTTCACGACACGGCTGATCCGCGACAGGTCGCCGGACAGCGCGGCTTTCGCCTGGGCCAGGATGTTGATGGCGCAGAGTTCGGCTGCCCGCTGGGCGTCGGCGAGAACGACATCGCCGCCGACAAGACCCGTCACCGCCACTTTTCCGCCTTCAATCGGCAACTGGCCGGAGAGGAACAGCAGGTTTCCGCTGATCACATAGGGCACGTAATTGGCGGCAGGTGCAGCAGCTTCAGGCAGGCTGATGCCCAGCGCTGCAAGGCGGCCGTCGATTGTGTCGGACATGGTCGATTCCCGGTCTGTTGATAAAAGTTGAGAAAGTTGTGGCGACGAAAAGCATGTCTCGCTTTTGCCGGATGTGTTCTTATAACATCGATGACGAGTCCAACAGGAGGGTGTCGATGTTTCCTTTGCGAATGGCGGTCCGTGCGACGCTTTCCCTTGCTGCCTTTGGCGCTGCAGGGCAGGCGGCCTATGCGGCGACCGTCGGCCTTGTGCCGCATCGCGCCGTTTACGAGATCGTGCTGAAAGAGGCATCCGACCGCTCCGGGATCGAATCCGTGCGCGGCCGCATGGTCTATGAATTTAGTGGCTCGGCCTGCAAGGGTTTCAACACCCAGTTCCGCTTCGTGACCCGCATCGACGTAGGCGAGGGCGTGCGCGTCACCGACCAGCGTTCGACCACCTTCGAAGACGTGCCTGCCGGCAAGTTCCGATTCGAGAACAAGTCCTTCACCGATGACCAGTTGGACAAGGACGTCAGCGGTGCTGCGGCCGAAGCCGGCGGCAAGGTCAAGATCGAGCTGACCGGACCCGACAGGCGCGATATCGAACTCGCCGACAGCCGCTTTCCGGCCGAGCACATGCTTGAAGTGATTGCCCGCGCCCGCAAGGGCGAGCGCGTCTTCGAATCGCGGATCTTCGACGGTTCCGAAGATGGCGACCAGACCTTCCTCACGACCACGATTGTCGGCGGCCCGCAGAAGTCTGCGAAGACCGATCCGGAAGCCAAGGCTCTGGCAACGCTCGGAACGCAGGACTACTGGCCGGTCTCGATCGCCTATTTCGACGAGAAGACAAGGGGCGACCAGGAGCCGATCTACAGCCAGTCCTTCAAGCTCTACGAAAACGGCGTGACCCGTGACCTGACGCTCGACTACGGCGACTTCGTCTTGGCCGGCAAGCTGACCAAGCTCGAAGTGCTCGGCAAACCCGACGGCGATTGCCAGTAAACCGGCTCGATTGCCAGAATTCGGCGCGTCCGCTATTGATTTTTGACCGACGCCCCTGTATGGCCGGCGTCATTCCACACGCGAGACTTGGGATCGTCAGGGAGAAATCCTGTCGTTTCCGCCCGGTGGCTGACTGAAAGGTCTGCTGTTTGTCTCGCGGGGGTTAAACCGGAAAAGGAGAAAAAGGCATGGCATTGCCTGATTTTAGCATGCGTCAGCTTCTGGAAGCTGGCGTTCACTTCGGTCACCAGACGCACCGCTGGAACCCGAAGATGAAGCCGTACATCTTCGGCGATCGTAACAACATCCACATCATCGACCTGGCTCAGACCGTTCCGATGCTGTCGCGCGCCCTTCAGGTCGTGTCCGACACCGTTGCTCGTGGCGGCCGCGTTCTGTTCGTTGGCACCAAGCGCCAGGCTTCGGAAATCATCGCTGATTCCGCCAAGCGTTCGGCCCAGTACTACGTCAACTCCCGCTGGCTCGGCGGCATGATGACCAACTGGAAGACCATTTCGAACTCGATCGCCCGTCTGCGCAAGCTCGACGAGATCCTGGCTTCGGAAGCGTCTGGCTACTCCAAGAAGGAGCGCCTGAACCTCGAGCGCGAACGCGAAAAGCTTGAAAAGGCTCTCGGCGGTATCCGCGATATGGGCGGCACCCCGGACCTGATGTTCATCATCGACACCAACAAGGAAAAGATCGCGATCGACGAAGCCAAGCGCCTCGGCATCCCGGTTGTTGCTGTCATCGACTCGAACTGCGATCCGGACCTCATCGACTATCCGATCCCGGGCAACGACGACGCTTCGCGCGCCATCTCGCTCTATTGCGACCTGATCTCGCGCGCTGCCATCGACGGTATCGCTCGCCAGCAGGGCGCCTCGGGTCGTGACATCGGTGCGTCTGCCGAAGCTCCGATCGAGCCGGCTCTCGAGACCGAAGCAGAAGCTTAATCGCTTTACGCGGCGGGTAACCGCCGCTTTTTCCCGTCAAGGGAATGGCCGCCTGCAAGCTCGCCTGAGCAGCGGGCGGCCTCCGTTCTTCAAGATGCCATTCGCGTCACGCGAGAAGGCGTCGAAGGCGGCCGATTGTTTCCGTGGTGACCCGCTTCATCACGTTGTCATACATCCGGGTACATTTCGTCCCCAACCTAGCGGTTCACCGTTCCCCTCGCGGCCACGGGTCGACCGCCTGAACAGACAAGAGGCACACAATGGCTGAAATCACTGCAGCACTGGTAAAAGAACTGCGCGAAAAGTCCGGCGCAGGCATGATGGATTGCAAGAAGGCTCTCATCGAGAACGACGGTGACGTCGAAGCCGCCATCGACTGGCTGCGCGCCAAGGGTATCGCCAAGGCTGACAAGAAGTCGGGCCGCACGGCAGCTGAAGGCCTGATCGGCATCAACGGTGCTGGCACCTCGGCCGTTGTCGTCGAACTCAACTCCGAAACCGACTTCGTAGCTCGTAACGATGCCTTCCAGGATCTCGTCCGCGGCGTGGCGTCTGTCGCCATCGGCACCGACGGTTCGGTCGACGCAATCGGCGCTGCCACCTATCCGGCAACCGGCAAGTCCGTCACCGACACCATCAAGGATGCTATCGCCCATATCGGCGAGAACATGACGCTGCGTCGCGCCGTCAAGCTCTCGGTCGAAGACGGTGTTGTCGCAACCTACGTCCACAACGCGGCTTCTGAAGGCCTCGGCAAGCTCGGCGTTCTCGTCGCGCTCAAGTCGACCGGCAACAAGGACGTGCTGGCTGCCATCGGCCGCCAGGTCGCCATGCACATCGCTGCGACCAACCCGCTCGCCATCCGTTCGGAAGAAGTCGATGCCGCTGTCGCCGAGCGCGAGCGTAACGTCTTCATCGAACAGTCGCGCGCCTCGGGCAAGCCGGAAGCCATCATCGAAAAGATGGTTGAAGGCCGCATGCGCAAGTTCTTCGAAGAAGTCGCTCTTCTCTCGCAGGCTTTCGTCATCAACCCGGACCTGACCGTCGGCGACGCCATCAAGGCTGCCGAGAAGGATGCTGGCGCCCCGATCGAAGTGACCGGCATGGCTCGCCTGCTGCTCGGCGAAGGCATCGAAAAGGAAGAGTCCGACTTCGCTGCCGAAGTCGCAGCTGTCGCCAAGGGCTGATAGCGCTTTTCCCCTTCTTCAAGGGAAAACATTGGGGCATCGCGTGACAACGCGATGCCCTTCGTGTATCCGGCACAGAATTGTTCTCGGGAGCTTTCATGTCAGCCAAGCCATTGTTCAAACGCGTCCTCCTCAAGGCTTCCGGTGAAGCCCTCATGGGCAGTCAGGGATTCGGGATCGATGTCGCAGTGGCCGATCGGATCGCTGGCGATATCGCTGAAGCCCGCCGCATGGGTGTCGAAGTCGGCGTCGTTGTCGGCGGTGGCAACATCTTCCGCGGGGTCGCCGTTGCATCCAAGGGCGGCGACCGCGTCACCGGCGACCACATGGGCATGCTGGCGACCGTCATCAACGCGCTGGCACTTGCGACCTCGCTGCGCAAACTCGACATCGACACGGTTGTTCTGTCCGCAATCGCCATGCCGGAAATCTGCGAGAGCTTCTCGCAGCGCGCCGCCTTGCACCATCTGGCGCAGGGCAGGGTGGTGATCTTCGCCGGCGGCACGGGCAACCCGTTCTTCACCACCGATTCCGCTGCTGCACTGCGCGCCGCCGAGATCGGCGCCCAGGCGATCTTCAAGGGAACCCAGGTCGACGGCATCTATTCCGCCGATCCGAAGAAGGACCCGACCGCGACGCGCTTCGACAGCCTGACGCATGACGAGGTCCTGCAAAAGGGCCTGGCCGTCATGGACGTCGCGGCAGTCGCCCTTGCACGGGAAAATCACATTCCGATCATCGTCTTCTCGATCCATGAGAAGGGTGGCTTCGGCGAAATCCTGTCTGGCGCCGGTCGCATGACCATCGTTACCGACAACTGATAACAGGCAAGGGCGGCATCGCTGGATGTCGCCGACTGAAAGAGCAATGGGAGAACCATGATGACCGCAGGGGTTGATCTCAACGACATTAAGCGCCGCATGGACGGTGCGATCAATGCATTCAAGAACGACATCGCATCGCTGCGCACGGGGCGTGCCTCGGCCAACATTCTCGATCCGGTCACGGTCGATGCCTATGGTTCGCGCGTGCCGCTGAACCAGGTGGCGAACGTCACCGTGCCGGAGCCCCGCATGCTCGGCGTCTCGATTTGGGACAAGTCGATGGTGAACGCCGTCGACCGCGCCATCCGCGAAGCCAATCTCGGCCTCAATCCGATCGTCGACGGCCAGAACCTGCGCATTCCGCTGCCTGAGCTCAACGAAGAGCGCCGAAAGTCGCTGGTGAAGGTCGCGCATGACTATGCCGAGAAGGCCAAGGTCGCCATCCGCCACGTTCGTCGCGACGGCATGGACGGTCTGAAGAAGGCCGAAAAGGATGGCTCGATCAGCCAGGACGACAGCCGCTCCCTCTCTGACAAGGTGCAGAAGATGACCGACGAGACGATTGTCGACATCGACCGCTTGCTCGTCGAGAAGGAAAAGGAAATCATGCAGGTTTAAGCGAGAGTCGCTGTATATCGTCCTCTCTGAGCCGCTTGGATCCTCGCCAATGTCGACAGTTCAACATCGCATCGTCCCGCAGCATGTTGCGATCATCATGGATGGCAATGGGCGCTGGGCGAATGCGCGCGGCTTGCCGCGCACCTTCGGCCACCGCAAGGGGGTCGAGGCTGTCCGCGAAACCGTAAAGGCGGCCGGCGAGGCGGGCGTGGCTTTTCTGACGCTGTTTGCCTTCTCCTCCGAGAATTGGCGGCGCCCGGAAGCCGAAGTGAACGAACTCTTCGGCCTGCTGAAAGCCTTCATCCGCCGCGACCTTGCCGACCTCCATCGCGAGGGTGTGCGGATCCGAGTGATCGGAGAGCGACAGAACCTGCGCGACGACATTCGCTCGCTGCTGCTCGAGGCCGAAGAGACCACGGTCGGCAATACGGCCATGACCCTCGTCATCGCCTTCAACTACGGCTCCCGTGACGAAATCGCACGAGCAGCCGCCCGCTTGGCGGCGGAAGTCCAGGCCGGTCGGCTCGACCCGTCCCAAATCGACGCACAGAAGCTCAACGACTGCCTGGATACGGCCGGCATCCCCGATCCCGATCTCGTCATCCGCACGAGCGGCGAAGAGCGGTTGTCGAATTTCCTGCTCTGGCAGGCGGCCTATGCGGAACTCATGTTCGTGCCTGATTTCTGGCCCGACTTTACGCCGGCGCTCTTCCATTCCGTCCTGGAACGATACGCCGCCCGCGATCGCCGATTCGGTGGTCTTTCGGCGAAAGCCGTGGCGGTCGGCTCATGACCCTGACCATGTCGCGCGAGCTGCAGCTCAGGATCGTCTCCGCCATCGTGATGATCGTCTTGGTCCTTTCGGCGACCTGGTTCGGCGGTCTGGCCTTCAAGGCAGTGGCGGCGGCGATCGGTCTGTTGATCTATTACGAATGGTCGACGATCACGCGGCTCGCGGAAGGCAGCCTGAGGGCGAACGCCTTCGGTTGGTTGTCGATGGCGCTGATCAGCCTCAACATGCTGTTCGGACAGGCCGAAATGACCGTGCCGCTCTTTGCCGGGCTTGTGATCACGGCTGCCATTCCCTCTCTGTTGCGCCGTGTCAGCTGGTGGCAGCCTGGCGGGCTGTTCTATGCCGGTCTGAGCGCCATTTCGCTGTCCGCCATCCGCGGTGAGGATTCCCTCGGCTTCATCGCTATGCTCTTTGTCTTCGTGGTGGTCTGGGCAACCGACATCCTGGCCTACTTCGTTGGCCGTGCCATCGGAGGCCCGAAACTCGCCCCGCGCATCTCGCCCGGCAAGACGTGGTCTGGCGCCATTGGCGGGACCGTGGCCGGCGTGGCGGGTGGACTTTTGGTGGCCATGGCCCATTTCCAGGACGTCGGCATATGGGTGGTGCTGGTGGCGCTCGCTCTTTCGATTGCCAGCCAGATCGGTGACCTGTTTGAATCCTTTATCAAGCGGCGATTTGGCGTGAAGGATTCGAGCAAGCTCATTCCCGGCCATGGTGGTGTGATGGACCGCGTTGACGGCCTTGTATTTGCCTGTTTTGCCGCGTTTTTCTTGGCCATCGGCAGTTCCGCCGGAAGTGCCAATGCCGTCGTGTCCATGGGAGCCTTCCTCTTCGGTCTTTGAGGATCGGTTCAATCCGGCAGTCGACGGCGTCAACCTTCGCCAAGGGCGAGATCAGGATACGGATAGATGGATCACATCAGCGCAATCTTCAGTTTCCTCGGCGGCTATATCCTGCCGTATATCCTGATCCTGTCACTGCTCGTTTTCATCCATGAAATGGGCCATTATCTAGCGGGGCGCTGGTCGGGCATCCGGATCCTCGCCTTCTCCGTGGGCTTTGGTCCTGAGCTGATCGGTTATACGGACAGCCACGGAACCCGCTGGAAGATCTCGGCAATCCCTCTCGGCGGCTATGTACGCTTCTTCGGTGACGCAGATGCTGCCAGCCGTCCCGATGGCTCGATGGCCGAAGAGCTGACCGAGCAGGAACGCGCCCAGACGCTGAACGGCGCAAAGCTGTGGAAGCGCGCCGTGACCGTCGCTGCAGGCCCGCTTGCCAACTTCCTGCTCGCCATCGTGATCTTTGCCGGCATGTTTGCGACCATGGGCAAGCCGGTCTCCGATCCTGTCGTGGCCGATATCAAGCCGGGCAGCGCAGCTGAGGTCGCCGGGATCGCGCGTGGCGACGTTCTGGTCGCTCTGGATGGTCGCACCATCGAGACCTTCGACGATGTTGTGCGCTACATCACCATGCGGCCGGAAGTCCCGGTCGAAGTGACGGTCCGCCGCGATGGTCAGGAAGTCGATTTCGATCTGGTTCCGCAACGGGCGGTCACCACCGATCGCTTCGGCAACGAAATGGAAGTCGGGCAGATCGGCATCATTACCGACCAGCAGGCTGGCAACTTCCGAATCGTCGAGCTGTCGCCGCTCCAGGCCCTGTGGGAAGGCGTGCGTCAGACTGGCCATATCGTGACCGGCACCTTCGATTATATCGGTAACATGATTGCGGGCCGTATGAACGCGGATCAGCTGGGCGGACCTGTCCGTGTCGTCCAGGCATCCGGGGAGATGGCGACACTCGGCGTTATCGCTCTGTTAAATCTGGCCGCGGTTCTTTCCGTTTCTCTGGGGCTTTTGAACTTGTTCCCAGTTCCGGTGCTTGACGGGGGCCATCTCGTTCTCTACGCGATTGAAGCAGTGCGAGGGAGGCCGATGGGTCAGGGCGCACAGGAAATCGCCTTCCGCATCGGTATGGCCATGATCCTGTCTCTGATGGTTTTTGCCACCTGGAACGATATCAGCCGGTTGATTGGCTAGCGGGGGAGCTTGCAAGCTGCGAAAGGGTTTGTTTACGATGTTTCAAATTGATAGTGGCGATTGGGCCACGCGTTGAAATGAAGTAAACAGAAATTAACTCGCACACTTGCTTGTAGGGTAAAACCCGCTAAAACCACACACGGGCCGGAGTCGGGTAACGACTGCGGGGCAATGGAAGAAGGTAAAGTATACACATGAAGGCTGGTTCAAAGTTTTTGAACGCAGTATCGGCGGTCGCGCTGTCTGCTGGTGTTGTGTCTTCGGGAGCAGGTATTGCCGTCCTCGCATCGGCCGTTGCGGCTGAAGCTGCAGTGGTTCAGCGTATCGATGTACGCGGCGCTCAGCGCGTTGGACCCGAGGCTGTACGCTCCAACCTTTCGATCCAGCCGGGTCGGACTTTCTCCAATGCCGACATCGATGAATCGGTCAAGCGTCTCTACGCGACCGGCTTCTTCTCTGATGTTCAGATCTCGGTATCCGGCGGTACGCTCGTCGTAACCGTTGCTGAAAACCAGCTGATCAATCAGGTGGTGTTCAACGGCAACCGCAAGATCAAGGACGACAAGCTTCAGGGCATCGTCCAGACCCAGGCTCAGGGTCCTTACAGCGATAGCCTCATCAGCGCCGATATCCAGCGTATCCGCGAAGCCTATGGCGCCATTGGCCGTAGCGACGTTGAAGTCACGACGCAGGTTGTACCGGTCGCAGAAGGCCGCGTGAACCTGGCTTTCGTGGTCAACGAAGGCGAGCGCACCAAGATCAGCTCGATCAACTTCGTCGGCAACAGCGCCTATTCCGACGGTCGCCTGGCCGCCGTCCTGCAGACCAAGGAATCGGGCATCCTGTCCTTCCTGACCCGCAAGGACGTCTACAATGAAGACAAGCTGCGCGCTGATGAAGAAGCGCTGCGCCAGTTCTATTATAACCACGGTTATGCCGACTTCCGCGTGATCTCTTCTGAGGCCGTGCTGAACGAAACCGGTAACGAATACACCATCAACATCACGGTCGACGAAGGTCAGCGCTATCGCTTTGGTGCGGTATCGGTTGAATCGACTGTCGATGGCATCGACGGTTCCGAGCTTCAGGGCCTCCTGGAGACGCGTGAAGGCGACACGTACAGCGCCCGCGACGTCCAGAAGTCGATGGAAGCCATTTCCCGCCGTGTATCCTCGGCTGGCTATCCCTTTGCCCGCGTTGTGCCGCGTGGTGACCGCAACTTCGAAACCAACACCATCGGCGTGACCTATCTGGTCGATCAGGGTGAGCGCGCCTACGTTGAGCGCATCGAAGTGCGTGGCAACACCCGTACCCGCGACTACGTCATCCGCCGCGAATTCGACATCTCCGAAGGCGACGCCTTCAACCAAGAGACCATCTCGCGCGCCAAGCGCCGTCTGGAAGCGCTCGGCTTCTTCTCCGCGGTCAATATCTCGACCCAGGCTGGCAGCTCGCCGGACCGCGTCGTCGTGATTGTTGATGTTCAGGATCAGCCGACCGGTTCGTTCGGCATCGGCGCTGGTTACTCCGTCGGCGACGGTGGCCTGGTTCTCGAAGCGTCCGTCGAAGAAAAGAACTTCCTCGGCCGTGGTCAGTTCATCCGTCTGGCTGCCGGTGGTGGCTTCGACGACACGCAGACCTACAACTTCTCCTTCACCGAGCCCTATTTCCTCGGTTACCGTCTGGCCGCCGGCTTCGATCTCTTCAAGAGCTCGACCAGCAGCAACTCGGAATACGATTACGAAGAGCAGGGCGGTACGATCCGCGTCACGGCGCCGATCACCGAAGATCTCGCAACGACCCTGCGCTACACCTACAAGACCATCGACTACATCAATGATGGTGCCTTCGGTGCAAACGGTGTTGCCGGCGGTGGCGACGATACGATTGCCGCGCCTTACATCGATGCGATCTCGGGCAGCACCTGGAAGCAGTCGATCCTCGGTCACTCGATCGTTTACAACACGGTCGACGATCGCCAGAACCCGCATGAAGGCATCTATGCGAGCTTTACGCATGAATATGCCGGTCTCGGTGGCGACTCCGAATACTACAAGGCCTTCATCCGCGCCCGCATGTTCTACACCCTGTCGGACGAGTTCGACATCGTAGGCTCGCTGGCTGGTTCGGCCGGTCACGTCGTCGCCCTCGGCGATAACCTGAACGTCTTCGATCAGTTCAAGATCGGCGGCAAGGAAATCCGCGGCTTCGATAACAGCGGCATCGGCCCACGTATCGGTGACGATGCAATCGGCGGCACGACGTACTTCACGGCTTCGGCTGAAGCGACGTTCCCGCTTCCGCTGGTTCCGCAGGATCTCGGCTTCCGCGGCGCAGTCTTCGCTGATGCCGGTACGCTGTTCGGCAGCGAACTGGCGAGCGACGCTGGCGCGCAGGGCACCGGAATGTCGCTCCGTGCATCGGTTGGTGCCGGCCTCGTCTGGAACTCGCCCTTCGGTGCGCTTCGCGTCGACTACGCAGTTCCGGTCGCCAAGGAAGACTTCGACGAGACCCAGGAATTCCGCTTCAGCATGGCGAACCAGTTCTAACACTGGCGGTCCAGAACTGCTGACAGGTTGACGTTCTGGAGCGTTTGCTGATGGAGCATAATCATTTCTTTCCGCCCCATACCGGGGTGACCTTGGCTGCGCTTGCAGCCCACACGGGGGCGGAATTGCAGGATGCGAGCCACGGGGAACGGATCGTTCGATCCGTTTCGCCGGTGGCTCGGGCGAAGGAAGGGGATGTCTGCTACATCCTCTCTCGCCGCAACCGTGACGAACTCACGACCTGCCAGGCCACGGTGATCTTCTGCGAGAAGCCGCTACTTTCCCTGATACCTCCCCATATTCCCGTTCTCGTCGCCAAGAGCGCCCATACGGCATTTGCTCTTGCGGGCGGGCTTTTGCATCCGCAGGGGCTTGCACCTGTGCGCATGACCTCGGAGACGGCAAAAATCTCTCCGGCAGCCTTCGTCGATGCGACGGCACGCCTTGAAGACGGTGTCGAGATCGAGCCTATGGCCGTAATCGGCGCCGATGTCGAAATCGGCAGCGGCACGCGCATTGGCCCAGGTGCTGTGATTGGACCGGGTGTCCGCATCGGTCGTGACTGCATGATTGCCGCCGGCGCGACGGTTCAGGTTGCCCTCGTCGGCAACAATGTCATCATTCACAACGGCGCCCGCATCGGCCAGGATGGCTTCGGCTATGCGCCGGGCCCCCGTGGCATGCTCAAGATCGTTCAGGTCGGCCGCGTCATCATCCAGGATCATGTCGAAATCGGTGCGAACACCACCATCGACCGTGGCACCATGGACGATACCGTGATCGGTGAGGGCACCAAGATCGATAACCTGGTCCAGGTTGGTCACAACGTCCGCATTGGGCGTCATTGTGGCATCGTCAGCCAGGTCGGCATTGCCGGCAGCACGGTCATCGGCGATGGCGTCATGATCGGCGGAGCGGCTGGCGTCAATGGTCATATCAAGATTGGCGACGGCGCACAGATTGCTGCGATGAGCGGCGTTCTTGCAGACGTGCCCCCGGGTGAAAAATACGGCGGCGTCCCGGCCCGCCCATTGAAGGATTATCTGCGCGAGGTGGCGGACACCTTGAGCCGCTATGATGGCCGCGCCAAAGACAAAGGAGCCAGCAATGACTGAAGTCGCGAAGAGCGAATTGGGATCGGCTGATATCCTCGAGATCATGAAGCTTCTGCCCCACCGCTATCCCTTCCTGCTGGTGGACAAGATCATCGAGATTGACGGTGACAATTCTGCCATCGGCATCAAGAACGTAACGGCCAACGAGCCGCACTTCACGGGTCATTTTCCGGAAAGCCCTATCATGCCGGGCGTGCTTCTGATCGAGGGCATGGCCCAGACCGCCGGTGCCATCTGTGCAAGGCTGCAGGGCGAGGGCGGAAATCTCGTCTACTTCATGACGATCGACAATGCCCGTTTCCGCAAGCCTGTTGTGCCGGGTGATCGCGTCGAGTTCCACGTCGTGAAGCAGAAGCAGCGCGGCAACATCTGGAAGTTCCATTGCGACGCCAAGGTTGACGGCGCACTGGTCGCCGAGGCTGACATCGGTGCCATGATCATGCGCAAGGATCAGAAATGAGCCAGATCGCCGCAAGCGCCGTCATCCATCCGATGGCCGTGGTCGAAGACGGAGCGGTGATCGGCGAGAATGTCCGGATCGGTCCGTTCTGCCGGGTCGGTTCGCGCGTGACGCTGAAGGACGGCGTCGAGCTCATTTCGAACGCTGTCGTGACCGGTCTGACCGAAATCGGCGCCGGCACCAAGATCCACCCAATGGCCGTGATCGGTGGTGTCTCGCAGAGCCTTCACGAGGCGGGCGACGATTCCAACCTGGTCGTCGGTGCCAACTGCACCATGCGCGAAGGTGTGACGATGAACTGCGGCACGGTCGGCGGCGGCGGGATCACCCGCGTCGGCGACAATTGCCTGTTCCTCGCCAATTCGCATGTCGCCCATGACTGCATTCTCGGCAATGACATTATCCTGTCCAACAATGTGATGCTGGCTGGCCATGTTCACGTCGGTGACAAGGCCATCCTCAGCGGCGGCTGCGCCGTGCACCAGTTCACCCGTATCGGTCGTCAGGCCTTCATCGGCGGTCTCTCTGCCGTTGCTTATGATGTCATTCCCTATGGCATGCTGAACGGTAATCCTGGCATTCTCGGCGGCCTTAACGTGGTCGGCATGACCCGCGCGGGTATCGAGCGTTCGGTGATCCACCAGGTCCGCCGCGCCTTCAAGCAGATCTTCGAGAGCGAAGGTTCCGCACGCGCCAATGCTGCCGCGATCCGCGACGAGTATCTCGATTGCGCGCCTGTGATCGAGATCCTCGATTTCATCGCGGCCGAAAGCGACCGGGCGCTGTCGTCGCCCCATCGCGGCAAGAACTGATTGATGACGGCGGCCGCGCACCGTGACGGCCTGCCGCGGACCGGTCGCCTCGCGATCATCGCTGGCAGCGGAAAACTGCCGCTCTTCCTGGCCGAAGCTGCTCGCGACGCAGGCGAGGATCCCATAGTCCTCAGGCTGAAGAACGAAGCCGACGATATCTGGCAAGGCTTCGACACCGCTGTCATCGGGGTTGGCGACATGGCGGGCCTGTCAGCGCTTTTCCGGCAGCATGATATACGTCGGGTCGTGATGTCGGGTGCCGTCAAGCGACGCCCGGCTTTCGGCGAGATCCGGGTCAATTGGAAGTCTCTTCTCAAGCTCCCCAGTGCATTGAAGACGCTGCTCGCCGGCGGAGACGATGCTGTCTTGCGTATGGTGATCTCGCTGATCGAGGCGCAAGGCTGCGAAGTGCTCGGCGCGCATGAAATCCTGCCGGGTCTCCTGGCAACGGTCGGGCCGCTCGGCACGGTTTTCCCAGACGCGGATGCGTTGAAGGATATCGACAGGGCCGCAGATGCCGCCGAGACGCTGGGCAGGCTCGACGTCGGGCAGGGGGCGGTTGCGGTCGGTGGCCGCATTGTAGCACTAGAAGGCGTCGAAGGCACCGACGCCATGCTTGCTCGCGTCCAGGGGCTGCGCTCCGAAGGACGGATCTCCCAGCGCCGCAAGGGCGTTCTGGTCAAACTCTGCAAGCCGCAGCAGGATCTTCGGGCTGACCTGCCGACAGTCGGCGTTTCGACTGTCGCAAACGCCAAGGCCGCAGGGCTGGCGGGCATTGCCGTCGAAGCCGGCCGGGCCCTCGTGGTCGAGCGCGACGCGATGATTGCGGCTGCAGATGCCGCCGGGATCTTTGTCGTCGGCATAGACCGGTCTAACAAGGAGCTTGGATCATGAGCGACAAGCCGCTGAAGATCGCCGTGATTGCCGGCGAAGTCTCAGGAGATCTGCTCGGGGCCGATCTTATTGCGCAGCTGAAGGCGATGCATCCGGGGCAAGTCGAACTCGTCGGCGTCGGTGGGGATGCGCTCGAGGAGCAAGGGCTGAGGTCGCTCTTCGATTTTTCCGAGCTGTCGATCATGGGCATCACCCAGGTGCTGTCGAAGCTCCCGCGCCTTATCAAACTGATTTCATTGACATCAGATGCGATCGTCGAGGCAAAGCCCGATCTGCTGTTGATCGTCGATAGCCCGGATTTCACCCATCGCGTGGCAAAGAAGGTGCGGCGCAAGCTGCCGGATCTGCCGGTGATCAACTATGTCTGCCCCAGCGTCTGGGCCTGGAAGGAATACCGCGTTAAAGCCATGCTCGACTATGTCGATGCCGTGCTGGCGGTCCTGCCGTTCGAACCCGCAGTCATGCAGCGGCTCGGTGGGCCGGAAACCCATTTCGTCGGCCATAGACTGTCGAGCCATCCGGATATCCGGCGCATTCGCGAAGCCCGCAAGGCGAGGGCGGTTAAGGGGTCAGGTCAGCCGAAGACCATCCTCCTGTTGCCGGGGTCGCGAGGCAGCGAGATCACCCAGCTCCTGCCGGTGTTCGGGGAAGCGATGAAGGAGTTCGTCGCCCGCAATGGCGAGACGCGCTTCGTGCTGCCCACGGTGGCACGCCAGGAAGCGCGAGTGCGCGACATCACACGAGACTGGACCCTGAGGCCTGACATCCTGGTCGGTGACGAGGCAAAGTGGCGCGCTTTCGAGGAAGCGGATGCCGCGATTGCAGCTTCCGGCACCGTTATCCTGGAGTTGGCGCTCGCCCATGTCCCGGTCGTCTCGACCTACAGGGGCGACTGGATCATCCGGCTGCTCGCCAACCGCATCAAGATCTGGACCGGTGCCCTGCCGAACCTGATTGCCGACTATGCCGTGGTCCCGGAATACTTCAACGACGTGCTTCGGCCTGCAAGCCTCGTGCGGTGGGCCGAACGCCTGTCGCAGGATACACCGCAACGTGCAGCGATGCTCAGCGGATATGACGACGTCTGGCACAAGCTGCAAACGGCACGGCCGGCCGGTGAAGCCGGCGCGACCGTGGTTCTCTCTGTCCTACAAAAGCGTGGGAAGATCTGATCATCAGGCCCAACGGGCGAAGGGATCGGCAAGTCCTTCCCAGGCCGTCGGCGTGAACGTCTCTGCGGCAACGAGGCATTCGTCCAGCTCGGCCATGATCTGCAACTGATCCATGGGATCGGCACCGATGAAGACGATCTCCTGCCGCCGGTCTCCCCATTCCTGGTCGAGATAGGGCGTCATCGCGTTGAGGAAACCCGGATCGTCGGGCCAGCGAGTTTTCGGCACTGATGCCCACCACAGGCCCATCTTGGTCGTCCTGACGAGTGGGCCGGCCTGGCTGAGTTCTCCAACATGATGTGGGCGTGTGGCGAGCCAGAAGAAGCCCTTGGCCCGGATCACACCCGGCCAGGAGCGATCGAGAAAGGCCCGGAACCGGGTGGGGTCGAACGGTGCGCGGGCCCGGTAGACGAAGGAGCGGATCCCGTATTCCTCTGTTTCCGGAACATGGTCCCTAAAGCCGTGCAGTTCCTGGAACCAAAGCGGATGCGTCTCGGCCTTGGCAAAATCGAAGAGCCCGGTCCCGAGGATGTCTTTTGCGGCCACGTGGGCAAAGTCGGTCTCGATGATACGGGCATCGGCATTCAGACCCGCAATGATCTTGCGCGCCGCATCGAGCTGATCCGGGGAAGCTGTGCCGACCTTGTTGAGGATGATCACATCGGCGAATTCGATCTGCTCGACCAGGAGATCGACCAGCGTCCGGTTGTCGTTTTCGCCGGCGGTCTCCCCACGGTCTGCGAGAAAGTCGCTCGAGGAATAGTCGCCGATAAGATTGGCGGCGTCCACCACGGTCACCATGGTGTCGAGCTGTGCGATGTCGGAGAGGCTGCGACCCTGTTCATCGCGGAAGTCGAAGGTGGTGGCAATCGGCAAGGGCTCGGCAATGCCGGTCGCCTCGATCAGCAGATAGTCGAAGCGCCCCTGTTCGGCGAGCCCGCGCACCTCGTTCAAGAGATCGTCGCGCAGCGTGCAACAGATACAGCCATTGCTCATCTCCACCAGTTGCTCCTGCGTGCGCGAAAGCGCGGCATCCCCGCCTCGCACCAGCGCCGCATCGATATTCACCTCACTCATGTCATTGACGATGACCGCGACACGCAAGCCGTCGCGGTTGGCGAGAACATGGTTGAGCAAGGTCGTCTTGCCGGCACCCAGAAATCCGGACAGGACGGTCACGGGAAGCTTCTTCATGAAAAACTCCATTTAATGTAATAACATAACAATCGGTGATCTGAAAAAGGCGGAACCGAAGTCCCGCCTTTTCGCCCGGGGGAGGGATCAGATTACTGCGAGAGGCAGGTGCTCATCGACGTGGAGAGATTGCGCATCAACTGGCCATAGAGACCTGGTCCAGCCTCCAGCGCACCGCCCTCGGGGTCGAGCACGCCCGACTTCGCCTGCGTGCCTTCGGTAACAACGCTGATCAGCTTCGGCTCGAACTGCGGCTCGGCGAATACGCAAGCCGCTCCGAGTTCCTCGATCTTGGCGTGAATGGTCGACAGCCGCTCGGCGCCTGGCATGGTTTCCGGGCTGACGGTCACAGAACCGGCGACCCGCACGCCATAACGCCTTTCGAAATACTGGTAGGCATCGTGGAAGACGATGAAGGGTTTCTCCAGCACCGGCTTCAGCTGCGCTGCAATCTCCGTGTCGAGCGCATCGATTTCGGCATTCAGGGTCGCCAGATTGGCTTCGTAAGCCGCCTTGTTTTCCGGATCGGCGTCACCAAGGCTCTTGGCGATTTCCGCCGCCATCGCCTTGGCATTGCTAGGGTCGAGCCAGAGATGCATGTCGGTGCCGCCATGCTCGTGTTCATCGTGATCATGACCCTCATGGGCATGATCCTCGTGCCCGTCGCCATCACCGGCGGCAGCGACGTCTTCCGGCCCGTGGTCGTGCCCGTGATCATCCGCGTGCTCGGCCTTGGCATGATCGTCATGGCCAGCTTCTTCGGCGCCATGATCATGCGCATGGTCATCAGCGCCTTCGGCGGCCTCGGCATGGTCACCATGGTCGTGACCCTCAAAGGCACCGCCTTCGCGGAACGGCAGCTTGGTCAGGCCCGGCGCGTCTTCGAGTTCGACCACCTTGGCATTCTTCGGCAAAGCCTCGAGCGGCTTATCCAGGAAGGCTTCGAGACCAGGGCCCACCCAGAAAACGACATCGGCATTTTCGAGGGCCCGGGCGTTGGACGGCTTCAGCGTATAGGTATGCGGGGAGGCAGCACCCTCGACGATCAGCGACGGCTCGCCGACACCCTTCATGATCGAAGCGACGAGCGAGTGGATAGGCTTGATCGAGACCACGACGTCAGGCGCTGCCATGGCGAAAGCGGGCGACAGGAAAAGCAGCGCCGTCGAGGCAGCCAGTCCGAGGCGATAGCGGGTCATGCAATGCTCCTGAGGATGGTTATGTAATACTATTACCTAAGTTGCGTTATGCTATAACGTGTGGCATAGGAGGTGGCAACATCAAAATCTCGAGAAACCTATGAATGCCATGAAATCACGGGAGGCCGCACCGCTGGTGTCACTCACCGGCGCTGGTGTCTACCGAAACGGCCGCTGGCTCGTGCGCGGGGTCGATTTCTCCGTTCGCCCCGGTGAGATCGTCACTCTGATCGGCCCCAACGGATCCGGCAAGTCGACGAGCGCCAAGATGGCGATCGGTGTGACCAAGGCGGACGAGGGCAGGGTGGAGCGGAAGCCCGGCCTGCGCGTCGGTTACGTGCCACAGCGCCTCTCGGTCGACTGGACCATGCCGCTGACGGTTCGCCGCCTGATGACCCTGACGGCACCTTTGTCCGCTGAGGAGGTCAACACGGCACTCGAAGCCGTCGGCATCGCCCATCTCGCCGGTGCAGAGGTCCAGCACCTGTCGGGCGGGGAATTCCAGCGGGCCCTGCTCGCCCGTGCGATGGCGCGCAAGCCCGATATTCTGGTTCTCGACGAACCCGTCCAGGGCGTCGATTTCTCCGGTGAGATCGCGCTCTACGACCTCATCACCTCTATCCGCAATTCAACCGGCTGCGGCATTCTTCTGATCTCGCATGACCTGCATGTGGTGATGGCGGAAACCGACACGGTCATCTGTCTCAACGGCCATGTCTGCTGCCGGGGAACCCCGGCGGCGGTCAGCCAGAGCCCGGAATACATGCGGCTCTTCGGTGCCAAGGCTGCACAGACGCTCGCCGTCTACAGCCACGACCACGACCATACACATCTGCCCGATGGGCGTGTCCAGCACGCCGATGGCAGCGTGACCGATCACTGCCATCCTGAAGACGGGCACCACCATCACGACCACCAGGATCACCATGGCCACGATCACCATGATGGCCATGACCATGGGCCCCACAAGAACCGGGAGCACGATCATGCTGGATGACTTCTTCATCCGCGCCATGCTCGCCGGCATCGGCCTTGCTCTCACGACCGGCCCGCTCGGCTGTTTCGTCATCTGGCGGCGCATGGCCTATTTCGGCGACACGATGGCCCATTCGGCCTTGCTCGGCGTCGCGCTGTCGCTCTTCTTCTCGCTGAACCTGATGGTCAGCGTCTTCGTTGTCGCGGCACTCGTCTCGCTGATCCTGATCGTTCTGCAGAAGCGCCAGGGTCTCTCTGCCGATGCCCTGCTCGGCATCTTGAGCCATGCCACATTGGCGATCGGCCTTGTTATGGTCGCCTTCATGAGCTGGGTCCGTTTCGACCTCATCGCCTTCCTCTTCGGTGACATTCTGGCCGTGACACCGACGGATGTGGCCATCGTCTGGATCGGTGGTTTCGTGGTGGTGGGCGTCATCGCCTGGCTCTGGCGGCCCCTGCTGGCCGGGACCGTGAATGTCGAACTCGCTGAAGCTGAGGGCATGCAGCCCGAACGCGCACGGCTGATCTTCATGTTGCTGATGGCGCTGGTCATTGCAATCGCGATGAAGATCGTCGGCATCATGCTGATCACGTCTCTGCTGATCATCCCAGCCGCGGCCGCCCGACGCTTTGCGACGACACCAGAAGTCATGGCCGTGCTCGCCTCGTTGATCGGCGCCGTGGCCGTTGTCATGGGCCTCTTCGGCTCGCTGACCTACGACACGCCGTCCGGACCGTCGATCGTGGTTGCCGCTCTCCTTCTCTTCATCATCAGCCTGCTGCCCCGACCTGGCGCCAGGACAACCGACCTTCGATCGAGGGGCTGAACCCATGACCAAGACCGATCTCACGCGCAATCAGTCCCTCGTCTTCGACGCACTTGTCGGCAGCGACGGACCGCTCTCGGCCTATACCCTGCTCGACCGTCTGCGGGAGCACGGCTTCCGTGCACCGCTGCAGGTCTATAGGGCGCTCGATAAGCTGGTCGAATTCGGGATGGTCCATCGGCTCGAGAGCCTAAACGCCTTCGTCGCCTGTGCGCATCCGCATGATGGCTGCTCGGGACATGGCACTGTGGCCTTCATGATCTGCAACAAGTGCGGACACGTGACGGAATTCCACGACCACGACGTTGACCACCGGCTGGAAACCATCACGCGTGGCCGCAGCTTCAAGCCGGAAAAGACGACGATCGAGATCAGGGGATTTTGTGCGACCTGTGCGGAAATTGCTGCCTGACGGCAGTAGCGCTCACATTGGCTGCAGGTCCGCCGCGAAACGGCGCCAGTTGCGCACATAGTTTTCCGCCGACAGCTTGAGCCCCGCAATCGCCACCTCGTCGAGGGTGCGGACGACCCGGGCGGGAGAGCCGACGATCAGGGAATTGTCCGGAAAGTTCTTGCCTTCCGTGATCAGCGAATTGGCCCCGACCAGGCAGTTATCGCCGATCTGGGCGCCGTTCAGCACGGTTGCGCCCATTCCGATCAGCGAGTTATTGCCGATCGTGCAGCCATGAATGATTGCGTGGTGACCAATGGTGCAGCCCTCGCCGATCGTGACGCCTTTACCGGGATCGGTATGCATCATCACGCCGTCCTGGATATTGGTGCCGGCACCGATCACGATCGGATCATTGTCGCCACGCAAAACCGCGCCGAACCAGATACCGACATCCTCGCCGAGCTGCACGTCGCCGATGACCTGGGCATCCGGCGCGATCCAGTAACTCCCGGCGCCCGGCAGTTTCGGCACCCTGTCTCCCAGACGGTAGAGCGGCATAGGCGGATCCGTCTGTTCAGCGCAAGCGCATGATGACCGGGAAACGCCCGGCCTGAGACGTCACGTGAAGATGGATGCTGGCCTCGGGTTGCGAATAACGCCAGGCCCGGGCGCCGTGAGAGAGCAGAAGCCCGATGAGGTCCTTGGTCTTGGAGCGCTTTTCGCGAAGCCCCAGATCGGCGAGGCGATAGGCTGCCTCATGCAAGGGATGCAGCACACCGCTTGAAGGCGCGAGGCCGCTATTGTCCTGACCATCAACCGGTTGATGTCGGAAGTCTTTCGTTGCCATTCCGTATTCCTCGTAAACAGTACAAATCGAGGTTTCGGGTGACCGTGTTACTGGGCAGCTGCCCAGCAACCGATTCCCTTCTTCTTCAGGGCGTTACATGCATTCACCGCGTCCTTCTGTTCGTCGAAGCCGCCAAAACGGGCGCGGTAGATCTGTTGGGCACCATCGCCATAGGCGACAGTGAAGGGGGTGGCGGAACGCAATACCTTTCCGCCTTTTTCCTGCGCATTGCGCAAGAGATCCATGGCCAGGTCCTTGTCGGGCGAGGTGCCGATCTGCACGACCCAGCCCGAGCTTGGCGTGGTTGATGCAGTCGTGACCGCATCGACATCCGGCGGCATTGTAGAAGCTGCAGCGACCGACTGAGTGGGCGCGGCAGGCGCAATTGCAGCACCGGAATCCGGCATGTAGGCAGGCGCCGGCTGCGGAACAGGCACCGCCGGCGTGGCGCTGGGTGCAACGGGACGCATTGTCTCAAGAGCGGCACTTGCTGCATTGCCTGCCGGCGATGCGGCATAGGCCTGTGCTACGCCGCTGTAGCGAACGGTCGGCAGAGGACCGGTCTGCGGCAGGTTCGGAACACTGCCGCCGCCAAGCGATGCTGTTGCCTGAGCAGGCGCGACCGAGGTGTCGTTCTTGACGATCAGGTTGCCACCGCCGCGGCTCGAAGATGCAGCCGGAAGATAACGCTGCACGAGATTGGTCATCTGCGCATTGCGGCGTGCACCGGATGTTGCGCCGAGCACGACGGCGACGATCGAACGACCATCGGCCTGTGCGGAGGTCGCGAGGTTATAGCCGGCAGCGCGGGTATAACCGGTCTTGATACCGTCAACGCCGCGCACCTGGCCGAGCAGGCGGTTGTGATTGCCGATCGTCTGCTTGCCGAAGCGGAAGCTACGGGTGGAGAAGTAGCCGTAATACTGCGGGAAGTGCTGGCGAAGGGCGATGCTGAGGCGGGCCTGATCACGCGCGGTGGTCATCTGCGCGGTGTTTGGCAGGCCATGCGCATTGCGATAGGTCGTCTTGGTCATCCCCAGGCTTCGGGCCTTGGATGTCATCATCTGCGCGAAACGCTGCTCGGAGCCGCCGAGATATTCGGCAAGAGCGGTCGCGACGTCGTTCGCAGAGCGGGTGACCAGCGCCATGATGCCTTGCTCGACGGTGATGCTGCGCCCAGTGCCAACGCCCAGCTTGGACGGCGGCTCCTTGGCGGCATTGGCCGAGAAGGGAACCTTGCTGTTGAGCGAAATCTTGCCCGCTTCAAGCGCTTCGAAGACCATGTATAGGGTCATCATCTTGGTAAGCGAGGCTGGATAACGCAGGCTGTCAGCGTTCTCACTGTAGAGAACCTTGCCGGTCTTGGCATCGATCACGACGCCTGCATATTTCGGGTTGGCCTGTGCGACACTGACGGCAGCGACACTAGCCACGAGGACCGCAAACAGCGTGAGGACAAGCCGGCGAAGAACGGCTGCGACGTTGAAGCTTCCCAAAACTTTATGCACCACGATACTCTTTGAATCTAACAATTGACGACAGGGCGCTCTCCCCCAATCGCGACCATCTCGAGGGACCCTACGGAATTAGCCTTACCAAGAGGTTTATGATGAACGGTCGGTTGACGCTTTGAGTTGATTTTTAAGCGTCGCGGCAGCCGGGGCCGCGTGGGCGCGGCCAGCCACGTATTGGCGCACGGCCTGATCGATCTTGGCCCAATCGGCAAGCATCTGGCTTGAAAAGCGGTAGAGGACGGTGAGATCTTCGCCGACATGGATGTCGCGCTGGCAGTCGCTGGCGGTTGCGTCCTCGGACGTCATCGGCATCAGGCAGCGGATGGCGTAGGTCGTGCCATCTGGCAGCGTGCCGGTGAGCAACTGTTCGCCTTCGTAGCCGGTGGCGCTCTTGAAGGTTTGCAGGGTCAGGCCGGCAGGCCCAGGCGTGGGCGGGCCATCAAACAGATGCCGATAGATGGGCTCGATACGCCCGGACATGTCTCTCGACATTGTGCTCTGTGAAATCTGCAGAAAGATCAGGGAGTTTGCCAGCGTCAGGTCGTCGAAGCGCCGGCGCTCCGCGCTCGCGTATCCGGTAAGCTCCGGCCAGAGGAGATAGAGATCCACCCGTTCAGCGGGTCCGCCTTGGCGCTGTGGCTCGAAGCGGATCACGTTTGCCGGCAAGGCGAGTTCGTCGCGCCCGATGACGATGTTGACGATCTCGGTGCTCTCGGTGTGCCCCGCCAACGACAGGCGCTCGCCATAGGCGCGTCCATACCAGCTGATCGCGAACGAGGCGGCGGCCAGGAGAAGAATCGCGAGCATCGCAATGACGAGGAAGCGCGTCGAGATCAGGGGGGGCTCGTTTTCATCCGCCTCCGGTCTGCTGATTTCGCCTCGCATCGTTTGTCCATCCCCTCGGCGCAACCGCGATAGCGTGGCTGATCCCGACATGAGACTTCGATGAACGTGGTTAATTTTCGGTGAAATTTCCGAGGCCCGTGGCGGGACGCTGAGCAAAAAGAGAGCCGGTCCCGGTTGGACGGGACCGGCTCATTGGCTCCGGTCGGGGGACGGGTAGGCGGGGACAGACCGGGCCAGAAGCGGAGGTGGCGTGTGGTTTATTGAGACACGCTGCCGACGATGCCTGCGCGTCCGTCCTGGAGCTTCACCCAGCGACCCGGATTGCTCGAAGATTGACGCTTCAGGTAAGTGTATTCGGTCTCCGACCACAGCAGCACCTTGTTGCGCATGTTGTCGAGAATGAAGTCGCCGTGGTCCGTGCGCACCGTGAGCACGGCATGGCCTTCGCCATTCGGCTGCAGGACGACGGTCATCAGCAGGTCGGCCGGGTCGACGCCGCGGTCGACCAGCATCTTGCGCTTCAGCAACGCGAAGTCTTCGCAATCGCCGACGCTGCGCGGATAGGTCCAGCGCTCTTCAACGCCATAGATCTCCATGTCGGTGAGCGGGGTGATCGAGCTGTTGACGGTGTAGTTGACGTCGAGGATAGCCTTCCAGAGGTCCTCGGTCAGAACCATCGGCCCACTATCCGCCTGGCTGCCGGCGCATTCGCCGGAATAGGTCTGACAGAATTCGTAGTGACCGATCGGCGGGTTGGCCTTTCCGACCACCTGCATGTTGGCCGGCATGGCCGACACCTGAAAAGCGAGGACGCCAGCGATAGCGGCGGCCAGAGTTCCAATACCCAGATTTTTCTTTGTTGTCATTGGTTGTCTCCCGGTAATGGAGATAGCAATGACATGGATATTTTGATCGTCCGCGAAGAATAGCGGTAAGATAAACGACGAAGTATCTGAAAATCAGATTCTATATTTACATGTATTTGCGCTTTATTTGATTATATATTGAAGAAAATTTACAGAAAAATTGAGCGGTATTTTATCAAGCCTCTGTGGCTGGGCGGCGATCGATGCCGATAAATGTCAATAAAACAGAGGCTTGTGGTTTTTCCGATCGGAAGAGAATAGCACTGGGGTAGAAGCTAGGATTGGCTTTGAGAAGTAAAGAGCAGCAATTCGCAGTCGACCAAAGTGGCCGCTTGGCTCACTCGCCGGGGCGTATCTAGTCAGTTTTGCGATCGAAATTTTTTGAAAAATGTTGTGCCGCTCTGGCACGATTTCTGTTTGGGCATAGAAAAAGGCGCCTTGCGGGATCCGCAGGCGCCTTTTTCATTGGATGTCGTGGAGGATCAGAGGAACTCGGTGAGAGCTTCCTTCGACTGCAGCGTCAGGAATTCGACGGCGACGCCTTCCATGAAGTGGCGCACGACGCGGCCACGCATGTTGCCGAGGCGGACGGCCGATCCGATCGGCGGACGGATGTCGATATCGACGGCTGCGCCCGAAAGCGAAAGGTCCATGAGGCGGCAGGGATAGGTCTTGCCATCTTCGAGCGTGAGCTCTGTCCGCGTCTGGCGCGGCGTCAATCGGTCATGACGGCGGTCTTCAGGCAGGCCGAGCTCGTGCTTGTTGGCAATCCAGGTGAGCTGGGCTGCTAGTTTCTCGCGCTTGCGCACCGTCGCATTGATGGAAATGACGAAGCCGTCCTCGGTCAGCTTGACCACCGTCCCCTCGATCCGGCCGAGGTGATCGATATAGGCGATCACACGTTCACCCGGGCGTGGCATGCCCGCGCAAGCGAAGCGAACGTCGCCCGGCGACATGTCGATCACCTTGCAGACATACTCTTCGTAAGTGGCAAGCATGAGTCGACCCTGCAGGCTGACGGCGACGCGCTGAAAGGCACGTTGCTGTCCCGGCGATGCGATCGTGTTGCTCTGGCTTGCCTGCGTAGAGTACATCATGGAGAATCTGTCTGTTCCTCTGTCGCTTAACAGTAGGCGGCGAGCCGTTAATATAGTGTTTGCTTTTGGTCGCGCTTTTTCGAGACGGAACGTTATTTGCTTGGCGATTAAGGTTAAGCGAAGGTTGAGATTGCCCTTTTCGTATCGAGATGGCATCTCGTCTTCATCAGACGCGAAGGGCAGCCTTCGGCACCAACTCCAGTCGGCGCGACGTTTCGTCGAGCGCCAACCGGCCACTCGGTTTCCGGGTGGCCTTTTTTTTATCCGCCGCCTGCATTACCTGAGTTGAGCTGAAGAAGAGGAAGCGCAGATGCAGGATGAGACAGGAACTCGAGGCGAAGCGCTTCCGACAGGAGAGCCCTATGCCTCGAACCGAGAGCCGGTTTCCTCGCCTGAGCCACCGATCTTCAATCTGCCGACAGGCGTTCTAGCAGCGCTCGGTTTGATCTGTGGCATTTACGCGCTGCAGGAACTCTTCCTCTCGGCTCCGTTCAATCAGTGGGTCGCCGTCGAGTTCGGCTTCTCCCCCATTCGCTATCTCTATCCGTTCTCTGAGCAGTCGCTGGCCTGGCTCTGGTCGCCGGTCACCTATTCGCTGCTGCATGGCAGTTTCGAGCATCTCGCGTTCAACAGCCTGTGGCTTGCCGCCTTTGGCACGCCGGTCTGCCGGCGAATCGGAGAGACCAGGTTTGTCTTGTTCTGGATCGTCTCCTCCGTGGCAGCTGCCGCGCTTCACGCAGCGGTCAACTGGGGCGTGCCCTCCTTGATGGTGGGGGCCTCGGGCGTTATTTCCGCGCTGATGGGGGCTGCTTGCCGTTTCGCCTTCGGCGAACGTCAGCGGAACTTTGCGCGTCTCACAGGCGCGGAGCCGCCGCTGCTTTCGGTGGGGCAGGCGCTTGCCGATAAAACTGTGCGGGTTTTCATCATTGTCTGGTTCCTCGGCAATGTCGCCATCGCGCTCGGCCTGCCGATGCTCGGCAGCGATTCGACCGCGATCGCCTGGGATGCCCATATCGGTGGCTTTCTCCTGGGCTTCTTCTGCTTTGCTCTTTTCGATCCCCATAGCCGCCGGGCCACAAGGGCGTGATCGAGCGCTTATTGCATTCCGCTTGAATAAAGGGCACGATTTTGGTCCGGCAGTCTGAGGAGGGTTGGGCTGCCGACCGAGTGTTCTATGCGAGGAGGAACGCATGCCTGCATCAGCCAGAAGCATACTCGACCAAAAGGGCCGCAACGTTATCACGATCAGCCCGACAGTGACCTTGGGCGAAGCCGCCCATGTGCTGGAAGAACACAAGATCGGTGCCGCCGTCGTGGTCGGCATGGAAAACCGGATCGTCGGCATCTTCACCGAGCGTGACGTGGTGCGTGCGATCGGGTCGGAAGGCAAGAATGCCTTCGATCAACCGGTGTCGGCCTTCATGACGGCCAATGTCTATCGCTGCCGCGAAGAGACCAGCGTCAACGAACTGATGGAAATGATGTCGACCCGTCGTTTCCGCCATGTGCCCGTCGAGGACAATGGCAAGCTTTCCGGCATCATCTCGATCGGTGACGTGGTGAAGTCGCGTATCCGCGAGATCGAGCAAGAGGCCGAACACATCAAGGCCTATATCGCCGGATGATACGGCGAGAGAACAGAGCCGAGTGACGGGGCGGCGGCGACGCCGCCTCTAGCGCAAGACGGCTTCCTGCATCCGGCGGATCTCTGTGACCCGCATCTTGGCTTCTTCATAACCGCGTTCAATCGCTTCTCCGGCCCTGTGGAATTCCGACAGTCCGATATCGTTGAGACGTGGATGAAGTGCGAGATCAGGAGGATCGCCGGCGAGGCGTGCACGCGAGATGCGGTCCTGGATAATGTTGAACGCCTGCACCATCACGCCGGTCAGGCCGACCTTGTTGGGTGCACGCGCCGTTTCAGTGTGTGCCTGCGAGGGCATCGAGGCCTTGTGCTTGACCACGGCCGAGCGACCAAAGACGTCGTAGTGCAGGTTAACGGCCATCACGAGCGGCTGCTCATAGGCGCGGCAGACAGAGACCGGCACCGGATTGACGAGCGCACCATCGATCAGGGTTCTGTTGTTGCAGTGAACGGGCTCGAAGATGCCGGGCAGGGCGTAAGAAGCTCTCAGTGCCGTGATCAGGCTTCCGCCATCGATCCACACCTCATGTCCGCTGTTCAATTCGGATGCCACAGCGACGAAGGGTTTCGGCAGTTCCTCGACGGTCAGTCCTTCGAGATGTTCCTGCATCCGTTTGGTAAGCCGCATGCCGCCCAGAAGGCCTCCACCACCGATGGTGAGATCGAGCAGCGAGGCTATGCGGCGCATCGTGAGGGAGCGCGCAAACGCCTCCAATTCGTCAAGCTTTCCGGCAAGATAGCATCCGCCAACCAGGGCGCCGATCGATGTGCCGGCGATCATGCCGACTTCGATGCCTTCCTCGTCGAGGGCTCTCAAGACGCCGATATGGGCCCAGCCGCGCGCAGCCCCGCCACCGAGAGCCAAGGCCACTTTTGCCTTAGGGCGTTTTTCAGGAACGATAGGACCGGGCGGCGTTGTCCCGCCATCCTTGGACGGCTGCGCGACGCCCGCGCCGCCATTTGAAATCATGCTCCAGTTCAGCATCTCCGCTACCCCATTAGCTGAACAATCTGAACTATATTAGGACACCGTCTGCTTACGATTTCGTTATGCGGGGTGGCCGTCAGTGGCCGTAGACGTGATCCGGATCGAAATGGCGGTGATCGTCGGCAATGGTCAGCGACGGCTTGCCATCGACGGACTGGGCGGAGCGGTAGAAGCAGGAGCGACGGCCCGTATGGCAGGTCGCGTCATGCCCGGCGACTTCCACCTTCAGCCAGATGGCATCCTGGTCGCAATCGACGCGCATTTCCTTGACGGTCTGGAGGTTGCCAGAGCTTTCGCCCTTCTTCCAGATCTTGCCGCGCGAGCGGCTGAAATAGTGGCCGATCCCGGTCTCCATGGTCAAAGCGATCGCTTCGGCGTTCATATGCGCGACCATGAGCAGTTCGCCGTCACGCGCATCCGTAACCACTGCCGTCACCAGGCCGTGGTCGTCGAATTTGGGCGTGAAGAAGAGCCCCTCTTCGAGGATCTTTTTGTCCGCGGAGGGTGCATCGAAAACGAAACCGGACATGGGGTACTCGCGGGCTTAGCGGCTGCGAACCATGGACATGAAGTGCGCCTGCTCGGCGGCATTGTCCTTGAAGGCGCCTGTGAAGGTTGTGGTGAGCGTCGTAGATCCCGTCTTCTGGATCCCGCGCATGGCCATGCACATATGCTCGGCCTCGAGAAAAACCGCAACCCCGCGTGGTTGCAGCGTCTCATCGATCGCATGCGCGATCTGGGCCGTCATGTTCTCCTGCGTCTGCAGGCGCTTGGCGAAGACATCGACCACCCGCGCGATCTTGGAAAGGCCAAGAACACGGCCCTTCGGCAGATAGGCGACATGGGCCTTGCCCATCACCGGCAGCATGTGGTGTTCACAATGCGAGAAGAAGGAGATATCGCGGACCAAAACCATGTCGTCATAGCCGCCGACTTCTTCGAAGGTGCGCCCAAGCACATCCTCAATATCGGCCGAATAGCCCGAGAATAGTTCGCCATAGGCCTTGGCGACGCGGGCTGGCGTATCGAGCAAGCCTTCGCGCTCCGGATCGTCTCCGGCCCATAGCAGAAGCGTCCGAACGGCCTGTTCGGCCTCTTCGCGCGTCGGGCGCGGCGCTTCTGTGGTCAGTTTCGTGACGATGGCGTCCATGGCCTTGGTCTCCCGGTCCCGTCCGAGACGGGCCGCTGGTTTGGCTTTGCCGGATTGTAAATGCGTAATGCGGCTCATAATGCAAGTCCGTTGTCGCTGTTTGCGGTGAGAAGATCGAACCTTGAGGGTCGGCTTGCGTTTGTCCTGTGCCAGTCCCTTGGATATAGTGGGCGCCGAAAACGATATAAAGGCCAAGGCTGCGACATGATGGCGGCGACAATGTAGCAGCCAATCCCTATATACGGGGGAAGCGCCAGAGTGGATTGACCATGGACGACATCTACAACACCAAGATCCTCGAGTTTGCCGGCAATATCAGCCGCATCGGCACGCTTCCCGATGCGCCAGCCGTATCGGAAAAACATTCGAAGCTGTGCGGCTCCCGCGTCAAGGTCTACCTCAAGGTCGAAGACGGCGTGGTAGCCGACTTCGCCCACGAGGTGAAGGCCTGTGCGCTGGGTCAGGCCTCTTCCGGAATCATGGCCCGCCATGTGGTGGGAGCAACTGCGGCGGAGTTGCGCCAGGCAAGGCTGGAGATGCTTGCTATGCTGAAGGAAAACGGCGAGGGACCTTCCGGTCGTTTCGAAGACATGCGTTTCCTCAAGCCCGTGCGTGACTACAAGGCCCGCCATGCGTCCACCATGCTGACCTTTGACGCCGTGGTCGACTGTCTTGACCAGATCGAGCACCAGACCGTGGCTGCCGAGGCGAGCTGATCATGTGCAATGGCCCCAACTGCGGGCATGGTCCGGACGATCTTCGTCCGCGCGGCCGGAATTGGTCTGGCCCCTTTCGCAAGACGCCGGGCCGCCTGCTTGGCATGGGGCTGATCCGCTTCTACCAGCTCACCTTGTCCAGCCTCGTCGGCAGCTCCTGCCGTCACATGCCGACCTGCTCGGAATACGGCTATGAGGCCGTCGCGCGACATGGTCTCTGGTCGGGTGGCTGGCTGACGCTGTTTCGCGTCGTCCGCTGCGGGCCCGGCGGCACCTGGGGACCGGATCCGGTTCCCGAGACCTTGGAGCAGCGCTTCACCTGGTATGCGCCCTGGCGCCTCTGGACCTTCGGTCGCAAGAAGCTCAGCTGATCAGGGTTCAACCAATCCCAGGCCTCGCACTAAGATCGGCTGCACGAATCATTGCGGAGACGACGCATGCCAATGCCGCTTGAGTATCGCCAGGCTTCAGCCGATTTCGACGCCTTCATGAAGGACCTGGTCGCCACATCGATGCTGACCTCTTCGCATCAGGCCTACACCATGCTGCAGGCCGTGCTTCAGGTGTTTCGCCACCGCCTCTCCGTCGGCCAGGCCATCGCCTTCGCGAACATGCTGCCACCGGTCTTGCGCGCGATATTCGTCAGCGACTGGGACGTAGACGCGCCTGCTAGGCCCTTCGTCGCACGCGATGAGCTGATGAAGGAAGTTCGTGCGCTGCGCCACGACCACAACCTCTCGACTGAAACTGCCATCGAAGACGTCACCACCGTGATCCGTCGCCACGTCGATCCCGCAGCTTTCGAGAGGGTGCTTAAGACCCTGCCGCCCGAGGCCCGGGACTTCTGGTTCATGGGGCAGGGATAGCAAGATCCTTTACTCAGCAGCGCTTTCGTCCTAAGGAGCGCCGGTAAATCGCGGGATCCAACCCGCCCCTTTCACCACCCGCATTCGTTGGCGGGACTGGATCAGGAGACATAGCATGTCCGCTTCCGTATCTCTCACTTTCCCCGATGGTTCTATCCGCGAATACGCTGCCGGCACGACTGGCGCGCAGGTCGCTGAATCGATTTCCAAGTCGCTCGCTAAGAAGGCCGTCGCGATTGCGCTCGATGGCACGGTGCGCGACCTCTCTGACCCCATCGTCGATGGCAAGATCGAGATCGTCACCCGCACCGATCCGCGTGCGCTCGAACTCATTCGCCATGACGCCGCACACGTGATGGCCGAGGCCGTGCAGGAACTCTGGCCCGGCACCCAGGTGACCATCGGTCCAGTGATCGAGAACGGCTTCTATTACGACTTCGCCAAGGACGAGCCCTTTACGCCGGACGATCTGCCGAAGATCGAAAAGCGCATGAAGGAGATCATCCAGCGAAACAAGCCTTTCACCAAGGAAGTCTGGTCGCGCGACAAGGCCAAGGAAGTCTTCGCCTCCAAGGGTGAGAAGTACAAGGTCGAGCTCGTCGACGCGATCCCGGCAGACCAGGATCTGAAGATCTACTATCAGGGCGATTGGTTCGACCTCTGCCGTGGACCGCATATGGCGTCCACCGGTCAGATCGGCATGGCCTTCAAGCTGATGAAGGTGGCCGGTGCCTATTGGCGCGGTGACAGCAACAACGCCATGCTGAGCCGCATCTACGGCACCGCCTTTGCCGAACAGGAAGAGCTGGACCGCTACCTGCACATTCTGGCTGAAGCGGAAAAGCGCGATCACCGCAAGCTTGGCCGTGAAATGGATCTCTTCCATTTCCAGGAAGAGGGTCCGGGCGTCGTCTTCTGGCACGGCAAGGGCTGGCGCATGTTCCAGACGCTGACCTCCTACATGCGCCGTCGTCTCGACGGCACCTACCAGGAAGTCAACGCGCCGCAGGTGCTCGACAAGTCGCTGTGGGAGACCTCTGGCCACTGGGGCTGGTACCAGGAGAACATGTTTGCCGTGAAGTCGGCCCATGCCTTCACCCACCCCGACGATGAGGAAGCCGACCAGAAGGTCTTCGCGCTGAAGCCGATGAACTGCCCGGGCCACGTGCAGATCTTCAAGCACGGCCTGAAGTCTTATCGCGAACTGCCGGTCCGCCTCGCCGAGTTCGGCAATGTTCACCGCTACGAAGCCTCCGGCGCGCTGCACGGCCTGATGCGCGTCCGCGGCTTCACCCAGGACGACGCGCACGTCTTCTGCACGGAAGAGCAGATGGCGGCGGAATGCCTGCGCATCAACGACCTGATCCTGTCGGTCTACGAGGACTTCGGCTTCGGTGAAATCGTCGTCAAGCTCTCCACCCGTCCGGAAAAGCGCGTGGGTTCAGACGATCTCTGGGATCGCGCCGAAAGCGTGATGATGGAGGTCTTGAAGCAGATCGAGGAACAGTCCGGCGGTCGCATCAAGACCGGCATTCTGCCGGGCGAGGGTGCCTTCTACGGTCCGAAGTTCGAATACACCCTGCGCGATGCCATTGGCCGTGAATGGCAGTGCGGCACGACCCAGGTCGACTTCAACCTGCCGGAACGCTTCGGCGCCTTCTACATCGACGACAAGTCGGAGAAGAAGCAGCCGGTCATGATCCATCGCGCCATCTGCGGTTCCATGGAGCGCTTCCTCGGCATCCTGATCGAGAACTTTGCCGGCCATATGCCGCTCTGGTTCGCACCGCTGCAGGTCGTCGTGGCAACGATCACGTCCGATGCCGATGACTATGGTCGCGAAGTCGCCGAACAGCTGCGTGACGCCGGCCTTCAGGTCGAGACGGACTTCCGCAACGAGAAGATCAACTACAAGGTCCGTGAGCATTCCGTGACCAAGGTTCCGGTGATCATCGTCTGCGGCAAGCGTGAAGCGGAAGAAAAGACCGTCAACATCCGTCGCCTGGGTTCGCAGGAGCAGGTGTCCATGCCGCTCGTTGAAGCCGTGGCGGTACTGGCAGGCGAAGCAACCCCGCCTGACGTCAAGCGCAAGCTGGCGAACCGCAAGGTCTGAGCAAAAAGGCTGGCAGGGCGTCACCGCCCTGTCAGACGCCTGTCATCGAATTGGCATATGACGGAACGATGATCTTCCGTCCACCTGGAGCTCCAGCGTGAAATTCAAAGAACTGTCCTATGCCAACGAACGCGACCCCAAGCTGAAGCGGTGGTTCATCCGCTCGATCGAGGGGCTATCTGGTCGTGATCGTTTCACCAGGCTCTACGAGATCTGGCGCAACGACATCGTCGGCAAGACCGACCGGGTCTTCGGCAAGATGCTGGACCTTATTCACGTAGATCTGAAGGTCGAGGGCACATGGCCGCCGGAAAACATCCCGGACGGTCCGATCGTCATCGTCGCCAACCACCCGTTCGGCATCGGCGACGGCATTGCAGTATTGGCGCTCGCCGAGCAGCTCGGCCGACCGTTCCGGGTCCTCATCAACAACGAACTTCTGAAGGTGCCGGAAATGGCGCCTTACTCCTTGCCGGTCTCCTTCGAGGAGACCAAGGAAGCGCTCGCGCTCAACATGCAGACCCGCCACGAGGCGCTTCGGCTGTTGAAGGAGGGTGTCACCGTCGTGATTTTCCCGGCAGGTGGCGTGGCGACAGCGAAGAAGGGTTTTGGCCGTGCAGAAGATCTTCCCTGGAAGATGTTCCCCGCCAAGCTCATTCAGGCCGCGAAGGCCAATGTCGTGCCTGTCTTCTTCGAAGGACAGAACGGCCGTCTCTTTCATCTCGCGAGCAAGATCTCGCTGACGCTTCGTGTCTCGCTGCTGATCCGTGAGTTCCGTCGCCTGTCCGGCTCGACCATCCGGGCACGTGTTGGTGTGATGATTCCCTGGGAAGAGCTGAGCACCCATGCCGACCGCAAGGATCTGCTTGCGCGTCTCTTCGGTGCAGTGTTCAGCATGGCGCCGGTAGAGCGCCGGAAGTTCCGTCGGGCAGCCTGAACCGTCAGGACTGGTCGAGCATCAGTTCGACATCCATGTTGGTGCCGGCCTTCACCTCGAAGTCCCTCTGGAAAATTTGGTCCTTGTTGCGCGCCACGGCCGTATACTGGCCTTCGGCAAGAACCATCACCGGGAAAGCGCTGACACTTTCCGCGACAATATCGCCGCCAGAAGTGAGCACCGACCACGCAGTATCGGCAATCGCTTCGCCGCCCTCTTCGGACACGAGTTTCAGTCCGACCTGAGACGCGCGGTGTTGTATCGTAGCCTCGGTCAGTTCGCCTGCCTCAACGGTGATATCGGCCCGCACCACGGCATTGATCGCGCCATATTCCGAGACGACATGATAGGTCCCGGCATTCAGGCGCACGATGGTGTTTGGCTTGACGTCGGAAAGCACGAGACCGCGCTCGCCATCCTCGCGAACTTCCGACGAGTAGATGTCGAAGCTGAGCTGTTTGTCAGGAATGTGTGTATCCGTGCCCGAGATCGCATTGAGCGACATACCGCCGGCATCCAGCACCAGAACCTGGTCGGCAATATCGCCTTCGACGGGCACGCTCAGTTTCTTGGTGGCGCCTGCTCGACCGAAGGACACGTTGACGAAATAGTCGCCGGGAGCAAGCTGAAAGGCCGCTGAACCACCTTCGGCGCTGGCCAGCAATGGCAGCTTGCCATCGGCGCCGGGAATGGGGCTGAAGACACGCCAGGACAGACCATGCTGCATGGGCTCGCCCTCATTCGTCAGCTTGGCGTCGAGCTTTACGCTGCGCCCTTGGGTCACATTGGCAATCGCGCCGATGCCCGGCGCCGAGAAAGCCTTCAGCTTCGGCATCTTGGTGGAGCCGTTGAGCTGCTTGAAGGTTTCGAAGGCGTCCTGTGCAAAAGCCGGCGCGGTCGCGGCAGAGGCCACGAGGAGCCCGAGCAGCAGCCGGATGACAACAGGTTGGTGGGACATGCGATGCACTGTGTGTTGACTTCCTTCCCAATGCCGGCAACTTCAAACCGAACCGCATGGCAATTTCAAGACCTGCCGACGCGCCCAAGGACTATGAAGGCATCAAGAAAATGAAAAAAGATATCAAACTGCTCGATTATCTCGCAGTTCGTCGTTCCGTGCCCGCATTTCAGATGTGCGAACCCGGTCCGGAGAAGAGTGAGATCGAGTCGATTCTGTCGCTCGCGGTGCGCGTTCCCGATCACGGCAAGATCGCTCCCTGGCGCTTCATCGTCTATCGTGGCGAGGAGCGCGCGCGCATTGGCGCGGAGCTTCTGGCAATGGCGCTGGAGAAAAACCCGGCGCTTTCCGAGGAGATGATCAAGGTTGAGCGCACCCGGTTCACCCGCGCGCCCGTGGTCGTCGGCGTCATCTCGACGGCCGCCCCACATGCGAAGATCCCGGAATGGGAACAGGTCATGTCGGCCGGCGCCGTGTGCCTCAATCTGCTGATGGCCGCCAATGCCCATGGCTACGTGTCCAACTGGCTCTCCGAATGGTTTGCCTTCGACGAACGCGCCTATCCGCTCCTCGGCGTCAAGCCCGGCGAGAAGGTTGCAGGCTTCATCCATATCGGCTCGACGGAATTCCCGATCGTAGAGCGTCCGCGTCCGGCCCTGGAGGAAGTCGTCTCCTGGCAGGGTGGTGAAGATTGATGTTCTACGATACCGAATCGAATGCGCATGGCATGGCGCACGATCCCTTCAAGGCGATCGTGGCACCTCGGCCCATCGGCTGGATCGGCACGAAGGGTAGGGATGGCGGCCATAATCTGTCGCCCTATTCCTTCTTTAACGCCGTCGGTGATCGCCCGAAATTGGTGATGTTTTCGTCGAGCGGTCGCAAGGACAGTCTGCGCAATGTCGAGGAGACACGGGTCTTCACCGCGAGCTTTGTTAGCCGCACGCTTATCGATCAGATGAACGTCTCCTCGGCGGCCGTACCCTATGAGACGGACGAGTTCGCGCTCGCCGGTCTGACCGCAGCGCCGGGCCGGCTCATCGACGCGCCCTATGTCGGAGAAGCCGTTGCCGCACTCGAATGCCGGGTGACCAAGGTCCTGACCCTGCCAGACATGGATGGCAACGAGACCGACAGCCATGCCGTCTTCGGTCAGGTGGTGGGTATCCATATCGCTGATGGCGTGATCCGTAACGGGCGATTCGATCTTGCCTTCGCAGATCCGATCATGAGGCTGGGCTACATGGATTATGCCGGTATGGGCCCTGTCTTCGAGCTGAAACGTCCCGGCCAGCGAATCTAGCGCGTGCCGTACCTCTTCTCGAACCCGTAGAAATAAGGGGTTTCCGGAAGGCGTTAACGAACGTGGTGAACGTTTCTTAAACACTTTGAACCTAGTGTCCGAGATACCGAATGTTTCGGGTGTGCACAGGTGGCGAGTGGGTTCGACTTTGATCGTTGCAGCTTTTCTCAAATGGGTCGAGACGGCGAAATCGCAGGAGCGGGCTCGTGCGGCGAATGCTCTGGCTCGGGCTTACCTGAAGTCGGACATGGCCCCGGAAGAACGTCATGCAGCCCAGATGGCCATGACCTATCTTCTCGATGATCCTGCCCCGCAGGTGCGCCTCGCACTGGCAGACGTTCTTGCGCAAGAGGCGAGGGCGCCGCGCGCCCTGATGGTGTCGCTTGCTGAAGACCAGCCGGAGATCGCCTCTTCGGTCATTCTCCATTCGCCGGTCCTCTCCGATGCCGATCTCGTGGATATCGCAGGCCGCGGCACCGTCGAGACCCGCGCGCTGATCGCTGCCCGCAACGACGTCAGTATCGGCGTCGCCGCAGCGCTGGCCGAGATCGGAGATGCCGCAGAGCTCGAAGTCCTGCTTGAAAATCCCCGTGCACGCCTCACTGCCTTCACGCTGCGCCGCATTGCAGAGCGCCACGGCCATAGCGAGCGCATCCGGGCTCTCCTACTTGAGCGTGACGATCTGACAAGCGGCGTTCGCCAACTCCTGGTGCAGTTCGTCGCCGATGCGCTTGCGGGTTCCGGCCTGGTGATCGGCGCCATAGGCACCCGGCGGATTGAGCGCATTGCCCGGGAAGCCGGAGACTGCGCAACGATTGCGCTTCTGGCGGACGTCCATGGTGAAGAACTGTCCCGCCTCACAGACCAGCTTCGCGGCGCAGGCCGCCTGACCCCCGCCTTCCTGATGCATGCGCTCTGCGCCGGCCGCACCGACTTCTTCTCGTCGGCGATCGTTGCGATCTCCGGTCTGGATGAACGGCGGGTGCGTTCCATTCTCGCGACTGGCCGCTTTCATGCGGTGCGCGCTCTGCTGGAGTCCTCGGGTCTTACCCGGGATGTCAGCCCGCTTTTCGTGGAGGCCGTGATGCTCTGGCGCACGCTCATCCAGTCGGCAGACGGTTTCGATCTCGACCATATCGCCCACCGGCTCGTCGCTCGCTATCGAGACGCCCGTGACCTCAGCGATTCGGCCCGCGTCCTCATCGACATGATCGAGCGGATCGCGATTGCCGAGGAGCGGAGATTGGCGCGGGACTATGCCAGCGGCTTTGCGCTGGCTGCGGCCTGATCAGATCAAGGCGTGATCTTTTTCGCCACCCAGGAATAGCTCTCAGACACGACGTGGATCGGCTTTTCGAAGATCATCTTGATCGCCGCCTTGCCGGGCAGAACCTCGCGCACGGCATCGATCGCCCGGTCCTTCAGCGTCTTCTCTTGCTCTTCGGTCGGTTGGACAGCCGGAGAGGCAGCGCTATCACCCGGCTGCAACGGGGCCTGTGCTGCAAGAGCTTCCGTAATTTCCGGTGGCGGCATTTGGCAGACGGCTACAGCCGTCGGATAGCCAATGTTGGTATAGCGCCCCAGGACCTCTTCAGATGCCGCATTGCAGAGTTCGATGGACACGAACCGCTCTGACGGCGTCTCGACGAATTCGCACTGGCTGACACTGTCGTCGCAGCCAAGGATCGTCATCATGATCAGAGCAGTCTTCATCGCGGGGCTCCCGGCAGGATGTTTGGTGCGCTAGACGAAACAGAGGATTGGAGCCAAAGCATGGCGTCACCGGCTGCGCTCTTGAAGAGTAAGCGCAGCGCTTTCTTGAGGCTGACAATTGCCGATGAGGCGCTAGCCTGTGGAAACCATCCGGTTTTCAACAGCGGGCTCCGCGACGAAATCCAGCTCGCCTTGCGCTTCGTCCGGCACGACATCATCGGCAAGTTCGACTTCACGGATCCATTCGCGCCAGATCGACACGAGCAGTGCCATCAGCACCGGGCCAATGAACAGGCCGAGGAAGCCCATGGTCTTCACGCCACCGACGAGGCCGAAAAAGGTCGGCAGGAACGGCAGCTTGATCGGACCGCCAACGAGCCGTGGCCGCACCGTCTTGTCGACGATGAAGAGCTCGACCGAACCCCAGATGAACAGAGCCACGCCTTCGATCATCGCGCCACTCGCGACGAGGTAGATGGAGACCAGCGTGAAGGACAGGGGCGCACCGCCCGGAATGAGCGCCATGACGCCGGTGATGACGCCGAGCGTGACAGGCGAGGGAACGCCCGCCAGCCAATAGGCAATCCCGAGAATGATGCCTTCGCCGATGGCAATCAGGGTCATACCGGTGACGGTGGAGCTGATAGTCGCCGGCACCACGCGTGAGATCCGCTCCCAGCGGTTCGGCAGAATGCGCTCGCCGAGTAGGTCTAGCTGGCCGGCAAAATTCGCCCCGTCGCGATAGACGAAGAACAGCGCGATCAGCATGAAGAGCAGCGTCAGCAGCAGATGGAAGATCCCATCGCCTGCCGCAATGACGGCGCGGTAGATATTGCCGATATTGGCGCCGCTAACGATCTGGATGAGTTCTCCGATCGCGCCAGGCTGGCCGATATGTTCAGTCCACTTCGCCGCCAACCACTCGCCCACACGCGGCAGTGCCGAGATCCACGCCGGAGGCGGTGCACCCGTGTTGTTCGCCTCGACGGCCCAGGTAATCCATTGGCGGATTTCCTCGACGGCATAGGAGATTGCAACGCCGATCGGCACGATCAGGAAGGTCAGGATGAACAAGAGGGCGAGTGTCGCGCCGAGCGTCGTATTTCCGCCGATCCGGTCAAGCAGTCGCCGGTAAAGCGGCCAGCTGGCAAAGGCGATCACCAGTGATGCCAGCACCGGCACCAGAAAGCCGTGGAAAAAGTAGATGGCCGCGATACCGATCAGTACCAGCAGCCAGCGCGCCACCGAGATCGGAGTGATCAATGCTATGCGGTTCGCCGTTGCCTGACCGAGCCAACGCGGCCCTTTCGACGGGGTCTGAATATCAGCCTGGCTCACAATCTGAAGTGTCCCGTTAAAACTGCCCTGCATATGGAGCATTCTGGATCGGGAAACAAGCGGGCGGCGGCGGGCGTCTGACGCCCGACGCTCAGATGTCGAGGTTCTCCGCGAAGGCCGCACGCTCCTGAATGAAGCGGAAACGCGCCTCGGGCTTGGTGCCCATCAGGGCATCCACCGCATCGCGCGTGCCTTCGAAGTCGACATCATCGATGCCGACCCGCAGAAGCGTGCGCTTTGCCGGATCCATGGTCGTTTCCTTGAGCTGCGCCGGCATCATTTCGCCGAGGCCTTTGAAGCGTCCGATCTCGACCTTCTTGCCCTTGAACACCGTCTCCATCAGTTCGGCGCGGTGGGCGTCGTCGCGGGCATAGACGGTCTTTGCACCCTGGCGGATGACATAGAGCGGCGGCACGGCGAGATAGAGATGGTTGCCGCGGATCAGTTCCGGCATTTCCTGGTAGAAGAAGGTGATCAGCAGTGATGCGATATGGGCACCGTCGACGTCGGCATCGGTCATGACGATGACGCGTTCATAGCGCAGATCCTCGTCGCGATATTTCGTCCGTGTACCGCAGCCGAGCGCCTGGATGAGATCGGCGATCTGCTGGTTGGCCATCAGCTTTTCGCGGCTGGCCGAACCGACGTTCAGGATCTTGCCGCGCAGCGGCAGGATCGCCTGGTTGGAGCGGTTGCGCGCCTGCTTCGCCGAGCCACCGGCCGAGTCACCTTCGACGATGAACAGTTCCGCGCCTTCGGCGGTGTTCTGCGAGCAGTCGGCCAGCTTGCCCGGCAGGCGAAGTTTTCTAACGGCAGTCTTGCGGTTGACTTCCTTTTCCTTGCGGCGACGCAGCCGCTCTTCTGCACGCTCGATCACCCAGTCGAGCAGCTTAGCCGCTTCGTTGGGATTGTCGGCGAGGTAATGGTCGAAGGGATCGCGCAGCACGTTTTCGACAAGGCGCTGGGCCTCGACGGTCGCGAGCTTGTCCTTGGTCTGTCCGACGAACTCAGGCTCACGGATGAAAACCGACAGCATGCCGACAGCAGAAATCATCACATCGTCGGTGGTGATTTCCTTGGCGCGCTTGTTCTGCGTCAGTTCGGCATAGTTCTTCAGGCCCTTGGTGAGCGCAATGCGCAAACCGGCTTCATGCGTGCCGCCTTCAGGCGTCGGGATGGTGTTGCAATAGGAATGCAGAGCCGGATCGCCACCATACCAGGTGACAGCCCATTCCATCGCGCCATGTCCGCCGGTCTTCTCGGTCTTGCCGGCAAAGATCTCGCGGGTGACCGTAAATTCCTTGCCGAGCGTGGCGGCGAGATAGTCCTTGAGGCCACCGGGGAAGTGGAAGACGGCCTTTTCGGGGATGTCGCCGCCTTCCGGGACCATGCCCGGATCGCAGGACCAGCGGATCTCGACGCCGCCGAAAAGATAGGCCTTGGACCGCGCCATACGGAAGATCCGGCCCGGATCGAACTTTGCATGGTCGCCAAAGATCTGCGGATCAGGATGGAAGCGCACGCGCGTTCCACGGCGGTTGTGCACTTCGCCCAGTTCTTCGAGCCCGCCCTGCGGCACGCCGCGCGAAAAGGTCTGGCGATAGAGCTTGCGATTGCGGGCAACTTCGACTTCGAGGAGATCGGAGAGCGCGTTGACGACGGAAACGCCGACGCCGTGCAGACCGCCCGAGGTCTCATAGGCCTTGCCGTCGAACTTACCGCCGGCATGCAGCTTGGTCATGATCACTTCGAGCGTCGACTTGCCCGGCACCTGCGGATGCAGTTCTACCGGGATGCCGCGACCATTGTCGGTGACCGTCAGGAAGCCTTGTGTATCGAGATGCACATCGATGAAGTTGGCGTGGCCGGCCACCGCTTCGTCCATCGAGTTGTCGATGACTTCGGCAAACAGATGATGCAGCGCCTTCTCGTCCGTGCCGCCGATATACATGCCGGGACGCATGCGCACCGGTTCGAGGCCTTCGAGAACCCGGATGGAGGACGCGCCGTATTCCTCGGCACCCGCAGTCGAAGCAGGGGCAGCCGGCCGCGCAACAGGTGCGGGGGCAGGGGGCGGCGCTGTCACGGTTTCCGCCTCGACCTTCTGGGCGAGCGGCATGCCGGAAAAGAGATCGTTGTCGTCCATGGCGTCGTTCGATACTCTGTTGCTGTTTGATGCCGGGTCTGCGGCACCTTCAGAAAGCCGCCGCACCAGGCCAGTCGCATCTGCGAATCGGTCGGATTGTGCCAGAAAGGCAGGGCAGGCGCGAAGGGCCATAGAGCCGGCGCATGTTGAATTCGGGCCAGCTTTGCGTGGCGCATTTCGCGAAGGCAAGCGTGAGCCGAGAGGAAACCCATCTTCCATGCAGATGTCCACAGCTCATTTCCGCACTGCGGCGATTTCCTGCGTTCTCTTTCCGTTTCTGTTTCTGGCCAGTGCCCATGCGCAGGCGGTAGGTCCCTTCAAGGACGACCTGTTTTCGGCGCAGAACGTGCTTGAAACCGGGGATGGCGGTGACTTCACGATCGTCGACTATGACGAGATGCGCGACATCAATGGCCGCGACAGCATTCCCGAGCGGCGGGTGAGGGATCGTTATGTCTCCCTCAAGGTGCGCCGCGTCCAGGAAAACCAGACGCTGCCACTATCCACCGGACCGCTTGATGTCGGCAGGGTTGGTCTCGATCAGGCGCAGGCCTTCACGGTTATTTTCATCCACGGTCGTGGCGGTGACCGTCGCCTCGGGTTGAACGACATCAGCTTCGGCGGCAATTTCAATCGCCTGAAGAACCTGGCAGCCGAAAATGGCGGCACCTACTACGCCCCCTCGGTCAGCAGCTTCGATGAAAAGGGCGTCGCAGATATCGCCGCTCTGATTGGCCATGCTTCAGCGCAATCCGGCGGAAAGCCCGTCGTCCTCGCCTGCGCGTCCATGGGGAGCTTTATCTGCTGGGGCATCTCGCGCGACGCGCAGGCGGTCGCGAAACTGTCGGGAATGGCGATCCTCGGCGGAGCGCCGGATCCCGCCTTGCCGAAAAGTGCTGCCGCCAAGGCCAGGCTTCCGCTCTGGTTCACCCATGGCAGCCGCGACAGCGTCTATGCGGCCAACGATCAGCTGGCCATCTATCAGAAGCTCAGAGCCGCGGGGCAGCCCGCCCGGTTCACCCTGTTCGAAACCGGCTCGCATGGAACGCCGGTGCGGATGTCCGACTGGCGGGCCATGCTCAACTGGCTGATCCGCTAGGGGCTTCCTGCTTTGCTGTCTTTAGAGGCTCCATCCGGCCAGATTTTCACCATGTCGCCCGATTAACGAGCCAATCACGCTCCGCAATCTTTCCTTCCGGGCTCAGATTTGCTACTTCGCAGAAGCGAAATAGGGGTTTAGGCGACATGACACCGGAAGTTCGTCCGCTCGTTGCGGGCAATTGGAAAATGAACGGCACACGAGCTTCGCTCGATCAGATCAAGGCCATCGCTGAAGGTGTCCAGGGACCGCTCGCGGAAAAGGTGGATAGTCTGATCTGCCCGCCGGCGACCCTCCTCTATGTCGCAACCGCGCTTTGCACCGACAGCGCTCTCGAAATCGGTGCCCAGGATTGCCATCAGAACGCTTCGGGCGCCCACACCGGCGACCTCTCTGCCGAGATGATCGCCGACTGCTTTGGCACGCATGTGATCGTCGGCCATTCCGAACGCCGCACCGATCATGCCGAAACCGACCATCTGGTGCGTGCCAAGGCAGAAGCTGCCTATGCCGCGGACTTGACCGCCGTCATCTGCATCGGTGAGACCGCGGACGAGCGCAAGTCTGGCCAGACCCTCGACATTCTCAAGCGTCAGCTTGCCGGCTCCGTTCCGGATGGTGCGAAGTCCGAGCGCACGGTCATTGCCTATGAACCCGTCTGGGCGATTGGTACCGGCTTGACCCCGACCACGGCGGATGTTGCTGAAGCCCATGCATTCCTGCGGTCCGAACTCGTCAAGCGCTTTGGCGCCGAAGGCAAGAAGATGCGCATTCTCTATGGCGGATCGGTCAAGCCCTCCAACGCCCGGGAACTCATGGCCGTCGAGAACGTCGACGGTGCCCTGATCGGTGGCGCGAGCTTGAAGGCTGCGGATTTCCTCGCCATATACCGGGTCTACGAGGAACTCACCGCCTGAAGGGCAAAGCCCTGAAATGCGGGAGAGGGGGTTTCATTGCCCGTTCCTCTCATGTAAAGAGCCGCCAACCTCATTGATTTTGCCCCTGTTGGGCAGGATGGACATTCCATGCAGACCGTATTGCTCGTAATTTACCTCATGGTCGTCGTCGCACTGATCGGCGTCGTTCTCATCCAGCGGTCGGAAGGCGGCGGTCTGGGCATCGGCGGCGGATCGGGCTTCATGTCTGCGCGTGGCACGGCCAATGCCCTGACCCGCACGACCGCGATCCTGGCGACGCTCTTCTTCGTCATCTCGCTGGCGCTTGGCATCCTTGCCCGTTACGAATCCCGCCCGACCGACATTCTGGATCGCATCCCGGCCGGCAACGGCACGACCCAGGGCGGCGGCAGCGTTCTCGACCAGCTTCCGGGCGCAGCTCCGGCCCAGCCGTCGACGACGGCGCCTGCAGCAACAACGCCTGCGGCTCCGGCAACGCCGGCCCCGGCAGCAGACCCCAACGCCGTTCCGAACAACTGATCGGAACGACATCCATCACTCCGGCGGGCTCAAGGGTCCGCCGGTTTTCTTTTGTCTGAATTCCGCCACTCCACACGAAAAATGTGGGACAAGCCCGATTGGGGCTGGCGGAATCGAATCTGAAACGGTATCCGGTGAAGCCCATGGCGCGATATGTATTCATCACTGGCGGCGTGGTTTCCTCTCTCGGTAAAGGAATTGCGGCCGCGGCACTCGGAGCATTGTTGCAGGCACGGGGTTACCGCGTGCGTCTGCGCAAGCTGGACCCCTATCTCAACGTTGACCCGGGCACCATGAGCCCGACTCAGCACGGCGAAGTCTTCGTCACCGATGACGGTGCCGAAACCGACCTCGACCTCGGCCACTATGAGCGTTTTACCGGGCGTTCGGCCACCAAGACCGACAACATCACCACCGGTCGCATCTACAAGAACATCATCGACAAGGAACGCCGCGGCGACTATCTCGGCGCGACCGTTCAGGTCATTCCGCACGTCACCAACGAGATCAAGGATTTCGTCATCGAGGGCAATGACGACTACGATTTCGTCATCTGCGAGATCGGCGGCACTGTCGGTGACATCGAAGCCATGCCCTTCATGGAAGCGATCCGTCAGCTCGGCAACGACCTGCCGCGCGGAACTGCCGTCTACGTGCACCTGACCCTGATGCCCTATATCCCGGCAGCCGGCGAATTGAAGACCAAGCCGACCCAGCATTCCGTCAAGGAACTGCAGGCGCTCGGTATTCATCCCGACATCCTGCTGGTCCGTGCCGATCGCGAGATCCCGCAGGCCGAGCGCCGCAAGCTCTCGCTGTTCTGCAACGTGCGTGAAAGCGCCGTGATCCAGGCTCTCGACGTCGCCAACATCTACGACGTCCCGATGGCCTACCACAAGGAAGGCCTCGACAACGAGGTACTGGCCGCCTTCGGTATCGAGCCGGCTCCGAAGCCGCGCCTAGATGCCTGGGAAGAGGTCTGCAATCGCATCCGCACCCCGGAAGGCGAAGTCACGATCGCGATCGTCGGCAAGTACACCGGTCTGAAGGATGCCTACAAGTCTCTGATCGAAGCCCTGTACCACGGCGGCATCGCCAACCGGGTCAAGGTCAAGCTGGAGTGGATCGAGTCCGAGATCTTCGAAAAGGAAGATCCGTCGCCGTGGCTGGAAAAGGTCAACGGCATCCTCGTGCCCGGCGGCTTCGGCGAGCGTGGTTCGGAAGGCAAGATCCTGGCCGCCCAGTTCGCCCGCGAGCGCAAGGTGCCGTATTTCGGTATCTGCTTCGGCATGCAGATGGCGGTCGTTGAAGCCGCACGCAACCTCGCCGGCATCGAGAACGCCTCGTCGACTGAATTCGGCAAGACCGAAGAACCGGTCGTTGGCCTGATGACGGAGTGGATGAAGGGCAACGAGCTCGAGAAGCGTTCGGCTGTCGGCGATCTCGGCGGCACCATGCGTCTCGGCGCCTACAAGGCCTCGCTGAAGAAGGGCACCAAGATCTCCGAGATCTACGGCTCGGCGGACATCTCCGAACGCCACCGCCATCGCTACGAAGTCAACGTCGACTACAAGGATCGCCTGGAATCCTGTGGTCTCGTCTTCTCCGGCATGTCGCCGGACGGCCTTCTGCCGGAAACGGTCGAGTATCCCGATCATCCGTGGTTCATCGGCGTGCAGTACCATCCGGAGCTGAAGTCGCGCCCTCTCGACCCGCATCCGCTCTTTGCGAGCTTCATCGGTGCGGCGCTGGAACAGAGCCGCCTCGTCTGAGGACGAACTGCAGACAGACCTACAGAGACCCGGCCATGTGCCGGGTCTTCTGATTCTGGGATATTGCTCGGAGTAGGTCGGACTCGTCGTTATGGACGCAGCAATAGGAGTGGCACGGTGTCACCCGCTTCGACTGCCGGTGCATTGGGCGGACGCACGATCAGGCAGTCCGACTGCGAAAAGATCCGCATCATCGAGGAGTCCTGCCTGCCGAAGCTTTCGACCGCAGGCATGTCATCGCTCGTTTCAATAAGCCGCGCACGAACATAGTCCTGACGTTTGTCATTGGTGGGCAGGGCGGCGCGCAGCCTCGCCGTGGCCATGCGTCGTGGCGTCTTTCGATGTCCGAGGTGACAAAGAAGCGGTTCGAGGAACAGAAGCCCGCAGACCAGGCTAGACACCGGATTGCCCGGAAGACCCAGCACTTGCATGCCGCCCAGGCGGCCGACCATGAGGGGTTTGCCCGGACGCATCGCGATCCGCCAGAAATCGAGCTCCATGCCAGCCGCGACAAGCGTCGACTGGACCAGGTCATGGTCGCCAACGGAGGCGCCACCAAGGGTGACGAGCACGTCTACGCCGAGGACGCGCGCCCGCTCCACCGCTTCTCGCAAAAGCTCGCGATTGTCAGGCACGATGCCGAGATCGATCACGTCAGCGCCATTGTCCCGGGAAAGTGCCGCGATCCCGAAGGTATTCGAGCCGATGATCTGGCTGGGGCCGGGTTTGCCTCCCGGAGACACCAGTTCATCACCGGTGGCCAGGATCGCGATCCTGGGGCGGCGATGAACGGGCACTGTCGCGTGGTTCATGGCCGCGGCCAGCGTTAGATGGGTAAAGTCGAGGCTGAGCCCGGCGGAAAGTGCGACATCGCCCTCGGCAAAATCCTGGCCTCTCGGGCGAATGTGCCGGCCATGGGTGGCGACGAACTGGGTGCGGATGCGCCCGTCATCGAGTTTCTCTGCATCTTCCTGCAGGAGGATGCTGTCAGCGCCATCGGGCACGGGCGCTCCGGTGAAAATGCGCACAGCCTGACCTGTGCTGACCGTCCCCGAAAATCCATGCCCGGCTGCCGATTCGCCGATGACGGTGAGTACCGATCCGATCTTGTCCGCATCCTCAGCCCGCAGCGCATAGCCGTCCATGGCCGACGCATTGAAGGGCGGCTGGGTGAGGCGCGCGTTGAGATCGGCCGCAAGCACGCGACCGTTGGCCTCATGAAGGGATATCTCTTCTGTGTCGCTGATCGGGCGGGCAGCAGCCAGAAGCCGCGCCAGTGCGTCCTCGACCGGCAGCAGCGACATCAGCCGCGCTCCGGATGGCGGAAATCGCCCGACTTGCCGCCACTCTTTTCCATCACGCGGATACCGCCAATCTCCATCGTCTTGTCGACGGCTTTCGCCATGTCGTAGATCGTCAGGCAAGTCACGGAAACGGCCGCCAGCGCTTCCATCTCGACACCGGTCTTGCCGGTCAACTTCACGGTCGCTTCGACCCGAAGACCCGGGAGATCGGCATCCTCCGTGATGTCCACGATGACCTTCGACAGCATCAGCGGATGGCAAAGCGGAATGAGGTTGCTGGTCTGCTTGGCTGCCATGATGCCGGCGATCCGAGCCGTGCCGATCACGTCGCCCTTCTTGGCATTTCCGGCGATAACAGTCGCAAGTGTCGCGAGGTTCATCCGCACAAAGCCTTCGGCAACCGCAAGGCGGACCGTGTCATCCTTGGCCGAGACGTCCACCATATGCGCCTCGCCGGAGGCGCCGATATGAGTCAGTCCGCCGGACCCGGCAGTCATTCGGCCGCCAGGGCGCCGGTCTTGCCGGTCAGAAGTGTGCGGGTGGCAGAGGCGACGTCGTCCTTGCGCATCAGGCTCTCGCCGACGAGGAAGGTCGATATGCCGGATTGCTCCAGCCGCTGACAATCTTCGTAGGTGAAGATGCCGCTTTCACCGACCAGCAGCCGATCGGCCGGTACCATGGAAGCGAGTTCTTCGCTGACGGTGAGGCTGACCTCGAAGGTGCGCAGATTGCGGTTATTGATCCCGACCAGCGGTGACCTAAGCTTCAACGCCCGTTCCATCTCCTCGGCATCATGCACTTCGACGAGCACATCCATTCCGAGTTCGAAGGCGACAGCTTCAAGTTCAGCCGCTTCGCCGTCCGACAGCGATGCCATGATCAGCAGGACGCAGTCGCCACCCCAGGCGCGGGCCTCGTAGACCTGATAGGCATCGAACATGAAGTCCTTGCGCAGTGCCGGCAGGGCGCAGGCCTTGCGGGACGCCGTCAGGAATTCCGGTGCGCCCTGGAAGCTCGGCATGTCGGTCAGCACGGAGAGGCAGGCAGCGCCCCCGGCTTCGTAAGCAGCCGCGAGCGACGGCGGATCAAAATCCGGACGGATAAGTCCCTTCGAAGGGCTGGCCTTCTTGATCTCGGCGATCAGGCCGAAACGGCCCTCGTCGCGGGCGCGCACCAGCGCGCGGTGGAAACCGCGTGGCGCTTCCTCACCGGCAATCCGGTCCTTGAGCTCCGAAAGCGACACTGCGGCTTTCGCTGCCGCGATTTCTTCCCGCTTGTAGGTCTCTATACGCTTCAGGATATCGGTCATGGTCGCAAGCTTAGCCCTGAGTGGCGGAATTGGAAATGGCAATCAGCGTTTCGAGCGCTCGTGCAGCGCCGCCACCGTCCAGCGACTGGCTGGCGAGATGCATGCCCTCGGTCACATCCTTCGCCTTTCCGGCGACGATCAGCGAGGCGGCTGCGTTGCAGAGCGCCACGTCGCGATAAGGCGTCTTGGCGCCGCCGAGCACATCACGCAGCGCTGCCGCATTCACCGCACCGTCACCGCCTCTGATGGCGTCGAGGGTGACTGTTTCGACGCCGAAATCAGCAGGCGTGAGCTCGAAGGTGGTGATTTCGCCGTCCTTCAGTGCCGCAACCAGAGACGGACCGGTCGTCGTAATCTCGTCCAAGCCGCTGCCATGAACAACCCAGGCGCTGGTCAGGCCGAGGTCTCGCAGGGCTTCCGCTCCCGGCACCAGCCACTCGGGCGAGTAGACGCCAAAGAGCTGCTTTTTGACCCGGGCAGGGCTCGACAGGGGTCCGACGATGTTGAAGATCGTGCGGGCACCCAGCTCGACGCGGGCAGGGCCGACATGGCGCATCGCAGGATGATGCAGCTGCGCAAACATGAAGCCGATCCCGGCCTCGCGGATGCAACGGCCGATGAGGTCCGGCTCGATATCGAGCTTCACGCCGAGTTGGGAGAGCGCATCGGCGGTGCCGGACTTCGAGCTCAGCGCGCGATTGCCGTGTTTGGCGACGGGGACGCCGGCACCCGCCACGATGATCGCGGCGAGCGTCGAGATGTTATAGGTATTGGTGCCGTCGCCGCCGGTTCCGACGATGTCGATCGCATCGGCAGGCGCATCCACCGGCACCATCTTCTGCCGCATGATCGAAACCGCGCCCGCGATCTCGTCGACGGTCTCGCCGCGCACGCGCAAAGCCAAGAGGAAGCCGCCGACCTGCGCCATGCTGGCTTCGCCCGACATTAGGATCTCGAAGGCGTCGCTCGCCTCCTGCCGCGTGAGCGGCTGGCGCGTGGCGATCTTGGCGATGAAGGGTTTCAACCCGGACATTCTGCAGCTCCCCCGCTGGCTGGCGCTTACCGGACGATGGCCTGCTGGGCCAGCGCCTGATTGATCGTCACGCCATATTCCGACTGCAGCTGGCCGACCATCTGATCGAGGATGTCGTCACCGGCCGCATTGGCGACCTGTGCGATCTGCTCGTCTTCGTTGAGCGGCACGCCGCCGGTCGGCTGATCGCGAACGGCAGTGACCGTCAGGAGGATCTGCGTGGACGGGTCTGCACCCGAGGCCGTCGCTACCGTGCCCTGCGGGCCGGAGAAAGCGGAAGTGATTGCGGTCGTGCCGAGAACGGCATCATCGCTGCGGCGGGTGATGCCGGCCTTGCTTTCAACCACAAGCCCAAGTTCGGTGGCAATCTCTTCCAGCTTGCCTCCGTCAGCGATGCGCTTGCGCAGGCTCTCGGCCTTGGCGCCGAGCGCAATGCGCTGCTGCTCCGCCGTCCAGTCGGTCACGGCCTTTTCGCGCACTTCGGAAAGCTCGCGATCACGCTCGGCCTTGATATCGGTGACTTCGAACCAGATGAAGCCGTTGCTGCCGAGGTTTACCGGCAGTGCCTCGACGCCGACATCGGTGCGGAACACTTCGGTCAGCAGCTTGTCACGTTCCGGAATGCCGGCAACTTCCGTCTCGCGGTTGTCCAGACCACGGCGATCGATATCGGTGACGGACGAGGACTGGAGCTTCAGCTGCTCTGCCGCTTCCTTGAGCGTCGAGCCACCGGCGCGCAGGTCTTCGAACTGGTCATGCACCGTCGTGATGTCGGCGATCGCGGCAGATTCGGCGAGTGCCGCGCGGATTTCTTCCCGGACCTCGTCGAGGCTCTGGGTGCGACCTTCCTTGATATTGGTAATGCGCAGGATGACCGGACCGAGCGCTCCGTCGACAACGGCCGTGGTGCCGCCTTCGGCCGTTACGGCAAAGGCCGCGTCGGCGAGAGCAGGATCGGGAAGACGGTCACGGGTGAAGTCGCCGAGCAACACGTCGCCGGCGGTCTTGCCCTGGTCAGTGACCAACTGGTCGAAGCTGGTGCCGTTCTGCAGTTCCTGCAGGGCGGCCTCGGCCATTTCACGGTTCTCGAAGGAAAGCTGTTCGATCGTGCGGGTGCCGGCGATCTCGTAGGTCGCCTTGCGGCGCTCATAGTCTTCGCGGATCTGCTCGTCCGTGATCGACGCCGTGTCGGCGATGTCGGCCGGCTCCAGCTTTACATAGTTGAAGCTGCGATATTCCGGCGCGCGGTAGCCCGACTTGGTCGTCTCGAACCAGGCAGCAAGCGTTGCATCGTCAGGCGCCTTGACCGGTTCGATATTGGCGTTGGTCAGCAGCAGGTAGTTGATGTCGCGGTTTTCGTAGCGATAGGCCTTCAGCGCATCGACAAGCACCTTCGGCGCAACGAAGCCGTCTGCGGTGGCGTCGACGATCTGGCTGCGGATTGCGACACGCGAGCGCTCCTGGATGTAGTCGTCTTCTCTGAGGCCCGCATTGCGAAGACGCGACGAGAACAGCGCCCGGTCGAAGCTTCCGGCTGCATTCTTGAACGCCGGATCATCGGCGATCAGCTGGGCAAGGCGATCCTGTGAAAGACCGAGATTCATGTCCGAGGCGAGCTGGTCGAGCGCAGCACCCGCTGCAAGCTGCGAAAACACCTGGGACTCGATGCCGAAGGCACGGGCCTGCTCGGTGGTGAGCTGCATTCCAAACCGGCTGCTCATGTCCGAGACCTGCCGCTGATAGGCGAAAGCAAAGTCACTGGACGACACAGTCTGATCACCCACGGCAACAACGGTGTCCGACGTGTTGCTGAACAGGGATGCCGAAACGCCCCACACGCCGAAGGAAACGACGAGCAACAGAAGCAAGATCTTGGCAAAGATGGTTTGGGAAGCTTTTCGCAGAATGACGAGCATCGGGACGCATGAACCTCATTGTAAACCTTCGTCCGGGACGAAGCAGGTTGACTTCCTTAGAACAAACCTTTCGGGAAATGAAGGCATTTAGCGGCGAAATGCGCAGCCATCACGGTGAGTTTGATCGCATCCGACTGTCCGGAGCGCAAAGGCGTCAGCTGAAACGAAAGAAGGCCGGACTGAGCCGGCCTTCTCCAAAGATTGCGATGTAAGCGTCTTAGCGTTCCGAGAGCGCCTTGTAGTCGCGCTGCGGCGCGCCGGTGTAGAGCTGGCGCGGACGGCCGATACGCTGCTGCGGATCTTCGATCATCTCGTTCCACTGTGCGATCCAGCCGACGGTGCGGGCGAGCGCGAAGAGAACGGTGAACATGGTCGTGGGGAAGCCGAGCGCACGCAGCGTGATGCCCGAATAGAAGTCGACATTCGGGTAGAGCTTCTTCTCGATGAAGTAGGGATCGTTGAGCGCGATCTTCTCGAGCTCGAGAGCCACCTTCATCAGCGGATCATCGCCATGGCCGGTCGCTTCGAGGACCTCGTACATGGTCTTCTGCATGATCTTCGCGCGCGGGTCATAGTTCTTGTACACGCGGTGACCGAAGCCCATGAGACGGAACGGGTCGTTCTTGTCCTTGGCCTTGGCGATATATTCCGGAATACGGTCAACCGAGCCGATTTCCATCAGCATGTTGAGGGCGGCTTCGTTGGCGCCACCATGAGCGGGGCCCCAGAGGCAGGCGATGCCGGCTGCGATGCAAGCGAACGGATTGGCGCCCGACGAGCCGGCGAGGCGCACGGTCGAGGTCGATGCATTCTGCTCGTGATCGGCATGCAGGATGAAGATGCGGTCCATGGCGCGCGCCAGAACCGGATTGACCTGGTATTCTTCGCAAGGCACGGCAAAGCACATGCGCAGGAAGTTCGAGGCGTAATCCAGATCGTTCTTCGGATAAACGAAGGGCTGGCCGATGTGATACTTGTAAGCCATCGCAGCGATCGTCGGCATCTTCGCGATCATGCGCAGCGAGGCGACCATGCGCTGATGCGGATCGGTGATGTCGGTCGAGTCGTGATAGAAGGCGGAGAGTGCGCCGACCGTGCCGACCATGACCGCCATCGGATGGGCGTCACGGCGATAGCCGGAGAAGAACTTGCTCATCTGCTCGTGCACCATGGTGTGGTGCGTGACGCGATAATCGAAGTCCTTCTTCTGGGCTGCCGTCGGCAGTTCGCCGTAAAGAAGCAGGTAGCAGACTTCCAGGAAGTCGCCCTTTTCCGCGAGCTGTTCGATCGGGTAACCGCGATGCAGCAGCGTGCCTTCGTCGCCGTCGATATAGGTGATCTTGGATTCGCAGGAGGCCGTGGACGTAAAGCCCGGATCGTAGGTGAACGTGCCCGTGTGCTTGTACAGGGCCGCGATGTCGATAACGTCTGGGCCGATCGTTCCGGCCTTGACGCTCAGGTCGACCGTCTTGTCACCGAGTTTCAAAGAAGCGCTTTTGTCCGTCATGCTGATCCTCCGGTATTGGCGGGAAGGCGTCTCAAAAAAGCCGCCATCGGTTAAGCGTGTCGATGTAGCTATATGATACCGAAGTTAATGCCAAGCTATCCAAAGGGCAAATTGTGCGTCGCGAAAACAGCAACAATCGAACCGATCGGTTCTAATCGTTTAAAGCCCGGATAGGCAGCAGAATCACCCCTTCGCGCACGCTATGATTGCTCTCGCTTTTCGCCTATCCTGTGCCCGGATGGGGTGGCTTCGCTCGGACGAACCGAATGGTCGACGTGGCAGAAAGACAGGGGGTAGGGCATGCAGGGCCCGGCGAAACGCTGGCCCGCAGGGATCTGCCGCGTGCCATCGATCAGCTGCCCGCGCATCGACCTACAGCATCCGGAGCCGTGGTCCGCAGCCGCAATAGACTGGGGCGGATTGGGCTTCATATCAGGCAGTGCACAACGGACGAGGTTCGCCATGGGCATCTCTTCCTCTTCGTGCCGGTCTGCCTGGGCGCAGGCGCTGCAATCTGGTTTTCCGTCAAGAGCCCGCCTTCTGCTTGGGTTCTTTTTTCCATCCTCACCGTGCTTTCGATCCCACTCGTGCGGTCGCTCAGACACACCGCCTCGCACATCCTCCTTTGGAGCATATGTCTGACTGTCATCGGGATGCTGCTGGCGGAGTGGGAGACCCGCCGACTGTCGACTGTGATCCTTGACCAGCCGCTCGTCACAACCGTGAGCGGGATCGTCGAGCGAAGGGAGCAGGGCGCAGCCGGCGAATGGCGCTACACTATGCGGATCCTGCAGACGGTCGAGCCAACGGTGCGGCGCCCGCCCGAACGTGTGAACCTGCTTGCCCGCAGCAAGCATGTGCCGGCCGCGATCGGGGAGCGCCTTACTGGCCGCGCGCGGCTCTCTCCCCCGTCCGGTCCGGCCCTGCCGGGTCTCAACGACTTTGCCTTCCAGAGCTACTTTGCCGGAATCGGTGCTGTTGGTTTCTTTCTCGGCCCACCGAAGCTGGAGCCGGGAGGGCAGGGGGATGCCGTGGGCCTCGCTGCACGCTTCGATGCGGCTTTGTTTTCGCTCAGAGACCGCATTTCGAATCGCATCCGCGAAGTCCTTCCCGGAGACCCCGGAGCCTTCGCCGCCTCGATCATCACCGGCGAGCGTCGCTCCGTGTCGGAGAACGCGACAGAGGCGCTGCGGGTCTCGGGACTTGCGCATATCACCGCGATCTCCGGTCTCAACATGGCGCTTGCGGCCGGTATCTTTTTCGTCGGCTTGCGTGGCCTGCTCAGCCTCGTGCCTGTTCTGGCCCAGCGCTATCCGATCAAGAAGATCGCGGCGGTGGGCGCGCTCATCGCGACGACCGGCTATGTTCTGATCTCCGGCTATCAGGTCTCGGCGCTCCGAGCCTATCTGATGACAGCAATCATGCTGACGGCCGTGCTTTTCGACCGGCCCGCCATCAGCCTGCGCAATCTCGCCCTGGCGGCGGTTGCCATCCTCTGTGTCCAACCGTCCACCGTCATGGGGCCGAGCTTCCAGATGTCGTTTGCGGCGACCGCCGGATTGATCGCGGGCTATGCCGGGTGGCGGGCAAGGCCGCGCGCGATCCTTCCGCCTGCGCGGTCTGTCGGCATGCGGATTGCAGCGGCAAGCGCCACATTTGTCGGTGGTACGCTTGCGACCTCCCTCATCGGCGGGATGGCAACGGCGATCTTTGCCATCACCCACTTTCACCGGCTCTCGACTCACGGCCTCGAAGCCAATCTCGCTGCAATGCCCCTGATCTCAATCGTCGTCATGCCCGCCGGCTTCATCGCCATGCTGATGATGCCGCTTGGTCTCGATGCGCCATTCTTTTGGGTGATGGGGCAGGGATTGGAACTGGTGCTGCTGGTCGCACACACCGTGGCCGGATGGGGTGGAGGCTACGTTTTCCCGCGATTGCCGGCCTCGTTCCTGATCGGCACGGTCGCCGGGATGCTGCTGCTGACGCTCCTGCGCACGCGCCTTCGCCATGCAGGCACGGCGTTGATCGCTATTACCGTCGCTGCAACATGGTGGGCACCGCCGGAGAAGCCAAGCGACGTGCTGATCAGCGAAGACGCACGCCTCGTGGCCGTCTGGACAGGGGAAGACCGAGGTGCCAGCCTCGCCACCAACCGCACGCGGCCGTCGGCCTTCCTGTTCGATCAGTGGCAGCCCGTCCTCGGTATCGACAAGCCCGTGCCGCCTCTGATGCTTGAGCTCGGGCCATTGCCGCCGTCACCCGATTGGCGCCTGGGCGAGACATGGACGGATGTCCAGCAACAGGAAGCAGAAGCGATCTTCGACCGCCTGATCACCTCGGCCGAGACCAGCCGCTTCGTCTGCATAAGTCAGGCGTGCGCGTTGAAGCTGATATCCGGAAAAACACTGATGACGGTCGACCGTTCCGAACTTCTCGGCGCAGCGTGTGACCGCGCCGATCTGGTCGTCCTCGCCGCGAGGACCCGGCAAACCTATTGCCGATCCGGTGCGGTTCTCTTCTCGCAGACCAGCCTGAGGGCCACTGGCGCTATCGAGATCTCAGGCATCGCAAACATGCCGCAAGGCCTGGCGATCAAAACTTCTTTCGAGGGGGCGGCGCGGCCTTGGACCGCGCACCGCCTTTATGACTGGCGAACCGGACAGGCCGATATAGAGCACCTAGCGCCTGAACCATTCAGCCGCGGCATGAAACGGCCGCTAGCGGACCCCATACCCGACATCAATGATAGCGGCGAATAAGCCCCACCAGCTTGCCCTGGATCTTGACGCGATCCGGCGGGAAGATGCGTGTTTCATAAGCCGGGTTCGCGGCCTCAAGCGCGATCGAGGCGCCTCGGCGGCGGAAGCGCTTCAATGTTGCTTCCTCGTCATCGACGAGGGCTACGATTATGTCGCCCGGATTGGCATTCGAGGCATTGCGAATGATGACCGTATCGCCGTCGAGAATGCCGGCTTCGATCATCGAATCACCCTTGACCTCAAGGGCGTAGTGATCCCCAGCGCCGATCATTTCGGCAGGCACCGTGATGTCATGCGTATTGTTCTGGATAGCCGAGATCGGCACACCGGCCGCGATTCGCCCCATGACCGGGACCGACACAGACGAGCTGCTCTCTTCCACCGGCGGCTTGGTGAGGCTTGGTGGCGGCGTCTTGCCGAGGCTGCCCTCGATCACGCTAGGCGCAAAGCCGCGACGCGGCTGCAGGCTCGGCGTATAGGCTTCCGGGAGCTTGATCACCTCGAGCGCACGAGCCCTGTTCGGCAGGCGGCGGATAAAGCCGCGTTCTTCGAGAGCCGTGATCAGTCGATGGATGCCGGATTTCGATGCGAGGTCCAGCGCATCCTTCATCTCGTCGAAGGACGGCGGGACACCCGATTCCTTCATCCGTTCGTGGATGAAGAGAAGCAGTTCCTGTTGCTTGCGCGTCAGCATATGTGGAGCCCCTTAGGGTGAAACAAATCCAGAACAGACACTATATGTTCCATTTGTGTTCCGCAAGTGGATAAATTTCCGTGAAGAGCCGGTGAGAAAATGCGATAGCCCGAGATGAAACTTGGCAACAAGACAGGATCGGCGCGCGGCGCTGCCAAAAAGACGTCTCGCATGCCGTGAGACCCTTTCGGGAAGTGGGATATGCTGAAAGACATCGAAAAGATTGTATTGGGCAAGCAGACCGCCGACCTGACCTCGGCCGAGAAGAAGGTGTTGAGCAAGGCGCGCGAACGCCGGACGGTCTCGACCAATGCCGGCGAGGACTTTCTAGCCGGCGCCACCTTCGGCCAACGTCTCGCGGATGCGATCGCGAGGGTCGGCGGATCCTGGGCTTTCATCATCGGGTTCATGCTCTTCCTCGTCGCCTGGGTATTCCTCAACACGGTCCTTCTTTCGACGCGCGCGCTAGACCCCTATCCCTTCATCTTTCTGAACCTCATTCTGTCCATGCTGGCGGCCATCCAGGCGCCGATCATCATGATGAGCCAGAACCGTCAGACGGAGCGCGATCGCTTCATGGCGGCCAAGGATTATGAGATCAACCTGAAGGCCGAGATCGAGGTCTTGGCGCTGCACCACAAGATCGATGAGCAGGTCCTAAAGGAACTGCGTGAGACCCGCGAGGAGATCGATGCCCTGCGCAAGGCGGTCGAGGCCCTTTCAAGCCGACCGAACAATTCCTAAATCTAGCTTCTGAAACAGAGACAAGTCATGTCCCATCCCATGTCTGCGCCGCGCGCCATCGATCACCTCGTCCTGCCCGTGGTCGATCTAGAGACCGGCCGAAACCGTCTGAACCAGCTCGGCTTCACGGTCGCCGCCGACGCGCGCCATCCCTTCGGCACAGAGAACGCCTGCGTCTTCTTCGCCGACGACACCTATCTTGAGCCGCTCGCCGTCGGAAGTCGCGAGGATTGCCTGGAGGCGCAGCGCAACAACAATGTCTTTGTGGCGCGCGACCAGGCCTTCCGCTTTCGTCGCGGTGAGGGGCTTTCTGCCTTCGTCGTCAAGACCGATGATGCGGCAGCCGATGATGCGCATTACCACGCCGAGGGGCAGAGCGCCGGTCCCTTGCTCGAATTCGCGCGCCAGTTTCGCTTCCCTGATGGTCGAACGGCGGAAGGCGCCTTTCGACTTGCCTTCGCAGCGGATCTGAGGGCGCCGGATTTCTTCGCCTTTGCCTGTGAGCGCGTGAACCCGCTTCCCGCTGATCGCGGCGCCCTGACTGTCCATCAAAATGGGTCGACGGGTTTAAAGCGGATCGTTCTGGTCGAGGAAAACCCGAGCGACTTCCAATATCTGCTGGAAATGGTGCTTGAGCAGCGCGACGTCACCGCCCACTCCTTCGGCCTCTCGATCGAAACCGCCAATGCGGCCGTCGATGTTCTGACGCCCGAAGGCTTCTTCGCCCATTACGGCCAGGATCTTCCCCTCTCAGAGCGTGGTCTCCTGGGTGCAGCGGTGGTCATCTCCACCGCTGATCTCGGCGTGACAGAAGCCTGCCTCGCTGCTAATGGCGTCCACTATCACAAAACGGGCGCGCGCCTCGTTGTCGCGCCGGAAAAGGGGCAAGGCGTGACCTTCGCCTTCGAGGAGTTGAAATGAGCGTTTCTCCCAATTCGGAAGTCGTGGTCGGTGAAGGCGCGGGCAAGGCCGTCTTCTCGCAGAAGGGCCGTTTCGCCCTGATCGCAGGTCCCTGCCAGATGGAAAGCCGCGATCACGCCTTCATGATCGCCGGCCAGCTCGTCGAGCTCTGCCGCGAACTCGGCCTCGGCCTCGTCTACAAGTCCTCCTTCGACAAGGCGAACCGCACCTCGCTGTCCGCCGAGCGCGGCATTGGCCTGGAAACGGCAATGGAAGTCTTCGCCGACATCAAGAAGGAATTCGGCGTTCCGGTTCTCACTGACATCCACACCGAAGAACAGTGCGCTGCGGTCGCCCCGACCGTCGACATCCTGCAGATCCCGGCTTTCCTCTGCCGCCAGACAGACTTGCTTGTTGCTGCCGCCAAGACCGGTCGCGCGATCAACGTCAAGAAGGGCCAGTTCCTCGCCCCCTGGGACATGAAGAACGTCCTCAACAAGATCACCGGTTCCGGCAACCCGAATGTGCTGCTCTGCGAACGCGGCGCCTCATTCGGCTACAACACGCTCGTCTCCGACATGCGCTCGCTGCCGATCATGGCCGCCATGGGCGCGCCCGTTGTTTTCGATGCCACCCACTCGGTGCAGCAGCCGGGCGGGCAGGGCGGCTCCTCCGGTGGCCAGCGCGAATTCGTCGAGACGCTTGCCCGGGCGGCAGTCGCCGTGGGTGTCGGCGGTCTCTTCATCGAGACTCACCAGGACCCGGACAATGCGCCTTCGGATGGTCCGAACATGGTGAAGATCGGAGACATGCGCCGGCTCCTGGAAAAACTCATCGCCTTCGACGAGATCGCCAAGGCATCCTGATCGGCCTTCCGCGGCGCTTCAATCGGTTGAACCGGAAGCGCCGTAGGCAGTTGCAGTTTAAATCGATTAGATTTCGTTCATTCCGCTCCCTATCCGTCATTGTATTTTCCCGATCATCGGATAAGAGAGGATGACTCACAGGCGGGTCCGGTGGCTTCTTGCCCGGTGATCGGCCTTCGGAGCCTTGTCCAATTTCCGTCTACAGGGAGCGAACATGACCGCCATTACCGACATCATCGGCCGCGAGATTCTCGACAGCCGCGGCAACCCGACCGTCGAAGTCGACGTCTACCTCGAAGACGGCAGCATGGGCCGTGCGGCTGTTCCCTCGGGCGCCTCGACCGGCGCGCATGAAGCCGTCGAGCTGCGCGACGGTGGCTCGCGCTACCTCGGCAAGGGTGTCGAAAAGGCAGTCGAAGCCGTCAACGGCGAGATCTATGATGCGATCGGCGGCCATGATGCCGAAAACCAGATCCAGATCGACAACCTGATGATCGAGCTCGACGGCACGCCAAACAAGGCGCGCCTCGGTGCAAATGCGATCCTCGGCGTCTCCCTCGCCGTCGCCAAGGCTGCAGCCCAGTCTTCCGGCCTGCCGCTCTACCGTTATGTCGGCGGCCCGAACGCCCACGTCCTGCCGGTTCCCATGATGAACATCATCAACGGCGGCGCCCATGCCGACAACCCGATCGACTTCCAGGAATTCATGATCGTGCCGGTTGGCGCCGACACCATCCGCGACGCCGTTCGCATGGGCTCGGAAGTCTTCCATACGCTGAAGAAGCAGCTCGCGGCCGACGGCCACAACACCAATGTCGGTGACGAAGGCGGCTTTGCCCCCGGTCTCGCATCGGCTCCGGCAGCCCTCGACTTCATCATGAAGTCGATCGAAAAGGCCGGCTACCGTCCGGGCGAAGACATGCACATCGCACTCGATTGCGCCTCGACCGAGTTCTTCAAGGACGGTAAGTACATTCTCGAAGGCGAAGGCCGCACGCTTGAGCCGGAAGCCATGGCCGAATACCTCGCGGAACTGGCTGCCAAGTACCCGATCTTCTCGATTGAAGATGGCATGGCAGAAGACGACTGGGATGGCTGGAAGGCTCTGACCGACAAGATCGGCAAGACGGTCCAGCTCGTAGGCGACGATCTCTTCGTCACCAACTCGGCCCGTCTGCGCGACGGTATCAAGATGGGCGTTGCCAACTCCATCCTGGTCAAGGTCAACCAGATCGGCTCGCTCTCGGAAACCCTCGATGCCGTCTCGACCGCACATCGCGCTGCATACACAGCCGTGATGTCGCACCGTTCGGGCGAAACCGAGGATTCCACGATCGCCGATCTCGCAGTTGCCACCAACTGCGGTCAGATCAAGACCGGCTCGCTTGCCCGCTCCGACCGTACCGCCAAGTACAACCAGCTGATCCGCATCGAGGAAGAGCTCGGCCCGCAGGCGCGTTACGCAGGGTCTTCCATCCTGCGCGGCTGATCGCCTTCGCATCCATTCTGAAAGCCCGTGCCGGTTCCCCGGCGCGGGCTTTTTCTTTCAGGTGTGGAACAGGGTCAACGATCGGTTAAGACATGCCCGCTAATCTGAACGGGAATTTCAGTTTCGCGTTTCAGGGCATTTGTCGGCATGTGGACCAGACATCACAAAAAGAAGAAATACGGTCGTCTCGTTCTCCCCGCCGTCACAATCGCTTTCCTGTCCTATTTCGGCTATCATTCCATTCATGGCGACTATGGCCTCAGGGCCGGTCAGGAATTCGAGCGTGTTCGCAAGGAGCGCGCAGCCGAGCTCGACAAACTGGTGGCGCAACGGACTGTCCTCGAAAAGGAAGTCAGCCTGTTGAGTGATGGCTCGCTGGATGAGGATATCATCGACGAAAAGGCGCGTTATCAGCTCAATATGTCCCGCCCGGATGAAATCGTCATCTTCAACACCTATTTCTGATTAACCTGAATTCAGTTAATCGTAAATTTTTTAGTCATTACAGTTGCTTGCGGCGAATGTGAGCCATGCATTTATGGCATTGCCGCCGTCGTCTTTCTTCCCTATTCTGTGTTCAACTTTGGACCATAATAACCCATGGGAGGGATGCATGGCGCCTCGCAAGCCAGCAGCTGCGAACGGTCGGAAGTCTTCCGCCAAATCGGCCGGCAAGGAATTCACCGGGAAGAACTCACCTGAATTTGGAGCAGACGAAGAGCTTCACGCCTATCGTGAAATGCTTCTGATCCGCCGTTTCGAAGAGAAGGCCGGCCAGCTTTATGGCATGGGCTTTATCGGGGGCTTCTGTCACCTTTACATCGGCCAGGAAGCTGTGGTCGTCGGCATGCAGATGGCGCAGAAGGAAGGTGATCAGGTCATCACCGCCTATCGCGACCACGGACACATGCTCGCAGCGGGCCTCAGCGCTCGTGGCGTCATGGCCGAGCTCACGGGTCGCCGCAGCGGCCTGTCGAAGGGCAAGGGCGGCTCCATGCACATGTTCTCGAAAGAGAAGCATTTCTACGGTGGCCACGGCATCGTCGGCGCGCAGGTTTCGCTCGGAACCGGTCTGGCCTTCGCCAACAAGTATCGCGGCAACGACAACGTCTCTGTCGCCTATTTCGGCGACGGCGCTGCGAACCAGGGCCAGGTCTACGAGAGCTTCAACATGGCGGCCCTTTGGCAGCTGCCGATCATCTACATCGTTGAAAACAACCGTTACGCCATGGGCACCTCGACGGCCCGCGCCACGGCCCAGTCAAACTACTCGCTGCGTGGCTCCGGCTTCGGTATCCCCGGCGTCCAGGTCGACGGCATGGATGTGCGTGCGGTGAAGGCTGCCGCCGATGAGGCGCTTGAGCATTGCCGTTCCGGCAAGGGTCCGATCATTCTGGAAATGCTGACCTATCGCTATCGCGGCCACTCGATGTCCGACCCGGCGAAGTACCGTTCCAAGGAAGAAGTGCAGAAGATGCGGTCGGAGCAGGATCCGATCGAGCAGGTCAAGGCCCGTCTCCTCGAGAATGGCTGGGCCTCAGAAGACCAGCTCAAGGCGATCGACAAGGATGTGCGTGACATTGTCGCGGACAGCGCCGATTTCGCCCAGGCCGATCCGGAGCCGGATGTTTCCGAGCTCTACACCGACATTCTTCTGTAATCGGGGAGGGAACCCATGCCGATCGAAATTTTGATGCCCGCCCTTTCTCCGACAATGGAAGAAGGCACGCTTTCCAAGTGGATTAAGCAGGAAGGCGACACCGTAAAGTCTGGCGACGTGATCGCCGAGATCGAGACCGACAAGGCGACCATGGAGGTGGAAGCCGTCGATGAAGGCGTACTCGGCAAGCTGCTGATTGCGGCCGGCACCGAGAACGTTAAGGTCAACACGCCGATCGCCGTTCTCCTGCAGGATGGTGAAAGCGCCGATGCGGCACCCGCTCCGAAGGCAGCACCTGCTGCCGCCGCGCCGGTATCCGCTCCGGCTGCCGAAGCGCCTGCTGCTGCTGCCGCCGTTCCGGCAGCTCCGAAGGTGGAAGTCGCTGCCGATCCGGACGTTCCGGCCGGCACCGAAATGGTGACGATGACGGTGCGTGAAGCGCTGCGCGAGGCCATGGCCGAGGAAATGCGCGCCAACCCTGACGTCTTCATCATGGGTGAGGAAGTCGCCGAATATCAGGGCGCCTACAAGATCACTCAAGGGCTGCTGCAGGAATTCGGCGCAAAGCGCGTCGTCGACACCCCGATCACCGAGCATGGCTTTGCCGGTCTCGGAGTTGGTGCTGCCATGGCAGGCCTGAAGCCGATCGTCGAATTCATGACCTTCAACTTCGCCATGCAGGCGATTGACCACATCATCAACTCGGCTGCCAAGACGCTCTACATGTCCGGCGGCCAGATGGGTGCGCCGATCGTCTTCCGCGGCCCGAACGGTGCAGCTGCCCGTGTTGGCGCCCAGCACAGCCAGGACTATGCGGCCTGGTACAGCCAGATCCCGGGCCTCAAGGTCGTCATGCCCTACACGGCAGCTGACGCCAAGGGCCTGCTGAAGGCTGCTATCCGCGATCCGAACCCGGTCATCTTCCTGGAAAACGAGATCCTTTACGGTCACTCCTTCGAAGTGCCGAAGATGGATGACTTCGTCCTGCCGATCGGCAAGGCGCGCATCCACAAGACCGGTAAGGACGTGACCATCGTTTCCTTCGGTATTGGCATGACCTATTCGGTCAAGGCCGTCGAGGAACTGGCGAAGGAAGGCATTGACGTCGAGCTGATCGACCTCAGAACCATCCGTCCGATGGACCTGCCGACCATCATCGAATCCGTCAAGAAGACCGGTCGCCTTGTCACCGTCGAGGAAGGCTATCCGCAGTCCTCCGTCGGCACCGAAATTGCGACCCGCGTCATGCAGCAGGCCTTCGACTATCTGGATGCACCGATCCTGACGATCGCCGGCAAGGATGTTCCGATGCCTTACGCGGCCAATCTCGAAAAGCTGGCTCTGCCGAGCGTTGCCGAAGTCGTTCAGGCCGTCAAAACCGTCTGCTACAAGTAAGGGGGCAAGGTCATGCCGATCAATATCACCATGCCGGCCCTGTCTCCGACGATGGAAGAGGGCAATCTGGCCAAGTGGCTGGTCAAGGAAGGCGACAAGGTCAAGTCCGGCGATGTGATCGCCGAGATCGAGACCGACAAGGCGACCATGGAAGTGGAAGCCGTCGATGAAGGCATCGTCGCAAAGATCGTTGTTCCCGCCGGCACCGAGGCCGTGAAGGTCAACGCATTGATCGCGATCCTCGCCGAGGAAGGCGAAGACGTGGCCGCCGCCGCCGCTGGTGGCGGCTCGTCCGCGCCGAAGGCTGAGGCGGCTCCTGCTCCTAAGGCTGAAGCAGCACCTGCACCTGCTGCTGCACCAGCCGCAGCGCCGGCTCCCGCAGCCGCGTCGGCTGCTCCGGCAGCGTCGAGCGGGGAGCGGGTCTTTGCCTCGCCACTCGCGCGCCGCCTCGCCAAGGAAGCCGGTCTCGACTTGAAGGCTGTCTCGGGCTCCGGTCCGAAGGGCCGCGTCGTGAAGAGCGATGTCGAAAAGGCCGTCAGCACCGGTGGTGCAAAGGCCGCACCGGCTGCAGCCGCAGCTGCGTCGAGCGCAGCTCCTGCACCGGTTCTGGCCAAGGGTGCGTCGGAAGAGGCGGTGCTCAAGAACTTCGCCGAAGGCTCCTACGAGCTCGTGCCGCATGACGGCATGCGCAAGACGATCGCCAAGCGCCTGCAGGAATCCAAGCAGACCATCCCGCACTTCTACGTTTCCGTGGATTGCGAACTGGATGCCCTGATGGCGCTTCGTGCCCAGCTGAACGCCGCTGCCCCCGAAAAGGACGGCAAGCCGGCCTACAAGCTCTCGGTCAACGACATGGTGATCAAGGCCCTGGCTCTCGCACTGCGCGACGTGCCGGATGCCAACGTCTCCTGGACCGACACCAATATGGTCAAGCACAAGCATGCCGATGTCGGCGTGGCGGTCTCGATCCCCGGCGGCCTGATCACACCGATCATCCGCAAGGCCGAGGAAAAGAGCCTGTCCACCATCTCCAACGAGATGAAGGACCTCGGCAAGCGCGCCAAAGATCGCAAGCTGAAGCCCGAGGAATATCAGGGCGGTACGACTGCCGTGTCCAACATGGGCATGATGGGCGTGAAGAGCTTCTCGGCCGTGGTCAACCCGCCGCATGCAACGATCCTCGCGGTCGGCGCCGGCGAAGAGCGGGTGGTGGTCAAGAAGGGCGAGATGAAGGTGGCAAACGTCATGACCGTGACGCTCTCGACCGACCATCGCTGCGTCGATGGCGCGCTCGGTGCCGAGCTGCTCGGTGCCTTCAAGCGCTACATCGAAAATCCGATGGGCATGCTGGTCTGATCCGGGGGCGGTTAAGATGAAGACCGTTCTTGCCTATGGCGATAGCCTGACATGGGGATACGACCCGGTGAACCTGGGTCGGCATGCCCACGAGGACCGCTGGACGAGCGTCTTGCAAAAGGCGCTCGGTCATGGGGTCCGGGTGATCGCCGAAGGCCTGAACGGCCGCACCACAGCCTATGACGACCATCTGGGCGATTGCGAGCGCAACGGAACCAAGCTGCTTCCGACGCTTCTCGCCACGCACAAGCCGATTGATCTCGTGATCATCATGCTGGGGACGAATGACCTCAAGCGTGGCATCCAGGGAACGGCCATCGGTGCGACCAGTGGCGTCAAGCGTCTCGTCAAGCAGGTGCAGAAGCACGACTGGGGTTTCGAGTTCGAAGAGCCCGAAATCCTGATCGTCGCACCGCCTGCGATCCGCGAGACGGCCAATTCGGTGTTCGGCGCCATGTTCAACCACTCGGTGGAAGAAGGCGCCATGCTGGCCAGCATGTATCGCGACGCAGCGGACGAGGCCGGATGTGCCTTTTTCGATGCCGGATCGGTCGCAGAAACCACGCCGCTCGACGGCATCCACCTGGATGCCGAGAACACGCGCGCCATCGGACGCGGTCTTGAGCCGATCGTCCGCATGATGCTCGGGCTTTAACGAAAACACGGCGTCCTGAACTCTCCGTCAGGGCGCGTTGATCAAAATCAAGGAGGTCTTGTGCGCTGCGTCTAACCTGAGCCCATCAACCCCGACAAGAGGAGATGGGATCATGTCGAACACACCGCACGAACTGGCAGTGGAATTCCCGGAACACGTCGCGCTGATGCGTCATCTGAAGGAAACGGATGGTCACTTCGCAAGATTGTTCGAAACCTATCATGAGGTGAACCGGGCCATCCACCGCGCCGAAACCGATGTCGAGCCTGCAGACGACTTCCACATCGTGGAAATGCGCAAGAAGCGGATGCAGCTCAAGGATGAGATCTACGGGATGTTGGTTCATCATGAACCGGAAGCCGAGAAGCCTGCAGTCTGAGGTTCTCGCTTCCAGTCCCGAACCGGGCCTCCGCCGCCAAACGCGCGGAGGCTCGCAGAAAACCGAGGAGTGGAAGCGCCCATGTCGAATGCTTACGACGTCATCATCATCGGCTCCGGCCCCGGCGGCTACGTCACCGCTATTCGTGCAGCCCAGCTCGGCCTGAAGACCGCAATCGTCGAGCGCGAGCATCTGGGCGGCATCTGCCTCAACTGGGGCTGCATCCCGACCAAGGCGCTTCTACGCTCGGCCGAGATCCTCGATCACGCCAATCACGCAAAATCCTACGGCCTGACGCTGAACGGCACGATGACCGCCGACGTCAAGGACGTGGTCGCCCGTTCGCGCGGCGTCTCGGCTCGCCTGAACGGCGGCGTCGCCTTCCTGATGAAGAAGAACAAGATCGACGTGATCTGGGGCGAAGCCAAGTTGACCAAGCCCGGCGAAGTCGTCGTCGGCAAGATGACCAAGCCTGTCGTGGAGCCGCAGAACCCGATCCCGAAGGGCGTTCTGGGCGAGGGCACCTACACAGCCAAACACATCATTGTCGCGACTGGTGCGCGTCCGCGTGCGCTTCCCGGCATTGAGCCGGATGGCAAGCTGATCTGGACCTATTTCGAAGCGATGAAGCCGGACTTCATGCCGAAGTCCATGGTCGTCATGGGATCGGGCGCGATCGGTATCGAATTCGCCTCCTTCTATCGCTCGATGGGCGTCGACGTCACCGTTGTCGAGCTGATGGCCAACATCATGCCGGTCGAGGATGTGGAAATCTCCACCTTCGCACGCAAGCAGCTGGAAAAGCGCGGCCTGAAGATCATCACCGAAGCCAAGGTCTCCAAGGTTGAAAAGGGCGCAAACTCCATCACCGCCCATGTCGAAACCAAGGACGGGAAGGTCCAGACGATTACCGCTGACCGCCTGATCTCCGCCGTCGGCGTTCAGGGCAATATCGAGAACCTCGGCCTCGAAACGCTCGGCGTGAAGACAGATCGCGGCTGCATCGTCATCGACGGCTATGGCAAGACCAATGTGCCGGGCCTCTATGCGATCGGCGACGTCGCAGGCCCCCCGATGCTTGCCCACAAGGCCGAGCATGAAGGCGTCATCTGCATCGAGAAGATCGCTGGCCTGCCGAACGTTCACCCGATGGACAAGGCTAAGATCCCCGGCTGCACCTATTGCAACCCGCAGGTCGCCTCGGTTGGTCTGACGGAAGCCAAGGCGAAAGAGCAGGGCCGCGAGATCCGCGTTGGCCGTTACTCCTTTGCCGCCAACGGCAAGGCGATCGCACTCGGCGAAGACCAGGGCATGATCAAGACGATCTTCGACAAGAAGACCGGCGAACTCATCGGTGCCCACATGGTTGGCGCGGAAGTGACCGAGCTCATCCAGGGCTTTGTCGTCGCGATGAACCTCGAGACGACAGAAGAAGAGCTGATGCACACGATCTTCCCACATCCGACGCTGTCGGAAATGATGAAGGAAAGCGTGCTCGACGCCTATGGCCGGGTGCTCAACGCCTAAAGCCCGGTTGTGAAACGGAACCTCGCCGCCTATATGAGCGGCAGGGTCCAAATTGACGATCCGAAGGGAGTTCGACGTGGCAGGTTTTGAAGTCGGCATTATCGCGACGATCTTCTTCGGCGGCCTCGCTGGCTGGCTTGCCGGCAAGCTGATGGACATGCGCTTCGGCGTCTTCATGAACATCGTGATCGGCATCGTCGGTGCGGCAATCGCAGCCGCAATCTTCCGTCGCCTCGGCATCTTTGTCGAAGGTGACTGGCTCGGTTATCTGCTCACCAGCTTCGTCGGTGCCAGCATCCTTCTCTTCATTGCCCGGCTTGTCCGGCGGTAATCTCGATCAGCCGCACGAGCGGCGGGACAGGGTTTTGACCATGGTCACCATTCTCGACAGGACCAATCTTTCGAACGCGGCACCCCTGGTGCCCGCAGACGAAAAGCGTGTGCGCCATCCGGAGAAGGCCCACAAGCCCGACACCGAAGTGCTGCGCAAGCCGGAATGGATCCGCGTCAAGGCGCCGACCTCGAAGGGCTATCACGAGACCCGCGAACTCGTCCGTTCCCACAAGCTGGTGACGGTCTGCGAAGAGGCCGGCTGCCCGAATATCGGCGAGTGCTGGGACAAGAAGCACGCGACCTTCATGATCATGGGCGAGATCTGTACCCGCGCTTGCGCCTTCTGCAATGTCGCGACCGGCAAGCCCAATGCGCTCGACCTGGACGAACCGGAAAACGTCGCCAAGGCCGTCCGCCAGATGGGTCTGCAGCACGTCGTCATCACCTCCGTCGACCGCGACGATCTGGCTGATGGCGGCGCTGAACATTTCGAGAAGGTGATCTGGGCCATTCGTGCCGCGTCGCCGCAAACGACGATCGAGATCCTGACCCCGGACTTCCTCAAGAAGCCCGGTGCCCTGGAGCGTGTTGTCGCGGCCAAGCCCGACGTCTTCAACCACAACATGGAAACCGTACCCGGCAACTATTTGACCGTCCGTCCGGGCGCGCGCTACTTCCACTCCGTGCGTCTGCTGCAGCGGGTCAAGGAGCTTGATCCTACGATGTTCACCAAGTCTGGCATCATGGTTGGCCTTGGCGAAGAGCGGAATGAAGTCCTGCAGCTGATGGACGACCTGCGCACGGCCGACGTCGACTTCCTGACCATCGGCCAGTATCTCCAGCCGACCCGCAAGCACCACAAGGTCGAGCGCTTCGTCACGCCGGAAGAGTTCAAGTCCTACGAGGATATCGCCTATACCAAGGGCTTCCTGATGGTGTCCTCAAGCCCGCTCACCCGGTCTTCCCACCATGCCGGCGATGACTTCGCACGGTTGAAGGCGGCGCGGGAGAAGCTGCAACTGGTTCGTACCTAGGCTGCCCTGTCGGTTTGGATGAAATCATGATAAGAGATTTCAAGGACAAACTGACGGAGCAACTTTTCAAGACGTCGAACGTTCGAGCGCTCCCGCCAGACGTCGTTGAGCGGGCCCGGCGAAAGCTGATGGCAATAAACGCCGCTCACGATCTCGGTGACTTGCGCGTACCGCCGAGCAATCGGCTGGAGAAGCTGAGAGGCAATCGAGAAGGCCAGCATTCGATTCGGATCAACGATCAGTGGCGAATATGCTTCCGATGGGTCGATGGCGATGCTTACGACGTCGAAGTTTGCGACTACCATTGAGGTGCCAGATGCTGCAGTTGCCTGATGAGCCCATCCATCCCGGTCGCGTCCTTTTCGATGATTTCATCGCTGACTTCGGGCTGGCGTGCGCGACGGTGGCTGCGGAGACCGGTATCCCCTTGCCTGCGCTCGAATCGCTGGACAAGGGCGATGCCCATGTAACGGCGGAGATGGCGTTGCGGTTGGGGCGCTATTTCTCGACAAGTCCTGAATTTTGGCTGAACCTTCAGCGGACCTACGACCTTGCTCAGGCAAGCAAAACCGCGAAGGGGCTTGATCAGATCAGGCCCGTGGCCGCAGCTTGACGGTTGCTCCGAATGTTGGAGATCCCGCTCGGAAATGATGCCGCGATGCAATTGCGTGACGCTCGACGCATCTGCGTCATCGGCTCATCAGGCGCCGGAAAGAGCACGTATTCCCAGTGCCTCGCATCCTCGCTCAATCTCACTTACGTTTCGCTGGACAGGGATGTGCGCTGGCTGCCCGGTTGGCAGGAGCGGAGCAGGCAAGAGCAGCGTGAACGCTTGAGTGCCTTGGTTGCGGACGAGGCTTGGGTCATAGACGGCAGTGGTTCGTCGTCCTTTGATATAAGGCTGCCGCGCACCGATCTTATTGTGTGGCTGCGCCTTTCCAGGTGGAAATGCCTTCTGGGCGTTGCCAAAAGAGTGGCGCGGTACAAAGGTACAGTCAGACCTGATATGGCCGAAGGTTGCCCTGAACCTTTGCCCGACCGCGAATTCCTCTCCTACATCTGGAACTTCGAACGCCGCTACGTTCCACGCATCATCCAGGAAATCGATCGCCACGGCCCGTCCGTGCCCGTGATCACCCTCAAATCCCACGGCGAAATGGCGCACCTGCTTGATCTCGCGGGACTTCCTCATTAAGTCCCGCTTCATGCCACAATTCGAAACCCGCCGTCCCGTCAAGCACTCGCCCGACCGCATGTATGCTCTCGTCGCCGACATCGAGCGCTATCCGGAATTTCTGCCGCTCTGCGAAGCGCTGTCCATCCGGTCGCGTCGCGAACGCGATGGCAAGGAATTGCTGCTCGCTGACATGACGGTGGGCTACAAGGCGATCCGCGAGACCTTCACCACACAGGTCCTGCTGACGCCCTCCGAGCGCACCATCGATGTCAAATACATCGAGGGGCCCTTCAAGTACCTCGACAATCGCTGGCGCTTCGAAGAAACGGCGGATGGCGGCTGCTCCGTGCATTTCTACATCGACTACGAGTTCAAGAACCGCATCCTCGGCGCGCTCATGGGCTCGATGTTCGACCGTGCCTTCCGCATGTTCTCGGAAGCCTTCGAGGAGCGTGCCGACAAGATCTACGCCGGGGTCTGAGCCGCGGCCGAGAGCATTTCAAGCGCAGTCCTGACGGTCCCAAGCCGCACCTGATCCCGGCCGATCTCGCCGTAGCGCATCTCCCGGTGATCGATGAGGCCCGAGCGGGTCTTCAAGGCGAGATGCACGAGGCCAACCGGCTTCTCCGCCGAGCCGCCGCCCGGTCCGGCGATGCCGGTGACGGCCACAGCAACCTCGGCACCGGAACGCATCAGCGCCCCATGCGCCATCTGCAGCGCCGTCTCCTTCGAGACGGCGCCGAAGGCCTCCAGCGTCGATGCTGAAACGCCGATCAGATCCATCTTGGCCTGGTTCGTGTAGGTGACGAAACCGCGGTCGACGACGGCCGACGAACCGGCGATCTCGGTCAGGGCGCCGGCAATCAATCCGCCAGTGCAGGACTCAGCTGTCGCGATCATCCAGCCCCGGTCTTGATAGGCGGCAATGATCTCAGCGGTCTGCGCCTCGATGTCGTCGGGATAGAGCCCCATCACTCTGCACCGCGGAACACGACCGTCGCAGTCGCGATCGCCGCGATCCCCTCGCGCCGGCCGACAAAGCCGATCGTCTCGTTGGTCGTCGCCTTCACCGAGCAGCGATCAAGCGAGATGCCGAGAATTTCCGAGAGCTTTTCCCGCATGGCCTGGCGATGGGGTCCGATCTTAGGTGCTTCGGCAATAAGCGAAATATCTGCATTCATGATCGTGCCGCCGGCCTCGCGCACGATCCTGGCGGCATGCTCCAGGAAGATGCGCGAGGGCGCACCCTTCCACTGCATGTCCGAAGGTGGGAAATGATCGCCGATATCACCGGCACCACAGGTCGCGAGCAGCGCGTCCGTCAGCGCATGCAGCGGGACATCGGCATCCGAATGTCCTTTGAGCCTCTGGTCGTGCGGAATGAAGATGCCGCAGAGGGTAACGCCGTCACCGGCTTCGAGCTGGTGCACGTCATAGCCGTTCCCGGTGCGAACATCGGGCAGGGTGGAGCCCCGCAATTTCTCGTCGGCCATGGCGATATCCCTTTGCACGGTGAGTTTAACATTGTCGATCGAGCCCTCGGCGAGATGAACCGGAATGCCGGCCCATTCCGCGATCGACGCATCGTCGGTGAAATCCGCAGCATGCTCTTCGGCTGCCCGTTCGTGGGCGGCTAGGATGGTCGCATAGTGAAAGCTCTGTGGCGTCTGGGCGGCGAAAAGATCCTTGCGCGGAACGGTCGCTCCAACGATACTGGAGGTGTCGGCGCGCTTGATCGTGTCGGAAACGGGCAGGGCTGGCAACACGGCCTTCTTGCCGGCTGCAAGTTCACGGGCGCTCCGCTCCAGAAGAGCTGTATCGACGAAGGGCCGGACGCCGTCCTGGATCATCACATGCTCGATGCCGCGATCCTGCAAGGCACGCAGGCCGTTCAGCACCGAAGCCTGTCGCGTCGCGCCACCCGTCACGATGATCAGATCCTCTCGTTGGGGTAAATCGGCGACGGCAGCCTCGAGCAGCGCCCGATCGTCAGGGTGGATCACCACGGCAATCGGACCACTTCTGGGCCAGTCGAGGAAGATTTTGAGCGTGTGCCAGATGACCGGCTTGCCGCCGATCCGCCGGTATTGTTTGGGTCCTTCGATCGAGGCGCCGGCGCGTTCGCCGCGTCCTGCGGCAACCACCACGACCCCGATTGTTCCGCTACGCCCTTGCTCCATCGCCCTGCCTGGTCCATGACACATTTTCTTCGCAACCGTGCTCTATCGGCTCGGCATCAGCTTTTCCAGCATTTGCACGATTTTTTGTCGATGCGTGAGCTTTGCCTCTTGGCAAGCCAGAGCTGACTGTCTAAAAATAATGCAAATGCGTTCTTTGCCTGAAAGATAATCATTTGATTTCCGTCGCGTTGGACACGCCCTTCAGCATCGGCAAGGTTCCCGTCCGGAACCGGCTTGTGCTTGCGCCGATGTCCGGAGTGACCGATCTGCCATTCCGACAGTTGGCCTTTCGCTTTGGTGCTGGACTTGTCGTGACCGAAATGGTGGCAAGCCGCGAACTTGTCTTCAATGCAGCAGAAAGCTGGTCGCGCCTCAAGGGGGCGGGGCTCACGCCCCATATGGTCCAGCTAGCCGGCCGCGAGGCAAAATGGCTGGCTGAGGCTGCCGTCATTGCAGAGGCGAACGGCGCCGACATCATCGATATCAACATGGGCTGCCCAGCCAAGAAGGTCATCGGTGGTTATGCCGGGTCTGCCCTCATGCGCGAACCGGAGCACGCTTTGTCGCTGATCGAAGCGACGGTGAAGGCAGTGAAGATCCCTGTCACGGTCAAGATGCGTCTCGGCTGGGACGAAAACTCGATGAATGCGCCTGACATTGCGGCCCGTGCGGAAGCTGCCGGTGTGCAGCTGATCACGGTCCACGGCCGCACGCGCATGCAATTCTACGAAGGCCGCGCCGATTGGGACGCCATCGCCGCTGTTCGCGATGTAATCCGCATTCCACTGATCGCCAATGGCGACGTCGAGACCGTCGAGGATGCTCACGACATATTGCGCCGCTCCGGCGCTGATGCGGTGATGGTCGGTCGTTCGTGTCAGGGCAGGCCCTGGCATGCCGGTGTCCTCGCTGGTCATGCCGGCCCTCGGGCTTCCGATATCCCCGGCCTCGTCGTCGAACACTACAGGATGATGCTGGAGCATTATGGCGCGGAGGTAGGCGTCCGCCACGCCCGCAAGCATCTCGGCTGGTATCTCGACCGCCACGCACCTGATCTCGCGGGCGAAACCAAGGCCGCAATCATGACATCGAAGGACGCCGGTTTTGTCGCCGAGGCTCTGGAGCTTGCGCTCTCGAGCAGTGCCGACGCCAGCGCCAGACAGGAGGCCGCATGACGGCGAACGACAACGCGGGCACCAACGGCCTTGCCATGGCAGTGCTGAACGCCATCCAGAACCCGGTGGTGATGGTCGACGCAAACGGCCATATCGCATTCGCCAATTGGGAGGCGGAAGCCTTTTTCGGCGCGAGTGCTTCCCATCTGGCGCGCTACCGCATCTCGACCTTCATTCCCTTCGGCAGTCCGCTGCTGTCGCTGATCGAACAGGTGCGTGAACGCCGCGCTCCGGTGAATGAATACCGCGTCGATCTGAGCTCGCCGCGCCTCGGGCAGGAGAAGCTGGTCGACCTTTATGTGGCGCCGGTTCTGAGCCAGCCCGGCAATGTCGTCGTGGTCTTCCAGGAGCGCTCCATGGCCGACAAGATCGACCGTCAGTTGACCCATCGGGCCGCGGCCCGCTCCGTCACTGGTCTGGCCTCCATGCTCGCGCACGAAATCAAGAACCCGCTTTCCGGTATCCGCGGAGCGGCCCAATTGCTTGAGACAGCGGTAACCGACGAAGACCGGGCGCTGACCCGGCTGATCTGTGATGAGACCGACCGCATCGTCTCGCTGGTCGACCGCATGGAGGTCTTCTCCGACGAGCGCCCGGTCGACCGCCAGTCGATCAACATCCACTCGGTCCTCGATCAGGTGAAGGCCGTCGCCAAGGCAGGCTTTGCCCGCAACATCCGGATCACCGAGAATTACGATCCCTCTCTGCCGCCGGTCTTTGCCAACCGTGACCAGTTGGTGCAGGTCTTCCTCAACCTCGTGAAGAACGCTGCCGAAGCGATCGGCGAACGCTCCGATGGCGAGATCCAGCTGACGACCGCTTATCGCCCGGGCATTCGCCTCTCGGTCGCGGGCTCCCGCGAGAAGATCTCGCTGCCACTCGAATTCTGCGTTCATGACAATGGGCCAGGCGTGCCGTCCGATCTCCTGCCGCATCTCTTCGATCCCTTCATCACAACGAAGACGAACGGCTCCGGTCTTGGGTTGGCCCTGGTCGCCAAGATCATCGGCGGCCATGGCGGCATCGTTGAATGCGACAGCCAGGCGAACCGCACCACCTTCCGGGTCCTCATGCCCATGTCGAAAGAGACAGCGCTCGACGACGCGCCTCTTGCCAAATCCACGGGAACGAACTGATGACGGCCACGATCCTTGTTGCAGATGACGATGCTGCGATCCGCACGGTGCTGAACCAGGCACTGAGCCGTGCAGGTTACGACGTCAGGATCACCTCGAACGCTGCCACCCTCTGGCGCTGGATTTCGGCAGGCGAGGGCGATCTGGTCGTCACCGACGTCGTGATGCCGGATGAAAACGCCTTCGATCTCCTGCCGCGCATCAAGAAGGCGCGGCCGGATCTGCCAGTCCTCGTCATGAGCGCCCAGAACACCTTCATGACCGCCATCAAGGCCTCCGAGAAGGGCGCCTATGACTACCTGCCCAAGCCTTTCGACCTCACCGAGCTGATCGCCATCATCGGCCGCGCGCTGTCGGAGCCGAAGAAGCGCCCGGCGCGCCTCGACGATGACATGCAGGACGGCATGCCGCTGGTCGGCCGCTCGGCCGCGATGCAGGAAATCTATCGCGTACTCGCCCGACTGATGCAGACGGATCTGACGCTGATGATCACCGGCGAGTCGGGCACCGGCAAGGAACTGGTGGCCAAGGCGCTGCACGACTATGGCAAACGCCGGAACGGCCCCTTCGTCGCGATTAACATGGCCGCCATCCCGCGCGACCTGATTGAGTCGGAGCTCTTCGGCCATGAAAAGGGAGCCTTTACCGGCGCCCAGACCCGCTCCACCGGTCGCTTCGAGCAGGCCGAGGGCGGCACGCTCTTCCTCGACGAGATCGGCGACATGCCGATGGATGCCCAGACCCGTCTGCTCCGTGTCCTTCAGCAGGGTGAATACACCACCGTCGGTGGCCGTACCCCGATCCGCACCGACGTCCGGATCGTCGCTGCGACAAACAAGGACCTGAAGCAGTCGATCAACCAGGGCCTTTTCCGCGAAGATCTCTATTATCGACTGAACGTCGTGCCGTTGCGCCTGCCGCCGCTGCGCGACCGCGCCGAGGACATTCCGGATCTCGTCCGCCATTTCATCCAGCAGGGCGAAAAGGAAGGTCTCGATTCGAAGCGTTTCGACCATGAAGCGCTCGAAGTGATGAAGTCCTATGCCTGGCCGGGCAATGTCCGCGAGCTGGAGAATGTGGTCCGCCGCCTCATGGCGCTTTATCCACAGGATGTGATCGCACGCGAAATCGTCGAGCAGGAACTGCGTGCCGATGTCTCCGACAGCCCAATCGCCAAGGTCGGCATGCCCTCGGGCACGATGACGATCTCGCAGGCCGTCGAGGAGAACATGCGGACCTACTTCGCATCATTCGGCGATGCCCTCCCGCCGTCGGGCCTCTACGACCGTGTTCTGACGGAAATGGAATATCCGCTGATTCTCGCGGCCCTGACCGCCACCCGCGGCAATCAGATCAAGGCAGCCGATCTGCTCGGCCTCAATCGCAACACGCTGCGCAAGAAGATCCGGGAGCTGGGCGTCTCGGTCTATCGAAGCTCCCGCTCGGCTTGACAATTGCGGAACCGCCGTTGCAATTTCGCCACATTGCGTTGCTCAAAAGTCACGTCTCATCGTGATGGACCTTAGCCGTTCATGGCTACCGATGTGACGAGCCTTGCAGAAACAAAGTCGACGGGAACCGCCAGGCGGCCGCGTCAATAAGATCCGATAGCGCGGATCCGGGGGAAATGATGGCACGCGTGAGGAACGCCGCCGCAGCAGATGTTGACACGCTGGCACACGACCGCCGCGCATCCTTTGCGCTGCCTGGTCTGCTGACCGCTGGCGGTGCGCTGCTCTGCGCGTCGCTGACCCTGCCGATCCTGCTCGGCCTGACCCCGATCGAGCCCACCTCCCGGGTGCTGGTCGCGTCGGCGGTCATCAATTCGCTGTTCATCGTTGGTCTGGTTTTCCTGATTGGCCGGGAAGTGATGCGCCTGTTCAAGGCGCGCAACCGCGGGCGTGCCGCCGCGCGCCTTCATGTCCGCATCGTCGCGCTCTTCTCCGTCATCGCGATCACGCCGGCGATTCTGGTGGCCATTTTCGCCTCGATCACGCTCAATGTCGGGCTGGATCGCTGGTTCTCGATCAGAACGCAGTCGATCGTTTCATCGTCGATGAACATCGCCCAGGCCTACATGATGGAGAATGCCAGCTACCTCCAGGGCCAGACGATCTCCATGGCGAACGATCTGGAGCGCAATCGCGCGCTCTTTTACCTCGATCGGACCGGCTTCGTGGAGCTGATGACCCGCCAGGCGCGCGGTCGCGGCATGCTCGGCGCCTTCCTGGTGCGGGAAGATGGTTCTGCCATCACTCAAGCCGACATCGATACGGAAAAGCCTCTGCCGGCCATTCCCCGGGATGCGCTTGCGAGCGCCTCGGCAGGTCAGCCGACATTGATCCCGCCGGGCATCACCAATCTCGTCGGCGCCATCATCAAGCTCGATAGCCTGTCGGGAACATTCCTCTACACCATCAGAGCCGTTGACCCGAAGGTCATGCAGGCGATGCGCCAGATGGAAGAAAACACCGCCGAATACCAGTCGATGGAGGACGGCCGAACGACGCTGCAGATCGCCTTCGCCATTCTCTATCTCGGTTTCGCACTGATCGTGCTGCTGGCCGCCATCTGGACCGCAATCGCCGTCGCGGACCGGATCGTGCGGCCGATCCGCCTGTTGATCGGGGCCGCCGACAGTATCGCGTCCGGCAACCTCAATGTCCTGGTGCCCGTCCGCGCGGCAGACGGCGATGTCGGCAGCCTGTCGCGGACCTTCAACAAGATGGTTTCGCAGATCCGCTCGCAGCGCGACGAGATCCTGGAAGCCAAGGACGAGGTCGATGACCGCCGACGCTTTATCGAAGCGGTTCTCTCGGGCGTTACGGCCGCCGTCATCGGCGTCGAGGACGATGGCATCATCACCATCGTCAATCCGTCTGCCGAATACTTCCTGGCACTGCCCGGCGAACAGCTGATGGGCCAGAAGCTGGCGCTCGTCGCCCCTGAGGTCGACCGGGTGCTGGCCGAAGCGGCTGTCCGCCATCGCGGTGAATATCGCGAACAGATCAACATGATCCGGGGCGGTAAGGAACGCACCCTCAACGTCCAGGTGACGCGGGAGGAGACCCGAGGCTCGGTCGATTCCTACGTCATCACCCTTGATGACATCACCGATCTGGTCGTCGCCCAACGCTCCACCGCCTGGGCCGATGTGGCGCGGCGCATCGCCCACGAAATCAAGAACCCGCTCACTCCGATCCAGCTCTCAGCGGAGCGGTTGAAGCGCCGCTATGGCAAGCAGATCGCCGAAGACGACAAGGCCGTCTTCAACCAGTGCACAGACACGATCGTGCGTCAGGTCGAGGACATCGGCCGCATGGTCGACGAATTCTCCGCCTTCGCCCGGATGCCGAAGCCGACGAAGCAGCGCTCAGACCTGCGCGAGATCCTCACGGACGCCGTCTTCCTGCGCGAGATCGGCAGCGCCGAAATCGAATTCCAGCGGAGCTTCGGCGACGAGCCGCTGGAGGGGAGCTTCGACGCGCGCATGCTGGCTCAGGCTGTCGGCAACATCGTCAAGAACGCCGTCGAATCGATCGAGGCGGTGCCGAAGGAAGAACTGGGCGACCACGGCAAGATCCTGGTCCGCTCGACATTCGATTCCGAACTCGACCGGTTCACGGTCGACGTGATCGACAACGGCCGCGGCCTGCCGACGGAGAACCGGCACCGCATTCTCGAACCCTACATGACGATGCGCGAGAAAGGCACCGGCCTTGGCCTCGCAATCGTGAAGAAGATTATTGAAGAGCATGGCGGGCAGCTTGAGCTGCACGACGCACCTGTGGATTTCGACCGGGGCAGGGGTGCGATGATCCGCATCATCCTGCCGCGCGCAGACGCCCCCGCCATGGTCACTGAAAGCGATAAGGAAAAGGTCTATGGCCTCTGATATTCTGGTAGTCGACGACGAAGAGGACATTCGCGAGATCGTCTCCGGTATTCTGAGTGACGAGGGACACGAGACCCGCACCGCCCATGATGCCGACAGCGCGCTTGCCGCCATCTCCGACCGTGTCCCGCGTCTGGTCTTCCTCGACATCTGGATGCAGGGCAGCCGGCTTGATGGCCTTTCGCTGCTCGACGAAATCAAGGCACGCCATCCTGATCTGCCGGTCGTAATGATCTCCGGTCACGGCAATATCGAGACGGCTGTCTCGGCCATCAAGCGCGGCGCCTTCGACTTCATCGAAAAGCCCTTCAAGGCCGATCGCCTCATCCTGATCGCCGAGCGCGCGCTGGAAAATTCCAAGCTCAAGCGTGAGGTCTCCGAACTCAAGCGCCGGACCGGTGACGCGATCGAACTCATCGGCACCTCGGTCGCCGTCTCGCAGCTCCGCCAGACGATCGAGAAGGTCGCGCCGACCAACAGCCGCATCATGATCTTCGGCCCCTCTGGCTCCGGCAAGGAACTGGTCGCCCGCATGATCCACAAGCGTTCGACCCGCTCTGTCGGGCCGTTCGTCTCGTTGAATGCGGCGGCGATCACGCCGGACCGTATGGAGATGGCGCTGTTCGGCACCGAAGGCACGCCCGGCCAGCCCCGCCGCATCGGTGCGCTGGAGGAAGCCCATCGCGGCATTCTCTATCTCGACGAAATCGGCGAAATGCCGCGCGAGACCCAGAACAAGATCCTGCGCGTGCTCGTCGAGCAGCAGTTCGAGCGCATCGGCGGCTCCAAGCGCGTGAAGGTGGATGTGCGCATCATTTCCTCCAGCGCCTACAATCTCGAAAGCCTGATCGCCGAGGGGCGCTTCCGGGAAGACCTCTTCCATCGCCTGGCCGTCGTGCCGGTAAAGGTGCCGGCGCTTGCCGAGCGCCGCGAGGACATCCCCTTCCTCGTCGACATGTTCATGCGCCAGGTCTCCGAGCAGGCCGGCATCCGCCAGCGCAAGATCGGCGAGGACGCCATGGCGGTCCTCCAGGCGAATGACTGGCCGGGCAATATCCGTCAGTTGCGCAACAACATCGAACGCCTGATGATCCTCGCCCAGGGCGACAGCCCCGAAGCGCCGATCACGGCCGAGATGTTGCCGCAGGATCTCTCCGACATGCTGCCGAAGGTTTCGGCCCGCAACGACACGCATATCATGACGCTGCCCCTGCGCGAGGCGCGTGAAATGTTCGAACGAGACTACCTGATTGCCCAGATCAACCGTTTCGGTGGCAACATTTCACGCACGGCGGAATTCGTCGGCATGGAACGCTCAGCCCTCCATCGCAAACTGAAGTCGCTTGGCGTATAAGCGGTCGAACCGAGTCCGGTAGAACCGATCCTGGGGCAGGAAGCATAGAATGAAAGTCATCATCTGCGGCGCGGGCCAGGTCGGTTACGGCATTGCCGAGCGTCTCTCCCAAGAAGGCAACGACGTCTCGGTCATCGACACCTCCGCCTCGCTCGTCTCGCATATCACCGAGACGCTGGATGTGAGCGGCTATGTCGGCCACGGCGCCCATCCGGATGTGCTGGCGAGGGCCGGCGCCGATCAGGCCGAAATGCTGATTGCCGTGACGCTCTACGACGAAATCAACATGACCGCCTGTCAGGTCGCCCATTCGCTGTTCAACGTCCCGACCAAGATCGCCCGTATTCGTTCGCAGAACTATCTGCGGCCGGAATATTCCGATCTCTTCAGCCGTGACAACCTGCCGATCGACGTGACCATTTCGCCGGAGATTGAGGTCGGCAAGATGGTTCTGCGGCGCATTTCCTTCCCCGGCGCCACCGACATCGTGCGCTTCGCCGACGACCATATTGCCATGCTCGCCATCGAATGCATGGAAGATTGCCCTGTCGTCGACACTCCGCTCAACCAGCTGAGCGAACTCTTTCCCGACCTCATGGCGACGGTCTGCGCCATCTATCGCAACAGCCGCCTGAATGTCGTGCGCTCGCAGGATCACCTGCAGGTCGGCGACCTCGCCTATGTGATCTGCCAGCGCGACCACGCCCGCCGCACGCTCGGCCTCTTCGGCCATGAGGAGCAGGAAGCCGGTCGCATCGTCATCGCCGGCGGTGGCAATATCGGCTACTACGTCGCCCGCGCCATCGAGGAGATGCAGCCGAAAACCCGCCTGAAGATCATCGAGAACGATCGTGAGCGCGCGCTTGCGGTCTCCGACCAGCTGAAGGACGGCATCGTCCTGCACGGATCGGCACTCGACCAGAACATCCTCCAGCAGGCCGACATCCAGGATGCCGACCTGATGGTGACGCTCACCAACAACGACCAGACCAATATCCTGAGTGCCGCCATGGCCAAGCGCCTCGGCTGCAAGTCGGGCATGGCACTGATCAACAGCCCGTCCTTCCACGAACTGGCGACGTCGATCGGGATCGATGCCCACATCAACCCGCGCGCCGTCACCATTTCCCGCGTGTTGCAGCATGTCCGCAAGGGCCGCATTCGCGCCGTCTATGCCGTCCAGAAGGGCAAGGCCGAAGTGATCGAGGCGGAGGCGCTGGAAACCTCTCCGCTCGTCGGCAAGCCCTTCCGGGAGCTTGAATTGCCGCCTGGCCTGCGCATCGGCGCGATCCTGCGCGACAAGACCGTGATCCGCCCCGATGGCGACACCAAGATCAAGGCCAAGGACCGCGTGGTTCTCTTCGCCGCTGCAGAGGCCGTTCGCCATGTCGAGCAGCTCTTCCGCGTTTCGATCCAGTATTTCTGAAGGTTCACAACCCCATGCCGCGCATTGCCTATGTCAACGGTCGCTATCTGCCGCATTCCGAGGCGGGCGTGCATATCGAGGATCGCGGCTATCAATTCGCTGACGGTGTCTACGAGGTCTGTGAAATCCGCCACGGTGTCATCGTCGATCTGACCCGGCATCTGGATCGCCTGGATCGCTCTCTGTCGGAGCTTGCCATGAGGCGCCCGATGAGCCGGGGAGCACTCACCCAGGTCATCCGCGAGGTCGCCCGCCGCAACCGGGTGAAGAACGGCCTGTTTTATCTCCAGGTGACACGCGGCGTCGCCCGCCGCGACCACGTCTATCCGTCGCCGGATACCCCGCCGAGCCTCGTCATCACAGCCAAGATCACCGATCCGGCGGTAATTGCGACGAAAAACGAAAAGGGCTTGAAGGCAATCACGCTTCCCGACAATCGCTGGGACCGAGTCGATATCAAGACTGTCGGGCTTCTGCCCAATGCCATGGCCCGTCAGGCGGCAAAGGAAAAGGGCGCACAGGAAGCCATTTACGTCGACGCCCGAGGTATGGTGACTGAAGGCGCGGCAACCAATGTCTGGATCGTCGACAAGGACGGCGTTCTTGTCACCCGCCCCGCCAACCAGGGCATCCTGCGCGGCATCACCCGCACCGGGCTGATGGATGTGACGGCAAAGCTTGGGATAGAGGTGCAGGAACGTGAGTTCTCCCGCGAAGAGATGCTCTCGGCCCGCGAAGTCTTTATCACCGCTGCAACCAGCATCTGCTTCCCGATCGTCGATATCGATGGCCAGCCGATCGCCAATGGCCACCCTGGCGCCATGGCCGAACGGATCCGTTCCGCCTTTTTCGACGTTGCGGAAAAGACGGTGATTTGATACCACGTTTTTTCGGCGGAGGGGCGAGGGGCCAATTCCCCAAGCGGACCAGCTGTCAAACAATAATCACACCGGTCGACAAAGCACCGGCAAAAAAGAAAGAAGCGGCGCCATGGCGGAACGTTCTCAGAATCTGCAGGATCTTTTCCTCAACACCGTGCGAAAGCAGAAGATTTCGCTGACGATCTTCCTGATCAACGGCGTTAAGCTCACCGGTGTCGTGACATCCTTCGACAATTTCTGTGTTCTCCTGCGTCGCGACGGCCATTCCCAGCTGGTCTACAAGCACGCCATCTCGACCATCATGCCCGGCCAGCCGATGACGATGTTCGAGAACGACGAAGCCTCTTCCGGACAGGACTGAGATCATCACCAGCCGCGATACAAAGAACGAATCGATCATCCCGGAGGACGAAAAGCGCCGGGATGACATGCGGGCACTCGTGCTCGTTCCTGTCCTGAAGCAGGCAAAGGCGCAGCCTCTTCCCGAAGGCGCTCCGCCGGCCCCGAGCCGCTCGAATGAAGCGCGTCTCGAAGAGGCGATCGGTCTTGCCCGCGCCATCGATCTCACCATCGTTCAAGGCTTGATCGTCACAGTTAGCCAGCCACGACCCGCAACACTCATGGGATCCGGCAAGATCGCCGAGGTGAAGGCGCTGCTCGACGAATTCGACGCGGGCCTCGTCATCGTCGATCATCCGCTCACCCCGGTTCAGCAGCGCAATCTTGAGAAGGAATGGGGCGCCAAGGTCATCGACCGCACGGGCCTGATCCTGGAAATCTTCGGTCGCCGCGCCTCCACCAAGGAAGGCACGCTGCAGGTCGACCTCGCGCATCTGAACTACCAGAAGGGCCGTCTGGTCCGTTCCTGGACCCACCTTGAGCGCCAGCGCGGCGGCGCGGGCTTCATGGGTGGTCCGGGTGAAACCCAGATCGAAGCCGACCGGCGCATGCTGCAGGACAAGATCATCAAGCTCGAGCGCGAGCTTGAACAGGTGGTCCGCACCCGTCAACTGCACCGCGCCAAGCGCCGCAAGGTGCCGCATCCGATCGTCGCCCTCGTTGGCTACACCAATGCCGGCAAATCGACGCTGTTCAACCGCATCACCGGTGCGGGCGTGCTCGCCGAAGACATGCTATTTGCGACGCTCGATCCGACGCTCCGCCGCATGAAGCTGCCGCATGGCCGCACCGTGATCATGTCTGACACCGTTGGTTTCATCTCCGACCTGCCGACCCACCTCGTTGCCGCCTTCCGCGCAACACTGGAAGAGGTGCTGGAAGCCGATCTCATCCTGCATGTCCGCGACATGTCGGATCCTGACAATGGCGCACAGTCGGCCGATGTCCTGCGCATCCTCGACGATCTCGGCATCGACGAGAAGGAGCGCTCGGAACGGATCATCGAGATCTGGAACAAGATCGACCGTCTCGACCCGGAGAACCACGACGGCATTCTGCAGAAGGCAGCCGGTCGCGCAAACGTCCTGCCGGTCTCCGCCATAACGGGCGAGGGCGTCGACACACTGATCGACATCATCTCGCAGCGCCTGTCCGGCGTGTTGACCGAGGCGACGATCACCATTCCGGCCGACAAACATGCCGTTATCTCCTGGCTCTACGAGAACGCGGTCGTCGAGGGCCGCGAGGATCACGAGGACGGCTCCGTCAGTCTCGACGTGCGCCTGACCGATCGCCAGGCCAACGAGTTGGAGCGCAAGCTCGGCGGACTGCAGCCCACGGTTAAGGAAGACTGGGAGCGCTGACCAAAGGCGTGATGACCTCTTGATCCAGGTCAACTGATCGCGCCGCCATGTGTGTCAACTTTTGTTTACACACATGGGAGGTGGTCATGCGCGTCGTCTTCATTCATCCGAACTACCATTCCGGCGGCGCCGAGATTGCCGGCAACTGGCCACCCGCCTGGGTCGCCTATCTCGGCGGGGCGCTGAAGTCGGCCGGGTTCACCGATATTCATTTCCTCGATGCGATGACCAACGACATGACCGAGGACCGGCTGCGTGACGAATTGCGCCGCCTTCAGCCGGATTTGATCGGCTGCACCGCGATCACCCCGTCGATCTACATGGCCGAGCGCTGCCTCGAGATTGCAAAAGAGGTCTGCCCACAGGCGCTCCGCGTTCTTGGCGGCATCCATGCCACCTTCATGTACCAGCAGGTGCTGACCGAGGCGCCTTGGATCGACGTGATCGTCCGCGGCGAGGGCGAGGAGATCATCTTCGAGCTCGCCCGCGCCTTTGCCGCCGGCACCTGGAAGGAGGCGAGGGCGGGCATCAAGGGCCTCGCTTACATCACCGACGACGGCAAGATCATCGCCACGCCGGCCGCCCCCACCGTCAAGAACTTCGATGCCGTCGATCCCGACTGGACGCTGCTCGAATGGGAGAAATACATTTACGTGCCTCTCGGCGTACGCGTCGCGATCCCCAACATGGCGCGCGGTTGCCCCTTCACCTGCTCCTTCTGCTCGCAGTGGAAGTTCTGGCGCGACTACCGCATCCGCGATCCGAAAAAGGTGGTCGACGAGATCGAGAAACTGGTCAACGACCATCAGGTCGGCTTCTTCATTCTCGCCGACGAGGAACCCACAATCAACCGCAAGAAGTTCATCGCCTTCTGCGAGGAGCTGATCGCGCGCGGCCTGCCGGACAAGGTGAAATGGGGCATCAACACCCGCGTCACCGACATCATCCGCGACGAGGAATATCTGGCGCTCTATCGCAGGGCTGGCCTCGTGCATGTCTCGCTCGGCACGGAAGCTGCCGCCCAGCTGAAGCTCGATCGCTTCAACAAGGAGACCAAGGTCGCTGAGAACAAGAAGGCGATCCGCCTGCTGCGCGAAGCCGACATCTTCACCGAGGCGCAGTTCATCGTCGGGCTGGAAAACGAGACGGCGGAGACGCTGGAGGAAACCTATCGCATGGCGCGCGACTGGAACCCGGATCTCGCCAACTGGGCCATGTACACGCCCTGGCCCTTCTCGCCGCTGTTTCAGGAACTCGGCGACAAGGTCGAGATCTTCGACTTCTCGAAATACAACTTCGTCACGCCGATCATGAAACCCGACGCCATGGACCGCGCCGAACTGCTCGACCGCGTCATGAACAATTACCGCCGCTTCTACATGATCAAGGCGCTCTTCCACTACCCCTGGCGCGGCAAAGGCTTTCGGCGGCGCTATCTTCTCGGCTGTCTCAAGGCCTTCATGAAAGCCGGCTTCGAACGGAAATTCTACGATCTCGGCAAGCACAATTATTGGGGCCCGCAGTCAAAGGAAAAGGTCGATTTCGGCTTCGACATGACCCGCAAGATCGCACCGGCCCAGATCGACGACTGGCAGGCGGCTTCCGACCGGGCAAGCCAGTTGCGAGCTCGAAAGGCTGGGGCGGCGGAAGAGGCGCGGACACCCGTGCTTGTTTGCGGCGGAGGGCCGGAGAGCCACGATGCCCACGTCTGACAGCAGCTTGGCGCGACTGTACGACGACGATGTCGCAGAAGGCGCCCGTGAAGCCAGGCCGCCAGCCCGGATCGGCCCCAATGCTGTCATCCAGACGGGGCAGGCGCTCGCGGCGCTGTTTGGCGACGAGACGGCGCGGCAGATCTTCGACCGAGCGGGCATCGGCCATCGCTACGCCGCCCCACCCGGTACGATGCTGGATGAACGAGAGCCGCAGCGGCTGTTCGCCGTGCTTTGCGACACCTTGTCGGATCAGGACGCCGCCCGCGTCCTGGCGGAAGCCGGACACCGCACGGGCCAGTATCTGCTAGCGTACCGCATACCGAAACCGGCTCGCTGGTTGTTGCCGCGTCTGCCGACCGCCATTTCTGCGCGGGTGCTTAGCCGCGCCATCTCCGCCCATGCCTGGACATTTGCCGGAAGCGGCGTGTTTTCAGGGGAGGTCCACGGCTGGAGGCGACCAGTCATTCACCTTGCAATCCAGGAAAACCCGCTCGCGACCCCCGGCTGCCCCTGGCATGGTGCCGTATTCGAACGCCTCTTCGCCACCTTGACCGCAACCCAAGTCTCGGTCCTGCACCCCCGCTGCCAAGCCAAGGGCAACGACTGCTGCGAATGGACGATTACGTGTGCGACTGGGCCACTGCGTTCTGACCGAATGTCTCGGAGAGCCGCAGCCGACCGACCGGATCGAGAAGATCGCCCGTCACAAGCGTCGAGATGATGGATCGCACGCCTGGCAGCGTCGTCACGGGCGCGATCAGGTGATCCCGCAAGGCAGGCAGCAGGCGACTGTCCGATTGGTAGAAGGGCGTCAGCACCCGACTGAGGAACTGGTAGCTGCGCACATGCATCTGCCTTTGCCGCAGATGCTGCGCGATCGCGGCATCGATATCCTCTGCGTGGACGAGGGCCGAGGCGAGCGATGCAGCGTCGAGCAGCGCCATGTTGGCGCCCTGGCCGAGCTGTGGGCTTGTCGCATGCCAGGCATCCCCGATCTTCAGCGCGTGCCGCCCGATCACCGGCGAACGTGTCTGGTGGCGATAGCGCGCATGAACCGGCTCCGCGGCAGCCGCGAGCGGAAGCGCATCGGGCCACAGCTTGCCCACCGCCTCCAGCCAAGCGTCGCGGCCAGCCTTGACCCACGCGGGATGATCACTGGTACGCAGGCTCCAGAAGAAGGTCGCCATGGCGGGCGCCCCTTCGCGGGCGGTCCCGACCGGCAGCACACCGGCCATCCGTGAGGCACGGCCATAGCGCTGTTCGAGCAGGTTTTCCTGGAATGGCCCGCCATCGGGGAAGGGCACCGTTGCCCAGAGCGCGCCGTAGCTGAGTTCGCTATCCGGTCGACTGCCGATCGGGGAATTGGCCCCCATGGCATCGATGACGAGGTCTGCTTGTGATGATCGAGCACCATCCTTGAAGACGAGACAAGCACGAGGCCCCGGCTCGACGTCGCTGATCCGTGCCGACGCCTCGAAAGCCACACCGGCTTCGCGAGCCGCCTCGAACAAGGTGTCGAACAGCGCCACCCGCTGGACAGCGATCCCGAATTCGCCAGACCGGTAGCGGACGTCAAGCACAGGCTTGCCGCCGTCCTTCAACCGTCCGACCATCCGGTCGATGCGTCGCCCGCGTACGGCGACCGGATCGAGCAGGCCCATGGCCGCCAGAACCTGAGCCCCCGTCGGCTGCAGCACGAAGCCGGAGCCCACCGGACGTGGCGCATCCATCTGGTCGTAGAGTGTCACGGAGGCGCCGAACCGGGCGAGCATGGTGCCGAGAGCCAGTCCCCCGACGCCAGCGCCGGCAATGGCCACATCAAGTCCAGTGAGCTTCATGCTGGTTCAACCAATCTGCCGCTGGATGCCTTTTGCTGCCTGCCACAGCTCTTCCATCCGTTCCAGGAAAGCTGCTTCGAGTGTCTCACCTGATGCCTTAAGAGAAGTTTCTATATAACTGAAACGATTTCGGAACTTCGTATTCGTTCCACGCAGAGCCTGTTCCGGTTCTGCCCCAACATGCCGGCCGATATTGACGAGCGCAAAGATCAGGTCGCCGAGTTCGTCCTTGACCTTGTCAGGCTTGTTTTCGCCCAGCGCCTCGCGCAATTCGCCGATCTCCTCCTCGATCTTGTCGAGGATGGGAGCAGCTTCAGACCAGTCGAAGCCGACCTTGGCCGCACGCTCCTGCAGCTTCAGTGCTTCTGTGAGTGCCGGGAAGGAGCGCTGCACTGAGCCGAGATAGCCGGTGTCAGGATCAGCAGCCGAGCCGCGGGCCGCGCGCCGTGCGAGGCGTTCCGCCTTCTCCTGTTGCTTGATCGTGTCCCACTGTGCCTTGACCGCCTCGGGCGTATCGGCATCGGATCGCGCAAACACATGCGGATGGCGCCGGATCATCTTGCGCGTGATGGCTTCGACGACGTCGCCGAAATTGAACTGTCCGGCCTCTTCAGCGATACGGGCGTGGAAGACCACCTGCAGCAAGAGATCGCCCAGCTCCTCGCAGAGATCGTCCGGATCCTTGCGCTCGATCGCATCAGCGACCTCATAAGCTTCCTCGATCGTATAGGGCTTGATCGTCTCGAATGTCTGGACGATGTCCCAAGGGCAACCCGTGTCGGGCTGGCGCAGCGCCGCCATGATCTCGAGCAGGCGGTTGATGTCGGTGGAGGCTTCCATTGTAATCCCGTGTGGCTCGCTCAATTGAGCGGAATGTCGTTGTCGCCCTTGGACGACTGATAGTTTTCCGACAACAGGTCGTATTGCGCCTTGATCCGGCTCACCTGTTCGAACAGGGCAGGGCGATCGGCATCGCTGGCGGAGGCCACCATCTCGATCATCGCATGGCTCAGCCAGAAGGCGTTCTGCCGGCGATAGCCGCCGGGCTCCAGACCGAAGACTTCCTTGAGGATCTTCAGATCATGGGGGATCGCAAAAGCGTCTCGGCTGTCTTCATGGCTGAAGAAATAGTAGAAGTTGTCGAAGCCCGCCCAGGTGATCGCTGACATGCACATTGTGCAGGGTTCATGCGTCGACAGGAAAATCAGGTCCTTGGTGTTTGGCCGCTCGCCCTGTTCGTAGAAACGTTTCAGCGTATGCACTTCGCCATGCCAGAGCGGGTTTTCGAGTTCGTTGTTCGTCTCCGCCAGCACCAGCGACAGGTCGGACTTGCGCAGGATCGCCGCGCCGAACACCTTGTTGCCGGCGGCAACGCCACGGGCGGTCAGGGGCAGGATGTCGTGTTCGATCACGTCGAGAAGTCGGCGGGTGAGTTCGGGTGAGGTCAAGGTGGCGCGCTCCGCAGTCTTGTGCAATGCGATCCTAGCGCTTGCAGAGGATCCGCCGAAAGGGAAATGATGCTCTGTCTCCAACTTTTTGGCACGCTTGATGGCTCTGGCCCGGGCGAGCGATCCGTCTGGACGAAACTCGGTGCATTTTGCTCGCAACGGCGGAGGCACTAGGACAGAAATACGCAAGGTGCAGGGCGAAGGAATTTCTGTTTCTTCAAATGTTAAAGACAAAACGCGATAGTGCAGCACTCTCGCAGCGGATGATTCATGGCACAGCAGGACAAACAGCTTTCGGTCTTTCCGGCCTTCTTCAAGGTCGAGAATGAGGTCACCGCCGTTTTCGGAAACGGCGACGAGGCCTATGCGAAGGCGCGCTTGCTGAAGAATACCGAAGCCCGCATCGTCGCCTACACAGATGCCCCGGAAGAGGATTACGCTGCCTTTCTCGCCCAGCACGGCATCGAACAGGTGGCTTTGCCCTTCGAGCCCACCCAGGTGGATGGCGCGCGCCTGGTGTTTGCTGCAACGGGTGAGGGCGCTCTCGACCGCGAGATCGTGGCCGCCGCCCGCGCTGCCCGCATTCCGGCCAATGCCGTCGACCAGCCCGACTATTGCGATTTCTACACGCCAGCCCTCGTCAACCGCGCACCGATTGCTGTGGCTATCGGAACTGAAGGCGTGGGCCCGGTGCTCGCGCAGATGATCCGCGCCGACATCGACCGTCTCCTGCCGCGTTCGCTCGGCAAGCTCGGCCGTCTCGCCAATTCCTATCGCCGCGCCGTCGACCGCCTCGTGCCCCGTGGAGCGCCGCGCCGGCTGTTCTGGCGCGATTTCTTCAAGGGCAAGGTCGCAGACCATGTTGAAGCCGATGAGATTAGCCTCGCCCGGCGCGAAGCAACCCGCATCCTCAAGGGCGTTGCCGCTGACCGTGTGGAAGGCCGCGTGTTTCTTGTCGGTGCCGGCCCAGGCGCCGAGGATCTGCTGACGCTGCGCGCCCACCGCCTGATGATGGAATGTGACGTCATCGTCTACGATGCACTGGTGCCCCGCGAAGTCGTCGACATGGGCCGCCGCGATGCCGAGCGCATTCCGGTCGGCAAGCGCAAGGGCTGCCACTCGAAGTCTCAAAGCGAGATCAACGCGCTCCTCGTCGAACTCGGCCATGCCGGTAAACGCGTCGTGCGTCTGAAGTCGGGCGATCCACTGGTCTTCGGCCGTGCAGGCGAGGAAATGGCTGCCCTTCGTGACGCAGGCATCGCCTATGAGATCGTGCCGGGCGTCACGTCGGCGCTGGCCGCCGCCGCCGATTTCGAACTGCCACTGACGCTGCGCGGCGTCTCTTCGTCGCTGGTCTTCACCACCGGCCACGATCTTCAGGGTAATGTGCTGCCGGATTGGGCGCGTCTCGCACTGTCGGGTGCCACCGTCGCCGTATATATGGGCCGCACGGTTGCCGCCTCCGTCGCTGAGCGCCTGATGGCTGGCGGCCTGGCCGAGGACACGACGGTCGCCGTCGTCGAGAATGCCGGCCGCCGTGACAGCCGCCTGCTGCATGGCACATTGAAGGAATTGCCAGGCCTGGAAGCTCGCACAGAGCTATCAGGTCCGGTCATGGTCATCATCGGCGACGCAGTCGCCGGCGCCGATTTCAGCCGTTCCGAGCCGCTTGGCGCGCTTGTCTCGGCCGAACCGCAACTTGCAAGGATTTGAGGATGGTAGACAAGGTTCTCACAGCAAACCGCCTGACCGACGGCATCGCCGTATGGCTGGACGCCAATGGCCAGTGGACCGAGCGTCTGCAGGAAGCCTTTGTCGCGCGCCATGCTGAGGCGGTCGATGCCCTCGAAGCCGCGGGCAAGCAGGCCTTCGCCAGCAACCTCGTAGTCGATGTCAACGTCATCGAGATCGAGGAAAAGGATGGCAAGCTGCGTCCGCTGCGCCTGCGCGAGCGTATCCGGGCGGAAGGTCCGACCATTGCATATGCGGAAGGGCATGGTTATGCCGACCCTGCATTCATCGCGGCTTGAGGCCTGAGGTAAGACATGTATCGTTATGACGAATTCGACCACGCTTTTGTGTCGGCGCGCGTAGAACAGTTCCGCGACCAGGTGGCTCGCCGCCTGTCGGGCGAGCTTGCGGAAGATGCTTTCAAGCCGCTGCGCCTCATGAACGGCGTCTATCTCCAGCTTCATGCCTATATGCTCCGCGTCGCCATTCCCTATGGCACGCTGAACTCCAAGCAGATGCGCATGCTGGCGCATATCGCCCGCAAGTATGACCGCGGCTATGGTCACTTCACCACCCGCCAGAACATCCAGTACAACTGGCCGAAGCTCTCGGACACGCCGGCTATCCTGGAAGATCTCGCAAGCGTCGAGATGCACGCCATCCAGACCTCGGGCAACTGTATCCGCAACGTGACCGCCGATCATTTCGCCGGCGCTGCCGCAGACGAAGTCGCCGATCCGCGCCCCTATGCCGAGATCCTCCGCCAGTGGTCCTCGCTGCATCCGGAATTCTCCTTCCTGCCGCGCAAGTTCAAGATTGCCGTCACCGGCGCCGACAAGGACCGTGCCGCGATCCAGGTGCATGACATCGGCCTGCAGCTGAAGAAGAACGAAGCGGGCGAACTTGGCTTTGCCGTTTATGTCGGCGGTGGCCAGGGCCGCACGCCGCTGATCGCCAAGAAGATCCGCGACTTCCTGCCCGAGGAAGACCTGCTGACCTACATCACCGCCATCGTGCGGGTGTACAATCTGCACGGTCGCCGCGACAACAAGTACAAGGCGCGCATCAAGATCCTCGTCCACGAGACCGGTGTTGAAGAACTGACCCGTCAGGTGGACGCTGAATTTGCCGAAATCCAGGACAGCGAGCTGAAGCTGCCGGAAGGTGATATCCGCGCCATCGAAACCTATTTCGCCCCGCCGGCACTCACCGCCCGCCCGGACGGTTGGGAAGCCCTTGCCCGTGCGCAGAAGGCGGATCCCGCTTTTGGTTCCTGGGTACGCCACAACGTTCAGGAACACCGCCATCCCGACCACGCCATGGTGACGATCTCGCTGAAGCCGATCGGCGGCACGCCGGGCGACGCTTCGGATGCGCAGATGGATCTGGTGGCCGATCTCGCCGAGCGCTACGCCTTCGACGAGATCCGCGTCAGCCACGAACAGAACCTGATCCTGCCGCATGTCGCCAAGGGCGATCTCTATCCGCTCTATCAGGCACTGGAAAAGGCAGGGCTGGCGACCGCCAATTCCAACCTGATCACTGACATGATCGCCTGTCCCGGCTTGGACTACTGCGCGCTCGCCAATGCGCGCTCGATCCCGGTCGCCCAGGCGATCTCGGAGCGCTTCGGCTCCCAGGCCCGCCAGGAAGAGATCGGCGAACTCAAGATCAAGATCTCCGGCTGCATCAATGCCTGCGGCCACCACCATGTCGGTCATATCGGCCTGCTGGGTGTGGAGAAGAAGGGTGCCGAGCTCTACCAGATCACGCTGGGCGGTTCCGGCGACGAGAACTCCTCGATCGGCGAAATCATCGGTCGCGGCTTCGAGCCGGAAAAGGTAACCGACGCTGTTGAGACGATCGTCGACACCTATCTCGGTCTGCGCCTCGACCCCAAGGAAACCTTCCTCGAAGCCTATCGCCGCGTCGGCCCGAAGCCCTTCAAGGACGCGCTCTACGGCAACGCTGCCGTCGAAGCAGCCTGAGACTGGAAGACACATGACCAAGATCTGGAAAGAAACCGGTTTCGTCGAAGGCGACATCTGGGTGACCGAGACGGAAGAGCGCAAGGCAGGCGAGGGCGAAAAACCCCTTCTGCCGATGGACGCCTTCCTCGAAGCGGTCGCTGAAACCAATGACGTCGGCCTCGGCGTGTTCATCGCGCCCGCCGATGACGTAAAGAAGCTGGAGCCGCATCTCGATCGCATCGCGCTGATCGCCGTGGCCTTCCCGGCCTTCAACGATGGCCGTGGCTTCAGCCATGCAACGCTGCTGCGCGAACGTCTGGGCTATGCGGGCGAGCTTCGTGCCGTCGGCGACGTGCTGATCGACCAGGTGCCGCTGATGCTGCGCACCGGCTTCGACAGCTTCGCCGTCACCAATCCGGTTGCCCAGCGCAGGCTTTCCGAAAACTGTCTCACGGGCGTTGCCCAGCGCTACCAGCCGACCGCTCGGGATTCCCAGGCCGTCGGTGGTTTCAGCTGGCGTCGTCTTGGCTCCACCGGCGCCTGAGACTTATAGAAATCGCTATGTAAGGGCGGCGAATTGACCTCGGTCAAGGATGCCGCCTTCGCTTTAATGGATATCTCGGCTGCGAAATCTGCATGCCGGCTGAATTGTGGAATGGGACGGTCTGGATTATAGGCTCTTCCCAATCGACAGAACGATAGGACCGACAGCCTATGAATGCTCCTGTGAAGACCGACAATGCTGAACTGATCATACCCGAAGGCGTATTCGCCGAGACGGTGCTGAGCGTCACGCATTACACCGACCATCTCTTCCGCTTCCGCATGACGCGACCGGCCGGCTTCCGTTTCCGTTCGGGCGAATTCGCTATGATCGGCCTGATGGTCGAGGGCAAGCCGATCTACCGCGCCTACTCGATCGCAAGCCCGTCCTGGGATGAAGAACTCGAATTCTTCTCGATCAAGGTGCCGAACGGTCCGCTCACACAGCACCTGCAGCGCATCCAGCCGGGTGACAAGGTCCTGATGCGCAAGAAGCCGACTGGCACCCTCGTTCTCGACGCGCTCACCCCCGGCAAGCGCCTCTACATGTTCTCGACCGGCACCGGCATCGCGCCCTTCGCGAGCCTGATCCGCGATCCAGAGACCTATGAGAAGTTCGAGGAAGTCATCCTCACCCACACCTGCCGCGACGTCGCCGAGCTGAAATACGGCTTCGACCTCGTGGACGAGATCAAAAACCACGAATTCCTCGCCGAACTCGTCGGCGACAAGCTCAAGCACTATGCGACGGTCACCCGCGAAGACTATCCCTTCCAGGGCCGCATCACGGACCTGATCGCGAACGGCAAGATGTTCACCGATCTCGGCATGCCCCCACTCGATCCCGCGATCGATCGCGGCATGATCTGCGGCTCGACCGCGATGCTGAAAGACACCAAGGAACTTTTGGAAAAGGCTGGCCTCACTGAAGGCGCCAACAACAAGCCGGCCGAATTCGTCATCGAACGCGCCTTCGTCGGCTGATCGCATCCCGCATTCCAGAATCAGAAAGGGCGCCCACAGGCGCCCTTTGTCATTTTGCTCTCTGGTGGAGATCAGTTGCCGCGGCGACGCGGACGTCGGCTGCTTTCCTGCGCACCGCTCTCGTCCGCAGTCTTGTTGCGCAGCGGCCCGATGCGATCGACGATCACCTCCAGCGTCGGGCGCGGGCCGGGCGTATAGTCGTCGAGTGCCTTGCGCATGGCGGCAAGGTGATCACAGGACGTCCCGCAGCAACCGCCGATGATCTTTGCACCGGCATCACGGGCGAGGCGAGCATAATCCGCCATCAGCGGCGGCGTACCCGAATAGAAGATCTCCGCGCCCCGGAATTCCGGAATGCCGCAATTGCCCTTGACGATCACGACCGCCTCCGGGTTCGCGCCGGTCATGTCGAGCAGGCTCTGGAGGATGTCGGAGGCTCCCACGCCGCAATTGGCGCCGACAGCCAGCGGGCCGGCGCCGATGTCCGGCGCAACACCGTGGATGTCCTTCGGGTGCAGGCCCATCATGGTCTTGCCGGCCGTGTCGAACGAGCCGGTAAACGTGTAGGGCATGCCGACCTTTACTGCAGCTTCCGCAGCCGCGCGGATTTCATCCGCCGACGACATCGTCTCGATCCAGGCAACATCCGCACCACCGGCCTTGAGGCCCTCCATCTGCTCGACGAAGGCTGCGACAGCATCCTCGTAGGACATCGCGCCGAGCGGGATCAACAACTCGCCGGTCGGACCGACGGATCCCGCGACGATCACCTTGCGCGGCGCCTTGTCGGCAACCGAGCGCGCGATTTCAGCGGCCTTCTTGTTCAGCTCGTGGACGCGGTCCTGGGCATGGTGCAGTTTCAGGCGATGGCGCGTGCCGCCGAAGGAGTTGGTGAGGATGATGTCGGCGCCGGCATCGACGAAATCCTGATGCAGCTTGACGATCTTTTCCGGCTGCGCCTCGTTCCAGAGTTCGGGTGCTTCGCCGGCCTCAAGACCTTGCGCGAAAAGATTGGTGCCGGTGGCTCCATCGGCGAGCAGCACGCCCTTTTCGGCCAGCAGTTCGGAAAGCGGATTGGACGGGGTTGCCATGGCGGTTCCTCTCTTTGTCATGGTGATCATATAAAGAAGTCTTTATATGGTTTCAATCTCCAAAACGACAATGGCCCCGCACTGTGCGGGGCCGTTGAGCCGCATCTCCCTTGAGGGAGAGAAAAGCGCTACTCCGCCGCGAGCTGTTTATCTTCGTGGCTCTTCGGCGTGACCATGGCGGAGATGATCTGCTGCAGGTCCGCGCGACCGATCGGTGTGCCGGCATCATCCGTAACGATGGTGCTCGATTGGCGGGCATCCGTCATGATCCGGGCTGCCGCTTCCAGAACCGTTCCGCCGGGCAGGGCAAGCCCTTCGCTTGGGCCGGCGACAGGACCCATGATTGTATCGAGACGGATCACGCGGCCGCGATTCACTTCCTTGACGAAGGCGGAGATGTAGTCGTCGGCCGGCTGCAGAACGATTTCCTGGCCGGTGCCCTGCTGGATGACTTCGCCGTCGCGCAGGATCGCGATCTTGTCACCGAGCCGCAGCGCTTCGTCCAGATCGTGGGTGATGAAGACAACGGTCTTCTTCAGCTCCTGCTGCAGGTCGAGAAGCACCGTCTGCATGTCGACGCGGATAAGCGGATCGAGCGCCGAATAGGCTTCATCCATCAACAGTATGTCGGCATCGTTGGACAGCGCCCGCGCCAGACCGACACGCTGCTGCATGCCGCCGGACAGCTGGTTCGGATAGTGGCTCTCAAAGCCGGAGAGACCGACGCGATCGATCCAGCGACGACCGATATCCTCGCTCTTCGAACGCGGAATGCCCTGAATGTCGAGGCCGTAGACAGTGTTTTCCAGCACGGTGCGATGCGGCAGCAACGCGAACTTTTGGAACACCATCGCCGTCTTGTGGCGGCGGAACTCCCGGAGCTCCAACGGATTCATCCGACAGACATCGACGCCGTCATAGAGCACTTCGCCCGATGTCGGCTCGATCAGCCGGTTGATATGGCGGATCAGCGTCGACTTGCCGGAGCCGGAAAGGCCCATGACGACGGTGATGCCGCCACCCGGCATCTGGATGTTGATGTCCTTGAGGCCGAGCACATGGCCATGCGTCTCGTTGAGCTCCGCCTTCGACATACCCGCTTTCACCTGGTCGATGAAAGCCCCGCCGTTCGGCCCGAAGATCTTGTAGAGATTGCGAATCTCGATGTCGTGACTAGCCATGGACCACCTCCGTATGGCGCTGAAGACGCTTGCCATAGGCCTGGCTGGCGCGGTCGAAGATGATGGCGATGGCGACAAGCGCGAAGCCGTTGAGGAAGCCGATCGTCAGGAACTGGTTGGAGATGGCCTGCAGAACGTTCTTGCCGAGGCCACCAACACCGATCATCGACGCCACCACGACCATGGCAAGCGACATCATGATGGTCTGGTTGATGCCGGCCATGACGGTCGGCAGCGCCAGCGGAATCTGCACGTTCATCAGCTTCTGGCTCGGCGAGGAACCGAAGGCATCGGCTGCTTCCAGGACTTCGCGATCGACGAGCCGGATGCCGAGATTGGTCAGGCGGATCATCGGCGGCACGGCATAGATCACGACCGCGATCACGCCTGGCACCTTGCCGATGCCGAAGACCATGACGACGGGGATCAGATAGACGAAACTTGGCAGCGTCTGCATCACGTCCAGGATCGGATTGACCAGGGACTGGGCACGATCAGAACGCGCCATCATGATGCCGATCGGAATGCCGATGACGATCGCGAGCAGTGTCGAGACGGTGACGATCGCGAGCGTGATCATCGTGTCTTCCCAGAGCCCGACGAAACCGATGAACAGCATGCCGATGACGGTGATAGCGACGATCCGCATGTTGCGGCTGGTCAGATAGACGATCAGCACCATCACAGCCAGGAAGATGAACCAGGGCGTGTTGACGAACAGCGCCTCAAGCCAGTTCAGGAAAAGCTGCAGTGGATGGGTGACGGCATCGATCACATTGCCGTAGGCACGGACGAAGCCCTTGAAACTGTCGTCGATACTTTTGCGCGCGACGCGCATGACCGTATCGTCGATTTCCGGAAACCTGCACAGCACTTCGGGCAGGTAGTTACATAAAGTCGAAGCCATCTCGTTCCCCTTGTCGACCCTCGCACTTTATGACGTTTGAAACGCTGCGATGGGCCCTGACGGCGATGCCATATTCCCGAGTGAGAGGCTAATCGAGTTCCGGAAGGGAATTCATGCCGTCTGCGACGTCGGGAGTCGTTTGAATGGCGTGATGCGGCATGCCGCTTCGCAGAAAGCGCGGCGGGCCGAAGCCCGCCGCATGTTTGCACACAGTTCAGGCTTAGAGGGACGCCTTGATCTTCTCGGCGACCTCAGGGGCGACCCAGGTCGTCCACATGTCCGGATAGGTTTCGAGGAAGTGCTTGGCGCCATCTTCGTTGGTGCCCTGGTTTTCTTCCATCCAGGCGAGAACCTTGCCGACGGTCGCGTTGTCCCACTTGCGGGTCTTCACGTAGTCCATGGCAACGCCGGCCTTTTCAGCAAAGCCCTTGGTGACGACCGTGTAGACGTCGGACACCGGATAGGCATTCACCTTCGGATCGGCGCAATCCGGAACGGCCGTGCAGGCATCCCAGGTGGCCTTGTCGTGCTCTACGCCGAAGGAGAGCTTGACCATTTCGTACTTGCCGAGGATGGCGGTCGGAGCCCAGTAGTAGCCGAGCCAGCCCTTCTTGTTTTCAAAGGCATTGGCGATCGAGCCGTCGAGGCCGGCAGCCGAGCCGGTGTCGACGAGTTCAAAGCCCTTATCCTTTGCGCCGAGCGCACGGTAGAGGTTGGCGGTCGAGACCTGGCAGTTCCAGCCCGACGGGCAGTTGGTCACGGCAGCCTTGGTCGGATCTTCCGGAGCCGGGAAGAGATCCGGACGCTTCAGTGCGTCTTCGACGGTCTTGATGTCAGGGTTGGCGTCTGCGATGAACTTGGGGATCCACCAGCCTTCAACGCCACCGTCGGAGAGCAGCGGAGCAGCCTGGATCAGACGTCCCTCGGCAATCGCCTGGTCGAGAGCGGTGCGCACGGCATTGACCCAGAATTCCGGAGCCATGTCCGGCTGGCCCTTTTCGTTCATCGAGGCGAAGGTCGGCATGGTATCACCGGTGACGACGGTCACGGTGCAGCCATAGCCGCTTTCCAGGATGATCTTGTCGACATAGGCAGCGACGCCGGCCGAAGCCCAGTTCATTTCTGCGATGGAGACATCGCCGCATTCGGCAGCCTGGGCGGACCCGGCAACTGCGTAAAGGCCCGCGGCGAGAAGTGTGGAAGCAAGGAGCTTCTTCATGGAGTTAAGACCTCCCAGTCTTATCTTGCAGCGTTCATCGGGAAGGGCAGGGACGGCTACTGCGCACCGCTCTGCCAATTTTCTCTTCACTGCGAATGGTGACCGGGGCGCGTCTCGCCGGCTCGCCATTCATGTGACCGGGCCTTGTCATGAGGGGCTGAGTGCCCTGTCGACCGCGTGTCACGACCATCAGCCTACGTCTTTGGTTCTGAAAATCAACCTCTCGCCGTAGTCATTGGCTCCGCTGGTCGCCGCCCCAAGCCATTGGTGCGACTGATTTTGCCGCATTTCGGCTCTGGCGCGAGCCTTGGTCGCCCAATGGACGCGCAGTTGTATCCGGCGGATCAGAAGCTGGGGAGGGTCGCCCTCTCACGTGAGACTTAACGTGTCTCAACTGCGTCAATATGACAGGCGTTTGCATGCTCGGCGGCACGCACAAAAAAAATTGAAAAAATGCGGGTAGGCCCCGATCGATAACGATCCAGTAACATCTGTAACGATAGATGGAGGGGCCGGCGCGTTACTGTCGGTTGCGCCCCGGATCGAGTATCGCGTACCGGGGCGTTTTGTTATTCTGGCGCACCTGCTCGGTAATCGAAGGTCTGATGGACCGCCGCATTCCAGATGCCGAAGTGACGATCAGCCCTTGGCGGCCTTGATCGGATCGCGAACTTCCCAACGGGCGACAGGCTTACGCTGCGGTGCACGACCGTTCCAGGCGATGGCGAGGCTATTGCGGTTCTGCAGGATGTAGAGCATGGGTGTTTCCTAGGTGCTGCGCCTCTTCGGGGCGCTGTTTTCGAGCCGCAGATAATCACTTCCGAGACGCTGCGCCAGAGCGCAAACCGTCATGATCCGTCGCAAATGACAAACTGCGCACGAAAGGCCCGCGACAGGCTGCCGCAGTGTCGCATTTGCAGTAACCTTGGTGGCAAGATCGCGGCAAAACCATGAAAAACAGGCGATCTGCGCCAAGGCGGAAACAGGACAGGATGCGATGACACGGACGATCATGTTGCAGGGGACAGGGTCTGATGTCGGAAAGACGATACTGGTCGCAGGGCTCTGCCGGCTGGCGTCGAATCGTGGTCTGAAGGTTGCCCCTTTCAAGCCGCAGAACATGTCCAACAACGCGGCCGTCTCCGATGATGGTGGCGAGATCGGCAGGGCCCAATGGCTTCAGGCGCTCGCGGCCCGCACGTCCTCCTCGATCCACATGAACCCGGTCCTCTTGAAGCCGCAGAGTGAAACCGGCAGCCAGATCATCGTGCAAGGCAAGGTCTTCGGCCAGGCGAAGGGGCGCGACTATCAGCGCTTGAAGCCGCAGCTTCTCGGAGCGGTCCTCGAAAGTTTCGCAACCGTCAGCGAGGGCCGCGACCTCGTGATCGTCGAAGGAGCGGGATCGCCGGCCGAGATCAATCTGCGTGCCGGCGACATCGCCAATATGGGCTTTGCTACCCGGGCCAAGGTTCCGGTCGTGCTGGTCGGCGACATCGACCGGGGAGGGGTGATCGCCTCGCTGGTCGGCACGCATACCATTCTGCCCGACGAGGATCGCGCCCAGATCGTCGGCTATATCATCAACAAGTTCCGCGGCGATGTCAGCCTGTTCGACGACGGGATTTCCGCGATCGGCGACTTCACCGGCTGGCCCTGTTTCGGCGTGATCCCCTGGCTGAAAGCGGCAGGCCGGCTACCCGCCGAGGATTCGGTCGTGCTGGAGCGGCTGGCCAAGGGGAATGGCGGAGCTCTGAAAGTCGCGGTTCCCGTCCTGTCGCGCATCGCCAATTTCGACGATCTCGATCCGCTCGCAACCGAGCCGGAAGTCGACCTCGTCTACATCAGGGCCGGTGATCGACTGCCCCCCGATGCGGGACTTGTCATTCTGCCGGGTTCCAAATCGACCATTGCCGATCTGGAAGAATTCCGCGCCAATGGCTGGGACCGTGATCTCCAGATGCATCTGCGTCGAGGCGGTCGGGTCATCGGCATCTGCGGCGGTTACCAGATGCTCGGCCGAAGCGTTGCAGACCCCCTCGGCCTTGAAGGAGCACCTCGAACCGTGGAAGGGCTGGGCCTGATCGACGTGGAGACGGTGATGGCCGCTGAAAAGACCGTGCGGAACAGCAAGGCCCACTCGCTCGAACATGACGTTCCGCTGTCGGGCTACGAGATCCATCTGGGTGTGACCGAAGGGCCTGACACGGTCCGGGCTCCCATCGAGATCGACGGACGCCCCGATGGCGCATCTTCCGCCGACGGTCGTGTGATCGGGACCTATCTGCACGGATTGTTTTCCAGCGACCCCTATCGCCGCAAGCTGCTGGAAAGCTTCGGGATTGAAGGCGGTGGAAAGAGCTATCGTGCCATGGTCGAAGAAGCACTTGATGAACTCGCAGCCGAGCTGGAGACGCGCCTGTCGCGCGATTGGCTGACGCAACTGCTGGGCTGATTCTATTGCTTCTTGGAAGGAGAAGGCGGCCCATTCATCTTCTTACTGCTTGGTAGGTGAAGACCGCAGAACAAGGCGCCTGGCCGAAATGTTAGATTATAAAGTTGGCCGTCAGGGCACGGATGACCAAGACGTCAGTTTAATGCGCCTCAGTCACATCCATCGGCGAAGCCATCAGCTCGCCGCCGCCCAGTGAATTGTTCGAGTATTTGAAAGCGAGAATGCTGAGCACCGAGGCGACCAGCAGGATGAAGATGTAACGCATTGTTTTTTGCTCCTGCCTGAAGCTCTTGAACGAGATTGCGGCAAAAGCAGTTTCGCTCGACAGCCTTTTGCGCTCAAGCAACGAGTGAAGCTGAGCACTTGTTGCTAATCCGCAACAAATTGGGCTTCAGCCCGTGGCGACTTCGGTCGGCGACGCCGTCAATCGCCTGGTTCCGAGCGAATTGTCCGAATGTTTGATCGCCAGAATGCTGAACACTGCCGCGATCATCAAGAATACCATCACGCGCATGGGCTACCCCTAGCCAGAACATGGCTCAGAATAGAACAAGGCGATTGGAGATCGGCTAAGCGGATCGTTACAATCTGAATGATCTGTCGGAAATTCTAAAGAGTGGTGAGAGCGCAGGGATTCGAACCCTGGACCTACTGATTAAAAGTCAGTTGCTCTACCGGCTGAGCTACGCTCTCCCGTGCGGATTTTGCGCCGCCTCAAGAAGTGCGCGGAACATATGCAGGTGACCCCGACCGGTCAACCGCAAAAATGCAGTTTGCCAAGCAAAATTCAGCCCCGTTGTCGCAGCTTACGCATTGGTGATTGGCAAGCATGGGGTTGCGGGATTAGGAAGGGCCCGGTTCGGGTCCCGGAGTTGATTGTGTCGATTGCCGATATTTCCTTTTTCAGCGCGCTTCTGGCCGGAGCCTTGTCTTTCCTGTCGCCCTGCGTGCTGCCGCTCGTGCCGCCCTACCTCTGCTACATGGCAGGCATTTCGGTCGACCAGTTCCGCGATGGTGAGCAGGCTCAGAATGCCGCTGCCCGTCGAACCGTGCTTCTGACGTCACTCGTCTTCACCCTTGGCTTCGCAACCGTCTTCGTCTCGCTTGGGGCAGGGGCGTCGACGATCGGCGGCCTCTTGCGCCAGCACATGGATCTTCTGTCGAAGATTGGTGGCGCAATCATCATCGTGATGGGTCTGAATTTCCTAGGCGTCTTCCGGCTTGGCCTGCTGTCCTCGGAATACCGATTCGCAGGCGGTGGAAAGCCGGCGACGCTGTCGGGCGCCTATGTCATGGGTCTGGCCTTCGCCTTCGGCTGGACGCCCTGCATCGGGCCTGTCCTGGGCGCGATCCTCGGCGTGGCCGCCTCCAAGGAGACTGTCGGTGACGGCGCCTTGCTGCTTGCCATCTATTCGCTCGGTCTTGCAGTGCCCTTCTGGATCGCAGCCGGATTCTCCGGCGCCTTCATGCGTTTCCTCACCCGTTTCCGCCGCCATCTGGGCCTGGTAGAGAAGGCGATGGGCGCGCTCCTGGTCCTCACAGGCCTCGCCTTCATGTTCGGCTACATCACGGACCTGGCAATCTGGTTCCAGCAGACCTTTCCAATCCTCTCGCAAATCGGCTAAGTCGCGACAGGGCGCAGTTTCGCGCTCTGAGGGAGAAAGCCCATGGCGGATATCGTCGCGCTGGTCCTGCCGTTCTTCGGCCTGATCCTCATTGGCTATGTATCGGGCAAGCTCGGCGACCATTCTGCCCAGGCACTCGGCTGGCTGAATTTCTTCGTCATTTACGTCTCGCTGCCGGCGCTTTTCTTCAAGCTGGTCTCGCGCACGCCGATCGAAGAATTGACGCGCATCGATTTCATCGCCGCCTGTCTCGCCGCGACCTATTCCATCTTCGTGCTGGTCTTTGTCATCGGCCGCTATGTTCGCGGTAACAACATTGCCGAATCGACGGTGCAGGCGCTGGCCGGGGCCTATGGCAATATCGGCTACATGGGCCCCGGCCTGTCGCTGCTCGCCTTCGGTGAAAAGGCAGCCGTCCCGGTGGCGCTGGTGTTCTGCTTCGAAAACGCTGTCCATTTCATGGTCGCACCAGCGATGATGGCCTTTGCCGGCGGCGACAAGCGGCCGCCCGCGCAGCTCGCCTTCGATGTCGTCAAAAAGATCCTCACGCATCCCTTCATCATCGCGACCCTGATCGGCTTCCTCGCCGCAGCGCTTGCATTCGAGCCGCCGCTCGCATTGCAGCGCCTGATCGACTACCTCGCCCAGGCTGCCGCCCCATGCGCCCTGTTTGCAATGGGCGTGACGCTGGCACTGCGCCCATTGAAGCGCATCCCGGCCGAAATCGGCTACATTGTGCCGATCAAGCTCGTGCTGCACCCCGTGCTCGTCTATGTCGTCCTGAGTTTCGTCGGCAATTTCGACCCGCTCTGGGTCTACACGGCGATCCTGCTCGCCTCGCTGCCGACGGCGACCAACGTCTTCGTCATCGGCCAGCAATATGGCGTCTGGCAGGAAAGGGCGTCCGCCACGATCCTGATCACCACGGTGATTTCGGTGTTTTCCGTCTCGGCGCTTCTCTTCGCCATCACCAGCGGTGTGTTACCGGCGGACCTTTTCCCGTAACAGCGACGGCAGGCTTTTCAGCCCGCGCCCGGGTGCCACCCCTTCCTGCATGACGAGATTGCGCAGCGGCGCGACACTTGCCAGAACCTGAATACCGGCAGCCCGGAGCATCTGCACCGGCAGCAGGCCCGACAGCAGCGAGCGGTTGAGCAGGTCGACACTCGCCGTCCGGCTGGCGATATCAATCCGGCGTTTGCGGTCGAACCGGTCGCCACAGTCGGCCGCAATCGGTGCTGCGCTGTGATCGATCAGGATGTCCTCAAGTGCTGCGATATCGCGCAGGCTCAAGTTGAGGCCCTGGGCGCCGATCGGCGGGAAGGCATGGCCTGCTTCGCCGATAAAGGCAGCACGTCCCTTGCCATACTGGCGAGCCGTCATGCCCGACAGCGGCCAGGCCTGCACGCCGCCTTCCACCGAGACCTTGCCGAGCATGGACTGCATGCGGCTTTCGACTTCGGCGGAGAGTTGTTCCGGTGAGAGCGATGTCAGTTTCTCGGCTTCCTGCGGTGTCACCACCCAGACAAGGCTGGAGCGCAGCCCGGGAAGGGGAACCTGCGTGAACGGTCCCGATTCGGTGTGGAATTCCGTGGAGATGTTCTGGTGCGGCAGCGTGTGGGCGAAATTCATCACCACGGCGGTCTGCGGATAGGACCAGGTCTTCACGCCGACCCCGGCGCTTTCACGGGTCTTGGACTTGCGGCCGTCAGCCCCAATCACGAAGCCCGCCATCAGCGGCTCTTCACCCTGAATGCCGATGGTCACCGCATCGGCGCCAACATGGATCGTCTCGGCAGCGGAAGGCTTGCGCGTGATCAAGGGCTCTGCCGCCACGGCCTTCGACAGCGTCTCGAGCAGGGCCGCATTCGGGGTGTTGTAGCCAAAGGCATCAAGTCCGATCTCGGCGCTCCGGAAGGCGACAGTGGGCGCGCGCAGCAGCCGTTTCGTCCCATCGATGATCTGCATCACCTGGAGCGGAGCGGTCCGGGCATGCAACTCCTCCCAGAGGCCAAGCCGCTCCATCATGGCAAGCGACTGGTCCATCAGCGCGGTCGTCCGACGGTCGGAACCGTCAGGCTCAGGACCGACGAGTACGACGCGCCTGCCTCCGCGAGCCATGGCAATGGCGGCGATCTGACCGGCCGGCCCGGCGCCGATGACGGCGATGTCGTATTCGTAGCTCATGGTCAGGATCCCGATTGTCTTCACTGTCATGATATCTAGATCCCGGTCACGACAAAATCCATGGGCCCAAATGGCGCAGTCGCATGAAACACTTGGCCGCGAAAAGCGGGCAAAGACCGCCACTTGTGTTGCAAACCGCGTCGTTTCGTCCGATACCGTTTCCTCCGAAATGCCGCCGACTGGAGCAAGGATGAAGATCTTCAACTACAAGCGGGTGCCTTATGCCGAGATCCGCGCTTTCTCGGTCCATATTCTGACCGCTTCTGGATCCTTTCTTGCCTTTCTCGGCGTTGTCGCAGCAGCCGAACGGCGTTTCGTCGACATGTTCTGGTGGCTGGGGCTGGCGCTTCTCGTTGATGGTATTGACGGACCGATCGCCCGGAAGGTGCGTGTTAAGGAAGTCCTTCCCAACTGGTCCGGCGATACGCTCGACAACATCATCGACTATGTAACTTATGTGCTGCTGCCGGCCTTCGCGCTCTATCAGAGCGGCATGATCGGCGAGCCCTGGTCCTTCGTCGCCGCCGGCCTGATCGTCGTGTCGAGCGCGATCTACTACGCAGACATGGGCATGAAGACGGACGAGTATTTCTTCTCCGGTTTCCCGGTCGTCTGGAACATGCTGATCTTTACGCTCTTCGTCATCGATGCCAGTGCCACGACAGCCCTGATCGTGGTTCTCGCCTCCGTCTTCCTGACATTCCTGCCGATCCATTTCCTTCACCCTGTGCGGGTCAAGCGTCTGCGGACGGTCAATATGGCGGTCTTCCTGCTCTGGTGCGCCTTCGGCGGCTATGCGCTCCTCCTGCATTTCCAGTCGCCGCCCTGGGTCGTCTGGGGTACGATCCTGACCGGCCTTTACCTCTATGCGATCGGCGGCGTGCTGCAGATTTTCCCGGCCCTGGGGCGTCGGGACTAAAGCTCGACCGTGATGGCTGGGCAAAACCAAAAAAAACTTTTGCCTATATATTGTGCGCTGCCGCAAACCGGTTATGAATTGAGCGGCGGACCGGGCGCAAGACCCGGCCGGGACGCATCGCAATGCAAGAGGGACCTGTGCCGCAACAACCGCCCGAGGGTGACAAGCCGCTGCTGACCGTGCGGGGCCTCACGAAGCTGTTCGGCAGTTTCAAGGCCTGCGACGGCATCGATCTCGACATCGGCCATGGCGAGATCCATGCGCTCCTCGGCGAAAATGGCGCCGGCAAGTCGACCCTGGTGAAGATGCTCTTCGGCATTCTCGCACCGTCTGCCGGCACGATCGGATGGGAAGGCCAGGAGAGGATCATTCCCAACCCAGCCGCCGCCCGCCGCCTTGGCATCGGCATGGTTTTCCAGCACTTTTCCCTGTTCGAGGCTTTGACGGTCGCGGAAAACATCGCGCTGTCGCTCGATGAAAAGCTCTCAATCTCCGAATTGTCCAAGAAAGCCGCCGAACTTTCGGCCGCCTACGGCCTGCCACTCGATCCGGGCGCCCATGTCGCCGATCTCTCCGTCGGCGAGCGCCAGCGCATCGAAATCGTCCGCGCACTGCTGCAGAACCCCCAACTCATCATCCTCGACGAGCCGACTTCGGTGCTGACGCCGCAAGAGGCAGACAAGCTGTTCGAGACGTTGTTCAAGCTGAAGGCCGAGGGGCGCTCTGTCCTTTATATCAGCCACCGTCTCGAGGAAGTGCAGCGCATCTGTGATCGTGCGACCGTGCTTCGTCACGGCAAGGTCACGGGCGCCTGCGATCCGCGCCAGGAGACCCCGGCCTCGCTCGCGCGCATGATGGTCGGTGCCGATGTAGCCGGTGTCGAAAAGGTCGAGCCGCCGGCAGACGGTGCCATCCAGTTGCAGGTCAGCGATCTCTCGGTCAATCCGCGCACGCCCTTTGCCATGCCGCTCAAGAATGTCTCGATGACGGTGAGGGTAGGCGAGATCCTGGCGATCGCCGGTGTTGCCGGCAATGGTCAGAGCGAACTGTTCGACGCACTCTCCGGCGAATACCCGGTCCAGAGCCCCGATGCGATCCGGTTGCGCGGCAAGTCGGTCGGCCGTCTGGGGATCAACGAGCGGCGCCTTCTCGGCGGCGGCTTCGTGCCCGAAGAGCGCCACGGCCACGCAGCCATTCCCGCCATGAGCCTGTCCGAAAATCTTTTCCTGTCGCGCAACGCGTCTGACCGGAGCGCCTATCTCTCGGGCGGCAAGATCGGCCTCATCCGCCATGGCCTCGTCCAGCAGGCGGCACGTCGCATCTCAGAGATGATGGACGTGCGCAAAAGCGGCGATGATCCGGCAGCCGGCTCCCTGTCCGGCGGCAACCTGCAGAAATTCATCGTCGGCCGCGAACTCGATCGCCAGCCGTCCGTGCTTGTCGTCAATCAGCCGACTTGGGGCGTGGATGCAGGTGCGGCAAGCCGCATCCGCCAAGCCCTGGTCGATCTAGCCAAGTCGGGTTCGGCAGTCGTTGTTATTAGCCAGGACCTCGACGAGATCTTCGAAGTTGCGACATCGATCGCCGCCATCTCGGAAGGCAGGCTGTCCGACGCCTATCCCGCCTCGACCATGACCCGCGAACGCATCGGCATCCTGATGGGCGGCGTCCACGGTGTCCAGACTGCCCCGGAGGCGGCCCATGCGCATTGAACTTGAACGCCGCTCCCGCCAGTCGAACCTCTTTGCCATCGTCTCGCCGCTTCTGGCGCTGGCATTGACCGTCTTTTTCGGCGGCATCATGTTCGCGCTGCTCGGCAAGGACCCGGTCTCCGCCCTTTTCAGCTTCTTCATCGAGCCGCTGCTCGAGGTCTGGTCGCTGCATGAGCTCGCGGTCAAAGCCGCACCGCTGATCCTGATCGGCGTTGGCCTGTCGGTCTGTTATCGCTCGAACAACTGGAATATCGGCGCCGAAGGCCAGTTCATCGCTGGTGCAATCGTCGGCTCCATCCTGCCGATCACCTTCTATGAGTGGACCTCGCCGCTGCTTCTGCCGCTGATGCTGGTGATGGGCGCGATCGGTGGTGCCGCCTATGCCGCGATCCCGGCGCTCTTGAAGACCCGCTTCAACACCAATGAGATCCTGACCAGCCTGATGCTGGTCTATATCGCGCAGCTTCTCCTCGACTGGCTGACGCGCGGCATCTGGAAGGATCCGGCGGGCTACAACTTCCCGCAGTCGCGGTCCTTTGTGTCCGAAGCCGTATTGCCGGAAATCCTGTCGTCCGGCCGCGCCCATCTCGGCATCATCTTCGCGCTGCTGGCTGCCGTCGCCGTCTGGTTCATGATGCGCTACACGCTGAAGGGCTTTCAGGTCGTGGTGCTCGGCCAGTCCGAACGGGCAGGGCGCTTTGCCGGCTTCTCGTCCCGCAAGATGGTCTGGTTCTCGATGATGTTCTCCGGCGCGCTCGCAGGCCTCGCCGGGATCTCGGAAGTTTCCGGCTCGATCGGTCACCTGCAGCCGACCATTTCCCCGGGTTATGGCTTCACCGCCATCATCGTCGCCTTCCTCGGTCGCCTCAACCCGCTCGGCATCATCGCCTCCGGCTTCGTGCTGGCGCTCACTTATCTCGGCGGCGAGGGCGCACAGCTGTCGATCGGCGTTTCCGACAAGGTGACGCGCGTCTTCCAGGGGTTGCTGCTGTTCTTCGTACTCTCCTGCGACACCCTCATTCTCTATAAAGTGCGCCTCGTATTTGATCGCGCCCGCAACACTGCGTCGAAGGGTGCGTGACGATGTTTGAAGCCATCCTTCTGACCATCATCACTGCATCCACACCTCTGGTCATCGCCGCCATGGGTGAGCTCGTTGCCGAGCGCTCTGGTGTGCTCAACCTCGGCGTCGAAGGCATGATGATCATCGGCGCTGTCTGCGCCTTCATCGCCACCAACTTGACCGGTTCGCCCTATATCGGCGTTCTCGCGGGCATCGCGACAGGCGCTCTGTTCTCGCTGCTCTTCGGTTTCCTGACGCTGACCCTCGTCGCCAACCAGGTCGCCACGGGATTGGCACTGACCATTCTCGGCCTCGGCGTCTCCGGCATGGTCGGCGAAAGTGTGGTCGGTGTGCCGGGCGTCAAGATGCAGCCAATCGTCATCCCGCTCCTCTCGGATATCCCGGTCATCGGCCCGATCCTCTTTGCCCAGGACCTGTTCTTCTACCTCTCCATCCTCCTCGTGGCTGGTGTGAACTGGTACCTGTTCAAGAGCCGCTCCGGCTTGAAGCTGCGCGCCATCGGCGACAGCCACAGCTCGGCCCACACGCTTGGACTTCCGGTCATCCGCACCCGTTATCTCGCCGTGATGTTCGGCGGCGCCTGTGCCGGCCTTGCCGGTGCGCAGCTGTCGCTCGTGTACACGCCGCAATGGGTGGAGAACATGTCGGCCGGCCGCGGGTGGATCGCGCTTGCTCTCGTCGTCTTCGCCGCATGGCGGCCCTGGCGGGTTCTCGCCGGCGGTTATCTCTTCGGTGCCGTCACCATCGGCCAGCTCCATGCCCAGGCTTTCGGCATCGGTCTGCCCTCGCAGTTTCTGTCCGCATTGCCCTATGCGGCGACCATTGTCGTGCTGATTATAATCTCCCATAATCGCCGCACGACGCTGATCAACACGCCGGCCTGCCTCGGCAAGCCGTTCGTGCCGGATAGATAATCAAAACAAAAGCTTCAACCTAACCAGACAGGGGTACATCATGAAGAACATCCTCCTCGCGCTTGCCGCATCGGCAGCCGCAATCGTCGGCGTCGCGGCACCGGCCGCCGCCCAGGACAAGACGAAGGTCTGCTTCGTCCACGTCGGCTCGAAGACTGACGGCGGCTGGACCCAGGCCCACGACATCGGCCGCCAGCAGCTTCAGGCGCATTTCGGCGACAAGATCGAAACGCCTTATCTCGAAAACGTGCCGGAAGGTCCGGATGCCGAGCGCGCCATCGAGCGCATGGCCCGCTCCGGCTGCGCCCTGGTCTTCACGACCTCCTTCGGCTTCATGGACGCGACCCTGAAGGTTGCCGAGAAGTTCCCGGACGTGAAGTTCGAGCATGCGACCGGCTACAAGACCGCTGCCAACGTCGCGACCTACAACTCGCGTTTCTATGAAGGCCGCTTCATCAACGGTCAGATCGCCGGCAAGATGTCGAAGACCGGCGTTGCCGGCTACATCGCCTCCTTCCCGATCCCGGAAGTTGTCGCCGGCATCAACGCCTTCCTGCATGGCGCCCGCACCGTCAACCCGGAATTCAAGCTGAAGGTCATCTGGGTGAACACTTGGTTCGACCCGGGCAAGGAAGCTGATGCCGCCAAGGCTCTCTTCGACCAGGGCGTCGACGTGCTCACCCAGCACACCGACACGACAGCTCCGATGCAGGTTGCTGAAGAGCGCGGCCTGAAGGCATTCGGCCAGGCCTCCGACATGATCGCTGCCGGCCCGACCGCGCAGCTCAGCGCCATCGTCGACACCTGGGCGCCTTACTACATCAAGCGCACCCAGGCCGTGATCGACGGTACCTGGTCGTCCGCCCAGACCTTCGACGGTCTGAAGGACGGCATCCTGTCCATGGCGCCCTACACCAACATGCCTGACGACGTGAAGGCGATGGCAATGGACAGCGAAGCCAAGATCAAGTCTGGCGAACTGAAGCCCTTCACCGGCCCGCTCAACAAGCAGGACGGCACTGCGTGGTTGAAGGAAGGTGAGTCGGCAGACGACGGCACCATCCTCGGCATGAACTTCTACATCGAAGGTGTAGACGACAAGCTGCCGCAGTAAGTTTGCGGTTCAGACTTTGGGAAAGGGCGCCTTTGGCGCCCTTTCTTTTTAGCTTTCCCGTGAATAGGAAAATTCTTAGGTACTCACTTCACGATCTTTGCTGTTTCATATAACAAGCCGTCCCAAGGTACAGTGGGGACTGGTGACGGATGCGCAAGGATGAAGTTCGGGATCTGAAGATCGTCACGAATCTCCGCACCAGCCATGCCCGCGTGGTCGATCAGCTTGGTCTGGCAATCGTCGGCGGGCAGTTTGAGATCGGTGAACCCTTGCCCGGCGACACCGAGCTGGAATCACAGTTCGACGTGTCGCGTTCGGTCCTGCGAGAAGCGATGAAAACGCTGACCGCCAAGGGCCTGGTCGTCGCAAAGTCACGCGTCGGCACGAGGGTGACCGATCGCTGCCATTGGAACCTCATCGACGAGGACGTTCTTCGCTGGCATTTCAAGGCGGGCGTCACCCGTGAATTCATCGACCACCTCTATGACGTCCGCTTGGTCTTCGAGCCGGCTTCTGCCGCTTACGCCGCCCTGCGCGCAACGCCCGAGGACTGCGCCGAATTGCGGCGCTATGTAAACCTGCTCGGTTCTGAAGATCTCGACTGGCAGAGCCAGGTGGAGGCAGACCTTCGTTTCCATGTGCTGCTCACCCTGGTCGGCGCCAATCCCTTTCTCGAAAGCATGATCGGCTTCCTGAAGGCTGCCCTCGACGGCGCCTTCACACTGGCCTTCGACCCGAAACTGGCCGGGCGGGGCGAGTCGATCATCGAAACGCATCTCGCAATCGTCGATGCCATCGAGAAAAAGGATGCGAATGGCGCCCGTGCCGCAACGGAAAAAGTCGTCCAGCTCGGGCGCATCACTGCCTTGAAGGCCGCCGACGCGGCCGCCAAACGGAGCTGAGGGCAACGCCGGTCTTGCAGCCCTGCGTCTCGGGCGTTAGTGAGAATCGCGTTTCTCATGCCCGGAGCCATCCATGACCCGCACATGCCTTGCCATCGTCCTTGCTGCCGGCGACAGCACCCGGATGAAGTCCTCGATGTCCAAGGTCCTGCACCCGGTCGGCGGACGTCCGATGATCGCCCATGTCATGGCGTCGATCGCAGCCTCCGGTGTCGCGGATGTGGCTGTGGTTCTCGGACGTGATGCGGAAAAGGTCGAGGCCGCGGCCAAGATCGGCGAACTCGCTGTCGAAAGCGTCCTGCAGATCGAACGCCTCGGCACCGGCCACGCCGTGCTCATGGCCCGCGATGCAATCGCCCGAGGTTATGATGAAATCCTGGTTGCTTATGGCGACGTTCCCCTGATCACTGCTGCCCCACTCAAGGCTGCCCGTGAAGCGCTGGCCAGTGGTGCGGATGTCGCGGTCATCGGCTTCCACACGAACAACCCCACGGGTTACGGCCGGTTGCTGGTGGAGAACGGCGAATTGGTTGCGATCCGTGAGGAGAAGGATGCGACCGAAGCCGAGCGTGCCGTCACCTGGTGCAACAGCGGCCTGATGGCCATCAGCGGTCAGAAGGCGCTCGATCTCTTGAGCCGGATCGGCAACAGCAATGCCAAGGGTGAATACTACCTGACCGACCTCGTCGAGATCGCCCGTTCGCTCGGCGGCAAGGCGGTTGCCGTCGATGCGCCGGAGAGCGAACTGACCGGATGCAACAACCGCGCTGAGCTCGCCGTGATCGAGCGCCTCTGGCAGGAGCGCCGCCGCCACGAGCTGATGGTCTCGGGCGTGACGATGATCGCACCCGAAACGGTCTTCCTCAGCCACGACACGGTCATCGGCCAGGATGCCCTCATCGAACCGAATGTCGTCTTTGGCCCCGGCGTCTCCGTCGAGGGCGGCGCGATCATCCACGCCTTCTCACATTTGGAAGGTGCCTATGTTGCCGCCGGTGCGACCGTCGGACCCTTCGCTCGTCTGCGTCCCGGTGCCAACCTCGCCGAAGGCTCCAAGGTCGGCAATTTCTGCGAGGTGAAGAAGGCCGATATCGGCAAGGGCGCCAAGGTCAATCATCTGACCTATATCGGCGACGCCGTGGTGGGCGCCGAAACCAATATCGGTGCCGGCACGATCACCTGCAATTATGACGGCGTGAACAAGCACGAGACCCGGATCGGGGCAGGGGCCTTTATCGGCTCCAATTCATCTCTCGTGGCTCCCGTCTCGATTGGCGACGGTGCACTGATCGCCTCCGGCAGCGTGATCACCGAGGATGTGCCAGCCGACGCACTCGCCTTCGGTCGTGCCCGCCAGGAGATGAAGCCAGGCCGTGCCGCCGTCATCCGTGAGCATAATCTGGCAATCAAGGCCGCCAAGAAGTCCGGCAAGTAACAGCGCCAAACCAAACTTCACCGCTTGTAATGCTGCGTTGCATTACGAGACGAAACGCAATTTGACCTCGGTTGCGATTGCCTATTGCGGCGGAACCGCTAGGAACAGTCCGCGTGATGGATATGAAACGGAGAATTGCATGTGCGGCATCGTCGGCATCGTCGGTAACAAGCCCGTGGCGGAGCGTCTCGTCGACGCCTTGAAGCGGCTCGAATATCGCGGCTATGATTCTGCCGGCGTCGCCACCATCAACGACGGCAAGCTTGATCGCCGTCGCGCCGAAGGCAAGCTCTTCAATCTTGAGACCAAGCTCGCCGGCGATCCGCTCCCGGGCAATATCGGCATTGCCCACACACGCTGGGCAACGCATGGCGTGCCGAACGAGACCAATGCGCATCCGCATTTCGTCGAGGGCGTCGCCGTCGTCCATAACGGCATCATCGAGAATTTCTCCGAGATCAAGGAAGAGCTCGCTGCCGAGGGTGCCGTCTTCACCACCCAGACCGACACTGAAGTTGTCGCCCAGCTCTTGGCCAAGTACCGCCGCCAGGGCCTTGGCCGCCGCGAAGCGATGCACGAGATGCTGCGCCATGTGACCGGCGCCTATGCGCTCGCCGTCATCTTCCAAGACGATCCCTCGACGATCATGGCTGCCCGCTCCGGCCCGCCGCTCGCGATCGGCTTCGGCGACGGCGAGATGTTCCTCGGCTCCGACGCGATTGCGCTCTCTCCATTCACCAACCGCATCGCCTATCTCCACGACGGCGACTGGGCCGTCATCGGCAAGCAGGGCGCCCACATCTTCGACATCGACGGCAATCCGGTGGATCGTCCGGTCCAGATCTCCTCAGCCAGCGCCTACATGATTGACAAGGGCAATCATCGCCACTTCATGGAGAAGGAGATCTACGAACAGCCGGAAGTGATCTCCCACGCGCTGTCGCACTATGTCGACTTCGCCAATCACACTGTTCGGGACGCGGCAAACGAGATCGATTTCGCCAACCTTCGCGGCCTCGCCATCTCCGCCTGCGGCACAGCCTATCTGGCTGGCCTCGTCGGCAAATACTGGTTCGAGCGTTATGCCCGCCTGCCGGTCGAAATCGATGTCGCCTCGGAATTCCGCTATCGCGAAATGCCGCTCTCCAAGGATCAGGCGGCCCTCTTCATCTCGCAGTCCGGTGAGACCGCCGACACGCTCGCCTCGCTGCGCTACTGCCGCGACAACGGCTTGAAGATCGGCGCCGTGGTTAACGTCAAGGAATCGACGATCGCCCGCGAATCGGATGCCGTCTTCCCGATCCTCGCCGGCCCCGAAATCGGCGTCGCCTCGACGAAAGCTTTCACCTGCCAGCTCGCCGTGCTCGCCTCGCTTGCGCTTGCCGCCGGTCGTGCCCGTGGCACGCTTGATGAAACGGAAGAAAAGCAGCTCGTGAAGAGCCTGGCAGAAATGCCGCGCATCATGAGCCAGGTGCTGAACGCAGTTCAGCCGCAGATCGAAGCCCTGTCGCGCGATCTCTCCAAGTTCAAGGACGTGCTCTATCTCGGCCGCGGCACCAGCTATCCGCTGGCGCTCGAAGGCGCGCTGAAGCTCAAGGAAATCTCCTATATCCACGCCGAAGGTTATGCCGCCGGCGAGCTGAAGCACGGCCCGATCGCCCTGATCGACGAAAACATGCCCGTCATCGTCATTGCACCCTTCGACCGCTTCTTCGAAAAGACCGTGTCGAACATGCAGGAAGTGGCGGCCCGCGGCGGAAAGATCATCTTTATCACCGACGAGAAGGGGGCCGCCGCCTCCAAGCTCCCGACCATGGCGACGATCGTTCTGCCCGTGGTCGCCGAGATCGTCTCGCCGATGATCTATTCGATCCCGATCCAGCTGCTCGCCTATCACACGGCCGTCTTCATGGGCACCGACGTCGACCAGCCGCGCAACCTGGCGAAATCCGTCACGGTCGAGTGATCCCAGATCGGGGCAGGCCGCTGCCCCAATTCTTGCTCTTGCGCCCTAGGTTGCGCTCCGGCATTGTCCGCAGCGTTACGGCACTGCACAATGACGGTGGGCATGACCGAAGGTTCTGACAGGATTTCGATGGCGACCAGGCTCAGGAACAACTTCCTGACCGGCTTGATCATTTGCGCGCCGATGGCGATCACTATCTACCTGACCTGGACCTTCATCCGCTGGGCAGACAGCTGGGTGAAGCCCTATCTGCCGGATCGCTACAACCCGGAGGCCTATCTGAAGTTCGCCGTGCCCGGCACCGGACTTCTGATCGCCATCCTCTTCATCACGCTTGTCGGCTTTCTCGGCCGAAACCTGATCGGCCGCTCGATCGTCTCCTACAGCGAAAACATCCTCAACCGGATGCCGCTGGTCCGGACCGTCTACAAGAGCACCAAGCAGATCTTCGAGACGGTGCTGAAAGAGCAGGGCAATTCCTTCAAGAAAGTCGGCCTGATCGAGTTCCCGCGCGCCGGAACCTGGGCGCTGGTCTTCATCTCGACGGATGCCAAGGGCGAGATTGCAGCCAGGCTCAACCAGGACGGCGAGGAAATGGTCGCCGTATTCCTCGCGCCGACGCCTGTGCCTACCGCCGGATTCCTGATGTTCGTGCCGCGCAGCAAGCTGATGCTGCTCGACATGAGCCCGGAAGAGGGCGTGAAGCTCTTGATCTCGGCAGGACTGGTCACGCCGGAATATAAGCCGACCGCCTCGGACGCCATGGCGGCATTTCAGGACCTCGCGGCAGAAGACCCGGTCGAGCCGCCCAAGCGTGCCGGCCGCTCCTGAACACGTCGTTCCTCACCCCGCATGCAGGAAGCGGATCGCCTCGTCGCGACGATGCAGGTAAAGCAGCGTCCTGACCGCTTCCCCACGCTCCGAAGTGAGTTCCGGATCGCGATCCAGCAGATAGGCCGCATCCTTACGAGCGATCTCCAGCAGATCCTCGTGATGCTCAAGGCTCGCGATCTTGAAGCCCGGCGTGCCTGATTGCCGCGTCCCTAGCAATTCGCCTTCACCACGCAGCTTCAGGTCCTCCTCCGCGATCAGGAAACCATCCTCCGAATCGCGCAGGATCGAAAGGCGCGCCTTTCCGGTTTCGCCGAGCGGTCCCTTGTAGAGCAGGATGCAGCTCGAGGCCTCATCGCCTCGGCCTACACGGCCGCGCAGCTGGTGCAGCTGGGCAAGACCGAAGCGTTCGGCATGCTCGATGACCATGATCGTTGCATCCGGCACATCGACGCCGACCTCGACCACGGTGGTGGCCACCAGCAGCCGCGTATCGCCGTTCTTGAAGGCGAGCATGGCAGCGTCCTTCTCGGGCCCCGCCATGCGTCCATGCACCAACCCGATCGGCGCCTTGATGAACTGCGCAAGCACCGCTTGCCGCTCCTCGGCCGACATCAGCTCGCTTTCTTCGGTTTCCTCGACCAACGGGCAGATCCAATAGGCCTTCTTGCCCTCGGCAATGGCAGACCTCAGTCGCTCGATGACGTCGGGCACGCGCTCGGTCGGCACCGTCACCGTCTGGATCGGCTTGCGGCCCGCCGGCTTCTCGGTGAGCTTGGAGACGTCCATGTCGCCGAAGGCGGCGAGCACCAGCGTGCGCGGGATCGGCGTTGCCGTCATGACCAGCATGTGCGGCGAGATGCCCTTGGAGGTGAGCCGCAGGCGCTGATGCACGCCGAAGCGATGCTGCTCGTCGACTACGGCGAGTGTGAGGTTCCGGTAGACTACCGCATCCTGGAACAGCGCATGTGTGCCGATGACGATCTGAGCCTCGCCGGATGCGATCCGCTCCAGGATCGCTTCGCGCTCCTTGCCCTTGGTGCGCCCGGTCAGGACCTCGATCTTCAGGCCAGCCGCCGCACCGAGCTTGGCGAGCGTCGCATGATGCTGCCGTGCCAGGATTTCAGTCGGCGCCATCAGCACGGCTTGCCCACCGGCCTCGACAGCGGCTGCCATGGCAAACAGCGCCACCAGCGTCTTGCCGGCGCCGACGTCACCCTGCACGAGCCGCAGCATGCGCTGGTCGGTCGCCATATCCTTCAGGATATCGTCGATCGCCGCCACCTGGCTGTTGGTGGGCGTAAAGGGCAGGGCGGCGCGGATCCTGCCGCTGAGTTCGCCCGTCGGCTTGATCGGTGTGCCCGGCACCCGTCTCAACTTCTGCCGCACCAAGGCGAGCGACACCTGACCGGCGAGAAATTCGTCATAGGCTAGCCGCCGCCGGGCGGGGGCCTGCGGGTCGATATCCTTCTCGTCGCGCGGATTGTGGAGCGCGACCAGACAGTCGCGCACACTGGCAAATCCCTGTTTCGCCGCGAGCGCCGCATCCGCCCATTCGGCAAGTTCCGGCATCTTCTCGACAGCGGATTCGACCGCCTTGCGCAACACTTTCGGTCCAAGCCCCGCCGTCAGCGGATAGACCGGCTCGACCAGCGGCAGGTTCTCCGCCTCGCTCGCCTTCACCATCAGGTCGGGATGAACCATGGATGGCCGACCGTTGAACCAGTCGACTTTCCCTGAGACCATGACGATCTCGTCGACGGGCAATGCCTTTTCCAGCCAGTTGCCCTTGACCCGGAAGAAGGTGAGCGCCAGTTCCCCCGTCTCGTCATGCAGGAAGATGCGGTAGGGCATGTTGTTCTTGCCCGGCGGGGGCGGCATGTGGCGGTCGACGCGTCCGGTGATGGTCACCAGCGAACCCTGCTGCGCATAGGCAATGCCCGGCTGGTGGCGCCGGTCGATCAGCCGGTGCGGTGCAAGGAACAGCAGGTCGACGACCCGCGCATCCTCGGCATCCTCGCGCCCGAGCAGGGTGGCGAGCAGCTGGGCGAGCTTGGGACCGACTCCGCTGAGCGAAGCCACGGAGGCAAAGAGGGGATCGAGAAGATGGGGACGCATGATGGGGGCAAAATGCCTCGCAAAATGCCGGTTTGGCAAGCTGACATTTGCCGGTCGCTGCTCTATAGAGGCGCAAGAATTGGAAGGATGCCAAGATGACTGGACTGGTGAAAAGCAGTGCCGACCTCGATCCGCGCCGTCGGCGCATCCTGTTCCGCTGCTGGCACCGCGGCATCCGGGAAATGGACCTGATGCTTGGCCAGTTCTGCGAGGCTCATATCAGCGAGCTTTCCGATGAGGAACTCGACGAACTCGAGCACATCATGGTCGAGGAAGACAACGACCTCGTCCGCTACATCACGGGTGCCGATCCGGTGCCCGCCCATCTCCAGACACCGCTCTTCGAACGCATAGCCGCTCTCCGGCCGGATTTCTCACCGGTCACGGGCGACGAAACCGCTGCAAAGTAACTGATGATGTCCCTGATCGATGTGAAGCGGATTGTCGGCGCACAATCCGCCCTGACGCTCTCCCATGTGCCCGACGGCATGGATGCCTTCATCCTCGCCGAACTCGCGCGTCAGGGCCGCCCTGTGGCCTACATCGTCTCCGACGGCCAGCGGCTGCAGAACCTCGAACAGACGCTCAGCTTCACCGCGCCAGACATCCCGGTCTTAAGCCTGCCGGCCTGGGACTGCCTGCCTTACGACCGCGTGTCACCATCGGCAGACGTCTCCGCCCGCCGTTTGGCAGCACTCTCGGGTCTTATTGCGCTCTATCTCAATCCGCACCCGGCGATCGTTCTGGTCACGGTCAATGCCATGCTGCAGAAAGTGGCACCGGCGGATGTCATCGATAGCCTCGGTTTTTCGGCCAAGCCCGGCAACCAGGTGCGCATGGATGACATCGCCGCCCGACTTGAGCGCAACGGCTTCGATCGTGTCGCAACCGTGCGGGAAGTCGGCGAATTCGCGGTCCGCGGCGGCATCCTTGATGTTTTCGTACCCGGCGCAGAAGAGCCGGTGCGACTGGATTTCTTCGGCGACACGCTCGAATCGATCCGCTCCTTCGATCCGGCGAGCCAGCGCACCATCGGCCAGATCCGCTCGCTTGATCTGAACCCGATGAGCGAGGTTACGCTGACGCCCGAGAGCATCAGCCGCTTTCGCAAGAACTACCTGTCGCTGTTCGGTGCCGCGACCCGCGACGACGCCCTCTATGCCGCTGTCTCCGAGGGCCGGCGTTACGCCGGCATGGAGCATTGGCTGCCCATGTTCTACGACAAGCTGGAAACCACGTTCGATTATCTGCGCGGCTTCCGTATCGTCACGGATCATACCGTACGTGAGGCAGCCGACGAGCGCGCCAAGCTGATCCGCGACTATTACGAGGCGCGCCTCAACTCCGCCACGCCTGGCAAGGGCCATCTCGCCCAGGGCACGCCCTACAAGCCGGTGCCGCCGGAGCGGCTCTATCTCGGTGCGGGCGAGTTCGGCAAGTCGCTCGATGCCTTCGACCCGATCCGCATCACGCCCTTTGCAGAAGCCGGCGGTGAAAGCCGGCTGGTCATTGAGGTCAATGCCCGCCCGACACCCCGCTGGGCAAAGTCTGCCAACGAAGCCAGCGAAGAAGGCAACCGCGCCAACGTCTTCGGCCAGGCCGTCAGCTATATCGCCGACAAGCGCGCAGCCGGGGTGAAGGTCATCGTATCCGGTTGGTCCGAAGGCTCGCTCGACCGCCTGCTGCAGGTACTGAACGAACATGGCCTGGAAAAACTCGTTCCAGTCGCCGCCCTGAAAGACGTCGACAAGCTGAAGAAGGGGGAGGCGGGCACCGCCGTTCTCAGCCTTGAAGGCGGCTTCGAGACAGACGGTCTCGTCATCATCGGCGAACAGGACATCCTCGGCGACCGCATGGTCCGCCGCTCCAAGCGCCGCAAGCGCGCCGCCGACTTCATCTCGGAAGTCGCTGGCATCGACGAAGGTTCGATCGTTGTGCATGCCGAACACGGCATCGGCCGCTTTGTCGGTCTGCGCACCATCGAGGCGGCCGGTGCCCCGCATGCCTGCCTTGAACTTCGGTATGCCGACGACGCCAAACTCTTCCTGCCGGTCGAAAACATCGACCTGCTCTCGCGCTACGGCGGCGAGGCAACCGAAGTCCAACTCGACAAGCTGGGCGGCGGCGCCTGGCAGATGCGCAAGGCCAAGCTAAAGAAGCGCCTGCTCGATATGGCCGGTGCCCTGATCCGCATCGCTGCCGAACGCATGACCCGGTCTGCGCCCGTGCTCACCACCCAGGAAGGCCTCTACGACGAGTTCGCAGCCCGTTTCCCCTATGACGAGACGGAAGACCAGGAAACGGCGATCGAATCCGTTCGCTCGGACCTCGGCGCCGGTCGGCCAATGGACCGCCTCGTCTGCGGCGACGTCGGCTTCGGCAAGACGGAAGTCGCGCTCCGTGCCGCCTTCATCGCCGCAATGAACGGCATCCAGGTCGCCGTTGTCGTGCCGACCACGCTGCTCGCCCGCCAGCATTTCAAGACCTTCTCCGAGCGCTTCCGGGGCCTGCCCATCCGTGTACAGCAGGCCTCGCGCCTCGTCGGCACGAAGGAACTGAACCTCGTCAAGAAGGAAGTGGCAGACGGCAAGACCGACATCGTCGTCGGCACCCATGCGCTGCTCGGCACCGGCGTGAGTTTTGCCAATCTCGGCCTCCTGATCATCGACGAGGAGCAGCATTTCGGTGTGAAGCACAAGGAGCGTCTGAAGGAGCTGAAGTCGGACGTTCACGTGTTGACGCTCTCGGCCACGCCCATCCCGCGCACCCTGCAGCTTGCCATGACCGGGGTGCGCGAACTCTCGCTGATCACCACGCCGCCGGTCGACCGCATGGCGGTCCGCACCTTCATCTCGCCCTTCGATCCGCTCGTCATCCGTGAGACCCTGATGCGCGAGCATTATCGCGGAGGCCAGAGCTTTTACGTCTGCCCGCGTCTCGCCGATCTCGCGGATGTGAAAAGCTTCCTCGATGAGAACGTGCCCGAGCTGAAGGTCGCCGTCGCCCATGGCCAGATGGCAGCCGGCGAGCTCGAAGACATCATGAACGCCTTCTATGAAGGCCGCTACGATGTGCTGCTCTCGACCACCATCGTCGAATCCGGTCTCGACGTGCCCACCGCCAACACGCTGATCGTGCACCGTGCCGACATGTTCGGCTTGGCCCAGCTTTACCAGATCCGCGGCCGCGTCGGTCGCTCCAAGGTGCGTGCGTTCGCGCTCCTGACGCTGCCGGTCAACAAGGTGCTGACCACGGGCGCCGAACGCCGCCTGAAGGTTCTGCAGTCGCTCGACACGCTCGGTGCCGGTTTCCAGCTCGCCAGCCACGACCTCGACATCCGCGGCGCCGGCAATCTGCTCGGCGAAGAACAGTCCGGCCATATCAAGGAAGTCGGCTTCGAACTCTACCAGCAGATGCTGGAAGAGGCGGTCGCCGAAGTGAAGGGCGTGGACGAAATCCAAGACACCGGCTGGTCACCGCAGATCCAGGTCGGCACGTCAGTGATGATCCCCGACGCCTACGTACCCGACCTGCACCTGCGCCTCGGCCTTTACCGTCGCCTGGGTGAAATCAACGAATTGGGGGAGATCGATGCCTTTGGTGCCGAGATGATCGACCGCTTCGGACCTATGCCGGTCGAGGTCCAGCACCTGCTGAAGGTCGTCTACATCAAGGCACTCTGCCGCAAGGCCAATGTCGAGAAGCTGGAAGCCGGCCCCAAGGGCGTCGTCGTCCAGTTCCGCGGCAAGCAGTTCCCGAACCCGGCGGCACTGGTCGGCTATATCGCCAAGCAGGGCGCGATGGCGAAGATCCGCCCCGACCACTCGGTGTTCCTCACCCGCGACCTGCCGACACCGGAAAAGCGGCTGTCGGGTGCTGCGGTGGTGATGACGCAACTGGCGGAACTGGCCAAGGCTGGTTGAGGCGAGGGAGGGGGCCGCTTGGGGCCCGCCTCCGTTCAAGTGTCAGACTGTTCCGGCTTGATCGCCAGAGCCGCATCGCCCTTGCCGGCCACCGGCGGCGGGAGCGGCGTGTCGCGCTTGCGCTCGCGGATCAGCGTCAGGAGACCAGAGCCAACGATCAGCACGATGCCAATGCCCATCGGCCAGTCGACCTTGTCGCCAAAGACGAGATAGCCGAGCAGGATCGCCCAGAGCATCTGGCTGTACTGGATCGGCCCGACGATCGGGGCGGGCGCATAAAACGACGCCAGCATCATGAAGATATTGCCGACGGCCGCCAGCAGGCCGAAAGCGGCAAGCAGCATCAGGTCATAGCCGCCAGGCGCCTGGAAGTCCGGCAGCGAAAAGGCCGCACAGATGATGACGCTACCAAGCAGGCCCGCGCCATAGAGCGAGATATTCTTCTCCTGCGGCCCCATGGCGCGGAAGATGATGATCGTCACGGCGCCGGCAAAGCCCGAGATCAGCGCCGCCAGATGCCCGATCTCCAATTCGCGAAAACCAGGCCTCAGCACCACCAGCACGCCGAGGAAGCCGATCAAGACGGCTGCCCAGCGCTTCATGCCCACCTCTTCCTTGAGGAAGATCACCGACATGATCGTTGCAAAGCTCGGCAGCAGGAAGATCAGGCAGAAGGCCTCGGCCATGGAGAGCTGGGTAAAGGCAATGATACTGCCGACCGTGCCGACCGCAGAGCAGACGAAGCGAAGGCCCCAGAGCGGCCAGTTGGTGCTGCGCACCAGATCCGTATAGCGGTCGCCGCGCTTCATCAGGAAGGGGATGGCGACAAAGCCGAACAGGCTGCCAATGAAGCCGGCCTCGAAGGCAGGCACGCGCCCTTCCACCATCTTCACGGCGGCATCACTGAAGGAATAGGCGGCAAAGCAGATGAAGGCGAAGAAAACGCCTTTGAGGGTGGTATCGGCGGACAAGGTGATGATCCCGGGGAGGAGGTTACCTCACCGGGATACGAGTGTTCGTTACAACCGTCAATTCAGATTGCGCAGCGCCTCGGCCTTCGCCTTGGCGATTTCGCGCAGGGCATTGGCAAGTTCCGCCGGCGGCTGAGCACCGCTCACGGCATATTGCTGGTCGAAGATGAAGAACGGCACGCCGTTGACGCCCATCTGCTTGGCGGCTTCCACCTCAGACAGCACGTGGTTCACATCGGCATCGCCTGCCAGCAGCGATTCGATGACGGGACGCGACAGTCCGGCCTCGGTCGCAATGTCGAGCAGCACCGCCGCGTCACCGATATTGCGGCCCTGTTCGAAATTCGCCTTGAAAAGCAAGTCGACCACGCGGGTTTGCGTTTCCCGGCTTTCCTGGCCGGCCCAATGGATCAGCCGGTGCGCATCGAGCGTGTTCGGACCGACCTTGATCGCCTCGAAATCAAAGGCGATGCCGACCTCGGCGCCAAGCGACTTCAGATGCGCATGCGCCTGGTCCATCTTGTCTTTGCCGCCGAGCTTCTTGGCCAGTTCGACCTGATGGTCGACACCTTCAGGCGGATAATCGGGGTTGAGCTGATACGGGCGCCAGTTGATGTCGACACTGACCTCGTCCTGCACCTCGGCAATCGCAAGCTCCAGCCGGGCCTTGCCGAGATAACACCAGGGGCAGACCACGTCGGATACGAGGTCGATGGTGATGCGGTCCATGAGGGTGTCCTTTCCTGGCAGAGATATGCCTGTCACTTAAAGCAAAGCGGGCCGGAGACAAGTTCCGGCCCGAAAACACAGCGTCAAACGGGTGAGGCTTACTGGACGCGCGCGTCGAACCAGGTCGGGCGCTGATAGCCGTAGAGCGGAGCCGTTTCCGGCCGCCCGATATGCTTCCAGCGCGCCACCCACTGCTCGCCGATATGGTAGAGCGGCACGACATAGTGCCCGGCAACGAGCAGCCGGTCATAGGCCCGCACGGCCGCCTGGAAGTCGGCGGGCTCGCGCGCCTGCAAAAGCGCCTCCATCATCCGGTCGATGTCAGGATCGGCAACACCCGCATAGTTGAAGCTCCCCTGGGCATCCCTCGATTCCGAACCCCAGCGGTTGACTTGCTCGGCACCCGGCGACAGCGACGAGGTATAGGACTTGATGATCATGTCGTAGTCAAAGCTGTTGGAGCGCGCCTGATACTGCGCGTCGTCGACGGTGCGGATCGCCATGTCGATACCGATCAGCTTCAGCGTCCGCTGGAAGGCGAGCGCCATCTTCTCCTGGCCCTCGTTCTGCGTCATCACCTCGAAGGCAAGCGGCTTGCCGGAGGCATCCAGCATCTTGCCGCCCTGGATCTTGTAGCCGGCCTCGCCGAACAGCTTCACCGCCTTGGCGAGCGCCTTGCGATCGCCGCCAGAGCCGTCTGTCGCGGACTGCGCATAGGTGCCTGCCAGGATTTCCGGAGACAGCTTGTCCTTCGCCGTGCCCAAGAGCGCCAGCTCCTTCTCGTCGGCGGCATTGCCGAAAGCGCCAAGCGCCGAATTCTGCCAATAGCTCTGCGTGCGCGTGAAGGCATTGCCGTAGAGCGTCTTGTTCAGCCACTCGAAATCGAAGGCCGTGTTGATCGCCTCACGCACTTTCACATCTGCGAAGATCGGACGGCGGATATTGAAGACGAAGCCCAGCATGCCCGCTGGCAGGCCCGGCTTGAAGGCTTCCTTCACGACGTCGCCATTCTGCGCTGCCGGAAAATCATAGGCCCGCTGCCAGTGATTGGAATCACCGTCCGGATAGATGTCGATCTCTCCCTTCTTGAAGGCTTCGAACAGCGTCGCTTCCTGCAGGAAATAGGTGACCGTGATCTCGTCGTAATTGTCGAAGCCGATCTTCGAAGGCAGGTCCTTGCCCCAGTAATCGGGGTCGCGTGTCCAGGTCACCTTCTCGCCGGGCCGCAACTCCTTGATCTTGTAGGGACCGGATCCAACCGGGATGGCGAGCCCACCCTGGTCGAAGGTTGAAGGATCGATCGCATGCTTCGGCAGGATCGGCGTGGCGGATGCAAAGATCAGCGGCGTCTCGCGATTCGCCTTCTCGTTGAAGGTGAATTTCACCCCGTGCTCACCGACCTTCTCCATCTTGGCGACGGCATTGAGACGGCCGTTGAAGGGCGGACGGCCCTTGTCGCGCAGCAATTCGAAGGTGAAGATCACATCCTCGGGCGTCACCGGCTTGCCGTCATGCCACCGGGCCTTGGGATTGAGGTTGAACTGCACATAGGTCCGGTCAGCATCCCATTCCACGGTTTCGGCCAGCAGACCATAGAGCGTGAAGGGCTCGTCGGCTGAGCGCGTCATCAGCGGCTCATAGAGCAGATTGCCGAATTCCGGGTCCCAGACGCCGCGCGCCGTAGTCCGCATGCCTTTCAGCACGAAGGGGTTGAGCGCATCATAGGTGCCGACGACACCGTAATTGACTTTGCCGCCTTTTTTCACGTCGGGCTTCACATAAGGGAAGTGCGTGTAATCGGCGGAGAGTGCCGGCTCCCCATGCATTGCAATACCGTGAACGGGCTCCGCCTGGGCGACGGTGGCAAAGGGCAGCAGGCAAAGGCTAAACAAGAGACGGCGCAAGATCTCGGTCCTCCTCGGGATATGGAATCTGCAAAGTGCGCGGACGCTAGCACAATCACCATAAAACCAACACAAGCGGGTGGGATTTAGACGAGGTGAGTCGATCCGGCGTCAAAGAAACGCTGGATATTCCGGCCGCCACAATGTAACAGGTGAGCCGGATCGCCGGGTCATGTATTTGCCTCATTTGAACGACAGGTGAGGGCAGACAAGACAGGCGAATGACGCGGCATTGAAGTCCGCGCGACAGGGGTTTTCAGGAGACGGAATACGTATGATGTTCAAACTTAGCAACGCAACGCGGACGGCTGTGTCTGCACTCGCATTGTCCTTCGCCGCTGCCGCCATGCCGGTTGTCGCCCAGGCCCAGGAAGCCGCAGCCGCTCCCTCTGAGGCGAAGTGGTTCAAGACCTGCGCCAAGCAGGAAGAGTCCGACGTCTGCGTCGTCCAGAACCAGCTCGTTGCCGCCAATGGCCAGCTGATCACGGCCGTTGGCCTGATCACGGTCGAAGGCAAGGTCAACCGCAAGCTGCTTCAGGTCACCGTTCCCTCGGCGCGTCTCATCCCGCCGGGCGTTCTGATGCAGATCGATGGCGCCAAGGGCACCAAGCTCGACTACGCCGTCTGCCTGCCCGACCGCTGCACGGCTGAAATCCCGCTGACGGATGCAATCATCGACAGCCTGAAGAAGGGTGGCGAGGTCGTTTTCACCTCGATCAACTTCCGCCGCGCGCCGAACCCGATCAAGATCCCGCTGACCGGCTTCACCGGCGCCTTTGATGGCGAAGCGATGTCGCAGTCGCAGGCCGAAGAGCGTCAGCGTCTCCTGCAGGAAGCCATGCAGAAGAAGCAGGAAGAGCGCAACAAGGCGATCACCGACGCCCAGAACGCTGCCAAGCAGGGCAACTGATCCGCTTCAAGGCAATGAATAACAAGAGGCCCGCGTCGTGAGACGCGGGCCTCTTTGCTTTGTGGTATCGGCTGGAGGTCAGTGCGCGAAGTTCATCTTCGGCTTGTAGTGGCCGCTCTGCTGCGGCTCGAAAATCTGCTGGATCTGCGGATTGCGCAACGGTTCCTGGCTCTGGTCGCGCTCGAGGTTCTGCTCGGACACGTAGGCCACATATTCCGTCTCGGAATTCTCCGCGAGCAGATGATAGAAGGGCTGGTCCTTGTGCGGCCGAACTTCGGCCGGGATCGCATTCCACCACTCCTCGGAATTCGCAAATTCCGGGTCAACATCGAAGATCACGCCGCGGAACGGAAAGAACTTGTGCCGCACGACGTCCCCGATACCAAATTTAGCGCTTCGTTGTTTCATGGTTTGACTTCCTTTCCCTGTCATATTTGGGAAGAAAGCCCGCCAAAATCAAGGGATGGTGTGTGACGTCATTGTCAGCTGCGACACCTAGCTTGTTTTGCGCCTCGGCGCGGTCGCAAGAATGAGACCTCCGGTCACCAGCACAATGCCGACCGCATGATAGTGCTCGAAGCGCTCCCCGAGGAATATGACGGCCATCAGGATCGACATGGGCGGCATCAGGTAGAGCGTCATTCCCGCAATGCCCGGCCCGAACACCTGCACCGCATGTTGAAAGCAATAGAAGGCCGCCAGCGAAGCGAAGAGGATAATGCCCGCAAGCTTGGCAAATTCCATGCCCGTATCCGGCAGAAGCCCGCCGCCGGCGATCTCGATGAGACCGGGCGGCACCAGCACGATCGAGCCTGAAAGTGCCAGGAGAGCAAACAGCGGGAGCGGCGGCATCTCGCGCACGGACGGACGCCGCAACAGCAGCGAATAGGCGGCAAAGGCAATGGCCGCCACCAGGATCGCCAGATCCCCGATGTTGAATGTGAGCTCCAGCAGCGCCTCCGGATGCCCTTTCAAAACGATCGCCACGACCCCGGCAAAAGCAATCACCATGCCCCCCAGTTCCCGCCGCGTGATCGCGCGCTTCTGAAACAGCCACTGGAACAGGATGATGAACAGCGACGATGTCGTGTAGATCAGCGTCGCGTTGGAGGCCGTCGTCAACGTCAATGCCCAATAGACCAAGCCACCGCAGATGCCCATGCCGAGAATGCCGAGCGTCAGCCAGAGCGCCGTATGACGCCGCACGAAGGTGAGACAGGCATGCCGCTCCTGCCAGATGAAGGGCGACATCAGGATCGCTGCCCCCACCCAGCGCAGCAGCGCGGTCGTGAATGGCCCGACCTCGCCGGTGATGCCACGCCCGAAGATCAGGTTCGACGAGAAGAACACCGGCGCCAGCAGGAAGAGCGTCCAGTCATAGAGGCGCGGCGAGGGCGATTGCTGTGAGGCCGGCATGGAAAACCGTGACAACAGAGGAGGGATGACCACTGCTAGCGCGACAATGCCCGGGGCGAAAGCGCGATTGCCAACAATTGGTACCATTCGAAACGAAAAACGCCGGCGGAGCGATCCGCCGGCGTCTGATGAGTGACCCTAAAAATCAGGCCGAGTAGTACATGTCGAATTCGACCGGATGCGGGGTCATTTCGAAGCGCATGACTTCCTGCATCTTCAGCTCGATGAACGAATCGATCTGGTCGTCGTCGAACACGCCGCCGGCGGTCAGGTACTTGCGATCCTTGTCCAGGCTTTCGAGCGCTTCGCGCAGCGAACCGCAGACGGTCGGGATCTTCTTCAGTTCCTTCGGCGGCAGGTCGTACAGGTCCTTGTCCATGGCCTTGCCCGGATGGATCTTGTTCTTGATGCCGTCGAGACCGGCCATCAGCATGGCGGCGAAAGCGAGATAGGGGTTCGCGGTCGGATCCGGGAAGCGGACTTCGACGCGCTTGGCCTTCGGGTTGGAGCCGAACGGAATGCGGCACGAGGCGGAGCGGTTGCGGGCCGAGTAGGCGAGCAGAACCGGCGCTTCATAACCCGGGACCAGACGCTTGTAGGAGTTGGTCGACGGGTTGGAGAAAGCGTTGATCGACTTGGCATGCTTGATGATGCCGCCGATGAAGAACAGGCAGCTTTCCGAGAGACCGGCATATTCGTCGCCGGCGAAGGTCGGCTTGCCGTCCTTCCAGATCGACATGTGCACGTGCATGCCCGAACCGTTGTCGCCGAAGATCGGCTTCGGCATAAAGGTCGCAGTCTTGCCATAGGCATTGGCAACCTGATGCACGACATATTTGTAGATCTGCATCTTGTCGGCGTTGCGCACCAGCGCGTCGAACTTGATGCCAAGCTCGTGCTGGGCAGCTGCCACTTCGTGGTGGTGCTTTTCGACCACGACACCCATTTCGCCGAGAACCGTCAGCATTTCGGAGCGCATGTCCTGCAGGCTGTCGATCGGCGGAACCGGGAAGTAGCCGCCCTTGACGCGCGGACGGTGCCCGAGGTTGCCGGTCTCGTAATCGGTGTCGTCGTTCGACGGCAGTTCGGTCGAATCGAGCTTGAAGCCGGTGTTGTACGGGTCGGCCTTGTACTTCACGTCGTCGAAGACGAAGAATTCAGCTTCCGGGCCGACGAAGATGGTGTCGCCGATACCAGATGCCTTGAGGTAGGCTTCGGCCTTCTTGGCGGTGCCGCGCGGATCGCGGTTATAGGCTTCGCCCGAAACCGGATCGAGAATGTCGCAGAGGATGACCATCGTCGACTGGGCGAAGAAGGGGTCCATGTGCACGGTTGCCGGATCCGGCATCAGCACCATGTCGGACTCGTTGATGGCCTTCCAGCCAGCGATCGAGGAGCCGTCGAACATGACGCCATCGGCGAACATGTCTTCGTCGACACAGGCAATGTCCATCGTCACGTGCTGCAGCTTGCCCTTGGGATCGGTAAAGCGCAGGTCGACGAACTTGATGTCGTTGTCCTTGATCTGTTTCAGGATATCGTTTGCGGTCGTCATATTTTTATGTTCCTCGCGTGAGCAGACGATTTAAACCCGACCTCCCTAAGTGTCGGGTCCGAGTTAGATGGCGTCGATGCCGGTTTCGCCGGTCCGGATACGGACGACTTCTTCGACATTCGACACGAAGATTTTTCCGTCGCCGATGCGGCCCGTCTGGGCTGCATTGCGGATGGCGTCGATGACGGCCTCCACGTTCTCGTCGGCCAGTACCACTTCGACCTTCACCTTGGGCAGGAAGTCCACGACATATTCGGCGCCGCGATAGAGCTCTGTATGGCCCTTCTGGCGACCGAAGCCCTTGGCTTCCGTCACGGTGATACCCTGCAGGCCGACTTCCTGAAGGGCTTCCTTCACTTCGTCGAGCTTGAAAGGCTTGATGATCGCTTCGATCTTTTTCATGAGAAAATTTCTCTCCGCTTCCTCAGTAAAGCAGGATGAGCCCCGCCCGCCGGGCTGGATGCATGGAATGTGCCAGTCTTTCGCGAAAATTGCGCGAAAACCGGTGCCTCCTCCATCCGACCGGGCAAATCTCCAGCAAATTGGCCGGAAAAGCCAGCCCGTTTCGATCAAAATAACGATTTTGGCCAATCTTTTTTAATTGCGGAGCCGCAGCGTAACCCCTTGCGGTCTTTGCGTTATCCCGAATAGACAAGGGCATAAAAAGTGCAAATGCATATAAAGTAAGCAATCGGCTCTGCCCAAAATCGTGCATCATTGCGCAAGGCTTGGAATATGCTCTAACCTCTCCGCATGAACCACCACACTCCGGAAATCCTGCTTTCCCCATCTGCCATGGCGCGCGTCGATATCGCTGCAGCCCGGTCGGGCATCGACAGCTTTGCACTGATGATGCGGGCAGGCGAGGCCGTGGCCGCAACAGCGCTCCGCCTCTACCCGCAGGCGCTCCGTTTCATTGTCCTCTGCGGACCGGGAAACAATGGCGGAGACGGATATGTCGCGGCCTCGGCGCTTGCGCGGGCAGGAGCGTATGTCGTCGTCTACAGCTTGGCGGAAGTGGGCGAGCTCAAGGGCGACGCAGCCAGGGCACAGGCAGGGTGTGACCTCCCAGTCACGGCCCTGGACGTCTTCGAGCTGCGTGCGGGGGACGTCATCATCGACGGGCTCCTCGGCGCCGGCCTGACCCGCGATGTCCCGCAGATCGTGATGCAAACCATCGCCTCCATTGAGGCAGCCGGTGTTCCGATTCTGGCGATCGATCTACCCTCGGGCATTGACGGTGCGACGGGCGGCATTCGCGGCGCAGCGTTCAAGGCGGCCCATACCGTCACCTTCATGACGCGCAAACCCGGTCACCTTCTTCTGCCCGGGCGCCTGCATTGCGGTGATCTCGAAGTCTTCGACATCGGTATTCCCCGAAGGATCGTCGAAGCCGAAGCGGCCAAGCTCTGGGTCAACGGTCCCCAGCTATGGTCCGGACAGAACAAAGCGGTCTCGGCCCAGGATCACAAGTATCGCCGCGGCCACCTGACTGTCTTTTCCGGACCGGAAACGGCAACCGGGGCGGCAAGGCTCTCCGCTAAAGCAGGATTGTCCGCCGGGGCCGGTCTGGTCACGCTGGCATCCCCGGCCTCAGCCCTGGCAATCAATGCAGGCCATCTGACGGCCGTGATGCTGGCGCGCCTCGATACCGTCGCCGACCTCTCTACCTGGCTGACCGACACCCGGCGGTCGACATTCGTGCTCGGCCCGGGTTTCGGCGACCTATACCGGGCCCGCCGCTTCGCCGTGATGGTGGGGGACGCCGGTCGCAGCCTCGTCCTGGACGCCGACGGCATCTCCGCCTTCAAGGACGCAGCCGATCAGCTGTCAGCAGCATTCCAGGGTGGCGAACCGCGACTGGTGGTGACGCCGCACGAAGGGGAGTTCGCTCGGCTCTTCCCCGACATCGCGTCGGATACCTCGCTGGGCAAGGTGGAAAAGGCCTTGACCGCCGCAAAGGCGCTGGGCGGCATCGTCGTCTACAAGGGTGCGGATAGCGTGATTGCCTCGCCCGACGGTCGCGCTGCGATCGAGGAAAAGGCGCCGGCTACTTTGGCCACGGCCGGCTCGGGCGATGTGCTTGCCGGGATCATCGGTGCCAGACTGGCCAATGGCATGCCGGCCTTCGAAGCGGCCTGCGCCGGTGTGCACCAGCATGGCCAGGCCGCCTTGAGGGCAGGGCAGGCCATGACCGCAGAGGATCTCGTGGCGCATGTCCGGCCGGACTGACGGCCCATCCGAGGCCTAAAGTTCCGCCGGCTGCACCAGACGGCTGCGCCGCAGCAGACCTTCCCCTTCCAGAAGCGGATAGGCGATCGACACGAAGAGCGAGTTGATCTCCTTCAGGTCCCGCATCGTGTCGATGTGCAGCGAACTCGATTCGAAGCTTGCGGCATTACCCTGGCGCAGGCGCTGCAGATGGCTTTCCTCACTGGTCTTCACCAGGCCGCGGATGGCCTCCTTGCGGGCGACGAGCTGGCGCGCATGTTCCAGATCGCGGGTGACCAGCAGGTTGAAGGCAAGATGCGCATTCTGCACCACCTCATTATGCATCGCGCAGAGTTCGGCCCAACCTTCGGCCGAAAAGGCAACATTGCGCTCGCTCTTTTTGCGTGCCCGCGTCAGCATGTTCTGCGAGATGATATCGGCCGCCTGTTCGATCTTGATCGTCGCACCCAGAAGGTTCTGGCACTGGGCGGCAGAGGTCTGGTCGAGTGCGGTCTCTGATATGCGGGCGAGGTAGAATTTGATGTCGCGATGGATCGTATCGATCTGGTCGTCGAGCGTCGCGATCCGCTCCATCTTCTTTGGGTCCCAACGTTCGAACAGGTCGAAGATGCCGTTCAGCATGACCTCCGTCTTGTCGCAAACCGCAAGGACCTCGCGTGTCGCGTTGGATATCGCCTGTTGCGGGTTGGAAAGATCGACGACATTGAGCGCCGAGAGCCGGTCATCATTGGCGGCACGATCCTCCGACCGCGCCAGCAAACGCTCAAGCATGCCGGCAACGAGACCGGCAAAGGGCAGGCCAAGCACTAGCACGGCGCCGTTCATCGCCAGATGAACAAGAACGACGGCATCTCCGGGCTGGGCGGAAAACACTGTCGGGCTGACAGCAAAGGCGAACTGACCGCCAAGCGCTACGAGCGTCATCATGCCCCGGATCACAACATTGCCCAGTGGTACGATCCTGGCATTCGGCTCGGCATTCTTGGTGAGCAGCGCAGCGATGATCGCAGCCCCAAAATTGATGCCCAGCACCAGCGGGATGATGAGGGCGTCCGGCAGCAGATGCTTGTCGGCCAGTGAAGCAACGAGAAGAACCGCAGCCACGCTCGAATGGAATGACCAGGCGAGCAGCGCCGCAAGCACGAAGGCGCTGATCCAGTCGCTCGCGAGATAGTTGAACAGGATGGGCAGGATGCTGCTTTCGCGCAGCGGTTCCGACGCTTCACCAATCAGCCGCAGCGACAGGAGAAGCAGGCCAAGGCCGAACAGGATGCGCCCGATCTGTCGCCAGCCACGCGCTTCCGATGTCCGAAACGCGATCGTGCCGGCCAGAAGCAGCACCGGCACAAGCAGCGACAGATCATAGCGCAGGATGCGGACGACGAAGGCAGAGCCGAAATCGGCGCCGAGAAGCGTTGCAACCCCAATCGCCGGCACGACATAGCCGGCCGCCGAAAACGAGGCGACAATCAGCGCCACCGCCGTCGCGCTCTGCAGGGCAACAGCAAACAGGAAGCCGGCAAAAGCCGCCGAGAACCGGTTGCCAACCGCATGCCGAAGCTTGTCCTTCAAGACGCCGCCATAAGCGCGTTCGATCCCGGTGCGGACCATGCGGGTCGCCCAGAGAAGCAGCGCGACTGCGCCAGCAAGATGGATGAAGACGGCGATGCCCGACATGGAAGTGCCCCGAACTCTCATATTCTGGACGCGCACGTCCAAAGAGGGGAGCATGCCGGCCCAGCGCGCAGAAATGACCGCGACTCTGCGACCGAGCCTAGTCCAGTTTCGCCAATGTCACAAATTGATGACAGCCAGGACGTCGGGGATGTCAGTCGATCCGCTTCTTGAGCTCGATCGCGCCCTTCGGCGCATTCACCTTGCCGCCCGATATGAAGAAGGCAAAGACATCGCGGGGTTCCTTCGTCGCCGGCTTGTCCTTCGCGATCAGGTTTAGGTCGCCGGGTACGTCACCAGCAGCATAGGTCTTGAACCGCTCGCCCCAGGCGTCGATTTCCCCAGGCGGATAGCAGGTCGGTGTCTCGTCGGTTCCCTTCTGCAGTCGGGCATAGACAAAGTCCGCCGTGGGATCGGCAAACATCGGATAGTCGTGATGGTCGGCACACACGGCCGCCACCCCATGCCGGCGCAGCATGTCGACGAATTCCGGTACCAGAAAGCTCTCATGCCGAGGCTCGACCACGTGACGAAGCGGCTGCCCGTTCAAGCTCTTCGGCAACAGGTCGAGAAAGGCCTCGAAATCGTCAGCGTCGAATTTCTTCGTGCCCATGAACTGCCAGAGGATCGGCCCGAGATGGCCCCCAAGCTCCTCAATGCCCTGATGCAGGAACTTCTCCACCGACGGCCCGGCCTCGGCCAGGATCTTGCGGTTCGTGCAGAACCGGCTGGCTTTTAGCGAAAAGACGAAATCCTTCGGCACCTCTGCCGCCCATTTGGCAAAGGTCGCCGGCTTCTGGCTGGAGTAATAGGTGCCGTTCACCTCGATCGCTGTCAGCTGCCGGCTGGCATATTCCAGCTGGCGCTTCTTCGGCAGATCGGACGGATAAAAACTGTCGTCCCAGGGATCGAACGTCCATCCTCCGATACCGGTGCGGATCGTGCCGGATTTGGTCATGAAATGCCTCTTGCTTGATAGAGTTAGGTAATTGGCTAAATCAAAAACAAACCGTGCAGATGGCAGACCGTCTTCTGTCCGGCCAGCGGCGGATCACTCCGCCGCCTGCACCTTCTTCACCGGCCGACGCTGTAGCAGCTCCTTGAGGAACTGCCCGGTATAGGACGCCTCGACCTTCACCACCTCTTCCGGCGTACCCTGTGCCACGATCTGGCCGCCGCCATCGCCGCCTTCGGGGCCGAAATCGAGGATATAGTCAGCCGTCTTGATGACCTCGAGATTGTGCTCGATGACCACGACGCTATTGCCCTGATTGACCAGTTCCTGCAGCATTTCCAAGAGCTTGGCGACGTCGTGGAAATGTAGGCCGGTTGTCGGCTCATCGAGGATGTAGAGCGTGCGTCCCGTCGAGCGCTTCGACAGCTCCTTGGCGAGCTTGACGCGCTGGGCCTCGCCGCCCGACAGCGTGTTCGCCTGCTGACCGACCTTGATATAGCCGAGGCCGACATCGAACAGCGCCTGCAGCTTGTCGCGCACAGCCGGCACCGCCTGGAAGAACTCGACGCCTTCCTCGACCGTCATGTCGAGCACGTCGGCGATCGACTTGCCCTTGAAGGTCACGTCCAGCGTTTCGCGGTTGTAGCGCTTGCCATGGCAGACGTCACACGTGACATAGACGTCCGGCAGGAAGTGCATCTCGATCTTGATCACGCCGTCGCCCTGGCAGGCCTCGCAGCGGCCGCCCTTGACGTTGAACGAGAAGCGGCCGGCCTGATAACCCCGCGCCTTGGCTTCCGGCAGACCGGTGAACCAGTCGCGGATCGGCGTGAAGGCGCCGGTATAGGTCGCTGGATTGGATCGTGGCGTGCGGCCGATCGGCGACTGGTCGATGTCGATCACCTTGTCGATGAACTCGAAACCGTCGATCCGCTCGTGTTCGGCCGGGTTTTCGCGCGCACCCATGACGCGGCGTGCGGCCGCCTTGTAGAGCGTCTCGATGAGGAAGGTCGACTTGCCACCACCGGAGACGCCCGTCACTGCCGTGAACACGCCGAGCGGGATCGAGGCCGTGACATTCTTCAGGTTGTTGCCCTTCGCGCCGACGACCTTGATCTGCTGGCCCCTCTTTGGCTTCCGCCGCTGCGCCGGAACGCTCACGCCCATTTCGCCCGTCAGGTATTTGCCCGTCAGCGATTTCGGATGCGCCATGATGTCCTGCGGCGACCCCTGCGCAATCACCTGGCCGCCATGAATGCCGGCCGCCGGACCGATATCGACGACATAATCGGCAGTCAGGATCGCATCCTCGTCATGCTCGACGACGATCACGGTGTTGCCGATGTCGCGCAGATGCTTCAGCGTATCGAGAAGCCGCGCATTGTCGCGCTGGTGCAGGCCGATCGACGGCTCGTCCAGCACGTAAAGCACGCCAGTCAAACCCGAGCCGATCTGCGATGCCAGACGGATTCGCTGGCTCTCACCACCCGACAGCGTGCCGGAATTGCGCGACATCGAGAGATAGTCGAGACCGACATCATTGAGGAAGCGCAGGCGCTCGCGGATTTCCTTGAGCACACGGACCGCGATCTCGTTCTGCTTGTCGGTCAGCTTCGCCGGCAGGTCTTCGAACCAGGAGCCCGCATTGCGGATCGCCATGTTCGTCACCTGGCCGATATGCAGCCCGTTGATCTTGACCGCGAGAGCCTCAGGCTTCAGGCGGAATCCATTGCACGCCGGGCAGGGGGCGGCCGACATGAAGCGCTCGATTTCCTCGCGCGCCCAGGCACTGTCGGTTTCCTTCCAGCGCCGTTCGAGGTTCGGCACGATACCTTCGAAGGTCTTGGTCGTCGTGTAGGAGCGCGCACCATCGGCATAATGGAAGTCGATCTTCTCCTCTGTGCCGTGCAGAATTGCCTTCTGTGCGGCGTCCGACAGCTCCGACCACTTGTTCGTCAGCTTGAACCCGAAGGCCTTGCCGAGCGCTTCAAGCGTCTGGTTGTAATAGGGCGAGCTGGACTTGGCCCAGGGCGCGATGGCTCCGTCATTCAGCTTGCGATGCACTTCCGGAACGATCAACGCCTCGTCGATCTTCTGCTGACTGCCGAGACCATCACAGGCCGGGCAGGCGCCGAAGGGATTGTTGAAGGAGAAGAGCCGCGGCTCGATTTCCGGGATGGTGAAGCCGGAGACCGGGCAGGCAAATTTTTCCGAAAACAGCACGCGCTCATGCGTCTCGTTCAGCGACTTGTTGGCTGAACCGCCGGCAGAGGTTTCCTCGGGCGGCAGCGGCTTGTCGGCATATTCGGCAACCGCCAACCCATCCGCGAGCCGAAGGCAAGTCTCCAGACTGTCCGCAAGACGGCTCGCGATATCCGGGCGCACAACGACGCGGTCGACGACCACATCAATGTCGTGCTTGTACTTCTTGTCGAGCGTCGGGGCCTCGGCGATCTCGTAGAATTGCCCGTCGATCTTGACGCGCTGGAAGCCCTTCTTCATCAGCTCGGCGAGTTCCTTTTTATACTCGCCCTTGCGGCCGCGGATCATCGGCGCGAGGATATAGAGGCGCGTGCCTTCCTCAAGCGCCAGGATCCGGTCAACCATCTGGCTCACCGTCTGGCTCTCGATCGGCAGGCCCGTGGCGGGCGAATAGGGCACGCCAACGCGCGCGAACAAAAGGCGCATATAGTCGTAGATCTCGGTGACCGTGCCGACCGTTGAGCGCGGATTGCGCGAGGTCGTCTTCTGCTCGATCGAGATTGCCGGCGACAGACCCTCGATCTGGTCGACATCCGGCTTCTGCATCATTTCGAGGAACTGCCGCGCATAGGCCGACAGGCTCTCGACGTAACGCCGCTGCCCTTCGGCATAGATCGTGTCGAAGGCAAGCGACGACTTGCCGGAGCCGGAAAGCCCCGTCATCACGATCAGGCTGTTGCGCGGCAGATCGAGGTCGATGCCCTTGAGATTGTGCTCGCGCGCGCCACGGATGGAAATGGTCTTGAGTTCGCTCATGTCGGGCTCTGATCGGCAAAGGGAAGGGGACTGTTCCTGGGAGAACTGTCCTTATGTAGTCAACGAAGCTCCCGAGTCGAGGCGCAAGGCGCCACCACGGCGGAATTTCGATTCTGTTGACAGGATCATAGAGAAATACTAGAACAAATAAAGAACATTTTCGCTGTGGATTTAAGCCGGTCACTGCCCAATCGCCGAAGCGGATGGGATAAGGTGGCATTTGATTGGATTTTGAACGCCGCGGCGGCGCGGCAGTAAGGTGAGTGTCATGGCTGGTAGCGTCAACAAGGTCATTCTGATCGGCAATCTCGGAGCCGATCCCGAAATCCGCCGGACCCAGGACGGACGGCCGATCGCCAACCTGCGCATCGCGACCTCGGAAAGCTGGCGCGACAAGAACAGCGGCGAGCGCAAGGAAAAGACCGAATGGCATTCGGTCGTCATCTTCAACGAAGGCCTCTGCAAGGTCGCCGAACAATATCTGAAGAAGGGCTCGACCGTTTACGTCGAAGGTCAGCTTCAGACCCGCAAGTGGCAGGACCAGACCGGCGCCGACCGTTACTCGACGGAAGTCGTCCTGCAGGGCTTCAACGGCAACCTGACCATGCTCGGCGGTCGCGGTGATGGCGCTGGCGGCGCGCGCGGCGGCAATGACTTCGGCGGCGCCGATTACGGTGGCGGCGGCGGTGGTTACGACGGCGGCTATGGTGCGCCAGCCCCGTCGCGTGGTGGCTCTTCCGGTGGCGCAAGCCGCGGCGGCAGCGCCCCTTCCGGCGGCTTCTCCCGCGATCTCGACGACGACATCCCGTTCTGAGCCGGCGCGTCCCGCCGAACAAACAACACCTGGATTTCCCGGACGCCCTGCTCACGCGGGGCGTTCGCCGTTTCAGGAGGTGAGATCCCCCGCTAGTCGCTCAGGTCGTCGCGCAATCGTTTGAGATCCGCCTCGATCGGCAAGGCCTTTTCGGCACGCGACAGAGCAAGGGCGGCCTGGCGTCGTGCTGCGGCCCGAAAATCGGATCCTCCGAGCCGTGATAGCGCTGAGAGGCTTTTCTGCAGTCGAAGCTGAACCTCGACCTGGGCTGCGCCATCGCGGGCGATCGTCATGAAGGCGTCTTCGAAAAGATCGTCAGCCGTCAGGGCAGGGATAAAGACGCGGGGAAACTTTGGTTCCTCTTCCTCGACGGGTTTGGCCCATGTGCTGAGCAGTCGGGTGGCGCGCCCGATGACATCGATCGCCGTACCGGGATCATTCACCGCCGGAGACAGCGCGCGCTGCGCGGTCTCGCTAAGCACGACCAGTCCGAAACGGGGATCCTGATCGAAGTCGCGTTCATTGCCGATGGTCACGGCGCGTCGCAAGGCATCCTCCGGTGCGATGTCATCCTCCGGTCGAGCCATGGCCGAGGTAAGATAAGCGACAGTGCTGTCTTGATAGACGAAGGCGCCGGGATTGACGCCCAGGTGGATCTCACCGTCGATCCGCTCGGCAAGCGCTGAGAGTGCCTGCATGTCGATGTGCTGGACATAGCCGATAGCGCCGGCTTTCACCGGCGCCATGCCATCAGGATCCGCGCCTTTCCTGTCCGGCAGGGGGCTGCCGCCCAGATAAGGGTTCTGCCGCCGCGCCTCGATTGCCCGAGCTGCCGCATTCTCCACCCGGCTTGTCGTCTCGCCAACACGCCCGAGCGTGGTCAGGTGATCGATCCAGCGCAGCAATTGGAAGACGATAAGCGCGATCACTCCGATCGTGACTACGAAGAGGATGACGCGGCCCCGGTCGCCATAGGCGCCAGTCTGCAGCACCACGATGCCGACGATGCCGTAGAGAAAGGATCCCACAAAGGTCGACATTACGTTCTGCGTCACCGTGTCTTCGATCAGCAGCTTCGTCGCGCGCGGCGTCACATTGCTGGTCGCCGAACCATAGGCCGAGGTCATGGCGCTCAGCGAAAACGTCGTCACGGCCAGCATGCTGGAGGCGATGATGTTGAGGATTGTGTCGACCGAGTCCGCCTTAATCGATCCCGGGATTTCGAAGGGGACAAATCGCTCTGCAACGGCCGCCAGCACTGCCGCCAGCACACCGATCGCACCGATGGCCGAAGCGCGCACCCAGAGCCGCCGGCTGAATTGCTTCAGGATGAATCGCCAGCGGCTTGAGACGGCTGGATCTTGTGTCATACGGGTTTCCTCAGCCGATAAAGGCAGATTTCACCCCGTCAACGACGAACTGGACAGAAAGTGCCGCAAGAAGCACACCGAGCAGACGTGTCAGCAGCGCACGGCCGGTCACGCCCAGGAAGCGGTTGAGGCGCTCGGCAAGGTAAAGCGAGACAAAGACGAGGCCCAGCACCACGCCGATGACCGCAACCAGCTGCAGCTTGCCGATCCATCCGTCCATGGTGCCTGAGATCAGCACCGTGGCGGAAATCGCGCCCGGACCTGCGATTAGCGGGATGGCGAGCGGGAAGACGGCGAGGTTGTGGATGTGATCCTTGGTGATCGCGTCATCCGTGGTCTTTTCCTTACGCTCGTTGCGCTTCTCGAAGATCATCTCGAAGGCAATGGCAAACAGCATCAAGCCGCCGGCGATGCGGAAGGCGCCCATGGAGATGCCGAGCGCGCCGAGAATGGTGGCGCCGAACAGCGCAAACACGGTGAGGATCGCAAAACCCATGACCGAGCCGCGTATCGCGACCTGCTGGCGCTGCGCCCGCGTCATGCCCTGGGTCAGGCCGAGAAACAGCGGCGCGAGCCCCGGAGGGTCGACGGTGACCAGCAGGGTGGTAAAGGCGCTGATCATCGTGTCGGTCATGGCCATGGTGTCGAATTCTCCTGTGCGAAGGCCCATAAAGCCGAAGCCTTGGTGGGCTTGCAAGGCTGAGGCCCAAGATATTGAGAGAAATGCCTTTCCGCAGCCGCAAAAGCCTGTTTATAACCAGCCTCGAAATTGGCGCGCGCGCGCGTGTTCCGCTATAAATTTCCCAGTGATTCCGAACAAAGATCGTGACCTGATTTGACTGATCAAAGCACTCCCGGCGGCGGCAAGTTCCCGCAAGGCATTGAGCCTATTTCCATCATGGAGGAAATGCAGCGGTCCTATCTCGATTACGCGATGAGCGTTATCGTGAGCCGCGCACTTCCCGACGTGCGTGACGGGCTCAAGCCCGTCCACCGCCGTATCCTTTACGGCATGAATGAGCTCGGGCTCGACTGGAACAAGAAATACGTCAAGAGCGCCCGCGTCACCGGTGACGTCATGGGTAAGTATCACCCGCATGGCGACTCCGCGATCTATGACGCGCTGGCCCGTATGGCGCAGCCATGGTCGCTGCGCATGCCGCTCATCGACGGTCAGGGCAATTTCGGTTCCGTCGACGGCGACCCGCCGGCCGCCCAGCGTTACACGGAATGCCGCCTCGAGAAGGTCTCGCACGCGCTGCTCGACGACCTCGACAAGGAAACGGTCGACTTCCGCGACAACTACGACGGCACCATGTCGGAGCCGGTCGTCGTTCCCGCCAAGTTCCCGAACCTTCTGGTCAACGGTGCCGGCGGTATCGCCGTCGGTATGGCGACCAACATCCCGCCGCACAATCTCGTCGAAGTGCTCGACGGCTGCACGGCGCTGATCGAAAATCCGGCCATCGAGCTGCCGGAACTGATGCAGATCATTCCGGGACCGGACTTCCCGACCGGCGCCATGATCCTCGGCCGCTCGGGCATCAAGTCGGCTTACGAGACAGGCCGTGGCTCCGTCGTCATGCGCGGTGTGGCCCGCGTCGAGCCAATGCGCGGCGACCGCGAACAGATCATCATCACCGAAATCCCCTACCAGGTGAACAAGGCGACGATGATCGAGAAGATGGCCGAACTCGTGCGCGAAAAGCGCATCGAGGGCATCTCGGACCTGCGCGACGAATCCGACCGCGAGGGTTACCGCGTCGTCATCGAGTTGAAGCGCGACGCCAATGCCGATGTCATCCTGAACCAGCTCTATCGCTATACCCCGCTGCAGACATCCTTCGGCTGCAATATGGTGGCGCTGAATGGCGGCAAGCCGGAGCAGCTCACTCTGCTCGACATGCTGCGCGCCTTCGTCTCCTTCCGCGAGGAAGTGGTCAGCCGCCGCACCAAATATCTGCTGCGCAAGGCCCGTGAGCGCGCCCATGTCTTGGTCGGTCTCGCGATTGCGGTTGCCAATATCGACGAAGTCATCGCGCTCATCCGCAAGGCGCCGGATCCGGCAACCGCCCGCGAGCAGCTGATGACCCGCCGCTGGCCGGCCCATGACGTGGAATCGCTGATCCGCCTGATCGACGATCCGCGCCACCGCATCAACGACGACCTGACCTACAACCTCTCGGAAGAGCAGGCCCGCGCCATCCTCGAACTGCGTCTCGCCCGCCTGACGGCTCTGGGTCGCGACGAAATCGACGAGGAACTGAACAAGATCGGCGTCGAGATCTCTGACTATCTCGACATCCTGTCGTCGCGCATCCGCATCCAGCAGATCGTCAAGGACGAGTTCAGCGCAATCCGTGATGAATTCGGCACCCCGCGTCGCACCCAGATCGTCGACGGCGGTCCTGACATGGACGACGAAGACCTGATCGCCCGCGAAGACATGGTCGTGACTGTGTCCCATGCCGGCTATATCAAGCGCGTGCCGCTGACGACCTACCGTGCCCAGCGCCGCGGCGGCAAGGGCCGCTCTGGCATGACCATGAAGGACGAGGATTTCGCAACGCGTCTCTTCGTCGCCAACACCCATACGCCCGTGCTGTTCTTCTCCTCACGCGGCATCGTCTACAAGGAAAAAGTCTGGCGTCTGCCGATCGGCACCCCGACCTCGCGTGGCAAGGCGATGATCAACATGTTCCCGCTGGAGCCCGGCGAGCGCATCACCTCGATCATGCCGCTGCCCGAGGACGAAACGAGCTGGGGCAACCTCGACGTCATGTTCTCCACGACCCGCGGCACGGTTCGCCGCAACAAGCTTTCCGACTTCATCCAGGTCAACCGCAACGGCAAGATCGCAATGAAGCTCGAGGAAGAGGGCGACGAGATCCTCGGCGTCGAGACCTGCACGGAGCACGATGACGTGCTGCTGACGACCGCACTCGGCCAGGCAATCCGCTTCCCGGTCGATGAAGTCCGAGTCTTTGCAGGCCGCAACTCGATCGGCGTGCGGGGTCTGACCCTGGCAGATGGCGACCGTCTGATCTCGATGACCATCCTCGGCCATGTCGATGCCGAGCCATGGGAACGCGCAGCCTATCTCAAGCGCTCCGCTGTCGAGCGTCGTGCAAGCGGCGTTGAAGAGGATGATATCGCACTGGTCGGTGAAGAAGTCGCCGAAGAAGGCGAGCTGCAGGAAGACCGCTACCAGGAGCTCAAGGCACGCGAACAGTTCGTGCTCACAGTCTCGGTCAAGGGCTTCGGCAAGCGCTCCTCGTCTTACGACTTCCGCACCTCCGGTCGTGGCGGCAAGGGTATCCGCGCCACCGACACCTCGAAGACGGCGGAAATCGGCGAACTGGTTGCGGCCTTCCCGGTCGAGGAAAAGGACCAGCTGATGCTCGTCTCCGACGGTGGCCAGCTGATCCGCGTGCCGGTGAACGGCATCCGCATCGCAAGCCGCGCAACCAAGGGTGTGACCATCTTCTCGACGGCCAAGGACGAGAAGGTCGTATCGGTCGAGCGTATCAGCGAGCCGGAAAGCGATGAGGACGTCGTCGAAGCCGCAGAAGGCGTCGAAGGCGAGGGCACGGCTGCCCCGATCGCAGATGACGGCAGTGAAACGCCGACGGAATGATCAAGAGCCGGCCCTCCGGGGCCGGCTTCAAACAACTGATTGAAAAGAATTAATAACGAAAAGCCCGCCGGACAATGTCCGAGCGGGCTTTTTGCTGGAGGTCTGCATCAAGTTCGATGCGGTCTTCATTGGGCCGGCGTGTGGATCCACCGACTGTGACCGCTTGGGATCGGTCTCAGAATGCCTTGCGGCGTTCCATCATGGCCCGGAAGTCATCGTCTTCGCGCTTCAGTGCGGCAATCGCCGAAACAACGGAGGCAACAAACATGCCGCTGATTAGGGCAGCCAGTACCGACAGGGTGATAAACATGGGCTTTCCTTTCTTTTCAGCGGGGTTGTTGCTTTTCTAGCGGCGAAGATTTGATTTCCGATTAATGCCCGAAGCTGTGGTAGCGGGCGGTCATCGGCGGGCCGTAGAAAGCAGCATCGCCGCTGTCTTTGATGTAAAAGGTTGCGGAGGTGGCAACCATGGCAGTCATCATCATCATCCATACGAGGTTGATCAGGGTAACCTTGTCATGCATTGCTTTAGTCCTTTGCGTACCGGCATTCGCAGCCGTAAAATGTTTGCGCACGGAAATAGTTCCCGCACAGTGTAGGAAGATGTTTACCAACCCCCGCCTGAAGTCCCCTTGAACACGCCGTTCATCTGGCGTTCATCTTTGCAATCGAATTGCGACGCCTCGATCTGATCTCGAACAACCATCAGGCCGAGTTCGACGAGCAGGGATGCGGCGATGGCGGCGGCGATGAGAAGGACCAGCATGGGAACGACCTTGTGGCTTGGCGGGTTGGTGCAACACTGCTGTTCTATTGTGCCCTGCCTGAAACGACCTTGAATGGGCCGTTCATCTGTGGTTCAGCGCTGGAAAATGGCGGGGAGCGAGCCGAAACGTGACCTTAAGCCTCCGCTTGCACGCTTGCGAACTCAGGCCTTCCATGACAAAAGGCGGGCGAAACCAAAGAACGGGCTCTCATGGCGACCGCTTTTTATCCTGGCTCCTTCGATCCGATGACCAATGGTCATCTTGATGTTCTCGTGCAGGCGATGAAGCTCGTGGAACGTCTGGTCGTGGCGATCGGGACGCATCCGGGAAAAACGCCGCTCTTCAGCTTCGAAGAACGCGCCGAGTTGATCCACGCTTCACTGGCCGAGGTTCTGCCGGCTCGGGCAGGGGACCTCGAAGTCGTGTCCTTCTCCGATCTCACCATTCATGCCGCCCGACGTCATGGCGCCAGCATCATGCTGCGTGGCCTGCGCGACGGCACGGATCTCGACTACGAGATGCAGCTGGCCGGCATGAACGCCACCATGGCACCGGATATCCAGACTGTTTTTCTGCCGGCTGCGACCGCCTCACGGCCCATAACGGCCACATTGGTTCGTCAGATCGCCGCCATGGGTGGAGATGTCGGCCCCTTCGTGCCGGCCCCGGTGCTGGCTGCCCTCAATTCCAGATACGGCCGCTGAGCCGCAATTTTTAAGAACGGGAGTGATCATGAAGCTCGTCCAACTCGCAACCGCATTCCTCCTGGCCGTCGCCGGTTTCGGCTCCGCCCAGGCCCAGTCCAACGAAGACTTCCTGACCATCCAGCTGAAGGGCGGGCCGGTCGTGATCCAGCTGATGCCGGATGTCGCACCGAAGCATGTCGCGCAGATCAAGGATCTCGCAGCCAAGGGCGAATATGACAACGTCGCCTTCCACCGCGTCATCGAAGGCTTCATGGCCCAGACCGGCGACGTCCAGTTTGGCGACATGGAAAACGGTTTCGAGCCTGGTCGCGCTGGCACCGGCGGCTCCAGCCTGCCGGACATCGAGGCTGAATTCTCGAGCGTGCCCTTCGAGCGCGGCACGGTCGGCATGGCCCGCAGCCAGGACCCGAACTCTGCCAACTCGCAGTTCTTCATCATGTTCGCCGAAGGCGGCTTCCTGAACGGCCAGTACACGGTTGTCGGCAAGGTCGTCGCTGGCATGGAATATGTCGACAAGATCAAGCGTGGCGAAGGCGGCAACGGCGAAGTCACCGATCCCGACCGCATGGTCAAGGTCACCGTCGGTCGCAACTGATATCTACCGGGCGCAAAGCCCCAACCAAGGAGAAACACCATGGCCGAGATCAAGGATCCGGAAAACACCATCCTGATGGAAACCACCAAGGGCAAGGTCGTCATCGCGCTCTTCCCGGATCTGGCCCCTGGCCATGTCGCCCGCATCAAGGAACTGTCCCGCGAAGGCGCCTATGACGGCGTCGTCTTCCACCGCGTCATCCCCGACTTCATGGCCCAGACCGGCGACGTGAAGTTCGGCAAGAAGGGTGGCTCGGACTTCAACCCCGGCCGTGCCGGCATGGGCGGCTCCGACAAGCCGGACCTGAAGGCTGAATTCTCGGCTACCCCGCACGTGCGCGGCACCTGCTCGATGGCGCGCTCGCAGAGCCCGAACTCGGCCAACTCGCAGTTCTTCGTCTGCTTCACCGATGCGCCGTGGCTCAACAAGCAGTACTCCGTCTGGGGCCAGGTGATCGAAGGCATGGACGTCATCGACCAGATCAAGAAGGGCGAGCCCGTCAGCGACCCGGATTCGATCGTCTCGATGAAGGTTGCCGCCGACGCCTGATCGGCTTAAAGCCACACGAAGCCCGCCTCGGTGCCTGGCACCCGGGCGGGTTTTCGCGTTTAGATCTTCCACCCACACTCTGACAGACAGCGATGCGTGTAGACCTCTTCGACTTTGATCTTCCGGACGACAACATTGCGCTGAGGCCCGCAAGCCCGCGCGATCATGCCCGTTTCCTGGTCGTCCGCCCGGACCAGACGCCGGTGCTCGAAGACCACCATGTCTACGACCTCCCGTCGTTCCTGAGACCGGGCGATGCGCTGGTCTTCAACGACACCAAGGTCATCCCCGCTCAGCTCGGAGGCATCCGCCACCGTGAAGGTGCGGAAGAAATTGCCGTTTCCTGCACGCTGCATATGCGCGTCGGTGACTCCAGGTGGAAAGCCTTTGCCAAGCCAGGCAAGCGCATCAAGCAGGGTGATCGCATCGACTTCGGTGTGGGGCAGGGCGACAGTGCCGCATGCCTCTCGGGAGCGCTGGTTGCGACTGTCGCCGAGAAAGGCGAAGCCGGCGAAATCGACCTCGCCTTCGACCTCTCGGGCCCGGATCTCGACCAGGCGATCGCCACCGTCGGCCACATCCCGCTTCCGCCCTACATCGCTGCCAAGCGGCCGGAAGATGGACAGGACCGCACGGACTATCAGACGATCTACGCCCGCGAGGAAGGCGCCGTAGCTGCCCCGACCGCCGGCCTGCATTTCACGCCCGACCTCTTCGAGAAACTCGACGCCGCTGGCGTAGAGCGCCATTTCGTCACCCTGCATGTCGGCGCTGGCACCTTTTTGCCCGTCAAGGCGGATGATACCGCCGAGCACAAGATGCACGAGGAGATCGGCTATATCTCACCCTGGACGGCTGCAGCGCTGAATGCCGTGCGCGCACGCGGCAACCGCATCATCGCCGTCGGCACCACCTCGCTGCGCCTGCTTGAAAGTGCGGCCGAAGACAATGGCAACATACCCGGCTGGTCGGGTGCGACCGGCATCTTCATCACGCCCGGCTATCGCTTCAAGGCGGTGGACATGCTGATGACCAATTTCCACCTGCCCAAATCCACGCTCTTCATGCTGGTATCCGCCTTTGCCGGCCTCGACACGATGCGGGGCGCTTATGCCCACGCGATCGAGACTGGCTACCGCTTCTATTCCTACGGCGATTCCAGCCTGCTCTTCCGGAAAGACGACTGACCGATGTCCGAGAATTTCACATTCAATCTGAAGGCCACCAGCGGCAAGGCCCGCCTTGGCGAGATCACCATGCCGCGTGGCACGATCCGCACACCTGCCTTCATGCCTGTTGGTACCGTCGGCACGGTCAAGGCCATGTATCTCGACCAGGTCAAGGAAGGCGGCGCCGACATCATCCTCGGCAATACCTACCACCTGATGCTGCGCCCCGGCCCGGAACGCGTCGCCCGCCTTGGCGGCCTGCATGAGCTGATCCGCTGGCCCGGCCCGATCCTGACCGACTCAGGCGGCTTCCAGGTCATGTCGCTGTCGGGCCTGCGCAAGCTCGACGAGCAGGGCGTCACTTTCAAGAGCCATGTCGACGGCTCGCTGCATCACATGTCGCCGGAACGGTCGATCGAGATCCAGGGCCTGCTCGACAGTGACATCCAGATGCAGCTCGATGAATGCGTGGCCCTGCCGAATGAACCGCGCGAGATCGAGCGCGCCATGGAATTGTCGCTGCGCTGGGCAGAGCGTTGCCGCGTCGCCTTCGGCAACCAGCCCGGAAAAGCCATGTTCGGCATCGTCCAGGGTGGCGACCAGCCGGCGCTGCGTATCCGCTCGGCAGAGGGCCTCAAGCAGCTCGATCTCAAGGGTTATTCGATCGGCGGTCTCGCCGTCGGCGAACCCCAGGCCGTCATGCTCGACATGCTGCGCATCACACTGCCGGTGCTCCCGACAGAGAAGCCACGCTACCTGATGGGTGTCGGCACGCCTGATGATATGTTGAAATCGGTGGCTGAAGGCATCGACATGTTCGACTGCGTCATGCCGACCCGTTCCGGTCGCCACGGCCTCGCCTTCACCCGACGCGGCAAGGTGAACATCCGCAACGCCCGCCATGCCGAAGATATGCGTCCGCTGGACGAGCAGTCGTCCTGCCCGGCGACCCGCGATTACTCGCGCGCCTATCTGCATCACCTCGTACGCTCGAACGAGGCGCTCGGCGGCATGCTCTTGTCCTGGAACAACCTCAGCTACTATCAGGAGCTGATGCAGGGCATCCGTCAGGCGATCGCTGAAGACCGCTTCGAGGACTTCAAGGCGGAAACCATCGAGATGTGGGCACGCGGCGACATCGACCCGGTTTGATCACACGCAAAGGGCAGGGCGGCCTTGCCGCCCATTCCATCCGTCACATCAGATGCCCTGGCTGTTGGTCTCGCGCATCATGCGCACGCCATTGATGGCGAACTGCCCGTCGCGCTGACGCTTCAGCTCATAATAGACCGCCCAGTCCTTGCCATCAGGTGCCGAAATCAACACCTCCTGATAGGCAACCGTGCCATCAGGAGAAACCTGATTGCGCCCGAAGGCATAATTGCCCGGCCGGTAGACCGGCGCGTAGCTCTTTTTCACCATCTCGAAGAAGCGTTCGGCATTGGGAAAAACCGACTTGATCTCCGGAGAGGCAAAGGAATAGGCGGTCGTCGCGTCATTGTTGAGGAAGGCCGTGATCTGCTGCTCGATCACATCCTTGGCAAGGCCGGCAGCCTCTGTTTTCGTATCCTGCTGGGCAAACACCGGGGCAGCGAGGAGCCCGGCCGTGAGAAAGAGGGCAATTCCAATCCGCATGCGCATCATCATCCCCTTGTTTCAGGAAGTCCGAAATAAAAGGATAGGACGATTCGCCCCCTTGGAAAGGTCCTGTGACGGTTTGATGTCGCTCATCGCGATATCGTGAGCGCATGCGCCTCCTTGGACACCAGCCGGTCTGGACAAGACTCGATCAAAAACGCTTTAAAGCAGAGCTGATATCCGCGGCTGCAACGTTGCCGTGAATCGTGCTGATGCGATGGCCTGATGAGGAGTGCTGCCATGATCGATGACCTGCTCAACCAGATGACACTTGAGGAGCAGGTCGCTCTGCTGGCCGGCGCCGATTTCTGGACGACGGTCGCGGTCGAGCGTCTCAGCATCCCCAAGATCAAGGTGACCGACGGTCCGAACGGCGCCCGCGGTGGTGGCTCGCTCGTCGGCGGCGTGAAATCGGCATGTTTCCCCGCCGCGATCGGTATCGGCGCGAGCTGGAACCCCGAACTGGTGCGCCAGATGGGCGTGGCTCTTGCCGAGGAAACCAAGACGAAGAGCGCCCGCGTTCTGCTCGCCCCCACCGTCAACATTCACCGCTCCGGCCTCAACGGCCGCAATTTCGAATGTTACTCCGAAGACCCGATGCTGACCTCGGCACTCGCCGTCGCCTATATCGAGGGCGTCCAGTCGCAAGGCATCGCCGCCACGATCAAGCATTTCGTCGGCAACGAGTCTGAAATAGAGCGCCAGACGATGTCGTCGGATATCGACGAACGCACGCTCCGCGAAATCTACCTGCCACCGTTCGAGGCGGCGGTGAAACAGGCCGGCGTCTGGGCGATCATGTCCTCCTACAATCGCCTGAACGGTGTCTGGACCAGCGAAAACCACTGGCTCTTGACCGAACTGCTCCGCGAGGAATGGGGCTATGACGGCATCGTCATGTCCGACTGGTTCGGCTCGCATACCACGGAAGGCTCGGTGACAGGTGGCCTCGATCTCGAAATGCCAGGTCCCACTCGCGACCGTGGAGACAAGCTCGTCGCAGCCGTCCGCGAGGGCAGGGTGCCCGCAGAAACCGTCAAGGCCGCTGCCCGTCGCATGCTGCTCCTCCTCGAACGCGTCGGCGCCTTCGCGGATGCGACGATGGAGGAAGAGAAGGCCGTCGATCGCCCAGAGCATCGCGCGCTGATCCGCAAGCTCGGCGCAGACGGCATGGTGCTTCTGAAGAACGATGGCATCCTGCCGCTGGACAAGACAGCCCTCGACCGCATCGCCGTCCTCGGCCCTAACGCGGCTGAACCCCGCGTCATGGGCGGCGGCAGCGCCCAGATCAACGCCCATTACAAGGTAAGCCCGCTCGAGGGCATCAAGAGCGCACTGTCAGGCACCAACCGCGTCATCCATCTTAAGGCCTGCCGCAACAACCGACTGACCCAGATGATCCGGCGCGATGTCTCGGTCGACTTCTTCCACGGCCGCGACTGGTCCGGACCGTCAGTGCATCGCTCCACCGCCGAAGAAAGCCAGTTCTTCTGGCTCGACATGCCGGACGCCACGCTCAATCCGCGGGATTTCTCCGCCCGTATCATCACCCGATTCCGCCCGGATGAAAGCGGCGCGCATGTCCTCGGCCTGACCAATGCCGGCTTCGCGAAACTCTATGTCGATGGCGAACTCCTGGTCGATGGCGAAACCGGCTGGGCACGCGGCGACAATTTCTTCGGCCTGGGCAATACCGAGGTTCGTGTCGAGAAATCGCTGGAAGCCGGCCGAACTTACGAGATCCGTGTCGACTACCGCGCCATGCCGGAAGGCTACGAAGGCATAGAAATCCGCGCCGTCCGCTTCGGTGCCGAACTGCCGACCAGCGATGCCGCCATCGCAGAAGCCGTGGAACAGGCCAAGGCCTGCGACGTCGCCGTCCTCGTCGTCGGGCGGGAAGGGGAGTGGGACACCGAAGGCCTCGACTTGCCCAACATGCGCCTGCCCGGGCGCCAAGAGGAGCTGATCGAGAAAGTCGCTGCGGTCAATCCGCGCACAGTCGTGGTCCTCCAGACGGGTGGCCCGGTCGAGATGCCCTGGCTGGACAAGGTCTCCGCCGTGGTTCAGGCCTGGTATCCGGGCCAGGAAGCTGGCAATGCGATCGCCGATGTGCTCTTCGGGGATGCCGAACCCGGCGGCCGCCTGCCGCAGACTTTCCCCAAGCATCTCTCCGACAACTCCGCCATGACCGGCGACCCAAAGACCTATCCGGGTGAGAACGGCCACGTGGTCTACACGGAGGGCCTTGCCGTCGGCTACCGCCACCACGATGCGGATGGCGCAAAGCCGCTCTTCCCCTTCGGCTACGGCCTGTCCTACACGCGCTTCGATTGGTCTGAACCCCGCGCCTCAGGCACAGACATTGGCCCGGATGGCGTCACCTTCGAGGTTGAGGTCAGGAACATTGGCGACCGGGCAGGGGCAGAGCTTGTCCAGCTCTATGTAGCCCCCAAGGTCTCCCGCCTGCCGCGCCCGGTCAAGGAACTGAAATCCTTTGCCAAACTGGCGATCCCAGCCGGCGGCAGGGCGACCGCCAGGCTCTCGATCAGCATCCGCGACCTCGCTTACTTCGACCCGGACGCCCGCGCCTGGATTGCCGAGGCCGGCGACTATGAACTGATCATTGCCGCGAACGCAGAAGACATCCGCGCGACGCTGCCGCTCAGGCTTTCGACCGAATGGCGGGAAGGGGTCTCCGCCCCGCCTTTGCCAGCCGTGGTCGATTGAGTGGCCAAGGCGGAGGTCGGCCCAGACCTCCGCCCGCCAGTGCGCTTGCCCATACCGCAGAATCCGTTAGAAGGTCCTGATGTCTTCGAAACCGCAGCGGATACCTTGAGTATGCGCCTCTTCCTCGGATCCGACTTCCACGTCGATTACCGGCAGAATCTCGATTGGCTGCGCGCGCTCTCGCGTGCCGATTTCACCGATGACGTCCTGATCATCGCTGGCGATCTCTCCGATGAGCTCGATCTCGTGAAAGCCTGTTTCGACGAACTGGCGCCGCGTTACGCCAAGCTCCTCTTCCTCCCCGGCAATCACGATCTCTGGACGGCACGAAGCGGGAAGGGACCCTCCTTCGAGAAATTCGAGACACTGAACACGCTCTGCCACAGCTACGGCATCGAGACCGGACCGCTTGCCATCGGCAAGTCACTGATCGTTCCCTTGCTCGCCTGGTATGATTATTCCTTCGGCGAACCCGGTCCGACGATCCGGCGCGGCTGGATGGATTTCTACAAATGCAATTGGGAAGGTCTCACGCCGGCCGACGTCGCGGCGCGCTTCGACGCCATGAATGTGATTCCGGACACATCAGGCTATGACGCCGTCTACAGCGTCTCGCATTTCGTGCCGCGCATCGACCTTATGCCGGCGCGCTATCCGGAAAAACACAAGGCACTGTTTCCCGTCCTTGGCACCGACCGGCTGGAAGCCCAGATCCGGCGCCTGGGATCCTCGAAGCATTTCTACGGACACAGCCATCTGAACCGCAACAAGGTGATCGACGGCGTCACCTACATCAACAACGCTTTCGGCTATCCCTCGGAGACGGAGATCTCCGCCAAGACCATTCTGCATGTTGCGGACCTCTAGGGGCCGCAGGGAAGGCTCAACGCGCTCCCACCAGACCACACACAATGTCAAAGCTGGTTAGAGGCGCGTGCTCACTAGCCAGTTAGAAACGCGACACTCGCGCTGCCGATTAGCCCCCGATCCGACCGGCTGGGCCGGTTAGCAAGGGCGGAGCGGGGGCGGGTTAGGAGCCGCACCCGTTGGCTTTAGCTTCCTCAGTAGCAAATCCTCCGCCGACGGTTGATACTCATATCCTGGAACGTGAAAGGGTAGGGAGAGTCACAGCTCGCGATGCTGCCAGAAATCAAATTGCAGGCCGATGTCGATCTCGCCGCGATGTCACCACTGATCCGCGGAATGTTGCTCTCAGTTGCCTATGCCGAGGAAGAGGGCGGCATCGGATTGACGGCGACCGGGGCTATGAACCGCAAGTTTGTGCATTGGGCAGCAGTGAACTTCACCTGGCCAGGCTTCACAGCCGAAGACCTTTACAGCATGAACAAGGTCCTGAATGAAAACGACGTACCGCCGCTCTGGGTGGTGCGCGATATGAGCCTTCACATGAAGTTTCTTCGTCGCAGAAAAGGGCTTTTGCTGGCAACCAAACGCGGCCGAGAGTTTCTTGAGAAGCCGCAGGGCTACTTCGATCTGATCGCCACGGATTATCTCTATTCCTATATCCACGACACCGAACGTGAACAGGCCGTTCACGCAAGGTTACGTTGGTGGCGCATGTTTCTGAACCTTCTCAACATCAAGACCAGAGAAGGGTGTACCCCAATGGAGGTTGTCAAAATCCTCCGTCCAGACCTGGCACCTTTGACGGAAAGCGAAATGACCATTGAAGCCTGGAACCTGAAATACGATCTTCAATATGGTGTCTTCCGGCGTTTGTGCTGGCTCGGTCTGCTCTATGAGGCGAGGGAAGGGCTCGCCATTTTTGAGGACGGCTCCTTCCACAAAGCGCCGCTTTGGTCCGCTTGTCTGCAGCTGGAATCGGACATGCAAAGTGATATCGGCGTGCATTGACGATTCTCATTCCGCAGCAGGCGCCTTCATCAACGCCTTCTCCCGTCTGGCAATCACCTTCGGATCGTTCATGAAATCCGTCCGAGGGCCGGATTTGCGGCCGCGCTTCTGATAACCGTTTCCAATGCTACCGTCCCGAATGCCAAACATATGATCTTTCTGACCCGTCCGGGATGGGCCGCTCTTGCTGCGCTCAAGTTCGCGCCCGACCTGCATCTCAGCAACGATCGACAACATGTCGTCCAGCCGTTTGTTGTCGACGACCTCCGCGCGATGCACCGACCGTAATGTGTCGAAGGTTCTGTAGGGCAGCGCAAAGCTCTGATGCATGATCTCAAGCCGTCCATCCGGATAATCACAAACGATGACCTTTTGCCCGGCCAGGGGTCGCGAGATCTCGGTTGGATCGAGAATGAACAGCACCTTGTCGTAGCGTAGCGTCAGAGACTGCGACAGTGTTCGGACTTCCTTTCGACACATGGCGCCGTCGAGGTTCTCATGATCAGCGAGAGGCCGGTGCATGTCTTTCGGATTGCGCGGCAGCTTGCCAAAACGCTTATTAAAATCGTCAATAAATTCATGTGCATAGGCATTAGCTGCTTCGATCGTGCTGATGCCCCTAAGTCGCATCTCCTTCACCAAGCGATCCTGCAGCGTCTGATTGGCCCGCTCGACCCGGCCTTTGGCCTGAGGCGTGTTGGCGCAGATGATGTCGATGTTCAGCTCATAAAGCGCCCGACCGAATTGTGTCAGACCGGTCGTCCTGTCCGTCTTCGAAGCATTCGTCGACCGGAAAACACCATGCTTGTCGCTGTAGAAAGCAAGCGGCTTACCCCATTGCTGCAGATAGGCTTTCGTTGCATGCAGGTAGTCAAACGTGTTCTCTGACCCAGCAAAACGTAGGTGCAGCAGCTTACCGGTGGCGTCATCGATGTAGACGAGGAGGGCGCATTTGGGGCCGCGGTTCTCAAACCACCAATGATGCGACCCATCGATCTGCACCAGCTCACCAAAGCAATCGCGCCGACCACGAGGCTGGAAAACACGCTTCTTGCGTTCACGACGCGAGATCCAGATACCAGCCTCGGTCATCCATTGCCGCAACGTCTCCTTGGCAACAGAAATCCGATGCAGCTCGATCAGCTTCTCGCGCGCCAGCGTCGGACCAAAATCCAGATAGCGTTCGCGGATCAGATCCAGTGCCGCATTGCGAAACTCCTCGCTGTGGCGCCGGTTACTTGGTCGAGATCGCTTCTTTGACACCAGACCGGCTGCACCATCAAGGTCATAGGCCTGCAGCAGCCGATGGACCTGACTTCGACTAAGATCGAGCTGCTCAGCTGCCTGTACGACGCTAAGGCGGTCGTCACGGATCTTCTGAATGACTTCGAGGCGATGCAATTCTATCTGCGACATGGTGATCAAAAAGGACATGACGACTCCAACCGCTCATGGTCTCGACCAAGCTCGAAGTCACCATCCTTGCTCCCGACGTTGATATTGACCAGTGCATTGAGGGGCGAGGCTGTCGCATCTCTAACTGGCCCAACTGTCGCATTACTAAATAGCCGCTACACACAAAGATCGCATAAGATAGATTATGGAACTATAACGCATGCCCAAAGATATGAAAAAGCGGCGTTCCTGGCGATTCATATGCTCGGCACGACCACCGAAGCCTCTTGCATTCGGCGATGCACCGGACAACCATCGACCTGTTTTGAGCACGAGATCGTCCTTCAACATTTCAGATGGGAGCCACACATTGCAAGCCCTCAACCTGCGCCGCCTTCGCGCATCCGATGCCTTTGCCTTCAGAGAAATCCGGTCCGAAGGTCTCCGTCTTCATCCCGATGCTTTTGGCGCATCCTTCGCCGAGGAACAGTCCCAGCCTCTCGAACGCGTCGCAGACAGGCTTGAGAACGGACATGTCATGGCAGCTGTCGCGGATGATGCCATTGCCGGCGTCGTTGGTCTCGCCTGCTCCCGGGCCGAAAAGACCAGGCATATCGGCCTGATCTGTGGTCTCTACGTCCGTCCATCCTGGCGCCGCTCTGGCGTTGCAAAACGTCTGCTCGAAACCGTGATCTCAGACGCAATGCTAGTACACCCGCAGCCTTGGATGTCCGATCTGCGGTCGCTCCGCATCTGTGTCGAGGCCAAAAACAGAGCGGCAATCGACCTTTACGAAGCCCTCGGCTTCACTGCATGGGCCGTTGAAAAACAGGCTCTCTTGGTCGGTGACCACTTCCACGACGAGATCCACATGCGTCTGGATTTCGCGCCGCAGATCAGATGACAAGCGCCCTACTCTGCCGCAAGCATGATATGAACTAAATCAAATATCTACTTCAAATTCCATAATAAATTGGTCATATCCTGGCTCGACATGCGGCGGCGTCTCGCCCATCACGGTCTCATAGTCGAGCGGCGTATGCATATGTGTCAGCACCGCATGAACAGGCGCGATCCGCTCGATCCATCCGAGCGCCTGTTCCAGCGACAGGTGGCTCGGATGCGGCCGATACTGAAGCGCGTCGATGTAAAGCAGATCGAGCCCAGAGAGCTTGGCAACCGTCTCCTCGGGAAAGTCAGAGACATCACAGCAATAGGCAACATTGCCGATCCGAAGACCAATTGAGACGATGTCACCATGCTCCTGCATGAGCGGCATCATCGTGATCGCACCGCCAGCTCCTTCGACGACGATCGGCTGATCCATGTCCTCGATGACATGAGGTGCCACGATCGGCGGATAGCTGCTGCCGGCAGGCGTCTTCAGGCAATAGCCGAAACCTTCTTCGATCCGGGCCATCGTATACGGTTCCGCATAGATCGGGATCCGGTTCTTCTGGGTGATGAAATAGCCTCTGATATCATCGATCCCATGCAGATGGTCGGCATGCGCATGGCTGTAGACGACGGCATCGAGACGCTCGACCCGTGAACGGATCATCTGCTCACGGAAGTCAGGGCCGGTATCTACGACGACGGTTGTCTTGCCGCCGTTGGGCCCGATCTGTTCGATCAGGAAGGATGCGCGGGTCCGCCGGTTGCGCGGATTGTTGGGGTCGCAATTGCCCCAGTCGCCATTGATCCGGGGCACGCCCGGTGACGACGAACAACCCAAGAGCGTGAACCGGCGCGTGACCTTCATCCAAACTCCCTCACGCCAGCCTTGGCATTTTCGAGAAACAGCGGAAGGCATTTTCCGTGGTGATCTCGGCCATCTCCGAGTAGCTCACGCCCTTCACCTCGGCCAGAACCTCCGCCGTGTTCACCACATAGGACGGCTCGTTGCGTTTTCCACGCCAGCGCTTCGGCGCCAGATACGGCGCGTCGGTCTCGACCAGCAGCCGGTCCATCGGCACGCTCCTGGCGATCTCGCGCAGCTCTTCCGATTTTGGGAAGGTGACGATCCCCGAGAAGGACACGTAGCCGCCGAGTGCCACGCCGGTATCGGCAAGCGCCTGGCCGGACGAGAAGCAATGCAGGATGAAGGGGAAGGCGCCCTTCCCCATCTCTTCCGTCAGGATCGCAGCCATATCCTCGTCGGCACTGCGACTATGGATGACAAGCGGAAGCTTGGTGCGCCGCGCTGCCTCGATATGGCGGATCAACCCGGTCTTCTGGTCCTCGGGCGTCTGCGTGTCGTAGAAATAGTCGAGCCCGGCCTCGCCAATCGCCACAATCTTCTCGTGGCTTTCCGCAAGTTCCACCAGTTCGTCCGCCGTTACATCCAGCTCATCGCCGGCATTGTTCGGATGCGTACCAACAGAGCAGAACACACTCGGATAACGCTCTGTCAGCGCCAGAAGCGTCGGAAGCTTCCGGACGCGCGTCGAGATCGTCACCATCTGTTTCACGCCCGCCTGATGCGCCCGCGTGACGAGCTCGTCACGCTCGCTGTCGAAGTCGGCGAAGTCGAGATGGCAATGGGTATCGATCAGCATCGGGTCACGCCTTACCCGCGTCCGGGGCGACATAACGCGGATAAACCGGTGAAGGCGCCGGCAGTTCCGTGCCCGGCGTCAGACGGCCGGCTGCACCGAGCTTGGCGAACACGCGGTCGTCTTCCCCAACAGCCACAAGATCGAGGATCTTTGCCGAAGAGGCCGGCATGATCGGCTGGAAGAGGATCGCGATCTGGCGCACGACTTCCGCCGTGACATAGAGCACCGTGCCCATGCGCGCCTCGTCGGTCTTTTTCAGCACCCACGGCGCCTGCGCCGCGAAATAGCGGTCGGCTTCGTTGACGATGTTGATAACAGCTGCAACTGCCTTGTGGATCTGCTGGCGGCCCATTTCCTCGCGGCAAATCGCGATGGCGTCATCAGCCACCTTGAGGATCGCCTCGTCTTCAGCCGTGAGCGGTCCGGGTGTCGGCACCCTGCCCTCGCAGTTCTTGTTGATCATCGACAGCGAGCGCGAGGCGAGGTTGCCGATGCCGTTCGCCAGATCGGCATTGATGCGGGTCGCGATCCCCTCTTCCGAATAGCTGCCATCCTGGCCAAAGGACACTTCGCGCAGGAAGAAGTAGCGCACCTGGTCGAGGCCGAAATGTGCCACGAGATCAACGGGATCGACGACGTTGCCGACCGACTTCGACATCTTCTCGCCCTTGTTGAGCAGGAAGCCGTGGGCGTAGACGCGCTTCGGCAAAGGCAGACCCGCCGACATCAGGAAGGCCGGCCAGTAGACGGCGTGGAAGCGGATGATGTCCTTGCCGATGATATGCACGTCGGCCGGCCAGTACTTGGCGCGCGGACCCTTCTCGTCTTCGACATAACCCGTCGCGGTGATGTAATTGGTCAGCGCATCGACCCAGACATACATCACATGCTTGTCGTCGCCGGGCACCTTGATGCCCCAGTCGAAGGTCGTGCGCGAGATCGACAGGTCCTTCAGACCCGACTTGACGAAGGAGATCACCTCGTTGCGGCGCTCGTTCGGGCCGATGAAGTCGGGCTGCTCCTCGTAAAGCTTAAGCAGCTTGTCTTCATAGGCCGATAGCTTGAAGAAGTAGCTTTCCTCTTCCACCCATTCGACCGGCGCCCCCTGAGGACCGTAACGCACGCCATCGGCGCGCAGTTCGGTTTCCTCTTCCTGGAAGTAAGCCTCGTCACGAACCGAATACCAGCCGGCATAACCGCCCTTGTAAATGTCGCCGTTCTTCTCCATCCGGCGCCAGACTTCCTGCACCGTCTCGTGATGGCGCTTCTCGGTCGTGCGGATGAAGTCGTCATTGGACGAGTTCAAGAGCTGGCCCATCTCGCGGAAGGCATTGGAGTTGCGCTCGGCCAGCGCCTCCGGCGTAATGCCTTCTGCACGCGCCGTCTGCTGCATCTTCTGCCCATGCTCGTCCGTACCCGTCAGGAAAAACACATCCCGCCCGTCGAGCCGCTGGAACCGCGCCATGGCGTCGGTCGCGATCAGCTCATAGGCATGGCCGATATGCGGCTTGCCGTTCGGATAGGAGATGGCAGTGGTGATGTAGAAGGGATCGCTCATGTCTACCTGGTGTCTTTTCGTCGGTTGCGATGTCACGGGCCGGACAATGGCGGCGCAAAGGGCCAGCCATGTTGCGGCGACGACAAATGGGGTCGAACGCTCTTAAAGCATTCCTCGGCCTTTAGGAACATCCGTTTTGCTGCAGCGCCACGAAGAAGCGCGCTCTGCCAGCAATACGAGACTTGCCACCACCGCTGATCGTGATAGATCGGAATTCCGGCCAACTCGAAGGAAACCGATATGCCGGATCTCTCTACACTGATGCTTTTTGCCGCCGCCAGCGTTGTTCTCACCGCGACGCCGGGACCTGACATGTTGCTGATTGCCTCGCGCAGCATCAGCCAAGGCCGTGCAGCGGGCTTTCTCACCTATATCGGCATCGCACTCGGCACATACTGCCATGCGCTTGCTGCAGCGCTGGGTCTGTCACAGCTCTTTCTTGCCGTACCGACCGCCTACGAGGTGGTCCGCTGGGCAGGCTGCGCCTATCTGCTCTACCTTGCCTGGAAGACGCTGCGGTCTGAAGTAATGCAATTTGCCCCGAATACCGGCCTCAAGCGCTATTCAATGCCACGAATTCTGGGCGAAGGCCTGGCGACGAACCTGCTCAATCCGAAGATGGCGCTGTTTGTCCTCGCCCTCTTCCCGCAGTTCCTCGATCCGGCACAGGGCTCCTTGACCCTGCAGATCCTGATTCTGGCGACGGTGCTGAACGTCATCGGCTTTCTGGTGAACGGCGCGGTCATCCTGCTGAGTGGCTATATCCGCAACCGGATTACAGGTCTGGGCCGCTTTAAAAAGCTCCCGCAATACCTGCTGGCGACCGTCTTTGCTGGCCTTGCTTGCCGTCTCGCCTTTGGAACAAGAAGCTAAAGGCGCAGCACTCTGCGAGGTCGACCGGAAGGAAGCGGCTTAGAAACCTATTCCTTCCGGAACGATTGTGATCAGCGCACGATCGCCGCCAGCACATCGAGGATGGTCTGCTTGCGATCGAGGTTGTAGGCCGCCGCCACGCCGAGCTGCTGGTTGATGACGGAGGAGAGGCGCGCGTAATGCTCGGCCCCGCCGAGATCGCCTGTCATCGCAAGCGTCCGCGCCGTCTCCGCCAGGTGATCACCCAGATGTTCAGTAAAGAAGCCGAAAGCGACTTCGCTGTCCTTGCCCGACAGCGCATCGGCGATCTTAAACATCATCTTGCGCTGGGCCGGACCCGAAGTGGCCAGCATCTGCTCGAAGGCTTCAAGGATGTCGGCGCCACCATAATTCACCAGCTTCAGAGCCCGCGCGACACTGCCCTTGGCAAGTGTCAGCACAGCATCGCGCTTGCCGGCGGGAATCGTGAGGCCCAGCTGTCCCAGCGCCTGATCCATCGCCGGCGGTGACAATTCGTGCAGCTTCAGCGGCAGGCAGCGCGACCGGATGGTCGGCAAGAGCTTGCCCGGCGCGTGAGAAAGCACCAGGAACATCGCCCGCTTCGGCGGCTCCTCGAGGATCTTCAGGATGGCGTTGGCCGCATTGCGGTTCAGATCGTCGGCCGGATCGATGATCACGATGCGCCAGTTGCCCGTGCCCGATGTCTGGCTGAAGAAGTGCCCAGCCTTGCGAACTTCGTCGACCGTGATCGCCGTCCTGACACGTCCGGTCTTTTCATCCACCGGCCGCGACAGATGCAGCAGATTGTGGCTGGCACCAGAGGCAAGCTGCCGGGTCACGGGATGTTCGGGATCCGGATCGGCAATAGCCTCGGGTGCTGTCGCCGGATCCGGATTTCGCAGGATATGGTTGGCGAAGCGGAAGGCCAGGGTCGCCTTGCCGATCCCCTCTGGCCCCTCGATCAGCACGGCATGGTGGCCCTTGCCGGAGCGATAGCTGCGCGCCAGAAATTCTTCTGCCACCTCGTGGCCGAACAGCCTGATATTGCTGACCGGCGCGATCGCCCCGTCGAGCAGCCCTGCTCTTTCCTCGCTCATGACCGTGCCGCCTGCCCGTCGCGCCCAGCGCCAGCCTGTCTCGCAATCACCAGCGCCACCTCGGAGAGGATGTCCCGCGCGATATGGTCGACGTCGAAAGAGGCGTCGAGCACCCGGCAGCGCTCAGGCTCACGGGCGGCAATGTCGAGAAAACCCTGGCGGCGCTTCTCGTGGATCTCGAGCTTTTCCTTCTCGAACCGGTCAGGCGTGACTGCCTCGGTCGAAGCCCCGGCCCTGCGTCGCGCCCTTTGCAGGCCGACATCGGCCGGCAGATCGAGCACAAGCGTCACATCCGGCATGGTCGCCCCGATCGAGACGCGCTCGAGTGCCGCCATCAACGGCGGCTCGAGATTGCCGGTCACACCCTGATAGACGCGGGAGGAATCAACGAAGCGGTCGCACAGCACGATCTCGCCGCGCGACAGGGCCGGTCGGATCACGCAGTCGAGATGATCGGCCCGAGCGGCGGCAAACAGCAGCGCTTCCATGCGCACGCCGAACGGCTCGGCCGCACCGGAGAGCAGCACATGGCGCAACGCCTCTGCCCCCGGAGATCCACCCGGCTCACGCGTCGTCACCACGGTGTGGCCGCGCGCGCGCAAGGCTTCCGCGAGCAGGCGGATCTGGGTCGATTTCCCGGCCCCCTCGCCTCCCTCGAAAGTCACGAACAATCCGCGCGCCGTCGTCAATGCTTGCCTTCTTCCCGCCAGCGGCGTTCCAGATTGCGCCCTTGCGGGCTTGCCTACGGCTCTAACCCAAGATGACCTCAAGCGAAACCGTGAAGCACCCGGGCGCTGCAGATTTTCGTCAGATCCAGAAGAACAGGAACTCGATCAGTGCATCCCAGGCCCGCTGACGCAGCGTCCCCACCTCGACGGCCTGTGCGCTCTTCAGCGGCACGCTGACCAGCGGACGGTCGCCCGACAGGATATTGAGCGTTGCGATCTCACGGTCCGCCGCGACCGGCGGATTGAGCGGCCAGCGATAGACGATGCGCGCTTGCAGCCGCTCGGGATTGTTGACGGGCACATAGACCTCGACCGGCGCGGCCGCCACCAGCGGCACCGTCGACTGCGCCCCGCCATAGACGCTCGCCTCGCCGATCACCTCGCCGGCCTTGAACAGCGTGCGCATCTCGAAACTGTCGAAACCCCAGTTGAGCAGCCGCAGCGCCTCATCCGTCCGCTCCTTGTCGGTCGCGATCCCGCTCACCCCGAGGAACAGCCGGCGCCCGCCCCGTTCCATCGAGGCGACCATGGCAAAACCGCTGCCCTCGGCAAAGCCGGTCCCCAGCCCATCCGCGCCGAAGCCCAAAAGAGGATTGCGGTTGCGCTGCAGGATCTTGTTCCACTCGAATTCCGGCAGGCTGAACGTCTGGTAGAGATCCGGATAGGTCGAGGCGAGATGCCGCGACAGCTTCACCAGATCATAGAGCGTCGAGCGGTTGTCGGGATGCGGCAGGCCCGTGGCATTGCCGAAGCGGCTGTCGGCAAGCCCAAGCTCGGCAGCCCGGGCATTCATCCGCTCGACGAACTTCGCTTCGGAGCCTTCCATGCCCTCGGCGATGATCAAACAGCCGTCATTCGCCGTCTGCACGGCAATGCCCTTGACCAGATCCGCGACCGGCACCTGGCTCTTCACGGCCGCAAACATGGTGGAGGTCCGCGACGGCGCGCCGCCCGTCCGCCATGCATATTCGGAAACCGGATAGATGGTATCGGGCCGGATCTCGCCCTTCTTCAGCGCGTCGAACACCACTTCCAGCGTCATCAGCTTGGCAAGCGATGCCGGCGCAAAACTCTGCCGCTCGCCCTTGGAGAGCAGCACCGTGCCGGTCGAGGCCTCAACCAGATAGACTTGGGCAGCCTTGGTCTCGATCAGCTGTGGAGCAGAAGTGGCCGGAGCCTGCGCCTGGGCGGCAAACCCTGCAAGGGTAAGGATCGAGACGAGCAGCAGGACGGGAAAAGGACGACGCATGATCACACTTCAGCTGCGGGGCACACGGCCTCTCCTGTGCCGCCGCCGGGGCGGTCAGCGCCCCCTGGAGAGCTTGATGCCACCCTTGGCGACCGAGGAGAGAATCGAGTGCTCGGTGAGGCTGTCATTGCGCACGAGAATGGCATCGAAGGCAAGCGCGCCAGCCTGCGGCTCGGCCTCGACATAGGCCGCCGCATAACCCGAACCATCGTAACCATCAATGTGATGCGGACGCGGCATAGGCATTGGCCCGAAATCCGGAAGGGCTGCAAAGCTCTCGCCCGAAACCACGCCGCCGGCGGCAACGCCTTGGCCGCCCTGCATCAGAAGCTGCGCGTCGAGCGTCTGGCTGGCCGCCCCGCCGCTCGGGGTCGAGCCGGACAGTGCTGTCTGATAGGTTGTGGCGACAGGCGGCTGGTATTGCGGTGTGGCTGTGTCGTTCGACGCGACCATCACGCCCGATGCGATCTGGCCACCCGGATCCACGACCGGGCCGCGATCACCCTTCCGCGTATAGGACGCCATGAGATAGGGCATGTCATGCCCGTCCATGCGTGCCGGGCCGATATACTGCACCCGCACTTCACCCGTGCCGCTATGCTTCATGTCCAGCATGTCGGCGGTCTTGCGCGACAGGTCGATGATCCGGCCCTTGTGGAAAGGTCCACGGTCATTGATACGCACGATGACGGAGCTGCCGGTATTCAGATTGGTAACCCGCGCATAGCTCGGCAGTGGCAGCGTCGGATGGGCCGCGGACAGATGCTCCTTGTCATAGAGCTCGCCATTCGCCGTCATCCGGCCATGAAAGGCATCGCCATACCAGGAGGCGACACCGACCTTGTCATAGCCGGGATTTTCCTTCGGCACGAAGGTCTTGCCCTTCACCACATAGGGTTTGCCGACCATGTAGCGCCCGCCGCCCTTTGGAACCGGACCGCTCGCGACGAGACGCGGGCTTGCCTTCACGCCATAGATCGATTCGGCGAAATACTCCTTCGACCGCTTCGGCTTCTCGGCCGTCTTGGTCGTCGAACAGGAGGCGGTGAAGGCGCAGAGCAACACCAGTCCGAACCACTTCCCCGAATTGGCCATCAGGCCACGCATCGAAAACTGCATCTGTCCCACTTCAGATCAGCGGGGCATGCTGACATCGCGCCCCATCTGCGAGGCCCCCATGCCCCGCTCACTTGCGCGCAATGAAGCCTGTGCAAAAATGGCCAAAATGGGAAAAGTCACAATTTGAACGATCCAAGGCGCCACAAAGCTGCGATCATGGTTAGCGCATGGTTAATGAAGCGAGGGCCGGATCCGATTGCCGAATTGGACCTCAGCGAGGTCACGCGCTCCCCACCTGAACCCACTTTTCAAGCGACAATCACTCTTGCCAAGTTCGACGGCTTTGCGCATAACGCACCCGTCCGGAAGAGTGTCCGAGTGGTTTAAGGAACCGGTCTTGAAAACCGGCGTGCGGGAGACCGTACCGTGGGTTCGAATCCCACCTCTTCCGCCATGCCGTTTTTGTTCTACTTTTCATGGCCTACCATTAACTGATGGGCAACATCTGGACTTTCATGATGTTTGTCCGATTTCCCATATGATAAGCTTGCCTCCAAAGAAGGCTGCCATGACTGTATATTGCTTCAAGATCAATGAGGCTTTTACGCCCGACACGATTCCGATGAGCCGGTTGGCTGAATACATCACGGAACTCGCTCGTGTCTTCGGCGAGCATGAGCACGTCCATCTCTCCGAAGTTCTGGAAGGATCGGTAGAGGTATACGCAAAAATTGATTTCAGTGCTGCGAAGAAGGTGGAGGTACGGTTGGCGTCTATCAATAGCGACGCAAACGGTGATCTCCAAAAAGCACTTCGGAAGATCGATGAGCTTCTTGCTGCCGACAACGCAACGGGTTCTCTCGCCGACGGCGCCGGAAACGTTTTGATTTCCTTCATGGGGCGCGAGCGCCCAGTTCCACCGTGTTATGGTCCTTTCAAAGAGGAAGGGTTCCTGGACGGGCAGATCGTCCGTATAGGCGGCAAAGACGAAACGATTCATGTAACGTTGATGGATGGAGACCGCACGTACAGCCGCTGCACCACCAGTCGTGAACTGGCGAGAAAGATGGCCACGTTTTTCCTCGGCTCTTATGTCAGAGTACAAGGGGTCGGGACCTGGGAACGTTCTGGAACAGGTGAGTGGGAGTTAAGGGGCTTTAGGATCAATGATTTTGAACCGCTCGACGACAATCCCATTGGTGAGGTATTCGCAAAGCTAAGAGAAGTGGGCGGAAACGGATGGGTTGAGGAACTGGATCCGGTAGCATTGATTTTGAGTGAACGTGGAAATGGCGAGGTGTCTCATTGAGCGCAGTCATTGATACGAGCGTCTTGTTGTTCCTCCTGAACGACCGAACATCGCCTCCAATTGATCCCATCACAGGCGAACGCGTTACTGAATGTGGAGCTCGTGTAGCTTTTCTTCTCAAGACATTGGAACGCTCGAAGGCGACTGTTATCGTGCCAACTCCGGTCCTTGCCGAGGTGTTAGTAAGAGCGGGCACCGCCGGGCCGGAATATCTTCAGATTCTCGAAAAAGAGCGCTGTGTCGTTATTGCTGACTTCGGCAAACGCGCCGCAGTGGAGGCGGGCGCTATGTTGGCGCAGCTAATGTCGAGTGACATCAAGCCGGTGGGTGGTGACGCCCGCTCTAAGCTAAAGTTTGATGTGATGATTGCAGCCGTCGCCAAGGTACATCGAGCCGACACCGTCTATTCAGATGATCCACATCTCCGGAAGCTCGGAAAGGACTTCGGTTTCGAAACGATCGGAATTGGCGGCCTGCCGCTGCCTCCAAGCGATCCGCAAATGCCATTGCCGCTAGTTGAACCTTCAGACCGCTAAAACTTGGGCCTTCTAGCGGGCGCGCGGCCTGCCCTCCTCCCAACCTTACCAATCTTTCACTGTCCTTTCCCCGCCGAAAGTCTATCTGCATAGCCATGGAACCTGATGCCCTTGATACCGATCAAGGGCCTGGGCGCCGGCCTGGTCCAAGGTCCGGTGAAGCAGAATGATTGAGACGGAGCAGACGTGATCGAAAACCCGAACCCCAAGACCTCGTCCGAGACGGAAGAGCTGAAGGCGATGCTCGCAAGCGCCGCGCGGCCAAAGGCCCGCTGGGGCCTGCGTTTCCTTGGTCTGCTCGCGATCGTCGGCCTCGGCTACGGTGCCTATCTCTGGTCGGCGGGCGGAACCACCGTCAGCTATACCACCGCCGAGTTGAAGCCCGGAGATGTCACCGTGGTCGTCACTGCAACCGGCTCCGTGGAGCCGACAGTTCAGGTCGACGTCTCCTCGGAACAGTCTGGCACGGTCCGCGAGGTGCTTGCCGATTTCAATAGCGAGGTGAAGAAGGGCGACGTGCTGGCGCGCCTCGACACCGACAAGCTGAACGCCGACCTGAAGGCCAAGGAGGCGGCTCTCGCGTCCACCCGCGCCTCGGTCTCCAAGGCCCGCGCCGACGAACAATCCGCCAAGTCCAAGCTCGACCGCCAGACCACGCTCGTCTCCAGCCGCGTCTCCACCCAGCAGGATCTCGACACCGCCGAATACACGTACCAGGCGGCGTCCGCCGCGCGCCAGAGCGCCGAAGCCGATGTCATCTCTGCAGAAGCCGCCCTCGAACAGGCGAAACTGTCGGTGTCCAAGGCGACCATCGTCTCGCCGATCGATGGCATTGTGCTGTCGCGCGATGTCGACACCGGCGCGACGGTCGCAGCATCGCTCGAAGCCCCGACGCTCTTCACCCTGGCCGGCGATCTGCGCCAGATGGAGCTGCAGGTCTCGATCGACGAGGCCGATGTGGGTCAGGTCGCCGTCGGCCAGGCCGCCACGTTTACGGTCGACGCCTTTCCCGACCAGCGCTTCCCCGCCGAGATCACCTCGATCCGCTACGCTGCCGAAACCGTGAGCGACGTCGTGACCTACAAGGGCATTCTCTCTGTCTCCAATGACGATCTTCTGCTGCGCCAGGGTATGACCGCGACCGCCGATATCGTCGTCCAGTCGGTGAAGAACGGCCTGCTGATCCCCAATGCCGCCCTGCGCTATTCCCCGCCGGCCACCACCGCGGCGGAGACCACCGGCGGCGGCAGCGGCGTCTTCAGCCTCTTCCGCCCGCCTCGCGAAGCGCCGCAAAGTGCGCCCGAACCCGAGGGCAGCGAGCGCACCATCTGGCTGCTGCGCAACGGCGTACCTGTCGCCGTCAACATCGAGATTGGCGCCTCCGACGGCCAGAACACGGTCGTCGTCAAGGGCGACGTCAAGGAAGGCGACCAGGTCATCACCGACCAGGCCGTCCGCAACGGCTAAGGCGCGCCATGGCCTCCTCCCCGCTCCTCGAATTTCGCCAGATCTCCCGCGTCTATGGACGCGGCGAGGCAACCATCCGCGCCCTCGACCGGGTTGACCTGTCGATCGAACGCAACGAATTTGTCGCGATCATGGGCCCGTCCGGCTCCGGCAAATCGACCGCCATGAACATCCTCGGCTGCCTCGATGTGCCGACATCAGGCCAGTATTTCTTTCAAGGTATCGACACATCAGGCTTTGATCGCGCGCAGTACACCCTGCTCCGCCGCCACATGATGGGCTTCGTCTTCCAGGGCTTCAACCTGCTCGCCCGCACCTCGGCCGTCGAAAATGTCGAACTGCCGCTGGTCTATCGCGGCATGGACGGGCGTGAACGGCGGGCGCGGGCGCTGAAGGCGCTGTCGCAGGTCGGCCTCGCCGGCCGCGAAAACCATACCACCCAGGAACTGTCCGGTGGCCAGCAGCAGCGCGTGGCGATTGCCCGCGCGATCGTCACCAACCCCGCCGTTCTGCTTGCCGATGAACCGACCGGCAATCTCGACACCAAGACCAGCCGCGAGATCATGGAACTCATCACCGGCCTCAACCGCGACCACGGCATCACGGTGATCATGGTCACCCACGAAGACGATATCGCCGCCTATGCGAAGCGGACCCTGCGGTTTGTCGACGGCCATATCCAGTCCGACAGCGGGATCGAGGAGGCACGTGCCCATGTTCGGTGAAACCCTTAAACTGGCGCTGCGCGCCATCCGCCGAAACCTCTTACGCTCCTTCCTCACCGTGCTCGGCGTCGTCATCGGCGTTGCCGCCGTCATCGCCATGGTCACGATCGGCAACGGCACGACGGCCCAGGTCACGAGCGAGATCTCAAAGCTCGGCACCAACCTGCTCTTCGTTCGCCCCGGCCAGTTTGGACCGGGCCGTGCCGCAACCGACGCCAAGAAGTTCACCATCAGGGACATCGAGGCAATCCGCGAGCAGATCCCCGGCCTGCGCGCCGTGGCCGCCATCAACCAGTCCAGCCAGACCGTCATCTTCAGCGGCCAGAGCCGCCAGACCTCGATCATCGGCTCTGGAGACGATTACCTGATCGCGCAAAACTGGGAACTGGCGTCGGGCCGCACCTTCCTGGCGTCGGAAGAGCGCGGCGGTCAGGCCGTCTGCCTCGTCGGCGAAACCGTCCGCTCCAAGCTCTTCGGCTCGACGCCCGCCATTGAACAGACGATCCGCGTCGGCAATGTCGCCTGCCAGGTGATCGGCATTCTCGCCAAGAAGGGCCAGAGCGGCATGGGCAGCGACCAGGACGATGTCGTCATGATGCCGCTCAAGGTCTTCCAGCGCCGTATCGGCGGCTCGACGGATGTCTCCAGCATCATGCTGTCGGCGGAAGACGGCGTCTCGACATCAAAGGTCCAGGCCGATGTCGAGCGTCTGCTGCGCGAACGCCGCAAGATCGTTGCCGGCCGAGACGACGACTTTTCCGTCAACGACATGACCCAGATGGCAGCCACCCTGACCGGCACCACGACACTGATGACCGGCCTGCTCGGAGCAGTCGCCGCCGTCTCGCTGCTTGTCGGTGGCATCGGCATCATGAACATCATGCTGGTCTCGGTCACCGAGCGCACCCGCGAGATCGGCATCCGGCTGGCAATTGGCGCGGTCGAGCGTCAGGTGCTGATGCAGTTCCTCGTCGAAGCCGTGACGCTCTCCGTCTTCGGCGGCGTGGTCGGCATCGCGCTTGGCCTTGGCATCGCCTACACGGCAGTCTCCCTGATGTCCGTCCCCTTCGTCGCCAGCCCCTCGATCATCCTGCTCGCCTTCGCCTTTTCGGCGGCGATCGGCATGGTCTTCGGCTATTTCCCCGCCCGCCGCGCCGCCCAGATGAACCCGATCGATGCTCTCCGCCACGAGTGACGCCAAGCCGTTGCATCATCGCAGCAAGCCTCGGGCAAACTTGTTGTGGTGTAGCTCATCCTAATGGATCGGGGCCTGCCCCTGTCCGGTAGCCTTGACCATGTGAGGGAGTGAACCCATGTCCGCCTTTCCGGATCGCGACACCGTCGCTGCCAAGATCGCCTCCCTGCAGGAGCCGGATCAGGCCTTCCTGAAGCTGATCTTCGAGAACCCGGCCCAGGACGATGCCCTGCTCGAGGGTCTCTATGTCTATCTGGAGATTGCCTCGGAAGCCCGCTTTCTCAATTCGCTGAAGCTCGAGCGCGCAGGCGAATGGATCGGCGACAATGCCCCGGCCCGTCTCCAGATCCGCCTGATGGAAGCCGCCCGCTCCAGCCAGCATCCGGCCTTTGCCTCGTTCCGCACCGGCCTCAATCGCTCCGGCGGCCTGGAACGCGCCTATCCGAAAGCTGCCGTCTGACCCCCCAGTCTTACTGCGGGATCGGCATGCTGACCGAGAGGATCGGCCCCATGGGAAACAGCCGGTCCATCCGCTTGTCCTCAGCGATGAACACGCTCGAAATCGTCCCGTCGAGATAGAGCGCGTTGCCCACACCCAGACGGTCGCGGAAAAACACCGCAAAATCATAGAAGCGCACCGGCACCCGTGAGACGACCATGTGGACCTGCCCGCGGTCGTCGACACCGACGCCGTTGCGGATCTTGAAGCTGTCGCTATCGGCCAGAAACTTCGGATGCAGCTTGCCGTCGATGACCAGCATCGGCCCGGACTGCGTGCCGAAATCCGGCACTAGGCCACTGGCGACGAAGGCCTTCGTCTCCATCACGGAAGCCTTGCCGCCCTTGATCAGGAAGACCCCGTTCGGCAGCAGGTGAAAATTCCCCCATCCGCCGCCGGTCACCGCCGGTTTCAGCACCTTGCCATATTCGGCGAAGTAACCGACCGGCGAGAGATCATCGTGATACATGCCGGCATTCATCGCAAAGGTGAGCACCCGCCGCTCCGCCCAGAGCTGACGCCGAAGGCCGACAAACCCGCCATAGGCCGCACCATCCGGTCTTCCGAGATGCAGGCGTATATCCTCCCGCGTCGGATCAAAGCGACAGGCAAGATAGGTCGCGGCCCCCTCGCGCATCTGCTCGCAAGCCGCAAAGGTCAGCGAGGGCAGCAGCAGGCCGGTCAGAAGGCCGAGGAGAGAAAGGCTCTTGCGCATGCAGGGAATTCCACGGGTCCTTGAGTGAACCCGTTCTTGGCGATGATTCCGGACATTGTGAAGGCCGCAAACCGGATATCACCGAAATCACCAGTGTCCCTCAAGCGGGGAGTTTCAGCGCCTGCATATGAAAACCAAGCTGTTCCGGCGGATAGCGGTATTCGGTCCCGACCGGACAGGCGTTGCGCGCCAGACACCCTGACATCATGCAGCCCCTTTGCCCCACAGGACCCGCCAGATGCTGGCGACAGCCGGCGACATCAAAGCCGCTTGGCGTGATGGCATCGACAGGACAGGAGGACAGGCAAGGCTTCTCCAGACAGCGATCGCAGGGATGAGCGAACGCTACAGGCGTTTCGACCTCCTCGTCCCACTCTCCAAACAGCAGCACGCCGCGATAGCTGTGCCACAGTCCAAAGCGCGGATGGATGAGGATCCCGAGCGGCGAGGCTTTCAGCCCTTCCGCTTTCATCGCCCATGCCTGAAACGGTTGGTAAGGCGCTTCTGACGGACAACAGGCGACCGCCCCGATCTCCTCGGCCACGCCGTCGATGACGATCTTCGACCAGCGATCGAGCGGATCCGATCCGCCCCCGTCCATCTGCGTCGCACGCCAGGCGTCGAACACCGGCCACATCGCACCGCCGACAATACCGATCAGCACGACAGCCGCCGCGGGCCGGCCGTCAGCCAAAGACGGCCCCTGCTCTTGCTCGCCGAAACGCACCACCCCACGAGACGACAGACCGAATGCCGCCAGCGCCGCATCGAGCCTGCCCAAAACGCCCGAAGGGCCGCTCATCGCGGCCCCTCGATCTTGTAATGCGGTCGCCAGACCTCCTCTTGGATCATGTCGGCAACCTGGTTGGCTCCGCCTTGCTCCCTGGCAACGGGACCCTTTCAGGTGAAGGCGTCGGGCATCGAATTCTTGCGGCTCGCAATATAGGCAAGCAGCGCCTCGTCGATGGCAGGATCGAGTGCCGGGGCCTCGTAACTGTCGAGCCACGAACGGCAGAGCACGTTGGCCCGGTCTTCGATGCGCTTGCGACCCTCGATCTCCCACTGTTCGAAGGAGTTGTTGTCGGCAAGCGCCGAGCGGTAGAAAGCCGTCTGGAAATTCGCCTGCGTGTGGGCGCAGCCGAGATAATGCGCGCCCGGACCCACTTCCCGGATCGCGTCCATCGCCTGGCCGTCTTCGGTCAGATCAACGCCCTGTGCCATCTTCTGCATCATGCCGAGCTGATCCTGGTCGATCATGAACTTCTCGTAGCAGGCGGCGAGACCACCCTCGAGCCAACCGGCCGCATGCAGAACGAAGTTTGCACCGGCAAGCAGCGTCATGTTGAGCGTATTGGCGCTCTCGTGTGCCGCCTGCGCATCCGGAACCTTCGACGCACAGAGCGAACCGCCGGTACGGAAAGGCAAACCCATGCGACGCGCAAGCTGGGCGGCACCATAAGACACCAGTGCCGGTTCCGGCGTGCCGAAGGTCGGTGCACCCGACTGCATCGAGATCGAAGCGGCGAACGTGCCAAACAGAACAGGCGCGCCCGGCCGGATCAGCTGCGTAAACGAGGCACCCGCCAGAACTTCGGCGAGGATCTGCGTCAGCGTGCCGGCCACGGTCACCGGGCTCATGGCGCCCGACAGGATGAACGGCGAGATGACCGAAGCCTGGTTGTGGCGGGCATAGACCTTCGCCGCACCGAGCATGGTCTCGTCGAAAACCATCGGCGAGTTGGCGTTGATCAGGTTCAGCATGACGCAGTTGTTTTCGACGAAGTCGTCACCGAAAACGAGCTTCGCCATCGCCACCGAATCTTCCGCCCGCTCCGGTGCCGTGACCGAGCCCATAAACGGCTTGTCGGAATATTTGATGTGGCTGTAGACCATGTCGAGGTGACGCTTGTTCACCGGAATGTCGACCGGCTCACAGACCGTGCCGCCCGACGAATGCATCGACGGGGCCATATAGGCGAGCTTCACGAAGTTGCGGAAATCTTCAAGCGTCGCATAACGACGAACGCCTTCGAGATCGCGGACGAAGGGCGAGCCATAGACCGGCGCAAACACGGTGGCATTGCCGCCGATCCGCACACTGCGCTCAGGGTTGCGGGCATGCCAAGTGAATTCGGAAGGTGCAGTCTTCAGAAGTTCGCGGCAGAGACCCTTCGGAAAATGCACCCGCTCGCCCTTCACGTCGGCGCCAGCCTGTCTCCAGAGCTCCAGCGCCTCCGCGTCTTCACGGAATTCGATCCCGATTTCCTCCAGCACGATGTCGGCATTGCGCTCGATCAGCTGAAGGCCTTCTTCGTCCAGCACGTTGTACGGCTGAATCTTGCGGGTGATGTAAGGCATCGACGGACCGGCACCGCCGCCGCTGCGCGATGCCCTTCGGGCCGCTGCCCCTCGTCCTTCGCCACGCTGGCGGCGGCCTGCGCCCGGTTCTGCCGTGATGTCGTCCATGTCTGCTTCCTCGCTCGAGCGCTCGTCCGCGCTGCTTCTCTCCTCCATTATGCTAATCCAATCCGCTTGTGAAACCATCCTTTATGCGCCAACGACTTGCGTCATGCAGACATCGGCTTTTCCATCACTTGTCTGCCACCGTCGCTTTTCACTGCCGCCGCGTCGTAATCGAAAAGAGTTTTTCACGAACTTGAGGTTTAACTTTCGATCGGGCAGTCTCATGCCCGGCGCGACCGGAATCGCGTTGAAAAAGAAGCGGGAAGCACCACCATGGCCGAAGACGACATCATTCTTTCCGAACTCTCCGACGAAGAGCTCGTGCAGCAGATGCATGATGACCTCTATGACGGCCTCAAGGAAGAGATTGAAGAAGCGACGAACATCCTGCTCGAACGCGGCTGGGCGCCCTATGACATCCTCACCCAGGCACTCGTCGAAGGCATGCGCATCGTCGGCATCGATTTCCGCGACGGCATTCTCTTCGTGCCGGAAGTTCTGCTCTCGGCCAACGCGATGAAGGCCGGCATGACAATTCTGCGCCCGCTTCTCGCCGCAACCGGCGCCCCGAAGCAGGGCAAGATGGTCATCGGCACCGTCAAGGGCGACATCCACGACATCGGCAAGAACCTGGTCGGCATGATGATGGAAGGCGCTGGCTTCGACGTCATCGACCTCGGCATCAACAATCCGGTCGAAAACTACCTCGAAGCTCTGGAACGCGAAAAGCCGGATATCCTTGGCATGTCGGCGCTGCTCACCACCACCATGCCCTATATGAAGGTCGTGATCGACACGATGAAGGAAAAGGGCATTCGCGACGATTACGTCGTCTTGGTTGGCGGCGCGCCGCTCAACGAGGAATTCGGCAAGGCCGTCGGCGCTGATGCCTATTGCCGCGATGCAGCTGTGGCGGTGGAAACGGCCAAGGAATTCATCAGCCGCAAGCACAACAGCATGGGCGCCCGTGCCTGAGGTCTGAAAACGGCGAAGCCGGCCCTTTTAAAGGCCGGCTTCTGCGTAATACTCGCCCTGAGGGGACGTTGCCATGGTTTGCCAGGCAACATGCCCGCCGGCATACAGGATGGCCGCCAGCATATAGATGGCACTGGCCTTTGCGATGGTCGTGAGCGTCATGCTCCCTCTCCTGATATAGCTGCGCTCAAAGCGGTGTCCCCGCGCGAATGCGCTTAGCGGGAGGCGGCTGCGTCGACGTTGTTCGCAGCGTTCTGCGTCGCGTCAACGGTATTTGCAGCATCCTGGCCAACGCCGCGGATCGTATTGCCGCAAGACGACAGTGCGAAGACGGTGAGAACGAGGGCTGCGCCGACTGTCAGTTTTTTCGCCATCATGTGAATGTACCTTCTGTCTGGTAACGAGTGGATTGCGATGGAACAACGCGCGAAATCGGAAAAGGTTCACGTGATTGCGTGCGGCGCGATTGCGCGCGAGATTTTGGCCGTAAAAGCCCTCAACGGCCTCGACCATCTGACGCTCGAATGCCTGCCCGCCATCTGGCATGTCTGGCCAGACCGCATCGCACCTGCCTTGCGCGAAAAAATCGCGGAAGCCCGGGCCTCAGGCCACGACAACATCTTCATCGGCTATGCGGAATGCGGCACCCAGGGTGAAGTCGACAAGATCTGTCGCGAGGAAGGCATCGAGCGGCTCTCGGGCCCGCATTGCTACGCCTTCTTCACCGGCACGGAAAAATTCCTCGCCGAATGCGAAACGGAATTCACCGCCTTCTACCTGACGGATCTCATCACCCGCCAGTTCGAGGCCTTTGTCATCGAACCTCTGAAGCTCGACCGCCATCCCGAACTGCGCGACATGGTCTTCGGCAATTACACGAAGATCGTCTACCTCGCCCAGACCGAGGACGCCGAATTGCAAGCCAAGGCCAAATGGGCGGCAAACTATCTGAAGCTGGATTACGAATACCGCTTCACCGGCTATGGCGATCTCCAGCCCGAACTCGTCGCGGCAGCACGGAACGTCTGACTTCCAGTCCTCGCAGGACTCAACGCACGGAACCTACACGCAGACGCTTGATCTCACGGGCCATCAAATGCAATCTCTGCGGGAACGAAACGCCGTAGGCTCCTAAAATGGTTCAAATTTCAGATCATGCACTCAATGCAATGGGTTTTTCTAAGCTAGAGCCGCCGTTGGCAATCACTGCCCGTTTCAGACGTATGATCATGTATTCAATTGAAGGGATCAACCTTCCTGACGGCGGTGTCGCCAGATATTCATCAAGCATTGAAGATTTGAACTTCAGTGTCGGGTTTGCCCGAGACGCCAACGAAATCTGCCGAAGTCTGTGTGATGATGATTGGGTTGATGACCTTGTCGCTTGGGAGAAAGAACACCACTGCAAAGGCCCGTACGCCCTGCTAGTTCTAAACTTGCCTGAGCCTCAGACGGACATGTGTACGTTTGCTATTCAAAGCGAAACATCAATTGAGGCCTACGACTGCTTCAAGCACACCCGGGCCCTGCTGGATGAATGCGAGCAGAATCTGCGCTCTCTGGTTATGTCGTCTGCATTAGTGGCGTTATCAAGATACACTGAAGCGCCAATTATTCGAGAAATTGACCGGGCAACCGTCGGAGTTTCCGCCGATTTGAAGATCATTAGACCATTCAACATCAGCGTTCAGGCTGAACTTCGCGTAAACCGAGCCTTAGGGTCTGGACAATACGAAACCTTGGTCAACTCGATCGATAGAACTTCAAGAGCCGTTCCAACGCGTAGCGCGAGATTTTTCTGGTTAGGCTGCAACGAGAGAGATACTCTCAAAAGCTTCATCTATGTTTTTCTCGCCTTGGAGGTGCTGACGCACCAAACCTTCGAACGCGCACCAAATAGGAACTCCAAAATAAGAGACCTTTCCAAGAAATTCCAATTTTGCGCAGAAAATATCTGGCCGGGTATTACTGGGGCTGACTGTGAAATTTTTTCGACTTTGAAGGACTTGCGTAACGATATAGCTCACGGTGACATTGAAACCCCCGACAGGGCTCAGGTCTCCTCGCTCCGCATGCTAGCGGACAAGGTTTTATACTCTATCTCCTGACCACATCGGTGCCCCCAACAGTTTTCGTTTCGCAACTAGCGCACCGAATTGGCAACGCTGCGGCCTGCATCCTGCGTCGCATCGACGGCGTTTCCGAGATCATTGCCAATGCCGCGGATCGTATTGCCGCAAGACGAAAGACCGAGTGTCATGGCGATGATGAAGGCGAAGACACCCGCCAAACGATGAGAAACGACAGCCATTCTGATTCCCCGTCTGATCAAAACAAGGCGAACTTAGTGCCAAGCGCCTGTGGAAAAATCAAGGCAGCCAGTTAGGTCGATGAATCGCTGGTCGGAACAGCCCCTTCTTCACCCTCCCTTCACCATTCCCAAAAGCGTGAACTGCGACCCAGCCGGCTTTTAATCCCCCTGTAATATCCCCGTGCAAACTTGGGGCTAGGTCAACAAAAACCAAGAGAATCAGGCATGACCGACAGGGCGGAAACATGGGTGGCGGGTCTCGTCACTGCGCGTGAACACAATCATCCCGAAAACCTTTCGGACCTTCTGGTCCGTCTGGCCCGCACGACGGAGCGCAAGGTGACGATCCGCGACATCGCGATCGCCCTTCAGGACCGCTCCTTCGGCGCCTTCCTCCTGGTCTTTGCGCTCCCCAATCTCGTGCCCCTGCCGCCCGGCAGCACCTTCATCCTCGGCCTGCCGCTGGTCTTCGTCGCCTGGCAGATGGCAATGTCCCCCGGTGGCCGGGTCTTCTTTCCGCGCATCGTCAGCGATTACGGCGTCGAGCCGCAGACATTCGAGGCGATCGTCAAGCGTCTCGTTCCCTGGATGCGCTGGGCCGAAAAGCTGGTCATCCCGCGCTTCTGGCTGTTTGAAAGCCGCTTCGCCGAACGGGTGATCGGTGTCTTGGCCCTGATCCTTGCGATCGTCGTCTTCCTGCCGATCCCGCTCGGCAACTGGCCGCCGGCCTTTGCGCTTGCCGTCCTCGGCTTTGCGCATTCCCAGCGTGATGGCCTCGGCGTCCTCGCCGGCTGCGTCATCGGCATCCTGTCTCTGATGATCGCGGGCTTCGTCGTCTACACCGCAGTCGCCGTCGTCTCGCTCGTCGTCTGATGTCTGAAACCGTCACGGACACCATGCGCCGCCCGGTGGTCGTCATGACCGCCGGCGGCCTCAATCCGACCATCGTCGTCCAGCATCTCGTGAAATCCGGCATGGATGTTCACGTCATCCTGGAAAATGCCGAGGGCAAGGGCGAGATCACCCGCCGCCGCGCCAGAAAGCTGGGCTGGGTCGCCGCACTTGGCCAGCTCGGCACCATGGTCGCCGCCCGTCTTCTGCGCCGCCTCGCCGACCGCCGCGTCGAAGAATTGCTGAGCCGCCACGGCTTCGATCGCGCGCTGCCGGATACCATCCCGATCCACCCCGTCACCTCGATCAATGCTGCCGAGACCAAGGACCTGATCGAGCAGATCGGCCCGGGCGCCGTCCTGCTCGTCTCCACCCGCCTCATGTCGGGAAAGCAACTCGCGGCCATGCCCTGCACGGTCATCAACCTGCATGCCGGCATCAATCCCAACTATCGCGGCCAGATGGGCGGCTACTGGTCGCTGCGCGAAAACGATGCTGAGAACTTCGGCGCCACGCTCCATCTCGTTGATGCCGGCACAGACACCGGCGGCACGCTCTACGAGGTTCGGACCCGGCCTGCATCAGCCGATTTCATCTCCACCTACCCGCTGCTAATGACCATCGCTTCCCTCGACATCACCAGACGATCCCTCGAAGACGCGCTTGCCGGTCGCCTTGCTCCGCGGACGCCCGACGGCCCCTCGGCGCTCCGCTTCCCGCCGACGCTCTGGTCCTGGATCTGGTGCGGCGTCACGCGGCGAATCTGGTAAAAACACCGGGACTCGCAGCAGCGTCGTTTTTGGCGACAAGCGACGTCGTGAAAAGCGCAGTCCGGCGAATGCCCCCCGTGCATTCTGCCGTCAAAGGGAGAGAGTGGCATGGCAGACAAGATCGTCGTTTTCTGGCGGGATATTCCCGCTCAGGTCATCGTCAAGCAGGGTCGCAAATCGGCCAAGCGCGAGCTCTCGCTGCGCTTCACCGAGGCGATCGACATGGCCGCCATGCGCTCAGGCGCCGCTGAAACCGACGCCTATCTCGCCGACTGGCGCAAGGCCGATCCGGTCCCTGTCGGTGACGACCTCGAAGCCGAGGCCGAAACCGCTGCCGCAGAAATCGAAGCCGCCTACGACAAGGCCCGCCTCGTCGCCCTCGTCCATGCCGGAGGCCGCGACAATGGCTGAACCAGTACTCGTTGACCCGGGCCCGCCGAAGAAGGGCAATGCCGCCCCGGCCGCCAAGGCAAAGACCGGCTCCTTCACACCGGCCGGCGTTTCGCCCAACCGCCGCGCCCGCCGCTCCTATACCATCCGCCTCTGGGCGGTCCGCAATTCGCGCTTCCTCGAATGGTTCTACCGCAATTTCGCCAATGCCTTCCTCTTCCTCCATCCGGTCTGGAAGAAGCTCGGCTATAACCGCGTCGAGACCCCGGTCACCTTCGTCGAGCGCAATGTGAAGGGGCTTCTCTTCGACTGTCGCATGTGCGGCCAGTGTGTGCTGTCCTCGACCGGCATGTCCTGCCCGATGAACTGTCCCAAGCAGCTGCGCAACGGCCCCTGCGGCGGCGTGCGCGCCAATGGCAATTGCGAGGTCGAGCCCGACATGCCCTGCGTCTGGGTCCAGGCCTGGAACGGCTCGCGCAACATGGTCGCCGGTGACGCGATCCTGAAGGTGCAGAAGCCGGTCAACCAGTCGCTGCGCGAAACATCCTCCTGGCTGCGCGTCACGGCAGAAGCCGCCGCCGAGCGGGAAAAACAGACGGCAAAGGAAGTCTGAGAGCATGGCCCAGATCGACGAAAATCCGCTTGGCGTCCACCTGCCGCTCGATCCCCTGCCCGGCCATTCCTCGCTCGGCCGCCTGGAGCGCGTTCTGCGCCGCGGCGAATTCGCCGTCACGGCTGAACTCAACCCGCCGGACAGCGCCGACCCGGAAGATGTGTATGAGCGCGCCAAGGTCTTCGATGGCTGGGTCGATGGCATCAATGCGGTCGACGCGTCAGGCGCCAACTGCCACATGTCCTCCGTCGGCATCTGCGCGCTTCTGACCCGCATGGGCTATGCCCCGATCATGCAGATCGCCTGCCGCGACAAGAACCGCATCGCGATCCAGGGCGATGTGCTGGGCGCTGCCGCCATGGGCGTGGCCAACATCATGTGCCTGACCGGCGACGGCGTACAGGCCGGCGACCAGCCGGGTGCCAAGCCCGTGTTCGACCTCGACTGCATGTCGCTCCTGGAAACCGTCCGCACCATGCGCGACGAGTCGAAATTCCTTTCCGGCCGCAAGCTGACCACCCCGCCCAAGGTCTTCTTGGGCGCCGCCATTAACCCCTTCGCGCCCCCATACGACTTCCGGCCCTATCGCCTGGGCAAGAAGATCGAAGCCGGCGCCCAGTTCGTCCAGAGCCAGTACTGCTTCGACGTGCCGATGTTCCGCGATTACATGGCGAAGGTCCGCGACCTCGGTTTCCACGAGAAATGCTACATCCTCGTCGGCGTCGGCCCGCTCGCCTCGGCTAAGACCGCAAAGTGGATCCGCTCCAACGTGCCGGGCATCCACATTCCGGATTCTGTCATTGCCCGCCTCGAGGGGGCACAGGACCAGAAGAAGGAAGGCAAGCAGCTCTGCATCGACATCATCAACGAGGTGAAGGAGATCGAGGGCGTCTCCGGCGTACATGTCATGGCCTATCGCCAGGAAGAATATGTCGCCGAGATCGTGCATGAATCCGGCATCCTCAAGGGCCGTCAGCCCTGGAAGCGTGAACATGCTCGCGCCGATGACATCGCCGCCCAGCGCATGCGCGAGATCGGCGCCGATCCCGTCCAGGACCAGCAGGAAATGGCCGGCCGCGCGGCCCATTCGCAAACCCACTGACCACATTGCTTTTTCCCGGCAATTGCCGGCACATCCCATTCCCGCCGTGCGAGAGCCGGCATCGACCGGAGGACTGAAATGACCCGCACCATCGTCGCATCCGCCACCAAGGAAATCATCATTGGTTTCGACCAGCCCTTCTGCGTCATCGGCGAGCGCATCAACCCGACGGGTCGCAAGAAGCTCGCCGCCGAAATGCAGGCCGGCAATTTCGAGACCGTCATCAAGGATGCGCTGGAACAGGTCGCAGCCGGCGCCACCATGCTCGACATCAATGCCGGTGTGACCTCGGTCAACCCGAACGAGACCGAGCCGGGCCTGCTCGTCCAGACCATGGAAATCGTCCAGGGCCTCGTCGACGTGCCGCTCGCGATCGACAGCTCCGTCACCGCCGCCATCGAGGCAGCACTCAAGGTCGCCAAGGGCCGCCCGCTGGTCAATTCGGTCACCGGCGAGGAAGAAAAGCTCGAAGCCATCCTGCCGCTCTGCGCCAAGTATAATGTCCCGGTCGTCGCCATCTCCAACGACGAGACCGGCATCTCCCAGGATCCGGACGTCCGCTTCGCTGTTGCCAAGAAGATCGTCGAGCGCGCCATGGATTACGGCATCAAGCCGCATGACATCGTCGTCGACCCGCTCGTCATGCCGATCGGCGCCATCGGTTCCGCCGGCCTGCAGGTCTTCGCCCTCATCCGGCGGCTGCGCGAGGAGCTGAAGGTCAACACCACCTGCGGCCTCTCCAACATCTCCTTCGGCCTGCCCCATCGCCACGGCATCAATGCCGGCTTCATCCCCATGGTCATTGGTGCGGGCATGACGTCCGCCATCATGAACCCCTGCCGCCCGCAGGAAATGGAAGCCGTGCGCGCCGCCAACGTGCTGAACGGCACCGACGAGAACTGCTACAACTGGATCAAGACCTACCGCGACTACAAGCCCGCCGAAGGCGGGGCCCATGCAGCCCCGACCGCATCCCCCGCCTCTGCCTCCACCGGCGGCGGCCGCCGCGGCGGCCGTGCCGCGCGTGTCGGTGGCGGTGCTGCAACGGAGTAACAGCATAGCTCCCACCGTTTTACATTTGCCTATACAAACGTGTAGTATGGAAAGATGAAGCGATCGATTTCCGGCTTTGATTGGGACAGCGGCAACTGGCCGAAATGTGCCAGGCATGGCCTGACGAAACCGGAAATCGAGCAAGTGTTCATGAGGACGCCATCGGTCTATCCCGACCCAACGGTTGGTGAAGACCGAAAGCGTGCGATCGGGACCACTGCTGAAGGTCGGTACGTCTTCGTCGTCTTCACCTTCCGCGAAAGCGAGCTCGGAATTCTCATCCGACCTATCAGCGCGCGTTACATGCACGAACGGGAGATCAGGCGCTATGAGCAACGGTAAGGGCAAGCAGATGCCGGTCCTGCATTCTGACGAGGAGGCTGAGGCCTTCGTCGACACTGCAGACCTTTCAGAATACGACCTGTCCGACTTCAAACCCGTCCAGTTCGAGTTCGAAAAGAAGTCGGCACAACTGAACATGAGGCTGCCGGAAGCCCTGCTTTCGGCGATCAAGGCCAAGGCACGGGAACGGGGTATTCCCTACACCCGCCTGATCCGCGAGGCCTTGGAAAAGACGATTGCCAAGTAAAGCGCCCAAGGCCGGACAAGCATGACACCGGGGATCACCCCCCACATACCGAAAGACCCTGATGACCGAGACCGCAGATCCCCTTGTCCTCTTCATGCCCTCCGGCAAGCGTGGCCATTTCCCCGTCGGCACCTCGGTGCTGGAGGCCGCCCGCACGCTCGGCGTCTATGTCGAGAGCGTCTGCGGCGGCCGAGCCACCTGCGGGCGCTGCCAGATCGAGGTCCAGGAAGGCCATTTCGCCAAACATGGCGTCACCTCCTCCAACGAACATATCTCGCCTGTTGGCCCCAAGGAAAAGCGCTACGCCGAAGTCCGCACTTTGCCCGAGGGACGCCGCCTCTCCTGTTCGGCCACCATTGAGGGCGATCTCGTCGTCGACGTGCCGCAGGATGCCGTGGTCAATGCCCAGGTCGTGCGCAAGGCAGCCTCCGACCGCGTCATCGAGCGCAACCCGGCCGTCCATCTCTGCTATGTCGAGGTCGACGAACCCGACATGCACAAGCCGCTTGGCGATCTCGATCGCATGAAGGTCATACTGGAAAAGGACTGGGGCTACACCGATCTCCAGATCGAACCCTATCTCCTGCCCCAGGCGCAAAAAATCCTGCGCAGGGAGAACTTCACCGTCACCGCCGCCATCCACCGCGACAGCGAAACCTCGCGCCCTACCGTAATTGGGCTCTGGCCCGGCCTGCACAACGAAGCCTATGGCATCGCCTGCGACATCGGCTCGACCACCATCGCCATGCATCTCGTCTCGCTGCTGTCTGGCCGCATCGTCGCCTCCTCCGGCGCCTCCAACCCGCAGATCCGCTTCGGCGAGGATCTGATGAGCCGCGTCTCCTATGTGATGATGAACCCCGATGGCCGCGAAGCCATGACCAAGGCCGTCCGCCAGGCCGTCTCCGATCTCGTCGATCAGGTCTGCGCCTCCGGCGGCGTCGCCAGAACCGACATCCTCGATGCGGTCTTCGTCGCCAACCCGATCATGCACCATCTCTTCCTCGGCATCGATCCGACCGAACTCGGCCAGGCGCCCTTCGCGCTTGCCGTCTCCGGCGCGATCTCCTGCAAAGCCCTGGACATCGAGCTATCGCTCAACCCCGGCGCCCGCACCTATCTGCTGCCCTGCATCGCCGGCCATGTCGGCGCTGACGCCGCCGGCGCCACGCTCTCGGAAGGCCCGCATCGCCAGGACAAGATGATGCTGATGGTCGATGTCGGCACCAATGCCGAGATCGTGCTTGGTAACCGTGAACGCACGGTTGCCGCTTCGTCCCCGACGGGTCCTGCCTTCGAAGGTGCGGAAATCTCCTGCGGCCAGCGCGCCGCCCCCGGCGCCATCGAGCGCGTCCGCATCGACCCTGAAACGCTGGAACCCCGCTTCAAGGTCATCGGCGTCCAGCAGTGGTCGAACGAGGATGGTTTTGCCGAAGCCGCCGAAAAGACCGGCATCACCGGCATCTGCGGCTCGGCGATCATCGAAGTCGTCGCCGAAATGTATCTCTCCGGCGTCATCTCGACCGATGGCGTCGTCGATGGCGGCATGGCGGCCAAAAGCCCCCGCATCCTCGAAAACGGCCGCACCTTCTCCTACCTGCTGCATGACGGCGCCCAGAAGATCACGGTGACGCAGAACGACGTGCGCGCCATCCAGCTCGCCAAGGCCGCCCTTTATGCCGGCATCAAGCTGCTGATGGAAAAGCTCGAGGTCGAAACCGTCGACACCATCCGCTTCGCCGGTGCCTTCGGCTCCTTCATCGATCCGAAATACGCGATGGTGCTCGGCCTCATCCCCGATTGCGAACTCTCAGAAGTCAAAGCCGTCGGCAACGCCGCCGGCACCGGCGCCCTGATGGCCCTCCTCAACCGCGACCACCGCCGCGAAATAGAGGAAACCGTCACCCGCATCGAAAAGATCGAAACGGCACTCGAGCCGCATTTCCAGCAACTCTTCATCGACGCCATGGCACTGCCCAACAAGGTCGATCCCTTCCCGAAGCTCTCCGCGGCAGTGACGCTGCCGGAGCGCAAGGTGCTCGCGGAGGGTGATGGCGAGGGTGGCGGGCGGAGGCGGCGGAGGAGTAGGGAGTAGGTGGCGCAGCAGGTCACGCCGAAACCAATCGCGTAAAGATGCCCCCTGCGCAAATCACAACATGAGACACCCTAGAGGCTTTACGTCTACGTTAAACTCGCTCATTTCTCAGATTGCTTAATCAAATACTGCCGATCGAGTGTTGCTGCTCGTCAGGATAACCATGGAAAGCACCATGACTGGCAACTGGGGTATTGAGCTGAAGGGCGATGAGCTGGATCTCGCGGCTTGGAAGATCTTGCTGAAGCAACCATTCGATCCTTATGTAAAGGAAATATTCGACGAAAGGGGCGACTATCTGGTTCTATTTTCATCGAATTTTGAGGAGATGAGGGGACCATCCGAAGTTTATTCGGCCGCTAAGCCGTTACTTTGTACCTTGAATGTCGCTATGGCGAAGAATGCTGATGCTGATGCTGTTTCCTGCGGTGCGATCGTGGAATTTGTCCACAATAGTCCGCCGCGCAAGCATCATGTGTTGGAAGCGCTCCCCGCCACACTAAAGATCCGACCGGGCATCATTCAGCTTACCGTTACGGATGCCAACGGCAACGTAATCAAGTCAAAGCTGGCGCCCTCCCGCCCCCAAGAGTGGATGAGAGCGGCAGCGCTTGTACCGGATATCGGTGCGGCACTTCGCTATCTCGAAGGAAAGCCCAACTGGGTTGATCTCTACAAGGCCTATGAGGCCTTAAAACCAATGCCAAGCGGAGGGCTGCCTGAGGCCGAAATCAAGCGGTTTACCCAGACGGCCAACACAGCGCATAGGCACCATCCCAACCAAAAGAAAAAGCCTCATAGCTGCCCTATGGAATTGTGGGAGGCGCGTACGCTGATAACCCAATGGGTTTCGGCGGCAATAGAAGACGTCCTGTTGAAAAATCCGCTGCCGCCGGTCAGCGGCCCGACTTGAGGGCAGACCGAGAAGGGCAATCCAAAGTCACTATGCTCCCTCACCCCAAAATCCCCGCCGAATCCTCCACCATCTTCGCCAGCGCCTCCGGCTTTGCCCCGCGCACCGGGCTGAAATACTTCACCTTCAAATCCTTGAACCCGCAAAAAGCCAGGATCTGCCGGCGCAGTACCTTCACCCAGCCATTGCCATAGATCCATTTGAGGAAGACGGTCGGCGTATCAGAGGTGATGACCACGCGCGCCTTGCGGCCTGAAAGCAGCGGCTTCGGCAGAGACTTGCCCTCGATATACTGAAAGCCGAAACCCGGCATCAGCAACCGGTCGAATAGGCCCTTCAGCCGGCCCGGCGCCGAACCCCACCACAGCGGATGCACGATGACCAGCCGGTCGCACCAGGTGAGGCTTTCGGCGAGCGCCTGCAGGTCCAGCTCCCAGTCCATCCGGGCGCGATAGCCCTGGCGCAGATTGGCGTCGAATTCGAGATCCTCGAGATGCACCAGCCGAACCGTCTGGCCCCGCCTGCGCGCCTCGTCCGCGATCCTTTCCGCCATGGCGCCACACAGGGTGTCCCGTGCGGGATTGCCATTCAGCACCAGAACCCGGGACGGCTGGGCATCACGCGACAGGAAAGACATGAGGGATCCTCTTGTTTTTGACCGCGGTCAGTTTATGATGATTAAAATGACCTCGGTCAAGATATTTTTGGCGTAGGCTCTTCCAAAAGGAATCGTGCATGAAGCTTCGCCAGTCCCGCAGCCGCCAGACCCGCGAGCAGATCCTGGCCGCCGCGCGCGACCTGTTCTCTCGCCAGGGCTATGAGCCGACCAGCATCGACCAGATCGCAACCGCCGCGAAGGTGGCGAAATCGAGCGTCTTTGCCCATTTCGGCGACAAGGCCAATCTCCTGGCCGCCCTCGGCCTCACCGAAATCGAGAAGCTCGCCGAAGCCGGCAAGGCGGAAGTCGACCGCACGGATGACCGCCCGCTGGCCGACCGGCTGCGCGCCCTGCTCTCGCCATGGCTCGCCTATTTCTGCCGCGAACACGCCTTTGCTGGCCTCTATCTCAGCCAGTCCGCTGTCGCCCGTGGGCCGCATACGGACGCCTTCCTCGATCTCTGCCGCGTGCTGGAAGGCCAGGTCGCCACCCTCTTTACCGCCCGCTCTGCGACCAGCACCTCGCCCGAACGCGCACAGCTTCTCGCCCGCGGCGTGCAGGCGCTGTTCCACGAAGTCATCGTCTATGAAATTTCCGGCTGGCTCACACCGCCGCAGACCGCCGAGCTCATGCTCGGCCAGTTTCTCGACATCTGGATATCAGGCGCCATTCAGACCGCGCCATCGCCGAACTCGACCGCATGACAACAGCGACGTGCCGCAACGTCAGCCGAGCGAAGCGCAAAATCGGCGGGCAGCAGCCCCCAAAACCTCTGGCGGAAATCCGGAAAAGCCGATGACAAGCCCGCGCCGTCCGGACTGCCCGTGATAGAGCGGCGACAGCGCCTTGGTCCCGAAGCCCATCTCTCGCGCCTGTCGCGCAAGCAAAACATCGTCCGCCCCGGGCGCAAGTTCCGCCACAAGATGCAGGCCCTGCTCGGGTGCGGAAATCTGGAAAGGCCCATCCCTGAGCGCCTCCACCAGCGCATCCCGCGCCGCCTTCACCCGCTTGCGCGCCCGCTTGATATGCGCCGAAAAATGCCCGTCGCGTAGAAATTCGGTCAGCGCATCCTCGGCGAGCGTCGAGGGAAAGCGATCGGTTAGCCGGCGAATGGTCAGCACCCGCTCACGCAAATGGCGGGGAACCACGAGATAGCCGAAACGAAACCCCGGCAGTAGCGTCTTCGAAAACGTCCCGAGATAGATCACCCGGCCCTCGCCATCGATCCCCTGCAGGGCGCTGAGCGGCGGCCCGGCAAAGCGAAACTCGCTATCGTAATCATCCTCGATGATATAGGCGCCAGCTTGCCGAGCCCAGTCGATCAGGGCAAGCCGCCTGGCCATGGAAAGCGTCACACCCAACGGATACTGATGCGACGGCGTCACATAGACCGCCTTCGCCTCCGGCCGCGCCGCAATCCCCGAGGACACTTCGATCCCCTCGCCATCGACGGGCACCGGCGTCACGGAGAGCCCCGCCCCTTCGAAAAGCTCGCGTGCCGCCGCGTAACACGGGTCCTCGATCCACACGGGATCGCCGGGTTTGAGCAGCGTCCGCACTGCCAGATCCAGCCCCTGCTGCGTCCCCGCCGTCATGATCACCTGGTCGGGCTCGCACACCACCCCGCGCGCCGCCTTCAGATAAGCCGCAACTTCCACCCGAAGCGCATAACTCCCCGCCGGATCATTGTAGTGAAAATGCCGTGCCGAAGGCTGCGTCAGATGCCGGTTCATCAGCATCCGGAAGATCCGAAGCGTCGTCTCGTCCGCCGTCGAACACCCGAGCGTGCCGGGCAGCGGCGCCTGCACTTCCGCCTCCGCGACGGCTGGAGCCTCCGGCGCCGCCTGCAACAGCGGCACGGCCTCGGCCACATAGGTCCCCGCCCCCACGCGCGCTTCGGCAAAGCCGTCGGCCACCAGCATCTCATAGGCCGCAACGGCAGCCCCGCGTGACACGCCAAACCGATTGGCGATATCCCGCGTCGTCGGCAGCTTGTCGCCGGGCCGCATCTGCCCGCTCTCGATCAGCCCGCGCAGCGAACGATAAAGCGCCAGCCGCCTTGGCCCCTGCGCTGGCAGCATCGGCGTGCTCGCAGACCAGTCGGAATTGGTTCGGATATTTTTATGCATGGTGGATCTTCTTAGGACCAATCACTGCAACTATCCCTGCCGCATCAGCCGTCAGGAGGCAAGCATGAACGAGAGACCCGAGCCACAAACCTTCCCCGTCACCCCGCGCAACCGGGCCAAGCGCCTGCACGAGCGCGCAGCCTACGACCGCGACGCCGTCTATGCCGTGCTCGATGCGGCACTCCTCTGTCACGTCGCCTATGTCATTGACGGCCAGCCCTATTGCACGCCGACCATCCACTGGCGCGAGGGCGACTGGCTGTTCTGGCACGGCTCGTCCGCCAGCCGCATGCTGAAGAGCCAGAAGACAGGCATCCCCGTCTGCCTCACCGTCGCCCATCTCGACGGCCTGGTACTCGCCCGCTCCGGCTTCCACCACTCCGCCAACTACCGCTCCGCCATGTGCTTCGGCACGGCCCATATCATCGACGACCCGGAGGAAAAGGCGGAAGCCTTAGACGCCGTCGTCGACCGCTTCTATCCCGGCCGCACCGACGTCTTGCGCGAAAACGATCCCCAGGAAGCCAAGGGCACCATGGTCATCGGCATGCGCATCGAGGAGGCCTCCGCCAAGATCCGCTCCGGCGGCGTCTCCGATGATCCGGCCGATGTCGACGCCCGCGTCTGGGCCGGCATCATCCCGGTCGAAACCCGCCTCCGCGCCCCCGAAATCTGCCCCAAGGTGCCCGAGGGCGTAACCTTCCCCGACCACCTCGCCCATTTCCAGGAAGGCCGCCGCCTCGATGAGGTCTTGACGGAAAGCCAGGCGCTCTACGAAAGAGAGGGCTGAACGCGCCTCCCGATGCGGGGCACGTTTTGAAAGCGAGGCCCCGCATGAAAACCCTTTTCGTCGTCACCCATCCGCAATCGATCCATCATGTCGAAGGAAAGGTCGGCGGCTGGTACGATACCGGTCTCACCGATCTCGGCCACCGCCAGGCCGAGGCGATCGCCGCGCGCCTGGCCGCCCTCTGCGCCGGCCAAGCACCCGGCCTCATCTCCTCGGATCTGCTCCGCTGCAGCCAGACAGCCGACACCATCGGTCGCCAGCTGCAGCTGCCACCCCGTCTGACGCCGGACCTGCGTGAAATGAGCTATGGTGTCGCGGAAGGAAAGCCCCAAGCCTGGCTCGACAGTCGCCGCCTGCCGGTCCCCGAAGACGGCGGCCTTGACGATACCGGCGGCATCGAAAGCGCCGAAAGCCGGCGCATGATGGCAACCCGCATCTACCGCGCCATGGACGAGATCCTCGCCGATCCCGCCGACTACCACATCATCATCACCCACGGCTTCGCACTGACCTTCGTCATCGCCTGGTGGATCGGCATGCCGATCGAAAGCCTCGGCCGGGTCAATTTCCCGGTCAAATCGGGCAGCATCACCCATCTGGCGGAGAACGCTCAGTGGAAGAGCCGCGCCGTGGTCACGCTCGGCGAAACGGCGCATCTCGCCAACCTCGTCTGAGGTTCACCCCGCCTGCATCCACCCCTCGAGCTTGGCCCGCTGGCCGTCCGAAAACGCATGCGACTTGCGCGTCGCCTGGTCGAAATGCACCACCACCGTCTCGGCAGACGCACACAACTTGCCGTTCTGGAACACCGCCTGCTGCATCGTCACCGAAGACCGCCCGACACGCGTCACCCGCGTGCCGATCTCGACCGTGCCGGGCCACAGCACCTCCGCGATATAGTCGATATCGAGCTTGGCGAGCACGAAGGAAAAACCCTCGTCCAGCAGCGGATCGGCGGGATTGTAGATCAGCTCCACACGCCCGGTTTCCATGAAGGTGGCAAAGACCGCATTGTTGACATGCCCCTGCCGGTCCGTGTCGCCATAACGCAGCTTGTCGTAAGCTTGGCCCGCAAAATCCTCGAGCCTCAAAGTCTTCGTCTCATCCACCATACCCACTCAAATCCTACTGCCTACTGCCTATTGGCCCAAACGCAATTCGGCATTTCCCTAATTGCAGAAATCGCCAATCACTTACCGATCGGGCCCGTTTACGCCGCCATGCCGATCATCTCGGAAAAGGCGTAACGCACGCTGTCGGCCACCGCCTGAATCGTCTCGCTCGTCTCGCGGCCGGTGAGCAACCGCACCTCGAAGGAGCCCAGCTCCGGCAGCCCGTGCTTGGACCCCAGCGCCGTCATGTCGTCGGTGAGGTAGCTGCGCGGCAAGGGCGCGACCGCAAGATCGGCAATCACCGCAGCGCGCTGCGCCATCGTATGCGCCGAGAGATAGGCGATGCGGTAGGGTCGCTTGTCCTTGTCGAGCCGCGCCAGCGCATCCGCCCGCCAGCAGCAGCCATCCTCCCAGATCGATACGGGCAGCGGATCGCGCAAATGCGCCGTGCCGCATTTGGCACCGGCCCAGACCAGTTGCTCCTGGTGGATCACTTCGCCCTCATGCACCACCTGACCCGGCGCACAATTGACCAGCGTCAGATCCAGCCGCTGCTCGGCGAGCCGCCGGCGAAGCGCCCCCGATGTGTCGACCGTCAGATCCACCATGATCAGCGGATAAAGCTCGGCAAACCGCCTCAGAATCGTCGGCATGAAGCGCTCGCCGATATCATCGGGCGCACCGAGCCTGACGACCCCCTTCATCTCCGGCATGCGAAACCGCCCGACCGCCTCGTTCGAAAGCGCCAGCATCCGCCTTGCATAGGGCAACAGCACCTCGCCGCTTTCCGTCAGCGTCACCGAGCGCGCATCGCGTAAGAACAGCGTCACATTCAGCTGCTCCTCGAGCTTCTTGATCTGCATCGAGACGGCCGACGGCGTGCGGTACACCCGGTCGGCGGCGGTGGTGAAACTGCCGGTCTCGGCGATCGCCACGAAGGTGCGCAGAACATCATTGTCGAGAAGCGGAAGCGGCTGGCGCAACATGAGAGTCATGCGGATTGACCTTCAACAAAATTGAACTTGAGAACGATACTATTGCGTTTGATTGAATGTCAATCGGGGCGCATCCTCCTTCTCACACACCGCGAAAGGAGGATGTTCGCCATGCCAGAAGCCCGCTCACCAGCCCATTCACGCACCCTGCGCCAGACCCTCGCGACCCTTCTCGCGAACTCCCGCCACAACGCCACGCGCGAAGCCACCCGCCGCCTTCTCGCCCCGCTGCCCTCGGCCTTGCGCGATGATCTCGGCCTGACACGCCATCGCCAATTGATCAGCTTTCAGAATGATAGACATAAGAAACATTCGTTTGATTGATGATTGAGACTGCGCAATACCAGAAACCGGCCCCAGACAACGGATGAAGAGAGGGCCACCGAGCCACGAAGGATAACGACCATGACCATGGTTTGCAGTGTCACCCCCGAGATCAGAACCGCCTCCCCGGCCTCTATGCTGGGTGCAACGGCAAAGGCCATGGCCGGCCACCTCGCGGCAAAACTGAACCGTCTCGCCCGGGCGATCGCCGAGCACCGCCGCCATCGTCTGGAGCAGGCCGCCCTGGAGGCCCTGCCCTTCGATCTGCGCAAGGATCTCGGCTGGCCTGCAGGCGACACGCGCCGCTGAGCCACCCCCAAGCCTTCTCCCTCAGCGACGCGGACGCCCCTCCGCGTCGCAAACCGGCGAAACCGTCCGCCGAAAGCCCGGCGCCTCCCATTCCGCGAAGCCAAAGCTTTTCAACCACCTGCGACCAGACCCGCCGCCCACGCCCGATCCATGACGTCGCAGCCTGAAAAACGCGGAAAAATGTCGCTCGTTAGCGATCCCGAATAGTTTCACGGCGCGCGATTTCATGACAATGTCGCAAAGCGACCATCGCGCCGATCAATTCAGGCGGAGCATGCCGACAAAACAAGGGAACGGCAGCAAGGACAACGGGGCACCATCATGAGCAAGCAGCAGCCACAGACCAAGAAGCGTTCGATCGTCTTCTTCCTCGTCCCCCATTTCACGCTTTTGCCCTTTGCCGGCGCCATCGAGACGCTGCGCATCGCCAACCGCATGCTGGGTTATGCCGCCTATGAGTGGCGCCTCGCCTCGGTCGATGGCCAGAAGGTCTATTCCTCCTCCGGCATCGGCATCGAGGTGAATTCCTCGCTCGCCGACGAGCGCCGCTTTCTCGGCGGCGAAAACCGCCCGAACATGGCGATCGTCTGTTCCGGCATCTATGTCGAGGAGTTCAACAACAAGTCGGTCAATGCCTGGCTGCGCGAAGCCTATAACCGCAATGTCGCGGTCGGCTCGCTCTGTACGGGCGCCCATGTGCTGGCCCAGGCCGGCCTGTTGAATGGCAAGCGCTGCGCCATCCACTGGGAAAACCTGCCCGGCTTCTCGGAAACCTTCCCCCAGGCCGAAGTCTATGCCGACCTCTACGAAGTCGACGGCAATCTCTACACCTGCGCCGGCGGCACGGCCTCGCTCGACATGATGCTGAACCTGATCGGCCAGGATTTCGGCGAAGGTCTGGTCAACCGCGTCTGCGAACAGCACCTGACCGACCGCGTCCGCTCCGCCAACGACCGCCAGCGCCTGCCTCTGCGCGCCCGCCTCGGCGTGCAGAATTCCAAGGTGCTGCAGATCATCGAGCTGATGGAAGCCAATCTCGCAGAGCCCCTCTCGCTTCTCGAAATCGCCGACGACGCCGGCCTCTCGCGCCGCCAGATCGAACGCCTCTTCCGACAGGAAATGGGCCGCTCGCCGGCCCGCTACTATCTCGAAATCCGCCTCGACCGCGCCCGCCATCTGCTGGTCCAGTCCTCCATGCCCGTCGTCGAAGTCGCCGTCGCCTGCGGTTTCGTCTCCGCCTCCCACTTCTCCAAGTGTTACCGCGAACTCTACAACCGCTCGCCCCAGCAGGAGCGCGCGGAGAGGAAGCTCACGATGTCGAGCAATCGCACGGGCGTGGTGGTGTGAAGCCACGAGCCATGAAGGGCGCCGCTAGGTTAAGCCCTCCCCCTTGTGGGGAGGGTTTGGGAGGGGACTTCCCCCGAGCCCCTAGATCTACCCCATAGAGAGTCGGCCGCGCAGACAACGTTACCCCTCATCCTGAGGTGCCCGCGTCAGCGGGCCTCGAAGGACCGAGGCCCAGCCCCAGGACGCCGCCCGCCCTCGTCCTTCTGATGTCGCTCCCGCTCCCACCTCAGGATGAGGGCTGATCGTTGGCGCCAGATCGGCCATTCCGCATCATCATGCTAAACTGCCAGAGCATTACGATTACGGTGAGCGTTAAACTGATTCAGGCACCTGTACCTGGCGACCCAAGTTAACCTTGCCATCCTAGCAGGGATTGTTCTTGTATGATTTAGACAACAGCTATTTTAGAGCAATGGGTACTCAGCAATAAACAGTCTGTTTTTCCTTGGAAATTCAGGCACATTACCAAATCATTGAGTTTTGAAAAATTTACACAAGGGGGAATTTGATGGGAAAAATCAAAGAGCAAGACCAGCAATATTTCCCGACATATCATCTTTCACCTGAAGCCGCTGATGTCGCGTTGAAAGAGTATGAACTCGCAGCTTCAACGCTAGCAGCAGATGAAAAGGTTCTGAGTTTTTCGACATCTTTGCTAGTCGGCATAATAGGAATAGGCGCAGCGTTCTACAAAGACAATACAAGGATCGTGGACGAAGCGCTCCAAAATGGAATATCCAGTCTATCCGGATTTACGGCGAGCGCGATATTGTTCTCATTGATTACGCTATCTGCGACGACATATTTTGCAGACACGAGGAAGACCGCTGTTTTAGCGAGTAGAAAAATAGTAATATTGAGAAGGATGCTGGGGTTAAGTTACGGGAAGATTGAACTCGTACTGCCTAGTCGCAGAATTGAAGGCGCTAACGAACCATATCACTTGCCTATGTTTCACGGGTGGCAGTCCGCGAAGGCAGTACCGATATTTTGTATATCGATAGCGTCCGGAGTTTTCGTTTGGCTATTCACACCACGAAATCTACTCAATGATTATGGTTTTAATTTTCAATCGACGCCTTTGATTTTAGGGCTGGTTTGGAGCGCTTTCGTTGCGTTTTTCTACAGACTACATCTTCTTGACCAATACGAAACGGTAGGCCGGTTATTTGCAGGCGTAGTGGCCACCTTACTAAGGCAACCGCTTGTCAAAGATATTGAGTACACGATCTACCGTGCAAGACTTTCGGTAATAGAAGCAAAGAGGCTGGGCACTCCTCTAGAGAAAATGAGGCCTATCCTCGTCGAATTAGAGGATCGAGGCTTCTATGAGCATTCCGGCGTTAGCTTGAGAGCGATGCTAGCCGCCGCTTATCGGTACGTAAGCAGACGGAAACGCAGCGGCGGCTCCACAATTACTCAACAGATCGCGAGAACTCTGTTCATAAAGCGATTACGGAGCGCTCTGCGTCGGAAGCTGGTAGAGCTTCTTCTTGCACTCTGGTTCGATAAGCAGTTCCAAAAATCCGACATTGCGGACATGTATATATGTGCGGTCAGATATGAGCATAACGTAATGGGCATTGCTGAAGCGCTGAGCCACTTCTTTCCTGGCCAAAAGCTAAACGACATAAGCAGTGCTCAGACGTTTTTCTTAATTGAGCGCGTTGCGAATGTTAGATCGAAACTGATTGTCGAAAAAGTCTCGAAAAACATTATTCACTTGAGGTCAAAGGGTCTCTTGAGCGCCGGAGACATAGTGTCGGTGATGGAGATATTCCGGGAACAGATAAGTGCTGGACGAGTGATTGCACCGATTAGCGATGTCACGCGACTTGAAGACATGTGCTCTAAGCAGCACCTAGAAAGGAAAACAGCCTGAGCATCATCTCGTCATGCGCCCCTCAGCCGTAAAGGCTCCAGAAAAACCGCGCCGATACAAACAGCAGAAACACCGCAAAGCCCATTTCCAGCTGCCGCTTGTTCAGCCGGTGCGCCAGCTGTGCGCCATAGGGCGTGACCAGCATGGCGATCGGGAAGATCACTGCAAAGGCGATCCAGTTGACGAAGCCGGTGGAAAACGGCGGCAGGCCCGCCTCGCCCCAGCCGGCATAGATGAAGCCGAAAAAGGCCGGGATCGAGATCAGCACGCCGACGCCCGAGGACGTCGCGACCGCCTGGTGGATCGGCCGGCCGTAGAGCGTCATGAAGGTGTTGTTGAACACCCCGCCGCCGACCCCCATCAGGCCTGAAAACAGCCCGATCGCGGAGCCCACGAGAAACCGCGCCGGCTGGCCCGGCAGTTCGGTGCCCAGATGCATCCGGTTGGACAGAAACAGCATGCGCGCCGCCAGCACCAGACCCATGACCGCGAAGAACAGCCGCAAGCCCTCGCTCGACACATAGGCGGCAACGACGGTGGCGAGCAGCGCGCCCAAGGGCACCGCGATCATCCAGCCCTTCAAGAGCTCCATGTTGACGGCCCCGCGCTTCCGATGCGCCTGAAACGACCGGATCGAGGTCGGCACGATCAGCGCCGTCGAGGTGCCGACGGCGAGATGCATGATCACCTCCTCCGGGATCCCGGCATAACCGAAGACCTGGTAGAAGACCGGCACCAGCACCGCACCCCCGCCGATCCCGAAGACGCCGGCCAAGAGCCCCGCCACGGCGCCCGCGGCAGCCAGCATCACGGCAAACAAGAGTATATCGGCAATCGGCGGCATGGGGCACTCCGGAAAAGATCGACCGCCCGGCCGGACGGTCATGAAGGGCAGATGAGAGGCAAGACAGGGCACACCGACCATCCGGCCGCTGCACAAGAACCTGCCCTGCCTCTAGGCCTCCGCCACCCCGCCCGCAAGCCCAGCCTTACCCGTCTCGGTACGCCCCTCGCGACCGGATCCATCCGCGCAACCACCATCTTGCGCCAAAAGCACAGTCAAGATTTAGGAAATTCCCGAATTAGCGCAGCAAGCAAAAACCCGCCTCAGCGGCAGTTGCGCTTGTCGAGATAGAGCGAACAATCCTTGGCCCCCGGCGCGGATTGCGCCGCGACCCGCCGGCTCCCGACCGGAACCGGATCCTCCATGCCGGAATTGCCGCTATCGACCGAAAGCGGCAGGATCCCGCCCTCCTCCGGCATCTGCTCGGCAACCTGCGTCTCCGCCACTGGAGCCCCGCTCGGGCCCGTTACGATCTGCGTCGGCTCGTCGAAGCCGATCCCGTCCACCACCGGCTGGCTGGTATTGCCCTCGGCAATCGCCATCGCCCCGCCCTCGGTCACCATATGCGGCTGCACTCCGACAGGGCTTGCCATCTCCGCCGAACCGAGATCCGACACCTGAGGGGCCGCCCCAATCCCGAGCTCGCCATCGATGTTCACGCCGCCATCCGGAATGACCATCGCGCTCATCGCCTGTCCCTGGCCCCCATCGACCATCTCAGGCTCAGCCGCCGCCATCATGGGCGCCGCCTGCATCCCGTCGCTCTCGGCCATGTTGGGTGTATCGAGATAATCCAGCCCCTGGCTCCCGCCATTCTGCGCCCCCGCCGCCGGCGCATAGGCCGCAGCCTCCGCGCGGGGGTCACCGACCCGCCCCACGATGACGCGTCCGTCGCGGGCGCGATCCACCTTGCCGATCAACTGGTCGCCAGCCTTCGGCCCGCCGATATCGGCAAAGGGCACCCGGTCGCTGCCGGAGCAGCCGGCAACGAGAAAGCTTGCGAAAACAGCAACCGTGAGCCGGCTGCCAAGGGACGAAAACACAAAACTCATTTCACCCTCGATGGCCCCATATGGGACAACTTCCAGCAGCTTAAGGTCTCCCGGCTTAATGCGCCATGAACGGAATTCGCCAGGAATTCGCCGCAAAAAATAAGGGCCGGCGGATCACTCCACCGGCCCTTTCGTTCGTCTGTGCCGACGATGCGTGGCGACAATCAAGCCGCCCGGCGATGGCCCATGGCCTGCTGGGCATTGACCTTGAGGCGCGAGAGCAGCTGGCGCAGATTGTAGCTCTCCTCCGCCAGCGACTGGCCGGCCGCCGAGGTTTCCTCGACCATAGCAGCATTCTGCTGGGTCATCTGGTCCATGTGGTTGACCGAGGTGTTGATCTCGGCCAGCCCCGTTGCCTGTTCCTTGGCAGCCGTCGCGATCGTGTTGACGCTCTCGTTGACACGGTTGACCAGCGCCTCGATCTCGACAAGCGCCTCGCCGGTCGAACGCACCAGGCCCACGCCCGTGTCGACTTCGGCCGCCGACGCGCTGATCAGCACCTTGATCTCCTTCGCCGCATTGGCCGAGCGCTGTGCGAGTTCACGCACTTCCTGCGCCACGACCGCAAAACCGCGACCGGCTTCGCCGGCACGCGCCGCCTCGACGCCGGCATTCAGCGCCAGCAGGTTGGTCTGGAAGGCGATCTCGTCGATCACGGAGATGATCTGGCTGATCTTCTGCGACGAACCCTCGATCCGGCCCATGGCATCGACAGCATTGCGCACGATCTGACCAGAACGATTGGCGCTGGTCTTCGTCTCGGCCACCATCTGGCGCGCCTCATTGGCGCGTTCGGCCGCCGTGCGAACGGTGGCGGTAATCTCGTCAAGCGCCGCTGCGGTCTCTTCAAGGGCTGCCGCCTGCTGCTCGGTGCGCTTCGACAGGTTGTTGGTCGCCTCGCTGATATTGCCGGCAGAAGACGTCACGATCTCGCTCGTCTGGTTGATCGCGGCAATAACGCCGCCGAGCGATTCCACCGCACGGTTGAAGTCGTCGCGCAGCTTTTCGTATTCCGAGCCGATGACGCCGATCTGCACGGTGAGGTCACCCTCGGCCAGCTGCTCCAGTGCCGAACCCAGCGCGTTGATCGCATGGTTCTGCCGTTCGGAGGCCGTGCGCAGGTTGATCTCGTTGCGCTCGCGCTCGCCGTTCAGGCTCGCCTGCTGCTGCACCTCGCGGTCCCGAAGCTCGATACGCTCGCGAACGCTGTTGCGCAACACCTGCAGCGTCTTCGCCATGCCGCCGATCTCGTCCTTGCGATTGGTATCGGCCACTTCGACATCGACCTTTTCCTCGGCGATGTCCTGCATGGCGCCCTTGAGACGATTGATCGGGTTCACGACGCTGCGCACCACGAGATAGGCGAAGAAGACGAGGCCGATCGTGGCAAAGCCGATCAGCACGCCATAGCGGATCGCCGTACCGCGGAACAGCACCGCCAGATCGTCCGAATAGACGCCGGTGCCGACAACCCAGCCCCAGGCGTCAAAGCCGATGACATGCGACAGCTTTTCGACCGGCTCCTCGAAGCCCGGCTTCGGCCAGTAGTAGTCGACGAAGCCTTCCTTGCCGGCCTTAACCGTATTGACGAATTCCACGAACAGGAACTTGCCGTTCGGGTCCTTATTCTGGCTCAGGTCTTTGCCGTTCAGCTCGGGCTTGATCGGATGCATGACCATGGCGGGCTGCATGTCATTGATCCACATGTAGCCATCGGGCTGATAGCGCATCGCGCCGATCACATCCTTGGCCCGCTCCTGCGCCTCCTCGCGCGTCAGCGTGCCCTCTTGCTCCATTTTGTGATACTTGTTGAGGATCGCGACAGCGTTGTCATTGATCTGCGCCAGACCCATGCGGCGCTCATGCACCAGCGTGTCGTAGGACTGAAACAGGCTGTAAGTCAGCGCACCAACAAGGACTGCCAGAGCCAGTGCGACCAGTGCATAGAGGCGCACCGACAGAGACATGATTTTCATTCTTCCACCCCCAGAAAATTCCATAATGTCTAAAGTTTGATATTTATCAGTTCTAATTTCCGTAAATGCGCGCCTACTAAAAGTGAGGGGCACTTTTTCGCCCGTGAAATCTAGTAGTGGCGCCTGCCGCGCACGCCCCGTTTTCTGGGCGCGCAACAGAAAAAGAGAATCGAAAAGACATGATCGACGCGACAGCGAAACCCACGGGCGAACTGACACTGCGCACGCTGGCCATGCCGGCTGATGCCAATGCCGCCGGCGATATCTTCGGCGGCTGGGTGATGGCCCAGATGGACCTCGCCTGCGGTATCCGGGCGGCTGAACGCGCCCGCGGCCGCGTCGTCACCGCCGCCGTCCAGGAAATGGCCTTTGCCATGCCGGTGAAGATCGGCGACACCCTCTGCGTCTATACAGAGATATCCCGCGTCGGGCGTACATCGATGACGCTCAAGGTGGAAACCTGGGCCCAGCGTTATCTCACCCACATCATGGAAAAGGTCACGGAAGCCACCTTCGTCATGGTCGCGCTGGATGTGGACGGCAAGCCGACACCCGTGCCAGCCGCCTGACGAGGATCACCCGGCCGCCATCTGCTGGAACAGCGCCTCGCAGGCTGCATCCGTCGGAAAGAACATCTCGATCTTGATGTCCGCCAGCGCAATGTCCTCGGCAGTGCCAAACTGCGTCATCGTCGAAAACATCGGATAGACCTGTCCGCCGAGCCGAAAGCGCACGGTGAGGACAGGCGGCAAATCACCGCCCTTGGTCGACTCGCCATGTTGCGGCTCCGGCCCGAAGGCGAGCCCGGCTGCTGCCCGCTCCAGCACCGGATCGCCGCCGAGATGGGCGCTCTCCAGCCGAAACCGTGCGGCCAGATGATGCGCCACCTCAGCCCAGTTCTCGACCAGGTCAGGACCTCGCCCGGGCGCAAGCAAAAAATCGATAAAGCTGTCGTCGGCATCCAGCCCGAAGCCGGCCAGCATGGCGCGCCCGCTGGCATTGGCATCGAGCACCCTCCAGTGTCGGTTGAAGACAAAGGCGGGATAGGGCGAATGCCCCTCAATCATATGGGTGATCGCCTTGCGGATCGGCTCCATGGCAGCGCTATCCAGCGGACGGCTGGCATAGGCGGCTCGAAACCCCGCTGCATCCAGCATCAGGTTCCGATCGGCCCTTGGCACTTCCAGCGCATCTCCCAGCAGCAGCACCATGCGTCGGCTCGGCTTCGCCCGCCCGGTTTCGAGAAAGGCGATATGGCGGGCAGAGACCTCCGCTGCGAGTGCCAGCTGCAACTGGCTCATGCGCCGCTTGCCACGCCAGGTTCGGAGCTGGCCGCCGAATTCCAATGCCATGACATTCCTCTTTCGAAGCTAGGTCTCCAGACTATCTGCCACGCGCAGCCAATGCCGTCACTTACCTCAGCGGTAATTGCGGCAGTCTCTTCCGCTCCGCATGGTCGGTCCATCGCAACCAAGAAGGAAGACCGCAGATGTCCCCCGAATTCACATCCACCTGGCTGAAACTGAACAGCCTCTTCGTCGTGCTCCTCGGCCTGCTCGTGGCCTTGGGCGCCCATCCGGCCACCGCCCTGCCCGCGACCTGGCTCACCGATATCGTCTTCTGGCCGTTTGATGGCCAACAGACGCTCGACCATCAGGCCGCCCGTGCGCTTGCTGCCATTGGCGGCGGCGTCATGGTCGGCTGGGGCGTGATGATGTGGCTCGTCGTCGACCGGCTGCTCCCGGTCGATCCCAGGCTCGCGCGGCTGTTGCTGATCGAAGCGACACTCGCCTGGTTCCTCGTCGACAGCACCGGCTCCTTCGTCGCCGGCGCCACGGTCAACGTGTTGCTCAACACGGTGCTGATGCTCGCCATAGTCCTGCCCGCCTGGCGGCTAGAGACCGGACCGGTGGCTGCACACCGTTGAGGAAAGCGGAAACTGTCATATGGAAGGGCGCGGCTGGCACAGCCGCGCCTTCTCGTTACCCGCGGAAAACGAAGGCCGCCCCCGCGGCGATCAGCGCAAAACCGATGGCATGATTGATCGTCAGGCTCTCCTTGAGGAAGAAGACCGAGAAGCCGGAAAACACGATCAGAGTAATCACTTCCTGCATCGTCTTCAGCTGCGCGGCGGAATAGACCTCGGCGCCGATCCGATTGGCCGGCACCGCCAGGCAGTATTCGAAGAAGGCGATGCCCCAGCTCGCAAGGATGGCGATCCAGAGCGCGGACGTCTTGTATTTCAGATGCCCATACCAGGCGAAGGTCATGAAAACATTGGAGAGGGACAGAAGCAGGATGGGCCAAAGAGCGGCGGGGGAAAAGCTCGGCATGGAAAACTCGTGCGTGGGAGGATAATGACGCGACCCCGAGTCGCGGCGTATATCTGACCATAACAATATGGAACGAGGATGGTGCAGGCGGCAGACAATCCTCTCCGTCATATTTTACAACCTGAGGAAACCAGACCCCGCCCACAAGCAGATAGACTGCCCGCAAAGCGCGAGGGGATCTCTGTCGCCAGGTCGCCAAAAAGTTGCCGATGATTTCTCGTTAAATTGCGCAAAGTTGCCGTAACATCCCGTTAAGTCGCTCTTGTTATTGAGTATTTATTGCGATCGGTATGGGCTTTGTTTTATGTGGTTGAGTGAGAGCCGAAGCGGCAAGACAATGCCGGCAGTGCTGCAAGCCCAGGTGGCGGACATCGCAGACGGCTATCGTTCGACCCTCGTTCTGAACATCATCACGCTCTGCGTCTGCATCTATATCCTCCACCTACATGACGAAACGACCTGGGCGACCCTCGCCTGGTTCGGTAGCGCAATCATCGTGATCGCGGCGCGAGCCTATGCCATGCAGGCGCTCACCCGGCGCGGCGCGCTGATGTCAGCGCCGAAGGGAAGCCTCACCATTCTCTCGATCGGCGCCCTCGCCCTCGGCCTGGTCTGGGCCGCCCTTCCCTGGGCCGTGGCCGATTTCGAGCCGCTCGGACGACATGCACCACTCTTCCTGATGATGGGCGGCATGGCCGCCGGCTCGGTCATCAAGCAGATCGGTTACACGCCACTGGCGCTCAACTACTCGATCCCGATCCTCATCTCCCTGATGATCAATCTCATTGGCATGTGGCAGCTGAACGAGGTCTTGGTCGGCCTTTGCCTCTCGCTGATGATCTTCGTCTTCATCCGCCGCAGCATCTGGGCGGAAAACATGTTCGTCAGCAGCCAGGTGGCGCGCCATCAGGCGACTGCGCTGGCCGACAGCCTGACCCGCGCCAACAGCGATATCCTGCGCCAGAATTCCCGCCTCGAGGCACTCGCCAATCGGGACACGCTGACCGGCCTCGCCAACCGCATGTTCTTTCACGGACGACTGGCCGGTGACATCGCACGCGCCACGGTCGTGAAGGAGCAGGTGGCGCTGCTGATCTTCGATGTGGAGCGCTTCCAGTCGATCAACGACACGCTCGGCCACAGCGCAGGCGACGCCCTGTTGCGCGAGATTGCAGCCCGCCTCTCCTCCATCGTCGAGGACGGCAGCCTGATCGCCCGCCTCGGCGGCGACGAATTCGCCGTCGTGGTCAGCGGTCCAGAAGCCCTGGAGCGCGCCCGCGCCCATGCCGCCACCGTGCTCGAGGCAAGCCGTCACCCGATCCACTGGCACCAGCGCCAGGCCGTCGTCGGCCTCAGCGTCGGCCTTGCCGCCTATCCCGATCATGCCGGCGATGCCGAGGAACTGCTCGCCTGCGCCGACATGGCCCTCTATGACGCCAAGCGTGGCGACCGTCGCCAGCTGCGCGAATTCGATCCCGATCTACGCCGCAATGCCGAGCGCAAGCGGATCATCGAGCAGGATCTTGAGCGGGCGATCGACACCGGCAGCCTCGGCGCCTGGTTCCAGCCGCAGGTGGATCTGATGAGCCGGCGCATCACCGGCTTCGAAGCTCTGGTCCGCTGGCAGCATCCGCAGCTCGGCTTCGTCTCACCGCCGGAGATCGTCAATGCCGCCCGCACCGTGCATCTGTCCGAACAGCTGACGGCCCGCATTGCAGGAGACGCATGCCTGCTTGCCCGCCGCCTGCCGGCACTCGGCCTCAAGGATGTCACCGTCGCGCTCAACGTCTCCCCGCGCGAATTCGCGCTTTATTCCGTCGCCTCGATGCTGCACCGCGTGACCGCCGCACACGACGTCGACCCCTCGACCCTGGAAGTCGAAATCACCGAAGAGGCGATCCTCGATCCGGCGCTTGCCGACGAACAGCTGAAGCAGCTGGAACAGGCCGGCTACAAGCTCGCCGTCGACGACTTCGGCATGGGCCACTCATCGCTCGCCTATCTCATCGGCCTCAAGGTCGACCGCCTGAAGATCGACCGCAGCTTCGTCAAGGACGTCGCCCGCAGCGAGACCAACCAGAAGCTCATCTCCGCCATGGTCAGCCTCGGCCAGTCCCTGTCCCTGCAGATCGTCGTCGAAGGCGTCGAGACCCCCGAAGACGCCGCCATCCTCGCCCGCCTCGGCTGCGGCACCGCCCAGGGCTACCTCTTCGCCCGCCCCATGCCCCCAAGAGCCTTGGACACCTGGATCGCCGAGCACCAGCCGAGCGCGGACCTGAAGCGCAAGGCAAAAGCCAAGCATCTGTCGGTGGCGTAAGTTAAACGCTCAACCGGCAGCCCAGGCAGCGGGTCTAGATCTTCCGCACCGCATCCATGGCCTGCAACACACTCCGCAGCCTGGCCGCAAAAGGTCGGACGTCCCGCTCGACATCGAGAGTGTGCGCTGGCGTGTCGCCATCCCAGCCAAAGCGTGGCAGCGGAAGCAGCGCGAATGCGTCCGCGCCCCTGATTGCCACTTGCGGCAGGTCGTCCAGCTTCAGCGTCAACAGGGTGTCGATCGCACCGACCATGCCGTTCAACCGCATGTCGGCCGTTACAAGATCCGTTGAGACAAAGTCATAGGCCCAACGCCCCAGACGCGTTGCATTCGGCATTGGCATCAGCCTGTCCGGCAAGACTGTACCCCGCCAGAGCGAACGTTCCTGCGGCGGTCGGCGCAAGGCAGAGAAGTCGCCTGGAAACGCATTGGAAACCCGTGTCCAGACAATGAGGCCTCGAAATGTTGTCTCTGGGCTTTCAGCCGGCGAATGTCGCAGAACCGCCTGCGTTACCGAGAACGGAACGCCGTGTAGAGAGCCTTCGATATGAAAATCGCAATCGATCTCGTCACGCGGAACGAAATAATGACCCGGCATGCGCTCGATCTGTCGCGCCGGTTTCCTGGTGACGATCGACCATTGGTCGAGACCAGGCAGAAGCAGGGGCAGGATCGCGATGTAGAAATCCGTCTGGAACCGACGCTGCTTGGCCGCGATCACCATGAAGAGCGGGACCAGCGCGAGCAATGCCAGGAAAAGCGTCGCGTGGGCGATTTGCGGATCGGACCGGAGATAGCTCAGCCAGAGCCCGGCGCCGCAGGCCGACGCAATGACGCCCAGACCGCAAATCTTGATCATTCGCTCCTGGCGCAGCAGGCTCTCACGCCGCGTGCTCTGGGCAAGAACGACCGCGTCGACCGCGGACCAGTCCGGTTCCGTCGACATCGACTGCTGTGCGGGCGAATGAGCAGTACGGATACGACGTCTCCCATCGGCTGCAGCACCACTATGCGCAACCCTGCCCTTCTTCGCAACACATCCCTGTCCCGATCTAACACCCCCGACCCTCCTGCCACCACGCTGGCAACAACTCCGCCTCCCTGTTGCGTTTTCGTTCTGATTATCCCGCCCCGCCCCTTTCCTTTGCCGCCGCCCTTCTCCATATTCCGGCCATGGCCAAATCTCCCAAATCTTCCGCCCCCTCGAATGGTTTCGAGGAAGCCCCGCAAGCCTCGTTCGAAGGCGCGCCCCTGTCGGGTTCCGTGTCCGATTGGGTGAAGCAATTGGAGGCCGAGGCGGAAGCTTCCACGGTCGAAAGCCAGCGCGAACTCGCGTCGAAAGCGGGCAAACACCGCAAGAAGATCGAGATCGAGGCCCGCCGCCACGCCGAAAAAGTGGCGCTCGAAAAGGCGACCACCAAACCCACGGCGAAAAACACCACCTCCACCAAGACCTCCCGCGGCGTCTCGATCGGCGCATCCTCGGATCCGAAGACCCGCGCCGCCGCCGGCCTCAATCCGATCGCCGGCATGGACGTCTCGCTGGAAGAGGCCGAATCCCTCGCCCCCGGCGCTGTCACCGCAACCGTCGAGGCGCTCTCCGCCCTGATCGAAAGCGGCAACCCGCTGTTCAAGAACGGCGAACTCTGGATGCCGCACCGCCCGGCCCGCCCGGCGAAATCCGAAGGCGGCGTGCCGATCCGCATGGCCTCCGACTTCGAGCCCGCTGGCGACCAGCCGACCGCCATCAAGGACCTCGTCGAGGGCCTCTCGAACAATGACCGCACCCAGGTCCTGCTCGGCGTCACCGGTTCCGGCAAGACCTTCACCATGGCCAAGGTGATCGAGGCGACCCAGCGCCCGGCCGTCATCCTCGCGCCGAACAAGACGCTCGCCGCCCAGCTCTATTCCGAGTTCAAGAACTTCTTCCCCGACAACGCGGTCGAATATTTCGTTTCCTATTACGACTACTACCAGCCGGAAGCCTATGTGCCGCGCTCGGATACCTTCATCGAGAAGGAATCCTCGATCAACGAGCAGATCGACCGCATGCGCCACGCCGCCACCCGCGCCATCCTCGAGCGCGACGACTGCATCATCGTCGCCTCCGTCTCCTGCATCTATGGTATCGGCTCGGTCGAAACCTACACCGCCATGACCTTCCAGATGTCGGTCGGCGACCGCATCGACCAGCGCCAGCTCTTGGCCGACCTCGTCGCCCAGCAATACAAGCGCCAGGACATCAACTTCGTCCGCGGCTCCTTCCGGGTCCGCGGCGACACGATCGAACTCTTCCCCGCCCACCTGGAAGATGCCGCCTGGCGCATCACCCTCTTCGGCGACGAGATCGAGAGCATCACCGAATTCGACCCGCTCACCGGCAAGAAGACCGGCGACATGAAGACGGTCAAGATCTACGCCAACAGCCACTATGTCACGCCTAGGCCCGCCCTCAACGGCGCGATCAAATCGATCAAGGACGAGCTGAAGATCCGCCTCGCCGAGCTCGAAAAGGGCGGCCGCCTGCTCGAAGCCCAGCGGCTGGAACAGCGCACCCGCTACGACATCGAAATGCTCGAGGCCACCGGCTCCTGCGCAGGCATCGAGAACTATTCGCGTTACCTCACCGGCCGCAAGCCCGGCGAGCCGCCACCGACGCTCTTCGAATACATCCCCGACAACGCCCTGCTCTTCATCGACGAGAGCCACGTCTCCGTCTCCCAGATCGGCGGCATGTACCGCGGCGACTTCCGCCGCAAGGCGACGCTGGCCGAATACGGTTTCCGCCTGCCCTCCTGCATGGACAATCGCCCGCTGCGCTTCGAGGAATGGGACGCCATGCGCCCCCAGACCGTCGCTGTCTCCGCCACCCCCGGCAGCTGGGAAATGGAAGAAGCCGGCGGCGTCTTCGCCGAACAGGTCATCCGACCCACAGGCCTCATCGACCCGCCGGTCGAAATCCGCCCGGCCAAATCCCAGGTCGACGACGTGCTTGGCGAAATCCGCGAAACGGCGCTCAAGGGCTACCGCACCCTCGTCACCGTGCTCACCAAGCGCATGGCCGAGGACCTCACCGAATACCTGCATGAACAGGGCGTGCGCGTCCGCTACATGCACTCGGACATCGACACGCTGGAGCGCATCGAGATCATCCGCGACCTGCGTCTCGGCGCCTTCGACGTGCTCGTCGGCATCAACCTTTTGCGCGAAGGCCTCGACATCCCCGAATGCGGCTTCGTCGCCATCCTCGATGCCGACAAGGAAGGCTTCCTCCGCTCGGAAACCTCGCTTGTCCAGACCATCGGCCGCGCCGCGCGAAACGTCGACGGCAAGGTCATCCTCTATGCCGACCAGATCACCGGCTCGATGCAGCGCGCCATGGATGAGACGTCCCGCCGCCGCGAAAAGCAGGTCGCCTACAACACCGAACACGGCATCACGCCTGAGTCCGTCAAAGCCCGCATCTCCGACATCCTCGACAGCGTCTACGAACGCGACCACGTCCGCGCCGATATCTCTGGCGTGTCCGGCAAGGGCTTCGCCGATGGCGGCCACCTCGTCGGCAACAACCTCCAGGCTCATCTCAACGCGCTCGAAAAAGACATGCGCAACGCCGCCGCCGACCTCGACTTCGAAAAGGCCGCGCGCCTCCGCGACGAAATCAAACGCCTCAAGGCCGTCGAACTCGCCGCCATGGACGACCCGATTGCGAAGCAGGAATCCAAGTCGCAGGAAACGTCGAAGGGCCGCAGCGCCCCCCTTCTCCCCGCTGGCGGGGAGAAGGTGCCCGGCAGGGCGGATGAGGGGCAGCCCCGCATCTCCACGTCAGGCCGCAACAAGTCGGGCTCCCCGGAAGGCAAGGGCAGCTATTTCTCCAAACCCCATATCGACGACATGGGCCCCGGCACCGACGGCGCCGTCCCCCTGCCGAAATCCGGCCCGGAAAGCTCCTATTTCCGCAAGAACACCCTCGACGAAATGACCGTCGGCCGCACCGAAAAACCGGTGACCGGCAAGCTTCCGGACAAGCCGGAGGCTCCTCCTTCTCCCCGTTCACGGGGAGAAGGTGCCCGCAGGGCGGATGAGGGGCAACCCGACGACCCCCGCCCCATCATCCGCGCCCGCTCCGGCGCCGGCTCCTACGAGGATCCGGGTGATGGCAAGCGCAAGGCAAGGACGAAGGGCAAGACGGGGCGCCCGGGGCGGTGATAAACTAGATGTAAAGTAGAATCAGGATACCGGTCGCTTCAGGCAGGCGCGAAATGAATATTGCACACAACGCTTTCGAGATGGAAATCAAGATCTTAGCCGCATCGTGGCTGGCGAAGCGTTATGGCTCCTCAGGCGCAGGCGTACTGATAAATGAGTACGCCGCCAACAACTGGAAGGCGCGGGCGGACTTGGTGTACGTGAGCGACAATCAGGTGATCTCTGTCGAGATTAAAAGCAGCCGCGATAAGATTCAACGCTTAGAGGGACAGATCAAAAACCTGAAGTTAGTAAGCAATCGGGTCGATGTGATCGTCAGTGAGAATCATGCAGAGAAGGCAAGGGCTATATGCGCGAGGGAGAGCGTCGGTTTGCACATTGTGACCGGCGGAACAGTTAAAACACTCTTGGCGGGAAGAAGTCGATCGATATCACGACGCGCGCTTACCTTTAGCTTGTTTCCAGCATCTCTACTAAAGAAAAGAGACTTTTCTCCATCTGAAGAACACTATCGCAATCTTCTTCGCACGCGATACAAATTATTGAGTGTCAATTTCGATCAAAAAATAGACCCTACCGACATCCGAAACACGAATCCAAATCATGTTCGACAACAAAATTTAAAATTGAAACACCAGAAATACAGGGAGGATCTATCCAATCTAATCTCTGAAATTCAGTCGACCCACTCTTCTTCGAGGTCGTTTTCAGAAATTGATACTCCATAGAGTGATTGCTTCGTCAAATGTATGTTTATTCGACAAGCCGTCGCCTTAGCAGGGGACGTAATTCCATACTGACTCCTAAGTTGAGTAATCTTTATTAACTGGGTGCCCCATACATTCAAAGCGGGATCCCAAAGCGGGCTATTGACTGCGGCATCCGCCATATCACCATAAGCATCGAGGCGACGGTCTCTGAATTCTTCAGGTGACTCCCCCTCTTCCTTTACGCAATCACTGCGGAAGAAGTGCCATTGGGAAGAAGTTGGCAGATCAATACGGGGCCGCGGAACTCCCCCGCCGCCTTGATCCACAGCGCGAGCGCTCCCGCGATCGCTGTATATAAGGCCTCCTACCTGAGAATTTACCTCACTAAAGAAGCTACGCTCGTAAATTTCTTGAGAGGAACTTGAGAACGAAGAGGGGAACGTGGTTGACGATACACAAAGTTCCACTGCCCCCATCTTATTTCGTATATAATTCATGTCAGCTACAGCTGGGATAACGTCTACGAGAATACGATAATCACGTTGCCCATAGTCTACAATAACAGTGAAATCTACTTCTGGGCGTTGAGCAAACAAGTCGATTAGCGGATTAATAGACGCTGTCGCGGTCAAGATGGCGCGGTCAATTCGTACAGCAACCCCTCGACCTAAGTCCGCTGCGCGATCAATTTGGTCTAAAACATTAGGAGCATCAATACTACCTCTGAGCTGTAGCACTGGCACAGCATTTGGGAGGCTTCCTACGAAATGCACCCAGTTCTGAAAGCCAGCCGCAGGATCTCTTAGTGAACTGATTTCGCCGAATGCCTCGCTACCGCTCCCAGGTTCGTATTGGGGATCTAATTCTGCAAACCAACGGCGACCGGGATAGCTGTGGATTACCTTCTCGATGCCCCGCATTAATGGCCCAGCACCAAGCCAAGGCTTGATTAGGAACAAAGGCGCCATTCGATCTTTGGCAACGTCCGGCAGCTCCGAGAGAGCCACAATTTCGGCAGGTCTAATCGAGAGTATAGGAATGTATTGTGCGGTCACTTTAGGCCCAACCTAATTCGCATAGCTTCCTCAGAGACGGCAAACATAGCCGCAAGCGGTGAGACCGCGTCGGCGTTTTTCGCAACCAGCAAATCTTTGCGCGCGGCTTTGACCGCCGCCAGCGGCATCAGAATATCGGACGCTAGCCGGTTTGCCTCTGCCTCCATAGAATCTGACAAAGTAGATCTGTATAGAACATTATCGCTAATACCACTTCCAATACTATCTCTATGAAGCAGGAAGTGCGCAAGCTCATGAGCCGCAGTGAAGCGACGCCTATAAGCGGGCTCATGCTTGTTCACCAGTATTTTATAACTCCCCTCAAATGGAAAGATCATACCAGATATACCAACGTCGAGAGTTGAAACCTTCAATTCTAAATTAAATTCTTTGATCAAATCGCCAATTTTAACTGGGAAATCCTGCTGATAAGCGACGATTGCTGCCTTCGCATCTTCGGCCAAGTTATCCCACTCGCGAGATTGACTGATCATTCACCGTACTCCGACTCTGGATTCGGGAGATCGAGATTGGTAAACCCTCCCTTTTGCATCTCGGCGACCAATGAGTTGACCCTCGCCTCTATCAACTTCCGTAGCTCACCTCGCTCTCCCAACTGATCTGCTGCATGGTTTGCCGCCGATTCAATTGCAGCGGTCCGCAGCATGCTGAAACCAAAAGCTCCTACTACCGCTATGATTATTCCCAACGCAGTAAGCATTATCGATAAAGCAGTCAGCACAATTGTGATTGTTGTAGCAGCGTCAAAGTCCAGATTGAAACCGGATTGATCGTTCACATGAAGCAAACCAGAAAACAAGAACGCACTGAATACGAATCCCCCAAAGAAGCCACCAAGAGCTACTCCAGTCGCGAAGCTTGAATTACCTTTATTCTGGGACATATTCTCAAGTCCATCTGTGAACCTGACACGCGATCGCATCAGGCTTTCCAGCATCACCCTAAATTGAAACGTTAGGCTGCGCAACTTATGCAATTCCGACAGCGCGACGGTGACAATAGTCTCCCTTTTGTGGCCAAGGCTGCATCTTCTGTGAGTGATGGAGACCCGCCCGACTCGCGCTAATTCCGCCGAAAAAGGGGGACGCCCCGCAGCGATTCCCCAACAAAATCAAACTCCGACATGTTTTTTCATCCCCCACCCTTTCCACCCTCGTAGAATCACCCCCGTCCCGCCCTCGGATACACCTGACGATGCGATGTCAGGCGAGGCGGGGTCGGCGCCGGGGTGGCGTGCTCTCGCAGGCACAATTCCCCGGCCCGCTGCAACGGTCTCCCTCCGGACGAAGGGGTGGAAGTGACGGCGGACGGTCGGATGCCCGACGCCTGAAACCCCTGATCGGAAGGACGTGCCTCAGAGGCACACAGACAAGGCGCCAGCGCTGTCGCGAACATCCAGACAGCGGGGCGAAACAAACGGCGGGGATGAGCGCCGGGTCGCAAATGGCCAGACGATCATCCCCCGGGCGAGGGTCCCGGTCGGATTGGTGCACCATCCGGCGGGAACCTCCCGGGCCACCGGCCAGGCTGAAGCGTCATCATGTGACGCCGCAGCCGGACCCGCGCCCGGTCATTCCTCGGTCATCCTCGGGCCTGACCCGAGGACCAAGGACCGTCGCCGCCTTGCCAGAGAGACGCATGCAGCGGGAAAAAACGTCGAACGAGGCGCCGGAAGGAGCCACATAAACACCTTAGACAGGTTGCTTCTGGCGCCTCGTCCGAGACAAGCATGACCCGACCCGGAGGGAGTTGATCCCGACCGGCGGCGAAGCTTGGGCCAATGATTGCCCCTCATCCTGAGGTGCCCGACCTCGTCGGGCCTCGAAGGGCGAGGCCACTAGCGCAGGATGCTTCGAGGCCCGCGCTTCTCGCGGGCACCTCAGCATGAGGGCGTCGCGCCCCCCCAAAAATTCCCTATTTCGCCAATTCCCGAAACACCTCACGACAAGGAGACCGACATGCCAGAACCGACAACCGCCGATGACCCCAAGCCCGAACCGCTGGACCTGCGCCTGCTGCGCGACGTGCTCGACGAACACGCAGTCCCCCTCACCTGCCGGCGGCGCCAATGCCGGCGCAACCGGCATTGCAGCGGGGAGGCGCAGCGCGCGGATCGGCCGCTGGCCTCGGGCGCAGGCCTGCCGCCCTGCGCGGCCAAGGCCAAACCGGAGGCGCACCCGTTGCTTCAGACCATGCTTGGCGAGGTAGAGCCGCATGTCGGCCCCAGCACCGAGCCCCGCCAATGGCCCGAAGACACCAAGGCCGCCGCCCAGCTTCGCCTGGCGCTGGCGATACTCCACCGCATCCACACCCGCCCCGGCCCGCATCCCGAACACGAGCGGACAGCGCTTGCCGACTGGCACGCCACCGATCCCGACCCGCACACCACCGCCCTCTACCGCCTCGCCTGGCATCACAGCAAACCGGAAAAGCCCAACGCCGCCAGCCCGGGCACCGCGGCATGACGGCGCGTTCCCTCTTCTCCCCAGCGGGGAGAAGGTGGTCCGAAGGACCGGATGAGGGGGAGCGAAGCTCACCGACAAAGCACGCTTCGGCAGCTTTCAAGATTGGACTGCAAAAGCTGCGGTCAAGCCGCCCCCTCATCGCCTCGCTGTGCTCGGCACTTCTCCCCGCTGGGGAGAAGAGGGAATGATGCTACTCCGCCGCCTTCGGCAGATCCTCGGCCTCCACCTCAACAGGCAGCGGCTCCATTTCGTAGGAATAGCCCTCGAGCATGGAATAGGCCCGCTCGATCGCACCGATCTGCACCTCCGACGCCTTGATGGCATCGGTGATCGATTGCGCCCGGGCCCGCAGCATCGAGCCGAGCACGTCGGTTTCCGGCCTCCGGCCGAGCCGGTCGAGATGTTTGCGGACCCGCGCCCGGTGGCGCTCCAGCTCGAGAATGTGGAAGCGGCATTTGAGGATGTCGTCGGTAAGCTTGCGCCGCAGCCCCGCGACGGGATCGAACGAGCCTGGCTCGCGCTCGTCGAGGATCATGTCGTTGATCAGCGTCTCCAGCACCATCAACCCCTTGAGATCGGTGGGCTCGGCGAGCTGCGGATCATAGCCGGTGTCGTCGAAGACGCGGCGGCGCACGGGATCCTTCAGCAATTCGTAGCAGGCGGAGATCTTGGCGAAGGCTTCCGTATCGCCGCCGGCATCCGGATGGGCGGTCTTCGCCACCTTGCGATAGGCGGCCTTGATGGCGGCCTCGTCGGCATCGCGGGCCACGCCCAGGAGCTCGTAAGGGTCGATCACTGCGGCACCCGTCTTCGCCATACTCATCCACTCCCGCGCCCAGCCACCCCTCCCCTAAACCCGGATGGCGGCTGCTTCAAGACGGAACACCGCTCTGTCCCCGACCGAAAAATCGGTGACCGGCAGGGTCGAGGGGGTGGCAAGACCGCGGCCGGGGGTGGCCGCCACCCCTCAAAACTCAAGGATTTCAGCCCGTTGCCACGCTGCTGCACCGCACAGTGTGACTTTTCATACTTGCCAAGGTCCGAAAATGCCCCTACCTCTTTCTCCGTTCGGGCACCAAAGATCCCGGAGACTGGACTGACTTGTATGGACCGCATCTGCGGTCATGGGGGCCTTCTCCCGCCGGTAGACGTTCTTTCCCCGTTATCGCGACCACTCGACGGTTCCGTTTCGGCGGAACTTCAACCAGCCGCTTCCGGTCCGCCGGCCGCGGCGCAGACGACAAGAAATTCGGGAACAAGGAACTCTCCCATGGCCACCAAGGGCACCGTTAAATTCTTCAACCAGGACAAGGGCTTCGGCTTCATCACCCCGGAAGGCGGCGCGAAGGACGTATTCGTCCACATCTCCGCGCTCCAGGCCTCGGGTCTCCAGACCCTGCAGGACGGCCAGCAGGTCACCTTCGACACCGAGCCGGACCGCATGGGCAAGGGCCCCAAGGCCGTCAACATCCAGGCTGCCTGATTACAGATTTCAAATGGCGTCCCCCGGGACGCCATTTTCGATTTCAGGGCCTGAAAACGCCCGAAAGCCGCGCTAGAACCTATTCCGCAGCGGCAGAGCTGTTCGAAGCGCCCTGTGTCTTCGGACCTCCTAAGATGTCGACCGCCGCAAAGGCCGCGGCAATCAAGTCAGGCGAAACACCCGGCTTGGTCGCCTCCGACGACAGGATCTGCCGATAGCGCCGCGCGCCGGCATAGCCCTGGAACAGCCCGACCATATGCCGCGTGACATGGTTGAGCCGCCCGCCGGACGCGATCACCCGCTCCGCATAACCGATCATCGCATCGCGCACCCGATCCCAGTCGACCGTCTTGGCCACATCGCCATAGATCCGCTGATCGACCCCGGTCAAAAGCGTCGCATTGTGATAACTCGCCCGCCCCAGCATGACGCCATCCATGACGGAGAGATGCTCCACAGCCTGGTCGAGATCGCTGATCCCGCCATTGATGCCGAGGAAAACGTCAGGGTTCTCCCGCTTCATCCGATAGACCAGCTCGTAATCCAGCGGCGGGATCTCCCGGTTCTCCTTCGGGGAAAGCCCCTTCAGCCAGGCCTTGCGCGCATGGATCCAGATCGCATCCGCCCCCGCCCCGATCATCCGGGCGAGAAATTCGGGAAGCACCTCGGCCGGCTCCTGATCATCGACCCCGATCCGGCACTTGACGGTAACCGGCACCGTCGCCACCTTTTTCATCGCGGCGACGCAAGCCTCGACCACCTCGGGCGTCTGCATGAGACAGGCGCCGAACGTCCCCGACTGCACCCGATCCGACGGACAGCCGACATTGAGGTTGATCTCGTCATAGCCATAGTCAGAAGCGATCCGGACCGCCTCGACCAGCTTTCCCGGATCCGACCCGCCGAGCTGCAGCGCCACCGGATGTTCTTCACCGTTGAACGACAGCAGCTTCTCCCGCGGTCCATGAATGATCGCATCGGCCACCACCATCTCGGTATAGAGCAGCGCCTGGCTCGACAGCTGCCGATGAAAGAACCGGCAATGCCGATCCGTCCAGTCGATCATGGGTGCAACGGCAAACACCGCCCGCCCATAGGGCTTGGGACCGGGTATGTCACGGGTGAGGAAGTCGGTTTCTGTCGTCATGGGCGCGCCAATAGCATGTTTCCCCGCAAAAGACACCATGCCGGCCGGGCCCCGCTCAGCTGTCCAGCCCGATCACCTTTTCAAGCCGCTCCCAGGTATCGTCCATGGCATAGGCTGCGAGGAACGGCAGATTGATATGGCCGTAGATCGGCGAGAGCTGCCATTCGGCCTCCTCCTCATCGATGCCGGCGACCTGTTGCAGGAAGATCACCGAGGCGAGCCCCGTGCGGTCGGCCCCCGACATGCAATGCACGAGGATCGGCTGTTCGGCGGTCTTGAGCAGGGTCAGCAATTGCTGCGCCTTTTCCGGCGTCAGGTCCTTGCGGGCCGAGATGCCGAAATTCATATGCGTCGCGCCATGCGCCGCGGTGGCTACGACCCCGTCGTCATACCAGACCTTGCCGACATTCTCGCCACGCAGGTTGATCACCGTCTTGATGCCGTAACGGTCGATCTCCTCGCCCAGCCGCTCGCCGGAGAGCTAGGCCGAACGGTAGAGCTGGCAGGGCAGGACTTCATGGAAATTGCCGGACAGGATCAGGATGCCGACATAGGCACCGAACAGTGCGGCAAGCCCGGCAAGGGTGAGGCCCGACCGCAAGGCAATCCTGCGCCAGCCGCCTACCGGCCGCGCCCTGCGCTCCAGGCTCTCGTGATTATCCTCGACACTCGACATTGCAAATTCCCCCGGCCCGGCCCGAATGACCAGCCTTGCCCTGCGGCTCATGGCCCCCGATTCAGATGTTTCGATGGCAAAGGCTCAGCCCCACAAGGCGCAGAACCAAAAAAGTCCACGCAAGCTGCCGAGCCTTGCCCTCACTCGCCCGCCTGGAACTGCAAAGGCCATTCGGACGGCTCGGACTGCACGCCGTCGCAATTGACCTTCTCGCGATATTCCATCAGCTGGAACTCAAAGGTCTCGCCCGGCGCATCCATTAGGCGGAAGACCTGGTAGGTGCCGCAATCCCCCTCGCCGCGCCCAAGCGAGGTCGAGATGAAGACGCCCTCTTCGGCAAAGACCTCCGGGTTCATCATCTGCGCATTGTTCTCGCCCTCCAGCGCCGGCGGATTGGGCAGGCTGAGCATCGTTGCCCAGTCGGCGGGCGGATTTTGTGTGATCGCGAAGATACTGGTGCCCTGATAGGCGCCGAGGAAACACGGGACTTCCCAGAGAATGAAATTGTCATTCACCGCATAGCGCTGACCCGGATAGGCAAGCGTATCCGGCTCGCTGCACTCGTCGGGCGCATAGGTCGCGATCTCGTTGCGAACCGCCGCCGGCACCTCGCTGGTGGCCGTGAGCGTGACAGGCGGGGTGAGCGGCAACCCGACCGGACCGGTATAGGGAGAAGGTCCGCCAGCCGCGGCGCCCTCGTCAGAGACAGGCTCCGGCGTAGCTTGCGCCGTCTCGGGCGCCGGCGAGCCGGGACAGCCGATGACGCCCTTGGCACCCGCGACGAAAGGCGGAAGATCTTCGCGGACCACGGTGACTGTCGCCTTGCTGACCGTCTGCAGCGATCCCGTGACGACCGCCTCTTCGATCCGCACCAGTACATGCGTCGCATGATCGGCGCTGGAATAGAGCCGGTAACCGAGCCGCGGCGGCGGATCGAAATCGCCCCGTGCACTCTCGTTCAGCGGGATCTTCTCCTTGCCGATCTCGACGACCGCCTGCATCTGCACGCCGTCCTTATCGTACGGCATGTAGATGAGATAGGCATACTTGTCCGTCTCAGGATCCTTGTTGCTCTGCCAAAAGGCGAGATGGCAGGTGCTGAGGCCGCCTTCAATTTCATGTTTGCCGAACAGCTTGAGGTCGATCGCCGGCTCTTGTGCGACAACGGGATGCGACGCGGCAAAAGCCAGCGCCAGAGCAAGACAAGGCAATTTCAAAGACGGCATGGTTCCCCCTGATCCCGGACCGCGCCCTGCCCCACGGCAGCGCAATCCACCCAAATTTTAGGGTATCGTCAGAGACGGGTCCTCACAAGCCGGAACCTTCTCTAGATGCGGATCAAAAAAGGCCGCTCACAGCAGACCCAACTCTGCCAGTTCCCGCTTCAGGTCGTCGGGCATATCCTCGATATTGGCACCGGACGCGGACAGGTCGCGGGGCGCGGCGTCGGCATCCAGATAGCGCCAGCCCTGGAACGGACGACGCGGTGCGGGCGCCACCTCGATCACCTCGGGGCCGAGGATCAGTTCGCAGCGCGAAATCCCGTCACCGCCGGTGAAGGTCTTGATGTCGAGGAGCTTCTGGCGCGCCGACAACTGGCCCTTGATGATCCAGTAGAGCGAACCACCATCGAGCAGCTCTTCCATGCGCTTGGGCACCATCCGGGTGACATGCGAGCTATGCGGCTCAAGACCCGCCGCCACAGCCACGAGACAGCGTTCGGCGACCCAGTCGCGAAGGTCGTCGATTGAGTCGGCTCCGACGCAGAGCTTGAGGAGATGCAGTGCCATGACACCCGAGATAGCCGGTCCCGGCTGCGGGTCAAGGGCTGGGGTGTCGCAGGGGGACGTGCTCAACAGTTTCGGTGGTTACTTTGATGCTTCGTCATCCTCGGGCTCGTCCCGAGGATCTGCCGAGGGAGGCTATCCGCTCAACGATGGTCTGGATATGCGACCTTTACCGTCGGGGGGCGGAGTTCGCGTAGCAGATCCTCGGGACAAGCCCGAGGATGACGCCGCAGATGGTATCAGGACAGGAGCAAAGCCCCTGCCCGCCTCAACACTCCACAACGTTGACGGCCAGACCTCCGAGCGAGGTTTCCTTGTATTTCTCGTTCATGTCGTTGCCGGTCTGACGCATCGTCTCGATACATGCGTCGAGCGGCACGAAATGCACGCCGTCGCCCTTGAGGGCGAGCGAAGCGGCGGTGACGGCCTTCACGGCGCCCAGCGCATTGCGCTCGATGCAGGGAACCTGGACGAGACCGGCGACCGGGTCGCAGGTCATGCCCAGATGGTGTTCCAGCGCGATTTCGGCGGCGTTCTCGATCTGCTCCGGCGTGCCGCCCATGACGGCGGCAAGACCGGCGGCGGCCATGGCAGAGGCCGAGCCGACTTCGCCCTGACAGCCGACTTCAGCGCCCGAAATCGAGGCATTGTGCTTGATGATGCCGCCAATGGCCGCCGCCGTCAGCAGGTAGTCGCGAATGCCCTGCTGGTCGGCGTCGGGATGGAAATGCAGGTAATAGCGGATGGTGGCGGGCACGACGCCGGCAGCACCATTGGTCGGAGAGGTCACGACGCGGCCGCCGGCTGCATTCTCCTCGTTGACCGCCATGGCATAGACCGAGAGCCAGTCATTGGCGAGAACAGGGTTGAGACGGTTCGAGCGCCATTCCTCCTGCAGCTGGTCATGGATCGATTTCGCCCGGCGGCGAACCTTCAATCCACCCGGAAGCTGGCCGTCCTGGCGCAGGCCACGGTCGATACAGCTCGACATCGCGTCCCAAAGCCTGTCGAGACCGGCATCCAGATCCTCGCGGGACCGGACGACTTCTTCATTGGCACGCTTCATCTGCGCAATCGTCATGCCGGAGGCGGCGGCCATGGCGAGCATCTCCTTGGCCGAGGCAAAGGGATACGGCACCTTTTGCGCCGAGGCCTGCTTCTTCTGCTTCTGCATGGCGAGCAGCTCGGTGTCGGTTACGACGAAGCCGCCACCGATCGAATAATAGATCTGGGTCAGCAGGACGCGCCCGTCCTTGTCCAGCGCCGAGAGCCGCATGCCGTTGGCATGGCCGGACAATGGGGTCTTCTTGTCGTAGACTAGATCGTCCTTCGGCTGGAAATGATAGGCCGGATGGCCTGATGGCGTGACGCGACCTGTCCGTTCCACCTCGGCTATGATGCCCTCCATCCGATCAGGATCGATGCTGTCGGGCGCCTCACCCATCAAACCGATGATGACGGCATTGCCGGTGCCATGGCCGATGCCGGTGTAGGCGAGCGAACCATGCAGGCTCGCCTTCAGCGCTGCGACATGGGCGCCTGCCGGGCGCGGCCACTGGTCGGAGAGAATGAGATCGAGAAACCGGTTGGCCGCCGTCATCGGACCCATGGTGTGGGAACTCGAGGGGCCGACGCCGATCTTGAACACGTCGAAAACCGAAAGAAACATGGGGCTCCTCGCATGCGGGACTGAAAGCGCAAAGGCTAGAGCATCGCCTAGCACGAATGCGCCTTGCAATCGACATCGGCTTTCATGGCCGCGACATGGCAGAGATGGTGTTTTACCCCTGAAACGCAAACAGCGCGGTCGAAACGACCGCGCTGCCTGTTCAATCGCCTGTGGCGGATGTCAGATCGTGCCGAAAAGGTAGGCCAGGCACATAACGCCAGCAAAACCCATCAAGGCACGGAAGGTGACACCCCAGCACGACTTCTGGAAACTGCCTTCCATGGAAACTCCAAACGAGGTCACATCACAAGGAAAGCCGTCCCCCGACCGCTTTCTGATGCTTGATCTATTAAAATCGGGCAGGCTTCGCAACTGCAAAAATGGCAAAAGGGAGGCGCATTTTGCGTATCAGGCATGCACCCCTTGCATGGATTTATGAAATAACAATGAGTTAGCCAGTGGAAGCGTTAACGACCGCCTCATTCGCCCTGCCTCAATTTGGACCAATATCTTTCGCGTGGTTAATTCCCATTGTGGACAAGCCAGTCGACGGGATAATGGCGCCTGCGATCAGCCTTGAGGATTCGCCGCAATGACCATCGTCGACTACTGCGCCATGGCGCTCTTTGTCCTGCTCTGGCTCGCCTATGCCCGCATCACCGGCAACCAGCAGATATTGTCGCGCACGAGCCTGACCAAGGCCATGGCCGAGCGGCGGCGCGAATGGATCCTGAACTCGATGACCCGCGACCTGAAGATGATCGACACACAGATCATGGGCGGATTGCAGAACGGAACGGCATTCTTCGCCTCGACGACGATCTTCGCCATCGGCGGCTGTTTTGCGCTGCTCGGCGCGACGGAACAGGTCGACGCCATCCTCCGCGACATACCCTTTATCGTCCAGGGCGGCCGGGCGACCTTCGAGCTCAAGGTCTGCGGGCTGATTGGCCTCTTTGCCTATTCCTTCTTCAAGTTCGGCTGGTCGTATCGCCTGTTCAACTACTGCACCATCCTGTTCGGCGCGATCCCGATGATGGAAGAAGCGGCCAAGGATCCGAAGCGGGCGATGGACGCGGCCGAACGCACCATCCGGATGAACATCATCGCTGCCAGCCACTTCAACATGGGCCTCCGCGCAATCTTCTACTCGATCGGCTATCTCGGCTGGTTCGTCAGCCCCTGGGTCTTCATGGTGGCGACCGTACTCGTCTTTATCGTCCTGCTGCGCCGGCAGTTTTTCTCCGAAGCGCGCCTTGCTCTGCTGACCGAGCGCGATACCTGAAAGCGGGAGGAGGCCTGCAAAGCCTTGATTTTGCCGTGTTTGGCACCGACCCCGCAGGCTGAGCCAACCCGTGGGCAGCGCGCCTGACGAACGAGACGTGAAGGAAGACTGCGTGGCAGACACGACTGAGCCCCGATCCGGTTCCGCCCGGCCGCGCCTTCTGGCTCTCGATGCCGCACGCGGGCTCGCCCTGATCGCCATGGCGAGCTATCATTTCAGCTGGGACCTGGAATTCTTCGGCTATCTGGCGCCGGGCACATCCACGCAGGGCTTCCTGCGGATCTATGCCCGGATGATCGCCTCGAGCTTCCTCTTCCTGGCAGGCTTCAGCCTCGTGCTGGCCCAGTATCCGAAGCTACGGCTGCAGCCCTTCCTGCGCCGGCTAGGCATGATCGTGATAGCAGCCGCCGCCATCTCGGTCGCGACCTTCTGGTTCACGCCGGACAGTTGGATCTTCTTCGGCATCCTGCATGCAATCGCGCTCTCCAGCCTGATCGGTCTTCTGTTTCTGAAGCTTCCGCCGCTCGTCACGCTGCTTGCAGCGGTGGTCGCCTTCGCCCTGCCCGCATATCTCCGGTCGCCAAGCTTCGATGCGCCCTGGTTCTGGTTCCTCGGCCTCTCCGAAACCCTGCCCCGTTCGAACGACTATGTGCCGCTCCTGCCCTGGATCGGCGCGTTGCTGACGGGCATCGCGGTCGCTCGCTTCCTGGTGGATGGGCAAAGGCTTGGCTGGATCGACCGGCTGCCGGCCGGCCCGCGTTGGCTGCGCTGGGGCGGACGGCATTCGCTGACCGTCTATCTGCTCCATCAGCCGGTGCTGATTGCGGGACTTTATCTCGCAAGCTTCGTTATCCCGCCGCCCGCCGTCGATCCGGTTGCGCAGTATATCGGGAGCTGCGAGGCAAGCTGCCTCGAACAGGGCAATGAAGCGGGGCTCTGCCAGCGCTTCTGCGCCTGTACGCTGGAACGGCTGCAGGCGGAGAACCTATTCTCTCCCCTCCAGTCCGGCGCAATCTTGCCGGAGCAGGATCAGCGCATACAGACGCTGGCCGACGAATGCACGTTGAGGAGTCAGTCAGCGCCGTAACGGGGAGTTCTTCAATGAATGCCTACCGTGCGAAGCCTCTGAAATATCCCTGGCCGCCGATGCTCTATCTGACGAGCATCCTGACGGCCATTCTGGCCGGACGCATTGCGGCGCTGGCACCGATCCCCTCGCCCCATCCGCTGTTGTTGCCGTCGATCGGTTTCGCGATTGCGCTGGTCGCCGTCACGCTCGATATCTGGGCGGTGCGCACGCTGATGGAACGACAGACACCCGTGCTCGACAGCGGCTGCGCCCGCTATCTCGTCACCTGCGGTCCCTTCCGCTACAGCCGCAACCCGATCTATCTCGGCTATACGCTGTTCACGGTGGCGCTTGGGCTGATGTCCGGCAACAGCTGGTTCTTTATCGCGGCTCTGGTGTCGCTCGCGGCCACACGGCTGCTCGCCATCCCAAGCGAGGAGCGCCATCTCGAAGCGCGATTCGGCTTCGATTACGAGCACTATCGCAAGCGGACGCGGCGTTGGTTTTGATCAGGTGAGTGGCGCGGGGTTAGGCGGCGTCAGGTGCCGACGCCGATTTCCACCAGGCGCGTCAGGCAGGCTTCTTCGGCCTGGTCGAGTTCGGATAGCGTCTCGTCGATGTCGCGGCGCTTCTGGCGAAGCTCGTCGCGCTTCTCGTCGATCTTCTTCATCATCAGCTTGAGCTGGCCGATTTCGCCCGGCGGCTCCTTGTAGACGTGAACGATTTCGCGGATTTCGGCGATGGTGAAGCCGATGCGGCGACCGCGCAGGATTTCCTGCAGAAACCGACGGTCAGCGGCACGGTAGAGGCGCGTGCGGCCACGACGTTCCGGATGCAGCAGGCCCTCGTCCTCGTAAAACCGCAGGGTGCGCGTCGAAACACCGAATTCACGCGTGAGCTCTGTTATGCTATAGTATTTCTTCACGGTCATCCGATCCTGTACTGGAGACCATGATATTGACTTTTACGTACAAGTCAATTTTTTGCCCCGCCATTCCCCTGTAACGCAGCCCTTTAGGGCGCGCGCGCTGTGCCCTGCATCACATGAACCACCAGGTGGCAAGGCCGAGAAAGGCAAAGAAGCCGGTGATGTCGGTGACTGTGGTGACGAAGACCGCGGAGGCAACCGCAGGGTCCGCCCCGAATCGGTCGAGCGCGAGCGGAATGAGGATGCCGGCGATGGCAGCGGCCATCATGTTGATAAGCATCGCGGTTGCGATGATGCCGCCGATATTGGCATCCTGAAACCAGAATCCGGCGACGGCCCCGATCAGAAGACCGAAGATCACCCCGTTCAGGAGCCCAACCCCTGCTTCACGGCGCACGACGCGGAAGGCGTTGTGGATGTCGAGATTGCGGGTGGCGAGCGCGCGAACCGTCACGGTCATGGTCTGCGAGCCGGCATTGCCGCCCATGCCCGCCACGATCGGCATCAGCACGGCGAGCGCCACGATCTGCTGGATCGTCGCCTCGAACAGCGAAATGACCGAGGCGGCCATGAAGGCGGTGACCAGATTGACCGCCAGCCATGGCACGCGCGAGCGGGAGGTTTCGCCAATGCTGTCGGAGAGCTCTTCGTCGCCGACACCGCCAAGGCGCAGAAGGTCTTCTTCCGCCTCTTCCTGGATCACGTCGACCACGTCGTCGATGGTGAGCACGCCGACGAGCCGCTCGTTCTCGTCGACGACGGCGGCCGACAGAAGGTCGTATTGCTCGAAAACCTGGGCCGCCTCTTCCTGGTCCATTTCGGCCGGGATCGGGTGGTTGGTCGCATGCATGATGGTTTCGATCTTCACCTGGCGCTTGGTGCGCAGGATGGCATCGAGATTGACCGCGCCGAGCAGTTTGAAGGTCGGGTCGATGACGAAGATCTGGGTAAAGCTCTCCGGCAGGTCCTCCTCGTCGCGCATGTAGTCGATCGTCTGGCCGACCGTCCAGAAGGGCGGAACGGCGACGAATTCCGTCTGCATGCGGCGACCAGCCGAGCTTTCCGGATAGTCGAGCGCTCGGCGCAGGCGCACCCGCTCTGTGAACGGCAGCTGCGCGAGGATTTCCTCGCGGTCCTCATCGTCGAGGTCTTCGAGAATGTAGACAGCATCGTCGGAATCGAGCTCGCCGATGGCGGCGGCGATCTGCGCATTCGGCATCTGGTCGACGATCTGCATGCGGATCGCTTCGTCGACTTCCGTCAGCGCCGTCATGTCGAAATCGTCGCCGAGCAGGCGGATCATTGCCAGTCGCTGGTCGGGCTGGATCGCCTCGATGAGGTCACCGAGTTCCGATTCGTGCAGCTTTGCGACGTATTGGCGCAGGAAGATCACGTCGCGATCGGCAATCGCCGCGCCGACCATAGTCAGGAAGTCGTGGCGAACCGAGCCTTCCTCGTCATAGATGTCGTCCTGCCTGTCTTCGGCCGCCGGGCGGTCGAGAATCTCGTCGTCGTTCTCTGTCATCCCAACCTCACGCTTTGCGGCACCATGCCTCGACGACCCGGAGAATGGCCGCAAAAACCCTCAAGTCAACAAGCAGATAGCGGAAAAACGCGCATGTCTGTGCAAAGCACCGCGCTTCCTGCTAGCGTGACCGACAGGCCACAGCCGATTGCCCGGACACACCGCCAGAAGTGAGCTTACCGTGACCCGCCTGACCATTCGACGCTATCCCGATCCGGCCCTGAAAGCGGCGGCAGAACCCGTCGCCGACTTCGGCCCCGAGCTCGCGACGCTTGCCGATGATCTCTACGAGACCATGAAAGCCGCACCCGGTGTGGGCATTACCGCAACCCATTGCGGCATCCTCAAGAGGCTGATCGTCATCGACTTGCCGGAACTGGGCGGACGGCAGAACTACGTCAATCCTGAGATCCTCTGGTTTTCGAACGACGTCATGACCCACACGGAGGGCAGTGTCTCGATGCCAGGCATGACGGAAGAGGTCACGCGGCCAAAGGCAGTAGGCGTCCGCTACCAGACACTCGACGGTGCGGTGGTGGAGGAAGACCTAGAGGGCTTCGCCGCCATCTGCATGCAGCACGAGGTCGACCAGCTCGACGGCATCTTCTGGGTCCAGAAACTATCCCGCCTGAAGCGGGAGCGGCTCCTCAAGAAATGGGAAAAGACGGCCCGCTGACGGACGCGGCCGAACAAAGCGGAAGGCCCGGCGTTATCCCGTCACCAGAGTGACGAAGGAGCCCCCGATGGCCAAGGACGACCGCAAGACCGAATTCTCCCGCGAAGACGAATACCGCGATTATGATCAGCGCAATATCGGCGAAGGCTGGCCCTATGCCGATGGTCCGGGTGCGACAGCATCCCCGGTCGACAATCGCGGCTACGGCGAGACGGGCGCCAACTTCGACCGGGAGCGCAATGAGGGCTTCAGGGTCGAGTCGGTCACTGGAGAAGGCTTCGAGCCGAATCTCGCGACGCCTGACACGCCTACGACCGAGGGTCGCGAGGATGATGACCAGCTCGAATCGGACATTTCAACCGCACTGGAAAGCTTCGACGACACGGTGCTGACCGGCCTGGACATCCATGTCGACGGCCATGTCGTGACGCTGCGCGGCGCCGTAGACACGGCCGAGGAGCGCCGGGCGATCGAACTGAAGGTGCTTTCCGTGAACGGGGTCCGCGAAGTGAAGAATTTCGTTACGACACTCGGCGTCGATAGCCATATTCCCAATGATGCCGACTAAGAAGTCCTTGAAAATCGGCAACAAAAAACCCGGCTCGAAGGCCGGGTTCTTTTTTTTGGTGCGGTCGAGAAGACTCGAACTTCCACGGGTTGCCCCACAGCGACCTCAACGCTGCGCGTCTACCAATTCCGCCACGACCGCATCGTGGTAGGCGCCGAATTGCTCCGGCGGGGCTGCATGTAGCAAAAGCCTCTGGGGTCCACAAGCCCGCCGTGACAGATTTTTGAAAATTCGTCATGGGCGGTGGAAAAGCCCTCGGGATGGGGGTGGCTGCAGCCCTTGAAGTCCGGGGCTTTTCTTGCCAAATAAAGGAAAAACAAGGCTTTGCGCCTATCCACAGCCGAAGGCAAATTTCATGCTCCGCACTGATCTCGACCTCTCCATGCACGCCCAAGAAGGCTCGGCCCCGGTGCGCTGGCGAGTCGCCGACGGACTTGTCGGATATGAGGATGCAGTCGCCGAGATGGAGCGGCAGGTGGCCGATATCGCCGATGGCAAGGCCGACGAACTGGTTTGGCTGGTGGAGCACCCTGCCCTCTATACCGCCGGCACGAGTGCCGATTCCAAGGACCTGATCGAGCCGGATCGCTTCCCGGTCTTTGCCACCGGCCGCGGCGGCGAATACACCTATCACGGCCCCGGCCAGCGCGTTGCCTATGTGATGCTTGACCTCAAGCGCCGCCGCCAGGATGTCCGCGCCTATGTGGCTGCACTCGAAGAAGTCGTCATCCGCACGCTCGACAGCATGAACGTCAAGGGCGAGCGCCGCGAAGACCGCGTCGGCGTCTGGGTGCGCCGCCCGGAAAAGCCCACTCTTCCCGACGGGACGATGAGCGAGGACAAGATTGCAGCACTCGGCATCCGGTTGCGACGCTGGGTGAGCTTTCACGGGCTGTCGATCAATGTCGATCCGGACCTCTCCCATTTCGGCGGCATCGTGCCCTGCGGGATCTCCGCCTATGGCGTGACCAGCCTGGTTGATCTTGGCCTGCCTGTGATGATGGCGGATGTCGATATCCGTTTGCGGGAGGCGTTCGAAGACGTCTTCGGCCCGACGACGAACGAAGCCTGACGGCTTACGCCCGTCCCATGACGGGCCCGTCGAGATCACCGGCATCCCGCCGGCGCTCATCTCGTTCCTCGTAGGTTTCGATCTGTCGGGCGATCTTTTCGATGAGGCGCCCGCATTCGAGATGTGCATCGGTCAAGCGTTGGAGTTCGAGCTTCAGCGCCTCCAGTGGCAAATCTCCGGATTCTTGGATCGGACCCGAGCCCACACCGGTCATCAGCCACATCGGCGAAACACCGAGGATGCCGGCGAGATCGATGAGGCTCGACGGACGCGGCTCCGCGCGGTCGGCTTCCCAGGCGAGCAGGCTGTCGCGTTTCACGCCAATGCGATTTGCGACATCCGCGAGCGATAGACCGGAGGCGTCACGCGCCGCGGAAAGGCGCCCTCCAAGCGTGTCGTCACTGGAATCCGTCATACGGGAAAAACGCTCGCGTGCGGGCATTCGCGACCTCCTGATCGTTCGGTTCCGTCAAGCCAGGTGCCGACGGATGACAAAGTTCCGATCTCACATCTCTACATTAGCGGATGCATAGACCCCGCATCTTCCCCGGCGCGCCACCCACGAGTGTAAACCCGCCACATGGCCTCAGCCGAAAGATGCGTACAAACGCCTGTTAAACGCGAAGGTCTTTCCTTTGTTCCCGAGCTTCTTTCACTTGATCACAAGGGGCGGGTCATGCTTGTTCAGCGAACGCAGCACGCTCCTCTTGTCCGAGTCTCTTCCATGCTCAGCTCGTCTTCCACTCCCTTTCGCGGCATGGTCCTGATGGCGGCCTGCATGCTCGTCCTGCCTGTGATGGACGCGATCGCCAAATACATGGCGACGGTGGAGGGCATGTCACCGGGTCAGATCACGTTCTACCGCTTTTTCTTCCAGCTCGCCTCGGTGCTTCCGGTGCTGATTGCGATCAACGGCATGGGCGCCTTTTCGGCCAAGCGCCCCTGGATCAACCTGCTGCGCGGCGCCATCCACGGCGCGGCAAGCCTGATGTTCTTCATGGCCGTCAAATACATGCCGCTGGCCGATGTCTTCGCGATCTATTTCGTCGAGCCCTTCATCCTGACGGCCATGTCGGCGGTTTTCCTCAAGGAAAAGGTCGGCTGGCGCCGGTGGCTGGCGATTGCGGTCGGCTTTGGCGGCGCGATGATCGTCATTCAGCCGAGCTATGAAGTGTTCGGGCTGACGGCGCTACTCCCGGTCGCCTGCGCCTTCCTCTATGCGCTCTACATGTTCCTCAATCGCGCGATCGGCGAGGCCGATTCACCGATGACCATGCAGACCATGGCGGGCATTGGCGGAACGCTGTTCATTGGGGCGACGCTGCTGCTCGGGACCGCAGCCGGCGATGCCCATTTCGAGATTGCGCTCCCGACCTCGGCCCTTGGGCTCGGGCTGCTGATCATTCTGGGCGCGATTTCCGGCTATATTCACCTGCTCGTCGTCCGGGCCTTCCGCATGGCGACCCTCTCGGTGCTGGCGCCATTCCAGTATTTCGAGATCATCGCTGCCGTCGCCCTGGGCTATCTCCTGTTCGACGAGTTTCCAACGCCATCGAAATGGCTGGGCATCCTGATCATCGTGGGTTCGGGTCTCTTCATTCTCTGGCGGGAGCAAAAGCGGGCATCCCCCTCTCAAACGGTGCCGGAAGCGGGCTGAGCGAAGCGGCAGGATATGTTGCATTTGAGCGATTCCAGCGATGGAATCGTAAGGCTTCTCGCTTAGGTTGGGCCCATCAATCCTCACCATTGGGAGAGCCTTCTTGGCGACACATCAGGCCGCAGTCTTTCTGGCCGCGTTCAACCTCGCTTTGCTGTGGCTCCTGATGGCAGCCCCGCTGGGGCGCCGGACGATCCGTGTGAGCCGGATCATTCGCGAGCGCCCGGAAGAACTCTGGAACATCACGCGGCCGGCCGGCGATCTGACGGCCTGGCACCCGAACGTGATCTCTGTTGAGCCTGTCGACGGCAAGCCGGATCTGATCGAGTTCGCCTACCGGAACCCGGACCGCCATGGCCGTCCGAGCCGACGCACCATGATAGTTGATCGCACCGCCATGACCGCTGGCACCTGCTTTTCCTGCGACCTGAGGGTAGTCGGCGACAGCACGCTCGATCAAACCTTCTGGGAAGGCTATCGGGAAAGCCGGAAGGTCGAGCGCGCGCCGCTGGGCAGCCGGGTCACCTTCGAGCAGACGGACAATTATCGCGGCCTTGCCTTCTATCTCTTCCGCAAAATGGCGCTGTCCCGCGAACTGGCCTCGCTGAAAGACCATGTCGAGGAACGCCACAGCTCCGGCTTCCTGCATTTCGAGCATCCGGCCTGGCAGACGGTGCTGGTCATCATCTCGACGCTTCTGCTCTGGCCATTCTTCAGCCTGACGGCGACAGGGCTGATGATGTCGGTCTTCCTCACCCTCGTCATCCTCTTGCACGAACTCGGACACATGGTGGCCTACCGCGCCTTTGGCCATCCGAGCGTCCGGATGATCTTCGTGCCGCTTCTGGGCGGGATCGCAATCGGCGGGCGGCCCTATAACAGCCATTTCGAGGTGGCGACCTGCGCCCTGATGGGAGCGGGCTTTTCTGCGCTTCTGGTGCCGATCCTGGTCGCGGCCCACCAGTCGGTGCAAGGCATTCCGCATCCTGCGGCCATGGACGGTCCGACGCTTGTCTTCCTCGTCATTCTCGGCGCCTTCAACCTGTTGAACCTGCTCCCGACCTACCGCTTCGATGGCGGACAGGTTCTACGCCAGGTCTTCGAAGGGCAAAGGGCGCTCGCCATCACCAGCTTCGTCGTAACAGGCGTGATCCTTTGGACCGGCTGGCGCATCGGCCTGGGGGCGCCGATGCTGATCGGTGGCCTGATGATCTTCATCCTGCTCAGCCTGATCAGGACGAAATCGATCAAGCCGCGCGAGGCGCTGGTGCCGATGAATGCGGCCGAAAGGCTGATGACCGGCTTTGGCTATTACGCAGCGCTCGCCATCCATGCCTATGCCGTCATCTATGCCTGCGACAGGTTGTTTGACTGAAGTGCACCATCCCGCGAAAGCTTGACATCGCCGGGCGCTCAGGTTCCAAGAAGCGCATGGACACCGAGAACACACCCCTCTCCGCCGGCTATCACGATGTCGCGCCCGATATGCTGGCGACGATCGTTACCTGCCTTGAAATGACGGCAAGACCCGCGCCGCGCGCCAATCCGCCGACGGATGGATTGACGGTCGAGCGCTGGCATTCGCCGTCGCTCAATGACTATCGCGCGCTCTATCGCCAGGTCGGCGAAGACTGGCTCTGGGTCTCGCGCGCAGTCATGGCCCACGATGCTCTGCTGGCGATCATCGGGGACCCCGCAGTCGAGATCTATGCCATGATGCAAAATGGCGAGCGGTTGGGCCTGCTGGAACTCGACTTCCGCGAGGCCGGGCAATGTGAACTGTCCTTCTTCGGGCTCGACCAGAGCCTGATCGGTGCTGGCGCCGGGCGCATCCTGATGAATGTCGCGATAGACAAGGCCTGGGAGAAACCCATCTCGCGATTCTGGGTCCACACCTGCCATCTCGACCACCCGGCCGCCCTCGCCTTCTACCAGCGCTCGGGCTTCACGCCTTACAAGCGTATGGTCGAAATCTTCGAAGACCCGCGTCAGACCGGGAAACTGCGCGCCGATGCCGCTCAGCATTTCCCGATCCTGAAGTCTGAATAGCCAAGAAAAATCAGACTATTGATAAAATCCGGCTCGCCCCTTGAGCCGGATGGCAATGCCGTGCGAAAGTCCGGCCCAACGATTTGTCAGGGAGAAAAACCATGGATGTTCGCGCCGCCGTCGCCGTTCAGGCTGGAAAGCCGCTCGAGGTCATGACCGTTCAGCTCGAAGGCCCGCGCGCGGGCGAGGTGCTGATCGAGGTCAAGGCCACCGGGATCTGTCACACCGACGATTTCACCCTTTCGGGCGCTGATCCCGAAGGTCTGTTTCCGGCGATTCTCGGCCATGAAGGTGCCGGCATCGTCGTGGATGTAGGCCCAGGCGTCACCTCGGTGAAGAAGGGCGACCATGTCATCCCGCTCTACACGCCGGAATGCCGCGAATGCTATTCCTGCCTGTCCCGCAAGACCAACCTCTGCACCGCGATCCGCTCCACCCAGGGCCAGGGTCTGATGCCGGACGGCACCTCGCGCTTCTCGATCGGCAAGGACAAGATCCACCACTATATGGGCTGCTCGACCTTTGCGAACTACACGGTTCTGCCGGAGATCGCGGTCGCCAAGGTCAACCCGGACGCGCCCTTCGACAAGATTTGCTACATCGGCTGCGGTGTCACCACGGGCATCGGCGCCGTCATCAACACCGCCAAGGTCGAGATCGGCGCGACCGCGATCGTCTTCGGCCTCGGCGGCATTGGACTGAACGTGTTGCAGGGCCTGCGCCTTGCTGGCGCCGACATGATCATCGGCGTCGACATCAACCCGGATCGGAAGGCCTGGGGCGAAAAATTCGGCATGACGCATTTCGTCAATCCGAAGGAAGTCGAAGGCGACATCGTGCCGTATCTGGTCAACATGACCAAGCGCAACGGCGACCTGATCGGCGGCGCCGACTACACCTTCGACTGCACCGGCAACACCAAAGTCATGCGCCAGGCACTTGAAGCCTCGCATCGCGGCTGGGGCAAGTCTGTCATCATCGGCGTTGCCGGTGCCGGCCAGGAGATCTCGACGCGTCCCTTCCAGCTGGTCACCGGCCGCAACTGGATGGGCACGGCCTTCGGTGGTGCGCGCGGCCGCACCGACGTGCCGAAGATCGTCGACTGGTACATGGAAGGCAAGATCCAGATCGACCCGATGATCACCCACACCATGCCGCTCGAAGACATCAACAAGGGTTTCGACATGATGCATAAGGGCGAGAGCATCCGGGGCGTCGTGGTCTATTGATCACGGGGCCTGCCTACACGGTCGATGTGCGGAGGCTCGATGAGTTCTCCGCCGTCGACCTCTACGCCATGCTGAAACTGCGCGTCGATGTCTTCGTCGTCGAGCAGCACTGCCCCTATCCGGAGCTGGATGGAAACGATATCGACTGCCTGCATCTGCGACTGCTGGATGGAGACGACCTGATCGCCTGCGCACGGCTCTGGCGCCCGACGCCGGAGCATCATCCGCGCATTGGCCGCGTGGCGGTGTCGCCCAACCATCGCGGCAGGCGGCTGGGCGAAGCCTTGATGCGCGAGGCAATTGCGGAGGTGGAGAAGCGCCATCCCGGCGAGCCGATCGAGATCTCGGCGCAGAGCCATCTGCAGAAGTTCTATGGGTCGCTCGGGTTCGAGGTGATCTCGGAGGAATATCTGGAGGATGGGATTCCGCATGTCGATATGCTGCGGCGGGGGTAGGTTTTGGAGCCTAAGTTTTCCGGGCGTTCTATGGTGTGCAGCTGCTGGAGAATGATACAGTCTGGTTTAGCGACGATCGGACAGGAGGCACAAAAATGCCCCGACATTTCGACAAAGAATTGAGCCTCTAAGAACTGAAAAACCTGTCGGACGAAGATATCGACACCAGTGAGATTCCAGAGTTAGACGAGGACTTTTGGAGCAACGCGGTCCTCCTGCAGGCGGAGGCAGGCCTCGGAAGCGGTGCATTGGCACCGATGGAGAGTGCTGACGAGCTAATCTCGGTCTTCAAGCGACGGCAATAGAGCTGGCATAGAGACTTCCGCCTCTTCCCCTTCCGGCGATACCTGATTATCTACCAGCCACTCGACACCGGGGACGGGATCGAGCTCATCCGTCTCCTGCATGCGGCGCGAGACTATCGCAGATTTTTTGACGACTGATCAAATGCCCGAAATCTATGTCGATGCCGATGCCTGTCCGGTGAAGCCGGAGATCCTGAAAGTCGCCGAGCGGCATGATCTGCCGGTGACCTTTGTGGCGAATTCGGGCCTGCGGCCTTCGCGCGATCCGATGGTGAAGAACGTCATCGTATCAGGTGCCTTCGATGCGGCCGACGACTGGATCGCCGAGCGTTGCGGCGAAGGTGATATCGTGGTTACCGCCGATGTGCCGCTGGCCGGTCGTTGCGTGGCGGCCGGTGCGCTGGTGACAGGGCCGACGGGGCGGATCTTCGACACGGCCAATATTGGCATGGCGACGGCCATGCGCGATCTCGGAGCCCATTTGCGCGAGACCGGCGAGAGCAAGGGCTACAACGCTGCCTTTTCGCCGCGCGACCGCTCGGCCTTCCTCGAAACGCTTGACAGGCTCTGCCGCCGGATCAAGAAGTAGGCCCTCATTCAACGGCCATAACGGCGGCGCGACGCTTTGAAAAATATGATGAATTCAGTGCTGGATCATCGCTACCGCGCCTTCATGGTGGCGGGTGTGATTGCGCTTTCAGCTCTGCCCTTCGCCGTAGTCTACGAACCCGATGTCACCATCGAGTTGCCGGCCATCCTGTTCTTCACCGTCTATCTCACCCTCGCCTTTTTACGCCTGCGGCGGCTTACGCCGGCCTATCTCAAACAACGTGCCGACGTCGCCGATGCCCCGGCCTTTGTCATTCTCGGCGTTACGGTGCTCGCCATCGTCGCTGCCATCGGCTCGCTGTTTCTGGCGCTGAACCGCGAACAGCAGGCGGGACTGGGTGAACTGGCGCTCGCCGTTGCCGCCGTCGTGCTGGGCTGGCTGACGATCCACACGATGGCGGCGATGCACTACGCCCATGTCTACTGGCGGCCCTCCCGCGCCCATGAGAACGGGCGGCGCGGCGGGCTCGACTTTCCCGGCACGCCAGATCCCTGCGGTCACGATTTCCTCTATTTCTCGCTGGTCATCGGCATGACGGCCCAGACATCAGACGTCGTGATCACCTCGACCCCGATGCGCAAGCTGAACCTTGTGCATGCCACGATCTCCTACTTCTTCAACACCGTGCTGGTGGCCGCCGCTGTCAACGCGGCCGTGTCGCTCGCCGGCTGACCCATTCCCAGGACAAGGAAGCTTCCCGATGAACATTCTCTCCCAGAACACCGCCTTCGGCGGCATGCAGGGCGTCTTCTCGCACCAGTCGGAAGCGACAGGCACCGAGATGACCTTCGCCGTCTTCGTGCCGCCCCAGGCGATCGCCGAGAAGCGTCCCGTGCTCTGGTATCTCTCAGGCCTCACCTGCACCCATGCCAATGTCATGGAAAAAGGCGAATACCGCCGTATGGCCGCCGAACTCGGCCTGATCGTGGTTTGCCCGGACACCAGCCCGCGCGGTAATGACGTGGCAGACGAGTTGACCAACTGGAAGATGGGCAAGGGTGCCGGCATGTATCTCAATGCCACTGAAACGCCCTGGGCGGAGCACTACCAGATGTATTCCTACATCACGGAAGAGCTGCCGACGCTGGTGGCCGAGCAATTCCGGGCCGATATGAGCCGCCAGGGCATTTTCGGCCATTCCATGGGCGGCCATGGCGCGATGACGATTGCGCTGAAAAATCCCGACCGCTTCAAGAGCTGCTCGGCCTTCGCCCCGATCGTTAATCCGCTGACGGCCGACTGGACGCAGGATGCGTTTGAAAAATATCTCGGCGCCGACCGCGCCAAGTGGCGCGAATACGACGCCTGCGCGCTCGTCGAGGACGGCGCCCGTTTCACGGAGTTCCTGATCGACCAAGGCAAGGCCGACAGTTTCCTGGAGACAGGTCTCGCCCCCTGGAAATTTGAGGAGGCGGTGAAGGGCACGGATATCGGCCTGACGCTGCGCATGCACGAGCGCTACGACCACTCCTACTACTTCATCTCGACCTTCATGGAGGATCATTTGAAGTGGCATGCGGAACGGCTGGGTTGAAAGCCAGCGGGCTCGTCCCGAGCATCCACTACCGTTGAATTGGGTGAGACATCAGTAGATCCTCGGGGCAGGCCCGAGGATGACGGTGGTTTAGTGCGCTCGCCTCCAGACGCCCGTCACCCATGCCCATGCCCATGGCGATGATGCAGATCCGGATAATGCGGGTGTTTGTGGCTGAGCGGCGTGTGGCGGTGCCAATGTGCATGCGGCTCGGTCACCGGGCCATCATGCACATGGCTGTGATGATCGTCATGGCTGTGAAGATGATCGTGCTCGAGGGGATCGTGCACATGGTCATGTTCATGCCGTTCCGACAGATGCAGCCATAAGCCGATCCCCATCAGGAACGCCGCGAGCAGAAGCGAGACGGATGGCGCCTCACGAAAGACGGTCACGGCGATCAGGGCGCCGATGAAGGGCGCGAGCGAGAAATAGGCGCCGGTGCGCGCGGTGCCGAGATGGCGCAAACCCAGCATGAACATCACAAGGCTTACGCCGATGCCGAGAAAGCCGACCACGGCGCCGGCGGCGATGATCGTCATGTCAGGTATGGCGGCGCCGAGCGTAAAGGCAAGGATGACGTTGGTAGATCCGGCGGCCAGCCCCTTGATCACCGCGATCTGCACCGGGTCGGCAGACGAAAGCTTGCGGGTCAGATTGTTATCAATGCCCCAGCAGAGACAGGCGGCCGCAATCCATAGACCGCCCGGATCAAGCTCAAAGCCGCCCCCATCGAATGACAGAACGACGGCGCCGAGAAGGATAGTGAGAGCGCCGATCAACAGGCGGCGATCGACATTTTCGCGAAACACCAGCCAAGCGATCAGCATGGTGGCCAGGCCCTCGAGGTTGAGGAGCAACGAGGCGGAGGAGGCAGTCGTCAGCGACAGCCCGAGCATCAGGAACAGTGGTGCGATGATGCCGCCGAACAGCACGACGGCGGCAAGCCAGGGCAGATCGGGGCGGGAGAGCGGGGTTTCGACCCGCTGAAGCCCGATCAGTGGCCGCCCCCAGTGAACAAGCGCCAGGCCGACGCCGACCCCGAGATAGAGGATACCCGCCAGAAGCCACGGATCCACGCTGCCGAGCAGCCATTTCGACAGCGGCGCCGAGGCGCCGAAGAGGATGGCCGAGCCGAGGGCGAGCGGAACGCCCGGAAAGAGATGGGAGTGGGGATGGTCCATGCGCCGAGTTTAGCGAGAATGTCGAAAGCGTACAGCCCGATTCACGCCGCAACTGTCCATCCCGGCACGAATGCACTGGCGCAGTGGGATGCTGTGACCGCCGGGCGTCGTCATGCTCGGGCCTGTCCCGAGCATCTACGACCGTCGAATTGACTGAGACCTCAGTAGATCCTCGGCACAAGGCCGAGGATGACGACGGGGTATGTCAGCGCGCGCCCCTCACCCCCGCCGATAGACGAACCGCTCGAAGTCCGCCGGTCGGCCCTGACCCGTGATGTCGAAGCAGAACATGCCGGCGAATGCCCCGGTAAACGAGCCGTGTTCGCCGAAGCCGCCTTCGTCGGAGACGACACCGGCGTCGAGGACAGGGCCGATGGGCTGCCATGCACCCTCGCCCGCTGGGCGCCAGGAGAATTGCAGATCGTTGTCGGTGATGTCCATGGCAAGATCGATCGCGCCATCGGGGATCGACTGGCCCATCCCGATCGGGAAGGTGAGATTGCCGGAGGGGTAGTCACCCGGGCAGGACAGGATGATCAGCGAGCGGCCGAGCTTCTCGTCGGTCGAGACCCCGAGTGCATGGAACTTGTAGCGGTTGTAGTAGTGGGTCAGGCCTGCGACTTGTTGGTAAGTGTCGGGCGAGAATTCCAGCCGCGTCTCGGCATGGAAGCGGTGATGCTCCTGGCGACGGGCGATGAGCGACTGCTCGAACCAGGAGCCGATGCTTTCACGACCGAAGAGGCGCAAGCGCCCTGCCCGCGCGCTCAGGCTGAACAGGCGCTCCGGCTGCGGCGTGCGCAGCCACTGGAATTCCCTAGGTAAGTCTGCGCTGTCGAACGTTCTGATGATCTCGACTGGCTCCTCCCGTTTGACTGCACCAAGAGGCGCCGGCACCTCGACGGCTGGCACAACGCCGCCCTGCTCGAGATAGAGCCAGTCATCGTCCTTCCAGACGCATTTCTGCAGGCCCGTCTCGCGACCCAGCGTGCAGCGGCGCTTCGGCGCCATGGGGCGACCGCAGAGATGGGTGTGGTAGAATTGGCCATCGGGCGTCTCGACATATTGGCCGTGGCCGGCGCGTTGCAGGATAGCGTCGGGGGCATCTTTCGAGGTGATGAGATGCGTGTTCGGATGCATCTCGTAAGGGCCCTCGATCGAGCGCGCGCGGGCCATGGTCACGACATGGTCGTAGCCGGTGCCGCCCTCGGCGGTGGTCATGTAGTACCAGCCATTGCGCTTGAAGAGATGCGGGCCTTCGACGAGCCCCTGGCTGCTGCCCTCGAAGATGTTCTTGATCGGGCCGGTGAGCTCTTGCGTCTGCGGGTCCCATTCCTGCAGGAGGATGCCGTCGAACTTGGCGTGGCCGATGGTGTTGCGCGCCTCGGGGCGGTGGTTCCACTGCATGTTAAGGAACCACTTTCGCCCGTCGTCATGGAAGAGCGAGGGGTCGAAGCCGGAGGAATTGACATAGATGGGATCGGACCAGGGGCCTTCTATCGAGGGTGCCGTGACGATGTAGTTATGCGCATCCTTGAACGAGCCTTCGAAGCGCTTGACGTCGGTATAGACGAGCCAGAACAGGCCATCGGCGTAGGACAGGCACGGTGCCCAGACGCCGCAACTGTCGGGATTGCCGCGCATGTCGAGCTGCCTCGCTCGGTTGAGCGGACGGGTCACGAGCTCCCAGTTGGCGAGATCGCGCGAGTGGTGGATCTGCACGCCCGGAAACCACTCGAAGGTGGAGGTGGCGATGTAGTAGTCGTCGCCCACGCGGCAGATCGACGGATCCGGATTAAAGCCGGGCAGGATGGGGTTGATGATCATGGCGTGTGGTTTCTCCTGCCTGATGGCTTATTGCAAATTGATGGCCCACCTCCCCCTTGATGGGGGAGGTCGCCGCGAAGCGGCGGGTGGGGGGGATCCATGCGAGTTCGACACCATGAGTGAAGCAAAACTCGTGCACGTCACCCCACCCCGGAGCTTCGCTCCGACCCTCCCCCTCAAGGGGAGGGTGGAGTGGGCCTTACTTCTTCTTCCGTGGCGGGCCCTTGCGCTCGGCAGAGGCCGCCCAGATGTTGATGTCGGCGTCCTTGGCGAAGACGTCGATTTCGGCGAGTTCTTCTGCCGTAAAGTCCGGCGTCTCGATCGCCTTGACGCAGTCCTCCACTTGGGAAGGCTTCGACGCGCCGATCAGGGCGGTGGTGATATGGCCGCCGCGCAGCACCCAGGACAGCGCCATCTGCGCCAGCGTCTGGCCGCGCTTCTCGGCGATGCGGTTGAGGCCCCGGATGTTTTCAAGATTGCGCTCGTTGAGGAAGCCCGGATCAAGCGACTTGTCCTGGGTGGCGCGGGTGCCTTCCGGAATGCCGTTCAGGTATTTAGAGGTGAGCATGCCCTGCGCGAGCGGCGAGAAGACGATCGAACCGACACCGAGGTCTTCGAGGGTATCGATCAGCCCGTCTTCCTCGATCCAGCGATTGATCATCGAATAGCTGGGCTGGTGGATGAGAAGCGGCGTGCCGAGGCTCTTAAGGATGGCATAAGCTTCGCGGGTGCGCTTCGAATTGTAGGAGGAGATGCCGACATACTGCGCCCTGCCCGACCGCACGATGTGGTCAAGCGCGCCGCAGGTTTCCTCAAGCGGCGTGTCGGGATCGAAGCGGTGGGAATAGAAGATATCGACATAGTCGAGGCCCATCCGCTTCAGGCTCTGGTCGCAGGAGGCGATCAGGTACTTGCGGCTGCCCCATTCGCCGTAAGGGCCGGGCCACATGTTGTAGCCGGCCTTGGACGAGATGATCAGTTCGTCGCGGTAACCGCGGAAATCGGTCTTGAGGATTTCGCCGAACGCTTCTTCGGCAGAGCCGGCCGGCGGGCCGTAATTGTTGGCGAGGTCGAAATGGGTGATGCCGAGATCGAAAGCCTTGCGGCAGATCGCCTGCTTGGTGGAATGCGGCGTGTCATTGCCGAAATTGTGCCAGAGGCCGAGCGAAATCGCCGGCAGCTTCAGCCCGCTCTTGCCGCAGCGATTATAAGTCATCCGCTCATAGCGGTTTTCGGCGGGGGTATAGGTCATGGATGGTTCTCTCCCAGAAGGTCATGGTCGCATGATTGCCCCTCATCCCCCTGCCGGGACCTTCTCCCCGCATGCGGGGAGAAGGGGGCAAGACGCCGGCCGCACCGGCCTTCTCCCCGCTTGCGGGGAGAAGGTGGCGGCAGCCGGATGAGGGGCTAAGACACAGACCTTATCTAAGCAGAGCCTGCGCTTCGTCGATACCCAGAGCAGCCGGTTGGGTGCAGGTTGTCGACAGGGTTACGAATTCACCCGTCTCGCCCGACTTCAGGATCGACACCATGACATCGACGCCATGCAGCGTGCGGTCGAGCGAGCAGCGGGCATCGCGGCCTTCGAGGATCGCAACCGCCATGTCGGCGAGGCCGGCCGTGCGGTAATTGGCACGCGGCCCCTGCGGGCTTTCCTGGTTGTTGCGACCGAACGGGTGATCCCAGGCTTCGAGAGGCTGGATGTTCTTGTCGCGGCCGGAGGCCTCCACGACGCCGCCGAAGAAGTTCGGATCCGGCACGTAGAGCGAGCCCTCGGTGCCGTAGAGCTCCATATTGGCGTGGCGGTGGCTCCAGACATCCCAGCTGGCAGAAAGCGTGATCGTGGCGCCATTCTGGAATTCCAGAAGCGCATGGATGTTGGTGGGGGTCTTGACCGGGATTGTCTCGCCATTGCGCGGCTGGCTGGTGATGGTGCGGGTCTCGTTGGCCATCGATGTCAGGGCCGCGACGCGCTTCACCGGGCCGATCAGGTTGATCAGGTTGGCGATGTAATAGGGGCCGAGATCGAGGACCGGGCCGCCGCCGGGCAGGAAAAAGAAGTCCGGGTTCGGATGCCACATTTCCATGCCCGGGCTCATCACATGGCAGGTGCCCGACGTGACACGGCCGATGCCGCCCTTGTCGATATAGGCACGTGCCAGCTGATGCGCACCGCCGAGGAAGGTGTCCGGCGCGCAGCCGACCGACAGGCCCTTGGCCTTGGCAATCGCACGCAGGTCTTCGCCCTGCTCGAGCGAGAGCACCAGCGGCTTTTCCGAATAGACGTGTTTGCCGGCTTCGAGGATGCGCTTGGAGACCGGGTAATGTGCATCCGGGATCGTCAGGTTGACGACGATGTCGACCTCGGGATTGGCGAGGAGTTCATCGATGGTCTGAGCCTTGACGCCGTATTCGGCAGCCCGGGCTTCTGCCGCTGCCGGATTGATATCCGCGCAGGCAACGACCTTCAGGCCGCGAAACAGCGGCGCAAGCGTAAAGTAGGTGGTGGAGATATTGCCGCATCCGATGATGCCGACGCCGAGTTCGCGTGCCATGGAAGTATCCTGCTATGTGCGATGGGTTCAATAGGTGTTGAAGGAAGCGATCGAACGGGTGATCAGCCGGTCGATATCCTTGGGATTGTCGTGCTCGACGACGAAATGTTTGACACGGGTGCTCTTCAGCGCCGCGATCAGACCCTTCCAGTCGACGGTGCCGTGACCGACATCGGCCCAGCCGTCCTCATCGGCATTCTCGCCTGCCGGCGCGATGTCCTTCACGTGGACTGCGCTGATGCGCTTGCCGTAGCTTTCGATCCAGGCGAAGGGATCGGCCTTGCCGCGGATGACCCAGGCGATGTCGGCTTCCCAGTCGAGCTCGGGACCGCCAGCGAAGATCTGCTCCTGCGGGGTCGAACCATCCGGCAAGCTTGCAAACTCGAAGTCGTGATTGTGCCAGCCGAAAACGAGACCGGCATCGCGCAGCGGCTTGCCCGCGGCCTGCAGGCGCTGGCCAAAAGCGAACCAGCCGCTTGCATCCGTCGGGCGCTGATCGGGCATCAGATAGGGGCAATAGACGGCTTCAATGCCGAGCGTCTTGGCGATCTTGATTACGCGAGCCGGATCGCTCTCGATCATGTCGAGACCGAAATGCGCGGTCGGCATGGTGAGGCTATTGTCATCAAGCTCCTTGCGGAAGGCGTCGAGTTCGCCATCGGCGAGCGAGGCGTAGAGGGCACCGTAGCCCTCGACCTCACCGTAACCAGCGGCCTGGAGCTTCGGATAGATGCCGCTGAAGGGCGGGAAATTGCGGGCGCTGTAGAGCTGAAAACCGAGTTTGGTCATGGGGGTAGTCTCCTCCTCGTTTGGTCCTGGATCGGGCGCCCAGGGCCTTAGATATGATGGCTGTCAGTCCGCCGACTGGCAGCTGTAAAGATCGTAGATGCGGAACTGCGGCACGGTGCCGGCGGCAAGCTGAGTGTCCGCTTTGAAGATGATGCGGCGGCTCTCGCCGGCCGAAAGATCGAAGGCGTTATCGGAATATCGGCCGGGGGTTGCGCTTTCGAGCATGACAAAGAGCGCCAGGCCGTGGGACGTGACGGCCACCTCGAACGCACCGTCGCCGGTCGGCGTGACCGAGGTTTCGAGACGCGATGGTTCGAGATCGAGCGCCTTGTAGGTGCCGTTGATGAAATGCCCCTCCCCGGTCATGCCATTCGAAACCGTGAAGTTCCAGGCGAGCAGGCCATCGGCCGGGATCTCGCTCGCATCGAGGGTGACGAGAATGTCTGCGGCATCCGGGCCGCAGTCGCCCTGCACGCTTTTCAGCGGAATGCGCTCGCCAGAGAGCGTCAGCACGAAGAGGTTGGCGTCGATGGTGACGGTGTCGAGCGTATCGTTGACCATGGAGAGCGCAATGCTGCTGCCATCTTCCGACGGGATGGCTGCGACCGCGACCGGCTGGAAGAAGCGGCGCACCATGTAGTGCATGGCCTTCCAGCTGCCGCCGTAGTCGAGGCTGGACCAGGAGGCGACCGGCCAAGTGTCGTTGAGCTGCCAATAGATCGTGCCCATGCAATGGGGCTTCAGCGAGCGCCAATATTCGACGGCCGTCTTGATGGCGAGACCTTGCTGGATCTGGCTCAGATAGACGAAATTGGCGAAATCCTTCGGGAAACGGAAATAGCGGAACATCGTGCCCGCAATCCGCTCATTGCCGCCGGCATTCTTCTGATGAAGCTCGATGACAGGCGAGGCGATGTTCATGTCCGCCTTGTCGGCGAAGCTCTCGATGACCGGCAGCGACGTATAGGATTGGAAGCCGAATTCCGAGCAGAAGCGCGGTTTGACAGTTCGGTAATTATCGAAACTCTTATTCTCGTGCCAGACGGACCAGTAATGCATGTCGCCAGAGCCATCGGCATGCCAGGCATCGCCGTAGTCGAGATAGCCGGAAGCCGGGCTCGACGGCCACCAGATGCCCTGCGGATAAGTCTTCTTGACGCCCTGCTCGATGGTCCGGTTAAGGCGATCATAGGCGACGAGGTAACGGTCTCTGTTGTTGCGGGATTCCGGGAACCAGGTGAGCGCACCGACGAGCTCATTGTCGCCGCACCAGATCACGATCGAGGCGTGGCTGGACAGCCGCTTGACCTGATATTCGACTTCGTGGGCGACGTTGTCGAGGAAGTCCTCGGTGCAAGGGTAGAGATTGCACGCGAACATGAAATCCTGCCAGACCATCAGGCCGAGCCGGTCGCAGAGGTCGTAGAACCAGTCGGCCTCGTAGAAGCCACCGCCCCAGATGCGGATCATATTCATATGCGCAGCGACGGCAGAATTCAGCAGATCGGTGGTCTTCTCCTCGGACGAGCGCGAGAACAACGCATCGGCCGGGATCCAGTTGGCGCCACGGCAGAAGATCTCGCGGCCGTTGACCTTGAGCGCGAAGCGGCTGCCGGCCGCGTCCGGATCGGTGATCAACTCGACGGTTCGCAACCCGATCTGGCGGGTGACGGTTTCGGTCGGCAGATCGACGGTAAGCGCATAGAGCGCCTGTTCGCCTGAGCCCGATGGCCACCAGAGGCGCGGGCTTTCGATCTCGAAGACATGCACGACCTTGGTCTCGCCGGCAGCAATGCCAACATCGAGACGAATACGGTCGGCGTCGAGTGCGAAGTGGATCGGCACCACGGCTGGCTCGAAGGAATGGATGGTAGCGGTAACCTTGAGCTCGACCCGGCCATCGGCATGGTGGACCTGCTCCGTCTCGACATGCTCGATGCGGGCGGGGTCGAGCTTCTTCAACGACAGTGTGCCGTAAATCCCGAGCGGCGCGATCGCGATATTCCAGTCCCACCCGAAATGGCATTGCGGCTTGCGCAGCATGTTGCCGTTCGGGATCGGGCAATTGCCGGTCGAATAGGGAATATAGAAGGGCTGGCGCGCCTGGCGCTCGGCGCCTGCCGTGATGCTGGAATGGAAGACGATGCGGATGGTGTTCTCGCCCGGCTGCAAAGCGTGGCTCACATCGGGGCGATAGCGGCGGAAGCAGTTGTCGGCAGACAGCACCGGGATATCGTTGACGAAGACGACGGCGACCGTGTCGAGATAATCGATGTCGAGATACCAGCTGCCAGAGATATCGGGCACGACAACGCGGCGCTCGATGACCCAGTCGCGTTCGGCGACCCATTGCACGACTTCCTCGTTGCGGCCGAAATAGGGATCCGGGATCAGGCCCGCCGCATGGAGAGCCGAATGCACGTCACCCGGCAGCGTGATCGCCGCCGCGTGTGCGCCATCGGCGCAAGCGAGATGCCATTCGCCGTGAAGATCGATGACGCCGCCGTTTGCACTCTCAGTCATGATGCTTGTCCTGCAGAAGAAAAAGGCGCCCCGGTCACAGCCCGGGGCGCAGGGGGAACTGTTCAGATGCGCTCTTCGGTCTGCGCATCGAAGAGCGAGGCGACTTCCATGTCGAAGCCCAGCCGCACCTTGGCACCCGGCGCGTAGCGGCGTGTGCCGCCGATGCGGACCGACATGGTATGACCGGCATGCTTCAGCCACAGAAGGTTGTCGGCGCCCATCGGCTCCTCGATGTCGACGACGGCCTCGTGCAATTCGCTGATGCCACTCTCTTCATCGACCTTGATATGCTCCGGCCGCACGCCGAGCACGACCTTGCGACCGCCGGTCAGAGGCTCCTGCGAGCGATATCCCTTCATCGAGAAGAGCACGTCGTGGGTGCGGAAGAAGATCTCGCCGCCCTCGTTGACGAGATCGCCATGCAGGAAGTTCATCGACGGCGAGCCGATGAAGCCGGCAACGAAGAGGTTTCTCGGCTGGTTGTAGATCGTGTTCGGATCGGCAAGCTGCTGGATGACGCCGCTCTTCATGATCGCGATGCGGTCGGCGAGCGTAAGCGCCTCGATCTGGTCATGGGTGACATAGATCATCGTGTTCTTGAGGCTGTGATGCAGACGCTTGATCTCGACACGCAGTTCCGAGCGCAGCTTGGCATCGAGGTTAGAGAGCGGCTCGTCGAACAGGAAGACGTCGACGTCGCGCACCAGGGCTCGGCCGATTGCCACGCGCTGACGCTGGCCGCCTGACAGTGCCGAAGGCTTGCGGTCGAGCAACGGGCCGATCTGCAGGATATCGGCGGCGCGCTGGACGCGCTTTTCGATCTCCTCCTTCGGCATCTTGGCGACCTGCAGGCCGAAGGAGAGGTTCTTTTTCACCGACATCTGCGGATAGAGAGCATAGGACTGGAACACCATGCCGATGCCGCGGTCCTTGGGCTCTTCCCATGTGACATTCTTGCCCTTGATGAAGATCTGGCCGTCGGTCGGCTCGAGCAGGCCAGCGATGCAGTTGAGCAGCGTGGACTTGCCGCAGCCGGATGAGCCGAGGAGAACGATGAACTCACCGTCGACGATGTCGAGATTGAGGTTTTCCAGCACCTTGACGGCGCCGAAGCTCAACGAGAGGTCCTTGATCGATACACTGTGCGACATGAGCTTAACCCTTGACTGCGCCGGCGGCGATGCCCCGGACGAAAAGGCGTCCGGAAATGAAGTAGACGATGAGCGGCACGGCGCCGGTGAGCAACGTTGCGGCCATGTTGACGTTGTATTCCTTCACGCCCTGGACCGAATTGACGATGTTGTTGAGCTGCACGGTCATCGGGTAATATTCCGGTCGGGTGAAGACCACGCCGAACAGGAAGTCGTTCCAGATGCCGGTGATCTGCAGGATCATGGCGACCACGAAGATCGGCAGCGACATCGGCAGCATGATCCTCAGATAGATCTGCCAGAACCCTGCCCCGTCGATGCGCGCGGCCTTGAACAGCTCTTCCGGCAGCGAGGTGAAATAGTTGCGGAACAGCAGTGTCAGGATCGGCATGCCGAAGATGGTGTGCACGATCACGAGGCCGGTCAGCGTGCCGTAGATACCAAGTTCGCGCAGCACGATGACGATCGGATAAATCATCACCTGGTATGGAATGAAGGCTCCGATGATCAGGATGGTGAAGAACAGTTCCGCACCCTTGAAGCGCCAGTTGGCGAGCGCATAGCCGTTGACCGAGGCGATCAGGATCGAGATCAGCGTCGACGGCACGGTGATGCGCACCGAATTCCAGAAGCCGCGCGACAGACCATCGCAATTGAGGCCGGTGCAAGCGGTCGCCCAGGCCTTGACCCAGGGCTCGAAGGTGATCTCGACCGGCGGCGAGAAAATGTTGCCGAGACGGATCTCCGGCATGCCCTTGAGCGAGGTGACGATCATCACGTAGAGCGGGATCAGATAGTAGATCGCAAAGAAGATCAGCGATCCGTAGAGCATGATGTTGCGCGGTGAGAAGGTGCGCTTCGGCTTTGCGCCGCGGGGCCCGGCTCCGAGACGATCGGAGACGGCATCGAAACCGGCGGCGGTGGTGTTCAGAGAACCGGGATTAGCCACGCTTCTTTCCTCCGAATTCGAGATAGGCCCAGGGGATGATGACGATGGCAACCGTCAGCAGCATCATGGTGGAGGCGGCGAAGCCCTGTCCGAGGTTCTGCGCCTGGAACATGTAGTCGTAGACGTACTTTGCCGGCACTTCGGAGGCGATACCGGGGCCGCCGCTGGTCTGGGCGACGACGAGGTCGTAGAGGCGGACAATCCCTGATGTGATGATCACGAGCGTGGTGATGAAGACCGGGCGCATCATCGGGATGATGATGAAGAGATAGGTCTTCCACATCGGAATGCCGTCGACACGCGAGGCCTTCCAGATGTCCTCGTCGATGCCGCGCAAGCCCGCGAGCAACAGGCACATGACGAGCCCCGTGCCTTGCCAGAGACCGGCAATCAGAATGCCGTAGATGACGATGTCAGCATCATAGAGGGGATTGAAGGTGAACGTCTCCCAACCGAGCGAGCGCACGATCGACTGCACCCCGAAATCCGGGTTCAGGATCCACTGCCACACAAGGCCGGTGACGATGAAGGAAAGCGCGAAGGGATAAAGGAAGATCGTCCGGAACGCGTTTTCGAAGCGGATCTTCTGGTCCATCAATGCGGCGAGCACGAAGCCGATCACGATCGAGAAGATCAGCGACAGGATGCCGTAGATGGCCAGGTTCTGGATCGACATCACCCAGCGCGGCGCGTCCCAGAGGCGCTCGTACTGATCAAAGCCGACGAAACTCGCACGCGGCAGGAGCTTCGAATTGGTGAAGGAATAGACGACCGTCCAGATCGTGCCGCCAAGGAAGATGACCATTGCGGTCAGCACCATGGGAATAGAGGCGATCTTGGCGTTCAGATTGCGAAACAGCTTGTTGGGTCGACCGGCATGCGACGGGCTTGCCATGGGTCAGTCCTCCTCGTCCTGGACACGGGTGGCCAGCCAAGACCGTCACGCTGAAACGCACACGCTTCCCGCACACGGCCGGCAGACGGGCGCTCATGCCCTACCCGGTCGATAATGGCCAATGTCCGGCCAGGAGACACCCCTGGCCGGACAGGTCACCCGCGATTACTCGGCGGAAGCAATGATGTCGGCGAAGCGCTTCTGCGCATCTTCGACAGTCATGGACGGATTGGCGAAGAACTCAGAGAAGAGGTCTTCCTTCTGCTTCTGGCTGTCAGCCGAAAGCAGCTGGTCGGTGCCCTGGATGACATTGCCCTTGGCGAGAATGTCGAGGCCCTTCTTCATGCAATCGTTGGCAGCGGCCAGATCGACGTCACCACGAACGGGCAGCGAGCCCTTCTTCAGGTTGAAGGCGACCTGCGTTGCAGGGGCAACCAGAGTAGACGCGAGAACGTCCTGTGCTGCCGACTTTTCCGCGTCATCGATGACGGGGAAGTAGAAGGCGTCACCACCGGTCGAGATGATCTCGTTCACACCGAGGCCCGGAAGGCAGGTGTAATCCTTGCCGGCAACCTGATTGGCGAGAGCGAATTCGCCCTGTGCCCAGTCACCCATGATCTGACCGCCGGCCTTGCCGGTGATCACAAGATTGGTGGCCTGGTTCCAGTCCTGCACATTGGTGCCCTTGGACATCCGGCGAGCATCGTCGGCGGCCTTGAAGACCTTGGCGATCTCCGGACCGGCTGCGACGGCCTCATCCTTTTCCTTGAAGACCTTCTCGAAGGTCTCCTTGCCGGCAATGGCGACCATCAGCACGTCGAACGCACCGGCAGACTGCCACGGCTGACCACCAACCGCGAGCGGAATGATGCCCTTGGCTTCAAGTGCCGGTGCTGCTGCGACGAACTCGTCCCAGTTCTTCGGCACGGCAACGCCAGCCGATTCAAAGGCGGCGTTCGACAGCCACAGCCACTGCCAGGAGTGGATGTTAACCGGGGCGCAATAGATCTTGCCGTCGATCGTGCAGCTTTCGAGCAGGCTTGCCGGCTTGATGATGTCCTTCCAGCCTTCCTTTTCGGCGACAGCCGTCAGGTCTTTCATCAGACCGGCTTCAGCCAGTTCCTCGGCCTGGCGGCCGTGGTTGAACTGGGTGGCGCCCATCGGATCACCGCCGGTGATGCGGCTGATCATGATCGGGCGGGCGGTACCGCCGGAACCGGCGATAGCGCCGTCGACCCATTTGTTGCCGGTGGCATCGAAGGCCTTGGCAAGCTCGGCGACGGCCGCGGCTTCACCGCCGGACGTCCACCAATGGGTTACTTCGAGATCGGTGGCCTGTGCTGCCGCAAACGGCATGACAACAGTAGCGGCCAAAGCTGCCGCAAAGCTACGAAAATTCATGAGTCTCCTCCCTCACTGAAACGTTGCCGGAAAAACTTATGCGAAAGAAATCGCAGACGCAACCAGCCGGATCGGAAAAAACGCTTTCACCTCCGCATTCATCGTCAGGGTGCACCTGCACACCACCCTTCAAAACGCTTTGATTCGGATTTCGATCGCTCCAAGAGCAGTCCAAACACTGCCATAACTCCATCATTTTCAATGCTTTATCATTTATTTCGATATATCGTCTCTTTTGGCGAGACTTCGCGGCGCGAAGACCCGTAATTTCGCAGCGCACAATCGTAAAAGTTGCACGCCTTCGCAGCGCAGCACGAGAAACCGCTCGACAAATCCACTGTATCGTTTCAGATTTTCCGTTCACCGTACCGGGAGGAGTGCCGGTCTCCAGGTTTGCAGGCGAGGAAAAGCCAATTATAAGCGTGGCTTGTGCGAGTGGCGGGGACGACATGACAGATCAGCAGGGGGGCGGCCTCATAGACCGCCCAGTGGCGACGAAGGAGCGGCCGACGCTCAAGACGATCGCCTTCATGACGGGCCTCGGCATCACCACCGTGTCGCGGGCCCTGAAGGACGCTCCCGATATCGGCGCCGAGACCAAGGAACGGGTGCGCATGGTGGCGCGCCAACTGGGCTATCAGCCGAACCGGGCGGGCGTTCGCCTGCGCACGGGCAAGACCAACGTCATTGCCCTGGTGCTCGGCATCGATGAGGAAATTCTGGGCTTTTCCAACCAGATGGTGGTCGGAATCTCGGAAGTGCTATCGGGCACCCCCTACCACATCGTGGTCACGCCACATGCCCATACCAAGGACCCGATGCTGCCGGTCCGCTATATTCTCGAGACCGGCTCGGCCGATGGCGTGATCATCTCGCGCACCGAGCCCGATGACGACCGCGTGCGGCTGCTCACCGAGCAGAACATGCCTTTCGTCACCCATGGCCGTACCGCCATGGGCATCGAGCATCCCTATCACGACTTTGACAACGAGGCTTTCGCCTACAGCGCCGTGGAACGGTTGGTGAAGCGTGGACGCAAGCGCCTGGCGCTGCTGCCGCCGCCGAGCAAGCTCACCTATTACCAGCACACCTTCGATGGCTTCATGCGCGGCCTGAAGGCCTTCGGTGCCGAGGAAGTACCGCTGCACATCAACATCGACGCATCGCTCGGGCAGATCCGGTCGTCCGTCGAGGCGCTGATGCGGGGGCCGGACGCGCCAGACGGCCTGATCTCGTCCTCAGGCAGCAGCGCGATCGCGGCCAATGCCGGGATCGAGGCGGCCGGCAAGCGCGTGGGCGTAGAGATCGACCTCGTCGCCAAGCAGGGCACGCCGATCCTCAACTGGATCCGCCCCGAGATCATCGCGGTCTATGAGGATGTGCGCCAGTCGGGACGCGAGCTTGCCAAGGCGGTAATTGCCCGCATCGACGGCGTCGATGCGGAACTGCTGCAGAGCGTCAGCAAGCCGCGCTGGGAATAGGCCGGACGGATAGCAGCATAGGCTCCCCGCGCTTGCTGCACGCCCGGCGTCAGGCGAAGGACGGGCTTTCGCCCTCGTGCCAGACAACCACGGAATTGCGGCCACGGACCTTCGCCGTGTGAAGGGCTGCATCGGCGCGCTTCAGGAGCTCGTCCGGCGTCACCTGAACGGCGCCATGGGCGACGCCAACACTCACGGTGACCTCGACCATCTCGTCGCCGAGAAAGAACATCTGCTGTGCGACGCTGTCGCGGATGATGTTGCCGAGCGTCTCGGCCTCCTCCACCTTGCAGAACGGCACATAGGCGGCGAACTCGGCGCCCGCGAGCCGGCCGAGAAGCGCATGCTCGGGCAGTTCGCGCTGAATGAGCTCGGCGCAGGTCTTCAGCACGTGATCGCCGCCGGAATGGCCGAAACGGTCGTTGATCCGCTTCACATGGTCGACGTCGACATAGAGGAAGGCGCCCTCCCCGCGGATCTTCATAGACAACGTCTGCAGAAGGTCGAGGAAGGTGCCGCGGTTCGCAAGGCCGGTCAGCATATCGGTGGCGGCCGCCCAATTATGTTCAACGAGCAGCCGGTCACGAACGAGCAGGAACATGGAGACCGGCGCAATGACTGCATGCAGGAACATCGCCAGCACGATCCCCGAAAACCACAGAGGCTGCAACGCGGCGGCGACGTCAGACGTGCCAAGTGGCCAGACAAAGGCCGCGATGCCCGCCAGGATAAGCAGTGCCGACATGATGCCGAACCATTTATAGGTGAAGGGCCGATTGCTCAGGCGTTCTTCAGTCTCGGACACCACCAATTCGCGGGCGGCGAGCGCTGTATAAATAGCACCGACCAGCATGCCGAGTTGGAAGCGGGCATTCACATCGACCTGCAGGAACGGAGCCGACGCGGTCAAAAGGAAGAAGAACAGAGGACCGGCTACCGCATGCTTGAGGTTAAGGCTCCGGTGGTCGAAAGCGCGGAGCGCCTGCCATGCCACGGTCGCCGAAAGCAGCATCAGGGTCTGAGCGAGCCCGACGGTGAACAGTCCGAAGTCTCCGCTGGAGAAGATGCTGAGGAATGCACCGGCAGCACCGCTGGCCGTCGCTGCAGAAAGCAGGGCGAACTCGTTGCGCGTTGAGTCCTGCCGCCACTGCCGCCAGTACAAGAACGCAAAGACAGCCAGAAGTGCGAAAGCACCAACAGAGACTGTGGAAAGATTAACGGAGACCATCATGATTCGCCTGCATTTCGAGCGGTTTCCTTAACCGCCTGGCCACGCTAGGCCACAGGCGTTAAGCCAAAGGTAAACAAGCGGCTATCATTTTAACGAAAACCACCTGCCAGACATTTCATTCACAAGGCAATGAAAGGGCTGGCGATGGCAGGGGTTCCAAAAAGAAAAGGACCCGACATTGTTCATGTCGGGTCCCTTCGGTTCATGCTGTCGTTCGATCAGAACTGGCCGGCCCAGGGACCGTGATGCAGGTCCTTGCCGTCGAGGCGATCAAAGCCATGCGCGCCGAAGAAGTCGCGCTGCGCCTGGATGAGGTTTGCCGTGCCGCGACCGCGACGATAGGTGTCGAAGTAGGAGAGCGCCGAGGCAATGGCCGGAACCGGAAGGCCCGAGAGCGCGGCATAAGCAACGACGCGGCGGAGCGCCCCGTCGGTCTCCTTGACCATCTCGGCAAAGGCCGGCGTCACAACGAGGTTCGGCACGTTCGGATCCTTGGTAAAGGCGGACGTGATCTCGTCAAGGAACTGCGAACGGATGATGCAGCCGGCGCGCCAGATGCGGGCGATCGTCGGCATGGGCAAAGACCAGTTGAACTCTTCCGACGCCGACGACATGACGGCAAAGCCCTGTGCGTAAGCGGCAATCTTGGCGGCGAGCAGCGCGTTTTCGAGATCGGCGATGAAGGCGGCCTTATCAGCAGGCGCCTCGGCAAGCGCCGGCAGGCCGAACAACTTTTCGGCAGCCATGCGCTCTTCACGCAGCGACGACAGAACACGGCCGGCAACAGCGGCTTCGATGCCGGAAGCCGTAACCGCGAGGTTCTGCGCTTCGATGGCAGACCACTTGCCGGTACCCTTCTGGCCGGCAGCATCGACGATGATGTCGACCATCGGCTTGCCGGTTTCGGGGTCGGTTGCCTTCAGCACCTTCTCGGTGATTTCGATCAGGTAGGAGTTGAGGCGGCCCTTGTTCCATTCGCCGAAGATCTCGCCGATTTCGGCGGCCGACATCTTCAGGCCATCACGCAGGATGCCGTAGATCTCGGCGATCATCTGCATGTCGGCATATTCGATGCCGTTGTGGATCGTCTTGACGAAGTGGCCGGCACCGTCGGTACCGAGCCAGGCGACGCAAGGGTCATCGTTGAACTTGGCCGCGATGGAGGTGAGAACAGGTTCGACGCGCTTCCAGCTCTCCTCGGTGCCGCCGACCATGATCGAGGGACCATGACGGGCACCCTCTTCGCCGCCGGATACACCCATGCCGATGAAGGTCAGGTCGGTCCCTGCGAGCTTTTCAAAGCGCGCGACCGTATCGCGGAAATTGGCATTGCCGGCATCGATCATGATGTCGTTCTTCGACAGATACGGCATCAGCGCGGCCATCTGCTGGTCGACGGCCTCACCGGCCTTGATCATGATGATGATCGGGCGTGGGGGACGAATGGCAGCGACAAATTCTTCGATCGTGTGGCAGCCGATGATCTGGCCGGCCAGATCGCCGGCTTCTGCGAGAAACTCGTCCGTGCGCGCCGGCGTCCGATTGAAGACTGCGATCCGATTGCCTTTTTCGGCAATGTTGAGCGCCAGATTGGAACCCATAACTCCAAGACCGATCAGTCCGATTTCCGCTTGCTGCACGATGAAGCCTCCGCATGCAAATTCATGGATGCGGCTTTCTCGCATCCGCGAAGGCATGCGGCAAGAGCGAAAGTTGACCGTTCGGTAAACGCTGTATCAAGCGTCGGGCTTGTCATCACTCTCCGAGATAACCCGCCAGGCCGCGCCATCGAGGTCCTCATACTGGCCGCTTTTGAGCGACCAAAGGAAGGCGAAGAGACCGAGGCCGCCGAGGAAGAGCGCGATAGGGATGAGGAAAATCAACATGTTCATGCGGCGATCCTCGCACCATCGGCAGGTAGTGTCGATGCGTTCGCGGCAAGACCTGATGCGAGCACGTTTTCATCCAGGGTCAACCGGTTGAGACGCAGCGCATTGGCGACCACGATGATCGACGAGGTGGACATGGCGACCGCTGCAATCAGCGGCGTGGCGTAACCAAGCAGCGCAATCGGAACGGCGATGACGTTGTAGCCGATCGCGAGCGCAAAGTTCTCGCGGATCAGGCGACCTGCACGACGCGAGGCTTCGATGGCAAAAGGCACGGCTTCCAGCCCGTCACGCATGAAGACGAAATCAGCCGCCTGGCGACCGACATCGGCGGCCGTGGCGGGTGCCATCGAGACATGCGCGGATGAGAGCGCCGGTGCATCATTGATGCCGTCACCGACCATCAGTACGCGGCGACCGCGGGCCGATGCCTCGGCGCAGGCTTCGGCCTTGTCGCGCGGGGAAAGACCGGCGCGCCAGTTATCGATGCCGAGATCGGCGGCGAGCTTGGCAACAACGGGGGCGCGGTCGCCCGAGAGAATGCCGAGGTCGAGGCCGGCCTGCTTCAGGGCCGCGATCGAGGACTGGGCTCTTGGCCGCAGCATATCTTCGAACAGGAAGGTCGCCCGTTCGATCCCGTCGAGCGAGAGAACGACCTCGGAGTAAGGCTTGTCGCTCGTATCAACGGCCTCAGAGACGCAGGCAAAGCGACGGTTGCCGAGACGCCAGACGCCCTCCACCGTTTCAGCTTCGACGCCGGATCCCGGCACTTCACGAACGGTGTCGAACCCCCGAGGCTGCCCCCCATAGGCCGCCCAGAGCGCCCGAGACAGCGGATGGCGGGAATGGGCTGCGAGACCGGCGGCGACAGCAAAGCCGATCGGCTCGATCTTGGTGGCATCAACGAGGCGCGGGCGGCCGAGCGTCAGCGTGCCGGTCTTGTCGAAGGCCACAGCCTCGATTTCGGCAAGCCGCTCCATGGCGGAACCGTCCTTGACCATGACGCCAGCCTTGAACAGGCGACCGGCGGCAACGACCTGGACGACAGGCACGGCAAGCCCGAGAGCGCAGGGGCAAGTGATAATGAGCACCGCGATCGCGACCATCATCGCGTGCTTCCAGTCTCCGTCATAGAGACCCCAGGCGACGAAGGAGGTGATCGCCAGCAGATGCACGGCCGGCGAATAATATTGCGCGGCGCGGTCGGCGATGCGGCGATAGCGCGCTCTGCCCCCTTCAGCCGCTTCCATCAGGTGAATGATTTCGGAGAGGAAGGAGTTCTGGGCGGTCGCCGTGGCGCGGACGGTCAGCGAGCCCGTGAGGCTCAGCGTACCAGCCTGGATTTCGGTGCCCGGACGGACAGAAACCGGCGCGCTTTCGCCATTGACGATCGACATGTCGAGATCGCTCTCGCCAGAGACGACGACGCCATCGACGGGAATGCGGTCACCAGCTGATATCGCGACCTGATCGCCCACACGGATCTCATCGACCGCGCGATATTCGCGCGAGCCGTCGTCGGCCAGCACCATGGCACCGCGCGGATTGAGGCGGGCAAGCCCGCTGATGGCGGAGCGTGCCCGGTCGCGCATGATGTGATCGAGCGTGCGGCCAATCAGAAGAAAGAAGAGCAGTGACGCCGTTGCGTCGAAATAGGCGTGTTCACCGTGATGGATGGTTTCCCAGAGCGAGGCGAAATAGGAGAGCGTGATGCCGATCGCGATCGGCACATCCATGTTGGTGCGCCCGTGGCGGAGCGCGTTCCAGGCCGATTCGTAGAAGAAGCGACCGGCATAGATCAGGGCCGGTGCTGCAATCATCGCCGAGATCCAGTGGAAGAGATCACGCGTCGAGGCATCCGCGCCGGACCAGACGGAGACGGACAAGAGCATGATATTGGTCGCGGCAAAGCCTGAGACGGCAACCGCCCGGATCAGCTTGTTGCGCAGCGCGACGGAAGCTTCTTCCGCTGATGTGAACAGATGGGCGGTATAGCCAGTCGAGGCGATGGCCCGGGCGAGATTGACCGGGTCGGTCTCGACGCCGTCGACGGTCTCTTTCCAGACGACGGAGACACGCTTGGTCGAGAGGTTGACGCGCGCCCGCTCGACTTCGGGAAGCGCCTTCAGCACACCTTCGACAGTCGTGATGCAGGTGCCGCAATGGACAGCGGGCACGCTCATGTCGACCTGCCAGAGGCCGGGTCCAACCGCTCGGCTGGAGAGCTTCAGTTCTTCCGCCGAAGGCAGGGAGACCCCTGCCCGCTCCATGTCCAATGCGCCTTCGGTGCCTGCCGCGCAGCAACTCATCGTCATTCTCCTGAAACGGTAACCCGCTTCGCCTCATGCATGATCAACTTGCCGTCCTTCGTCGCCTTGATCTCGACGATCCAGCTTCCGGGTAGAACAGCCGTTTCAGCCAGATAGAGACCGTCGCCGGCGGGCGTCAGCTGGAGTTCGAAATCCTGGGCGACACCGACGGGCCGCTTGAAATGGGCCGTCACCGCATCGGCAACGACGGCCGTGTTTCCCGGAAGCGTCAGCCGGTAGCGCATGCCCTTGGCATCGACCTGGAGATCCCCGGCGATACCGGTCGCCAGCATCTCGCGGATGGCAGCCGTCTTGCCGTTGAACTGTTGGCTTGCGACATAGGTGTTCTTCACCACCAACCCGCTCCAGCTCGACGTTGCCAGATAGGCCATGGTGAAGTTGACCGTGATGATCGTGCCGAAAAAGGCCAGCATGATCGTCAGCATGTGCCAGCCGGTGAAGGTGAAGGGCTTTTTTGCGTCAGTCGTCATCTTTTTCTCCCGGTCCTATGAAGACGGCTTCATAGACATCGCGCTCGTCACTGCCCTGATCCTTGGCAATGAACTGGAATTCCTGATTGTCGTCCTCGACCTTGTCGCCCGAAAGCGTCACGAAGACCTTGAGCGTGGTCGCCTCGTCCGGCTCGACCGAGACGGTGAAGGAACGGGCGGGTGGCTGGTTGATGCCGTTGATCTTCATCGTCGCATCCGGCAGGCCTTCGAGCGACACCTCGATCTCGCGCGGGGCAGCGATCATGTTGAGGATGCGCACCGTGTATCCGTTGCGGATCGAGCCATCGGATTCCAGCACGAATTGTGGATTGCGGTCATGTAATACGTTGACCTCCAGGCGGTCGCGACCCAGCAGAGCAACGAGCATGCCGATGCCGACAGCGGTCCAGACGCCCATGTAGAGCAGCGTGCGGGCGCGGAAGATCACGCGCCAGTCGAAATGGCGGACCTTGTCCGAGAAGCTGCCGTCTTCGTTGCGCACCTTCTTCGGGTCAATGCTGCAGGTCCCGCCACCGGTGGCGAGCGCCATGTTCGACTGGTATTCGTCGAGCGTCGCATAGGCGATGAGGCCCCGCGGCTTGCCAACCTTGTCCATGACGCCGTCACAGGCGTCGATGCAGAGCGCGCAGGTGATACATTCGAGCTGCTGGCCGTCGCGGATGTCGATGCCCATGGGACAGACGGCGACGCAGGCATTGCAGTCGACGCAGTCGCCAACCGATTCGCCAGCGGCGACCGCCTTCTTGGCGTGGCGCGTGCGGGGCTCGCCGCGCCAGTCGTTATAGGTGACGACGAGCGAGTTCTCATCGAGCATGGCGGCCTGGATGCGCGGCCAGGGGCACATATAGATGCAAACCTGCTCGCGCATCAGGCCGCCGAAGACATACGTCGTAGCCGTCAGGATGGCGACAGTCATATAAGCGACCGGTGCGGCATTGCCGGTGAGGAAATCCATGGCGAGCGAGGGCGCGTCGGCGAAATAGAAGATCCAGGCACCACCCGTCAGAACACCGATCAGGATCCAGGTGGCGTGTTTGCTAACGCGCTTCCAGATCTTGTCGAAGGTCCAGGGCGCCGATTCAAGCTTGATGCGGGCGTTGCGGTCGCCCTCGATGAATCGTTCGACGACGAGGAAGAGATCGACCCAGACGGTCTGCGGACAGGTATAACCGCACCAGGCTCGGCCGACGGCTGAGGTGACGAGGAAGAGGCCGAAACCGGCCATCACGAGCAGGCCTGCGACGAAGAAGAACTCCTGCGGCCAGATCTCGATGAAGAAGAAATAGAAACGCCGATGCGCAAGGTCGATCAGCACGGCCTGATCAGGCGCGAACTCACCGCGATCCCAGCGCAGCCAGGGTGTGAGGTAGTAGATGCCGAGCGTGATCGCCATGATGATCCACTTGAAGCGGCGGAAGGCCCCTTCCGCACGCTTCGGGAAGATCTTCTTGCGAGCCTCATAGAGCGGGCCGCGGCTCTTGGCCGACATCACCGCCTCGGCTTCCAATCTCTCCACCTCGGGCGCGTCGGCGGCGCGGGTTTGATCGGCGTGTATGTTCATGGGACGAGAACCTTCTTCTGATGCTCGCCTTGTCCCATCTCGAAGGCCAGCCCGCCTTGACTTAAGTCAAGCAGCGGCGAAGCGTCGCAACACATAGGATTTTCGCTATTGCACGAAAAAGGGCCGCATCAACGATGCGGCCCTGAAGATTGGGAAGAAGGGGTCAGCTTATTCGCCGCCGCCCAGCTGGTGCACATAGACGGTCAGCTGCTTGACGGTGGTATCCCCCAGGCGTGCGGCCCAGCCAGGCATCGCACCGTGGCGCGGCTGGCGGATCTGTGCTGCAATCTGAGCCTCGCCATCGACCTTCAGCCAGATGGCATCGGCGAGGTTCGGCGCACCGAAATCGCGATTGCCCTTGGCGTCTTCCCCATGGCAGGAGGCGCAGTTGTCGGCATAGACCTGCTTGCCCGGCTCGACCATGGCCGCATCGTTCGGCGTGCCGGTCAGGCTGACGACATAGGCCGCAACCTGCTTGATCTGCTCCGGCTCGATGATGTCGGCGAAAGCCGGCATCTCCGAAACGCGCGTATCCGGATCCTGATCGTAACGGATGCCATGGGCGATCGAGGTGTGGATCGATTCGAGATCCCCGCCCCACAGCCAGTCGTCGTCGTTGAGGTTCGGATAACCGGCACCGCCGGCGGCACCCGAACCATGGCAGGGCGAGCAGTTCACCTTGAAGGCGGCAGCACCACCGGCAAGCGCGAACTGGGTCAGGTCCTTGTCGGCGACGATCTGGTCGAGCGGCAGAGCGGCGATCTTCTCAAGATAGACCGATTGCGCAGACTGCGCCGCCGTCAGCTCCTGGGCGACTTCTGCGCGGCTGGAATAGCCGAGCAGGCCCTTGGTGTTGTCGGTCAGAAGCGGCCAGGCCGGATACATGACGGTGTAGCCGATCGCCCAGACGATGGTCGCATAGAAGGTATAGACCCACCAGCGCGGCATCGGGTTGTTCAGCTCGCGAATGCCGTCCCACTCATGGCCGGTGGTCTCGACGCCGCTGATCTCGTCGATGTGTTTCTTGTCTGCCATTGTTCAATCCTCCTTGAGAGGGATGCTGGCCGCGTCGTCGGCAGGCTTCTTGCCGCCCGGGCGGAATGTGAAGAGCACGACTCCGACGAAAAACAGGGTCATGGCGAGCAGAGCCCAGCTGTCGGCGAAGTGGCGCATGGCGGTGTAGGTTTCCATGGTGCTCTCCTCAGCGGTAACCGCTTGCGTCGTCATAGGTGGAGAAGTCGACCAGCGTGCCGAGCATCTGCAGATAGGCGACGAGAGCGTCCATCTCCGAAACCTGCGCGGGATTGCCGTCGAAATCGGCGACCTTGGCCTTCGGATAGCGCTCCAGAAGACCTGACGTATCGGCGTTCGGATCGGCCTGGGCGGCGAGATCGGCTTCCGCCTGTGCCATCATCTCTTCGGTATAGGGCACACCGACGAGGCTGTTGGCCTTCAGGTCCATCGTGACATTGGCGACCTTGAGCGGCGTCGTCTTCAGATACGAGTAGCTCGGCATGATCGATTCCGGCACGACGTCGCGCGGCTCTGTCAGGTGCTGCACGTGCCATTCGTTCGAATAGCGGTCGCCGACACGAGCGAGATCCGGCCCGGTGCGCTTCGAACCCCACTGGAACGGATGGTCGTACATCGACTCCGCTGCCAGTGAGTAGTGTCCGTAGCGCTCAACCTCGTCCTTGAACGGCCGGATCATCTGGCTGTGACAGACATAGCAGCCTTCACGGATGTAGATGTTGCGGCCGGCCAGTTCGAGCGGTGAGTAGGGACGCATGCCCTCCACCTTTTCGATGGTGTTCTCGAGGTAGAAGAGCGGTGCAATCTCCACGATGCCGCCGATGGTGACCACCAGAAGCGAACCGAGGAAGAGAAGGCTCGTGTTCTTCTCGAGGATTGCGTGTTTATCAAGAATGGACATGGGAGCCCTCCTCATTCAGCCGGCTGCAGGGCGGCGGGAGCGACCGATCCGGGGATCGGGGCTTCCTGGCGCTCATAGCCGAGGATGGTCATCAGGATGTTGTAGGCCATGATCACGCTGCCCAGCAGGTACATGGCACCGCCAACGGCACGCAGGACATAGTAGGGGAACATGGCAGCGACCGACTCGGCGAACGAGTAGACCAGGAAGCCCTGGGCATCATATTCGCGCCACATCAGGCCCTGCTGGATACCGGCAACCCAGAGCACGGCGGCATAGACAACGATGCCGAGCGTGGCGAGCCAGAAGTGCCAGTTGACCATGCGCATCGAGTACAGGCGATCGCGGTTCCAAAGCTTCGGAGTCAGGTAGTAGATCGCGCCGAAGGAGATCATGCCGACCCAGCCGAGTGCGCCCGAGTGAACGTGACCGATGGTCCATTCGGTATAGTGGCTGAGCGAGTTGACGGCCTTGATCGACATCATCGGGCCTTCGAAGGTCGACATGCCGTAGAAGGCGATGGCAATCACCATCATGCGGATGATCGGGTCGGTGCGGATCTTGTCCCAGGCGCCAGACAGCGTCATCAGACCGTTGATCATGCCACCCCAGGACGGCATCCAGAGCATGACCGAGAACACCATGCCGAGCGTCTGAGCCCAGTCGGGCAGAGCCGTGTAGTGCAGGTGGTGCGGGCCGGCCCAGATATACATGAAGATCAGAGCCCAGAAGTGGATGATCGACAGGCGGTAGGAATAGACCGGACGGCCGGCCTGCTTGGGCACGAAATAGTACATCATGCCGAGGAAGCCTGCGGTCAGGAAGAAGCCGACGGCGTTGTGGCCATACCACCACTGGGTCAGCGCATCCTGGACACCGGCAAAGGCCGAGTAGCTTTTCACGCCGAGGAACGAGACCGGGATCGCGAGGTTGTTGACGATGTGGAGCATCGCGATGGTGATGATGAAGGACAGGTAGAACCAGTTGGCCACATAGATGTGGCTCTCCTTGCGGGTCATCACCGTGCCCATGAAGGTGATGAGATAGGCGACCCAGACGACGGTCAACCACAGGTCAACATACCATTCCGGCTCGGCATATTCCTTGCCCTGGGTGATACCAAGCAGATAGCCGGTGGCCGCCATGATGATGAAGAACTGGTAGCCCCAGAAAACGAACCAGCCGAGATTTCCGCCGAAGAGGCGCTGGCGCGAAGTGCGCTGAACCACATAGAAGGACGTCGCGATCAGAGCGTTACCGCCGAAGGCGAAGATAACGGCCGAGGTGTGCAGCGGACGCAGGCGCCCGAAATTCAGCCAGGGCTCGATGTTGAGATCGGGATAGGCGAGCTGCAAGGCGACGACCACGCCGACCAGGAAGCCGACGACACCCCAGAAGACGGTGGCGATGACACCATAGCGGACGACCTCGTCGAAATATTCCGACTGCGGGGCCTTGGGCTTGGTTGCGGAGGAGGATGCCACGGACGGAGCAAACTGCATCCGACGCAGCATGACGATCGTGCCCGCAGTGAGCACGAAGAACGCAACCCACATATGGGCTGCGAAGAGGCTGTCCTGGGTGAAAGCCACCCCGAGCAGCGCGGCGAAGGCGAGCACCGCCATCACCAGTGTCTCTAACGTGTAGTTCATTGTTGGAATCCCCCAACGCTTGCTGATCTCATCGCGGGGGCTTGTGCCCAATGGGCCGAACCTCCCGCGTCGGATGCACCAATCGCATTGGGTGGCTCAAGCTACCTTGATCCAAGTCAATGCGTGTCTCTCTAAAATTGGCGAGGTTTGGAGATGCAATCGGGTTCGCGATCCCTCAGGCACCAAGGCTTTCGATCGCAAAATGCAAGGATCCGATGCGCGTGTCTTGGAGCACTGGGGAGCCGTGCGGCGGAGAACCCCGTTGGAGAGAACGGACATGCTAACGAACATGCAGACTGGCAAGGCCGACAATAGCAATACGAGGACGGGGAACCGTCTGCTCGATGCGGGCAAGCGTGATCTGGCCTGGCTATATCGCGCCCATACAGAACAACTCGCACTCTGCCGGGAACTGGAAGAAATCGCCGACTCACTGCCGGCGAGCATCAACCGGCAGAAGTGCATCTATGCGGCGAAGGCCCTAGGCCCCCTGATCAAGGGGATCCATCACTATGAAGAGACGGTCCTCTTCCCGCAGCTTGAGGCAAGCCCTGATGCGACCGATGCCCTCGGGCCGACGCTGGAGAGGCTGAAGTTCGAGCATTGCGAGGATGAGTGCTTTGCCGAGGAACTGACGGATGCGCTGCTCAAGCTCGGTTCTGGCGACCGCGTGAACATGGAGGCCGTCGGCTACATGCTGCGCGGTTTCTTCGAAGGCATTCGCCGTCACATCGCCTTTGAGCGAGAGCACCTGTTGCAGGGCGTGACGGCAGAAGAATTGCAGGCAGTCGGGCGCTGAAGCCCCTGCCCGGCTGCCAAGCCAGCAGACGCCTTCAGGCCGCGACGTCGCCGAAAACGGGTTCCGACTCGCCGAGCGTCAGGATGGCACCGCTGACGCTGCCATCGGCTGCACGCAAAGGCGCGTATCGGCCGCGCATATCGCTTTTGCCCATCCCAGCCGAGATCCTGGCGACGAAGGAACCGGAACGGCCTGCAAAGGCGGCGTCCAGCGCATCCTGCAGCCAGTCGTCATTGCCATCAGCAAGACAGAGATCGAACACACTGCGCCCAATGATCTCCATCTGTCGCATGCCCAGCATGCCGGCCATCGCCGTATTGGCAAACAGATAGCGATAGTCCCGCGTGACGACCGCCACGTGCTCCGGCAGATTGTTGAGAATGGCTTCATTCAGCTGGATGTCGTCGCCACCCTGAAGCGGACGGGTCGAAGAAACCTTCGGCGCCGGGACCTCCTGGCTTCGCCTCGGGCCGAAATAGCGCTCGACCAGAAGCGTCAGCATGGACGCATGGCGAAGCACGCAGGTCCGGTCATCTGCATCTTCACGCAGGAGCTTGGTCAGCAAACGCATCTGCAGATAGATGTCATCGAAATCCGTCGCGCGGTAGCTGATTAGCGCCGAAATCAGCGGATCGATCTCACGATCGAGGACGCGGACAAGCTGGTCGTCACCGCTGCGAATGGCCTGCTGCAACTGAAGGTTCTTCAACGAAACCGCTTCGAACATTGCGCGCAGATTCGAATCACGGAATTCGTCAAAAGACATTCGCAACCTCATCCCTCAGATGTGACAAAAAAACCCGACACGTCACAGACAATTGGGCGTCCGTAACATGAGGTTGCGTCACCTTCAATCGGCACGGGCACCGGGTCGCGGCGCAGCCCAAAAAATATCGGCCCACCTTTGTGAAATGAATGATGAAAATTCAGACTTACGGGCAGACTGCCGCGCTCGTCTGCGCCACAGCGAATCAACTCGGTCGGTAGCAAGCTGAGTATAGGTTCTAGATCGACCGCTTGATGTCCCAGCGGTCATGATACCAGAGCCATTGCTCAGGGTATTCACGAACCCAGGATTCGACCTTGTCGTTCAAGAGTTGTGCCGTGGCCGTGACGTCGATCTGGCCCTTGTCGTTGCGTGGCAGCACAACCTGAGGCTCGATCTCCAGCCGGAACCGGTTCCCCGGCAGGCGGATGCAGCGAGCCGGATAGACCTCACAATCGAACTGTCGGGCAAGCTTGGCGAGCAGCGGGTTGGTGCGGACCGGATTGCCGAAGAACTGCGTTTCCACCCCCTTCCAGAACTTCTGGTCGACAAGCACGCCAACGCCGCCGCCCTGCTCCAGCTGGCGCGCCAGCGCAAACGACGATCCCGCATGGGACGGCACGAGGTTGCCCATGCGCTTGCGGCGGAATTCGAAGACCTTGTCCGCGATATAGGGATTGTTCGGCGGCCGGAAGAGGACCGTGACGAACAGCCCGAAGGCGGCACCCGCGACCGGCAACAGCTCAAAATTGGCGGTGTGACCGGTAAAGACGATGAAGGGACGCGGATTGTCGCGCAGGTCGAGGAACTGCTCGACGCCCGACACCTCTACCCTGCCCTCGCCGGGCTTTTCCGGATCGAAGTCGAAGAGACGGTCCAGGAAGACATATTCGGCAGCCAGTCGGCCCATATGGCCCCAGCTTGCCAGCGCAATGACCTCGAGTTCCTCTTCCGACTTTTCCGGAAAAGCATTGCGCAAATTCACCTGCATCAGGCGATGACGCTTGGTCTTCGGCCCCACCCAGCGCATCAGCCGATCGGCGAAGTTGATCGCCCCGTCTGCCGGAAAGATCTTGAGCGACGTCAGAAAGCCGAAGGCGATCTGGGCCACGGACCAGTGATAGAACTTGCGCAGCGCCAGAACGATACGGGTGACGAGCATCCGCACGCGATCAATCCATCTTCAGGATGATCTTGCCGAACACCTGGCGGCCTTCCATGCGGGCAAGCGCCTTGTCGATGTCGTCGAAGGAGACCTGCGTATCGATCACGGGATGCACGAGGCCGCGCGCCATCTTCTGCATGGCGTCTGCCATGTTTTCCATCCGGCAGCCGAAAGAGCCGAAAAGCTTCAGCTGCTGCTGGAAGAGCATCATCAGGTTCACTTCGGTCGACACACCAGAGGTCGAGCCGCAGGTCACGAGGCGACCACCGCGCTTCAGGCAGAACATCGATGCCGCAAACGTATCCTTGCCGACATGTTCGAAGACGACGTCGACGCCCTTCTTCTTGGTGATCTTGCGGACCATGCCTTCGAAGCGATCGGTGCGGTAATTGATGACGTGATCGGCGCCGAGTGCCTTGGCCGGCTCGATCTTGTCGTCGGAGCCGACGGTGGTGATCACCGTGCAGCCGATCTTCTTGGCAAGCTGGATGGCAGCCGTGCCGATGCCGGAACCGCCGGCATGGATGAGAATGGTTTCGCCCGGCTGGAGCTTGGCATTGTCGAAGAGCATATGCTCGACAGTACCGAAGGTAACCGGGGCGAGAGCCGCGGCAACCGCATCGACGCCCGGAGGGGCAGGCACCAGCAGTCGGGCCGGCAGGTTGATCTTTTCCTGGGCAAAGCCGTCGAGATGGAAGCCATGCACGCCCGAGACGTTTTCGCAAAGATTGTCACGGCCTTCGCGGCAGGGCTTGCAGAGACCGCAGGTGCGCGCGCCGTACACGGCGGCGAGCTGGCCCGGCAGGATATTGCCGACGCCGGGACCGATCGCCTCGACGACACCGGAGGCTTCCGCACCGATGACGAGTGGCATCTTGCGCTTGGCAAACGCCATGCCGCGCCAGCCCCAGACGTCGATATGGTTCAGCGCGACGGCCTTGACGCGCAGTGTGACTTCGCCAGGACCCGGAGCATCCGGCTCCGACAGGTCGACGATTTCAAGCTTGCGGTCTTCGACGAGTTGCAATGCGCGCATGACATGTTTCCTTCAGGGCCTATGGGGCGGATGCGGATGAGGCGTCGTCACGCTCTCATCGTCAAACCGGGGCTAACCCCGGGCATCTGCCGACCTTCGTTGTTCTTGCGAGGTGCGTGGATCCCCAGCTGAAAGCCGAGGATGACGTCCCGAATTGTTGGCGCAGGCCTTAGACCGGTTCCCGCGTCATGACAAGGCTGGCGTTCTGACCGCCAAAACCGAAGGAGTTGGAGAGCACAGCCGAAACCGAGGCCTCCCGCTTCACGTTCGGCACCACATCGAGCACGATCGATGGATCGGGGTTCGTGTAGTTGATGGTTGGCGGCACCGTGCCGGTCAGCATGGTCTGGATAGAGAACACCGCTTCGACCGCACCGGCAGCCGTCAGCGTATGCCCGATCATCGACTTGTTCGACGAAGCCGGAATGGCGTCCTTCAACCGGTCACCGAAGACCGACAGCATGGCGCCGTATTCCATCTTGTCGTTCTCGGGCGTCGATGTGCCGTGGGCATTGATATAGCCGATGGCATCCTCGGACAGGCCGGCATCGACAAGCGCTGCCTTGATCGTAGCGATCGCAGGGCCGCCGTCCGGCGACGAGCGTGTACGGTGGAAATGGTCGGCCTTTTCGCCGCAGCCCTTGATCACGCCGAGCACCTTGGCGCCACGGGCAATCGCCGATTCCAGCGACTCCAGGACGAGCGTTGCGGCACCCTCGGCGATGACGAAGCCGTCGCGCTCCTTGCTGAATGGCTTCGATGCCTTTTCCGGCGGATCGTTCTGGGTGGAGAGTGCCGAGAGCAGCGAGAAGCGGATCACGGCCTCAGGGCTGATCGAGCCGTCGGTCGCAACCGTCAACGCCCGCTCGGTGCGGCCCTGGCGGATCGCCTCGACGCCGAGCTGGATGGCGGTGGCGCCAGAGGCGCAAGCGGTCGATAGCGTCACCGGCAGGCCACGCGTGCCGAACTTGTCGGATAGACGCTCGGAGATGGAGCCGAACTGCACGGCTTCAAGGAAGACCGGATCGGGCTGTTCGCGCATGGCGGCGAGGAAACGGTCATAGGCATCGCCCGGCTGGGTCGAGGCCGGCGCGCGCTCGGCAAGCGCAAACCGGTCATGCCATTCCGGCTCGACCGGCGGTGCGGCGAGGAAGAGCGGGCCGTTGAAATCGCCATTGATGCCAGCCTGGGCCAGCGCCTCGATGGTCGTTTCGCGAGCCAGCGCATAGGAACGCTCGACGGCATTGTTGGCGGGAACGGCGATGAAATCGACGGTGCCACCGATGCGGGTCGACATGCCCTCGGTATCGAAACGCTTGATATAGTGGATGCCTGATAGTCCCGACGTCAGCTTCGACCAGTTGTCGGAGAGGCCCTGGCCGAGCGAGGTGATGACGCCCATGCCTGTGACGGCGATGATCGGGCGGCTGAGATGATCCTTGAAGCGGCTGTCGGTCATGGATCTATCCTTCTCACGCATTCGCCGAGAGCACGGCAAGGCCTTCGCCCCGCACATAGCCGACGGTGGAGATGATGGCATGTTTGGCCGGACCGGCCTGGGCGGCTTCGCTGGCCGGATCGAAAGCGGGCACTGAGGCACCGGCATCGATGGCAAGTGCTGCAAGCGCCAGCCCCGCCGGGAACTGCGCCTCAACGGAATGACCGATCGAACCGGCGTAACCCCGCACCGGCATGCCGGCAAAACGTTCCGTTAGGTGAGCCTTCTCACGTAGGGTGAGGTCAGCAAGACCCGAAGCGCCCGAGAAGACGATCGTATCGGCTGATGAAAGCGATGCCGCTTCCGGCACCATTCGGCCGAGGCGCGTTTCGAGCTTGCCCTCGTCGCGATTGCCACGATCGCCTTCGACGGCGTCCAGCACGGCATAGATATGTGCACCGCGCGCTTCGGCATGTTCGCGCGATTCCAGCACCAGGAAGGCGCCGACCGTGCCGAGGATCATGCCACCGCCGGACGAACCGTCACGCGACCAGAGAGGCTGCCACGGGCCAGTCTGGTGGGCGCGGATGCCTTCGACGAGGAGCAGGATATCGGGGCGTTCGGCAACGAAGGCGCCGCCGACGAGCGTATGGGTCGACTGGCCGGCCTTGATGCGGGCGAAGGCGGTTGCGATCGCGGAGATGCCGGCCGCTTCCTCGCCCATGAAGGTGCGCGAGGAACCGGTGACCTTGTGAACGATCGAGATATTGCCGGCGAGCAGGTTGGAGAGCTGGGCCAGGAACAGCGTCGGGCGAAGCTCGGTCTTCAGCTTCTCGATCAGGAATTTTTCGCGATCGTTGCGCTTCAGCGCCTCGTCGACGATCAGGCTGTCGACGGCGATGTCACGCTCGCCGCCACCAGCGGCCACGATCAGGTCCATCGAGCCACAGGCGTCGACATCGTCCTTCATGCCGGCATCGTCGAGCGCGAGGCCAGCTGCAAAGACGCCGAGGCGCTGCCAGTTTTCCATCTGGCGCTGGTCCTTGCGCCCGATCTGCTCCGACCAGTCGATCTCGGGCAGCTTGTGCACGACATAGGGCGCGAACTTTTCGGTCTCGAGCACAGGCTCGGGTGCGGTCTTGGCAGAAAGCAGCGCGAGATGCGCATCCTTGCCGGTGCCGTGGCAGGTGACGATCCCGACGCCGGTGATCACCACATCATTCGGTTGTTTGACCATATGCAATCCTCTCGCCGGCAGGCTGGCCAGCCTAAAATGCGGGTTTTCCCGAATAAGGCCCCAAGGTCAATAGGAATTGCGCCCTTGCGGCCGAATGCGCCTTAGGCCTGGGCGGCCATCGCGGCCATGAGACCGACTTCCTCGGCGCGCTTGCGCACGATCGGGGCGAGCGGGACATCGGAGAAGGGCATGGTGCGCAGCTTCAATTGCGCGTCGCATACCTTCTTGCCGCCGCTCGTGATCTTCGCCTTGGTAACAGCAAAGCCGGACCCGTCGTGTTCAAGCTCCGCCTCGATGTCGAGCACGGCGCCCGGCTCGACGAAGGTGCGCATCTTGGCGCCATCGACCGACATCAGGAAGGGCATAGCCTCGAAGTCCTTGACCGCGAGCAGCAGCATGCCGGAGGCCTGCGCCATGGTCTCGATCAGGAGAACGCCGGGCACGAGCGGCATGCCGGGGAAATGCCCTTCAAAAACGGGGCTTTCCATCGGCACGGTCGAGGTAGCCTTCAAACGACCAAGGCCGAGATCCACGCTCTCGACCTTGTCAATCATCTGGAAGTATTCAAGCAGCATGACATGTCTCCGCCGCGTGGCGGATCAGCCCTTGGCGGCCCGCAATTCGTCGATCTTGGTGCACAGGTTCTTCAGAACGAAGTATTCCTCGGTCGAAACCTTGCCTTCGTTGACTTCCTGCGTCCACTGCTCGAGCGGGATCTTGATGCCGAATTCCTTGTCGATCGCAAAGACGATGTCGAGGAAGTCGAGGCTGTCGATGCCGAGGTCATCGATCGTGTGGCTTTCCGGCGTAATCGTCTCGCGATCGATTTCGCTGGTGTCTGCGATGATGTCGGCAACTTTGTCGAATGTAGCGGTCACGCCAGTACCTCATATGTCTCAAATTCTGGGTTCCACATAAGGAAAGCAGCGTGAAATGCCAATGGTGGTTTTGTATTGCAGTGAAATTTGCAGCCGAAGTGTTGCCTAAACAGCAATCGAATGGCGCCCCTTGCCATTGGAGAGGTAGCTGTCGAAGACGGCGGCAATGGTCCGCGCGAAGGGACGACCGGCCTCGGTTATGACGAAGTGGTCGTCTTCGATCAGACAGATGCGGTCCTGATTGGACTGCGCAAAGGCTCGCGCTTCCGCAACGATGTCGTCGACGGCATTGCCGTATTCGGACTTGAGCTCCGGGAAGGAGACCGTGAAGCGGCACATGATCTCTTCGATCACGCGGCGGCGCAGCCTGTCGTCATCGCTCACCGCGATGCCGCGAACGGCGGTGAGACCGCCAGCATCAGCCATACGCTGGTATTCGCCCGTCGCCGGCATGTTCTGCACATAGCCCTGTGGCAATTGCCCGATCGACGAGGCGCCGAGCCCAATCAGGGCTTCGGCGGCATCATCCGTGTAGCCCTGGAAGTTGCGACGCAGGCGCCCTTCCCGCGCCGCAATCGCCATCCGGTCGGACGGCAGCGCGAAATGGTCGATGCCCACAGGCTCGTATCCGGCAGCGACAAGCATCGAGGCGGCAAGGCTCATCTGCGCGAAACGCTCCTCAAGGCCGGGTAGCACCTCTTCCTTGATCATCGTCTGATGCTTCTTCATCCACGGCACATGCGCGTAACCGAAGAGAGCGATACGGTCAGGCGCGAGTGACAGGATGTCCTTGACCGTCTCCGCCACGGTCGTCTCGGTCTGGTGCGGCAGGCCATAGAGAATGTCGCAATTGACCGAATGCACACCGCGCGCCCGCACAGCCTCCACCACCGATTTCGTCTGCTCGAAGGTCTGGATCCGGTTGATCGCCTTCTGCACCTCAGGGTGGAAGTCCTGAACGCCGAGGCTCGCACGTGTCATGCCGATGGCGGCGAGCGCATTATAGCGTGGCTCGTCGAGGTCATTCGGGTCCATCTCGACGCTGATCTCGACGTCATCGGCAAAACGAAAGGCCGACCGAAGGGCTGCCATCAGATCGATCAGATCGTCTGGCCGCACCATGGTCGGAGAGCCGCCACCGAAATGCACAGCCGTGACGGCCGCGTCGCGGCTGACCAGCGCGCCAACGGCTGCGATCTCCTTCTTCAACGATTCCAGATAGATCGCGATAGGCTCGTATTTCAGCGTATGTTTGGTATGACAGGCACAGAACCAGCAGAGGCGGTCGCAATAGGGGACGTGGATGTAGAGCGAGATGCGCTCTTTTCCAGTGATCGCCTGGAGCCACTGCGCATATTTGCCGCAGTCGATATCTTCATGAAAATGCGGCGCCGTCGGATAGCTCGTGTAGCGTGGGACAGCGCCGGAATACTTGGCGAGAAGGGAATTTTCCATGAGATTGCGCTGCCTTGAGGTGTATCGAACTGCGACCAAAGATAGCGCCGTCACACATCGCGGCCTTTGACTTCGATCAATTTGCTGATACATTTCTCACGTAGAGTTTATTGAAACTCAGCGGCCCGAGGAGGGCACTCGACCGGACGCAGCCTTAAAGGCGCCGAGCGGTCTGACGGGATGGCTTCACCATGGACACCTACAGAAAACACTTCCCGGAATGCGAGGCTCCCGCGGTCTGCCGTTCCTGTGAAGCCCGTCATGGCGGCCTCTGCTCGGTGCTTACATCCGCCCAGCTGGTCGAACTCAATCGCCACTCGATTCGCCGTCGCGTCGAAGCCGGTAACGAGGTCATCGGACAGGGCGAGCAAGTCGGCAGCTACAGCAATATCCTGAAGGGCGTCATCAAGCTGTCGAAGATGATGGCCGATGGCCGCCAGCAGATCGTCGGCCTGCAGTTTGCGCCCGATTTCCTGGGCCGCCCCTTCCTCGGCGAAAGCACGATCACGGCGGAAGCCGCGACCGACACCGATATTTGCACCTTCCCGCGCAACATCGTCGACCGCATGGTCGGCGAAGTGCCTGACATGGAGCGCAAGCTGCATTCCCAGTCGCTGAAGGAACTCGACGAAGCGCGTGACTGGATGCTGACGCTGGGCCGCAAGACCGCCCAGGAAAAGGTCGCAAGCTTCCTCTACCTGATCGCGACGCATATCGATCCGGAAAGCGAGGGCACCCAGACCTTCGACCTGCCGCTCTCGCGCGCCGACATTGCTGACTTCCTGGGCCTCACGATCGAAACCGTCAGCCGCCAGATGACCAAGCTGCGTAAGGACGGAATCATCGTCATCGAGAACAATCGCCACGTCATCGTGCCGAAGCTCGACCGCCTGCGCGACGCAGCCGGTATCGACTGACCCTCAGCGTCGGTACCCGCGCCGATTCTTTTCTCAAGCGATAATTCGGTCTTTCCGGCCTAGAACCACCGGACGATGAGCCAGGCGACCGCAACTAAAGCCGCCATGACCGTACAGGCCAAGTAGAAGACCCGGATACCGATCAGGATATCCGTGGGGCCGGCATCGCTGCGGCCTGCCGCATGCATCATAGGCTCGCTCACCCTGACTCCGCCATAGACACGCGGACCTGCCAGCTGCAGATCAAGCGCGCCGGCCATTGCGGCCTCAGGCCAGCCGGAATTCGGTGACCGATGCAGGCCACTGTCTCGAAGTGCTGCCGAGAAGGAGCGACGACCGGCCCCTGCCCCGAGCTTCAGCCATGCCGCAAGCGCGATAAAAACGGCCGAAAGCCGCGCGGCGGGCCAATTGGCAAGGTCATCGAGCCGCGCCGAGGCCCAGCCGAAATCAAGGAAGCGCTCGTTCTTGTGTCCGATCATCGAATCGGCGGTGTTGAGCATCTTGTAGGCGAGGATCCCGGGAAGGCCCGCGATCGCGTACCAGAAGACCGGTGCCACCACGCCGTCGGCGAAATTCTCCGACAGGCTTTCGATTGCAGCACGCGAGACACCCGCTTCATCGAGCGTCTTCGGATCGCGCCCGACGATCATCGCCACCGCACGGCGACCGCCGTCCAGGCCATGCCCGAGCAGCCCGTCAGCCACGGCCTGCACATGATCGCCAAGGCTTTTCTGCGCGAGGAAAACGCCGACAACGACGATTTCAAGGATCAGGCCGACCACGCCCAGAGCTTCGAAGATCGACGAGAGGACCAGGCCGATGACTGCAGAGGCGATGAGCAGCAGGACGATGGTGATAACACCGTTGAGCCGCCTGCCTTCCGCGGTAAACGTCGTGCGGTTCAGAGGCTTTTCGAAGAGATCGATGGCCTTGCCGAACAGGACCACCGGATGTGGCACGCGCTGCCAGAGCCACGGAGGATCGCCGACGACGCGATCAAGACCGATCGCCGCAAGCAGGATGAGGAGATGGCTCATGTCTGTGGTTTCCGAAAGGAGTTGAGCGCCGCCAGAAGGCGCGCATCGCCGGCCTCGTCTGGAGAAAGGCCGAAGCGCAGCCAGTCTGGCCGGTAGTCGAATTTACGGGTCAGGATATGATGGCTGCAGAGATGGTCGTGCAATTCGGGAGCGTCCACGTACTCGACCAGCTGGAACAGATCCGTACCTCCCCGCACCGTGAAGCCCGCATTCGACAAGACTTCGGAGAGTGCGCGAGAACGCTGACGGATCTGGTCGGTGATACGCCCTGTGTCCGACGTCATCAGATGTTCGGCCAGAACCAATGCGGGTCCGGATACCGCCCAGGGACCGAGCCATTCTGCAAATCGCGCCGTCAGGTTCTCCTCGGCAATGACGAAACCAAGGCGGATGCCGGCGAGCCCGAAGAACTTGCCGAAAGAGCGGAAGACGATGATATTCGGGCTGGGATCAGCTGCAAGGCTGTGGTCGGGTTCAGTATCACCGAAGGCTTCGTCGACGACGAGCACTCCGTTCCGATGCGCGAGTTCGCCGGCCAGCGCCTGCAGCCTCTCGCGCCCGTAAAACCTACCATCGGGATTGTTGGGGTTCACCACGACGACCAGCCCGTGATCGCCAGTGACCTGTTCGAGGTCGCTGATTGCGTCAACCGCCAGACCAGCCAGGGTGAAGGCTCGAACATATTCGCCATAGGTCGGCGTCAGCACGGCGACACGACTGCCCGGCGCAACAAGGCGCGGGAGGAGCTGGATGACGGACTGTGTGCCCGGCACTGGCAGAGGCAGGCGCGCGCCCGAGCGATAGTAGCCGCGAGCCGCCTCGCGCGCTGCCATTTCGCGCTCCTGGTCTGGAAGGCGATGCCAGGCGCGCATCGGGATCTCCGGCAGTTCCGGTGGGCAGGGATTGATGCCGGTGGACAGGTCCAGCCAGTCTCCGATGCGTCCTCCGTATAGCGAAGCGGCAGCCGCAAGTCCGCCGCCATGCTGGATGGGACCGCTCATGCGCCCTCTCCCGCGATATCGATCAGATGCATATAGGATCCCGCCACTGAGCCGCGACGCAGGCCAACGGCGCCAAGCTTCTCGCCCAAGGCACACTCCGCTTCGAAGAGGCGGTCTGCAGCGCCCTCGGAGATGACGGTGGAATAGTGGAATTCGTGGGCAGTGAAGTCACCGGCAAACAGGTCTGGCGCCAGCGACCGCAGCCGCCGATAACCCAGATGCCGCTTGCGCGTCGCATAGCTGGTCACAAGGGGTAAGAGACCGAGCATGCCGTGACGCTCACCGTCAGCATCGACCAGTCCCTCGCCAAGCACCATGTAGCCCCCACACTCGCCGTAGATCGTGGCGCCCCTCTCGGCCGCGGACACCATGCCGGACCGGAAGCGCTCCGCAGACGCCAGTTTGCCCGCATGCAGTTCCGGATAACCGCCGGGCAGATAGATCGCATCCACATCCGCCGCCGGTGCTTCGTCTGCAAGCGGCGAAAAGAAGGACAATTCCGCGCCCTGGGCGCGCCAGCCTTCGAGCAGATGCGGATAGGAAAAGGCAAAGGCGATGTCGCGGGCGATTGCGATCCGCTGGCCAAGCCGCGGAAGGCTCGTGACCGTTGCGGAGCCCGAGGCGTCAGCCGTCTTGCCGGCCAACTGCATCAGGCGATCGAGGTCGACACCGGCCTCGATGGCATCGGCCGCATTTTCCATGAAGGTTTCGAGCGCGCCATGTTCGCCCGCCTGCACGAGGCCGAGATGCCGTTCGGGCAGCGAAAGCGATTTATCGCTTCTCAGGCTGCCGAGAACCGGAACCTCCGTCTTCGCCATGGCTTCCCGCAGCATACCCTCATGCCGGTCACTGCCGACACGGTTGAGGATGACACCCGCGACCTGCACATCGGATCGAAACCTTGAGAACCCCGTGACAAGGGCTGCGACCGATTGCGAAGTCCGCCCGCAGTCGACGACGAGCACCACCGGCAGCGACAGAAGGGCCGCCAAATCGCCGGCGCTTCCCGTCCCGTCGGCGGCGCCATCGAAGAGCCCCATCATCGCCTCGATAACAAGAGTGCCGCTCTTGGCACATTGAGCGCCCTGCGCCTTGAGGAACGCGGGACGCATGGCCCAGGGATCGAAATTGAAACAGGGCGAGCCACTCGCGGCGGCATGGAAGGCAGGATCGATATAGTCGGGGCCAGCCTTGCCCGGGGCAACGGAAATGCCGCGCCGGCGCAGCGCCCGCATCAGGCCAAGCGTCACCACTGTCTTGCCCGAACCGGAAGCCGGCGCGGCGATCAGCAGTCCGCTCATGCCGTGTCTTTCTGTTCCACGGCAAAGGGATCAGGCAGAAGCTTGCGACCGGAAAGTGCACCCAGCCAGTCGAGCGATGGCCGAAGCCGGACGACCTCGCCGATGACGACGATTGCGGGCGGCTCGATGCCAGCGGCGAGCATGTCGGCTTCGGCGCGTCCGAGCGTGGTTTCGAGCACGGTCTGCTCCGGGGTCGCGGCATTACAGACAAAGGCGACGGCCTCGTCACGCGAACGGCCGGCGGCAATCAGATTGGCGGCGATCTGCCCCATGTGTTTCATCGCCATATACATGACGATGACAGGCGATCCGCGACCGATCGCGTCCCAGTCGATCCGGTCGGGCACCACGCCGGACGAATCATGCCCCGTGAGGAAGGTCACCGCATGATTGACCTCGCGATGGGTGACGGGGATGCCTGCATAGGCAAGCCCACCGATACCGGCGGTGATGCCGGGAACAATGCGGAAGGGCACGCCATGTTCGATGAGCGTCAGTGCCTCTTCGCCACCCCGCCCGAAGACGAAGGGATCGCCGCCCTTGAGGCGCAGCACACGGTGGCCGGCCCTGGCGAGCTCGACGAGACGAAGGGAAATGTCACGCTGCTTGGCCGACGGTTTGCCGCCGCGCTTGCCGGCATATTCGAGTATGGCGCCGGTGCGCGCCAGTTTCAGGCAGTCTTCGTTGACCAGCGCGTCATGCACGATGACGTCTGCCTCCGACAGCCCCTTGGCCGCGAGCAGGGTCAACAGGCCCGGGTCTCCCGGCCCGGCGCCGGCCAGCCACACATGGCCCGGCTCGATGGCCGGCAGGCTTGTTGGCAGGACGAGACGCGTCATATTAGTCATGCTCATGGTCTAGGCCCCGTCGGAAAAAATTGCAATTCCGCCCCGCTGCTTTCCGCACGGAACCTGCGGTCACCTGACTTTCGCCCGGAGGCTGCCTCGCCTATAAGCGAGCCATGAGCGATGCCAATCGACCAGACGCGAAAGACGCAGCAGAAGGCCACCGGCTGGACAAGCCGGAAGGCGCGCCACTGCGCAACGGCTGGACGACCGGCGCCTGCGCCACGGCGGCCACCAAGGCGGCTTTTACGGCCTTGCTGACACGCGCCTTCCCGGATCCCGTTTCGATCACGCTGCCGAAAGGCGAGACGCCGGCCTTCGCGCTTGCCTGCGAAGGCTTCGCGGGCGAAAGCGCTTTTGCGGGCATCGTCAAGGATGCAGGCGATGATCCGGATGTAACCCATGGGGCCACCGTAATCTCGACGGTGACCCGCCTATCTCCCGGAAGCGGCATCCGCTTTGTGGCGGGCGACGGCGTCGGCACGGTGACCAAGGCCGGCCTGCCGATTGCAGTCGGCGAGGCCGCAATCAATCCGGTGCCGCGCGCGATGATGACAGCCGAGATCGAGGCGCTGGCGGAAGAGCATCAGGTCTCGCCGGATGTGGAGATCAGGATCTCGGTGCCAGGTGGCGCCACGATAGCCGAAAAGACCTGGAATCCGAGGCTCGGCATTCTCGGCGGCATCTCCATCCTCGGCACCACGGGCATCGTCCATCCCTTCTCCTGTGCTGCCTGGATCCATTCCATCCATCGCGGCATCGACGTGGCGCGCGCCGAGGGCCTAACGCATCTGCTCGGCGCGACCGGCTCGACGTCGGAAAAGGCAGCCCAGGTCTTCCACGCCCTGCCCGACGGGGCACTGATCGACATGGGCGACTTTGCGGGTGGGCTTCTCAAATATCTGCGCGCCCATCCGGTGCCGCGCCTGACGATCGCCGGCGGCTTCGCCAAGATGTCCAAGCTCGCCCAGGGCGCGCTCGACCTGCATTCCTCGCGCAGTCAGATCGACAACATGTTTTATCTCTCCCTGCCTTGCACACTGTCGCTCGATGAAACCGAGCGGCGAGCCGTGCAGGAGGCGAACACGGCAATGGAAGTGCTGGAGATCATGACGAAGGCGAAGGTTGAGATCGCCCAGTCGGTGGCCGAGGCGGCGAAACTAACCGCAGAAGGCGTACTGCGCGACAGCGGCGTCACCGTGGATATCCTCGTCACCGACCGCAAGGGCACGGTCATCGCCCATGCCCAGTAGCCTGCCCGCATCTCGACAGAAGATCCTGATCCTCGGTGGAACGGCAGAGGCACGTCTGCTCGCCGCACAACTGATTGAGGAAGGCCACAGTGTCACGACCTCGCTGGCGGGACGGACGGTCGATCCGGTGCTGCCGGCGGGCGAGGTTCGCATCGGCGGCTTTGGCGGCGCGGATGGGCTCGCAGCCTATTTGCGGGACGAGCAGTTCGACCGGATGATCGACGCCACGCATCCCTTTGCCAGGCGGATCAGCGAGAACGCCATCAAGGCCTCGGCGATTTCGGGTATCCCGCTCGAACAGCGGCTGCGACCCCGCTGGCAGAAGCAGCCCGGGGACCGCTGGAAGTCCGTGGCGACGCTTGAGGCGGCAGCAGAGGTATTGCCGCAAGGGGCCACTGTCTTTCTCGCCCTTGGCAGGCAGTATCTGGATGCCTTCACCGGGCGCGACGACTGCCACTTTGTCATCCGCATGGTGGATCCGCCGGAGACGCCACTCGGTTTCGCGGATTACACGCTCGTCCTCGGCAAGCCGGCATCGGATCCCGACCGGGAGGCAGACCTCTTCACCGCGCATGGCATCACGCATCTCGTTTGCCGGAATTCCGGGGGACCCGCGGGCTACGCCAAGATCATCGCGGCACGGCGGCTGGCGCTGCCGGTGATCATGATCGAGCGCGACTGACCCTAATCAGCCTCAGCGGAATTCGAAGATCTGGCGGAAGACGCCGGGCGCGATGATCGACAGCGGGTTGATCACGAGGTTCGGCTTGGACGTTGCACCCGTCAGCTTGAAGGTGATCCCGAGCAGGCCACGGTCGCGGCCATTGCCGAGGATGGCGCCAATCACGGGCAATTCCCCAAACAGACGGTTGAGACCATAGGCGGGCATGAAGGTGCCGGTCAGATCGATCCTTCCGGCCTGGTCGCGGACGATGCCCTGGAAGGTCGCGCCGATCTGTTCCCCGCGCACGATGCCGTTTTCCACGCTGAGGGTGCCGTTGACCATGGCCAGACGGGCGAACGCACGCTGGAACCGGGCAGAGCTGACATCGATGTCGCTTCGAACAGCGTTGTTGAGGCTGCGCCCGTCGGCACCCGTCGGTGTCGAGACGATGGTCTGCAGGCGCTCTTCGTTCTCGACCTGGAAATTGCGCAGATCGAGATTGCCGCTCCAGGCGCCGTCGCGGGTTTCGGTGAGCCGCAGATTGGCAAGCCCGCCTCCGAGCCGCTTGTAGGTATCGAGGAAGCGCAGCACAGCTCCAGCGTCACTCGTCGTCACCGACAGTTCCCGCAGCCCTTCCGGCTGGCGCAGCTTCGCAACCAGCGCCTGGCCACTGCCCGTCACGCCGGAGAAATCCACGGCATTCACCCGGCCCTTGCCGGCACCATAGATGATCGAGACACCCGACAGCTGTTCGCCACCGAAGCCGAGCACGCGCTCGAACCGGCCCTCGATCCTGAGAGAGGTCCCGGACTTCGCCGTCTCACCGTCACCGGAGGGGTTCTGCAAGGTGGAGAGCAGCGAGCGAGCATCAAAGGCGCGCCCATTGGCAACGACCGAATAAACACCCTTGGTGAGCCGCACGGTCAGCGCGACATCGTCTTCAGGCGAGAGCCTTACCCGCGACAGATTGGCCGCCACAAGACCCCGATCGTCAGCCGAGAGATCGCCGGTCGCGCCGAACCCATCGCCATCCAGCTCGAACTTCTCGATCAGTGATTGCTCACCATTCTTGGACAGCTCGAACGTCGCCTTGGCGCCGATCCCCTGCCCCTTCGACCATCCTACCCAGGGGATGGTGAGCGTTGTGGAGCGCAGATCGACGGAGACGGCCTGACGAGTTTCATCGAGGCGGCGCAGTTCGAGTTTCATCGGACCATTGACGATCTCGCCGAGCCCGGGCACCAGCTTTTCGCGCGTTGCGTTGTCAAGCGTAGCCGTGACGACCCGTTCGCGTGCGACTTCGCCCTCGCCCTTCCGAACCGGTTCGGTGAGCTCGACCTCCATCGGGACGTCGTCGATGAGGGCCTCGGCGTCCAGTTTGGCCTTGTCGACATCGACCAGCAGCTTGCCCGTCACGTCGCTGATGCGCCGGCCGTCGAAAGGTTTCGCCACATCGACATCTTCCAGATCGACCTCAGCCATCCAGATCGGGTTCGGCGGACGCTGGTCCGGGACGAGACCGAGGCGGATCTTCGCCTTGCCCCGCACCTTTCCGGCAAAGTCATCGGCCTTGAAATCGACGGTGCGCAGGGCCTCGATCGGCTTGAACGACACCAGCTCGGCAACGGCATCCGCTGCACCACTGACATCGAGCTCCAGATCCGCCATCAGCGGCTTTTCATAGGCGTCCTGCAGAACGAGCTTCCCACGATCGAGGTTCACCATGCGTCCTGACGGGAAGAAGGAACCGGCCGAGCGGATGTCGACATCCACCCGTTCTCCCAGCATGTCGAAGCGCCCATAGACATCGCGAAGCGGCGGCAGATCACCGGTGAGGTTCAGCCGGGCATCCTCGAGATCGAAGCCGATCTTCAGCTCGTCGGCATTGAGGCGGACGGGCTTCGGATCGATCGACAGACGGTTCTGCGGAATGAAGACGTCGATCGTGCCGCGCGGGATAGTACCGCCATAGAGGTTCTCAAGCACCCATTGCCGGGGCTTGGAAGCAATCCAGTAGGGCCAGAGCTGCTTGACGACGCTGGTCGCCATATTCTGCACTTCCGCGTTGAAGCGGATCTCGGGACCCGTGCCGCCGAAGCGCACCTGCAGTTTGCCACGCATGTTGCCACCAGGCGTCGAGGCATCCAGCGTGTCGAGCTGCAGCATGTTCTCGCCGACCAGATAGCGACCATAGCCTTTCAGGAAGAACGGGAACGGTGTCTCGCCGGCCGTGGGCACATTCGCCCGCCCGTCCGTAACCACCAGATCGATGCCGAACCCCTTGCCAAAACTCGGTCCCTCCGGAAGCCGGTCGAGATCGATGATGCCACCCGAGAGCGGGAACACCGTCTCGCCGAAGCGCGCGACGGAATCGGCAAGTTCGATCGTGTCCTTGGAGAAGTCGTAGGAGAGCTTGAGCGCAGCGTCTGTCAGTTCCTGGCGCTGGCCATCCGAGTAGAAGCCGCCATTGCGCATGTTGATGCCGAGCGACACCGCCGGCGCCTGCCCGCCATCGGCTCGTCGTGCCGTCAAAAGCAGCTCGGCAGAGCCGTCGATGCCCTGACGTGCCTCACCGGTGCTGGAGCGCCGGAGCAGAAATGGCGTGACCCGCACATCGGCAATCCGCATCGTCAAAGATTCGGCACGACCGCCGACATTCGTGGTGAGCGCGGTGAGCTCCGTCTGCTGGCCATTGACCGAGACTGCGCCGAAGATCGACAGCGAATCGTCTTCGCCCCGCTCCAGCGCGACGTCATCGATCGCGATGATCAACGGTCGCCCGCTCGCACTGGTCGACTCGATCTCCAGACCGGCAAGACGCATGCGGTCGAGGCCGCCGCGCGCGATGATGCCCTGCAGCCTGTCGAGCTCTTCGAAAGCGCCCGCCAGCCGCGCCGGAACCTGGTCGATCCGGAGACCGCTCAGATCGATCGGCTTGCCCTTCGGCAGCACCGTGGCATCGAGATTGATACCCTCACTCACCACTTCACGGATCACGAAACGACCGCCGAGCAGGGCAAGTGGTTCGACGATGAAGCGGACGGATTGGGTCAGGGCCACCTGCTGGCCACCGGCCTGCTCATGCAGGGTGACGTCGCGCGCTTCGACCGTCAGCTCCATGCCGTCAGAGAATCGGACTTCGGTGCCGCCGATCTTGGCTGTGAACTGCCCTCCCAGGGCATTGTTCAGAACCGCTTGGGCGCGCTGTGCCAGTGCTGCATCGAGAGTACCGCTTTCGACCACCGCATAGACGGCGAAGAACACCACGAGCCAAAGCCCGGCAAAGCCGGCCAGCACCCTGAGAAAGCGACGGAACAGCGACCGCTTCGGCGGTGGACAATGCACGATGAGGGGATCTTCGGCCTGAGCGGACGGAAGGGCATGCAGCGGCACGATGTCCCGCTTGCGAAACCGTAGCTTTTCGCCCCGGATCTCAGACATGTGCTGGTGATTGTCTCCGTCGACCGATGCCGCTAACAAGTCGCTCTGGACGACTTCGGAGCGGACTATATATCGATGATGCCCAGATTCACTCATAAAACGGGCAAAAGAAAGGTTATCCCATGACGGATTTGACTGCCGGGGAAAAGGCCCCCGATTTCTCCCTGCCCCGCAACGGCGGCGGCACCGTTTCGCTCTCCGATTTCACCGGAAAACCAGTCGTTCTCTACTTCTATCCCAAGGACGACACGAGCGGCTGCACGACCGAAGCGATCGACTTCTCGGGCCTCAGCGCAGAGTTTGAAAAGCTGGGCGCGACCGTGATCGGCGTCTCGCCCGATTCGGTGAAGAGCCATGACAAGTTTGCAGCCAAGCACAGCCTGTCTGTGGTGCTTGCCGCAGACGAAGAGCACACGGCACTGGAAGCCTATGGCGTCTGGAAGGAAAAGAGCATGTACGGCAAGACCTATATGGGTGTCGAACGCTCGACCTTCCTGATCGACGGATCTGGCAAGGTGGCCGAAGTCTGGCGCAAGGTGAAGGTTCCTGGCCATGCCGAAGCCGTGCTGAAGGCCGCGCAGGCCCTCTGACATGCCCGAGATGACGCAGCCCGAGACGGCTTTTCACTCCCTTCGCGGCGCTGCCACACTTGCAATCCTGAGCGCCGACCTCGACGAGAAGACGGCGCTCGCACAAACGGCGGCGATCCGCTGGCAGGAACGCCGCCTGTCCTTGCGCTCGCCGCTCGATCCACCGCTTCCCGATCGACCAGGCCGCCCGGAGAAACCGGAACTTGTTCCACCCAAGGCGGTCGGCAAGCGGTCGCTGCATACGCTGCCAGGGCGTGTGGCGCTCCTGCATGCGCTCGCCCATATCGAGCTCAATGCCGTCGATCTCGCCCTCGACATCGTGGCCCGCTTTGCCACCGAGCCCGTGCCGCATTCCTTCTTCGACGGCTGGATGAAGGTGGCCTTCGAGGAAGCCAAGCATTTCAACCTGGTGCGCGATCGCCTGCGGACACTCGGCGCCGACTATGGCGACATGCCGGCCCATGACGGCCTGTGGCAGGCCGCCCATTCGACCAAGAACGACCTGACGGCCAGGCTCGCGGTGGTGCCCCTCATTCTCGAAGCGCGCGGCCTCGACGTGACGCCGGCACTGCAGGAGAAGATGCGCGAGACCGGGGACATCGACAGTGCCGACGTCCTGAAGGTCATCTACGAGGACGAGAAGGGCCACGTGGCTGTTGGCGCGAAGTGGTTCCGCTTCCTCTGCGCCCGCGAAAAGCGTGACCCGGCGCGCGCCTTCCAGGACCTTGTGCGTGCCAATTTTCGCGGCCAGTTGAAAGCGCCTTTCAACGACGTGGCCCGCGCCGAAGCCGGCCTCACGCCATCCTTCTACCGCTCGCTTTCATCCAAGAACAATTCCTCGGTTTGAACCGCAATTCCAATCGCCTAACGCTTCATTAACCCTAATTATGCGTAACTCCTAAAAGCGGGAGCAGACAGGCGACTCACCGCCATCGGACACTCGCGCGGCAGCGATTGATCGAGCAGGAATTGGGGGTCAGCGTGGCGACGACTTCAAACAACCAGGTCTTCGGAAAGCGCAAGGTGCAGCACGTCGTCATCCTGGCGAGCGGCGACCGGATACGCCACATGACGATCCGCCCCTGGATGATTGCCCTCACCGTCTGCTTTCTTGGCACAATGGCCATCGGCTATCTCGGCGCCACGACCTACCTCGTTCTGCGCGACAATCTGATCGGCGCCACCATGGCGCGGCAGGCACGCATGCAGCACGAATACGAAGACCGAATCGCAGCGCTGCGCGCTCAGGTCGACCGCGTTACCTCCCGGCAACTGCTCGACCAGCAGGTCGTCGAGGAGAAGGTGGAAAAGCTCCTCGAACAGCAGATGGCTCTGACATCACGGCATGGCCGGATCGGCGCCCTTCTCGAGGGCACCCCCTCTGATCCCCTGCCCGCTGACGGACCGGTCCCGGCCGAAAAGCCTCTCGTCGACGGCAAGGATCAGGCAGCTCTCGCAAACGGCACCGAAGCTTTCGCGGCTCTCCTCGGGGGCGAAGGCGCATCACGTCCATCAGCGACAACAGAGAAACCGCCCCTCGCCCTCGGCTATGTTCCGATGACTGGCGAAAATGTCGCCGATCGTGCCGACCGCCTCTTCTCCCACATGACCTTGTCCCTGAAAGAGATCGAAGCAGAGCAATTGCAGCGCATCGATCAGCTGGCAAGCGGCGCCTCCCAGACAGCGGACGAGATCGCCGCCATTCTCAAGCGACAGGGCGTGCCGATTGAAGAGGTTGCAGCTCTGCCGGTGGCAGACGCCGTCGGCGGTCCTTACCTGGCGCCGCAGTCGGACCGCGACTTCAATGCCTCGATCAACGCGCTCGACGCCGCCCTCAACCGTCTTGAAACCGTTCGCGGAACCGCAAAACGCCTGCCCTTTGCCAATCCGGCGCCGGGCCAGGAAATCACCAGCCGATTCGGCAATCGTCCCGACCCCTTCTTCGGCGGCCTTGCCATGCATGCGGGGATCGATTTCAGGGCACCGACCGGCACAGACATCCGCTCGACGGGCAGCGGCAAGGTCGTCACTGCAGGCTTTTCCGGCGGCTATGGCAACATGGTCGAGGTCGACCACGGTCTTGGCCTCACCACCCGTTACGGCCACATGTCCCGCATTCTCGTCAGCGAAGGCGACACGGTTGAACCGGGCCAATTGATCGGTCTTTCGGGTTCTACGGGCCGGTCAACGGGGCCGCACCTGCACTACGAAGTCCGCCGCAATGGGGATCCCGTCGATCCGATGCGTTTTCTCAATGCCGGCATGAAACTGACGCCGCTGATCAATTGATGCGGCTATTCGAAAACCGGAAACTCGCCTTATGCGACACCCAGAAAGCGAATGCATTATAATTGGTTTGCTCAACTCTTGCCAATTAATGGTGAAGATTAAGCCTTTGTAGGGGTAAATCCGCCTGTTTCCTTGACTTTCCGGCAGTTTCCCACTATTCGCCGCAACCATTGGAGCCCAATCTCAAGGGCTATAGAGCGATGTTCGCGAGAACAGGAACGGAAACTACTTCCCTTTGACCACTTTTGCTGACCTTGGCCTGAGCCAAAAAGTCCTTTCTGCCGTCACTGATGCCGGCTACACGATCCCGACCCCAATCCAGGCAGGCGCCATTCCGCCGGCCCTGCAGCGGCGGGACATTCTGGGCATTGCGCAGACTGGCACCGGCAAGACGGCATCCTTCGTTCTCCCGATGCTGACGCTGCTCGAAAAGGGCCGCGCCCGGGCCCGCATGCCGCGCACGCTCATTCTGGAGCCGACGCGCGAACTGGCAGCCCAGGTCGCTGAGAACTTCGAGAAGTATGGCAAGAATCACAAGCTCAACGTCGCGCTCCTGATCGGCGGCGTGTCCTTCGACGAGCAGGACCGCAAGCTTGAACGCGGCGCAGACGTCCTGATCTGCACGCCCGGCCGACTGCTCGACCATTGCGAGCGCGGCAAGCTCTTGATGACCGGCGTTGAAGTCTTCGTCATCGACGAAGCCGACCGCATGCTCGACATGGGTTTCATTCCCGACATCGAGCGTATCGCAAAGATGATCCCCTTCACGCGCCAGACGCTTTTCTTCTCGGCAACCATGCCGCCGGAGATCCAGAAGCTGGCCGACCAGTTCCTGCAGAACCCCGAGCGCATCGAAGTCGCACCGCCGTCCTCGACGGCGAAGACCGTGACCCAGCGCCTGGTTGCCTGCCACAACAAGGATTACGAAAAGCGTTCGACGCTGCGTGACCTGATCCGCGCCCAGGACGACCTGAAGAACGCGATCATCTTCTGCAACCGCAAGAAGGATGTGGCCGACCTCTTCCGTTCGCTTGAGCGCCACGGCTTCTCAGTCGGCGCCCTACATGGCGACATGGATCAGCGCTCGCGCACCACAATGCTGGCAGGCTTCAAGGCCAATGCGATCACGCTGCTCGTCGCATCCGACGTGGCAGCCCGTGGTCTCGACATTCCGGATGTCAGCCACGTCTTCAACTTCGACGTTCCGATCCATGCCGAAGACTATGTTCACCGCATCGGCCGTACCGGCCGTGCTGGGCGGTCGGGTGCAGCCTTTACCCTGGTGACGCGCAGCGACACCAAGTTCCTCGATGCCATCGAAAAGCTGATCGACCAGAAGATCGAATGGCTCGATGGTGATCTGTCGGCGCTTCCGGCGCCTGCGGAGAGCCACGACGAAAGCCGTGGAAAACGCGGCCGCGACAAGGGTCGCGAGCGGCGCGGCGGTCATAAATCCGATACGCGCAGCGAGTATGTCAAACCGGTAGAGGAACAACAGGTGGTAGAAGCGGTGAAGGTCGAAGTGGTCAAGGCAGAACCGGTAGCGGCGGAACGCAGAACGGACAAGCGCCGCGATCAGAACCCGCGCAACAACCGCAACAATCCGTCGCCGGCCAATGACGACAACCGCGATCGTCGTCGCAACCGTCACCATGACCATGACGACGGCCCGACGCCTGTTGGCTTCGGCGATGACATCCCTGCCTTCATGCTGATCGTTGCTGCCGCAAAGGCCTGATCCCTTGGGTCAGCCAGGTATCGATTTCCCCGGTCTCGGGGTTGGTCTTGCCATCCTTCGGGATGGCAAACTGCTTTTGTGCAAGCGCATGAAGGCACCGGAAGCCGGCCACTGGAACATCGTGGGCGGCAAGGTCGACCATATGGAGCCGGCAGAGACTGCCGCGCGCCGTGAAGCCGAGGAAGAGACGGGGCTGGAGATTGGCGAAATCCGCTATCTCGGCCTGACCGAGCAGCGGATCGAGGCGGACCGCCAGCACTGGATTTCCCTGCTCTACGTCACCGATGACACGACCGGCGAGCCGCAGCTCACCGAACCCGACAAGCTCTCGGAGATTGGCTGGTTTGATCTCGACGATCTGCCGCAGCCGCTTTCGGTCTTCACACAGACAGTTCTGACTTATCTGCGCTGAGCGGCTTCCCGCTCGGTGACCCGGATCGCGGCATCGAGCGCGATCCGCGCCCATTTCGCCATCATGTCGGGATCATCGAGCGCCTCGTCGGGGACCGTCCAGTAGGGCATGGCAACGGGCCTGCCATTGCGGCCCTCATAGCGCCAGCGCTTGGCGCCGGCTTCCTCCAGCAGTGCCGCACTGTCGTCATCGCCTTTCAGCATCAACTCCCCGCGCAGTTCGAGCGCAAAGATGATGCCGCGCGCATAGATGCCCTTGCCGCCGAACATCCGTCGTATCGTCACAGGGCCGACCGCCTCGAACATCTCCTCGATTGCCGCATTGTCCATGTTCAGTCCCTCAGGATGCCACCGGCTGCGAGAATAGCCTCGGGCGTATCCACATCAAGACGAGCGGCGGATCCGATTTCGACATCGATGACGGCAAGGCCTGCACTTTCGATTACCGGTCGCGCACCGATATCGCCCTCAAGCGCCTTCAAGGCCTCGAAGGTGGCAGCCGGCAGAACGACGGGATTTCCCCGCTGGCCATCGGAAACTGCACGCACGATCGCCTTGCCACCTGCCTTGCGATAGGCCTGGGCGAGTGCCGCGATATCGGCGGACGAGACGTTCGGCATGTCGGCGAGCAGCACCATCATCCCGGGCAGTCCCTGTGCCTCGATGGAGGCAAGTCCCACTTTCAGCGAGCTTGCCATGCCGCTCGCAAAATCCGGGTTCTCCTCCACCTGCGCGCCAAGCCCTGAAAGAGCCTCGGCGACCTCCGCGCTGCGATGACCGGTGATTACAGTGACCGGCCCACACTTCGCCTCCACCGCCTGCCGGACCGAGCGCCGTACAAGCGGCTCGCCCTCGAATTCAGCCAGTAGCTTGTGCCGCCCGCCCTCGCCCATCCGGCTCGCGCGACCCGCAGCAAGCACCACCAGCCCGAATGCTGCAGGATCGGCGTCTGCAGTTGCGGCAAGGCGCGGCAGCGGACGGCTCGGAATCTCCATCAAGAGGCCTCCTACACCCCAGCCTGTCATCTCGGCCCGATCGGGTGGATGACCGGCGAGGATCCTGTTCAGCACCCAGTCGAAGCCGTTTTCCTTCGGCGACCGGGCGCAACCGGGCGCGCCAATGACCGGCACGCCATCGACATGGCCGAGCACAAGCAGATTGCCGGGATCCACCGGCAGGCCGACCTGGGTGACGTCGCCACCCGCCAGCCGGATGGCCGAGGGGATGACATCCTCTTGATCGGCAACCGCTGAGGCGCCGAAGACGACGATCAGGGGCGGATCATCTCGTTCAGGCAGTGTTTCCTCGAGAGCCGCACGCAATGCCTCTGCCACAGCCTCGGCCCGATGGGCCACGCGCCGTTCTGAAACCAACCGGCTGGCCAAGGGCATGAGCCGGGCTTCGAGCACGCGCGCCGTCTTCTCCATGACGGACGGTTTGAGCGACGGCAATTGCGTCGCAATGAGATGGACGCGATGCGCGCGGTAGGGGGCCACTTCGAAGGCGCGAGTTTGCTCAAGGATCGTCGTCGCGCGCTCCACGCTCGCACCTGCGACCGCCAGCGGAATGATCTTGATCGTCGCCACGAGATCGCCGGCCCGCACGTCGCGACGATCGCTGAGACAGGCCAAGGTGATGTCAGGGTCCACGGCATTGAACCGATCGACGACAGACCTTTCCGCCAAAAAGAGCCCGTTTTCGCTGGCGTAGAGATTCACCCGCCCCGTCGAGGCGGGACTACGGCTGAGACCTTTGGGCTGGATGGCGCCACTCAGTCTCTCGGCCGCCTCATCTTCCGTCAGGTCACTCGGCTCGAGGCGACAGGCGATCACGGTTGAGATGTGCTCGGCGGTCAGACGCGCGATATCGGCGGCCTGCAGGAGATGGCCTTTCGAAAGCTTGCCGGAGGCGAGTGGCTGGGAATGAGCGAGGATCGTACCTTCGGCCTCGACGGTCGGGATTGGCCCGAACTTCATGCGGAGGCCTCTTGCGGAATCGAGGCGGAGACGAGGCTGCGCCTTCTGAGCGACTGGATGATCTCACCGAGGATGGCAACCGCGATCTCCGCCGGTGTGGCGGCACCGATATCGAGACCGATCGGGGCGCGGATGCCGGCAAGGAGATCAGCATCCAGACCGACCGCCATCAATCGCTCGACGCGCTTTGCATGGGTTTTGCGCGAACCCAGCGCGCCGACATAGAAACAGCCGGCGTTAAGGGCTGCGATCAGACCGGTATCGTCGATCTTCGGATCATGGGTGACGGCGACCATGGCGCTGTAGCGATCAAGCGGCATGCTCGCAAACACGTCGTCAGGCCAGTCGGCGCGTAGGTCGATGCCGGCGAAGCGCTCGGGGGTGGCGAAGGCCGTGCGCGGATCGATGATGGTCACCGCGAAGCCGGCAAGCGCCGCCATCGGAGCCAGCGCCTGGCTGATATGCACGGCGCCGATCACCACGATCCTCGGCGGCGGGAGATACACGTTGAGGAAGAGGCTCCGACCGTCGATCTCGACCATACCCGACTTGCCGGAGAGCAGCCGCGCCTCGATTTCCTGTCCGAGGTCACCAGTCGGCACCTGATCTTCCGAGATCAGCCGGGACGTTCCTGCGGCGAGATCGCTTACCAGCACGGCGCCGCGACGATCGCGCTTGGCGGAATTCAAGGCCGTAAGCGTCGAAACGTCCATCAGCCGAGCCTCTCGACATGCACGCGGATGCGCCCGCCACAGGAGAGCCCGACGCGCCAGGCAGTCTCGTCGGCGACACCGAACTCCAGCATCTTTGCTGCCCCGTTCTCGATGACGTCGAGCGCTTCGGTAATGACGGCCCCTTCAACGCAACCGCCGGAAACCGAGCCTTCGAAATTCCCCTCGCCGTCGATGACAAGATGGCTACCGACCGGGCGCGGTGCCGAGCCCCAGGTCTCGATGACAGTGGCGATGGCGACGGACCGGCCTTCGGCGTGCCAAGTCTCGGCAATCGCGAGTGGGTCGCGCAGAATGGTCTCTGTGGTCATGACGGGCTCCTTCCAGAACCGAGGTAACGCTTCGGGTCGCAGTCTCGATCCGGTGCGCCGGACAAAGATTGCACCAGATCCGAAAGGACTTCCAGATTGTGCACCGAGCGCAACTCGTCGACATGCGGCAGCATGGCGCGGACGCCCCGTGCGCGGGCCTCGAAACCGGCAAAACGCAGCAGCGGATTGAGCCAGACGAGGCGGCGGCAGGAGCGGTGCAGGCGATCGGTTTCCCGCGACAGAAGCTCCACCTCGTCCCGCTCCAGCCCGTCGGTGATGAGCAACACGACGGCGCCCTGCCCCAGCACGCGCCGAGCCCAATGCCGGTTGAAGAGCTTCAGCGTCTCGCCGATACGCGTGCCGCCCGACCAGTCGGCGACGGCATCGGTGCATTGGGCGATCGCCTCGTCCGGGTCACGGTGGCGAAGCTGGCGGGTGACGTTGGTGAGCCGGGTGCCGAACAGGAAGGTGTGCACCCGGCGGCGGCGCTCGGTCAGCACATGGAGAAAATGCAGGAAGATGCGGGTGTACTGGCTCATCGAGCCGGAGATGTCGGCGAGGATGACGAGCGGTGGCGGCTGTTGCCGGCGCTCGCGGAATTTCGGCAACATCAGGTCACCGCCGGTACGCAGCGATTGCCGCATCGTCGCCCGCGGATCGATGATCCGCCCGCGGGGTGACAGCCGATAGCGACGGGTCTCGACCAGATCGAGCGGCATGGCGAGCCGTTCGATGGCGCGGCGGGCTTCCTTAAGCTCGCTGGCGGTCATCTGCCCGAAATCGAGCCGGCGAAACACCTCCTGGCCGGAAACCGTAAGCCGCGCATCGATCTCGACATCGGGCTCGTCGCGCGGCTTCGGCTCACGGCTCTTGTCGGCAAACAGCGCGTCACTGACCCGCGCACCGCCAGCCTTCGGCTTCTGCCGCTCGCCAATCGCCGCGACCGGCGACATCAGCGCGATCATCTTGCCGACGATATCCCGCGAGCGCCAGAAGATCGAAAAGGCCTCGTCGAAAACGGGCTGGTCCTCGTGGCGTTTGACGAAGATGGCCGACAGCGCCGCATGAAACTCCACGCGCGAGCCGAAGCCGATCGCATCGATCGCGGCGATGGCGTCGATCACAGCACCCGGCCCAGGCTTCAGGCCAGCCTTTCTCAACACGCGCGCGAAATGCACGATATTGTCGGCAAGCCGCCCGTCCCCTTGAGCCGGTGGCGGCACGACGATGCCGTCGCGTCCGCTGCCCTGGTGCGGCCCGAAGGTTTCCATCTCAGCCAGCCTTCGCCAGCAACTCGGCCTTGACCTCGGAAAGCAGCTTTTCGCCTTCGCTCCCCTGAATGCGGGCAATGTCCTCCTGATATTTCAGGAGCGTGCCCAGCGTATCTGCAATTGTCTCCGGATCGAGTGCGAGGCGATCGAGTTCGGTAAGCGCTGTCGCCCAGTCGATGGTCTCTGCGATGCCAGGGTTTTTGAAGAGATCGACGGTCCTGAGCTTCTGCACATAGGCAACGATCTGTCGGGAGAGCTGCTCGTTGCAGCCCTTCACCTTGCGCCTGATGATGGCGAGTTCGTCGGCAGCGGCCGGATAATCGACCCAATGATAGAGGCAACGACGCTTCAAGGCGTCGTGCACTTCGCGCGTCCGGTTGGACGTCACAATGACGATCGGCGGCTCGGCGGCCTTCACCGTTCCGAATTCGGGGATCGTCACCTGGAAATCGGAGAGCACTTCAAGCAAAAACGCCTCGAAGGCCTCGTCGGTGCGGTCGAGTTCATCGATCAGGAAGATCGGCGCCCGGCCGGGCTGTCCCTCAAGCGCCTGCAGGACAGGGCGGCGGATGAGATAGCGTTCGGAAAAGATGTCGCTCTCGAGCCGCGAGCGGTCCGAGACGCCCGAGGCCTCAGCCATGCGGATTTCCAGCATCTGGGCCGGATAATTCCACTCGTAGACGGCGGAAGCGACGTCGAGACCTTCGTAACACTGCAGTCGGATCAGCGGACGGTCGAGGGCCTTGGCGAGCACCTTGGCGACTTCGGTCTTGCCGACGCCCGCCTCGCCTTCCAGAAACAGCGGACGCTTCATCCTGAGAGCCAGGAACAGCACAGTCGCAAGCGGCTTTGCCGCCAGATAATCCTCCGCCGACAGAAGATCGATGATGCCATCGATCGTCTCCGGCAGGACCTTTCCCGAGGTTTCTGCCATGTCTCCTCCCATGTTTGAGCGGAAGCTTATAGCGTGCGGTAGCCTCGGTCCAGATAGATGAGCGACGGCTCACGCGCGCCGAAATGTACCGCCCTCACTTCACCGAAAAGCACCGTATGCGTGTTGGTGACCTTACGGTCGGTGACCACGCAGTCGAAGGCGACGATCGCATCGGAGAGCACGGGCGAGCACGTCTCCATAACCTGCCATTCTGCAAGCGCGAAACGCTCTTCGGACGTCAGCTTGCCGAAGCCGGCAAAGGCATTGGCGAGATCCTGGTGATGGGCACCCAGCGTATTCAAGGCAAAATGTCCGCTCTCGAACAGCACGGCATTGCTCGGATTGCTGTTGTTGAGGCAGGCGAGCACGGTCGGTGGACTGTCGGAGACAGAGCATGCCGCCGTGATCGTCACGCCACGCCTGACACCCTCATGCTCCGTCGTCACGATCTGCACATGCCCCGCATAGCGGCTCATGGCTTCGCGATAGGCGACCGGATCCAGACCTTGCATGCTCAAATTCACGTCTCCCCTTGAAGGCATCCCCCGTAGAAACCGCAATATGGGCCGCGGCCCTTACCTTTTCCACAACAGGAGAACGATTTCGTTCCAACCACCCCACGAAGGCCGGAAAGCCAGCATTTCCAATTGGCTGCGCTTTCGGCTAGGATTGCGCCATGATGCAGAAGCCCCTGTTGAAACTTGCTCTCGCAACCTCGCTGCTCCTGGGCGTCAGCCTCGGCGCGCCCACGGCCGCCGAGTTCAAGATTGCGGTCGTCGCACCCCAGAATGGCCCTTTCGCAGTGCTCGGAGACCAGGTTCGCCAGGGCGCAACCCTGGCTGCGGGCAAGCTCTCGATCACGCTCGTCGAAATCGACGAGACCTGCAGCGAAGGCAGTGGCAAGGTGATTGCGGACGCGATTTCGGCAGCGGGTGCCACAGCCGCCATCGGATTTCTTTGCAGCGAGAGTTTGAAGGACGCCCTTCCCGCGCTTAAGCAGGCCAATGTGCCAGCCCTCACCCTTTCGGTTCGCTGGAAGGGATTGATGGAAGATGCGATCAAGGCGGGCTCGCCGCTCTTCCGCCTGGCGCCGAATGCCGACCAGGAGGCTGCCAAGCTCTCGGATGTCATCCTGCGCGACTGGGCGGGTTCAGCCGTCGCCCTTCTCGAAGACGGCACCATCCGTGGCCGGGAACTGACAGAGGCAATCCGGACGAGCCTTGAAGAGCGCGGCCTGAAGCCCGCCTTTGTCGATACCTTTCGTCCGGGCCAGGAGCAGCAACTGACGCTTGTCCGGCGCGTGAAAGCTGCCGGCATCACCCACGCCTTTATCGGAGGCGACCGCGGCGACGTGGCGGTCATCGCCCGTGACGCGAAGGCGGAAGGCCTGTCGCTGACCCTGCTCGGCGGCGAGGCCATGCGCGCGGCCGACGAGCCTGTGCCTCTGGAAGATGGCGTGCTCGCAGTCGGTCTGATCGAGACACCCCAGGAGCCTGCCGCCGCAGCGCTTGCGGCTGAACTCACAGAGGCGAAGATCACGCCGGAAGGCTATGTCGTGCCCGCCCATTCAGCCGTGACCATCCTTGCGGATGCCTGGGGCATTTCCTCAGCCATGGGCACGCCCGTCGCGGATGCCCTCATCGGCACGACCTTCGAGACGGCGCTCGGCCCGGTCACCTTCGGCGAGGATCACGAACTGACCGAGAACCCCTATCGCCTGCTGGAGTGGCAGGGCGACCGGTTCGTGCCGGTGCCGGAAAAGACGCAGTAAAAGCCCTCAGTCGCGATAGGGCCAGAAGGCCTGGCTGAACACCCCGCCATCGACCCAGATTGTCTGGCCGGTAACGAAAGCCGATTGCGGTCCGGCGAGGAAAAGGATCGGACCTGCGATATCCTCCGGCGTGCCGACGCGGCGGAGCGGCGTGACGTCTCCCCATGTCTTGGCGTAATCGGGCGCCTCAGCCTGCGTGCGGGCCGTCTCGATGGCGCCCGGCGCCACGCAGTTGACGCGGATCTGATGCGGCCCGAGCTCGACGGCAGACACCTTGGTCAGCTGCTCGATGCCACCCTTGGAGGCGGTGTAATCGACGAGCTTCGGGAAGGCATGTTTGTTGCAGCCGGAGCCGAGATTGATGATCGCCCCACCTTTACCGGCAGCGACCATGCGTCGGGCGACACGCTGGGTATTCAGGAACGTACCCTTGAGATTGGTGCTGATCACGGCATCCCAGCGCTCTTCGGAAAGCTCGAGCATCGAGGCCCAGGTCTGGATGCCGGCATTGTTGACCAGCACATCGGGTGTCTGGCCCGCCCAGACAATCACCTCGTCGAGGAAGGCTTCGATTGCTGAACTGTTGGCCACCTCGCATTCTCGGCCCACGGCGCGCCCGCCAAGCGCTGCGGCCTCCGCCTCGACTTCGGCAGCGGCATCACTCTGGCCAAGATGGGTGAAGGCGACGTCATAACCCTCGCGCGCAAAGGCCGAGACCAGATGCCGGCCGATGCCGGAGCTGCCACCGGTGATGATTGCGAACTTGGCCATGTCGTCCTCCCAGACTGCTTTGATGTGTCCGAGGGATGAAGGGCCAGGCGGCGATCGTCAAGGGCAGGCATGGCGATGGGACGTTCTCATCCCAAGGCATGGTTGCCGCCCGGGGTCGCCGATGCTATGCGGTCGCCGAGCCATCGCCCCGTCCGCCAAGGCAAGCAACGCCCGGACGGCGCGCAATCGTACTGCCCGTCGAGGATACCAAGATGACCCGCCCTCTCCTGATCTCGCCCTCCATTCTCGCAGCCGACTTCTCCCGCCTCGGCGAAGAAGTCCGCGATGTCGTCGATGCCGGCGCGGAATGGGTGCATCTCGACGTCATGGACGGCCATTTCGTGCCGAACATCTCCTTCGGCCCGGCGGTGATCAAGACGCTGCGCCCGCACACCAAGGCTGTGTTCGATTGCCATCTGATGATCGCGCCTGCCGATCCCTATCTGGCGGCCTTCGCCGATGCCGGCTGTGACATCATCACCGTTCATGCGGAAGCAGGACCGCATCTGCACCGTTCGCTGCAAACCATCCGGGCACTCGGCAAAAAGGCCGGCGTTTCGCTCAACCCGGCGACCCCGCTCTCGGTCCTTGAGCACGTGATGGATGATCTCGACCTCATCCTGATCATGAGCGTCAACCCGGGCTTCGGCGGCCAGAAGTACATTCCCGCCATGACCGACAAGATCGCCAAGGCCCATGCCCTGATCGGCAACCGCCCGATCGATCTCGAAGTCGACGGTGGCGTGACGGCTGATAATGCCGCGGAGATCGCCAAGGCCGGCGCCAATGCCCTCGTCGCGGGTTCCGCGATCTTCAAGGGCAAGGGCGTTGACGACTACCGCAAGACGGTCGACACTCTGCGCAAGGCAGCCGAGGGAGGTCGCGGTTGAGGATCACGCTTTCCGCCATTGCACTCGTTCTCCTGACGGCCACCGCCGTCAGCGCCGGTGACGTGGCGGAGATGCGACCGATCGGCTTCTCTCCGGACGGCAGGTTTTTCGCCTTCGAGCAATTCGGCCAGCAGGACGGCTCCGGTTTCGCTTACGCGGAAATCCAGGTGATCGACACGCAGACCGACGCATACGTGCCCGGCACACCGGTGTCGGTGCTGATCCGTCGCGAAGAAGCATCGGTCGGCGAAGCGCGGCGTGAGAGCCTCGCTCAGGCAAAGACGATCCTCGACGTCAGAAAGATCGGTGACGACCCGGGCTTTCTGGTCGCCCTGTCGCCGATTGGGGAATTGTCGGAACAGGTTCGCGAGCGGCGCTATCAGGCCTTCCCGAGCTTGTACGTCTCCGATGGCATCCATCGCCTGTCTCTGGAAGAATTCGGCGCTGAGGCCCAGGAACTCTGCCGCAGCATGAACGTCAATGTTCAGGGCTTTGCGCTGTCGCTCGCCGATGACAAGAAGCCTGACACGCGGCGCGAGGTCTATCGCGACAAGTCCGTCCCGAAGAGCCGCAACTGCCCGAGCGCCTATGCGATCGGCGGCGTGGTGACGCCTGCCATGGGCTCGCCCGCGCCGCACATGGTCATGATCCAGGTCGTCTCCCTCGGATTCGAGGGCAACAATCTGCGCTGGCTCGCCGTTCCGGTGAAGCCTTGACGCAGTGGCGATGGTTTCCACCGGCTGCATTGTGGATCTTCGGTTCGATCGCCTGGGGCCTTGCCATGGCGGCAAGCTTCCTGCTCTCGGTCCATGTCTTCGGTCGCGCCACCGGCAGCCATGATCTCGGCCTGACGGCGATTTACGCAGGCGGCGGCCTCCTAGGCTGGATTGTCGCGCTGCCGCTGATTCATATAGCGACCCAGAGGCGTCGGCCATCCGTGGTTCTCGCTGGATGGGTGTTGCTCCTCGGTATTGTCACCATCGGCGCAACGGCCGGCCTCTACGCGCTACAATACCGCTATTTCTATGCCCATTGGCACGCACCCTTTGCCTCACGCATCTGGGGCTACCAGATGTTCTACACGACCGCCGTGGCCCTCTATCAGTTCGCGGTGCTGGGTGTGCGGCATCTGCTGCCGGCCGGTTTTGCCATGCTTATCGCCTTGAGCGTCGTGATGGCCCGCCGCAGCCGTTGAGCTTGCCGCCCCACTTTGCTAAGGGGGGCCAGCATTTCAAGTCCAACGAAAGACGAGCCCGATGATCCCGCGTTACTCCCGGCCGGAAATGGTCGCCATCTGGTCCCCCGAAACCAAGTTCCGCATCTGGTTCGAGATCGAGGCCCATGCCTGCGACGCGCTCGCCGATCTCGGTGTGATCCCCAAGGAATCCGCCCGCACCATCTGGGAAAAGGGTGGCCCGGCCGAATTCGACGTCGCCCGCATCGACGAGATCGAGGCCGTGACCAAGCATGACGTCATCGCCTTCCTGACGCATCTCGCCGAATTCATCGGCCCGGATAGCCGCTTCGTCCACCAGGGCATGACCTCGTCGGACGTGCTGGACACGACGCTGAACATCCAGCTGGTTCGCGCCGCCGACATCCTGATCGCCGACATGGACCGCGTGCTGGCAGCCCTCAAGGCCCGCGCCTTCGAACACAAGGACACGGTGCGTATCGGTCGCAGCCACGGCATTCATGCCGAGCCGACGACCATGGGCCTGACCTTTGCCCGCTTCTATGCCGAGATGGCCCGCAACCGCGATCGTCTGGTCAATGCCCGCGCTGAAGTCGCGACCGGCGCGATCTCCGGCGCCGTCGGCACCTTTGCCAATATCGACCCGCGCGTCGAAGAGCATGTCTGCGCAAAGCTCGGCCTCGTACCGGAGCCGATCTCGACCCAGGTCATCCCGCGCGACCGCCACGCGATGTTCTTCGCCACGCTCGGCGTCATCGCCTCTTCGATCGAAAACGTCGCGATCGAAATCCGCCACATGCAGCGCACGGAAGTTCTGGAAGCCGAAGAGTTCTTCTCGCCGGGCCAGAAGGGCTCGTCAGCCATGCCGCACAAGCGCAACCCGGTCCTGACCGAAAACCTCACCGGTCTCGCCCGGCTCGTTCGCATGTCGGTCGTTCCTGCCATGGAAAACGTGGCCCTCTGGCACGAGCGCGACATCAGCCATTCGAGCGTCGAGCGCGCGATCGGCCCAGACACCACCATCACCCTTGATTTCGCCCTGAACCGTCTGGCCGGCGTCATCGAAAAGCTCGTCATCTATCCCGAGAATATGTTGAAGAACATGAACAAATTCAAGGGCCTGGTCATGAGCCAGCGCGTGCTTCTGGCACTAACGCAGGCCGGCGTCTCGCGTGAGGATAGCTACCGTCTCGTCCAGCGCAATGCGATGAAGGTCTGGGAAAAGGGCGCAGATTTCCTGGAAGAACTGCTCGGCGACGAAGAGGTTCGCGCCGCCCTTTCGGAAGAAGACATCCGCGAGAAGTTCGACCTCGGATATCACACCAAACACGTCGACACGATTTTCGCCCGCGTCTTCGGTTGACCGGACGCGGCAACGCGACAAGATGAGATGGCGGGCGCGGAGAAATCCGCGCCCGTTTCGTTTCGATCGAAGGACATGTCATGCAGCGTCTGGTGCGCCTCGCCATCCTGGCGATCTATGCGACCGCGGTTTTCGGCATCCTGCTCCTTGGCGGCAGCAAATATGACTGGATGGCTGAACTCGATCCGACCTTTGCCGCAAGCTCCATCGAGACCGACGGCAGCAGGAAACTCGTCTCGACCCTACTCCTCCTCGCAGCCTTGAGCGCAATGGCGGCTCTTGCGGCAATCGGCAGAACGAGAGGCAAACGCATTGTGCCTCTCGTCCTGTCCGTGGTGGCGGTTGGCGCCTATGCTTTGAGCCGGGCGTGATTGCCCCGGCCGAAGCCTAGACCACCAGCCGGCGATAGAAGTGCCAGGTCGCGTGCCCGAGCACCGGCACGATGACCACGAGGCCGACCATCAGCGTCGCCATTCCGATCCCAAGCAAGCCCGCGACCATGAGGCCCCAGACCGCAACCGGCACCGGATTGGCAAGGCTTGCCCGGACCGATGTGCCGACAGCCGCCGCTGCCCCGCAGTCGCGGTCGAGCAACATCGGGAAAGCCACGATGCTGATCGTCAGGGCCACGAGAGCCAGCAGGAAGCCGAAGCCATTGCTCCAGAACAGGAAGGCCCAGGCGTTCGGGTGGTCGAAGATACCGGTCGCGAAGGCGAACACACCCGGCGCGGGATAGTCACCCACCATGGAGAGGTAGAGCCCGCGGGACACGACCAGCCAGACCATGAACAAGGTGACGAGATAGGCGCTCATCATCAGGAGCGACGGCAGTGATGGCGATTTGAAGAGGTCGAGCACGTTCGACCAGTCGGCCGGTTGGCCAAGTTCGCGGCGCCGGCTGATTTCCATGAGCCCGAGCGCCATCAGTGGCCCGAGCAGGGCAAAGCCGGTCAACAGAGGGTAGACCATCGGCAGGAGCTCGACGCCGGCACTCCAGCCGATCATCAGGGCCCCGGCGATGGGATAGATCAGCGCGACAAAGGCATAATGCGAAGGCTTTTCGCGAAAATCCTCATAGCCTTCACGCAGGGACGCAAAGACATCCGACACTGCGATCTGGCGAACCGCGGGCCGTTCGATGTTACCGGTAGCATTGGTCATCACATGGAAAGTCGACATTCTCACTTCCTCCTCGAGCAAACTGGATCGTCTAGCTGCAAAGTGAAATGCGGGGCGGCGTCGGGCCGAGAGGGTCGCGACAACGCGCCGTCTGTATCCTCTGGCGCATCGTCATCCGATCGACGCACCAGACATGCTGATTAAGGATTTAGTGTATCAGCTAATATCCTTCCTGTCGCGCCCAACGGCGCACGAAGCCGTGAAGCGACTGATGACGCTGGGCGCCACCAGTCGTCGGCTCAGTTATCGGCAGGCGTAGCGTGCTTCGCCTTCAGCACCCGGATCATCACTAGCGCGCGTAACCGAGGGATAGGGGCAATAGACGAAACGCTCCCCTTGGAGCGGACCTGCCTCCTTATTACCCTCCGTCACACCGGCAGGGATAGCCTCCGGCGCCCTGCCCTTCTCGACCCAGTCGACAAGCGGCGCAAAGAAGTCGAAATCGTCGAAGCTCGGTCCGCCAGCGCCATGTGGCATGCCGGGGATGCGGTAGAGCTTGACGAAATCGGAGGCGGAGCCATCGAGGTTTTCGTCGAGCTTGCGATACCAGTTGACCGTATCCACCACCGAAAAGACAGGGTCGGAATTGCCGTGGAACACGATCATCTTGTGGCCCGCCTGACGGAACGCTTCAAGCCTGGGATCCGCAGCCCCGGGCGGGACCATGAAGTCGATGGCGGATTGCTGGAAGGTTTGATCTGTCGCGAAGATCTTCTGCCCGTCGCGGGCAATATCGAAGTCTCGGAGGAAGGCGATCAACTCCTCGGGCGTGCCACCGACAGCCGTCGGCGGCGTCGTAAACACCTGCGCCAGCGATGCCGCGCCCATCACACCGATGATCGGCTTGTTCTTCCAGGCCTCGATCGGGCTTTCGATCTTCCAGGTGCGCCAATTGCCGGATGCGATGCCCGTATCGACGATCCACCGGCTGTAAAGCGCATTGCCCGATGCATCCACCGGGCCGGCCAGGGAGGTTTTCAGCGCATCAACCTGCTTGGTGCTCAGGCATCCGGAGGTAGCGTCGCCCTCGCAGGTCAGCGACGTGATGTCGAAGGACTGCTCGCAGCTGTCCGCGTCGGCAATAACGCCATCTTCTGCGCCATCCAGCTTGTCACAGGCGCCAAGGACGCTGTCAGCCACGAGCTTCAGGTCATCGCGGCTGAAGGATTTTGCGATATCTTCATCGACACTGCTCCAGGCCTGAATATCGAGCGCATGCTGCACGGCGGCCCTCGGAAGGTTGAAACCGGGATAGCCGACCAGCAATCCGTCGAAGACCTTTGGCATGCGCTCTGCAGCCACCATCGCATGGCGCCCACCATTGGAACTGCCCAGACCATATCGGAATGCGATCGGCTTGCCGTAATGGGCCTCGACAATCTCTTCTGCAATTGGCTGGAGGGTTGCCACGGCTGCGTAGCCATAGTCACGGCGCGCTTCCGGGTCGAACCCAAAGGCGGCACCGCCAGCCAGCCCCTTGTCAGGATTGGCCTTCCCGTCATGGCCTGCGTCACTGGACACCACCGCGTAGCCGCGTCCCAGTGCGGTCTCGCTCTTGCGCCCGCCAAGCAGGATGCCGAGCGCCGGCACCACCGCGCCATCATTGCCGCCATTGAACTGATGGACGAAACGTTCATTCCAGGCGTTCGGTAGCCGCAATTCAAAGCGGATCGCATAGACCTTTCCGTCCATGCCCTGCCTTTCCGTCGTCTGCCCCCTGACGAGGCAATGGGCCACCGGCACCTCTTCACTCGCTGGAGTGTCGACAGCCTCGGTAAGGGTCACCGTGGATGGGTGGTTGCCGTCCTTGGCAAGGTCAGCGCAGGCGATTGCCGCCTGCGCGGCGGACGGAGCGAGCCAAGGCAGCAGCATGGCTGCAGCCATCATATGGATGTGCTTCATGAAATTCCTCCCGATAGACGCCCAGACCGATCTCCTCCCGATCTAGGACAGGAAGATCGTAACATCGGGACAAGCCCCGAACTAGTATGTGTTACGTATTATTTTTTATCGCCAGTTCAGCTTTGAGAAATCTTGACGTCGCCCCGGCGGGACCGCAGATAGGAGCCATGAAAGTCTCCGAAGCAGAAATCCTGATCGTCCCCGGCTATACCAATTCCGGCCCCGAACACTGGCAGACCCGCTGGGAGCAGAAGCTCTCGACGGCACGGCGCGTGGAGCAGGCCGAATGGTCGAAGCCGGTTCGCGAGGATTGGATTGCCCGTGTGGCCGAAGAGGTGAACGCATCCACGAAGCCCGTCGTGCTCGTTGGCCACTCCCTCGGGGTGCCCGCCATCGTGCATGCGATCCCGGAGATGAAACAGCGTGTAGCCGGCGCCTTTCTGGTGGCTCCTCCTGACGTCGCCAACCCCGACATCCGCCCCAAGCACCTGATGACCTTTGGGCCCTATCCGCGTCTTCCGCTTCCCTTTCCGTCGATCATGATCGCCAGCCGCAACGATCCTTTCGGGGATTATGCGCATGCCGAGGAAATCGCGAACGCCTGGGGATCCTTCCTGATCGATGCGGGCGAATCCGGCCATATCAATGCAGAATCCGGCCATGGTCCCTGGCCCGAGGGTACGATGGTCTTCGCCCAGTTTATCGGGCGCTTGTAAGGTCAGCGCATCCGGCGACGCCGCCTGCGACCAATTGCAAACTTGGTCTTAATGTTCGCCGGAAACGACCAAGTTTAAACCCTTCTTAAGTTGGCACTCATAGACTTCCTGCAACCATTCGAGGCCAGGAGCATGATTTTGCACCCAAAAGCAGCCACCTCTGCCACTCCTGGTGCAGGTGAAATGGACATATCGCAACTGCCCTGGCCTGCAGCATGGCTGGAACCGGATGGCATCATCCGGAATGCAAACGAAGCGATGTGCGGGGCCTTTGGCGAGCAGCATATCGCGGGACATAATGTCGTAGAGTGGCTGAATGGCGCAGACGCGCCGAAGATGGTCGTGGCCCTCAGCCGCATGATGGATGGCATCCCCTCGGTCCTCGAGATCACCAAGGCAAACGCAGATCGCCGGCACTTCATCGCAACCCTTGCCGGCCCAAGCGTCCATGGCTCAGGACCAGCGCCGACGCTCCTTCAGCTGACTGACATCACCAGCCTCCGCCGGGAGCTTTACGAGGTCAAGGAACGCGAGAGCCGATGGAACCACGCGCTTGTTGGCTCGCTCTCAGGCGTATGGGACCAGCGCAGCTCGGGTGAACTCTACTATTCCGAGATCTGGCGACAGATCCGCGGCATGAGGCCCGGCGATCCCTTCCCGCCGACCATGGAGGACTGGCTGCAGCTGGTGCACCCCCAGGATCGCGAGCGCGTCGTCCACTGCATCGAACGACAGAATGCCGGCGACCCGGAATACACCGTCTTCCAATATCGCGAGCTGCACCGGGAAGGTCACTATGTCTGGATCGAATGCCGTGGCGCATGCGTCGAACGGGACGAAGAGGGCAAGCCTGCCCGGATCGTCGGCACCGACACTGACATTACTGCCCGCAAACAGCAGGAAGAATGGCTTGATGGCCTGTCGCGTCGCCTAAAGCTCGCCGTCGACATTTCCGGGATCGGCATCTTCGAGACCGATTTCGAAGCCGGCACGAGCGAGTGGGACGAAGGGATGCGCCGCATCTTCGAAGTCGAAAACGATTGCGACGTCCAGATCGGCGGCTTCTGGGAAAGCAAGCTGCATCCGGAAGACCGCAGCCGCACCTTGGCGCATGTCGCAGCCAAGATCGCCGAGCTGAAGCCCTTTACCGACAACTATCGAATCATCGCCAAGGATGGCAGCACCCGGTACATCCGCGCGAACAGCCTTCCCTTCATGGATCATGACGGCCGGCTGAAGATGATCGGTGTGAACTGGGACGTTACAGAAGACCAGCGCCTCCGGCAGGAACTGGAACAGCAAAAGACCCTTGCCGAGGCCCGCAATGCGGAACTGGAGCGGACCCGGCTTGAGGCCGAACAATCGGCCCTGCACGACTATCTGACGGGCCTGCCGAACAGGCGCTATCTGGAAGAGAAACTCGAGGAGTGGCGCGCTGGCAAAGGCACGCTGGGCGCCGGCATTGCGATCCTCCACATCGACCTCGACCGGTTCAAGCAGATCAACGATACCCTCGGCCACGGTGCCGGCGATGCCATGCTGACGCTTGCGGCCCGCATCCTGCGCGAAAACATCCGCGTCAAGGACTTTGCTGCCCGCATCGGGGGCGACGAATTCGTCGTCATTATCGACCACGAAGGGGCGACATCCACAATTTCGGCGGTTGCCAGCCGGATTATTGCCCACATGCGCCAGCCGGCCTGGTACAACGGGCAGGAATGCCGCTTCGGCGCGAGCATCGGGATCGCGCATACGCTGACACGGGACATCGACCCCAAGCAGCTCCTGCAAAACGCCGATATCGCGCTCTACAAGGCAAAGAACCTCGGCCGCAACCGCTACGAATTCTACGCACCGGCCAGCAGAACCATGCTGGCCGACGCAAGCCGCCTCTCCGGCGAGCTTTTGCGGGCTTTGGAGAACGACGAGATCTTCCCCTACTACCAGCTTCAGTTCGATGCCCGGACGCGGTCAGTGGTCGGCGCGGAATGCCTCGCCCGCTGGCGGCATCCGACAAGGGGGATCATAGGCCCGGACAAATTCCTGCCGATCGCAGAAGAATACGGCGTGCTCGCCCAGATCGATGGCCTAATTCTGGAAAAGGCACTCACCGATCTCGAGGGCTGGCGCGCCGCCGGCATCGCGCCGCCGAAGATATCGGTGAACGTCTCGGCACGCCGGCTGACAGATCCGGACCTTGCTCGCGGACTGCACGACCTCGACATCAAGCCTGGAACCGTTTCCTTCGAACTCCTGGAGAGTGTCTTCCTGGACCGCCAGGACGCCGCCGTGATGAGCAACCTCGACATGTTGCGCCGGCTGGCGATCGATATCGAGATCGATGATTTCGGCACCGGTCATGCGTCGATCGTCGGCCTGCTCAACCTCAAGCCAACGACACTCAAGATCGACCGGCAGCTGATCGAACACGTGCCCGACAGCCAGGAGCAGAGGATCCTCGTGAAGTCGATCATCCAGATCGCCCGCTCGCTCGGCATCAAGGTGACGGCGGAAGGTGTGGAAACGGAAGAGCACGCCCGCATCCTCAGCCGCCTCGGCTGCGACGTGCTGCAAGGATATGGCTTGGCCTGGCCCGCCAGCGTGGCAGATGTGACCGAGCTCCTCAGAAAACACAAAAAATCCGCCCAGGCATAAGCCGGGGCGGATCGATGTCGATGAATACAGATCCTGGATCAGGCGTTCTGGATCTGCTCGATGGCCTGTCCGAGGAACTCGACCATTTTCGTGCGCAGTTCTTCGTCGGTGATCGATACGCCACCAGCCGTCAGATCCCCCATCACCTTGCGGATCACGTCCTCGTCACCGGCCTCTTCGAAATCGGCAGCAACGACTTCCTTCGCATAGGCGTCCGGGTCGGCCTTGCCGAGCAGACCGGCGGCCCAGAGACCGAGAAGCTTGTTGCGACGCGCTTCAGCCTTGAAGCGCAGCTCCTGATCGTGGGCGAACTTGTTTTCAAAGGCCTTTTCGCGATCACCAATGCCGCTCATATCGATCTCCCATTTTGTGCCGCCATCGTGCGGTTTCGTTTCCCCATTAATCAAAAGGGAGTACAAAGTGCAATGCAAACTTCCGCGATTCCAGGTGAGTCCCTGATGGCGCGACGTTTTGGCAGGAAGGGGTGATCTGCGCATTGTGAAAACGAAGGTTTTCCGTTAAGGGACCGCCCTAAAGACCGATCCACTGCGTCCGCGCTTTCGCGCCGGGATGCCAACAACAGAGAAAACCGCCCATGAACCGTCGCCGCCGCGTTTACGAGGGCAAGGCAAAGATCCTCTATGAGGGTCCCGAGCCCGGCACGCTGATCCAGTTCTTCAAGGACGATGCAACGGCATTCAACAAGAAGAAGCATGAAGTCATCGACGGGAAAGGCGTTCTGAACAACCGAATCTCCGAATACGTCTTCACGCACCTCAATAAGATCGGCATTCCGACCCACTTCATCCGCCGCATGAACATGCGCGAGCAGCTGATCAAGGAAGTCGAGATCATCCCGCTTGAGATCGTCGTGCGCAACGTCGCCGCCGGCTCGCTTTCGACTCGCCTCGGCATTGAGGAAGGCGTGGTTCTGCCTCGCTCGATCATCGAATTCTACTACAAGTCCGATGCGCTCGCGGACCCCATGGTCTCCGAAGAGCATATCACCGCGTTTGGCTGGGCCAATCCTGCCGAACTCGACGACATCATGGCGCTCGCCATCCGCGTCAACGACTTCCTGTCCGGCCTCTTCCTCGGCATCGGCATCCAGCTCGTCGACTTCAAGATCGAATGCGGCCGCCTCTATGAAGGCGACATGATGCGCATCATCCTCGCCGACGAGATTTCGCCGGACAGCTGCCGCCTCTGGGACATCGAGACCCGTGAAAAGCTCGACAAAGACCGCTTCCGGCAGGACCTGGGCGGGCTTCTCGAAGCCTATCAGGAAGTCGCCCGCCGGCTCGGCATCATCAATGAAAACGAACCGATCCGTGGCACCGGCCCGGTTCTCGTCAAGTAAGCTTCGGAGAAGAGATCAGTGATCAAGGCACGTGTCACCGTTACCCTGAAGAACGGCGTCCTCGACCCACAGGGCAAGGCCATTGAAGGCGCACTCGGCGCCCTCGGTTTCGACGGCGTAGGCCAGGTCCGCCAGGGCAAGGTTTTCGACCTCGAAGTCAAAGGCACCGACAAGGCGAAGGCGGAAAGCGACCTCAAGGCCATGTGTGAAAAGCTCCTGGCCAACACGGTTATCGAGAATTATACTATCTCCATCGCCTAAGGGTTGAGGGAGAGCCGTGATGGCCGAGATAACGAACGAACTCATGTATGAGTTGTTGAAGCGCGTCCATGCCGATTTGGCGAATATGAGCGAAGACAATCGAGGACTGAGGCAGGACATTATAAGCCTTCGCAGCCACATGCACGTCATGCAAGGCGACTTGAACAATCTGCATGGAACTATGGCGCAGGTTCTTGTTCGTCTCGACCGGATAGAAGATCGCCTCGAATTGCGTGAACTCGCAGAGGCCCAAGCAAGGTTTGAGCCACAGCCATGAAATCAGCCGTCGTCCAGCTCCCAGGCCTCAACCGTGACCGCGACATGATCGCGGCTCTCACCAAGATCTCCGGCCACGCGCCCGTCACGATCTGGCAGACGGAGACTGACATTCCCGATGTCGACCTGATCGTCATCCCGGGCGGCTTCTCCTATGGCGACTACCTGCGCTGTGGCGCGATCGCAGCCCGCATGCCGGTGATGCAGGCGATCAAGGAAAAGGCCGAAAAGGGCGTCAAGGTCATCGGCGTCTGCAACGGCTTCCAGATCCTGGTCGAAGCAGGCATGCTGCCGGGCGCCCTGATGCGCAACCAGTCGCTCAAGTTCGTCTGCAAGGAAATCCGGCTGGAAGTGGTGAACGCCGATACCGACTTCACCCGCGCCTATGCCAAGGGCCAGATCATTCGCTGCCCGGTCGCTCACCACGACGGCAACTACTTCGCCGATGCCGAGACGCTGAAGACGATCGAGGGCAATGGCCAGGTGGTCTTCCGCTATGCCGACAGCACCAATCCGAACGGCTCGATGAACGATATCGCCGGCGTCATCAACGCCCGGGGCAACGTTCTCGGCATGATGCCGCATCCGGAGAACCTGATCGAGGCTGCCCATGGTGGCAATGACGGCCGCGGCATCTTCGCCTCGGCACTCGACGTCATCGCGGCCTGAAGTAAGCTTCGCTTAACCACAGACCTTTAAGGGAAGGCGGCAGTTAGCCGAAAGATCGCCAATGCGCCGCTTCGCCTTCTCCGTCATTCTCCTTGCAGCAACGGGCCTCACGGCCTGCAAGCCTGAGGCTCCTCGGCCCGCAGTCCGTGGACAATCTGCGCTCGACATCATGGAAAAGGTGGCGGTCGCTGCAAACCGCTGCTGGTTCAAGTCCGGAGACGCCGCTTTCCGGACCTACCAGCTCTCCCCTGAACTGAGCTCCTTCTCCGGTCGCCCACGTATTCTTTTGGTTCGCAAGGGGTCCCGCGACGACCGCCCCGTGCTCGTGGTTCAGGCCGAGGGAACGCCCCCTCGCCTCGACGCATTCGGCCCTCTGTTGAACGAAACTGTCGCGCCACGGATCCGTCAGGACGTCGTCCGCTGGGCGAATGGCAGGAACGACTGCTGATCAGAACGGCGGCTGATACGGCCGCTCGAGCAGCAGCAGCAGACGCGACTTCCTGATTTCACGCTCGGCTACGTCAGGCGACAGGCCCACATCCCGCAGCTGGTCGTCGGTCAGTTGTGAGAGATGGACGCGCGTCGTCCGTCGCCGCCGCCACAGCGCCAACGCCCTTCCCGCAGCCTGAATGGTCCCAGCCAGCCACGCCAATCTTGGCGGCTGAACCGGGGCAGCCACGGCCTTCGAACCGATTGTCTCTATTGTCACCATAACAAAAATTCCCGATGTCAATTCCTGTGATGACAGCATATGAATTGACTCCTATTGGGTGACAATCTATAGAATTGTCATCATGACAAATTGGCTCCCCTCCCTCGACACAGGCACTGGCCCGCTTTATGTCCGCATCGCGGATGAAGCGGAAAACGCCATCAAATCAGGCGCACTACCCAATGGCGCCAAATTGCCGCCGCAGCGAGATCTCGCCTATGACGTCGGGGTGACAATAGGGACAATCTCGCGTGCCTATGCCTTGCTGCGGGAAAGAGGGCTGGTGACAGGCGAGGTCGGTCGCGGCACGTATGTTCAGGGCAACGACGACAGCGGCGCGGCGCAACCCCGCGATCCCGTGTCGATCAACTATGGCGGCACGCGCGCCATCATCCCACCGCCAGGCAAACTGCGCTTCGACACGACGGCCGCGATCGATGTCGGCCAGGCGGAACTAGTCGGGCGCATCATGGCGGAGATCGCTTCTGCCCATCCGGGCGAGATTTCGAGCTATACCCGAACCCTCTCCCCCGACTGGCTGGAAGCAGGCCGGCAATGGCTGTCTTCAGGCAGCTGGACACCCGATGCCGAACAGATCCTGCCGCAACTCGGCGTCCATGCCGGCATCAATGCCGTGGTCGCCGCCGTCAGCGGCGCTGGCGACCGGATCGTATGCGAGCACCTGACCTATTCGCAGGTGTCGCGCAGCGCCAACCTGATGGGCCGGCAAATTGCGCTCGTCGATTCGGACCAGGATGGGATCCTGCCGGAGGATTTCGAGCGCGTCTGCGCCCGGGAACATCCCAAGGCCGCCTTCATCATGTCATCGGGCCAGAACCCGACGCTCGCGACGCTCCCGCTTTCCAGGCGCAAGGACATCGTCGCCATCGCCCGCAAATACAATGTCTGGCTGATCGAGGACTATCTCTATGGCGGCATGATCGCAGATGAGATTCCGTTGTTGGCCGAACTCGCGCCAGACCGGACCTTCCTACTCAACGGATTGTCGAAATGCGTCGCAGCCGGCGTACGCGGCGGCTGGGTCGCCTGCCCACCCCATATGAGCCAGCGCGTCCGCGTGACCCAGAAGATGGTGAGCGGCGGCCTACCTTTTCTTCTCGCTGAACTCTCCGCCCGGCTGGTACTGTCGGGCGCCGCGAGCGAAATCCGCGGCAAGGTGCTGGCGGAAATCGGCGCGCGCGAAGCGGTCGTCCGCGAGCTCTTTGCCGGCAAGGACTTCCGCTCCCATCCGCGCCTACCCTTCTTCTGGCTGAAGCTTCCGGAGCCCTGGATGTCCGGCACCTTCAAGCAGGCGGTGCTCGATGCCGATGTCCTGATCGACGACGAGGACGAGTTCAAGCCCGCCCGTTCGTCACGGGTCTATCACCATGTCCGCGTCGGCTTCAGCGAAGGCCGCGAACGCTCGATTTCGATCGAAGGCCTGAAGACGGTTCGGCGCATCCTCGACCAGTCGCCGCTCGGCACCAGCGCCATCGTCTGACCATCGGGAATAGCCAAGGCTTCTTGTGCTGGAAAGCGGCAGGAAAGGCCTGATTGCGCGCATTTTTCAAGTGCGCCGGGCGCAGGCTTGGGTTATAGCCTGCCTCGAAACCGATCTCCCACCGATCTCCATTGCCCTGAGAGCCAGATGACCGTTTCCAACTCCCGTCCCATCACCGCAGAATTGATCGCAAGCCACGGCCTAAAGCCGGATGAATACGATCGCATCCTGAACCTGATCGGACGCGAGCCGACCTTCACCGAGCTCGGGATCTTCTCGGCTATGTGGAACGAGCACTGCTCCTACAAGTCTTCAAAGAAGTGGCTGAAGACGCTGCCGACCAAGGGTCCGCGCGTCATCCAGGGACCGGGCGAAAATGCCGGTGTCGTCGATATCGATGATGGCGATGTCGTCGTCTTCAAGATGGAGAGCCACAACCATCCGTCTTACATCGAACCCTATCAGGGGGCTGCGACCGGCGTCGGCGGCATTCTGCGCGACGTCTTCACCATGGGCGCGCGTCCGGTGGCTGCCATGAACGCCCTGCGCTTCGGCGCCCCTGACCATCCGAAAACCAAGCACCTCGTCGCTGGCGTCGTTGCCGGTGTCGGCGGTTACGGCAATTCCTTCGGTGTTCCGACGGTTGGCGGCGAAGTTGAATTCGACGCGCGCTACAACGGCAACATCCTCGTCAACGCCTTCGCCGCCGGCCTCGCCAAGGCGGACGGCATCTTCCTGTCTGAGGCCAAGGGCGTCGGCCTGCCGGTCGTCTATCTCGGTGCCAAGACCGGTCGGGACGGCGTCGGCGGTGCGACCATGGCATCGGCCGAATTCGACGAGTCGATCGAAGAGAAGCGCCCGACGGTCCAGGTCGGTGACCCCTTCACCGAAAAGTGCCTGCTGGAAGCCTGCCTTGAGCTGATGCAGACTGGCGCCGTCATCGCCATCCAGGACATGGGTGCCGCAGGCCTCACCTGCTCGGCGGTCGAAATGGGCGCCAAGGGCGGCCTCGGCATCGAACTACAGCTCGACAAGGTGCCGGTGCGCGAAGAGCGCATGACGGCCTATGAAATGATGCTGTCGGAAAGCCAGGAGCGCATGCTCATGGTGCTCGAGCCTTCCAAGGAAGAAGTCGCCAAGGCGATCTTCGTCAAGTGGGGCCTCGACTTCGCGATCGTAGGCTACACGACAGACGACCTGCGCTTCCGCGTCATCCACCAGGGCGAGGAAGTCGCGAACCTGCCAATCAAGGAACTCGGCGACGAAGCCCCGGAATATGATCGTCCGTGGATCGAGCCGAAGACCCCTGCCCCGCTCGCTGAGAACGACATTCCGGCCGGCGACGTCGCAGACGCGCTGCTGAAGCTCGTTGGCTCCGCCAACAACTCCTCGCGCCGCTGGGTCTATGAGCAGTATGACACGCTGATCCAGGGCAATTCTCTGCAGCTGCCGGGCGGCGATGCCGGCGTGATTCGCGTCGAGGGTCACTCCTCCAAGGCGCTCGCCTTCTCCTCCGACGTCACCCCGCGTTACGTCGAGGCGGATCCGTTCGAAGGTGGCAAGCAGGCGGTGGCCGAATGCTGGCGCAACATCACAGCGACCGGCGCATTGCCGCTGGCGGCGACCGACAACCTCAACTTCGGCAATCCCGAGCGTCCTGAAATCATGGGCCAGTTCGTCTTTGCGATCAAAGGCATCGGCGAGGCCTGCCTTGCGCTCGACTTCCCGATCGTCTCCGGCAACGTGTCGCTCTACAACGAGACCAATGGCCAGGGCATCCTGCCGACCCCGACCATTGCCGGCGTCGGCCTGATGGCGGACTGGAAGAAAATGGCCCGTATCCGCTTTGCCGCTCAGGGCGAAGCGATCCTGCTCGCCGGCGCTCCGTCCGGCTGGGGCACACATCTCGGCCAATCCTGCTACCTGCGCGACATTCACGGCCGCACCGACGGCCCGGCACCGCATGTTGATCTCGAGCATGAAAAGAAGGTCGGCGACTTCGTCCGCGGCCTGATCCAGGACGGTCTCGCGACCGCCGTTCACGACTGCTCGTCGGGTGGCCTCGGCCTTGCCGTCGCCGAAATGGCTATGGCCTCCGGCATCGGCGCACATATCAACGCCTTGAACGATGCGAACCCGATCGCCGTCTTCTATGGCGAAGACCAGGGCCGCTACGTCCTGACCGTCACCGAAGCCAATGTCGACCAGGTTCAGGTCCGCGCCGAAGCCGCTGGCGTCTTCTGCCCGTGGATCGGCCGCACCGGCGGTTCGAACGTTGTGCTCGGCGATGCCAAGCCTGTCGCGGTCGAAGACCTCAAGGCGGCCCACGAAGCCTGGTTCCCCGCGCTCATGGACGGCAAGCTCGCCTGAGGCATTCGATCACATGCCTGTGGAGCATGGGGTAGGCGCGGCCTACCCCATTGAAAGACTTCGGCGAATGCAGGATAGTTCTCGCATTGCTGATTTGCATGAGGGATCTGTTACATGCCGATGAAACCAGGCGACATCGAAGACATGATCAAGGCCGGTATTCCGGGAGCGAAGGTCGTTATCCGCGACCTCGCCGGAGACGGTGATCACTATGCCGCCGAGGTCGTCGCCGAAGCCTTCCGGGGCAAGAGCCGCGTCCAGCAGCACCAGATGGTCTACGATGCCTTGAAGGGCAATATGGGCGGCGTGCTGCATGCACTCGCACTGCAGACCAGCATTCCCGACTGATCGGGGCTGTCCTTGCCGAGACGAAATCTAAGGCCTGCCGTTCACCGGCGGGCCTTTTTCACGACATCGGGTGGATGACCGGAGCGCGTGTCGAATCCAGCGCTTCGAAGCTGTTGGCCGGGAGCGGCCCGGCCGTCATTAAGGTGAAGTCGAAGCCGCTCGGCTGGTCGGGACCGAGCACATATTGCCGGTGCATGCGCAGAAAATCGCGGCGGTTCTTCTCGTAGCGCTCCGGCGACATCGCGTGCTTGAAACGAACGAAGACCAGCTTCGGCTGCGGCGCATCCATGTGTCCAGACAGCGCCACCGTATGGCATTTGTAGAGATGGATCGGGTCGGTCAGGCACTGGATGTCGAACCAGTCGATCGAGGGAGCACGCGCGACGCTGCCGATCCGACGGCGAAGGATGGTCGCGCTCGACAACAGACTGCACTGGAGAGCCGCTCCCCCCAGCGTGACGAAAACGATCCGCCGTCCCTCGAGAACCTCAGGTGCTTTCTCGATGAGGCGACCGACGACCGAAAGTGCAAAGTTGGCGCCCATGCTGTGCGATGTGACCAGGATTTCGTCCGACGGCTGCTTGAGCGAGGCAATCGCCTCATCTGCCGCAATCTCGATGAAGGATGCAACCTCCGACCGGTTCTCGGCAACGGCAACCGCGAGCCGCCAGTCGGCCAGCAGATGCAGCACATGATAGCGATCCGAGAAGCGGATAACACCATAGCGAAAGACGAGGGCGCCGGCAGGCACGGTGAGGAGGAACCACCAAAACGACAGGTCGAATGTTGACGGAATGGCCGCGACATTGACCCCGAGTGCGATACCGGCGGCGAGGAACAGGAATGGGAAGAGAAAGAACAGGCCAAAACGCCAGGCATGGCGAAAATAGCCGAGAGCTCCGCCCTGCCGCACGACGTCGAAGCCCGCCTTGAAGCCCTTCGCAATCTGCAGCCAGACCGGCTCGGACCGCATCGCGGTGATCAGATCATTGTGGTCGAACACATGGATATCGGAACGCGTCGCCCAGCCGGCCACCTCGGCATCCACCGGAAAGTGCGCGCCCGTTTCATCGACAGAGAGCCCGCCCACATCGAAGCGTGCCTGCCAGATCCGGGCAGCCTGAGCGGCGGAGCGCTCATAGCGCTGGCGGTGGGCTTCTGCATTGAGGGGTTCGAAACCCGGGAAATGCAGGACGATGCGGCTGTGGATCATGAAAGCGGTCACTCAATCGACGGCAGGCGGCCGCAGGTGGCGCTTGCTAGACGAGATTTGCGCTGATTTAAAGAGCGTAATGGAACAAAACCATCCAGAACCGTGAGTGCAAGAGGGATAAACATGGCGGATCTGCTCGGAAACATCGTCAAGGACGTCGTCGAAGGCGTCCTAAAGGAAATCCTGAAGAAATCGACCCGCAGCGGCACGACGCGTCGGCGCAAGCGCCAGACCCGCTCTGCAACGACGGGACGCTTCGTGCGCAAGACGACGAAGCGCGTGAAGGCCCCGGCCCGCAAGCAGGTGAGCCGCCGCCGCTCTGCTGCAAAGCGCAGCCGCCAGCGGAGCCGTTAATTCAGGCCCAGCCGCAAACTCGCCACTGGCAAAAGGCGAGCTGTGTTGCTATTTCTACGGCAAAGCAAAGCTGCCGCCTTGAACGGCATGTGAAAGGACAAATGACATGAGCGCCCACGAATTCATCGACAACGAAGTCAAGACCAACGACGTGGTCCTGTTCATGAAGGGCAGCCCGCAGTTCCCGCAGTGTGGTTTCTCGGGCCAGGTCGTCCAGATTCTCGACTACCTCGGCGTGGACTATAAGGGCGTCAACGTGCTGGCCGACATGGAAATCCGTGAAGGCATCAAGGCCTATTCCAACTGGCCGACCATTCCGCAGCTCTACATCAAGGGCGAATTCGTCGGCGGCTGTGACATCGTCCGCGAGATGTTCCAGGCGGGCGAACTCAAGACGCATCTCGAAGACCAGGGCATCGCCGTTCGCGGCGCAGCCTGACCCTACCGGCCGCAAGGCCTCTAAAAAATCTCCAGGCGATGAAGGCGTTGTCCCAAGCAACGCCTTCATGCCGTTATAAGGTCATAGTTCATGTCAGATTCATTACAGTCCGCTCCCAAGGCCTTAGGTGGCATGGGGCGTGCCGAGTTCATTGCCCTCATGGCTTTCCTGATGGCGCTCAACGCGCTCGCCATCGACATCATGCTGCCCGGCCTGCAGGAAATCGGCGCGGCACTCAACGTCGAGAACGAGAACCATCGGCAATATGTCGTCTCCGCCTATCTGATCGGCTTCGGCATCGCGCAGCTCTTCTATGGCCCGATTGCGGACCGTTTCGGCCGGCGCATCCCGATGATCGTCGGCCTTGCGATCTATGTCGTCTCGTCGCTCGCCGTGGTCTTCGTGCCTTCCTTCGAATCGCTGCTGCTGCTGCGCTTCATCCAGGGCATCGGCTCGGCCGCGACCCGCGTCATCACGGTCTCGATCGTCCGTGACGTCTTCGGCGGCCGCCAGATGGCGGAAGTCATGTCGCTGATCATGATGGTCTTCATGGTCATCCCGGTCGTCGCGCCCGGCACAGGCCAGGTCATCATGCTCTTCGGCGACTGGCACTGGATCTTCGTCTTCATGGCGGTGATCGCCGTCATCGTCGGCGCATGGATGTATGTTCGCCTGCCCGAGACACTGGCACCGGAAGACGTGCGCCCGTTCACGGTGAAGGTCATCTTCGACGGCTTCCGCATCGTGCTGACAAATCGTGTGGCCCTTTGTTACACAATTGCCAGCACCTTCATCTTCGGAGCCCTGTTCGGCTTCATCAACTCGGCCCAGCAGATCTATGTCGGCATCTACGGCCTCGGCGTCTGGTTCCCGGTCGCCTTTGCCGCTGTCGCCCTGTTCATGGCACTCTCGTCCTTCGTCAACGCCAAGCTGGTCGGCCGGTTCGGCATGCGCAAGCTGTCCCATGCCTCGTTGCTGGGCTTCATTGCCATCAATCTGATCTGGCTTGTGGTGCAGCTTGTCGGTCCGGCGCCGATGCCGTTTGCGCTGTTCATCACCTTCTTCGCGCTGGCGATGTTCCAGTTTGGCTGGATCGGTTCGAACTTCAACTCGCTGGCCATGGAGCCGCTCGGTCACGTGGCCGGCACGGCGTCCTCGGTGCTCGGCTTTATGGGCACTATCGGCGGATCGATCATCGGGGCGGCCATCGGCCAGGCCTTCGACGGCACGGCACTGCCCATGGTGGCCGGCTTCTTCGTGGTCTCGATCATCGGTCTCGTTTTCGTCCTGATCGGCGAAAAGGGCCGGTTGTTCCAGGCACAGAACAAGCCGGTCTGACCGACCGGTTGCGCAGCCCAGAAATCGAAAGGCCCGGTCACTGCCGGGCCTTTTCTCTGATCAGTCGACGGTGAAGATCCGCTCGCGCAATTCCTGCCAGGCGTCTTCATCGGCGGCAACCAAAAGCCCACCCGCCGTATGATGCGGCAGATAGGGCGAACCGTCGAAGCGCGCGACATGGGCGCCCGCCTCCTGCATCATCAAGGCACCGCCGAGGTGATCCCAGGGCATCAACTTGTTGTACATCGCAAAATCCATGTGCCCCTGGCCGAGCAGCCGGTATTCATGGGCTGCACAACGGTAGCTGGTGAAGAGCCGGACCTCGGCAAGGTTCGACAGGATCTTGCGGCGCATCTCAAGATCGAAGAAGCCGGTATTGGCAATGCCGATCATCTGCTCGAGCGGACCGCTCGGCCGCATGAACATCTGCTCCTGGGCGCCATCCGTGCGATAGAGCCAGGCACCGGATCCCTTTTCGCAAAGCGCCCAGTCATTGCCGATCGGATCATAGATCAAACCGGCCACGGTCTCGCCCTTGGAGACCACGGCGAGCATGACGCCGAAAAGGCTGAGCCCGGAGGCGAAGTTGAAGGTTCCGTCGATGGGATCAACGATGACGGCGAGATCGGCATCCTTGAGGCGATCGAGGAGGGCAGGATCAGCCGCGACCGATTCCTCGCCAACGAACAGGGCGTCGGGCATCAGGCCTTCGATGCCCTTGCGGATCAGACGCTCGGCGGCCTCGTCGGCTTCCGTGACGAGGTCGATCGCCTCCGTCTTCATCCTGATATCGCCATCGCCGAGATTGCGAAAGCGCGGCAGGATCTCCTCGACGGCAGCCTCCTGCAGGAGATTGGCAAGGGCAGCGATATCGATGGCGGCAGTCATGAGGCGTCTCCTGATGCTTGAGGCATGGCGCGACCCAGTCGCACCGTCCGGTCGCGCCCGTTCTAGTGCAATTCTCGCCAAAGTGCGAAGCGGTTTTGCGTCCAGAGTTTTGTGTGAAGGGATCGAAGGTATTGAAGGCGGATCCCTCTCCGCCTGAAGTGCCCTAGCCCATCAACAATGGTGAGGTAGAGGTCGAAAGCACGGCCGTTCCGGTTGTCAGCCGGCCTGAATCATGCATGAATTCGAAACAACTGCTTTTTCAGGACCACCTCCCGACATGATCTCCAGGCGCGCCCTTCTTTCCCATGCATCGCTGATCCTTGCTGCCTCCGTCCTGCCCGCAGAAGCAGCAAAACCCCGCAAACCGAAGCTGGCGACCGGTCAGGTCTATCTCTTCCGCGGCTTCGCCAACATCTTCTCGACGGGGTTGGACACGCTTGGAAGACAGCTCACCGCAGACGGGATCAAGGCAGAGGTTCTCTCTCTGCCCAATGCCCAGGCCTTTGCCCGCAAGATTGCCGACCGCTACAGGGAATCGAAGGATGCCCGCCCGATCGTGCTCATCGGTCATTCGCTGGGTGCCGACATGACATTCTCGGTGGCAAGCGCACTACAGCCGATGAAGATTCCGGTGGCGCTGATCCTGAGCTTCGATCCGACGGGCAAGGGTCCGGTCCCTGGCAACGTCAAGAAGACGCTGAATTTCTATACCGGTGGTGAAAACCTCTGGTCGCCTGTCCTGCCCGCACCCGGCTTCAAGGGCGAGCTCGCCAATATCAACCTGCGCCAGGGTGAAACTGCCATCAAGGGCATCGGTCACTTCAACATCGACAAGAACCCGGCGCTCCATGATAGGGCAATCAAGGAAATCACGCAGGCGCTGCGCAAGCGCTGAGGCGTCTCAGAAGACGCAGGGGATGAGCCGCTTGGTGCGGGCGCAATAGGCGTCGTACTCGGTGCCGAAGGTATCCCGCATCATCGCCTCCTCACGAGACTGGCGGACGGCATAGAGGGCCACCACCGCGACAAGACCGGCAAGACCTGCGATCCAGTTCGGGATCAGCAGAGCCTGGGTGATGCCCCAGAGCAGGAACGAGGCATACATCGGATGCCGGACATGGGCATAGACGCCGCCCGTAACCAGCTGATGGCCTTCGCGTACTTCGAGCGTCACGGACCAGTTCTTGCCGAGATCCTTGTGGCTGCGTCGGAAGAGCCAGAGAAAGGCGATGCCGGTCAGCGTCCCCAGTATCACGAGGACAATCCCCTGCCCGCGATCGGCCAAGCCGTCGAAGATGCCGAGCCGCCAGACGATCGGCATGACAACCAGTCCGAAGGTGCAGGTGACAAGCAGGGAGATGTCGAGCGTGGTGCGGCGGTCGACCCGGGTCTTCTGACGGCGCGCCCGACGCATGGCCGGATAGCGCATGGCGCACCAGGTCACGAGCATCAAGGCCCAGATGATAAAGGATATACGGATCATGACACTGCCTCTGCCGTTTTGCCTGCCTCCACCGCAAGCGGCAGAGTATCGCCTCTTACGGCCTCGATCGGTCGCGTGCCACAGCAGATCATGAAGAAATCATAGAAATAGCGCCGGCTGTTGGCCGAGATAAACTGATAGTGAACCCGGAAGAAGTTCTTCTTCACGCGTTTGTAGGCATCGCGCTCCAGCATGTCGCGGATGCGGACCTGATACTGCCGTGGGAACTCATCTCCGCGCTGATGCGTGAGGCCGGCACGCGTATAAGGATTGCACTTGTAGAAGTTGATGATGTCGGTCAGCGCCTGGAACTCGGTCCAGCGGATACCGGGATAGCCGGATAGAGCCTGGAGCCGTTCGCGGGCGCGTTTCGCTGCCGGATGAAGCGCAACCTTCAGCGAGGTCGAGCCAACGGTGACAAGCTTGAAGTTGACCGGCCGCCCCTCGGCAACCAGTCGTTCCGCAACCTGATGCGCGACATCGAGGATCAGCGCGCCACCGGTGGAATGCCCGACAAGAAGAACTTCATCATAGTCGACGGCCGAGGACCGTTCGTCGATCAGCGAGGCCCAGACGTCTATGCGCGCATCCATTTCCGGACGGCGGCAATGCAGGTGCTCCCGGCTGAACGACCAGAGATCCATCAGATGGAAGACGAAGTAGCGCTGACCGATGAAGCGGCCGACGACATAGGCGACGCTAGCCCCGACAAACGCCGGGAGAACCGGACCACCAGGAAGCGGCAAAGCACCCGTGAGCCGATAGGCAATCGTGCCCAGCCAGGCAAAGAACACCAGCATCACGACGGGATAGAGGAAATAGAGAGCGAAGCGCCAGTTCGTTGCAAAGAAGCGGAACATGGTGCCGCTGAAGACATAGTCGAAGAAGGCCAACAGATAGGCGCCGAGCCTGACCACGAAGGGTCTGGCGCCATCATGCTTCACGATGTCATCAAAGCTGAGAAAGGTGATATCGGACCGGCAGGTGCCATCCGGGCCGCGATAGTCGACGGATGCGGTGGTCGCAGCCCCTCTGGACGCCTCGACCGGCGTTCCAAGCGTGGCGTCGACGGACCAGCATTTGCGGAAACGGTCCATCTCGCGACCGATCCGCCGGAAGAAGCCGGCAGCGTCGTTGCGTTCATAACCTCCGACGAGAAACACGGCACGCCTCGACACCGAAGGCTGAGCGACCTCAGACATTCCTACTCCCACACACATTACCGGAGCCGCGACGCAATGCTCGCTGCCCCTTTCCGCGCGCAATGTGCAAGATGCCTCATGCGCAGTCCAGCCTTGGAACCCCTTACAGCAGGATTGCGTCGATTTTTCCCGTGTCTTTACAAGCAAGACCGCAACAATGGGTGCAGTGCAGCGCTCAACCCGCCTTCGTTGCCATCAGCCCGGCAAAATCGAAGAGCTTGGGGTCCATGAGATGCGACGGATCGACATGGGCGAGCGCTCTCAGCATCGCATCCTTGCGGCCCGGCATCTTTGCTTCGATCCCGGCCAGCATCTCCTTCATCGCATTGCGCTGAAGCCCGTCCTGGGAGCCGCAAAGGTCGCAAGGGATGATGGGGAACTGCATGGCCTGGGCAAAGCGCGCCATATCCTCTTCAGCGGCATAGGCCAGCGGGCGCATCACGAAGAGATCCTTCTCGTCGTTGAGCAGCTTCGCCGGCATGGCCGAGAGCCGGCCGCCATGGAAGAAATTCATGAAGAAGGTTTCGAGGATATCCTCGCGGTGGTGGCCGAGCACCAGGGCATCACAGCCCTCCTCACGCGCGATCCGGTAGAGATTGCCACGACGCAGCCGCGAACAGAGCGAGCAATAGGTGCCGCCGCTCGGCACCTTTTCCTTCACGATCGAATAGGTGTCGCGATATTCGATCCGGTGCTTCACCCCAATCGAGGCGAGATATTCCGGTAAAACGTGTTTGGGAAAATTCGGCTGACCCTGGTCGAGATTGCAGGCGATGAGTTCGACCGGCAGCAGACCGCGCCATTGCAGATCGAGCAGGATGGCCAGCAGGCCGTAGCTGTCCTTTCCGCCGGAGAGACCGACCAGCCAGCGTTGCTGGCCCTTCAGCATATCGAAATCGGTGAGCGCCTGGCGCACCTGCCGTATAAGCCGCTTGCGCAGCTTGTTGAACGACACGGAGCGCGGCGCATTGGCAAAGACCGGATGCACGGTCGACAGGTCGAGCTCGTCCTCGCCGTCGAGCGCGGCGGCATTCTGACTATCGATCGTGTTCACGAGGTTCATCTGCGGCTCCGGCCTCGGCGGCAATTCCGCCTTGCAATGCCTGTTGCGGCCCTGAAGATCAAGTCCCGAAGACGGACCACCCGGTTCGGGTGGCCAGCATTTCGAGTGCGGCCGAACCGAGCGCTGAATTGCCGACCTTGTTGAGGCCGGGGGACCAGACCGCAATCGAGGCCTTGCCCGGCGCCACCGCAAGGATGCCGCCGCCGACGCCGGACTTGCCAGGCAGGCCGACCTGATAGGCGAAATCGCCAGAACCATCATAATGCCCGCACATCAGCATCAAGGCATTGATGCGGCGCGCACGCTTCGGCGAGACGACCGAGAAGCCCGTCAGCGGATTGGTGCCCCTGTTGGCGAGGAACAGGCCCGCATGGGAAAGCTGGACGCAGGACAGCGCCAGCGCGCACTGGTGGAAGTAAACACCGAGCGTGTGTTCGACCGGGTGATCGAGATTGCCGAAGCCACGCATGAAATTGGCCAGCGCGAAGTTGCGGTAACCCGTGCGCTGCTCCGACTGGGCGACCTTCTCGTCGATCGATAGTGTCTCGTCATCGGCGAGGTAGCGCATGAAGCGCAGATATTCGCCGATCGCCTCGCGCGGCTTGTGCCCTGCCAGGACCATGTCGGTGACCACGATTGCGCCGGCATTGATGAAGGGATTGCGCGGGATGCCATGCTCGTGTTCGAGCTGGACGATGGAATTGAAGGAGGAGCCGGAGGGTTCGCGGCCGACGCGCTTCCAGATCGATTCGCCCGCCTTGCCGAGCGCCAGTGTCAGCATGAAGACCTTGGAGATACTCTGGATCGAGAAGGCCGTGTCGGCGTGGCCTGCCTTGAAGGTCTGGCCATCGACGGTGGTGATCGCGATGCCGAACTGCTTCGGCTCCACCCGGGCGAGCTCCGGAATGTAGTCGGCGACCTTGCCCTCCCCAAGGCGCGGCTCGAGCGCGGTGACGATCTCGTCGGCGATCAGCTGCAGATCCATCTCGTTTCCTTCAACCGCGTTTGTGCCGCGTCATCTTCCCCAGGCAGCGCTGCACTGCAAACAGAAAAAGCCGCCCCGAAGGGCGGCTTTCCACAAATCCGTCTCGCGAGCAATTAGCGCGAGTAGAATTCGACGACCAGGTTCGGTTCCATGATGACCGGGTACGGAACATCCGACAGACCAGGAACGCGAACGAAGGTAGCAACCATCTTGTTGTGGTCGACTTCGATGTAGTCAGGAACGTCACGCTCGGCGAGCGATACGGATTCCAGAACGGTGACCATCTGCTTCGACTTCTGACGAACTTCGATGACGTCGCCAGCCTTGCAGCGGTAAGAACCGATGTTGACGCGAACGCCGTTAACCGTGACGTGGCCATGGTTGACGAACTGGCGGGCAGCGAAGACCGTCGGTACGAACTTGGCGCGGTAGACGATGGCGTCCAGACGCGACTCGAGCAGGCCGATCAGGTTTTCGCCGGTGTCGCCCTTGCGGCGGTTGGCTTCGTCGTAGGTGGCGCGGAACTGCTTCTCGCGGATGTCGCCGTAGTAGCCCTTGAGCTTCTGCTTAGCGCGCAGCTGCACGCCGAAGTCGGAAAGCTTGCCCTTGCGGCGCTGGCCGTGCTGGCCCGGGCCGTATTCGCGGCGGTTTACCGGGGACTTAGGACGGCCCCAGATGTTCTCGCCCATACGGCGGTCGATTTTATACTTGGAAGATGCGCGCTTGCTCATCCGTATTTCCTTTTCAACAGGTTAGAGCGGTTTGTTGCCAAACCGCTTAAGGAAACACGCCCTCCTCTGAACCTCCTTCTGAGAGGTTCTGACAGGCTTCTCACGTCAGCGAACGGAGAAAACCACGGGACATGTCAAAACAAACACCGGGCATTTCGGCCCGGCGTTGGTGGGGTCATTAGTGGCAAGAGACCGACAAGTCAAGCGGAAGGCGACGTTTTGATGACAGGCCAGGCTCCATCACACAGCATGGTCGATGGCGCCGACGGAGACACAACCATTGATACCCAACCCGTTTCGCGCTTTACTCACCGAAGCAAGATGGGACTACAGCGGCTTTCTAGCACGATGGAGGGGCATCATGGCATTTTACAAGACATTGCGCGACGAACGGACCTATCCCCGCGGAAAGGATCGTCCAGGCCAGGCCGGCTGTATCGCCGAGCGCATTCTTCGGCTGCGTGCGCTGCTGAACAGCAGGATCACCACGGCGCGCCGGCCCAATTCACTGATCATCGGCTCGTGGAACATTCGTCACTTTGACGGCGGTCGGCTGCGCCTCAACGAAAGCATGCACTATATTGCCGAAATCATAGACCATTTCGACATCTGCGCCATCCAGGAGGTCAAGGACATTGCCTCGATGGAGCGCCTCATGCGGCTGCTCGGGCCCAACTGGACCTATTTCATCAATGACAGCTCCGGTTCAGGCCGCGGCAATTACGAGCGCATGGCTTTTGCCTACAATCGCAATCGCGTTTTCTTCCGCAATCTGATCGGGGAAATGGTCTTTTCCAAGGGCGCCCTGCCCGGTGATGAGCAGATTGGTCGCACACCCTTCTTCGCAGCCTTCCAGGCCGGTTGGTTCCGCTTCACCCTCTGTTCGACCCATATCGTATTCGAGGAGAAGGAAAACCGCCCGCTGCGAGAGGACGAGATCCGCGTCATCGCCGCCGAACTCACCAAGCGTGCGAAGGCCACAGACGAAGTCCATATCATGCTCGGCGACATGAATATCGTTGATCTCGAGGACCCGGGCGGGAAAGCCCTGCTCGACAACGGGTTCAGCGTCTCGCCACTGCCGCCATCCTCGCTCGATGGAAAGAAAGCCTATGACCAGATCGCCTTTACCGGCCCCCTGGACAGCGAAAACCTGCTCCGGGGCGACATCATACCCTGGCACGAGGCAGTCTACACAACGTCCGAGGCGGCCAGCTATGCGGCCATGGCTGCAGATCCTGCTGTTGCCGCCCTGCCTGCGGGGACCTATCCGCAGACGGAGAAGGCCTTCTCCACCTGGCGTACGCACGAGATCTCGGACCACCTGCCGGTCTGGATCGAACTGCGGACAGACTTTTCCGAAGCCTATCTGAAGGAAACGGCTGACCTGAAGCCCGGCCAGTGAACAGCCAGCCCAACGCCAGCGCCCGACCCATCGATGCTTACCGGGCATCGCGGACCCCTTTTAGTCGTGCCAAATCCGGTTCTTCCGAGACTTACCCCCTGACACACGGGGGCAAGTGGTCTATCCAAGGCACGTCCCATCCCGTCGCACAGGTCCAGATTACTTCATGATTGGTCGATCCCCATTCCGCTTGGCGTCATTCGCCGCCCTGCTTCTCAGCCTCCTGGCAGCCGTCACGCCGGCAGCTGCAGAGACCCAGAAACCCGGCCACGCCCATATCCTCGTCGATGCGGGAACCGGTGCGATCCTGGAAGCGGAAAACGCCGACAAGGTTCTCTATCCGGCATCGCTGACCAAGATGATGACGCTCTACCTCACCTTCGAGGCGCTGCATTCCGGCCGTTTCGACTGGGACCAGCGACTGGTCATCTCGAAGAATGCCAATGACAAGGAGCCCTACAAGTTCGCAGTCGGCGCCGGCAATACGATCAGCGTCCAGGAAGCGGTCATGGGCATGGTCGTTCTGTCCACCAACGACGCGGCAACGGCCGTCGCCGAAACCCTTGGCGGTTCGGAAGAAGCCTTCGGTCAGATGATGACATCGAAAGCCCGCGAACTCGGCATGACGAATACCGTCTTCACCAATCCGTCTGGCCTGCCCGACCCGCGTCAGGTGACGACGGCCACCGACATGGCAAGGCTCGGCCTTGCGCTGCTGCGCGACTTTCCCGAAGAATACAAACTCTTCGCCTCGCGCGGCATGACCTTCCGCAGCATGAAGTTTCGCGGCCACAATGCGTTTCTGGCGCAGTATCCCGGCGCCGAGGGCATCAAGACCGGCTTTACCAATGCGTCGGGCTACAACATCGTCACCTCGGCCAGCAACGGCAACCGCCGCCTGATCGGCGTGGTGCTGGGTGCCGACAGCGCCAATGCCCGAACGCAGGAAATGATCACGCTCTTTGACCGCCATCTGGGCACTAAAGTCAGCCAGTGATCCGCAGGAATACTAGGAAAGGCCTAGCCCATGACCGAGACCGTTCTCGACCGCTTCCTCCGCTATGTCGTCATCGACACGCAGTCCGATCCGGCCTCCGACGCGCAGCCGTCGACGGAAAAGCAGAAGGACCTGGGGCGCGTTCTGGTCGCCGAACTCCTGGCGCTTGGTCTCACCGACGCCCATCTCGACGAACACGGCAATGTCTATGCGACGATCCCGGCCAACACAGCCAAGGATGTACCCGTCATCTGCTTCTGCAGCCACATGGACACGGCGCCCGACTTCACCGGCACGAATGTGAAGCCGCAGCTGGTGCGCAACTACCAGGGTGGCGACATCACGCTGACGGGTGACACGAGCCAGGTTATCCGCGTTGCCTCCCATCCGCAGCTGAACAGCCAGATCGGCAACGACATCGTCACAACCGACGGCACCACCCTGCTCGGCGCCGACGACAAGGCAGGTGTCGCCGAGATCATGACGGCGGCCGCCCATCTCATGGCCAACCCGCACATTCCGCATGGCACCATCAAGATCCTCTTCACGACCGACGAAGAAATCGGCCGGGGGGCCGACAAGGTGGATCTGCAGAAGCTCGGCGCCCGCTTCGCCTATACCCTCGACGGCTCGACGGTCGGCGAGATCGAGAACGAGACATTCTCGGCAGACGGCGTGAGCATCGAGATCACGGGCGTCGCCATGCATCCGGGTTATGCCAAGGGCAAGATGGAGAATGCGATCAAGGCTGCAAGCGACATCGTCGCCCGCCTGCCCCGCGATATCGCGCCGGAGACCACGGAGGGCCGTCAGGGCTTCATCCACCCCGTCGACATCGCGGGCAGCATGGAAGCGGCCAAGCTTCAGCTCATCATCCGCGACTTCACCGAAGCCGGCCTGAAGGAAAAGGAAGATTTGTTGCAGGAGATCACCCATGAGGTGATGGCCACCTATCCTGGCTCGACGCATAGCTTCACGGTGAAGCACCAGTACCGCAACATGAAGGAGGTCCTCGATCACCATCCGGAGATCATGGACAACCTCGAGGAAGCTGTCCGCCGCGTCGGTCTCGAACCGGTCCGTCACAGCATCCGAGGCGGCACCGACGGCTCGCGCCTCTCCTTCATGGGCCTGCCCTGCCCCAACATATATACCGGCGGCCATGCCTATCACTCGCCGCTCGAATGGGTGAGCGTTCAGGATATGGAAAAGGCGGTCGAGACGATCGTCGCACTGGTGAAGGTCTGGGAAGAGCGAGCGGCCTGAAAGTAACAAGGCCTCGTGAAACGGCACTTTTCCTTTGCACCCCAAGCGAAATCGTATTTCTATAATATATAATTTAGAGGACGATGTATGAGTGCGTGACTTCTATGATCTGGAAGTGATTTTGACTTATTCTCAATCTTTTCTCTCTACCCAACGAAGACTGTATTGCTGAACAGCATTCTTCGTCGGGATGAGATTAATGATTTTGGACTATCTGTTTCGCTCGTTGCGCGGCCGCTTCACTGTTCTGGCTGTGGTTGGCTTCACCCTAGGTTTGACCGCCGTTGCGCTCGTCGGTGCCGCCTTCATGGAAAGCGCCATGAAGCAGGAAGCCGAAAAGTCTGCCCGCGGGCTTCTGCTGCAATATGCCAACGACATCCGCGCCGATATCTCCCGGACCTCGGCAGTTTTGCAGGGCGTCAGTCACGCTGCGGAAGCGGTTGCCGCGACGGATAAACCGAACCGAGACTTGCTGGGCGATATTCTCGATCGTGCCGTCAACGCGGAAAAAGGCTTGCTCGGCGTGAGCCTCGTCTTCGAACCACAGAAGCTGGACGGAGAGGACGAGAAGTTCATCAATCACCCCAATGCCGAGCTGCGCAGCGGTCGCTTCGCGACCTACCTCTACCGCACGGGTGGACAGCGCGTCGAAATCGAAAAGCTGGATATGGCCGACGAGGCAGCGAAGATCTGGTACCAGGAACCGATGAAAGCGGGCAAACCGCTGATTACCCCCGCCTATACGGACCTGATTGAAAATGTCGAGACGATGATCACCACGATCACCTCGCCTATTCGGCGGGGCGACGAGTTGATCGGTCTTGCCGGCACGGACTTTAACCTGAGCGACATTTCACGCCGAGTCGGAGAATTGAAGCCATTCGGCACCGGTGCGGTCTATCTGGCCGATGCTTCCGGCCTGTGGCTGGCACATACAGATAAATCACTGCTGGCAAAATCTGTGGAAGACAGCACTTTCCTCAGTCTGGGACAGAAGGCATCGGCCGCCAATATCGCAGATATCACCGACGAGAACGGCATCTACCATGCCTCCGTGAAGATCAGCTTTCCCGGGCTGGATGAGCAATGGACACTGATGCTGTCTGCGCCGAGTGCAGATATGGTCGTGGCCGCCCGCGACGCAAGAAACAAGATGTTGGTGTTCGGCGCAATCGTCGCCCTCGTGGCTATGGCACTTGCCGCCATCGCGGCAACTCGCTTCATTGGCCCGATTTCAACCATGACGACCGTCATGAACCGCATCGCAGCGGGCGATTATGGCGTCACCATACCCTTCACGCAGCGAAAGGATGAGATCGGCGCGATGGCGGGCTCCATCGCAGTGTTCCAGCTGGCAGCCGTCCGCAATCAGCAACTGGAGAAGGAAGCGGGAGACGCGCGCGAACGGATGGAGCAGGAGCGCCAGCACGCTCAGGCACTGGCAGAGGCAGAAGCCGCGGAGAAGCTTCGCATTGCCACTTCAGGCCTCGCAGCAGGTCTGAAACGCCTGTCCTCGGGCGATCTGGCCTTCAGCCTGACAGAGCCCTTCGCGCCGGATTTCGAAGCGCTGCGCCATGACTTCAACCATTCGGTCGCGCAATTGGCCGAAACACTGATCGCCATCATTGACGGCGTCGCCTCCATCGATGAAGGCGCAAGTTCGATCAACGAAGGTGCGAACGACCTTTCAAAGCGCACAGAGCAACAGGCAACAGCCCTGGAGCAAACCGCGGCCGCGATCGAGCAGATCACGACCAACGTCAAGAGCGCGTCGCAACTCACGGAAGAAGCCCGCCGTGTTGCGCGCGAAGCCAATGACGACGCCAGCCGCTCAGGCGTCATCGTCACCAAGGCCGAAGACGCCATGAAGGCAATTGAGGCTAGCTCCTCGAAGATCTCGAGCATTATCGGCGTGATCGACGAGATCGCCTTCCAGACGAACCTGCTTGCGCTCAATGCTGGCGTCGAGGCGGCACGTGCTGGCGAAGCGGGCAAGGGCTTTGCGGTTGTCGCTCAGGAAGTCCGAGAACTGGCCCAGCGCTCAGCCAATGCTGCGAAGGAAATCAAGGCGCTGATTACCACCTCCGGCAAGCAGATTGGCGAGGGCGTTGATCTTGTCCGTCAGACGGGCAATTCCCTGACCGAGATCTCCGACTATATCGGCCAGATCAACGAGCACATGGAATCGATCTCCACCTCGTCGCGCGAGCAGTTTACCGGGCTCGCCGAAGTCAATTCCGCCATCAACGAGTTGGATCAGACAACCCAGCGCAACGCCGCCATGGTTGAGGAAACCACCGCCTCCGTCGGCTCGCTGGCGAACGAATCGGACCGTCTTCAGACACTGGTGCGCCGGTTCATTCTGCCGCAACAGGCGCGGATGCGCCGCGCAGCCTGATCATTCTGCTGCGTGCTGATCAACGACGGAGGCCGCAGGCTCATCATCGATCGCATCCGGGGCGCCGGGTGCGGTCTGCACCTCCAGATCCGGGAAGGCGACGATGCGCTTGCCGGCAAAGTCGGTGTGAACAACCACCAGACCCTGCTCCTCGAAATAACCGAGTAGACGGCGCGCACGACGGGCTGAATGCGTGCCATAGGCGCGCGCGATGCGCTGGTCGGACGGGCATTCCTCGTTGCGCAGCGCTGCCTTGGCAAGCAGCAGGAACACACCCTGCAAATCGTCTGAGACGCGAACAGAGAGCGACAGCGCCGTCTGCCATCCCTCGCTTTCGGCCGTCTCTTCATCGACCCCGGCCCGCGTAATCGCCACCCGGCGGCGGAACTCGCCCATCGGCATCGGCGGACCGGAAACGCGGCGCATACGGGCGCGCACCAGGAATTCCTGATAGAGCACGCTGTCGGTCCGATAGGCGGCCTGCGGGTCACCGAGGATTTCGGAGAGCACAGCCGAGAGGCGGTCTTCGCGCTCTTCGGCGGACATTTCGGCGCCCCGCATCGGCGATTCGCTCGGCGCAGGCGCCGTCGAGGCCGGTGTTGAACGCGAGAGTTCGGCCAGGATATCTGTCGTCGGACGCGGCGCAGGCGGCGCGCGGCGCACGATCGGTCGGGTGAATTCCTCAGGATCGGGCGTGAAGATCAGGTCCTCAACATCCTGAGGCGCATCCGGCAGCGGCATCAGCATGGGCGAGGACGAGCGCGCCGATGTTTCCACGGCACCGATGACGATCGGCAGCGGCCGGCGCGACATGGCGGGGCCCAGCGCCACGAAATTGCCGCGCTGCAGATCGCGGAACATTTCTGCCTGGCGGCGGTCCATGCCGAGCAGGTCGGCCGCACGCGCCATGTCGATATCGAGGAAGGTTCGGCCCATCAGGAAGTTGGAGGCTTCCGCCGCGACGTTCTTGGCAAGCTTTGCCAGACGCTGCGTGGCGATGACACCGGCAAGCCCGCGCTTACGGCCACGACACATCAGGTTGGTCATGGCACCAAGCGACATCTTGCGCGCATCTTCCGAGACATCGCCGCCGACAGCCGGCGCAAACATCTGGGCTTCGTCGACCACGACCAGTACCGGATACCAGAATTCACGATCGGCATCGAAAAGACCGTTGAGGAAGGCGCCGGCGGCACGCATCTGTTGTTCGACGTCGAGACCTTCGAGCGTCAGCACGCAGGAGACGCGGTGACGGCGGATACGGTCGGCGATACCCGCAAGTTCTGCCTCGGTGCGCTCGCCGTCGACGACGACATGGCCATACTTGTCCGAGAGCGTGACGAAGTCGCCTTCAGGATCGATGATGACCTGCTGCACCCACTGGGCAGACTGTTCGAGCAGACGGCGCAGCAGATGCGACTTGCCCGAGCCGGAATTGCCCTGCACGAGCAGACGGGTCGCGAGAAGCTCCTCGATATCGAGCTTGGCAGGCTGACCGCCCTGCACCGTTCCCATATCGATTCCGACCTTCAATGGCGGTATCCTCAATTCGTGTGTTGAACCGTAGTCCCTAACAGACTTGGGCATCCCCGTGTGGCTTACATCCGCGAAACCCACAGGGAAGTCAGGTTTTCACGCGGAGTGACCGCGACGCAGGAGCCCGGCTAGCAGCATGCTGAGTAGCAGCGGAGGCAGAAGCATGGCAAGCCCGCTGCGCAGACCTGAAAGTTCTGCGACAAAACCGATCATCGGTGGCCCGACCAGAAAGCCGAACAGCGCAATGAAGCTCAGGATCGCCACATTTTCTGCAGCCGGACGGTCTCCGAGATCGGCAGAGGCCGTGACGGCAAGCGGAAAGCCGACCGACACGCCGAGACCGACGCAGCCGAGCCCCAGATAAACGATGGCCGTCATGGGTGCGACGACGACAAGCAGCATTCCGACCAGCGAGAAAGACAGGCAGACCCGCGCCAGGACGACAGGCCCGAAGCGTTCCTTGGCCGCATCGCCAAGAAAACGCCCGACCGAGACCATCATGGCGAAGACCACATAGCCCATGCCGGTCGCCATGCCTGATGTTGAAAAGACATCCTTGAGATAGACGGCCGACCAGTCGGCGACGGCCCCTTCGGTCATCGTGATCCCAAAGACGAAGAGACTGATGCCAAGGATACCAGGGCTCGGCAGCCGCCAGGATGATCGTGGCTGCGTTTCGGCAACCGGCACCTCATGCACTGGCAGGGCGCGGCAGACAAAAAAGGCAACTGGCACCAGGAGCAGCGACAGCAATCCGATGGCTAACGCGGGCGATGTGTGAAGTGCCAGAAAGCCTGCACCGATCAAACTGCCTGTCATGATGCCGAGGCTCCAGAAGCCGTGGCAACGGTTCATGATCGACGCGCTCCCACGCTTCTCGATAATGTCGGCCTCGACATTGAGACCGAGTTCAATGGTCGAGAGACCGATGCCGAGCAAGACGAGGAGCAGGAAGAGCGAGACGATGTCGGGCGCTGCGACCGGCAAGGGGACGAGCGCGAGGAAAACCGGGAAACCATAGAGCAGCGTATTCCGGCTGCCGATCCTCCCGACCAACTGCCCGGCAAATGGCAACATCAGCAGGATGCCCGTGGGCAAACCGAGAAGCGCGATCGCGAGCTCGGCCGGCCCAAGCGCCAGTCGCTCCTGCACGCCGGGGATCTGCGGCAACCAGCTGCCAAAGGCAATCGGCTGCAGGAAAAAGGCGGTCATGATGGCGGGCTTGGGGGGCATGGGAATACCGGGATGCTGCAGGGAAGAAACGGCGGAGCAAGAGACATTCGGCGAGCCTTGCCGATTCGCATAGAAGACCAGTGCCGAGAATGGTCTGTTCACCGACAATAAACTGCGGCCCGGGACATCAGCGATGCCCAGGCCGCGTCCGATCAGGGTCGGATATCCCAAAGCGACGGACGCCGTGGCAAAACCAGATCGTCTTCCTCTGGCAATCCGATATCCCGCCGCATCTGCGGTGACAGATGAACCGCGAGATTGCGGATTTGCCTGCGCCGAAAGCTTGCGCCGACCAGGGCAGCCAATAGCCGCCATGAACCAAAGCGTTCGAGCAGTTCGTCCATCCGCTTTGCGAGCGGGATTTCAACTAAAGATTGATTTTCGTGCATGACTTGTCCGTCCCGGAACGCAGCTGCGCCCAGGTCCTTTCGGTGATGAAAAGCGACGTGGGCCGAGCGGACGGACGCGTTCAAACGCGCAGACAGCAAGTCACGTCAGGATGGTGGAAAAACGCCGGAAAAGGCAGGAAATATGACTGTTCAGACAGTCATCGGGTGGATCGAACGGTGGTGGAAACTCCCACGCACGTCGATGGCACCGATCCGCCAGAGAGGCGCGTACGCATTGTAAAATGAAACATCTGTCGCCTCCTGTTGTTCGTGTTGCGGATGATGGGAACATGCCACGCAAAAAAGCCTCCGGCAAGATCGCAATTCGAGATTGCAAATCTTGCCGAAGACCGTTGCCGATATGCAACAAATTGTCGCAGGTGTGCTGATCGCCTCAGGCGTCGGTGGGTCGCACGGGTGAGACCAGCAGTTTGTCGATGCGCCGGCCGTCGAGGTCGATGACCTCGAAATGCCAGTCGCCCTTCGTGAAGGTCTCGCCGAGTTCCGGGATACGCTTCAACTCGTCGAGCACGAAGCCGGCGATCGTGGTGTAGTCCGGATCCGGATCGATCGGCACGCGGATCACATCGATGAATTCGTCGACGGGTGTCCAACCGGCGACGAGATAGGATCCGTCAGCGCGCTGCACCATGGCCTGCTCTTCAGTCTCGTCCTGACTGAAGGCGCCGGTAATGGCTTCCAGGATATCGCCGCTGGTCACGATCCCTTCGAAATGGCCGTATTCATCATAGACCAGAACCATGTGCAGCGAAGTGCGGCGGAGCGAGGCGATGATATCGGTCGCCTTGGCAAGGTCAGAGACGACGGGGACGTCGCTCACCAGTTCGGAGAGGCTGAACGGGCCACCTTCCGCCAGGCGCTCATAGAGCTTCTTGGTCGGCAGGACCCCAGCGATCTCATCCGAATCGCCAATGCGAACAGGGATACGCGAATGGGGAATGTCCCTCAGCTTCTCCCGGATCTCGTCGAGCGTGTCGTCAAGGTCGAGCATCTGCACATCGCGGCGCGGTGTCATCAGGCCGCGTGCCTGGCGGTCGGCAAGACGCATCACGCCGGAGAGCATGGCCGATTCGCTGGTCTCGATGACGCCTGCGCTATGGGCCTCGGCAAGAACCGTGCGGATTTCTTCGTCCGTCACCTTGCCGGTGCCTTCACCGCTCTGTCCGAGCAGCGACAGGACAAGCTTTCCGGATCCGTTGAGCAGGAAAACCAGGGGGGCAGCGACCTTGGACAGGACAGACATCGGGACCGCGACGCGCACGGCAACACCTTCGGCATCGCGCAGCGCCACCTGTTTGGGCACGAGTTCGCCAACGATCAGCGAGAGATAAGTGATGAGAACGACGACGGTGCCAACCCCGATTGGATCCGCAAGACCGACGGACAGGCCCTGGGCCTGCAGCCAGCCCGACAGACGGGCACCGAGCGTGGCGCCCGAGAAGGCACCGGAGAGAACGCCCACCAGGGTAATGCCGATCTGGACGGTTGACAGGAAGCGACCGGGATCTCCGGCCAGTCTGAGCGCAGTTTCTGCTCCCCGGCTGCCCTGCTCAGCAAGCACCTTCAGGCGCGCGGGTCGGGCAGAGACGACTGCAAGCTCGGACATGGCGAGTACGCCGTTGAGCACGGTCAGGAAAAGAACAATCGCAATTTCGGTAAACAACTAAGGGGACAAGGCTCCTCTACACCGGCTGAACGTCCGGCAGCCCCGCATAGGTAGCACGCCGGACCCCGACCAAAAAGGTCATTAGCCGAAAAAGGGCGTGGAGACGGGTTTCACGGACAGGCCCATGCCCTGCATCAGCCGGCGCGTGGAGAAATCCTGGCTGCCGGAGGTGAACACCGCAAAGTCGAAATCCTCCGGGTGCTCTGCACCCTCGACGAGCGGAACCAGCCGGCGCGCCTGCCGTGCAATCGCTTCTGCAGGGTCGAGCCAGTCGACCGGCCAGGGCGCGAGCCGACGGAAGACATTGGCGAGAAACGGGTAATGGGTGCAGGCGAGCACGACGATATCGGTGCGAGCCCCGTCCTTGTCGACGAAACAGGGTGCGATCTCGGCAAGCACGGCCTGATCATCAAGCGCCTCACCCCGGATATAGGCCTCGGCCATGCGCGCAAGGTTCTCCGAGCCCACGAGGCGGACATGGCATTGCGAGGCAAAGGACTGGATGAGATCGCGTGTGTAGGCGCGCTTCACGGTCCCAGGCGTCGCCAGCACCGAGACGAGCCCGGAGCGCGTGCGCTCTGCCGCCGGCTTGATCGCTGGCACCGTGCCGATGAAGCGCATCTCCGGAAAGTGCTGGCGAAGATCAGCACCCGCAAGCGTGAAGGCGGTATTGCAGGCGACAATGACCGCCTCGGGATTGTAACGCTCGAAGAGGTCTTCAAAGAGCCGGACGATCCGCGCCTTCAGGGGCTCCTCTTCCCAACCGCCATAGGGGAAGCCGGCGTCGTCGGCCACATAGATGAAGCCGCGCTCCGGCATCAAGAGGCGCGCCTCGCGCAGCACGGTGAGACCGCCGATGCCCGAATCGAAAACCAGGATCGGCTTTAAGCCGTCCGTGTCGCTGTTACTTGCCGGAACCTTCGTCATCAGATCCATCTTCCGCCACCACAGCCTTTACCGACGCATTGATCTGGCCTGGCCGCGAAAATCGGTCGAGCGAGTTGATCACGCCGCGCACCACATGGATTTCGGGTGTCGTGAAGGCTCGCCTAGTGAACACAGCGCGCAGATTGTCGATCATTCTCGGCTTTTTGCTGGCGGGGTGAAAATAACCTCTGACCTCGAGCGCCTGTTCCAGATGCTCGAACATGCCGACGACCTCTTCCTTCGTCGCCTGTGGCTGCTCCGGCGCATCGAACGGCACGGAATGCAGATCCTCGATGTCGGACTTCATCCATTCATAGGACATGAGAAGCACCGCCTGGGCGATGTTAAGCGAGGCAAACGCCGGATTGACCGGAAAGGTGACGATTTCATCGGCCAGCGCCACATCTTCGGTGGAGAGGCCAGACTTCTCGCGTCCAAACAGGATCCCCGTCTTCTCGCCCGTGCGAAACTTCTGGCGAAGGGTCTCGGCGGCGGTAACCGGCGAGCGCACCGGCTTGAAGCCATCCCGGAAACGGGCTGTCGTCGCATAGACAAAGTTGAGATCGGCGATGGCCTCTTCGAGCGTATCGAAGACCACCGTACCGTCGATCACGTGATCGGCCTTGGCTGCTGCAGAGCGGGCCTTCTCGGATGGCCAGCCGTCGCGCGGATTGACGAGACGCAGCTCAGCCAGGCCGAAATTGGCCATGGCGCGCGCCACCATGCCGATGTTTTCGCCGAGTTGCGGCTCAACCAGAATGATTGCCGGCCCTTCGGCCAGCATGATGCGCTCGCTGTTCGTCCCTGCCATGATCTGCCCTTGTATGAGTGTGGGCCACCCATTGGCATAAAATCGTCAGGGCGCAAAGGGGTTGCACCGGCAAGGAAGCCGTGGAACGGCGTTGCGCCCGGTGAGTCTCGTGCAGAGAAACGGCGCGCCAGAGCTCAGAGCCCGCCTTGCGCCTTCAAGTCCTGCTTGATCGAGGAGCCATTCTGTCCGTCGACCACGGGGTAGAAATCGTCGATGACCGTCCGACCGTCCTCGTCAACGACCTCGAACATCAGGATCGTTTGGACCTCGTAGTCAGGGCCTTCGCCCATGCAACGACGATTGTTGAAAAACGCGGTCACCTGCCCCTCCCCGTCGTCCTCCAGATGGATATTCTCGAAGGGGCAACCATCCTGCCCCTGGGCAATCGGGTCGTAGTCGAAGGGATAGCCGGTCGTCTCGCCTTCGGGCGGATCGAAGGGCGGGTTCTTCGATGCCGCCTCGAATGCCCGCGCGAAATCCTCGCTGAACAGTCGGTCCAGTCGATCCACGCTGAAGACGTCCTCCGCCGGCTCGTCGATCGTGTTGTCCCAACTGCGGGCCGCCGCCTCTATGATTTCCCGAACCGGAGCCTTCATGTCGGCTGTCGCGACACCAGGCGCGACCGATACGAAAAACAGGCCAAGGACGAAGGCTGCAGACAGGGGTTTCATGGGAGACTCCGAAGGATCTGATCGACACTTTGCTTTTAGCCGCAAATCGGGCGTCTCCCGCAACCAAGTTTGGGGCAAAACGCACGTCGAAAGTCTGAACCTAGAATTTACCGGAAGACACCCTCTCCTGTTTGCCTTGTAACGAGAGAATGTTATAGGCAGGCCATCGGCAGAGCGCCCTCCCCGCGCCTGCGCGTCAGGCAAAAACTCGTGAGGATATTCATGACCAAGATCAAGGTAGCCAACCCGGTGGTCGATCTCGACGGCGACGAGATGACCCGCATCATCTGGCAGTTCATCAAGGACAAGCTGATCCTGCCCTACCTGGATCTCGACATCGAATATTACGACCTCTCGGTCGAAAACCGCGACGCAACCAATGACCAGGTAACCATCGACGCCGCTCACGCCATCAAGAAGCACGGCGTCGGCATCAAGTGCGCGACGATCACCCCGGACGAACAGCGCGTCAAGGAATTCAACCTCAAGGAAATGTGGAAGAGCCCGAACGGCACGATCCGCAACATCCTCGGCGGCGTGATCTTCCGCGAGCCGATCATCTGCAAGAACGTACCCCGCCTCGTTCCCGGCTGGACCAAGCCGATCGTTGTCGGCCGTCACGCTTTCGGCGACCAGTACAAGGCGACCGACTTCAAGTTCCCCGGCAAGGGCAAGCTGACGATCAAGTTCGTCGGTGAAGATGGCGAAGTCATCGAGAAGGAAGTCTACAACGCACCGGGCGCCGGCGTCGCCATGGCGATGTACAACCTCGACGAATCGATCCGCGAATTCGCCCGCGCCTCGATGATGTACGGCCTGATGCGCAAGTGGCCGGTCTACCTGTCGACCAAGAACACCATCCTCAAGGCCTATGACGGCCGCTTCAAGGATATCTTCGAAGAAGTCTACCAGACCGAGTTCAAGGCGAAGTTCGACGAAGCCGGCATCGTCTACGAACACCGCCTGATCGACGACATGGTCGCTTCTGCTCTGAAGTGGTCCGGTGGCTACGTCTGGGCCTGCAAGAACTACGATGGCGACGTTCAGTCGGATACGGTTGCTCAGGGCTTCGGCTCGCTCGGCCTGATGACCTCGGTTCTCTTGTCCCCCGATGGCCGCACCGTCGAAGCCGAAGCCGCCCACGGTACGGTTACGCGTCACTACCGCCAGCACCAGAAGGGTCAGGAAACTTCGACCAACTCGATCGCATCGATCTTCGCCTGGACCCGTGGCCTCGCTCACCGCGCCAAGCTGGACGACAATGCCGATCTGGCCAACTTCGCAACGACGCTGGAAAAGGTCTGCATCGACACGGTTGAAGCCGGTTACATGACCAAGGACCTGGCGCTGCTCATCGGTCCGGATCAGCCGTGGCTCTCGACCACAGCCTTCCTCGACAAGGTCGACGAAAACCTGAAGAAGGCCATGGCCGCCTGATCGGCAGCCAAAGCCTGAAATTTCAGAACCCGGTCACGGCAACGTGGCCGGGTTTTCTGTATCGGGAAGTGCGTCGCCGGCATCCACCTCGGCAAAGCGTTTGCGGATCTCCGCCCCCAGACGGCGTCCGGAGATGTGATAGCCGGAGAGCGGCAGATCGTAGCTGTCGAGACGATCCGGATCGTCTTCATCGAGATAGTCGATATCGATCACCCAGCGGCCGGCCACGCGGCGCTGTGAAAGCTCGACGATGGAGGCCCAGGCAATCCGGCGCTCGGTTCTGAGATCAATCAGTTCCTCGTTGTTGAGCTCGACCACGGGCCGCATCGCCGCAACCAGGCCCTGCCAACCTCGGCGGAACCCCAGGATGCCGATCGCGAACAGGAGCAGATAGACGAAGGTCATCAGGCTTGCCCAACCGCCGCCGAGCAGGCTCGCCAGGAGCCCGCCGAATGCTACGGACAGAATGACCGCACCGCCTGCAGCCCAGAGCACCGCAAGGCCGCGGCGCGGATAGATCATCAGGGTGGGATAACTCGTCTCGGTCTTCATGATCTATCCATAGGGAGAATTCTGCCCCTCGAAAAGCCGGCAGATCGCACTCAGCGACTGTATCCCTTTGGCCATGTTGTCAAATGCGCGGACTCAGAGTCCAATGGCTGAAGAGACGCGGCAGAGGGGCGACCGCGTTCACCACCCGGCAATCGCGATCAACATGGCAGATGTCATCCTTCCCAAAACGATCAGCGTCTTCCGCGAAGGCTATGGTCTTGCGCGCCTGAAGGCCGATACGCTTGCGGGACTGACGGTGGCAATTGTCGCCCTTCCGCTTTCGATGGCAATCGCCATTGCCTCGGGCGTGACGCCGGACCGCGGGCTCTATACGGCGATCATCGGCGGCTTCATCGTCTCTTTGCTCGGCGGCAGCCGCCACCAGATCGGCGGACCGGCCGGTGCCTTCATCGTGCTCGTCAGCATGACGGTTGCGACCCACGGCATTGAGGGACTGTTGCTGGCAACCGCCATGGCCGGAGTGATGCTGATCGCCTGCGGGCTTCTGAGGCTCGGCGACTATATAAAGTTCATTCCCTATCCCGTCACTGTGGGCTTTACCGCCGGTATTGCGGTCATCATCTTCGCAAGCCAGATCGGCGAACTGCTTGGGCTGACCTTCGCCGAGGGGGAGCCCGGCCCGCTTGCCGAGAAACTAGGCGCCATCGCCAATGCCCTGCCGAGCGTGTCACCGGCGGCGGCCGGGATTGCCGGCCTCACCATCGCGATCATCCTTGTGCTGCGCCACTACCGTCCGTCCTGGCCGGGACTGCTGATCGCAGTGATCGTCGCCTCGGCGATCGCTGGGATGCTTCAACTGCCTGTCGCGACCATCGGCTCCAAGTTTGGCGGCATACCCTCGGGCCTGCCTCTGCCGGCGCTGCCGAACGTCACAGCGGAACTGGCCATTGCCGTCCTGCCGGACGCCATCGCTTTTGCACTGCTCGGCGCGATCGAATCATTGCTCTCGGCCGTGGTGGCCGACGGCATGACCGGACGCAGGCATCGCTCCAACACCGAACTCGTGGCGCAGGGAACCGCGAACATTGCCTCGGCCCTGTTCGGCGGCATCTGCGTCACAGGCACGATCGCACGCACCGCGACCAATGTCCGCGCCGGGGCGACGAGCCCCGTCTCCGGCATGCTGCATTCGGCCTTCCTGCTCGGCTTCATGCTGGTCGCAGCTCCGCTCGCCGCCTTCATACCGCTCGCGGCCCTAGCCGGCGTGCTCGCGGTCGTCTCCTGGAACATGGTGGAGAAGTCGGCGATCGCAGCCCTCGTTCGCTCATCGCGCGGCGAAGCACTCATTCTCGGCGTCACCTTCCTTCTGGTGGTCTTCCGCGACCTGACGGAAGGCATCGTCGTCGGCTTCTCGCTTGCAGCACTGCAATTCATCCACCATATGTCGAAGAGCATAAGGGTGACGGCGGAAGGGCCGGAAAAGCCGCTGGATGCGACGGATGCCGATACCGTGACCTACCGGCTGGATGGGGCCTTCTTCTTCGGCGCCGTGGCCGCCGCCGGCGCCGTGCTTGATCGCATCGGCGACGACCACCGCAATCTTATCCTCGATTGCACCGGCATCCAGTTCGTCGACACTTCGGGAGTAAACCTGCTGACCAGCGTCATCCGCAAGGCCGTCCGGCAGGGTGTCGAGGTTTACCTCGTCACGGATCGACCGGAACTGAAGACCATGCTCCACCACCACGAAGCACCAGAACATGGATTAACCTTCGTTCGCACGATGGGCGAAGCGCGCGAGGCGCTCGCCCGACGCGAGGCAGCCCACAATCCCTGAGGCTTTTCAGGCGGCAGAACGGGGTGCTGATGTCACCGGCTCGCCCATCGACGACTCGGGGTGAAGCTCCAGCCGCTCGCCTGGATCTTGATCTGCCGTCGCCCAGGTGAGGCAATTGCGCCCTGCCTTTTTCGATCCGTAGAGCGCTTTGTCGGCACTGGCGAGAGCACGCGAAAAATCAAGCGGGCCCGAAGGAAGGGATACGGCACCGATGCTGACCGTGACACCCGGCGACGACGCTAGATCATCGGTCGCGATCGTACTCACCCCGCGTCGCAGGTCCTCCAGCAACTGCGGATGCCGCATAGCTATATAGGCAGGTAGATAAATACCGAACTCCTCGCCTCCGAGCCGTCCGACGATAACGCCGTCGGGCAACTCACGGGACAGGAACCGACCAAGCTGCATGAGGACAAGATCGCCGGCCGCATGTCCGTAGGTGTCGTTGATCGACTTGAAGTGATCGGCATCGACGACCGCAAGCACGGCACCCGGGCCGGATCCGCCAAACCCGGCACGTGCCTTGGCGACAGCCTCCATGAAGGCCCGCCTGTTGGACAGCGATGTCAGCACATCCGTCTCGGAATCCCGCTTGTAGCGGCGCGTCGCCCGCTCATGCACCATGGCGAACACCGCGAGAGCGCCAACCAGCCCCTGTACGAAGAAACCGAAGTTCATGGTGCCGTACCAGAGCGGCGCATGGCCGGCGACGAGGTGCACCGGCTCGATCAGCTGCAGCGGAAACCGGATGACATAGGCCGCGCCATGGGTGCCGAACGCAACGATAGCAATGAGCCGGGCCGGCAGAGGCTCCCGCCGCTGCCCAGACAGAAGAATGGGAATGCAGAGGAAGGAGTAACCGGCATAAAGGATCGATGCCACCAGGATGCGGATGCCGAGATCTTCTGCAAAAAATGGGAACGCAAACAGACAAAGCCAGAGGACAGCGCCCGCCGCCGCGATGATACCGCTGCCCTTGCGCGTTTCGCCTTCGAACGCCAGACAACCCAGCCAGATCAGGCCGATGCTGTAAATGCCCAAGCCATTGCCCAGGCCGAGCGCGACGATAGGTGGCGCGAGTTCGCGCAGGCTGACCAGCACCATTCCGAGCGCGCCGGCGGAGAAGCCGAGCGACCAGAACCCGAGCGCACGATTGTCACGCTCATGCACCCAGAGAAGGGTGAGAAAGCCGGATACGATGATCAGCGTTGCCGCAAGGCACACAGTGAGCGTGGGAATGTGAAAGACTGCAGCCAAGTCGACAACCTCGATGATGCAACAGTCGTAGTCCACAAGGTTGAAGAATCCGCAAAATCTATCGGTAAATCTCGATAATCGACAATAAAAAAGGCCGGGCATTGCCCGGCCTTGATCCGATCAAACCGCGAGAGGTCAGCCCAGCACGGCCTCGACAGCCGCAATCGCAGCATCGGCCTGAGCCCCATCGGGACCGCCGGCCTGGGCCATGTCGGGACGTCCACCGCCACCCTTGCCACCAAGAGCAGTAGAAGCGACGCGGACGAGATCGACAGCGCTGTGGCGGGCAGCAAGATCCGGGGTGACGGAGACGACAGCACTTGCCTTGCCGTCTTCAGCCACAGCGATCAGCACGACGACCGCTGTTTCCAGACCGGCCTTTGCCTCGTCTGCCATGCCCTTGAGGTCCTTGGCGTCGATGCCGGCAAGCACACGGCCGATGAAGTTGATGCCGTTCACCTGCTTCGGCGCCTCAGCGCCACCACTCGCACCACCGCCCATGGCGAGCTTGCGCTTGGCTTCCGCCAGTTCCTTTTCGAGCTTGCGGCGTTCGTCCACCAGCGCCTCGACGCGGGCGACGACATCCGTCGGCTGCACCTTGAGCGTCGAAGCCAGCGTCTTGACGCGCTCGTCCTGCTCGGCGAGATAGGCGCGAGCCGCCTCACCGGTCAGGGCTTCGAGACGGCGCACACCGGCCCCGACGGCGCTTTCGCCGACCAAGCGCACCAAACCGATGTCGCCGGTCGCCGACACATGCGTGCCGCCGCAAAGTTCGATCGAATAGGCCTTGCCGGCCTTCTCGCCGCGAACCGCAGTGCCCATCGATACGACACGAACTTCGTCACCGTATTTTTCGCCGAAGAGCGCCATGGCGCCCTCCGCGATCGCGTCGTCGACGGCCATCAGGCGGGTCGTGACCGGCGCGTTCTGGATGATGATTTCGTTTGCCATCTCTTCGACGATCTTCAACTCTTCGGCCGAGATCGGCTTCGGATGAGAGATATCGAAGCGAAGACGCTCGGGCGCCACGAGCGAACCCTTCTGAGCGACATGGGTGCCGAGCACGTCACGCAGTGCCTCATGGAGAAGGTGCGTGGCGGAATGGTTGGACCGCAGGCGCGAGCGGCGGGCATGGTCGACGTTGAGCGAAACCGCGCCACCAGCCGTCACGATGCCGTTCTGGACGGTCGCGACGTGGACGAAGACGCCCTCGCCCTTTTTCTGGGTATCGCTGACGGCGAGCGAATAGCCTTCACCGACGATCTCGCCGGTGTCGCCCATCTGGCCACCGGACTCGCCGTAAAACGGCGTCTGATTGACGACGATCTGAACCTCTTCACCGGCGCTCGCCTTTTCGACGACCTTGCCGTCCTTGACGATGGCCAGCACCTGGCCTTCGGCAGTTTCAGAGCTGTAGCCGAGGAATTCGGTCGCGCCGAATTTTTCCTTGAGCTCGAACCAGACGGTCTCCTGGGCCTTGTCGCCGGAGCCGGCCCAATTGGCGCGCGCCTCGGCTTTCTGGCGCTGCATGGCATCATTGAAGCCGGTCAGATCGACGCCGATTTCCCGGCCGCGCAACGCGTCCTGGGTCAGGTCGAGCGGGAAGCCATAGGTGTCGTAGAGCTTGAACGCGGTCTCGCCGTCGAGGCTGTCGCCCTTGTCGAGCGTCGCGGTCGCGTCGGAGAGCAGCGTCAGGCCGCGCTCCAGCGTCTTGCGGAAACGGGTTTCTTCGAGCTTCAGGGTCTCCGAGATCAGGGACTCGGCACGGCCCAGTTCCGGATAGGCGCGACCCATCTGCTGCACCAGAACCGGCAGCAGCTTGTAGATGATCGGATCCTTGGCGCCGAGAAGCTGCGCATGGCGCATGGCGCGGCGCATGATGCGGCGGAGCACGTAGCCGCGGCCTTCGTTCGACGGCAGAACGCCATCGGCGATCAGGAAGGCCGACGAGCGAAGGTGGTCGGCGATGACGCGGTGGCTGGCGCGGCGCTCGCCCTCGGCCTTGACCCCGGTGAGATCGACGGAAGCATCGATCAGGGCGCGGAAGAGGTCGATGTCATAATTGTCGTGCTTGCCCTGCAACAGGGCGGCAACGCGCTCCAGTCCCATGCCGGTGTCGATCGACGGGCGCGGCAGGTTGATGCGCTCTTCCTTCGTCACCTGCTCATACTGCATGAAGACGAGGTTCCAGATCTCGATGAAACGGTCACCGTCTTCTTCCGGCGAGCCCGGAGGGCCACCCCAGATATGGTCGCCGTGATCGTAGAAGATTTCCGAGCAGGGACCGCAAGGACCGGTGTCCCCCATGGCCCAGAAATTGTCGTTGGTCGCGATGCGGATGATCTTGTCGTCGGAGAGCCCGGCGATCTTCTTCCACAGAGCGTGGGCCTCGTCATCGGTGTGATAGACGGTGACCAGCAGGCGGTTCCGGTCGATGCCGAATTCCTTGGTGATCAGGTTCCAGGCAAGCTCGATCGCACGCTCCTTGAAATAGTCGCCAAAGGAGAAGTTGCCGAGCATTTCGAAGAAGGTGTGGTGGCGGGCGGTATAACCGACATTGTCGAGGTCATTGTGCTTGCCGCCGGCGCGCACGCATTTCTGCGCGGTCGCAGCGGTCGAATACGGACGCTGTTCGAGACCCGTAAAGACGTTCTTGAACTGCACCATGCCGGCATTGGTGAACATCAGTGTCGGGTCATTGCGCGGCACCAGCGGGCTGGAGGAAACGACCTCGTGACCGTTCGTCTTGAAGTAATCGAGAAAAGTCGACCGGATGTCGTTTACACCGCTCATGTCACGCCCTTCATTCAGGCCGGGAAGCCGGCCAATTTGCAAAATCAATGGCTTTTATCGCCCGGCTTCTTCCCTGTCCAGCAGCCGCAACGAAAACGGCCGCGCCTCCAGGGAAACGCGGCCGGCAAAACTTTCAGATAAAGGCCAAACGCCTTACGCGTCGTCGGCACCATCGCCGTCATTGGCATCCGGTCCGCCATTCTGCAGGAACTTTTCCGCAATCAGACCGGCATTCTGGCGCAACGCCATCTCGATTTCCTGAGCCACGGGCGGATTGTCGCGCAGGAAGAGCTTGGCGTTTTCACGACCCTGGCCGAGACGCTGGCTGTTATAGGAGAACCAGGCCCCCGACTTCTCGACGATGCCGGCCTTGACGCCGAGGTCGACGAGTTCGCCGGTCTTCGACACGCCTTCGCCATACATGATGTCGAATTCGACCTGCTTGAAGGGCGGCGCCATCTTGTTCTTGACGACCTTGACGCGGGTCTGGTTGCCGACAACCTCTTCGCGATCCTTGACCGCGCCGATACGGCGGATGTCAAGGCGCACAGAGGCGTAGAACTTCAGCGCGTTACCGCCGGTCGTCGTTTCCGGCGAACCGAACATGACGCCGATCTTCATGCGGATCTGGTTGATGAAGATCACCATGGTCTTCGAGCGCGAGATCGAGGCGGTCAGCTTGCGCAGCGCCTGGCTCATCAGACGGGCCTGCATGCCCGGCAGGCTGTCGCCCATTTCGCCTTCGATTTCGGCGCGCGGGGTCAGCGCTGCAACCGAGTCGACGACGAGAACGTCGATCGCGCCGGAGCGCACCAGCGTGTCGGTGATTTCAAGCGCCTGTTCGCCGGTATCAGGCTGCGAGATCAGGAGGTTCTGCAGGTCGACGCCGAGCTTGCGGGCATAGATCGGATCAAGCGCGTGTTCAGCGTCGACGAAGGCGCAGATGCCGCCCTTCTTCTGGGCCTCTGCAATCGTCTGCAGCGCAAGCGTCGTCTTACCCGAGCTTTCCGGGCCGTAAATTTCAATGATGCGCCCCTTCGGCAGACCGCCGATGCCGAGCGCGATATCGAGGCTGAGCGACCCCGTCGAGACCGTCTCGACTTCGACCACGCTCTCGTTCGCGCCGAGCTTCATGATCGAGCCCTTGCCGAACGACCGTTCGATCTGCGAGAGCGCCGCTTCCAATGCCTTGCTTTTATCCACCGATTTGTCCTCTACAAGCCGCAAAGAATTCTGTGCCATTTGATCCACCTTTAGGTTATTGAGGCCGCATAGGCAATGAAGCCGCCGATGGGGAATATGTACACTTTTTGTTCTCATTTTGCAAGAGCATGCGAAGTGGTTGTTTCGAAACCATTTTTGCAAGAGTGTTCGAGAGATGTTCCACCATATCAGCGGTTAGCGATATGGGAACGGCGGGGCCCGCATGCTGCAGCCTTGAGAACCAGTTCGATTCGATATTTGCGGGCTCCGGAGAGCGATAGATGACCGTTGAAATCCTCGCCATCGGTGGCGCGCATATCGACCGCCGGGCACGCATATTCGGCGACACGAAGCCCGGTGCCAGCAATCCCGGGCAATGGTTCGAGGAAGCCGGCGGCGGCGTCTTCAATGCGGCCCGCAATCTCTCGCGGCTCGGTCGCGCGGTCCGCCTGATCGCACCCCGAGGTGGTGATGCAGCCGGCCAGATGGTCGCCGATGCCGCCGAGCGCGCTGGCCTCGACGATCAGCCGGTGATGTTCCTCGATCGCGCGACGCCGAGCTATACGGCGATCCTTGAGCGCGACGGCAACCTGGTGATCGCGCTTGCCGACATGGCGCTTTATGATGCCTTCTCGGCCCGCCGCCTGAAGGCGCGGTCTCTGCGCGACAGCCTGGCGAGCACAAACCACGTGCTGACCGACGCAAACCTCCCGGCAGATACGCTGACCGCCCTTGCGAAGGTCTGCGATTCTGAGGGCAAGGGCCTTTCCGCGATCGCCATCTCGCCAGCGAAGGTGGTCAAGTTCAAAGGCGCCCTGCCCCACATCAGCCACCTCTTCATGAATGGCGCGGAGGCCGAGACCATTGCCGGATCGCGACCGGAAAGAGCTGAGGATTGGCCGGATCTGCTGCGTGCCCAAGGCCTTGCCGGTGGGACGGTGACCAGCGGCAGCGGCCCGACGGTCGCCTTCGGTCCAGAGGGCATTGCGCTCATCGAACCCGTGCCACTCGACGAAATCGCTGATGTGACCGGCGCCGGCGACGCTTTCGCGGCAGGCTTTCTGCATGCGAGGTTGAAGGGTACCGACCTGACCGAGGCCTTGCGCCATGGCACCGCCTCTGCGGCCATCACCCTCGCCTCACCCCACGCAACCGATGAAAATCTCTCCGAGGAACGGCTCAAGCGCCAGTTGGCTCTTGTCCCGCCTGCCCGTTTCCTGTCATGAGAACCTGAATTTCTAGCGGAAGATCCCCCATGACCCGTTCCATCTCCCCCCTCCTTCCCATCACCTATTCGAGCGAAGTCAGCGCCGCCAAGCAGCGCGGCGCCCCGATCGTGGCGCTCGAATCCACCATCATCACCCATGGCATGCCCTATCCCGGCAACCTGCAGATGGCCCGCAGCGTCGAGGACATCGTACGCCAGCAGGGCGCCGTGCCCGCAACCATCGCCGTCATCAAGGGTGTGCTGCATATCGGCCTGGAGCCGGCAGAGCTCGAAGCCTTGGCGCAGATGGAGCACGTGATGAAGCTCTCGCGCGCCGATCTTGCGTTTGCGATCGCCGAACGCCGCAATGGCGCAACCACTGTTGCCGCCACCATGATTGCCGCCTATCGCGCCGGCATCCATGTCTTTGCGACCGGCGGCATCGGCGGCGTCCACCGCGGCGCCGAGGAGAGCTTCGACATCTCGGCTGACCTCGAAGAACTGGCCCGCACCGCCGTCATCGTCGTGTCGGCCGGCCCGAAGGCCATCCTCGACATTCCAAAGACACTGGAAGTGCTGGAAACCCGTGGCGTACCTGTCGTCACCTATGACAGCGAAGACTTCCCCGCCTTCTGGTCGCGCAGCTCCGGCCTCAAGAGCGTGCTCAACCTGCAGAGCCCGGCGGCCATCGCCAATTTCCAGAAGATGCGCGACCAGCTCGGCATCGATGGCGGCATGCTGATCGCCAACCCCGTGCCGGAAGGCGACGAGATCCCGCGCGAGGAAATGGAAATCTATATCAGCCGGGCCCTTGCCAATGCCGAACGCGACGAAATTGCCGGCAAGCAGGTTACGCCCTATCTGCTCGACAACATCTTCCACCTAACCGGTGGCCGCTCGCTGAAGACCAATATCGCGCTGGTCGAAAATAATGCGCGTCTGGCAGCCGAAATCGCCGTCGCCATGAACGGCTGAGCTACTAACAATCCGAATGAAAAAGAACCCGCCGGAGCGATCCGGCGGGTTCTTTGATTCACCAATACTCTAAAACCCTGCGGAAGCCCTCAGCCTTCGCCGTCCAGCATTTCACGCACAGCGACAGCGAGCTGCTTGAGCGAGAAGGGTTTCGGTAGGAAGCCAAACTTCGCGTCTGCCGGCAGGTTGCGGGCAAAGGCGTCCTCGGCATAGCCCGAGACGAAGATGAACTTCAGGTCCGGATATTTCTTCCTCAACTCGGTCAGCAGGGTGGGGCCGTCCATTTCAGGCATGACGACGTCGGAAACGACGATGTCGACCGCACCGTCGAGCTCTTCCATGATGTCGAGCGCTTCGACGCCGGAACCGGCCTCATGCACGGTATAGCCGCGCGTCTCGAGCATGCGCTTGCCGCCGCGCCGAACGGCCTCTTCGTCCTCGACGAGGAGCACGACGGCCGACTTGCCGGTCAGATCAGGCGCATCCTGAGCCTCGGCCTTGGCACTGGCCGTCGCGACGGTGATCGTGTCACCGCTGACGGAGGCCTGGACCTGGCCTTCGATAACCGGCTGAACCTCGGGCACATGGCGCGGCAGGAAGATGCGGAAGGTTGTACCCTTGCCGACTTCCGATTCCGGATAGATGTAGCCGCCCGACTGCTTGACGATGCCATAGACCATGGCAAGTCCGAGACCCGTTCCCTTGCCCACTTCCTTGGTGGTGAAGAAGGGCTCGAAGATCTTGTCCATGATCTCGGGCGCAATGCCGGTTCCGGTATCGGCGACCTCGACCAGCACCATGTCTTCCGACGGCAGGCCACGATAGCCGAAGGCCGCGGCCTCGTCGGCATCGACATTGCGGGTCGACACGGTGATCGATCCACCATCCGGCATGGCGTCGCGTGCATTGACGCAGAGATTGATCAGCACCTGCTCGAACTGGGAGAGGTCCGTCTTCACCGGCCAGAGATCCCGGCCGTATTCGACCCTGAGTTTGACATTGCTGCCGGAGATCAGCCGGTCGACCAGCATCCTGAGATCGCCGATCACGTCGGTGAGGTTCAAGACGCTCGGCCGCATCGTCTGCTTGCGCGAGAAGGCGAGCAACTGGCGCACGAGAACGGCCGCCCGGTTGGCGTTGCGCTTGATCTCCATGAGATCGGCAAAGCTCGCATCCGAGGGCCGCGCCTGCAGAAGCAGGTGGTCGGAGGACAGGAGGATGGCCGTCAGCACGTTGTTGAAGTCGTGCGCGATACCGCCGGCAAGCGTGCCGACCGCATTCATCTTCTGCGTCTGCGCCATCTGCGCCTCGAGCGCCTTCTGATCGGTCACGTCGACGGCGTAGACGATCGCAGCCTCTTCCGGCGCCTCGTCGCTCTGGTCGATGACCGCGTTCACGTAGAAGCGGAAATGCCTGACGTCATTGGTCGGATGACGGCTGTCGATCGGCGGAATGTCACCCTGGCGGTCCATGGCCGCCGCGAGCGCCTCACGGAAACCTTCCCGCTCCGTCTCGTGCAGCACGACCTCGATCAGTCCATGGCGCTCGATCTCGTCGCGCGAAATGATGTCGGCGAAGAGCTTCATGAATGGCGCGTTGGTCCGGAGGATCCGGCCCTCGCCGTCAACGGAGGCAATCGCCATCGGCGTATTGTTGAAGAAGCGGGTGAAGCGCATCGACGCGACCGAATCCGACTGGTCTCCGCCCTCGCCTTGGACGCGTGACAGAACGATCGACCGGCTCTCGCCCGGCGCTCCGTCCCGCGCGGCACGCACGCGATGCACGAGCCGAACCGGCAGGCTCTGGCCGTTGACACGGCGCAGGTCGAGATCGAGCGTTTCGGTTCGCGCCTGACCAGGCTCGGCCTGAACCGAATTGATGAGCGCCATGCCCTCGCCGGCCACCAGATCGGAAATCGTCATGGAGCCAGGGTTGAACTGGGTAAGGTCGACCCCCAGCCATTCTGCAAGCGTGGCGTTCAGATAATAGATCTCACCCTTGCGACCGGCGGAGAAGAAGCCGGCCGGCGCATGGTCGAGATAGTCGATCGCGTGCTGCAATTCCTTGAAGAAGCGCTCCTGGTCGTCGCGCTCGGCGGTGATGTCGGAAATCTGCCAGACATGCAGCGGCTTGCCGCGACCTTCGCCAGGCAGCAGCCGCGCCTTCAGGCGGTACCAGTGGGCGCCGGACCCGTTGTTCGTCTGGTTACCAAGCGGCTTCAGGAGGCGGAATTCTTCATGGCTGTCGCGCCCTTCGCGCAACCCGTTGGTCAGCCGATAGAGCGCCTCGCTCGATTCCCGGTAGCGAGAGAGCAATGCCTCGAGCGTCTGCACTTCGGTCGCCGTGCGCGCGCCCGTCATTGTGCCATAGGCCAGATTCGCATAGACGATCCGGCCTTCGCTGTCGGTGATCAGCGTACCATCGGGCTGGCTGGCCAGAAAGCGGCGCGCGAGAGTGTCACTGTTGGACTGCGGCATGACCTCGACGAAACCGATGACGGCAGACACGATGAAGAAGATGCCCATCATCGCGAGAATGCCGAGCACGCCCAGCACGACCTGATTGTCCAACTGATCACGGAAGAAGATGAAGGCGGCAGAGGCCGCGATCAGCACGAGGGCAAGCAGCAGGATGCGCAACGCCATGCCGACGCCGCTGCGGCGATCGACCAAGGGGCCGTCTCCATCTCGTTCGTACTGCTGTCGTGTCATGAATGCCTCTTGCCTAAGCGCACGGATGATCCGACCTAGCGAGAATCGGCGCTGTCTCCTGTTTATCAATTTGCCGCAACAGCAAAAAGCAAAGAAAGGCCCAGATGTGAGCGCAGAGCCGCTCCCCCACAGGAATGCCGCAATCCTGGCGGAGCATTTGGAACTTTGTTGCGTTATGGACGCGATATGTTGGCGTCCGCGCAAGATTGCGGAAAGGGCCGTCTTCTGCCAGAAAGCCAGACAAAAGGAGCACGAAAATGCTGGATGACTTGATCAAGGCTTATGGCGATCGTTTTCTCGTGGCGGCGCTGGGAGTCAGCCTTGCCTTGCTCTGCCTTTTCATCGTGCTCTGGATCCTGCGCAATCGGGCCCCGTCGCCCTTCGTCCGCGGCGGTCGCAACCGCCAGCCGCGCCTTCAGGTGCTGGACGCAGCAGCGATCGATACGCGCCGCCGCATCGTCCTGATCCGCCGGGACAATATCGAGCACCTCGTGATGATCGGCGGCCCGACCGACCTGGTCATCGAAAGCGGGATCGGCGATGAACGCCCCTATCTGAGCGCAAGACCTGTGAACCCGCAGGCGCTCGAGGAACAGTCGGAATTGCCGAGCGCGGCCGTGGCACCGACCCTGCCCGCGACGGACGCTGCAGCCCCTCGGATCGCCTCGCCGGCCGCGACGATGAACACTGTCATCGAACCAACTATCAAGCATCAGCCGGCAGAGCTATCAAAACCTGAACCGGTGGTCGCACCGACACGGCCGCAGCCGGCGGCGGCCCCAACTGCCCAGCAACGACCAGCCGAACAGCGGTCGCAGCCGGTCCAGCCGCGGGTTCACGAGCCCGCTCAGGAAAGACAGCCCGTCACCCCTCCAACACCGGTCCTGGCAGCTGCCTTTGCTGCGGCACCTGCTGCCGTCGCAGCACCCGTGATAGCGGTGGAAAAACGGCCAGCAGAACCTGCACAAACTCCGACGATCGAAGCAGTGCAGCGCCCCGCCCCGCCTATGGAAAAGCCGATGGCGCCAGACGTTGCACTGGTTCAGCCAACGGCCAGCGTCGAGCCCGTCATGGCAGTTTCGGTCAACGCCGGGCCTTCCGATGCCGCTGTGACGCCGGTGGCGTTTGAGACTGAGGTTACCGAAGCAGCGCCCGCCATCGAACCGCCGGCCAAGGCTTACACGCCGGGGACCGAGACATTCCGGATGGAACCTATGGAGCCGGTCATGGCGCCGGAGATGGTGCAGCCCGCTCGCGAAGCAGAACGGCCGGTCGCATCCGCGCAGCAGACCGCCCCTGCCTTGCCGCCCGTCATCGATGCGCCGGCGGCAGAAGATATGCTCGAAGCAGCGCGCCTGCGTGTCCTCGGTCCTGCCCCGTCTGCCGCGCAGCCTCTGCCATTTGAGGCCAAGCGCTACGAACCGGTTGCTGAGCGCCGACTGGTTGCCAGCGAACCGGAAGCACCGAGCCGCGATCTAAGCGATTTCGAACGCGTGCTCGAAGAAGAGATGGCTTTCCATCTCGCTGCCGACCCGGCCCCCGCGCCGAAGCCCGCTGCCGAATTCTCGCAGATCCTGCCGGAGACCCGGGCAGACCGGCCGCGCCTCCCGGCCTCGGCAATCCTTCCGGCAAATGGCCAATCTGATACTGTTGCGCCGAATTCCGACAAGCAGGGCCAGGAGCCCAACCTGCAGACGGAAATCGCGCGGATCTTCGGGGAAATGTCGGCCAGCCGAAATCCCTGACGGGACCACTTTCCAACTGCGCAAATGAAAAGACCCGCCGATGGCGGGTCTTAAAACTCCGATGAACACAAGCGGCTCTACGAGGCTTGAGCCTTACTCGTCGCGATAGACCTTTTCGCGACGCTCATGCCTCTCCTGGGCCTCGATCGACAGCGTTGCAATCGGACGAGCGTCGAGGCGCTTGAGGCCGATCGGCTCACCGGTTTCTTCGCAATAACCGTAGGTCCCGTCATCGATCCGCTGCAGGGCAGCGTCGATCTTCGAGATCAGCTTGCGCTGGCGGTCGCGCGCCCGAAGCTCAATGGCCCGGTCGGTTTCGGAGGAAGCCCGGTCGGCGAGGTCTGGGTGGTTAGCGCTCTCTTCGGCGAGATGGCCGAGTGTCTCACGCGCTTCTCGGAGGATGTCGTTTTTCCATGCGATCAGCTTGGCTCTGAAATAGGCCCGCTGGCTCGCGTTCATGAACTCATCGTCTTCCGAGAGCACATAATTGCTAAGATTGATCTTCTCACTCAACGCGATTCTCCTGAAGAACATCTCAATGGGCGGGTGTATAACCTTTCAAGGCAACCTGTTCAAGCCTTCTGACTGTTTCAAAGCCATTTTTAAATCTGTTACATTTTTCATCTAAATTTCTATTTTTTAAGCATAATTTGCTTGAGTACTGACGCCCGATATACAGCAACCCACCACGATAGGATGATGAGCGCATTCGCCGCGCATGGTTGACGGCGAGGCACAAGAACCGGTAGTTCAGTGACTAGCACCATCTTACGCGGAATGTCCAACGGATGACGCCCTCCATTCAGCCTCCCCAGCGCATCTATCTGCTGCGCCACGCGAAATCCGGTTGGGCCGAGCCAGGTGGCCGCGATTTCGATCGCAGCCTGTCAGATGCGGGGTTCGCCGAGGCCGAACTCCTGGCCGAGACCGCTGCCGACAAGCAGTACCGCCCTGATCTCGTTGTCTGCTCGACCGCTAAGCGCTGCCGGCAGACCGCCGACGCCATCAACAGGGTGTTTTCGGGCCTCGTAGAATTCCGCTATGTCGACGCGCTCTACAACGCCCCGGCAGAGGCCTATCTTGAGATCGCCGCATCGACCCAGGGCGTCGAGGCGCTGATGCTCGTCGGGCACAACCCGGCGATCGAGGAGGTCTTTGCCCGGCTGTGCGGCAACGACGTGATGGCAAGGACGGTGCCGGAAGGCTATCCCACCTCGGGCCTCGCCGTGATCGACGCCATGGGCGACGAGGCCTATCGGCTGCGCGACTTTCTCGTCGGCTGACGGTTTGTCAGGCGGGCAAAGCCTGCCTCTTTTTTGCGCCGCAACCGACGCCTATATGGGGGATCACGATATCTGAACTCTCTCGTGCCGGGGCGACACAGCACCCGTCACCGTCTCGCAGGACAGCCCTTTGCCCCCTTCCCTCACCAGTCTGACCGACGAAGCCGCGATCGCCCTCGACAATCTGACCGATCGGGCTGCGCATCTGATCAACCCGACGATCAGGCTCGGCGTGACGGGTCTTTCGCGCGCCGGCAAGACCGTGTTCATCTCATCGCTGGTGCACAATCTGCTCCACGCCGGTCGACTGCCGCTGTTCGAACCGCTGCGGTCGGGACGCATGACCGGCGCCACCCTGCAGGAACAGCCGGACGACGCCGTCCCACGCTTCCAATACGAAGACCACATCAGGGCACTGGTCGACGAACGGGTCTGGCCGGATTCGACGCGCGCCATTTCCGAGCTCAGGCTGACAATCGAATACAAGAGCGCCAGCTCCTGGAACCGCATGTTCTCGGCCGGCAGGCTGTCGATCGACATCGTCGACTATCCCGGTGAATGGCTGCTCGACTTGCCGCTGCTGGGCCAGGACTACAGGACATTTTCAGAGAATACGACGAAGCTTGCAGAAACCGGCGTGCGCGCCAAACTGGCCCGCGAATGGCTGGCCTTGGCGGCAACTGTCGATCCCGACGGCCCCGCAGACGAGATGACCGCCCGCCGCTTGGCCGAAGCCTTCACGACCTATCTCAGGCTCTGCAAATCGGATGAGCGCTCTCTGTCGACCCTGCCTCCCGGCCGCTTTTTGATGCCGGGCGACCTTGAAGGCTCGCCAGCCCTGACCTTCGCCCCACTCCCGGTTCTCTCGGAAGGCCGTGCCCCGAAGGGATCCCTTCGGGCGATGATGGAGCGCCGCTTCGAAGCCTACAAGTCGGTGGTGGTGAAACCCTTCTTTCGCGAGCATTTTGCGCGACTGGACCGCCAGATCGTGCTGGTCGATGCACTTCAGGCTCTCAATCGCGGCCCGGAAGCGGTCCAGGATCTGGAACGCGCGCTGGGAGACGTGCTCGCCTGTTTCCGCGCCGGCTCCAACAACGTCCTGACGTCGCTGGTGCGCCGACGGATCGACCGCGTGCTGGTGGCGGCAACGAAAGCAGACCATTTGCACCACGAGAGCCATGACAGGCTCGAAGTGCTGACACGGCGCCTCGTCAACCGCGCGATCCGCACGATCGGCATGAGCGGTGCCGGCATAGAAGTCATGGCGCTCGCCTCGGTGCGCGCGACGCGGGAAGCGAACGTGAAGCAGGACGGCCACGATCTGCCCGTCATCGTCGGCACGCCGATGGCCGGCGAGCGCATCGGCAACGAGATCTTCGATGGCGATCGCAAGACGGCAGTCTTTCCGGGCGACCTGCCGCAGGATCCGGAAGCCTATTTCCGCTCCGTCGACGAAGGTGACACATCAGCGACCCTGCCGGACCTCAGCATCGTCCGCTTCCGACCGCCACAACTTGATGAGAAGCACGGCGTGACGCTATCCGTGCCGCATATCCGCCTGGACCGCGCGCTGCAATTCCTGCTGGGAGACCGTCTCGCATGAAGAAACCCACCGTGCCCCCCGTTAGCGCACCGACCGCGAAGGCTTCCGAGCCGCAAAGACGGCCCGCAGCCTTCTCCGTTGAGCCCGAAACACGGCGCGCCGACCCTCAAGACAAGACCAGCCGACAGCCACGTAGCTTCTCCGGCGAGGTCCTGATTGTCCCCGACGCGGAAGATCCGTTCCTTGCGGCCGCAGTGGATGAACTGCCGCCGGTTCCCGTGGCAGAACCACGCCGTCGGCGCTTCTCCTTTGCGAAACTCGCGACGGGCGCATTCGGCGTGCTCCTGTCGCTTGCCTTCGGCCTCTGGGTCGACCGACTGATTTCGGACCTCTTCGCCCGCGCCGACTGGCTTGGCTATCTGGCGGTCGCAGTGCTCGCCGTGGGCCTGCTCGCGTTCATGATCGCCGTCGGTCGGGAATTGCTTGGCCTATGGCGCCTGGACGCCGTGCAAGATTTGAAGGTGGAAGCAGACGCTGCGGCAGAAAGCGGCAAGCGCACCCGCGCCGCCGCTGTCGTTGCGAAACTGTCGAGCCTCGTGTCCCATCGCCCGGAGACAACCCGCGGGCAAAAGACGCTGGACGCGGTCAAAGACGACATCATCGACGCGCCGCACTTGATCGAGCTTGCCGAACGGGAACTGCTCTCCCCCCTGGATATCAAGGCTCGCGCGCTCATCCTCAACGCCGCCAAGCGCGTCTCGGTGGTCACCGCCGTCAGCCCCAGAGCTGTGGTCGATCTCGCCTATGTGCTTTTTGAGGTCGTCAGGCTGATCAGAAGCATGGCCGAACTCTATGGTGGAAGACCGGGTTCCTTCGGCATGCTCCGCCTCCTCAGGGACGTGTTCGCCCATCTTGCCGTCACCGGCTCCATTGCCATCGGCGACGGCCTAGCCCAGCAGGTCCTCGGCCATGGGCTTGCCGCGCGCCTTTCGACCCGTCTCGGCGAAGGCGTGATCAATGGCCTGATGACTGCCCGCATCGGCATTGCCGCCATGGACCTCTGCAGGCCACTGCCGTTCCGCGCGGCCAAACGGCCTGGCATCGGCGACTTCATCGGCGACCTCACCCCCTCCATGACCGGCAAGGACCGCGACCGGACGGGGTGAGGCAGACGGGCCACACCGGAGAGACCAGTGACTTTTGCCGGTTGTCGGAACCGGCATTTGGGGTTAATGGCAATGATGCATTAACCATTTTTCCGCTAGGGTCTGAGCGGGGTTTCTGGTTTCTCGTACCAAGGCAAATCGATGTTCTCTCGCTCCTCGACATTCGGCCGCTGCGCCGTCATCCTTGCCGTTGCCGCAATCATGCCGGCCACGGTCGCCGATGCTGCTTCGCGCGACAAGCGCTTCTTCGAATCCGTCGCCGGGGTCTGGAAGGGTCCGGGCGAGATCGTTGCTGGCAAGTACAAGGGCACCAAGTTCACCTGCAACCTCACCGGGCTTCCGGCTGAGGGCAAGGAAACCGGCCTGAAACTCGACGGCACCTGCCGCGTTGGCGTCTTCAGCCAGCCGATGTCGGCTATCATCTCGCAGTCCGGCGGCAGCTACAAGGGCCAGTTCCTGGATGGTGCCGATGGCAAGGGCCTCGACATCGTTTCGGGCACTGTCACCGGCAACCGCGCCGTAATGGGGATCAACCGCGCCAAGCTGAACGGCGCCATGGTTGCTCGTATCGAAGAAGACGATGCGATGAACATCACCATTTCCGTGAAGGTGGAAGACCGGATGATCCCGGTCATCGGTCTCAAGCTCAATCGCCAGGCAACTGCCATGGCTGAGACCGCTGAAAACGACTGACGGTCCCTAAATCGCGAGAGCCAGAATTCAACCGCGCCACCAGGCGCGGTTTTCGTTTGCGATGACGATTCCCGCCTGATCGATGCTTCCAAGCCAATCCGCAACTGAGCGCCCCTGCACCGAGAGCTCCGGATCGACGTCCGCGAGCGGCATCAGCACGAAGGCGCGTTCCGTCATGCGCGGATGCGGCACCTTCAGATGCTCGGCATCGATGATGCGATCGGCGAAAGTCAGGATGTCGATGTCGATCGTCCGCGGCCCCCAGCGCTCGACTCGCACGCGCTTCATCGTCCGCTCGATCTCGAGACAGGCAGCCAGCAGTTCTTGCGGTTCGAGCAGCGTCTCGACGGAGGCGCAGGCGTTGTAGAAATCATCCTGATCGGTCTTGCCCCAGGGCGGCGTCCGGTAGAGCCTGGAAACCGAAGTCACGCGGCAATCGCGCCGCGCGTCGAGCCTGCGAAGCGCCTCCGCCATCGCGGCTACGGGGTCGCCGATATTGCCGCCAAGGCCAAGCGTTGCCGCCTGCCAGCGCTTAACGTCTGAACTGTTCAACACTCACCTGTACATGGTCGAGAATGCCGGCGATCGGCGCGCTCGGCTTGCGAACCGTGATCCGGCATCGCTGCATTTCCGGGAACCGGTCGAGCAAGCCGCGCGCGATCGCAAGCGCCAAGGCTTCGATCAACTGGCGACGGCTGCCGGTCACGATGTCACGGATCACCTCAAAGGCGATCCCGTAATGCACGGTCCCTTCGAGAGTATCGGTCTCGGCGGCTTCGATCGCATCGACGTCAAACTCCGCATCGACGAAAAACCGCTGGCCGAGCACCCCCTCCTCCGGGAATACCCCGTGATGGGCGAAAAAGGCGCAGTTCTTCAGGGTGATGGTGAAAACACCGCTCATGCGGACAATTCCTTAGTTGCGGCCAGCCGCCGCTCTGCCGAAAGCATAGCATCGGCGATGACGAGCGCGTCCCGGTTGATCGCGACATTATGGACGCGGAAAACGGAAGCGCCTTTCAGTCGCAGGGCAACCGTGGTCGCCGCCGTTGCCGCATCACGATCACGCGCTTCCCGGCCTGTCAGGGCTCCAAGGAAACGCTTGCGCGACGTGCCGGCGAGAAGCGGCAGGCCGAAGTCTTGCAACTCCTCGAAACGGATCATCAGGTCCATGTTCTCTTCCGTGGTTTCCTTGGCAAAACCGAAACCCGGATCGAGAACGATTGTTTCACGCGCCACGCCTGCACGAGCCGCGATATCGAGCGAAAGGCCCAGGAAATGCCGCTGGTCGGCAATCGGATCGGCAAGCTTCTCGCGCCCGCGACCCGTATGCATGATGCAGAGACCAGCGCCTGCCGCCGCCGCAACGGCTGCGATCTCCGGTTCGCGCTGCAGCCCGTGCACGTCGTTGATGATATGAGCGCCGGCCTCCACCGCAGCCTGTGCGGTGGCAGCACGATAGGTATCGATGGAAATCAGCGCATCTGTCTTCTGCCTCAGCGCCGAGATGACCGGCACGACGCGCGCCATCTCTTCCTCTGGCGTGACCTCGGCAGCACCCGGGCGCGTCGATTCTCCGCCGATATCGAGGATGACCGCCCCCTCGTCGACACAGGCCAGCGCATGGGCAACGGCCGCCTCGACGTCGGCATGCAGGCCGCCATCGGAAAAGGAATCTGGCGTCACATTGACGATGGCCATGATCGCCCCGCGCTTGGAAAGATCGAGGCTGCGGCCATGCCCTACACGCCAAATTGTGCGTTCAACCATGGTCACGCGACCCTGTATCCTCTCGACGGAAATCCGCGAAGCTGCGATAGTGCAGATCGGGTTTGGCTATGCCCCAAGGGCGCGGCGAATACAACATTGCGGAAAAAAGAATGAAGCACTCCCGCCGTCTTCGGGCTGCTCTAATATTGGCAGTCCTGACCGGCATCTCACTGCCACTTTCGGCCCGCGCTGACGTCGTCGTCCGCAAGTCCATCAGCTACTTCCAGATCGGCGGGAGAACCGCCGCCGAACTTGATGCCGAACTGTCACGCAAGGGCCCTTTCACGCAGGCAAGCGGCAGCCGCCATCCCGGCGCAACCCAGATCCGTTTCGGCGGCGACCTGACCTATGCGCTGCGCGGCAACCGCTGTGCGGTCGAGGATGTGCGCGTCACCGTGGACACCAAGCTCATCATACCGCGCTGGAAGAACCGCAATCGGGCATCGCAGGAGATGGCCACTCTGTGGGACGCCCTGTCCTCCGACATCAAGCGCCACGAGGAGCGCCACGCGGAAATTGCCCGCCAGCATGCCAAACTCCTGGAGCAGCGCCTCCTGAAGCTGCGGCCGACCCGGGATTGCGAGACCCTTCAGGATCGCGCCAGCGAGGTCACGGACGAAGTGACCGTCGCGCATGACGAGGCACAGATGCGATTCGATATGATCGAGGCGAAGAATTTCCAGGATCGCATGCTGCGAATCCTCCGGCATCGCCGGGAAACCCTGGAAAACCAGTAGAAATCACCCATTAATTTCGAGGGGGAGTGTTGCTGCCATGCTGCGGCTTGCCCCAGGCTTGCGCCCTCGCCTGTGAATAACCGGCAATTTCTGGGCGTGGCCCTTGATACAAATCTGAAATATAAGTGTCATCGAATACGTTGATTAAGCGTAACCCGATTTCCCCGTTCTCCCGGCGCGTCCTGGTGCCACAGGTGCTTCCTCCCTCGCCTGCTTGGCGATGCGCCCCCTTGCCCCGCTTTCGTCTTGACGAAAGCGGGGCTTTTTTAACAGGGGATAGCGCTGACAGAGGCGTTCAGCCCTGACGTTCGGGCACATGGACGACGAGGCCCTCGAGGGCCGCCGTCACCTTGATCTGACAGGAAAGACGCGACGTTGGGCGCACCTCGACGGCAAAGTCCAGCATGTCCTCTTCCATCGGCGACGGCTGGCCGACCTTTTCGGACCAGGCGTCATCGACATAGACATGACAGGTGGCACAGGCGCAGGCGCCGCCGCATTCGGCATCGATCCCGGGGACCGAGTTGCGGACGGCATTTTCCATGACCGTGGAGCCCTCGGCTGCCGCGATGTCGAAACGGGTGCCGTCGAATGCGATGATGCTGATGTTTGCCATGTTTGCCTGTCCAGACTTCGCCTTGTGAAAAACCGGCGAAGTCATCTCCCAATTCGGAAGGGCAGTCAACTCACGGGGAAGCGAGCGGCATCAGCGGCTCGCGCCTGTTTGGGATCAGCGGGCAAGCTTCAGGATGAAGTGTTCCGCTTCCAGGACGGCAGCCGCGACCGAAGCCAGGGCATCGGCATTCGCACCCTTGGTTTCCACGAGATCAGCAGCGGCAGCGACGCGCAAGGCACCGACAGCCATGGCGGCATTGCGCAGGCGGATCGCTGCTGCCTTGACTTCGACCTTGCCCCGGTCCGCCGTCAGCGCGACGAGACAGCCGCGCGCCTGACGCGCGAACATCTGCAGGATCTCGACTTCCACCGCCTTGTCGCCCTTCGTCTGCGATGCAAGATGCACGAGGTCGATCGGACGCTGTTGCGACGGCGTCAGACCGTTGAGGTTATCAGGGGTTGTAAAGGCGATGTTAACTGCGGCTGCCATGACCGTGATCCTTGATTTTTTGTTTTTGGTGATGCCAGCCTGAGGCATCACGATGGGCACCGCGTTAAAAACCCCGGGGATTTCGGGAAAAAGCTCTCACTATGGTTAACGAAAATTAAACCCCGGCACAGACTGGCTTTTCAGCCTAAACCTTGATTGAAATACTGTTAACAAGACCCGGAGACACTGGACCGCCGGGAGCGCATTAATTGTATCGCATGACCAAATGTGTCAGTACGATACGGTTGATTGGGCAAAAGTGCGTGAACTATGCCCGCAAGCCAGTCGGTGCTAAAACGTCCGGCGGGAACGCCGGCTGTGAGCAGTTGAATTGCGAAAGAAGAGATCTCGTCTGGCGTGGCGACAGACGGAATCTCAGGTAAACGGCGGGATCCGGACGGGGCCAGGCGATCAGCGGTATCGCTGTCAGTGTCCGTCCTGCCGAGAGTAAGCGGTAACGAGGCGTAACCCTATGGCGAACAAGAAGTCCGACTCGATTGACGAGAACGCGTTCCAGGCTCTCGAGGCGGCCCTGAGCATCGATTTCGACGGCGAGGAAGCCGCCGCGCCTGTCAAGGCTCGGTCCCAAGCTCGCGGCCCGGAGGCACCTGTGTCAGATAGTATCCCGCGTTCTGCCTCGAAGAAGTCCATAGAGCGTCGTTCCGCACGCGCCGGTGAGTTGAACCCGGAGCCGGCTCCCAAGGCTCCCGCCTTCGCGCCCGCCAATGACGGTTCCCGCCGCACGCCCTCCGCCATCCTGAAATCTCTCGACGGTGCCTCGCTCACGTCGGCACTGCGCAATGCCGCGATTGTATCGGCTCTGTGGGTGCTCGGCGCCCTCGGCCTGACACAGCTTCTTTACGGTGGCGCGATCTGGCAGGCGCCTTCGGTTGCCGACATCGTTGCCATGCCCGGCGTCGTCGCCATCGTCGTTGGCACCTTCCTGCCGATCATGCTCTTCTTCGCCTTCGCAATCATGATGGCTCGCGCCCATGACCTGCGCAACGCTGCACGCTCCATGGCCGAAGTGGCACTGCGCCTTGCTGAGCCTGAAACAATTGCCTCCGAACGCATCATGACCGTCGGCCAGGCCGTGCGCCGTGAAGTCTCGGCCATGAACGAGGGCATCGAGCGCACCATTGCGCGCGCCACCGAACTTGAAACGCTGGTCCATTCGGAAGTAACGGCGCTGGAGCGCAGCTACACCGACAATGAACTGCGTGTCCGTGGCCTCGTCCACGAACTCGGCGCCGAACGCGATGCGATCGTCAATCATGCCGAGCGGATCCGCTCGTCGATCGTGGGGGCCCACGAGCAGCTGAAGGAAGAGCTGTCGCTCGCGACCGAAGAAATCTCGGTACGCCTGCAGACCTCGGGCGAAGCCTTTGCCTCGATGATCGACATGCGTGCTGCAACGATCATGGAAAAGTCGGATGCAGCCGTGACCGCACTCGGCTCGCTGCTGTCCCACAAGACAGAAAACATGGTCCAGACGCTGGCCGCGTCCGGCATGTCGCTCTCCAATGAATTCGACACCCAGCTTCAGTCGCTGACCTCGACGCTCAGCCAGCGCGGTCGCGAACTGCTCGGCGAATTCGAGACGCGGGCCTCGACGCTCGATAGCAACACCGAGAAGCTGAATGCAGCTCTCAACGAACGTGCACGTCAGCTCAACGAAACCCTCGTCGAGCGCACCCGCGATATCGCCGAGACCCTGAAGGGCAGCGAAGGCTCTATCACCTCGTCGCTCGACGACGTGCTGTCGCGCCTCAACAGCTCGCTCGACGAACGCGGCCGCAGCTTCCGCCAGAGCCTTCAGGCGAGCGCCGACGACGCGATTGTCGATCTCGACCTGCGCTCGGGCCTCTTCGAGGACCGCTTCCAGACGACGATCGGCCAGATCAACGCGACCTTCGACCAGCGCGTGGCCGAATTCGCCAGCGCCTTCGACCAGCGCTCCGGCTCGCTCGATTCGAAGCTGATGGAAAGCCTCGCCCGCATCAACGAAACGGTGAACGGCGGAACGGATTCGATCAGCGGCATCCTGAATTCGAGCATCGAACGCCTCGGCTCCACCCTCACGGACCAGTCGCTCGCCATCGCGATGACGCTGAGCACCAGCCAGGAAATGCTCGACAGCTCGATGTCCGACCGCGCGCAAGAAATTGCAGACGCGATGTCGGCCCGTGCAGCAGCCCTCACCGAGAGCCTGGAAAGCGCCCAGAAGCGTATCGACCAGGTGATGGAAGAGCGCAGTGGCTCGCTCTACAATGCCCTCAGCGACAACCAGTCTCGCTTCGAACAAACACTCTCGAGCCGCGCCGAGCACATCGTCAATGCGCTCGAAGCCAACCAGGACCGCTTCGCCGAAACCCTCGACGTCAAGGCCCGTGGCATCGCGACCTTGGTGGAAGGCCAGAGCGAGATCCTGATCGATGCGCTGAACACCAAGAGCCTCGAACTGGACCTGACGCTGACGGCCCGCACCCAGGATCTCTCCGAGACCCTGAACGACAGCCAGCGTCGGATCGATGAAACATTGAGCCAGCGCGCCTCTTCGATCATCGAGACCGTCGCAGATGCCGACCGTCGGATCGACGCCGCCTTCGCTGAAAAGGCCGAAGCGATCCGCAACGCCTATGGCGAAAACCAGGAGCGCCTCGAACTTTCGCTCGCAAGCCATGCGTCTTACCTGTCTTCGACGCTGGAAGACGCGACCGGCGAAATCGAACGAAACCTCGGCCAGTCGTCCGGCCGCATCGCTGAAACGGTCGCCGCTGGCATTACCGGCCTCGGCGACGCGCTCGGCGGCAGCGAACAGCGGCTCGACAGCATGCTGGCTGCGGCCTCGAACACCATTTCGAACACGCTGGAAGACAATGCGGCCCGCATCGCCAACACGCTGAAATCAGGCGTCGACGATATCGACGGCCGGATTGCCGACACCAACTTCACGCTGAAAACCAGCCTGGACACGGCGACCAATGCTCTGGCGAGCACCCTCGGCGACAACACCGACCGGATCTCGCAGACGATCGCCTCTGGCGTGGCCGCAATTGATGACCGTCTGGTCGACACCCATGAGCGCATCCGCGCGACGCTCGACGATCGCACGCAAGCCATCACGGCCTCGCTCGGCGATGCCCGCGATGCACTGGAAACCACACTCAGCGAACATGCAACCTCGATTGGCGCCTCAGTGGCCGCCAGCACCGGCATGCTCGAGATGAGCCTCGAGGATCACGAGGAAAACCTCCGGAAGGCCATCGACGCCAGCAGCCGCGCGCTCGACGAGCGCCTGCGTGGAACGGCCGGTGCGCTGACGGATCAGATCCGCGAAGCAGCTGACGACATCACCCGGTCTGCCCAGGGCTTCTCCGGCACGGTCGAACAGTCCGTCTCCGGCATGACCATCCGCCTCGACGAAACCAGCACCCGCATCGAGCAGAGCTTGGGAACGTTGGAAGACCGTCTCCGCAACGGCCTTGATGGCGTCGACGCCCGCGTCAACGATGCCGGCGAGAAGTTTGCCGCCCGTCTGGACGAGAAGGTTTCCAACATGGAGCGCGTTGGCGACGAAGCTTCCATGCGCGTCGCACAGGTGCTCGACGAAGGCGTGAACCGCGTTGCCGAAACCTTCGACACCCGCACCCCGGTGATCGAAGAGCGTCTGGCGACCATGGACCGTGCGCTCAATATCGGCCTTGAAAACGTCAACCGCACCATCGAAGGCAAGGCCGCAGGTCTGGCGACTGCCCTTCGCAGCGCCGTGACCGACGCCGCCCGTGACCTCGATGCCGAGGCTCAGCGCTCCGTCGATCGCCTGGCGGCCACCACCTCGCAGTTCGCCGAGCAGATCGGCGAACGTAGCGCGGAACTCAATCGCACGGTCGAAGAACGTTCCGAAGACCTCGCGCGGCGCATCACTGAAACCCAGAACCGCCTTGCCGGACAGGCTGCGACAATCGCCGAAACCTTCTCGCAGGCCGGCGATGTCATCAGCAACAAGGTGAACCAGGCAGAAGCCCTTGTCAGCGCGCAGGTGGCCAATCTTTCGGGCACTCTCGGCGAAGTGAGCACCACGCTGGAACAGCGAGCCGCCGCGATCCGTGAAGCGATCTCCGGCAATACGCAGGAACTCGCCACTGCCATGAACGCGGCAGAAAAGGCACTCGAGGCTCGCGGCAATTCCATCCGCGATGCGATTTCTGGCAATACCCAGGAACTCGCCACCACAATGAACGCGGTGGAAAAGGCGCTCGAAGCCCGTGGCAATTCGATCCGCTCGGTTCTCGACGACCGCACCCGCGAGCTGAACTCGATGCTCTCGACCCGCTCGGCCGAACTGTCGCGCCTGATCGACGAGAAGGCAGCTCCGGTGGTCGCCGCCTATGCCGAGACCGGCCGTGTCGCCGCCGAACAGATCACCGCTGCCGCAGAACAGAGCGCCGAGCGCCTGCGCTCCGAAAACGCAGCCCTCGTCGACGCGATCAGCCAGCGCACGGATCGCGCCGTGTCGACGCTCGGCACCGCCGAGCAGAACCTGGTTGCCAGCGCCTCGCAGCTCATCGAACGCCTCGGCGACAGCAATGCCGGCCTGTCTTCGATGATCGATCAAGCCGTGCAGAGCATCGGCTCCCTCGACAGCCGCCTCGGCGCCACCGCCAACCGCTTCAATGAGACGGCGAACCAGGCCACGGACATGCTGTCCACCTCGAACCGCCTGCTCGACGACAAGCTCGGCCGCCTGACCGCCATCTCCGGCGAAACGCTGCAGCAGGTCTCCTCGATCGTCAGCCGCTTCGGTGACCACACCCAGGTTCTCGGCAAGGCGTCCGAACTTCTGTCGGCCGCCCAGTCGAACCTCGTGGGCACGCTCGAAGAGCGCCAGCAGGCGCTCCGCGATCTTTCCATCGGCCTTGTGAAGCGCTCGGAAGAAATCGAGACGACGATGCAGGGTCTCGGCAAGATGGTGGAAACCGCCTTCGACCGCGCCGAACAACGCTCCGGTCAGATGGCCGGCAACCTGCGCCAGAGCGTCCAGGCCTCCTTTACCGATATCGGCCAGATCCTGGGCGAGACGGAAAAGCGCGCCCAGTCAACGGCGACCAATATGCGCGAAAGCGTCCAGGCCTCCTTCGCCGACATCGGCCAGGTGCTCGGCGAGACGGAAAAGAAGGCGCAGATTACGGCCGCCAATATGCGCAATGCCCTGCTCTCTGCCGAGCAGGAAGCCCAGCAGTCGATCGACAAGACGCTGACCGAGGCCGAGAAGCGTTCGGGCGAACTCGCCAACCGTCTGCGTGGCGGCCTCGCCGTCTCCTTGAGCGACATCGACCGTCTCCTCGGAGAAGCGGGTCGCAAGTCCGAAGGTGCAGCGCTCGCCCTGCGCGAAGCCATGCAGAGCGCCGTTGACGAAGCTGTCGCACGCTTCAGCGGCGCAACCGATGAGATCCGCCGCTCGGCTGTCGACATCCGCAAGGAGCTCGACCTGACGCGCAACGAACTGAAGCGCGGTGCCTTCGACCTTCCAGAGGAAGCCAAGGAAAGTGCGGCCCAGATGCGCCGCGCGGTCTCCGAGCAGATCAAGGCCCTGCAGGACATCTCGCAGCTCGTAGGCCGCACCAGCCAGACGCTGGAAATCTCCGAGCCAGTGGCCCGTCGTCTGGCCGAAGCCCAGCCAGAGCCCGTTCGTCGCCAGCCGGTCGCACCGCAACCACAGCCGCAGCCGGCGCCGCAGATCCGCCAGAGCGAAAGCCTGGGGCTTCGCGGCAGCCTCGGCGCAACCGACGCCTATAACCAATCGACGGCCGCGACCACGCGCGCCGAAGGTGGCGGCTGGATCAGCGACCTCCTGCGTGGCGCCTCGCGTGAGGAGCCCACTGAGACCGCTCCTGCCCGTCCGGCCCCTGCCCCGCAGCGCCCGGTCGCCGAAGCTCCGCCGGCCCGCCAGAGCGATACCCGCAATCCGCGCCATATGGTCGAATCACTGAATTCGCTGTCGGTCGACATCGCCCGCGCCATTGACCACGACGCCTCGGTCGACCTGTGGCGCCGCTACCAGCGGGGCGAGCGCGACATTTTCACCCGTCGCCTCTACACGCTGAAGGGCCAGCAGACCTTCGACGAGATCAAGCGCAAGTACGACCGCGAGCCGGAATTCCGCGTCGCCGTCGATCGCTACATCGCCGATTTCGAAAAGCTTCTGGCAGACGTAGCCCGCACTGACCGCGACAAGTCGATCACCCAGTCCTACCTGACGTCGGACACGGGCAAGGTCTACACGATGCTCGCGCACGCGGCCGGCCGTTTCAGCTGATATCAAACCAATACGGGAGCCGGTCAGCCGGCTTCCGACAAGCCAAAAGAAAAACCCCGGATCATATGCTGATCCGGGGTTTTCTTTTTGTCAGACTGCTAGCTGACTGAGCCTTGATAGGCTTCAGATCGATTGAAGCGTCCAGGCGACGATATCACCGGTCACGCGTGCGAAGGCACGGTCGAGGGCTGCTACATAGGCCGCGTTGTCGGACCCTGTCGAAGGCACCTCAGCCTTGAACACCCGCTGCGCCTTGACGGTGCCATTGCGATCATTGAGCAGCTTTGCCGAGATCTCGACCACACCGCGATCGCCACCTTCGGCCGAAATTTCAAAGGCCCTGACATCCGTGATCAGCTGGAAGTCGATAGCCAGGCCCTGCCCGGGACGCCCGACGCCGCCCAGGCGTCCGGTGTTCTCGAAGGCTTCGACGAGCTTCGACTGCACGACCCGCGTCAGGCGATCGCTCCACTGCGATTGCGAAAGATAACGGATCTCCGCGCCGGACACACGCACCAGGATCTGCTCGCTGTCCAGCGCCTTGAGCGCCGACGGATCGGCCACCAGGAGCTGCCGGTTGCGGGCGCTGGCATTGGTCGCCACATCGCTTACCGAAGCCGTAAGGTCGAATGTGTCGTTGTTCGCCTTGGACCCACAGGCGGCAAGGCCGAGGCCAAGGCTTGGGATCAGCACCGAAGCCACAAGCAGCCGCCGGAGCTTTGCCACGCCTTTGGAGCCGTTGACGCCGATCCTGTCCATTCTGTCGTCCTTCCCGGTGGTTCTCGTCATCGGCGTGTCCGCCCGTCAAATTCCTTGACCGTATCGCCGCCGAAAAGCAGGCGCTGCGGGTCGTCGTCGAAATTGGTAATCGCGTCGTTCAGGCCGCGAACAGTGTTGCGGGTATCGTTCACCAGCGTCTGGATGTCGCGCAGGCCTGTCGCCGAGAAGCGCTGCAAGTTGGAAGCAATCGGTCCAATCTGGGCGTTGAGGTTCTCGGCCGTCATGCGGATGGCCTCAAGCGTCTTGCGGGCTTCCACGCTGAGCGAATTTGCATCACCCGAGCCAAGGAACGCATCAACCTTCCTAAGGATCCCGTCGACCTGCTGGGATGAGGTGTTCAGACGGTTTGCAAGCTGGGTAAAGTCGTCGATGGCCTTGTCGATATCGTCACGACGGCCTGTAATGCTGTCCGAAAGTTCGCGGAAGCCTGCGATCGCCTTGCGGGCATCGGCAGAAGCGACCGACGCATCGTCAACGACCTGGCCAATCTTCTGGCTGTCGACGGCATCGATCAGCGACGAGACCTTCTGGAGCGTCTGATCGGCATTGTTGCCGAAGCGCTGGAAGGTGTCAGCCGTTTCGCGGAAGCTGTCGATCGCCGGACCGATCCGGTTCGAAGCGTCGGCAAAGCTTGCCGTTGCCCGCTCCGTATTGGTCAGGATCTGGTCGATCTTCTCGGAGTTAAGCGCCCTGAAGAGATCCTCGGCTGCCGCCAGCGTTGTATCGAGACGGCCGGAGAGACCGGATACGGAATCGGACAGCGAGCTGACACTCTTCAGGAATTCATCGATCCCCTTGGCATTATCAGCGAGCGACTTCGAGAAGGTCTCGGCATTGCGAACGGTGTTGGTTAGCGGTGCGCGGGCATCGGCGATGAAGCCCTGAAGCTCGGCCACGGCACCATCGGCTCGCTGCAAGATGCGGTCGGCGGTCGTCAACAGATTGGTCACGCTGGATTGTTCGGCTGTCAGGATAGCCGGCTCACCGGTATCCATGGCACGCTGCAGGATGGGATCACCGGATCCCGGACCGCCGCCGGAAAGCTCGACATAGGCAGCGCCCGTCAGCCCCTGGATTTCAAGCACCGCGGTGGTGCCGGATGTCACGGGAGCGTCGGCGCGGACCTCAGTGAAGGCCACCGAGAAATTCGGATCTTCATTGTCGATATAGAGATTGCGGACTGAGCCGACCGAAATGCCGTTGAAGCGAACCGGCGAACCGATGCTAAGGCCATTGGCCGATCCCGGAATGCGAATGGCGAGCGGCGCCATTTCGCCACCGCGTCCATATTCGGCCATCCAATAGACGAAGCCGAAGGCGGCCCCGATGACCAGCATCGTGAAAAAACCGACTATGGCGTAATTGGCTTTGGTTTCCATGGCTCACTCTACCGGATGTCCGGCGGAAGGCTCCGCCCGGGGAATGGAACGGGCACGCTTGCCCTTGAAATAGGATTGCACCCACTCGTCGTCGAAGGCGAGCATGTCGTCCAGCGTCCCCTCGACCAGAACGCGCTTCTGTCCCAGAACCGCAATACGGTCGCAGACGGAAAACAGGCTGTCGAGATCGTGGGTCACCATATAGACCGTCAATCCCAGCGTATCGCGCAGCTGCGCGATCAATTCATCAAATTCGGCAGCCCCGATCGGATCGAGACCGGAGGTTGGTTCGTCGAGGAAGACGAGATCCGGATCAAGCGCCAGCGCACGCGCAAGTGCCGCACGCTTGATCATGCCGCCTGAAAGTTCGGACGGATATTTGTCCGCAGCATCGGGATGGAGACCAACCAGCTCAATCTTGAGATAGGCAAGCTCATCCATCAGCCATTGCGGCAGATCCAGATATTCACGCATCGGCAGCTGGATGTTTTCCTTCACAGTGAGTGAGGAAAATAGGGCGCCGTGCTGGAAAAGAACCCCCAGGCGTGTGTCGAGTCTCATGCGCTGCAGGTCATCGACCGCATCGTAATCCGCGCCGAGGATCTCGATCTTGCCGGAGCGACGCGGCAACAGGCGCAGCACAGTGCGCATCAGAACGGACTTGCCCGCGCCGGATGCCCCGACGAAGCCGAGGATCTCGCCGCGGTAGATGTCGAGGTTCAGCTTGTCGAGAACAATCTTATCGCCGAAGCCGACCGTCAGTTCCTTCACCGACAGGATGACCTCGCGGTCTGGGGAGGGTCTGGTGTTCATCTGGCCCTCCTCAAAAATCGATCGCGGCGTAGAACATGGCAAACAGCCCGTCCACGAGAATGACGACGAAGATCGACTTGACCACGGATGCGGTGACATGGCGTCCGAGCGATTCGGCGCTGCCGCCCACCTTCATGCCTTCGACAGCCGCAATGATCCCGATGATCAGCGCCATGAACGGCGCCTTGATCATGCCGGTCGCAAGCGTCGAATAATCGACTGCCTCGTGCAGGCGGGTGATGAAGACATCAAAGGTGATGCCGGAATAGGCCCAGACCACGACCGCTGCGCCATAAAGCGCGGCGAAGTTGGCGACGATCGTCAGCAGCGGCAGTGCAATCGTCAGCGCAACAAGCCGCGGAAAGACCAGAACCCCGATCGGATTGAGGCCGATGACCTTCAAGGCATCGATTTCCTCACGCATCTTCATCGAACCGATTTCAGCCGTGATGGCGCTACCGGAACGCCCCGCGATCATGATCGCGGTCAGAAGCACGCCGATTTCGCGCAGCTGCAGGATACCGACGAGATCGACGACGAAAACTTCGGCACCGAAATAGCGCAACTGGAACGCTCCCTGCTGGGCAATGATCGCGCCGATCAGGAACGACATCAATGTGATGATCGGGACGGCCCGCACGCCCATGTGGTCGAGCTGATTGACCACGGATGCCGGAGACACACCGGAACCGCGCCCAGCCTTGGTCTGCGCCCCGCGGACGGCAGATCCGAGGACAAACATCATCGCGATCAGATCGCCCCAGAGGCTGATCGTCACTTTCCCGACAGGTTCGAAGATGCGCTCGAAACGGGTGCGGTGATCGACCGGCTTTTCCGGAGCCGTGACGTGCTCAGGAAGCGCTTCGATCAACTCGCGCATCCCCGGAGATCCGCCAACGATCTCGATCGATCCGCCGCGCTCGCGCCGTTCGGTTATGTAGCGGCGAACCAGCCATGCGCCAGCCGTGTCCATATCGCTGACTGCGCTGAGATCGATCGTCTCCCGCTGCGCGACCGGAGAATCAACCAGCGGGCCGGCGGAGTTGATCATCGCGCTCAGGCTGGTGTTCTTCCAGCGACCGGCAAGCCGGATCAGCCGGGCGTTTCCGTCCGGCTGCTCTTCGATCTCAATACGGGCGTCTTCTTGCTCAACCGAACTCAAGGTGGCGACAACTTCCAAATTCGCGCCGGGGGATCCGGGTTCGCAAATCACGTGACAGATAGCTGCACACTATAACCATCGCCGCCTGCGAAGAAATCCTTTGCAAACCGTTAATTGCGTTTTCCAACCCGATTGCGGGCCGTCATGACCGCTTTGCAACAGAGGGGTGGCTCAGGCCGCGCGAATCCCATCGTCCTGGGCCGTTTCGGCAATCGGTTTCGGCAGCAGGATGGGGACGAGTTTGCTGGCGCGCTTGGCTACCGGCGCTTCGCTGATCTTGTGGCCCCAGGAGATCAACTCCAGCCGACCGTCGGGATGTTCGGCGATCGCCGTGCAGCTTTCCACCCAGTCGCCGGTGTTGACGTAGTGGATGCCGTCGATGTCTTCCATGACGGCGTGGTGGATGTGGCCGCAGATAACGCCATCCACCTCGGCGCGGCGTGCCTCGTCTGCCACGACGCGCTGGAACTCGCCAATGAAATTGACCGCATGCTTGACCTGCAGCTTCGCCCAGGCCGAGAAAGACCAGTAGGGCATGCCGAGGCGGCGACGGATCGCGGCCAGAAGGACGTTGATGGCAATCGCGGTGTCATAGGCCCAGTCACCGAGATAGGCGAGCAGGCGGGCATTGCGCACGACCACGTCGAACTCGTCGCCATGGAGGACGAGGTATTTCTTGCCATCGGCCATTTCGTACACGATGCGCTGCTCGACCTCGATCCCGCCGAAATGGATGCCCGGGAAATCGCGCATGAACTCATCGTGATTGCCGGGGATGTAGATGATCCGCGTGCCCTTGCGCGCCTTGCGCAACACCTTCTGAACCACGTCATTGCATTGCTGCGGCCAGTACCAGCTGCGCTTCAGGCGCCATCCGTCGACGATGTCACCGACGAGGATAATGGTATCGGCCTCGTGCGTGCGCAGGAAATCCAGGAGGAAGTCCGTCTTGGCGGCTTTCGATCCGAGATGAACGTCCGAGATGAACAGGGTCCTGAAATGGCGTGTTTCGCTGGCTTCTTCCACGGCACGGTCCTCATCGCTGTCTTGAAAGCGCTTAATCAGACTCGTGTTTCAGGAAGATGACATCGCCGTGATCATGCCATTTACGGGACCTTCACCCCTCAAAATCTACTGAAAGCTCGCTGGGCATAGGCGGAACTAAAGTCTACCACTCCCGGTCAATTCGTGTATGACGGGCATACAGATCCGATGACCAGAAACTGCCGGTGAAACCAATGAATTCCCAGGACAAGAACAAGCCGCAAGTTGCGAACCCGACCGCCGATCTCGACGAGCAGGCGCTCTTCTATCACCGCTATCCCCGTCCCGGGAAACTCGAGATCCAGGCAACCAAGCCGCTCGGCAATCAGCGCGACCTCGCCCTTGCCTATTCGCCGGGTGTCGCCGCTCCCTGTCTCGCCATCAAGGACGACCCGGCAGCCGCCGACGATTACACGGCACGCTCCAACCTCGTCGCCGTGATCTCAAACGGCACAGCGGTCCTGGGCCTCGGCAATATCGGACCGCTGGCCTCCAAGCCGGTCATGGAAGGCAAGGCCGTCCTCTTTAAGAAATTCGCCGGCATCGACGTCTTCGACATCGAAATCGATGCACCTGGCGTCGACGACATGGTCTCGACCATTTCGGCCCTCGAGCCGACCTTCGGCGGTATCAACCTCGAAGACATCAAGGCCCCGGAATGCTTCCAGGTGGAAGACCAGCTCCGCGCCAAGATGAACATTCCTGTCTTCCATGACGACCAGCACGGCACCGCGATCATCGTTGCCGCCGCGATCCTGAACGGCCTGGAACTTGCCGGCAAGTCGATCGAGACCGTCAAGATTGTCGCCTCCGGTGCCGGTGCGGCCGCCCTCGCCTGCCTCAACCTCCTGGTGATCCTCGGCGCCAAGCGCGAGAACATCTGGGTCCACGACATTGAAGGCCTGGTCTACAAGGGCCGCAACGAGCTGATGGACCCCTGGAAGGAAGTCTACGCCCAGGAAACCGACAAGCGTGCGCTCGCCGAAAGCATCGACGATGCCGACGTCTTCCTCGGCCTGTCGGCAGCCGGCGTCCTGAAGCCGGAACTGCTGGCCCGCATGGCGCCAAAGCCGCTGATCATGGCGCTCGCCAATCCGAAGCCGGAAATCATGCCGGAAGAGGCCCGCGCGGCCCGCCCCGACGCGATGATCTGCACCGGTCGCTCCGACTTCCCGAACCAGGTCAACAACGTCCTCTGCTTCCCCTACATTTTCAGGGGTGCACTCGATTGCGGCGCGACCACGATCAATGAAGAGATGAAGATGGCCGCCGTCCGCGCCATCGCAGCCCTCGCCCGCGAGGAAGTCTCCGAAGTCGCCGCGCGCGCCTATACCGGCGAAACGCCAACCTTCGGCCCAGACTACCTGATCCCCTCGCCGTTCGATCCGCGCCTGATCCTGCGTATCGCTCCGGCCGTTGCAAAGGCGGCAGCCGACAGCGGCGTCGCACGCCGTCCGATCGCCGATTTCGACACCTATCTCGACCAGCTGAATCGCTTCGTCTTCCGCTCCGGCTTCGTCATGAAGCCGATCTTCGCGGCTGCCAAGACGGCATCGAACAAGCGCGTGATCTTCGCCGAAGGCGAGGACGAGCGCGTGCTGCGCGCAGCCCAGGTCCTGCTCGAAGACGGTATCGGCGAACCGATCCTGATCGGACGTCCGCAGATCATCGAGACGCGCCTGAAGCGCTACGGCCTGCGCATCCGCCCGGGCACCGATTTCGAACTGGTCAATCCGGAAGACGATCCGCGCTACCGCGACTATGTCGACGACTACTTCGCGCTGGTCGGCCGCGCCGGCATCAACCCGGAAGCTGCGCGCACGATCGTGCGCACCAACACCACTGTTATCGGCGCACTTGCCGTCAAGCGTGGTGATGCAGATGCCCTGATCTGCGGCGTCGAAGGCCGCTACGACCGCCATGTCCGTGACGTTCGCCAGATCATCGGCAAGCGTGAGGGTGTGCGCGACTTCTCAGGTCTCAGCCTGCTGATCTCGCAGCGCGGCGCCATCTTCTTCACTGACACCTTCGTCACGGACGATCCGTGTGCCGAGGAGATCGCGGAAATGACCATTCTCGCGGCGCAGGAAATCCGCCGCTTCGGCATCAGCCCGAAGGCAGCCCTGCTCTCCCATTCCAACTTCGGCTCCCGCCCGTCCGCCAGCGCCTCGAAAATGCGTCAAGCACTTGAGATCATCAGGACCAATGCACCGGAGATCGAAGTCGACGGCGAAATGCAGGGCGGCTCGGCCTTGTCAGAGGTCCTGCGCAAGCGCGCCATGCCGGAGAGCACGCTGACGGGTGAAGCAAACCTTCTGGTCTTCCCGAATCTCGACGCCGCCAACATCTCGCTCGGCATCGTCCGCACCATGATGGATGCCCTGCATGTGGGTCCGATCCTGCTCGGTGCCGCCATGCCGGCGCACGTGCTTTCGACCTCTGTGACATCCCGTGGCGTCGTCAACATGGCAGCACTGGCCGTCGTCGAAGCGTCGCAGCCGGCCGGTTGATTTGGGCTCTCGAGCGGCGGTTTTCGTCCGCCGCTCGACCGCCGCGAAACTTAGCCACTAGACAAGCCAAAGCTGCAACGCCGACACTGTTTCCCTTGAAATATAGGGTATTGTCGATGGCGCAGTCGGGGGCATATTTCGAACTCTTGGATTGGCTGGACCAGCAGGAAACGCTCGATCCTCCAGCCTTCCTGTCGCGCCTGCAGGTGGCCTACGAAACGGGACCGGTCACCTATGTCGACGCGGTCATCAGCAATGGCCGCATGCGCGCCCATACCATTCACCGCAGTCTCCGGCGACACGTGCCACACAGTGTGCGCAGCCCGCATCGCAAGCCGCCTGTCGAACAGATCCTCCGTGTCTTCGCAGCCCTCGAGCCCATTCAACTCGCCGGCAGGAACAGGGGCAACGAGGACGGGCCTGCAATCATTGGCTACCCCTTGCCCGGTCGCAACAGCGGTCTTCTGGTGGAAGCCGGACCACAGATCCCCGAACTCTCCACTTGGCGCCGCCTCCACGACAGAGACCTCCTGAGCCTGGGCACACGTTTGAACGCCAGGCTGACGCGACCCGCTCGCATGGAGAGCCTGGAAAAGTCGGGGGGACAGTCGTTGACCCGCCGCGAGCGCGAGACGCTGGCCTGGATTGCAGCCGGCAAGAGCTACTGGGAAACAGCCGTCATTCTCGGCATTACCGAACGCACGATCCGCCACTTCATGGCCAATGCCCGGCACAAACTCGACGTCATGACAAATGCTCAAGCTGTCGCCGAGGCCGTTTGGCGCGGCCTGATCCCGCGTCTCGCGGACACTGACGTGTCATCAGAAAAGGCAAAACCTTCATAGTATCATAGATTGCATATAAGAATGCTGGCGCAACCGTCAATTTCATTCGGATGGCTTGAGCCGCATCCTGCCTGTTCCGTTCTGCAAGAAGGAGCAAGGCATGATCAGGATCATCAACGGCGCACGCCGACACCAGTTTCCCTCCGACATCGATGCGATGCACAGGCTGCGCAAACGTGTCTTCCACGACCTCCTCGGCTGGGAGGTCGAGGTGCGCGATGCCTGGGAGATCGACGACTATGACCGGTCCAATCCGCTCTATGTTCTCTCCTATGGCGATGAGGGACGTCTGCGCGGTTCGCTTCGACTGCTGCCGACGCTTGGGCCGAACATGCTCGACGACACATTCCCGATCCTGCTCGGGGACGGTCCGCAAATCCGCAGCGCCGCCATCTGGGAATCGAGCCGCTTCTGCATCGATCCCGAGATCTCGCAGGACCGTGCCGGAAACCAGGTGACGATCGCCGCAGCCGAGCTGATGTGCGGCGTCGGAGAACTGGGCCTGGCATCCGGCCTCAGCCACATCGTCACCGTAACGGATGTGTTTCTGGAGCGCATGTTCAAGCGCATGGGCTGCCCCGGATTGCGGATCGGCGAGCCCCAGCGCATCGGCGTGGTTCAGGCGGTAGCGGTATCCTGGGAGGTCTCCCGGGACATGCTCGACAGGATGAAAGCGGTGGCGGCAATCGAGGGAAGCGTGCTCGAACGACCGATGACCCTCACGGCAGCTCAGGCCGCATGACATAGAACAAGGCGGGTGCGGCAGGTGCCGTACCCTACTCACGTCATCTGTCATTTGAATTTGACCACCACTCGGATATCCTGCACCGCATCAGGGTCGTAGTCTGCCTTGCAAACGACAACTGGAATCCGGATGTGCCGAGCAGGATAGTCAGTTCCATCGCGATGTTTGTCCTCATGGGCGGCATCTTGCCATCCGGGGCCGAGGCCTCGGCGCTTTGCGAGCGACTGCGCGACCGCCTGGTCCTGGTGGAGCAGGGCGGACGATCGCCTGAGATCAACAGCTATGCCAGCGCCATTGCGCAGCAGAATCTCGAACTGCGCAAGGCGCGCCAGGACCAGCGTCGGCTGCGCTGCCTCACCTCTTCCATCGTCCAGATCCGGCCTGATGGCGGCAATGACTGCAGCGACCTGGCAACGGCAATCTCCCGCATGGAGGCAAATCGCGACATCCTTGCAACGCGGCTGGCCGACCTTCGCGAAAGCCGCGTGGCGGATGCCCGCGCAGCTCTTGTAACGGCCCTCGAGGCAAATGGATGCGGCCCGGATGAGCCGCCACTGCCGCAGGAAGCCGAGCGCATCCCCTATCTCGACACGCTGCCGGAACCCTACCGTCCGGACCGCGAGGCGGAAGCAGCCTATGCGACGCCACCGCCGCCGATCGGCATCCTTCCGACCGGCAATGTCCGCACGCTCTGCGTCCGCACCTGCGACGGCGGCTTTTTCCCGATTTCATCACAGACGTCAGCGATGAATTTTGGCCGCGACGCTGCCCAGTGTCAGCAGATGTGCCCGGGGACGGAAACGGAGCTCTTCTTTCACGCGCCGGAACGCAGCGAAACGGTCGACATGGTCTCGGCCATCACTGGCCGTCCCTACAGGGACCTGCCGAACGCCTTCGTCTACCGCAATCGCCGGACGAATGCGGAGCCGTCCTGCGCCTGCAATCTTCAGCAATACTACCAACGCATGACGCCCCGTCCCGCCTTGCCCGACTACCAGTCTTCCGTGCTGGAGATTGCACCGAAGTCGAAAACGACACCGGCGGCTCCCCGCCCTGCCGTGGAACGCAGTCTGGATGAGGCAAACCTCAATGTTCGCCGCGTCGGCCCGGTCTTCATCCCTCCCGACAAGGGAACGATCGATCTCAGGAACCCGGCAGCGCCGGGTCCACAGCCCCTGCAGGAGTGACCGGCCCGGCGGCATGCACGCCCCAATGCTCCTCGAAGATCAGCTCCTCGAGCGCCAGACGCTTGCGCCAGCCCTTCACTTCGAGTTCGGGCGACGCATAGAGGTGATCGACAAGGCCGAGGCACAGGTAACCGATGATCTGGACGCGATCCGGGATCCCGAGGATCGCCTTCACTTCGGCCTCGTGGAAGATGCTGACCCAGCCGAGCCCGACCCCTTCCGCTCGCGCGGCAAGCCACAGGTTCTGGATCGCGCAGACCGTCGAGAAGGCATCCATCCTGGGATCATGGGTCCGCCCGAGAACAACGGGACCGGCACGATCGGGATCACACGTGACGCAGATATTCAGCGGCGCCTTGCGGATGCCCTCCAGCTTCAGCGCCCGATAGGCATCGCGGCGCGCCTCGGGAAACATCGCCTCTGCCTCTTCATTAGCCCGCGCAAACGCGTCCCAGACCGCCGCACGCGTCTCAGCGCTGCGGACCAGGATAAAGCTCCAAGGCTGCATGAAACCAACCGACGGTGCGGCATGGGCTGCTTCAAGCAGCCTGCGCACGAGATCGTCGGGCAAAGGATCGGGAAGAAACTGGTCGCGAACATCGCGTCGCGTATGAATGGCCCGGTAGACGGCATCCTTGTCCTCGTCGACAAAGGGCGCTGTCCGGACGAGGTACTCGTTCGGATCGTCGTGCATCGTAATCCCCACAATGCGCAACCACCCGCCGTCCACGCGGGTTCGGTCTATCTTGTCAGGCCGGTCTTCTGACTGGGCATCATCCGCAACACGCACCTTCCCGGATTGCTCCAGTGGTCGGGTTCCCCCTTGCGCATCACGTCCGCCTCACAGCGTTGGGCACGTGCCGAAATTTCACCAGCTTCCCGATTCTCCTGCCGATAGGCAGGCACCTGACAGATGGTTTCTAGCGTGAAGAGCCCGGCTGGGACAGATCAAAAACGACGGCGTCAGTCACTTGTTGGGAAGTAGCGCACGAATGCGAAGGCGGATCCATCCGGCGACCAATTCGGCACGTTGATCGAGCCCTGCCCACCGAAGAACTCGAACAGCGTCTCCACATTGCCGCCATCGGCATCCATCAAACGAAGCCGGACCTGCTTGTCACGGGGATGACCTGAGACCTCGGCATCATAGGAGAGGAACAGCACCTTGCTGCCATCCGGCGACGGATGCGGGAACCAGTCCCCGTAGCCGTCGGAGGTCAGCTGCTCCAGGCCGGTGCCATCGGTGCGCATCCGCCAGATCTGCATGGTGCCGGTGCGGCTGGAATTGAAGTAGATCCACTGCCCGTCAGGCGAATAATCGGGACCGTCATTGTGCCCCTCGCCGTTGGTCAGGCGCTGTTCGGCACCGCCCTTCGTCGAAATCGTGTAGATGTCGAAGGCACCGTTTCTCTCGCCGCAATAGGCAAGCACCTTCCCGTCCGGCGACCAGCCATGCCAATAGGACGGCATGTTCGTCGTCACCTGCCTTGGCTCGTCATCCCCGTCACCCAGCATGTAGATGCAGGACTTGCCGTAGAGCGTATGGTCGGAAAAGACGATCGAGGCACCGTCAGGCGAAATGCCGTGGTCGTTGTTCAGCCGGACGGCGAAGCTGGTGTCGATCAGTTCCGGCTCCGGATCATCCTCATCGAGCGGCAATGCATAGAGCAGGCCGTCGCCATTGATGACGAGAAACTCGCCGTCACGCGACCAGTTGGGCGCCTCGACGAGGTCCTCCGTCTGCCAGACGACCTCGCATTCACGGGTCGTCATATCGTAGATCTCGACCGAACTGCGCATAGTGGTCTCCTTGGAATAATCAGTCTGCACGTGAGCGATTTTCCATCGCCTGGCGCAGTTTGGCGAAGATCGCCCGGCCAGTCCGCTCAAGATGAGCACTGCGCCATTCGGTGTAGAAACCCCAGATCAGGCTGACGTTCAGCGTGAGGAACCCGATGCCCAGCATCTTGAAGCTTCCATCCCACAGGCCGTAGCAGCCAATCGCAATCGAGGGCAGGAAGTAGGCGGCGCCTGAGAGCGTCCGGTACAGCCCGCTATCCTGATTGTCATGCGCTCCGACAGCAAAGATATAGCTGCGCTCCTCCGCCGTGAAATCAGGCAAAGCAGCCCGGGCATCGTGGTCCTCTATCGACACGCTCAGCGATCCCGGAAACGGTTCGTGATCGGATAGCGGCGATCGCGTCCGAAGTTCTTCTTGGTGATCTTCACGCCCGGCGCCGATTGGCGGCGCTTGTATTCGGCAAGATAAAGCAGGTGCTCCACCCGGTGCACCGTCGCAATGTCATGGCCACGCGCAACGATCTCGTCCACGCCCATTTCCTTTTCGACGAGGCATTCGAGGATATCGTCGAGAACCGGATAAGGCGGCAGCGAATCCTGGTCGGTCTGGTTCGGCCGAAGCTCGGCAGACGGCGCCTTGGACAGAATGTTTGCGGGAATGACTTCGCCGGATGGTCCAAGCGCGCCTGGGGGGACATTCTCGTTGCGCCAGGCCGACAGCGCATAGACCTGCATCTTGTAGAGGTCCTTGATCGGGTTGAAGCCGCCATTCATGTCGCCATAGAGCGTGGCGTAGCCCACCGACATCTCCGATTTGTTGCCAGTGGTGACGACCATCGAACCGAACTTGTTGGAGACCGCCATCAGGATTGTCCCTCGTGTACGGCTCTGCAGATTTTCTTCCGTGATGCCGCTCTCGGTGCCCTCGAACATTTCCGACAGCGACGACAGGAAGCCCTCAACCGGCTCCTGGATCGGCACGATGTCATAATGGCAGCCGAGCGCCTTGGCGCAGGCTTCCGCGTCGGCGAAGCTCTCCTGCGAGGTATAGCGATAGGGCAGCATGATCGTGCGCACCCGCTCCTCGCCGAGCGCATCGACGGCGATCGCAGCACAAATGGCAGAATCGATGCCACCGGACAGGCCGAGCACGACGCTCTTGAAACCGTTCTTGTTAACGTAGTCGCGGAAGCCCAGCACGCAGGCGCGGTAGTCGGCCTCTTCCTTCTCCGGAATACGCGACATCGGACCCTGGTCGCAGCGCCAGCCATCATCCGTGCGCTTCCAGGTCGTGACCGACAGCGTCTCCTCGAACTGGCTCATCTGGAAGGCGAGCGACTTGTCGCCGTTGAAGGCAAAGCTTGCGCCGTCGAAGACGAGTTCGTCCTGGCCGCCGAGCTGGTTGGCGAACACCAGCGGCAGGCCTGTCTCGATCACCTGACGCAGCGCCACCTGATGGCGGACATCGACCTTGCCGCGGTAGTAGGGCGAGCCATTCGGTACCAGCAGAATTTCGGCGCCGGTCTCGGCCAGCGTCTCGCAGACGCCGAGATCGTTCCAGATCTCCTCGCAGATCGGCACCCCGATGCGCACACCGCGAAAATTCACCGGTCCCGGCATCTCGCCTTCGGTAAAGACGCGTTTCTCGTCGAACTCGCCATAGTTCGGCAGATCGAGCTTGTCGCGGAAGGCAAGGATCTTCCCGCCGTCGAGAATGGCGACGGAATTGTGCCGTCCCTTCTCGCCCTGGCGGGGAAAGCCGACGATCACGCCCGGGCCACCATCGGCCGTGTCGGCGGCAAGCGCCTCAACAGCCTGGAGACAGGCGCTCAGAAAGGCGGGTTTCAATACCAGATCTTCCGGCGGATAGCCTGAAATGAAGAGCTCCGTCAGCAACAGGAGGTCTGCCCCCTGCCCGGCCGCATCGGCGCGCGCAGCACGCGCCTTGGCCAGATTGCCGGCGACGTCGCCGACAACAGGATTGAACTGTGCCACCGCGATACGCAGGACGTCGGAGATCTTCTTTGCTTCGCTCATGACATCGATTTAGCCGCTCGCGTGACCGATCGCAACGTTGCTTGTCGACCCTGTGATCAGCAATGTCCGCCGCCGCTAACCAATCCCCCTGAAAGTGTGGGAACAAAGGCTTCTGCGCTACGGTTCATGTAGCATTCATGACACTTGTGTGACATCTGTGCGAAGATTTTACGACACCTGTCCCTGACCCGGAGTTCGACGTGGCACAGACCAGCCCGAAATCGCTCGTCGCGACCATTTTTAATGCCTTTGGTGCGACGCGCGAACGCGAGCTCGGCACGTCCTGGACGTTGCAGCTGGTCATTCAGTGGGTCAACACGGCGCTGATCGCAGCCGTCATCGTCGTACTGAGCGAAGTGCTCGCACGCGGCACGATGGTCGATGTCGTCGAGTACCTGACATCGTCGAGCCGGCCCGGGCTTGTGGCCGTGGGCATCATGTTCCTGGTCCTCTGCTTTGCAGACGCCATTATCGGCAAGGCTTACCAGTCCACGCTCTTCGTTGCGCCGCTGGCTCTGCTGCCCGCCTTCTTCTCGGGACAGAAGCAGCTCTTCCTGTCGGACCCGCTTTTTCCGAGCGACCTTCTCTTCGGTCGTCAGATCATGCAGCTGCTGCCAGCCATCGTTGCGGCTGAACCGGTCAAAGCGATTGCCCTTGCCATCGGAAGCCTCGTTTTCGTTGCCGCATTCGTCACGCTCATCTGGAAGAGCCGTAAGGTCTTCCCGCGGCTGAACTTGACAGGCCGGGGCGTTCGCCTTGCCCTCGCCTTCCCGCTGCTCGCCGGTTTCATCTCCCTGATGGACCCGATGGCCTTTTCCGCCTTCCGGGATCGCCTCAACATCGTGCCGATGATGTGGGACCAGAAGGAAAACTATCGCCACAACGGCTTCCTGATGGCTTTTGCCTTCAACGTGCCGATGGCGAGCGTCAGCGCCCCCGCCGGCTACAATCACGTCGCCATCACCGACATGCAGACCGACCTTCTGCCAGCGTCCTTCTTCTCGGGCCGTCAGGCCGACGTGATCGTCGTCATGAGCGAGTCGCTGTGGGATCCGACCAAGATGAGCAGCGTCCGCTACTCGACCGATCCGATGCCGACCATCCGCGCCTCGCAGTCCGGCCAGGTCTTCTCGCCGGAGTTCGGCGGCATGACGGCTAATGTCGAATTCGAAGCGCTGACCGGCTTTTCCAATGCCTTCCTGCCCTATGGCAGCATTCCCTATCAGCAATATATCCGCCGTCCCGTGCCTTCTCTCGCCACCTTCTTTGAATCGAAGGGCTATGTGAGCAAGGCCTTCCACCCTTTCCAGGGCTGGTTCTGGAACCGCAACAACGTCTACCAGTCTCTGGGCTTCCGTCAGTTCCAGTCCGAAGAGAACATGCCTGTGATGGACAAGCGTGGGATCTTCGCCTCGGACGAGGCCCTGACGCGCCACATCATCCGGGAAGCCGACAACACCAGCGAACCCTTCTTCTTCTTCGCTGTCACCCTGCAGGGTCACGGGCCCTACGAGCATAACCGCTATGCCAAGAACACCATCGAGGTGGACGCTCCGACCCTCTCTGACGGCAACACCAGCGCGCTTGCGACCTATGCGCAGGGTGTGAAGGAAGCGGACCAGAGCCTGAAGGTTCTCATGGACTGGGCGAAGAAGCGCCGCCGCGAAACGATCATCGTGCTCTTCGGCGACCACCTGCCACCGCTGAACGAGGTCTATACGGAGAGCGGCTACATGGCGAACGTCGTCGCCACCCGCAAGGCCTCGGTCGCCACCATGAAGCGCGAGCACGAGACTCCGCTCGTCATCTGGTCGTCCAAGCGCGGCGTTCAGAAGGACATCGGCTCGGTCAGCCCCTCGCAGCTGCCCTACTATATCGTCCGTATGGCCGGCTATCGCCACCCATACTATACCGGCATGCTCGGCCGCGTCGCCGAACGTTACTCGGTCATCGACCGGCATCAACTGATCGGCCGTAACAACAAGGCGCAGGCCGACTGGGCTCTGTCGGGCCGCATCGACCCATTGATCCGCGATTACCGTCTTCTGCAGCACGATGTGATGTTCGGCGAAGGCTACGGACTTGATCGTTTCTTCCCCGAGCAGTCCGATCGACTGCAACCGAGCAGTTGAACGCATCGTTACTTCGGATCACAGTTATCCATAAAGACATTTTGAACGGGGGGCGCTATTGCAGCGCCCCCCGATTTCAGTCATAGACTTTTTTTGTTCACCAAACCGGCCTGCTTGACAGTATTAGCGACCACTGTTCTTGCCTGGCTGCACGAGCGGTCGAACACTCTGATTGCATTCAAAGTTTAACGCCGAGCTTTTGCCATGCCGCTCATGTCGCGCGCTGAAATAGTTGCACATCCGCTCTACCCGGCGATCGAAAGGCAGATCGCCCAGCATCTCATTGGCATTCACATGCGAACCCCGCGCATGTCCCGCCTGAAGGCATCCCACCGCAAGTGGCTGATGACGCAGTCGGTGTTCGCGCTCGCCTTGCGCCGCACGCCGGACGACCCGCTGTCGGGCCTGACGGCCACACGTTTCGTGGAAACGGTAATGCGCCTGGGGGCTGCAAGCCGCAACACGGCGACGGGTTATCTGGCGGAACTGGTCGCCTACAAGTTCCTGCGTGACGTTCCCGACGTCCCCGACAAGCGTGTCCGCGTCCTTGAGCCTACGGAACTCAGCCTGAACGGCCTGCGCAGCTGGTTCAATGGCCATCTCGCCTGCCTCGATCGGCTCGATGGCGGCAATCGCGAAATGACCTCGCTGGGCGAAGAGCGGATCTTCCTGATCGCCCAACCCATCGGCGCCGACATCATGGTGGGCGATCCGATGTGGCGGGAGCCACCGGACTCGATTGGCCACTTCCTGTGGTCGGATCTCGGCGGCATCATCCTGCACGACCTGATCGCACGTCTCGACAATGTCGACCGCACGGCTTCAAGCGTATCCTGCGGACCGGTGACGCTGGTGGAATTGAGCGAAACCTATCAGGTCTCGACCACCAACCTGAAGCGCATGTTCAAGAAGGCGGAAACCGAAGAGCTCCTCTGCTGGGAGCAGCCGCGACGCCGGGGCGACCTGCTGCTGACGAACCGCTTCCTGGAAGACTATTTCAACTGGCAGTCGGCCAAGTTTGCAGCCATCGACCAGTCCTACCAGCAGGCGCTGGCTTCACTGGGGATCAACGCGGAGAACGCGGCTGCCGCCTGAAGGCGCTCAACTTCGGCTTGCGGCATAGTGCGGCAAGCCATCCTCGATGTCGTAGAAATCGCCTTTGTCGGCACAGAAGATGTGATAGCCGCCTTCGAGAGCCGTCGGGTTCGGAAACAGGCCCGCCATCAGCGAGATCCGCGCCTCGCCATCCGCCTTCCAGTAGAGAGCTGAACCACAATCGCGGCAAAAGGCGCGCTCGGCATCGGGGCTTGCCCGATAGGCGCTGATCTTCTCGCGCCCGCTGATCTCGACCTCGCTCAGCGCCGCATCCGTCGTCGCATAATAGAGCCCGGTCTGCCGACGGCATTGCGAGCAATGGCAATAGCTGACGGGTCCAAGCTTACCCCTGACCGTAATCGTCACCGCGCCGCACAGACAGCCGCCAATCTTGTCTTCGCTCATCACACACCTCCGCAAACGAGAACCGGGCGAGCTTCGTTGAAGCCCGCCCGGTCGTCAAACTCGGAATGCTGAACTTATGCTTCAGCCGTTCGCAACCAGCATCCGCTTTTCGTCACGGCCGCTCTTCATCCGCTCGGCAAGCAGGAAGGCAAGCTCGAGCGCCTGGTCGGCGTTGAGGCGCGGGTCGCAATGGGTGTGGTAACGATCGGCAAGATCATTGCCGGTCACCGCACGCGCACCGCCGGTGCATTCGGTCACGTCCTTGCCGGTCATCTCGATATGGATGCCGCCCGGATGCGAGCCTTCTGCACGGTGGATCTGGAAGAAGCTCTCCACTTCCGACAGGATCCGCTCGAACGGACGGGTCTTATAGTTGTTGAGCGTGATCGTGTTGCCGTGCATCGGATCGCAGGACCACACGACCTTGCGGCCTTCACGCTCGACGGCGCGGATGAGGCGCGGCAGGTGCTCGGCAACCTTGTCGTGACCGAAACGGCAGATCAGGGTCAGGCGACCGGCTTCGTTCTGCGGGTTCAGGATGTCGATCAGGTTCAACAGATCGTCGGCCTGCAGCGACGGGCCGCACTTCAGACCGATCGGGTTCTTGATGCCGCGGCAGTATTCCAGATGCGCATGGTCGGCCTGGCGCGTACGGTCGCCGATCCAGATCATGTGGCCGGAGGTTGCATACCAGTCGCCAGAGGTGGAGTCGACGCGGGTAAGCGCTTCTTCATAGCCGAGAAGCAGAGCCTCATGGCTGGTGAAGAAATCGGTTTCGCGCAGGCTCGGATTGTTTTCCGAGGTGATGCCCACGGCCTTCATGAAGTCCATGGTTTCGGAAATGCGGTCAGCAAGCTTGCGGTAGCGTTCGGCCTGCGGGCTATCCTTGACGAAGCCGAGCATCCACTGATGCACGTTCTCGAGGTTGGCATAGCCACCCATCGCGAAGGCGCGCAGCAGGTTCAAGGTCGCTGCCGACTGGCGATAGGCCATCAGCTGGCGCTCGGGGCTCGGGATGCGAGCCTCTTCGGTGAACTCGATGCCGTTGATGATGTCACCACGGTAGCTCGGCAGCTCGACGCCACCGATCGTCTCCATGTCCGAAGAGCGCGGCTTGGCGAACTGGCCGGCAATACGGCCAACCTTGACCACCGGCAGCTGCGCACCGAACGTCAGGACGACGGCCATCTGCAGGAAGGCGCGGAAGAAGTCGCGGATGTTGTCGGCGCCATGCTCAGCAAAGCTCTCGGCGCAATCACCGCCCTGCAGCAGGAAGGCTTCGCCTTCCGCGACCTGGGCCAGCGACTTCTTCAGGCGACGGGCCTCGCCCGCAAAGACCAGCGGCGGATAAGTCGAAAGCTGCTGCTCGGCAGCCTTCAATGCGTCGAGGTCCGGATACGCCGGAACCTGCTTGATCGGCTTCTGTCTCCAGCTGCTCGGGGTCCAATTCTGCGCCATGGTCGTCACCTGTCTGATACTAGCTGCGGCAACCTCCCGGCCGCATCGGATGGGGGCTTATAAACGGTTAATCGATGCTTGGAAAGCCGAAGTTTAGGGACTTTCGGAGGGTATAACGAAGAGCCGACCGCGCACTTTCTCACCCCTCGGACTGGCCCGGACCTGCCCTTGCGACGGCAGACGCTTGATATGACATGCACGTAAACGTAAGATCTTGATCGACATCCGGAACGGGAGGTTCGGCATGACACGGCACGAGATCGAAAATACCGAAATCCAGTTCGAAACGGCGGACCGCTTCCCGCTGCACGGAACGCTAATGCGTGGTCGCGGCGACGGGCCCATGGCGCTCATCTCCTCGGCCGCAGCCGTGCCACGCGGATTCTACGCCCGCTTTGCCGAACATCTCGTCGCCCATCACGGCTTCCGCGCCGCCATGACCTACGACTATCGCGGCGTCGCAGCCTCCCAGGCACCGAAGACTTGGAGGCGTCCGCTGTTGATGCGCGACTGGGCGCATTTCGACATGCCCGCCGCACTGCGTCGACTCGAACTGGAGGGACCCCAGCATCCGATCGTCGGCGTCGGCCAGTCCTTCGGCGGACAGGTATTGGCGCTCGGTGGCCGCTCCGACAGGTTCTCCCGCTATCTGATGGTCGCGACCATGACCGGATACTGGGGAAACACCAAGCCGAGGTTTCGCGTCTTCAGCCAGATGAATCTGGTGGGCGTGCCGCTGGCGGCACTGCTCGGCAAGGTTCCCGGCCAGATCGGCCTGGGTCAGACCCTGCCAGGGACCATCTTTCGCGAATGGGCGCGTTGGGGCCGGCATCCCGAATACTTCTTCGCCGATCCGACCATGGATGCGGCGCGCCGCTTTGCAGAGGTCGAGACCCCCATTCTCGCCATCGGCCTGACCGACGATCCCTGGGGTACGCCCAAGGCCCAACATGCACTGCTGAAATACTACAGCCGCGCCCCGACAGAGATACGCTGGGTCTCCCCGCATGAAGCAGGCGGCACAATCGGCCATCTCGGCTTTTTCCGCTCGGCCTTCAAGGACACTCTCTGGGGACCCGCGGTGGACTGGCTGAAGCAGGCTTGAGCTATCGCAGCGCAGCATGGTTACCCACACAATTCACAGCCCAAAACACGCACGCTTTTCAGTGAAAACTTGCAAAGCCGTCGCTTCATGAGAGCATGGAGATCTTGCGAACACCTCAATCCCGAGGCGTGCGCCCGTACCGACCGGAGGCAAGCTTCACGCAAGCCTCGCCCTCTACCCCGCTCTATGGGGGCGTAACGTGGTGTTCGGGAAGTTTTGACTTCCTGCGTTGATCATGAGGATCGTGTGATGGCGTATGATTGGACTGGAGTACAAACCCGCAGGAGCCGCCGGCTCCGGATTGTCCTGCTCTCGCTTCTGAGCCTTGCCGCATTATCGGCACCCGTCCTGGGACTGGATCTCATCTCGAAGTTCTGATTGTCACCTGCGGACCTCTGATGAGACCCGCAGGGATTGCTTTAATGTCGGTACAAGCGGCGGCGGCTTAGACCCGCTCGCCGTTCCTGACCCTGTATGTCGGCGTGTACATCGTCACCAGTTCTTCCGCAGCTGTCGGGTGAACGGCCATGGTGCGATCGAAATCATCCTTGGTGCAGCCGGCCTTGAGTGTGATGCCCAGCAGCTGCGCCATCTCGCCTGCATCATGGCCCAAGATGTGTGCGCCGACGACCTTGCGATCGGCGGCATTGACGATCAGCTTCATGATCATCTTCTCGGCCCGGCCCGACAGCGTCGCCTTCATCGGACGGAACTGCGCGCGATAAACCTCGATCTCCTCGAACTTCTTCGCAGCAGCCTCTTCAGAAAGGCCAACGGTGCCGATCTCCGGCTGCGAGAATACTGCCGTCGCGATCAGATCATGATCGGGTGACGTCGGATTATTCTTGTACTCCGTCTCGATGAAGCACATCGCCTCATGGATGGCGACCGGCGTCAACTGAACCCGGTCCGTGACATCGCCGAGAGCGAAGATGCTCGGCACGTTGGTCTTCGAATACGCGTCGACCACGATCGCGCCACGCTCGTTCGTCTCAACGCCTGCAGCTTCGAGACCAAGCCCCGTGGTGTTCGGATCGCGGCCGAGCGCCAGCATGACCTGCTCGACGACCAAACGGCCATTGTTCATCGTCTCAACGTCGAGATTGCCGGCGGGCGACTTCGTCACCTTCTGGATATGGTCCTGGCAAATGATGCGGATCCCTTTGGCCACCATCGCCTCATGCAGCCCACGGCGCATGTCCTGGTCGAAGCGGCTGAGGATCTCGCCACCGCGATAGATCAGCGTCGTCTCGACGCCCAGCCCGTGGAAGATGTTGGCAAACTCCACTGCGATATACCCGCCGCCGGCAATCAGGATGGAGCGCGGCAACTTTTCAAGATGAAATGCCTCGTTGGACGAGATGCAGTGCTCATAGCCTGGCAGAGCCGCATGCGGATTGGGCGCGCCACCGACGGCCACGACAATGCGCTCGGCCGTGACTTCCTGGCCGCCCTTCACGAGGCGCACGCTGTGGGGCCCCGTGAGTTCGGCGCGCGTTTCAAGGATCTCGACGTCGGCATTCTCCAGGCCCTTGCGATAAAGGCCTTCCAACCGGTCGATTTCCTTGTCCTTGGCAGCAATCAGCGACGGCCAGTCAAACTTGCTTTCGCCAACCGTCCAGCCATAGCCGGCCGCATCCTCGAAATGTTCGTGATACTGCGAGGCATAGACGAAGAGCTTCTTCGGCACGCAGCCGCGGATCACGCAGGTACCGCCGAAGCGATACTCTTCGGCAATCGCCACCTTCTTGCCGAGCGATGCCGCCACACGGGCGCTGCGCACCCCGCCTGAGCCGCCGCCGATGACGAAGAGGTCGTAGTCGAACTGGCTCATGGAGGTCTCCTGCCCGGCCGGGCGCTTGCTGCAACTGCGCCTGATATAGGAGACGGAAGCACAAAAAGAAAAGCCCGGGACGACGCCCGGGCTCGAAAATCCAAAACGGATCGTATCAGGGCTTCGGCGCTTCCGCCGCTGCCGGCTGCTCGGCCTGAACCTGGGCGAGCAGGGCTGCATTGGCCTGCTGTTCGAGATCGCGGGCGATGCCGGCGGTCCAGATGTCGGCTGCCTTCAGCAGTTCGCGGGTGGCAATCGGGCCATCCTTCAACAGCTTCTTGCCGGCTTCGCTGCCGTAGAAGGCAGTGATCTGGTTCAGTTCTTCAGCCGTGAACGCCTTGGCATAGACCAGTGCTGCTTCGCGTTCGAGGTCTGCACGGCGGGCAGCAAGCTTCAGGGCTTCTTCCTCGACCTTGGCCGAGATCACGTCCTGCAGGTTCGGATAGGCCTGGATGAGCTGGGCCGTCAGACGGTCCATGATGTTCGGCAGGATCGCATCGAAGCGGTTGGTCACGCCGAGCGCGCTGATCGCGTCGCGTGCCGCCTGCATGTGCTCGGCCGGCACGTCCTGAGCCTTTGCCGAAACGGCGCCCAGTGCAAGGCTGCCGGCGATGACGGCGATCGAGGCAAAGCGGCCCATACCCGTAAAGCTGATCATGAAATTCAATGCTCCTGTTAGTTCTTCGGCTCCATCACCCGTGCACCCGCCGGTCCGGCGATGATCGCGAGCGATGCCAAGTTTATGAAAAGGCCGTGTTCCACCACGCCGGGGATTTGATTGAGCCGGCTTGCCAGAGCGTCTGCATCAGGAATGCGGCCAAAAGATGCGTCGAGAATGAGGTGTCCGCCGTCGGTCATGAAGAGGCTCTCGTCCGAACGGGTCCTGAGCTTCATGGGACCGCTGAGACCGAGCTCGTCTGCCAGTCGTTCGATGGCAAGCCGGGTCGACGCCTGGCCGAAGGGATTGATCTCGATCGGCAGTGGGAATGCGCCGAGTGTTTCGACCAGCTTGGTCTCGTCGGCGATGACGATCATCCGGGTCGAGGCAGCCGCGACGATCTTTTCGCGCAGAAGCGCGCCGCCGCCGCCCTTGATCAGGCGAAAACCACCATCGATCTCGTCGGCGCCATCGATCGTCAGATCGAGCTGCGGCAGTTCGTCCAGCGACTTCAGCGGAACGCCGAGTTCAAGGCAGAGGCGCGCCGTGCGCTCGGATGTCGGGACACCCTCGACCTTGAGGCCACCGGCCACCTTTTCCGCCAGCAGCCGAACGAATTCTTCCGCGGTCGAACCGGTTCCGATCCCGAGACGCATGCCGTCTTCGACATGTTCCAGCGCCGCAGCTGCGGCCTTGATCTTCATTTCGCGGGCGTCCATGCGCCGAAAGCTCCCGTCCGTTTCGTTGGATGCTGTTTACACGCCTCCTTGGCCGAGTGAAAGCCCCGCATCGCCATGCGGCGTTGCCTTTTCAGAGGATTTCCCCTACCCCCGGCAGCACTGATGAGATTGCAAGGGAGCTTCGTCTTGACCGCCACGACCATCGTCTTCGACCTCGACGGAACCCTGATCGACACGGCCCCGGACCTGGTCGAAAGCCTCAACCACACGATCGCGGCCCGCAATCTCGACCCCGTCACCTATGATGACCTGACCCATCTTGTCGGCCAGGGTGCGCGCGTCATGATCCAGCGGGCCTTCGCCCTGCGCGGTGCGCCGCTGACCGAAGACGAGGTCCCCGCCCTGCTCGACCGCTTCATTGATCACTATAAAGAAGCCATGCCCGGCAAGAGCCACCCCTATCCGGGCCTGCTCGACGCGCTTGATCGGCTGCGCGCCGCAGGCTTCCGGCTGGCCGTCTGCACCAACAAGATGGAACGGCTGGCGCTGCCACTGCTCGAACGTCTGGAGCTGACCGACTATTTCGCAGCCATTGCCGGCGGCGACACATTCGCCTTCCGCAAGCCTGACCCGGCACACATCCTGGCAACCGTCGAACGCGCGGGCGGCGTGGCCGACAAGGTGCTGATGATCGGTGACAGCATCAACGACATCCTGGCCGCCCGAAACGGAAACATCCCATCGATCGCTGTCCCATTCGGCTATTCGGACGTTCCCGTGGAAGAGCTCGGCGCCTCGCATGTGATCGCACACTTCGACGAACTGACCGTCGAACTCGTCGAGCGCCTGACCCGCTAAGCGGACACAAAAAATGGCGGGCACCAGGCCCGCCATTCAATATCATGCTCAGAAATCTGCCTGATCAGACCCGCGGTGCGCGCGCATCCGTCGTCGCCTTGAAGGCCTTTGCCGTGTGGCCGTCGCGGCCATAGACATCATCGAAATACTCGACGACGCCGTCTTTGTTCGGCCAGGCCGTGAAATAGGACACGTAAACCGGGATCTTCTGCGGCACCTGAACGGCACGGTTCTGGCCCGATGCGATCTGCTTACCGATTTCCTCGACCGTCGTGCCCATAACCGCAGCCGCCATCACGCGCGGCTCGGCGAGGCGCACACAGCCATGGCTGAGCGCCCGCATGTCGCGGTTGAAGTAGCTCTTCGACGGCGTGTCATGCATGTAGATCGCATGCTCGTTCGGGAAGAGGATCTTCAACTCGCCGAGTGCATTGTCGCCACCCGGCGGCTGACGGACGTCGACGGCATGGGTCACGTTCCAATCGACCTGGCTCGATGCAACCTTACGGCCGTCATACGAGACTTCGTAGCCGAGGCGGTCCAGATAGGATGGATCTGCGCGCAGCTTCGGCAGCATCTCGTTGACGATGATCGACTTTGGAACGCCCCAATAGGGATTGAATTCGACGGTCTCGATCTGGTCCTGGAAGAAATAGGTCTGGTTGGCCTTGGAACCGACGACCACCCGCATCGACAGCTGTTCCTTGCCGTCGTTCACGTAAGTGGCGCGGAAGGAAGGCGCATTGATGAAGACATAGCGCGAGCCGAGATCGGTCGGCAGCCAGCGCACGGCTTCCAGCGACGTCTGCAGCTTGGCGATCTTCTCGGCATTGCTATGGCCGGTCATGGCACGGATCGTGGCGGGGCCGACGACACCGTCAGGCTTCAAGCCCTTTTCCTTCTGAAACGCTTCGACGAGCGCGACCAGTTCGGGCGTGTATTCCGGCGTGTTCATGTAGCCGGTCAGCGTTGCTGCATGCGCAGACAGGACGGCTTCGGAGGCAACCTGCTTCACCGCACCCACGACATTGGCGAGTTCCGGATTGCTCTGACCGGGCTTCAGCAAGGTACCCGGCGCAATCGCGATCGGCTTCGTCGAGGCCTGAGCATCTTCCGCTCGCAGACGGGCGAGCTCGTCGCGCAAGGCCACGAATTGCGGGCTCTTCGGATCGCGGTTGCGCAGATAGGCGGCGACGTCAGGGCTCAGCCGCAGCATATCGAGCACGGGCGCAATGTTCACGCCCTTCCGCTTGAAGTCGTAATAGCCGGAGATCTTGTTCGGATCGATGCGCCCGCGCGTCGTATCCTGCACGTAGGTCAGCACCTTGGCCGAGAGCGCCACTTCGAACCCCATCAGCTCGCGCTGACGCTTCTCCGGATCGGCAGGATCAGCCGTTTCGGCCGGCATGGTAACCAGGTAGTCGTCGGGCGAGAGACCGACGGTGTCTGCGGCGGCGAGCGCCTCGATCATCCGGCGACCTCGCTCGGAAATACCCTCGCCATCCGTCCAGATCAGCGGCTTGTTGAGATTGCCGTAATAGGCTTCGACAGTCTTCGCGACCTCGTCATTCGCCCGAACAGAGACGTCGGACAGGAAACGCCGGCTACCCAAGACTTCCGGCGAAGCCTGAGCTTCGGCAGAGCCTGCGACAGGCTCCGATACCGGCAGCTTGATCTTGATCGCGCGCTGCGCCTCCGGCTTGTATGTGTAGTACTGCGGGCCCGCGACCTTCGGCAACGGCTCCGGATCACCCATCTCAAGCCCACCGCGCGCCTGCTGTTCCAGCGAGGCCGGAGCAGCCTGCTGCTTGGCCTGACGACCAGGGCCGCCGCGGAGCAGATCGAGAAGCGTAGTGGCAGTCGCCTCGCCCGGCAGGGTTCCGACCGCGGTAGTCGCAGCAAGAAGCGCGGTGACTACGAATTTCGTGTTTCTCGTCATTCTCTGTTCCATTTCCCGGTCCGAGTCTTGGGCGGACTCGCGGCATCATGAGTGTCTTGGCGGATCACTAGCGGATCGGCATATCGTTGAAAAGTTGGACGTCGCCATGCTCTCTCATGCAACAGCGTCAACTTTGTGTGACCCGTCGGCTGAGGAAAGCCGCCGTGCCCGCGCAAACTAAATGGAAACATTCGTTAAATTTTGATTGACGTTAACAACTCGTAGCAAACGCACCCCCAGGATCCCCATTCACTTCACGACAAATAGTCGTGACACGTGCTGCAAACGACACAGACGCACCGCTGCGACCGTGGCAGATACGCCTCCCGATATAGAGTTGACAGTTACGGTCATCTTATGATGTTCAGCTTGTAACGGCCCCGCGAGCACCTAAATCCATCGCTAACGCCGGCAGCCGGCACAGCCCCCGTCAAAGGCAGGACATCAGATGACGCACCGCACAGAAACCGACACTTTCGGCCCGATCGAAGTCGCCTCGGACCGCTATTGGGGCGCCCAGGCTCAGCGATCGCTCGGCAACTTCAAGATCGGCTGGGAGAAGCAGCCTCTGCCGGTGGTGCGCGCGCTCGGCATCGTCAAGCAGGCAGCCGCTCGCGCCAATATGGCGCTTGGCAAACTCGATCCGAAAATCGGCGATGTCATCGTTGCGGCCGCCCAGGAAGTTATTGACGGCAAGCTGAACAACCACTTCCCCCTCGTTGTCTGGCAAACCGGATCCGGCACGCAGTCAAACATGAACGCCAATGAGGTGATCTCCAACCGCGCCATCGAGATGCTGGGCGGAGAAATGGGTTCAAAGAAGCCCGTCCACCCCAATGACCACATCAACATGAGCCAGTCGTCGAACGACACCTATCCAACGGCCATGCATATCGCGGCTGCCGAGCATGTCGTCCACCACCTGCTGCCGGCCCTGAAACACCTGCACGCGGCCCTGGACGCCAAGTCGAAATCCTTTGCCCACATCATCAAGATCGGCCGCACCCACACCCAGGATGCAACGCCGCTGACGCTTGGCCAGGAATTCGGCGGTTACGCCGCTCAGGTCGCCTCTTCGATCAAGCGGATCGAACTCACCCTTCCGGGTCTCTATGAACTCGCCCAGGGCGGCACCGCAGTCGGGACAGGGCTCAATGCCCCAATCGGCTTTGCGGAGAAGGTGGCGGCAGAAATCGCCGAGATCACCGGCCTGCCCTTCATCACGGCCCCGAACAAGTTCGAGGCGCTTGCAGCACACGACGCGATGGTCTTTGCCCACGGCGCGATCAATGCGGCTGCAGCAGCGCTCTTCAAGATTGCCAACGACATCCGCTTCCTGGGCTCCGGCCCCCGCGCCGGTCTCGGCGAACTGGCGCTGCCGGAAAACGAACCGGGCTCCTCGATCATGCCGGGCAAGGTCAACCCGACACAGTCGGAAGCCCTGACCCAGGTCTGCGCCCACATCTTCGGCAACCAGGCCGCGATCACCTTTGCCGGCAGCCAGGGCCATTTCGAGCTCAACGTCTTCAATCCGATGATGGCCTACAACTTCCTGCAATCGGTGCAGCTTTTGGGCGACGCCGCCGTCTCCTTCACCGACAATTGCGTCGTCGGCATCGAGGCTCGCGAGGACAATATCCGCAAGGGCGTCGAGAATTCGCTGATGCTGGTGACGGCGCTCAACAGCCGCCTGGGCTACGACACCTGCGCCAAGATTGCCAAGACCGCGCACAAGAACGGCACCACCTTGCGTGAAGAGGCCGTCGGTGGCGGCTATCTGACCAACGAGGAGTTCGACCAGTTCGTGCGCCCGGAACTGATGATCGGCCCACAGTAAAGGCCAAGCGGCGCGGAGGATTCCGCGCCGTCAATTCTTGCCCGCCTAGCGCAGCAACATCTCAAGGCCGGTGCGGCGGATGTCCTTCGCCCGGAAGAGCGCCATGTCCGCCTGATGCAACAGGTCGGCCATGGCCTCGTTTTTGCGGCGAATGGCAAGCCCGAACGTCACGCGCAGTCGACCACGCGCCAGGGAGCCAACTTCGAGTTCGAGCACAGCGCGCCGGATCGCCTCGCAGCTGGCATGGACGGCAGACAGTTCATCGCCTGCAAAGAGCAGCACGAATGTCGTATTGGACATGCGTGCCGCCACCGGCCGTGGTGAGAAATGCTGGCGAACCAGATCGCCCACAGCCACCAGCGCCCGGTCGGACGTTTCCTGGTCCAACCCCGAAAGCGGGGCACCAATCGCCTCCAGTTCGAAGACGGCGACCACGATGTCCGCCGTACCACCGATCTGCCGCGCCAGAGGTCCAAGCTGCACACCATAGGCGGCGCTGCCATTCAACAGGCCCGTCAGTGGGTCGAGAGCCGGCTGTCCCTCGACGCGTTCGGCAAGCGCCGAGATCTCGCCGACCATGCCGCAGACGGCCCGCGTCACGACCGCAATCTCGTCATCACCATGCTTGTTGAGGTTCTCCTCCGCAAAAGCGGCCCCGGTGCGATACCGACTGATAGCCATCGCCAGATTGCGCAGCGGCAACGTCAACCACCACATCGTCGCCAGGCAGGCTGCGGTTCCCACCAGCGTGGCCCCAAGCACGACGAGCCCTATCGTCAACATATCCGATTGCGTGGCCGTGCCGAAATTGATCAGCAGTGCAATCAGGGGAACATGGATGCAGACGAAGCTGACGAGGAATATCTTGGCGATGATCGAGCGATACCACTTCGCTCGGTTGGCGTAGTCCATGGGCATTCCTTGCACTTCTCCGTGTTTGACAGGCCCGTCGAAGGGCATGCGATCAGGCCTTTCACAGAAGGCCACCTGTCCTGTCAACGCGCAGCTTAAGGCTTTCGCCGCATTGAAATGTTAAGCCCTTCCCCGTAAACCACCGGAATTTCCAGCTTACGTCGCGAAAGGCCCCGTGATGGCAGACGATCTGTTCCCAATTGGCGAAGACCTGACTCCCTATCGCAAGATCACGTCCGACTATGTCTCCATCGAGACCTTCAAGGGTCAGGAGATCCTGACGGTCGAACCTGAAGGCTTGCGCCTTCTCGCCGAAACCGCACTCTCGGATATCAACCACCTCCTGCGCCCCGGCCATCTGAAGCAGCTCGCCTCGATCCTCGAAGACCCCGAGGCCACCGACAATGACCGCTTCGTCGCCTTCGACCTCCTGAAGAATGCCAACATCGCCGCCGGCGGCATCTTGCCGATGTGCCAGGACACCGGCACCGCAATCGTCATGGGCAAGAAGGGCCGCCGCGTCTGGACCGACGGACAGGACTACGCGGCATTGGCCGAGGGCGTGCGTGACGCCTATGAGCGTCGCAATCTGCGCTACTCGCAGCTCGCCCCGATCAAGATGTTCGAGGAAAAGAACACCAAGACCAACCTGCCGGCCCAGATCGACCTCTATGAGGAGGGCGAGGACGCCTACAAGTTCCTCTTCATGGCGAAGGGTGGCGGCTCGGCCAACAAGACCTTCCTCTATCAGGGCACGCCATCGCTTCTGACCCATGACCGGATGATCGACTTCCTCAAGGAGAAGATCCTCACCTTGGGTACGGCAGCCTGTCCCCCCTACCATCTGGCGATCGTCATCGGCGGCCTCTCCGCCGAGATGACGCTGAAGACCGTCAAGCTCGCCTCTGCGCGCTATCTCGACGATCTGCCGACCGAAGGCTCGGAGAGCGGCCACGCCTTCCGCGACATCGAAATGGAAAAGGAAATCCACAAGCTGACCCAGTCGATGGGCGTCGGCGCGCAGTTCGGCGGCAAGTATTTCTGTCACGACGTGCGTGTCATCCGCCTGCCCCGCCACGGCGCGTCGCTGCCGATCGGCCTCGGCGTCAGCTGTTCCGCCGACCGCCAGGCAAAGGGCAAGATCACCCGAGACGGCATCTATATCGAGCAGCTGGAGACAGATCCGTCGAAATACATGCCCGAGATCGACGACACGGCCCTTTCCTCGTCGGTCGTCAAGATCGACCTGAACCAGCCGATGAGCGCGATCCTGGCGGAACTGACCAAACACCCGGTCAAGACGCGCCTGTCGCTCACGGGCACGATCATCGTCGCGCGCGACCTCGCCCATTCGAAGATCCGCGATCGCCTGGAAAAGGGCGAAGGCATGCCCGAATACATGAAGAACCATCCGGTCTATTACGCCGGTCCCGCCAAGACCCCGACCGGCTACGCCTCCGGCTCCTTCGGCCCGACGACTGCCGGCCGCATGGACAGCTACGTCGATCAGTTCCAGTCCTTCGGCGGCTCGATGGTCATGCTTGCCAAGGGCAACCGGTCGCGCGCCGTGCGTGAGGCCTGCAAGACCCATGGCGGCTTCTATCTCGGCTCGATCGGTGGCCCGGCTGCCCGTCTGGCACAGGACTGCATCAAGAAGGTCGAGGTCCTGGAATACCCCGAACTCGGTATGGAAGCGGTCTGGAAGATCGAGGTCGAAGACTTCCCCGCCTTCATCGTCACCGACGACAAGGGCAATGATTTCTTCCAGGAATTCAACCTCGGCTGAGTTTTCTTGCAGCCAAACGAACTGCCGTTGCGGAAGGCATTTTCCGCGACGGCGATCATTCCTTATTTCGCAGATACTTATCGAAAAAGAGCGATTGCCGCTCATTTCGCACCGACAAATTGTCGTTGCGCGAACATTAAACATTTTCCAATCATTTGCCTGTAATTTTTCTTATGGCCTTTGAAGGCCTTGACTGAGCGACCACTGGAGTTGGCCGAATGAGCACGGCGACACCGCCGAAGACGCAGGCACCTGACGTCGCGGCACAGATCACCTACGCGATGCGCTCGATGGGGGTTGCCCCAATCCCGCGCAATTACGAGCTGTTCTACGAAGCCTTCATCGGCTCCAATCCATCTCTCACCCGGGAACTGGCAGCGCTCGGCAGCCGTGCGACGCAAGATGAGCTGGATGCCGTCGGCGAACAGTATTTTGCCGCCCACCAGTCCAAAGCCATCGAAAATGTCCACAGCAAGCTGATTGGCGAACTGGACGGGCTGCTGCGACTTCTGCAGCAGGAGCAGAACTCCCTGCAGAGCTACAACCGCCTGCTGGGCGAAACCTATCACCGGATCAATTCGAAGAGCACCAACAGCGCCGACATCCTGCGCAGCGCCATCAACATCCTGACCGAAGCCACCGGCTCCACCATGGCCCATGGCGAGGAGACGGTCGTTCAGATGTCGCAGCGCTCCCAGGAAATGGACGAGGTTCGCCGCGAACTCGACGAATACAAGCGGATCGCCAATACGGATTCGCTGACCCGCATCGCCAATCGGCGCGCCTTCGACGAAAAGCTTGCAACGATCTACACCAGCGGCACCAAGCCGCTTGCTGCCCTCGTTCTGGCCGACATCGACAATTTCAAGAAGGTCAACGACGCCTACGGTCATCCCGTCGGCGACAAGATCCTGGCAACGGTCGCAACCGTGATCCGCGCCAATGTCCGCAAGGACAGCTTCGTTGCACGGACGGGCGGTGAAGAGTTTGCCATCATCATCGAAGGCAACACGGCGGACGAGATCTACCAGACCTGCGAACGCGTCCGCATTGCGCTCGAGACGACGCCGTTCAAGAACTCCAAGACCGGCGTGAATTACGGGCCGATTACCATCTCGCTGGGCTTTGCCATGGCACCCGACGCCGAAGACGCGGGTGAACTCTATGCCAAGTCGGACATCGCGCTCTACTGCGCCAAGAATGCCGGCCGCAATCGCACCAAGCCCTATGAAGACGGGATGAAAAAGGACTTCAACAAGAGCTGGCTGATCTACAAGCGCTGAACCGGCGCGGTTACCACATGGTCTTGGCGGCCCGTTCGGGCCATTCCCGGTCATAAGTCTCGCGGTCGAAATCCTCTTTCGCTGCCTTCAGCATCTCGCCGGGAGTAGGCAACGAATCGGCCGCGATCTGCTTCTCGACAACCCACAACTCCGCCCGCATGACGGCCCGCGCACATTGGAAATAGGCTTCGTCGATCGTGATCAAGATGACGCTGCGCGGGTGACGGCCGTCCATCTCGAAGCTTTGCAGAAGATCAGGCGCTACCGACACAACGGCGCGACCGTTGATGCGCATCACACTGTTTGAGCCGGGAATGAGAAACATCAGGGCAACGCGCGGATCACGCACGATGTTCATGAGCGAATCGACCCGGTTGTTGCCGCGCCACTCCGGCAAAGCGAGCGTCTGCTCGTCTTCGATCCGGACCACCGTCCCGCGATCACCGCGCGGCGAGCAGTCCAGCCCCTCCGGCCCGACGGTCGCAAGGGCGACAAAGGGAGACATGTCGATCATCCGACGATAGGCCGGCGTCAGAGATCGCGTCACCTTGGCGGTCGACGCTTCACTCACCGCGCCATAAATCGCCGTCAACTCGTCCACGGATGTGATGATCGTCATTGCCGCACTCCCTCTTTCCGGTTCTGAACACTATCCAGCGTCCGGGGTTAGGCAAGGGCGATGACGCTTCTATGACACCCGGCGATCAACCTGGGCTGACGCATCCGCCCCAGCGAGGAAGGACGCGACCGCCGCGATCACCTCGGGTGCACTGACAATCCGCCGGTGGCCGTGGCCATTGGCCCAGAGATGCCGGACATGCGGCGAAACGCCGATATAGCGTTGAGCGTGACCGACATTGACCTCCTTGTCGTCCTCGGCATGAACCACCAGCAAGGGCCGATCGATGCGCCGCGCGACGCTAACGCCATCCAGATCCTCGACCTGCGCCCCGACCAGTTCCATCGCCCGATTGCGCATTGCGCCGACGCTGCCGCGCCCAAGGCCGACCATGGAGGCGAAGCCGTTGAACACCTCTCCCATGCTCGACGGCGAGCCGATTAGGGCAATTCGATCGGCCTGCAGCGGCTTCAGTTCCGGAAAGACAGAGCCTGCGGCCATCATCACGGCCGCACCGCCAAAGGAGTGACCGAGCACACCGTCGAAACGGCCAAAATGACGCTCGGCAGCCACGATGGCCTCAGCGGCAATCTTGAGATCAAGCCGCCGCCCGCTGGACGCTCCATGACCTGGCAGATCGAGAACCACAACTTCCGCACCCGTTTGGCGAAGGCCGAGGGCCAGATCAGAGAGATACTCGGCACGCGATCCCCAGCCATGCACCACCAGGATCAGGTGCCCATTCTTGCCCACGGTCTCTGTCGGCAGGAGATGGGCGGCCGCCATCCCGCGCGACAGCGCGAGCCGCACCGTCTGCGCCTGCCGCAACCGATTGCGCCCCACCATGAAGACCTGTTTCGCCTTTGCGCCCTTCGGTCGTCGGCTCGGCGTTCGACAGAAAAGCTCGAAGGCGATGCGCCCGGCAAGGGCCGGCGACGCCTTCTCCAGCTGCGCGAAAGCCAGGCGGGTGACCTTGAGAGGAAAGGATGGCATAGTCAGAATCCCATCGAATGTTCAATGCTGAACAATAAAGTACAAGAATGAACAAAAAGCAAGCCTTCCCCTGGGACCATCCCCGTTTTCGCAGCTGGATCTCGGTCGCTCGTGCCTGCCAGCTGATGCAGCAGGCCCTGGGCCGTGCTCTGGTACCGCTCGACATCAAGCCGCCGCATCTCGATATTCTGGTCAATCTCTATCGGTTCGAAGGGATTTCGCAGCAGGAGCTTGCCCGCAAATTGCTCGTCGGTCGATCCAATATGAGCATGCTGCTGCCCCAGATGGAGAAGCGTGGACTGCTCGAGCGGCGTCCAGATCCAAAGGACAAGCGCATCCTCAGGCTCTCCCTGACGGACGAAGGACGAGCGCTCAGCGAAAAAGCGATGCGTATTCAGACGGATCTGATCGAGCGCACCTTGTCGGCGACGCCGATCGAGGACTGCCAGCGTCTCGCAGACAACATGGATCTGTTGATCCAGCGCATGCTGTCATCGGATGAAATGGGGGACCTGGAAGTCAGCGAGGATCGCGGCTGAGCCGCTTTTCGGCAAGTTCAGCCTCGTAGGCGGCGAATTTTTCATCTCCGCTCTCGCCAAGCTCCCGCAGATAAAGCCAGGTGAAGATGCCGGTGTCGTGACCGTCATCGAAGCCGATGCGAACGGCATAATTGCCCGTCGGCGTCATCTGGCGAATGCCGACATTGCGCTTGCCGGGCACCGTGACCTTCTGACCGGGTCCATGTCCCTGGACCTCCGCCGATGGCGAAAGCACACGCAGCATTTCCGCCGGAAGCGAGGCGACGACGCCGTCGTTGAAGGTCACCGTCAGCAGACGGCGATCTTTGGACACCTTCAATTCGCTCGGCCAGATCTCACTCATGGGGCACTCGTCTCTTCCGTTTGGCTGCAGCAGACCTAGGGCGATCACGGTCTGTTTGCAATCCAATTTCAAGTCGACAGTCGATGTCAGCTTGACGCTTCAAGGGCTTGACCCCACATTGGATGAAACGAACAGGAGGAACCTGTTGGACCATACCCCCGCCAATTGGCGCAATGCCGAGCCGCTCGTGGACCGAGCCGCACCGATGATCGACCCCTTCGGGCGGGCCGTCACTTATCTGCGCGTCTCCGTTACGGATCGATGCGATTTTCGCTGCACCTATTGCATGGCGGAGAACATGACCTTCCTGCCGAAGAAGGATCTTCTGACGCTGGAAGAACTCGACCGGCTCTGTTCCGCCTTCATCGCCAAGGGCGTTCGTAAGCTGCGCCTCACCGGCGGCGAACCCCTGGTCCGCAAGAACATCATGCATCTCGTGCGCGGCCTGTCGCGCCACATCGGAAGCGGGCTTGACGAACTGACGCTTACGACCAATGGCTCGCAGCTTGCCCGGAATGCGGCCGAACTCGCCGACTGCGGTGTGCGCCGCATCAACGTGTCCATCGACACGCTCGATCCAGTGAAGTTCAAGACGATCACCCGCTGGGGCGAGCTCGACAAGGTCATGGAAGGCATCCGCGCCGCCCAAGCCGCGGGCATCCATGTGAAGCTGAACGCCGTCGCGCTGAAGGATTTCAACGAGCACGAGATCCCGGAACTCATGCGTTTCGCTCATGGCGAGGGCATGGACTTGACGCTGATCGAAACCATGCCGATGGGCGAGACGGACGAGGACCGGACGGACCAGTACTTGCCGCTGTCACTGGTTCGCCAGCGGCTGGAAGAGCAGTTTACCCTGGACGACATCCCCTATCGCACCGGTGGGCCGGCCCGTTACGTGGAAGTGCGCGAAACCGGTGGCCGCCTTGGCTTCATCACGCCCCTCACCCACAATTTCTGTGAGAGCTGCAACCGCGTGCGTCTGACCTGCACGGGTACGCTTTATATGTGCCTCGGCCAGGACGATGCCGCCGACCTGCGCACGGCACTTCGCGCATCCGATGACGATGCCTATCTTTCAGCGGCCATCGACGAAGCCATTTCGCGCAAGCCAAAGGGCCACGACTTCATAATCGATCGCAACCATCGCAAGCCGGCTGTTGCCCGCCACATGAGCGTGACCGGCGGCTGATCGCCGCCGGTAGCTTCGTGGCGATTATGCCGAACGCCGATAGGCCTGCGTCTCGCTGCGCTGGGTGTCGGTGCGGAACCGCGAGATCTTGTTCATCAGGATATCGACGCGCTGGCGAAGTCCCTGGATCTCGGCATTGTTCTCCTCGACCATGGCCGCATTCTGCTGCGTGATCAGCTCGACGTCGCGCACGGCAGATGTCACTTCGCTGATGCCGGTCGACTGCTCGCGGGTCGCTGCGGAGATGCGTTCGACCAGCGCCTGAACCTCCTCGACCTGATCGATGATCGACTGCAGAGCAACGCCGGTGTTTTCGACAAGCTCGACACCCGACTTGACCTGACCGCCACTGACGGAGATGAGAGTCTTGATCTCCTTGGCCGCATTGGCACAGCGCTGGGCGAGATCACGGACTTCCTGAGCAACCACCGCAAAGCCACGACCGGCCTCACCGGCGCGTGCGGCCTCGACACCCGCATTGAGTGCGAGAAGGTTCGTCTGGAAGGCGATCTCGTCGATCACGCCGATAATGGTCGAGATCTTCTCCGAGGAGCGGCTGATCTCGGCCATGGCCTCGACGGCCCTTCTGACCACCACACCAGACTGCCGCGCATGATCTCGCGCCGACTGGACGGACTGAGCGGTGCGCCCGGCTCCATCCGCCGTCGAGCGAACGACATCGCTCAAGTGTGAGAGCGCACGCACGCTCTCCTCAAGTGCCGCCGCCTGCTGTTCGGTGCGGCGTGCCAGATCGTCAGCGGAAACCGCAAGGTTTTCGGTCCCGGCATTGATGTCGACGCTGGCCGCGCGAACCTCTTCGAGCGTTGCACGCAGTGCCTCGACCGCCTGATTGTAGGTCGATGCCATGGCAACGAAATCGGCCGGCAGGTCGTCACGCATGGAGACGTTGAGCTGGCCGTTTGCGAACGCTTCGAGCACCGAGGACAAGGCCTCCAGCGCAGAGCGCTGATCGGCCTCGACGCGGGCTCGCTCCTGGGCGCGCTGCGCGCCCTCCTGCTCGGACCGCGAACGCGCCGCCTCTGCCTCTTCCTCAAGACGCCGGTTTTCCAAAGCGGCATCGCGGAAGACAGTTACCGAGCGCACCATGTCGCCAATCTCGTCGCCGCGATTGCGGCCCTCGATCGGCACCGAGAGATCGCCGCTGGCGAGCCTCGACATAACGCCGGTGATGCGCTTCAGCGGCGCCCGCAGCGTTTCGACCAGCATCAGGCCGCCGATGATCGCAAGCAGCGTGCCCACCACCATGGTGATGACCGAAATCGTGGCGGAACGCTCGCTGTCCTCGCGGCCGATTTCCTGGGCCTGGCTGACGAAATTACGCAGCGATCCCATCGCGGAAGAGACAGCCGCATTGGCGGCCAGTCGCTTGTCCTGCCAGTCGCGACCGGCATCGAGACGGGCCTGCGAGTTTTCCGTGATCGACGCCAGATGCGGCACGATCTTCTGCGGGAAATCACGCAGGGCACTGTTCTTGGCGCCGAGCTCGGAGATGCGGGCCGCAACCGTCTGCAGCGCCTCCACCTCACCGACGACCACGGCACGGCTCTGATCGTCCAGCGTCCCCAGCATCTGCTGGACGCGGAGTTCAATCGTCGCAATGGTGAGTGAAGCGCTGTCGACGAGCGTCATCAATTCCTTCTGCTCGGCCACGAGCTTGTCGAGGTTGACGAAGCGATCGGCAGCGACATCGCTGTTCTTGGCAGCCTGCAAGGTGATCTTCTGTTCGATCTCGACCAGTTCGGCGAGCACGCGACCGAGGTCCTGCGCCCTGACATCGTCTGGCGCCGACTGACCGAGGATCGTTTCGATCTTGGCAATGGCAGCCCCAACTTCACCGACCAGAACCTTGCCCTTGTCGGAAGCAATTTCGTTGGCTTTCGCCAGATCCTTCCGCATCGGTCCGAGATAGAGTTTCGTCTCGGCAAGCTGCTCTTCAGGCGTAAAGGCCAACTGCACGCCAACGCGCAGTTTACCGAGCCGATCGAGCAAAGACTTGAAGGCCGAGGCATCGAACAGCAGCTCCTTGGCGAAGCGCTCCTTACCGGCGAGATCGTCGCGGACAAAATCGACCTGTTTGACGATCTGCTGGCTCTCCGCCTGCAAGCCAGCGACGGCGGCGGTCAGGCCGGCATCCAGCTCATCGCGGGTCGTCTTGCTGGCCCAGAGAGCCCCCGTCTGGTCGCGCATCGCTGCCGGCAATCCGGTCAAGGCCGACAGATCGCCTGATTGTGCCTGCTTCGCCAGCACACCATTGAGTACGTTAAGACCCTTCTTCTGGCCGTCAATCGCGGCAAGAAGAGCCTGCCTGCTTGCACCGGTTGGATCGAGGCTGAATTCCTGCAGGCCCTGCTGCAGTGTTTCCAGGTCGCTGATATTGCCGATGGTGGCACGGGTAACGGTCATATGGCCGTTGAGAGTGGTGGCAGTCCAATAGCCCAGAAGGCCGACACCGGCCATGAGCAGAACGAGAGGAACAACGAAAAGCAATACCTTGGTGACGATCCTGCGACTTTGCAGGAGGCGATCAATAAAACTCATAAGACCCTCGGAGAGGTCGATGTCCTGCGAGATCATCGCGCAGGGTCGAAGGAACGGAACCACCTCATGCAGCGCCGGATCAGAGCTTGTCGACCGGAGTTTGAACAAAGGTTAACTGCCGACCGCGTTTTTGGCACTGCAGCATCGTTTCAGGTGCGGAACAGCCGAATTACGGTTTCTCGCGCATGCCGCTTGGTTTAGAACCGGGCCACACGCACGGGAATCGAGCATGGCATTATCCGAGAACACCCGAGGCGCCCTCTTGATGGCGATCTCGATGGCTGGCTTCACATTCAACGACGCCCTGACGAAATCGGTGACCTCGGAACTGACCGTGGCGCAGATCATGTTCGTGCGCGGGGCCTTCACGGCTCTTCTGGTCTATATCGTCGCCCGGCGCATGGGCGCGCTCGATCACATCAGAAACATCCTGCAGCCGTTGATCCTGGTTCGGATCGTGCTGGAGACCATCGCCGCCGTCGCCTTCCTGGCAGCGCTCGGCCAGGTGCCGCTCGCCAATGCCTCGGCGATCCTGCAGTCGCTGCCGCTGGCGGTGACCTTGGGGGCGGCTCTGTTCTACAAGGAACCCGTCGGCTGGCGACGCTGGACAGCGATCGGGCTCGGCTTCATCGGCGTCCTTGTCATCATTCAGCCGGGGCCGGAAGGCTTCACGCTTGCCTCCGTCTACATCGTGCTTTGCGTGATCACGGCCGCCGGGCGCGATCTCGTCACCCGGCGCATCGATCCCAATATCTCGTCGCTGACGGTGACGCTGTTCACGGCAGCCTCCATCTCGTTTGCCGGACTCCTCTTGATCCCCGTCTTTGGCGGCTGGCAACCGATGTCCGGCAGCGCACTTGGCCGGCTGGCCTTCGCCTCGATCTTCCTCTTTGCCGGCTACCAGGCCATCATCATGGCGATGCGGACCGGCGAGATCTCCTTCATCGCCCCCTTCCGGTACACGAGCCTCCTTTGGGCGGTGCTTCTCGGCATGCTCTTCTTCAACGAAACGCCGGATGTCTGGATGGTCGTAGGCTCGGCCATTGTCATCGGCTCCGGCCTCTACACATTCTATCGCGAGAGCAAGAAGAAGGCGGCGCTCGCCCGCCGCGCCGATCCGGCCTCTCCCGGCTGATTTCGTCTAGCGCCCAAGGACACATACGCGTGCAGCAAGTTTCCCGCTTCTTCGACAGGACCACGGCCCCGCACATCGTCACCCTTGTGGCAATCGCGGGCCTCTCGGCGCTGACGATGAACATCTTCCTTCCGGCACTGCCGGCCATGGCGACCGATCTGGGCGTGGACTACGACCGTGTGCAGGTTCTGGTCTCCGGCTACATCGCGATGACGGCCCTCGTGCAGCTGGTCATCGGCCCGCTATCCGACCGCTATGGGCGTCGACCGGTGATGCTGGGCGCACTCTGCATCCTGATCCTTGCCTCCCTCGTCTGCATGGTTGCGACCTCGATCGAAGTTTTGACCATCGCGCGCATGGTCCAGACGGCCGTCGTTGCAGGTCTGGTTCTGTCCCGCGCCATCATCCGCGACATGGTGCCGATGGAGGAAGCAGCCTCGATGATCGGCTATGTCACCATGGGCATGACGCTGATCCCGATGATCGGTCCGACGCTTGGCGGCCTGCTCAGCGACAGCTTTGGCTGGCGCTCAAACTTCGTGGCAATCCTCGTCGCGGCAATCCTGGTGCTTTTGCTCGTCTACCGGGACCTTGGCGAGACGAACCGCCAGAAAAGCGGAAGCTTCTCGCAGCAATTCCGGGCATGGCCGCGCCTCCTCGCCTCACCGCGCTTCTGGGGCTACACCATGGCCGGCACCTTCACCTCGGGCGCCTTCTTCGCCTTTCTTGGCGGTGCGCCCTTCGTCGGCGGCACGCTGATGGGCCTGACGCCGAGCGTGCTTGGCCTGCAATTCATGTTCATCGCCGCCGGCTACATTGCCGGCAACTACCTCTCGGGCCGGTTTGCAAGGCGCGCCGGCATCGACATGATGATGCTCGTCGGCGGCATCGTCGCGCTGGTGGGTGCGGCAATTCCCATTTTCTTCTTCCTCCAGGGCTTCGTGTCGTCGATTGCCTTCTTCGCACCCCAGGTCGTGGTCGGCTTCGGCAATGGCCTGTCGCTGCCGAGCACCAATGCCGGCATCGTCAGCGTGCGCCCTGAGCTTGCCGGCTCGGCCTCTGGTCTTGGCGGCGCCATCACCATGGGCGGGGGCGCCTTCGTCTCCTGGCTGGCCTCCCGTATCCTGTCGGTCGAGACGGGAGCCATGCCGCTGCTACTGGTCATGCTCGCCTGCTGTGTGCTGGCGCTGATTGCCGTGATCTTCCTGCGGTTCGCACCGGGTGAAGAGCGGTGAACACATGATGCCGGACGCTCGACCTCCCGCAGTCATTCTCGCAGGCGGCCTGTCCCGGCGGATGGGTGCGGAAAAGGCGATGATTGAGCTCTGTGGAACACCCCTCGCCCTGCACATCGCACGGCGCCTGGAGCCGCAGGTCTCCACGGTCGTTCTCAACGCCCCACTCGACCACCCACTTGCCGGAACCCTGCCTTTGCTCCCGGATTCGAAACCGGATCGGCCCGGTCCGCTCGCCGGCGTGCTGGCGGGCTTGAGAGCCTGCGCCGAGCGTGCGGATGCGCCCACCCATATCCTGACCACGCCCTGCGACACGCCTTTCCTGCCCCACGACCTCGTCAGCAGCCTCGCTGAGCAGGCCGCAAGCGGCACGATCGTGATGGCGAGCTGCGCCGGTCGCGCGCATCCGGTCACGTCCCTCTGGCCGCTCTCGCTGGCAGACGACCTCGACAGATGGCTGGATGATCCAGATCATCGCCGTGTCTTCGATTTCGTCGCCCGTCACCCGTCAAGAACGGTCGCGTTTGAGCTCCTGGACGGCACGTCAGGACCCGTCGATCCCTTCTTCAACATCAATACGCCAGAGGATCTGGCGCTCGCCGCCACCCTTCTCGAACGAGGTGACTTGTGACGACCAGCCCCCGCATTTTCGGCATCGCCGGCTGGAAAAATTCCGGAAAGACGGGACTCGCCGTGCGTCTGGTCGAGGAATTCACGAGGCGCGGATATCGGATCTCGACCATCAAGCACGCCCATCATGACTTCGACATCGACAAGGTCGGAGCGGACAGCTACCGCCACCGCGAGGCCGGCGCCCATGAGGTGGTCATCGTCTCAGGCACCCGCTACGCCATCATGCATGAATTGCGCGGTGCGCCCGAACCGAGCTTTGACGAGATCCTCTCCCGCATCGGTCCCTGCGACCTGGTGCTGATCGAAGGCTACAAGCGCGAACCTGTGCCGAAGATCGAAGCCCGCAGACAGGCCGCAAACAATCGGGAGCCGCTGGCGCCGACAGATCCGCATATCCGCGCCATCGCGGCAGACCATGCCGTGACGGACACGGATCTGCCGGTCTTCGATCTCGACGACACGGCAGCGATTGCCGACTTCATCGCCGAGGTCACAGAACTTGCTCCTAAGGACTGAAGAGTCCATCTGAACGAAAAAGGGGCCGCCGGATCTCTCCGGCGGCCCCTTTTCTGTGCGTCTCGCGTGATCAGTCGTTGCTCGACACGCCAGCCGGGCGGACCAGCGTGGTCACGCGGCGGATGGCGACGCGGCGGTTCTGCTGTTCGGCTGCTTCCGTGCGGATCTTCAGGAAGCGCTCGCCATAGCCCTGCACCGACATGTTTTCCGGCGGGATGCCGTAAACCTCGGTCAGGAGGTTGGCGACGGTTTCCGCACGCTGGTCGGAAAGCACGAGGTTCGAACGATCCGAACCGACAGCATCCGTATGGCCTTCGATCAAGAAGACTTCGCCCGGATCCTTTTCAAGCAGCTGCTCCATCGCCTGGGCAACCTTACGCAGGGTACGAGCCTGCTCCAGCGGCACCTCGGCAGAACCCGACGGGAAGGTGATGGTATCGAGGTCGATACGACGAACCTTGTCGCGGATACGGGCCGACGACTTCACTTCATCGATCGAATAGACACGCTCGACACGCTCGACCGGCGGGCGGGCGAGGAAATCGTAGTAGTCGCGATCCGGCGAACGCGTCGTGCTGACGATGTAGTCGTCGACCGGAATAGTCAGACGCATCGGCGGCAGGGACAGACCAACGTCGACATACATCGTCGGGCGCTGGCCATCGGCCTCCGGCGAATACATCAGGACATATTCGCGGCCCCGTGGCGAGATCCGCGAACGGATGATGATGTCGCCATAGCGGTTGTAGACCGTCACCAGCTTGCTGCCGTCGGCACGTTCGATGGTCTCACGTGTGCGGCCACGCGGGAGCTGCTCGTAGTAGGTCTCTTCCGCATCGTAGCGCAGACGCTGACGATCATCGCCGCGAACGACGATCTGGTTGCCGACATTGATGACCGTCCGGTTGTCGATCTGCTCGACCACACGGATTTCCGTGACCTGATTGACCACGTTGTTCTGCACGATCGTGTTGTTGGTGACGTTATTGGTCACGTTGTTCGTGACATTGTTGGTCACCGTGCTGTTCGACACGTTGTTGGTCACAGAGGTTGGCACTTCGAAGGTCGGTGCAGCATCGAGCGTCGTACCCTGCTCGGCGATCGTTGCCTGCATCGTCTCCTGGTCGGCAGCCGTCGTTTCGACCTGAGCCTCAGCATCGGTTTCCGGCGGAGGAGCCACGTCTTCCTGAGCACGCAATTCGTTGCGCTGCTCGCGCACACCCTCGCCGCCCGTATTGTCGGCATCCTTGTCGCTGTCGAGGACGGCAGCACCGTTTTCAACCGGCAGAACGACCGTCTCGGACGTCTGGGACGGATCTTCGGCGATGGCTTCCTTCTCTTCGGTCGTGCGGGTGTCAGTGATCTCCTGCACCGGCTGATCGGCCGGCGGCTCTACGGCAGGAACGAGAACCTGCTCGCCTTCCGGCTGGGCGTCGGCGGGCACGTCTTCACCGGTTGCCTGCTCTTCCACGGGCTGCTCGTCGGTCGGCTGTTCAGCCTGATCGGCAGGCACTTCGCCTTCCGTTGCGGGCTCTTCGCCAGCGGCGTCCTGACCGGGGCGCAGTTCTTCTTCCACGGCAGGAGCCTGCTCTTCGGTCTGCTCGGGTGCAGCCTCTTCCTCAGCCGGCTGTTGTTCTTCAGCAGGCTGTTCTTCGGTTGGCTGTTCTTCAGCCGGCTGCTCTTCTTCGGTCGGCTGCGGAGCCGGAGGCGCGCACTCGTCCTCGGAGGCTGCCTGCGAACCATCGGCGCAGGTCACGGCCTGCGGTTCCTCAACCGGCTGTGCTTCTTCAGCCTGCTGCTGAGCTTCGGCCTCGGCGGCGCGCTGTGCCTCGGCTTCGGCTTCAGCCTGCTGTTGCTGGGCCTCTTCTTCAGCAACACGCTGGGCCTCGGCTTCTGCTTCGGCCTGCTGCTGCTGAGCTTCGGCTTCCGCGGCACGCTGTGCCTCGGCCTCTGCTTCAGCCTGCTGCTGCTGAGCCTCCGCTTCAGCGGCACGCTGTGCCTCTGCCTCGGCTTCAGCTTGCTGCTGCTGGGCTTCCGCTTCAGCGGCGCGCTGTGCCTCGGCTTCTGCTTCAGCCTGCTGCTGCTGACGCAGCGCCTCTTCTTCAGCGGCACGCTGTGCCTCGGCTTCCGCCTCGGCAGCACGCTGGGCTTCCGCTTCGGCTTCAGCCTGACGCTGCGCCTCTTCCGCGGCAGCACGCTGTGCCTCTTCCTCGGCCGCGCGCTGGGCTTCTGCTTCGGCAGCGGCCTGTGCGTCGCGGGCAGCGCAGGTTTCGGCATCGGCCGCTTCACTGCCGTCACTGCAGACCACGGCCTGGGCCAGCTGGATCAGGGCCTCTTCCGCCTGGCGCGACTGATTCTGGCTCTCGCCCATGCTGCTGGTCGATGCGATGACGGGCTGTCCCATCATCGCCACCGACAGCACGGGGATCGCAACCGTGGCCAGCAATCTATTTTTCAACATTCTTCCTGTTTCCTTCCCTACACATCGCAACCGACGGGATACTTCGGACGATGACGTTCAATAACGAGGTCGACGACGCGTCCAGTCACTGCCGCCAAGCTAGGTTCCGCGTGATTAACCCTGCCTGAACGAGTTCGAACGTCTTTTGCTCCATAAGCCATGTTCGATGCCGTTCTGGAAGATTGCCAGCCCTTCCCGGCCATCAACGCGTGCATTTTTTGCAAGCGACATTGTTTCCTGTTGATTTCGTCACTCAAACAAGACGAATATTGGGCCCAAGTGTGGCCGACCATGCCACACGATCACGGACAGCCGCCTCACAACAACAAACGGCGTCCACCCAACAGAGAGGATCCTATGCGTATTCCGACACGTTTTCTGGCCGCAGCTTCGATCGCTGCCCTGTCGCTCTTTGCCGGCTCGGCCATGGCTCAAGAGAAGCTGATCATCGGCACCGAAGGCGCTTACCCGCCCTTCAACAATCTGGAAGCTGATGGCTCCCTCGTCGGCTTCGACATCGACATCGCCAAGGCGCTTTGCGAAGAAATGAAGGTCTCCTGCGAGTTCGTGACCCAGGATTGGGACGGCATCATTCCGGCCCTGCAGGCCAAGAAGTTCGACGCGATCATCGCTTCCATGTCGATCACGCCCGAGCGTCTCGAGAAGGTCGACTTCTCGAAGAAGTACTACAACACGCCGCCGGCCGTCGCCGTGCCGAAGGATTCGCCGATCACCGATCTCGCCGGCCTGAAGGGCAAGACGATCGGTGCACAGTCTTCGACGACGCACGCCAACTACGCTGAAAAGCACATGGCGGATTCCGAACTGAAGCTCTATCCGACCGCTGACGAATACAAGCTCGACCTCGAAGGCGGACGCGTGGACGCAGTCGTTGACGACATCGTCGTCCTGTCGGAGTGGCTGAAGTCGGACGCCGGCACCTGCTGCAAGATCCTGACCCCGCTTGAAGTGGACGTCGAGATCAACGGCGAAGGCGCAGGCATCGCAGTGCGTAAGGGTGAAACCGCGCTCGCAGACAAGTTCTCGGCCGCGATCGAAGCCATCCGCGCTAGCGGCAAGTATGCCGAAATCAACAAGAAATATTTCGATTTCGACGTCTACGGCAACTGATCGCCGCATCGTCTGACGAAAACGAGTGGCGGAAGTCGAACACTTCCGCCATTTTGCATTTGGACGGCATAACATCAAAAGGCGGGCAAACCGCCAAAGGGGAAAAAGCGAATGGACGGTTTGTCCTCCGCGCTCGGTTCGATCTGGGCCTGGATCACCTACACCTTTGATCCATTCTGTGGCCCGGTGGGCGTCTTCCGGCTTCTGGCAGCCGATACGCTCGTTGCCTGCGGAGACGCAGGCTGGGGCGACGACATCGCCTTCGGCGTCAAGATCACCATATCGCTCGCATTGTTAACGTTGCCGCTTGGCCTGATGCTCGGCTTTGCCATTGCGCTCGCCATGCAGTCAGAGGAACGCAGCCTGCGAATGGCGGCCGGCATCTACACCACCATCTTCCGTGGCCTCCCGGAACTCCTGACCCTGTTCATCGTCTATTACGGCTTCCAGATCGCCTTGCAGTCTCTCCTGACATGGCTCGGAAGCGAGCAGCGGATCGAGATCAACGCTTTCTTTGCCGGCATGCTTGCACTATCGGTCGTCTTTTCGTCCTACGCATCCGAAGTGTTGCTCTCGGCCTTCCGTGCGATCCCGAAAGGTCAATACGAGGCCGGCAGCGCAGTTGGCCTCTCCCGACGCAAGACCATGTCGCTGGTCATCATTCCGCAATTGATCCGGATAGCCCTGCCTGGCCTCAGCAATCTGTGGCTGGTGCTTCTCAAGGATACAGCCCTCGTCTCAGTTATCGGCCTCACCGACATCCTGAGACAGACCGGTGTCGCGGCCCGCGTTACCAAGGAAGCCTTCCTGTTTTACGGGCTCGCCTGTCTTATCTATCTCGTGCTTGCGAGCATCTCCTCCGTAGGCCTGAACGCCATATCGCGCTGGGCCAACCGTTCGGAGGCAAGCCGATGAGCCATGCACTGGAAATCATCCCGGCTCGCCCAGCCCCCGCCGCCCGCGCCAGCAAGATCACCGGAACGCGTGTGCTCGGCTATCTCCTGGTCGGCCTCTGGCTGGTGCTGGGTGCCGCACTGCTCTGGTCCGTCGTATCCAACTGGGACATGGACAAAGTCAGCCGCTATGGCCCCCGCTATCTGAACGGACTTGCGACCACCCTAGCACTGACCGCGATCTCCATCACGCTCGGCGCCGTTATCTCGGTCCCCGTCGCCTTTGCCCGCATGGCGAAGAACCCTGTTCTCAACGCGATCTCCTACACCTATGTCTACGTCTTCCGCAGCACGCCTATGCTGCTGCAGATCTTCCTGATCTATTACGGGCTGGGCTCATTCCGCCCGCAGATCGAAGCGGTCGGCCTGTGGTGGTTCTTCCGCGAGGCCTGGTACTGCGCGCTCTTCGCCATGACACTGAATACGGCCGCCTATCAGGCGGAAATCCTGCGCGGCGCGATCGAAAGCGTGCCACGCGGACAGACCGAGGGCGCAAAATCGCTCGGCCTGCCCACATCGGTAACGTTCTGGAAGATCATCCTGCCCCAGGCCCTGATTGTGGCACTGCGCCCCTACGGCAACGAGATCATCTTCATGATCAAGGGTTCGGCGGTCGTCGCGGTCGTGACCGTTCTCGACCTTATGGGCCAGACCCGCTACGCCTTCTCGCGGACCTTCGACTACCAGACCTATCTCTGGGCGGCGATCTTCTATCTCGCCATTGTCGAGACCCTGCGCCACACCTGGGCCGCCATCGAGGCCCGCCTCACACGGCATCTGAAGCGCTGAACAAGGGCGATCGGCCGCGATAGCTGGTTCGCGGCCGCTCCTGCATTAGGACTTCCTTCACCACGCAGTGTTTCCATGGTGACAGGGCCCGCGTCGGTCGCGGCCCCGGTCGGTCGCGGAAGCGATGTAACCGTCCGCGCCGATCCCCTGCCACGGGAGACGGAGCAACGGACATGAACAGCGAAATGGAACTGATGCTGAAGGGTTACGGGCTGACCACCGCCCAGATCCTCTATCGCCTGCCGGACCACCCTTCCCTACTCCAGACCTATATCTGGCAGCATTACGATCTCGCCCCCGACTTTCCGGAGATGCGCGGCTTTCTGCGCTTCTGGCAGGACAAGATCGAGGGACCGCTCCACTCAGTCACCTATGTGCATAAGAAGATGATCGCAGCCAGCGAATGGCGCTCGCTGAAGGGCGAGTTCATCCTCCACTGACGTCAGACATGCACTTCGCCATGGGCGAACTCGCCGTCGTCAGGCTCGCGACATAGGACGGCGACGAGAAGCCAGGCATAAAACATGCCGACGACGGCCAGAACGATGCCGCCATGCAGCGGCCCAAGATGGCCGTTTTCGACCACCTGCCAGACGTTTGTGACGAACTCGGCCGGGATCTCGGCCTGCTGCAGCTTGGGGCTTGAAATCTTCAGCGCCCAGGCGAGGAGCAGGATGAGATACATCCAGATGTAGTTTCGCCGAATGCGGCGGAAGAGTGCATCGCGGTAGCCGATCAGGAAAACCGGTTTGCGCAGGCTGGCGGCAATCTCTTGCGCCCAATCGGCCTTCAGCTCCGCCTGCGGGAAAAGCGCCTGGGCAAAGTAATGCCGCTCCAGCTGCCGAACACGCGCGCGGTAGACATCGAAAAAGCGATAGCGCCGCGCCTCGATCAGCAGAAACACGGAAATCAGCAGCATGGCGAACAGCACCACGCCGTGGTGCGAGGTCGGCGTCGAAAGCGACACCGACAGCAGACCCGCAACGACCGTCATCGACCAGTTTGACGTCCGGTCGATCCGGTCGCGCCAGCTCGTCATCCGGCCGATCTCACCCCGGTAATAGTGAATGATCATGTTGGCCTTCTCAGCCGAGTTGGCTGGCAAGGCGGGTGCGCGACGGGCGGGTGTGGCGCTTTCCAGCGGCAAGATGCCGGCTTTTTCCTGTGCGGTTTGTTCCATGCTTGGCTCCATACCCCAAAAACACGAAGAGGTCGTCCTCAGTTCCGTTTTCATTGCCAAGCAGCGCCCGACCGGCTAGACGACCGGCAAAGGCCGGTCGACGGCCACGGAAACAGGAGCCTCACATGGCCAAGATCGACGAAGAAGCCCTGGCGGAAGCCTATAACCGCGCACTCACCCTCGAAAAGGCCGGCGACATCGACGCAGCCGTCAAGGCTTACGAAGAAGTCCTCGCCATCGATCCCGATGACCACGGCGGTGCTTCGGTTCGCATTGCAGCGCTCGGACGTGGCGAAGCCCCGCCCAAGGCACCCGATGCCTATGTCGAGACGCTTTTCGACCAGCACGCCGACGCGTTCGAAGACATCCTCGTCGAACAGCTCGGCTACACCGTGCCCATGATGGTGCGCCAGCGCCTTCAGGCGCTTAAGCTCGGACCTTTCAAGCGCCTGCTCGATCTCGGCTGCGGCACCGGCCTGACCGGTGGTGCGCTGCGCGACATGGTGGACGACATGACGGGCATCGACATCTCCGAGAAGATGGTCGAGATCGCCCATGAAAAGGATCTCTACGAGACCCTCTACGTCGCCGAACTCGAGGACTTCCTCGAAGACAACGACGACGAAGCCTTCGACCTGGTGACCGCGACGGACGTGCTGCCCTATCTCGGCGCGCTCGAACCGCTCTTCTTCGGCGCCGCCGAGAACATGACCGCCGGCGGCATCTTCGTCTTCTCGTCTGAGACAAGGCCAGCTGACGTAATGGCAGACCGCCCCTTCATGGTCGGACCGCATCAGCGCTTCGTCCATGCCGAGACCTATGTGCGCGAACGCCTGGCTGCCACCGGCTTCGAACTGGTCGAGATTACCGACATCAACGTCCGCATGCAGGACGGCGAGCCATCCCCCGGACATCTCGTCGTGGCGAAAAAGGCGTAAACGACAAACGTCCAGGTTGCCATTCGCAACTTAAACGCGCGCTCGATTTGTAGCCATTCCCTCTTGCTTTTGTTCTGTTGGGCCAGAGCAAGGGGGACTGCCATGGACATCAGCAATTTCGCCAATTGCCTTATCGCGAATCTCGGGTTCTGGGCGCCACCGCCCTGCCCATTCAATTTCTATGCGCTGGCACTGGCCGTTCTGACACCCACCCTATTCATTTATGCACGAAACGAGATGCGCCAGAAGCGGCTCCTCGTCATCCGGGATTTCCTGACATCCTACCCCACAACCACGAAGCCATCTCAGGACGGAACGAAGGGCAACTACGTCAATCCGTCCGTTGAATTCGTGCGGTCGAAGTATGTGCAAGGGGTTGTCCGCACGCCGGAGAAGCAGAAAATATTCGATGATTTGCCCCCGATCCGGCAGATCGACACCTTCATTGCCGAGGCAAAGCTGTTTGCCTGGGGTGACCTGCGCATGCTGGTTGCATCGATCGGCATGATGATCTTGACCTATTACGGGGCGGATGCCTTGTGGCAAGGCATCTCTGCTCGGCTGTCTGACGCATGCGGGGCAAATTGTGGTGCGATCGGCACCTCGGGATTGGGCGCGGATTTGTCTCTGATTGCCGGCCTTGCTTTCGCAGGAGCCTATCTGGCAGCCATCCGCGGCTACTTGCGCGGTCTGGCGGCCTTCGACCTCTCGGCCTTCACCTTCATTCGCTACACGGTGGAGACGATCGTCTCGGTGGTCTTCATACTGGCGCTGTACCGCGCGATCCCAGATCCCACACTCGGCATCAGGGTTGTCACGGACGCGGCAACCGCAGGGCAACCACTGACGTCACCCCTGCCGTCCCCGTTGGCAGTCCCTGCGCCACCTCTCCCCGATGTCTCAAACCTCTGGCTCATTCTGGCCCCCGTGCTCGGTTATCTGCCCGACAGCGCTTCCAAGTTCGTTATGCTTCGGCTGCAGTCACTGATCGCATGGGTCAAGATGGATGATGACCGGTTCAACAGCGTGACCCGGATCACGCCGCTGGACGCGCTCGACGGTATTGACTACGCCACTCGCTTCAGGCTGCAGGAAGCCGGCATCTACGATGTCCAGGGACTGGCCACCTACAACCCGGTCATGTTGCACATCGAATCGCCCTATGGCATCTATCAGTCGGTCGACTGGATCGCCCAGGCACAACTCTGCCACCTCGTCGGCCTGGAAAAATTCCTCGTCCTCCGCGAACTCCAAATCCGGACCATCCTCGATCTCGAACGGGCGATCGACTTTCGAAAGAAAGGATCGACAGAGAGCGACAGTCCGGAGGAATTCGATCTTCTGCTTGCCGGCGTGCTCGTCGCACCGACCCAGAACCTGCGCGACATTTGCAGGATCGGCGGCCTCAAGCTGCTGATGGTGGACGACAAGGGCGTCAAGACGGCTCAGGACCCCGACGAATTCTGCCGATGGTTCCGCGAGAACCTCGGACTGACAACAACCAACGCCAAGACGAGAGTGGAGCATATGATGGGCTGGATCGCAGATGATCTGCATGTCCGTCGCCTGCGCCGCATATGGCAGGAGATATCCGACTCTCTCGGAGAGCAGTCCAAACGGCTGGATGGTGAGACCCCCTTACCGCCCGTACCAAAGTGAGGGAACGCCGACCTTTTCCTTGAGCCATTCCTGCTTTATGCCTGTGGCCTTCAGCGAAATGGCAGAGGCAGTCACTATGGCAAAGGTCGCATTCATCGGTTTGGGCGTAATGGGTTTCCCCATGGCCGGTCACTTGAAGGTCAAGGGTGGCCACGAGGTGAAGGTCTATAACCGAACGACCGCCAAGGCGGAAAGCTGGGTGGCAAAGTTCGGCGGCAGCCATGGCCTGACGCCGGCAGAAGCGGCAGACGGTGCCGATTTCGTCTTCACCTGCGTCGGCAACGACGATGACCTGCGGTCGGTCACGACAGGCAAAAACGGCGTGATCGCTGCGATGAAGCCGGGCGCAATCTTGATCGACAACACGACCGCCTCGGCCGAAGTCGCACGCGAACTTGCCGCAGCGACAGCGGCCAAGGGCTGCGGCTTCATCGACGCACCCGTCTCGGGCGGCCAGGCCGGCGCCGAGAACGGCGTGCTGACGGTCATGTGCGGCGGTGAGCCCGAGACCTTCGAGACGGCAAAGCCCGTCATCGACGCCTATGCCCGCATGACAGGGCTGATGGGTCCGGCAGGCGCCGGTCAGTTGACCAAGATGGTCAACCAGATCTGCATTGCTGGCCTCGTTCAGGGTCTGGCCGAAGGCGTGCATTTCGGCAAGAAGGCAGGCCTCGACATCGAGAAGGTCATCGAGGTGATCTCGAAGGGGGCCGCGGGCTCCTGGCAGATGGAAAACCGCCACAAGACGATGAACCAGGGCAAATACGACTTCGGCTTCGCCGTCGACTGGATGCGCAAGGACCTCGACATCGTATTGACCGAAGCCCGTAGCAACGGCGCCAGCCTGCCGGTCACGGCACTGGTCGATCAGTTCTACGGCGAAGTGCAGAAGCTCGGCGGCAACCGCTGGGACACATCGTCCCTGCTGGCACGCCTGGAGAAATAACCATCGGATGGGGCGCTACGGCGCCCCTCAGTCTTCCTGGGACTTCTGATTGTCGATCATCATGTAGTCGAGCGGCAGCTCGGTCGTGTACTTGATCTGCTCCATGGCAAAGGCCGAGGAGACGTCACGGATCTCGATCTTGGCGATCATCCGCTTGTAGAAGGCGTCATAGGCCGCGATATCGGGCACGACGACGCGCAGCAGATAGTCGACGTCGCCGCTCATGCGGTAGAACTCGACCACTTCCGGAAACTCCGAGACGACTTCGGAAAACCGCTTCAACCATTCGATCGAATGACTGGAGGTGCGGATCGACACGAAAACCGTGACCTTTGTGTTGACCTTGGCCGGATCCAAGAGCGCCACGCGGCGGCGGATGACGCCATCCTCTTCCATCTTCTGGATACGGCGCCAGCAAGGCGTTGTGGACAGGCCGACCTTCTTCGCCAGGTCCGCCACGGCGAGCGTGGAGTCTTCCTGGAGAATGCGGAGAATTTTGCGGTCGAGGCGATCCATGACACGTCCTGTAAAACTGATTTTCTGTGATATAGCCGATTTCTTAAAATTTATGGAAAATCATTTCAGCCTATCAACAAGGAAACTTCGCGCCGCAGCACGGGCAGCACCTCCGCCTCGAACCAGGGATGGCGCTTGAGCCAGCCGGTATTGCGCCAGCTCGGATGCGGCAAGGGCAGCACTCGCGGCCCCTCTCGGTTGGTGAGAAGGAAGTCCCGCCAGTGGGCGACCGTCTCGGTCATGGTCTTGCGTCTCAGCCCGCCGAGATGCCAGGCTTGCGCATATTGTCCGATGGCGAGGATGAGATCCACCTGCGGCATGGCATCCATCACCGTTTGCCGCCAATGCGGCGCACATTCCCGGCGCGGTGGCAGGTCATGGCCGTTCTCGTCATAGCCCGGGAAGCAGAAGCCCATCGGCGCGATCGCAAAGCGCGAACGATCATAGAAGGTATCGCGGTCTACCCCGAGCCATTGCCGGAGGCGATCTCCCGATGCATCGTTGAAGGGAAGCCCTGTCTCATGCACCCGAAGCCCCGGCGCCTGCCCCGCGATCAACACCCGCGCGGTTGCCGACAGATAGGCGACCGGCCGGGGTTCGTGCGGCATCTGCCGCTCCGGCCCGCCAGCCGGACAATCACGACAGATCCGACACTGGGCGATCGCATCGCTCAAGGCATCAGTCGTCGGCGGCAGGTCGCCACGCGGCATCACCGGCGGCGTCGGAGCATCGGCAGTCATTCTTTCGTTTCCTCGAACCAGTTCGACATCCAGCGGGGCAGTAACGCCTGGACCCAGCCGGCAAGTTCCGCCTCCTCGACCTGCCTCAGCCTCCGCCAGTCAGAAGGCCGCTCAAAAGGTCCGGCCCAAATCCCCTCGCCTGCACCACGCGCTTTGCCTTCTGCTGCAAAGTAACGGCCATCGGCCACAGCAGCGCCTGCCGCCACCAAACGCTCCCCAAGGTCGTCAAGCCCTTGCTTGCAGACAACGAGCAGCCGCTGATAACGGTCGCGGCGCGTGCCGCTGCATTCCCATGCGCCATCGGAAGCGAGCGCTCTCAGAATCCTCCGCGCCTCTTCCCCACAGGCATAGATGGAGCCGTCGCCCCTCTCGCAGGTCTGGCCGAGTTCGGGCGCATCGATCCCCTCGAAGCGCAATCTCTCACCCGCTACAGCCACAGTATCACCGTCCACAGCGACGAACGGACCAGTGAAGCGCAGCGCCTGCTCGTTCTCCAGCTTGGCGATGATCAGCAGCGCCAGCGCCAAGATGGCCAGCGCCACAACGACGTCCCGCAGATGCTTGAGGCGCCTCGTTACATTCCCACCCATTTCAAGAACGAATCCTTTTCACACATGGCAAACAAATCCTTCCAAGACAGGATCTTCTTAAGAATTCGCCGCTAGGGTTCACCAAGGGCGCGGAAGACTGCAACGCAATGAGTAACGGCGTAGATACATCGGCGGACAAGAATGTTCTCGACCTGACGCGAAACGATCGCAACAGGGCAACGACGCGCGCCCTTCGCGCAACGCGTGAACGTCTGCAGTCCGGTCAGGGCACATCACCCGCATTCGACGTCGAAATCCTCGCAATGCATATCGCAGCCTGCCTTCAGGGTGCAGCCGTCATCCCGATCATCATCCTTCTGATAGCCGGCTCCGGTGCCTATTTCACCGCGCAGCCGCATTTCATCGTCTGGGGTCTCTTCGCCCTCACGATGCATGCGATCGGCATCCTGATCGTCAAGCGGGCGTCGAAGACTGAGATCACACTGGAAAGCCAGAGCAGCTGGCGCCGCATCCTGCTGCTCTCCCAGGTCGCCATGGGCATGTCCTGGGCAATCTTTGCCCTTCAGGACTGCGCGACCTGCAATCCGACCGCCTTCACCTTCTACAAGGGTGCCGTCCTTCTGCTAGCCCTGTCGATCACCGCGATGGCCAGCATGCTGCTTCGCCAGGCGGTCCTCTTCGGTTTCCTGCCGACAGTGGTTGCGCTGACCTATGTGTCAGCCACAGGCCAAGACATGCTAGATCTCGGCCTGACCGCCGTGTTCACTACCGCGCTCATCTTCTTCATCTACATCACCAACCGTCTTCATCAGGCCAATCTGAAACTCCTGTCCTTCCAGACGGAGAAAGACGATCTGATCGCCGAGCTCGAAGTCGCAAAATCCCTCTCCGACGAGGCACGCCGGCGGGCAGAAGAAGCCAATATGGCGAAGTCCCGCTTCCTGGCGTCCATGTCGCACGAGCTGCGCACACCGCTCAATGCCATCCTGGGCTTCTCGGAAGTTATGGCGACCGAAGTGCTCGGGCCGCTCAATAACCCGCTCTACAAGGAATACTCCGGCGACATCCACCGCTCCGGAACGCACCTGCTCGAACTGATCAACGAGATCCTCGACCTCTCGCGCATCGAGGCAGGCAAATACGAACTCAGCGAAGAAAGCGTGGCTCTGCTCGAAATCGCCGAGGACTGCATCGGTATGATCCAGCTGCGCGCGAAATCGAAGAACATCCGCATCGAGCAGCAGTTCGAAGCCAACCTGCCGTCACTCTGGGCCGATGAAAAGGCACTGCGCCAGGTCATCCTGAACCTGTTGTCGAACGCCGTGAAATTCACGCCGCAGGGTGGGGAGATCATGGTCAAGGCCGGCTGGACCGCCGGTGGCGGCCAATACATCTCGATCCGCGACAACGGCCCCGGCATTCCGGAAAATGAAATCCCCGTGGTGCTGTCCGCCTTCGGTCAGGGCTCGATTGCGATCAAGAGCGCCGAACAGGGCACAGGCCTTGGCCTGCCGATCGTCCAGGCGATCCTGTCCAAGCATGGCGGCGAGTTCAAGCTCAAGTCGAAGCTCCGCGAAGGCACGGAAGTCATCGCCATCCTTCCTTCGAGCCGTGTGCTCGAAAGCTTGCCAGCGGTGTCGGAAGCAAAGGCGGTGGAGCCCCGCCGTCGCCAGTTCGCCTGATCGGCGATCAGCCCAGGAACAGCCGGCTGATCACGACATAGGCGGCAAAGGCGCCATTGGCGATGATCAGGCAGAAGACCGCGAAGGACCCGAGATCCTTGGCATTGCGCCCGACCGTGGAGATCTCGGGCGAAATCCGGTCGACCAGTTCTTCGATCGCGGTGTTCAGGGCTTCCACCGAGAACATCAGCATCATCAGGACGATGAAGCCGAGGAACTCGAACAGGCTCGCTCCGACGAGGGCGAAAACCACAAGACCCCCGACAAAACCGAGCAACTCGTGCCGGAAAGCCGCTTCTTGAACGAGGCGCTTGAAGCCTTGCGCTGAATACTGGGCAGCGGCGACCAGATGCGCGATGCCGGTCTTCTTCTTGATGACGGTGGATGCGAGCGGCTTGGCGCCGCTCTTCTTTGGCGCGCGATCACTCATGGGACTTGTTGGATACTCCAGCCTGTTCGAAGGTCGCCATGCCGGTATGGCAGGCGGCTGCCGCCTTGACGATCCCGGCGGCGAGTGCCGCTCCCGTGCCTTCGCCGAGCCGCATGCCGAGGGCCAGAAGGGGCGTCTTGCCGAGGCGTTCGATCGCACGCAGATGTCCTGGCTCACCGGAAACATGGCCGATCAGGCAGTGGTCGAGTGCTGAGGGATTGGCGGCCTTCAGGATCGAGGCCGCAGCAGTCGCCACGTAACCGTCGATGAGGACCGGGATCTTCTCCATGCGTGCAGCAAGGATCGCACCCGCCATGGCGGCAATCTCGCGACCACCGAGGCGACGCAAGACTTCCAGCGGATCCGACAGATGTTCGCTGTGGAAGGCGACCGCCTGTTTGACGGCGGCGACCTTGCGCGCCAGCACATCACCTTCAGACCCGGTGCCCGGACCGACCCAGTCCTCAGCCTCGCCGCCATAAAGCGCAAGATTGATGGCAGCAGCGATCGTCGTATTGCCGATGCCCATCTCACCGATGCAGAGCAGATCCGTGCCACCGGCGATTGCCTCCATGCCGAAGGCCATGGTGGCGGCACAGTCGCGCTCGGAGAGCGCCGGCTCGCAGGTGATGTCGCCTGTGGGGTAATCGAGCGCCAGATCGAAGATCTTGAGGCCGAGATCATGCGTCACGCAGATCTGGTTGATGGCCGCACCACCCGCCGCGAAGTTCTCGACCATCTGCTGGGTGACCGACGGCGGAAACGGCGTGATGCCATGCTTGGTCACGCCGTGATTGCCCGCGAAGATCGCGACCAGCGGACGATTGACTGCCGGCGCTCGGCCGCTCCAGGCGGCAAGCCACATGGCAATTTCTTCCAGCCGGCCGAGCGCGCCCGGCGGCTTGGTCAACTGCTTGTCACGCTCGCGCGCAGCCACGAGCGCCGCCGTGCTGGGGCCCGGCAGGTCGCGCAGCAGGGCGCGAAAATCGTCGAATGGCAGGCCGGTAACGCTCATGGATCGGGCTTCCTTGTAATCTTCCAGCAAATCAGGCTTTGTGGCCTCTCTCTTACTGACCGGACCCGTGCCGCTCAACTCAAAAAACGACGCAGCCGGTCGAGGACGAAAACGAATGCTGAAATACGGAACATTGGGATCATGCAGGTTGTCGAGAACCTTTTGACGGAGACGGCCCGGGCCGTTTCCTTCCTGAGCCGCCTGCCGGTGCCTGACCGCTTTTTCGCCGGCCATGACGGCAGCCTGAGCCACACCGTGAAGGCCTTCCCGCTTGCCGGCCTAGTCATTGCGCTACCCGCGTGTCTGGTGATCACTATCCTCTCGGCAGCAGGCGCAGCACCTGTCCTGATCGCCCTGGTCGCGGTCACCCTGCAGGTCATGCTGACCGGCGCCTTGCACGAGGATGGCCTTTCCGACACCGCCGACGGTTTCGGCGGAGGCCGAACGCGCGACAAAGCGCTTGCCATCATGAAGGACAGCCGGATCGGCACCTACGGCGCGCTCGCGCTGATCCTGTCAGTAGGCTTGCGGATCGCCGCCCTGTCGATCCTCATTCAAGTCCTGCCCCCTCTGGCTGCCGGCTTGTCATGGCTGGCGGCTGCCATCCTGTCCCGAACTGTGATGGTCTGGCACTGGTCGTCCCTGCCCTCGGCGCGCACCGACGGCATTGCAGCGTCCGCCGGTCTTCCGAACGCCGAGGCGGCGCGGACTGCTCTAGTTCTAGGCGGAGCACTCACGCTCGCTCTCAGCCTCGTCGCGCTGCCCTTTCATGCCTGGTTCATCGCAGCCGCGATCAGCCTCCTGGGCGTCTCGGCCTTCACGCGCCATTGCCGCAAGCGCATTGACGGCCACACAGGCGACACCATCGGCGCCAGCCAACAACTCTGCGAGAGCACCTATCTCCTGACCCTTGCCATGCTACTCTAGGAACCCGATATAGGAGCGAAACCAAAGGGCTCGCGATGGAATCCCCCTGCATTCTCGTCTGTTCGATCGACGACAAGACCGGCTATTGCTTCGGCTGCGGGCGCACCCGCGACGAGATCGGCCTCTGGACAAGTTATACCGGCCTCGAGCGCCGGACGATCATGTCCGAACTCCCAGCGCGCATGGAAAACATGGAGCGCAAGCCGCGGCGCGAGACGCGACGCACCCGCATGATCCGCGAGCGTGAGGGCGGCTGATGCGGTTTGTCATCGGCATCGCCATCCTCGCCATCGGCCTCGTCATTCTTGTCATGAACCATGACAGCGGCCAGAGCTTCGGCATCAACAACGACGACTTCGGCCGGATGGTCGTGGCCCTGCCCATCCTGCTGATGATCTCGGCAGGCGTCTTGCTGGGACGGCGCGAACTCGGCCAGAGCATCCGCCAGATGGCAATCTGGGTCCTGATTGCGCTCGCCCTTGTCACCGGCTACCTCTACCGAGGCGATTTCCAGAGCATTGGCGAACGGGTGCTGGCCGGCCTCATGCCTGGCCGTGCGGTGACCGTTACGACGGCGGATGGCAGTGCGGAAGTCGTTCTGCACAAGTCGCTGGGCGGTCATTTCGAGACCACCGTCGGTATGGGTCCCGTCAATGTCCCCGTACTGATCGACACCGGCGCAAGCTCGGTCGCGCTGCGCTATGAAGACGCCATGCGCATGGGCATCGATCCCGGCGATCTGAGCTTTACGCGAACCGTGCTGACCGCCAATGGCCGCGCCTCCGCAGCCCCGCTCCGGATCCCTGAGATCCGCCTCGGGCCGATCGTGCGCACCAATGTCGAAGCAGTGGTGCTGGAAGAAGGCCTCCTCGACCAGAGCCTACTCGGCATGAGCTTCCTGTCGAGCCTGAGCTCGCTGCAGATGCAGACGGATGAACTCAGGCTTCGCGACTGATCGGTTCAGGGCCTGAGTTTGTAACCAGTCTTGAATATCCAGGCGAGGAAACCGAGGCAGGCTGCAAGGAAGAGGCTGATCATGCCGAGGCTGATCAGCGGATGCACGTCGGACACCTCGAAGAAGCTCCAGCGGAAGCCGCTCACCAGATAGAGCACCGGGTTCAGATGGCTGACCGCCTGCCAGAAGGGCGGCAGCATGTCGATCGAGTAGAAGGTCCCCCCGAGGAAGGTCAGCGGTGGCACCACCAGCGACGGCACAAGGCTCAACTGCTCGAAATTTTTGGCGAGAATACCGATGATGAAGCCGGCAAGGCTGAAGGTGATCGACGTCAGCACCATGAAGAGCAACATCAGGAACGGATGCGCAATGTGCAACTCGACGAAGAACATCGCGGTGGCGAGGATGATCAGGCCGATCATCATGCCCTTGGTGGCAGCCGCGCCGACATAACCAACCAGGATTTCGCTCATGGCGATCGGCGCCGAGAGAATCTCATAGATGGTCCCGGTGAATTTCGGGAAATAGATCCCCGCGGACCCGTTCGAGACACACTGCGTGATCAGGGCAAGCATGATCAGGCCAGGCGTGATGAAGGCGCCGTAGGAGACGCCGCCGATCTGCTCCATGCGCGACCCGACAGCCGCCCCGAAGACGATGAAATAGAGCGCCGTCGACAGCACGGGAGAAATGACGCTCTGCAGCAGCGTGCGGCGCGTGCGCGCCATCTCATAGACATAGATGGACTTGATCGCTTCGATATTCATGCGGCCTCTCCGATCAGCGAGACGAAGATGTCTTCGAGCGACGTCTGACGCGTCGACACATCGTCGAAACGGATCCCAGCGGTTTCGATGGCGAGCAGCAGCTTGGCAATCGCGCCGTCTCCGCTTCCCAACTCATATTCGTGGACCAATTCCTTGCCGTCGGCGCTGAGCGTCAGGGCAAAACCGGCAAGGCTCTCTGGAATGGCATCCATCCGCTCAAGCAACTGGATCGTCAGCTGCTTGCGCCCGAGCTTCCGCATCAGGGCGTTCTTTTCCTCGACGAGCAGCAGCTTGCCCTTGTTGATGACGCCAACGCGGTCGGCGATCTCCTGCGCCTCCTCGATATAATGCGTCGTCAGGATGATCGTCACACCCGTCTTGCGCAGGCGCTCTACGAGCTGCCACATGTCCTTGCGCAGCGCCACGTCGACGCCGGCCGTCGGCTCGTCGAGGAACAGGATGCGCGGCTCATGGGAGAGCGCCTTGGCGATCAGCACGCGCCGCTTCATGCCGCCCGACAGTTCGCGCAGCGCATTGTTGCGCTTGTCATAGAGACTGAGGTCCTTGAGGATCTGCTCGATGTAGGCAGGATCAGGCTTCTTGCCGTGCAGTCCACGCGAGAAGCTGACGGTGTTGAACACCGTCTCGAACATATCCGTGGTCAGTTCCTGCGGCACCAGCCCGATCTCGGCGCGGGTCTTGCGAAAATCCCGCACGACATCGTGGCCGGACACCGTAACCTGACCACCACTGGGATTGGTGATGCCACAGATGATCGAGATCAACGTCGTCTTGCCGGCCCCGTTAGGACCAAGCAGCGCCAAGATCTCGCCCTGCTCGATGTCGAAACTGACATCATCAAGGGCCTTGAAGCCGTTGCCATAGGTTTTAGAGAGAGAATTGATGGAGATAATGGGAGCCATGAGGACATTCCGGTCTGCGGCAGGTCGGACACATATAGGCGCCCGGTCGCGATGGCACCAGAGACGATATCAGTCAGGGTCGGAAAGCATGGTCTCGGAGTAGACGCGGTTGCGACCGTAGCTCTTGGCCATGTAGAGCAACTGGTCGGCTGCAGCGAGATAGTTGCTGAAGCTTTCGCGACCGGCGATCTCGGCGAGGCCAATCGAAATGGTGACATTGAGATCCTGGTCATCAAGGGCCACGCGCAAGGACTCGATCTCGGAACGCAGCATCTCGCAGAGCGCCGATCCTTGCTCGACATCGAGGCCCAGCATCAAGACGCTGAACTCTTCGCCGCCAAGACGTGCCAGGAGATGGCCGCTGCCAGCCAACTGACGCGCAAGCTTCGAACCGACCGCCTGCAGCACACGGTCGCCGATCTCGTGACCATAGGTGTCGTTCAGTTTCTTGAAATGGTCGATGTCCAGCATTGCGATGCAGCAGGGCTCGCCCCGCTCCAGCCGCCCGGCAACCTGGGCCGGGCCCGCATCGAAGAAGTAGCGACGGTTCGGCAGGCCGGTCAGATAGTCGCTGAAGGCTGCGACACGCAATTGCTGAAGCTGGGCCAGCGTCTCGATATTGTGCTGGATGCGGCACTGCAATTCTTCGATGACATAGGGCCTGTAGACGAAATCATTGGCCCCGGCCTTGAGAAAGCTCGCCGAGAGCAGTCGGTCGGCAGAGGAGGAGATGCCGATGATCCGCAGCCGATCGCTGTCGTGCTCGCGTCGAATGCGCCGCGTCAGCTCGTAACCATCCATGTCCGGCATGTGATAGTCGGTAATGACAAGTTCGATATGCGGCTGACGGGTGAGGATCTCCATAGCCTGGAATCCCGTCGACGCCTCATAGACCTGGAACTTCTGCACACGCAGCAGGTCGGCAAGCATCGTGCGGGCCGACGGCACATCGTCGACCACGAGCACCCCGACATCACGATTGCCGAGCAGCCTGACCACCGAAGACAGGACGAGGTCGATCGCATTCTCGTGGTTCTTGACGTGATAGTCGGCGACGCCCTTCTGCAGCAAACGCTCGCGCAGATCCCGGTTGAAATCGGCGGTAAAGACGACGGCGGGGATGCGCTCCGCGATCACGGCATCAAGGATTTCTCCATCCGAGGCGCCCGGCAGGTTGAGATCGACGACCGCCACATCAAATGTTTGCCCGCTCTGCATGACCTGCCGAAAGACGTCGGCATTGGCGCACTGGGTCACCTGGCAGGAAAAATCGGTCTCAAGCTTGTGGCGCATGATCGAGGAAAGAGAACGGGAGTCCTCGATGACCAGTATTCGCCCCTGCTCGGCCCGCTTGCGCTGAATTGATGGTTCGCGCGCGTAAATCTGCTCGGGAAAATACATAAAATACCTACCACTTTACCGAGATCGCCCATCGGGCGACCTCCTCCTAATGGCAGGACTGTAGCGACTGTAATTATACGTCGCACCTATTTTTTGTGAGCTTGCGCAGCTTTGATCTGAACCAGCGTGTCGAGGTTCTGGTTGACGCGGCAGTAAAACTCTTCGTCGATGAACGGACGCAGCATGAAATCGTTACCGCCGACCTTCAGGAAGCGTGCCGACAGAAGCCGGTTGGTCGAGGACGAAACGCCGATGATGCGCAGTTCATGCGATCCACGGACCGAGCGGATGCGGCGCGTCAGCTCGAAGCCGTCGATATCCGGCATGTTGTAGTCGGTGACCACGAGGCCGATATCCGGATTGGCCTTCAGGATCTCGATCGCCTTGGCGCCACTTTCGGCCAGGCTGACGCGGAAATTATAGCGGCGAAGACGGCTTGACAGCAGCGCGCGCGCCGTCGGGCTGTCGTCGACGATCAGCACGTGATGGCGGTGGTTGGTGAGGAAGCGGTAGACCGATTCGGCCAGCATCTCGACGGCAAAGACATTGTCCTTGAGGATGTAGTCGACGATGTCCTTGGACAGCAGCTTTTCGCGCATTTCATCCTGGAACGTGCCGGTAAAGACCACCGTCGGGATGTTGCAGTCGATCAGATATTCCAGGGCTTCGCCGTTTTCGGCGCCGGGCAGGTTGATGTTCGAGATCGCCAGTACGACCGGCTCCTGCGACAGCTCGTTCGCCATCTGCAGGTCTTCGAAAGTCCGGCAGATCTCGATATCGACGCCCATCAGTTCCTTGAGGCGCTGACTGATCATCTGTGTGAAGACGTTCGAGTCTTCGCCGAGGATGATCCGGATATCGGGAAAGGTCTCTCCCGAATACTGCATTCCAGAAACGCCGAGAACTGCCATGACTAGCCTTTACCTATCTTGTTCATTAGCAAGACATCTAGCAAAGGCCCTTTGCGGAACCGTTAACTGAGGCCCTGAGCCTGCAGCAAGGATTGCGCATAGTTAAGCATTTCGGAATATCGCGGTATGGTGGGTGCCGCGACCGGCACCTACTTGATCGTGGCAACGCCGTCCTTGATCTCGACGGTCTCCCCGCCGGCAAGCCCGATACGGTCGCCATTGGGCAGGGTGAGGAAGCAGCCGGCCGCGCAGATCGTGTCGGAGCCGCCTGCATCAAGGGCAACTTCTGTCTTCGTGCCATCCTCGACGACGACAAGCACGACCGATGAAGATCCGGTGTTGAGGACGGATGCGGCAAGGCCCGGTCCCGCGACCAGAACGCTCCCCAAAACGACAACCAGCTGTGCTACGACCTGCTTCATGCCGACAGCGGAGCCAAAGGCTCCGTCCTCTCAAATGCAATCGGTCAGTCCCGATCGCTTCTGTCCCTCTTGTGCCGCATTCCGCCTGAATGGCGGCTGAATGCGGCGTTCATGGCAGGAGTTTGTCATCATCCGGCACGCCTGACAATTCCTCTGCGGTCGGAGCGACATTTGCAGGCTTCGCCTTGCGCCGCATGAGCGCCTGACGATCATGGTCCTGGACATGCAGCATGACGTCCTGATGCGGATAAGGCATGACGATGCCATGTGCCCGAAACCGGCGGAGGATCTCGATGCGCACTTCGTTGCGCACATGCAGACCCTCGCCCATGTCAGCCAGATGGAAGCGCAGCTCGAAGTCCAGCGACGAGGCTCCGAAGCGCAGGAATTCCACATGCGGCTCCGGATTGCGCAATACATCGGTCCGCTCGTTGACGACCGCCAGCAACAGGTCGATGACCTCCTGCGGATCCGTGTCATAGGCAACGCTGACCGGCACCTCGGAGCGCTGCACCTTGTTGCGATGCGTCCAGTTGCCGAGTGGCGCATTGATGAGTTCGGAATTCGGCACGATGATCGATTGACGGCGGAACGTCTCGATTTCCGTCGCGCGCACCGAGATGCGCTTGACGATACCTTCATTGACGCCGGTGATGACGTGGTCGCCAACCTTGAAGGGCCGCTCGACCAGGAGGATCAAGCCGGACACGAAGTTGGAGACGATGTTCTGCAGACCGAAACCGATGCCGAGCGACAGGGCACCGGCGACCAGTGCCAGGCTCGAAAGGTCGATGCCGGCAGCGGAGATGCCGATGATGCCGGCAATGCCCGTGCCGAGGTAACCGACCCCGGTCTTCACCGAATTGCGCACGCCACCGTCGACATGGCTGCGGGCCATGACATTGCCGTCCAGCCACTTCTGGAACCAGCGCGTGACGACCAGACCGCCGGCAAACAGCAGCACGCCGCCGAGAATGCCGAAGATCGAGATGCGGATCGTGCCGACATTGATCTCGGTGAAGAGGTTGAACAACCAGAGCTGCAGATCGCGCGGCTGGAAGCCCCAGGACATCAAAATCAGCGGCACACCGGTGATGAGCGCGAAGGCGTAGATGAACAAGCCGGCCGCGATACCGCTCTGGTCAAGCCCGACGGCGGAAAGCCGGAAGCGTTTGCCGACGAACTGGCCGACGCGTGTTTCACCAAACTGGTTGGGTGCCGAAATCGCCTTGCCGGTGAGGATGCCGATATACATCGTCGCAACGACGGCACCCGTCAGCACAATCTGCGTGGCGAGGAAGCGTGCAAGGCCCACATAGCCGATGGCGGCCGCGAGGATGAGGACTGCGCCAACGACCCTGAGCGTGATCGACACCGCGCGTGGCCAGGGCCGCCCCGGCGCTGTCGGTTCACCCGTCTGGGAGAGCACAGGCCGCAGGAATGAGACAAAGAACAACAGCAGACCGACAACGACGGATGACGCAAAACTCTTCATGACCGTCAGCACGACCGGCGAGCTGTAGGTCTCACTGATGACCGAGAGCACGTAGTCGAGGCCATTGACCAAAGCCATCAGGAAAATCGCGATACTCAGATCCCGCGCACCCTTGTTCGAAAGCCTGACCAGCCGCCAGTTCGGCTCCGCCGGCGCCATGACGGCGCGCGAGATCGCGGTGACGAAGAAGACAAGACCGATCAGCCCGAAGACCGATGCGACGATGGGCGCAATGTCCGGCCTCAGCACATTGAAGGTGTCGAGGAGGAAATAGGCGGACGCCAGGAAGAAACTCAGCGCCAGCGACGGCAGGATCGTGGAAAAGAAAGCGACGGAGAAGCGGCTGAGATAGGAGGGATCCGCAATCGTCGGATCCCGGCGATTGATGCGCCCGAACAGCCGGTATTCCGCAAACAGGATCAACGAAGCGAGCGCCGTCGACAAGAGCACCGCGATGGCAAGCGGCAAGGCCTTGAACTTGATCACAAAGATCAGCCAGCTGGTGATGCTCCGCTGAACGCGCTCGGCATCGGCAGAAAACGACTGCAGGGCTTCTTCGAGAACGCCACCATTGATATCGGTGTGCTCGAACAACCGGCTCGTAAAGAGTGCGCGGCGCGTGTTGGAGATACGGTCGGACAGCGCCTTCGCCTCGATCGACAGATCCTCGGCCTGTCCGGTGAGCGCATTGACTTCGGCCCGTGCCGCATTGAGCCGCGCACGTTCTTCGGTCACACTGGCACTCTCGGCCGGCTGCCCCTCGGCGGGCGCCTCCCCCAGCTCCGTCAGGCGAGCCTGTATATCATCGATGCGCGGACGAAGATCGACGGTGATCGCCAGAGCTTCGCGGCCCAAAGCATCGACCTGGACCTTGAGATCGGCCAGCACGCCGTCTTCCTGAAGGTTCTTTTCCACCTGATCGCGAAGGCTCGAAAGCCGCGTGCGCGCCTCCTCGATACGCTGCTCGGCGGCAACGATCTGCTCGTCGCGCTGCGGTGCCGGTGCTGGTGCTGGTGCCGGTGCGGGTGCCGCCTGAGGTGCCGCAGGAGCGGGAGCAGGCTGTGCCGGGGTCGCTGCTTCCGGGCTCGCGGCCTCAGCAGGCTGCGATGCCGGAGCGCCGGTATCCTGCGCCTGGGCAAAATCGGGAGCAAAGGGAAGCGAATGAGCTCCCGCGAACAGGCAGAACGCGACGAGAAGAGCAATCAAGCGGAATCGGATCAAGACGAAGTCCAGTGCGTGGATGGAAACCGCAGGACAATAGATCCAGTTAAAGGCAAAAGAAAGAACGGCTTACAGGCAAGCAGCCACCGGTCCTCGAGGACCGGTGGCTGGCGTCGAAATGCTCAGGCGATCGCCTGACGCAGGGCTTCGAAGCGCGAGACCTGCTCTTCCAGCAGATTGCGCTCCTTGTCGCGGCGGACAAAGACCTTGAACATGGCCTTGCCGTCGGCATTCATGAACCAGACCGAACAGGACCGGCGACCGTGGAAGCCACGATCGACGAAGGCGATCGAGACACAACGCTCCTTGCGGATGTGACCGCCGATCGGGCTGTCGCCATGGATGTTGAACCAGCCATGCCCCTCGCTGCCGTCGGGCAAGCTGCCCTCGACTTCGAGCACGATGTCCTCGGTATGCACGATCATCAGGATGTCGCCCCAGGAGGACAGGTCCTTCCAGATCGGCTCCCAATGCGCGGCCGCCACGACCAAAGCTGCCCCTTCAGGAAGGACGGCGAGCACCTCGGCGGGCGTGACCTCGGCCTTGGCCGCGATCTGCTCGATCACGCCATCGGGCTTTTCGGCAAGGGCCGCAAGCGCCCGCTCGCGCCGTTCACCACTCGTCTGCGTCAGCGTGTCCATGGGTTCCTCACGCGGCTTCCGGCGCCGAGCGCTTGCCCGAGCGGTCTTCGTGAATGATGACGTCGAAGCCCTCGAAATGCGGGCCCGAGAGATACTGCACCTTGCTTTCGCCGGCGCGCGCATGTGCTGCACGGAACTGCTCGGACTTCGTCCAGGCAACGAAATCGGCATGGGTCGCCCAGACGGTGTGCGAGGCGTAGAGCGTATGATCGTCCGCCTTCGGGCCCTTCAGCATGTGGAATTCGATATAGCCCGGCATCTCAGCCAGCCGGCCTTCGCGCGCCTTCCACTGGTTCTCGAAAGCTTCCTCGAAGCCCGGGACGACGCGAAAACGGTTCATTGCGATGTACATGGATCTGCTTCCCTCTCTGCAAGATGCTGTTTCGTCGAGGTCGGGCACGCCTTCGGATACCAAGCTTACCCCGAAATCCGCAGCGGTGGAACGACCACGCTCTGTTGCCTTCCTATTTAAACTTGTGTATCGCAGTCAAGTTAAATGTCGGGGCCATATCCTCGGCATGGCAATCTCAACATCGGCGTTCTCCGGGCGGCTGCGGCGGCTCTGCAGATGCCAGGATCATAGGTTTGTACGCATCCATGTTGCCCCTTCGCTCCTCGCGCCGCCAGGTGCTTTCCGCCACTGCTGCCCTCGCCATTCTGCTGCCCATGCTCCTTCCCTCGGCAGCCATCGCCAAGGATGCCGAGCGCATCGTGGCGATCGGCGGAACCGTGACGGAAATCATCTATGCTCTGGGGGAAGGCGACCGCGTGGTTGCGGTGGATACGACAAGCCTTTACCCGCCGGAAGCGACATCCAAGCCGAACATCGGCTATGTCCGCCAGATCTCCGCCGAAGGGGTACTCTCCCAGAAACCAGACCTGATCATCGCCGAATCCGGTGCCGGTCCGGTCGATTCGGTCAATATCCTGAAGGCGAGCGGTCTCAACTTCTTCAGCATTCCCTCGCCCCCGGAGACTGCAGCAATCCCTCAAAAGATCCGCGCTGTCGGGCAGGCGATCGGTCGTCCTGAAAAGGCTGAAGAACTGGCAAAGACCGTCGAAGCCAGCATCATGGCGATCGAGGAAAAGGTGACAGCAGCAACGGGACCCAAGAAGAAGGTCCTCTTTGCGCTGTCTCTCGCCAATGGCCGAGTGATGGCAGCCGGCAGCCAGAGTTCCGCCGACGCGATGATCCGCCTTGCCGGTGGCGAAAATGCCGTATCGAGCGTCACAGGCTACAAGCCGCTGACCGATGAAGCGGTGATCGCGGCAGCTCCCGATGTCGTGCTCGTCATGAGCGGCGGCGCACAACACCTCACTGCCGATCAGGCCTTCGCGCTGCCGGCACTTGCCGCAACGCCCGCCGGTCGGACCAAGGCTTTCCTGACGATGGACGGTCTCTATCTGCTCGGCCTCGGTCCCCGTGCCGCCGACGCAGCGCGCGACCTGAACGGCATGCTCTATCCGGAAGGACAGTGACCGTGAGCACGCTGGCGCTGATGTCGACCCTTGGCAGGCGCGATGGAGACCGCTCCGGTCTCGGCATGCTCGTCATCGCCCTGCTGACCGTCCTGCTCGCCGTTTCGGTACTCGTGTCGATCGTCATCGGCCCGACAGGCGTCGGCTTGCCGCATCTGATCGCCTATCTCACAGGCGATCAGGCCGCCATGGACCAGCAGAACCGGATCATCCTCGAAGCCGTACGCCTACCGCGAACCGGCATGGGCCTCCTGATTGGAGCCGCCCTTGGCGTGTCCGGCGCGATGATGCAGGGATTGTTTCGCAATCCACTGGCCGATCCCGGCATCGTCGGCGTGACCTCGGGTGCGGCGCTAGCAGCCGTGATTGCCATCGTTCTGGGACCGACCCTGCTCTTTCCGCTGCAGGCCTTTTTCGGCGAGCAGTTCCTGTCGCTGATGGCCTTCCTCGGCGGCCTCGGCAACACGCTGCTTCTGTACGCAATCGCGACCCGCAACGGCCAGACCTCGACAACGGCACTCATTCTCTCCGGCATAGCGATTGCAGCGATGACGGGGGCCGCAACCGGCCTCCTCATCTTCATCGCCGACGACCGGGCGCTGCGCGACATCACCTTCTGGTCGCTCGGCTCGCTGAGCGGCGCGACGACCGCCAAGATCGTCGCCATTCTTCCCTTTGTCGCCTTCGTGCTTGCGATCATCCCCTTCGTCGCCCGGGGCTTGGACGCGCTGATCCTTGGGGATGCGGCCGCCTTCCACATGGGCGTACCAGTGCAGAGGCTGAAGCGCCTGACGATCCTGGCCGTCGCTGCGGCCTGCGGCGCAACGGTTGCCGCAGCCGGCTCGATCGGCTTCATCGGCATCGTCGTTCCCCATCTCTTGCGGCTTGCGATCGGGCCGGCGCACCGCTTCCTGTTACCGGCATCGGCCCTCGGCGGAGCAGCCCTGCTGCTGCTCGCCGACACCGTCGCCCGCACGATCGCCGCACCGGCCGAACTGCCGATCGGCATCATTACGGCGATCCTTGGAGCACCCGTTTTCCTGATGCTGCTCCTCGGCCGTCAGGGCCGCCAGGCCATGGAGGGATTGTGATGATCAGAGCCCAGAATGTCAGCATCAGACGCGGCGGGCGCAGCCTTGTCGACAATGTCAGCCTGAGCCTCGAATCGGGCAAATTCACCGTGATCATAGGACCGAACGGGGCTGGAAAATCGACGCTGCTCAAAACCCTGTCGGGTGAGCTGAAGCCCGACTACGGCGACGTCTACTATCACGACCGCCGGATGGCCTCGCTGAGCCCGCTGGAGCTAGCGCGCGAGCGTGCAGTGCTCCCGCAGTCCACAGCCCTCTCCTTCCCCTTCACCGCGCTCGAAGTGGTGCGCATGGGCGCGGTCGCGCATGGCAGCCGCGATCCAAACCTTGCCGCCCGCCAGGCGCTTGTCCGCGTCGATCTCTCGGGCTTCGAAGGTCGCAGCTACAACGCCCTGTCCGGCGGCGAGCAACAGCGTGTTCAACTCGCCCGCGTGCTCGCGCAGATGCCGGATCCGCAGATGGATGGTCGCCCTCGTGCGATCTTCCTGGATGAGCCGACCGCAAGCCTCGACATCGGCCACCAGATCTCTGTGCTGGAAATCGCGCGAGACTTTGCCCGGCGGGGTGGCGTCGTGCTCGCCATCCTGCACGACCTCAATCTGGCCGCCGAATTCGCCGATCACCTGGCCATCCTGCACCACGGTCGCCTGATCCGCGAAGGGAGCCCCAAGGCGACCATCGACGATGAGACGATTGCACATGTCTATGGGCTTTCCGGCACCGTTGGCCGCCTGCCCAGCGCCGCAATCCCCTATGTCCTGCCCCAGGCGCGGCTCAGCTCGACACGCTGAGCCGGCTACATAGGTTGTCCACAGTTATCCACAGGGCAACGCAATCGGAATTGCTCCTAAATCCGATACATACCGGGAACGCGAGCGACAGACTGTGGAAACATAGAGAGAACACTGCCGTCTCGGCAGCAGATCATGCGCAGTGCCGTCACTCGCACCCTCACTTGTCCGGCTAACTGAACCGAGATCAACGAATGAGAGCACAACTCGCTGCAACACATGGGCAGCAACCAACCGCCTCAGCGTCACGATGAACGCCAGAGCGCTCATCCGCTTTATTCAGCAACTTACTGACTTTGAAGAGAAAAATGGTGGGTGATGTAGGGCTCGAACCTACGACCCGCTGATTAAGAGTCCCCACGTAAAGTCAGGAATTTCAGTCGGGTCGGATAACGCTGGCTGTAAAATGCCGCCGGAAATAACCGAACGTTTTCTGTGGCGTCAAGGTTGAAGTGAAAAATGAAATCCACAGATTTCAGGCTCTGTGGATAACCAAGGATCACGTCGGCTATGGTGCGCCAGATACCCCTTCCCGAGAACAAGAAGTCGAGACTGCGAGACTATCCCTACGATACGCTCGAGGTGGTCTGCCGCAAATGCGAGCGCGCCGGACGCTATGGGATCAGAGGGCTCATCGAGAAGCACGGTCCTGACATGACATTCCTCGAACTGCGCAAGGTGTTCACATCGACCTGTTCCAAAACCAACGACATCACCCGTCTGAATGAGGTCTGCGGCGTCAGTTTCCCGGACTTGGTCAGGTGGAAACTCGGCCGCGAGCCTAGCACCTGAGGCGCACCTCCTGGCTGCCAGCCTCACGCCGCTTCCCGGTCTCCCTGTCCTCTATCCACCACGTCACGACAAACCCTCTCTCTCGCTGCGGATCCAGGCACGGTGCCTGCAGGGCATTGATCGATGTGCGCGCAGGTCTGTCATCATCGACCTCAGCCGAGATCCCTGCGAAAGCGACCGACGGCAGGATCAGGTAGAGCAGGATGGACCGCATCAATCCACCCCGATTTTCTTGCCTATCCATTTCCAGAAAAGAACCGTGGAGCCACCCAAGGCGCCACCGATGAAGAGGCACAGAATCAACATGCCTGTGAAACGCTCCTTCCAGGCATCGATCCAGGTCAGCGTTGGCTTCGCCATCTTCAGGTCGTTCTTGACCTCGGCGACCTCCAGCTTGGTGATGAGCTGCTCTTTTCTGATTTCCTCGAGGTCCTTGTAAATCTTCGCTCTTCCGAGATCAGACTTTTCAGTTTGGATCTCGACTGCCTTTTCCAGCGATGCGATCGCCTTCCTGAATTCACCGAGCAGGAGTGCGGTGTCATGCGATGCTTCGCTCATATCTTCGGCCTTCTCAGTCATGACTTCGTGGCTCCCACGGCCTGGGAGTATGCAGTCCAAAATGCGTCCCACTGCGACTGGCAGTCTGCGGCGGCCTGATCGCGGTTATCGGCAAGGAACTCCCACCGCTGCTGGGTCACTACCCATGCCTCGGTGAGCTTTGGCTTTGCACGCTCCATCAGTTCCGCGCAGGACGACGGCAGTTCTGGCTTCGGAGGATTGGCCACAACGGCCTGAACAGAAACCGCGGCCGAGATCCGGTCCTGCGGCCCCTGACAGGTCGCCCCGGTGGAGGCCAGCGCCAGGACTGCGATGAGGGCTATCTTGTGCGCCATCTCAGATCCTCCTCTGTTGGATAACTCAGGCCGGGGGTGTCGGCGGCTTGCTGGGTCAAGCGTTCAATTTCGTCACGTTGCTGCTCACGGAGCCGCTGGAGAGCCGTGGCGCGGTTTCTGGCTTCCGTGGCCATTGCCTCAGCTGCGGCGGTCTTTGCCCGCTCCTGCTCAAGGACGGCTGAAAGAGCATCCAGTTCCGCTTGCTTGACCAGCCCCGCTGTTGCCGCCCTGCGTTCGAGCTCTACCCGACCAACACCGAACTCACGGATGAATGGGATCTGGTCGACATACGGAAGCCGATTAACGACGGGGGCACCCTCGTAGTAGAGGATGATGAGAACGGCCGCGCAGCCGGCAGGACCGAGGAGGCGCAGGATGGAGACGATGAGGGTCATTCCGGCGGCCTCTCCTCGTATGCCCTGGGGCCGATTTCCTTCATGACGTTGCGGTCGTCCCAAACAGCACCAAAGACATAAGCGCCGATGGTGGAGCCAGCCAAGCCGAAGGCGCACATCACGATGACCTCGAGGACGCTGCGCTCATCCCCTCCAATCATGATCCAGGTCACGCAGAACGCGCAGAACAGCAGCGTGGCGATGACGATGCGTCGACGGATCTTCCAAGACGGTTTGATCATCGGGTAGCTCCTTCGCTCAAGATCGCCGGCGCTTTCCCGCGAAGTGCTGGGTAACCTTTGACCGGGAAGGTCTTTGGCCAACGGAAGGCGATGAAGCCGCGCTCCTTAGTGCCCAAATCGAACGATGCGAGGGTGATGGCATTGGATTGGTTGCCACCGAGCAGGACGACCTTGCTTCCCTCGACGCCGGCAACAAAGCCGACATGACCAGAACTGGCAGACCAGCGGATGACGCCGATCGCTCCCACCAGCGGGGAGTGAACATTGATTCCGAAGGTGGCCCAGCCCTGCGCCCAGAACGGATTTGCGGGAAGAGGCTCAGCCGGCAGAACCTTGGCGATGCAGCTTTCCACCGCATCCCCGCACCAAGGCAGCTTTGACGGATCGCCCAGGAACTTGCCGATCTTCAGGAACTCGATCAGCTTCGCCTTGTGGGTGACTTCGTGCATGCCCATACGGCGATGCATTTCCGCCATCCACGGCGGCATCGTCTCTGCGGGGGGCTGGACGTTCTGAGAGCGATCAGGGGCATCGGGGTCAACCCTCAGCGCCTCCACTGATGCGCGGTCGGCAACACCTGAGACAGGCAGGCCCATCTTCTTCTGGAAGGATTTGAGGGCTTCGATGGAAACGCGCCCCCAATCCCCATTGACGCCTACGGGATGGCCGTGCGCAGTCAATCTCGACTGCAGCCAAGCTTCAAAACTCATGACGATGTCCTCTGAGGCGGCTAGATCGGGCCGCGGCTGTTGCCCAGAACGGGCTGTGCAGTTGCCTGTGCTGCCGCAGGTGTGCTGGCCCGTGGATCAACCCCGGCGCCGTTCTGCGGCTGCTTGAGATCAAGGGTGGTCACGAAGCCGCTGCCCTTGGAGAGATCGTGGTTCACTGAAGCGATTCGATAGGCACCATCCACACCAGGGCGGACGCCACGGATGTTGCAGATCGCCTCCGGCTCCGCGTATTCGGCACCGAGGATGACGACGGAACCGCCGCCTTTTTCCCGATCGGACTGCTTGCCGATGGCCTTGGCCTTCTGCCTGGCTTCATCCTCATCGGCCGCAGAGATCACGGTACGCAGAGTAGCATCGACATCATCGATCCCAGTCTCCACGGGGACATTGATCCTCCGCCCCTTCTGGACGTCGAAGTAGGAAATCTCGACGTTCTTGAACTTCGGCCGGCTGATGATGGGGCTAATCGAACCGGAAAGCAGATTATCCCCGTAGACCGCATCGATCGGCGTCAACGTCTTGCCGGATCCGGAGATGCCTTCATTGACGCCGACGAAGTAAGCTTCGGAGCCAAGGATCTTGAAGGAGGCGCCGATCTCCCGGGCCATGCGCTGGCCCCAAGATAGGAAATCTTCGTTCTGCATCAGCCAGTACGGACGAGAAACAGAGGCTACGGACCCTGCAACCCTGACAGTAAGACCCGCTTTCTTGCCCCACTGCTGTGCAACATCGGCGAATGAAAGGTCATCCGCGCTGCGTAGCACGGGCTCTTTCACCTTAGACCCGCCATCGATCGAGCTGGCTCCAACCTCAAGCGTACGCCCCTCACCTTTCCCGAAGGGACAGGTTACATCGGACACGAAGCCACTGAAGATGCGGGCACCATTGACGAAGATCAGAACCGGCGCGCGTTCGGCCGGCATAGCAATCCTGCCATCTGCATCAGCGAGCGTGATGTCGCAGGTGTCTGCCGCGGCTTCCGATGCCCTGGTCACCTTGATGGAGGTTAGCAGCGGGTCCAGACGTGAGGTCACGTTCTGGCCGTTGAGCCAGACCGCATAATCGTTCGAGATGAAGCCCATCAGTCCCAGAGCCTCACCACATCAGAAGCCGGTTTCCTCTCCTCGATCTCGCTGATCGGGAACACGATTTCCGTGCCCACGGGGATGAATTCATCGGCGCAGAGCCCTGGGTTCCGGTTGATCACCTTCTCGATGAACCCCTCGGGCTGGCGGCCCAGCTTGCGCCAGATCACATTCGCCAAGGTGCAGTCCTCGATCCATACCGTTTCGCGGAGCTCAGTCATTGAAACAGCCTCAAAATCGAAATGGCGCCGTCGGCCGGGGTTGAGACCCGGATCAGCTTGATGGTGTATTCGACGACATGACCGACACCGTCCCGGGCATCGAGATCGGAATGGGAGTGGGAGATGGAGTCGATGAGCACCCAACCCATGGGCGTGAAGTCGCCACGGATCATTGTCAGCGGCACCTTTTGCCGGCGGGCAGCCTCAAGCAGCGTTATCCCTTGGAGTGCCCCAGTGAAGAAGAACGGCAACAAGGTGCCGCTCAAGGTGATGGTCGACTCGCCGTCCCCGGTGTCCTCATAGGTGGGACCCGCCCCCATGACCTCATGACGGGCAAAGTGGGACTGAGTGTCGAAGTCGATGGACTGCAGGTCATTCTTGATGTCGAAGGCCACGGGTCCGAGGCAGCACAGCATTACGGTGAAACCCCATAGTTGGTAAAGGAACGGCGGACTTCAGCATCGGCCTGCTGTCGAGCTCGTTGAGCTGCTGCGGACATCGTTGCGCCGATACCACTCAGGCCGGACTTGATCTGGTTGATCAGCGCCAGCGTGGCTTCCAGGTCGGACTTGTCGACGTTCGGCTTCGCGGTGACGTTGAGGGAGTCCTGGATCTCTTGTCCGGCATATTTGGCGGCATCGACCCCCGGGTAGTTCGCGAGGCGGTCGCCATGCGCCCCGGGGTCGCGGATGAGAGAACCGTAAGGAGTTGATGGCTGGTCCTGTATTGCTCGCTTCTCCGGGATGAAGGGATGAGTCTTTACCCACTCCTCGAAATCCCGGCGCAGCATGTTTCTTCGGGCCTCTGGATCAACCGGGCCGGACGAGCCGGAAAGAAGCGTGCCGAGTCCGGCCACACCAGCGATACGGCCGGCAAGCGCTGCCCATCCACCGGCGGCCTTGGCGGCCCCCTTGCCGCTCCCCCCGACGCTGCCAGCGGCACCGCCATTCAGGTTTGCTGCCGCGACCTGGAGAGCAACTGCAGCCGCATTCAGATTGGTTCCGGCGGTGATGAGACCCCAAATCGCGGCGGTCACCTTCCATGCCCCGAAGGCGGCCCCAACTCCCGCAGCTCCGATGCCGAGACGGGTCCCGATGTCTCCATCGCGCCACGACTTCTGAAGGGTGTTGATGGCGTCTGCCATCGTGTTCAGACCAGCGGCGATCTGCTCAGCTGGAAGCACTGCTGCGGCCAGGTTGGCCATGGAGTCCTTGAACCCCTTGAACGCGGAGAACGGATCCAGAGCATCGACGGAAGACGCTCCCTCAAGGCCTATGGCGCCCTGCATCATCCCGGACAAGCGGAGGTAGACATCGCGCTGGGTGATGGCTCTCTGGATGAAATCGCGCGCCAGTCGGTTGCTGGTGAACTTCTGCACGGCTTGAGCGATCGCCACCTCGGAGTTGAGGTCGATGCCATCCTTCTTGAGCGCGGGCACGATGTTATCGCTGACCCACTTCAACGGGTCCTGCGCGAAGCCCTCGGCATCCTTGAGCCCTTTATCATCGCGAAGTCCGAGCCTGCCCTGCTCAGTCAAAGCCTTCTTGGTGGCGGTGCCACCGACGAAGTTATCGAAGGTCGCACGGAGCTGGGTACCGGTATCGGAACCACCGGATTCCGCGATGAGGAACGGCAGCATGTTCTGCAGAAACTCGGGGCTGAAGACCTTGCCGGAGGTTCGGGCATACTTCACAGCCTGAGCGAAGGCCTCGGGGTCCATGTCCTTGCCCGTGATCTGCTGGGCACGGACGAAGGCGTCGAGCATCTGCTTGTAGAGCCCGGTGTCTTCAGTGATGTTGATGTTATCCATCGCCTTGTTGAATGCACGCAGACCCGTGATGGCCTGATCAGACCCGAAGGACAGGCCCAACATCTTGTAGGCCTGCACCATCTCCTCGGCGACACTGAACGCTGCCTCGGCGCTGGGCATGGCCAAGCGGGCCTCACGCATGATTTCCATGGCATCGGCCTGAGCGATACGGAAACGCTGGGCCAACTCCCCGGACTGCTTCTCGATCTGTTGCTGCTCACCCGCTGGGAGACCGGCAAAGTGCTGGCGAGCACGTTCACGCTGCTCATTCGAGGAGGCTGTGATCCCGGCGCGGGCTCCAACCCCGATCATGTAAGCCCCGGTGTAACCACCCATGGCAACCAGGGCCGGCTTCATGATCATCTGGAGATTGTTCGAGAACGACCTCGTCCGCTTCTCCATGTCACGGAAATGGGCATTCGACGCATTCTGGATGGCCGCGAAGTGGCCGAGGGTGGCCACCTTGAAGTTCTCAATTTCTGACTTCGCAGCAGCCTTAGACAGGTTTCGGGATGCGATGGAATGATGCAGTCGCTCCCATGCCGCCCTCACCTTATCGAGATCGGACGCTGAGGCACCAAGCTTGTCGAGCTGGGCGGTGAACCGGCCCCCGAACGGCATCGAGTTCAACCGACGCGCGGCTTGCTCGATGGAGGTCACGGCTCCGCCGACGGCCTGAGCGGTCTGCTTTGCCTTGCCGCTGGCATCGTCCTTGAACCGGAAGATGAGCTCGCCGATAAAGGTGCGCATTAACCCATGAACCTCATGCCCGCGATCTGGGCTTGGAATGAGGCCTTGGTGACCTCAAGATTGTATGCCTCGCAGTACCACTCCAAGATCTCGTTCCAGTCCCATGAAAGGACCGTCGGGATCGGAGTGGAGAAGGTGCTGCTTATTTGTCCGACGTATTCGCGCCAGTTCCGGACAGCAGCTCTACCGCCGCCTTCAAACGGCGGGGCATAAAAGCCTGAGCTTCCTCGTCGACCGTGAACTGGTCATCGGCATCCATGGCGTCCCAGACATCGATCGGGCACTGGACCACCGGAGGAAGGCTGAAGGCTTCTCCGCTGGCCATGCCTTCAACGTAGACCCGGATCTCCGCTCCGGTGCAGCGCCGGATCTCGACGCTGTCCCAGATCTTGCCGTCGAACTCGACTGGGAACTGGAGGGGCACCACTTTGGAGCGCCCCGCCGGGTTCACGATACGAGCAACAGGCGGCTCCTTGGGGGAGCCGTCAGCCGTGTTCTGTTCGGTCATGGATTAGACCCCCAGGCCGATGTTGCGGGCGACATCCCGGAAGATGGGATTGCCATCGATGCGGACGCCGTTGGGACCGGAGAAGACGTCGAGATAGTACTTCTCCTGGTCACCCAGCTTCAGCATGTAGTGGACGATTTCCCGGATCTCGTAGTCGGTGTCGACCTCGGTGTCCTTGCGGAATTCACCGACATCGACCTTGATCATCCGCCCCTCGATCACAGCGACCAGAGGGACGTCCTCCTGGGTGCGGACGTTAGAGACGTTGCCTCGGATCGTGTATTTGATGCGGCGGTTCGTCATGAACTTCGGCATCACATCCGGGTTCAAGCCGTTGAGCTTGAACGTCAGCGGCGAGATCGTGATCTTGCGCATGCCGACATCCATAGCCACGATACCGCCGCCGGGGTTGATGGTGCGGGTGGATTCCTCGAGCATCGGGACCTTCACCCCGTTGAGCGTGAGGAACTGGGAGTTATCGGGATTGTCGTCCCCCACGAAGAGGTTCGCCGTATCCAGATTGAAGATGGTAGCGGACATGATCAATTCTCCTGATCAGGTAGCCACGGCTCAAGCCGCGGTCAGAGTTCCGAGCTGGATGGCGATGTTGGAAACCATGGCGTCCAGGGCTTCCGGATAGCGACGGGAGCGGATGGTGACCTTCCGCAGCGGCGCCGGCTCTTCCATCTTGTAGGTGATGTCGAGCCAGCCCAGGCGGAGTTCCACCGGGTTGTTGTTGTCAGGCTCGAACAGCACCCGGTAGTCGATGATGTGTCCCTCGGCCCGAAGATTGGAGAGATGCGTCTCCATGGTGTTTGCCACCGCCTGAACCGTCTGAACGGTGAGATTGTAGCGGCCGAGGTAGAACCGGATCACCTTGATCTGGTTGATCTCGACGTAGGACCGGAGTCGGACGACATTGGCAAACAGCCACTGGCTGTCATCGGACAGGGTGTCGGTGCCCCAGAAGACATAGCCACCATCGGACAGGGAGCCGTCGACCCCGCTTTCCCCACGAACGACTACCCCGAACCGGGCCTCGATGTCGGCCATGCCCTCCGAGGCATCAGAGGTGATGTCCAACTTGATCTTCGGGGTCACCCCAACGAGGCCGTTGATGGACTGGTTTGCGATGGACCGGCTCGGGATGCCATCGACTTCCGCATCCCGCTTGGCATAAAGCGCGATGATGAAGGGAGACAGCGGCTTGGTGACGATGGAACCGTTGACCGAAACCTTGGCGTCCTGCCGCAGCGGGTGAGTGATGGCCGAGGAGCGAGGAAGTGTTTCCATCCATGCCAAGGCGAGAGCCCGAGAAGACGTCGGTCCCTCCGGCACGAACTGAGCCTTCAGGCGCTCAGCGATCGCTGGCAGGGTCTGGCAGATCTGGTTGGCAGCATCGCCAATGGTGGCGGTTGCCGCTGCACCAGTCCCCGCCCCTGCCGTGAGAACGAGCGTCGGAGCCGTGGCATAGGCCTTGCCGGTGTTGATGATATCAATGGACTGAACAGCCCCATCGGCAACACGAGCGATGCCGGCAAACCCGGTCCCGGAGCCACCGGTGGCGGTTACCGGGAAGTCAGCCGTGTAGCCGGACCCACCGTTGCTGACGGCGATCGAGGCCACCCCGGACTCCGTCTGTGAGGTGTAGCCGGGAACGATGATCAGTCGCGGCGTCTCCCCGAGCTCTTCCGCTGCGTTGAGAAGGGCCCACATCCCGGTACCGTTGGCTTCAGAGCCAAGGATGTTGGTGATGACTGCATCAACATCCTCGTCATGCGCGACACGGACAACGATGACCTTAGCGGCGGCATCAACGATCTGGGCAGAGATCGCGGACAGTGCATCAGGAAGAGTCCCAGTGCTGCCAAGCGCCTGACGCAGAGAACGATCGTTGGTCCGAACGAGGACGCAGGTGCTCAACGGGAACGTGGCAACGTTCGCCAACGGTGCGGTGCCGACAATGGCAATGACGCTCATGTCGGCGCCGAGGACTGCCTGAGCCTCGACGCCGTCACGGATATGCTTGATTCCCATGACCTGGGCCATCGTACTCTCCATTCAGTTCTGTGGCCGACCTCGGCCGTTGGGCAACAAAAAACCCGCCGGTTAAGGGCGGGTCTGGTTCGGGTCAGGCTGGCCTCACGGCCAGTGCTTGTCCGCTGCGTAATCCAGCGGGATCGGGTTCATCGCCTGCAGGGCAAAGCTTGCGGCGAAGATGGGTTGACGGTGCGCTGCGGCAGCGAGCAGAACATGCTGCCATTCCATGGCAGTCACGGTGACCGCACCGGTATTGGTGGTGATGTTGATCGGATGCCCGGGCTGGCCCACGAGGATGGCGGCATGCGAGGCCTTGGTGACCTCGTCCCAGCCCACCAGGTCGTTCGGCGTGGTGCCGATCTGATGAACGCCACGCTCGTCTCCGAAATCATGGTTGAAACCGAGAGAAAGGCGGCGCCAGCGTTCCGCAATCACCATCTCTTCAGTCGCGACATCGGGTGGTGTCGGCGTGGCCGTGGCCCTCTGCCTCGGCGAGTAGCCCCAGGCGCCATCGACGAAGCGGCGCACGAAGCCCTCGCGCTCGGCCGGCGGCGCCGTGGTCGTGGCACCGGCCGGGATCAGCCATTTCCGCTTGTCGAGCGGGTCCTGGTCCGGAACACCGGAGCCGAGGTAAACACCGGTCTGAGGGTCACAGAAGTGAACCGTGGGGATAGTCGTGCTCATGGATGTGCCTCAGAACTTGATCGCGGCGAGATGCGCGACGTTGCGGCCGCGCGCTTCATTGCCGCCGGAGGATAGGAGGCTGATGCCGGTGACAGCGGGCAGCATTCCTCCGACATAGCCGGCATTGGCGCTGACCGCGTTGTGGACTGTCGACAGACCGTCATTGTTGGTGCCGACACTGTTGAAGCCGGCGACCACGTGCGAGTGACCAGGGTCATTGACGCCGTGATTGTGCGCCAGGTTCTGGCTGGGCTGTGCCGAACCGAAGGGACGGCCGGGGTCGACACCACGGCCGTCGTCCCATGCACGAGGATGTTCACCGCGATTGTCCGGAAGCCGGAAAGTCCCGTTGCCATTATCGGCAAACCAGAACGGACCGGACACCCAGGAGCCAAGCGAAACCACATTCCCGCTATGCAGCGCCCAGTTCCAGAGCGCCGCATAAGTCGACTTCGACAGGCTGGCCCCGTTACGCTTGACATAGCCAGGCCGCGGCGTCGGCTGGCCGTCCAGTGTCGGAAGGCCGACGTCAATCGAGGCGTAACCGGTATAGTTCGCACCATTGGCACTGAAGGTCTGCCAGGTCATCACCCCGGCATAATCGTCATGCCAGAGCGGCCCGACATTGCTGCTCGGCAATGCGGCGCCTGTTGGCAGATAGCGGAGACGACCGGCGACGGCCTGGTCGAGCGCAGTGAGCACGCTGTTAACCGCCGATGCATCCGCCTTGCCGTTCAGCACGTTCTGCAGATTGGTGATCTGCGAAATCGTGTGACCGTGGTTGCCGAGCGCCGCCAGAGCCGAAGACGCAACCCACTTGCCTTCACTCGTCTTGACAAGGACGTAGTTGACAGGCGCCTCGGCTGCCCCGGTGACGTCTCCGAGATCGTCGAGGACAAAGGTCCGGTTCGCGGCCATCTTGCCGTTCAGCGCATCGACAAGCCCCTGAATGGCGCTGATTGGGTGGCCGTGATTCTGCGCCGCCTTGCCTTCGGCCAGCGTCTGGACCGCCTTCAATGCCAGATCGATGGCATCAAGCGTTTCGTCGCGGAGCCGATAGAACTCCTCGTCGATGTCCTTCTCGGTATCCGGTTTCGGCCAACCGTAGTTGGGTGTGCTGGAAGCTACCATCTGACCGTCCTCACATGATGCCGACGCCGAGGTCACCGATGATCAGGCGCGAAGCCGGACCGCCTGTGCCGGTGAGCCTGAGCTGGACGAGATCTCCGGTCTGGCCGGAAAGCTCATATTTCCGCTCCGTCCAGAGCGGATGTTGCAGCGCCTCGGTCTCCTCGAGCGGCACATCGACCCAGGAGCCGCCATCCTTGCGGATCTCGACATCAAGCGCCGAGCCACCGGGCAGGAAGGCTTTGAGATAAGCGGCAAGGCGCACCGAGGTCCCGAGCGCAAAGGCGCGGCTCACATAAGTGAGCTCTTCCTCGATACGGCCAGCGATCATCTCGACTGGCGCAAACAGGATCGGTGACAGCTTGGCCGTCCCACGCAGGACCGCGCGCAGCTCGACCGTATCGGTGATGTATTCCGTCAGCTGCAGCACCTGGAATGGAGCCAGGCGATAGATCGTGCCGTTCGACCGCTCGACCTCGAACTCGACGGAGCAGCCGGCAGAGGGCAGCTCGATAGCCGCCCGGATCTGCAGGTCGGAACACTCGACGAGATCGAAGCTGCCAAGTTCGACCGTCTTCGTCGTCACCGGATAGGTATTGGCAATAACCCGGAAGGCGAGCGCTTCATCCTGATGCGCGGTCCATGTCTCGGCATTGACCGACGAGAAGCGCGGGCCCGTGACATAAGGATGGCTGGTCACAAAGCGCTGCAGATCCGCGTCGAAGCCGCCAAGCTTGGCGATCGAAATCGAGTGCTCGGCATCGTCGGTCTTGATGACGAAGGCATGCTTGGTCTCTGGCCGCGTGGTGACGGCGAGATTGTAGCGCGCCGACTTCCAGCCCACGACAGCCGAGGCCATAGGCACCAGACCTTGCGCCGCGACTGCAGCCGTCGGATAGCCGTTATCGGTCGTGACTTGCTCGACAACGATATTGTTGGACGTGTCACCAATGGCACAGAGCCGGAAGTCGACACCGCAGATCTGCCGCGGCTCAGGCACCGCAAAGATCTGCGCCTGCGGGTCGGATGACCGGTCGCTCTGTCGCCCAAAGCCGATGTTGACGACAGCTTCCGGCGTCCACGTGTTGATCGTGGTCACCTGGCGCATGACGTCGATTTCGATCGTGCCCTGACCGGTAAACAGCGCGGTGGCCTCGGTACCGCCCATGCCCTTGGCATAGACGGTCTTCGTACCTGCCGTCACATTCGCCGGAATGTCGAAGCTGCCGGCCAGCACACCGGAGCCATTGGCCGTCGGCGTGCCCGCAGGCGTCACATCGATCCCGTCAAAGGTCAGCTCGTCGAGGATCTCACCTGCGCCAAAGCCTGATATCGTGAAGCTGAGCGAGATCTCCCGAAGGAAGTCCACCTGCTGCGTCCGCCGATCGACCAGCACCGAAGTCGTCGATGATGTTTGCAGGGGCCCGCCCGGCACTTGCGTGCCGCGGTTGAACTCCTGCGTCTGGGCTGAAAGCCACTGGGTCTGGCTGACCGTCCAGAAGTCGACAGCAGGTTCCAGTCGAAGAACGCCCGGGAGCGGCGTGAAATTGGCGTAAGGATTGATCTTCTCGCAGAGCGTCTTCAGCTCCTGGGAGACGATGACCTCCTCGACGGCGTCGAGCATGACCGGCTGGCTGAGATCGGCCGTGTAGAAGGTCGGCACGATGGCAAGCGTCAGCCGGCCATTCCCGATCGCTCCGCTCTGCGCCACGCCGGCATCGCGATAGGTATCGTCAATGAAGGGGTCGACAAAGGTGCCCTTCTTCGCCACCGGCTCGCGGAAGTCGATCGCATTGTTCAGCCGGTCGAGCTGGACGAGACGATCAAGATCGAGGATGCGGTCGAGATAGGGCCACAGCTGGTCCCAGCTGAGCGACGGCGTGCCGTCATTGATGACGACGGGCCGGTCGACCCAGTTGTTCTCGATCCGGGCAAGGTTGAGCGCATTGCCAGGCGCCACGGGTGCCCGCGGATTGGCGCGGGCCGAGAGACCCTTCACGTAGAGCGGCGACCCGTCCTCGGCCAGGCAGAGCCGGTCGATGCGCGGCATCTTCATCTGATAGGTGATGATGATGTCGCCACCATCCGCCCCGCCCGAAACCGTGATGGTATAGGGCGTGAAAGCGTCGGCCGTCACGAGCGCGCGGTAGCGATAGGTCACGGTATAGCTGGAGCCTGTCACAGGCTCATCGCCGGCAAGGCCCCAGTCAACGGAATTGTTGACCCGCGTGAAGTCTACACCCTGCGCATAGGTCGTTCCGTCTTGCGTGACGGAGCTGATCGACACCACGCCCGTATCGGGCAGACCATCGGCACCATTGGCAATCGCACCGCGCGTGACGACGACGGTCTTTTCCTTGGTGAGCAGGATCGAGTTGATGACCGCAATCGGCCCCTCGGCCACGGTGAAGGTATGCGAAGAGCCACCGGGGTAGGTCTGGGTCTCGCCGGCGATCAGCGCCTCGTCCCAATCCTCGACCTCGGCGTGGCGGAGCGCGACAAGCCGGGTCCGCTTCAACCCGTTGATGTTCGCCTCACCCTCGGAAATCGTGAAGACCTGGGCACCGGAATTGGCACCGAGCGCCGTCACCTTGCAGCCAGCCACGATATAGTTGCCGTTCGGCCGGTCATATTCCTGAATGGCCTGAAGTGCCGGCGCCAGGATGTTCGGGCCGACCTGGTCGAGGATGACGCCGTCCTGCAATGTGTAGACGGCGAAGAAATCCCCCTCCCCGTCATCACCGGCCCAGGCCCAGCTGGCTGTCCCGACCTCGCGTGCCGCACCGGGCTCTCCCTCGGCAGCCGAACCGGGCACAAGGCCGGTCAGCGTCGCATCGTCCTCATGGGTCAGATAGCTGGTGACAAGACGAATTCCGATCTCGATGCGGCCCGTCATCGGCACGTCTTCAAGAACAGCCTCATCGACCGGCCAGACATCGCCACGGGCATAGACGCGGCCAGCCGTCAGGGTCACGATTTCCGCGTCCTGGTCGACAACAGCCTCGCCGCGCTCGATGCGGTCACCATCACTGACGATCAGGCGACCAAGGCGTTCGGTGCGCGCACGCTGGATGGTCTGCGATTCGTTGAGCTCCGCACCCTGCACGAAGTGGCGATCGCCATAATGGACGACGCCCTGCCAGTCGCTGCGCCCCTGGGCACGGTCGAAGGCATTGGGCAACCCGCTGGGATGCTCGAACATCAGAACCTCACGATGAATGATATGGAAGCCGGCAGCAGTCAGCCGGCAAGGAATGAGAACACGGCGGCCCAGAAGGCAGCCGAAAGCACCGCAGCGAAAGCCACGGCTCGGAAACGCAGGGTTGGCATGGAAGCCTCGTCGACAACGCCGGAACGGCGGTTAACCACAACTCGAAGCTGTTTACACGACGAGTCACGCGTGGGGTAAAAACGGCAAGCGCCCCGCGATGCTGGACACATCCGGAGCGCTCTAACCGACACCAACCTAGTCAGGAGGTCAGCATGGCTGAGCAGAACCTATCCCCACGGCATTACCACATCAATAACGACGCAGAGCGCGGCTTTGAGCAGGCGGCGCAAAGCTATCTGGAGCACGGCGGCGAGAGCCGCTATCTCGGACCAATCGTCGAATATTTCGGAACGACGCCGATCCGCAGCATCTATCCCTTCGACATCCAGAAGATGGCCGAGACGCTTTACCCGCATCACAGTGGTGCCACCCGCAATCGACAGGCCATCACACCTGCCCGCGCCGTCCTGATGCATGCCTATGAACGAGGCTGGTGCAGCCTCATCCGCGTCAAGCGCTTCAAGGAAGCAAAGCCGAAGCGCTCCCGCCCGGCCTCGGCGATCTGGCTGCACGCCTTCACACGCCAGGCGGAGAAAGATGGGCTGCATCACCTCGCGGCAATCGTCATCTTCATGGCCCAGACCGGCGCCCGCGTCAGCGAGGCCGTGGCGCTGGAATGGCCCCAAGTCGATCTCGACGCGCGCACGGCGCTGTTGCTCAAGACCAAGACCGGCACCAATTCTGCCCGCGACCTTACTGATGAACTGGTGGCAAGGCTTCGCCAGCTGCGCGTCGACAGCCCAACAGACCGCGTCTTCCGCTACACCAACCGCCATTCGGTCAATGAGCGGATCAAGGCCGTCTGCGAGCGGGCCGAGATCCCGAACAAGTCACCGCATACCTGTGGCCGACATACCTTTGCCACGACAGCGATCGAGATGGGCGTCGATATCAAGACCGCCATGGAAGCCGGCGACTGGAAGAGCTCATCGGTCTTTCTGGAGACCTATGTGCATGCCCGCGTGAAGGCGAGCAGGCTGGTTGCCGACCGGCTGAACTTCCAGCAGTTCAGTGCGATGTGATCAGGCGGGGCCGGAGCGATCCGGCCCCCACACTTTAGGTTGGGGTGGTGGGTTCAATGTCCGCGACTCGGTTGCTTTCGAAGCAACTATGGAGTTTATCAACAATCGAACCTTGTGGATGACCAAGCCAGCAGAACATCGGGGTAAAGATGCTTATTTCAGTACAATACTTGCGGGCGCTCGCGGCGCTGGCCGTAACCTTTTTTCATCTGTTCCCCGTCTTTTTCCCTCAAGCCGGCAACATCTTCGCTTCAGGCGCCGCAGGAGTGGATGTGTTTTTCGTTATCTCCGGCTTCATCATGTGGCACATCACCAGTGAGAAAGCGGTGGGGCCCATAGACTTTCTCAAGCACCGCGTCATCCGCGTCGTTCCCTTGTATTGGTTGGTTACGTTGTGCCTGGCATTTGTCGTCAGCGTTAAGCCAAATCTGTTTCCACTCGATAGCGCCGAGGCGTCGCACATTGTTCTATCGATGCTGTTCATACCGCACATCAATCCAGCGACCGGAGCCATTGGCCCAATACTCATTCAGGGATGGACGCTGGAATACGAAGCGTTGTTTTACCTCTGCTTCGCCGCATCGCTTTTCCTCGCACCGTCTAAGAGGCTCGCCGCTCTCTCCACCTTGATACTGGTTCCAGTTCTCCTTGGGGCCATATTCCAGCCAACAGACGCACATTTGCGGTGGCTGACATCAACATTCATGGTTGAATTCTACCTCGGAATTCTGGTCGCTATAGCAGTAAGCAGAGGCGCTCTTATCCCCAAAGGTATTGCCATCAGCATGGCTATAATTTCGCTCGGGCTCATCGTCAGTGAAGCGATGGATCACGGCAGACTTTTGAAGTGGGGCGTCCCGTCTGCAATGCTCGTATGGGCCGCGATCTCAATTGAGAAAGATAAGGCGTTGATCAAAAGCAATGCTCTGCTGCTTCTCGGGAACGCTTCTTACTCAATTTATCTTGTGCACTATCTGGCATCTTCCGCGCTCAACATAGTGCTGGACGCGCTGGGGATTGATCGTCTTGGCGTCGGCCCTTTTGCCACTGCTGTAACGCTCGCAGTAATCGGCGGAATCTTGACGTACAAGCTGGTTGAACTGCCCGTTACCAACTGGCTCCGGCAGCCAAATGGCAGTGCCGGAGCCAGTCTGAGGAGATGAGGCTACGGCTGCGCCGTTGCCCCATCAATGGCGTAGCTGAATTGATCCCAGTCTGTGTTCGCGTCGGCAGATACACCAAGGCCGACCCAGCCCGCCGCAGCAATGCCGGTGTCTGTGAGATCAATAGCCCAAGTCCCCGGCTCAGACCCGCCATCAGCCCAAGCACGAGCGCGCAGAGTGCTGCCGCCAATTCTTGCACGAAGCCAGAACCAGCTATTAGCGCTCCACGAGAAGTTCGGCTGAGCGAGCGTGGTTGCGGTGCCGCTGACAAAGCGTGTGAGGATCAGTGAAGGCGTTGTCCCGATCTTGTTGAACAGGAAGCGATAGCCTGTTTCCGCTGCTGCCGATCCTGCGCCGCGCAAGATCACGCCGCCATAAGCTGCACCGTCTGCAAAGCCGCTGGTGCGGACCTTGATAAGCACCTCAACATTCGCAACCGATCCCGGCTGATCCCACGAAAGAGCGCCGCGAATGGTGCCGGAATTGGACGCACGGACGAAGCCGCCCGCATTCTCGACCCAATTCTCACCCGTCGCCCAACGGTCAGTCCAGCCGTCAGGGAACCCACCGCTACCGTTGTTGAAGTAGTCCGCATTCGGGTTTGCCACTGCACCAGTGCTGATGGTGCGCGTGACGGTCGTCGTCTGCCCAATAGCATTCGTACACGCGATCTGCAGCGTAGTCGTTTCAAGGGTGTCGGCGGTTCCGGTGATAGTGACGTTATCGGTTCCGTTCCCCGAAATCGTGAAGTCCGCTCCGCCTGCTGTTTCCGTCACAACGTAGGTGTGCGGCCCAAGGTTGCCAGAGTGGAAGTCGGCTTTTGCAACGGTCAGGCTGACGCTTGCCCCTTGCGCTGGTGACTGGTTGGCGAACAAGGAAGACTGAGGGGCCGGTGCCACGTTGAAGAACTTAACAGCACGGGCAGCCGCCCCGCCTACGTTACGCGTTCCAATGAACAGGATTGCGGTTCTACCGCCCTCTGTCTGCGGTACTGTCCCGCTGATCGCACGAGTGCTTTTGTTGACCGTCATGCCACCGGGGAGGAACGTCGGGAACGCGCTTTTCGTCGGAGCACCGGGGTTATCCATGTTATCGAACGCCGAGTAGATCTCTTCGACGTCAGGTGTGAAGCCGTAGATATCAGCAGCAGCCGGGAATGAGCTTGCCCAGCTCCCGCCTGGGGTAGTGTTGGTATCCGGCAGCACAACAAGCGCTGTGTTCTGCGGTGCGGAGGCGGGCGTCCACACGCGCCACCAATCAAAATCGATTGCTTTTGGCCAGTCAGCAGCGTTGTAGGAATACGCCTGCCAGCCCGCGTTAATCGCTAGCTCCAGTCGGATTTCATGCGCACCACGGAACCGAGCAACGCGCGCGTTCGTGTAGGTCGCTCGCTGCGTGAGAACGCCTTCAGTATTGATGTCGTCGTACTGGGTGACCGTGTTTCCACTCTTGCGCACCACCATCGTCACAAAGCGCCCGGTTGGCACGCTGCGAGGCGCGATGATAGTCTGAGTGACGTTGCCGCCACTGTCGACAGTCGAACCGTTGATGTTGGCCTCAAACGTCCTATCCGAACCAGACGTGCGCCCTTCGAAGAGGTCGTATTCCTGATAGTCGGGCCAAAGCAGCGCGCTTGTCCAAGCGGACGGCCACCATCCGGGGATGTCCGAAGCGCCGGCAGGGAACCTAGCCTTTGCCTCGAATACCCAATCGCCACTAACGGCAAGCATGAACGATGGCCATGTGCAAAGACGGCCAGAGTAGAGCGTCGGCTTGTTGCTGCCGTCACCGCCACCTAGCGAATATTCAGCCGGCGAGACGTCCTTGAGGTCGCTTGGAGCCGTCGCCGCTGTGATCGTCAGGATGGACGCAGACGCGTTCAACGGCTCATAGGGGAGCGCGGCCGAAAGCTGGCTGCGGTTGCCCCTGAAACCGGGGTCAACATAGATCATCGCATCGCCGGTAGCAGTCGCGAAGTTGTTCTGGCTGCGGCGCGAGCCGCTTTGGGGAGCGGAGGACGAATAACGACCGGACTTTACGGCGGTAGACCAGCGAGACGGCAATGAGTTGAAATCATCGCCTGCGGTCAGAACCAGCCCCTCATAAGGCGTGCCAGCTTCACCAGCCTGCCCAATGGTCACGCCGCCGATGGCCTCGCCACCCCCACCACCCTTGGGAGGGGTGGCAATGCCGATGCGGCCGATCGCCGATCCGATTTGACCGACCCCAAGCATCAGGCAACCACCGGGAAGATGTGCAGGAAGCCGTCGGCGGTATCGCGGATATGCGCGATGCGCTGGCCGGACGTGATCTGCAAATGGAACTTCTCGCCGGCCTCCATCGGAATGCCGGTTGCGGCCGTGACCTCCGGCGTGCCGGTACCAGCAACCGGCAGAACATACATCTTCGCCGATGCCACCAGCATCACCTCGGTTGCTGCAATCGCTGCGCTTAGCGCCGAGGCCGAACCGACATTGACGCGTGTCCCCGTGCCATACCTGCGGGTTCCAACCTTGCCGGTCAGCGCCGGCAGGATGGCGTCGGTAAGGGCGTCGGCAACTGCCTCGAGCAGTACATTGCCAGCGTCCTGCTTGGCGCCCTTGGCGGGATCGGCATTCGGCGTGAACGTCCGCCGGACGAGATCGCCATCAAGAAACGGAAACGGATCGGTCATCAGATCACTCCTCGGCGAGTATCGGCAGGAACTGGGTGTTCTGGCCGAGATTGAAGGTCACGTTGTAGGTGAAGCTCAGTTCGAGCTCTTGAGCCAGAATCGGCAGGTATTGCGTGGCTGAACCACGCGTGAAGTTGAACCAGGGCCTCAGCGGCGCATCGAAGGACAACAGGAACTTCACCTGTTCGCGCACTGTGCGACGAAGCGGAACCCCGATCTCCTGCACCGCAATCGCCTCGCCGCCGACGAGCTCGCCGGGATCCAGCCAGAGCCGTCCGGGCTTCACACCGGCGCCAAGTGTCGCACCAACTGTGAGCTCGACAGTTGCAGCAAGGACGCCGTCGGCATCCTCGAAATCCGTCATTGCCTCGGCATAGACAGAACGCCCCGCAGCAATCGGCTGATAGCGGTCGGTTCCGATCGAGTAGCGACCCGTCACCTGAAAATCGACGGCCCGCACGGCACGGCATCGACGATGGCCGATGACCTCTCCGTCCTCATCGCGGAACGTCGCCCAGAGTGTGCGCGTGGTGAACCAGGCGGCCATCAGCGAGCGGCGCTGCGAATCCGGATTGTCTGCCCACTTCACCGTCGCCGTCGCCCAGGGGTATGACATCGTCACCCACGGCGTTCCGGCCTGGTCAGGCGGCTCGATCCAGTTGCCGATGGCCTCGCCTTCGTCCTGGCTTAGCGTGTGGCGAAACTCCGAGACCCGACCGAACGACCAGACAGTGCCATCGGCCACGAGCCGGACGCCGCTCTCCTGATCGAGATGGCAGTCGTCGAGGCGGGTCGTGTCCCCTTCCAGCGGCTGGATATCATAGCCATGCACGCCACGGCGGAGATCCGAACGGAACGGCAGCGACAGCCGCGTGATGCCCTCGATGCGGGCAAGCAGCGGATTGTCGTTGGCAGGCAACTCCGGAAACCGCAGCTGGCAGGAATTCCACCAGGCGCGGCCATGCCAGGCCGGTTCGGCCGTCGCTGTGATGCCGATGAAGGAAAGCCCCTTCTTCAAGCCACCATAGGTGCCGCGGATCCGGAACCACTTCACGCCCTCGCTCAACACGTCATAGACGTTGTCGACGTAAGGCGTCAGCATGCCCAGGCCGAACTCGTAAACAAGGAACGGCAGGAAGCTCGGTGGCGGGTTTTCCTTTGACGTCGTGATGGCGCGAACGGAATCGTTCATCGCCGTCCAACGTCCGGCATGGCCTGCCTCTACAGCAAGCTCAAATGGCTCCGACGATACAGGAAGAAGCGACGTCAAAACGCTCTCCCGCGGAGGGTTGGAGTTACTGTTCCCAGAGCAAGCGCCGAGGACGGAGGTGCGATCACATCCCCTGCTGGCGCAGTGGCGATGATCTTGTGAACTCCGGATATCATCAGTTTAGATACCCACCATTCCCGGATTAGATCGCGGCCCAAGGCTTGTTCGGCCGCCCATGCGGATCTCAGCGCCGCAACCGAGCGGGTGACCGTTGCTTCCTCGGCATCAGGCAGGAGCCAGATATCGAAGGCGAGGTTTACGACCGTCAGCACCGCTGAGGAAACGACGAATTCATCATTGACGAGCTGGACGTCTTCATTCGTCAGCGCCGCCCGGACGATGTCCAGAAGACCTTGGCTGGCCACCCCATTTGGCTCAGTTGAGTAGACGGAGACATAGATCAGCGGCGATCGGTCCCCACGAGATACCTCCACGCTGGCGACCCGAATATCCGCCCCCATCACGATGCTCTTATACCGCTCCTTCGGTCCACCAGTGGAGCGACCCTGGATGGCAAGGATGACGCGAAGCTTCAAGCGGGCGTCGAGCTCACCTTCAAGTCTTGAGATATCGTAGAACGCCGCCAGCTGATCGAGGTCGGAACCAGTAGCAAATGCCAGCAACCTGGCTCTCGCTGCTTCGTTTATTCTCGCCCGGAGCAGGAGCTCCCGATAGGCCTCCGCCTCGTTGATGATGACCGCTGGGTCCGTTTCCAGCATGGAAACATCGTAGTCCGGAAGGTCGGGATAAGTGACCCGAAGAGTAGCCCAGCGCTGCTTGAACTCAGCCAGTTGCCGCGAGACGATGGTCTCATACGACAGCTCCTGCACCACCGAAGGCGCCGGCAGTGTGTTCAGGTCAATCATCAGTTCGCCGCCCGTAATGTGATGGTATCACCCGAGATGGAAACGAAGGCCTTTGCCTGCTCCCAATCAAGGTGTGCATATGGTCGGTATCGCCCCACCAACGTGAAGTCGGTGAAGCCTTGCTGGGTCATGCTGTTGACCTCGAAATGCGAGATCTTAAAGCGAGGCTCGAAGAGTTCGCAGAGCATGTAGAGGGTATTGAACCAGAGCAGGATGGTGGCATCCGTCTGGTTTTCGCCCAGAAGCTTGAGGCCTGGGTTTCCGAACCACTCCCGCATCACTCTCTCGCCCTGACGGGTGGAGAAGATCTTGGTCAGGGACTGCAGCACCTCAGGGAAGCCTGAGATGACCTCCCCGGAGCGCGCATTGACCCCCGTCACGTCATCAGCCCTTTGGCTTCGGAGTTGCCGACTTCGGCACCTCGATATGACCGATGCGAAGGGGATGCTCGGCCTGTTTTGCGGTGAGATCGATCATCTTCCCAGCCCCGGGGTTCGGGAAACCTGCGACTTCCTTCCCGGCAAGCTTGGTAATCACATACTTCTTGGTGGCCGACTTCGTCATAGCGGATCTCCAGGCGGGCCCGGTGGGGCGGATACATGTTTGTGGTCGAAGCCAACGTTCTTGCCGTTGTGCTCCTGCTTGCCGCCTTCCTGGACGAAGCCGGCACCATCAAAGCGATAGGACACCCCGCCGGCCTGCAGCAGGACGCCCGCGCTGGACAGCGTGATGGAAACATCACCAAATGTGAGCTTGTGGATGTCCCCGTCATCCGACGGGGCTTGGTTATCATCAGTCCAGTGGCAGGGAGAGACAGAGGCCTGCGAGATATCCCCGCAATCCGAGGTGCCCTCAACAAGTTCTCCCACAGAGGGCATGCTGTGGATCTTGAGGGCCCCCGCCCTCTGTTTGACCCGCACCCAAGGCGACTTCACCGGGTTCCCGTCTTCATCTTGCCCGATTTCGAACCTGACATTCTTGTTCACGGGGTCGGTATCGGTAACCCTGCCCTTCATGTTCATGCCGCCGATGCGCCGCTCGAGCTCGGTAATCCGGCTGAGCAGCGTTCTGACCAGCGCAGACATCAGGGCTCCAGCGCGTCGGGAGTGACGGTGTGATCGTTGAAGGGGGGAACCTCACCATCTGGCAGCGTGACCCCCTGGTATGGTCCCAGACCGATCGTGCCAATTGCACCGGAGGTCAGGCCGAAGTTACGCTTAACCAGCTGCCAGTCCGGCAGCCCCATAGGATCAGTAATCAGCGTCTCGAACAGTCTGGCGACTAAGGCTCCCTCAGCCGTTGCCTTCAAGGCTGCATCGAACTTCTGCCAGGCCACCGTCAGCGCACCGCCGAAATCAGGGTCTGGGATGGCCTTGAGGGTGTAGCCGATCTCGGCCGCCGGTATTTTCACACCGTCCTCGATCTCGATGAGAACGTAGCGGATCTCGCGGTCATCGATGGACAGAACCATCTTATTCCAGCACTCCAGCCAGAGATCCGGCCCGAAATGGAGGGCGGCATCAATTTGGCGAGCAACGGCGTTCAGAGTTAGCCCTGCGGTCTCAGTGTCGAGGCTGATCTCAACGACCTCGGCGCCATCAATGGTAATGCGCTGCGTTCCCGGTGCGTTGTAGACGAAGAACTTGAGCTCTACCCGGGCCTCACGCCCTTGAGTGGCTCTGCCCTCGACGTCGAATTTGGTGTGCTCCGCAAACACCGCGATCACTGGGGCGGCGTCACGGCCTTCTTTCATGATGGCCTCGAGCGGATAAACCGGCTGCAGGAGGACGTCATTGCCGGCCCACGTCTGGCCTTTGAGGAGGTTCTGCGCAGTGATGCAAAGCGCTTGGGCGACGAGGCTCATCAGGCTTTCTCACAGATGCAGACGATGCGGCCGATACCGTCGTCTTCAGGGGTCTTGACCACCTTCAGTGTCGGGATCGACGGGTTGCTGGGGATCTCGATGTGATCGCCCTGCGTCGGCCATTCATCACGGCTCGCGAAAAGGCGTTTGTTGTAGGAGACATGAAAGCGGTCGCCCCCGACGGAGGGCTGGAAGCCGTCATAGGCTCCTTCATCCTGCGGTTTTGCAGTGACCGGGTTTCTGTCAACGACTCCGTCTACCTCGAGGTCGGGCCGGGAACTGTCCGCGGATCGGGCGAGGTACTGGCCTTTCTGCTGACGAACGATCACGGTTGTTTCACCGTGGAAGCGATCGACAGCAGAGGAAACGAGCTCCTCAAGATCCGCGAACAGTGATGTCATGGCTCAGGTCCGCCTGTTTGCCTGGGTCAGGTACGCTTGCCCTTGATCAGGGCCTTCGGACGCGAGCAGTAATGCAGCGAGTTCGTCTGGGTATCGAGGTGGACACCCTTGTCGTTCGGCATGGGGTACTGCTTCGCGTAGAGGCGCTGTCCCATGGTGTTGACGGTCTCCATGTAGTCCGCCGGCGCGCGAACGGACTTGAAGAAGCCGGGAACCCCAACAGGGAAGATCTGGCACTTGTCAGCATTGATGAACGACGTGTTGCCGACGGCACCACGATAGTTTTCCCAGACGATACCGCCGAATTCGAACATAGCCCAGGACGAGCGGTTCGGGCCGACATAGCTTTCGCGAAGGATCTGGGCTTCAGACCAGTTCTTGTAGGTTTCGCGAACTTCCTTGTGCGATAGGAGGTCGTCGAAGAACGTGTCGCCGCAGAAAGCATGGATCCCAGTGAAGGGTATGCCGCCGAGGATGGTGCCGATCTGGCGAGTTACGCCGGCGCACTTCTTGCGAAGAACCCCTTCGGCAGGCGAAGCATTGTCGAGATCAAAATCGATCTCAGCCTCTGCTGCGACTCCGAACTCGGCATAGAGGTCGAGGGTGGACGCGTCGGCGTATGTCACGATGCCAGTCACGGCGCCCATGCGCGAGTATTCCTCGGTCACAGCATGGGAATTGACGTGGGTCACGAGACGATTGGACACCTTTGCCGCGACGGTCTCCAGAGCCGCCTCTTGGCCCAGGGCGCGCACGTTCTGAACCTCTTCAGCGTAGATCGCGTCATTGATCTCGAAGTGTGGCACCTCAAGGATCCGCAGATCGCGCTTCTCCTTGTCGAGGGTCACGCCAGGGCCGCCGCGAGGCGTCGGAGGGACGAGAGCGAGAATTTCGCCCTTCTTCTCGATCGAGATCTTGGTGGTGTCCGTGGACTCTTCCTCGAACAGGCCGAGTTCCGCGATGCGGGACGGCTTGTGCTTCAGATCGTTGATCACCTGGGTGAGGCGAACAACGCTGAAGGCGTCGGCGTTGAAAATATCGAGCATGTCTCGCCTCCTTAGCGAACAATGATGCCGACGGCAGCGAGCTGAACGGCCTTGGCCGCCTTCTTCGTGTCGTCGTCAACGGTTGCGTCGTAGGCAAGGATCTTGCCGTTGACTTCGGCACCGCGGGTGATCGCGGCGACCTTGACATCGGCACTGGTCGCGTCGACGTCATAGAGCAGGACCGCTGCTGCGGTCTGAGCGCCGTCAGAGCCTGTCGCGGTCGACGGCTTGTATTTGCCGCCGGTCGTGATCTTGCCGAGCACGGTACCTGCCTTCAGGATGCCGGCGCCGGACACGACCACGATGTTGTCGCGGGAATAGGTGATGCCCTGTTCCCACAGCAGGAACTCAGCCGCATGGCGGCCTTCATTGAAAACCTTCTGCATCGGTCACCCTCCTTAGGCGAACTTGCGGTTATGATTGGCGACCGCCTTGGCGAAGGGGTCAACCTTCGGCGAGGAGGCGTTTGTGCCCTGAGGCTGGCCGAGCCCGAGAGCGCCGGCTTCCGCCTTCTGCTGCTCGTAGGTCTTGCCCTGAGGCTGCTCGCCGCCCGCTTCCGGCTTGCTCTCCGGCATGTCGGCTTTGGCGGCTTCCATGATCTTCACCGCGGCTTCCGAAGAGGTCGTGGTGTCGTAGGCGAGGTGGCCGGCAAGCGTCGGCATTGCCTTGCCCATGTCGGATGACACGATGGCCTTGATGCGGGCCTGGGCGTCTGCGGTGGCCTTGGCAGCGATTTCCTCTGCGGTGGGGCCGGTGTTCTGATCGGTCATGACGAATGTCCCTTTCGATCGGTTAGAGAAGCGGGCCGAGCCGCTGGGAGAGAGGGACGCCAGCACGGCCTCGAACTGCCCGACTTCGTCGGCCATTCCGGATGCCACTGCTTTCGCCCCGACTTTGACGCCGCCGGCGCCAAATTTGCTGATGACGTCCTCGGAAGAGACGCCACGATGTTTCGCCACGGCGGAGACGAAGACCTCGGCAAGGTCGTCCACCATGGTCTGGATCTGGGTTCTGCCCTCTTCCGTGTTCACATCCGGCCGCTTGCCAGGCGACTGGGAGGAGACGATCTCCACTTTCCGGACGCCCCGGCGCTCATCCGCGCTGCTGCGGTCCTCGACGCCGAGGACGACGCCGATGGAGCCCAAGACGGCGAGCTCGGAGATGACGACGCGATCGGCAGCAGAGGCGATCCAGTAGCCACCGGATGCAGCCATGCCGCTGACGTAAGCGGTGATCGGCTTCTTGCCTCTGGCGTCATAGATCGCGGCAGCGAGCTCATCGCAGCCGTTGGCTTCACCACCAGGCGAGTCCACATTGAGCAGGATTGCCGTGATGGAGGGATCATCGAGGGCGGCCTGCAGGTCTCTCCGGAGGATCTCGTATGATGTCGCCCCGCAGAACTCGACGAACAGGTTTGCCTTCTTGAACAGCGGGCCTTCCACGTTGAGGATGGCAACACCGTCGCGGACACCCATCCGTTCGCCGCGGGCTGAGGCGCGGGCACGGTAGGCCTCCAGAGCCTGAGGACTGACGTCCCCTTCTCCCTCGAGGATCGCCTTGTACTCCTGCGCGCGGGAACCCTCGAGCGCCCAAGGCTGGGACGCTACGACATCCATGAATTTCATCGTGGTGGTCTCCTATGACCGCATGTGGCGGCTGCCGGCCGTGATGGCGAACCGGGTGGGGCCACGTCCGCTCTTCGCAGCGCATTCGCTCTCAAGCTGGGCGATCAGGCTTCCGAGCCCGGTGATGTCCGGACGCGACATTTCGACGGTGCGATCGCGGAAGGTAACACGTTGCACCCCTCCCTCGACGCGGAGTTTCATGTAGGCGGGACGGAGGGCCTGGAGAGCGGCACAGGGATCGTATTCCTCGGACCCGAACAGGGTCGTGTAATCAATCGCCATCGTTGCTCTCCACGTCGGCCTGCAATTCATCCTCGAGAGCATCAGCCGGATCGCGCTGTGGCGGATCCTCGGCGCCCTTCCGTGTGGACTTCTTTCGGTTCCCGCTCTGCTTCTTCTCCCCCTCACCTGCCGGCGGGGCCTTGAGCGCGAGCTCTTGGCCATCCTTGGTCTCCAGAGGGTCGGTCGGGGCCCACGGCAGCGGGAGATCAAGCTCCTCGGCCAAGCGGTTTTCTTCAGCGCGCTGGCGCATGTCGTCGTCCCAGTCCCGACCGTAGGACGCCGAGATTTCCATGAGCGTGGTGGCGCCCATATCCTTGAGGACTTCGTGCGAGCGAGCCGCTTTGAAATCGTCGGCCTGAGGCTGGGCTGGGCCCGACCATGAGGCTCGGCAGGCGGCTTCGCGCTTGGCAAGGAAGTTCGAATAACCACCCGGGAACTGCACCCGCCCTGTGAAGATGGCCTCCTCAAGGAAGGCCTCATAGACAGCCTGGCAGAACGGCTGGATGATGTTCTCACGCCGACGGAGGACGTTCAGCCATTCAATGGCGCCCGCCATGCGGATCGACGAATAGGTGGCCCCACGATAGTCGCCGGTGGCGCTCTCGTAGGTCACTCCGGCGCCCGCCGCGATCTCCCTCATCAACCAGCCCATGAACTGGTCGAATTGCGCTCCCGGCGCCTTAGCCTCGTTGAAAACGAGCTCGTCACCCGGAAATAGCTGGGCGATGCGCCCATGCTGGGTCAGATCGATCTTCGCGCCGTCGTACCACTCACCCTTGGCAGAAGCGAAGGCCTCCATATCGAGGATGCCTGAGTCTCGGTCCTTGCCGGTCATCAGCCCATCGAAGCCGGCGAGACCGGGGATCGTGGTCTTCATCGTTGCGGCAAAGATGGTCTGCAGCAACGCTGTGGTTAGCGTCGCATCAGCGAACTGGTCGACTTGGCGAACAACCTTTAGGATCGGCGCCATCGGCGAGATGCCACGCGTGACCCCCATGGCAGGGTCGAAGGTGTGAACGACCTGCGGGGCACCGTCCTTGTCGAAGGCGGCGATCTCAACTTCCTGCCAGCCAAGCGCGCGGTCCTTCCGCTTGATCACGTACCCCGTGGGGTAGCCCCAATCGCGATCGCAGCGGACACCTTGGACTATGTTCTCGGTCTCGTCCGTCTTCTGGCAGAGCCGTGACGGCGGAAGAAGCGCGACCTTGCTGATGTAGCGGGCGCCGGGGCGCACCACCTTGGGCAGCAGCGCCAAGCCTTCGCCGTAACACTTGTAGGACGCGAAATATGCCTGCTGCATCTTGCCGAACGACATCCGTCCGCCGGCATCGCATTCGATAGGATTGCGCGAGTAGGACCGGAACAGGCCCTCGACCTGACGCGCCAGCTTGTTGGCAGCCTCCTGAGAGATGCCGAGCCCTTCAGCATCCGGCCTGGCTGACAGGCGGAGCCCAGCGCCTACAACCGAGCCGACTTCTGTTTCAAGAACTTTGGTCAGGAAGCCCGAGTTCTGAACGCCCTCGACAGCACGTGCCGCCGCTTTTTCCCAGTCCTTGCGCACATCATCCTGATGCTCCCGAAGGCTCGGGTTCCAGGAGACCATGAGCGGGTTGCGCCCTCCCTGGAAGAAAGCGGACTGCGCGCCGCGCGCCTTCACGCGGACGCGCGGCTTTTCAGCAAGTTCCGTCATCTCTTACCCATGGAGTTTCGAGGACAGCTCTCGCAGCCCCAGTTTTCTCACCGGAGCTCCGCGCAGTTCCTCGTAGCGTTTCTCGAAATCGAAGCGGCACAGGTACTTCACGGCCAAGCCGTAAACGACGGTGTCCAGCGCTTCTGCCTTGCGGCGGCCGATGCGCTCGAAGACGATCTCGGGCCGGCCGCTTTTGTATTTCAGCTCCCTCCGTTCCGAGTTGAGCTGGTCGTAGTATTCCGCTGTCAGCTCGTTGCTGAAGCGTATGGACTGCTCCTCCTCATTCCCGAGGGGCAGAGAAGCCAGAATGTCTGTCTTCACCTGGTCGACTGCGATCAGGTACAGCGGCGCCGTCCGGTTCCGCCGTTTCGTCCGGCTGGCCTCGATGACCTTGTGCGGGCCGGCGCGCCCTTTGATGGCCACGATCCGCCGGCTCTGGACGCCTTCGCAGAAGTCGTAGACATACTGGGTCCGATTACCGTCACCGGAGTCGACCCCCGCGGCCTCAATCCCGATATTGCCACCAAGCGGATGCTTGAACTCGGTTGCCAGAACGGCGTCGAGTTCATCCCACGTCGTCTGCAGGTTCGTTGCCCCGTAGATGACGTGGTGGCCAAGGATGTATCGGTGGCGCGAGCTGTGACCGATGAAGCTGATCTCGAGGCGATCGACCTGAACGTCGACCCCGGCTGTGATGTAAGCGACATCCGTCGGGATATCCTCGCGCCAACGGCCCTTCTCGACCTTCCAGGCCAGGCCGAAATCCTCGGCCCGAGCGATGAGCTGCTCCTCGGTGACGTAGTCGATGGCGTTCGACCACACCTTGCCGAGTACGGTGTTGTGAAAGACCTGCATGTCAGCAGGCCCGTTCTTCTTCGCGTTCTCGTATTCCTCGACCAGTTTCACCCAGGAGGCATTCGCGAACATCGAAATCAGGGCATTGAGCCTGAAGCCGGCATGGTCCTTGACCTCGGGATGGGTGGCGAACCAGTCACCCTCTTCCACCATCGCCGGCTTGTGCCGTTCCTGGATCTCGAGACCACATTTCGGGCAGAAACAGACCACCGTCTCCGGCAGCCCCGCCTTCCAGTCCAAGTGCTCCCAGAGCAGCTCGAAGAAATCTCCGCAGTGCATGCAGGGCATCTGAAAGATGCGGCGATCCGATTCCTCGTACCGCTTGATGATGATCGAGGTCGCCTGATCCGTAGGGGTCGACCCCATGATGATCTTGCGATCTGCGAACGATGTCGTGCGCTTAATCGCCAGCGTGATGGGATCACCTTCCTTGGTGATCTTCATGCCGTCGACTTCGTCGCAGAGCAGGACCTTCGCGGTGTGACGGCGCAAGTTGCGCGGCGCCATCGCAGAAAGGATCTTCAGCGAGCCACCCCCGAGGAGGGCGCGCTGCGTCAGAGTGTTCCGGCCATCAAACCGGCCGACCTTCATCAGGCCCCTGAGTGCAGGGCTCTGCCTGAAGGCTGGGTCGATTTCGTCAACCGCGATGCCCCTGGCATCATCATCCGTCGGCATCAACAGGATGATCGGGCTTGGATCATTGACCGCGTAAGCCCCGATCGTCGCCACGAGCGATAGTGTGTAACCGGTTCGGGCCGCCTTGATGACGGACACCTTCTCGATAGTCGGGTCGCCCATGGCATCCAGGATGCCGCGCTGGAACTTCCAGGGATGGAAGCGGCCGATCGAGGCCCCCGTGGCGATCCTGAAGGCCCCGGACGACGCCCATTCGGAAAAGGACATCTCCTGCGGAGGCCGCAGCGACTTGGAGATATCGCCGAAGAGCCGCTGAACAGCGCTACTTCGGTTTGACATCGTTCTTGTTCCCGCCGATGACCCCGGCCTCGACCTCGTTGGCGAGATCGTTGAGGACGTCACGGCACATCTTTTTCAGGGTCTCACCGTCATGGTTGGTGAGGTGCGGGATCGAAGTCCGGGCTTTCCCGGGGATCGTCAGCACTGCCGACTTCACCTGGGCGGCAAAGGCTGTCCAACTCTCAGAAACCTCATCCAGCGTAAGGTTCTCGCCCTTGATCTGGGCGAGCTTGAGCTCGTTCATCTGGCGGATCAGCTTCTCATTGGCGAGACGCTCATCAGCCAGCGGGTTCCGGACCTCCTCGGACCTGCCGGCAGCCGTTTGACGAAGGCGGCCCAGATAGGCGTCCATCGAAGGCTTGGTGAGGTAGAGGTTCCGCTTCGGCGCCCGGACCAAGATGCCCTTGGTGTCGAGATCGGTCAGGCTGCGCAGCGAGATCCCGAGGATTACGGACAAGTCGGCTTTCGTGCAGGTCTCCGGGATCCAGTGACCTGCCGTCTTCGCCTTACTTGCCATAACTCAGGTACCGAGCGCCCGGATTACGTGGCGCATAACTCGCTTCTGCATATCGATCGCGGCGAATTGCTCCGCCGCTTTCGTGTTCGGTCTTGTCGGTTTCGCCAGTTCGTTGGCGAGCACCGCCATGGAGAGGACCTTGAGAGGCCCTTTGCCTTTGCCTTTGCGGACGACGACCTGGCCGTTGGCGACAAATGCGCCCGGGAACTGCCGGCGGACGTTCCAGCCTGTGGCCTCGGCGCCCTTCATGGAGGACACCGAACCACCTCGCTTGCCGTCAGCCATCGGGTTGAGATCCCGAACCCAGACCGGGTTGCCATATTCAGCAAGCGGGATCGCGACATCAGAGGTGCGAACCACTGCCTGCATGGTGGCGCCTGCGGATGCCTTAATCAGCCGTGTCTTTCCACCGACGCGGCCCTTTGGGACGCCGGTGAAGTCCGAGATCCGAACGACGGACTGACGACGCTGCTCGGCGACGTGCTCGTTAAGGCCCATGGCCGCGGCTGGGCGAAGTTCGGTGCCGATCGAGTTCAGGAAGGCCTCGAAGCCCTTGGCCTGATGCACATCGACCCGAATTTTCACTGCTTCAACCTTTTGGTGCTGTTTTGCCGTCTCTGCCGGCACCTTCGCGGCTGTTTTGCAACCGCTGGAATACGAAAGGCCTCACCAGTTTCCCGGTGAGGCCCATTGGCGGCGCCTTTGCAGATGCCGGTTGATCGGTATCGGCGCCGTATCTCTGCCCCAGGCTGGCGTATGCTCAGGTAGGCCGCACCTGGTTTCGCCCTTGGAGGCTTGCCTACTCCTATCCGGTCTGTGCTCCCGGAAGCAGCCACCTCGGAATTCCAAGTCCTGGGTGGTCTTGAGATCCACGCCTCAGTTGGCTGGCGTGAAATCGAGATAGTATTCGCCACCGACCTTAAAGCCTGCGGCTGCGTCGGGGTTGATGGTCCCGATCTCGACCTTCCCCCACGGCGTCCACTTGAAAAACTGATCGTTCTCCGGGCTTCCTGCGGTGACGGGCTCGAAAGCCAAGGAATAGCCGGCCTGGTTCTCATTGCGGGAAACCAGTCGAAATTTAGCTCTGCATACTGGGGCGCTCATGCGTCTTCTCCTTTTGCCGGGGCCGCCGGTTCGGGCCTTTTCAGGCGAAGTGGAGCGGAAAGCGGGAATTGAACCCGCGCACATGGGGTGGAAACCCACTGCTCTACCACTGAGCTACATCCGCATGTTTGCCGCTGTTCTAGCCACGTCGGTGTGGCCCTAGGCTTCAGCGCCGAGTGCGGGATACTTCCGCATAGGCGCCTCGCGGCACTCCCGTCTCAATCAATGCAGCTGAACCGCCTCAAGATCGTTGTCGGTGACAAAGAACCAGACCGCTGAACGGTTGTTGCTGTGAAACACGACCTCGCCGGCATCGTCGATGCACACAGCGCCGGGTTTCCCATTGATTTCAGCCTCATGGACCCGAACCATCGACCGTGTTTCAGGCCAGTGGAGATCAGGTTTTTCGCCCTCACGCGGCGCCATTTTGGCCTCTCAAAATCGGCAGGGGAAGACCTCCCCTATGCAAAATAACTTGCGCCATGATCGGGGGTGCTGCGCCCCGCATGCCGCCTGGCCCTCATACGGTCCCTAGAGCCTTCATTTGCCGCCATGGCTGGCCCAGGAAGGGGCTTGCTCATGTTGCGCGCTGGGTCACCACTGCCCAGCCCAGCCCTGCTGTCCTCGCCGCTCTGTGTGGCTTTGCTCTCTGCCTGCCCTTGGTGATCTGCTGGCCTGGCCAGTTCAGCCCCTGCCCCGTGGGTCATGGTGGCCGGTGCAGGTCCTGCCCTTGCCTGCCCCCTCATGGTGTCCACCCTGCAACCGGAAAGCCGGAAGGCGTGGCCCGTGCTGGCAGTGCTGGCCTTGAAGGTCTAGCCCCTGCAGCTCGTCGAGCCAGACCGAAACCCGAAACCGTTTGGCTTGGCTGCCTGGCAGCGGTTGAAGGTATCGCCCCCGCCCTTCGTCGACTGTGGCCATCATGCCGTTTTGTTGTGCCGTTTATGCCGTCCAGTTGCATGGATGGCAAAGGAGCGGCGGAGTCTGCCGGGGCAAGGTGAAGGACCACGGCAGCGGACCGGCGGAGAGATCAGGTTAACATGTTGGATGTTGCAGCCAGTCCCAGGCATTGCGGCAGCATTGGCGACAAAGCATTTTCTCCCAAACTTTCTGCAGCATCTGCGCATTATCTACACGTTTCATGTTGACATGATCTGTGTTTCTGGTATGGTCAAACCATCGAAAGCGGAGACGCAGACGACAGCCGGGACGAACCACTAGCAACGGCTCTAAACAGTGCGGGTGAGGCGATACGGTCCTAAGCGTGAGGCAAGGTAGCTTGTCGGGACAGCATGACGGAAAGGCGGTCACCGTTGCGGGTGATCAACCGTTAGAACCACCATCGGCGACTGTGCCGGACCTGAAAGGCTTAAGACCATGACCACCAGCAACCCGAACTCTTCCCATATCTTCGTTTCTGACGACCATTCATTCCCCACGGCCCCCACATTGGAGACGCTTGCCGCTTGGCAGGCTGATGACGCCATCGGTTACCGTTACTCGCGGATCGCTGGTTTCTGTGAAGCCGCCACCGTTGGACGGCAAAACAAGGCAAGCCGGGACGCGTCCGCCACTCGTCTGGCCCTCTTCCGCATAATCGATGCCAAGGCCGCCGCCTGACCTGTTCCGAGGCAACGGCCTGCGGGCCGTTATCTGGCAACAGTGCCATATCGAAAGGTGAGACCATGAAAACCGCATTGATCGCGGCAAGCCTCGCGCTTGTGTCATTCCCCGCCCTCTCCGCTGATCTTCCGGAACAGTTCCGGCAGGTATGTGAAAGCCCCGCAGTGAAGTCGGAGAAGCTCGAGGCAGCATGCAAGGCCGGTGACGCTCCCGACGGCATCAAGTCCGGGGACCGGTTCAAGGCCGTCGGCATCGGCGCCGAGGTCAACGCTCTTTTCGCCAACATCAAGTTCTTCGCGAAGGCGTGACCATGAGCAAGTTTCAGAAGATGGCCGACGCCTTCCCCTCATTCGATCAAAGCACTTTGCCCGCTATGCCGGCGGGTTGGCAGGACTGCAGCTGGTCCGGGGATATCTGCCCTTCATTCATCGCGGCCGGTGATTTCACCTGCCAAGGGCCGTTCGCTCATGTCTTCATTGATTTCCCCGATCCATCGGCGCGGGATATCCCGGAAAGCCCACGGTTTGCCGTCGTCTTCGTCAATGGCAGGTCTCAGGAGGCAAGCGGCGAAATCCAGTCCGATGACTGGGACGTGATCCTGCAGGCCGTCGAACAGTGGGAGCCGTGACCAATGAACCGCCGCACCTTCCTTGCCTGTTTCGCCCTTGCCCTCGCCGGAGATGCCCTTGCCGCCGATGATGCGGAACCACCGTAACCAGTTTCATGACCTAAGCCTTTCCACCCCCGTCAACTGTGACAGCTAGAAGAGGAGACTTTCCCCATGACCACCATCCACGAGAACCGCCGCGACACCTTCGCAAAGCGCCTTCCCGGCAAGGTCCGCCGCAATGATCGGCGCGCCACAATCGCCCGGAAATCCGCCTTCCTGATCGATGGTCTGACCGTCCGCATTCACTGACCTTGCCGCGATGTTACCGGCCCTCACCCCCATGGGGGCCGGATACATGGCCGCAAGCCAGACAGGGGCAATTGTGCCCGATTTTGAAAGGTTCAACCGATGACCATCACCGCTGATCAACTCGTTTCCCGCGAGGTTTTTCACTGCGTTTCCTCTCTCGTCGCCACGCTCGCGAGCGGCTGGAATGTCGACCACGTCAACGAAGATATGGATGCTCTGCACGAACAGGCGCAGGAGCTCTGCTATTCGGTGGAAGACTGGGAAGAGGCGGCAACGCAGGAGGGCTGGATCGGCCACGGTGCGGGGCTTGTTCGCCACCCGGAACACGGCATTTTCGATATCACCGTGGCGACGTGGCAGGACCTCTGCGAAACGCATGGAATCGAACCCTACCAGTGGGAAGTTTTCGAGCACTGGATCGTTTCGGACTGGCTGGCCGATGAACTAACTAAGCACGGCGAGAAGGTCGATAAGGACTTTGCCGGTCTCTGTGTATGGGGTCGCACAACCACGGGCCAAGCCATCTCGCAGGATGCCGTTATTCAGAAAATTCACGCCGAACTGGTGGCGGGTCGATGATCCGCCTGGTCTGCGAATTCTCTTCGATGGTGCTGTTTCTTAGCGCCTTCATCTACTGGCTTCCGGTGATCGCCGGTGCCGTCCACGGCTAACCCCTGGGCCGATTGTGGCTCGATTTGAAAGGCTGAAAGCAATGAGCAACGAACTCGAGATGATCGGCGTCGACGTCTGGGCAGCGGTGACGATCTACGTTCCCGCAAACAACGACGACGAAGCGGCGGCAATTGTTGCCGAGCGATATGCAGGGAGCCGGGACAAGATCGGCAGTTATGACCACATGGACAGCGAAGATTTGCCAATGGAAGATGATGACTTCATGTCGTCAGCCATGACCTTCTACGGGCTTTGCAACGATAGCGAATTGAATGCAGCCGTTGACCCCGTGCGCGCTGCCGCCCCTGTCATGCTGGACGCTCTCAAGCTCTGCCGTGTCGAGATGGAAATGCTCCGCCGGCAATACGAGGCCGAGGGCAAAGGCGAAGAGTGGGTGACCCGCCAAGCCTATCTGATTGGGGTATGCGATGCGGCTATTTCCCAGGCAGAGGGAGCGCGCTGATGCCCCGCTATCTCGTCCAATGGGAAATTGACATTGCGGCGGCCACCTCGCCTTTCCACGCCGCGCGACAGGCTTTTGAAATCATGCAGCGCCCCGGCTCGTCGGCCAATGCCTTTACCGTGATCGAATTCGACAGCGATGGCGAGAGCGTGCCAGTTGACCTGTCGGAGCCTGCCGAGCAATGGCAGGAGGCCGCTAAGGCCGAGGGCTGGGGCGTCTTCTACGGCGGCAAAGGCGCAACAATCCAGCGCGACGACGAGGCCGGGACATTCGCGGATGATACAGACGCATGGCGCTACATCTGGCAGCGAATGCAGGAAGGCAGCGCGCCACATGCCGCAGCGCTGGAGCATGTCGAGGAAGACAATCCGGACGAATACGAGTTGATCCGGGAATTCTGCGAGGCCTTCGCAAATGGCTGAACCCCTCACCACCTTGTCTTGCGGCTGTTTCTTTCAAGGTCGTCAGATAGTCACCGATCCAGATTGCTCTGAACACAATGACAGCGAGACCGAATGGGCATGCGAGAACTGCGGAGAAACGGCCATGGATGGCGGCGACCGCTGCATTGCATGCGGAACGCCAATTCTCGAGGCCTGCACCGGCTGCGATACCTGCGGGGTATTGCTCCCGCTCGATATGCTCGATGCCAAACCCGAGATTAACAGCAAGCTACGGCGCATACGGGCCAGAGAGGGCCAACTGATCATGCTCCGCCGTGCCGCCGATCTTGGCTTTCAATTCGACCGATTGGAATGCAGGGCCTGTTATGGGCCCGGATATCGCCAGCTCTGAGCCAGCCCAATTGTGGGCCACTTCAAAAGGAAACGAATATGACCGACCTGAAAACCTATTCCGTCCTGCTGGCCTGGCAGGACAACGACCCCGAACAAGGCGAATTCGGCTGCTATGTCCGGGCGACCGGCTACGAAGACGCCGAGGCCAAAGCCCGCGAGAAGATGCGGGATGCCTACGCCGAGCAGTACGGCGAGGAGATGAGCGGCGAAGGCGGCCGGGTCATCGACTGCAGCGAGGGCGCCGCATGGCTGGCCAGCGATCTGGAATCCGCGCTGCGGGCGCTCGTCGAGACCTGCAAATCTAGGTGGCTTGACTTCGCCGAGGTCCAGCAGGCCGAAACCGTTCTGGCTCGCATAGAGGCGGAGGTTTGACCATGGCGCGACCCAAGCTTAGCGCCTCAGGAGCTGAGGCCGACAGAATTCACATGAAGATATCCGGTGAGGAACTAGAGGCGATTCAAGCATGGCGGTTTCAGAACCGCGTCGCGAGTCTCTCCGAGGCCGTCCGTCGGCTCTGCAAAATGGGGCTGGAAGCCGACAAAAAGGAGCACGGCGAATGACCACGTTGAGCCAAAACATCCGATACGCTCAAACCGCCGACAAATTCATGGTCCGCTTCCCTGATGGTATGAGAGGCACAATTGCCAAGGTGGCTAAAGAGAACCACCGGAGCATGAACACCGAAATCGTCATCGCCATCGAAAGGTATTTGACCTCAGCAAGTCATGAGCTTTTCTCAGAAGCAGGAGCCCCATCTATGAGCCGCGCCGATCCCCACTTCCGCCTTCGCTTGCCAGAGTCAATTAAAGCGCGGATCGAAGATGCTGCAGCACGATCACACCGAAGCATGACAGCGGAAATAGTTGCGCGGCTGGAGAATTCATTGCAGTCGTCTCCTGATCTAACTTCCCTAGTGGTCCGCCTAGAGGCAGCTGTCGAAGCACTGGAGCGACGAACATGAAGGAGACCAAGAGCGAACGGTTCAACATGTTCCTGACGCCTTCCGAAAAGCGGGCACTCGAGGAATACTGCTATGATCACCGCATCAGATCTACGAGTGAGGCTGTCAGGCGAATGATCCGCAGGGCAATTGAGGAGGACAAGCGCAATGACAAAAGCTGATGCGCCCCGGAATAACCGTGTGCCCGTGATGTTCACGGACGACGAGCTGAAGGCGATCGATGACTACAGATTTGCTAACCGGATTGCAACCAGAGCGGAGGCGATAAGGCGCCTTTGCGTACCAAGGCCAGCGGACGAAGCTGCCAGCCAGACTTGATTGAATGACAGGCAATTGTGCCAACTAGGAAAGGACATGCTATGCTGATGACAGCCAATAGTGGCGAGCTTGAAAGGATCGTTATGAGCCGCCGATACACCTATGACAGGATGAACCCGCAGCAGTTCCGGGAGGCTTTGGATGGCATCGACATGCCCCGTCTAGCCTTTGCTCGTATCCTTGGTTTCGAGGCCAAGCGTGTCGAGCAATGGGCGAGCGGTGAGCAGGATATCCCGATCTGGGTGCCTGTCTTCATGCGGCTTCTGAAGAACTGCCCCGGAGCGATCCCTGAGGCCCGACAGGCTGCGGCCGAAATGATCCGACTCGATACTTGGCGGCCGGAGGATGGTGAATATCCGTTCTTGGCGAAGGACCTGAACAATGAACATTGATATTGGGAAAACGAAGGACGGGAAAACCGTATCGCTGCCGCTCGCCCGGGCCAATCGCCATGGTCTTGTCACTGGCTCCACGGGTACCGGCAAGTGTTGGGGTAAGGGAACGCCCATGTTGATGTGGGAAGGCGACGTCCTTCCGGTCGAGGACGTGGCACCTGGGGACCGGCTAATGGGACCTGACGGCACACCTAGAAACGTACTGTCCGTCTCCAGGGGAGTCGGCCCGCTTTACCGCATCATCCCCACAAAAGGCGAGCCTTGGGTTTGCAATGACGTTCACATCCTCTCGCTTCGGCTTACCTCCACGCGCTCCGATAGCCAGCAGAAGGGTCACATCGTCAACGTGCCGTTGAACGAGTACCTTGGTTGGAGCAAGACAATGAAGCATGTCTTCAAGCTCTGGAGAGTGGGCTGCACCTTTCAACAGCGCGGAATTTCTGCTGATCCGTACCTGTTCGGCCTCTACATGGCGGAAGGTAGCAAGCACAATGCGGTCTTTAGCCTGAATGAGAAAGACACGGTGCTGCATGATGTGGTGCTTCAGGCGTTCCCTGACGCCAAAGTCAGTACAGACCGGGGGTGCACCCAAATCCGCTTCTCACAGGACGACGACTTCTGGAGAGCTGTAGGATTCCACAAGAAAACCGATCACTTCGTCCCTGAGTGGGTGAAGAGAAACACTATCGAGAGAAGACGTGAATTTCTTGCCGGAGTGATTGATGGGGACGGCTACTACCACAACGGCCATTTCGAAATTGTCACAAAATACGACACTTTCGCTGAAGACCTTTGCTTCGTTGCGCGGTCGCTGGGGCTCGCGGCTTATCGGTCGCAGACTACGAAAACCATCAAATCTTCGGGCTTCGAGGGACAATACTGGCGGGTGACCATCAGTGGGCATGTCGAGACTATTCCTACGAAGGTCCCCAGGAAACAGGCCGCACCACGTCGCCAGAAAAAGGATGTTCTGAATACGGGATTCAAGGTCGAGTATATTGGCGAGGGCGAATATTTCGGCTTTGAGCTCGATGGAGATCATCTTTGCGTAATGGGGGATTTCACCGTCACCCATAACACCAGCACTCTCCAGCACTTGGCAGAAGAATTCTCGCGCGCTGGGGTCCCTGTCTTCGCCGCAGACGTCAAAGGCGATCTGTCCGGTGTCGCCGCCCTCGGTGACCACGGGAGCCCACTGGCGACCCGCGCTGTGGCCATGGCGGGGAAATTCACCCCGGACCGGTTCCCCGTGCAGCTCTGGGACATCTTCGGAACGCACGGCACCAGGATCAGGACCTCGGTGCAGGCAATCGGCCCCGGGTTGCTCGCCCGCATGCTGAAGCTGAACCAGACCCAGGAAGGTGCGCTGGAAATCTGTTTCAGGAAGTCCGAGGATGAACGGGACTGGATGCTGACCCTCGATGACCTCCGCTGGTCCCTCAACGACATGATGGACAATCGCGAGGATATCTGCCGGCAATACGGCAACATCACCTCGGCTTCCATTGCGTCGATCCAGCGGCAATTGCTGTCACTGGAGAGCCAGGGCGGCGAAAAGCTGTTCGGAGAGCCGCCATTCGATATTACCGACTTCATGAGGGTCGACGATTCCGGCCGCGGAGTGATCAACCTCCTACATGCCGACACCCTGATGGAATGTCCGAAGCTTTATGCTGTCTTCCTGCTCTGGCTCTTGACCGAGCTGTTCCGGGTCCTGCCGGAGGCTGGTGACATCGAGAAGCCGAAACTGGTGTTCTTCTTCGATGAGGCCCACCTGCTTTTCACGGACGCCCCGAAGGAATTGGTGCAGCAGATTGAACGCCTCGTCCGTCTCGTCCGCTCCAAGGGCGTCGGCGTCTACTTCGTCACCCAGTCGCCGGCTGACATCCCGGATACCGTGCTGGCCCAGCTCGGCTCCCGGATCCAGCATGCGCTGCGCGCCTACACCCCGAAGGACCAGCGCATGGTGAAGGCCGCGGCTCAGGCCTTCAGGGAGAACCGTGGTGTGGATGTCAGAGCAGAAATCACCAAGCTCGCCGTTGGTGAAGCTCTGATCTCGGTGCTCGATGATACAGGCGTCCCCACCAAGGTGGAGAAGGTTGAAATCCTACCGCCCTCAGCTCAGGTCGGACCGATTTCCTTGATCGAACGGGATGCAGTGATGGCCTCGACACCCCTGCTCGCTCGCTATGCAGATGTGGAGAATTCGGAGGAAGCCGTTTGGCAATTCCGTGACCGGATGCGTGAGGCGCGCGGGCTGGCCCGTCCAGCAATGGAGAGCGCAGAGCCGTGGGTTCCGGGGTCGTATGCTCGGTTCGTTCCAGATTTCGCGCCTAGGGCCACTCCTGGGCCGGGACGAGGCTACTATGTGCGCCGGCTGCTATTCTGGATCCCGGTGCTGGGCTCCAGCGTCATTGCATTTCGAGCGCTGATCTGAAATCAGGAGGGCGGCCCTAGATACCGGCCGCCCTTTCAATTGCTGCCACTCGGCAGGCTTCCCACGTCTTGCCGAGAAGCTTATCCAGCCTGACGGCTTCAATGCGATCTGGTGAACCCGCAGGGTATGCCCAGAAGCCGTTATCTCCGAACCTCCTGCGGTACCGCCGTCTCAGCTTGTAGTACCGCTGTCTTTTGGTCGACGAGACTGCCATCCAGTGATCCCGGCACATCCACTCGGAAAAGCCTTCGCGATTATGGCGGGTCCGACGGCAGAACGGGACGCAGCACGAGATCCGTTCTACCGCCATGGCTGCAAGCCGAGCTCGTTGAGGTGATGAGCAATGATGGCAGCCCCTCGATCGCGGCGGGACCGGTAAGTCCAATAACTCCAGGAGACCCGCTTGCAGAACCGTTTAGCATCGAACTGCTTGCCCCGGATGTTCCAGAACGCTGAGTTTACCGCATGCGCCTCGAGGCAATTCCGCGGGCCCTCCATGTCCCGGAGATAACCGCCTAGCCAGTTCGGTAGCTCTCGGCCCCGTTGGTCTCGGTGCCCGAGCAGGACGATTTCCATACGGGAGATCTCGACCGATCGCCGCTGAACCTTCGCCCGCATACGGCCGACCTTATTCGAGCCGGATTCCCGCTGCCACCAGAGATCCTTGGAGTCGACCAGGTAGTCCGGCATGGCGGAGCCATACATCTTCGGACCGACCCGGCCGCCCGTGTCATAGTCGATTTCGAAGGCATCGACCAAAGCCGCCTTCACCAGTTCAGGTGTCCATTCAGTCGTCATCGCCGCCCTCGTCCACGATTGCATCGAACATGTCGTCTCGGATCGCGAAGAGGCAGATCCGATCCAAGTACCGCTCTGGGGTGATGCCACGTTTGGAAGCCAGCTTTTCGAGCCTTACACGGCTCTGGCGAGGGATGGATACCACAATTCCTCGCCGCATGCCCTTCATCGGTAGCCCCCAGAGTTTGATCATCCTCCGGATTGTCGGGGCAGAGGTGCCGTCCCGCATCATTTCCGCCACATCCACGGAGGAAAGCTGCTGCCCGAGGTGGAAGGCGATCCATGCCGCCTTCGCGTTTGTCCATCTTTCAGTGCGCGCCCCCGGGAACCGGAAACGCTCGGTGTGATGCCTCTTCGTCGGAGGCGGCTTAGACCTTTTTCCCGACACGGCGCCGGCCCTCCCCTTTGCGCTCGACCTGGACGCGGGACTTTGTTTTCCGGTTTCGAATGATCTGGTTCTCCGCCCGCTCCTCGACCTTCGCAGCGCGCCACTGCTCAATCCCGAGGACGTCCTGCAGCGCCTTGTCGTCTTCGTCGATCACGGGTTCGGCGATCTTCAGGTCGGGGTTGAGCTTCTCTCGGACATGCTCCTTGGCAGCCTCGATCGCCTTGCCGACGCTCCCGAATAGGAGTGGCTTCTTGGTCTTCGGGTCACAGACGTGCCGCCATGACTGGTTGGTGAAGAACCGGTAGAGGGCGGCATATTGCCCGTTCAGGGACATGTGACCGTACTCGGGGAGGAAATCGGACTTCACAGGAGGTCTCCTTGGTCTTCGTAGTCGGCCACATAGATGGACTCGTACCGGGTGAATTCTGGGATGAAGCGGACCTTGCGCCGCTGGGTGGTGGTGCCGAAGCGGACCTTCAGCGCGCCGATCTCGGCCGTGTTCTCGATGTCGGGCCCGTACTGCTGATGGAACCGGGTCTCGATGTCGTTCTTCTCCTTGTCGTTCTTCGCGGTGTTGAGCTGCTCCTGCAGGTAGACCTCGGCGCGATACAGAAAGGCGATTGCATCCCAGGGCTGGATTGCTGCCTGGCCACCGTAGACGTCGGACTTGATGGGACGCGGGTTGAAGCGCTTCGTGCCCTCAGAGCCGCGCTGCATCAGCACCAGGAAGGCGGCCTGGGTACCCTTGGCGCACGCTTTGATCTCTTGGATGGCATTGCGCGCCTTTGTGCCCTGGTCGGCGTGAATGTCCTCTTTCTCCGGTTTGATGGTGGAGGCGTGGTCGACGACGATGAAAGGGGTCTTGCCGTTGGCGTTCTTTCGAATGAACTCCTTCGCGTACTTCGTCAGGCGCTTGGCCGTGTCCTTGGAGGAGTCGCAGTCCTTCACCTCGAACGGGGCCTCGGCAATCCTCCGGACGTACTCGGTGGCACGGTCGATCTGCTTGTCGGTCATGTGGCCGCCGCGCTGGATCCGGGTTTCAATTCCCAGCTCTTGGGCCACCATCTGGGCCACGATCTGCTGACCGCTCTGGTCGTACGAGAGGATGAGAACCGGGTTCCCGTTGGCGATCGCGGCTCTGACCAGCACGAGCAACAGAGACGTCTTCCCCTCGCCTGATGATGCCAGGAGGCCGTAGACGTTGGTCGGCTCAAACACGCGCTCAGAGAGGACCGTGGCCAGCTCCTTCAGCCCGATCGGGACGCCATGCATCGACCGGCGTCGGGGGTCTGGGGTGACCAACTCGAGATACTGAGAAACCACCGCGGTGCCGGCGAAACGCCCTTTCCCAGCCTGCTCCCGGTGTGCGGCCGACAGTTCGAAGATGCGCTGCTCGACGTCGTCGATCTGGGTTTGGACGGTGTTCTCGTAGGCCGCGTCGTATGCCTCGTTGATCATGTCCTGACCAATCACGATCAGCGCGCGGCGGAGTGAAAGGTCATGGATGACCGAGGCATAGTCTTTGGCATTGACCACAGTGACGGCCTCGGCGCAGAGCCTGGCGAGGTACTCCGATATCGTGATCCCGCCGAGATCAATCTCGGGCAGCAACGACTTGACGTTGATGGGGGTGGCGACGCGATCGCTCATCACGATATCGCCGATCGCCTTCCAGATCTTCTGGTGGATCGGCTCGTAGAAATCCTCTGGGATCAGATACGACGAGACGACGTGGTAAGCCTGGTTGTTCATCAGCGCAGCACCCAGAATGGCCTGCTCCGCCTCGAGGTTGTTCGGCATTTCGCGGACGGTGCTTTTCACAGATCGCACCTCATCTGCTCTTCGATCTTGCGGAACGAGTAGAGGATCGTGGTGTGGTCTCGGTCGCCCAGAATGCGGCCTAGTTCGGGCCAGGAGGCATCTGGCCAAATAGATTTCACTTCCCAGACAATGAGATGACGCGCGGCAACCACTTTGCGGGTTCGGCCGTCACCAACGATGTCCTCGAAGGTGAAACCAAGCTCGAGGGCGCGCTGCTTGATGTAGGCCCGCTTTGGAGATGACTGCTCCGCCACCCACATCCAGTAGGCAGTGACATGGGCATCGAATTGCATGGGCTTCTGCGTCCAGAGCGGACGGAGAGGTTTATAGCTCGCCCCCCTGACCACGGTCGTCACAACGCCGGTGGGGTTCTTCAGTTTGGGCTTGGCGCCCCAGATCCGCTCGCGGACCTCCTTGTAGTGCGCCTGTTGGCGTTCCTGCTCTGTCATGGTCATTTCAGTCTGATTGCTCGTACTTTGCCGGGAAGCCGATCGATGTGGCCGCGCTGCTCGAGAGCTGTGAGAATGGTGTGGACCCGGCTTTTCGATCCCAGACCGAGGTGGGCTCGGATCTCATCGAAGGTCGGCATGATGCCCTCGCGCTCCGAGAAGGACCGGACGAACTCAAGGGCTTTCCGCTGGGTCGGGGTCAGACCCATCATCCGTCGTTCAGAGATGAGCTGGTGCACGATCTCAGCGGCTTCTGGGTTTGCTGCGATGAATTGGTGAGCCACACTGGTTGGGCTGGTCATTCTGCGGCCTCCAGCACCTCGGCTAGGTCTTCGCAGTTCGATGCCACGATCGCGGCGTACGGATAGGGGCTGACGCTGTTTCCGCAGCAGCTGACCTGCACGTCTTTCGGAAACTGCACGAACCGCCGAGCTTCTCCTTCGCCTTGCCAGACACCCTCAATGACATAATCAGGGGGAAACCCCTGGGCATTGAAGAGTTCGCGCGGCGTCAGCATGCGCATGCCGATGTCAACAATGACGAAGGTGTGCCCGTTGATCTCCAGCGTGACGAACTCCCGCTCATCCCAAAGCCCGTGAGCCCGAAGGAAATCCGCTACCTGACGCGCCCGGTCTTCCTGCTCAGGCCGGAACGGCGGAACGTCGACCAAGATCTCGACATGACCGAAGCGCTCTCGCGTTGTGACGGTATGAAGGGGGTCGCTCATCGGCGTATCCTGATCGACGCCGTAATAGGCCGAGATATACGGCGCGATCAGCTGGGACTTGTTTGCTCCAGCCGTCGTCGTCCCCAGCGGCCGTTCCAGACCGTGGCCGGTGCTTGTCCCGAACTGCCGAGCGATGAAGGCCATGACGGGTGACTGTTGCGCCCCAGTGGCGGTAACCGTGGACAACGGCTCATCCGCACTACGACCTGGGTTGACGCCACCGAGCCGTCGGCTGTCGTTGTTCTGCTGGGCAACGAAGGCAGTCGCTACTGCATGTTTTACGCCACCAGCAACGATCGTTCCGAGAGGCTTATCGATGTCGAGAGAGCGAGGTGCCTGCCCTTCCCGCTCGCCATAGCCCGTTTGGACGAGCGTGGGAACGATCACTGCATGGCGGTTTTCCGTCGTGATGGTGCGAAGTGGCTCGGAAACATCGGCAGATCGATCTTCGCCACCGGCTCCGGGCCCGTAAAAGGCCGTCAGATGTGGCACGATCACGGCATTCTGATCCTTACCGCTAGCTGTGATCGTATGGTGCGGATCCGCGACAGATCGCACACCGCCGCCCTGCTGCGCGTAGGTGAGGACAGGCGCGATCATACCGACCGGTGCCGCCCCGCCCGGCTTCTTGATGTAGCTGTTCGCCGTGATCGTCGGCAGAGGCTCGTCCATGGCGCTGCCTGTGGCGCCTGTGTTGAACCGGCTGATTGAAGGAGCCAGGAGCGCCTTCTCTCCGCGATGGGCAGCGGTGATTGTTCTAAGCGGCTCAGTAAGGTCTTCCTCACGTCCGCCGTGGGTGAGGTTGACCAAGAATGGCCGCTCGGCATCGAGCACATAGCGTTTCATGCCACGAGCCACCCGGGCCATCGTATTGTCGGCCAGCGGACGCACTGCGCGCAGGCGATGCTTTTCCCAGATCTCGGCCTTGGTGTCGAAGATTGAGGGGCAAGGCAACGACCAGTCGATGATCGTGTAGGCGCCGGGCCAAGGCAGCTTGCGCCCCTCGATCACGTCGTCGCTGTCCGGATGTCCGTGGGTTGGCTCCGGCCACACAATTGGCTTGCCGTCGAATCGGATGACCAGAAACAGCCGCTTGCGGATCGTCGGCGCGCCATAATCGCAGGCCTTGAGTTCACGCCACTCGATCTTGCCGCCCAGCTTGCGGATCTTCTTGCACCAGGCCTCAAAAGTCTGCCCGCGCCGGTCAGGGCAAGGCATCAGCCCGCGTTCAGTCTCGATCAACGGGCCCCAGTCTTTCCACTCCTCAACGTTCTCCATGGTGACGACGTCGACCTTGCCGCCACTCTTCTGGATCCGCTCGATCCAGCCCGGAATGATCCAGGCGAGATCGCGGATGTTGCGTTCGACCGGCTTGCCGCCCTTAGCCTTCGAGAAGTGTTTACAGTCCGGCGAGAAGTGCATCAGGCCGATATGGCAGCCGCGCATATGATCGAGGGGATCGACCTTGTAGACGTTCTCTGAGAGGTGAAGCGTCTCCGGATGGTTGGCCGCATGCAGAGCAAGCGCCGCCTCATTGTGGTTGATGGCGATGTCGGGCGACCGGCCCAGCGCCATCTCAATACCGGTCGAAGCGCCACCGCCTCCGGCAAAGCTGTCAACGATAAGCGGCCGGCCCTGCCAGAGTTTCAGCGTGTGGATCGGCGCCGCGGTATCGAAAAGGGTTCGCATATTCATGCGGCTGCGCCTCCGGTCATCTTGTTGAGTTTGAGAACTTGGCTGCGACCAGCGGCCCAGAGCGCGATTACTGCGGCGTCGCGCGCATCGGCGTTCTTGCCGATGATGTTGAACATGTCGCAGAACTGCCGGACCCGATCCTTGGTGCCGCCCTTGATCTTCTTCGGAATGACGGTCTGCCAGGTCATCGGGCGGACCTCTTCGCAGGGGATGTTGAAGCCCTCGATGACGGCCTGGACGGCACCGGAGATCCGGTTGAGCTGGAGAATGGTGCCGGCATTGATCGTGGTGGACACCTGCTCGTTACCGAGCATGTCGGCTTTCCCCTTCTTCTCGTATTGGGGGATGTGAGAGAGCGGGGTTTCGAAGACCACAAAATCCGGCTGGTGCTCTTTGATCAGCTTCGGCAGAAGTTGCCGGACAGACTTCACCTTTTCGAAGGCTCCTTTACCTTCCAAGGTGATCGAGCCGCACTGGATCGCGGAGATCGGGTTCTCGGTATCGTAGAGGCTCCAGCCGATCACCGTGGCAGGGTCTAGGGCGAGGATGCGGGTCATCGTCACCTCCTCAGAAATCGTCGCTGTCGACGAAGAAGGCGGCGGTGATGATCGTCACGATGATCACGATGACGAGGAGCCAGTACCAATTGATCATGCTGCTTCTCCAAACTTGCCGGCTTCGTCTCCGAAGGCGGTCCAGCCGTTGCGGTTTGTTCTGCTGAAAAGCTCGAGGCGATTGGCGGCCGGCATCAGCCGCTCCGCTTCGCGATAAGCTTCTTCTGGTTTTCGGGAGTGCTCTCGGATCTGACCGAGGAAGGCGGACCGGACGTTCTTTGCCGTCTTCGGCTCACCGCGCGTGGCGATCAGGAAAGGTTCACTGGCACATCGAAGAACATAGCCGGTACCAAACGCGATCTTGCCGTGCTTGGTGGTCTTGACCCACGTGCCGGCCGTTTTGAACGTGAAGCCCCAGGCGCGGACAACCTCGATCGCTTGAGGCAGCATTGGATTCGTGGCCCAGAGCCAGAGCAGGCAGTTCGGCGCAGCGAGATCCAGCACCGGCATCGCCTTGATTTCAGCCAGCGTCATCAGCCGGTACTTGGACTGGGTCGACTTCGATTTGTCCCCGTTGTCCGACCACTCCTGCATTTTCCATGGCGGGTCGGCCATGATCACATCGAATGCATGCGGCTGCAGATCGCCAAATGGCCAGAGTTCCTGAAAGAGCCTCACAGCAGCACCTCCTGCTTATGGAGGAGTGGCGAATTCAGCCGATCTTTCGGGCACCACTTGTCGAAATCAGATTCGATCTGTGGGTAGACCGTCGGATGCTGGGCACGGAGATCGAGGGGATATGAGCCGAGCACGTACTTGCCGCGCTCATCGCTTTGCTTGAGCCAGCCCATGTCGAGGAAGCGCCGGTGGTTGATCTTCAGCTGGGCGAAATCAGTGCGCGTGACGAACCCTGTCCGCTCGACCAGGATGCAGATCTTGATCGCGGAGATCTTCCAGCTCGACAGGGTCGAAGGAGCTGAAGCCCCGGCGACGACATCCGGCACGTATTCAGGCAGTGCGCAGCGCTTCCACGGCGCCAGGTCGAACCAGTCGTCTCTCCAGGAACAACCGCCGACAGCGGGCAGATCTGGAGTGAATTTCTTTTTTGGACCCCACTGCTGCTGCTGGAAGATGACCTTCGTCTTCATCTCAATGACAGTGACGGAGAGGAGCCGGCATACAGCGGCCAGTTCCGATCCTGCCTTGCCGTAAGGAACTAGCACCGCTCGGAAGTCAGGACCGGAGTGGTCGACGAGATACACACCTCGGCTTTCGGCGGCCTGCAGAACGACCTTGGCATTGAGCGTCTGCTTCGCCTCCACGCCGATCTGAGCGCCGTCGGCATCGCGGACGAGCAGTAGGTCAAACCCGGCAGTTTCCGCATAGGCGGTCCAGCCCTGGGGCAGCTGCTTGATGAATGTCGCGCAAAGCTCCGCCTCAGAGGCGAACTCCGCTTTCAATTCCTTGGCCATAGCCTCGGTCCATTTCGATGTAGGGAATGAGTGGCGGCCATATCCGGGCCGCCGGCGGATCAGGCATCGTCAGTGCAGGGGAGCAGCCGTCACGTTGGCGTCCGGCGCTGCTGCTTCCCAGTCGTCGTCATTGTCGTCGCCGTCTTCCTCGGCGCCTTCTGCTTCCTCGGTCTCGGTTTCCGGGGCATCGCCGCCCTCGCCGTCTTCGGAGCTTTCATCGCCAGCCTTGATCAGGTTGTCGTTCATGGCCTCGGCGAGCGCCTGGTTCGCCTCTGCGGTCCCTTCGTTGAAACCCTTCTGCCAGTTCTGGCCGGCAGCAGTTTCCATGCCGTAGGGGTTCGCGTTGGCCTTGCGCATGCGGCCAGCGCCGAGACCTTCGAGATAGGCGGCATCCTCGAGCGGGGTCCGGTCCTTCTCGAAAATGTCCATCTGTCGGCCGACGGCGTGGCCCATGATGGTGGCGATCGCGATGCGACGACGCATGGTGGCGACGACCTCGGAGACGTTCTTCTTCTCGAGATCCTTGGCCCACTTCACATCGTCCTTGGTGAAGCCGGCGTTCTCGAGCCGCTTGTAGACGCCGGAGAGGACGCCCTTCTGCTCGGCCATTTCAGCCTCGGCTTCCTTGATGGCGCCGAATTCCCGGATGAAGGCCCGTTCCTGGGCGGGATCGAGGCCGCTGTTGTGGCCTGCCTTTGCTGATTCAGTCATTTCCGTTTCCTCTGTTTCAGCCTCTCCCAGCGGAGAAGCAGCCATTCAGTGGCAAGAGCCACCAAGCTCCTGATGAGACGCATGGGGTGCTTTCAGTTCGGCGCGTTCCGCCTTCATGGCGGCGGCCCGTTGCTCAGCGGACAAGCAGATCCGGTCGTAGCCGATGGCGAGACGGATCAGGATCGAGCCCGGGATGTCAGAGAGATCGCGGACTTTGTATCGGAGGCGCTTCAGATAGCTCTCCGGCACCCCGATCTCTCTGGCGAGGCGCCCGCGGGCCGCGTCACGGGTATCCCCGAGGCCGCGGAAGAAGGCCTTCTGCATTTCCTCAGACCAGAACGTGGCGGTCTCGACCACGTTCTCCGGGGAAACACTTTTGGCGAATTCGGAAACAGGAATGGCCCTCACGACAGCGCCTCCCTGCTATCTCCGGCTCGACGAAACGAACGCAAGGAGATGGACATCATGCGAAGCGCTCCGGGCGGACCCAGTGCAAATCGATGAGCAGGTCGGCGGTGATGGTCCCGATACCCTTGTCCTCGGCCATACGAAGGAAGGAACGGAAGTCCTGAGCCTTCATCTGGCCACGGCGCTTGATCTCGCTGACACGGCTGGGCTGCCAGCCCATGTAGCGAGCGATCTCGGCGTTGCCGCCAAGGGCTTCGATGACATCGGCTACGGATCGAATTTTATCAACATTGCTCATGTTGATCATGTGAACATGAAACGTGGTCACGTGTCAACATGATTTCTGTCGCGAAAGGAGCTAGCGTGGAATTTATGAATCACTCGATGAGCGACAGGCTCCGGCTTGCCCGGGAATTTGCAGGCTTCAACAGCGCGCGGTCGGCCGCCTTGGCGATCGGCATAAATCCCTCGACCTATGGCGCTCACGAGAACGGACAAAACAATTTCAAGCCGCGAGATGCTGAACTTTACTCGTCTGCCTTCGGAGTGTCCGCGAGTTGGCTGCTGACAGGTGTGCCCATCGAGCCAAGCGACAGACACGCCCAGATGGGCATGGTTCGGGCTATCGGTCGGACACCAGCAGATGAGGCCGACGACGAGAGCCGGCTGTTTGTCGACGGCGAGTTTGTGCAACCTCCCCCGCTGTCCGAGACTAAGATTTGGTGGAGCCGTGCCCACAAGGGAGCCGAAGAGCGTGAGGCGGTAGCTGCGACGCAGCCCCGTACGTTCGCTGACGGGCGTGAGAGCGGAAAGATCGCTGAGATTGACCTTGTCGCCGGCATGGGTGGTGGCGGGCTTGCCGCTACCGAGATTTCCACGACCAACGGGATTTCGTTTCAGTCCGAAGTGGTAAGGGCCCACTGGGAGATGCCGTCCTGGGTCCTCAGCAAGCTAAACGTTCGGGCCCACAACGTCGCCTGCTTCCCCTGTCAGGGCGACTCCATGTCCCCCACGATCAGCGACGGAGATGTGATCTTCATCGACACCCGTCATCGGGTCCCCTCGCCGCCAGGCATTTATGCGATCGCCGATGAATTTGGCGGGGTCGTAGTGAAAAGACTTGAAGTGATTTCAAAGCCTAGAGACGAAGATGTGGTGGTTCGCGTCTCGTCCGACAACCCGCATTACCGGGACAAGGAGCTGCTGCTCAATGAGATCAGCATACTGGGTCGCTATATCTGCCGCGTTGCTTTCTAGCGCAGCAACCGCTTCAGACGGACGCTTCGAGGCCGCCCGGAGAACCGGGCTTGAGGTCGCAATCAATAGCGCCCCGTTCGTCGGCAAGGAGATCGAAGCCCTGTGCTTCGCGATCGAAGTTGATGTCACTGCAATTCAGTGCGCGGTCCTCAACGAGGTCGATGAGGAGTCCGGACGCGCGATGTATTTCCTTGAGCAGATCGACCCGAAAGCCGGGGCGGATCTGGTGACCGAATGCGGGAACGGCCGCCTCCCATCAGGGACGGTTAGACCGAGCTGCCGGCTCTACCTCAAAGCCACGGTGAATGAGAACGGCCATCTCTTCGCGTTGGCCTATGAGCAGGCTGAGGTAAGAGAATAGCGAATAATCGAGGGGGCGGGCTTGGGCGAACTAACTGTCGGCGATGACGGGCTCCCGGCTGAGGAGGTCGGAACTTGGGCTAAGGAGAAGCATGAACTTCTCTGTCGCTACATCGACATCACGCGAGCGACCCGAAGCAAATATATCGGGCCGACGAACAGTGGCGGAGCGGCTTACATTGACCTTTTTTGCGGACCTGGGCGCTGTCAGGTAAGAGGAACGGGAGAATGGATCGACGGCGGCGCTGTAGCAGCGTGGAAGACGAGTGTCGCCGGCGGGGCACCCTTTTCGAAAGTCATCGTCTGCGATGCCGATCCAGTGCGGCTCGACGCCACCATGAAGAGGCTGGAAGTCTTAGGCGCACCTGCTGTAGGGCATGTCGGAAAGGCTGTGGATACTGCTTTTTGGGCCAGGCAACGGACCCCGGCCTACGGGCTCAACTTTGCTTTTCTTGACCCTTACAATCTCGAGTCTCTCGACTTCAAGGTCTTGGAAACGCTGCACAATATAAAACGCTTGGATGTCCTGGTTCACCTCAGCAAGATGGACCTGCAGCGGAACCTCTCGCACAACATCGCTGGAGTTCACAAAGCGTTTGACGCTTTTGCCCCGGGCTGGCGAGACAACGTGAACATCGACCAACAGCAGGGCGGCATCCGGACAGAGGTCATTGAGTATTGGCGCGATCTGGTCGCCAAGACGGGGACAAGGGCGTCACGCGACGTTCGGCTACTGAAGGGAGAAAAGGGCCAGCATCTCTACTGGCTCCTACTGCTCGCTAGCCACGAACTGGCTCATAAGTTCTGGAAAGACGCCTCAAACCTTGAGAAGCAAGGTTCGCTGTTTTAGGCCGCAGCTTGTGGCATCTCATCCCAGGTCCGACCACGATAGGAACGGCCCGCCGCTTTTTTGTTCTTCCCGCCCCACTGCTTGAAGAAGAACGCAGATCCAGATTCCTCGCACATGTCAAAGATCTCATCGATCCAGGCTGGATCCATGGGTCGAGCACCAGGGCCACTCTCGCCGCCGACGATCGCCCAGTGAATTCCATCGAGCCGACCGGCGGAAACTGAGCCGATCAGGGGCTCAAACGAGACGAAGCGCACAGCTGCAGGGACGGCGCGCAGCTCGTCGAGGCGATGGATGACCTTGCCGTCTTCAACACTGCTGCCCAGCCAGACGTTCGGCAGGACGGGGAACCCATCAGACAGAATCTCGGCCATTCGGTCCGGCCGCTTCGTCAGAATCTGGTAGGTATGACGCTTGGTTGCGGACATCACATCCCAAACCTTGCGGATGAAACCCACCGGGACATCCGGGTGGAAGAGATCTGACATCGAGTTTACGAAAACGTTCCTGGGTTTCGACCAGCTGGCTGGGATCTCCAGAGCCTTCTCGTCGAGATACAGATCACCGGTCCACTTCGCCCTGCCGCCGCTTTTCCGGGTCAATCCGCGGTACTTTTCAACGCCCATGGCCTCGAGGCGCGCTGCCATCCGCATCGCGTAGCAGTTCGTGCAGCCCGCGCTCATGATGCTGCAGCCGGCAACCGGATTCCAAGTCGCGTCTGTCCATTCGATAGCTGTATCAGCCATGACGATTCTCCTGAATCTCAATGTCTCTGATGAAGGAGACATCATTAAGGTTGAGTTAAACTGGAGGTTTTGAAGGATGGTGAGGGAGGGTTCCGGTCAAAGCTCCCCCCTCCCCCTCAGGAAACCCCAAGGAGGAAGGAGGAGCGCATGACACATCCTGAAGGCCGGAGCCGGGATGGGACACGTGTCAGGACGCCTCTCAGCAATCCGTCCTCATTTTCTGGCAGCACAGTAGGACTTTCGCTCCCCGCGCCCGCAGACGAACCAGTAAGGGATTTGCACCCTGTACCTGCGACTTGGACTTGCAAGGGATTGATGGAACTGAGATTCGCTGATAGAACGAATCCCGAACATGCCACGTTCAAAGCTTGCAAGGCCTCCAGGGTTTCCCTCGGAGGCCTTTTTATTTGCTCCACCTTCCGTGTTGATGTCAACACGATTTCTGCCAACAAACATTTTGCGTGTTGACACGTAACATGGTGATTGCTACGTTCTGAACATCGAACGGAGCAGTGGCATGAGCAAGAACAAGGCTTCTAAGCCCGAAATTCAGCAGGTCCGTGCAGCGCTATCGCTGGCATTCCCGGAGTGCATCGCCTGCAAAGGCGGCAAGAAGAAACCCCTCAAGATTGGCATCCGTCAGGATCTCATGGCCGCAGCGCGGGAGCACTTTCCTACGCTGTCTCGCCGGCTGATCGACGCCTTCCTCCGCGACTACTGCGGTGGTCCAAATTACCTGAAGGCTGTGATCAAGGGCGCTGCCCGCGTGGACCTGCAGGGTAGCTTTGCCGGGTTTGTTACCCAGGAGGAGTCGCGGTTCGCCGCTGAAAAGCTCCGCCAGATCAAAATCCTGAAGGACAAGCGCCGGAAGGCTCGCGTCAATCCCGATATCGGCATGCAGCAGGCAGGTGTGGCCGGCGCCCAAGCGCTGTCCCGTTCCGAGAGACTGATGAAGCTCCGGGCCGATCTCACCCGTCTGGAGACCGCTAAGATGGCTTCCTCCATGTCCGACAACTTCTATGTCAGCTCCGGCCGGAAGCGCTCGGACGATGCTGAGATCCGGTCTGTGAAGGCTGAGATCACCTTTCTGGAAGAGCAGGGAGTGGCGGCATGAGCGCGCACACTCAACTCCCTGCAGATCACCCCGTCATGGTAGCCTGGGAAGCATTTAAAGCCGACGCAGAGTTCGAGAATACGAAGCGCTGGGCTTTGCGCCCGGAAGGCGTGATCGGTTCACTTTGGGCGGCCTTCTACGCAGGTCGCATGTCGCTTGCGACTGAGTTCGATCAGGCCATAGCCGAGTGCTTTGAAGTGGTCTCTACCACTGACGTTGACCAGAACGGCGACCACATCGAACGCAGAGTTCCCAAGCATCACCTTCTTGCGGCTGATGTCGCCCGCCTTGAGGCAGAGAACGAGAGTCTTCGGACGGCAATATCCGCCGCCCTCGAAAGCCTTGAGGGTGAGCCCGAATACCACGAGTCGGGTATGGGCTGCGGACTTGAGGATCGCGGGATCACCGACCGCTATAAGGCCATGTCTCTCGGCTGGGAGGAGGCGATGGAACGGGTCTACGGCGAGAACATCGCGTGGGCCAAGGACCAGCTTTCGGCCGCTCTGGAGGCCAAGCCATGAGCCTCGCCCTCCCCCGAGACATCCGCCTGGACGAACTCGAATGGCTGATCTGCAACGAGCCCGACCGCGCCCTGCGCGCCGCTGCCATCACCGAATACCACAACACCTACGAGGCCATTCATGGACGATCTGGACCCGATCATCGAGGCGGGGAAGCACGTGTACGGGCAGTTCGCCCGGATCAATGACCCGACCTACCTCGACCGCCGCTGGTCGAACCTGAAGCCGAAGGTCCGGGAATACTTCATCGCTGAAGCCCGCGCCGCAATCACAGTCTACCTGCAACTCACCAAAGGACGCTGAAATGAGCGACGAACTCCTTGTCATCGAGCGCGAAGACGCTCTGAAAGCCTTCACCGACGAACAGGCCTTTGACGCCATGTTCAACCAGATCAAGGCGCTCGCCCACGAGGTCCAGCCGGATCTCACCACCGACAAGGGCCGCAAGGCTCACAAGTCCTTCTGCTTCAAGATCCGGAAGACCAAGGCGCGCATCGACGACGTCCGAAAGGATCTCACCGAGGACATGCGCAAGAAGATCGCATCGATCAACGCCCGTGGCGGCGACATGGTCGAGCGTCTGGAAGAGCTGCATGACGAAGTCCGCAAACCCCTGACCGACTGGGAGGAAGCGGAGAAGCTGCGTGTCGAAACCATCCGGAAGACGATCGAGGACGCCCGCTCGCTTGGCCAGGTCCGCTTTGGCGAGACATCCCAGCAGATCCAGGAGCGTATGGACAAGCTCCCGACGCATGACCTCGATTGGTACGCAGAGTTCAAGGACGAGGCCGATCTGGTCATTCAGGCTGCGTTTAACGGCCTCTCCATTGCCAAGACCGCTGCGCTCAATGCGGAGAAGGAAGCCGAGGCCCGCGCCGCCGAACAGGCAGAGCTTGCCCGACTCCGCCAGGCCGAGCAGGAGCGCCTTGCCAAGGAACGCGCCGATGAGGAGGCCCGCAAGGCCGAGGAAGCTCGTCGAGAGCAGGCCCAGCGTGAAGCTGAGGAGAAGGTTGCGGCTGAACGCGCCGCGATGGAGCGTCAGCAGGCGGAACTGCAGCGCCAACTCGATGAGGCCAACCGCAAAGCAGCTGAGGCTGAACTGGCCGCGAAGGAGGCTCAGGAGCGCGCTGAACGTGCCGCCGAGGATGAGCGCCGCCGTCAGGCGGAGGAGCGCGCTGCGGACGAACGTCGAGCCGAAAATGTGCGAATTGCCGCCGAGAGAGAAGCGCAGGTGGCGGCCAACAAGGTCGAAGCTAAAGCGATCGCGTTCGATGAGGTTAAAGATGACCTGTTTTCCGCCATTCTCGGTGTGGGCGCTGAGCCATCTGTGGCGACGAACATGGTCACGAGGATTGCTCGGGACATTGTTGACGGCAAGATCCGCCACGTCCGGTTCGAGGCGTGACCATGGCCGCGAAAACCGACGACTTCATCCCAAACTTCTTTGAACGCTTCTTTGAGCGCTACATCGAAGAGCCGATGTCTGGCTGCTGGCTATGGATCGCGTCTCAGACGCAAGCTGGCTACGGGAACCTGACATTTCAGCGCTCATCCTACTACGCCCACCGCTGTAGCTTTGAAGCGGAGAACGGCAAAGGGTCTGCTGCTGTCCTTGTTGTGCGGCATCGCTGCGACAACCCGAGCTGCATCAATCCTGAGCATTTGGTTCCAGGAACTCAACTCGACAACTGCTTGGACGCTGTTCGCCGCGGAAGAGCAATTCGAGCTCTTGGAGAGAAGTGCGCAAAGGCGAAGCTCTCCGAAGCCGATGTCATTAAAATCAGGCAGCTCGCCGCATCAGGCTCCACGATCGCTGAGATAACAAAGCTGTTTAGCGTCAAGTGGGACACGATCTATTTGGCCGCTACAGGCGGCCGGTGGTCGCATATCGGTGGTGCTGTCTCGCCCGAGTCTCTCATCAAAGGAGGCCGGCATGCACATCATTGAGTGGGACGGCACCACCATCAAGGAGCCCGGTCTTTATTCGGGCATCGATATTGAAATTTATCACAACGACCAGAGTCTCCTCCCCGGCCCCTCTGTCTCCAAGTCCTCCCTGAAGGCTATCGCTCCTCCCGATGGTAGCCCGAAGCAGTTCTGGCAGACATGGGCCGGGAACCCCCGGCGAGTGAAGTCGAAGTCCTCCAAGGCGATGGACTTCGGCAAGGCTGTCCACGCCCTGATCCTTGGGGACGAAGTCTTCGACGAGAAGTTCATCATCCGACCGGAGAAGGTTGAGGGCGAGACCTACCACGGCCAGAAGACGGTGTGGAAGCGCTGGTACCGGGAGCAGCAGCAGGAAGGCCTCACAGTCGTCACCGAGGAGCAGATCGATCAGATCCGTCTCATGGCGGAAGATCTCGCCCAGCATCCTCTGGTCATCGCCGGCGGCCTCAACGGTCAGGTCGAAGTCTCGATGTTCGCCAAGGATCCGGTCACCGGGATCTGGCTGAAGTCGCGCCCCGACAACCTCGCGGCCGACGGTGTCTATGTCGACCTGAAGACTGCTGGATCTCTGGACCAGCAGTTCTTGGAGCGGCAATTCCACGACGCCGGCTACTACCTGCAGCCCGCGATGACGAAGATGGTCTGTGACCTACTCGGCATCCCGTTCCAGAGCTTCACCTTCCTCTACACCCTGACCGATGGATACGCGGACTCCGATTTCCGTGTCGCCTACGAGGGCGACATCCTCCTCGGGGAGAAGGTGATCCGCTACGGCCTCTCCAAGATCCGCCACGGCCTCGCCACCGGTGAGTGGCCCGGGATCAGCACTTATGCCCGCGAAAACCTGCCGATCGGCATGAACGATTTCTCCCGCAAGCGCATCGAAGCCGCCCTGAAACAAGAAGGATTCAGCCAGTGAACGAACTGACCACCTACCAGGAGCGCGGCATCAGCGCTCGCCCCAGCACTCTGATGGACAAGGAAACGTTTCAGCAGATCGCTGAGATCGCCTCCATCATGGCTTCCGCCTCGCTGATTCCTGAGAGCTTGGCTTACGAGGGGTCCGGGGACAAGAAGAAGCCCCTGCCACCCGAGACTGTCCGCGCCAACTGCTTCTTGGTTGCCAACCAGGCCGTGAACTGGGGCATGGACCCCTTCGCGGTGGCGCAGTGCAGCTCGGTTGTCCATGGCCGCCTGATGTTCGAAGGCAAGCTGGTTTCCTCCGTCATCGAGGCCAAGCTCGGCATCAAGCTGGTCCATGCCTACGGCAAGTGGGACCCGGCAAAAGAGGCCTGCATTCTGGGCGAGGACGGAACTGGCGATGGCCTTGCCATCCGGATCGGTGAAGGCCGATACGAGGATGGCGTAGCTGTCTTCACCGGGCGGTACGTCGATGGGCACGTCGGGGGATGGAAAACGACTGGGGCCAACACCCCTTGGCGCGTCGGCCGCAATCGCGTCATGCTGGTCTACCGTGGCACCCGCGAGTTCGCCCGTATCTATGAACCAGGCGTCATGTTGGGGGTCATCACCGAGGACGAATACGATCCCGCGTACAACGCCCGTGACATCACCCCCGCCGCCCCCACAGCTGGCGCCGGTCAGTCCGTTATCGACACCCTCAAGGCGAAACAGAGCCAGAATGCGGCCGGCTTCGATGCCGATCGCGTCAATAAAGATTTGAACACCGCTGCGCCGCCGCGCAGTGGCGAGGAGGCCTCATCCGGAGATGGAGCCTCCGTAGAAGAGGTGGAGGGCGCCCCCACGTCTTCCACCTCGGATAACTCCGGCCCTGCCCCCGAGGCCGGCAAAGGTGGAGAGGGAGCCGATGTTGCAGTCGGTGAGTCTTCGGCTCCCTCCGAACCTGATGGCAAGCAATGGTTGCTCAATGTCGCCGGCATGCTTTGGGCGGCCACTAACTTCAACGGCGACCAGGAACTCCTGAAGTCCCAGAAGAAGATCGCGATGGACTGCTACGATCCGTCAGGCATCCCTAAGCCGTTCCGTGACAAGGCGAACTCTGCGTTCAACCACTGCATGTCTGTGGTGGCCGGCGAAGTCGAACCCTCCGATGGTCTTGCCATCGTGGCCGGCATCGTAGGCGTCGAGGAGAAGGTGCTCGTCGAGCGCTCCGGGAGGAAGGCATGATCCTCCTCGCCCTCTCGTTCGCTGCCTGGTTGACCTGCGCGTTTACCGGCTTCATGTCGCTCGCGTCCCTGCTGTTGGTGAACGCCAAGGAAGCCGACAGAGAGCTCCCGCGCGGCTTCTATCTCGGCCTCGCGTTGGTGGCCGGCACGGTGTCGTTCTACCTCTTCCACCAGCTGGGAGGGCCGCGCCAATGGTGACCGATCGCACCCAGGTGCTGGGGGCTATTGTCGCCTCAGCCAGCATGCTCAACCTCCACCCCGCGGTCACCGAGGAGATGAATATCTCCGACTTCTGTGGCGACAGCCTGGAATATCTCGAGCTTCTGCTCGGGGTTGAGATGGAGCTCGACCTCGACACGGAGGTCCCCGACGCCAATGCTCCTGCACGGGAGGCAACTGTCGGCGAACTGGCCGACTGGATCGTGGGGGTGGTCAATGCCTGACCCCATCGCGATCGCCGAATCTCTGGCCCAGCGCCGTCCCAACATGCGCCTGGAGAAGGCGCTGGTGGAGATCAAGCATGAGATGCGCCGTGAGGCGGTTCTCGAAGATCTCCGCGCCCCTGCCCCTGTCCTGAAGCCGGCTTCACCGTCCGCTGTTGCTCGCGTCGCAGCGAACCTGCGGGAGCTGGCCGACAAGCTTGAGGGAAAATCCTGATGGCTTTTGAGATCCGCAAGCAACCGACGACGCCGATCCCGAAGGCGAAGCCGAGGAAGCGGGGCGACTACCTCGACTTCATCCGGTCCCTGCCCTGCGCGGTTTCTGGCCGCCGGCCCGTGGAAGCAGCCCATCTCTCAACGGCAAACCCGCCAATGGGGCACTACGGAAGGGGCAAGGGAACGAAGGCCCCTGACCGGTGGGCGCTCCCTCTGCACCCCGATCTCCATCGGGAGCAGCACCAAGGAAATGAACTCGGCTTCTGGGCTCGCCACGGCGTCGATCCTCATACGCTGGCCCTGTCCCTCTTCGGAGTGTGGTCCGACCACGGTGAAGACGCTGAGCCCTATGCCGTTGCCATCATCAACCAACACCTCGCCATGCGGGGCAAACTTCCGACGAGGGAGCTATGAGCAAGACACCTGAAGCGCCGGAGCTGACCAAGTTTCGGATCCACATGCAGGCAGACCAGGTCGACGTCGAGGCGCTGACCGCGTCCGAGGCCCGAGAGAGAGCGAAGGCACTTCGCCCCGGCGCCATCATCACCAAGGTCAAGGTTCTCAAGGAGCAGGAAGCATGAAGATCATCGCAGCAGCAGGACGCGAGCGCTTCATCGTCGAGATGACGCAGGACGAAATCATCCGGGCGGCCGGCTTCTCCTGCTCCTATGACTCCGCTTGGGAAGCTCACAACGGCGGGCGGGAGGTGAAGGTTGGCACAGAGATCAAGGTCTCTGCCGCCTATGAATACCATCACCGCGTTCTGCGGCACCAGAAGGAAGCCGGCAGCGCCGCCAACACTCTCCGCGCTCTTGCTGATCTCATCGGCGGAGCCCTGCCGGAAGTGGTGATCCCGCCGATCGAGGCGAAGGTGGAAGGAGCGGAAGCATGAGCCGCCCCTTCCGAGAAGGTGACATCGTCGCTGTGACAGGAACCGTCATCTACGACCAAGCGGATGCAGCGACGGAGATCGCAATCAATCTTGATGGCCGATACGCATCGGTCTCTGTAAAGCCGGAATGTGTCTCGCTTGTCAGGCCACACTTCAAGCCCGACGAACTGGTCATCTATGACAACGGTTTTGAGACCGCTGGCCCTGTCGGTACCGTGAAGGCCACGAACGGCGACGACGTCTGGGTGCAGCTCGTCGACAACAAGATGCAGACGTGGCCGGCCAATCATACTCGTCTCTATGACGAGAAGGTAGGTGCGGCATGAAACCTGAACTCACAGACGCCCAGTGGTGCTTCCTCGACATCCTGATCAGGGCAAGATCGAAAGGCGTTCCGCGCGTCCACCGCCGCGAGATCCTGAGCAGTGCCCTGCCGGACGCGGTCAAGATCCAGATCGTCTTCGGTGGCCTGCTTATCGCCAACGGCGACTTGGCCGTGATGCATGGCGCCGACGAGTTCGAGATCACCGAGCGTGGCCTCCGAGCCTACAACACGAAATTCGGCAAGGGCGAGGCTGCAGCGCAACCGTCACACGTCGCCGACCTGGTCATCGCCCTGCCCGACCATTCCATGGAGAGAGTGCAATGAGCGAACCGACAGTGATCATCAACGGCAAGAGCCTGACAGAAGCGCAGGCCATGACCTTGCGGGTGGCGATGACAGATTTCCAATCGAGGATGTCTGAACCGGCGGCGCTTGGCAGCGACGAAGTGGGGGAAGATATCCGTCGCGGATATCAGGAGAGCTCGTCTGAGGTCCTTCGGATTATGCTCACCCCACCACCCCAGACACATGTGGCACCGTCCGACACGGTCACAGTTGACCAGCACATGAAGGACTTCGAGGCGTTTGTCGCCGCGACGGCCCCGAAGCTGCACTGGAAGGTCTATCAGGATCTCGGAGCCGATCCGACGCTGAGCAAAGGCTATTACGATGGCTGGCAGCACGGCTTTGGAGAGGAAGTCATAGGCCCGCTCCCTATCCCTCAACTGATGGAAGTGATGAAGCACGCCGTCCGCAAAAAGGTCGCCGCCCTCGCCACCACGGAGGGCTCGGCTGATGCCTGAACTCTTCCTCATCCGCAAAGGCGGCTACTACTACCGGCCCAATGCGCGGGGCTATACCGCGTCGGTCCACGAAGCAGGGCGTTTTCCGAAAGAAGAAGCCTTTGCGCATATGGACGCATGCGCCCCAGGTGAGATCGTGATTTTTCCCGCGCCGACAATCAGCGTCTCGATCGCTGTTGAAGACGATATCCGGGTCACGGCTGAGAAGATCGTGCTTGAGCACGTCGCCTCTGGATCCCTGAACATGGACAACCTTGCCGGCGCAATCGCGGGAGCACTCGAAGAGGAACGAGCAAAGGCGAGCATCCCAGCGCCCGAAAAACATGTGGCTGTAGAAGAGCCGTTCGCCAACCTGGTGGCGTCTGCGCGATCGATGATTGAAAGTCTAGACAGTGAGGGGCACATCAGCCCCGAGACCTGCGAGTTGATCAACAAGTTTGATCGCGAACTCGAAGCGGCGTTTCCTTCTATCGCCCCTGGATGCGCAGCAGAGTGCCAGTACGCTAAGGACGTTGATATGCGGGAATATCGTTGCTCTCATCGCTGCCAATATCTCCGCTCCACCCCATCGCCCCAACCGAGGGAGGTGGGGGAGTGATGATCCGAAAGAACCTGGGAGCCACATACGAGCAGGGGCTGAAGATCGCAGCCCGCAAGTCGGCGTGGATGGTCTTTTATCTCCGCGCGCGCCGATCCGGCGACATCCTGAAAGGCTTCTATCGTCGGCGAGCTTTGGCTCAGAGGTTCGAGCCGCCGAGCTGTGGAAACAATGTGGACAAACCCCGATGAGCAAACCCCGCACTTACACCAAGGGCGAGATCACCGATGCTGCTGCCGCCGCAGCACTGCACAACGTCCGGATCGTCATGCACCCGTCGGGTGAAATCGAGTTCGCCCCGAAGAGCTTCACTGCGGTCGATCGAGAAGAAGACACCGCAGAGAAAGCATTGAGGGAGTGGAAGGATGGAAGGAAAGCTCGTGGGCGTGCATAAGGTCAACGTGAAGCTCGCTGACGGTACCCATGCCACCTACTATTATGCATGGCGCGGCAAAGGTGCTCCTCGGATCATGGCCAAGCCGGGAACGAAGGCCTTTACCCAGGAGTACGTCCGGCTCACTCGAGATCGCCCAGCTAAAGCGGCTGAACAGGGGACGATCGGTTCGCTGATCGAGGAGTTCAGGGCGACTGCGAAGTATCAGAAACTGGCAGCCAGCACCCGCCGCGACTATGAGCGGATCTTTGGGACGATCAAGCTGGAGTTCGAGACGTTCCCGCTGTCCGCAGTGGAAGCCCGTGGAAGCCGCAGAGAGTTTCTGGAATGGCGAGACACAATGAAGCAGGCCCCACGCTCAGCAGACATGCATCTCGGTCTCCTAGCGCGCATGTTCGCTTGGGCCAAGGACAATGAGCTCATCCTCAGGAACCCACTAGAACGCGTCGAGCGCCTCCATGAGGGCAGCAGGCGCGATACAGTCTGGTCTACCGAGCAGATCAACAAGGTTCTTACTCAAGCCTCCCCTCAGATCAGGGAGGTTGCCTGCATGGCGCTGTGGACTATGCAGCGACAGTCCGACCTTCTGACCATGCCCACCCTCGCCTTCGATGGCGAGAGGGTGTCGATCAAGCAGCAAAAGACAGGAGCTCGGGTTCGAGTGGTTGTCGCCCCTGCCATCCTGCCAATTCTGGAAGAAGCCAAAACGCTGAAGAGACAACGTGTCCTCGTCAACTCGTTTGGGCAGAACTGGACCTCGAGCGGCTTCCGGGCGTCTTGGCGAAAAGAGATGGCACGGCTCGGAGTGTCTGGGGTGACATTCCACGATCTCAGAGGGACCGCGATCACCTACGCTTATGCCATGCTGAACAGGTCGCATGAGGAGAAGATCCAGCTCATCGCCGAGATCTCAGGTCATTCAAGGGAGGAGGCTGAGTCGGTAATCCGCCGGCACTACCTGGCGGGCCATGAAGTGATCGATGCCATCAGCCGAGGCACATCCAAATAGCCGGATGCGAATCAGTCCGGGGACCGACTCGACGCCAGCGCGAGACCATGCCGAGCGGAACGTCTTGAGAACCAAATTGTAAAATGGAAGATTTTTGTAAAGCGCACCGGCCAAGATATGCCTTAAGTGCTTGTTTTTGGTGGGTGATGTAGGGCTCGAACCTACGACCCGCTGATTAAGAGTCAGCTGCTCTACCAACTGAGCTAATCACCCGCCTGCACCGGCTTCCGGTACGTCCGCCGCCGTTTCCGGTGGCGTGACCGGGCGTATAAACAGGATATGGGACCTTGTCCAGCGCCGCCGCGAAAAATCTTGGCTGTTTGGTCAAAAAAATTTCAAAAAGCAGAAATTTCCTTTTGTTTTCAGAGGTCGAGCATTCCCGTCGCAAGCCGCACGGCCTGCCCGCCGATGCGAGCCCGCGAAACAGAACCATCCTTCACATCGATATTGAGGTGGATGTGAGAGGGCCGCCCCATCTCAAGGCCCTGCTCGATCATCATCGGGTGATGTCCATCCGGCAACGCGTCGAAATGATGGATCGCGCCTGAGAGAGCGGCAACGGCAGACCCCGTCGCAGGATCCTCGGATATGCCCATGTCGGGAGAAAACATGCGCGCATGAAACTTGGCTGCATGGTGCACGCCGCCGCGACAATAGATGTAGGCGGAGGTCAAACGCCCCTCGCTCATCGGCGCAACCCTCTCCCAAAGCTGCGGCTCGAACTCGACGGCTTCAACCGCCGCGAGATCATGCAGCGGCACCAGCAGGAAAGGCACGCCGGCGCTCCAGACCATCGGCTGATGGTTCTCGAAGCCAACGGAGCTCACCTTGACGGAGAGCGCATCGGAAAGCCCCTGGCGGTCCAGCTGATGCTCGTGGTGGACAGAGAGGCGCGGCAGGTCGAATTCGGCGAAACTCGCCTCCCCGGGCCTCACTCGGACCGCACAGCGCACGGGACCGACCGTTTCCTCAAGCACGGAAACAAGATCCATATTGGCCGTCTCGCCGCTATAGGCGCGCTCTGCAAGCGCTATCGCCGTGCCCACGGTCGGATGACCGGCAAAGGGCAATTCGCGCCCCGGCGTGAAGATGCGGATACGGGCGGTATGGGAAGCATGGTCGGCGGGAAGAACGAAGACGGTCTCCGAGAGGTTCATCTCGCCCGCAATCGTCTGCATCATCTCGTCCGAGAGGCCGCCGCCGTCGAAGATGACCGCAAGCGGATTGCCCGCCAGTTTCCGGTCGGTGAATACATCATAGATGGCATAGTCTCTCGCCACGGGCCGTCTCCCTTGAAGGTCTCGCTCGCGGCACACACTGCCCGAGGCGAAACGGCAAGGCAAGACGAGGAAAATCAGGCAGAGGACCCGAAGTACCAGGACAGAATCGGCAGCATGGCCACCCCGTAGCGGTGCGCGGCGGGATCCCCATTGCGGATCGCGACCGCGCGGGTGATCTCGGGCTCGGGAGAGCTCCGGGCGAAAGCATCGATCCTCTCGACCAGTTGGTCGGCTTTCTCGCGGAACCTGAAGACCCGCACCAGCGTCAGCCGGCGGGAACGATAGCTCGCCTGAAGCACCGGATCTGCCTCGGCCTCATCGAGGTTGAGACCGGTCTCTTCTTGCACCTCGCGGCGCATATTGCCTTCGATATCGCAGCGCCCGTCGACCACGTCGGACAGATCGAGCGAACCGGCGGCGAAATAGACCTGGCCCGGATTGGCCGTATGCGGCGCCATCTCGACCGCAATCAGCGCGCCATCGGAAGACACGAGGACGGGATAGCCGAACAGGTGGCAGGCCCCGGCAAGATCCGGCTGCCGCCGCCACCACATGAAGGTGGCAAAGCTTGATACATGCCCCTCGGCCACCAGATGCCCGTCACGATAACGAATCCGCTGCTGCAGGATCATCTTGCCGTTGAAGAGGGCGGGATTGGCGGCGACCTCCCTCGCCCAATTCTCCGCGATGCTCGGCGCTTTGGCGACCTCCAGCGGATGCGGACCGTCCGCCACCCGCAGTTCAAGCGAGCGCACTACATGCATGCTGCCGTCGGCGGGCAGACCGGTATCGTCAATCGGGGAAAGGCTCATGGCAGATGCAACGTGATGGCCATGGGGCAATGATCGGACGCCTTGGGCCGGTCCCAGCCGGTGCGCGGATAGCGCTCCACGTCTTGGCCCGGCGGAAACGGTGTGCGAAACGGCTGGCCGTTGCGGATCACGTCGGGCACCGCTTGCGGATTGGCCGCAGCAAGACCTTGCGACAGCCAGATGTAATCGAGCTGGCAGAGATGCTGCTCTTCCGGTCCCCGCGCATGATAGAGCGTCCAGCGATCAAGCACCTCGCGCCGCAGCATGGCGTTCTCGGCAAAGCCGTCATGCGAGAACACATCAAGCGCACTCGGCAGATTTCCATGAGGAACGAACTGATAGCCTGATCGGCGATCCCCGACGATATCAACCCGTTCCTGATAGTCATTCATATCGCCGCAGATGACGAAGCTCTGCTGGCTTGCATTCTCACGGCCGAAGCGATTTTCGATGATGTGGCGCACGGCCTTGGCCTCCGCCTCGCGGATCGGCATGGTTGATGTGCGTCCATCGACGCCGTCGCGACCATTGGTCATCGATTTGAAGTGCACGACGTAGACGGTCAGCGGTCGTCCGCCGATACGCAGGTCGAGTTCCAGGCAGTCCCGCTTGAAGATCCTGTCCTCGGGACGGACATTGGGCCCGAGGCCTGGATGGTAAAGCCCGAGATCGTGATAGGTGAGCGCCGCGTGGCTGGTAACATCGCGCAATTCGATACGCTGCCCGTCGCGCGTCTCCTCGCGCATCAGCACCGCGACGTCGATGCCGCGGCTGTCATTGCCCTCGACGAGATATTTCTGCCGATAGCCTGAGCCGACCATGCGAAACAGATAGCCGTATTCGAAGGCCTTGAGCGCCTCCATGTTGTCGACCTCCTGAAGGCACAGAATGTCGGCATCGGTATCGGCAATCGCCAACGCCGAAAGCTGGCGCGTATCGTCGGTGGACGAGACGATCCGAGCCGCTTCCAGTCGCTGGTAGTCGGCTTCCGACTTGATCTCGAAGAGCTTCAGCACCCGATCGGACTTCAGCTGGTTGCGAAAGCCGGTGAAATCGAACCGGGCGATCAGGTTCTCGATGTTGAAGGTCGCGATGCGTATGGACATGGGCACCTGTCAAAAGGAGCTTCAAGCGGTGGGATCGGGCGCACTCAACCACGCCCTCCCCGCCGCTGCAACCGAAAGTCCCGCGGCTTGCCTCATGCGCTCCGCCAACAGCCCCGATCAGGCCGCGCGATCGAGCGCCGTGCCGATGAGGCGTCCCAGACGCCGGATGCCTTCCTCGATCATCGCCTCATTGGCGCAGGAATAGGAAAGCCGGATCGTGTTCACACCCGAACGGTCGGCAAAGAAGGCTTGGCCGGGAACGAAGGCAACCTTCTCCGTCTCGACGGACCGCGCCAGCAGCGCCGCGCCGTCCATGCCCTCCGGCAAGGTCACCCAGACGAACATACCACCCTCCGGTCTTGTCCACTCAGCGCCCTCGGGCATGTATCTGTCGAGTGCGGCAAGCATCGCATCACGGCGCGCCACATAGGCCGCACGGATCTTGGCGATCTGGGCGGGAAAATGCGTCTCTGCGACCTCTGCCACGACCATCTGGTTGATGGTCGAGGAATGCAGGTCAGCCGCCTGCTTCATCAGCACCAGCTTGCGAATGACGGGCTTTGCCGCGACCACGTAGCCGACGCGCAGGCCGGGAGCGAGCGTCTTGGAAAAGCTGCCGCAATAGATCGTCCTGGAGGCGTCGATCCCGCCGCTGCGGGCGATGTCGAGCGACAGGATCGGCGGGATCGGGTCGCCGTCATAGCGCAGATGTTGATAGGCGGCATCCTCGATCACAGGGATATCGAGTTCGTCGGCAAGTGCCAGGATCTGCTGCCGCTCCTCGAGGCTCACCGTCTGCCCCGTGGGGTTGGCAAAGTCGGTGGAGAGATAGGCGAACTTGACGGCACTCCCGTGCGCCTCTGCCGTCGCGCGGTAGCTTGCCGGCGTCCGATTGCCCGTTCCGAGCTGGTCGTATTGCGGTTCATAGGCATTGAAGGCCTGCAGCGCGCCGAGATAGGTCGGCCAAGTCACGAGTGCGGTATCACCGGGTGAGATGAACAGCTTGCCGAGATAGTCGAGCGCCTGCTGGGAGCCGGATGTGATGAAGATATTGTCGACATCACAGGCGATGCCTAACCGACCCATCTCTTCCTTCAGCCAGACGCGCAACGGCAGATAGCCTTCAGACACCGAATACTGAAGCGCTGAACCGGCACGCCCGTCTGAAAAGAGATCGGCATAGGCCTTGGCGAATTCCGCCTGCGGGAACAGTGCCGGGTCAGGGATGCCTCCTGCAAACGAAATGATATCGGGCTTGTCGAGCAGCTTCAGCAATTCGCGGATCTCGGACGCGCGCATGCGCGAAGACCGCGTGGCAAAGACGTGATCCCAGTTCAGCATCGGTGTTTCCTCGGGCTTGTTGTTATGGCCCGAGAAGACCACGAAAATCCCGATAGGTCAACAATGCTGACCTATCGAGTTCTTTACCTCTCGACGGGAATTCACCAGTCTGAAACCATGACGGGCTTGTTTTAGAGTTTGCACTGAAACTTATGGAAGAATCCCCTATGTTTGCCGGGGAATCTGAAGGACATATGACTTGCTGCTGCAAAAGCTTACACTGCCCATCCTCGGCACTGACGATGAAACAAATCCCCCGTGGGATCACCTCTCCGTTCTGTTCAGCATCACACCGCATCTGATTGCCGCGGCTGCGATCTTGTCCGCTTCGGTTCTGCCCTATCTGGAAGGACAGACGGCCAAGGTCGGTATCATCTGCCTGATCCTCGCGCTGCAGGTCGGACTTCGTGGCTGGGGTGACTACAGCTATCGTCGACGCCCCGCCGACGCTTGCCTCAAGCCCTGGCTCGACCGGTTTGTCCTTCTTTCCCTCGTCTCGGGCGTGGCCTGGGGCAGCGCGCTCGGCATCCTCTATACCGGTGGCAGCCCCGACACCCAGGTCGTCGTGCTTGCCGTAGGCTGCGGCATCGTCCAGTCCAGTGCCGCCCGCGCCTACCTCGCGCCGCGCTCGACGCTGCTTGTGATCCTGATCGTCACCGCCTTGGTGAATGCTGCAGCCATCCGCGAAGGCAACTGGATCATGGTGCCGATCTGTGCGGCCTATGTCGGCTTCCTCGCCAGCTACATGGTCCGGTTGATCGGCCTCGACGAAAAGCGCATCGAAGCCGAACGGAAAACCCGCGTGCTGGTCGAGGCCCTTGCAGACAGCAACGAGAAACTGACGCGCGCCAACGAGCAGCTGCGTCGGCATGCACGCACCGACTCACTCACCGGCCTCGACAACCGACGGGGCTTCGACGAGGAACTCTCCCGTCGCCTTAACCTGATGCGCCACACCGGCCGGCCGCTGGCCCTCCTCCTGATCGACGTCGACCACTTCAAGCGTTTCAACGATACCCATGGCCATCAGGCAGGCGATCGGTGTCTGCAGGTGGTGGCCGAACTGCTGCTGGACAGCATCAGGCAAGCGGACGGCGTGGCTGCCCGCTACGGCGGTGAGGAATTCGCAGTTCTCCTGCAGGGCCCAGACGGACTTGAACCCACCGCCTTTGCCGAAAAACTGCGGACACTCGTCGCCCAACTCCAGCTGCCAACCGAAACTGGCGGCACGGCCAGCCTGACGATCAGCATCGGGGTGGCGGTCGCCGCCCAGCACGAAGACGAAGCATCCCTCGTCGCCACCGCCGACCGGCGCCTCTACAGGGCGAAGGCAGACGGCCGGAACAGGGTATGCGACAACGACGACACGGAACGTCTGCTCGGCCAAGCCTAGGGGCAGACGGGCAAACAAACACGCACGAAAAAGCCGGGAAGGTTGCCCTTCCCGGCTTTCGTTTTATCTCGAAGACGAGATTAGTTGCGGGCCTTGTCGACCAGCTGGTTCTTGGCGATCCACGGCATCATGCCACGCAGCTTGGCACCGACTTCTTCGATCTGGTGGCTGTCGTTCATGCGGCGGATACCCTTGAAGCGGGCAGCACCGGCACGGTATTCCTGCATCCAGTCCGAGGTGAACTTGCCGGTCTGGATATCGTGCAGAACGCGCTTCATTTCAGCCTTGGTTTCAGCCGTAATGATGCGCGGACCGGTGACATATTCGCCCCACTCGGCCGTGTTCGAGATCGAGTAGTTCATGTTGGCGATGCCGCCTTCATAGATCAGGTCAACGATCAGCTTCACTTCGTGCAGGCACTCGAAATAGGCCATTTCCGGGGCATAGCCGCCTTCGACCAGCGTCTCGAAGCCGGCACGGATCAGTTCGACCAGACCGCCGCAGAGAACGACCTGTTCGCCGAAGAGGTCGGTTTCGCACTCTTCCTTGAACGAGGTTTCGATGATGCCCGAACGGCCGCCACCAACGCCACAGGCGTAGGAGAGCGCGAGTTCAAGGGCGTTGCCCGAACCGTTGTGGTGGATGGCGACGAGGCAAGGAACGCCGCCGCCCTTCTGGTATTCGCCGCGGACCGTGTGGCCCGGGCCCTTCGGAGCGATCATGACGACGTCGACGGTCGACTTCGGCTCGATGAGGCCGAAATGGACGTTGAGGCCGTGAGCAAACGCGATGGCGGCGCCGTCACGGATGTTCGGTGCGATGTCGGCCTTGTAGATGTCGGCCTGGAGTTCGTCCGGGGTCGCCATCATCATCAGGTCGGCCCAGGCGGCAGCTTCGGCAACCGTCATGACCTTGAGACCGTCGGCTTCAGCCTTCTTGATGGTCGGCGAACCGGCCTTCAGGGCAACGACGAGGTTCTGTGCGCCCGAATCCTTGAGGTTCAGCGCATGCGCGCGGCCCTGGGAGCCGTAGCCGATGATAGCAACCTTCTTCGACTTGATCAGGTTCAAGTCGGCATCACGATCGTAATAGACGCGCATTGTAGTGTCCTTCCCTATGCTTGTCAGTTGTGGTGGATGTTGTTGGTCGGCGAGCCTGAACGGGATGCCCCGTCGAGGCCCGCCAATACGCGGTCGGTGCCGTAAAGGGCGAGGAAGGCAGAAACCGCCTTGGCTGCCCGGCCACCGAATTTGTGGGTCTGCGGCGCTTCACCGAGCAGCATGCGGACATGCAGATCGCTGACGATGAGGCCGTATAGCGTGCGATAAGCGTCTTCGCCGTCGCCGAAGCGCAAGAGGCCGTCCCTCTGACCGGCATCAAGCAAGGCCCGGGCGCGGCGATCGATCTGCCGGCGGCCGCGTTCCAGAAGCAATGTGCCGAGCTTGGAGCCGTCGCGGCTCGACTGGCCGATGGCAAGACGGTTGAGCGCCAGCGAGACATCACCGGCGAGAACTTCGAGCAGGTCACGGGCAAACACGTCGAGATGCTCGGTGAGGCTGGCGACGGTCAGCCTTTCGCCGGGACGCTCAAATGTACGAACCTTGCTTGCCTGGTAGGAAATCATCGCCGACAGCAGGCCATCGCGATCGCCGAACCACTTGTAGAGGCTTTCCTTCGAGCAATTCGCAGCCCGCGCCAGACCAGCCGTCGTCACCGCCTTGTCGCCACCCTCAACGAGCAGACGCAGCGCCTCGGCCAGAACGGCGTTCTGACGCGGTGTGAATTCCGAGGTCTGGCTATCAATGGACATGGACGCCTCCTAGTACCGTACGGTACGGTTCTGACCTTTTATGTCCGGCGAAGCCTGAGAGGTCAATCCCCCGACTGAAGAAATTCTCGGCAATTCCGCTACGGCCGAGTCTGCTTCTTGGGCAGCTCGCACATTTTAAAGGCTCCGAAATCAGCCCCCGCCACCCTTCAAACCGCTCAAACGGCAGTCACAAAAGGGTGAAAAGAATAAAAAATAATCGTTGTATGTCATAGTTAAATGACGGCAAAAAGACAGCCTAAGCCACTGATTTTCCTTACTCCATTTTTCAAGTGCCAACCTGGATACCGGGTATTTTCACCGAACCAATCAGTTCGATTGTGCGCAAAGGGGTATTGTAATCCCAATCGTTCTGCGCCAAATACATCTCATCGAACCGAGCAGTTCGATTAGCAAGGTTCTAAAGGTACACCACAATGAAGATCATCGCAGCAGCACTCCTCACCACCCTCGCAGGCACATCGGCCGCCTTCGCGGTAGAGGCGATCCCAGGCTCGATCACCTATGGCGGTGCGCAGCCAAGGCTCGAACAGGCTCCCACCGGTTCGAACTTCTTCCATACCTTCTACGCCAATGGATCCGAGGTCCACGAGATCTATCAGGTGAATGCAGACCGGACCGTCTCCCTCGTCTCGCGTTCCGTATCAAACAGCGACTGAACGCCCAGACGACCAGAGACACATCTCTGAGACTGACGACCGAGACTACAGACTGACCACACCCACAACCACAATCCTGAGCTGAACACAAAGCGTGTCGCTCAATTCTAGATAAGGAAAACGACCATGAAGACCATCATCTCCGCAGCCCTCATCTCCATCGTTGCCGGTTCGGCTGCTTTCGCCGCCGTTCAGCCGATCCCGGGCTCGATCACCTATGACAACGCAAACGTCATGCTGGAAAAGGCACCTGCTGGTTCGACCTTCTTCCACACGTTCTCGAACGGTGACGGCCGCGACGTCCGCGAGATCTACAAGGTCAATGCCGACAAGTCGGTGACCCTCGTCAACCGCACTGTCTCGAACGCTTCCTAATTCGAAGCGCCTGAACGAACGCGCCTCCCAAGACGCAGAAGACCTCCAGCGGCAGGCTCGGCCCTCTCCACCGCCCCGAGCCGCCGCCACACCACCCAACGCACAAAGGAATATCACCATGAAGACCATCATCTCTGCAGCCCTCATCACCCTCGCAGCTGGCTCGGCCGCTTTCGCCGCCGTTCAGCCGATCCCGGGCTCGATCACCTATGACAACGCCAACGTCATGCTGGAAAAGGCTCCGGCCGGTTCGACCTTCTTCCACACCTTCTCCAACGGTGACGGCCGTGATGTTCGCGAGATCTACAAGGTCAATGCCGACAAGTCGGTGACCCTCGTCAACCGCACGGTTTCGAACGCTTCTTAATCAACGCGCCTCCCAAGACGCAAACAAGACCCCGGCGGCTGGCTCGGCCCCTCCCCCTGACACCGAGCCGCCGCCTACCCAAACGCTACACAAGGAACATCACCATGAAGACCATCATCTCTGCAGCCCTCATCGCCCTCGCAGCTGGTTCGGCCGCTTTCGCATCCGTCCAGCCGATCCCGGGCTCGATCACCTATGACAACGCAAACGTCATGCTGGAAAAGGCACCTGTTGGTTCGACCTTCTTCCACACGTTCTCCAACGGTGACGGCCGCGACGTTCGCGAGATCTACAAGGTCAATGCCGACAAGTCGGTGACCCTGGTTAACCGCACTGTCTCGAACGCTTCCTAATCAACGCGCCTCCCAAGACGCAAAAGACCTCCAGCGGCAGGCTCGGCCCCTCTCCACCGCCCCGAGCCGCCGCCACACACAACGCACAAAGGAACTAAGATCATGAAGACCATCATCTCTGCAGCCCTCATCTCCATCGTTGCCGGTTCGGCCGCTTTCGCATCGGTTCAGCCGATCCCGGGCTCGATCACCTACGACAACGCAAACGTTCAGCTGGAAAAGGCTCCGGCCGGTTCGACCTTCTTCCACACCTTCTCCAACGGTGACGGCCGCGACGTTCGCGAGATCTACAAGGTCAACGCCGACAAGTCGGTGACCCTCGTCAACCGCACTGTCTCGAACGCTTCTTAATCAACGCGCCTCCCAAGACGCACTCTTCGGCGGCCGGCCCGGTTCCCCTCTCCCCCTTCCCCCAACCGGGTCGCCGGCAACCCAAACGCTACACAAGGAATATCACCATGAAGACCATCATCTCTGCAGCCCTCATCACCCTCGCGGCTGGCTCGGCCGCTTTCGCTTCCGTTCAGCCGATCCCGGGCTCGATCACCTACGACAACGCAAACGTCATGCTGGAAAAGGCTCCGGCCGGTTCGACCTTCTTCCACACGTTCTCGAACGGTGACGGCCGCGATGTTCGCGAGATCTACAAGGTCAACGCCGACAAGTCGGTGACCCTCGTCAACCGCACGGTGTCCAACGCCTCCTAATTCAAGGGTGCGTGGTGGGCCTCGGGGCTTCGGCCCCGGGGCCTTTTTTTGCGTTTTAAAGGGATGGCGTGGGCTTTATTCGGCGTAGTCCACCGGCACGGCAAAGCCTTGCTTGAGCGTTTCCATGGAAATGGAGGCGGACACGTCAAACAGTTCGACCCGCTTGACGAGCCTCCGATAGACGACATCGTAGTGCTCCACGCGCGGCAACACGACCTTCAGGATATAGTCGTAGTGCCCTGTGAGCCGATGCGCCTCGACGATCTCCGGAATGTCGCTGATGGCCCGCCGAAACTCCTCGATCCAGTCATCAGCATGGTGAGCGGTTTTCACCAGCGCATAGACCGTGGTCGGCACGCCGCTCTTTTCGCGGTCGAGCACCGCTATCCGCCGCGCGATGTATCCGCTTTCCTCAAGCTTCTGAATGCGCCGCGAGCAAGCTGACACAGAGAGGGAAACCTTCTCGGCAATGTCCGTGACAGGCGTCGCGGCATCGCGCTGCAGGATGTCGAGAATCTTCCTGTCTCTATCGTCGATCACGCCGTCTGCTCCGATGCAATTGGACAAGCGCGCAAAAAATCAGCGCCTCGCAATCATATGGCCGAAACTCCAGCGCCGCAACAACCGCATTTGTCCGTCAAAACGCAAACGCTGCGCACGGCTTTTGCAGCATTCTTTCCCCACCACAGACACGAGGGATGAACATGCGGACGATTGGTTTGATTGGCGGAATGAGTTTCGAGAGCTCGGCGGTTTATTACCGCCAGATCAACGAGACCGTGCGCGCCCGGCTGGGCGGCCTCGCCTCCGGCGAAATCATCATGCACTCCGTCAATTTCGAAGAGATCGTCGCCCTGCAGAAGGCCGGTCGCTGGGACCAGGCTGCCGACCGACTGGCACGCGCCGCCGAAGGCCTGGAGCGCGCAGGCGCGAACTGCATCCTGATTTGCACCAACACCATGCATCTGGTTGCCGATGAGGTCGCTGCCCGCGTCGCGGTCCCGCTGATCAACATCATCGACGAAACTGCCGCAAGCCTTGTCAGGAATGGCGCCCGCCGCCCGCTTCTACTCGCAACCCGCTATACGATGGAACACGGCTTTTATGCCGAGCGCATGCGCCGCCAGGGCGTCGAGGTCATGGTTCCCGATGCGGAAGGCCGCACCACAACGCATGACATCATCTTCGACGAACTCTGCGCCGGACACGTCCAGGATTGTTCGCGGGAGAAACTGATGGGCATCATCGAAAAGGCACGCGCAGACGGCGCCGACAGCGTCATCCTCGGCTGCACCGAGATCTGCCTGATCCTGGATCCGGCGCATCTGCCGCTTCCCGGCTACGACTCGACGACCATCCATGCGGACGCGGCCGTGGAGTTCGCGCTTGCCGGCATGGTTGGCAGACAGGCCGCCTGAGGCTCAGATCGTCTGGCCGCAGGCGCGGCAGAAGCGCCTGACGGTCTCGGCCATGCCATATTCGAGCGCATCGGCCGTCAGGCCATGGCCAATCGACACTTCCGCGAGATGCGGAATACGCTTCACCAGAAGCGGCAGGTTGGCAACCGTCAGGTCGTGACCGGCATTGACAGCAAGGCCTTGCGCTATGGCGGCATCGGCCGTCAGTCCCAGCAGTTCGACCTGCCGCGCAGCCTTGTCGGGATTGTTGTAGCAGCCGCCATAAGGACCGGTATAGAGCTCGACGCGCTCTGCACCGGTCGCCTTTGCAAGCGCCATGGCCTCGGCACGTCCGTCACCATCAACGAAGAGCGACACCCGCATACCCTTGGCCTTGAGGCGCGTGACCACACCCTTCAGGAACTCCTGATGCTTGTCGAGATCCCAACCGTGATCCGAGGTCGCCTGGGACGGATCATCGGGAACGAGTGTCACCTGCTCCGGCTCCGTCGCTTCGCACAGCGCCAGAAAGTCCTCGCTCGGATAGCCCTCGATATTGAACTCGGCGCTTGGAAACTCGTCGTCGATCAGCGCCCGCAGCACCGGCAGATCGCTGAAGCGGATATGGCGCTGATCTGGCCGGGGATGGACGGTGAGACCGCTCGCACCTGCCCTCAGCGCGATCCGCCCGAGATCGGCCACATCAGGCCAGGGGAGATCGCGGCGGTTGCGCAGCATGGCGATGGCATTGAGATTGACGGAGAGCTTGGCAGGCATGGCGGCATGATCCGGCGATGAAGATGTAGGCGGCATCCTTACGGCATCCCGAGACTGAAGACCAACGAGAATCGCAAATAATCCGATGCGCGAAATTGATGCATGGCAACTGCCCGCACCCCCTAGACTTTGGGGTATTGACCCCTCGCCCGCATCCGCTACTCAAGCTCCTGATTGTGACGGAACGCACAAATGCGCGGTGGCGGATGGCGCAGGCGTCCACCGAAACGGTTTGGAGCAGCTATGTCGATGGAAGCTAGGATCGATGGCGGTCAGGTATCGGAAGCCCTTCAGCGCGTGCTGCGGAGCCAGACATTTGCGCGCTCCGAGCGACTGCGCTCTTTTCTCAAGTTCGTCGTCGAGATGGAACAGCTCGGCCTCTCCCATCAACTGAAGGGCTACACGATCGGCATCGACGTCTTCAGCCGCAGCCACGGCTTCGATCCAGGCACGGATCCGCTGGTTCGCGTCCAGGCCGGCAAGCTGCGCAAGCTCTTGAACCAGTTCTACGCCTGCGAAGGCCGCCATGAAACGCTGCGGATCCGCATCCCGCTCGGCGGCTATGTCCCCGTTTACGAGCGGACCGACGACGAGACGCATCCTCTGCAGTCCGGCACCGGCGTGGATCTGATCGAAGCGCCCTTCGCGGACGAGGGCGACCAGATGGCGGTGGATGGCCGAGCCTCCCTGCCGCGTCTGTTCATCAGCAAGCCCGATAGCAGCGATCAACTGGCTTCCATCTTCATCAACGCCACACGCCTCTGGAGTTCACGCCTGTGGGCCGTGTGCTTTGCCAGCCCAGACGAGCGGCCGCAGTTTGAAGGAGGAGCGCCTCACCCGCTCCATTTCGAACTGAAGGCCCAAGGTCTTGGCAACACGTTGAACCTGCGCTTGCGCCACCTTCGGTCACTCAGCGACGTGCCGATCACGACCGGCATGTTCGAGACGACCGGCGACAGCCTGGAAATCGGTGCCATCGCCAATCAGTTCGCCGGCGCGAACCTGACGATCCCTGGCGCCATCTACCGCTTCTGCCACAGAAACGAACTCTCGACCGGCCAGATGAAATGCCTCGATGCGACCTATCGCTACACGCTCGAAGGCACCGACGCCGCCTACATCAGCGCCCGTCGCTCCCAGCAGGAATGGGCGGGTCTCAGCCCAGGCGGCGAAATCATCACCGAGATGTCCAAGCTCATCGCACGCTCCTCCCTGCCGCGCTGAACTCGGCCCCAAGGCCCTCTCGCTTGGTAACGCAACCGCTCGAAAATTTATTTCACGAATATTGAATATACTATACGCTTCAAAGTGGCGGAGATTCGAAACACAATACGGAGGATCGGCAAACAACAAGCAGCGGACCATCGGCTCTGGCAGACACGTCGACACTGAACATGGAGGGGGAACATGTCGAACGGAACATATCATCTGCAACCGATCACCAGTGCATCCGGGGCCAGCGCGAAGGGCATGTTCATTCCGGACATCGCCTTGAACAGGCCCCCACCGAAGGAACCTGTCGCCATCGCGGAAATGGCGGAGTTTTTCGGCGTCACCCACAGGACACTGCATTTCTACGAGGAAAAGGGCCTGATTTCAGCTCAGCGGATCGGCCTGATGCGCGTTTACGGGCGAAACGAAGTCGCGCGCATGGCGCTCATCAATGTCTGCCGCGAGGTGGGCATGCCGGTATCGGTCATCCAGGACCTGTTCGACACGCTGTCGAACGCAACGTCGAAGAGCGAAGCCAATCTCATTCTCGAGGAGGCCTTGCTGGCACGCCGCAGGGAACTGGCCGCCAATCTGTCGACCGTCCATCGCCAGCTTCAGCAGCTTAATGCCCTGCTCGAGCATGAGGACGCGGCCCCCGGGCGCCTTGGCACAGAGCAGAGAGGGCCTGATCTCGACGACATGGAAACCCGATGCCTCCAGTTGATGGCGGAAGGCTATACCTCGATCCGCATTGCCCGAACGCTTGAACTGAAAGCGGATGAGGTTGTTGCGCTCGAAGTGAGCATTGCCGGCAAGCTCGGCGCGCAGAACCGTTTTCAGGCCGTCGCAAAGGCAGTCCTCCTTGGCATGGTGGCCAACTGACGGTGCTTGAGCGGCGGCTTGAGGATCGTCAAAAGTGAAGGAAGTTTAACGGGACAGCGACAGGCGGCGGCGCTAGGAGCGGATAGCATCCACGCAGACCGAGGCGATCCCCATGCCCAACCTTCTCTCGCGCTACGCCACGCCCTTCACGACAGGGCTGTTTCTCGTGTCCCTGATCTCAGGCATCGCGCTCTTCTTCCATTATGGAACGGCCGCCTTCCGCGAGATGCATGAATGGCTGAGCATGGTGCTGATCCTGCCCTTCGTCCTGCATGTCTGGAAAAACTGGCGCCCGTTCCTCGCCTATTTCAAGCGACTGCCGATGGCCCTTTCTCTCGGCCTCTGTCTCGTCGCCGGCCTCGCCTTTGCCTTGCCGGCGATCACGGGCACAGCGAGCGGCACGGGCGGCAACCCGGCTTTCGCCATGGTCAACGTGGTGGCCGGCGGCACGCCGGCACAGGTGGCACCGCTGCTCGGAAGGGCGGAAACAGATGTGGTCACGGCCCTCAAGCATGCCGGCTTCACCACCGCCGACGCCGCAACGCCTCTCTCCGAGATCGCGACGGCATCCGGCAAGGACACGATGGCGCTGATGGCAACGCTCGCAGCCCTGAAAGCAAAGTGATTTCGGAAAACTCGCTCACCGGACGATGGTGAGCGTCTCTGCCGCACGGGTTACCGCCGTATAGAGCCAGCGCTCACGGGTGTCGCGAAACGCCCAGCTCTCGTCGAACAGCACGACGTCGTTCCACTGCGAGCCCTGCGCCTTGTGGACCGTCAGCGCATAACCGTAATCGAATTCGTCGTAACGCTTGCGCGTCGACCAGGGTATCTCCGTCTCGATATCCGCGAACGCGTCCTTGAGCAGCTTGATCTTCGCAGCCCCACGATCCATGTCGTCGTCTTCAGGTTTGATGAGAAGGTTGATCCCCGGCTTCACCGTCTCGCGCGAAGAGGTCATCACCTGCCAGAGCGAGCCGTTCAGCAGTCCCTTCACCTGATCGTTCCTCAAGCAGACAAGCTTGTCGCCAGCCTGCGGATAATCGACCGTGAAGCCCTTCAATTCGCGCAGCCGCATATTGTAGCGCCGCCGCGTCTTGTTGGTTCCGACCAGCACCTGATCGGCCCCGAGCACGAGATCCTGCGTCACCTCGTTCTTCGAGATCACCCGCGCGGTGTCGCCGTAATCGCCATACATGATCTCCTTGCCTTCGCGGATATGCATTGCAAGCTGGATGATCGGGTTGTCGCGCGCCTGGCGATGAATATCCGTCAGCAGATAATCCGGCTCCTGATCGGTGAAGAAGCCGCCGCCGGAGACCGGTGGCAACTGGCCGGGATCGCCCAGCACCAGGATCGGCGTGCCGAAGCTCATCAGGTCGCGGCCGAGCGCCTCGTCGACCATCGAGCATTCGTCGATGACGATCAATGCAGCCTTGGCGACCGGGCTTTGGCGGTTGATCGAAAACATCGGCGCAATCGAGGTCTTGCCGGTTTCCTCGTCCTCGACAGCCTCCTCGCCGCGCGGGCGATATATCAGCGAGTGAATGGTCTTGGCATTCGATGCGCCGCGCGAGCGCAGGACCTGTGCCGCCTTTCCGGTGAAGGCCGCAAACAGCACGTCGCCGTCAACATGCTCGGCGAAATGCTTGGCAAGCGTCGTCTTGCCCGTACCGGCATAGCCGAACAGCCGGAAGACAGGGGTTTTCCCCTCTTTCAGCCATTTCGATACGGCCTTGAGGGCCTCGTCTTGCTGGGGCGCGAATTGCATGGCCTAGGTCATGCGCGGATTCGTTGGTCCGATGCAAGGCCAAAGCCGGGGAAATCAGAACAAATCGTGGACATCATGTCCGAAGCGGGTCGTTGGCAAGCTCGATCGGCGCCCCATGCGGCGTGGCCTCTGCTGCCCGCTGCCAGCTTTCCCGCAAGCCCTCGACGGTGTCGCGATCGGCCAGCCCCTTGCGCTCCAGCAGTCCCGCCAAGGCGGCGACCCAGGCATCGAAATAGTCGGAACCATCAGCCGCTCGCTCCGGGCGATGCACTTCGGCGGACAGGCTTTCCGCCCAGTCGGTCCAGCTGAACACGCCGCGTGCATGAAGATGCACGGTCATGGCGAAGGCCTGTGCGTGCCAGGGTTCGGCGAAGACGGGCGCGCCTTCGGGCGACCGCGGCAAGCCCGGCGATTCCGCAAGATCCGTCACCGTTTCACAGACGCTCAAGATAGCTCTCCCAGGCATCGATCGAGATGGTCAAGGTCGGGTCGGCGCCCTCGCCCCAGATCTCCGCTCCCTTGAAGACGACCGTGTAGACCCATTGCGGGTTTTCACCCCGTCCATGGGCATTATCATCAGGGAAAACGAAACCACCTTGAACGGCCTCGACCACACCCGTTTTCGCCCGGGCATAACGCGGCAGACGCGTGTGGCCGGTCGGATGGAAATTCTTCGTCCGCACCCGGTCGCCGACGGCAAATTTCGGCTCGGTCTCGACGGGTCGGTCGCAAGGCCCGCCACGGGCCAGCACACCTTCGACCATCTCGGCCTTCAGGACGCGCTTCGGCGCGCGGCCCTGTTCCAGATGATGCCCCGATGCCAACTCCTCGGCGGTCGCGAAACCATGCCGCTCAAGCAGCATGTCGACACCGCGGATCCAGACTTCGTAATAGCTCGCTGCCAGGTAGCTGGCAGGCGGAATATTCTCACGCGCATGCCGGCTCTCGTCGATCGACCAGGCACCGAAAGCGCCGCAGGAGAGCGTGATCCCGAGCGCCCGCTTCTCCCATTCGGCATGAAAGTATGGTTCGTCTTTCTCAGGCGCGACCATACCAAATCCCATCTGCCCGCCAAGATCATGCGGCCCATTCATGCCAGGACCTCCGGCGACAACGCGAGGCCGGTGCCGATCATCGAGTCGCGCGTCACGAGCTTGGCGAGGGCATCCTCGTCCAGGCCTTCCGTCCCTGCGGGGCGTAGAGGCACGACGAGATAGCGCAACTCCGCCGTCGAATCCCACACGCGGATCCGCATTTTCTCCGGCAGGCTCACCCCGAATTCGGCGAGCACGCCGCGCGGATCAATCACCGCCCGCGAGCGATAGGCCGGCGCCTTGTACCAGACCGGCGGCAGACCGAGCACCGACCACGGGTAACAAGAGCACAGCGTGCAGACGACGAGATTGTGGGTGTCGGGCGTGTTGAAGACGGCCCGCATGTGTTCGCCCTGCCGGCCCGTATAGCCGAGGCTCGCGATCGCCGCAGTTGCATCGACCTTCAGCCAGTCGGCAAATTCAAGATCGACCCAGGCCTTCGCCACCACGCGCGCGCCGTTTCTTGGCCCCACCTTCGTCTCATAGGTCTCAACGATCGCATCGATGGCGGCAGGGTCGATCAAGCCCTTGTCGGTCAGCAACGTCTCAAGCGCCTTCACCCGCGCCTGCATGTCCGAATACTGGTTGTCGTGGTGATGATGATCATGGTGATGATCGTCGTGGTCATGGTGATGGCCGGACATTGCACGTTCCTATTTCAGCATGGGCCAGAGGCTGAGCACCAAGAGCACCGCCATGGTGATGTTGAACCATTTGAGCCTGACAGGCACCGACAGCCACTCTCGAAGCGCCGAACCAAAGCCGGCCCAGGTCGAGACGCTGGGCACGTTGACGGCGGCGAACACCAGCGCGACGATGGCGACTGTCAGAGCATATTGCTCCGGATTGGGATAGACCGCCATGGCCGTGATCGCCATGACCCAGGCCTTCGGGTTGACCCATTGGAAGGCAGCGGCACCGAGAAAAGTCATAGGCCTCGCCTTGGCGTCTCCCTCGCTCATCGACCTGGAGGAGCCGATCTTCCATGCGATCCACAGCAGATAGAGCCCGCCTGCCACCTTGAGCGCGATGAAGGCCGGTGGATAAGCGGATAGAAGCGCGCCGAGACCGAGCCCGACTCCCAGCAAGAGCGACAGGAAGCCGGCGCCGATGCCCAGCATATGCGGAATGGTCCGTCGAAAGCCGAAATTCACACCCGATGCGAACAGCATCATGTTGTTCGGACCTGGGGTGATCGAGGTCGCGAAGGCGAAGAGGACGAGCGCGAACAGCGTATCGGCCGACATGAATGTTTCTCCCGAATTTTTATGTCAGCCTAGCTGTCATGTTAGCCGGCGCCAGCCGCATTCTTGTTATGGTGACACGAAGCAACGCGGCAATTGCCGCTTGCCTCGCCCGGTCGTGTGGCTATCCTCAAACCATCCCGCCCTGAGGAGCTTCACCATGCATGATGCCATTCCGACTGTCACCCTGCCGGGCGGCGAGGAAATTTCAAGCCTAGGCTTTGGTACCTGGATGATGGGCGAGGATCGATCGGCCGCGAAAGCCGAAGTCGACGCCGTCAGGCTGGCGCTGGACCTCGGCATGACCGTAATCGACACGGCCGAGATGTATGGCGACGGTGGCGCCGAACGCATCGTCGGCGAGGCGCTGAAGGAACGGCGCGAGGATGCCTTCCTGGTCTCGAAGGTCCTGCCCTGGAATGCCAGTTACGACGGCACGATCAAGGCCTGCCATGCCAGCCTCAACCGTCTCGGCACCGATCACCTCGATCTCTACCTGTTGCATTGGCGAGGCGAACATCCGCTCGAAGACACGGTCGCTGCCATGGAAGAGCTGAAGACCGCCGGTCGCATTCGCGCTTGGGGCGTCTCGAATTTCGATGTCGACGACATGGAAGAGCTCTTCTCAGTGGCTGATGGCGAAAACTGCGCCGTCAACCAGGTGCTCTACAACCTCTCCCGCCGCGGCATCGAATTCGACCTTCTGCCCTGGTGCCAGGAGCACAAGATCCCGGTCATGGCTTATTCGCCGATTGAGCAGGGTCGTATCCTCCAGCACCCCGAACTGATCCACGTCGCCAAGGCTTACCAAGCGACCCCTGCGCAAGTTGCACTCGCCTTCCTGCTGGAGCGCGAAAGCGTGATCCCGATCCCGAAGACTTCGAACCTGCGCCGCCTGCAGGAAAATCGCGAGGCGGTCGATCTCGACATCTCCGACGAGGACTGGGCGCGTCTCGACGCGGCCTTCCCGCCACCATCTCGAAAAGTGCCGCTGGCGATGCTGTAAAGGGTAGAGAAGCTCGGGCGGCTGCCGATCCTGCCCCACGCATCGGGAAATCGCGATCTATCCACAGGCCCTGCATTTCCGCCACTTTACGCCAGCCCCTCAGGAAATTAGGAGATTGCCTAATTCGAGAATTGCGGAGAAAGAGCCGCACTGCTGAGGGACGACATGGCAAAGCGCGGAAAAACCGAAGTGCATCCGGCAATGGACAAGACCTCGTCTCGCGTCTTCCACGCGCTCGCCTCCGATCCGCGCCGCATGATGCTGGTACACCTCTCCCAGTCGACCCTGACCGCTGGCGAAATCGCTGCCCGCTTCGACATGGCCAAACCCTCGATCTCCCAGCATTTGTCGATCCTCGAAAATGCCGAACTGATCGAAGGCGCGAAAAAGGGCCAGTACATCCACTACAGCCTGAGGCCGGCGGCACTGCGCCACGCCCTCATGGCCATGCTCACCACGACAATAGCGCCGGACGACGAGGCCGACATGGAAACGGCAGAGGACACACCGACGCCGCCGAAGAAGTCTGCCAAGAAGAAGGCTGACGAAGCCGACACCGAAGCTTCGAGAAAGAAGGCCGAGAAGAAGGCCAAGGCGAAGCCTGCAAGCGAAAAGCCGGCCAAGGACAAGCCGAAAAAGGCAGAAGCCGACCTGCCGCCGGCACCGCAGCAGATGGGCCTTCTCGATCTGCTCGGCATGAACTGAAAACAAAAAAGGGCGACCGCAAGGCCGCCCTTCTTCATTTCGCGAAATCGCGAATTCCTTACATGCCTTGCGAACCACGGTTCATCGCGGCGATCCCGGTACGGCAGATCTCGTTGAGGCCAAGCGGCTTCATGATCGAGACGAACTGGTCGATCTTCGACGACTTGCCTGTGATCTCGAAGATGAAATGGTCGACGGTCGCGTCCACCACTTTGGCGTGGAAGGCATCGGCCAGACGCAGCGTCTCGGCGCGCATTTCGCCCGAGGATACGACCTTCACCAGGGCCACTTCCCGCTCGATCGGGCGTTCCTGGCCGAGCTCCTTGGCGCGAACCGTCAGATCCAGGACGCGGTGCACTGGCACGATGCGCTCAAGCTGCGCCTTGATCTGCTCGAGAACGCCTGGCGTGCCGCGCGTGACGATCGTGATGCGCGACAGATGCGCCTCATGCTCCGTCTCCGAAACCGTCAGGCTTTCGATGTTGTAGCCGCGACCGGAGAACAGGCCGATGACCCGGGCGAGAACGCCCGGCTCGTTGTCCACCAGCACCGAGAGCGTATGGCTCTCGATGGCGGAGGTTTCCTTGGCGATGAAGTAGGCCGAACCGGTCGGCTGAAGATGTGCGTTCATGGTCTTTTTCCTCCCGGTCAGACGAGCTGACGGCCCTTGGCATCGATGGCATTGGCGACGACTTCGTCGGTCGCCTCATCCGGCAGCAGCATCTCGTTATGTGCCTTGCCCGACGGGATCATCGGGAAGCAGTTGGCGAGATTGGCCACGCGGCAATCGAAGATGACGGGCTTCTTCACGTCGACCATCTCCTGGATGGCACCATCGAGATCGTCGGGCTTTTCGCAACGGATACCGACCGCACCATAGGCTTCCGCCAGCTTGACAAAGTCAGGCATGGCTTCGGTGTAGGAGCTCGACAGACGGTTGCCATGCAGCAACTGCTGCCACTGGCGCACCATACCCATGTACTGGTTGTTGAGGATGAAGATCTTCACCGGCAGCTCGTACTGGATGGCGCAGGACATTTCCTGGATGCACATCTGGATCGAGGCGTCGCCCGCGACATCGATGACGAGTGCATCCCGATGCGCGACCTGAACACCAATCGCGGCCGGCAGGCCGTAGCCCATCGTGCCGAGGCCGCCCGAGGTCATCCAGCGGTTCGGCTGTTCAAAGCCGATATACTGAGCCGCCCACATCTGATGCTGGCCGACTTCCGTCGTGATATAGGTGTCGCGATGCTTGGTCAGCTCATAGAGCCGCTGCAGCGCATATTGCGGCATGATCACGTCCTTGGACGGCGTGTAGGCGAAGGAGCTGCGGGCGCGCCACTTGGCAATGCTCGCATTCCACTCGGCCGTCTGCGAGGCCTCAGGCTTCTTCGGCAGAGCGCGCCAGGCGCGGACCATGTCTTCGAGGACACGACCGACATCGCCGGTGATCGGAACGTCAACGCGGACGTTCTTGTTGATCGACGACGGATCGATGTCGATGTGGATCTTCTTCGAGTTCGGCGAGAACGCATTCAGGCGGCCGGTGATACGGTCGTCGAAACGCGCACCGATGCAGACCATGACGTCGCAGTCATGCATCGCCATGTTCGCTTCGTAGGAACCGTGCATGCCGAGCATGCCGAGCCAGTTCTTGCCCGAAGCCGGATAGCAGCCCAGACCCATCAGCGTCGAAGTGATCGGGAAGTCGGTGAGCGAAACCAGTTCGCGCAGCAGCTTGGTGGCTTCCGGACCGGAATTGATGACGCCGCCACCCGAATAGATGATCGGACGGCGAGCCGTGGCCATCAGTTCGACGGCCGCCTGGATGGCGCGGGCGTCACCCGTAACCTTCGGCTGGTAGCTCTTCAGCGCCTTGTGCGCATCCGGCGGCGTGTAGGTGCCGGTGGCGAACTGGATGTCCTTCGGAATATCGACGAGAACCGGACCCGGACGGCCCGTCTGGGCGATGCGGAAGGCTTCATGGATGATCGAGGCCAGCTGGTTGACGTCCTTGACCAGCCAGTTGTGCTTGGTGCAGGGGCGCGTGATGCCAACGGTGTCGCATTCCTGGAAGGCATCAGAGCCGATCAGCGAGGTCGGGACCTGGCCGGAGATGCAGACCAGCGGAACGCTATCCATCAGCGCGTCCTGCAACGGCGTAACCGCATTGGTCGCACCAGGGCCAGATGTAACCAGCATGACACCGACCTTGCCGGTCGAGCGCGCATAGCCTTCAGCCGCATGGCCTGCACCCTGCTCGTGGCGCACCAGGATGTGCTGGATGTCTTCCTGCTGGAAGATCTCATCATAGATCGGAAGCACGGCCCCACCGGGATAGCCGAAGATATGCTCGACACCGTTATCCTTGAGCGCGCGCAGGACGATCTCGGCGCCAGTCATCTGATTGTCTTTACCCGTCATGCTGTGTTTCCATCTGCCTTCTTGGTTTTTGGGGCTGATAACCCGGTTTAGGGCATAAAAAAAGGCCCCTTGAGGAGCCTGTCATCTAGCGCATGGGTGGCTACCGCCGGATGGTTACACCATCCTGCCCATGCGCCTTCCCACCACGATAAGTGCAACCGAGTTTTTCATGGAGCGAAGTGTTAGCCAGAAAGCACCCCAGCGTCAACGCATCTTTCGGAAATTTTCGCCGCCGCTCGCGAAAGTTTGTTGCGCAGAGGCCGATCAAATCTCACTGCGCAGCTAACCGATTACACGAAATTTTAAGCGCTCCGCCCTAAGCTTGCGCCAGCAGGGAGAATGCGCTTGTTGAACGATGATCTTCACAAGTCCGGCGATGCCGGAGAACAAGAGCGCCGCGATGGCATGCGGCCTGGCAACCGGATGCTCGGGCGCGTCGTCGCCTGTAATGGCTCGCGCGCGACCATTGCAGCCGTGGCCGCCGATGGCGGCACCGACCTCACCGAACTCTGGTCCGTCGGCCGGCTGATCTCGATCAGCGTCGGTAAGAACCGTGTCGTGGCACTGGCCTATTCGATGCAGACCGAGGGCAAAGACTGGGGCGAAGGTGCCGACAACCAGTTCCTGATCGAAGTCGAGCTGCTGGGCGAGGTCTATGTCCAGGACGATGGCAAGGAAGTATTCTCGACCGGCATCTCGCGCTATCCCTATCTCGGTGCCATCGCGCACCGCATTCGCGCCGCCGACCTGCTGCGCATCTACGATACGCGTCTCAACGACACCGCAGTCATCGGCAAGCTGACCCAGGACGAGACGATCGACGCGACGATCCACATTCCCTCGATGCTGTCGAAACACTTCGCCGTCGTCGGCTCGACTGGCGTCGGCAAATCGACTGCCGTCTCGCTTCTCCTGCGCAAGGCGATCGAGAGCGATCCGAAGCTGCGCATCCTGATCCTCGACCCGCACAACGAATTCGCTGCCGCCTTCCCGGAGCTTGCCGTCGTCATCGACACCGACACGCTCGACCTACCCTTCTGGCTGATGCGGCTGGAGGAATTCGCGGAAGTCCTCTTCCGTGGTCGCCCGCCGGTACCCGAAGAACTCGACATCCTGCGCGATCTTATGCCCGAGGCAAAGCGCGCCTTCCGGGGCAACGAAAGCGCCCTGATGCGCCGCATGGCCGACAAGAGCTCCATGACGGCCGACACGCCGGTGCCTTACCGCATCGCCGATCTCATGGCGCTCATTGACGAGCGGATCGGCCGTCTCGAAGGTCGTGGCGAGAAGCCTTTCCTGCGCTCGCTGAAGATGCGCATCATGTCGGCGGTCAACGACCCGCGCTATCACTTCATGTTCTCCAACAACACGATCAGCGACACGATCATGGAGACGATCGCGCATATCTTCCGCATCCCGGGAGACCACCGCCCGATCTCGACCTTCCAGCTGGCCGGCATTCCCTCCGAAGTCGTCAATTCCGTCGCCTCGGTTCTCTGCCGCATGGCCTTCGAGCTGGCGCTCTGGTCGAATGGCGCGATCCACATGCTGGTCGTCTGCGAAGAAGCCCACCGTTACGTTCCCGCGGATCCCACCCTCGGCTTCTTCCCGACCCGCCAGGCGATTGCCCGCATCGCCAAGGAAGGCCGTAAATACGGCGTGTCGCTCGGCGTCATTACCCAGCGTCCGGGCGAACTCGACCAGACGATCCTGTCACAGTGCTCGACGCTGTTTGCCATGCGCCTCGCCAACGACCGCGACCAGGAAATCATACGCTCGGCTATCCCCGACAGCTCGATCTCGACCACCAGCTTCATCTCGTCGATCGGCAACGGCGAAGCGATTGCCTTCGGCGAGGCAATCGCCGTCCCGATGCGCATGCGCTTCAGCCGCGTCGACGAATCGGCACTGCCGAAGGCGAACGGAGTGAATGCCAAATACACCGAAGAGACGCCGGATACGGTCGACCTTCGCACGATCGTCGGCCGTATGCGCGCCATTGTCGGGCCGGATATCTCCGCCTTCCAGCAAAGCTTCGACGGCTTCAGTCGCGACGACATCCCATCTGCGCCTGACGGCATCTATGACGACGAGGAACTGGACGACGATTTCTACGACGACCCGCACGCAAGCCTGCGTCCCCGGGCATTGCCCGTAGCACCGCCAGCGGCGTCGCCTTATCAGCCCGCTCCTCGCCCGGCTTATGATGCACCTGTCCAGCGTCACACGCTGCCGGCCTCTGAGACACCGGCTATCGAGCCCTATCGCCCGGACATGCTTCCGCGCGCAGGTATTGACGATGTGCCGCGCCCACGCCCTGAAGCCCCGGCGCCGGCCTTCTCAACCGAGCCGCCGGCAACGACCTTCGGTTCGCAGCCGCTCCGTCGCGAGGGCGGATCGTCGCTGCGGGAAAGCATTCTGAAGAAGCCGCTTTCCAGCCTCTACAAGCGCGATTGAGAAATCGTCAGCCGACCCGGTATGTCGCCGGGTCGATCCGCTGCCAGCTGTCGTCCATCTGATTGCGGAACCAGGTCATCTGCCGTTTGGCATATTGCCGTGTGGCCGCTGACGCACGATCGACCGCCTCGGCGCGGCTGATCCGACCCGCCATCATGTCGGCGATCTGCGACACACCGATCGCCTTCATCACAGGCATCTCCGGCGCCAGCTGAAGACGCATGAGCGCTTCAACCTCTTCGATAGCCCCCGCCTCCATCATCAGCGCAAACCGCCGATTGATCCTGTCATGCAGCAGCTTGCGATCCGGCAGGACGACAAGCTTCAGGGCACGATCCGGATCGATCAACATGGGGCCTGACTGCTTCTGAAACTCGGCGATTGAGCGACCGGTCGCGGTGAAGACTTCCAGCGCGCGGACGATCCGCTGCCCGTCGCTCGCATTGAGCCGTTGCGCCGCCGGTGGATCGAGTGCTGCGAGCTCTTCGTGCAGAACCTCTGATCCTTCGGCCTCCAGCCTCTGGCGGATGGTCGCTCGCACAGCGTCCGGAATGGCCGGCATATCCGACAGGCCGCCGGTCAGGGCCTTGAAGTAAAGGCCAGTGCCCCCGATGATGACGGGAAGCCGCCCCTCGTTTCGAAGGTCAGCCAGGAGAGAACCCGCCTCCCGCAACCAGTCACCGGTCGAGTAGCTCCGGCTGGCCGGGACATGACCGTAGAGTTGGTGCGCGACGCCTTCCATCTCGTCCACGCTCGGACGTGCGGTGATCACTCTCAAGGTGTCGTAGACCTGCATGCTGTCGGCGTTGATCACCACGCCATCGTGTGCTCGTGCGAAGGCGAGTGCCAGCGCGGACTTGCCGCTGGCGGTCGGCCCGGTTATCAGGATCGCGTCATTGTTCTTGCTAGGATCTTCCATCATGGCCTTGGTTGCCACGCTTGTCGCCAATCCGTCAAACCCTGTTCTGACCCCGGCGCTTGCCGAGAAGGCTGCAGACGCTGTGGCATCCTCCCGTCTCTACTGGCTGGCTGACGGGATTGCCTGCGATATCCCGCTTCCGGACGGCACGGACGCCGCAGAGGCGGACCGCCTTCTGCGCGGGGTCGTCGCAGGTCACGCTGTCGACGTTGCGGTGCAGAACGCCGAGACCCGGCGCAAGTCCTTCCTGATCGCGGACATGGATTCGACCATGATCGGTCAGGAATGCATCGACGAACTGGCAGCAGAGGTCGGCCTGAAGGACAAGGTATCCCAGATCACGGCGCGTGCCATGAACGGCGAGATCGCCTTCGAACCAGCCCTTCGTGAGCGCGTGGCGCTGCTGAAGGGGCTACCGATCACCGTGGTCGACGAAGTAATCGAAAAGCGCATCACGCTCACCCCGGGCGGCCGAGAACTGATCGCCACCATGAAGGCTAGGGGCGGTTATGCAGCACTCGTCTCCGGCGGATTCACCGTCTTTACCGCCCCGATCTCCGCCATGCTCGGCTTCGACGAAAACCGCGCCAATATCCTTATCGAACAGGATGGGCTCCTGACCGGCGAAGTGGCCGAACCGATCCTCGGCAAGCAGGCCAAGGTCGATTCGCTTCTCGACATCGCAGGAAGGCTCGGCATTTCTCCCAGTGACGCCATCGCCGTTGGTGACGGTGCCAACGATCTCGGCATGCTCGGCATTGCCGGCTCCGGCGTGGCCTTGCACGCCAAACCCGCGGTCGCGGCAGAAGCCAAGATCCGCATCGATCACGGCGATCTGACCGCCCTTCTCTATCTACAGGGCTACCGCAAGTCTGATTTCATCACGGACTGAAAGGCATGCAATGATCATCGTCGAAACAGAACGGCTCACACTTCGCAACTGGCGAGAGGATGACCGCAACCTGTTTCGCGAGATCAACCGCGACGAGAAGGTCATGGCCTTCTTTCCGTACCGTCGCAGCCACGCGGAATGCGATCTGCTCTTCAACTACAATGGCAACATGATCGCCGAGACCGGTCTGGGCTTCTATGCTCTCGCCGATCGTCAGACGGACGAGGCGATGGGCTACTGCGGACTGGCGAAAGCCGATCTTCCGGGCATCTTGCCGGACGGATCGGTGGAAATCGGCTGGCGTCTCGCGACCCGCTTCTGGGGCAAGGGCTATGTCACCGAGGCCGCCGCCCGCCTGCTCGAATATGGCCGGCACACCCTAGGCCACCCGGTGATCCATGCATTCGCCGTGCATGACAATCACCGCTCGATCGCCGTCATGCGACGCCTCGGCATGCAACACTTGCAAGGTGAGGACTTCGATCATCCGAAGGTCCCGGACAGCCACCCTCAATTGAAGCGACATGTATTGTTTCGAACGTCTGACGATATTCGTGAGACCCAGACAACACGACATGACTAATTTACGCTGACTTAAAATATAGCTGCTAAAAACTGCGCCATGGAGAGAACAGTCCTCGCGCGTATAGCGGCCCAGACGGCAAGCATGTTCGACCGCTTCTTGCGCCTTGGAGAAGGTGATCAGACAGCGGAAGAGGCAGACCGTATCCGCGCAGTCCGCCTCTCGGTCGTCGGCACCAGCACCCCCTGGATGATGGCGGCCAACCTCTGCAATGCGATCCTGACGATTTTGGTCTTCTACGGAAGCCCGTCCGCAACAGAGGTTTATGTCATCTGCGGCCTGATCCTCGCAGTCGTCTTGTCGACCAGTGCCTCGTGGTGGCGACATCGCAAACGTGGCGCGCGAGAGCGTGCAAGCCTCAAAGGAACCACCCGCGCAGTCATCTATGCAGCGGTCCTCAGCGGTCTCTGGGCAGCACTCGACGTCGCCGCCTATCATTCTGCCGACGAAACCCAGCGCATGGTTCTGATCGCGCTCACCGTTGGCATGGCCGGGGGTGGAGGGTTCGCGCTGGCGACCATACCGCCAGCATCCATCGTTTTCTGTGGCACGATGGCAGTGGGCGCCGCAATCGCACTGTCGCGCGATCCCACCATGGTCGGCGCCTATCTCTTCGTCCTTTATCTGATCTTCGCCGCCATCATCGTGCGCTCGTCACTTGCCGTTTGCCGCAGCCTGACCGAACGCGTCCGGGCAAAGATCGCCGCAGACGAGCAACGTGCCGTCATCAACCTTCTCCTGAATGACTTCGAGGAAAACGCCGCCGACTGGCTTTGGGGCGTCGACCGCGACTTCAATCTGGAGCACGCCTCAGTGCGCTTCTATGATCAGCTTCAGGTTCCCGAAGGCATGGTGCTCGGTCGCCCGATCACAACCATCATGCCCTTTTCAGCGGTTGGTGTTGACGGCCTCGATAGTCGAGACAGTTTCATCGCCAGCCTGCTCGCACGGCAGTCGTTCCGGGATCAGGACATCTGCGTCGAACTCGGCGGAGAACTCGCGATCTGGTCCCTGACAGCCAAGGCCATGCATGATGAGGCAGGCAATTTCACGGGCTACCGGGGCGTCGGTCGTGACGTCACCGCAAGCCGCGAAAGCCGCCTGCGCATCGAGCACATGGCCCGCCACGACCCTCTGACGGAAGTCGGCAACCGCGTGCTGCTTTCAGAGGATTTTGAAAGAGCCGTCTCCCGCTACGAACGCTTCGGTGATCCATTCTCGGTGCTGGTGCTGGATCTCGACCGCTTCAAGCAGATCAACGACAATTTCGGCCATACCGGCGGGGACGAACTGCTGCGTACCGTTGCAAGCATTCTGAGCCAGCTGCGCGACGAGACCGACACGCTGGCCCGCATCGGTGGCGACGAATTCGCCATCCTTCATGCCACGGAAGATCCGCAAAGTGCCGCAACCCTCGCAGCCCGGATCATCGAGAAGCTGCAACAGCCGCTGACCCTACGCTGTGGTTCCGCCCATGTCGGCGTCAGCATCGGCATCGCCTGTGCCCCGATCGATGGCATTGACCCGGACCAGCTGATGCGCAACGCCGATTTGGCACTTTACCGCGCCAAGACCGACGGACGAAACCGATACCGCTTCTTTGATAGCTCGCTGGATGCCGCAGCACGCCGCCGCAGCCTGATCGAACAGGAACTGGCCCTCGCGATCGCCGAGGAGAGGCTTACCGTCAACTATCAGCCGCTGGTGGACGCCCAGACGCGCCGGGTGGTCTGCGCCGAAGCACTCCTTCGCTGGAACCATCCGACCCTGGGTTCGGTCAGTCCGGGCGAGTTCATCCCGATTGCCGAAGAATCGGGACAGATCGGCGCGATCGGCAGCTGGGTCTTGCGACAGGCCTGCAAGGATGCGGTCCGCTGGCCTGAGCACATCCGCATCGCGGTCAACCTGTCTTCGCGCCAGTTCTTGAGCCCCGGTCTTCTACCCCTCGTCGAGACGGCGCTCAAACAGAACGAACTGCCCGCCCATCGCCTTGAGCTGGAAGTGACGGAAAGCCTGCTGATGGAAACGACGCTCGGCGTCGAGGAAACGCTCGTTTCCCTGTCGCGCCTCGGGCTCCGCATTGCACTCGACGATTTCGGAACCGGCTTCTCGTCGCTGAGCTATCTGCGCCGCTACCGCTTCGACAAATTGAAGATCGACCAGTCCTTCATTTCCGATCTTGAGACCAACTCCGACAGCCGCGCCATCGTCGAATCGGTGATCAAGCTCGCCCGCGACCTGCGCATGAGTGTCGCGGCCGAAGGCGTCGAGACGAAGGGTCAGTTCGATCTTCTACGGCAAATGAACTGTGGCGAAATCCAGGGCTTCCTGGTTGGTCGACCGATGCCGATCGACCAATTCGAAGACTACCTGCGGCAGAACAGCGACTCGGTGCAGCGCCTCTACGCTTAGACCACTACTCGAGCGGCACGGCGACGAGACGCAGGTTGCCATCCTTGTCGGCAATCATCAGGTAACCGCTGCGGCGCCCCTCGCCCTTGATGCTGGTGAGCTTTTCCGCCACCTGCTGCGGCGTCTTCATGAACTCCTGCGCCACCTCGACGATCACCTCGCCGACCTTAAGCCCCTTGCCCTCGGCCTTGGAGCCGGGAAGAACACGGGTGATCAAGACACCCTCGACACCCTCGGCGATCGAGAAGCTGACGCGATTGGCATCATCAAGCGCGGAGAGTTCGACGCCGATCAGGCCTTCGGTCACGGGAGCGATGGCCTGGTCCTGTGACGGGGTCGCCGGCTCCTCGCCGCTCTCGGCTTCGGAGTTCGGATCATCCGGCATCGGCTGGTCGCTCGGCGGGGTCGCCTGATCGCCCGGCGTATCGCCATCGGGCGCCGTGCCCTCTTCATTGGGTTCGACGGTCGTCTCCGGATCTGTCTCGTTGCTCGCGACTTCGTCGTCCTCAAGGCGTCCGAGGGTTACCTTAACCGTCTGTTCCTTGCCGTCACGGATGATCACCACATCCAGCGGCTCACCGATCGGGCTTTCCGCGACGATGCGCGTGAGATCGCGGGTTTCAGTGATGGCGCGACCGTTGAAGCTCGTGACGATGTCGCCGACCTGGATCGGACCATTGGCGACGGGCCCGCCCTCGACAACGCCGCTGATCATCGCGCCACGGGCGCGGCCGATCTTCATGCTCGTCGCCACCTCGTCGGAGACGGGCTGGATGCGGACGCCGAGCCAGCCACGACGCGTCTCGCCGAACTCGATCAACTGGTTGACGATGTTCTCGGCAAGCTCCGTCGGCACGGCAAAGCCGATGCCGATCGAACCGCCGCTCGGCGAGATGATCGCCGTGTTGATGCCGATCACTTCGCCGCTCATGTTGAACAGAGGGCCGCCCGAATTGCCCTTGTTGATTGCCGCATCCGTCTGGATGAAGTTGTCGTAGGGGCCGGCATTGATGTTTCGGCCGCTGGCCGAAATGATGCCGACGGTCACGGAACCACCGAGCCCGAACGGATTGCCGATCGCCATAACCCAATCGCCGATCCGCATCTTGCGGGAATCACCGAACTTCACCGAGGTCAGCGGCTGTGGCGGTTCGACCTTGAGGACCGAGAGGTCGGTCTTGGTATCCGTGCCGATCAGCTTGGCCTTCAGTTTCGAGCCATCGGAGAAGATGACTTCGATATCATCGGCATTCTCGATGACGTGGTTGTTGGTCACGATGAAACCGGTCGGGTCAATGACGAAGCCCGATCCGAGCGAGTTCACCTTGCTGTTCGGCTCACCGCCCTCGCGGTTCCTGTAGAAGTCTTCAAACAGCTCCTGGAAGGGCGATCCTTCGGGAACCTGCGGAAGCGGTCCCTCGCCTTCTTCGGCGACACTCTGCGATGTCGAGATGTTGACCACGGCACCCAGCAATCCGCTGGCGAGATCGGCCACGGAATCCGGTCCCTGCGCGTGAACGGTAACAGGCGCGCCCACCGCGCCAACAGTCAGCGACGTTCCCACGAGGAGGGCCGACAGAATCATTCGCGACGTGCGGGCGGGTTTCATCATCGGCTTCCTCGCTGGGTTGTCTTGGGTCGAACTGAACATAAGGCGGATTGGGAGAAGGGAAAATCACAATTGCCGGAATAGCTCTATCCGCAGCTTGCGACCAGATCTTGTCAGCCGCGAAGAAACCACAGGATGGCTGCGCCAAGGGTGATCGTGGAGAGGCCGATGAGCCGCAATTGATCTTCGGGGATGTGCGGCAGGAGCCTTGCCATCCGCACAAGAAAACGAGGGGCCAGCGCATAGGCCAGCCCCTCGATGATCAAAAAGATGGCGATCCCTGCGAACAGGTCATCCATCGTATCAGTTGCCGACGGCTGCCGGCGGCGTCACCGGTGCCGGTGCTGCGGCAGGCGGTACCTGTCCAGCTCCACCAGTGCCGACCCCGCTGTTGAAGAAGCGGAAGAAGTCACTGTCCGGCGAAAGCACCATCGTCGTGCCCTGGTTGCTCATGGACGCCACATAGGCGCGCATCGAGCGATAGAACTCGAAGAAGCTCGGATCGCGCTGGAACGCATCAGCGAAGATGCTGTTCCGCTGGGCATCGCCCTCACCGCGCAGGATTTCCGAATCGCGCTGCGCTTCGGCCTGGAGTTCGACGACCTGACGGTCGGCGATCGCCCGGCGACGCTGGCTCTCTTCGTTACCACGGGCGCGGATTAGTTCGGCTTCGGCAAGGCGCTCGGCCTTCATGCGCTGGAAGGTCTGCTGGGAGACTTCCTGCGTCAGGTCGGTTCTGCGGATCCGGACATCCGTGACCTGCAGACCAAGGCTTTCCGCAGCGGCCTGGAGGTCGTTACGGACATCAGACATCATCGAACCGCGCTCTTCGGACAGAGCAGCGTCGAAGTTACGCAGACCGTAGACGCGGCGGAGAGCTGCATCGAGACGGGTGCGCAGACGCGATTCGGCGGCATCCCGATCGGCCGACACCGTTTCGCGGAAGCGACGGGCATCGGTGATGCGGTAGACGGCAAACGCGTCGACTTCGTAGAACGCACCACCACGGACCTGCACGCGGATGTTGGGCAGGTCGAAGCGCAGTGCGCGATCTTCGACATACTGAACGCGGTCCGCATCCATGAAGGCGAAGGGCAGCTTGAAGTAGAGGCCCGGTTCGGCCTTCACGTCCTGGATCTGACCGAAGCGAAGAACGATCGCCTGCTCGCGTTCGTTGACCACGAAGATCGACGAATAGACGAAGAACAGAGCGACGCCGATGGCGATGAGGAAGTAGGGAAGACGGTTCTGCATGTCAGTTCCCTCCCGTCGCCGACTGGCCTGCAGGCTGGCTGCCCGGCTGGCGCGTGATTTCGTTGAGCGGCAGGTAAGGCACGACCCCCTGCTTTTCGTCGATGATCACCTTGTTCGAATTGCGCAGGACGTTCTCCATGGTTTCCAGATAGATACGCTGGCGTGTGACGTCGGGCGCCTTGACGTATTCGTCATAGATCGAGATGAAGCGCTGAGCCTCACCTTCCGCTTCCTTGACGACCTGATCCTTGTAGGCGGCTGCCTCTTCACGGATCTGGGCTGCCTGACCGCGGGCCTGACCGAGACGCTGGTTGGCGTACTGGTTGGCTTCTTCGACGAAGCGGTCTTCGTCCTGCTGGGCGCGCTGCACTTCTTCGAAGGCTTCGGCAACTTCACGCGGCGGGGCCGCGTCTTCGATCGGAACCGCGTTGATCGCGATACCGGCGCCATAGGTGTCCATGGTGCCCTGGATGATCGCGCGGACCTGCGTCGAGATCTCCTCACGATTGTCGCGGAAGACGTCCTGAGCAGGGCGACGGCCGACGACTTCGCGCATCGCGCTTTCAGCAACCTGCTGCAGCGTCTGCGACGGATCTTCGAGGTTGAAGAGGAAGGCCCGCGGGTCGGAGACCGTGAACAGCACCGAAAACTGGACACTGACGATGTTCTGGTCGCCGCTGAGCATCAGGCCAGCGCCGGGATTGTTCGAGGTCGGGCGGCTGCCGATATTCTGCTGCTGCTCCGTAACCTTGACGATATCGACGGATTCCACGGGCCAGAGATGGAAGTGCAGGCCCGGCATGGACACTTCATCCTTCGGCTTGCCGAAGCGAAGTTCAACGCCACGCTCGTCAGGCTGTACGGTATAGACCGCCTGCATCGCCCAGAAGGCGAGAAGCACGATACCGACGATGACGAAAGCGCCACCGTTGAACCCGCCGGGCACGACGTTCTTCAGACGATCCTGCCCACGGCGGATGAGATCCTCCAGATCCGGGGGCTGGTTGCCGCCACCGCCGCCGCGTGGCCGGTTCGGCCCCTGCCCCCAGGGGCCCTGATTGTTACCGCCGCCGCCGCCGCCCCATGGACCGCCGCCGCCGCCGTTTTGATTGCTCCAGGGCATCAATACCTCTTTGCTGTAAAAAGCTCCCAAGTCCCCCGCCCGCTGGCCGATCGACCGACATGCATGAGGTTCCAAAGGTTTATAGGTATCGTGGTGTCGCCTTTCAACGCGAGGGGGGCAACTTCTTCTGCGGAAAGGGCAAATTTTGCGTTATCAGCGGTCCCTGCGACGGTATATCGCGTAGCGCGTCGGATAATTGTCCTTCTCGCCGGCTGGAACTGCAGTTTCCTCGATCAATTCGAACGCAACCGGATCGATCTCCGAGAAAGACGTGTCACCGTCGACCACCGTCTCGACATGCGTGACATGCAGCACATCGGCAAGCGGCAAGGCCTGGCGATAAATCTCGCCGCCGCCGACAATGCAGACCTCGTCAACACCAGTCTCGGATGCGATCGCCCTGGCCCGCTCGATCCCCGCCTCGAGGTTCCCGACGGTTTCCACCCCCGGCATATCAAAGCTCTGACTGCGGCTGACAATGATGTGCGGGCGACCAGGCAGAGGCTTCGATCCGACGGATTCGAAAGTCTTGCGCCCCATCACCAGCGGCTTGCCCATGCTGAGCGCCTTGAAGCGCTTCAGATCCGTCGAAAGCTTCCACGGCATGTCGCCGTCGCGGCCGATGATGCCGTTCTGCGATACGGCCACGATGATGACGATCTTCACGGGAGCCATGCCGGATATGCCTTCACCTCGCCTAGACGGCGATCGGTGCCTTGATGCTGGCATCGGCTTCATAGCCGATCAGCGTGAAATCCTCGTAAGCGAAGGAGAACAGATCCCGGACCTCGGGATTGAGTTTCATGACCGGCAGCGCCTTCGGCGTCCGCGTCAGCTGCAGCTTCGCCTGGTCGAGATGGTTGGCGTAGAGATGCGCGTCACCGAGGGTGTGAACGAAGTTGCCGGGCTCCAGGCCCGTCACCTGCGCCATCATCAGGGTGAGCAAGGCGTAGGACGCGATGTTGAATGGCACGCCGAGGAAGATGTCGGCGGAGCGCTGGTAGAGCTGACAGGAGAGCCGCCCGTCGGCCACGTAGAATTGGAACAGGCAGTGGCAGGGCGGCAGCGCCATTTCGTCGACGAGCGCCGGGTTCCAGGCGGTGACGATATGGCGGCGCGAATTCGGATTGGTCTTGATGCTCTCGACGAGCTTGGCCATCTGATCGATATGCCCGCCATCGTAATCAGGCCAGGAGCGCCACTGCGCACCGTAGACCGGTCCGAGGTCGCCATTCTCGTCAGCCCATTCGTCCCAGATGCTGACGCCGTTCTCCTTGAGATAGGCGATATTGGTATCGCCCTTCAGGAACCAGAGCAGCTCGTGGATGATCGACTTCAGATGCAGCCGCTTCGTCGTGATGACAGGGAAGCCGTCGGCCAGATCGAATCGCATCTGGTGGCCGAAGACCGAACGCGTGCCCGTGCCGGTGCGATCACCGCGGTCGCTGCCGTTCTCCAGAACGTGACGGAGGAGGTCGTGATACTGGTGCATGGATCCATTCATCGAGTCGTTGTCTTCGACATCATATCGCCGCGAGAGCCTCGAACCAATGCGTTTTCCAGCTTTATCCCCCGCAGAGGCCCTCAGATCCCGTTGTTCGGGCACTCGTGTGGACGGATCGCCGTGCCGATTGTGCGCCCGCCCTCTTTTCATCGGGTACGGAAACACCTATATCAGCCATGCCGGGGCTTGCTCCGGCTATGGCAATAAACGGTCGGTGTAATAAACCTATTGGACCCGGGGGCGGTACCCGGCGCCTCCACCAAAAACCGGTCGGTGACGAAGTCTCTTCGGACCGGCTTTTGATGGGGGCGAAATAGGATCGACAAGGGCGTAAAGATCGAACTTTTGCTCGGCATGATACCGCCGTTATCGGGTCACAAGTGTAGTTGCAAACGACAACAACGCTAAGGGTTACGCTCTCGCTGCCTAATGGCGGTGCGGGAAACCCGCTCTAAGTCCTTAGGGTTAGCCCCTTAAGGCGGGGTCCGAAGGCACCTGGCAACAGAAGCCTTCACCTAACTCCCTCCTTTCTCTTTCTCCATGACTTTGCTCGGATTTCGCTGCTACCCGCAGGCGCAGATTTGATGTACATTCGTCAAACCAGTTTCACGCGTCGGGGCTTTTCCGCATCGTCGCGTCATGGCATAAGCCGTCGAAATCGGCATGATTAGGAAAGCAGGGATCTGATGGGGCACGACCACATTCGCTACGACATTCTGGCCCAGGACGCTCTTCGCGGCGTCATCCGCAAGGTCTTGGCCGAGGTTTCCGCGACAGGCCGCCTGCCGGGTGACCACCACTTCTTCATCACCTTCCTCACTGGCGCACCGGGCGTACGGATCTCGCAGCATCTGAAGGCCAAATATGCCGAGCAGATGACGATCGTCGTCCAGCACCAGTTCTGGGACCTCAAGGTCACCGACAGCCTGTTCGAGATCGGCCTGTCCTTCTCCGACACGCCTGAGAAGCTGGTGATCCCGTTCAACGCGATCCGCGGCTTCTACGATCCGTCCGTGAACTTCGAACTTGAATTCGACGTGCCGCTGTCCGACGAGGAAGAGAACGAGGCAGAAATCACCGCTTACCCGCTCGAAGCCATCGCCAAGCCCGAAGAATCGGAAGCGGCCAAGGCCGACGAGAAGAAGGAAGGCTCCGTCGTATCGCTCGACGCCTTCCGCAAGAAGCAGTAAGCGCATGACGATCGGCCGGGCCCCTCGCCCGGCCTTTTTCGTGGAGCATCCCCAATGGCAGCCGACATCGTCAACCTCCGCCAGTTTCGCAAGACCAAGTTCCGCAGCGAACGTGAAGCCGTGGCCGAGCAGAACCGCATCACTCACGGTCGGACAAAAGCGGAAAAGTCTTTGACGCGGGCGCTGAACGACAAGGACGCCCGCCAGCATGAGCAAGGCCGCATTGAAAAGCCGGATCAGGATTGACGTGGGATCCATGCGGTCGGCCAATCATCCCGGCGCCGTCTGCCGATCCCTTCATCGGTCAAAACCATGATCCGCAAGCGCTCGATTACGCTTCACGGTCACCGGACGAGCTTCTCTGTCGAAGATGCCTTCCTCGATGAATTGAAGGCGATTGCCGCCAGACGCGGATTGAGCTTTGCAGCCCTGGTCGCCGAAATCGACGAGGCAAGACCGCTCGATTCGAACCTCTCCTCCGCGCTCCGTCTCTTCGTCCTGCACGCGCTGAAGCAGGCGGATCAGCCCCCATCCCAAAATACGATGTAAAACATACATATTTAAGAATCGCGATTTATCGTCCATGCTGTATTCGCACGCAGGGCATGTCTCGCTGGTATCTCGTATTGCCACCCGCGAGCCGTTTGAGTTTTCCCATTCAGCACGAGGTTTTTCATGACGACGATTTCGACATCGACGACGACCACCCAATCCCTCTCATCATCTTCGGGCAATTCGACATCCGCAGTGAAGGCCCAGATTGCCAGCCTGGAGAAGAGCATTTCCTCCCAGGAAGAAGCCCTGGGCTCGGCCAGCACCGACGACGAAAAAGCCGAGATCAATCAGACACTCACGGAACTGCGCGCCCAGCTGGCACAGATCGAGGCTCAGCTCGCTCAGCTGAAAGCCGCGTCGGAAAACACTTCGGAAGAACCGGCCAACACGCTGCTATCCGGCGAAAGCGAGTTGATCGGCACCACGAACATTTCAGGTGATGTCGACGACACGCCATTCGGCGAGAGAACGGCATACGTCTGAGGCGTTAGAGCACGGCCTGCCGACGTCAGTTGACGCCTGGCAATCCTTCGAACTGGATATCCGGCAGGGGCTGGCGAACGACCCGCTCCTCCGGCGTTACCTCCACCGTCGGCTGTTCGGGTACCGTGTCGGTCGTGAGATCGCCCGGAGCGTCCTGAACCGGCCGCTCGGAGGGTGTGGCAACCGCACCGGCGGCAGCTTGTGCCTCTGCCGCAGCCGCTGCATCAGCCTCAGCCTTTTGCCGCGCCTCCTCCTCCAGTCGTAGACGTTCCGCCTCGGCCTGCGCCCGCTCCTCGGCACGAGAACGAGCAAGGGCGGCTTCACGCCGGAGCCTCTGCTTTTCGAGAACGCTGGCCTGCAAGGCCTCCACGCGCCGACGCTCTGTCTCAAAGGCGCGCAGCGACAGGAAGTTGGTGAGTTCCGTCACGTCGAGCTCGGATGCCGGCTCGAGAACCGGTCCTGTGAGCAGCAGCCGCACATTCGGCTGCGCACCCTCCATGGCGGCGTCTCCTGCGTCAAAGCCGATCCCGACCTCGGCGTCGAGTGTGCCGGCGCGCAAATCCAGCCGTAGCCCGCCATCAAGCTTCGCCTCTGCCGTCTGATGGGTCGCGGCTTGCACCCGCACCGTTCCGTCGGAGAGTGCGAAAGGCACCGTCACATCACCGAGCTGCGACGCACCATCCGTCACCAGACGCTCGGCCAGTGACAGCACCTTCTCCTGGTTGATCTCGGTACCGAGGGCATCCGCCTCGGTGATGATCCGCGGCATGGCCTTAAGGTCGAGGCCGCCCACGGCAAGCCCGTTCACCCGGACTTGCCCGGATCCGCTTGCCAGCCCGATGAGTTCGGTCGGCGTCTTGCCGCCGCCTTCCACGACGAAGGTGACATCCATCCGACCGGATGGGCTGTCGTTCGCCTCGATGCCGCGCTCGACGCGCAAGGCGTTTAGACTGCGGGCGAGATCACTGTCGGCAAGGTCGAGGCGAGCCTGCAGGAAGCCGTTTCCATCCGTATTGGCAAGCGAGAACCGTCCGGTCATCTGTCCACCCAGCCAGTCGGCAGAGACCTCGTCCAGGGTCAGCTCGCCGGCGCGGTTTCGCAGTTTGGCGCCGACATCGGTCATCGCCTCGCCCAGCCCCGGCCACAAGCGCTTGATGGTCAGGCCGAGGTCGAGATCGAACGGCAGGGCGACGGGGCTGAGGGCAACTTCAGACAATGCACCGCTCGCCGGATCGGTGAGCGGCCCCACCATGATCTCCGCCAGCCAGTACAGATCGAGTTGATCAACCGCTACCGTCCCGGCGATGGATGGAACAGTTGCCGTCAGGTCGACACTGCCCTGGGCACTGACCTCCTGGTCGGCCAGCCTGCCTTTCATCGTCTCGACCGCCAGTTTGCCATCGGCTAGCGCAAACTGCATCTCGCCCGCCATGGGCAAACCGGTTGCGGCATCGGGGAGGCTGAGCCCGAGCGCCATCAGATAAGGACCGATATCATCGCTTTCGAGCGAAACATCCCAGCCGCCATCGAGAAGGTTCGGCGTGTCGAGCGAGGTCAACCGCGCGGTCGCGTCGAGCGTCGTCACGGCACCGGCAAAGCGCACCACGGCATCTGCATTCCCATCACCGGCGGCTTCAAGCGCAAGCGTCAGAACACCGCCTTCGCCAATGGTCCAGGGCAAGGGATCAAAGCCCACCTGCCCGAGAAGGATCTGCGCCTCCTGGTTCTCAAGCCGAAGATCGATCGTCCGCTTTCCGCCTGCGAAGAGCGACGTGAGGCTTTCCGCACCTGCCTTAAGAGAGACAGCGCTGTCGTTGACGCGCCCAGTTGTCTCCAGGTTGATCGCGCCCGTTTCAGGCACGCTCAGGACCATCCGCAGATCGGTATTCTCATACCAGGACGCCGCATTTGCTAGGCGCGCGATGAGGGGGCTGTTTGGAACCCGCTCCTGAAGCAGCGCAAGGAAAGGTCCGGGATCGACGGACGAGAACTGGACCTGAGCCTCGCCGACCGGCTGGGTTTCGGCGTCACGCAGATTGCCGCTGATGCGCAGCGTACTGCCGGCCACACTGCCGAGGTTGAGGCGCTCGATCGCGAGCTGACCGTCCTGATAGGTTGCGATCGCTTCGACATCCTCCGCCGTCACGCCGAATGCGCGCAATGCGTCGACCTTCAGCCGGGTTGCCACCCGCTCGGCAAGAAGCCGCTGTTCGGCATCCTCTCCGATCATGAGGGCGGCAATCGCCCGTGCAGCGTCGAGGTCGAGCCCCTCGCCCGTCAGATCAATGGAAAGACTGGCCGCTACGCCGTTCCGCGATTCCCGTTCGATCCGGCCTTTGAGCGGCTCTGCTCCAATGGCTAGCTCCAGATTCTCGAAACGCTGCAGGTCCGGAGTGAGGTTCACCGAAGCAGAAAAGCCCGCAGAGGCAAGCCCGCGGATCGCCGGATCGACGCGACCGGAGATCCAGGTGGCCAGTCCCGACGGCTGCGTCGAGGCAACCAGCAGGTTGCCTTCGAAAGACGGCGTACCCAAGAGCACCAGCCGTCCGCTCGCCTCCACCTGCGTGCGTCCCGGCAACAGGCCAATAGCGCGGTCCACAGTCCAGCCGTCGCCGGCAGGGCGCACGTCGAGCTGCAGGTCGCGAAATACCGTGTCGCCGGCCACGATCGCCGGCAGGCGCAGCGTGGCTCGACCGGGGACCTTGGGGACGGGGATCTGCGCGGCCGTCGACATGAGGAGCGCCATGCGCTGCTGCATGGAAACGGAACCGTTGCGTGACGTCTTGGCCTGGCTCCCGTCCGCCGCAAGTCGGTTCACATCGACCTGCTGGCCCTCTGCGGTCAGCAGGAATTCGGGGTTTGCGCCCGTATCGAGCTTGGCTTCGCCCGTGATCACGTAAGGGTCGGCGATCTCACCCAGTTCCAAGCGGTAGGTCGGGATCGCGATGCTGTCATTGGCGAGTTTGAATTCGCCGCGGACTCGCGGTGCCGGAACCGGCTTCTGGCCTTGATCTGAGGTGGGTTCAGCCGCGACCTTCCAGGTCGAGGTAAAATTCCCCGTATAGTGCGGCTTGCCGTCTTCGAGCGCCAGTTCACCTTCCAGCATCAGGTCGAAGGGGCGCATCTCCGGATCGATCCGCAACCGAAGCGGCAGCGCTGCACCGATGGGTTCTGACGTCGTCAGGCCGAAGCGCGCCGCCTCCCCGTCAAGAGCGGCTGTTCCCTCGACGGACCAGGGGCCTGCAAGCGTGCGGGCCGAGATGGCGGCGTCGAGATTGGTGAGAATGCGGTTGCGGCCCGATTGCTGGTCGATGAATTCGATCGTGCCACCGCTGACGGAGACCTTCTCGAGCACGACAGTGCGTGCCGGAAGGCGGGGCTGGCTGCCGCGCAGCCAATCGAGTGTGCCGTCAGCCAGCAGCCGAATGCGTGCCTTCGGCTCTTCGATGCGCATATCGAAGATCCGCGCCTCTCCGGAGAGGAAGGGCGCGAGTTCGGCATCGAGCGAAAAGCGCGCGACCCGAACGAGCGGCGTGCCGTCGATATCGGTACCGACAGTGACATCCTCCATCGTGACCGAAGGAAACGGCAGGATGCGGGCGCTGACGGCACCATTGACCACGACCTTCTTGCCGAGCAATTGGCTCGCCTGATCCTCGAAGTTTTGCCTGAAATTGGTCCAGTCGACAAAAACTGGCGCCAGCAGCGCGGCAAAGAGCGCAACCACCAGAAGTCCGCCGAGCGTTACCAGTATGCGTCCGAGCACCGAATGCCACTCCCTTGATTGACGGCCCGAAGGTAACGCAATTCACCGCCGGGGCAACCCGCAAGCTCTTGCAGTCACAAGCGAAAGATCTTGCCCGGGTTAAAGATGTTGTCGGGGTCGAGACCCGCCTTGATCGCCCGCATGGCCGGCAGCGCTGAGCCAAGCTCCTGTTCCAGATAGCCGATCTTGCCCTGCCCGATCCCATGCTCGCCGGTACAGGTGCCCTCCATCGAAAGCGCCCGGCCGTTCAGCCGTTCGAGGAAAGCTTCCGCCTTTGCAACGTCCGCTTCGTCCTTGTCGTTGAAGAGCAGGAGAACGTGAAAATTCCCGTCGCCCGCATGACCGACGATCGGCGCGAGGAAGCCTTGCTCGCGAATGTCGGCCTGGGTTGCCGCCACGCATTCCGCGAGCCTTGAGATCGGCACGCAGACATCGGTCGACAGGGCCGCAAGGTCCGGCGCCAGCGCCCGGCTCGCCCAATAGGCATTGTGGCGCGCCTTCCAGAGCTGGGTCCGTTCTTCAGCATTGGCGGTATAGGCAAACTCACCGCCACCGAACTCAGCTGCGATTTCGCCGAACTGCGCGGCCTGGAGCGCCACCGTCTCTTCCGTTCCGTGGAATTCAACGAAGAGCGTCGGACACTCGGCATAGGAGAGCTTCGAATAGGCATTGCAGGCGCGGATCTGCATTTCGTCCAGCAGTTCGATGCGGGCGACCGGAATGCCCATCTGGATCGTCGTGATCACCGCATTGCAGGCATCTTCGAGCGTCGGAAAGGCGCAGACGCCACCGCTGATCTTGGCCGGAATGCCTTGCAGGCGCAGCGTCACCGACGTGATCACCCCGAGCGTGCCTTCCGAGCCGACAAACAAGCGGGTGAGGTCGTAGCCGGCCGACGATTTGCGGGCCCGCTGAGCCGTGCGGATCTCCTCGCCATCGGCGGTCACGACGGTCAGCGCCAGCACATTATCCTTCATCGTGCCGTAGCGCACTGCATTGGTGCCGGAAGCCCGCGTCGCTGCCATACCACCGAGCGAGGCATTGGCACCGGGATCGATGGGGAAGAACAGGCCGGTATCGCGCAGATAGGTGTTGAGGTCCTCACGGGTTACGCCTGGTTCCACGGTGCAGTCGAGATCCTCGGCATTCACGCTCAGGATCCGGTTCATCCGAGTGAAATCGACGGAGATGCCGCCGAAGGGCGCGTTGACCTGTCCCTCGAGCGAGGAACCGGTGCCGAAGGGTACGATCGGCACGCGATGCGCGGCACATACCCGGACTACCTCCCGCACATCGTCGCTGCTTTCGACGAAGACGACCCCATCCGGCCGCTGTGACGGCAGATAGGTGGTGGTGTGGCTGTGCTGGTCACGGAAGGATTGTCCGGTCTGGAAACGCTCACCGAAACGCTGCTTGAGGATGGGCAAAACCAGCGCGATGCCCTCTTCGTTGCGCTTGCCGTCGATCACATCCTTGCGGGCCATCCGCGACCTCCCGATACAGTGTCATGGGGCGCATCGGCATTGCGCCGACACGCCCCTGCTATGGGATAGGGTTCGGGAATTGTCCAGACGTGCGAAGGGCGCAGGAGGAGCATGGCGCCCCTCCCCGTCACTCTGCTGCGATCCGCGGCGGCAAGCCCGCATCATTGGCGATCTTGAGGGTCGCATCCTCCAGTTCCGTCTTCAGGCGTGCTTCTTCCTGAGCATGCGGCTTGGAGAAGCGGGCGAGCATCAGATAGGCGACCGGTGTGATGTAGAGGGTCACCAGCGTCGCCACGCCGAGACCGCCGACGATCACCCAGCCGAGCGCAATGCGCGCTTCCGCACCCGCCCCTTGAGCAAGCACCAGCGGCACGCCACCCAGCACGGTTGCGATCATCGTCATCATCACAGGACGCAGGCGGATAGTGCAGGCCGTCTCGATCGCCTCACGCACCGAGAGCCCCCGATCGCGCAGCTGATTGGCGAATTCGACGATCAGGATGCCATTCTTGGCCATGACCCCGACAAGCAGAACAAGGCCGATCTGACTGTAGACATTGAGCGACGATCCCGTGACGACGAGTGCGAACACGGCACAGGCAAGCCCGAGAGGCACTGTCGCCATGATGATCAGTGAGGACACCACGCTTTCGAACTGTGCCGCGAGCACCAGGAAGATGATCGCAATCGCAAAGCCGAAGGTCAGCGCCATGCCATAGCTGTTCTGCTCCAGCGTCGCGGCCTCGGCGAGCGGAAGCAGACGCGAACCCGGCGGCAGAAGCGGCTGGGCAATCTCCGTCACCATCTCGACGGCGTCCCCAAGGGCCACACCATCGCCAAGGCCGGCCGAGAAGGAGACAGAGGCAAGCTGCTGCTCGCGGTTCAGCGTCGGCGAAACGGCGTTTTCCTCGAGAGACGCGATCGACGACATCGGCACAACACGACCGTCCGAGGTCGTCAGGAAGATGTTCTCGAGATCCGTCGGATCGTTGATCGGCTGCGTGCTCGACACCAGACGAACCGGGATCGAGTTGCCGTCGACAAAAACGTCGGTAACCGAGCGGCCCTCGAGAAGCGCCTGCAACGAAGTGCCGATCGCCCCGATATCGATGCCGAGATCGGATGCCCGCTCACGGTCGATCGTCACAGAGATCTGCGCCTGGCTCGGCTCGTTGTCGAGGCGAGGCGTCTGGAACTCCGGCCGATCCCTCAGCTGATCGACGATCTGCAGGGCCGCTGCCGTCAGCGTCTCATGGTTGGAGCCGACGACCGCCATCTGCAGGCCACTGCCGGCCCCGCGAATGCGAAGACTGTTCGACTGGAAGACGTTGCCGCGCAACGCAGGCACCTGGGCGGCAGCAGCATTCACGTCCTGCACGATCTGGTCCTGGGTCCGCTCGCGCTCCGACCAGGGTGCCAGCGTCATCACCATGAAGGCGCTGTTGGAGGAGCCCTGACCCGAGATCGAGAAGATATTCTGGATCTCACCGCTGTCGCGCAGTGGCTTAAGGTTCTCCTCGACCCGCTGCAGCTGATCACGCGTGTAGGACAGGCTGGAGCCCTGCGGTGTCGAAAGCCGCATCATCACCATGGAGCGGTCTTCGCGCGGTGTGATTTCGCTCTGGATCGCCGTGAAGGCCACATAGGCCGCGCCGGAGAACACCAGGGCGAAAACGCCGACGATCAACGGGTTGCCGAGGCAGGCCCGGAGCGAACGCGCATAAAAACTGGCAAAGCGATTGCCGAATGCGCCCAATACGCCGTGATCTTCCTTGGTTTCCCGCGTCAGCATGCGCGACGCCATCATCGGGCACAAAGTCAGTGCCGTGACCGAGGACAGCAGGACCGCGAAGGCGAGCACGAAACCGAACTCGCGGAAAAGACCACCGAGCTGGCCCGGCAGGAAGGAAAGCGGCACGAAGACCGCGGCAAGCGTTGCCGTGGTCGCAAGCACGGCAAAAAACACTTCCTGGGTGCCGAGCACGGCCGCAGCCCGCGGCCCCATGCCCTCGGACCGACGACGAACGATGTTTTCGAGCACCACGATCGCGTCGTCGACGACGAGACCGGTCGCAAGCACGATCGCAAGCAGGGTCAGGATGTTGAGCGAGAAGCCGACGAGATAGATCGCAACCAGCGTCCCGATCAGAGCAACCGGCATGGTCAATGCCGGGATCAAGGTCGCCCGCCAATCGCGCAGGAAGAGATAAAGCACGACGAGAACGATGACGGCAGAGAGACCGAGTGCCAGCTCGACTTCGTGCAGTGCGCCCTGGATGAAGACCGCGTCGTCACTGGTGATGATCACCCGCGTGCCGTCTGGCAGCGCGCTCGCCATCGCATCCACGGCGGCATGCACGCCTGCCGAGATGTTCAGCGTGTTTGACTGCGCCTGGCGAATGATGCCAAGGCCAACGCCCTGGACGCCGTTTGAGCGCAGCGAGGTCGAGCCGTCATCGGGGCCAAGCGTTACGGTTGCCACGTCGCGCAACCGCACACGATCACCGATCAGTACATTCTCGAAATCATCGACTGTGGTCAGGCTGGCTGTCGCCCTAACGACGATGTCCTGCGTCTGCGATTCAAGGGAGCCTGCGGGAACATCGAGCGAGGAATTCTGCAACGCGGTTGCAAGGCTCGCCACACTCAGGCCGCGGCTCGCAAGCGCCGCCTGGTTGACGTCGATGCGGAAGACCTTTTCCTGGTCGCCATAGATCTGGACGTCGGCGACGCCTTCGACAGCCGCCAGCCGGTCGGAGATCTCGTTCTCCACCAGCAGCGTCAGATCTTCCATGGAGAGCGTCGTGGATGTCACGGCAAGCCGCATGATCGGCTGGGAATCGGCATCCGCCTTGACGATCCGCGGTTCGTCCGTGTCGTCGGGCAACTGGTTGCGCACCCGACCGAGCGCATCGCGCACGTCGTTTGCGGCAACCGCGAGATCGACATTGTCACTGAATTCGAGCGTCGTGCGGCTTTCCCCGAACGAGGAGCGCGACGACATGGATTTCAGACCGCTCACGCGGGCAACGGCGCCCTCGATGATCCGGGTAACTTCCTGGTCCATGGTTTGCGCGGAAGCACCGTCGTAATCGGTGCTGACCGTGATCACTGGCTGGTCGACGTCAGGCAGTTCGCGAATTTCGATGCCTGCAAGCGCTGCAAGACCGGCCACGACAAGAAGGGTGTTGAGGACCGCCGCCAGAACCGGCCGGCGGACAAAGAGCGCGGTGAAGCTGCGCCCGGACTGTTCGGAACCGTTCTCTGTCGCGCTCATCGTACGGCAACCTCCTCGGAACCTGCCTTAGGCTGACCGGCAATCTCCACCGTTCCACCCTCACGCACGCGCTGCAGGCCCTCGACGGCAACTAGGTCACCCTCCTTGAGTTGCGCCTCGACCAGGATCTGGTCGGAATTGCGCTGGACGATCCGCACGCGAGTCTTCACAGACTTGTTATCGACGATCTGCCAGACGAAGGAGCCTTCGCCGTCCCACTGGACGGCAAGCGGGTTGACCGCCGCATAGCTGTCGCCCGGAAAGCGCATGCCGACGGCAAAGGACATGCCCGCGCGCAGAACGTCATCGGGATTGTCGATCTTGGCGCGGATCCGGATGGTGCGGCTTGCCTCGTCAACACGGCTGTCGACCGCTTCCACGCTGCCCTGGAAGACCTGCCCCGGGCGCGAGACGGAATTGGCCTCGACCGGCATGCCTGGGCGCACGGCCACAGCGAAACGCTCCGGTGCCCAGAAGTCGACCAGCAACTGGCTGCGATTGTCGAGGGACACGATAGCCGTGGAATTCGTCACATTGTCGCCGACGCTGATGCCAACGATACCGATGATGCCGTCGATCGGGGCAACGATGTCACGACGCTTCAGATTGAGCTCGGCGGTGGTGAGCTGCAACTGCGCCTGTTCCTCGGCAATCTGGGCATCGAGTACGTCCAGACGCGAGAAGCTCTGCAGGTTTCGGTAGGACTCGGCCTTTTCCTTCGCGCTGCGCAGCGCAACGGCCGCCTGGTCACGCAGGATCACCTGCTCCTCGCGATCGAGCCGGGCGATCACGTCGCCCTTCGTCACCTTCTGGCCCGAGGACACGAGGATTTCCGCGATCGTACCGGAAGCCTGCGGCATGACGGTCACGGCTTCGATTGCCTCGCCATCGCCGATTGCGCTCAGCCGATCATTGACCACACCCATGGCGACCGGCTGGGTTGCGACGAGTATGGCCTGGTTGCCACCGCCACGACGATTGCCCTGCGCTTGGCCCTGTCCGGAGCCCTGTCCAGAGCCTTGTCCGCCGGACTGCGCCTGTTGCCCGCCCTGCCCCTGGCCGCGTTGACCCGCGGCCTCTCCTTCAGCGCCACCACCCGAGATGAGTGCCACGGCGGATGCCGGAACGCCCATGGAAACCAGCGTCTGGCCGGCCCCCGGTGAGAGATAAACCCAGGAACAGAGGCCAACGAAAAGAAGGGCAATACTGATGGCGAGTTGCTTCCAAAGCGGCATGCAAGGCTCCAAATAAAAATCGAACTGGATGATGGTGGTTAAGTATCGGGCGCAAACCGGAACTGGCAATGCCTGAACGGCAAGCTTACTGATTTGTAATCTCGCAACTTTTCACGCCCGCGTGATCGCGCTCACCATTGAGGCGGTCATTCCACTGTTTGCAGGATTGTAGCATGCGGAGAGACGGAAGACCTCGGAAATCCGTGGGTTGGCGGGCGCGAGGAATAAAACCAGAACGCCTTCACTGGCCTTTCCGACCCGAATCACTACATTGAGCCGCATGAGTAACGGTTTCGACGACATTCCCTTCTTCGATGAAGAGCCTGCGCCGCGCAAGCCGGCCGCTTCCGCTGCCCCAGTTCCGACACCTGGGCCAGGCGTGCCTTCCGGCGGCGGCCTTGGCATTGCGGCCCGAGCCATGGCCGCCCGCGATCAGGCACGCGCGCCCGATTATCTCTCCGGCCTTAACCCGGAACAGCGCGAAGCGGTCGAAACCGTCGATGGCCCCGTCCTCGTCCTCGCAGGCGCTGGCACGGGGAAAACCCGCGTCCTGACCACCCGTATCGCCCATATCCTCGCGACCAACCGTGCCTTCCCGAGCCAGATCCTTGCGGTGACCTTCACCAACAAGGCAGCGCGCGAGATGAAGGAGCGTATCGGCCATCTCGTCGGTGGCGCGGTCGAGGGCATGCCCTGGCTCGGCACCTTCCACTCGATCGGCGTCAAATTGCTCCGCCGGCACGCCGAACTCGTCGACCTCACCTCTAATTTCACCATTCTCGACACAGACGACGTCGTACGGCTGATCAAGCAGATCATCCAGGCCGAAGGTCTGGACGACAAGCGCTGGCCGGCCAAGCAGTTCGCCCAGATGATCGACGGCTGGAAGAACAAGGGTCTCGATCCGGCGCAGATCCCCGAAGGTGACGCCCGCGCCTTTGCCAACGGCAAGGGCCGCGAACTGTATGCCGCCTACCAGAAGCGGCTGCAGGCACTGAACGCCTGCGATTTCGGTGACCTGCTGCTGCATCCGATCCGCATGTTCAAGGCCAATCCCGACGTGCTGAAGGAATACCACCAGCGCTTCAAATACGTTCTGGTCGACGAATATCAGGACACCAACACCGCCCAGTACATGTGGCTGCGCCTGCTCGCCCAGCGACCGCCGGGTGTGCCGCAGAATGTCTGCTGCGTTGGCGACGACGACCAGTCGATCTATGGCTGGCGCGGCGCGGAAGTGGACAACATCCTGCGCTTCGAGAAGGACTTTCCGGGCGCCAAGGTGATCAAGCTGGAGCGCAATTACCGTTCGACAGAACACATTCTGGGCGCCGCCGGCTTCCTGATCGCCCATAATGAAGGCCGCCTCGGCAAGACGCTGTTCACCGACCGCGTCGATCCGAACGACGACAAAGTTGTCGTCCATGCCGCCTGGGATTCGGAAGAGGAAGCCCGCGCCGTCGGCGAGGAGATCGAGCAGCTCCAGCGCAATCAGCACCCGCTGAACAACATGGCGATCCTGGTCCGCGCCTCGTTCCAGATGCGCGAATTCGAAGACCGTTTCGTCACGCTTGGCCTCAATTACCGCGTCATTGGCGGCCCTCGCTTCTACGAGCGCCTCGAAATCCGTGATGCCATGGCCTACTTCCGCCTCGTCTGCCAGCCGGCCGACGATCTGGCCTTCGAGCGCATCGTCAACACGCCGAAGCGCGGCCTGGGTGACACGACGATCCGCAATCTGCACGATTATGCGCGTGCCCGTGACATCCCGATGCTGGCCGCCGCGACCGACATCATCGAAACGGACGAGTTGAAGCCGAAGGCCCGCAAGGCGCTCTTCGACGTCGTTACCGATTTCCGCCGCTGGCAGTCGCTGCTCGAAAACACGCCGCATACCGAACTCGCCGAGCAGATCCTCGACGAGAGCGGCTACACGGCCATGTGGCAGAACGACAAGTCGGCCGAAGCCCCCGGACGTCTGGAAAACCTGAAGGAACTCATCCGCTCGATGGAGGCCTTCGAGAGCCTGCGCGGCTTCCTCGAACACGTCTCGCTGGTCATGGATGCCGAGACCAACGAGAACCTCGATGCCGTCTCGATCATGACGCTGCATTCGGCCAAGGGCCTGGAATTCGAAACCGTCTTCCTGCCCGGCTGGGAAGAAGGCCTGTTTCCCCACCAGCGCGCGCTGGATGAAGGTGGCCGCTCGGGCCTCGAAGAGGAACGCCGGCTCGCCTATGTCGGCATTACCCGCGCCAAGCGCCGCTGCCACATCTGGTTCGTCTCCAACCGCCGCATTCACGGGCTGTGGCAATCGACCCTGCCGTCACGCTTCCTCGAAGAACTGCCGCCCGCCCATGTCGAGGTGGCCGAAGCAGAGACCTCCTATGGCGGCTACGGCCGCAATCCCTATGGCCAATCCCGCTTCGACAAGCAGGAGCCCTTCCAGAACAGCTATTCGACGCCCGGCTGGAAGCGTGCCCAGGCAAACAAGACGGACGCCACACGCGACAACTGGGGCAATCGCTCCGGCCATGCAGTGGAGCGGATCGGTTACGGTGAAAGCGGCCCAAGGGCGAAAACCATCGACGGCGAACTGGTCGCCAAGTCGACGGCGACCGAACCTTCCCGCTTTTCCGTCGGCGACCGCGTCTTCCACATCAAGTTCGGCAACGGCAATATCTCGTCAATCGAGGGCAACAAGCTGACGATCGATTTCGACCGCGCCGGTCAGAAGCGCGTGCTGGATGGATTTGTAGAGAAGGCCTGAAGCCCCATGATCGCGGGTCTTCAGGCAGAGTACTAAGACCGCACGGCTTCAAGCCTCAGGCAGCGTCGTGGACTTCTTCCGCCGAGAAGGCGAGCTGCCAGTGACGGCGGCAGAGCGCCGTATAGGTCTCGTTTCCGCCAATCAGAACCTGCGCGCCATCCCGTTGCGCTTTGCCGTCCTCGCCCATGCGCACGACCATGGTTGCCTTGCGGCCGCAATGGCAGATCGACCGCGCTTCCGTCAGTTCGTCGGCAATCGCCAGCAGACCGCGAGATCCCGGGAATAACTCGCCACGAAAATCCGTGCGCAGACCATAGGCCATCACCGGTAAATCGAGAACGTCGACAACACGCGACAGCTGCCAGACCTGATCTGTTGTTAAAAACTGCGCCTCATCGACGAAGACGCAAGACAATGGTGAAGTCTCATGATCTGCCTTGATGGCCGCGAAGAGATCCTCTTCCTGACCAAAGGCATCGGCTTCTGCCTTCAGCCCGATCCGCGATCCGATGAAGCCCTTGCCCGCGCGATTGTCGAGCGCGCTGATCAGCATCGCGACCCGCATGCCGCGTTCCTGATAGTTATAGGCCGCCTGCAAAAGCAAAGTGGATTTGCCGGCATTCATGGTGGCGTAGATGAAATGAAGTTTGGCCAAGGCGTCGCTACTGTCGAAGGAGTGTCATTCTGTTGCCGCACTTGTAGGAAGATCGGCAGAACGGGACAAGCAGGTGGCGGCCATTGCCAACAGCGAAAATAGCACCGCGCTTCGTTCGGGAGGCGTCGCGCCTGATCCCGGCTGCGGACCGCCTTAACTTGATCGGCGGTCACTGAGAGTGAACTGAATAGAGCAGGAAATGTCCACGAGTGAGCTGAGATTTAATCGCGAGACTACCTCAATGCGTCCGAGTTGACGCCCCGGTGGAGCTTGCTATGACTGCGAGTCCTGCCGCCTGTCTCATGGAGTTCCGCTTTGCAGTTCCTGCCCGAAAGCCGCCAGTCCCTGGCGGTCTATCTGATAAACATGGATCGTGCGACCGATCGCCTTGGGGAGATGGAGAGGAAAACGCGCGACGTCGGGCTCGTCTTCGAGCGCGTGTCAGGTGTGGACGGACGCAAGATTGTATTCCCGACGCCTGAATTCAGCGAATTAAGCTACAAGCTTCTTCACGGTAGGCGCACCGTCCCGCCGGAAGTTGGCTGCTACCTCAGCCATGTGGAATGCGCCAGGCGACTGCTCGCCAGCGATGCAGATCTTGCACTCATCCTCGAGGACGATGTTTCGTTCGAGCAGGACTTCATCGAGACCGTGGATCTAGCGGCGCTTCACCGCAACGACTGGGATTTGCTGCGTCTGACAACGGTCAACCGAGGTCGAAAATACACGTTCAAGAGCCTCAAGCCCGGCCGAGACCTCGCTGTTGCCCTGACGCGTGAAAAAGGTGCCGGAGCCTACATCATCAATCGGAAGGCAGCGCGGTGGATCGTCGAAAAGCTTGTCCCGATGAGACTTGCCTACGACATCGCCTTCGATCTGGAATACCTCTACGGTCTGCGGGCTGCATTTGTGTACCCGCTGGTCGCAAGCCAGCATTCAGAGCATGAGACTCAGATCCAGACCAACATTAACAGCTACAAGCTGCCGCGCTGGCGCTACCTGACGGTTCTGCCGTATCGGACCTATCTGGAGGTGACGCGCTTCGTCAGTCGCGGCCTCACATTTCTGCGGCACAAGCTCATCTCTCGCTGAGAGGTTCAGCCCTGGGCTGCTTCCTCGCGGTGCAGCCACATCAGCTCGATCTGGACAGCCGCCTGGAAGTCCATGATCTCGGCGCGCATCTCGTCTTCCGGGCAGCCCAGCGCCAGAAGTTCGTTACCCAGACCGCGGCAGGTTGTCTTCCAGAATTCCGTCGCGGCATAGCCATTCAGGCGATCGAGTTCAATCGCGGAGCGGCGCACCAAGTCCCTACGGTTCGCGAGCGGAAAGAAGGCGATGGTCGGGTTGGTCGTGCCGTTCATGGCTTGGCTACTCATGCGAAACATCCTCACGTTACGGCATGTGTTTAGAATCACATGGTTAACGTTCCGTTTCGCTTCCAGCCACGACACGCCGAAGTGTCCCGAAAGTGAACCCGCCCGGGGTGATCGGGCGGGTTCAAGGGCTTCAAGCGTCAGTCCGGCAGCGTGTAGGCGATGACATAATCGCCCGGCGTTGTGCCGACCGAGCCATGCCCGCCGGCAACCATGACGATGTACTGCTTGCCATTGTCCAGCGCATAGGTCATCGGCGTTGCCTGGCCACCTGCTGGCAGACGGCTTTCCCAGAGCTGATCGCCTGTGGTCAGGTCATAGGCACGCAGATAGTTGTCGACCGCGGCACCAAGGAAGACGACGCCACCCTTGGTGATCATCGGGCCGCCGATACCAGGCACGCCCACCTTGAACGGCAGCGGCAGCGGCGTCATGTCGTAAACTGTGCCGTTCCGCTTCTGGTAGGCGATCTCACCCGTTTTCAGATCGACGCCGGCAATCGTGCCCCATGGCGGCGCCTGGCAGGGAATGCCGAGCGGCGACAGGAACGGGCCCATGATGACGCCGTAAGGAGCACCTTCATTACGGTTCAGCCCCTGCTCGGACCCTGTCGCACCCTCCTCCTTCGGCGGGATGTCCGAACGCGGAACCAGCTTCGATGTAAACGCCAGATAGGTCGGCATGCCGAACATCACCTGCCGCTCGGGATCGACAGCGACCGAGCCCCAGTTGAACGTGCCGAAATTGCCGGGATAGACGAGCGTGCCTTCAAGTGACGGCGGCGTGTACTGTCCTTCGTATTTCAGCTGGTGGAACTGGATACGGCACATCATCTGGTCGATGATGGTCAGTCCCCACATATTGCTTTCGGTCATCGTCGGCGGCCGGAAGGTCAGATCCGAAATCGGCTGTGTCGGCGCGGCGAAGTCTTCGGGGATCGCCCCGCCGGGTGCCGGCAGTTCGCGAACAGGAATGATCGGCTCGCCACTGCGCCGGTCCAGCACGTAGATGTCGCCCTGTTTCGTCGGCCCGATCAGTGCCGGCACAACTGTGCCGTCTTCACGGTTGAGGTCCATCAGCACTGGCTGCGCGGGCACATCCATGTCCCAGAGGTCATGATGCACGGTCTGCCGCACCCACCGGTCCTGGCCGGTATTGACGTCGAGCGCGACGATCGAGGAGGAGTATTTCTCCACACTCTCGCTGCGCCCCATACCGAGCTGGTCAGGCACCTGGTTACCGAGCGGGATATAGACGAGGCCGAGCGCCTCATCGAGCGAGAAGATCGACCAGCTGTTCGGAGAATTCGGCGTGTAGGTCTCGTCGGGGCCGATCGGAGCAGTTTCCGTCGGGTTACCGCTGTCCCAATTCCAGACCAGTTCGCCGGTGTTGACATCGAAGGCACGGATCACGCCGGACGGCGACTGCGTCGAGTAATTATCGTTGACGGCACCGCCAATGATGATCTTGCCAGCAGCGATGACCGGCGGCGAGGTCGAGTAGTAATAACCCGCCGGATTGTAGGGCATGTTCTGCTCGAGACGCAGCGTACCGGCATTGGCGAAGTTCTCGCAGATGGCGCCGGTTCCGGCATCAAGCGCGATCAGACGCGCGTCCGAGGTCGGCAGGTAGACGCGTTCGGCACAAACAGTGCCTTCAACGGCTGTCGGATCGCGGTAGTAGGTGACACCGCGGCAGGTCTGGTGCTGGCGGTCGGGTTCGAGGCCGGCATTCGGATCGAACTTCCACTTCTCCTCACCGGTCGCTGCATCGACGGCAATCGCCCAATTGTGGGGCGTGCAGAGATAGAGCGTGTCGTCGACCTTAAGCGGCGTGACCTGATAGGTGGTCTCGCCGACGTCCTGCGGCAGCTTCACGTCGCCGGTCTGATAGGTCCAGGCGATCTTGAGATCCTTGACATTGTCCGTGTTGATCTGGGTGAGCGGCGAATAGCGCTGACCATAGTTCGTGCGGCCATACTGGTGCCAGTCGCCATCCGGAACATTGCCCCCGAGCGCGGGAGCGGCTGCAACTTGTTCGGTCGGAAGCGCACCTTCGTGCCCATAGGTTTCGACGAATAGGGAAATGCCGGCGACGACCACGGCGATCAAGACCGGCACGGCAACCGGCAACACGGGTGTCGCCACGCGGTCGCGGCGATGCGCAGGGCCGAGACGCTTGCGGATCGCAGGCAGCATCAGCCACAGGCCCAGCACGACGATAAGACCACCACGCGGTCCGAGCTGCCACCAGTCGAGACCGACCTCCATGACCGCCCAGACGAGGCTCACGAGGATGAACACGCCGTAAACCCACAGCGCCTCGGCACGCTTGAGGTAAAGCAGGATAGCGGTGGCAAGGAAGGCAAGCCCGGCCAGAAGGAAATAAGGACTGCCACCCAGGGTCAGGAGCTGAATGCCCCCTGCCCCGAAGACAAGCCCCAGGATCCCGAAGACGACGGCGGTAACGATGAGAAACATGCCGGTTCCATTCGATTTTTGAAAATTGCGGATCTGACCGCAGGCGCGGCCGGGTCGAAGAACGACTTCAGTCGGAACGATGGAACCAATCGATTGTTCCATCTTTCGGAACCTGCTGAAATCGGGATAGCCGCCCTTGATCCGAAGCTCCGTCATTGCCATCTTGCGCCGCACAAGAAATGGAGCCCGATCATGACCAAGGCCCTGCTGCTCATCGACATCCAGAACGGCTTCTGCCCCGGCGGCAATCTGCCGGTTGCGGAAGGCGATGCGGTCGTCCCCGTCGCAAACCGCCTGATGGCAAGCGGCGCCTATGATCTGGTCGTCGCATCGCAGGATTGGCATCCCGCCGATCACGGCAGCTTCGCCTCCCAGCATGCCGGCAAGAAGCCTTTCGACATGGGAGAGCTCTCCGGCCAGCCGCAAGTCATGTGGCCCGATCACTGCGTCCAGGGAACGGTGGATGCGGACTTCCATCCGGATCTCGAAACCACCCGCATCGACTTCATCCAGCGCAAGGGCGAAAATCCCAAGGTCGACAGCTATTCCGCCTTCCGCGACAACGATAAGGCGGCGCTGACGGGTCTTGGCGAATGGCTGAAGGCGAAGGGCGTGACCGAGCTCGACCTGTTGGGTCTCGCCACGGACTATTGCGTCAGGTTCTCCGCTCTCGACGCAGTCGACATGCTGCCCGGTGTGAAGGTTCGACTGATCGCAGACGGCTGCCGCGGCATCGATCCGAAAGGCGTCGAGGAGGCCCTCGAAGCCATGCGCCTCGCAGGCGTCGAGATAACCGACAGTGATCGATTCGGTTTCTGAGGAAGTTTCTGCAAAGGATTCGTGCGATTGCCTTTTTTGGCGGCAAGCGCTAGAGCCGAGCCAGTGAGAAGACAGGGAGGACGCCGGTCATGGAAATCGTCACCACGATCGCCGCTTTGCGACTGAAGCTCGCGCCCCGCCGCCGTGCCGGCCAGACCATCGGCTTCGTGCCGACCATGGGTTATCTGCATCAGGGCCACTTGAGCCTCGTCGGCCGCGCCAAGTCTGAAAACGACGTCACCGTCGTCTCGATCTTCGTCAATCCGCTGCAGTTCGGCAAAAACGAGGATCTCGAAAAATATCCCCGTGACCTCGCCCGCGACAGCGCCATGCTGGAAGAAGCAGGCGTGGATTATCTCTTCGCCCCCGGCGTCGAGGATATGTATCCGGAACCGATGCAGACGGTCGTCGATCTGCCGAAGCTCGGCTCCGAGCTTGAGGGCGAGGCACGCCCGGGACACTTCGCTGGCGTGTCAACCGTCGTCACCAAACTCTTCAACATCGTCCAGCCGGACGCCGCCTATTTCGGCGAAAAGGACTATCAGCAGGTCACGATCATTCGGAAGATGGTCGAGGATCTCGCCCAGCCGGTCCGCGTCGTGCCTGTCGCAACCGTGCGGGAGGCCGATGGCCTCGCCTGCTCCTCGCGCAATGTCTACCTGTCGCCCGCCGAGCGCGCGGCAGCGGTCATCGTGCCGAAGGCGCTCGCGGAAGCCGAACGCCTGCTGCTGACCGGTCTGCGTGACGTGGCGACGCTGGAAAGCAAGCTGATCGAGTTCATCCGCACCGAACCGCTGGCAGAACCCGAGGTCGTCGCGATCCGCGATCCCCGCACCCTGGAGCGCATTGAGACGGTGAATGCCACCGCGCTCGTGCTGCTTTACGTCCGCTTCGGCAAGACCAAGCTTCTCGACAACCGCATCATCGGCCAAGCGGCCGCCACCGGCATGGAGGCCGCCTGACATGAGCACACCACCCCGCCAGAAGCGCTTCACCCCCGCAGATATCACGGCCCTCAAGGGCGTGAGGCCGATCGTCTCGCTGACCGCCTATACGACGCCGGTCGCACGTATCCTCGACCGGCACTGTGATCTGCTGCTCGTTGGCGACAGCCTCGGCATGGTGCTCTACGGCATGGAGACCACTGTTGGTGTCACCATGGACATGATGGTCGCCCACGGCCAGGCAACTATGCGCGGCACGTCACGCGCCTGCGTGATCGTCGACCTGCCCTTTGGCTCCTATCAGGAGAGCAAGGAACAGGCCTTCCGCAACGCCGTGCGCCTGATGAAGGAAACCGGCTGCGACGGCGTGAAGCTCGAAGGCGGCGCTGAAATGGCGGAGACGGTCGAATTCCTCGTCAGCCGCGGCGTTCCGGTCTTCGGTCATATCGGCCTGATGCCGCAGCAGGTAAACACCTCGGGTGGTTATCGCTCCAAGGGCCACAGCGAAGCCGAGCAGGACAAGATCCGCCGCGATGCCAAAGCAATCGACGAAGCCGGCGCCTTTGCCATGGTGATCGAAGGCACTGTCGAGCCGCTCGCCCGCGAGATCACCACCACGGTGAAGGCTGCGACGATCGGCATCGGCGCCTCACCCGCCTGTGACGGCCAGATCCTCGTCTCCGACGACATGCTCGGCCTGTTCAACGAGTTCAAGCCGCGCTTCGTCAAGCACTATAGCGAGCTGGCGGAGGTCATCGACAAGGCCGCCAGCGACTACGCCGCCGAGGTGAAGGACCGCGTCTTCCCGGGCCCGGAACACACCTTCCAGATCCGCACGAAGAAGTAGTCACGTCTCCGGCAGGCGCTCCATTTCGTAAAGCGCATCGTTGATCTGGTCGACCTGCCGGGCAAGCAGCGCCTGCGCATCGCGCAGTCCCTTGTTGTAGTAAAACGGGCCGATTAGCGCGGCGACGAGGTCGACGAGTGTCTCGGCCTCGAACCGTCCGAGCTCCACCTCGGCGTCGTCCGACAGATGGCGCTGAACCCTGAGGAGCAAGCGCTCCTTCTCTTCCCGGCTGATCAGATCCTTATCCATCCTGCCTGCTCAAGCTCCACCATGCTCGGTTGCGACTTTTCGACAAGACGACGGCAACCGTCCAATGGCAATGGGCAATCATCAACGACGATGGTCGTTCCATCAGCGGAATTGGTTTGTCCACCGGACAAACAGGCTTTAGCCAGCAGAGAAACGCGAGAATTGCCGAGATGTCCCGATCCGAATTCACCCAAGGTGCGCTGAAGGCACTTCCCGTCATCATCTCTGCGGGTCCCTTCGCGATCCTGTTCGGAGCCGTAGCCGTCGCCAATGGCCAGACGGTCGCCGAAGCAGCCCTGATGAGCGCGACGGTCTATGCCGGCGCCAGCCAGTTGGTGGGCATCGAACTGTTCGGCCAGGACGTACCCATGTGGGTCGTTATCCTCTCGATGCTGGCCGTGAACTTCCGCCACGTCCTCTATTCGGCTGCGCTCACCCCCTTCATCGACCACTACACATTTCCCCAGAAGATGCTGAGCTTCTTCCTGCTCACCGATCCGCAGTTTGCAGAAGCCGTCGCCCGCGGCGAGAGCGGCCGCGAGGTGAGCTTCCCCTGGTATCTCGGCTTCGGCGCGATGATCTATGTGCCCTGGGTTGCCATGAGTGGTGTCGGCGGGGCGCTCGGCAGCGTCATCGGCAATCCCGCTGACTGGGGCATAGACGTTCTGCTGCCGATCTATTTCCTCGGCCTGGTCCTCGGCTTCCGCAAGCGCGGAAATTTCCTGATGATCGTCGCCATCAGTGCCGTAGTTTCGGTGATTGCACAGCACCTGATCGGCGCCCCCTGGCACATCAGCGTCGGCGCCCTCGCAGGCATTCTACTGGCGGCTGTTCTCCCGCTGCCTGCCGCCCGTGAGGAGACAGCACCATGACCACCCTGCTCACGCCCTACATGACGCTACTGATCGCGGCCGCCGCAGCCGCGACCTTCCTCACCCGCATCGCCGGCTATGTGCTCGTAAAGCGGCTGAAATCCATGCCGCCACGCCTGGAGGCGGCCCTCAATGCCGTTCCTGCAGCCGTCCTGACCGCCCTCGTCGCACCCGCCTTCTTCTATGGCGAGATCGACGTGAAGGTCGCGATGGCCGCGGCCCTCCTGATCGGCTTGCGCTTCGGCGCTATCCCCATGCTGATCGGCGGCTGGGCCACCGTCATGCTGATGCGCCAATTGATCGGATGACCCTCAGCGCGCAAACGGCGCCGTTGCCTGCTCAAGCCACTCGCGCGTCGCTGCATCGGAGATAAGCGGCGACAACTCTTCGCGGGTCTTGGCATGATAGGCGTCGAGCCACTGCAGCTCGTCCCGCGTCAGCAGGTCCTCGACGATGAGGTTGCGATCGATCGGCACAAAGGTCAGCGTCTCGAAACCGAGCATCGGCTGGTCGCCACCCTCGATCGCCTCGGCCTCGCGCACATAGATCAGGTTCTCGATGCGGATACCGAAGCTGCCCGGACGGTAGTAGCCCGGCTCGTTCGAGAGGATCATGCCGGGCAGCATCTCCTGCGTAGACAGCCGGGCAATCCGCTGCGGCCCCTCATGCACGGAGAGATAGGAGCCAACGCCATGGCCCGTGCCATGGGCGAAGTCGGCACCGGCCTTCCACAGCGCGATACGGGCCAGGGGATCGAGATCGCAGCCGCGCGTGCCCTTCGGGAAACGCGCCGTGCTGATCGCAATCATGCCCTTCAGCGCCAGTGTGAAGAATCGCTTCTGCTCTTCCGGCACCTCCCCGACAGCAAGCGTGCGGGTGATGTCGGTGGTGCCGTTCACATATTGGGCGCCCGAATCGATCAGGAACATCTCGGCCGACCGGATTTGTCGGTCGCTTTCCGTCGTCACGCGGTAATGCATGATCGCGGCGTTCTCGCCGGCACCGGAGATCGTGTCGAAGGAGATATCCTTGAGCGGGTTCTGCATGCGCTCGCCGACCGAGGCGCGCACGGCTTCCAGCTTCTGCGCTGCCGCGATTTCGGTCAGGCTGCCATGCGGCTGCTCGTCGAACCAGCGGAGGAATTCCACCATGGCCACGCCATCCTGCAAATGGGCGGCAGCCGAGCCAGTGAGCTCGACCATGTTCTTCACAGCACGGCCAAGCTTTGCCGGATCATTGCCCTCGACCACCTCGCCACCGCTTTCGCGGATCATGCGGGAGAGTGCGTACGGCGCGAGATCGGGATCGACGAGGATGCGCGCGCCATCGCGGGCAACACGCTCCAGCCGCTCGGACAGGACGGCCGGATCAACCTGTTCGCAGAGGTCGCGCAGATAGCTCTCGACCTCAAGATTGGTCTTTGCGCTGTCGAGGAAGAGTTCGGCCGAACCGTCTGCCTTGATGATCGCGCGAGACAGCGGATGCGGCGTGTGCGGCACGTCGCTGCCGCGCAGATTGAAGATCCAAGCGACCGACGATGGATCGGTGATCAGAACAGCCGCCAGATTCCTTTCGGTCAGATCGGCGCTGATCTTCTTCAGCTTGTCAGCAGCCGATGCACCCGCCTGATTGAGGGCCTGGATCATCACGGCGCCCTTCGGCTCTGCCGGGCGATCCGTCCAAAGGCGATCAACAGGGTTGAAGGGAAGGAAGACCAGACTGCCGCCCTTGTCGGCCAGCGCCTTCTCCAGCCGGCGCACTTCGGCACCGGTATGCATCCAGGGATCGATGCCCAGGCGAAAACCCTTCGGTGCCCGGTTTTCGATCCACTTGTGCGGCGGTTCACCGACGAGATCGCCAGGCGTGAAGACGGCAGGATCCACTTGCTGAGCAAGCTGCGTGACATAACGCCCGTCGACAAAGACGACGGCCAGCGTTTCGGTCACCATCAGCATACCGGCCGACCCGGTAAATCCGGTGGCCCAGGCCAGGCGTTCGGCCGATTCCGGAACATATTCTCCCAAATACTCATCCGAGCGCGGAACGAGCACACCGTCGATTCCGAGTTCGCCGAACAAGCCGCGTAACGCTGCGATGCGGGACTTGCCGTGAATCGGCGTGGACTTGACCTCGAAGGACTGAAACATGGGGCTTGCTCGCGCTGAGTTACGGATTCTGTCAGCGCTTATAGCAAGGCCTCCCGGCCCTCACCACCACCGGAGCATCGTTTCGCAGCAGATGCCGCCCCTCTAAAACAGATATGCCGCAATTTCAGGCAGAGCTTATGTTGCTATGCAGCAAACGCAGATCTCCCGTGCTCCAAGCCATCTGACTGAACCGAGACAATGGGACTATATCAGGGTCATCGAGGACGACAAAACAAGCGTCCGAAACTGAGAAGGAACCGAGAGATGGCCAAGTCTTTCCTGCGTACCGCCCTGAACAATCTTGTCGAGGCACGCCAGCGTCGTGCCGATCTCTATGCAACCGGCGCACTGCTGTCGCTTGACGACGCTTCGCTGGCAGCCATGGGCCTGACCCGCGACGAACTGCGCCGTCGTCCGCATCAGCGCTCGATCATCTGATCGGCAGCGGCTGGCAACGGCCGTCTAATCCAGCATCCGCTTGAGCGCTCCTCCCACGCTCGCGGACTTCGGCGCGGCATGATGCCGATGCCAAAAAGGCGGCTCCTTGCGGGGCCGCCTTTTTTTCATTGCCGCACAGGCTGACGTTACGTCTCAGCCCTTCCCTTGCGTGAAGTGAATGGTCACCCAGCCGTTGCGCCAGATCGTCTTCACATGGGACAGTCCTTCCGCGCTATAGGCGGCGATGACCTTCCAGCGCTGCTCGGCCAGAATGCCGGAGAGAACCACGGATCCGTTCGCAGCCAGATGGTTGACGAGTTGCGGCGCCATCTTGATCAGCGGCCGCGCCAGGATATTGGCGATGACGAGATCGAAGGGCCCGTATTCGCGAAACGCCGTGGAGTGGAAACCGGGTGCCGTGCGGAAATCGATGCCGTCGACAATCTGGTTGCGCCGCGCATTGTCTTTCGCGACACGGACAGCAATCGGATCGATATCCGTCGCCAGCACCGGCACCGGAAGCAGCTTGCGCACCGCGATTGCCAGAACACCGCTGCCTGTACCGAGGTCGAGCGCATTGCGCACCTTGCGGGAGCGAACCACCTTTTCGATGACTTCCAGGCAGCCTGCCGTCGTGCCGTGATGACCGGTTCCGAAGGCCTGACCCGCGTCGATTTCGATCGCGACGTCATGCACCTGCACCTTGTCGCGGTCATGGGACCCATGCACGAGGAAGCGTCCGGCGCGGACCGGCTTCAAGCCTTCGAGAGATTTAGCAATCCAGTCGATATCGGGGATGACCTCGCGCGCGATCGTGAAATCCGGGAACTCTTCGGCGAGCAGGTCCTCGAAGCGTGGCCTGACCTCATCTTCCTCGGCGGCCATCAAATAGATGGACGCCTCCCAGATATCCGCCTTCTCGTCGACCTCGGTGGTCGCGATCGCAAAATCCTCTTCGCCGAAGGCAAAGCTCATCAGATCCAGGATCCGATTGACGTTCTTTTCGGTGCTGGTCACATAAAGGCGGATTTCGGCCACGATCGGTCTTCCTCGAAGGTCTGGGCGGTCAGGCGTTGCGGTACAACGCAAACGGCGCCATGGCAACCTCCGGCGAAGGGCTCGACCTCAGCCCTTCATCAGGTTTTCAAGCTTCTTGATCGCCGTGTCGGGGTTCTCGCCATAGGCAATCGTCCCCTTGAAGCGGCCCTCGGCATCGAGCAGGAAGACGGACGCCGTGTGATCCATGGTGTAGTCGCCATTGGGCTTGGCTTCGTCGAGCGGCACCTTCTTGGCGTAAACGCGGAAGCCCTTCACGACGTTGGCGATCTTCGCCGGCTCGCCGGCGATACCCTTCACGCGGTCGGTCACGTTGGAGATGTAACGCCCGAGGGTCTCCGGCGTATCCCGCTCCGGATCCACCGTCACGAAATAGGCCTGCAGCGCCTTGGCATCGGGGTCGACCGTCTTCAGCCAGCCGTCGAGCTCGAAGAGTGTCGTCGGGCAGACTTCCGGGCAATGGGTGAAACCAAAGAAGAGCGCAGTCGGCTTGCCCCGGAAGGCCTGCTCGGTGATCGGCTGGCCGTTCTGGTCGACAAGCTGAAACGGCACGCCGAACGGCGCTTCCGCAATCGTCTGGTCCGACTGCGTCACCTGATAGGTCAGCCAGCCAAGCACGCCCGCCATGACGACCACTGCCGCCCACAAGATGACCCTGACTTGTTTCATGCTGGCAATCCCTTGCATCCGATTTCATTGCCAAGCCGGATAAACCTACCGACACGGGAAGGCAATTCAACTTGGTGTGGAAGGGCCAATGAGCGCCGATTTGTCACGGTCTACGCCAAGCGCTGCGGTCAGAAGCAGTAGGCCAGACCGCTTTCGATGAGGGTCAGGAAGATCTCACCACCGAAGCGCATCCAGCCGAGAAACACGGCGAGCGTAAACACTGCCCCTGCCAGGAACAGGGCCGTGTATGGCAACCACTTTTGTGAACGCGCGAAATCCGACATGACCTCATCTTACCGCAGTTTGTTCAGGATGAAACGGGAGAATCGCAGTGCAGCTAAGGCGACTTGACGGATATCAAGGAAGAGAATCATGATTTGCTGACAGATTGTCGCAAGGACCAGGCGTCTTGGGAGGGACCAATGGAACAGCAGGCACTCGATCGCGGCTCACTGCCAAAACTGCAGATCAACCCACTGAGCATGCAAGACGTGCGTGCCGCCTTTGCAGACGGCTGGCGTGACTTCCGCGCCTACCCTGCCTTCGGCCTGTTCTTCGGCGCAATCTACGCTGTGGGCGGCATCTTCATCGCAGTCATGCTGACCTATTATCACTTGCCCTGGATGATCATTCCCGTCGCCATCGGCTTTCCCTTGATCGGCCCCTTCATCGCCGTCGGCCTTTACGAGATCAGCCGCCGGAACCAGCGGGGCGAAGCCGTCGGCTGGAAGGCAATCCTGGCCGAGGTCTTCCGCCAGCGCGAACGACAGCTCTCCTGGATGGCCTTCGTCGTGCTGTTTATCTTCTGGATCTGGATCTACCAGATCCGGTTGCTGATGGCGCTCTTCCTGGGCTTTCGCATACCGGCAACCCTGGATGCCTTCGCCAATGTCGTGCTGACGACACCGCAAGGGCTTCTTTTCCTCGCCATCGGGACGGTCGTCGGTGCGGTGCTCGCCATGATCCTCTTCACCGCCACCGTCATCTCCATGCCCCTGCTGCTCGATCACGACGTCGATTTTGTCACCGCGATGCTGACCAGCATGCGCACAGTGATCGAAAACCCGGCCCCCATGCTGGCATTCGGACTGGTCGTGGCAGCACTCGCGATTGCCGCGCTGATTCCCCTATTCCTCGGCCTACTCGTGGTTTTACCCGTGGCCGGGCACGCCACTTGGCACCTTTATCGTCGGGCAATTACAGCCTCTTGACGCAAGACAAGCTCAGATTGCGGTGCAAATCGCCACAGTTAGTTTTAGATTAACTAATATTAGAGATTCTGCGTGAGCGTTTTGGCCAACGAGGCCAAGCGGACATGACTGTCCACCGGGACACTCCTCCCCGGATTGCGCATGACACGTCACCGGCGTGCAGGGGCCGTCGGGATCGAGGCTGGGGAGTTACATGTTCAATCTCATCACGGGTAGAGACCTGTCGGTCAAACAGCGTCTCATGACGCTTGGGGCCGCAGCAGTGATCGGCATAGGCTCGATGCTCGCCATCGGCTGGTACCAGAATGCGCGGATATCGGCCGCGATCCAGGACTCCATCGAAATCAAGAATGACGTCGAACGCATCAACGAGATGCGGCTCGCCAATGCCAACATGGTGCTGGCCGCCATGGACACGATCATCGATCGCGGCGAAGGCAAGATCCAGGAGGAGCGGGTCGAAATCATCGGCGCGGCTGTAGCGCTGTTGACCGATGGCATACCCGTTCTCAAGCTGGTCGCGGACGAGGCCGGCGCACCGGGAGAGGTCAGCACCTACGAGGCCGACCTGAAGATTGTCGTCAACGCCATCCAGGTCGATCTAAAGCGGATGGTCGAGACGGGAGCTCCGGAAGAAGATTATGCCGCAATTGACGATGCGATCGACGGCGCCGGCGAGCGACTTGCGGGCGTGCTCAACAATCTCTCGGCCCTTGGTGGCAACCTCGTCGAAGACTACGTCAATGAGGCGACCAACCGAAGCGACCAGGCGCTGACCTTCCAGCTCGGTCTGGGCAGCCTTGCCTTCATTACCGTCATCCTTCTCCAGCTCGTGCACGGCAACTCGATCGCCAACGGCATCCACCTCGTCCGCAACAGCATGAAGCGAATCACCGAGGGCGATTACGATTCGCAGGTCGAGGGCACCGATCGGCGCGATGAAATTGGGGGCATGGCCCACTCAGCCGAACTCTTCCGCAAGGCCGCGATCGAAAAGCGCGAACTTGAAGAGAGCAGCAAAATCCAGCGCGAACAGAATGAAACGGAGCGCGAAACCCGCACGGCAACCATGGAGGCTGACACGCGCGCCTTGAAACTGGCCGTCGATGCGCTCGGTGAAGGCCTCACACGCCTGTCCAAGGGCGATCTCTGCGCTGCCATCACCGGCCCCTTCCCTGCCGATCTTGAGCGGCTTCGGACCGACTTCAACGAGGTTGCGACCAACCTCAAGCGGGTCATGACCGAGATCGCCACCAACAGCAGCTCGATCTATGCCAACAGCCAGCAGATGCGCAGCGCCGCAGACGACCTGGCACGCCGTACCGAACAGCAGGCTGCGTCGCTCGAAGAGACCTCCGCCGCCCTTTCCGAAATCACCGAGACAGTGAAGACCGCGACCGACCGGGCTGAAGAAGCGAGCCACATGGTCGACAATGCCAAGGTCTATGCCGAGAAGTCGGGTGCCGTTGTCAACGACGCAATGTCCGCCATGAACCGGATAGAAGACGCGACCGACGAAATCGGCAAGATCATCAACGTGATCGACGAGATCGCCTTCCAGACCAACCTTCTCGCCCTCAATGCCGGTGTGGAAGCCGCGCGCGCCGGTGAAGCCGGCAAGGGCTTCGCAGTCGTGGCACAGGAAGTGCGCGCGCTTGCCGGACGGGCTGCTGACGCGGCACGCGATATCAAGACACTGGTCACCCGATCCAACGACGAAGTGCGCTCCGGGGTCGACCTGGTCACCGCAACAGGTGAGGCGCTGCATCGCATCGGCGAAGATGTTTTACGAATTAACGAGCACGTTAAGGCAATCGTTACCAGCGCAAGAGAACAATCAGTTGGACTGAGCGAGATCAATTCGGCCGTCGGACAGATGGATCAGGTCACGCAACAGAATGCCGCGATGGTGGAGCAGACCAATGCGGCGAGCCATACGCTGGCAAGCGATGCGGAAAACCTTTCGCGGCTCGTCGGACAGTTCAAGGTTTCCTTGGACGACGCTGCTCATGATCGACTTCAGGAGCCGGCACAGGCCGCCTCCCCTCAGAAACCGTCTCCCGCACGGGCTCTGAGGAACAGAGTTGCGGGATCGTTCAACCGTACTGCTTCGGCAACAGCTCCTGCTGCCGCAGCGCAAGAACACTGGGAAGAGTTCTGAATATGAGCAATGCTATCAAACAGTCGGGTGCGTATCTCGAAATCGTGTCCTTCCATCTCGGAGAACAGGAATTCTGCATCGACATCATGGTGATCCGCGAAATTCGCGGTTGGGCACCGGTGACGCCGATGCCGCATACTCCGCCCTACGTGCTCGGCCTGATCAACCTGCGCGGCGCGGTGATACCGGTGATCGACATGGCCTGCCGTCTCGGCATGAAGATGACAGAACCATCCGAGCGCGCCGCCATCATCGTCACAGACATCGCCGGCAAGCTTGTCGGCCTGCTGGTCGAACAGGTATCCGACATGATGACGATCAAGAGCGAAGAACTGCAGCAGGCGCCGGAAATCATCCCGGAAGCCCAGCGTGCATTCTGCCGTGGTATCGTCGCACTGGAAAAGTCGATGGTCTGCTTCCTCAACCTCGACACCGTGATTGCCGACGAGCTGGCCCAGGCCGCCTAAGCCAACATACCTTCCCAGGAAAATGCTCCGCATCTGCGGGGCATTTTTTCTTGCGCTTCATATCGAACGCGATCGGAATCACCGATGGCGTTCTTTTTCGTTGTATAAAGCCATGGCGAATATTGATTATGATTTATAAATAATTTTAGCGCCTGCCGGAACCCTAATCATGGTCCTGCGTTTTCCTGTCAGCTTCCCACGAAGCAGAAAATTCTGAAAAGAAACCAAGGAGAAAGACCATGAATTCTGCAGTAAAGCTTGCGCTCGCCGGTGCCATGTCCATCGCCTCCGTTTCGGGCGTTGCCCTTGCCCAGACAACTGCCCCGATGGTCGATTCCACGACCACCACGAATTCCACCACGATGTCGACTGAAGGCGTGAGCATCATCCGTCTCGACAGCCTCGACAACGACCAGGGTCGCCAGGAGCACACCCGCCTTGAGCAGATGGCCAACGACCAGGCTGCCATGACCGAAGCCCAGGCTGAAGTCGCCGCTGACCCGGCCCTCGTGCAGGCCCTGCAGTCGCAGAGCATTGAAGCCATGAACGTCATCGACGTCGAGACCGCTGCCAACGGCGGCAAGATCGTCTACGTCAAGTAAGCTCTCTCGCGAGACTTCTGAGAACGCCCTGGATCCTTACGGTTCCAGGGCGTCTTTCTTTGGAGTGGAGAACAGGTTCCGCTCCGGCCGGCTGCGAAATGGGGGTGACGCGGCACCGGCATGTCATGAATGGCGGAGCCGCAGCGCTTCGGAAAGTGACCGGCGTCACACGAATGAGTAGCGACGCCGATCCACCCTAAACTGGTCCGTTACTGCGGTTTACCGGCCGTCCACACGACATTCTGATTGAACAGCGGCACAGTCGAGATCGCCATTTTGGCAGACCCCTCCACGACCTGGCGCGAATGTGCCAGATAGATCAGCGTGTCGTTTTCCTTGTCGTAAATTCTGTTCACGACCAGCGACTTCCAGATGATCGAGAGACCTTCGCGGAAGACTTCCTCGCCCTCTTCCGAAAGCTCGATGTCACCAATCTCGATTGGTCCAGTCTGCCTGCAGGCGATCGAATTGTTGGAAGGGTCTTCGAACCAGTTGCCCTTCGACAGCCGGTCGATGATAGAGCGGTCGAAATAGGTGACATGGCATGTGACGCCCTTGACGGCGGGATCGGTCATCGCCTCGATGACGATGTCGTTGCCGACCCAATCCACGCCGACCTTGCCGACAACCTCGGCCGCAACAGGAACGGCAGCCACGACTGTCAGGGTGGCGGCGGCGAGGACGTGCTTGAAGGACATATTCTTCACTCCTTTGTGAACTGTCCCCCAAACATAAGGTGCCGCATCAGGCTTGCAAGGAGGCGACGCGGCGCGGCTTCCGCGCAAACGAGCACGGCTCATAGCCACGCCGGTTGAGGCGCCCGACATTCAGCCCGAGCTTCAACGCCAGATCGAAGCAATCCAGGGCCTCGGCTTCCAGCGCCATGGCAAGGCAGGCCTCGGCGCAGATCCGCGCATCTTCGGCCGCATTATGATGCGCAAAGGTCAGCCCCAGATGTGCCGCGAGAACGTTCAGCCGATGCGAACCCAAATCCGGCCAGTGACGCTGGGCGAGCTTGACGCTGCACAGATAGGAAAGCTCGGGATATTGCAGCCCGACAAGGTCAAGGCAGGCTCGCAGCACGGAAAAATCGAACGAAGCATTATGCGCGATCATCCGCGCACCTTCGAATTCACCCGCGAATTCGGCCATGACATCCGCGAAGTCGGGCGCATGCGCCGTATGTTCAGGACGAATGCCGTGAATGGCGACATTGAAGGGAGAATAGCGGTTGTCCGGCGGCCGGATCAGGCGCTCCTCGATCCTGACGACCCGCCCATCCTCAATGAAGGCAAGGCCGATCGAGCAGGCACTGGCCCGTGCTTCGGTCGCGGTTTCGAAGTCGATGGCAATCGTCTTGCCGGAGAAATCGGAGATAGACATGGCAATTCCTTAGGCGTCGGGCGGGATTTGGGCAAGGCATCGGCTTGCACCCGCCTTCACCATAAGACGCCTTTTCCACGCCTCCCCCTCGACTTTCCGGGTCTGTGCGAGTAGGAACAGCGCCAACATACCCGCAATCGGCGGGCGCGGCGCTTTGGCCCGCATCATCCATCACATTCGAAAGACCTATTCATGACTGATTTTGACGCCATCGTCCCGGCGATCGCTGAGGCCTTGCGCAAGCGCGGGTACGAGACCCTCACCCCCGTGCAGCAGGCGATGATCGACCCTGACCTTCAAGGTCGCGATGCGCTCGTCTCAGCCCAGACCGGCTCCGGCAAGACCGTTGCCTTCGGCCTTGCCATGGCCCCGACGCTGCTGCCGGAAGGCGGTCGCTTCGAGCGCGCCGGCGCACCGCTGGCGCTTGCCATCGCACCGACACGTGAACTTGCCATGCAGGTCATGCGCGAACTGGAATGGCTCTATGCCGAGACCGGTGCGATCATCGGCTCATGCGTCGGCGGCATGGACATCCGCAATGAGCGCCGTGCACTGGAGCGTGGCGCCCATATCATCGTCGGCACCCCGGGCCGCCTGCGCGACCACATCACCCGCCGCGCTCTCGACCTCTCCCAGATGCGCGTCGTCGTGCTCGATGAAGCCGACGAAATGCTGGATCTCGGCTTCCGCGAAGATCTCGAATTCATCCTCGAAGAATCGCCCGAAGATCGTCGCACGCTGATGTTCTCGGCAACCGTTCCGCGTTCGATCGCCGACCTCGCCAAGAGCTACCAGCGCGATGCCCGCCGCATCGAGACCGTGTCCGAGCAAAAGCAGCACGTCGACATCGAATACCGCGCGCTCGCCGTCGCGAACCCCGACCGCGAAAACGCGATCATCAACGTGCTTCGCTACTACGAAGCCCGCAATGCGATCGTCTTCTGCTCGACCCGCGCAGCAGTCAACCACCTGACATCCCGCCTGCACAATCGCGGTTTCTCGGTCGTCGCCCTCTCCGGCGAACTGTCGCAGAACGAACGCACACACGCGCTGCAGGCGATGCGCGATGGTCGCGCCCGCGTCTGCATCGCAACCGACGTTGCCGCCCGCGGCATCGACCTGCCCGGTCTTGAGCTGGTCATACATGCCGATCTCCCCACAAATTCCGAAACCCTGCTGCACCGTTCGGGCCGCACGGGCCGCGCCGGCAACAAGGGTGTCTCGGCGCTCATCGTGCCGAACAGCGCCCGCCGCAAGGCCGAGCGCCTGCTCGGTGGTGCCAATGTCCGCCCGACCTGGGCGCTGCCGCCCTCTGCCGACGAAGTTCAGGCCCGCGACGACGAACGCCTGATGGGCGATCCCTCGCTGACCGAAGTCATCACCGAAGACGAAGCGCCGATGATCGCATCGCTGATCGCGACCCATGGCGCCGAGCAGGTGGCTGCCGCCTTCCTGCGCCTGCAGCGTGGCAAGCGTTCGGCACCCGAAGACCTCATCCCCGTCAGCCTGGAAGCCGGCAAGGCCCGCAAGGAGCCCGATTACGCCAACCCTTCCAATTCCGCGACCAAGCCGCGCGGCGATTTTGGCGCCAGCGTCTGGTTCTCCGTCTCCGTCGGTCGCCGTCAGAATGCAGAGCCTCGCTGGCTGATCCCGATGCTTTGCCGCAACGGCAACATCACTAAGAACGAGATCGGCGCCATCAAGATGCAGCCGGAGGAAACCTTCGTCGAGATCGCCGCAAGCGCCCTCGACACCTTCCTCGGCGCGCTCGGCCCCAACAAGGCGATGGAACGCGGCATCACCCTCGCACAGCTGCCGGGCATGCCGGACTTCGGCGCACCGCCGAAGGAACGTGCACCCCGCCCGCCGCGCGAGGAAGGCGATCGCAAGCCTTACGGTGAAAAGAAGGCCTATGGCGACAAGAAGCCTTTCGGGGACAAGAAGCCCTTTGGCGATAAGAAGCCGTTCGGCGACAAGAAGCCCTATGCCCGCAAGGACGATCCGCCCGCCCGCCCGCGCGATGCCATGGCCGTGACCGATGCCGACGTCTGGGGCGACGCGCCCAAGCCGAAGCGCACCGACTGGAGCGACGACAAGCCGGCTTTCAAGAAGAAGCCCAAGGCCGCGTCCAACGCCTGGGACAAGCCTGCCAAGCCTGATTGGGCCGGCAAGCCGAAGGGTGACAAGCCAGCCTTCGCCGGCAAGCCGAAGGGCAAGTTTGAAGACCGCGGCGCAGCCGCCGGTCCGAAGAAGAGGACCTTCAAGCCCAAGGGCTGATTGCGCCGCGCGTGCAGTAGACTTCCCTCTCAAGTGAGAGGCATCGTGGCGGCCATTGGCCGCCACCTTCTGCCTCGGCAGATGGAACAACCATCGTCTGCTGCGCATTCCCTGCGCGGCAAGGGACGGTGGAACAATGACAGCAATCGACAATGAACATGACGATCCGGAACGGGTGAACCGGTTTCTGGTCGGTCTGGCGCGCGGCATCGCCGGCGCCCTGCTCTTCTCCATTCCGATGCTGATGACCATGGAGATGTGGTTTCTCGGCTTCTACATGGATCGCGAGCGATTGTTGATCCTGCTCGTCGTCAACCTCCCCCTCCTTCTACTGCTCTCCCATCGCATCGGCTTCGAACGCACAGCAACCTGGCGCGAGTCGGCCCGGGATGCGATCGTCGCCTATGGCATGGGCGTGGCTGCCAGCGCGCTGATACTGTTTCTCTTCGGCGTGATCACGACCGACATGTCACCGCGGCAATGGGTCGGCATGGTGGCGGTTCAGGCGGTGCCGGCCAGCATCGGCGCACTTCTTGGCCGCAGTCAGCTCAGCATGAAAGACGACGAAGAAACGGACGAGCCGGAGGACGAACCGGGTGCCTCCAGCGAGAGCGGCTATGTGATCGAACTCTTCATGATGGCGATCGGCGCCCTGTTCCTGTCGCTCAATCTGGCGCCCACGGAGGAAATGATCCTGCTCGCCTACAAGATGACCGTGTGGCACGCGCTGGCCTTGATGCTCCTCTCGATCCTCCTGATGCATGGCTTCGTCTACGCACTCGCCTTTCGCGGCGGACATCATCTGGATGCCGATACGCCCGTCTGGCACGCCTTCATCCGTTTCACGATCCCCGGTTACGTCATCGCCCTCGCCGTCAGCCTCTATGCCCTCTGGACCTTCGGCCGGCTGGACGACATCGCCGCCGCCGAAGCCGTCCTGACCATTATCGTCCTTGGCTTTCCGGCCGCCATTGGCGCCGCCGCAGCCCGTCTCGTCCTGTGAGGTATCCACTCGTGACCCCTTCCACGCACAGCCAAAACGCTGCCAAGCTTCGCCCGCACTGGATCGAATGGCTGACGGGCGTCATTGCAACCTTGATGGTGCTTGCCATCATCGGCTGGACCCTGTTTGAAGCCGCAACGACCACCGACCGCCCGCCGGAGCTGTCGACCCATGTGCTGGCCGTCGAACCTGTCGCCTCGGGCTGGCGCGTGATGATCGAGGTGCGTAACGATGGCGACCAGGCAGCAGCTGCCGTCGAGGTAAAGGCTGCCCTTCTCGACGGGACAACCACTGTCGAGGAAGCCCAGACGACCTTCGACTATGTGGCCGCCGGATCATCCTCGCGTGGCGGACTGATCTTCTCGCAGGATCCGGCGGAATTCAGGCTGGAAGTTGCGCCTTCAGGCTTCACTGAACCGTGATCGTGCCGCTTCGACACAGGGGCAGCTGCAATCCTGAGTTACAAATTCATTCAAACTTAATTTTTAAGGGATTAAGACTAGTAGAAATGCAAATGAGCGCTTTACTGCTCAGGTTGCATTCGTCACCTTGACGTAAATCGGCCGCGGGGCACGGGGCCATACATATTTATGACAGCAGCCGGCGTTGATAGTCTTCCATGCTGCGCTACAATTTGTCGTTTCAAGTCTTATTGTGTGGTCAAAACTGATGTTGAAGAAACAGATTGAGGCTTGGGTCATCCGCGATATTGGACTGACGGAGTTCGACAACTGGGACACTGTGCTCCGTTTCGCCACTCGACTGTCGATCCGCAACTCCATCATTGCCTGCGTCATGGTCGCCGGGCTGCTGATCGTCCTGCACGCCTTCGATGTTCTTCTCAATCCCCTAGTTCGCGACATCGCGATCGGCTGCGGCATCGCGGTAATCGTCGCCTTCGTCCTGACGATGCTGTGCTGCCTCTATATGGGTTACGCCGTCATTCACCTCGCACGGACACGCCTCGAATTCCGCCAGATGAGCCGGACCGACATGCTGTCCGGCCTGCTGAACCGCCGAGCCTTCATTGAGGATCTCTCGCAGGTCGAGCGTGGCTACCTGCTCATTCTCGATATCGATCGCTTCAAGCAGATCAACGACCGCTACGGTCATCTGGCCGGAGATGACGTAATCGTATCGGTCGCAAACACGCTGACCGAGATCGTCGGGCCGACGAACCTCGTCGCCCGTATCGGGGGCGAGGAATTCGCCATTCTCTTCCAGGATGCGGACTTTGGCGAAGTGGTCGCCATGACAGAGCGCCTGCGCCGTTCGATCGCCAACCGGCTCATCGATGCCTTCCACCAGACAATCGCCGTCACCGTATCCGGCGGCCTTGCCGACATTACGCCCATGCGGGATTTCTCCGCCGTCTACGCCGCGGCCGACCGCGCGCTTTATGCCGCCAAAACCTCAGGACGCAATCGCATCGTGCTGGAGCGGGACATGTCGCGCAGCACGCAAGCGGACACACCGAGCCTCACGCTGACGGACGCCGCCATCAGCGCGGCTTGATCTCAGCCCCCGATCAGGGCCAACCACTCGTCTTCGGTCATGACTTCGACACCGAGCTCACGCGCCTTATCGAGCTTGGAGCCCGCACCGGGGCCGGCCACGACGTAATCCGTTTTCTTAGATACGGACCCCGCGACCTTCGCGCCAAGGCCCTCGGCCCGCGCCTTGGCCTCATCGCGCGTGAAGCGTTCGAGGGAACCGGTGAAGACCACCGTTTTGCCAGCCACGGGACTGTCGCTCACAACGGCGGCCTCCGCGTCGAGAGGCGTGACTTCACTCAAGAGCCGCTGAACGACCTCAAGATTGCGCGGCTCCTTGAAAAACTCGACGATCGAAGCAGCGACGACCTCGCCGATCCCATCGATGCTGTTCAACTCGTTCCAGGCGTCGCCGAACTTTGGACCAGCCGCCTGCATCGCCTCCGCAAAGGCCGCGTAGCTGCCATAGGAGCGCGCCAGGAGCTTCGCCGTCGTCTCGCCGACATGGCGGATCCCGAGCGCGAAGATGAAGCGGTTGAGCGCAATCTCGCGCCGTGCATCGATCGCCTCGAAGAGCTTGCGCACACTGACCCGACCGAAGCCTTCGATATTCTCGAGCTTGGTCAGAGACTGGTCCTGGCGCGCCTTCAGGGTGAAGATGTCGGGCGCAGTGCGGATCATCAGCGCCGGGTCGTCGCTTTCGAAGAAGAAGTCGACCTGCTTGGTGCCAAGCCCTTCGATATCGAAGGCGTTGCGCGAGACGAAATGCTTGATGTGCTCGACGGCCTGAGCCCGGCAGACAAAGCCACCGGTGCAACGGGTGACAGAATCGAGCTTGCCCGTTTTCTCGTTCTTCTCGCGCACCGCGTGGCTTCCACAGACCGGACAAGTCTTCGGAAACACGTAAGGCGTATGCCCTGCTTCACGCTTTTCCAGAACCACGTCGAGAACCTGCGGAATGACGTCGCCGGCCCGCTGGACGATCACGGTATCGCCGATCCGGATGTCATGCTCTTCTGGCCGGATGCGGTCGCCGGAATTGCCGATGCCCTTGATATAGTCCTCGTTGTGCAGCGTCGCGTTGGTGACCACAACGCCACCGACCGTGATCGGCGTCAACCGCGCAACGGGCGTCAGTGCCCCCGTTCGACCGACCTGGATGTCGATTGCCTCGACTGTGGTGAAGGCTTGTTCGGCGGGAAACTTGTGAGCGGTCGCCCAGCGCGGCGAGCGAGACCGGAAGCCCAAGCGCGCCTGCAGGTCGAGGCGGTCCACCTTGTAGACGACACCATCGATGTCATAGTCGAGATCAGGCCGCTGCAGCCCGATATCGCTGTAATGGGCGATGATATCAGCGACGGAGCTCAGTCGCCGTGTCAGCGGATTGATCGGGAAGCCCCAGCGCCCGAAGACCTGCACCATGTCCCATTGCGTGTCCGCCGGCATCTGGCTCATCTCACCCCAGGCATAGGCGAAGAAGCGCAGCTTGCGGTTCGCCGTCACCTTGGGATCGAGCTGACGCAGCGAGCCGGAAGCCGTGTTGCGCGGATTGACATAGGTCTGCTTGCCCTCGGCCTCCATCTGCGCATTGAGCGCCAGGAAGTCGGACTTCGCCATATAGACTTCGCCGCGCACCTCGACGATATCGGGCGCATCGGCCGGAAGCTCGGTCGGGATTTCCTTGATCGTCAGGATGTTTGCCGTCACATTTTCGCCGGTCGTGCCATCGCCCCGGGTTGCAGCGGTCACGAGCTTGCGGTTCTCGTAGCGCAGCGACATCGAGAGCCCGTCGATCTTCGGCTCGGCGGTGAAGGCAATCGAATTGTCAGGCATCTGCCCGAGGAAGCGATAGACGGAGGAGACAAAGTCCTGCACGTCCTCATCGGAAAACGTGTTGTCGAGCGACAGCATCGGCCGCGCGTGCACGACCTGGGCAAAGATGCCGGCGGGAGCAGCCCCCACCCGTTGCGAGGGACTGTCGGTGCGCACCAGCTGCGGAAACTGCGCCTCGATCGCATCATTGCGCCGCTTCAGCGCGTCATAATCCGCGTCAGATATCTCGGGCTTGTCCTTGCCATGATAAAGCGCGTCGTGATGGGCGATCTCGTCCGCCAGACGCTGCAGCTCGGCCTTCGCCTGCTCCTCGGTCAGGGTTTCGACGGGAATGGTGTCAACGGCCATGGCAACCTCCGGAAATCTCCAGTCGGGTTTAGCGGAAAATCGGCGAATGAAAAGGCCCGGACCTCAGTCCTCCACCTTGCTGAGATCAAGCCGCGCCGTAAGCGGCAGATGGTCTGATGCAAGCCTTGCGAGCGGCGTGTCATGCACCGTGAGATCGGCGATCAATCCGGCCCGGTTCGCCATGATCCGGTCGAGCGAGAGCACCGGCAGCCGCGCCGGAAAGCTGGGGATCGCTGGCGGCAATGGGCCGAACACCGGCTCCAGCCGCGTGAGCGCCGAGCCGGGCCCGAGCCGCCATTCGTTGAAGTCACCCATCAAGAGCGTCGGGCGTTCATCGCGGCTCTGCAGCAGATCGAGGATGACATCCGCCTGCTGGCGCCGCGCCCAGCGCAACAGCCCGAGATGGGCAGCGATCACCCGCAGTCCAGCCTTTCCCTCAAGGTCGATCTCGGCGACCAGCGCGCCCCGCGGCTCAAGCCCGGGCAGTGCCACCTGATGCACATCCCGGACGATCCCCTCGCGAAACAAGAGCACATTGCCCCGCCAGCCATGCGACTTCGGCCCGGCAACCACGGGGACCGGCAACAATCCGGTTTCAAGCCGCAGCCGGTTGAGATCGAGCAGACCCGAGCGCTCGCCGAAGCGCTGATCCGCCTCCTGCAATGCAATCACGTCGGGGCGGATTTCGTGGATGACGTCGATGATCCGCTCCGGATCGAAGCGCCCGTCGGTCCCCACACATTTGTGGACGTTGTAGGAGGCGACCGTCATGACACCGTCAGGCGTATCTGAGACCTGCCGCTCGCCCGGGCGCCATTTGCGATTACGCAGCGAGGTCACCATCGTGCGGGCGAGGCTGGGCTTGGTTTTCTTCATCACACCAGGGGCATCCATCGTCTCTCGAGGCGTTCAGCGCTCATGGCCATCACAGCCATCAGCGGCTGCGCTGTGTCAAAGATAGGGCGATCCGAGCCAGAACAAACGGTCGATCATCCGGTTCGGCAGAGAACGCGCCCGAAGGCCTTCAAGCGTGACCTGTTCTGCCGTTGCCAGTCTCTCGTCGATGCCGTCCTCGATCTGCTCGGCGAGAACCCGGTCATAGACTTCGAGATCGATCTCGAAATTCAGCCGCAGCGAACGCGAATCGAGATTGGATGATCCGATGAAACACCACTGTCGGTCGATGACCATCAGCTTCGAATGATCGAAATGGCCGCTCGACAGATGGACACGACACCCATCCCGAAGGATCTGGTCGAACTGACCCATCATGGCGCGGGCGACGATCGCCAGATTGTTCTGCGACGGCACGATCACATCGACCTGCACGCCACGCCGTGCGGCTGTGTTCAGGGCAGCAATAAAGGTCGTATCCGGCAGGAAGTAGGGAGAGACGATCCTAATCGACCGTTCGGCGACCGAGAAGGCACCGAGCAGAAGCCGGTGATTCGTCTCGATATGTGTATCCGGCCCTGAGACCACCGCCCGGATCGCGGTCCCTGCCCCAGGCAGCGCATCGTCGAGCCGCACGCGCCATTCCGGCCCCAGCAGCACCTCGCCGGTCTCGAAGTGCCAGTCCTCGGCAGCAACCGCCAGGATGTCGGCCACCACAGGTCCGGTCACGCGAAAATGGGTGTCGCGCGCGCTATCCGACCCGACAAAGCCTGCGCGGATATTCATGCCGCCGACAAAGGCGGTCGCCCCGTCCACCACCAGAATTTTCCGGTGTGTGCGCAGATTGGCGTAAGGCAGCCGCAGGCCCATGATGACCTGCCCGTTGAAAACAGCAACCGGAACGCCGCCCTCTTCGAGATAGCCAATGATGCTGGGAACGCTGTAGCGTGCGCCGACTGCATCGACGATGACGCGAACGGCGACACCGCGCTTGTGCGCGGCGATCAGGCAGTCGGCCACGCGCCGGCCGACGACATCGCGATCGAAGATATAGGTTTCGAGGATGATGCTGAACTGTGCGGCCTCGATTGCCTCGCACATCGCATCGAAGGTCTCCTCGCCGGTCGTCAGCATGGTGATGAGGTTGCCCGATGACAGCGGATGGCGGCTGACCTTGTCGCCGAGCAACTTCATCTGCCCAAAGCGGGGTCCGAACTGTATGGCAACCGTCTCGCGGCTGATGGCGTAGAGAGACAGACTGCGCCAGATCTCATCAAGTTCGAGGGCACGACGGGAGATAAGCGTCGCGCGGCGGATTCGGTTGATGCCGGCGACCGCATAAATCATGGCGCCCACCAGCGGCGAGAGGATGATCACCCCCACCCAGCCAAGCGCCGAGCGAACCTCGCGTTTGGTCATCGCCGCATGGGTCGCAGCGACCGTGCCGAACACGACGGAGAGCACGGCAAGGGTCTCGGCCCAGTAGATCTGGATCACTTCAAGCATGGCAGATCAGCGAAACAGGTTTTGATAAGGAGCGCAACCGACACCGTGCGGATGGAGATCACTCCCCGGCCGCCAGGAGTTTTGCAGCGGCGGCACGCGCTTCGTCGGTCACGGATGCACCCGCCAGCATGCGGGCGATCTCTTCCTTGCGATGCTCCGGCTCCATGATCGCCACCCGCGTGGCGATCTTGTCGCCGGCATCTCCGGTCGGCCCCTTGGAAATCAGGAAATGCGTCGAGGCCCGTGCCGCAACCTGCGGTGCATGGGTGACGGACAACACCTGCACCTTGGCAGAGAGGCGCTTGAGCCGTTGCCCGATGGCATCGGCGACCGCGCCACCGACGCCGGTGTCGATTTCGTCGAAGACGAGCGTTGGTGCGGATCCACGATCGGCAAGCGCCACTTTGAGCGCCAGCAGAAAGCGTGAAAGCTCGCCGCCCGAGGCAACCTTCATGATCGGTCCGGGACGCGTGCCGGGGTTCGTCTGCACATGGAATTCGACCGTATCGATGCCGTCAGCCGTGGCATTGTCAGGATCGGCAGCCACTTCCACCATGAAGCGGGCCCGCTCGAGCTTCAGCGCCGGCAATTCCTGCATGACCGCATCCGCCAGGGCCTGGGCGGCATTCTGGCGCTTTGCCGAGAGCTGCTGTGCCAGGTGATCGTAATGTGTCTTTGTCTCGTGGACTGCGGCTTCGAGTTGTCCGAGACGCTCTTCGCCGGCATCGAGGTCGGCGAGATCCGCGACCATTTTTTCCGCAAGCGCGGGAAGATCGGCAACCGCGACGGAATACTTCCGTCCGGCGGCCCTCAGCGCGAAGAGCCGTTCTTCAACGCGCTCCAGTTCGCGCGGATCGAATTCGGTGCGGCGCAGCGCCGCCTCGACTTCCATCTGGGCGGCAGACAGCGTGTCCAGTGCCGTGCCAAGCAGTTGCACGGTCTCTTCCAGCAGTCCCGGAGCCTCCTGGCTCTTGCGCTCCAGTCGGCGCATCAGCGACGCGATATGTGGCACTGGCGACGCATTGCCATTCAGGAATTCGGAGGCCTCGGCGATATCTCCCGCGATACGCTCGGATTTCTGCATGGCCGAGCGCCGCTCGGCGAGATCGTCCTCTTCGCCGTCGAGCGGCGACAGCGTTTCAAGCTCCTCGACCGAGGCGCGCAGATAGTCCGCCTCGCGGGCGGCAGCCTCGACCTTCGCCTTGTGGGTCTTGAACGAACGCTCGGCATCACGCCAGCGGCGATAGCTTTCGCCGAGGTTGACGGCTTCGTCGGTGAGCCCCGCAAAGGCGTCGAGCAACATCCGGTGGGCATTGGTATCGATCAGGGCGCGATCATCATGCTGGCCATGGATTTCGACCAGCAACTGCCCGACCTGGCGCATCAACTGCACGCTGACTGGCTGGTCGTTGATATAGGCACGGGTGCGGCCGTCGGCGGACTGCACGCGGCGGAATATGAGGTCGCCATCGTCGTCGACGCCGTTGCCCTTCAGCAGCGTTCTGGCGGCATGGCTGTTGCCGATGTCGAAGACGGCGGTCACCTGTCCCTTGTCCTCGCCGTGGCGCACGAGAGAACCATCGCCGCGCCCACCGAGCGCCAGCGACAGACTATCAAGCAGGATGGATTTGCCGGCACCCGTTTCACCGGTCAACACGGAAAGGCCGGTCTCGAACGCAAGATCCAGCCGCTCGATCAGAACGATATCTCGGATCGACAGCTGGACCAGCATGGGCTCAGATTCTCACTTCGTCAAAAGAGACCGTCAGGTCCCGATCAGGAGCCTGCGACCGGCGCGGGTGATCCACGATCCGGTGTTTTCGCGCGGCTCTACGCCGCCCCGCTGCAGCAGCGCATAACTATCGGCATACCACTGGCTGTCCGGGTAGTTGTGGCCGAGAACGGCTGCGGCTGCCTGTGCCTCGGAAACGACGCCCATAGCGAAATAGGCCTCGACCAGACGCGCGAGCGCCTCTTCGATCTGGTTGGTGTTCGGATACTGCTCGACCACGACGCGGAAGCGCGAGACGGCGGCAAGGTATTCCTTGCGCTCCAGATAGTAACGCCCGACCTGCATTTCCTTGCCGGCGAGCTGGTCGCGCGCAAAACGGATCTTCGCCTGCGCGTCGTCGACATATTCCGAATCAGGGAACTCGTTCACCACGCGCTCCATCGCCTCGATCGTCTTGACCGAGTTGCGCTGATCCTGCGTGACGTTGGAGATCTGTTTCCAATAGGAAAGACCGACCAGATACTGCGCATAGGCCGCATCCTCGGACTTCGGATAGAGGCTCATATAGCGGTTACCGGTGGAAATCGCATCGGCATAGCGGCCAAGACGATATTTCGTGAAGGTGCTCATGACGAGCGACTTGCGCGACCACTCGGAGAAGGGATGCTGCGCATCGACGGCATCGAACTTGCGCGATGCTTCGCCCATGTTCCCGGCCTTGATGTTGGCGAGGCCCTGGTTGTAGAGCACTTCCGGCGGCTCAGTCTCGGCAGCAAGCTTGCTGATGTCGATATCGGGATCCGATTGGCAACCGGCAAGCACCGCGCCGACGGACAACATCACGCTCAGGCCTGCAATACGCGCGGCTTTCTTCACAACGACCGATCCCACTTGATTCATTCGAAAGATCCCGATTGCAGCGCCGCTTGAAAACCGTCGCCTTCAACTGGCGTTTCTAGCCACAAAAGCGGCACTAGGGCAACGCAGTGATGTGACTTTAACGCATTTTTGTGGCGAGACGTCCAGAAAGTGCCGTTCATTCAGCATCTTCTGTCGCCCAGCAAAAACGCCGGCCTCCTTTGAGGAAACCGGCGCTCGATCTGTAACTTGCCCGTTTTCTGCTCAGGCCGACCAGGGTGCGAATTCAGGCACCTGAACCGGAACGAATTCACGAGCACGAACCTGGTGGCTGCGGCTCGGCGCTTCGACGACCTCATAGGCCGTGGGGTCGCTGAGCAAGGCCTTCAATGCATTGGCATTCATCTTGTGGCCACCGCGATAGGAGCGATAGCAACCGATGAACTGCGCACCGGCAAGCGCGAGGTCACCAACGGCATCCAGCGTCTTGTGACGGACGAATTCGTCCTTCTCGTAGCGCAGGCCTTCGACATTGATCACGGTGTCATCGTCGGAGATGACGACGGAGTTTTCGAGCGAAGAGCCAAGGGCGAAACCGGCAGCCCAGAGACGCTCGACATCGCGCATGAAGCCAAAGGTGCGGGCGCGCGACAGCTCGTTCTTGAAGGTTTCAGCGGTCAGATCGCCTTCCCACTTCTGCCGACCGATCAGCTTGCTGTCGAAATCGATTTCGACCTCGAAGCGAGTACCGTCATAGGGGCGGAATTCAGACCAGGATGCACCCGATTCGATGCGAACCGGCTTGATGACGCGGATATAGCGGCGCTTGACGCCAAGATTGGTGATGCCGACCTGCTCGATGGCATCGATGAAGACTTCGGAGCTGCCGTCCATGATCGGCATTTCCGCACCGTCGACTTCGACAATCAGATTGTCGAGGCCCAGCGCATAGATAGCCGCCATGACATGTTCGATGGTCGCGATCGAGCGGGCCGGGTTGGTCCCGAGTACGGTGCAGAGATCGGTATTGCCGACATGCGCCGAGACGGCACGATATTCGCTCGTGGAACCGTCATCGTGCTGACGTTGAAAAACAATTCCCGTCCCGGCTTCTGCCGGCTGGAAAGTGATCGTAACCTCTCGTCCGGAATGAACCCCAATCCCAGTCAGCGTAAGCGGCGCTGCGATCGTGGTTTGAAATCCGAGCAAAGCAATTGCCATTCCGATAGCCTTAAAGTGAAGCGACGAGGCGGTGGATCTTAAACTTCCCGTCGCAAACGCGTGTCAAAGACTCAAATCGAGCCCTCTTTCGATCTCATACATACGTGGCCCCGCCCCTCCAGCCAAATCACTGATTCTTTCGCTTTGTAACGAAGCCAGGCCATTGATTAATATCAACAAATCTACGTTCTGGAACAGGCCATGAAACGCAAGAAACCCGAGCCTCGCGGCCCGGGTTTCCTCAAACATTCTGGCCTGGCACTTAGCTCGTCTGGCGACGAAGGAAGGCCGGGATCTCAAGCTGGTCGTCTTCGCTGGTGGCGCGAGCCGGCGTTGCACGACCGTGGTCGTCCAGCTGGCCGCGACGCGGAGCGTAGAGGCTGGCTTCTGCAGACAGCGGACGGCGCTGCTGCGAGGCAGCGGCCGGTGCGGAACCGGTCATGTCACCCATAACCTGCTCGTCTTCAGCCTGACGGCCGAGCGAGTTGGTGATGCGCTTCAGGAGACCCATCGGGCCACGCTCGTCCTGGGCAGCAGGAGCTGCAGGCTGGGCGCGGTGATCGATTTCGGCGCGAAGCACCGGCGGGAAGTCCTCGACCTTCGGCATGCGGACCGGTTCGGCGGCCATGCGGGGTTCAGCTGCCATCGGTGCCGGCGCAATAGGCGCCTGCATGACGGGAGCGGGCTGCTGCATGACCGGAGCCGGCTGGCTCATGATGGGAGCCTGAGCAACCGGCTGCATCATCTGCGGAGCGGGAGCAGCTTCCGGAGCCGGCGAAGCGAACAGGCGGCTTGCAGGACGGAATTCCTGCTGCGGAGCAGGCTGCGGCTGGCTCAGCGGCTGACGGGCAACGGCGATTTCGAGTTCGCGTTCCATGGCAGCTTCAGCCGAACGAATGGTGTCTGCGACCGGATCCATGGTCGGCTTGGGGGCCTGCGTCATTGCAGGCTGATATGCGGCCGGTGCCGGAGCAACGGCCGCGGAGGAACGCATAGCGGGCTTTGCCAGCGGAGCGGCCTCGAAGCCCTTGGATGCGAGCGCCGCACGGTCGATGCCGGTCGCGACGACCGAGACGCGGATGATGCCTTCGAGGGCTTCGTCGAAGGTAGCGCCGAGGATGATGTTGGCGTCCGGATCGACTTCTTCGCGGATGCGGGTTGCAGCTTCGTCGACTTCGAACAGCGTGAGGTCACGGCCGCCGGTGATCGAGATCAGCAGGCCCTGGGCGCCCTTCATCGAGGTTTCGTCGAGCAGCGGGTTGGCGATGGCAGCTTCCGCAGCCTGCATCGCACGGCCTTCGCCGGATGCTTCGCCGGTGCCCATCATCGCACGGCCCATTTCGCGCATCACGGAGCGAACGTCCGCGAAGTCGAGGTTGATCAGGCCTTCCTTGACCATCAGGTCGGTGATGCAGGCAACGCCCGAATACAGAACCTGGTCAGCCATTGCGAAGGCGTCAGCGAAGGTGGTGCGGTCGTTGGCGATGCGGAAGAGGTTCTGGTTCGGGATGACTATCAGCGTGTCGACCGACTTCTGCAGTTCTTCGATGCCGGATTCGGCAAGCCGCATGCGGCGAGCACCTTCGAAGTGGAACGGCTTGGTCACGACGCCGACGGTCAGGATGCCCTTGTTGCGGGCCGCCTGGGCGACGACAGGAGCAGCACCGGTACCGGTACCACCACCCATGCCGGCGGTGACGAAGCACATATGGGTACCGTTCAGGTGATCGATGATCTCGTCGATGCACTCTTCAGCGGCGGCGCGACCGACTTCCGGCTGCGAACCGGCGCCAAGGCCTTCGGTGACGTTGACGCCGAGCTGGATGATGCGCTCGGCCTTGGTCATGGTCAGCGCCTGGGCATCCGTGTTGGCAACGACGAAATCGACGCCCTGCAGACCAGCGGTGATCATGTTGTTGACGGCATTGCCGCCGCCGCCACCGACACCGAAAACGGTGATGCGTGGCTTCAGCTCAGTGATATCTGGCTTCTGCAACTTGATGGTCATGGTACCCGTTCCTTCTTTTTCCGGCCGCATCGCCAAGCCGGCCATGTCATTTCAACAGATTTCCCTTGGCCGAACCTTGCGCCCAGCCGGGTGAACTCAAAAACTCTCTTTCAGCCACTGACCCATACGGGCGAACCGGCTGTTTCCGTTGCCGAAGGGCGAGAACAACCCGCCCTGCCCGGCATGTGTTTCCTGATCCGCCATCTGCGGATAGATCGTCAGGCCGACGGCCGTTGAGAAGGCCGGTCCCTTGGCCGCTGCCGGCAGGCCCGACACACCCATCGGACGACCGATACGCACGTTCCGGGCCAGAATACGGCGGGCCGCTTCTGGCATGCCGGTGAGCTGGCAGGCGCCACCCGTCAAAACGACGCGTTTTCCGACCACCGGCGAGAAGCCCGACTTCTGGATCCGGTCGCGCAGCATCTCGAGGGTTTCCTCGATACGCGCGCTGATGATCCGGGTCAGAAGCGCTTTCGACACCTGGGTCGGCTGGTCGCGATCGTCCTCGCCGATCGGCGGAACGGATACGACTTCGCGATCGTCGGCGCCGTTGGCGACAGCCGAACCGTGAACGACCTTCAGACGTTCTGCATCCTCGATACGGGTGGAAAGCCCGCGCGCCAGATCTGTGGTCACATGATGACCGCCGATCCCGATGGCGTCCGTATGGATCAACTTGCCTTCAGCAAAGACAGAGATGGTGGTCATGCCACCGCCCATGTCGATCGCCGCGCAACCGAGCTCCACCTCGTCGTCGACCAGGGCTGCAAGGCCGCTGGCATAAGGCGTTGCGACCACACCCTCGACGGTCAGATGGGCGCGGTTGATGCAGAGCTCCAGATTGCGGAGCGCTGCCCGTTCGGCCGTGACCACGTGCATGTCGACGCCGAGAACATCGCCATACATTCCAAGGGGATCGCGGATTCCCCGCTCTCCGTCAAGCGAAAAGCCGGTGGGAAGCGAGTGCAGCACGGCACGGTCATTGCCCTGAGACTGCTGGCCAGCAGCGATCAGCACCTTGCGCAGGTCGCCGGCTTCGACTTCCTGGCCACCGAGATCGATGGTCGCGGTGTAGACATCAGAGCCGATGCGGCCAGCAGAGACGTTGACGATCAGGCTTTCGACCGTAAGGCCTGCCATGCGCTCAGCTGCGTCAACGGCGAGGCGCACAACGTTTTCGACCGCATCAAGATCGGCGATCACGCCGGATTTGATGCCATGCGAACGCTGGTGCCCGAGACCGATCACCTCGACATTATGCGTGCGGCCCGGCAGCACGGCGGATTCGCGGCGCGGCGTCAGGCGAGCGATAATGCAGACGACCTTGGTCGTACCGATATCGAGAACCGAAACGACATGCGCCCGCTTGGAAGACAGCGGCCGGGTGCGCGGAAGACCGAAGGAGGAGCCACCAAAGATGCTCATATCTTCTGCTCCAGCTTCTTGAGGGCTTTGCGACGCTCTTCAAGCGCCGCCGTACGACGCTCCTGCGCACCGGGCGTCAGGCGCACGGCAACCCGGTCGGGAAGGCGCATGTCGATCAGCGCCACATCGCGAGACAGCACCTGCTGCTCGACATCGAAACGGTTGAGCAGGGCAAGCGCGCTAGCCACATTCTCTTCCGGGAGACGCACGACGATGCCGTTGTCGAGATGGACATCCCAACGACGACCACCAACACGAACGAAAGCCTTCACCCGCGAAGCGATCGACGGCCACTTGGAGAATTCTTCATCGATGGAGGCTGCTGCCGTCTCGGCATCACGACCGACGAAGAGTGGCAGCGAGGCAAACTTGTTGTCGCGCAGCGGCGCAATGACCGAACCCGAACGCTCGATGAGCGAGAGATCGCTGCCGTGCTGCCAGATCGCATAAGCCTGACGCTCGCGCAGCGTTACTTCGACGGTGGACGGATAAACCTTGCGAACCTCAGCCGATTCGACCCAAGGGAGCTCGGACAGCGACTTGCGGGCAGCCGCAATGTCGAGACCCAGCAGGCTCGTCGAACCATCGAGGCCGAGCAGCTGCAGGATATCGATTTCGGACGTATGCTGATTGCCGGAAACGCGAACATCCTCGACGGCAAATCCAGCCTTGGACGTCACCGCCTGCATCACCAAAGGACCATGACCACCAACCACGACACCATGCAGCGAAACGGCACCGTAAAACGCAGCCAGGCTGGCCTTGCCGAGATGGCGAGGCAGAACAATACGACCGGAGCACAGGCTGATTAGGAAACGAACGAGGCGACGCAGCGGACGCGGAAGCACCTTGGCCTCCTGGGAGGCGAGCGGTGCAGCCGGATAAACTCCGGAAACCTCAGCCATTTTGTTACCGCTCAACGAGAACAAGAAGCGTCCTCCACCATCCAATGTACGAACTCACCAAAGCTATAGCCCGCATGGGCAGCCATTTCCGGCAGCAACGAGGTAGGGGTCATGCCCGGCTGGTTGTTCAGTTCCAGCCAAATCAGATCACCATCTTCGGAGAGACGATCGTCGTAGCGGAAGTCGGACCGACTCACTCCGCGACACCCGAGCGCCTGGTGTGCCTTGAGTGCCAATGATTGTATTTTTTGGTAAATTTTCGGTGAAATTTCCGCAGGAAGGACGTGCTGAGAGCCACCGGCCGCATACTTGGAGTCGAAATCATAGAAGCTGTGGCCGAGCGGCACGATCTCGGTCACGCCAAGCACCTTGCCGTCCATCACGCCACAGGTCAGCTCGCGACCAGCCACATAGCGCTCGACCATCACAACGTCGCCATAACGCCATTCGCTGGAGGTCAGGATCTGCGGCGGATGCGCCATGTCTTCGCGCACGATGACGACGCCGAAACTGGAGCCCTCGCGGACCGGCTTGACCACGTAAGGAGGCGACATCGGATGACTGTTGCCGATGTCGAAGCGGTTGATCACCATGGCCTCGGCGACGGGAATACCCGCCTGGGCCGCAACGATCTTCGCCTGCTTCTTGTCCATGGCGAGAGCCGAAGCAAGAACGCCGGAATGCGTGTAGGGAATCTCAAGATATTCAAGCACGCCCTGGATGGTGCCGTCCTCGCCGAAGGGGCCATGTAGAGCGTTGAAGGCGACATCGGGCTTCAGATCTTCGAGGACGCGACCGATATCACGACCGACATCCACCCGCGTCACCTTAAAACCCTCACCTTCGAGTGCGGAAGCGCAGGCGTTACCCGACGACAAGCTCACAGGCCGCTCGGAGGACAATCCACCCATCAAAACCGCGACATGCTTGCCACTCATAAACGCCTCGCAAAATTCCAAACCAATCAGTAGCCGCATCGATTGGACGGCTCCGTAGGCTCAGTTCAACAACATTAAGGTTAATGAAGCGTTTACTTTCGTTAACTTCCGACACGCAGCTAGGCGTGCGCACGCTCATCCGTGAGGTGAAGCTAATTATTCAAGGCTATGCTTTTATTGAAATAATGACGACTTGAATGCCGTTAAGCCGTCTTGCGCTGTGCCGCAGGTTCCAGCTGCATCTCGGCACGCTGCATGGGGTCCAGGGCCGTTTCAGCCAACTCTCTGGCATGCACGATTCGATTCCGGCCACTGGCTTTGGCCAGATAAAGCGCACGGTCGGCGGCCGAGAAAAGCTCGCTGAATCCGAGTTCCGACACGCCGGCAGACACGCCGCCGGAGATGGTGACAGAGACAGGAAGCCCGGCAACCTCGAAGCCCATGGCCTCGACGGAACGGCAGATCGACTGGGCAACCTCAAGCGCTTCGTCGCCGCGTGGGCCCACCAGAAGTACGGCGAACTCCTCGCCGCCGATGCGGGCAACGGTCGCCCCCTCACCCAGCAGATCCGTCAGGCATTGGGCAACGCGGACAATCACATCGTCCCCGGCCTTGTGGCCCAGCGTGTCGTTGATTGATTTGAAGCGATCGATGTCGAGCAGGATCAAAGCAACCTCCCCACGCGTACGCTCGAAAGTATCAAGGAATGCGCGGCGGTTCATCAGCCCCGACAGCATGTCCGTTCGGCTGAGCATTTCGAAACGCTGCCGCGACATGCCGAGATCATAGACCGCAAGCCCGACGACAGAATAGGCGATCATGGCCACCACGAAGGACACGGGCGGCGTGAGCATGGTGGCAACGACGAGTGCAGGCCCGAGCGCATAAGGAAGAAGTCCGAGCGCCACCAGGATCAGATGTCCGACGATATTGAGGAGATAGGCAAAGACGGCGATCTTCGCTGCCATGAAGGCAGCTTTAGATACAACAGCACGCCGGGACGAAAACTCGCCCAGCGTCAATTGTCGGATCACCCAAACATGGACCAGATCGAACATAGCGCTCCCCATACCGAGGAGGAGCCTAGTTGAGCGAAGTTAAAACTTCGTGGGATCCGGAGTGGCGGCTATCACACCGCAACGACGCCCATGAATGGCTTCACTTCACGACCGGGCATGAAGATGCCGAGGCGCTTGATTTCCCATTCTAGCTTGATGCCGGAGGTCTCGAACACCCGCTGGCGAACGGTCTCGCCGAGATATTCGAGATCGTAGCCGGTCGCATGGCCGACATTGATCATGAAGTTGCAGTGGAGCGACGACATCTGCGCCCCACCAATCATCAGACCGCGGCAACCAGCCTCGTCGATCAGCTCCCAGGCCGAATGGCCCTCGGGGTTCTTGAACGTCGAGCCTCCGGTCTTTTCCTTGACCGGCTGCACCGTCTCGCGATGGTGCCGAACAGCATCCATATCCGCACGGATCTTGGCCTTCTCTTCCGGATAACCCTCAAAGATAGCGCTGGTAAAGATCAGGCCTTCGGACGCTGCCGAATGGCGGTAGCTGTAGCCCATGTCGGCATTCGACAGGACATGCACATTGCCCTTGCGATCGACGGCCTCGACTTCGACCAGCCGGCCGGCCGTGTCGCCACCATTGGCACCTGCATTCATGCGGATCGCGCCACCGATCGAACCGGGAATGCCGTAGTAGAAGTGGAAACCACCGATATTGTTGTCCATCGCCATGGCGGCAATGTGCTTGTCGGGGCAGATCGCTCCCGCACGAATGCGGTTCTCGCCCGCGAGCTCGACCTGGCCGAAACCCTTGGCAGAGAGGCGGATCACCACACCGGGGATCCCGCCATCACGCACGAGCAGGTTCGAGCCAACGCCGACAACCGTCAGCGGCACCTCTTCGGGCAGAAGCTTGAGGAACGCAGTCAGATCCTCGACGTCATGCGGCTGAAACATCAGTTCGGCGAGGCCGCCGGCCTGGAACCAGGTCACCCTGTCCATCGGCGCATCGGGCGTCAGCCGCCCCTTGAGATCGTTAACTCCAGGGCCGAGCGACGCCAGAAGCTTTTCCCCATCCACCTGTTTCATTCAAGACTTTCCCGAAATTGCATCTAGTTCCGTCGGCAGTGCAGCAGCCCACTGGGTGATGTTGCCGGCCCCCAACAGGACCACGAAATCACCCGGTTGTGCAATGCCCGCGACGAGCGAGGCCAGTTGCTCAGGCGCGGCCAAGTATCGCGCGTCGCGGTGGCCGCCCGATTTGATCCGCGAGACCAGCGTTTCCGAATCGATCCCCTCGATCGGCTCTTCGCCCGCTGCATACACCGGCGACAGGAAGATCGTGTCGGCATCGTTGAAGCAGTTGGCAAAGTCATCGAACAGGCTTGCAAGCCGGCTGAAGCGGTGCGGCTGATGCACGGCGATGATCCGCCCCTTGCACGATTCGCGCGCAGCCCGGAGCACGGCCTTGATCTCAACCGGGTGGTGCCCGTAGTCGTCGAACACCTGCGCGCCGTTCGAAGCGCCGGTCAGCGTGAAGCGTCGCTTGACGCCGCCAAAACCTGCAAGTCCCTTGCGGATCGCCTCTTCCGGAATGTCGAGCCGGTTGGCGACAGCAATTGCGGCGCAGGCATTGGAAATGTTGTGCCGGCCCGGCATCGGCAGGACCAGATCCTTGAAGTTGAACACCCGGCCCGTGCGGCGACGGCGGATTTCGACGTCGAAGATCGAGCGCGTGCCATCGAGACGCACATTCGAGAAGCGCACATCCGCCTGCGGGTTCTCACCGTACGTAATGACCTTGCGATCCTCGATGCGGCCAACCAGCGCCTGCACTTCCGGATGGTCGAGGCACATCACGCCGAAACCGTAAAACGGCACATTCTCGACGAACTGGCGGAAAGCCGCACGCGCATTGTCGAAAGTGCCGTAATGGTCGAGATGCTCCGGATCGATATTGGTGACGATCGCAACATCGGCGGGCAGTTTCAGGAAGGTGCCGTCGGACTCATCAGCCTCGACCACCATCCACTCGCCCTCGCCCATGCGGGCATTGGTGCCATAGGCATTGATGATACCGCCATTGATGACGGTCGGGTCGAGCGCGCCAGCATCAAGCAGCGCTGCGACCATCGAGGTGGTCGTAGTTTTGCCATGCGTGCCGCCGACGGCGATCGCATTGCGGAAGCGCATGAGCTCAGCCAGCATTTCGGCGCGGCGAACGATCGGTAGCAGCTTTTCGCGGGCGGCGACGAGTTCGGGATTGTTCTTCTTGATCGCGGTCGAAACGACGACGACCTCGGCCTCACCCAGGTTCTCGGCCTTGTGGCCGACAAAGACCTCGATACCCTTGGCGCGCAGGCGCTGAACGTTGGCGCTTTCGGCCTGGTCTGACCCTTGCACCCTGTGTCCGAGATTGTGCAGTACCTCGGCGATCCCGCTCATCCCGATGCCACCGATCCCGATGAAATGGACGAGGCCAATGGATTTCGGCATTTTCATTGTGTGGCTCCCTTCGACTGGGCAATGCCCTTGCCGGCGGCAATAGCCTCTACGAGGTCTGCGAGCAAGCCGGCCGCATCGGGCTTGCCCGTGCTTTTCGCAGCGCGGGCCATCGTGGCGAGCCGTTCTGGCCCCTCCATCGCCTCCGTCAGAAGACCTGCGATCCTGTCGGTGGAAAGCTGCGCCTGCGGGATGACCTGCGCTCCGCCTTGCGCCGCAAGCGCCGCAGCATTCGCCGCCTGGTCATGGTCAAGCGCATGCGGATAGGGCACGAGCAGGCTTGGCCGACCGATGACCGCGAGCTCCGACACCGTCGACGCCCCTGAGCGGCAGATCACGAGATGGGCAGCGGCCAGCCGCTCCGCCATATCGGTAAAGAACGGCGCGACATCGGCGCGAATGCCGAGCGTCGCATAGCTGTCGATAACCTTCTGGCGGTCTTCAGGGCGCGCCTGCTGCGTCACGACGAGCCGCGCACGCAAAGCATCTGGCATCAGCCGGATGGCGCCGGGGATAGCGTCGGAAAAGAACTGCGCCCCCTGGCTCCCACCGAAGACCACCAGATTGAACGGCGCGCTGTCGCGGGATGGAGAATAGGGCTGTGCTGCAGCGGCAATCACCGCCGGCCGCACCGGATTTCCGGTCAACACCATCTTCGCCGCATGCTCACCGCTCGGCGACAGAAAACCGCCAGCGATTGCCCGAACCCGCGACGCCAGAAGCTTGTTGGCACGGCCCATGACGGCGTTCTGTTCGTGCACCGCAGTCGGTACACCAAGACCGGCTGCAGCAAACAGCGGAGGCACTGTCGGATATCCACCAAAGCCGATAACCGCTTTCGGCTTCAGGCGCGACACAAGGCTCCGCGCCTCGCGATAACCGCGCCAGAGCGAGAGAAACGCCTTGACGACGGCGACCGGGTTCTTGGAGCCGATGGTGGCCGAGGACACGGTATGGATCTCGTTAGCCGGAAAGCTGCCAGCATAGCGTTCAGCGCGCCGGTCGGTCACCAGATGAACGCCATAGCCACGGGTTTTCAACTCGTGCGCCAGAGCCTCGGCCGGAAAGAGATGTCCGCCGGAGCCACCGGCGGCAAGCAGGACGATACCTTTTGTCATACGCAATTACTCCGCGGGTACGCCCGCAACCGAGCGGAAGAGGCTGCGCTCCTGCGCGCGTTTTTCCGGACGGCGGCGGGTGAGCGCCAGGATGAAGCCGGCGGTAACGCAGATCGCCGTCATCGACGATCCACCATAAGAGATGAGCGGCAGCGTCATGCCCTTGGCCGGCAGCAGTTCGAGATTGACACCGATATTGATCATCGACTGGACGCCGAGAAGCAGGACCAGACCGGACACGGCAAGACGGTTGAAGTCATTGCGTTCCTTGTAGGCGTGGCTCAAGCCCCGGAGCACAAGGAAACCGAAGATCGCCACGAGCACCATGCAGAAGACAATACCGAACTCTTCCGCCGCGACCGAGAAGATGAAGTCGGTATGGCTGTCGGGAATGATGCGCTTGACGATGCCTTCGCCCGGGCCCTGGCCGAACCAGTCGCCACGAATGATCGCCTCCCGCGCCGTATCGACCTGGAAGGTGTCGCCCTCCCCGGTCAGGAATCGGTCTATTCGTCCTGCCACGTGCGGCAGGGTCATGTAAGCGCCGAAGAAGCCCGCACCGCCGAGAACGCCGAGCACGACGATCCAGAGCCACGGCATGCCGGCCATGAAGAACATGGCGCCCCAGACGCTGCCGATCAGGATGGTCTGGCCAAGGTCAGGCTGCGCGATGAGAAGCGCCGCGGCGATACCAAACAGCAGGATGGCAAAGAGATTGCCTGGAATTTCAGGCTGGCGCGCATGTTCGGCGAACAACCAGGCGCAGATCACGACGAAGGCCGGCTTCATGAATTCGGACGGCTGGATCGACATCGAGCCGACCGACAGCCAGCGGCGGCCGCCCTTGACCTCAAGGCCGATGAATAGAACCAGCACCATCATGATCAGCGAGGCCGCCAGGATCAGCATGGCCATGCGCCTGACCTGTCGTGGCGACAGGAAGGAAAGACCGATCATGACGCCGAGGGCCGGCATCATGAAGAAGGCATGGCGCTTGACGAAATGGAAGCTGTCGAGATTGAGACGTTCGGCAACCGCCGGAGACGCCGCGAAGGAGAGCATCAGCCCGATCCCCATGAGGAGAACGAAGGTGATCAGGAACAGACGGTCGATCGTCCAGAACCAGTCAGCGACCGGCCCCCTCTCTACGCGGCTTACCATCTCATTTACCTCCTGTCGGCAGGTCGATCAGCATCGTCACTCCATCGAGTTCCGCCACATGCCCCACGAAGGCGTCGCCGCGGACTTCGAAATTCTTGTACTGGTCGAAGCTTGCGCAAGCCGGTGACAGCATCACGGCAGAAGCGTCGCCATCCCGATCGGCATCGGCAGCCGCATGGGCCACGGCGCGCTCCAGCCTGTCCGAGATCTCGTAAGCCACCCGGTCACCAAGCTGCGCGGCAAAGGCCGAAGCAGCCTCACCGATCAGATAAGCTTTCACGATGCGCGGGAAGAGTGGTGCGAGGCTTGCGATGCCGCCTTCCTTGGGCAGGCCACCGGCGATCCAGTAGATCCGCTCGTAGCTGGACAGCGCAGGTGCTGCCGCATCCGCATTGGTTGCCTTGCTGTCGTTAACGAAGACCACCTGACGGCGGCGACCGACCGGCTGCATGCGATGCTTGAGGCCGGGGAAGCTCTGGAGGCCCTTGCGGATCTCGTCTTCCGATACGCCGGCTGCCAGGCAGGCGGCGATCGCGGCACAGGCATTCTGCGCATTGTGGCTGCCGCGCAGCGTCTGAATGCCGTCGAGATCGACAAGAAGCGAGGTCGCCCCCTGTTCGGCCCGAATGATCCGCGAGCCCTCGGCATAAAGGCCATCGGCAAGCGGCTGCCGCTTCGAGATCCGGATAACCTTGGTGCCGGCGCGCTCGACACGATCGCCGATCAGCTCGCAATAGCTGTCATCGATGCCGATGATCGCAGTCTTGGCTCCGGCAACCAGACGCTCTTTCACATCGGCATAATGCTGCATCGTGCCGTGGCGATCGAGGTGATCGGGCGTCAGGTTGAGCAGGATGCCAGCGGTCGGGTTAAGCGTCGGCGCAAGATCGATCTGGTAGGACGAGCATTCAACGACAAAAAACCTGCCGTCATTCGGCGGATCGAGCGTCAGCACCGCACGGCCGATATTGCCGCCAAGCTGCGTATCGCGACCGCTTGCCTGAAGGATATGGGCAATGAGAGCGGTGGTCGTCGACTTACCGTTGGTCCCGGTGATTGCGATGAACGGGCAATCCGGCGCCTGCGCCCGCCGCTCGCGCACGAAGATCTCGACATCGCCGATGATCTCCACGCCGGCATTGCGGGCAAAACCCACGGTCCAATGCGGCTTCGGATGGGTAAGCGGCACGCCGGGCGACAGCACGAAGGATGCAACCGACGACCAGTCGATCTCGCGCAAGTCCCGGGTCGGCACGCCGTCGGCCTCAGCCCGTGCAACGCTGTCCGGATTGTCGTCCCAGGCAATCACATGGGCGCCGCCGGCCTGAAGCGCCTTGGCCGTGGCGAGGCCCGAACCGCCGAGCCCGAACAGCGCGACGGTCTTGCCCTTGAAGGTGTTGGCCGCGATCATCGCCGCCTCACCGCAGCTTCAGGGTCGAGAGGCCAAGCATGGCAAGGCCCACAGCAATGATCCAGAAGCGAATGACGACCTGGCTCTCGGTCCAGCCGAGCTTTTCGAAATGGTGGTGGATCGGCGCCATCAGGAAGACGCGCTTGCCCGTCAGCTTGAAATAACCGACCTGGATGATGACCGAGAGCGTCTCCATGACGAAGAGGCCGCCGATGATCGCCATGACGATCTCGTGCTTGGTGGCGACAGCCACCGAGCCGATCAGGCCGCCGAGGGCGAGCGAACCTGTGTCACCCATGAAGATGGCAGCCGGTGGCGCATTGAACCACAGGAAGCCGAGGCCGGCCCCGATCACGGCGCCCAGCACGACGGCGAGCTCGCCCGTGCCCGGCGTGAAATTGATCTGCAGGTAATTGGAGAACACGGCATTACCGGCGAGATAGGCGATCACGCCGAAGGAGGCGGCCGCGATCATCACAGGCACGATCGCGAGGCCATCAAGGCCGTCCGTCAGGTTGACCGCATTGCCCGCACCCACGATGACGAAGCCGCCGAACAGCACGAAGAAGATCCCGAGATCGATCAGGAAATCCTTGAAGAAGGGGAAGGCGATCGAGGAGCCAAAGGTCGAGCCTTGCGGCCCGGAGCTCAAGGCGGTCGACATCATGAAATAGACGGCAATGCCGGCGATCAGGAATTCGATACCAAGGCGCGCCTTGCCGGAGAAACCCTTCTCCGTCTGCTTCGTCACTTTGAGGTAGTCGTCATAGAATCCGATGGCACCGAAGCCGAGCGTCACCAGCAGTGTTGCCACGACATAGACGTTGGAGAGATCCGCCCAGAGCAGAGACGACACAACAATCCCGGCGAGGATCATCAGGCCACCCATGGTCGGCGTTCCCGCCTTCTTGAAGTGGGTCTGCGGTCCGTCAGCCCGGATCGGCTGGCCCTTGCCCTGGCGCACACGCAGCGATGCAATCATCGCCGGGCCAAACAGGAAGACCACCAGCGCCGAGGTGAAGAGAGCTGCCCCCGTCCGGAAGGTGATGTAACGGAAGAGATTGAAAAACTGAAGGTTGTCCGACAGTTCCACAAGCCAGATCAGCATTGGAGCCCTTTCCCGAAGCCCGGATTAAAATTGGCGCTCCGTGTCGGAGAATGCTGGATGCTTGTCAAGCAGAGCCGATACGATCTTGCCGAAACCGATGCCGAGAGAAGATTTGACCATCACGACATCACCGGGGCGGACCTCTGCGGTGACGAAATTCGCGAGTTCCTCCGTGGTCTCGAGATAGACGACGTGGACCGTTTCGGGCAGCGCATCGCGCAGTGCCACCATTTCCGGTCCGGCGAGCCAGACATGTTCGATGCCGGCCGCAAGCAGCGGCCCGGCGAGGTCAGCATGCACGCTGGGGGCGAATTCGCCCATCTCCAACATGTCGCCGAGCACGGCAATCCGCCGCCCCTCGCCCGTCGGCTGGGCCGATGCAAGCACGGAGATCGCCGCGCGCATGGAGGCAGGGTTTGCATTGTAGCTTTCGTCGATCAGCGTCAGGACACCTTCCGGCATCTTCAGCTTGTGGCGCGCGCCGCGTCCCTTGACCGCCGCCAAATTGGCAAGCGCCTCGATCGCCGCATCGACATCGGCGCCAACAAGCGAAACAGCCGCAAGCACCGCCATGGCGTTCTCGGCCAGATGTCGCCCGGGCGCACCAATCGTCACTTCCCGCGTTTCGCCGCCGAACGAGACCCAAACGGTCGAAAGCTCCGCCGCACCGTCGAATTCGGCGAGCCGGAATTCAGCCTTGGCATGCTGGCCAAAGCTGTGAATATTCTCGACGCCCTGAGCAAGTGCAGCCTGTTCGAGGCGCTCGTAATACGGATTGTCGCGGTTGAGGATCGCATCGCCACCATTGACGACGCCCTCGAAGATCTCGGCCTTGGCGTCGGCGATTTCGTCGACGCTGGAGAAATTGCCGAGGTGCGCGGGCGCAATCGTCGTAATGACAGCCACATCGGGCCGCACCATGCGCGACAGCGGACCGATCTCGCCGGGATGGTTCATGCCGAGTTCGAAAACGCCGTAGCGCGTGTCGATCGGCATTCGGGCGAGCGTCAGCGGCACGCCCCAGTGATTGTTGAAGGAAGCCACGGAGGCATGCACCTTGCCCGAGGGCTCGAGCGTCATGCGCAGCATTTCCTTAGTGGTCGTCTTGCCGACGGATCCGGTCACCGCAATCACGGTCGCCGGTGTGCGGTCGCGGGCAGCCATGCCGAGTTTCTGCAGGCCGACCAGTACGTCTTCGACGACGATCATCGGAATGGTCAGCCGGCCGAGCGCCGGCAGCTTGGCTTCACTGACAACGAGCAGCGAGGCGCCATTGGCAATCGCGATGCTCGCATAATCATGGCCATCGACGCGGTCGCCCTTGATGGCGAAAAAGGCTTCGCCAGAGGTGATCGTCCGGCTGTCGATCGAAATACCGGTAATGCCTTCGGGCAGATTGCCGAAAGGCCGGCCGCCCATGGCGACGACCATTTCACGCGCGGTCCAGAGCAGGGTCAACGGTCGAACTCCTCCAAGGCTTTGCGGACTTCCTGATGGTCAGAGAACGGCAATGTCTCCGTTCCAACCGTCTGTCCTTCCTCATGCCCCTTGCCCGCCACGATCAGCGTATCTCCCGCCGACATCATAGCGACCCCAGCCCGGATCGCCTGGGCGCGATCGCCGATCTCGATACCCTTGGGCGTCGCGGCCATGATCTCGGAGCGGATGGTCGCTGGTACTTCAGAGCGAGGATTGTCGTCGGTAACGATGACGACGTCAGCGAGTCGCGAAGCGATTTCGCCCATGATCGGCCGCTTGCCCTTGTCGCGGTCACCGCCACATCCAAAGACCACGATGACGCGACCGGTGGTGAACGGGCGCACCGAGGTCAGCACGTTCTCCAGCGCCTCCGGCTTGTGCGCGTAATCGACATAAGCGAGCGCGCCTGCCTTGGTCTGTCCAACCAGTTCGAGACGCCCCGAAGCACCCTTGAGATGCTCCAGCGCCTTCAATGCGACAGCGGGTGCAACGCCGGTCGAGATTGCGAGACCGGCGGACACCAGCGCATTGGCGATCTGGAAGTCGCCCGCCAGCGGGATATGCACCTCGAAAATCTCACCGCCGTGATGCACCTCGGCCACCTGCTTGTGGCGGAAATGCTCTACGCGCTTGAGGCTCAGGAATTCGCCCTTCCGGCCAACGGTCCGCACATCGTGTCCGGCAGCTTTCGCAGCGCGGATCGCCGCGTCAGACCAAGCATCATCGGCAAAGATCACCGCCGGTGCGCCCTTCGGCAGCAGCGTATCGAACAGCCGCATCTTCGCCGCCATATAGTCTTCCATGGTCGGATGATAGTCCATGTGGTCACGGCCAAGATTGGTAAAGCCGGCAGCCGACAGCACGACGCCATCAAGGCGGCTCTGGTCGAGGCCGTGGCTCGAGGCCTCCATCGCAGCATGCGTCACGCCCTCGTCGGCGAGTTCGCCGAGCAGCGTGTGCAATGCAAGTGGGTCAGGCGTGGTCAACGAGCCGTAATCGTTCCGCGACGGAGAGATGACCCCCGTCGTGCCAATCTGCGCGGCGGCATGGCCGGCTTCAGCCCAGATCTGGCGGGTGAAGGAGGCAACCGAAGTCTTGCCGGCGGTACCGGTCACCGCAACCATGGTCTTCGGCTGCCGTCCGACAAGGCGGGCAGCCGCGAGCGCCAGGAAACGCCTGGGATTATCGACGGTGATCACGGGAACGGATGCATCGACGGAATGCGAGGCGACGATTGCAACGGCGCCTTTCTCGACGGCCTGGGCGATGAAAGCAGATCCGTCGGCCCTGGTCCCGGAGAGAGCGAAGAACACGGTGCCCGGCTCGACCTTGCGGCTATCGGCAGAGAGCCCCCGTACTTCGACGGACGCAGCGCCACCGGCTGCCACCTGATCCCCAAACTCTTCGCCAGCCAGTGCGCCCAAAAGCATTTGCAGTCCATCCTTCCGGGGCAAGTTCCGCGAATCGCCCCGCCTGTAGTCGTTCTGATCAATAAGAGACGAGCAACGCTGAGCCGTCTTCCCCGAATGTGGGTTCTACACCAAGAATTGCGGCGCTTCTGCGGATGATCTCGCCGACGATCGGTGCAGCCGTCAGACCGGCGGTCCGGCCACCGCCCTCACCCGTCTTTGGCGCGTCGATGAAGCTCAGCACTAGATACTGAGGATTTTCGATCGGGAAAGCGGCGACATAGGAGTTGAAGTTCTGGTCGTCGGAATAGCGGCCATTGACGACCTTTTCAGCCGTTCCGGTCTTGCCGCCGACATCGAAACCTTCAACGAGGGCGTACTTGCCCGAGCCGCTCTTGCCGTTCAGCCAGAACAGGTGGCGGATATCGTCACTGGTCTGCTTCTTGACCACGACCTGGGCAATGTCTTCGGCCTGTTCACGAGTGCGGGTAAGGAATGTCGGTGCGATCAGCTTGCCGCCATTGACGAGGGCTGCTGCCCCGACAGCCGTCTGCAGAGGAGTGGTCGACACACCATGGCCGAAGGAGATGGTGATCGAGTTGATCTGCTTCCACTCGCGCGGCTGCGAGGGTGCCTTAACCTCCGGCAGCTCCGTCTCCAGACGCGTGAGAAGGCCCATGCGGGTCAGGAATTCCTTGTGCCCGGCAGTACCCACGGCCTCAGCCATGCGCGCGGTGCCGATATTCGACGAATACTGGAAGATCTCCGGCACCGTCAGAACGCGGTGCTTTCCGTGAAAATCCTTGATCGTGAAGCGGCCAATTCGGATCGGATAGCGCGCGTCGAAACTGTCCTTCATCGTGACCTTGCCCGAATCGAGCGCCATGGCCGTCGTGAAGGTCTTGAAGGTCGAGCCCATTTCGAACGTGCCGTTCGTCATCCGGTTCATCCAGCCTTCCTCGGCCCCTTCCTGCGGGCGATTCGGGTCGAAATCTGGGATCGACGACATGGCAACGACTTCACCGGTATGCACGTCGAGGACGACGGCACCTGCGGCGATCGCCTCATACTTAGTCACGGCACTTACGAGTGCGTCGCGCAGGATGTTCTGCACGCGGATATCGACCGAAAGCCGTACCGGCTCCAGCGGCGCATCACTGGTCATACCGAGCGCGCGCAGATCCGCCATGCCCTGGTTGTCGATGTACTTTTCCATCCCGGCCATGCCGCGATTGTCGATATTGACGTAGCCGACGATATGCGAGGCCGTCGCCCCACCCGGATAGAAGCGGCGCTTTTCCGGACGGAAGCCGATGCCGGGAATGCCGAGCGCCAGGATCTGGCTCTGCTGCTTCGGCGTCAGCTGACGGCGCAGCCACTGGAAGCGCGAATTGGACGAAAGCTTGCGATAGGTATCCTTGACGTCCAGATCCTTGAGCACCGTGGACAGACGTTCGACAGCCTCATCGGGATCGACGATCTTATGCGGTTCGGCAAACAGCGAGACCGTGCGAATATCGGTCGCCAGGATTTCGCCGTTCCGATCGAGAATATCCGGGCGCGACGCCATCAGGCGGTCAGCGGGCAGGATGCTGGAAACGGTTTCCGGCTGGGCATGACCATATTGGACCAGGCGGCCGCCGATGATCGCATAGGCAACACAGAAGGTGGCGAACATCAGCCCGACGCGGGTCTTTGCCATCTCCGTCTTGCGTTTGCCGGTTCCCTTGAAGGTCGCACCGTTTACCACGGTACCGCCGCGCTGCACGTCGGTCGAGAAATGCGCCTGGCTCTTCAGCAGCATGATTCGCGAGAGAAATGTCATCAGCGGTCCACCGATCCTGTCGTGATGAGATCCTTGATGGGGTCGGAAGGCTCGCCTGCGCTGGCGCTCTCCGCCGCCTCTTCGCCTTCCGGCACGGGAACCTGATCCTTCGGCATGGGCAGCTCCATTGGCCGCGCGAGCTGGGTCGGCAAGGTCGGAACGAGCTGCAGTTCTGCGGCATAGGTCTGCACCAGACGCTCAAGCCGGTTTGGCTGCGTCAACAGCGCCTCGTCGGCTCTCAGCAGCTCGATCGTATCCTTCTCAAGCTTGATCTCGGCTTCGAGGCGGCGCACTTCGGCTGCCTTGTTATCCGTGTCGTGCTTGATCTGGTAAGTGACCGTCGCTGCCGCCAGCATGGCCCCGATCATCAGGAAGTCGAAGGGTCTCAGCACGGTCAGCCTCCGATCTTTTCGAGAGTGGCGAGGTCAGGCAGGTCGAAGATCGACATGTCGGCGCGCTCGGCGGGCGCCGAGCTGCGGATACCGGCACGCAGCTTCGCGGAACGAGCACGCGGATTGATCTCCGCCTCTTCCTCGGTGGCTGCGACCATGCCTTTGCCGACGGGATCGAAGGTAGCCGCCCGCGCTTCGACCATCGGAAGATGGCGCGAACCTGACGCCTTGCCGGAACGCTCAGAGAAGAACTTCTTGACGATGCGATCCTCCAGCGAATGGAAGGTCACAACAACGAGGCGACCGCCCGGCTTCAGCGCCCGCTCGGCAGCAAAAAGCGCCTGAGCAAGCTCACCAAGCTCGTCGTTCACATAGATACGCAACGCCTGGAAGACGCGGGTTGCCGGATGGATCTTGTCCTTGGCCTTGCGCGGATTGACGGTCTCGATGAGGTTGGCGAGATCGCGCGTCGTCTGAAAAGGCTCGTTTACCCGCCGCTTCTCGATGGCACGTGCGATTCGACCCGAATGCTTCTCTTCGCCGAGAAAACCGAAGATGCGGATGAGATCGGAAACCTTGGCGCGATTGACGACATCGGCGGCAGAAACGCCGGAAACCGCCATACGCATGTCGAGCGGCCCGTTGCGCTGGAACGAGAAACCGCGCTCTGCCTCGTCGATCTGCATCGAGGACACGCCGATGTCGAGGACAACACCATCCAGACCACCCTCGGGAGCGAAATCGGCGAGCTGGGAAAATTCCGTGTGATGAAGGGTGAGCCTGCCCTCGCTCGAATCGACGAGAGATTTGCCGCCGGCAATGGCGTTCGGATCGCGGTCAAGCGCGATCACGTGAGCACCCTTTGCAAGAATGGCAGAGGTATAGCCTCCAGCGCCGAAGGTTCCGTCGAGGATGACCTTGCCGGCTTCGGGCTCAAGAGCCTTCAGGACTTCGGAAAGAAGAACCGGAATGTGGCGAACCGGTCCGCCATCGGCATCGGAATTACCTTCGCCAAAGTTCGCCGCCATTCCGTTTCCCCGTCTTTCTAGGTGCGCAGGCCGCGTTGCCTGACCACCTCTCTGGCTCTCGCCTGCGCCTCGTGAAACGCCTGCGGTTGCCACACCTGAAAATGATCCGAACGACCGACGAAACAGACCTCCGAGGAAATCCCCGTGAAATCCCGGATGAAATCCGTCACCGCCAATCGCCCTTCGGCATCGAGTCGCGCGAAGACGCCGCCACCATGAAGCAGCAGCGACATCTCGTTTGCCTCCAACGCGAAGGGATCTTCGGCAGCCATCTTCCGCTCGTACCGCTCGAGCAGATCCGGACCACCAATGTTGATTGCCGGATAGACGAAATCCTGGAGACAATAAAGCTCCTGAATTTCGCGCTGCACCAGCACGGCACGAAAGGCCGCAGGGACGGAAACCCGCCCCTTCGCATCGATCCTGTTTGTCGCGTTGGACAGGAAGCGGCTCATCACTGACAACCGACCTCCCCTTGAACGTAGGGTCGATCAAAGACCCCCGAATACACATGAATACGCCAACCGCCACACCCGTGACACGACCACCCGAAGGACGAGAGGAAGCACTTGATTCACGAGACTTCGGGGATGAAACGACCCCCGCAACGGCATGCAAATGGGATACCATGGGACAATATGGGCGTCAATGGGAACGGTCGGGATGAGCCAGCTCCACGAGTCAAACATTGATAGGCGGTTAAGCTTAACGAATGGTTAGAAACCGCTGTTTTCCGACGCCTTTTCGGATCCGGTTGCCGTGAACGTGATCTGCGAGACGCAGAAGCGTTCCGCCATTGATTTCAGACGGTTCGCTCGAAAGCCCAAAAAGGGGAAATTTGCCAGTTGGCCTGTAAGCCGGGTTCTGTATGGCCCCGGTTTCCCGGAACGTGGCAGCCATTCATCTGGGACAGCGTTCGCACGCTGCCTCGCGCAACCCACCCGGATGACTGGCCCAGAAACAGGCTGTAGCAACGCTTGCGCGCCACCCGCGTCATCCCTATTCGGTCTTGCTCCCGGTGGGGTTTGCCGTGCCGTCCCTGTTGCCAGCGACGCGGTGGGCTCTTACCCCACCCTTTCACCCTGACCTCGCAAGCGAGGCGGTTTGCTTTCTGTGGCACTTTCCCTGAGGTCGCCCTCGCCGGACGTTATCCGGCACCGTGTTTCCGTGGAGCCCGGACTTTCCTCACCCTACCGCCTTTCGGCATTGGTAAAGCGCGGCTGCCCGGCCAACTGGCAAGGCGTCCTTAACCGACCCTTTGGCCGAATGCCATCGAAAAGCGAGCATGAAGGAACACTTGGGCGCTTTTGGTGAATCAGTCTCTGAAGACCGGCCGGAACACGTCGCCATAGGCCTCGTCGATGATTCGACCATGCTGGAGAAGCTCGGCACCCAGACGCCCAATCTCGTCGGAGCTCTTGGCCGCCGCGCCACAGCCGCCCGTGAGCACGGCGATATGCTCGCTCGCAAAACCGATCGACGGATAATTCTCCGGGGTGAAAGAAGTCACGCAGGCCGCCATCGAAATAGGCGCATCGGCAAGGGTCGGCACGAGGCCGGTGATGATCCGGTGCAGGTGATCGCGCGTGGTAAGCCGGCCGCCACGCCTGAACCAGGCCCGGATCTCCGGCTCCGTCTCCAAATGCAGATCGTCAGGATCCCCGCCGATCTTCAGATAGGTCTTGCCATCGGGATAGCGCACCGGCGGCAGAAGATAGATGTGGTCGATCGGATCCGCCGGCTGATGAATGAGCGACGGCATGCCGGAATAGGCGGCAAGGTCCTCGTCGGGGATCTCGAAGAAAGCGACGGTGCGCCCATAGACCTTGAGATCGATGGGACGCGGCAACAGGTTCTCATTGATCGAGAAGCCACCGGCCGCAATCAGCACGCGCTCCGCCGTATAGACGGCGCCGTCATCCGTGGTGACGATGGCAAGACCGCCCTCCTCCCGGACGGATACCGCCGTCTGACGAATCACCCTGGCGCCGGCCTTCTCCGCAAGCAGGCTCTGCGCCTCCACGAGCCGGCGCGGATTGACGTAACCCGCATTCCGCTGCTCGTAGACACCCTCGCAATCGGAGCCAAAATCGAAATAGCGGAACCGCGACTTGAGTGCCGCGTCTGACAGCATCTCGATCGAGACACCAAGCTGCGCGGCCGCGGCCTCGACCTGGCCGACATAGGGGTCGCGCCCACCGCGCTTCGGCCCGACGATCAGGCATCCGACTTCATCATAAAACGCGACGCCGCTTTGGGATGCGATGTCGCCGTAGCGCGCGATCGAGCGATTGGCGAGCCGCGCCCAGATGGGGTTCGAATCGATCGTCCGGGTGATCCGGGCCTCGTCGTAGTGGCTGGCGAAGACACCGTGATGGCGCGACCAGTCCTTCGGCTCATCGGGCCCGATGACCGCGACGCCATCTCCGGAAAGTGCCAGATACCGGGCCGCTGCAGCACCCATCATGCCTCGACCAACGACAATCGACTTGAACCGCTCAACCATGCGTCACCATCCTTACGTTGCGTGCGGTGATAGCATGACGAACCCGGCTGTCCAGCCGATTTGAAACCGGATGGCGGCGTTTTTCAATTGCCGATCAAGGCGATCACCTTGCCGCAATAGCGCTTCGAGATCGGGTTCATGCGCTTGGCGCCATGGCCAGCATTGTAGCGCAGAATGGTACCGCAGGTCTCACCGCCACCCAGTTCGTGGGCCATAGAGAGATACTTCATGCCGTAGCGGATATTGGTCTCGGGATCATAAAGCCCCTTGGTCTTGCCGCGGTAACCCATGGCCCGCGCCGTCGCCGGCTTGATCTGCATGAGCCCCACCTCGCCGGCACTTCCGCGCGCCTTGGGGTTGAAGTTGCTCTCCACGCGGACAACGGCATGGGCAAGATCAACCGGGACGCCGTAGCTCTTGGCGTATTTCGTGATGATCGCGCTGTAGGGACTTTTCGAGAAGGAAGGCGCTGCCGGATAACCGGCATCACGGGTGATCGTCTTGAGGGGCTTTTTGAAGCGGCGCTCCTCGCTGCCGGCATGCGCGGACTGGACGTTGGTCAAAAGCATTGCAATGCATGCCGCGGCAGCAACAAGTCGTCGTGTCATGAGAAGGTTCAGTCTCCAGTCGAGAACCGGCATCGGCGCGCGTCAAAGCAAACGCAGGTCATGCGTCGCGAGCCCAGGTCGGGCTGCCCGTTTCGGTTCTCTCGAGTTGATGTTTGCGCCGGGTCCTGAAGCGAACCACCCACGCCGTTCAGCCCGTCCTTTAGAGCGGCGCAATAAGGAATTCGTGTGGCGCTGCAACAAAACGGTGCTGCGGTCGTTGACCGCGGTGGCCTTTTGAACCGTGCCGAAGAGGCACGATCAGCCGAAACGCGGCAGGCTTGTCAGCAGCCGATGCAGCGTCTCGATGGTCGAGCTGTCGGCGACACCGTCAACCTTGGCTTGCCGGAAATGACGCTGGAAAGCTGCGACGACGCCCTCTGTCTGGGCGCAGAATTCACCAGAGATCTCAATGCCGTAACCATAGAGCGACAGCATCGACTGCAGGGCCTCGACCGGTTGACCTCGGTCACCCCGCTGGAAGAAGCGTCCACCTCCGATCACCGAGGGTTCAATCCAGTGTCCAACCCCTGCGCCATGCAGGCGGCCCCAGGGGAAATTTTCACCGGGATCGACCTTGCGAATGGGGGCCACATCGGAGTGCGCCAGCACGCGTTCGGGGGCAATTCCATGCCGGTTGACGCATTCGAGACACAATTCGATGAGGGATTCGATCTGCTTCTCGGGAAAGTCCGGTAGGCCGCCCGGGTGTCCGGCATTGGCGATCTCGATGCCGATCGAACGGGAATTGATATCCGTCTCGCCGCCCCAGATGCTTTTGCCCGCGTGCCAGGCGCGTCGCTCTTCCGGCACCATCTGAACCACGCGACCGTCCTCATGAACCAGATAGTGGCTGGAGACCTGGCTTTCCGGCGTACAAAGCCAAGCCTGTGCGCACTCGGCGGAAGGCATGCCCGTATAGTGCAAAAGGAGAATATCCGGCCGCTCGACGCCAACGCGTTCGCCATGATTGGGCGAAGGACAGACCTCCGCGCGCGCGAAATCCGCAGTGAACGAACTCATGCCGCCCGGCGCGCCTTCTCGATCGCCGAATACGCCTCGTTGAACTTGGCCATGCGATGGTTGGCGACGCTGTGGAATTCCGTCGGAATGCCGCGCGCATGCAGTCGGTCGGGATGATGTTCGGCCGCCAGCGCCCTGTACTTCTTGCGGATCGTCGCAAAATCGTCGGACGGCTGCACGCCGAGAACCCCGTAAGGATCGCCGTCGAGATGGATATGCCGTTCGGTGATCATCGCGAACCGTTCTTCCGAGATCGAGAAGATTTCAGCGATGCGCGACAGAAACGCGAGTTCCTTCTCATGCACGAGGCCATCGGCCTTGGCGATGTGGAACAGAGCATCGATGATGTCTTCCAGGACCGGGCAGAACTCGTCACAGGTCCGGCACATCCCGGCGAGGTTCTTCGCATAGGTCTCGAAACCGGCGACGTCCTGGCGGGCCAGATTGTACAGCCGGGCGACGTTGCGCGCTTCCTCAGGCGGAAACTCGAAAATCTTGCGGAAGGCCTCGACCTCGGCATTGGAGACGATCCCGTCTGCCTTGGCCATCTTCGCCGAGAGCGCGATGATGGCAACCGAGAAGGACACGCGCCGGCGCGTTTCCGGATCGCCTTCGAAGGCCGTGCGAATGGCCTCGACGATACTGCCGATCACATTGCCGGCGGCATCCCCGATCGCGCCCAGAAGGCGGTCCCAGAATGACGATATTTGTTCGCAGGCGAAATCGAAAATCATGAAGAAGCTTGACCAAAATTACCCAGAAAAAGCAAGGCGGACCGGCCTTTGGTGAAGATTAAAGTTTCTTCATCTTGAATATGTTTCGCTGAACGCGTCCGCTTTGGCCGATGCTGGTATCGGCCCAATCTTATCCACAGACCACGTTGCGCCACCGTCATCGATTGAATCGATTATATCCGATCAAGCGCAGCCAAGACCGGCGAAATGCCCGTTTTCCTTGATTTTTTCGCTTTACAGCTCGGCTCTGCTGTCGCATCCATTTGCCACCCGAACACCCAGCAGCCGGGCGATGAAGACGCCTGAGGAGGATCGATGGCCAAGCAGAAAGTCGCGATGTTGACCGCCGGGGGCCTCGCGCCCTGTCTCTCGTCCGCCGTCGGCGGATTGATCGAGCGCTACACCGACATCGCACCCGAAGTCGAGCTCATCGCCTACAAGTCCGGCTTCCGCGGCCTGCTGATGGACTACAAGATCGAGATCACCAAGGAGATGCGCGAAAAGGCGCATGTGCTGCATCGCTACGGCGGATCGCCGATCGGCAACAGCCGCGTGAAGCTCACAAATGTCGCAGACTGCGTGAAGCGCGGGCTCGTCAGGGAAGACCAGAACCCGCTCCGTGTCGCAGCCGAACGGCTCGCGGCTGATGGCGTGACGATCCTCCACACCATAGGCGGTGACGACACCAACACAACAGCGGCCGACCTCGCCGCCTATCTCGGCGCCAACGGCTACGACCTGACCGTTGTCGGCATGCCGAAGACCGTCGACAATGACGTCTACCCGATCAAGCAGACGCTCGGCGCCTGGACGGCCGCCGAAGTCGGCGCGCGCTTCTTCGACCATGTCTCGAACGAGCAGAGCGCCTCGCCACGCACGCTTGTGATTCACGAAGTCATGGGCCGCCACTGCGGCTGGCTGACGGCGGCGACGGCCCGCGCCTACATGCAGCGGACCAAGCATAACGAATATGTCGAAGGCTTCATGATGAACCAGGAGCTTAAGAACATCGACGGCCTCTATCTGCCGGAAACCCATTTCGACATGGAGGGGGAAGCCGCCCGCCTGAAGGAAATCATGGATCGCACCGGCTTCGTCACGCTCTTCGTGTCGGAAGGCGCCTGCATGGACGAGATCGTCGCCGATCGTGAGGCGGCCGGCGAAGAGATCAAGCGCGACGCCTTCGGACATGTGAAGCTCGACACGATCAATGTCGGCAACTGGTTCCAGAAGCACTTCGCGAAACTCCTCGATGCCGATCGCTCCATGGTGCAGAAATCGGGCTATTACGCACGCTCCGCCCCCGCAAATTATGAGGACCTGCGCCTGATCCAGAGCATGGTCGATCTCGCGGTCGAAAGCGGTCTGAACAAGGTTTCGGGGGTGACTGGTCACGATGAGGACAAGGGCGGACGCCTGCGCACCATCGAGTTCCCGCGGATCAAGGGCGGCAAGCCGTTTGACCTCGAAACGCCGTGGTTCAAAGAAGTGATGGACTATCTGGGGCAGAAGTACCGTCCGATCCATTGACCTCGCGGCGGAAAGCTGGCTTCCTCTCAACCGAGGAGTGAGTGCCATGTCCCATGTTACCTGGATCCTGTTCGCTGTCGTCGCGACCGCCTTCTTGGTCGCGCCGGACCGGTCGAAACGGCTGGTTCTCGCCTATGCCATGGCGCATGGGCGAAAGAGCGCCTTCGCCACGGTGACCGGCGTTACCCTCGGCACTGCATTGACGGCTGCCGCGGTCCTGGCAGTCTCTTTCGCTGTGATCTCGATCTCCCCTTCGGCCTTCGCTGTCCTGCAATGGATCGCGCTCGGTTGCCTCGTGCTGTTCGGCCTTGGCCTGTCGCGTGCCCCGGCCGGCAGCGAGCCGGTCGCCGACAATGACAATCTGCCGGAAGAAAAACCGCTGCGAGTCATCTCCCATTGCGTCGCGAGCGAGCTGCGCGATCCGCGAAGCGCCCTGCTCATCGCCGCACTTCTGCCGCAATTCCTAAGCCCCGCGAGCCCCTTCCTTCCGCAGGCCGCGATCCTTGGCGGCCTCCTGGTTTTCCTGTCCGCCACTACATCTCTCGTCTACGCGATGATGGCCGACAAGGTGCGAAAAACCATCAGAAAACATGTGGTTCGCCGGACAATCAACCGCTCCGGCGGCACGGTGTTGATCGCGGCAAAGGCCGTGACAGCCGGCTATCGCAAGATCGCCGCTTGAGCCACTTCGCTTGCGAAGTTCCGCCGCTTCGACCGTAAGCTTGCCGCAATCTCGGGCATAGATTAAGAATTGGAAACGAACCGCCGGGTGATTTGCTCAGGTGTTCGCGTGCATCTCGTAACGGATAGTGGCATGAACGTCAGAACTGACCGCGGCATAGCTCTCTGCATGGCTGCTTCATTGTTGGCCGGACTGGGCGGATGCACAGCGATCGATGAGAGCGTCAAGGCAGATCTCGCCTCTGCGCCGGTTGCCAATCCCAAGTCCCCGGAAATGCTCGCAGCCTCGGCTGCCGAAGCTGCCGTGAACGGCGCATCGACGACGCCAGGTGCGCCCACGATGACCCAGGCTGAACTGGCTGCCGCCAATCCAGGACCGGCGCCGATCATCCCGGGAACGGAAACGGCGGCTCCGATCCCCGCGCTCAAGGCATCCGCTCTCTCGGCGACTGCCCCCCAGACGGCTGCGACCGATGCGCTCGCCATGGTGACGGCACCTGCCACGCCGCAGACCGGTGCCCAGCAGATGGCTGCAGCAGCCGCCTCCACCGAAGCGACACTGACACCGCCAGGCGTGGCACCAGCCACGGCTACCGCAGCAACGGCCGCAGTTACGACTTCGACTGAGCAGAAGCCTGTGGTTCTCGCTTATGCCGCCCCCTTACGGGCAACAGCACTGACCAGCTTCGGCGACCCCTTTGACGTTTCTCCGCCCGGCGCACCGCCGTCGCTTGATCTCGAGCGCAAGCCTGAAACGGTTGGCCCGACGCGCCTCAACGCGCTGATCGAGAAATATTCCAGGCTTTACGAGATCCCGGTCGATCTCGTGCATCGCGTCGTCCATCGCGAGAGCCGCTACAACCCCGCCGCCTACAGCAAGGGCAATTACGGCCTGATGCAGATCCGCTACAATACCGCCAGGGCCATGGGTTATGATGGCCCGGCCGACGGACTGTTCGACGCAGAAACCAACATCAAATACGCGGTCAAGTATCTGAAGGGCGCCTGGGTCGTTGCCGACAACGATCACGACCAGGCAGTCCGCCTTTATGCACGCGGCTATTATTACGATGCCAAGCGCAAGGGCCTGCTGCACCTGACACGGTGAAACCGCACTCTCATCTTAGCGCCTCGCGAACCGCCTGAACGAGTTTTTGCGGTCTGTAGCCGACACTTCGTGGCGTGAGGCCGAGCCTCACCACCACCAGCCCCTCCGACGGGATCACGGCAATCGACTGACCGTCATGGCCGAGCATCCAGAGCGTCTCGGCGGGTAGCCCATAACTCTCGTCCTTGTCGACCGGACCGTTCTGCCAGGCCTGCCCCTGCGTATAGTCACCGCCAGAAACGGTCGTCGGCCGATTGATACGCTCGATGAAGGACGGGGCGATAACCTGTTGTTCGCCCCATTTGCCATTGTCGGCAAGAAGCAGACCGAATCGTGCCCAGTCCCGTGCCGTCGCATAAAGGTAGGAACTGCCGACAAAGGTCCCGGTTGGATCCGCCTCCAGCACGGCACTCCGCATACCGATTGGATCGAAGAGAGCACGACGCGGATAGGCCAGCGCTTCAGAGCGCTCTGAAAAGCGGGACATCCAGTAGCGCGAGATGAGCACCGTTTCCCCGGATGAGTAGTTGAAGCGTGTACCAGGAGCGGCCTCAGTGGGCAGCGACGCGACGTAGGCGCTCATGTCACCCTCAAGATAAAGCATCCGGGTGACGTCAGTGACATCACCGTAACTCTCGTTGAAGCTGATCCCGCTTTCCATGGCGAGCAGGTCGGCGAGCTTGATATCCCGCCGGGCATCGCCCGACCATTCGGGAAAGAGCTGGGCCGCCTCGAGATCCAGACGCCCCTCCCCGGCCAAAAGCCCGACCAGCGCAGCCGTGACCGTCTTGGTCATCGACCAGCCCAGCAGCGGCGTGTTCTCGTTGAACCCTGGCGCATAGGTTTCGCCAATGATGCGACCGTCCTTGACGACCACAACGGCCCGCCCCGCAGGGCCGATCAGCGCCGCATCGGCAAGAATGCTCTGAAGCCGAGGATCGCCACTCTGTACAGCCTCGCCTTCAGGCCAGGGCAGACTGAGATCGCCGGGTGCTGCCTCTGCCGGCGGGGCCGACAGTCCTTTCGCGCCCGCGATCTGCGCGTCACTGACAGACGTGCATCCCAGCCCCTGGCGATGGAGAGCCACTGACGGCGCAATCATGCCCAGCATCGACGTGCGCACGAGACCCTGCTCAAGATCCACCTCGGCTCGCACCAACCGCAACAGCGGATGCCCGGGCGCCTGCACATCGTCACGCAGCACCTCGTCGGCATCGCGACCGGCAATGAAGACGTTGGAACAGATGATCTTGGCTGCGTAACCGGTTCCGACCCGGAGCAGTTCCGGAGGAAATGCAACGACAAACCCAATGCCGACGACAACGATCGCAGCCAAGGCGACCACCAGCCGCACACCCCATTTCACCAGTCTTTGCATCTACATTCCTCCAGACCTCACCATCGAAGCAGGAAAGCATGACAGACGGAAGGTGCAGAGCGCCGCGAAGGGACGATTTCCCGCCCGCTCTTAACCGGCGGGCGCCGAACTTGCCTGCTGGATCAGGCGAGCCTGCAGATAGGCAACCACCTCTCCGCCGCCGAAGGGTTTTGAGAACAGAAACCCCTGTGCCTCTCCGATACCGAGCCGCTTGACGAAATCGAGCTGGTTCTTGGTTTCGATGCCCTCGATCGTCGTGCGGATCTGGAAGGTCTCCGAGAGCTTGTGCATGAGATCGACGAGCTTGGCTCCCTGGCTGGTTTCCAGCATCTGCCCGGCGAAAGACCGGTCGATCTTCAGTTCGTCGAGCGGGAAGAGCCGCAGATTGTTGATCGACGAGAAGCCCGTACCGAAATCATCGAGCGCGATGCGCACTCCGCTCGACCGGAGTTCGGCAAGGCTCCGGCAGACGAGATCGATATCGACGGAAAACACCGCCTCCGTCACCTCGATCGTCAGCCGCTCCGGTGCAAGCCCGGTGTCGACGAGACAATCGAGGATATGCGTGACGAAGTTGGGATCCTTGAACTGGTCGCCGGAGACGTTGACGCTGACGCCCGTCGGCTTCGGCCAGGTGACTGCTGCGGCGCAGGCCTGCTGGACCACCCATTTGCCGATGACCTGAATGCTCCCGGTCTTTTCAGCAAGCGGAATGAAAACGTCGGGTGTGATCAGACCCCGCATTGGATGGTGCCAACGCAAAAGCGCCTCCAGCGACCGAACTTCGCCATGCTCGACGCCGACGATCGGCTGGTATTCGAGATAGAATTCGCCATCGACGAAGCCACGAGACAGGTCGCGCTCGAGTTCGAGGCCATCCATCACTTCGCGGGCCAGTGCCTCGTCATAGAAGGCATGGGCCGGGCCGAAGACTTCCTTGGCACGGTAGAGTGCGAGATCGGCGCGCTGCTGAAGCGCTGCTGCATCCCGGTCCGAGGGAGAGATCACCGTCGCGCCGATGCTGACGCCCGCCATCACCCTACCATGCTCAAGCTCGAAGGGCTGGGCGAGGACATGTTCGATTTCCAGGCAGACGAATTCGGCCACCGGCCGTCGCTGCACTTGCGGCAGAAGGACAGCGAACTCATCGCCCCCCAATCGGAAGAGCTGAGCTTCTTCCCCGGCAGCATCCCGCAGCCGCTTTGCTACACCGACCAACAGCCCATCGCCCGCAGCACGACCGAGCGTGTCGTTGACATATTTGAAGCGGTCCAGATCGATCAGAAGAAGCGTTCCGCGGGGCTGGCTGCCTGGCTTGAGGACCGCCGCCAAGGCCTCGTTGAACGCTTGCCGATTGCCGAGCCCGGTCAGCCGATCGACGCGCGATGCAGCCTCAAGTTCGCCCGCTCCGCCTTCCAGGCGAAGGATGCGCTCATGCAGAAGCGCCTCCCATGCAGCGATTCGCCAACCGATCGCAGCCCCGACAACGGGCAGACCAAACGCTGCAAGCGACGACCAGTCACCGAGAAATTCTGTGGAGAGCATGCCAAAACCGCTCTGTTTGTAAGCGGTAAGCAGGATGATAGCTGGCGCAACCGCACCACCAACAAAGCCGGCAAGACCGTAACGCAGCCGTCTGCCAAGCGGGATTTCAATTAACATCATGTTAAACACCCCTAAAATAACTGAGGATAAATTGTATTAAATGCGTTGAAATTCGGTTACCGCCCTCGGGCGCGAACGTCATCAAACTGTAGCAAGCGAAAGCTACACGCCGTGAAACCCAAGAGGACGGCGGATCGACATGACAGACCTTGCACCCGATGCCGGATTTCGTGGAAACGAGAAGCTGAAAGACGCGCTTCTCCAGCATGCGGCTCTATCGCCCGCCGGCATGTCGGAGCGCCTTTTCGGCCTGCTCTTTTCCGGCCTGGTCTACGCCCAGATCTGGGAAGATCCTGAGGTCGACATGCAGGCCATGGATCTCTCTGAGGGCCACCGCCTTGTCACCATCGGCTCCGGCGGCTGCAACATGCTCGCCTATCTCGGCCGCCGTCCAGCCTCGATCGACGTGGTGGACCTGAACCCGAACCACGTGGCGCTCAATCGCTTGAAGCTTGCCGCCTTCCGCCATCTGCCGGACCATGCCTCCGTGCGGCGTCTGCTCGGCGATCAGATGGTTGCAACGAATGCCAGCCTCTACGACCGCCACATCGCGCCCAATCTTGACGCTCCAACACGGCGCTACTAGGAGACGCGCGGCATCAGCGGCCGTCGCCGCATCTCCGTCTTCAATCGCAACATCTACCGCACCGGGCTTCTCGGACGCTTCATCGCCATCGGCCATCTGATTGCCCGCAGCCACGGCGTGCGGCTTGAGGAACTGGCCGAGACTCGCTCTCTGCGCGAACAGCGCATGTTCTTCGACAGCCGTATCGCTCCGCTCTTCGACAAGCCGCTGATCCGCTGGCTCACCCGCCGCAAGAGTTCGCTCTTCGGGCTTGGCATTCCCCCGCAGCAATATGACGAACTCGCCTCGCTCGCCGACGACGGCACAATCGCACCCGTCCTGCGCCACCGCCTCGAAAAGCTCTGCTGCCACTTCCTTCTGCGCGACAACTACTTCGCCTGGCAGGCTTTCATGCGCCGCTATCCGAAGCCCGAGGAAGGCGTCCTGCCGACTTATCTTCAGGAGGCGCATTATCCGGCCATCCGCGAATCCGTCGCGAACGTCACGGTCCACCACGCCAACTTCACCGAATTGCTGGCGAAAAAGCCCGCTGGGAGCGTCGATCGCTACGTTCTTCTCGACGCCCAGGACTGGATGAACGAGCGGCAGCTGAACGAATTGTGGACAGAGATCACCAGGACCGCTGCCGACGGTGCCCGGGTCATCTTCCGGACAGCTGCCGAAGAGAGCATCCTGACCGGCAAGCTGGCACCTGCCCTGCTCGACCAGTGGCACTACCAGGTGGAGCGCTCGCAATCGCTGAACGCCCAGGATCGCTCCGCCATCTACGGCGGCTTCCACATTTATGAGAAGCGCGCGGCATGAGCGAAAGCCCGGCAATCCTGGCAGTCGATGACATCAAGGACCATGCCGACCGCATGGACCGGATGTACCGCTACCAGCGGCACATCTACGACCTCACCCGCAAATACTATCTGCTCGGCCGCGACCATATGATTGCGGGCCTGGATGTGCCGAGCGGCGGCACGCTGCTGGAAGTCGGCTGTGGCACAGGGCGCAACCTCGCCCTCGCCCGCAGGCACTTTCCGGCGGCAAACCTCTTCGGGCTTGATATCTCGGCCGAGATGCTCGCCACGGCTCAGGCGAAGCTGGCACGGGACCACACGGCACCAAGGCTGCAGGTCGCCGATGCCACGGCTTTCTCTCCGGAGGATTTCGGCCAGCCGCATTTCGACCGCGTGATGATCTCCTATGCCCTGTCGATGATCCCGGACTGGCAGGCCGCGATCGATCGGGCCATCGAGGCACTCGGGCCTGCGGGGTCACTGCACATTGTCGATTTCGGCCAGCAGGAACGCTTGCCCGCTTGGTTCCAGAAGGCGCTGCAGGCCTGGCTCGCCCGCTTCCACGTCACGCCACGTCTTGAGCTACGCCACGCGCTGGAAGAACGCGCGGAAGCCCATGGCCTGACCTTCCGCTTCGAGCCGCTCTGGCGTGGTTACGCCTGGCATGCCGTCCTGACACGTTCATCACCTCGCTGATCAGCAACATTGCATCTAACCAGATTTTAACCATGATGGGCCAAGGGTGGTGTCGGCTCTCCCCGTGTTTCGTCTTGGTCGCACCGCCTGGGGGCATATCTCTTCATTCCCAGCAGACGGACCCTCCATGCGGTGGTTATCGACACTCCTTCTTCCCCTCTGTCTCACGGTGACGGCCTGCACGTCGGGCTCCTATGACCTGATGGGCACGGCCTCCGTCTCGCCCCGCTTTCAAGACACCGACCCACAGCATTTCGACGGTAAGACACCGCATCGTCACGAGGTGCACGGCATCGACGTCTCCAAGTGGAACGGCGATGTCGATTGGCGGCAGGTGAAGAAATCAGGCGTCGCCTTCGTCTTCATCAAGGCGACGGAGGGTGGTGACATGCTGGATCCACGCTTCCATGAATACTGGCAGGGTGCCCGCGCCGCCGGCATTCCCCATGCGCCCTATCACTTCTACTATTTTTGCTCGTCTGCCGATGAACAGGCTGACTGGTTCATCCGCAACGTTCCGCGCGAAGCAAACCTTCTGCCGCCGGTGCTCGATGTCGAGTGGAACCCAACCTCCCCGACCTGCCGCCTGCGCCCGGATGCTGCCACCGTGAGATCCGAGATGCAGCGCTTCATGCAGCGCATAGAAGCCCATTACGGCAAGCGGCCGATCATCTACACCTCCGTCGACTTCCACCGGGAAAACCTGGAGGGCGCCTTCAAGGATCACCATTTCTGGGTTCGCGCGGTCGCCCAGCATCCAAGCGAAATCTATCCCGACCGCCGCTGGGCCTTCTGGCAATACACGTCGACCGGCGTCGTCCCGGGCATCCGCGGCGGCACTGATATCAATGTCTTTGCCGGCACCCAGAAGAACTGGCAGAATTGGGTCACATCCGTCTCGAAATGATCGCAAACGAGCGCTAGAGGCTCCGCAGAACCCGCCAGCAATGGCGGCACGAATGCGCGAGATTGAAGCCCTCTGCGCACCAACCCTTGAAGGACCGACTGATGAACAAAGCCCTGCGTCATGCGCTCCCCCTCGCCCTCCTCCTCGCCTCGACCGGCCTTGTGCAGGCGCAGCAATGCGGAGGCGACCTCGCAGCTTTTCTCGAAGGCGTGAAAGCCGAATCCGTGGCAGCCGGGACGCCGCCTGAAATCGCGGACAAAGCGCTGGCGGGTGCAGCCATCGACCAGAAGGTTCTCTCCCGCGATCGCTCGCAGGGCGTGTTCCGTCAGACCTTCCTCGAGTTCTCCGGCCGCACCGTCAGCCAGGGCCGCCTCGACATCGGCCGCCAGAAGATCAAGGAATACGCAGAGGTCTTCGCCCGCGCTGAGCAGGAATACGGCGTACCAGCGGGCGTGATCACGGCCTTTTGGGCCATGGAGACCGATTTCGGCGCCGTCCAAGGCGACTTCAACACCCGCAACGCCCTCGTCACCCTGGCGCACGACTGCCGCCGGCCGGAACTCTTCCGACCGCAGCTCCTCTCTCTGATCAAGATGGTCGAGCATGGCGATCTCGATCCGGCCGGCAATACCGGCGCCTGGGCCGGCGAAATCGGCCAGGTTCAGATGCTGCCCAAGGACATCATCGAATTCGGCATCGACGGTGATGGCGACGGCCATGTGAACGTCAAGCAGAGCAGCCCGGACGCCATCCTGACGGCGGCCAAGTTCATCCAGCATCTCGGCTTCAAGCGCGGTGAGCCCTGGATCCAGGAAGTAACGATCCCGGAGACCCTGCCCTTCGAAAAGTCCGGCCTCGGCGGCACGATGACGGCAGCTGAATGGTTTGCGCTCGGCGTCCAGCCGCGCGACGGCAACACCGGCTTCGGCTCCCTGCCCGCCTCTCTGGTGCTGCCGCAAGGCCGCAAAGGCCCGGCCTTCATCACCTATCCGAACTTCAACATCTATCTCGAATGGAACCAGTCCTTCATCTACACGACCTCGGCTGCCTATTTCGCCACCCGTTTCGGCGGCGCGCCGGTCTACCAGAAGGGCAATCCTGAACCGGGCCTCGACGTCGACCAGATGACGGTCCTGCAGACGAAACTTCAGGGACTGGGCCACGACGTCGGCAAGATCGACGGCATCCTCGGCGCCAGCACCCGCGTGGCGGTCCAGAAAGAGCAGCAGCGGGTCGGTCTGCCCGCAGACGGCTGGCCGACACCGGCTCTTCTCAACGCCCTCTGAGACGCGGTCAGATACGCGCCAAATTGAGAAAAAGATGGCCGGGGTGGCATCGCTGCCCCGGCTTTTTGACGTGCCGATGGCTGAGCGATGAGCCTGGGCATAAGCCCCGCAAAACCGCTTATGCACAGCCTCTCGCGCTCACGGATATTAAACTTCATTAACAGCGCGAGATCACCATCAAGCCTTTGTAATTAAATATTTATTGGTGAAATCCGGTAGGTTTTCCAATGCGAAATGCCGCATTGCAACACCGATTGGCCCTTGCACAGACACAAAACAGACATAATATCTAACGGTCAACGCAAGGAGGCACACATGGGACTGACCAATTCTATCAACGTCCTGATCGTAGGTGCAGCGTTTGTTTTCGTGGCCACGATGCTGTTCATCTGACACAGGTCGAATGAACCAAAACCCATGGCTTGGCCGAACCAGGCCGCTCCAGCATCCATAATTTCCAAAAGAGCAAGAGGCGCATGACAAGGACCGTCATGCGCCTCTTTCCATTGGTCGGCATCTGGAATCAGGCAGCGGCGCCCGAAAGGGCCTGAGCCTTCGCGGTTACGCCGAGGCGCTCGAGCGTCGCAATCGTCAGCGGCGCCCTGTTCATCGTATAGATGTGGAATTCCTCGACCCCGCGTCTCGACAGGTCGGCGATCTGCTCGGCGGTGATATCAGCGGCAATCGCTGCACGCGCCTGCGGATCGTTTTCCGTGCCCTCGAACCGCGCGTCGAGGAAGGCAGGAACGCTTGCACCGCACATCGAGGCGAAACGCTTGAGCTGGGTCAGGTTCTGGATCGGCATGATGCCGGGCACGATCGGGATCGAAATGCCTGCCGCACGAACGCGGTCCATGTAGCGTTCATAGACGTCATTATCGAAGAAGAACTGTGTGAGCGCGCGCGTGGCCCCCGCATCGACCTTCTGCTTGAGCATATCGAGGTCGACGGACTCGCTCTCGCTTTCCGGGTGACGCTCGGGATAAGCGGAGACGGAGATCTCGAAGTCCCCCATGTCGCGCAATCCAGCAACCAGATCGGCTGCATTGACGAATCCATCAGGATGCGGCGCATAACGCGTCCCGACACCGCCCTGCGGGTCGCCGCGCAGAGCGACGAAATGACGAACGCCGGCAGCCTTAAATTCCTCGACGACGGCCCGAACCTCCTCACGCGAGGCTCCGACACAGGTCAGGTGCGAAGCGGTGGCGAGCGGCGTGTCGGCAATCAGGCGCTTGACGGTCGCAAGCGTCGGCTCGCGCGTCGTGCCGCCGGCACCATAGGTCACCGAGACGAAATCCGGCTGGTAAGGCTGCAGTGCCCCAACCGTTTGCCAGAGCTGCTCTGCCATATCGGGCGACTTGGGCGGGAAAAACTCGAAGGAGACCTTGAGGTCAGAGGGCTTGGCGATCGGCCGTTCGGTCTTCGTCATTATCGGCTCCCGGTCAAGGCAAGGGGTTGGTCCTGGGGTGTGGCAGCAGCAGCGTCTCCGCGGCGGGCAAGCCAGATGGTGACTGTGAGACCGCGGCCTGCTGAACTCTGCGGCGGCAGGTCGATCACGTCTTCGACCGACAGGCCCTGCCGGCCGAGCCATTCGGCCATGACGCCATGCGAGAAGCCGAGACGGACATGGGCGTGCTCGTCGCGCAGATATTCATGGGCATGCGGGGCGAGATCGATGATCGCCAGACGGCCGCCGTCCCGCAGCATGCGCGCGGCTTCCGCCAGCGCCAGTTCCGGCTCTTCGAGGAAGTGCAGAACCTGATGGATGGTCACGAGATCGTAGTCGCCGGCATCGAGCGGCAGGTTCAGAATGTCGCCATGGCGCACGCTGGCCGACAGGATGCCTTCCTTGTCGAGATTGGAGCGGGCAACCGCCAGCATGTCACGGCTGGCATCGATGCCGATCGCCCGACGATACCGCGGTGAGAGCAATTGCAGGATGCGCCCCGTGCCGGTGCCGAGGTCCAGCATCGATTCGACGGCTTCGGTGCCAACGATCTGCAGAAGCGCGGCCTCGACATCGGCATCGTTGACATGCAGCCGGCGAAGCTCGTCCCATTCGGACGCGTTGCGGCTGAAATAGGCCTGCGCCTTCTCGGCCCTCGCCCGCTTCACGCCAGCCAGGCGATCGCGGTCACGCTGCAGAACGGGATCGCTCTCTTCGGCGGCATCGAGCAGCAGGCGAATGAGTTCGGCGCCCGCTCCGTCCTGCTTCAGACGGAAATAGGCCCAGGCACCTTCCTGGTAACGATCGATCAGATCGGCTTCCGCGAGCAATTTCAGGTGGCGCGAGATACGGGGCTGCGACTGACCGAGAATTTCGGTAAGATCCGTAACGGTCAGGTCGCCGGAAGACAGCAGCGTGAGCAGCCGCAGGCGGGTCGGCTCGCCCGCCGCCTTCAGCAAATCCACAAGAGTATCGACGCCCAGTCTCATCAGCACCACCGCAATAATGACATAAAGATATCTTTATGTCTGTTCAGCGGATGATGCAAGCCGAAAGTTTTCCGTCGGCGCAATGTGGTCGGAAAAACGAAGACGGCCGCCTTGCAGCAGCCGTCTGACGTGACTGGAAATGAAAAGCGCGAGGCGAACTGCGGTCAGAATTCTTCCCAGCTCTCGCGGGCAAGCGCGGTGTTTCCTGAAACCGCCGGCCGCGCAGACATTCGACCCTGTGAATGTGCAGGCGTGCGCCTTTCGTCCCCGCCGGGGCCTGCTCTCGAAGATGAGGACGCCTGAACGCCCTCTCCGGTTCTGAACCGGCTGAGGAGTTCAGCAAGCCCCGCCGCTTCCTGCGCAAGGCCTGCGGACGCTGCATTCATCTCCTCGACCATAGCGGCATTCTTCTGCGTCGCCTGATCCATATGGTTGACCGCCTGATTGACCTCCCCGAGGCCGACAGACTGCTCCTGAGCGGCTGACGCAATGGCGTCCATATGCTCGTTGATCGACTGTACGAGCCCTGCAATCGCCGTCAGGCCATCGCCAGTCTCGTTGACCAGCTTCACGCCTTCGCTGACGGCCACCTCGGAATTGCCGATCAGTGCCTTGATTTCCTTCGCCGCATTGGCCGAGCGCTGCGCAAGCTCCCGAACTTCCTGGGCGACAACGGCAAAGCCCTTGCCGGCTTCGCCCGCACGGGCGGCCTCCACGCCGGCATTGAGCGCGAGAAGGTTTGTCTGGAAGGCGATCTCGTCGATCACGGAAATGATCTGGCTGATCTGTTTGGAGGCATGCTCGATGCGCTCCATGGCGGTGACGGCATTGCCGACCACCACGCCGGACTCCTCGGCACGGCTGCGGGTGTTGCGGACGATGTCACGCGCCTCACCGGTCCGCCGCGAAGTTGCCGTGACGTTCGAGGTAATTTCCTCGAGCGCTGCGGCCGTTTCTTCGAGCGAAGCCGCCTGCTGTTCGGTGCGTTTGGCCAGATCATCGGAGGCATGCGAGATTTCGCCGGACCCGCCGCTGACGGCATGGGCCGAACGACCAACCGAGACCAGCACGCCGCGCAGCTGATCGACAGACGTATTGAAGTCTTGGCGGAGGGCCTCGAATTGCGGGGCGAACTGTTCGTCGATCTCGCACATCATGTCGCCGGACGCGAGACGCTTCAGCCCGGCAGCGAGTGTCCCGGTTGCCTTTGTGAGGCGCGCTTCGGCATCCGCTTCCGCCCGCGCCTGCATCTCCGCACGCTCTCGTTCGGCGCGGACACGGTTCTCTTCCGCTTCGGATTCCAGCTGCGCGTTGCGGATCGCGGCGTCCCGGAACACCTCGACCGAACGCGACATGACACCGATCTCGTCGGTACGCCCGGTGAACGGGATCGTGCTCGCACGATCGCCATCGGCCAGGGTCTGCATCCGCCCGGCAATTCCGCGAATCATCTGCGACACCGTGCGGACGACGAAGAAGAAGAGCCCGAGCACGACCAGCGTCACACCGGCCGAGATCGCCGTCCCCTGAAGGAAGTCACCGCGCAGGCTATTCAGCTTCTGCTGGGCACCATTGGTCAGGAAGGCATCGGTCTGGGCAATGAGCTTCGCCATCATCCCGGCCTGTGCGCCCGTCAATTGCGCCCAGGTCTCGCCGGAGGCTGGATCAGCACCGGCGGGCGCATTCTCCCAGATCTTCTGACGCGCGGACACGAGGAACTGCCCCTCCGCACCACTGTGGAAATCATCAAAAGGTTTCACGATATCGCCCGGCAGGAACTCCCGCAGCAGGGGCGTGAACCGGTCGCGGAGCGAACGGGCATGCAGGAAGAAGGAATACTGCTTCTGTGCCAGCGGTTCACCGGAGAAATACTGCTCGCCCAGGCGGATCTCGATGAGGCCGGAATCGTTGACCTGCATGAGCGCGTAATAGCCATCGATGAGCCTCGCGAGCTCCAGATCCTGGATGGTCCCGCCCGAACGGCGCACGAGTTCCAGTCCGGCGGCAGAGGCCGGCTGCAGCACGAACAGCGCCGCATCCGAGGTTGCCTTGCCGACATCGACCGCCTTGCGATACTCGGCCAGTCCCTCTTCCTTGCTGATAATCAGGGCAAACGCCTTCTCGATGGTCTCGTCGCGCTCGCCACTGGACTGCCAGCCCGCATAGGCAGCCTTCAAAGTCGCCAACCCTTCATCCACGGCCTTGCGACGCTCGGCGCGATTGTCGGCTGTGGCAAAGGCCTCGGCCGGCAGGACTTGCGCGATCTGCCCGCCTGCCATAGCAAGCGTCTGAACCACCATCTGACGATCAAGCTCGGCATATTGCTGATAACTGTGCCAGACAGAGGTGACGCTCAGCCAAAGAAAGGCGACCAGCGGCGCGATGGCAATGAGATAGAGTTGTTTCCGAAGCGATAGCGCGGCCATATGCCCTCCCCAAACAGCGCAGGCAGCGCAAACCCTATTCGCTGCCAATTTGGGGAAATTAGTACGCAGAACAAATTAAAGAATTTCTAAAATACGATATGCTGAGCAATGGCCTTGAGCGGTTTCAGCCAAAGAGAAAGGCCGACTTCTTTCGAAGTCGGCCTTGTTTCGTCACAACCGGATCAGAGCGCCTCAGCGCGTCAGGCGCTTGTAGGACTGGCTGCCCGGGTTGAGCGCATCCGGGCCGAGGCGGCGGATCTTGTCCTGCTCGTAGTCTTCGAAGTTGCCCTCGAACCATTCGACATGGCCGTCGCCTTCGAAAGCCAGGATATGCGTCGCCAGACGGTCGAGGAACATGCGATCGTGAGAAATGATGATCGCGCAACCGGCGAAGTTCTCGAGCGCAGTCTCAAGCGCACCCAGCGTTTCCGTATCAAGGTCGTTGGTCGGTTCGTCGAGCAGCAGAACGTTGCCGCCGGCCTTCAGCATCTTGGCAAGGTGCACGCGGTTGCGCTGACCGCCGGAGAGATTGCCGACCTTCTGCTGCTGGTCGCCACCCTTGAAGTTGAAGGCGCCGCAATAGGCACGGGAGTTCATGTCGAACTTGCCGAGCTTGATGATTTCGGCGCCGCCCGAGATTTCTTCCCAGACGGTCTTCGAACCATCGAGCGCATCGCGGCTCTGGTCGACATAACCGAGATGCACGGTGTCACCGACACGGATCGAACCGGCATCCGGCTTTTCCTGACCGGTGATCATCTTGAACAGCGTCGACTTGCCGGCGCCGTTCGGACCGATGATGCCGACGATGCCACCCGGCGGCAGCTTGATCGAGAGATCGTTGATCAGCGTGCGGCCTTCAAAGCCCTTGGTGATGCCGTCGAGTTCGATGACCACCTGGCCGAGACGCTCGGAAACCGGAATGATGATCTGCGCATCACCGGGACGAATGCCTTCAGCCGCATCAACCAGCTGCTCATAGGCCTTGATACGGGCCTTGGACTTCGCCTGACGGGCCTTCGGGCTGGATGCGATCCATTCCTGTTCGCGCGAGATCGCCTTCTGGCGGCCGGCTTCTTCGCGGTTTTCCTGAAGCATGCGCTTGGCCTTCGCCTGAAGGTAGGCCGAATAGTTGCCTTCGTACGGAATGCCACGGCCGCGGTCGAGCTCGAGGATCCAGCCGGTGACGTTGTCGAGGAAGTAGCGATCGTGGGTGATCATCATGACGGCACCCGGATAGTCGCGCAGGTGCTTTTCGAGCCAGGCGATGGTCTCGGCGTCCAGGTGGTTGGTCGGTTCGTCGAGCAGCAGCAGGTCCGGCTGCGACAGGAGCAGACGGCAAAGCGCGATACGACGGCGCTCACCACCCGAGAGAAGGGTGACGTCTGCATCCTTCGGCGGGCAGCGCAGGGCTTCCATCGCCATTTCGACCTGCTGCTCCAGATCCCAGAGGTTCTGGCTGTCGATGATATCCTGGAGCTTGGCGCCTTCTTCGGCGGTCTCGTCGGAATAGTTCATCATCAGTTCGTTGTAGCGGTCGAGCACGGCCTGCTTGTCGGCCACGCCTTCCATGACGTTTTCAAACGCGTTCTTGGCCGGATCGAGATGCGGTTCCTGCTCCAGGTAGCCGACGGTGGCGCCTTCAGCGAGCCAGGCTTCGCCGGTGTATTCCTTGTCCTGACCGGCGATGATGCGCAGCACGGTCGACTTACCGGCGCCGTTCGGGCCGAGGATACCGATCTTCGCATCGGGATAGAACGAGAGATGGATGTTCTCGAGAATCTTCTTTGCGCCGTAGGACTTGCTAAGTCCCGACATGTGATAGATGAACTGGCGTGCCATGGGGTCTTGCTCCGGCGGGAATGGGAATTTGCCGCTATGTAGGCGAATTGCGTCGCGTGAGCAATGCAGACCGGGCCAGGATGCCGGGTTTTTCTGCCTCTTGTCGCGAGGAACAGAGCCTCACGATCACTTCAGCGCATCATGCACGACCCTGTAGATCTTGAGGCGGCCCGGCTCGGCGCCCGCGACGGGCACGAGCCCCGGCCAGTCTTGCCCGCCGACCAGTGCCGCATAGAGTGGCGCCTGTTCGGACGGAACGTGAAAAGGCACGTGGCAGACCGCCACATAATCGGCTTCCTCAAGTGCAGCCTTCCGCGCGGCGGCATCGGCCCCCGCAAAGGCGGTGAAACTCAGCTTAATGCCCGGGGCCGCGCGATGGAACGGGATCGCCATGACCGAGACGCCATCGGGCACATGCGCCGCCAGGGCAAGCCCGATGCCGGTCGGAGCCAGGATCCGGCCGGGCGCCAGCCCGTTCAACTCGGCGAAATCCTCGCCCCGGCAATCATCCACCGACATCAGCCAGACAGCGTCCTGCGGTGACGGCCGGTAGGGCATGAGCGCATAGAGACCGCCCACGACGGCTGTCAGAACCGCGACAGGCGCTATCACGAGTGCTTTCGCCCGCCGTCCCTCACCATCTGAGAGCGTATCGACACAAAGCTTAAGCGCCAGCGGCAGAAAGACCGGCATCACGGCCGCCGGAAATCGCACATAGCGGATCAGGAGCACGGTCATGGCTAGGGAACTACAGGCAAACAGGTAGCCCGCCCAGTGCCGCGCGCTGCCGCCCGTTTCCCGACGCCAGAAAGGGCAGGCAAACAACGCAACGAGCGCCATCAGCGCCAGAAACACCAGCACAGCGGCACCCGTCTGTCCGATCTGCCGGAACCCCAGAATGCTCTGCTCCTGCTGGATCCGCTCGAACCAGTAGAAGCGGGAAACCGGATCGATCATCTGGTAAGGCCCGGCAAGGCAGGACGGAAAGAGGAGCACGAGGCTGCAAACCACGAGCGCGCCGGACACCGCAAGCGTCAGCAATCGCGGCAGCGGACCAGCGCCTTCCGGAACCAACCGGCCTGAGATCCAGAAGCAGGCGCCAAAACCGCACAGCGCTGCGATATAGGGCGCCGAATATGCGTCGCAGGCCGTCTGCAGCATGGCGCCGGGTCCAATGAAGGCAATCCCCGAGATAAGCGCGACCACCACCATGGATATGCCGGTCTCGACCAGCATCCGGCGCGCGAAGGGTACTCGCAGAACAAAGCCCATGGCAACAAGCGCAAGGGCTACGGCGACGAAGGGCAGGCATTCCAGGCCGATGACGAGAGAGATCGCCGCCCCTGATCCGACGAACCGACCACCTCGACCCTGGTCCCTGACAAGTCCGTACAGGATCACCATCATCGCCAGGATCTGAGCATTGTGGTGATCGATGCGTCCCGGCGAAAACTCGAAGGCGGCAAAGATCAGCACGAAGCCGACCACCAGCCAGACGGGAACGCTGAGGGCCTCCGGTGGAGTCAACGCCTGCACCGTCCGCACGGTAAGCACCGCAAAAACGAGCAGCATCACCGGCGGCCAGATCTGAGTTGCGGCAACCAAAGCGAGATCGGGCCCGAGGAAAGGCTGAAGGAGCAAGGTCAACACCGCATAGGGCAGATCGATCAGGCGCGACCAAGGCGAAAGATAGATCTCGGGCGATTGGACCATCGGCAGAGTGAGGTCGTACCAACCGCCAGTCACTATCAGATGTTTCAGCTGCAGCAACCTGAGATCATCGTCGATGTCCCCGAAGAAGGAGATCCCGTCGATCCTGTCGAAAGCCACCATGACCAGCAGGAGACCGGCCACAATGACGAAGGGCCACATGCCACCTCGCCCCGCTGCCGATCGCTCCGTCTCCGCCATGCCTGATCCCCGACCTTCGTTCGATGCGTGGAAGCTAGACGCAAAGGAATGAAAATTCCTTTGCCCTCGATCAAGGCCGTTGATTGACAGACGGGGTACAGCAGGCAACACAAGGGAAAATGCAAGGGGATCCAGATGTTTGCAGAGCGACAGTGGCTCGACAGCCCGAGCGGGGCTCGCCTCGCCTATCACCACCAGCCTGCCGAGACCGCCCCGCGCGGCATCCTCCTCCTCTGCCACGGCCTTGCAGAACATTCGCGGCGTTATGAGGGTTTCGCGGTAGCGCTCTCAGCGTCTGGCTATCACGTCTACGCCCACGACCATCGCGGCCATGGCGAGACCACGGCGTCAGATGCGGCGCTAGGATCCTTCGCCCGTAAGGACGGATCTGCAAAGGTCGTGGCCGATGTCATGGCGATGCGCGACCTTGCGGCCGGCAAACACCCGGGACTACCGATCATTCTGTTCGGCCATTCCATGGGCGGCCTGATCGCGCTGAATGTCGCGACCGAGCACCCGCAGGCCTTCGCGGCGCTCTCGATCTGGAACTCCAATTTCAATCCCGGCCTTGCCGGTCGCTTCGCCCAGGGCGTGCTTTACCTTGAGCAGATGCTGAAGGGGTCCGATGTCCCCTCCCTGATCCTGCCGAAGGCGACCTTTGCCGCCTGGGGCCGCGCGATCCCTGGCCATCGCACGGCCTTCGACTGGCTCTCGCATGATCCGAAGGAAGTCGACGCCTATATCGCCGACCCGCTTTGCGGCTTCGACGCCAGCGTCTCCATGTGGCGCGACATCTTTAAGCTAACCTTTGCCGGCGCCGACCCGGAACGCCTCGCCCGCCTGCCGCAGAGGCTTCCGGTCTATCTCGTCGGCGGCGCCGAGGATCCGGCGACCAACAAGGGCCGCGAGATCCGCTGGCTAGGCCAGCGCATGCTGGATGCCGGCATGACCGATGTCGAAACCACCGTCTACGAGACCATGCGCCACGAGACGCTGAACGAGATCGGCCGCGAAAGGGCGATTGGCGATTTCCTCGCCTGGCTCGGCAATCTCGGCCCTTGATGCTCTGATCTCTTGCCGAAACGGAATGATGCCATGAGAGAATATCAGGTGCAGATGGCAAAATCCGGCGGTATAGCTCGCTCGACAGCAGTTCTTGTCATGGCCAGCGATCCAAAAGGGTCAGATTACACGGCCTGACGACACGGCACAGGATCGCGCCATGACGACCAAGCCCACCGCCCCGCCCCCGCTCTCAGGCATTCGCGTGATCGAGCTCGCCCGCGTGCTTGCAGGCCCCTGGGCGGGCCAGATGCTGGCCGATCTCGGCGCCGATGTGATCAAGGTGGAAAACCCCGAAGGCGGCGACGATACACGCGCCTGGGGACCACCCTTCGTTGAGGGCGCCGATGGCGAAAACCTCTCGGCTGCCTATTACCACTCGACCAACCGCAACAAGCGCTCGATATCAGTCGATCTGAAGACGCCGGAGGGCCAGGAAACGGTCCGCCGCCTCTGCGCCTCGGCCGATGTCATCATCGAGAACTTCAAGCGCGGCGGCCTTGAGAAATACGGGCTGGATTACGAGAGCCTGAAGGCAATCAATCCCAAGCTCGTCTACTGCTCGATCACCGGTTTTGGTCAGAACGGCCCCTATGCCGATTTCGCCGGCTACGACTACATCGTCCAGGGCATGTCCGGCTTCATGTCGATTACGGGCGAGAAGGACGGCGAACCGATGAAGGCCGGTGTGGCGATCGCCGACATCTTCACCGGCATCTATGCCGTGACCGCCATTCAGGCCGCCCTCATCCATGTAATGAAAACAGGCCAGGGCCAGTTCGTCGATATGGCGCTGCTCGACGTCATGTCGGCGGTGCTCGCCAACCAGAACATGAACTACCTGATCTCGGGCAAGGCGCCGACACGGCTCGGCAATGCCCATCCAAACATCAGCCCCTATGAAGTGGTGCCGACATCAGACGGCCATCTGATCCTTGCGGTCGGCAATGACGGGCAGTTCAAACGCCTTTGCACCATCCTCGGAATAGCCTCAGTCGCTGAGGACGAGCGTTTCGCCACCAACAAGGCCCGTGTTGCCAACAAGGTTGAAGTCCGCCAGATCGTCACGGCAGAGACCGAGAAGTGGCAGAAGCGCGATCTGCTGTCTGCCTGCGAGGCGAATGCCGTGCCGGCTGGGCCGATCAACTCGATCGAGGAAATGTTCGCCGACCCGCAAGTTCAGGCGCGTGGCCTCAAGATCCAGTTGACCGACGACAAGGGCACCGTGATCCCAGGCGTGCGCACGCCGATCGTGCTCTCCGAGACACCCCTGCGCTACGAGCGCCCGAGCCCGCGTATCGGCGAGCACGGAAACGAAATTCTGGCCGAACTGGCCGAGCTGGAAAGGAAGACGCGATGAAGAGAACCGGCGGTGAACTGATCGTCGAGGCGCTGAAGGCCAATGGCGTCGAACGTGTGTCCTGCGTTCCCGGCGAAAGCTATCTGGCCGTGCTCGACGCGCTGAAGGACAGCGGCATCGAGACGCTGGTCTGCCGCCAGGAAGGCGGCGCCGCGATGATGGCAGACACCTGGGGCCGCCTCACCGGCAAGCCCGGCATCTGCATGGTCACGCGTGGTCCGGGCGCCACCAACGCATCTGCCGGCCTGCATGTCGCGAAGCAGGATTCGATCCCGATGATCCTGTTCATCGGTCAGATCGGCCGTGACATGAAGGAGCGCGAAGCCTTCCAGGAAGTCGAATACCGCCGTGCCTTCACCGAATTCGCCAAATGGGTCGGCGAGATCGATGATGCCCGCCGCATCCCGGAATTCGTCACCCGCGCCTTCGCGGTCGCCACCTCCGGCCGCCCAGGCCCGGTCGTGCTGACGCTGCCCGAGGACATGCTGCTCGACGAGGTCGAAGCCCCGGAAGCCAAGCGCTACACACCCGTAGAGGCCCATCCCGGCCCAAGCCAGATCGCCGCCCTCGGCGACATGCTGAAGACCGCCAAACGCCCGATGATCGTCCTCGGCGGCACGCGCTGGAGCGAGACCTCGGTCGCCGGCATCCAGGCCTTCGCCGAAAAGTTCAGGCTGCCGGTCGGCTGCTCCTTCCGCCGCCAGATGCTCTTCGATCACCTGCATCCGTCCTATGCCGGCGATGTCGGCATCGGCATAAACCCGGCGCTGGCGAAAGAGGTGAAGGAGGCCGATCTGCTGATCCTGCTCGGCAGCCGTTTCTCTGAAATGCCCTCCTCCTCCTACACGCTGATGGACATCCCCTACCCAGCGCAGACGCTCGTGCACGTGCATCCAGACCCGTCCGAACTCGGCCGCGTCTACCGTGCCGATCTCGCGATCTGTGCCGCCCCTGAGGAATTCGTCGCAGCACTCGCATCGCTCGATGCACCCGCCGCGCCCGCATGGGCCGAGCGCACCGAGACCATGCATGCAGCCTATCTCGCCTGGTCGACGCCGCCCAAGGCAGGCCCGGGTGCTGTGCAGATGGGGCCGATCATGGAGTGGATCGAAGCCAATACGCCGAAGGATGCGATCTTCACCAATGGCGCCGGCAACTATGCCACCTGGCTGCATCGCTTCCACCGCTTCCAGGCCTTCAACACCCAGGCAGCCCCGACCTCCGGTTCCATGGGCTATGGCCTTCCTGCAGCCGTCGCCGCCAAGCAACTGTTCCCGCAACGTGAGGTCATCTGCTTTGCCGGTGACGGCTGCTTCATGATGCACGGCCAGGAATTCGCGACGGCCATCCGCTACAACCTGCCGATCATCACGCTCGTGATCAACAACGGCATGTATGGCACGATCCGCATGCATCAGGAGCGCGAATATCCGGGCCGCGTCAGCGCCACCGACCTGACCAACCCCGACTTCGCAGCGCTGGCCAAGGCCTATGGCGGCCACGGCGAAACCGTCGAAAAGACGGAGGATTTCGCCCCTGCCTTCCTGCGCGCCCGCGCCTCCGGCAAGCCCGCGATCATCGAAATCAAGCTCGACCCGGAAGCGATCACGCCGACCCGGACCTTGACTCAAATTCGCAACAAAACCTGACAGGCAGTTGAATCAAAACAGAATGGCCGGCTGATCCCCGGCCATTTTTCTGTTCGGTCAGAGGTCACGCCCGACAGGGCAATCATGAGGGACGTGGCGACGAACTCCGTTTGATCGCCGTCGGCGGCCGTTTGTACACCTCCTGAAAGACGGCATTGAACCGCCTGACGCTTCCGAAGCCTGCCTGTAGCGCAATCTCGGTGATCGTCATGTCACTGCCGGTCAGCAAGCGCTTGGCGCGCTGAACCCGCGCCGTTTTCGCCACCTGCAGCGGGCTTGCGCCGAGATGCTTTTGAAACAGCCGCGTCAGATGCCGTCCGCCCACGCCAACCCGGGAAGCAAGTGCCTCGACGGTCGCGCCGGGCGCGTCGAGTGCGCCGTCGTCGCGGATCAGTCTTGCTGCCCTTTCGACGATAGCAGCACTGCCCTTCCAGGCCGGGCTGAACGGCGCCGTTTCCGGGCGGCAGCGCAGGCAGGGGCGATAGCCCGCAAGTTCGGCTGCCGCCGCACTCGGCAGGAATTCGATATTGCAGCGATAAGGCTGGCGCACCGGACAGACACAACGGCAATAGATCCCGGTCGTTCGAACGCCGATGAAGAACCGGCCGTCAAACTGGGGATCACGCGCAAGCCATGCCTGCTCACATTGGGGGATATCGAGGCTCATGATCGGAGATTACATCAGCTTTTAGAGCCCCAAAAGGACAGAGTCCGAATCCGGCGAGCAAATCGCGGTTCGGCGGGCCACTCATGTCGAACAGATCAACCCTGGAACCATCGCATGCAGCAAAACCAATCCATGGGCCTTGTCGACTGGGCTCTTCTCCTGGCACTGTCCGTTCTGTGGGGCGGTTCATTCTTCTTTTCCAAAGTCGCCCTCTCCGAACTGCCGCCGCTCACGGTGGTCCTGGCCCGCGTTGCGATCGCGGCAATGGCTCTCTTCGTCTATTTGCGCATCCGCCGCCAGCCCATCCCCGCAGACGTCACCACCTGGACCGCTTTCCTGGGCATGGGTCTCCTCAACAATCTCATCCCCTTCACGCTTCTCTTCTGGGGGCAGACCCAGATTGCCAGCGGCCTTGCCTCGATCCTCAACGCGACCACACCGATCTTCTCAATCCTCGTCGCGCATGTTCTGACATCGGACGAAGGCATCACGCGCAACAAACTCGTCGGCATCGCCCTTGGGTTCTTGGGTGTCGCAGTGCTGATGGCCGGAAACCAAGTGGAGACAGAGGCCATACCGCTCCTGCCCCTCCTCGCCTGCCTTGGCGCAGCCCTGTCCTATGGCTTTGCTGGCGTCTTCGGCCGGCGCTTCCGGCGGATGGGCATCTCGCCGGCAACCAGTGCATTCGGCCAGGTATCGGCGACGACGCTGATGATGATACCCGTGGTCGCGCTGATCGATACCCCATGGCATCTGCAGATGCCGGGCATGACGACCGTCGCTGCGCTTCTGGGTCTCGGGCTGCTGTCGACGGCGCTCGCCTATATCCTCTTCTTCCGCATCCTCGCGGTCGGCGGCGCAATCAACAGCTCCCTGGTCACCCTGCTCATTCCGGTCAGCGCCATCCTGCTCGGCTATCTGTTCCTCGGCGAAAGATTGGCCTCCAACCATTTCGCCGGCATGGGCCTGATCGCGCTCGGACTGCTCTCCATCGACGGGCGCCTGTATCGCTGGCTCGTTGGCCGGAGACACAAGTCCGCCAGCCCATGAGCCCTGAGCAACCGCCGGAGAAACAACAAAAGGCCGGGATCGCTCCCGGCCTTTTGCATTCTGTACGTTGCCCTGAAAGATCAGATGGCAGCGGTGACGATGAACTCGACCTTGTAGTCCGGGGTCGCGAGCGGGGCGCCGCTGGTGGCGCGGGCCGGCGGGTTGGCCGGGTCGATCCAGGCTTCCCAGACAGCGTTCATTTCGCCGAAGGTGGACATGTCGGAGAGGTAGATGATCGTCTGCAGGATCTTCGACTTGTCCGAACCGGCAGCAGCCAGCAGGCGGTCGACTTCGGCGAGCGCCGACTTCGACTGCTCGGTCACGGTCGAACCTTCGCCGACCTGGCCGGCCAGGTAAACGGTGTTGCCGTGGACGACGGCGCCGCTCATGCGCTTGCCGGGCTCGATACGCTTGATGCTCATGGGGAATCTCCTGCTTGAGGCTGGTTTAGAAAACAGACAGGCCGGACACGCAGGTCCGGCCAAGGATCATGGAACAGACGCGTCAGCCGCGCTGGCGCTGCGCGTGTTCGTAGGTTGCCGCCGAACGGGCGCCGGAACGGCAATAGCCGAACATAGGACGCTCGAATTCTTCGAGTGCATCAACCATGTCGGCAACGGCATCGGGTGTCACGCCCATGGGTCCGACGGGCACGTGTTTGATCTTGAGACCTAACTCTTCCGCGCGCTTGGCAACGGCTGCGAATTCCGGCTGCCCGAATTCTTCGCCGTCGGGGCGATGGCAAACGATCGACTTGAAGCCGAGCGCCTTGACCTCGTCGACCTCATCGACCGTGATCTGGCCGCTGACCGAATATTCCTCGTTGATCTGGCGGATGTTCATCGGGGCACCTCGTCAATTTCTTGGGGCCAAACATCTACGACGGGCATCCGTAGGCGTCAATCTCGACAGCCTCGCCGTCCCGCCTCAGACGAAGGAAAACGCGAGCCCGTATTCACGGCTCTCGCCGGGTTCGAGAATGTCGAACTCACCCGCGGCTTCGAGCTCGTTTCGCGAGACCCAGCGATGCGAGACGGGTTCGATGCCGAGGATATGGGCTGGGAGCCTCTGGTTCCGCCAGACCTGCAGATGCGGCAGCGTGTCCGTGCGGAAGCGCACCTTCAGCCGCTTGCCACCGATCCCCTCCAGCGGCCCGAGCCGGAGCTCCGCCCAACCACCATGCCCGGCGGGCACGCAGAAGATCCCGCCGTCTCCGTCGCCGAAGGCCCAGGGCAGACCACCGCCCTCAAGCATGGCCCCTTCGAGCCGCGTGCCGGGATCGAAATGCTTGGCGCCGAGATTGATGTGATACATCAGGAAGGTCGGAAAGGCGGAATCGCCCACATTGACCACCGTGTCGGCAAGCTGCACCTCGCCGCTCTCACCCTTGAGGCGCCACTGACGGCGCAACTGGGCATGTCCGCCCGCCGCAAGCGCAACGTCGACGATGGCCCGCGCCACGAGATCCTCGTCCTCGACCGTCAATTCGATCGAATGCGCCGGATTGGCGGAAAAGGAGCCATGCAGCGGATAGTTTGCATCCTTGCCGGATATCGGCTCCCGGTGGCGGATGTGGTCCGGACCGCAGGTGAAGAGGAAGCCTTCAAGCGAATGATCGATGCGGGGGTCGCCGTCATCGGGAATGGCCCGACCGGGCGCCAGATCAACGCCGTCGACAATGCAGGCGCCGACATCGAAGACGGAGCCTTCGTCGAGAGCCAGACGCGGTCCCTTGGGACCGGAAAACATGATCATGCGAGCGGTTCCTCGGCCTGCTGCTGCGGCGCTCTAAGGTGACCGGTGGAAATCAGATCCTCCAGTCCGACGAGCCCGCTGTCGAGCGAGGAGAGATAGGCGATGTTGACACTGCGCTCAAGCCAGCGCTGGAAGCCGCTTGCTTCGCCAGCCAGTCGCTCGAAACGCTCCTTTCCCCTCTGCGTCAGGGACAAAAGCTCGAAGCGACGGTCGGACCTGTCTCGCTTGCGAAGCAGATAGCCCTTGTCCTCGAGAACCTTCACGGCGCGACTGATCTTGGTTTTGCTCAGACCCGCATAGCCGGAAATCGCCTTGGCAGTGGTCGGCGAACGCTCGCCCAGAGACCAGAGCACCTGCCACTCCGACCAGGACAGTTCATCCTCCGGACCACAGAAGTGCGCAAAGCCGTTATCGACAGTCTCCGCGACCCGGATCAGCCGGAAGGGTAAAAAGTCTTCCAATCTCAGTCGATCCTGCATCTTCCCCCCTTACAGCCGAACCACAAAGCTCTGTTTTAAAGCGTCTCGGCTCTACTGCCCCCACAGTAAGTTAACCCTATATTCACTATGAATTCACCTTTTCCACATTAGTGTCAAATTTCACGCGTTTGTCGCTGGTTCAGACGAGGAAAAACGAATCGTGTTCGATATCAAGAATACTGGCCTGGGATTGGCTGCCTTGACCGCCATATCGCTGACGGCGGCGCTTACCGCCTCGGCGCAATCCGTCTACGACGACCGCAATTCGCACACGCTTCTGATCTCGCCCGAGGGCGATATTCTCGATTTCGTGCCGGAAGTGGGCGAAGTCGTGATCAGCCGCGACCGCATGGGCCGCACCGTTCTCATCGACCGCATGGGCAATCTCGTCGCGACCGAAATTCCCGCCGAGAGCTACTACCCGCCGCAAAACCGGGGCGGCGATCGCGGCCTGCCGGGCGTCTATGACCCTTACGGCCAGCCCCAGCAGCCGGAACCGCGCGGCTGGGACGATGACGTGACCACAGCGTCGATCCCCGATGCGATGCCGGGCGACCAGGTTCCTCTCGATCAGATGCCTCAGGACATGCCCTATGGCGGCCCTGATCTGCCCGCCCCAGCCGACAACGCGCCGGCCCGGATCGTCACCCCGGAAATCCCGGTGAAGAGCAATCTGTCGCGCCTTGAGATCACCGCTCTGCAGGTCTTCCTTGATCGCGAAGGCGTCTCGCCCGGCGTCATCGACGGCAAGATGGGCCAGAACGTCAACAAGGCGATCGTCGCCTGGGAAGAGATGACCGGCGAAACGCTCGACCCGAACAATGCAGACGATATCCTCGAACGCCTGCGCCTCTCCGGCGGCCTCGCAATCAAGAGCTACACGATCACGGCGGGCGACGCAGCCGGCCCGTTCGTCGCCTCGATCCCGGACGACTACGCCCACAAGGCACAGCTGCCCGCCCTGTCCTACACCTCGACCGTCGAAATGCTCGCCGAGCGCTTCCACATGGACGAAGGCTATCTGCGCGAGCTGAACCCCGGCGTCGACTTCTCGATCCCTGGCACGACCATCAAGGTGGTGGAGCCGGGTCCCGTCAAGAAGGGCAATGTCGCACGCATCGTCGCGAACAAGGGTCTGAAACAGGTCTTTGCCTATGGTGAAGACGGCAGCCTGATTGCCGCCTATCCGGCAAGCATCGGCTCGGCCGACACCCCCTCGCCATCGGGCACGGTCACGATCGAGCGCATCGCGCTCGATCCGGGCTACACCTACAATCCGAAGGTCAATTTCCAGCAGGGCAACAACACCAAGGTCCTGTCGATCCCCCCCGGCCCGAACGGCCCAGTGGGCACGGTCTGGCTTGCACTCTCCAAGCCGACCTACGGCATCCACGGCACGCCCGAACCTTCCAAGATCGGCCGCACCCAGAGCCACGGCTGTATCCGACTGACAAACTGGGACGCGACTGAACTGGCCAAGATGGTGAAGGCCGGCGTGACGGTGGAATTTGTCGAGTGACGACACCGAAACGGTCTCGATCAGCGGCTATCTCACGATCTGCCGGCGGGGACAGGCTTCTTTCCAGCCGGTGATCTTCCTTCACGGAAGCTCAAGCGACGAAACCTCGCTCACTGGCTTGGCTGGGCAAGTCGCACCAGCCCATCCCTGCTATTTTCCGAGAGGCCAGGAGAAGGACGACGAGGCGTTCACCTTCTTCCGCCGACGCGCCGACCGGTCGGTCGACACGTCCAATCTGGCGTCGCGAAGCCAGGAACTGGCCTCGCTTCTGATGTCCATCACCGAAAGGCATGAAACCGCACCACTTCTGATCGGGTATTCCAGCGGCGCGGTCACAGCGGCAGCTCTCTTGGTCGACCACCCGCATTTGGTTGCAGGCGCAGTCCTGCTTCGCCCGGAGCCGCCCTATGGAACCCGCGCCGTCGAACCGCTGGGGAGACGTCCGGTGCTGCTGATAGCCGGAAAACAAGATCCGCGACGGCGGCCATCCGATGCTACGAACCTGGCTGAACTGATGAAGTCTGCAGACGCAGAGGTCGAGCTGCATGCTTTGCCCTGCGGGCATGCCATGGAGGCTCGCGACATAGAATTAACCCGCGCCTGGCTGGCCAGACGCGGGTGATGATAGCGGAAGTTAGCTATGGCTTCAGGCGGCTGAACGCACCAGCCGGAACAGACGACGCGGCTCGCTGGAGCGGATAACCTTTACCGGCAGCAGGCGCATGACTTCCGAGGCAAACGACTTGGCGTTTTCCTGGGCCTTGTCGAGATTGCTGATCTTCGCTGCATCCATCGAATACAGCGTGCCACCACAGTCAAAGATTTCGCGATAGGCGCTGCGCTCGGCAATCGGGGTATTGACGACATTGACGCCACGCGCGGCGAGCAGACCCTTGATGGTCAACAGGGCGCGCGTTGTCACCATCGAGGTGACACGGGTGAGGACGACCGAATGCGGAATGACCAGGTTGCCGGCATCTTCCATCAGCTTGATCAGGTCGAGGATCTGGGCGCCGCCCTTGGCATCCATGGCACAGCCCTGAACCGGGATCATCACATGGTCGGAGAGGCCGATTGCCGTTGTGACCATGGCATCGCGCGCACCGGCAAGATCCATGATGATGTAGTCGTTTGTGCGCGACAGCTCGCGGATATGCCCCTGAACCGAAGCAACAGTCACTTCGGAGATCACTTCGATATTGCGCTGCGGACCGGAGATCTCGTGCCACTGGGTGATCCAGCGTTGCGGATCGGCATCCAGAATGGCGACGCGATATCCTTGATGTGCCAGTTCAGTGGCGAGAAGAAGGGCTGCGGTGGTTTTGCCGGCACCGCCCTTGGCATTGGCAAAAGAAATGACTGGCATGCTGCTTCCTTGGGAGGTCGGATCCGAGCGGCTCATCGCTCTTGAGCAGCCAGCATCATCGGCGCCCCATGCAGTGATCATGGGGCAAACATGGTTAACAAAGTGGAAACGGGACACCTGACGCCCTCCCCCATATTGGGGAGAAGCAACGGAAAAACAAAGTATATTCGCGAATAAGAATGCGCAGGTCAGTCGCTACTGAGCCGCGCACAGCTAGGCATCTGCCGACATGCGACGGCGCGACTCGCCCTGCCCTAACATCTGCCAGCAAGGGCTGGACCGATCACCAACGCATGAGCAAGACACGAAAAAGACCCCGCCACACATTGTGACGGGGTCCTCAATGCGATCAGCACGCCCTATTAGAAGCAGTCGGCGAACAGCTTCTTGGTGTTTTCGAGTGTCATCTTGACAGGATTGCCACCAGCGCTCGGATCCTCGATCGCCATCGCCGAGAGCTCGTCGATCCGATCATTGGCAATGCCCATGGCGGTCAGGTTCGCCGGCACATGCAGTTCGGCCCGGAGAGCCAGCACGTAGTCGTAGAAGCCGTCGAAGCCGCCGGCGATACCGAGATAGGCAGCCGCACGCTCGATGCGCTCCTCGATCACATGCCGGTTGAACTTCAGCACTGGCGGCATCACGACCGCATTGGTCATGCCGTGGTGGGTGTTGTAGACGGCGCCGATCGGATGCGACAGCGCGTGGATCGCACCAAGCCCCTTCTGGAAGGCGGTAGCGCCCATGGCGGCTGCCGACATCATGTTGGTGCGGGCCTCGATATCCGTGCCGTCGTGATAGGCGCGCGGCAGGAACTCCTTGACCAGACGCATGCCCTCAAGTGCGATGCCCTGGCTCATCGGGTGATAGAAGGGCGAGGAATAGGCTTCGAGGCAATGGGCGAACGCGTCCATGCCCGTACCGGCCGTGATCATCTTCGGCATGCCGACCGTCAGTTCCGGGTCGCAGATGACGACGCCGGGCAGGAACTTCGGATGGAAGATGATCTTCTTCACATGCGTGACGGAGTTGGTGATGACCGAGGCGCGACCGACTTCCGAACCGGTGCCAGCCGTGGTCGGCACGGCGACGATCGGAGCGATGGCGTCGGAATTGGCACGGGTCCACCAGTCACCGATATCTTCGAAGTCCCAGACCGGCCGCGTCTGGCCAGCCATGAAGGCAACGCACTTGCCAAGATCGAGGCCCGAGCCGCCGCCGAAGGCAACCACGCCGTCATGGCCGCCATCCTTGTAGGCCTTGATGCCGGCCTCAAGGTTCTTCTCATTCGGGTTCGGATCGACATCGGCAAACAGCGCGCGGCCGAGACCCGCCTCTTCCAGGACGTCGAGCGCCGTCTGCGTGATCGCCATCGGTGCGAGGCCCCGATCGGTGATCAACAGCGGCTTCTTCATGCCGAGCGACTTGCATGCGTCCGCCAGTTCCTTGATGCGGCCACGTCCCATCTTGACGGCGGTGGGGTAGCTCCAGTTGGCGACGATGTTCATTTCGTGACTTTCTTCAGGTGATAGGATTTCGGACGGGTGAGGTTCTGGAAGCCGAGCACGGAGAGCGAACCGCCCTTGCCGGTTTCCTTGACGCCGGTCCAGCAGAGCGCCGGGTCGAGATAGTCGGCACGGTTCATGAAGACGGTGCCCGTTTCGATGTCGCGACCGATGCGGGCGGCGCGCTCCGGATCCTGCGTCCAGAGCGAGGCGGTCAGGCCATAGGGGCTGTCATTCATGAGTTCGAGCGCCTGTTCGTCGCTCTTCACCTTCATGATGCCGACAGCAGGACCAAAGGTTTCGTCCTTCATGAAGGCCATGGAGTGATCAACGTTCGTGAGGACCTGCGGCATGATGTAGGCGCCGCCATCATCGGCCGGGAAGAGCTTCGGATCGATCTGCGCCTTGGCACCCTTCGAAACCGCGTCGGCGATCTGCTCGCGCACCACCTTGGCGAAGCGCTTGTTGGCCATCGGGCCAAGCGTCGTTTCCGGATCGAGCGGATTGCCGAGCTTGTAGTTCGACACCCAGGCGACCGACTTCTCGACGAAGGCGTCGTAGAGGCTCTCATGCACATAGATGCGCTCGATGCCGCAGCAGCACTGGCCGGAATTGTAGGTCGCGCCATCCATCAGCGTATCGACGGCGGCATCCAGGTCGGCGTCTTCCATGACGTAACCCGGGTCCTTGCCGCCGAGCTCGAGGCCGAGACCGGCAAAGGTGCCGGCAGCCGCCCGCTCGATCGAACGACCACCTTCGACAGAACCGGTGAAGTTGATGAAGTTGAAATTGCCAGCCGCAATCAGCGCAGATGTCGTGGCGTGGTCGAGGAAGAGGTTGACGAAGACATCATCCGGCACGCCAGCCTCGACAAAAGCCCGCACCATGCGCTCGCCAACGAGAAGCGTCTGCGTCGCATGCTTGATGACGACGGTGTTGCCGGCCATCAGTGCCGGCGCGATCGTGTTGATCGCGGTCATGTAAGGGTAATTCCACGGCGCGATGACGAAGACGACGCCATGCGGCTCGCGCTCGATTCGGCGCTCGAAATTGTTGCTGGCTTCGACGACCAGCGGCGCAAGTGCGTCGGCGGCAATTGCCGCGACATAGTTGGACCGCTCGTTGAAGCCCTTGTATTCGCCGCCGTAACGCACCGGACGGCCCATCATGTGGGCGAGTTCCGGCACGACTTCGTCGGACATCTCGTTGAGGCGGGCAACACCCTTCAGCACGAGCTGCACGCGGTCTTCCAGAGGCCGGCGCGCCCAGGCCTTCTGCGCCTTGCGGGCACGAGCCACGGCCTCGGTCGCCGCTTCCAGCGACATGGCCGGACGTTCCGCGTAAACCGATCCATCGATCGGCGAAATGCATTGGATCATCGTCATGATCGTCTTCCTGTTGTTCTAGAACGAAATGACAGCGGCCGCAGCCGCTGTCCTTGTTTCCACCCTTACGCCGGGGATCGTGGCGGGCTCAAGGCCGCCTTTGGTCACGCGCGCTCGAAGCCGCGCGCAACCTCCCAGTCCGTGATCCGGCGATCATACTCTTCCTGCTCCCACTCCGCAGCACGAACGTAGTGGTCCACCACGTCATCGCCGAAAGCGGCCCGCAGCATGGCCGAGCCACGAAGCGTCTCTGCAGCCGCCCGCAGCGTCCTTGGAATTTCGCGGGCGCCCTGCGCACCATAGGCATCGCCTGAGAATTCCGGCTCCAGCGCCATCTTCTTCTCGATCCCGTCAATACCGGCGGCCAGCAGGGCAGCCATGGCAAGATAGGGGTTGAGGTCGGAGCCGCCGACGCGGCATTCGACGCGGATGCCCTTGCTCGCCTCGCCGCACAAGCGATAGCCGGCGGTGCGGTTGTCCTTCGACCAGATCGCCTTAGTCGGCGCGAAGGTGCCGGCGACGAAGCGCTTGTAGGAATTGATGTAGGGTGCCAGGAAATAGGTGAAGTCGCTGGCATGGGCGAGCAGCCCGGCCATGTAATGCTTCATGGTTTCGGACATGCCGTACTGCCCGTCCTTGTCGAAGAACAGCGGCGTCTTGCCATCGGCAGACCACAGCGACTGGTGGATATGCGACGAGGAGCCGGCGGCGTTGTAATGCCACTTGGCAAGGAAGGTGATGGCCTTGCCCTTCGACCAGGCGATCTCCTTGCAGCCGTTCTTGATGATCACGTGGCGGTCCGCCATGGTGAGCACATCGGCATAGCGGACATTGATTTCTTCCTGCCCGGCAGAAGCCTCGCCTTTGGAATTCTCGACCGGAATACCGGCCCCCTGCAAGCCTTTGCGGATCGCGCGCATCACATCTTCTTCCTTGGTCGTCTGGAAGATGTGGTAGTCCTCGTTGTATCCAGAAACCGGCTTCAGGTCGCGATAGCCCGAAAGCCGCGCCTCGTCATAGGTCTGGTCGAAGAGGAAGAATTCGAGCTCGGTCGCCATGAAGGCCTTCATGCCCATGGCCTCAAGCCGGGCAACCTGCTTCTTCAGGATGGCGCGCGGCGAATGCGGCACTTCGGCATGGGTCGCGTGGTCGAGCATGTCGCAGAGAACCAGCGCCGTGCCTTCGAGCCAGGGGATCCGGCGAAGCGTCGAAAGATCGGGCTTCATCGTATAGTCGCCGTAGCCCTTCTCCCAGCTTGTCGCCTTGTAGCCGGAGACGGTTTCCATCTCCATGTCGGTGGCGAGCAGATAATTGCAGCTATGGGTTTCCTTGTAGGCGCTCTCGACGAAGAATTCGGCCTGAAAGCGCTTGCCCATCAAACGGCCCTGCATGTCCACCTGACACGCCAGAACCGTGTCGATGCGCCCTTCTGCGACGTCTTTTTTCAACTCTTCGAATGTGTAAGTGGTCATCTCGGTGTTCCCAGGGCAGCGCTCGGCTCATGCCGTCTTGTTTTATGAAGGCGACCCGGCCGGAGCCGGATCGCCATGTCGTGTTATCAGCCGTAGCGGTAAGGCTTGCCTGCCTTTTCCATGTCGGCATTGTACTTCTTCAGGATTTCCACGACCTTGCCGGTGCGCGGCGTCTGCTTGGCGACCTCTTCCCAGAAGACATGCGCCGCATCTTCGACCGTCTTCCATTCGGCATCCGGGATGCTGGTGAGTTCGAGACGGCCACCTTCGGCGCGCAGGCGGGCTTCGCCACCCCAGTACCAGTGCAGACGCTTGTAGTGGGAACTATCCATGCACATCTGCCACAGGGTCTGCAGATGCGGCGGCACTTCCTTCCAGCGGTCGGCATTGGCAAAGAACGAACCCGCCCAGCCGCCGGAGACGTTGTTGGTGAGGAAGTACTTGGTGACATCCACCCAGCCCGAGGTGAAGACCTCGGTGATGCCAGACCAAGCAATCGCGTCGATTTCACCGGTCTGCATGGCAACCGGCACATCTTCGAACGGAATGGTGACCGGAACGACGCCGAACTGCGACAGGAACTGACCGGCCGTCGGGAAGGTGAAGACGCGCAGGCCCTTGAGATCATCGAGCTTGGTGATCGGCTTGTTGGTGGCGAAGTTGCACGGATCCCAGGCACCGGCCGACAGCCACTTAACGCCGACTTCCGTATAGGCTTCGTCCCAGATCTCGGCGAGACCGTACTCGTAAAACAGCGTCGGCACGTCGAGGCTGTAGCGCGAGGCAAACGGGAAGTAGCCGCCGAACACCTTGATATCGACCGGCGAGTTCATGGAATCGTCGTCCGACTGGACGGCGTCGATCGTGCCGGCCTGCATGGCGCGGAACAGTTCGCCTGTCGGGACGAGCTGGTCGGCGGTGTAGAGCTGGATTTCCATCTCGCCATTGGCCGCCTTGTTGAAAGCGTCGACGGCCGGGCGGATGACGAATTCGGCAAGTGCCGCACCGGCATAGGTCTGCAGGCGCCAGGTGATCTTGGCATTCTGGGCTTTGACATAAGGTGCTGCCAGAACGGCGGGTGTCGCCATGGCGGCCGTCTTCAGGAATGAACGTCTGCTGTTGGTCATTTCGTTTCCCTCTGTTCTTTGGTTCTCTTGATGCCCGCCATCCCTTAAGGTCCGACGGGTAGTCCTGGTGCCGGGCCCGTTTGCCGGGCCTCTTGTCATTCGAACGCTAGCCTCTGAGATAGATCTGGCTTGGCAGCCAGGTCGCGATCTGCGGGAAGATCATGATGATCACCATGCCGAGCAGCATGATCAGCACGAAGGGCACGACCGACCGGTAGATGTCGATCAGCCGGAAATCGGGCGGCGCCATCGCCTTCATGAGGAAGAGATTGTAGCCGAAGGGCGGCGTCATGTAGGCGATCTGGCAGGTGATCGTGTAGAGCACGCCGTACCAGATCAGCGCGTTGTCGACGCCCAGATCGAGCTTGCCGACCAGCGGGATGTAGAGCGGCGCGACGATGACCAGCATGGCCGTGTCGTCGAGGAAGGCCCCCATCACCAGGAACGACAGCTGCATCATGATCAGGATCTGCCAGGGTGTCAGACCGATATCGTTGACCAGCAGGTTCTCGATCGCCTTCACAGCCCCCAGGCCATCGAAGACGGCGCCAAAACAAAGAGCCGCGAGGATGATCCACATGAACATGCAGGAGATGCCGAGCGTCTGCTCGAGGACCCGGTTCCAGACCGCCTTGGTCAGGCGCCCCTTGTACCAGGCGGCGAAGAGCGCACCCAGCGCACCGACGGCCGAGCTTTCCACTAGGCTGGTAATGCCCATCAGGAAGAGCCCCATCATCAAGAAGAAGATGAGGAACGGCAGGATACCAGCCTGCAGCAGTTTCAGCTTCTCGCGCATCGGCATGTCGCGCTCTTCCTTGGGAAGGGCGGGGCCGAGCGCCGGATTGAGGCGGCAACGGATATAGATGTAGATGCAGAACAGGGTCGCGAGCAGCAGGCCCGGGAAGACACCCGCAAGCCACAGCTGGCTAACCGGCTGGCGCGCGATCATGCCGTAAAGCACAAGCACCACGCTCGGCGGGATCAGGATGCCGAGCGAACTGCCCGCCTGAATGACACCGGAGACCATGATCTTGTCGTAGCCGCGGCGCAGCAGTTCAGGCAGTGCGATTGACGCGCCGATCGCCATGCCCGCAACCGAGAGCCCGTTCATCGCCGAGATCACGACCATCAGTCCGATCGTGCCGATCGCCAGACCTCCCGGCATGCCGCCGAACCAGACATGGAAGGCCTTGTAGAGGTCTTCCGCAATGCCCGATTCCGACAGCATGTAGCCCATGTAGATGAAGAGCGGCAGCGTCAGCAGCGGGTACCACTTCATCAGCTTCATGCCGGCCGAGAAGCCCATCTCGAAGCCACCATTGCCCCAGAGCACGGCAGCCGCGACCACACCGACGAAACCGATGGTCGCAAACACGCGCTGCCCTGTCAGCATCGACATCATCATCGATGAGAACATCAGGAGCGCGATCATTTCATAGCCAAGGTATTCGCTCATGCGAACGGCCTCCCCATCGCGGTGGCAAGGTCCTTGATGAAGATCGAGGTGGCCTGCAGGAAGGTGAGGAAGATACCGATCACCATGACAATCTTGATGGGCGCCATGTAGGGCGACCAGGAGGAGTAGCTGGTTTCACCATACTGCAGTGCATAGGTCGTGCTCGACACGCCACCCCACAGCAGGAAGAAGAGGTAGACGAAGAGCATCATGATGGTGATCACATCCACGATGGCTTTCGTCTTCGGCGACCAGCGGCCGTAGAGCAGATCCATGCGCACATGGCTGTCGAGCTGCAACGAATAGGCGCCACCCAGCAGGTAGTAGCCCGCCATGACGAACTGCGCCATTTCAAGCGTCCAGCTGGCGGGCAGGAACATGGTTTTGGAGATCGACGAGTAGAGCAGGATGCCCATCATGACGAAGATGCCATACATGACGATCCGACCGACGCGGCGATTGAAGGCGTCGACGACGCGCACATAGGTCTGCAGCGCTTGCGGCATCAGTCCACCGCCGCCCCGGACCGCTTCCGCAGTCCTTGTCTCATCCAATGATATGCCGGCATCCGTTCCCTCTTTGATGTCTGGTTTGCCCAGCGGCTGGAAGTATTTATGCGACCCTTTCGAGGGCTCCTGAAATCAAGTCCGCGAGATAGGAGGAGATTGCCTCCACACCCGCAGCGTCGCGCACGATGTCGTTGCGAACCTCGATCATGACATTGGCAAATCCTTGCGGAATGGCGTGCAGACGAAGCGTATGGGTGACGCCGTCTTCCGGGCCATAGGGAGAGTTGCGCTCGACCCTGTAGGGGCCGCCTTGTGCCGACTCCAGCATCGCATCCGCCAATCGGCTATCCGTATCATGCAGGATGCCGATCTCGACCTCCCGAGGCTTGCCGAAATAGACGGGCGTAAAGGTGTGCATGGTCACGACAACAGGCTTCCGTCCCTCTGCCTCAAGGCGCGAGATCTCGGCAGAGATGCGGTCGTGGAAGGGAATGTAGAGGGCAGCCGTGCGGGCATAACGCTCCGCCACACTCAGCGCCCGATTGCCGGGGATCTCGAAAATCTCGCTCTTTTCCGGCATGGCCGCCGGCGATTCCGGCGGACGGTTGCAGTCGTAGATCAGCCGCGAGAAGCGCTGATGCACCAGCACCGCATCGAGAGCCTCCGAGACCTTCCGCGCAATCGCAAGAGCGCCCGGATCCCAGGCGATATGGCTGGACAAGGCCTCCGGTGACAGACCAAGGTCGCCCGCAGATTTTGGCAGCACGGAAGACGCGTGTTCGCAGACGATGACAACACCACTGGCGCCCATCGCATTTTCCAATGCAACGACCTCACCTTCTGACGATGTCAGGATCCCCGACCTCAAGAGCATGCTGGCAGTCCCCCGGGCTCGTTGGCCCAATTTATTTTCGAAGAGAATTCTTCACGGTTAAGCGTCTGTCAATCCGCTACTGAAAAATTCTCTTCAAGGGGCGGTTGACTCAATTGTGACAGCGAGGCTTAATCCTGAAAAAGCTGGCGATAGATCGGCTTGAGGGGAGTCAATCGGTCCTTGATGAATGCGTCGACGACGGTGTCGGACGTGATCCATGCCCATTTCGATGGGCTGACGCGTGCCGAACGACAGCTGGCAGAAAGCCTGCTGCAGAACTACCCCGTCTCCGGGCTGGGTAGCATTACGACCGTTGCCGAGAACGCCGGTGTATCGACGCCGACCGTCGCCCGCATGGTTCAGAAGCTCGGCTACAAGGGCTATCCCGAATTCCAGGCCCATCTGCATCAGGAACTCGAGGCAACGATCTCCAATCCGATCGCCAAGCACGATCGCTGGGCGGCCAATGCCCCCAACCGACATATTCTCAACCGCTTTGCCGAAGCCGTCATGGCCAATCTGCGCAACTCGCTCGGAGAACTGCGCACGGCCACTTTCGATGAAGCAGCCCGCCTCATCGGCGACCGCAATCGCAGCGTCTATTTCGTCGGTGGACGCATCACCGGGGCGCTTGCCGAATACTTCTTCACCCATATGCAGGTCATCCGACCGCGCACGACGCTGATGTCGTCGAACGCCAGTTCATGGCCGCAGCACGTCCTGAACATGCAGGACGGCGACGTTCTCGTGATCTTCGACATCAGGAGATACGAGGCGGATCTCACCACCCTGGCCGAGGTCGCGCGCGCCAACGGCGTGCAGATCATCGTCTTCACGGACCAGTGGATGTCGCCGGTGGCACAGCATGCCCGCCACTGTTTCAAACTACATATCGAGGCCCCGTCGGCATGGGACAGCTGCGTCGTGACGCTGTTTGTTGTCGAAGCCCTGATCGAAGCCGTTCAGAGCTCGTCCTGGGACGAGACGCGTGAACGCATGAATACGCTTGAAGGACTTTTCGAGCAGGCTCGCCTGTTTCGAAAGCCCCGATGAGCTGGACAGACCGAAACGGAGGATAATTCAGGATACGGGCAAATATAGACAGACCACGCAAGGCCGGTATCCGTCACATAACCATAACAAAGGCCACATAAGTGAACCGCATCGCTTCCAACACCTAGAGGAGAACTACAGTGACCCAATTCCGCAAGATCCTTTCGATGACCACGGCGCTGGTCATGGCAAGCTCGGCTGTCGCCGTCGCAGAACCGAGCGCCGAGCTGATCGAAGCCGCCAAGAAGGAAGGCATGCTGACCACTATCGCCCTGCCCCACGACTGGTGCGGCTACGGCGAAGTCATCGCCGCCTTCAAGAAGAAGTACCCGGAAATCACCGTCAACGAACTGAACCCAGACGCTGGTTCGGCTGACGAAGTCGAAGCCATCAAGGCCAACAAGGACAACAAGGGCCCGCAGGCTCCTGACGTCGTCGACGTTGGTCTGGCTTTCGGTCCGCAGATGAAGGCCGAAGGCCTGCTGCAGCCTTACAAGGTCTCCACCTGGGACGAAATCCCTGACAACATCAAGGACGCTGAAGGCTACTGGTACGGCGACTACTACGGGGTCATGTCCTTCCTGGTGAACAAGGACCTCGTCGCCAACACCCCGAAGGACTGGGCCGACCTCACGAAGCCGGAATATGCCGGTCAGGTTGCTCTCGCAGGTGACCCGCGCGCTTCCAACCAGGCCATCCTCGGCGTTCTCGCAGCCGGCATGGCATCGGGCGCAGCTGCTGGCAAGGACGCTGGCGAAGCTGGTCTGAAGTACTTCGGCGAACTGAACAAGGCCGGCAACTTCGTACCCGTCATCGGCAAGTCCGGCACGCTCGCACAGGGCGCGACCCCGATCGTCGTCATGTGGGACTACAACGCCCTTTCGGCTCGTGACACGCTCGCCGGCAACCCGCCGGTCGAAGTCGTCGTTCCGGCATCCGGCGTTCTGGCCGGCGTCTACGTTCAGGGCATCTCTGCTTACGCGCCGCACCCGAACGCTGCCAAGCTGTGGATGGAACACCTGTACTCCGACGAAGGTCAGCTCGGCTGGCTGAAGGGTTACTGCCACCCGGCCCGCTTCAACGCCATGGTCAAGGCTGGCAAGGTTCCGCAGGACCTGCTCGACGCTCTGCCGCCGGCTGAATCCTACGAGAAGGCGTACTTCCCGACGCTCGAAGAAGTCGACGCCAACAAGGCTGCCGTTGTCGGCGGCTGGGACAGCGTCGTCGGCGCCAACGTCCAGTAAGTCGAGACCTTGATGTGCCGCCCCGGTCTTGTCTAAGGTCGGGGCGGCGCTTGCATTTTAAGAAGATCCGCCCAGAGGCGGACAAGAGGGGCAGATCGAATGTCGACAGAGTCAGTGGGCCCGGGCCATCAGGCACGGCCACGAACGAAACTTCCACTTCACTGGCTGGGCGTCCTGCCTTTCGCAGCCTTCGTGATACTCTTCCTGATCATGCCGACCATGAAGATCGTCATCGGCGCATTCCAGCGTCCTGATGGTTCGTTCACGCTCGATAACATCGGTGGGCTCTTCACGCCTTCGATCATGGCGGCCTACTGGATCTCCATCAAGATCAGCCTCGCCTCCGCCATCCTCGGCTGCCTCATCGGCTTCGGCGTTGCCGCAGCCGTCGTACTTGGCGGTCTGCCGCAGTGGATCCGCGGCCCGCTCCTGACCTTCTCGGGCGTCGCCTCCAACTTCGCCGGCGTTCCGCTCGCCTTCGCCTTTCTGGCGACCCTCGGCCCGGTCGGCCTGCTCACCGTCTTCCTGAAAACCCAGCTCGGAATCGATCTTCGCCTGCTCGGCTTCAATCTCCTCTCCTTCTGGGGGCTGACAGTCACCTATCTGTTCTTCCAGATCCCGCTGATGATCCTGATCATCACCCCGGCTCTTGACGGTCTGAAGCGCGAATGGCGCGAGGCAGCCTCGATCCTCGGCGCGACCAATGCGCAGTACTGGCGCCTCGTGGCCTTCCCGATCCTGCTGCCCTCGATCCTGGGCACGATGGCACTGCTTTTCGCAAACGCATTCGGCGCTGTCGCAACCGCGATCGCATTGACCGGCTCTTCGCTGAATATCGTGCCAATCCTGCTCTTCGCCCAGATCCGCGGCGACGTGCTGGGCGACCCCCATCTCGGCTACGCGCTCGCCTTCGGCATGATCGCGGTCACCGGTGTCGCCAATGCTCTGTATATCTGGCTGCGCGCCCGCAGCGAAAGGTGGCTGAAATGAAGCGCTTTTGGGCCTGGGGGGCCCTGATCTTCGGCCTCCTCTACTTCTTCCTGCCGCTGATCGGCATGACCAACTTCTCGCTCAAGATGCGGCGCGGAGAATATTCCTTCGACGCCTACGTCAAGGTTCTGACGGATCCGCGCTTCCAGGAGACATTCACCTATTCTGTCACCATGGCGCTGGTCACCATCCTCTTCGGCGTCTTCCTGGTGGTACCCACAGCCTATTGGGTGCGCCTCAAGCTGCCGCGCCTCCGTCCCTATATCGAGTTCGTGACTTTGCTGCCGCTGGTCATTCCGGCGATCGTCATCGTCTTTGGCTATATCCGCCTCTACAACACCTCCAGCTGGCTGCCGCTGACGGGCTCTGCCTTCGGCACGGACGTGCTGCTGATGTTCGGCTATGCGACGCTCGCCCTCCCCTACATGTACCGCGCTGTCGACACGGGCCTTCGGACCATCGACATCGGCACGCTGACGGAGGCCGCACAAAGCCTCGGCGCTGGCTGGTTCACGATCATCTCGAAGATCATCCTGCCGAACGTGCTCGTCGCCGTGCTCTCGGGCGCCTTCCTCACCTTCGCCATCGTGATTGGCGAATTCACCATGGCAGCGCTCCTGAACAAGCCGGCCTTCGGACCCTTCATGCAGCTTCTCGGCGCCAACCGCGCCTATGAGCCGGCTGCACTCGCCGTTATCGCCTTCGGCATCACCTGGGGCTGCCTCGGTCTGATCCAGCTCGTGTCCCGCCTCCAGAAAACAGCCCCGCGCCAGGCCTGAGGAATTCTTTTCATGACCTTCCTGACACTTTCCCACCTCAAGAAATCCTTCGGCGCCACCCAGGTCGTGCACGACTTCAACATGGCGATCGAGAAGGGCGAATTCATCTCCTTCCTCGGTCCATCGGGCTGCGGCAAGACCACCGTTCTGCGCATGATTGCCGGCTTCGAGACGCCCTCGGGTGGCACGATCGAAATCGCCGGCAAGGATCAGACCTACCTGAAACCGAACCAGCGCAATATCGGCATGGTCTTCCAGGCCTATGCCCTCTTTCCGAACATGAACGTCGCCGACAATGTCGCCTTCGGCCTGAAGATCTCGGGCATGCCGAAAGCCGATATCGACAAGCGCGTGAAGGAAATGCTGGCGCTGATCCATCTCGATCACCTCGCCGAGCGCTACCCTTACCAGCTCTCGGGCGGCCAGCAGCAGCGCGTGGCGCTCGCCCGCGCGTTGGCACCCAAGCCGCAGGTGCTTCTGCTTGACGAACCGCTCTCGGCGCTCGATGCCAAGATCCGCGTTTCGCTGCGCGAGGAAATCCGCCATATCCAGCAGCAGCTGGGCATCACCACCGTTTTCGTCACCCATGACCAGGAAGAAGCGCTGTCGATCTCCGACCGCATCGTCGTCATGAATGCCGGCAAGGCCGACCAGATCGGCACGCCCTTCGAGATCTACAACCGCCCGACCACCCGCTTCGTCGCCTCCTTCGTCGGCACGCTCAACGTGCTCGATGCTGTTGTGACCGACCAGAGCGCGGGCATTGTTCAGATCGGGGACAAGACGCTGGCGATCAAGGAAGCCATCCCGGCCAAGAACGGCTCGACCATTCAGCTCGCGATGCGCCCGGAAGCCGGCACGCTCGCCAGCGCCGACGTGGCAACGGTTCATGGCGAAGTGGCGTCCAGCCAGTTCCTCGGATCGGTCATCCGGACCCGCATCAATGTCGGCGGCAAGACGCTCTCCTTCGACACCTTCAATGACCCGGGCATCAAGCCCCCTGTTGTCGGCGACACCGTCGGCGTGAAGATCGATCCGACTGCCTTGATCCTGCTCGCCGACTGAGGCAAACCGAAACGACGGAAGAACGGTCTGAATGCCGCCCGCCCAGGCGGCATTCTCGTATTTGGAGGGAAGCCCATGCGCGCGATGTATTACGAAGCCTTCGGAGCAGCGCCGGAAATCCGGACCCTGCCCGATCCGACGCCGAGCAATGCGGGCGTGGTGATCTCCGTCAAGGCTACGGGCCTGTGCCGCAGCGACTGGCACGGCTGGATGGGCCACGATCCCTACATCAAGCTACCCCATGTTCCCGGTCACGAACTGGCCGGCACGATCTCGGCCGTCGGTCGCGATGTCCGCCGCTTCAAGGTTGGAGAGCGCGTCACCGTCCCCTTCGTCTCCGGCTGCGGCCACTGCATGGAATGCCGCTCCGGCAATCAGCAGGTCTGCGAGGAGCAGTTCCAGCCCGGCTTCACCCATTGGGGCTCGTTCGCCGAATATGTGGCGATCGACTATGCCGACCAGAACCTCGTGCATCTCCCGGAAGAGATCAGCTATGAGACGGCAGCAAGCCTCGGCTGCCGCTTCGCCACCTCCTTCCGCGCCGTCGTCGATCAGGGCCGTCTTCAGGGTGGCGAATGGCTGGCGGTGCACGGCTGCGGCGGCGTCGGCCTCTCGGCCATCATGATCGGCGCGGCGCTTGGCGCCAATGTCGTGGCGATCGACATTGCTGACGACAAGCTGGCGCTCGCCAAGGCGCTCGGCGCATCCGTCACCATCGACAGCCGCGCGGTCGCCAACGTCTCGGAAGCCGTCCGCGAAGTGACCGGTGGCGGCGCCCATGTCTCCGTCGATGCGCTCGGCCATCCGCAGACCTGCTGCAACTCGATCCTCAACCTCAGACGCCGCGGCCGCCACGTGCAGGTGGGCCTGATGCTGGCGGACCATGCAACACCGGCGATCCCGATGGCGCGCGTTATTGCCCACGAACTAGAGATCTATGGCAGCCACGGCATGCAGTCCTGGCGCTACGACGCCATGCTGCGCATGATCCTCTCCGGCAAGCTCTCGCCGGACCGCCTGATCGGCCGCCGCATCACGCTGTCTGAGGCGGCACCAGCACTCGCCACCATGGACAGCTTCCGCGAAAACGGCATTAGCATCATCGATCGGATGGTTTGAAGGCGCTCGCCGCACGCAAGATCCAGCTTAAGGTGTGATAGCGTTAACTCGTTTGTGGTGAAATTCGGCTGCACGAAACCGGCAACGGATCGAGAGCAGTCGTGGTCAAGCAGAAGACATCACCGGAGATGAAGGCCGAAGGCTTCATGGCAGAGTTCATGCGCCTGAAGCGCGGCTCCGTGACGCGTCGGCATTTCCTCGCCGTGACCGGGCTTGGCGCAGCGGCCCTTCTGTTTGGCGGCACCGGACGCACGAGTATCGCGACGTCCGAAGGCTCGCCGCTCGGCAAGAAGGTGAGCCTCGCCACCTGGCCGAATTACCACGATCCCCAGACCTTCGAGGATTTCACCGCAAAGTACGGCGTTGAAGTCGACATCTCGATCATCGGCTCCAACGAGGGCATGATGAAAGCGCTCGAAAGCGGGCGAACCTGGGACATCATCGTGCCGACCCAATACGCGATCTCGCCGTATTTCCATCGCGACATGCTGACCCCGCTGGACCTGCGTCTGCTGCCCAATCTGGATATCGGCGCGCATTCCGACCGCTTTCTCAAACCCGGCGTTCTGGCCGGCGCCTTCTATGCCGTGCCGAAAAATGCCGGCACCACCGGCATTGCCTATAACACCGCACAGCTCGACCCGGTCGGCAGCTGGCGTGAGTTCTTCGACCGCGCGATGACAGAGGCCTCCGGCAAGACCATCGTCCATGACTACCAGCTGACCGCAATCGGCGGCGCGCTGGTGGCGCTGGGCCACGGCTTCAACTCGCTGGATCCGGCGGAACTTGCCCGGGCCGAAGACCTGCTGATGCAGGTGAGGCCGCATCTTCTGGCCGTTGAGAGCGATTATCAGCCTGCCATGCGCACCGGCGAAGCCTGGATGACGATGTGCTGGAGCAACGATGCAGCCCAGATGCATCGCGACGTGCCGGAGATTGCCTTCGAGATCGCAAGCGATGGGGGAGAGATCTGGACGGACTATTATGCCATCCCCGCCAAGGCACATAACAAGCCCGCGGCCCATGCCCTGATCAACCACCTGATTGACCCTGACATTGCCGCCCGCGAGCACATCGTCCATGGCGGCACGGCAACCGACAGCCGCATCCGCGCCCTGCTCCCGCCAGAGATCCTCTCCGATGAGATCGTCTATCCCGACGAGGCGATACTGACATCGCTGGAATTTGGACTGGCGGTCGCCATGACCGACCCGAACCGCGCCGATATCATGAACCGCTTTCGCGCCGCCCGCGGCTGACGCGAACCTCCTGCCATGCTAGTCACGGTACGTGCCGGAGGTGTCCGGCACGACGTTTCAGCACGAGGTCATAATGCCACAGATTTCGATTATCGACACGATTTCCGACCCCGGCAAGCAGGGTCGCGCAAACGAGGATAGGCTCGGCTACAACAGAGATGCAGCCTTTGTCATCGACGGCGCGACAGGCCTTGGCGACCGCCAGTTCATGGAGGGCTTCGGCTCGGATGCAGCCTGGATCGCCGAATTCTCAGCCATCCGTTTCGAGCGGGAGCTCAGCCGCAGCGCCGATCCGAAGACCGTGCTACGGCAGGTCTCCGAAGAAGCCCGCGACGCCTTCCTCGCGACGGCCGGCGACCAGCCGCGTTATGCCTGGCCGCTCTGCAGCCTGACGGCTCTTCAGACAACCGACACCGGCTTCCGCTGGTTCGGCCTTGGCGATAGCTGCATGTATATCCTGCACGACGACGGCCAGTCCGATTTCGTCATCCCGATCCCCGGCGCCTATGAATGGGAGCAGCACCGAGCTGCCCAGCACATCGCCCGTGTCGGCGGCATTGGGGCTGCCGGCGTCGCCAATGACGATCCGCAGACGCTCGAAGACCTCCGCCGCGGTCGCGCGCTGCAGAACACCGAAGGTGGCAGCACCTGGACGTTCGGTGTCGTGCCGGAAGCTGCCGATCACCTGGCAATGGTCGACGTGCCCGTCCATGGCGGTGGAGCCACCGCCCTCCTCTGCTCAGATGGTCTTGCCGATCTTGTGGCCCTCTACAAGCTTTACGATCCGGTCACGCTGATCCAACGCGCCGCAACGGCGGGGCTCAAGTCGCTGGTCTCAGAGCTCCGCCACCTGGAGCGCAAAATCGATCCGGATGGGCTGAAATACCCGCGCTACAAGCAGAGCGATGACACCACGGCAATCCTGCTGAGGCTGGAGGCATGAAGGCAATTAGGAATCTGCCTCAATAACTTATCGCCGAATTTGGATTCTGTTTGTGAGGGAGTTTGTGCGAAGGGTGAGCTTCCGATGAGAGGTCACCGCTCGCCGCCTCAGCGCCTGCCCCTCATCCGCCCCTTCGGGGCACCTTCTCCCCGCAGGCGGGGAGAAGGTGACGCCGCCGGCCGCATTCGCTCTTCTCCCCGTTCACGGGGAGAAGGTCCCGGCAGGGGGATGAGGGGCCGTAGCGCCAATCAATCCTCAGACGTCAGCCTTCGGCACATAATTCAACACCGGCCCCAACCAGCGCTCGACCTCGCGCACATCCATGCCCTTGCGGGAGGCATAGTCCTCGACCTGGTCTCGCTCGACCTTGGCGACACCGAAATAATAGCTGTCGGGATGACCGATATAGAGACCTGACACGGACGAGCCCGGCCACATGGCATAACTTTCCGTCAGCGTCACGCCGGTCGCCTTGGTCGCGTCGAGCAGCGAGAACAGCGTGACCTTTTCCGTGTGGTCGGGCTGGGCCGGATAGCCGGGCGCCGGTCGGATGCCGCCATAGGTCTCCGAGATCAGTTCCTCGGGCGTGAAGGCCTCGTCCGCTGCATAGCCCCAGAATTCGCGGCGCACTTGTTCATGCATGCGCTCGGCAAAGGCCTCGGCGAAGCGGTCGGCCAAAGCCTTGACCAGGATCGAGGAGTAATCGTCATTCGCCCGCTCGAAGCGTTCTGCGATCGCGACTTCCTCGATGCCAGCCGTCACCACGAAGCCGCCGACATAATCCGGAACGCCCGTCTCGAGCGGCGCGACGAAATCGCTGAGCGCCACATTCGCCCGCCCCTCGCGCTTGGCGATCTGCTGACGCAGCGTGAAGAAGGTTGCGAGCTCCTCGGTGCGGCTGTCATCCTTGAACAGCCGGATATCGTCGCCCACGGCGTTGGCTGGCCAGAAGCCGATGACGGCCCGCGGCCGGAACCAGTTCTCTTCGATGATCTTGTCGAGCATCGCCTGGGCATCGGCAAACAACTGGCGCGCCGCCTCGCCCTGCTTTTCATCCTCCAGGATCGCCGGATAGCGCCCCTTCAGCTCCCAGGTCTGGAAGAAGGGCGTCCAGTCGATATAGCGGGCGAGTTCCGCAAGGTCATAGGTCTCGAACACCTTGGTGCCGGTGAAACTCGGCTTCGTCGGCTTGTAGCTGCTCCAGTCGAGCTTGATGGCATTCTCCCGCGCCGACGCCAGCGGCTGGCGCTGCTTTTCGGCTTCCGCCCGCGCATGAGCCTCGGCCACCTTTGCATATTCACCCTTGATGCCGTCGACATAGGTCTCGTTGCCGTCCTCGGCGAGCAGTGCCGAGACCACGCCGACGGCGCGGCTGGCATCGGTGACATAGATCGCCTGCCCCGCCTTATATTGCGGATGGATCTTCACCGCCGTATGCACCCGGCTCGTCGTCGCGCCGCCGATCAAAAGCGGAACGGTGAACCCCTGCCGCTGCATCTCAGCGGCCACATGCACCATCTCGTCAAGCGAGGGCGTGATCAGGCCGGACAAGCCGATGACATCGACATTTTCCGCTTTCGCCACTTCGAGGATCTTGGTCGCCGGCACCATGACGCCGAGATCGATGATCTCGTAGTTGTTGCAGGCGAGAACGACACCGACGATGTTCTTGCCGATGTCGTGCACATCGCCCTTCACGGTCGCCATCAGCACCTTGCCGGCGGCCTGACGCTCGCCGGTCCCGCCGTTCAGCCGCTTCTCTTCTTCCATGTAAGGCAGCAGCACGGCCACCGCCTGCTTCATCACACGCGCCGATTTCACCACCTGCGGCAGGAACATCTTGCCAGCGCCGAAGAGGTCGCCGACGACATTCATGCCGGCCATCAGGGGGCCCTCGATGACATGCAGAGGACGCTCGGCCTTTAGCCGCGCTTCTTCCGTGTCGATGTCGATGAATTCGGTGATGCCGTTGAACAGCGCATGCTCCAACCGCTTCTCGACCGGCCATTCACGCCAGCTCATGTCCTGCGTGCGGGCCTTGGCCTCGCCCGTGCCGCGATAACGCTCGGCAATCTCCAGCAGCCGCTCGGTCCCGTCCTTGCGACGGTTGAGCACCACGTCTTCGCAGGCCTCACGCAGATCCTTGTCGATGCTCTCATAGACCGCCAGCTGCCCCGCATTGACGATGCCCATGTCCATGCCCGCCTGAATGGCGTGGTAGAGGAAGACCGCATGCATCGCCTCGCGCACTGGCTCGTTGCCGCGGAACGAGAAGGAGAGGTTTGAGACACCGCCGGAGATATGCACCAGAGGCATTTCCTGCCGGATCGTCCGCGTCGCCTCGATGAAGTCGACACCGTAATTGTCGTGCTCCTCGATGCCCGTCGCGACCGCAAAGACGTTGGGATCGAAGATGATGTCCTCGGGCGCAAAGCCCGCCTCTTCCGTCAGGATCTTGTAGGCGCGCCGGCAGATCTCCACCTTGCGCTCATAGGTGTCGGCCTGGCCCTTCTCGTCGAAGGCCATGACGACGACGGCCGCGCCATAATTGCGGATGAGGTTTGCCTGCGCGACAAAATTCTCCTCGCCTTCCTTGAGCGAGATGGAATTCACCACCGCCTTGCCCTGCACGCATTTGAGACCGGCTTCGATGATCGGGAACTTGGAGCTATCGATCATCACGGGCACGCGGGCGATATCAGGCTCGGCGGCGATCAGGTTGAGGAACTCGACCATCGCCTGCTGCGAATCGATCAGGCCCTCGTCCATGTTGATGTCGATGATCTGCGCGCCGTTCTCCACCTGATCACGCGCCACCACGAGTGCTGCGGAATAGTCGCCAGCGGTGATCAGCTTGCGGAACTTGGCCGAGCCCGTGACATTGGTGCGCTCGCCGACATTGACGAAAGGAATATCCTTGGTGAGCTCGAAGGGCTCAAGGCCCGACAGCGACATGAAGGGCCGATGTTCGGCCGGCGCGCGCGGCACCCTGCCCTTCACGGCCTCGGCAATGGCCGCGATATGCGCGGGCGTCGAGCCGCAGCAACCGCCGACGACATTGACGATGCCCTCTTCGGCAAAGCCGGAAACGAGATCCGCCATCTCCTCCGGGCTCTGATCATACTGGCCGAATTCATTCGGCAGGCCGGCATTCGGATAGGCAGAAATCAGCGTATCGGCCACGCCTGACAGTTCCTGCAGATGCGGCCGCATGGCATCCGCCCCGAGTGCGCAGTTGAGACCAACCGCGAAAGGCCGGGCATGGCGCACCGAGTTCCAGAAGGCCGTCGGTGTCTGGCCCGACAGCGTGCGGCCAGAGAGATCGGTAATCGTGCCCGAGATCATCACCGGCAGGCGAATGCCCTTGGCGAGGAAACGCTCCTCGCAAGCAAAGATCGCCGCCTTGGCATTCAGCGTATCGAAGATCGTCTCGATCAGGATGAGATCGGCGCCACCATCGATCAGCCCGTCGATCTGCTCGCCATAGGCAGCGCGCAGGTCATCGAAGGAGACGGCGCGGTAGCCGGGATTGTTGACGTCGGGCGAAATCGACGCCGTGCGGTTGGTCGGGCCGATGGCGCCGGCCACGAAGCGGCGCTTGCCGTCCTCGCGCTCGGCGCGCCAAGCCGCCCGGCGGACGAGTTCGGCGCCATAGCGGTTGAGGTCATAGACCGCCCCCTCCATCTCGTAATCCGCCTGGGCAATGCGGGTCGAAGAGAAGGTATTGGTCTCAAGAATGTCGGCACCGGCCATCGCATAACGGAAATGGATGTCTTCGATCGCGTTCGGCTGCGTCAGGATCAGCAAGTCATTGTTGCCCTGCTGATGACAGGCGCAGCCGAGGAAGCGTTCACCCCGGAAGTCGTCCTCCGTGAGACCCAGGCCCTGAATCTCGGTGCCCATCGCCCCGTCAAGGATCAGGATGCGTTCGCGGGCCGCCTGTTGCAGCGCCTTCAGGATCTCCGCGCCGTCACGGTTTGCGCCCTCGCGGCCGAACAGTTGATCGAGCATCTGCGAACTCTCCTATTGCGTATGCGACACGAGCCAAATCACATAAAGACATCTTTATGTCAACATGCGATCCTGCTGTGCGTGACCTTGGTCAACCGGTGGCAGGCGCACCGGTGATCGGCTATAGAACCTGCAACGATGTAGCCCGGGAGGAAGAAATGTCGGAAAATCAGTCGCAGCCATCGCCATCCACCCCCTGGAGCGCCCGGCCCTACCACCGCAAATGGCTGCTGAACCGCGCCGACGACCTCTTCGATTTCTTCTCAAGTTCGGCCATCAACCCGAAGGGCGGCTTCTACGACCTGGCGCGCGATGGCAAGCCGCTAGCGACCGACAATCCCGCCCGCGGCATTCATGCCAGCGCCCGCATGGTCCATTGCTTTGCGATCGGCCACCTGCTTGGCCGCCCGGGCTCGGCCGACATCGTCGACCACGGCATGCGTTACCTCTGGGACCGCCACCGTGACCAGAAGAACGGCGGATACTTCTGGCAGGCAAACGACACCGGTGCCGCCGACGACAGCAAACAGGGCTACGGCCACGCCTTCGTCCTGCTGGCAGCCTCCTCAGCCAAATGCATCGGCCATCCGCTTGCGGACGCCATGCTCGCCGACATTACTGAAGTGATCGACGAGAAATTCTGGGAAGAGAGCCACGGCGCGATCGCGGAGGAATTCTCTGACGACTGGCAGCCGGTGCCCGGCTATCGCGGCCAGAACTCCAATATGCATCTGACCGAAAGCCTGATGGCCGCCTTTGAGGCCACCGGCGAGCGGCACTACCTCACCAAGGCGGAGAAGATCGCCGACCTCATCATCAACCGCCGCGCCCGCGAGGAAGCCTTCCGCGTCGCCGAGCATTTCGATGAAAACTGGGTGGTCGACCGCAACTACTACCATTCGAACGAGATGTTCCGCCCGGCCGGCACCACGCCCGGCCATTGGCTCGAATGGGCCCGCCTGATCCTCCAGCTCTGGGTTCTCGGCGGCAAGAGCCACGACTGGATGCCGGAAGCCGCCCGCGGCCTCTTCTTCCAGTCCATGGCGCTCGGCTGGGACAAGGACAAAGGCGGCTTCTTCTACACGCTCGACTGGGAAAACGCCCCCGACAAGCGCGCCAAACTCTGGTGGCCGCTCTGCGAAGGCGCGGCCGCAGCGCACTTCCTCAATCAGCACCAGGAAAGCGACTTCCACGAGGAGAGCTACCGAAAGATCTGGAACTACATCGCGGCCAACAATCTCGACCGGGAGCACGGCGGCTGGCACGAGGAACTGACCGAGGACGGCAAGCCTTCAAACGGCCTTTTCCCCGGCAAGGGCGATATCTACCACGCCCTCCAGGCCTGCCTCATTCCGCTCTTCCCCGCAGAGGGAAGCCTGACCAGCATGATAGCAGAGCATCCGCTCGATGTTTGATGTAAGCACAAGCTAGACATGCAAAAGGGCCGGAAAACCGGCCCTTTCTTCATTCTAGCACTCCATTCGAAGCTTACTGCTCGATCGCATAGGTGATGTTGACGGTCACCGTATAGAGGTTCTCACCGGACGCGATCGGCACGGATTCATCCGCCATCTTCGCCATGGGTGCTGCCGCATAGACCTGCGGCATCGGCCGGGCGAAATTCTCGGAAATCTCGACGACGCGGCCGAGCTTGACGCCTGCGGCTTCCGTCAGCGTCTTCGCCTTGGCGGCAGCCTTTTCGACCGCCTGCTTGCGGGCCGCTTCGACAGCTGCTTCCGGATCGTCATTGGTGAACGAGATACCGCCACCTTGGTTGACGCCCAGTTTCACCGACCGATCGATGATCTCTCCAAGCTTGGCAAGGTCACGCACCCGAACGGTCAAGCCGTTGCTGACCGTATAACCGACGATTACAGGCGCCTCATAGGTGCCGTCAGTGCGGGTTTCCTGCTTGTATTTTGGCTGGATCGAAAAATCCGTGGTCTGAAGGTCCTTGTCCGCAATACCCTGAGCCTTGAGGTCGGCCAGCACCTCGGCCATGGCGGCACTATTGGCCGAAAGCGCCTCGCCTGCCGTCTCTGCATCGCGCATGACCGCCAGCGAAATGACCGCCATGTCAGGCGCGATCGCAGCCTCCCCCTCGCCCGACACCATGATCGTCGCCTCGCGACGCTCCGTCTCGGCAGCAAACACCGGCGCGACAAATCCGACCGAGAGAACCGAACCGGAGAGTGCCGTCGCCATGACGAGAGCCCGTGTGATTTTCAGCATGAAATCTTTCCTTGTGTCCCGCAGTGCCGGCGGACCTCTTCGTCTCACCCGGCACCATGCCCTTCCGGCATCTGTGATGACGCGTGATTGTGAAGCCATTGCGGCAGAGACTTGTCGCATACCTGAAATTGCGTTAGAGCCGCTGCACGGTGCGGGGTGACCATAACCCGCCCGTCGGCGATCCGCCGGGCTGGGCCCGTAGCTCAATGGTTAGAGCCGGCGGCTCATAACCGCTTGGTTGGGGGTTCGAGTCCCTCCGGGCCTACCATTTGATCTTGTCATCTGCCGATACAGGGCAAAGCCGGCAGCAAGAACGATTCCCAAACCGAGGCCGAAAAGGCCGCCGCCGAAGATGCCGGCGATCAGCAGCACCTTGCGGCCCGGACCATCGGGTGCGTGGGCCGGGAAGGCTTCGGCGACAACGCGGACATTGCTCGAATAGAGGCTCATCTCGGCTGCCGTTTCTTCGCTGCGCTTGAGTACCGCCTCGTAAACGTCGCGTGCAGCCTTTGCCTTACGCTCCAGCTCGCTGAGTTCGATCAGCGCCGTCGAATTGGTGGTCTGGGATGCCTTTTGAACGTTCAGTTCCTTGAGCAGGTCAGCTTCTTCCTTCTGCGCCGATTCGTAGGCGCTGCGGGCCGCAACCACCATGCGTTCGAGTTCGAGACGGATCTGCCGTTCGATGTCGCCGAGCGACGCTTTGGCCGACTGCAATTGCGGGTGGCGCGGGCCAAGACGCTCGGTCAGGCTGCTCACATTGGCCGAAAGGCTTGCATACTGGTTGCGGAGATCACCGAGCGTCCGCGAGGCCGCCGCATCGCCGACGAGAACGTCGTTGATGTCGAGCCTCGACACGGTATCGAGCTGCGCCTTGGCCTCGATGATCTTCTGCTGTGCGGCAACCAGCAGGTCGTCGAGAGACTGCAGCCGCTTGTCGGCAATCTGGTCACCGCCCACGGCGAAAAGATCATTCTGCGCGGTAAACGCGCGCACCTCGGCTTCCGCCGCAATCACCGCCTTGCTGAGTGCCGTCAACTGGTTGACCAGGCTCGTATTGACGCTGCCAAAACTGTCTTCGGCATTGACGCGGCTGTCCTTGAGATAGGCTGCGACCAGAGAATTGGCGATCGCGGCCGACTTTTCGGCCTCTCCGGTCGTCACCTTCACCTGGAAGATGAACGTGCCTTCCTGGCGCGACACCAGGATCTGCTTCTGCAAGGCGGAGATTACGCGGTTCAAGTCAGACGCCGCATTGTCCGAGGGGCGACCCAGAAATTCGGGATCCGTCGTCAGCTTCAGATTGCTGGCGACGGTCTCGAGCACGGTGCGGGATGTGATGATCTGCGTCTGACTGTCGATGGTTGCGTTCAACACTTCCGGCGACGTCGCCCGGTCGTTTTCAACGAGTTCCACCGCGAGCTTCTGCGGATCGAAATAGAGCGTCGCGGTGGCGCTGTACTTCTTCGCAAGCAGCGTGGTCATGGCACCACCCACGAGCGCGCAGACGATGGCACCGGCCAGCACTGCCGTCCGATACCGCCAGGCAGCAAGTGCGACAAACTTCAGGTCGATGACCGATGGTGCAGCGACCGCGGGGGCTGGCTGCATTGGGGCCGAGCGCTCCTCCGGCATGGGCTCGTGCACTGCACCACCCTGCCCTTCCTCGGACGCGTCATTACCACCGGAAAGATCCCAGCCGAATCGCTCCCGGGCCCGCTGCTCGATGTCATCCATCGTCAGCGGCCGACCGGACCGCGGCTTCTGGACGTCGCGTTCGTCGACCGACGCGCCGAGATAGCGGCGCAAGCTGACATTCGCACCACCCGCCGGCGACGTCGATTGAGCGTCAGCGTCACGGCCGCGAGAATGAAATTCGCCCATCCCTCGGGTTAGATCTTTCACGATTGGCTTGCCCATGCATGTAGAGGTCCAGCAGGCGTCTGCGAGACGCCCGATTCTTGCCGAACTATGAGTATTTACGGTTAATTAAGTCTTATCCCGCGGGCGGAATACGCACGCAGGAACCCGGATCTGCGGCAGCAGGCTTGAGCGCCGGAAGAAGGACGGAGAGCTGGGCGCGGTCCCCTTGAGCATCCGGCTGGATGTTGTTGCCCTCTTCAGGCGACCACCAGTCCCCACCGGCCCAATAGGTCCAGCCGAGCCAGACATCGGGCTCTTTCGCCATCTGATCCAACATGCGCGTCAGCCCGGCCAGGCATTCCGGCTCCTTCGATCCACCGAACTCGCCGAGAAAGGCGCGCTTGCCGTGTGTCCGCAGCCATTCCGAGAGCTTGCGCAAACCGTCCACGGCCACATCCGCCTTGACGCAAGCCTCGTTTGTGCCAGAGAAATCCTCGTCCATGTACTGATGTACTTCGAAGGCGAAATTGTCGACGGGATCGACGACGTTGATCATCACATCGGCATTGGAACCTTGGCCGAAATCTTCGGGCCAACTCACGACGCCTGTCCAATGAGTGCCTGGCACAAGTATAAGATTGCGGGCGCCGACAGCCCGAATTCCAGCAATCGACTGATTGGCAGCATCAAGCCAGACTGAGGGAGCGATATCGTGGGGTTCATTCATCAGGCCAAAGGCGATGCCATCTTGATTTGCGAATTCGGCAGCGAGCCGGATCCAGAACTGCGCGAACTGTCGCGAGGAAACTTCAGAAGATCCAATCTGGAGGCCGGAATGATAGCCATAATTGTGCGGGTCAAGAATGACCATAAGCCCCTTGGCTCGCAAGCCAGCAACGCTCACCTTCAGCCGCTCCAGTTCGTTCGGCTCCAACCGCTCCCCGAGTATTGGCTGGAGCCGCTCCCATCGGAACGGCAGACGCACGGTATCGAACCCCTTTGCAGAGAAATAGGAGACGGTTGCAGTAGAAGGGTAGGTGTAATCCACACCTTCAACACCATCAGCCTCACCATACTCGGCACCGGAAATGTTCAGCCCGCGAAAACAGAGATCAGCGGGGCCTGCATCGGCAGAGTTGACCGCTAGGGACAACGCAAGCCCCAAGAGTACCGCCCGTTTGCAGCTGAGAACCTGGGGTTTGGCATTCATGGTTTGTTTGTCCTCACAGAATGAACCTAGTTTGGGCGACTGTGGTGATGTCGCCGGCGCGGAAAGACCGGCACGAGAGCCATCTGACACCAGCGGGCGAGAACCAAGGTCAAGGGAGTGTCAATAGGTCGGACGCCACAAGCCTGCTTAGGTGATTCCAGACCAGCTTCTTGTAGGGACAGGAATGGTAAGATCCGGTACACTGGTCCCGCAGCATCAAAAGAGCACGCTGAGCGTCATTATTCGGCAATCCGGCAGCCTCCGCCAGCGTAGCCCCCAGAAACCCGATATCCATCGTCATGCTTGGTAGGGTTTTGATTTTCCTGCCGAACGTGTGAACGTCGTAATACGTCTCATACAAAACGGAGTTCCAGTCAGCCGCGGCAGGGCTGTCAGTTGCGAGGTCTGCTGAAGCTTGCGAAACGCTCGGCTGGTGATCTCCATACTCGAGAACCACTGCGCCGCCCTTCCCCTTGTTTTCATCCACGGATGCCAGAAAGGGTGCATAGTCCTGCCGTGCAAGTGTCATCCGCCTCAGAAACTCGTCAACATCGGGGGCGTTTCCGAATGGCATGCCCGCGACCTCTTCGCCAGGCTCGAGCGTTTCATCGTAGGGGCCGTGGGTGGTCATGGTTTGCAGGAAAACGAAAAGGGGACGAGGGTCGTTGGCCGCGCGATGCTCGGAGATAAGCTTCGTTGTGAAGTCGTAAAAAATCTTGTCGCGCGCATGCGATGAATTTGCCCCGACATCGTCGCGGTCATACACCTCTTGGAAGCCGATGGATTTGAGAAATGGCCCTTCATTGACCATTTCATAGCGTGTGGGCATGACAGCCAGGGTCCGGTAGCCGCATGCCGTCATAATCAATGGCAGTGAATTCTTCACCTTCCCCGCCATGAAGATGGGAAGATAGGGCCGCATCCAGCCAAAATCGATCGCGGGCAGTCCCGTCATCAGTGCAAACGTCGTTGTCCACGAGGCACCGGCAAAAGTCTCCACTCGCAAAGGCTTCCAATCCGCCGTTTCGTGCGCCAGATAGCCATCAGATCCTCCATATTTCCAGTCGGTATAGAGCGATGGGGGAAACATCGATTCCATATGGACGACATAGACATCAGGGGCCGATGACATGTCCCCGCAGGTCTGGACATCGTCGAAATGGGAAGGCATCTCACGGGCCGCAACCTCCCCCGCTAGGTCGATACCCTCGAAGAGAAACGAAGCATCTGCAAGAGACACAAAGAACGCGGAGGCGAAATGTCCACCCATGTAATAGCCGTGGTCACCGGGGTCCCTGGGGTATGTAGCCAGAAGCAGGGCTAAAGCAGGGACGAACGCGGCGAAGCGCCAACGGGGGGAAATTAGCTGGGGTCTTTCAGCGCTGAAGAGGCCACGAACCAACCACGCGACCACCAGGAGCACGATGGGCAGCGGGAGAAGCGTTTTCCAATAATTCGACAATACGAAAAGCAGGCTTTCTCTGTCAGCCGCGAATGTCAGCAGATCGAAAACATGCGCATTGAACCCCATCAACCGCTGCTTTGTCAGCGAGATGCCAGCCACGAGGAAGACAATGCCCCAAGACATCAGTAGAGACGCATGAACACGACGGGTGAAACTGAATAGCAGAACGGTCAGTGCGGCCACGACAGCTAGAGCAAACGGGACACTCGCATAGTCACGCTCCAGCACGACTAACAGGCTAACCCCAAGGGCGGACAGCGCCAAAACCACGGAGCCCCGTGTGAAGAAACAAAACATATCCAGGATCTGCTTTCAGTTGATAATCGTCATCGAAAGCAGACTATTGAAGCGTCGAGCCGTTTGCAGGGAATTATGAAAGAAGGGTTAACCTCGGCGCGCGCGGATTTCGCAACGAAAAGATCACGAGGCACAGATCAAGTAGCCGACTCGTCAGGCCTGCGGTGACACAGCGGACGGAACCGGAAGCCGCTCCGCCGGTAATCTTGGGGAAATCTCGTGACGTGCATGTCCGAGTAGCAACCACAATAAGCCGGCGATCTTAGCAGTGAAGACGGGCGTTGCACCGATCATCAGATTGAAGAACATGAAGATTGGTAGCGCCTGCGCCAATCGCCGCTGCGCTGGCGTCTTCCCTGCCGGATAGAGCGACACGAACAACCAGAAGGCCAGCATTCCGAAGACTGTCCCGGCATAGACGATATAGACATAACCACTATCGGCAAAAGATGCCGCTGCATCGGCGTAGAAGCCGAGAAATCCATAAATATCCATGTCCGAGATGTGTCGCATAGTGAGCACGATGCGTCCGCTGAGATTATCCCCTCGCGCATCCGGGTTCAACACATACATCATTGTCCCGGCAAACAGGATCAGCGGCATCGTCATCAGACTGACGAGTTTTGGCAGAAGTGGAAAGACAAAATAGCCCACAAAACAGATCGTGGAAAACGTCAACATCGTACGGGACGCTGTCGTCAGTAGAATCAAGGCGATGCAGGCAACGAGTAGCACCCGCCTCCCCCGCTTCATCTCATCCCAGAAGTAAAGCGCGTACATCATCATCACGCCGGCAAAGTTCGACAGGGAGACCTGCTCCAGAAAAAGCGAGGACGCGCGGTGGTCAATCAACCCGAAGCTGAGGCGCCCTTCGAAACCCAGCGCATTTCCGAACAGGCCGGTGGTATCCCATTCCGGCGGCTGCAGCCCACGTGTGGTAAGAAAGTAATAGCCTGGCTCGAAAATGTCGGCATAAAGTTTGAGCGCAAATATCTCGCAGAATAGCACCAGCATCACCACTGCCAGCGACACCATGAAAGCGGCTTCAACCGTCTTGCGATCGGCCCAACTGCCCAATGTCGCGAAGCAGAAGATGATCAGGATGTTCCTGAGATAGTCGACAAAGACCATCCGGTTGATCGCGGACATATAGACCGCCATCGCAAGCGTGAAGACCAGCAAGAAAAGCGCTCCAAGGTCGTTTTCACCGAGCCCTTTGCGCAGGATGAAGACCAAGGCGAAAAGTAGGATCAGGATTTCTGCAACCACAACATGCGAGAAGCCCAGGGGTACCACATGCGCGTTGATGATCGCGAGCACGCTGTTGTAGAGCACGGACGCAACGGCGACCGCGATGACATAGAGGTTGAGCGTTTCGAAGTTCGATCTGTCCGCCACGGCACCCATGCTGATGATTCGCTATGTCCCGAGCATAACAGTTCCATGCCCCTGTCCATAAAGCAGCAAGCGATGAATGGGTAAAGCTGAAAGGATCACGAAGGCGGCTGAACTGGCGGGATCTGAAGATGGCCCCAAGGAGCTGGCAAAGAGAGCACTGAAGACTGGGGCCAGTCTCACTAGCGCGCGCTATCAAGGGTGCAAGCGAAACTGTGCCTTCGAACCCCCATGTGGGCATAACACTCAAAAATCAGTTGGGCGTCCCGCCAAATCAGCCATGGCTGCCGACCCATTCGGCCTGCCCGTCGCGATTAAGACCGCCTGCATACCACATCGTTCTAACACCTCTGCAGCAAACCGCTCGCATAACAAGCAGTGCGATTACACTAGACCAGATCCAATGATTGCATCAGCGGCTGGACTTGAGATGTCTCACGCCAAACTCCTGCCTGGAGAGCTTGAAGAGTTATCTGCACTGCGCCTATCAGCGCCCACTGAGCAAGGCCACGTGGCAATACATTGGAATCGAACACATCCATTTGCTGAGAAATAAGGAGTCCCAACCATTGACATCTTATCTTGGTGCCGCACTCGTAGCGCTTCGCGACGAAGCATCGCGATTGAAATGAGGGTGGGACTCTCCGCCAGGTGACCAAGCGCTACCAGCGTTTTCAGGCGCTTGGCTAAGTTCTTATATCAAAAGGGAGAGTAGCGCTACACCGAGGTGTACACGAAGGTGTACCGCGCGCGATACCGACCCACTCTCCGCCAGGTGGAAATGCGCAAATTGGGGGTCGAGCAAACGCAGCCTCTGCCTCGATAGCGGCCGGCGAAACACTGGCGGCACTCGCCTGGATTTGACGTATTTTCCGTTCGCCGACTCGTTGATCAAATGAGGCCCGATCTTGGTCAACGCAGCCTGTTGCTGCATCGGCGCTCAGATGCTACCGAGCGACAAACCTGCACCCTTAAGTGAGCGGGTTAACCGCCAGCGGAACGAAATCGGATGAAGCTCGAAATCTTTGCGATCAATCTGGATCGATCAACCGACCGCTGGGAAATCCTGGCAGATCGCGCCAGCGCACTAGGCTTGTCCCTCACCCGTGTTTCGGCAGTCGACGGCAAGTTGACGCCCGAAGCAAAGCGAGAGGCAGTGGACGATGCCGCATTCCGCCGCAACACGGGTCGCCTGATGCTCGCCGGCGAGTATGGCTGCTATAGGAGCCATATCAAGGCGCTCAACGCATTCCTCACAACGACCAACGATATCGCCCTTATCATCGAAGACGACGTCGAACTGAGTGCCGACCTCAAGGATCACGTACAAGCCGCGTTCGAAGCGGTTCCGGACGCCGACGTGATCAAGTTCTTCAATCACCGTGTCGTCGGCTTCCGAAAGACCAACACATCAAGCCGAGGTGACGAGATCGGTCGCGCCATTCACGGCCCCCTCGGTTCATCGGCCTGTTATGCCGTTTCTCGGCGGGGCGCAGCGCTCTTGATCGAACACCTGACGGTCATGCGCTACCCTTGGGATGCGGCCCTCGAACGGGGCTGGGACCATGGTGGCAATGTTTACACGACGCGAAAGAACGTGGCGAACATAGCGCGTGGAGGCACAACGATTGCTACACGCGACATCTACCGCTCCGTCAAATTCCCGAAGTGGAAACGACTCGGGACCTATGTCCGCAGGCTACGGGATGATTTTGTAAGACTGGCCTATGCACTTCGCGCTTGAGCAAGCGTGACAGGACGTTTCGAGCCGGCACAACAGCTGATCTTCTCGTCCTAGAGCCTTTAGAAACCTGGAACGGAAACATGAAGACCCATATCGACCGCTTGTGGCAAGCCTCAGACTTCCTGTTTCTCACTGGGCTTGCCGTCGCATTGTTTCTCGGCAGCAAGGTGACGCCTCTTCTCGTCGTCGCCGGCGTCTTACCCATCCCTTTCTTGTTGCACGCGCTCAAGAACAGGTACTATCACGTATCGATCTGGACGCTGCTGGCCTCGTTCGGCGTCTACTTCGCCTACAGTCTTATCGCACTCTTCTTCTTCACAGGGCTCGAGGCTTCGGATCCCCGCCCAGTCAATCCCAGCCTTGAATCCTATTCCATCGCGATCGCCATGCTGGCCGTCGGCTTGGTGCGGAGCCTGCAGATCAAAGACCTGGCCTTAAAGTTTCGCAGACTGATGCCTTGGCTGCTCGTCGCCTGCTTCGCCGTTTTGTCCTATATGATGTTTGCCGGTATCAGGGACGCCTGTCGTGTAAGAGGACTGGCGCCCTGGCCTTTCATACCTGCTCTCCTGTTCTCGACACTGACGTTTATCTGTCTGGTCGGGTGGGAAAAGCTTGGCAATCGCGAGCGCTGGCTTCGGGTCGGCCTGCTCGCACTCAGTATCATCGTCTCCACGACCTATACAGGCTCCCGCGGCGTGGCCGTGGCGCAGGTTGGCATTTTTGGCGTACTTATGCTCCTGAGCCTCCTGCCTTCCTTGAGGGAGAGCACACCACGCTTCTTTCATCTGGCCACAGCGGCAATCGCCGGGGCGGTGGTTTCCGTCCTAATCGGCCTAGCAACGGACTGCGGCCCAGCCAGCCGCTTCTCTTCGACTGTTGAGACACTGGGGAGGATGACCTCGCAGCTCATCGCAGCTAATGAGGAAGCCACCTCCCCAAGACAGGTGGCTCCGACACCAGAAGCGGTGCAGCTTCCGGATAACTCCGAGTCAGCAGCAGCAACGCCGTCCAAGCCAAACCAACCGACAGAAATCACCAAGGATGAATCGATCGGACTTCGGCTCGCCATGTGGGAAACTTCGATCGCGGCGATCAAGGAGAGCCCCGTCTTCGGTCATGGCTCCCTCTATCTACAGAAGCTGATACACGCGACCTATGGCTTCGAGCACAATCACAATCAGTATCTCACCTGGCTCGTAACCGGCGGAGTGCTGCAGCTTACACTCGGTCTGATCTTCCTTGCGATCCCTTGGTTTGTATCAAAGGGTCTGTCGACTGCTGACAGACTACTCCTGACAATAGGAGTATCGCTCTTCTGGGGTATAGCGATGATGTTCGATTCATTCCTGAACCTGAAATTCTACACGCACTATTTCTGCCTGCTCTGCGGTGTACTCTATGCCCTGTCAAACAGTATGCAGGATGAGGCGTCCACATGAGCGGACCTCTCTATTTTGATCTCACCGAGGCGCTGCTCTCGACATCGGGAAAGCGCACGCAGTACTACGGGATCGCCCGCACGGTCCACGAAATCGGCCGAGCAGCTGCGTTGCTCAACGACGATATCCGCTTCGTTGTCTTTTCCTTTGGCATGCAGGAATTCTATGAAGTCACTTGGCAGAAGCGAGAGGACGGGAGCGCGGAGTTCGATCTGCCAAAGGACGTGGGCCAGAAATGGGTCAGGTCGTATTTCGGCAAGAACCCCATCCTGCCGCTAATCTTCCGGCTTTTGAACCGAACGACGCCAAAGAAAAACAGGGATAACTGGCTAAAACACGCCAGACATCTGAAGCCCGTCACAATCGAAAGCGGCACCTTCTTCTCCGCAGCACGGCCGAAACTGATCGTCGACATGGTGAGGGTACTCCATGAGAGAGGATCGAAGGCGGCCATCGTGCCCTTGCTCCACGATTTCATGCCCCTGCATGACCGAGCGACGAAGCGATTCCGCAAATTCGACCGCAACTTTCTTGCCGACAACCAGTATCTGATCGAGAATGCTGACCGAATTCTCACGAATTCGAACTTCACCGCGAAAGAGCTTGGGAGCTTTGTTGAAAATGGCATGCTTCCCGAACCGCACGGGCCGGTCAATGTGGTGCAACTCGTCCACCATTGTCCTGAAGGCACTGAAGAATCGGAAATTTCGGTGCCATCGGAGCCATACCTGCTTACAGTCGCCCTCAATCTGGGCCGCAAGAACATCGAGGTCGTCCTGGACGCCCTCAGGCAGATGCATGCTGACGGCAAGCCCGTACCGCAGCTCGTGATAGCCGGCTCGCACAGAAAGCGCCTGCGTCGCTATGCATCGAAGCCTGTCTTTCGGGGCATTCAGGACAAGCTGATCTTCATCGACAATCCCAATCAGACCGATCTTGTAAAGCTCTACAAGGGTGCTCTCGCTCTGGTGATGCCGAGCAAGCTGGAAGGCTGGGGCCTGCCGGCGGGCGAGGCCCTCTGGTGCGGCACTCCGGTGATATGCTCAACAGCGAAAGCGTTACAAGAGGTCTGCGGGAACCTGGCGCTTTGCTTTGAGCCTGACGATGCATCTCGTCTTGCGCAGATCATAGAGAAGCTAGAGACCAATATCGAATTCCAGCATGAGCTTCGGAAGCGCATCAACGAGGCGAGGCCGAAACTGAGAACATGGAATGCCGTTGCCCGCGAGACACTGGCTATCATGCAAGTGCTCTGATTGCTCTGATCCCCGATTTCTGGAGGAAGTTCACAGCTCAGGTCAACATCTCCGAAGGCGAACTGGTTTACGTAAGTGATGGAGTGAAGATGGCCCGAAGGGTCTGACCCAGAATGGCGTCGAAGAACTTCAAAGTCTACTCGCCGACATCAGGAGATGGGACAGCGTTAGCCGCGAGTTCCTCATCGAGATTTATGCCGGCTATCCGGTCGAAATGGGCGGCAGTTCAGACCCGCGTCTCAATGCTAATGGGTGCAGCGCCTACTGTAGTGCCTTATGGATTCTTTTTCGATTTACGGTTTCTGATGGGCATCAGCATGCCAATCAGAAACCATAGCGGTTGCCAAGTGAAAAATGTGGCCAAAAATGCGACGGTTAATATCGGAGGAGTGATCCATTTCCTGATGTCTGGCCCTGAAGAATAGAGACATCGCAGTTTGACCGCTAAAAACAAGAACAGCAAAGCGCTGCCTACCAGACCTAAATGGGATTGGACGGCAAGGATGGAGTGGAGGTACCCACCAGGGTTTCCCACTATCTTGTCCGCCGCCAAGTCCCCAAGCAGGGGGGCAAGTTTGAACTGAGCAAGACTATCGCCACTAAGATCAGCGCGGGATACTATTGAGGCGTATCCTGGAACCTTCGCGGCGAACTCGCCATCACCAAAGTTGAAAATTCTCATTGGGGGCATTGCGGCTATTACAGCGACCCAAATGGCTGTGGCTATTCCCACGGCCAAGAAAAAATGACATGCGGCAGCTGTCATACCCTTTTGCCAGTAGGTCATGACGGTCGCTGCGCCGAGCGCAACAGCGAGCATCCCCATGAGAACTGTTGCATTGTTCGACCCTACCAATTGAGCGGCAAAGAACCCCGCTACAAAAACGAAGGGCACAATCGACCAAGGGAGGTAGTCACCGCTGGCCCACGGTCCAGAGTGAGCCGATAACAGCATTACCCCGCCTATTAGGACGACCGTAAGTTGGTCTCCGAAATATTGGTATTGAGGCGTCCAGCCAGGCTGTAAAACGAGAAAGATATCCCCTCTCATTTGCGGAGCAGCAAGAAAGAATACGGCGATCACGCAAGCGCCCATACCAATGAGAATAGCCCAGTCCTTCTCCGCGCTGGCTCGCGGGGCGACCGCGAACAGATACCCGCACAGAAAGGAAACCAAGCAGTTGCGGACTGCATCCTTCAGGTATTGCCTTGCTATCTCAGGGTCTGGGTAGGTCGCCGCCATCAATATGAAATAGCCGAAGAAAAGCAAAATGAGCCAGGCAGCCGGGTCACGCAGCGTTCGAAGGACCTCTCCCGTTGCTAATAGCTGGTACGCTGAAATAGCCAGAACAATGACCAGCCACGAGTGGGCGATCCAGAGGAAGCTGTTGTCACCATTAACGCTCACCCTCGTGGCAATAACTAGCATTGCAGACAGATAAATGGCTACGCCTACTCGAAAAATTGCCACCAGCTTTATCCATGTTAGAAATTATCATATCTGGCGACGGAGCCAGTCGCACACTCAATCTCGGCTGTACCAACCTCTGTTCCGATGAAGGTAGGAGCGATATTCAGCTCCATCAGGATAAGAAGCAGCCTGCCTCGAGCAACCAAAAAATTTATCGTGCTTTGGCATCATCAGGTGTTCTCGCCAGGAAGCGGACCGTTACCTCCAATAGCCTCCTACCACTATTCTGAAAAACTGCATCGGTAATCCTCCCCGTTTTAACGGGGTTCAGCGGTAGAATTCACGCAGCCATTTTCATTTTCTGAGCGGGTGTGATGCCGCCAATGCCCATGTTGGGCCGTTCGTGGTTATATGTCCAAAGCCATTCCGTGGCGATCTCTTGCACCTCCGTTATGCTGTCAAAAATATACAGATCGAGCCATTCATGCCGAACAGTTCGGTTGTAGCGCTCGACATAGGCGTTCTGCTGAGGCTTGCCGGGCTGGATGTAGTTCAATGCGATCCCTTGCTTCTCTGCCCACTCGACCAGCTTCGAACTGACGTATTCGGGGCCGTTATCGACCCTGATCGCCAGCGGCTTGCCCCGCCATTCGATGATCTGGTTGAGGCTGCGCACGACCCGTTCGGCAGGCAGTGAGAAGTCAACCTCGATCCCCAGTCCCTCTCGGTTGAAGTCGTCCAAAACGTTCAGAAGCCTGAACTGGCGACCGTCCGCCAGGCGATCCGCCATGAAGTCCATCGACCAGACCACGTTCGGCGCATCGGGCACCGCCAGTTCCTCGGGCTTCTCGCGCTTCAGCCGCCGCCGAGGCTTGATCCTCAGGTTCAGCTCAAGCTCCCGGTAGATACGGTAGACTCGTTTGTGGTTCCAGCGATAGCCTTGGACGTTGCGCATATGCAGGAAGCATAGACCGAAGCCCCAGGTCTTCTTCATCTTCACGAGCCCAAGCAGCAGATCGGCGATCTCATCGTTATCGGCATTGCGCTTTGGGCTATACCGAAAACAGGTCTCACTGACGCCAAATGTTCTGCATGCCAGCGCGATGCTCACACCGTGTTGCGCCACTGCTTTCTCGGCCAGCTCTCGGCGCTGAGATGGCCGCCTCATTTTTTTCCGAGAGCCTCCTTCAGCAGATCGGCCTGCATGCTCAAATCGGCATACATCCGCTTCAATCGGCGGTTCTCGTCCTCAAGAGCCTTCATCTGGCTCATCATTGAGGCATCCATGCCCCCATATTTTGCTCGCCATTTGTAGAAACTGGCGCTGCTGATGCCGTGCTCCCGGCAAAGCTCAGGGACGGGGACACCGCCTTCGGCTTGGCGCAAAACAGCCATGATCTGGGCTTCGGTAAATCGGCTCTTCTTCATCAAAATCTCCTCGAGCATCTTGCCGAGAAAATTCTACTTTTGAAGCCCCTTATTCCCGGGGAGGATTACCCATCGAGCGGCTTCGCGGCTGAAGCGCTTAGGAGTGAATGCAGGCTGTTCGTAGTTGCCACTCGCAACCCAAGACTGATTAGCCGAACGTGGTTGCCATAAGGCACATGACCTTGCCTCCAAGTTCTATCCAGCGTTCAGTTCGCTCCGGTGCTTTTTTGAGGTGCTCAATATTCTTGGGCCAGCGCGAGCTAGAATTTCCCGGGGTTTTGCTCTGGGACCAAACTCTAGACCGCTGGGAATGCATTGGGAGCGTAGTCGGCTTATGTTGAACCGTGAGCTTGAATGATCGGGTTCCCCGGCCCCTGATCGCGATCCCCAGGTTAAGAGGGTCACTCGGAAAGTCGTTTCACGAAGGCTTCTCCAAACCGTTTTGCAAAGCTCCCGGTAATGTGGTGGTAATCTCTGTAAACTATTTCCCCGGCAATTACTGCCGGACAAAAAATATCATTACAGAACTGATCGGTGAAGTCGAGAACGTTGACGGTTCGTCCAGAGGCACCAACAAGCGCTGCCTCATCGACCATGGCTACTAGTGCTTCCTTTCTAGGCCGGCTGCAGTCATCTGAATAGCTTAGACAATTAAGAAAGTTGCTAAACATCCTCGGATTATCTCGAATTAACCACACTTCAGTTTCGTCGGGCAGTTCTTCCATCAGTTGCGCAAAAGCGGACTGCCACACCTGAGCAGATCGGGTCTCAGAAAGTGGCTTTCCTTGTTCAGCGATCCATCCTCTATAGTCAGCGAAATTCGCAAGTACGACGACGGACGGTGGTTTCATCTTGATTTCGTCCATAACACTGGTGCGCCAAACAGTACATTCCTCATAGATCGAAGCGGTGGGAGGGTACCAGATTGAAACAGGCAGTGACGGACATGACGTTTTAGTCCGAGCGATGAACTTTATGCCCATATCAACCGCGGCGTCGTGGATCGGATTAAACCATTGCGCAGCGTGACTATCACCGAAGAGCATAATGCTCTTTTCGCTATCTACGTCGCCAAACTCACATCCAGCCGAGACTATATCGACGAAATCACGGTGACACCCGCTACCATAAGCACCGCCGAGGTCGCTTCTAGCGGCGCTGATCCGTTTTGCCCGAGCTGCGGCATCGGCTGGCTGCGGCAAATCCGTCAACACAAGAGATGCTGCAAGCACAGGGACCACAGCACACGCCACCATAGGGACAACTCTCCAGGGGCGCTGCAAGCGGAGGCGGCGAAGGGGTGCTTCGACATAGGCGTAGGCAATCGAAGCGACGGCTACAGAGATAGAAGCAGCGAGCCATTTTGCATTAGCGTCACTTGATGACCGTTCAGCGACTATTGCGATGAAGGGCCAGTGCCAAAGATATATGCTGTAAGAGCGATCCCCTATCCATTGGCATAATCTTAACGATAGAGCACGATGGACAAAAGTCTCCTTTGCCGGTCGCAACACGACGAGAAACGCAGCTGTAGCGGCAGTCGGGACGAGCCCCAGATAGCCCGGATAACTGTCTTTATGCGTTATGAAAAAGAAGCAAGCTAATAGCGTGGCTAAAGAGACAAAAAGGACTGCTCGCGAAAACGTCTCACACAATCGATGTTGGAATGTTGCGGCAAGCCAACCAGCTAAAATTCCACCTGCGAGCTGCCAAATTCTATTATAGGTAAGAAAAAATGCGTCTGGCTGTGACGACTGCAACGCCACTAGGCCCAGCACAAAAGAGAGTATGGTGAGCGCGGCGATCAGATACAGCGAGATCACCATCCGATGTTTACGACCGAATGCTGCAACTAGGAACATTAGCGCTGGCAAACCCAGATAGAACTGCTCTTCTATCGATAACGACCAGAAGTGTAGTACTGGACTTGGCGGCTCCCCTATCCGAAGGTAATCGACTGCGTTTTGAGCGAAGTGGAAGTTTGAGTAAATCAAAACTGCAGCCCAGATGTCTGCGGCGATCTGGGGCAGACGGTAAGACGGCAGGAAGATAAAGCTAGCAATCGCAGTCAGGAAGAGAGTAAGAATAGCATTCGGAAGAAGTCGCTTAGCCCTTCCGACAGCGAACTCTAAAACGTTAATCGAGCCAGTTTCCTCCATTTCTGCGAGTAGCTTTCGGCCGATCAAGAAGCCAGACACAACGAAAAATACATCAACGCCCAGGAACCCACCCGGAAGAGCTGAGTGATTGACGTGATACAGGAGGACTGAGGAGACAGCGACTGCTCGCACGCCCTGCAACTCAGTGCTATGATCCAGACGAAACTGGGACCGCGGACTAATTCGATTCTGCATCTGCTGCGTCTATCACAGCTCAAATTTCCTAGCTAGATCGAGCAGTTCTACCTATCTGAAACGAACCTGCCGAATAGCGCATCGAAACCTGTCACCCTATCAGCACCAACGCGGGCAAAAGCAACCTTTTACCTATAAATTCAGGCACTCCTCCGTTTTTTGATTGAACCAGCCGTCAAACCGGATTCTCCTTACCACCATAGCGATATCCAGTTTAAGATTTTCAATATCAGGAAACCAGGCGTTAATAGATGTCCGGCGATTCACTGATAAAAAATCGATTCATATTAGCGGCTGACGTAGACGTGTCTGGAAACACTTTCCAGCACATAAGAAGCGACCGCAATCAACAGAACTATTGTCACCACCCCAACTAGATAGAAATCGGTCAAGAACCGATCGAGATTGCTCTCTCCCAAACTCGAGTAGTGAAAAATCAACAAAGAACCCACTCCAGCAGCAACGCTCGGCACGAAAAGCCGTGTCACAAGCGCTTGAGCGCTCGCCACAATTGCCCCAAACGCCGCTGCGAATACCCCGGCTCCAATCCAACCGAAATTGGCGTATCCTTGCACCCAAACGGCGCCAGTAGCCGTGCCAGAAAGGTGAGAGAAATAGCTGTCAGAAAAGATGTTCCTCCACATGAACAGGTCCAAGTTAAACCTGACGTCGGAGCCCATACCCAGTAGTCTCAGGCTTGAACCAGCCAAAAAAGGGCTCTCCTCAGGAAAGATCTTAATCACATAGTATCCAACCGTCAGGCCGCCAAGAATCATACGATCGGCCATCAGACGCATCGACTGTGGCCCGGCCAACACAACAATTAGCAGCGCTGCACCTACTCCGAATGCGGGCCAAATAAATTCCTTCCTAAATAAGCCCTTTGCAAGCGCAAGATACCCCAGCGCGAATAGATACCAAGCCACGGGTGCTTTTTCTCCATTGTATAACAATATCGCTACCTGAATTCCAATCAATATGGGAACAATCAAAAAGACATTCCGGTCAATCGCCTTGGACAAAATGATGAAATTGAGCACCAAAGGAAGTAGTAAGAAAAATAACCTGAAGTAGTGCGATTTGAGACCGAACGTCTCTTGATTTATCAAGGAACGCAGAAACGCCGCTCTAGCAGATGCTCCGATACCTCCGCCGCCTGCTGCTTGATAATACTCAATCGCCTTAGGGAGAGACGAAGCCAAAACGACGCACGCGATCATTACGAAGATACTAAGAACGGTCCAGAAGTTGACCTCAATTCGGCAGCACCTATCACACCAAAATTTGGACCAAATCCAACTGGCGGCGCAGTATCCGCAAACAGCCAAGCATAGCATAGCTAATCCTGCCCACGCCAGCGTCGCCACGATGGCTCTATCCAAGACATGCTGAGTGACCCGGACCTCGCTCCAACCGAAGTACAAAGGAAGAAGCCCCAACACATTTGTTAGGAAGAAGGAACACACAAGAAATGCGGGAAAGAAACTTTTCCTCCGGAGCAGCCAGAAAATGACGCCGAACGCTGTTATGTTTGCCAATGCAATCCCCGCGAGATGAATTGCGCGGACATCACCTATCATTGGCGACACCTCCTCATAGCACATCCCCATGATAGAAGCGTCGCGCTCTTGTATAGAAGCTGCATTTGGTTCGTCAGCGTTCGATACAACAAAGCTGTCTATCGAGATGGAGCCCACGCTTGCGGCCAAGTGGAACCTTTCGACATACTCGCCTTCTCTACCGGGCAGCATCCGGCCCTCAAACAGATTGGGGCCCACCTTGTTCATCTGAATGGATTGGAGCCTGCAATTGGCCCCACAAAGCTCCGCTGATATGCTCACTTGCGCCGAAGGCGTAAAGTCTCCGCGCAGTGATACATTGTATGAAGGCTCGTCTCCTCGAAAATAGTACTGGATTGCCCGCACACTGATTAAGGCTGGCGCTCTATGATTGATGAGGAGATTATCTTCACCGACGCGATACGTTTCGGGAATATGATAATGATACCAACAAGGGGCCACATCCTCCGGGAGGCGCCGCGCTGTGTGAGAGAAAGACTGGGAAAGATCACCATTCAGTACAAGGTTCTCATTTAGACGCCGATCAAGCTCCCGCTGATCCCAAGGCTGATCAGAAAAAGGCATCGCCTTCAGCCCATCGCTCGGCAAGCTCCAGAGCAGTAATGAAATTAGAATGAAGATTGGCATGGTTGCCCTCACCGCTCTTGACATCATCAAGATGTCAAGAAGTCCCCCAACGGCTAAAATTGGAATACCAACTAGGATGGCGTTATCCAATATTTACGCGATAACTCGGCCTTATGCTTGACGCGTGTGACGCGGTTTCCAGTGGCGAAAGGTACTGGCGGAGGATCACGTCCTCTATGAAATCAAATGGCGCATTGCAATCTCGACGACGCTGCGTCCCATCCACTCAACTAGTCTTCACAAAATCCGTGCTTCCTTCGCTGGTTGCGTCCCTACACCCCCGCATCCATCTTGTAATGTCGGATTGTCGCCTACACGTTGAACTATATCGGAACCTGGATCAAGATTTCCCCTTACTGGACTTGCTTTAGCGTTTGACCTCAAGACGAGCGATGATCCTTCCTATCACTTCGTCCAGCTGATAGTCACTCAAGTCACTTCCGGAAGGTAGGCAGAGGCCGTTGCGGAACAAGCGCTCGTCGAAAGCGCTTCCGTGGTAGGGCGCACCCTTGTAGAGCGGCTGTAGGTGCATAGGCTTCCAGAGTGGACGCGACTCAATCTGATATTCTAGCAGCATTAGGCGAATGTCTTCACGCGTTACGCCCGTTATCTTTGGATCAATGGTCAAGGCCGTGAGCCAGCGGGTAGAATGGGACCATTCCGGCTGCGGCATGAAGTCTATGCCTGGCCGGGTTAATGCCGCCTCGTAACGTGCGAAAATCGCGCGACGACGCACAACCCGAGAGTCGAGTACCTCCATTTGGCCTAGCCCTATGGCGGCGCAAATGTTTGATAGACGGTAGTTGTAGCCATATGTCGAGTGCTCATAATGTGGTGCCGGGTCGCGTGCCTGAGTCGCAAGGAAGCGCGCCTCATCAGCCCAGCTCTTGTGACGCGTCACTAACATACCACCGCCGGAGGTGGTGATAATCTTGTTGCCGTTGAACGAGAGGATAGCGGCGTCACCACCTGTTCCGGCTTTCCGCCCATTAGTATATGCCGCGCCGAAGCTTTCAGCGCTGTCGACGATTATGCGGACGCCATAATGAGCCGCAAGAGCCTCCAAAGCCTGAAGATCGGCGGGTTGACCATAAAGTTCAGTGGGCACGATTGCCTTAGGTAGGCGGTTTTCGCGCGCCGCTCTGGCCAACTCTTCAGCAAGCAGCCCTGCGTCAATGGTCCAACTTTCGGGCGAAACGTCGAAGAATCTTGGATAGCCGCCGAGGTAGTTTACCGGGAAGATACCACCGGCGAAAGTCATCGAGGAGATCCATACCTCATCACCGGACTGAACACCCGCGATGCGAAGGGCGAGATGGAGGGCCGCGGAGCCGGAAGATAGGCCGACGCAGTGTACATCTGCTTTGAGGTACTCCCGAACCGATACTTCAAAAGCGTTGAGCTGTGGGCCTAGCGGAGCTACAAAGTTCGAGGCAAAAGCCTCACTAACGTAGTCCATCTCGCGGCCGCACATATGGGGGCGGGAAAGGTAGATGCGCATATGTAAGTCCTAAACCAAGGGCTTCGCGGGATTTCCGACAACCGTTACATTCGGCGGCACATTCCGGGTTACTACTGCGCCCATACCAACGGTCGCGCCCATACCGATTTCAATGCCTTGGCGGAGTATTGCACCTGAACCGATGTAGACATGGTCACCAATAACAACATTTCCATTGACCTTCGCTCCCGGAGCGAAAGTGACGAAATCTCCGATAATACAATCATGCTCCACGTACGAATATATATTGGCGTGGAAACAACATCCAATACGTATATTGGATGTCAAAGTCACAAAGGGAGACAGGCAGGCGCCATACCCTATGATGACATCATCCATCTGCACGACAGAAGCAGCGCGCGCCTCGACTAGCGGAATTTGTGCGGCGGCACACCTTCGAGCCAAGACTTGGCGGGTTTGCGACGCTGCAATAGCGATACTGACAGACTTTTCTTTTACATCGCACCTAACAAAATCTTGCCAATTCAAGATGTCATGTCCGTTAACACGTCCAGGCGCTTGCGCATCGTCGACGAATACGAGATCCGCTTGCCCGTATTGTTCACGCAATAGAGGCATGATACCTCGCCCACACCCCGATGCGCCGTACACGCCAATCAGCTTTCTCACGAACCGCTCCCCGTAAACTTTGTGGCGGTAGCATTGCCAGCGGCCGAAATCCCCTCGCGTTTGACAACCTTGAGGAAAGTCAAACAGATAATCTTAAGATCAAGCCACAGGCTTAAGTTGTCGACATACCAGACATCCAACTCGAGTTTAGTCTCCCAAGAAATTGCGTTTCGCCCGTTAACCTGCGCCCAGCCGGTAACGCCGGGGCGCACATCGTGGCGGCGGCTCTGCTGATGAGAATAAAGGGGCAGATACTCCATGAGTAGCGGGCGAGGGCCGACGAGGCTCATATCGCCCTTCAGGACATTCCATAGTTCGGGGAGTTCATCAAGCGACGTTGAACGGAGATAGCGCCCAAATGGAGGCAGCCGCTCTGCGTCGGGAAGCTGGTTTCCGTCTTCGTCAAGCGCATTACGCATAGTGCGAAACTTGATCATCTCAAAAGGTTTGCCGTGACGCCCCGGACGAGTTTGGCGAAAGAAAGCCGGCGCGCCCAATCGCAGCCAAATCAAAAGCACCAAAGCGAGCATTAGGGGGGAGAATACGATAAGCCCCGACGCTGCTATAACGATATCAAGAAATCTCTTCATTCGACCATGTTTTGCAGAGAGTGTTCGAGTGGATCCGGCGCGGGCTAGAGCGCTCTGGCACGAAGCATATCAAATTAGGGGTATGCATTCACTGGTCCCGCATGCATAACGGTGGCTTATTGAACCACGCAGGGTCAGTGCGCCAAGAGTCAGCATTGGATGCAACGGATTTCGGTGATAGACTTTTCAAGTTGTCGAGCTAGATTTTGATAGTCATGCCGTTCTAACACTGCAACGCGACCATTTTTCCCAAGTTGTCGCCGCCGCTTGTTCGGAAGTGATCGCATCGTGGCAATGGCAGCTGCCAGCGCCGCGGGGTCTTCAGCAGGAACAGATAAGCCAGCATTGTAGTCCATCACCGGATCATGTCTGCCACTGTAAGAATGTATGATTGGGCGCGCGGAATACAGGTAATCGAAGATTTTATTCGCCGCGATGCCGTAATTGTAAAGGGGGCTCGATTTCCAGCCGATCCAGCAGGCATCAAAACGTTTTAGAATATCTTGCACCTGCGCTTTTGGAACAGATTCAATAAAGATAACATTACTAAGTTCTTCGCTGCGCACACGTTCTTCTAAGGCAGATTTCTCCCTCCCTCCACCGAGCAATACAAAGAGGATCTCAGGATCATGGCGCAAAATCCGCGCAGCGTCGATCAGGGTGTTAATAGAATTGGCACTTCCCAAAGTGCCCGCGTACCCAACCACGAACTTACCACTGGGGATCTTCGCGTGTAACTCCGCAGGGGCCGATTCTTTTTGGTCTAGTTTGCTTAACGAAACACCATTGGGTAACCATACGAAGCGATCCCCCGGCAGACCTCGCTGCTCCATATGATCCACCGCACCGCGCAAGTTAGAGACTACTAGATCGGAATTACGATAAGCGCGATCTTCAATCCATTGGAACAAGCGTATAAAGGGGTGATGTTTCGAGTAGCCGCCAATGTGCGTCAAGCTTAACGGCCAAATGTCGCGAACCTCGAATATCAGCCGCGCGCGACACCGTCTAGCGATCCACTCTGCGGCCAGATACCCAACGAGGGAGGGCGAAGAATAAACAACAGCGTCAGGCTTCTCGCCCAAAACGCGCTGCGCGCGCAGCAATTTGTAGGCGAAGAGGAACCAATTGAGGGCGCGCTTCTTGTCGTGCGCATCCCTATAGCGGAGCAGATCCAGACTGAGAAATCGAAATCCTTCGAAATGGTCCACCTGTGGCGCAGCATCAGCCGCCGCTTCATCCAGCGTAAGATGGGACCAGCGCGCAGCAATTACCGATGTGTCATGCCCAAGCGCCGCAAGCTCACGTGCTAGATGACGATGCCTCACGCCAAGGCCGCTTGAAGGCAGTGTCGCGTACTGATTTATGATCCAGATCTTCATCGAAGCGATACTCTCTACCCGATCAAAGTGCAAAGTGGATTCACGCCCAGCGCCGCCGCCCACTCTCAATGGCCTTGTCGAATGCAGTGATTAACTTCTGTTGTTCGGTTTGCCAGGACGGGATCTGATACGCTTTGATTGCAGGCTTCACACGGTCCAACTCTTCACGTGACCAAGCGATTATTGCGCCGCGCAGACTGTCCATGGAAAGGATAGCGCGCTTGGCAGCTGGATATTCTCTAGCGAAGCGCTCAAGCTCCGGCCCACCTCCCGTGATCACAGCGAGCCCGGCGGCCGCATATTCAAATAGTTTATTTGGAAGGCTAAATTCATAACTCAAAGAAACTGCCTTGGGAACGATTATACCAACATCTGCACCCTCCAACAAAGTAATCAACTCCGACTGTGGCACAGCGTCGTGGAAATGAACATTGCATAGTCCCCGCGCCTGGTGAGCCAGAGCTTCTCTGGCGTGGCCGTATCCGATCAGGACCAGATGCCGGTCCCGTCCCAGGTCACGAAAAACCTCGATCAACTCGGACAAACCCCTGTCGGCAGCAAGGGCACCACAATATACATAAATTAAGGCATCAGATTGCAGATTCAACGTTTTACGTAACGCGCTCTTCCCTATTGTGGCGGGAAGCAATGGCACATTTCGGACGACGCTGGTGTCAATACCCGGATACGCGGCAAGATACCAGTCGCGGATAGACTCGTTTACCAATGTCACGTGATCAGCTTTTCGGATCAGATGTGATTCGATCATTTTGGCCATCTTGCAGATAGGTCTTGACCACCCTGCGCGTTCCGTCTCAAGCTCGTGCGCGTCATACAGCAATGGCAATCGGTGTTGGCGAGCCAAGCGAACTGAGACAGGCAGTGCTGCAAGGCTATGCGCTATGATGAGTGAAGCATCTCCTAAGCGAGACTGGCGGAGGCAAGCCAGCGACCAACGCGGGAGCGACGAGGCGCGCACAAGGCGCGAACTTCCTGGCGCTGCTGGTTCTGGTCCTAGCCTATAGATCTGCTGCCGCGCAGCATGAGTTTCAGTGGCCGGCAGCCCCGAGCTCTTGTATCCTATATAATCAATGTCGGTCGCATATCCGTTATCAAGGGCCAATGAGCCGGAACGCCAAGCACGCGATTCATTCGTCCACGCGCTGAAGTAATAGTGCAGATGCCGAGTCAATGGGCTGATCTTTCGCGCAATAGTCGGATGTCCGAAAAGCTGAACTCTCCCTTGGCGACACGGCGAGCAATCTGGACGATCGGACGGTTATGGTCGAACAAGCCGCTCGCGTTCGCGAAGTCAGTATGTTGTCGTGGGGGTGCTGCAATGTACGCGCGGAGTTCATCCATCGTAAAACCGAGTTTTTTGCCAATGAACTCCAGTTCTTGGAGCTCCTCGTCCGGTTCGTAAAGTGGCTCCCGAATCTCAAGAAGCGCCTCGTCCCGCGTGATTTCACCAGCGAGGATCAAGCTGGAAAGGTGGTTTACACGCTTATCGATCCCGAATTTTTGCGGAAGGTAGATCTCTTGGTAGAACCGCGTAAACCGGTTTTCACCATGCTTGCGCGCATAAGGGCGATAACCAAACCGCTCCTGAAGCTCCGCTATGGCCGCCTTTTTATCGTAATCGACATAATTGAGAATGGGGAACGATTTAATCCTACCGACAAAAAGATACCAGAAAAGCTGGTACGGCTTCATAAATGGGTATGTCCTCAGCGGAATTTCACCGTAGGCCTTGTGGATTGCAAGAAGGTTTTTGCCATCCCTTTTATCGTAGCCCCAACTCGTGGGCATCGTAGACTCGGTCGCGACGTTGCCCCCGTGAATCACATACTTAATGCCCATTTTGTGTGCAGTTCGATAGAGCAGTGTGTTGATCGCATGATCACTCACGCACTCCAAGTCCATTACCGACGCTTTGATGTATGCGCGCTGCAAGTCTTGAATTTCGCGCCAATCGACAACATGAGTGATAAGATCAATGTTTAGCGTCTTAATTAGGCGCTCGATATTGGACACAGCCAAATCGATGTTCCACCCGTTGTCGAGATGAAGGGCTAGTGGCCTAAGGCCCAATTCCTTGACTCGGACCGCTACAATGGAGCTATCGACGCCACCCGAAACGCCTATGACGCAGTCATAGTCTCGGCCCTTTCCATCAGCCTTAATTCGTTCAGCCCAAGCGTTGAGCCGACAGCGACCATCGCCGCCGCGGTACACCTCATTATCAAGACGCCAAAGTCCATCACGTGCTAAACTTGAGACACCCTCCTCGTCGAAGGTCAGCCCTGGGATCGTCTCGTCGTAAAGTGTAATTGAGCACATACGTACGTTGCGACCCGACGAACACGCCTCCTTCGTAGGCATAATTTCTGCGTTGTTCATACGGTGCTACCTTTTGCCGTCCGCGGCCGGTAAATTTTCGCGAATATTTTTGCTTCTTCGTCCCAAACGGCGTCAAGGGCGTATCTCCGGGCATTTGCCACAGCGGGGGCCAAGTCGGCCTCCGAAATCCGTTCTATTGCCGCAGTTAAATCGCTAAGCGGTACAGCCCAACCAAAGCCACCGTCATGCAACAGCTGGGCCTGATACCCGAGATTGTCGCTAACGATAATAGGTAGACCCGCATGAGCCCACTCAAAAAACTTGTTCGGCAGTGAGTAGCGGTAGCTCACCGAAGCGCTTTCCGAAACAAACACACCAACATCAGCACTCGCTGAATAGGATACGATCCATTCACGCGGGACTGCAGGTTGATGGTGAATATTCGTATGGCGTATCGTCGCCTGCTGAATCAGTGATTCATAGCCATCTTCGCCGTACCCCATCAACACCAGATGACAACGCTCCGGATTAAGGGTTGCAAAGACCTCAAGCAAAATCTCGACACCCCGCCCAGCACTGAACAAGCCTTGGTAGATAAAAATCCTGGCGCTATCGGGTATCTCGAATCGCTGCCTAAAGCCGCCATTGGGGATTGGACGGCTCGCTACCGCTTCCCTTTCCGGAACATTGCGGACAACGTGGAGGTTCCTGAGCTTATAGGTGGTACTGTACCAATCCCTAATCGGGGCGCAGACGACCACAACATTGCGAGCCGACCGGATAAAACAACGTTCGACAATGCTGGTGAGACGCTTTTGAAGCCCTGACAAACCAGTCCGCTGTGTTTCGAGCTCATGCGGTAGGTACTCCAGTGTGGCTCCTGAGAACCGAGACGCAGCCCAAGCGATGGGAAGGGCTACGGCGTTATGGCAGCTTACGTGATCGGGGCGCAGTTGGCGAGCGCGACCGATGCAAGCAAGAGCGTACTGCAGCAGGCTCCACATCAATAAGACATTCCGCAGAATTCCGAATTGACGCAGAACGCGTGCCTTGCTGTACCGGGCGATCATTGTTGGATGCCGATATATTTCCAAGCCGAAATCAGTGATTTCGTCTGTCGCAAGACCATCCTTCCAAAGGCCAATCAGCAAGACTCGCCGACATATTCCGGCTGATATGGTGTATGCTGCCTCTTTGTAGAGCCGGCTTTCGTTGCCAGCGGAAGTAAGGAAAATGTGAAGCGTGAAACTAGACATTGCGTCAATCACCGAATCGGCGGTTGCAGACGGAGTTTTCCGAAGAGCCGCTTGGCCACTCGCGCCGCCATTTTAAGATGACCGAGCGATTTTTCATTATTGGCGAAATCGGTGTAAAATGATGGCGGCGCAGCCATGACACGTTCGAATTCGACCTCAGATAGCCCCAATTTTTTGATCCAAAAAGCCTTATCATCGACAAGCTCTCGAGGGTCGTAGAGCGGCTTCTCAAGCTCGCGCCGCGCTTCGTCTTTAGTCATCTGCCCTGAAACGATCAAACTTGCGAAATGGGCACGGCGTTTATCATAGCCGAACTTGGTTGGCAGATAGTGCGCTTGAAAAAACTTGGTGAAAAGCGATTCATAGTGCTTTCCGCCGTAATCTCTCCAGCCCATGCTCTGCTTTAAGGTATCCTTTGCAGACTCTTTTTTATAGTCGATAAGCTCGAGAGGCCTATGCACCCGCATCTTCTGCACAAACGGGTAGTAGACATACTTTTCGAGCGTGCTTACGGTCGGATAATTCTTAAGCTTAACGGTGCCATATTTTCTGTGGATTGCCTTCAAGGATACCGAGTCCGACGCGTCGTAGCCCCATGCATCCGGTAGAATTGACTCGGTTTGCATGTTTCCGCCGCTCAGTATGTCCTTTATCCCGTACTTTAGTGCCTCTTTATAAAGCGAAGCGATGAAAGCATGGTCCTGCGGCACGTCAAGGTTAGCGATGCCAGCTAGAAAGTACGCCTTTTGAAGATCCCGGATCTCGGGCCAGTCGATGACCAGCGTGTGCATGTCTAGCTTCAGGCGCTGTACAATGTTCTGAATGTTATTGACTGCCAGTTCGGAGTTCCAACCTGCGTCAACATGAACAACGAGTGGCCTCAAGCCCAACTTTTCGACTGCGAACCAAGCTAGGTATGAACTGTCCACGCCGCCAGAAAGGCCCAGGATACAATCATAGTCTTTGCCCTTACCCCTAGCCTTGATACCGGAAATCATCGCCTCCAGTTTGCGCTCTCGGTCTTTAGGTGTGCCAACTGTTTCGAGGTAGCGAGCGTAGGCCAGGCAATGGTTGCAGACACCGCGTTCGTCGAAGCTAATCCACGGATCCGAGGTGTCCATGACACAGCACTTGCATTCCTGATACGGGTGCTTGTGTAGAAGCTTAGTGTATGGGTTATCAGCATAAATCATGGCGGATCTGCACCTGTGTTTTTCTGAATTGGCGGCGTCAGTCAAACGCCAGCTGGCTTGTCTGGCGACGAGCGCGCTCCGCCGGACAAAAAATGGGACACGAACACCGAGAGCACATACCACGCCCCGACGACCACGCTGTAGAGGAAAAGTGTCGAATAAAGGGTAATGTTCGGGACCAGCAATGGCGGAAGCAACAACGTTGCGAAGCTCAGCGCCGACAGACCAATTTGCCACAGAAGATCGAGCCGCTGGTGATCGTGTATTATCCATATGTAACTCAATGGCGACGAGACAAAGCGGGCAAGCGTCAAGAATGAGACTGCCTGTATAAGGGCCCCAGCATCTCCCCACTGTGAGCCAAACAATTTTGGGAAAACATACGGTGATATCAGTATTACTGGACCCAGTACCATTACCGCTATAACTAATAAAATCATAAGAAATCGCCAAAATGACTTTCGAGACTTTCCGGTCGATTGAAACTCAGATACCGCCTGATGACGGAATATATCCTGAATTCCAGACGATATAAAAGCGACCGGAAATGAAACCATTCTGTTGGCCAGCACGTATTGTCCGAGCAAGGCGACGCCGAAGAGCTTGCCGATGACCAGCTCCGGCATAAAACTAGTAATGCTGCTCACGAGATTGGCGGGGAGCATCCAGTACACGATGCTCTTTCTTTGGGCAAGCAATCTTCGCGCTGCCGCAATGGAAGGTGAAAACGCGATATCCCTCCATTGCCTCCCGATGGGAGCGACGAACAACAAAACTGCCAAGAGAACACCAGCCATATTGGCCAACACAAACCCTATCGAACCTAAATCCCAGAGGCCGCAAGCAACCTGGAGAAAAGCGGTCGTGATCGAGAGAGCAATCTTGTTCCGAGCCAACAAGCCAAATCTATTGTTACGGATAGCCCAACTTGTCAAACACATCAGAGTGCCGCTGAGAAATACTGACAGCGGCAGAAAGTAAATTACCGCGTACGTATCGCTGCCGACCAATTTACTAAGCAAGTCGCCGTCGAAAAGAAAAATAAGCAAAAACAACGAAACCGAAAACGCAATCAAAGTGGCGAATGATAGAGTGACTGCGTGAAGAGCACGCCTACCCACCTCCTCAAGAACGATCGAATTATGTAGGGCAAGGGAGGAAACGCTTGCAAGAATCGCGACGATCCCAAAATACAGGCCGTAGACGCCGAACTCTTCAGGGCTGTAGAGCCGAGATACAATTGGCGCGCTAACTAATGGAGCCAGCTGTGATGCGGCTAGGCTCATCATGTAAGCGCCTCGACCATGGCTTAGCGCCATACGGGCCCGAGTGATGCCACCAGATACAAGGTTGGTCAGCATCTATCGCTCACAGTAACGGAGTAGTCTATAGATTTTCTTGAAAACCAGTTTGACGGTTGAAAAAAGGCCTTGTCGCCATACCGAGCCTACGACAAGTTTCAGTAGCCCGTCCCTTGGATTAGTCGCGACGGCGCTGAAGCTGGGCTGCAGCTGATTCGTTACTGATATCCAGAAGGTCTTGTCCTGTCTGAGCTCTGGGCTAATGGACTGCGCAAGCGAATACAATCTGCGACAGTTCGCCGGGACGTATGTATTACACCAAAGGTCCATAGCTTGGTACATTTGCCCGTAGACAGACGAGTTCGCCAATAGGAAGGCGAAGTCTCTCATGTCCTGCATTGAGCCGCCAGAAGCTGATTCCAGATAGCGTAAGGACAATTGCCTGGTCTCGCTGGGGCACTCGAAGGCCCAATCTAGCATCTCTTCAGGCGCGGAGAATTTCGGAACCCTTCGGTAGTAGTAATTTCCGACGAGTTCATAATTCTGTCCGTCAATAATGGCTGAATATCGTGGAATGGCATCCCAGTGTCCACCAGTGAAATAATAGAAAAGCTCACCAGGGAACAGCTCAGCTCGGAACGTTGTATGCTCTCTGTATAGTTTTACGAGTTGAGAATCTTCAAGATATTCGCCAGCATCAATTATTAAAGTCTCGATACCGACAACTCTGCCCAATAGCAGAGGAATTTTTCTATCCGCGTCTGAGGTCTGCCAATATTTCTTCAAAAATGAAAATGGTTGGAAGTTGACCTTTGCCGCTAGCGCCGCCGCTAGATTTCGTCGGCTATCCGCTCCGCCACTGAGGGAAATCCATAAAGTGTCCTGCTCTATGCGGTGAGCTTGCCGCATAAACTCGATCAAGAGAGCGCAGCATTCGTCTCTAATCTGCTCGGGACTTCGGTCGATGAAATCAAAGATCGGCCTTGTTGGTTGCAAGACTTCACCGCTGACCACGTCAAGCCACTGCCCCGGCAACAGGCAGTATATGCCTGCCATGGGTGTTGCCGGGGCGTATGCTACGCCACGGACGACCTCATCGCACTCTGGGTAAAGGGTGGAGAGAAGTCTAGCACTAGAGGAAACTGCGAAATCTGCACGCCGGTATTGCGGGCTGGGTGCGAACACGCCAAGCATTCCGCTAGCGTCGGTGGTAATGGATGTGCCGATGATAAGCGCCCAACGATTGCCCCATGTGTCTGTGATCTCGCGCCAGTTGTCGTGAGTTATCTCACTTAGACGCAGCTCAGGGGCGCCGTTTCCAGCGATTTCTATGGCGTTTCCAATAAGGATGACTGGCTGCCCGATTGCGTTAAGTGCATGCGCAATATGAAGTTCCGGGCAGTGATAGAGCTTTACTGATCCTGCAACGTCTAGCTGCGACCAACCCTCAGGCGCTAAAAATCTGCCAGAGGAGCTTATCAGAAACTGTTTACGATGAACGCGCAGATTGCTCATGAACGATTCGCCTTTAAAATTTCGCTTAGCAGCATCGTTCGTGTCCTGATCAGACCCTGTCGTGCGAGTTCGGATAGCTGATAAGAACCGCGCGGTGCTTACCCTGAAACACGAACATTGCACCGGCAGCGGCAGCTGACGCTCCGGAAGCTGAGATCACAGTGTTGAGATCGTCCACATTGCGCGCGCCCCCGACTGCGATCACAGGCACAGAGACGGCGTCCGCTACTCTATGAATTAGTTCAAGATTGTATCCTGTCATCTCGCCGTCTCGATCGATGCAGTTGATCATCAGTTCTCCGACGCCCCTCTGCTCGAGTTGACTTGCCCAGTCGAGGACACTCATTGGAATGGGCTCTCTTCCGCCGCGTATATAGACCTTCTCTCGACCCATCCAGTTTCTTGAGACGTCGATTGAGCCAACTATAGAAGAACTGCCAAATCTATTTGTGAGGGATGGCACCAATGCAGGATCGGTCCATGCCGCCGAGTTCACAACGACCTTTTCGAAACCAACGGCTAAGATCTCCCGAACCTGATCGACGGAGTTTATTCCGCCGCCATATGCTAGAGGCATGAAACACTCGGATGCAATTTCCCGTAGCATTCGAATATCCGGTGCCGCGCCAGTGCGCGCTGCACCGATATCGAGAAGAACAACTTCATCGACCTGCTTGTCGTTAAATATTTTCAGGGTGTTTACCGGATCGCCGAGATAGGTTTCGTTTCGAAATCTCCGAGTTTTATACAATCCCCCGTCCTTGAGTAGCAAAACGGGGATGAATCTTGAGTGCATCAGGAGTAGTCCTCCAAAAAATTACGCAAAAACTGCATACCAAAGGCGTGACTTTTCTCCGGGTGGAATTGAGCCGCGTGAATGTTGTCTTTACGCAATCCACATGCAAACTCAAAACCGTACTTCGCTGTCATTGATGTGATGGCCGGCTCTCTCGGCGCAAGATAGTATGAGTGAACAAAGTAAAACCTGGGCACTTCCGGAATTTCACGCAGCATCGTATATCCGTTTGCTGGGGTCACGGCGCGCCATCCGACATTCGGCAACGGCCATTTTCCGGGAATGCCCGTGAAATCCATTCTGAGTGTTTGCGCATTTAGCCAACCTAAGCCTTTCTCAGTTCCCTCCTCGCTCGACATTGTCATTAGTTGCGCCCCAAGGCAGATGCCAAGCACCGGAATGTGGTCTTTGAGAACACGTTGATTAAGTACATCGACGAGGCCAGAAGCGCGTAAATGACGCATTCCAGTGTCAAAAGCCCCGACACCAGGAAGTACCAGCATTTCAGCGCGGGCTATGTCGTCTACCGTGGATCCCAGTGAAGCACTGGCTCCAATCTTGCGAAACATGTTTTTGATCGAGCCAATATTGCCAACCCCATAGTCAATAATAACGGGCATTTGTGCTCCTTAAGGCGCTGAATCTAGGGGGGCGGCTCGGTTCGAAAATCATGATCATCAGTTCAGGAAACTCGGAAACCAGACGAAAGCCGCGCGTGTTATCTGTATCGGCGTGGGCTGGTATCGTCATTGGTGTTAACGCCCTGACCGAAGATTAGCATAAGCTGGCGAGCTAAGCGCGCACCTGGTAGCCACGAGTTTCGCACCGAAGCGAACGATAGAAGAACCGTACGACTCGTAGGACGAGTGGACGCGGCCGGCACTTAATCCGATTATTGTCTCGGTTCTTAGGAACATTGATCCCGCGACACGTCCTTAACGGCATTCAAAAGTGTTTCACTGATCCGGAGTTGCTCATCAAGGCTGATGTAAGGATGCATTGGCAAGCTAAGGACCTCATCAGCTGCTTTATCACCGACAGGCAGCCTGGCACTTGCATCTGCGACGGCTGGCTGGCGGTTCAGGGGGAGCGGATAATGCACGGCCGTTGGTATGCCGGCGGCCTTCAGAACACCCTCCACTAACGAGCGGTTTTGAACGCGAACGGTGTATTGCGCCCACGCGCTTGTGTAACTTTCGCCGATTTTAGGCGTTACTATATCCGATTCACGGAGCGCTTGGTCGTAGATCTCGGCGGCTTTATTCCTCGCTGCGATTTCATCATCAAGGATTGCCAACTTCGGCAGCAGGATCGCGGCCTGTAAAGTGTCAAGGCGCGAATTCACACCAACGCGAACGTGGTAATATCGTCTCTCCTGACCGTGTCGGGCGATCTGGCGGATTAAATTGCCCAATTCTCGGTCAGAAGTAAATACTGCTCCACCGTCCCCGTAACATCCCAGAGGCTTGGAGGGGAAGAAGCTTGTGCAAGCAATAGTGCTCAGATTGCACGACTTTTCACCGCGAATGCTGGAGCCAAAGCTCTGAGCAGCATCCTCTACTACGGGAAGGCCATGGCGTGAAGCAATGGCGTTGATAGTATCGAAATCAGCAGGCTGACCGTACAGTGACACCGGAATGATAGCCTTGGTGCGCGGGGTGATCGCGGCCTCAAGGAGCGCTGGGTCCATATTGTAGCTGATAGCATCGACATCAACGTATACAACCTTAGCACCCAGCAAGACTGCCGCCTCCGCGCTGGCAATATAGCTGAAGCCGGGGGTGATGACCTCGTCACCAGGACCAACGCCCAACGCCATGAGCGCAATTTGTAGCGCATCGGTCCCGTTTGCAACTGTTATGCAATGTGCCGCGCCAGTATAAGCCGCGAGCTTTTCCTCGAGCTCAGCCACTTCTGGTCCAAGTATATACTGGCCATGCGCCAGAACCCGAGTGATACCGGCTGTGATATCCTCGCGCAGTCGTTCTTGTTGCTTAGCAAGGTCAATAAAAGGTATCATAGTTATCAGGCCTCGATACGGGTCAATACTGACCCTGAGAGGTTATAGACATCGCCGGTATGCGGGCAGACTGTAGTGGCTTCGCCAGTCAGTGGCAGATTCAGCCGATCACCGTAAGCACTCATCCAACCTCCTTGGCGCCCAGGGACGCCGAGTATCAGTGCGAAATCGGGCACGTCTCGATTGACCACTGCACCGGCACCGATGAAAGCATAGGTCCCAATGGTTACGCCGCATACAATAGTGCAATTCGCGCCGAGGGTGGCACCCCTGCGAACTAACGTGTCGCGGTATTGATCTTTCCGCTCAATCAGTCCGCGCGGATTGTATACATTAGTGAAGACCATAGATGGGCCACAGAACACACCGTCTTCCAGCGTTACATTGTCGTAAACAGAAACGTTATTCTGCAGCTTGCATTTGTTTCCAATAACAACCTTGTTCCCCACAAAGACGTTCTGTCCGAGGGACACTTCAGCACCAATGCGGGCGCCGCCACAAATGTGGACGAAGTGCCAGATCCGACTTCCTTCACCAATCTGCGCGCCATCATCAACGATGGCGCTCGAATGCTGGAAGTAATTCATGGCTACCTCTTAAGAAACGGGTGGGACAGCTCTCCGAGTGGAGCAACAGGAGCGCTGCGGATGTCGGTGACAGTCTCGATTGCCGTTCGGTTATCCTCAACACCAAAGCCTCCACCCGACAGAATGTCCTCGTAAATTCTGGTGTGCAACTCCGTGAAGCCGTCTGAGAACTCCACGCTTTCGCCGTCGGCGGTGACCGAGCGGAAGGTGCGCTTGCCTTTTTCCCTCTCCTCGGCAGGCACGTCATTGACATCCAACGACAGAAACCAGCGAACACGAGCACGGTCGTACTCCAGATAACCTGCTGCCCTAGTCGGTGTATTTAGATGGACGATGTTCTCATGCAATTTACCGTACACAAAATGCAGCATGTCAAAAAAATGCACGCCGATATTTGTGGCTATTCCGCCCGATTTTTCGGTGTCGCCTTTCCAGCTTCTGAGATACCAGTCTCCACGTGCCGTAATGTAGGTCAGATCGACATCCGCCTTTTCTTCAGCCGGCATTTTGCTGACACGATCGCGCAGGTCCAGAATTGCTGGATGAAGACGTAGTTGCAGGATGGTATGAATTTTATGGCCCGTGTCGGCCTCAATCGCCTTCAGCTGGTCGATTTGCTCTGGCCAAAGCACAAGCGGCTTTTCACATATTGCATCCGCTCCCGCGCGTAGCGCCCATTGCATATGAGCTGAATGCAAAAAGTTCGGCGACGCGATGGAAACATAATCCAACGGGCGTCCAGCTAGGCGTTCGGAGTACGCGTGTGCGTCCAGCTGCTCAAAATCGGTAAAGTATCGCGCATCAGGGAAGTGACTATCGATAATTCCTACAGAATCGTTCACGTCCATGGCTGCGACGAGGCTGTTGTCGGTGTCGCGAATAGCTTTCATGTGTCGAGGGGCAATATAGCCAGCGGCACCGATAAGGGCAAAGCGCTTCATGGTCTCACGCCTTCACTATGTTTGCTGCGGTCAGACGATAAACGCCACGGCTATCGATGATCAGTTGAGCTTCCGCGCGGATCATCTCGTAGTCGAAGCTTTCGTGATCAGTGGTCAGGACCACCGCGTCGAAGCTGGCCAGTGTGTTGGGACTGAGTTCCACCGACGTCAAATCGAACTTATGCTCCCGCATTTTTGGGAAGACCGGCACATGCGGATCAGAATACGCTACCTCAGCCCCTGAATTTCTTAGTAGCTCCATGACCTCCACCGCAGGACTCTCTCGCATGTCGTCTACATTCTTTTTGTAGGCGATGCCGAGCACCAAAACCTTGCTGCCCATTAGTGATTTACGACGTTGGTTTAGAGCACTCGCGACTTTGCTGACGACATACTCCGGCATGGCTCGGTTAATTTCACCGGAAAGCTCGATAAAACGTGTGTGTAGTCCGAACTCGCGCGCTTTCCACGTGAGGTAGAACGGGTCAATGGGAATGCAGTGTCCCCCGAGGCCCGGGCCGGGGTAATAGGCGGTAAAGCCAAACGGCTTGGTGGCCGCAGCGTCGATCACCTCAAAAATATCAATGCCCATACGATCTGCAACGATTTTCATCTCGTTAACCAAGCCAATGTTGACCGCTCGATGGATATTCTCCAGCAGCTTGGTCATCTCAGCCACCCTCGTCGAACTGACAGGGACTACATGATCAATCGCGTGACCATAGAGCGCCTTGCCAACTTCGAGGCAGACCGGAGAATGGCCACCGACCACCTTGGGGATAGTGCTGGTGGTAAAGTTAGCGTTGCCGGGGTCTTCACGCTCGGGCGAGTAGACGAGAAAGATCTCTTCGCCAACATCTAGGGATCGCGAGGCAATCCGAGGTAGAAGCTCTTCTTCAGTGGTACCGGGATATGTTGTGCTCTCCAAAGAGACAACCTGACCGACGCGGAGGAAAGGCAAGAACGAATCAATAGTGTTGATGACGTAACTCAGGTCGGGTTCGCGGTATTTATTGAGCGGTGTTGGCACACAAAGGATCAGGGCATCTGCTTCTGGGCTGCGACTGACATCTGCAGTAGTTTCCATGCCTCCAGCGTTTGCCGCCTGGATCGCCTCATCCGATATATGCTCTATATCGGATTTTCCGCTGTTAAGGCGGTCTACACGCCTCTGGTCTACGTCAAAACCGATAACCTTGTACCCTAGCTGGGAATACCGCAGTGCCAGTGGCTGACCAACGTAACCCATACCGACTATGCCGATAGTCGCTTCTTTTCTGTCTAATTTTTCAATGAGTCTTTCGGAGACTGAAATTGTAGACTTAGCAGTCATACTAGCCCTTCCTGGGATGAAACGAAACTTTATCAACCTAACCGGTTAACCCGCAGCTGCTACATGACGCGCTCGCTGCTGTGACAGTCAGATTCGCCGCGCTTCAACTCGTCTGACACAATCATAGATGTACCACACTCGGCTGAACGGTCGGAGAGCGAGAACTTAGGCGTAGCCTTACAAGAAAGCCATCAGCGGCAGTCAACTGGCGCGCGCCGCCTTCCACCGGAATACCGCAGCTGGAGAAGGCCGCAGCTTTTATCATGAAGGCAGCCTCACAGCTTTGTATTGTGCGCTCATCACCGATTCTCATCGCATAAGTTCGTCTGACTTCAATACCTCTTCACGCCGCATCGAGAGGAGATCATGAATTTTCTCCGAGGGAGAATAACCCGATACAAGCAATTCAAGTTGGGCTCTTAATCCCTTTACATCCCCCTTGTCCATCAGTCGATCAAGGCCCTCTAAATGAGTTTGCAGTATTTGCCATGGGATAAAATCCTCTCGCGCTCGCATAATCCGGTCATGCTGACTCGGTGTAGGGTTTTCACCGATCAGCAGCTCTTCAAAGAGTTTTTCTGCCGGGCGAAGTCCGGTGGTAACGAACAAGATATCACCGTCCGGGTTTGTACCATCTTTAACTGTTAAGCCCGAGAGCTCCACCATTCGCCGCGCCAAATCAATGATCCTGACCGGCTCTCCCATATCCAGTACGAAAAGATCGCCACCCTCGGCCATAGCGCCGGCTTGTATCACGAGCTGCGCCGCTTCCGGTATGGTCATGAAGAAACGCGTTATATCTGGATGGGTCAGAGTGATTGGGCCTCCGCCACGAATCTGATCACGGAAAAGTGGCACAACCGAGCCCGACGATCCTAGCACGTTGCCAAAACGAACCATGGAGAACTTAGTCGTTGGCATTGTTTGCGCAAGCGCTTGTAAGACCATCTCCGCAAGTCTCTTGCTCGCTCCCATGATGTTGGCAGGACGCACCGCCTTATCTGTGCTTACGAGTACGAAGTTGTCGATGCCGGCAGCCAACGACGCCTTGGCAACAACCAAAGTGCCAAAAACATTGTTGCGAACTCCTTCGATCGCATTGTGCTCGACTAAGGGCACATGCTTGTAAGCTGCGGCGTGGTAAATTGTAGCAACCTTCCAGCTCGCAAGAATGTCACCTATACGTCGTTCGTCCCGCACCGAGGCTAGTATCGGTATGATGCGCATTTCAGCGGCGGGATACTGCCGGAGCAACTCGGAGTGAATGGAGTAGAGTGCATATTCGCTCTGCTCGACAAGGAGCAGCTTTTCTGGACCTAGAACCATAATCTGCCGGCAGAGCTCACTACCGATAGATCCGCCCGCACCGGTCACCAATACGTTCTTACCTTTGACATTTCGCTCTAATAATTCGCGATCAGGTTGAACCGGCTCTCGACCGAGAAGATCATGAACATCCAGATCCAGGAATGCCGCCGCATCAAGTTTTCCTTTTGCAATTTCGCTTATGTTTGGCGCTAGACGCACCGCAACGCGTTCACCCCGAAGGGATTCAATGATTTCGTTGCGCCTTGATGCTTTCAAATTCGGCAGCGCTAACAGGACCGTTTTTACGTTACAACTCGCGACCAGAACGCTGAGGTCAGCACGGTTATAGACGCGAATACCATTGATCAGCGAGCCATGCAGACTGTTATCGTCATCAAGAAAACCGGCGACCCTCTGCTCCCCTGAGCTCTCCAATGCGCTCGCCAATTGCCGCCCTACCGAACCTGCACCATAGATGATGACGTTGGTCTGGGCTGCGCCGCTGAGTCTCCGTCGATAGGTTTCACCAAGAAGATAACGAACGACGAGACGAGACATTCCGACGGCAATTAGCAAGAGTAGAGGCTGAAGAATGCCTACGGATCTAGGAATGCCGGGAATGCTTATGGTTGTAAATATAGTCAGATAGATCAAACCATAGAGCGAGACCGCCTTAATGATAGCGAAAAATGCTGACCAACCGATAAAACGGAAGATAGCTCTGTAAAAGCCGAATCTGATGAAGATAGGGATGGCAATCGCGATTGACGCTGCGATGGCGAGCCACTGCATACCGGAAAGTGTAACCCAAGCGTCAAGTCGCAGGCAGAACGCAAGCCAAACTGTTAAAGCGCAAAGTGCGGCGTCAACGACGAGCGCCATCACGCGCTTCCGTATCCTCGACATCTCCAAGAGTCTTAAGAAGAGAGCGTCTTTCATATTCACCTAGTTTAAGACTGAAGTTTAGGCACCCCAAGATGCCGCTTGGATTTCAGGCGCGAGTATCGCATACACCGCAATTGGGACGTTGCAACAGTCTATGTCTTAACTCACGTTCCCCTGCTTTGGCCAATTGCATCCGCTCTAGATGCACAACCTGCTTACAAGTGGCTGTCGACGGCCCCATGAGGAAGTGCCGTCCCTAGCACATGATGAGGCGGAATCGGATTGCATAGCGCAAAATACATTCATTAACTTTTTGCGTGTTGCTCCGCGCTCGGTGATGCAAGGACATGCATGATCAAAAGCCGGGCACTGGCGACTCGGGCCTGCCTTGGCCCTCGACTAATCCATACGTATAGTCGGGAGCACCACCGAAACGGCTTTGATACGTGGACAACACTTCGGATATCAGGCAACCGTTTGAGATCAAGGGATATGTCCGATTCCACATAACCCCAATAAGGCATTGCCAAGTTGCTTGCCGGTGGGTGGAGATGCCTCTGTTGCACGAGCGTCAGGGTGTCTGTTCAGCGATTTACTCGGCCCACAGGCTGAATGCAAGTCCGACAGTGACGTCATGAGATGGCGGTGAGTGTAAAGCGGCGGGAATAGAAAATCATGTTGGCTTGGTGCGGGCGGACAGGAAGCGCTGCGACTGCGGCCCATTTACAGCGACCCATGCTCTCCTAGCGCGTTTCCGAGCCTGTCAGAAGTCTTCCATTCGGTTCTTCAGCCCCTTGTGCAACCGATGATCGGCATCAAGCGCGATGGTCAAGACCGGCTTTGCGTGGCTGCCCAGCTTGTCCGTTACTACCGCTCGCAGTGATCTGCTGCCTGACCAAGCCAGAGAATAGAAGCGTAGAAACCCCCATGTTGCTGGGAGCTTGAACCAAACTGTCGTGAACATCATCATCGGCGTCAATGGCGCGGCAAGGCTGGAGTTTTCTACCACCCAAAGTTACTATGACCACATCCATGTGCCACTAGGCTTCGGCTACCGCCCCCCGGATGCAGTTGGTAAAGGGCGGCCAACGCGGTTGCCCGGGGGTGCAAAGCTTCCCGCTTGACGATGACCGCGCTCGGCAAATGGAACCTCGACATTGACCTTGCTCAGGACGAAGCGGCACTAGGCCCAGACCGCATAGGCGACGATCTCACACGGAAAGCTAAACCCAGTCGGCCGGGGAAATGAGCCAGGTATGTTCTTGTCGAACCGCCAACCCAAATGCATGGCTCAAACTGCCGAGCCGCCATGCAGGATCGGGGCAGGTATTGGCGTATATGAGTCGCGACACCTATCGCATCGCCATCTCCAATCCCCGCCTCGTCAGCATGGACAGCGATCGCGTCATCACATCCCGATAAAGGGATTATCGCCCAGGCGCCGCCCAGAAGCTGATGACGCTCGATGCGCAGGAATTCATCCGTCGTTTCCCACTGCAAACCGTACCTGACGGCTTCCATCATATTAGTAGTTCCGGTCTGTTTGCCATTGGCCATCGGCAAGTGAAGCTGAATGTGCCGCGGCCTGATCACGGCCCCTGCCAGAGCAGCAGGTCGAAGAACCGAAGGCGGGGCCACCGCTTGTGTTACATCGATGTCCCCTTGCGATGGAACCATGACGATCGTCTGCGCGTGGACGCCGACTGAGCCCGTCTGCTAAACAGCGCGGGACGACAGCTCATAACCATGCCTGATAACAGATCACTCCAACGACCAGCGCGGGAACTAAAGCAGCCGGCACCAGATGTCAGGGTCAAATCGACCCGCCAACAACACGCACGAGAGCGCCCAATATGCCGCTCTGGTTTTGTTGCCTGATCTGCAAACGTAGTCCTGCAAGTCTCGTCGCAAAGAGACACCAGCACCCGCTCCGACGAAATCCCACGGCATCAAACACTCCGCGCCCTCGTTCAATTCAGCTTCAATGTGTCCCATGTGTGAGTACCGCACGCTCAGCAGCTGGAACTCACAGAACTTCTAGGTTTTCTCGTTGCATGATGACGAACCCAAACCACATGCATTTGCGCCGACTGGAAGCATCGAGCAAAATAGAGCGCTACTATCTCATGAAGATCAGTCCCACTCTGTCCGGCGAAACCTGTCTCACGAGCGCCTGAGGCTCCATAGGCAAGACGGGCCAGACTATGATCCATCTATTCGAACACGAGGAGCAGGCACAGCAGTCAAGCTCGCTGGCCGCAACCGATCGCGAGGATACACCATCTCCTGGCAAACGATTTATGCGCCCGTTAACCATACCAGGGCTCTTTGTTCCGGATACGTTCTATTCATCTTGTCGGCGAGCGATCTCCGGGCTAAGTCTGGGCTGTGCCGGATAAATAAACGATCTCCGGAACTTAAGCGGCCCCCGCAGGTGCTGTAACACCGAACGAGGGCCTGACCCGCAACCTTAGTGACAAGGACTTGGGCTATGAAGACCCCTAACCGCTTCGCTTCCGTGATGGAAGCACTCCCCCTCATGGATCCTGTTGATCCTCGTTCAGATCGTGCCGTGGCAGAAAGGCGTTCTGCCGTTGCTGGCTCCGGTTCACCGTCTGCGTTTCCGCAGGCCTGATCGAACTCTTCTGACATCGCCGGCAGTTGTGATGGTCGAGCGCGCCGGACGGCGTCCTCAGTCGGGCCGTAACTTTTGCCCTGATGTCGCGCAACAACAGGATACATGACATGACCAACACCGTTTCCGGTGCGGCTTCCGCACCAATCTATTCGCATGCCGTCGATCCAGACGTGCTGCATCCGAAGCTTGATGGACTATGCCATCAGGTACTGACATCGAGCTTCGGCTCGACCGCCCTGATGGACGCACTTGCCTCAGGACTTTCCGATGTCTCCAGCCTGCTGCGCGGTCTGTCGGCGGCCGAAGGTCGCCTGATCGAGCGTGGTATTCAGATGATCGCGGGCCTCAATCCCGAACTTGTAGTGCTGACAGAGAACATTCGTCTGCCCGTCAGCAAGGCGGCTCTTGATGTCGTCGAGCGGAACGATCCTCGCCATTATGCATCACTGACGCTCGATGCCGATAGCGGTGGTCGGCGTGGCTACACGCCAGACATGATCATCATGAACCGCGGCACCAAGATCGCACATGTCGTCGACGTCAAGCGCAGTCTCAGTTCATACGATGCCGTGCGACTGCAGGAGTTGAAGAAGCGCATGCTTGCGGGCGCACTGACTGTTCCTGATCTGCTTTATCAAGAGCATCATCGGCTCAGTGTCGAAGCGGTCCAAGTCGTTATTCTCGACGCCCAGAACGCCAGTCGCGATGCTTCCTCGGGTATCTGGCCCGTCAGCGATCTCGACCACCTGCTTGGGGTCGATGGTGCAGGCAAAGCGATTGCCTATCTGCGGCGGTCGTTCCAGACCGCGGTCGAACAAGTCTGGCGCGAGGCCCTGCAACACTATGCTCAAGCCCGCGACTTGAGCGAGGATGAGCGTCGGGCAGGGGCCATGCCATGGCTCGAGACCCAGCGACATGCTTCCGATGAGCGCAGACCGCCTGGTCGTGACGATCGAATAGTCGGCGTGGTGGGCTCAGGAGCAGGCGAGCGACCTGAAATCCGCATCGGGTTTGCCAGTCTGCCGACTGTTCGGCCACAGGCGCTAAGCTAAGCCGAGTTGTCCGGCGGCCGGCGCCGGCCGCTTTCCCAATCCATCCATCCATTCCGTCATTGTGACCGCGCATCTCTGATGCTGCGGCAGAGGAAACACGTCATGTCGAAACAACCATCAGCAATCATCATTCCCTTCCCGGTCCGCCACGCCTCGGTGCCCGAAGCGGCCACGGAAACGACAGCTCATTCTTCAGCGCCCCTGGCATCGACAACGCCTAAGAAGCCGTCGCGAGCCCGGCAGTCTTTCGAGGCGCTGATGTCCCGTCCTGGCAACTCGTCGCCCGAGAATTGTATCCCATACCGGGCGTTTAAGAAGCGGCAGACGGTCAGCCTCCCGGTCGACCCCGCCTTCATTGTGCGCCAGGCCATCCACTGGACACGTAAAAGGCCGATCGCGTTAAGCAGCCTTCCTGTCATGATCCGAAAAGATCTGGAAAAGCTCTGCGCGGCCGGCGATCCGACGGGACTGATGGTCCGCGACTGGCTCGAGGGCAAAGGCCCGAAGCCCCTGGTCGAGGAGAAGGCATGATGGAAACCCTCACCGATCGCGTGACGCGATATCTGCTTCGCCGCATCCGACGGCTTGCTGTTCTCGATCTCTATCAACATTCAGCTGTCGCAGGTTTGCTTGATGAACTCGCTTATGACGCTGGCGGCAGTGCTGGTCCAACTATGATCAGTCGCTGGGCTCCCACTACTGAGCTAATGCACCTGTTGTCGCTCGGAGATCAGGGCAGGCAGATCCTGTCCCGCAGGCTCGGCCATGCCGGCCGGCACGCAGATACTCTTGCGGAACACTGGCAGTCCCAGCAGCCGTCCGCCGCTTCCGTTGGAGATGCTCGGATGTCGTCGACGTCGTCATTGGTGTCATCGTCAGGATCAGATGCGGAGCTGCAGCGCCAGGCCGCATCCGAGCGTGAAGCGCTGGCGCTGCTTCGTCAGCAACTGGCGCTTCCGAAAGCCGCACCCGTTGTGGTGGCTCTGCTGATTGCCCGCGCTGTCGGATCACATCCTGGCGGATGGGAGGCGTTGCGATCGGTGTTGTACCGCCCGGATCCGTTCATTGTCTTGCGCGTACCCGTCCCAGGCTTCCAACGCCATTTTGGTCGTTCTCTTGAGGACGGGCTGATCATGCCGTCATGGCTGAAGCTTGACGAACTCGTGCGTCTCGCCGGGATCTGCGATTACAGCGAACGGCGGCGGGGGAAACTACGCAAACGGATCAAGACAATTGCCGGGAGCGAAGTTCACAAAATCTCAGATCGAGCGTTGAGCAGAGCTTTGAGTGAGGCGATCAACAGCGCGCCTCCCCCGCCGATTCTGCTGGTTGATCAGACGGATCAGGACCTGCCCGACATCATCATGCACGCCGCTGACCTTGTGCTTGAGACACATGGGCTCGATCATACCCTGCTGGGCGAGCTTTTGCAGATCTGCTGCGGCATTGCACCGAAACAGTCTCTTGAACTGATGCGGGAGAAGGGCCTGACACTCGATCATCTGCATCTCGATGACCTCGCCCTGATCGTGCGTCCAGGGCGGTCCAATGCGGAAATCATTTCCGCATTCGAGGCTCTCAGAGACGATCGCGCGTCAGATCCGGAGGGCGGTGATGGCGAAAGTACCGACGGCCGCAGGAAGAGCTCGGGCGTTCCGGAATGGCGGTCGGGTGCAAAGCCTGAAGAGAAACGCAAGAGCGCTGGCTCTGCGTCCGTCGAGGTCATCCGCCCGCAACCTGCCGACGCCGAGGCCGTGTTGCGCGTCGAGACGCTCAGCGGATATGGAGAGGCGGCAGACTGGGCAGGCAGTCTCAGGCTCGATCTGGATCTCTGGCGTCAGGGTTTGCTGGACTGGAGTGAGCTGAGCAGTCGGTTGCTTCTGTCCGGTCCACCTGGAACAGGCAAGACGACCTTCGCAAAAGCGCTCTGCAACACGCTGCAGGTGCCGCTGCTGGCAACGTCCGTCGCTCGCTGGCTGGAAGCCAGTTATCTTGGCGACGTGCTGAAATCGATCAATGCCGCCTTCGCAGTTGCGACCGAACATCGGCCGGCCATCCTGTTCATCGACGAGATCGACAATCTGGGATCACGCGCTTCAGGAGATAGCCGAGGTCACAAGCAACACGATGATTATTGGGCATCTCTGATCAACCGCGTCCTTGAGCTCATCGACGGGGCTGCAAAGACCGAAGGCGTGATTATCATTGCGGCAACGAACCTGCCGGACAAGCTTGATCCAGCTCTCCTGCGATCCGGGCGGTTGGAGCGGCATGTGCAGATCCCACGGCCTGATATCGAAGCGCTGACAGGCATTCTCGCGCATCACCTTGGAGCAGATCTCACGAAGGTCATTGAGACCGCACCGAAGCCGGACAAACCCGACGTCACTCAAGCTGATGACAAGCTTGTGTCGGAAGCGACCAATTCCAGTCCCGAGCAAAGTCTAGTGAACGCAAAGGCGTCAGGCAGCAGGAGGATCACAGCATGAATGAATGTCCAGATGGCTTGAGCCATCAACACACCGAACAGAAACTCAATCTCGCGCCACTGTCCCGGCTGGCTCTGTTGGCCTGCGGCAGAACGGGAGCCGATATCGAGCGGCTAGTGCGCGAGGTCAGGCAGAAGACGAGACGCGAACGGCGACCGATCACCTGGGCTGATATCGAGACGGCGCTTACGGCGTCCCGCGTCAGGCTCACGGGTGATCATCGTTATCGGCTTGCGGTGCATGAAGTCGGGCATGCTATGGCTTACACCCTTTTTGAGACGGGAGTTGTCTACGCTGTCACCGTCGGTGGCAGCCTGAACGGGTCAGTTCAAAGCTTCGGCCAGGTCGAGTTTACGCCTTTCCATGACAGACCCCAGAACGACGACTGGCTCATGCGCACCTGCGCTGCATCACTCGCGGGAAGGACTGCCGAGCTGCTGGTCTTTGGGGAGACACTGGCTGGATCTGGTGGCGACCCGAACAGCGATCTGGCCAGGGCAACGCGGCTGATGCTGGCAGCCGAAACACAGCTTGGGTTCTCCGATGTCAATCCGCTGATCTACTTCGCGCCGGAACAGGCACAGCAGCAGTTGCTCTACGACGCCGAGCTTCGAAACCGGGTTGACGCGCGGCTTCAGCGCGCTGAGGCCATGGTGGCAGAGATGCTGACAAGGCACAAAACTGCTATGGTCGCGATCGCCACTCAGTTGGCAGATATCGGCGTCATGTCGGGGGATGAGTTCCGCAAAGCGCTGGCACTGTCGTCAGGAGAGCAAAAGACAGATCCGGTCACGGTGTGATCTGAATCCGCGATTCCGATTGGCGCCCGTTCGATTCCGAATTCCAGATCCGCGTTGCCAAACACCGATCTGGCGATTCCCAGTTGAGATTTTCCGTGTCCAAACTCCGTAAAATCGATTCCTGCTGTCACGGCGTAACACATGCCGGGGAGAGCATGTGTACCCGCTGTACGCTGACGCAACAGATCTTCGAGGAATTGGGGGGGCGTGATGGGCGTGGCAGCTATCCTCGAGAAACTACCCTCAATTGTCAGGAACCTAAATCAAGGTCACATACCTCGCAGCCAACTCGATCTAAGTCACCCGCACATCAAGTCGAATTGGAATGCGTTACGGGCAAATCAGGTCAATTTATCTCAATTTATGCTGACGCGATTCGGAATGCGGATTAGTCGATTCCTATCTAGGATTCGGCGATTCGTGCGCAAACGACTTTTCGACTATAGACAGAACTCATTCAGGTTCTGCTGAAGCCGGTAGCGGTCAAGTTTTCTGTCATGTGCCTTCGGCCGATCAGAGACTCACATCGGCGATTTGGACGTGGAAGCTGAAGCTTCCAGAAAGCGGATGGCCTGATGCAAGCCTCGGTGAGACAAAGAGGATGCTGGACCTTCTATGCTCGGAGCACCCCCCATTGCTGTTGATTGGATGGACAGATACCCGCCATGCGAAACCGCGTACGTTTCTGTCGGGCACGTATTGCAAGCTTCCAATGCCGACGAGTGTTTTGCTGAACGAGCAAGACATCGCCTCTGGAAAGGCCTTTGACGAAGAAGGGCTGAGAGAGAATGGCCATGACGCCGCCCGCCGACATCGCACGAAGCTGGAAGCTGGAAGCTGGAAGCTGGAAGCAGCCGATTGGGGTATAGATGGAATTCTCAATAGGATTTCGCCGTCGACCGCTCGCTTTAATGGAAACAACTCATCCTGTTGGCGATCCGATGCGATAGCTGTCGGCGGGTTCCGATGAACGTATCGGCTAAGGCGCTGAGGACAATGAGTCGGCTATCGGCTTGTGAACGCGCAGGCATCCGTGCTCGGCACATCAAATACTCGGCAGTCTATCTTCACCTTGACCATGCTCATGGTTACGTCGACCCAAAGCAGATCGCTGACAACGACAATATCGTGCAAAAGACTGTGCCCCTGCGGCTCAGAACAACAGAGTTCGGGTTGAAGGGCGCTTCTAAAGGTTAACATAAGAGGATCCAGGGATTTTCACTGGATCCTCGCGGTCAGCTCAGGCGGGCTCCGTCTGCTTACATGCGTCGGGATGCGATCGGGGTAGATTGCGGTAGAAGCGTGCGGGATAAACACTATCCAGTCGCTTGGGACCACACCAGTCGCAGTCTTCCTCGTAGACGGCCTCGTCGTTCAGCCCTTCCGAGATGGCTTCTGAAGATGGCAAAAAACGATACTCCGGCAGATCGAGCGCTTTTCGCGCAATCTCGATAAGCCAATTCAGCGTGCGATATTCATCTCCAATATCAACATGTGAGAACGCCTCATCTTCGGTGCAGTTACTCTCGGCCGCGAGGTCTGAGAGCGAATAGAAGTCGCATGCAACCTTATCGATGATCTTCAAGCTCTTGACGATCTGCAAGCGGAACTGGCTGGCGATTTGCGACACCTCGCTTCCCTCTTGTGGGCCGCGCGATACAAAGTCACTCCATCGCAATTCTGGTATCATCTGACTGTAGACACATCCGTCAGCATCAACCGTCGCGACACGGATCACGTTGCTATCGCCTGCCTCAATAACCTTCTCGGCGGCCAGCTTAAGCGCTTCCCACTTATCCGTAGCGGGAAGCTCCATTACCTCTGTGCTCAGGCGCTGAGCGTAAACCTTATACTTCATTTTTCGTCTCCTTAATTTAAATCAACAAGTGAAATTACAATATTGATAATCAATATTAGACTATAAATAGATAAATGTCAAACTATATAATTCATGCATAATTGCTATTAATTCAGTATCGTAATGAAAGAATAGCTTTTAAACTGAACTCGACGATGTATTTCATCACACATATTATTGATCCTGAAGCACTACGTGCAGGCTCGTTTCGCTTAGAACAGTCTGACCTCAAGAACGCTTTCCGGAGTGCCAACATTGCAGGAAACGTATGCGCTCATCGGCCGGCGAAACATCACGCCGTTTGTCTCTTGCATCAGCGCCGACGACACTCATGGCTCAACCAAACAGGAGAAGACCATGAGAAAATCAAGAAAACAGAAGCTGGAAAATCAGGCTAGGAGACAGAGCAATTTGCGCAAACTATCCCGGGAAAAGCGACGCCCAAATCGTGATGACTTGGCACGCGTGCTGCTGTGGCAGATGATCACTGCGGCCAAGGGGCGTCTCCGTCCCGAGAAAGCACTCAGCAAGGTGTGCGAGTCTTTGCTGACGGAATTGGTGAAGCAGGGCTTCAGCGAACAGGAAGCCGAGCAGGTCTTCTGGGAGCTTGCCGAAAAATACGACCCTGCCCTTTCCCCCTTCCGGCCAAAGCGCCATCTTGGTGCGTAATCTGCCGACCAGTCTTCGGCAGCACTTTGTGCTGTCGAAAGGTCCATTGGTCGCGCAAGCATGTCAGCGCACAAACGCCGTAACCATTCAACTACATCTGCTCCCCCCGTTACTCCGTGTAACGGCGTTTATCCAAGAATCGATTTTCGAGGGTCGATGTCCTGATCAGCGCCTATCTCGAGAGGGACCGATTAGCGATGGGAAGCTTGAGCCAAGCGCGCTTTAGCGGCAATCCTGAAATCTGAGCCGTGCCCCCTCTCACTAGCAATGCGGGAGAGCAGTCAAGATTCCAGGTTTGCACGCTATAGCAAGGGGCATCGTCATTATCCGATGTCCGAAGCGCAAACTCTAACAAGACAGTCCGGGACGCAGGGTAGAATGTGGCCGAGCGTCGATGCCCAACATGCGGACCTGAAACCAGGCTTACGATTTTTTCTTTGCCGAACGCTTGCTTACCGTTCCTGTCTCTTCGACAACGGGCTTTCGGTGCCCTTTCTTGCGACGGTTGAGAGCAAGCTTGTCGAAATCGAGACCATTGAACATGGAGTAGTCGACCCGTTCACTGAGCGGCGCGAACGCGATTTCGAACGCGTTGTCTTCACTAAGAACTGAGAACCCGTACTTCGAGTGTTCATCACCTCCCACAGAGTGCCCCACCTGAAGAACACGAGCCCGATCATCGATTTTGTTGGCCCGCATTTCCTCGATTTTCCCGCCGCGGAGCGAGTGAAAGACTTCGCGATTACCTTGTTCAATGCCAGCCTTTTTAAACAAGCGCCCCATATATGAAGACGCACTTTTGGCGGGATCCTCCAGCCGAACGAGATCAGGAAAGAGATATTCATCACCTTTACGCGTTGCCCATTCGATGAAGCCAATCTCCCGCAGGAAGTCGTGAAGCACGAAGAAATTGAGGCTCTCCGCAGTTTTAACCGGCACGCGTTTCCACACTTTATCGACCTCGACGACACCATCGGTGCTCGCGACCCACACATTCTCGTATTTCTGTCGGATGTCTTTGCCCGTCAAAAACGTCAGCAGCCCGAGACGGCGACCCGTGAGATGGGCGAGCAAAGGCAAAAGAGCATTGTCGATGTAACCACTGTTAATGCCCTCCCTAAAGAGACGACTAAGCTGCTGGGAACTTAATGGAACACTTGGTTTAGATGGACGATGCCCCTTGGAGTAGCGTAACGAAACACCTGCAAATGGATCAAGATAACCCCACTTGGTCATCCCAGAGCGGATCGCCGACTTGACGACGGCGACATAGCCGTCTTGCAGGGTCTTTGCCCCAAGAGGCGTGTACGAATTGGTCTTGGAGCGCTCAAGGGTCTCAAATGCGCTTTCATTTTTAAGGCGTCGTTTCTGTTCCTTTGGCCAATGCGCCATCAGATTGACGAACGCCTGAAGATCCACGCCGCTGTATCGGTCCGCCGGGTGGTCTCCGATGAGATCAAGAAAAACTTGAATTCGCATTCTCGCGGTTTTGATATCCCCATCTTCGCATTCGCCGTTTTCATCGATCTGGCTCTGGATATGTTGATGCGCAACTACGCTGAGTTTGGGCACATCCGAGGGTGCCCGGTGGACAAGCCTTCTGTCCAGTTTGTCCAGAGAAATCGGCATCCCATATTTATCAAGGGGAATCTTCTCAGTCCGGGAAACACCGCGAGCAGTCGACTGAGCTGGAGGCAAGTCAGCTTGTCCCGTCAGAGACGTCGTTTTTGCTATGGCTGCTGGTGCTGTTTCGGGGGTTAAGTTCGGCTCTTGTCCAGACACCTCGATGACCTCTGCGACAGAAGCCACAGGCTCAACTTCGACTGGCTGGGCGGTCTGCGAAGTTTGTTTAATCTCCTCCAGAACTGGAGCTGATGCCATCTTCGCGGGAGCGGACGGGGCATCCGCAGGCAACGTTGACGAAGCATCTTCAACGTTGAATTTTGCGGCAGCAGTTCGACGCAATGCTTCTGCGTTTTCCACGACGATCGGCGAATGGGGCTCGCCCCGTTCCTTTGCTTCGACTTGCTGGCTGATTTGAACCAGATCCCGGATCCCAGCGAGTTTACTCTGATCCTCGAGAGTGATGGGAGCAACAGGCTGGCGAAAGAAAAACGAGAGAACCTCAAGCTCTCCTTTGACTTGGCCAAGCCAGGTAGCAAGTTCGAGATCGCCCTCGTTGAGCGGCGAATCTTTTTCCTTATCTGAATTGCTCAACGCCATCGCCCTCCGCTCTTCGAACATCAAACGAGCCCTTGCCGCGAGAAGATCAGCAACAATGCGCGCCCGCCGATGCAGGCATGGCCCGATGCTGATCCGGATCAGGCTCGGCTTAGCATTGCCTGCAAGGTCTCGGGGTACCCTAATCTGAAAAATGTAAACGGAGCCTGAGCGCGTCAGATAAGGACCTGGACCGCCCTGTCGATGAGCGTCCAGATGACCGCTGGCTGGGGTTGAGAGACCGTCTTGATTCGTTACCGGACGCGATACCGTGACGTGTACATCTTGCGCTACTCGCATTGCCATTACCTCCGTAACGATTCGTGAAGAACCGAGGAATTGCCTTTAAATTCAAGGCGCTGTAAAAGCTGCTAGCGAGTGGCTCTACAACCTGGCGGAGAGGGTGGGATTCGAACCCACGATACCCTTGCGAGTATGCCGCATTTCGAGTGCGGTGCTTTCGACCACTCAGCCACCTCTCCGGTCACATTGGTCGGCGCTTGTTGGCGCGGGCTGTCTCATAGCGGCAACTTACCCCCCACGCAAGAGCGATATGACGCTTTTTCCACTCTTCTGCGAAAACAGCCGCGCCCTCCCCCGCGCGCTGCTTCCTTCAACGATACAGGGTGTCAGTTCATCGACATAGGATCCCTCACCTATGGCGGAAGAGGTCCGTCAAAGAAAGCCGATGAGAGCGACCGCAGAGCCGCGGTGAACACCGTCCTGTCCAAACGCATAGACAAATCAATCTTCAAGATCCGAAGCCCTAGGGCGCGACTCAGCCAATCTGGGAAGCTAGAGATGGTCGAACCACGCCATTGAAGATGAACGAGCTCCCTACGCGCACTTGGCAGCCCTCCCCCTTACCTCAGGCCACCTCCGGCAACCCACCAATCAGCTTGTCCAGAGTGACAGGGTATTCGCGCACCCGCACTCCGGTCGCATTGTAGACAGCGTTTGAGATCGCGGCGGAGACGCCGCAGAGGCCGAGTTCGCCGACACCCTTGGCCTTCATCGGCGACGACATCGGATCTGTCTCGTCGAGGAAGATTACCTCCTGATGCGGAATATCCGCATGCACGGCGACTTCATAGCCGGCAAGGTCGTGGTTGACGAAGAAGCCGCGGCGTGTGTCGACGGCCAGTTCCTCGGAAAGCGCAGCGCCAACGCCCATGGTCATGGCACCAATCACCTGGCTGCGCGCCGTGATCGGGTTCAAGATGCGCCCGGCGGCACAGACGGCCAGCATGCGGCGCACACGGCACTCGCCGCTCGCCATGTCGACCCCGACTTCGACGAAATGCGCGCCGAAGGTCGATTGCTGATAGGTCTTCGAAAGGTCGCCCCATTCCATCGTGTCCTCGGCGACAAGACCTTCGGGGCCAGCGACCTCCGCGAGCGGAACAGTGCGATTTCCGGAGCGAACCTGGCCGCCCTCGAAGACCACGTCGGCGGTGTTGAGACCGATCGTCTTGACGACTGCCTCGCGCAGCTTCACGCAGGCCGCATAGACGCCCGCGGTCGAGCAATTGGCCCCGAACTGTCCGCCGGAGCCGGCCGACACAGGAAAGCGGGAATCGCCGAGGCGCACATCGACCTCCTCGACCGTGACCCCCATCATCTCGGCCGCCGTCTGCGCAATGATCGTATAGCTGCCCGTGCCGATATCCGTCATGTCGGTCTCGACGGTCACGCGCCCTTCCGGCGAAAGCCGGACACGGGCGCCCGAGGGAACAAGGAGGTTGTTGCGGAGCGCTGCAGCGACGCCGGTGCCGATGAGCCAGTTGCCCTCGCGGCGGGAGCCTGGCGTCTGGCGACCCTGCCAGCCGAAGCGCTCGGCGCCGAGGCGCAGACAACCAATGAAATCCCGGTGCGAGAACGGCCGCTCGGGATGCTCCGGATCGACCTGGGTATCGTTGATGATCCGGAACTCGACCGGATCGATTCCCAGCTTATCCGCCATCTCGTCCATGGCGATTTCCAGCGCCATCAGACCCGGCGCTTCGCCGGGCGCGCGCATGGCGTTGCCTTCGGCGAGGTCGAGCGTTGCAAGGCGCATGGCAGTCATGCGGTTCGCCCCGGCATAGAGAAGCCGCGTCTGGTTGACCGCCGTCTCAGGCTTGCCGCCCGGCAGGTCGCCGGACCAGCTCTCATGCGCGATCGCCTCGATCTTGCCATCGGCATCAGCACCGATCCGGACGCGCTGGATCGTGGCCGGTCGGTGGGTCGTGTTGTTCATGATCATAGGCCGCGGCAGGGTCACCTTGACCGCACGCCCGGCGGCCTTCGCACCCAGTGCTGCAAGCACGGCATCCGCGCGGAGGAACAGTTTGCCGCCGAAGCCGCCGCCGATGAAAGGCGACATCAGCTGGATCTTCTCCTTGTCCATGTCGAGGAAGGTCGCCAGATCCTGCCGCCACCAGTCGATCATCTGGCTGGATGTCCAGACACGCAGTGCATCGCCATCCCAGACCGCAATCGATGCATGCGGCTCCATCGCCGCATGCGACTGGTCTGGCGTCCGGTAATGCGCATCGAGCGTCACGGGCGCCTGAGGGAACGCCGTGTCGAAATCGCCAAATGCGGTGTCGGGCTCTTCGTCTTCGTCCGGCTTGACCGCCGTCTTCATCGCTTCATCGAGGTCGAAGGAGCCCGTCTCCTCTTCGTACTCCACCTTGACCAGCGACGCGGCGGCACGTGCCTGTTCAAAGGTTTCGGCAATCACCAGAGCCACAGCCTGGTGATAGTGCTGCACCTTGTTGCCGCCGAAGAGGGTCGCGGTGTTATACTCACCCTTCTCGCGGTCGCCGACATCAAGCGTCGTCAAAACGGCCAGCACGCCGGGCGCGCTCTTCGCCGCCTCGACGTCCATGGACAGGATCCGCCCCTTGGCGATCGCGGCTCCTATAGGGTAGCCGTAGGCATACTCGAGATCGGGCTCATGCCCTTCATAGGCATAGGTCGCTTGGCCGGTGACCTTCAGCGCACCGTCGATGCGGTGGATCGGACGCCCGACGACCTTCAGATTGTCGATGGGGTTCGTGGTGGCTGGTCTATCGAATTTCATGGCCTCAGCCCCTCGCTTCCAAGATCACGGCGCTCAAGACGCGCTCCACCAGATCAAGCTTGAACCGGTTCTGCTCGGTCGAACGAGCGCCGGAGAACAGTACAGACGCAACCGCTGTCGCGCCCTTGGGCATCTGTGCCTCGGCTTCGGCAAGCCGCCAAGGCTTGTGAGCAACCCCGCCAAGGGCCACCCTGCCCGTCCCGTCCGGATGGATCACGGCGCCGACGGAAACCAGGGCGAAGGCATAGGACGCACGGTCGCGGACCTTGCGGTAGATCTGACGTCCACCGATCGGCGGTGGGAGAACCACAGCCGTGATGATCTCGCCCTGCTCCAGCACCGTCTCGACGTGAGGCGTATCGCCCGGAAGACGGTGGAAGTCTTCCATGGCGATCATGCGCTTGCTACCGTCAGGCTGGACGGTCTCGACCACTGCATCCAGAGCACGCATCGCAACCGCCATGTCGCTCGGATGCGTCGCGATACAGGCATCGCTGACGCCCACCACCGCGTGCTGGCGGCTAAAGCCACCAATGGCGGAACAGCCGCTGCCGGGCTGACGCTTGTTGCAGGGCTGGTTAGTGTCGTAGAAATACGGGCAACGCGTCCGCTGCAAGAGATTGCCTGACGTCGTTGCCTTGTTGCGCAGCTGGCCGGACGCACCCGACAACAAGGCGCGCGTCAGCAGAGGATAGTCACGGCGCACCGTCTCGTGCGCCGCGAGATCCGTGTTGCGCACCATGGCGCCGATGCGCAGCCCACCGTCCTCGGTCACCTCGATCTCATCAAGGCCAAGCCCGTTGACGTCAATCAGATGAGTGGGCGTCTCGATCTCAAGCTTCATAAGATCCAGCAGGTTGGTGCCGCCAGCGATGAATTTCGCGTCTGGATTGCTCGCAGCCGAGCTTGCGGCCGCCTCGACCGAGGAGGCGCGTTCATAGGTAAAGGCTCTCATGTGCGTGTTCCCGCCACTTCGGTGATGGCATCGATGATGTTGGAATAGGCCCCGCACCGACAGATATTGCCACTCATCCGCTCGCGGAGTTCGTCGGCGGTGATCGCGGCCTTGGCGGTGAGGTCTTCAGTGACATGGCTCGGGATGTTGGCCTCGATCTCCTCCAGCACGGCGATGGAGGAACAGATCTGGCCCGGGGTGCAGTAGCCGCACTGGAAGCCGTCGTGTTTCACGAAGGCGGCCTGCATCGGGTGAAGGTCACCAGGCTGGCCGAAGCCTTCGATTGTCTTCACGCTGTCTCCGTCATGCATGACGGCCAGCGTCAGACAGGCATTCACCCGGCGTCCGTCGATCATGACGGTACAGGCGCCGCATTGCCCGTGATCACAGCCCTTCTTGGTGCCGGTCAGGTGGAGATGCTCGCGCAGGAGGTCGAGAAGGCTCGTCCTGTTGTCGATATCGAGTTGGTGAGGCTGGTCATTGACCGTTAGGGAAAGCGTGGTGCTGTGGCTCATCGAATGTCCTGGTCTCTGCATCGCCGACCCGCGGGCGGGCCTTTTGGCGTGATGGTAACGGGGAATTTTCGTGGAAGGTGGCTTCAAAAGGGCAAAGCCGAAGAGGATGCCGCTCGATAGAAAACCGGTCGTCTCGCGGCTCCGTCAGAGGCTGCTAGTCCTCCACTGTCGATAGGGTGCCAGGAGCTGCCCTGGAAAGCGCCGTTCGATCTCGTCCTCGACAAGCGCGATCCTGGCCAGGATCTCATCCCGATCACTGGTCGGATCTTCGCTGCGCATTTCGAGGGATTTCATGGCAGCGAAGACCTCATCATCGGTCATCGCCTCAAGCCGGGACGCAAGGTCCGCTACGTCTTCTGTCTGAATGTCGCTGGGCATGATCATGCGCCTCCCAATGGCTGGGAAAGGCCGACGACGGCAGATTGTTCCCGAAGCTTTTCAGGAATGACACCGGAAAATGCCGACAGCGATTACCTTCGCAACTCGGAGGCGCAGGCTCAATTCCGGTCAGGGCTGCAGGTTATGATGGGAAGCAGGATGAGCGGCTGACCGCCTTCCGGGCGGCCAGCCAGGGACATTACGCCTCGACTGTCTCGCGGACATCATCGAGCAGGAAATGCACCACCACATAGGGTGTCGAATAGGCCCGCCCGCTGTCGGAGACGCTCTCGACCGTGCCGCCGTCTGCCGGGTGCCACTGACTGTAATGAGGATTGTTGACGATGAGCGTGATCGCCTTGCCGGCGAAGGCCCCCTGCAAACGGTAGCGCGCTTCAGCGAGCGGCCAGATGCGTTCGAAATCGGCTTGCGTTACCCGGACTTTCAGCGCCTGGCGGCGAATGGCCTCGCTATGCGAACCATCTTCTCGCTGACGCGCCGCACTTTCGAGCGTCACTTCCTCCGCCCCGTCGAGAATAGAGCTGAGTTCCTCCGGCCACATGCGTCTCATAGAATTGCTCCTCCCCGAGCGTGTTCATGGTGACACGAGCGAGTGTAGCGCGTCTGGCGCGGGATACAACGCGCCAGTGCTTGGTCGGATCAATTGGACGCAGATACTGCCGCCGGTCGCCGAACTTTAGGAGGAGCCAGGAGGCTCACTCCGTGCAGCCAGTATCCTTCAGAGCCTGGGCATGGAAGCGACGCAGTGCTGCTTCGATATCGGCCTTGGTGAAGGTGTGGCCGGCAGTCGCCAGGTCACGCGACAGGCGTGCAATCACATCGCCGTCACCGCTCACCACATGGTCGACCATGTGCAGGTCGCGGGCATAGCGCCCTAGGTCATCACCGGCGAAGCCGATCAACGATCCGGCCCAGTAGCCGGCGAGCAGATTACGACGGGCGCGAATGCTGCCGAGACCGTCCTCTTCGTGCGGATGGACGGAATGGGCGGCGGTCGTAACAACGGATAGGGGCATGGCGCGATTCTCCTCCTCGGTCATGGATCAGGCTTCAGCTTCAGCGGAAACGAGATAGCTGGCAAGCGGCGCACAGGCCGGGTTTGCCGCATCGAGCAATTCGGCCGGGCTCGTCAGGCCGCTGACAACCGAAACCACGGTCGTGCCGGCCCACCAGAGATCACCGGTCGCGCGATCGATAAGCTGCGGGCCTGTGGTGCGCAGGCAGTCACCGGCCTGGCTGACAACCTCGACCGGGGCCTTCATCTCTTCGAGGCGCTGACGGATATCGGCCTCGATCGGATCGACGACAAGCATGGCGAAAATCGATGCAATCCACTCGGCGATCATCGGGCAGTCCCCTGACGCGAGGACGAGGGGCCGAACTCACGCTGCGTCTGCAGGCGTGGCTTCGGCTCACCGGGGCGTACATATGCCCCGTCGGCAGACGGAAAACGGCCGGGTGAAATCAAGATGGAGTGGTGGCGTCTCATGAACTGGTCCTTGGACCGGCAGCGGTGTCGAAAAGGTCCGACATCGCAAGAGCGCCGGGAGCTCTTGCCAGAGGGGCCCGGACCAGCGGGTTGATCGCCATATGGGGAGCGATTCGGGCGTCTTCAAGGCATCGGCACATGACGATATGGAAAAGTCGGGCCATGCAGCCGGGGTCTTGTCTGGCCCCATTCTGCATGGCCCGGGCGGCGGGCGATCAAGGCTCGAGCCTCAGGGCGAAAGCCGTCCGGCTCCGCAGCCATTCCTCATCAGTAGCGGATGACCGGGCAGCCGCGGACATTGGCGAAGACCATCCGGTCGCGGCCGCCGTGGCGAACACCGGCGACCACTACGCGACGCGGCGTCACATCGGCGACGAAGGCACGACGCAGGCCGTTCCAGCGGGCCTTCTCGACGGCGTGGTGCGGACGGCACTCGCCGCGGTGCGGACGGTCACGACCCGGGCCATCCCAGCCCGGGCCACGGCCGGGGCGATCCCAGCCGGGGCCGCCATGGCGCGGACCGTCGATATAGACGCCCCAGCCGAAGCTGTCGGCGGATGCGGTGGACGCGACGCCCGTGGTCGCCATGACCGAGACGAGGGCAGCAAGACCGATTTTGCGAAGCATGCCGAACATGTTCTCTCTCCTTGAAAGGCGCATCCTTGCGCCGTCGTTTCCATCCCGCCGTTGAAAGCGATTGATGTGAGAGTAGAAGCGGCCGCCTGAATGCAGTCCGAATCCCGTATTCAGCAAGTGTTCACCTAGTCACCACAAGCCGGTTCGAGGCGTCAGACATGCAGGACGACTTCGCGGCGATGGGGGCTGTCGCGGTGCTCGAAGAGGTAGATCCCCTGCCAAGTACCGAGCAGCAAGCGCCGATCGGCAAAGGGGACAGAGAGCGAGACCGGCAAGAGGGCTGCCTTGATATGGGCCGGCATGTCGTCAGGCCCCTCGTCACGATGCGTGATGAAATCCATCGCCGGATCCGTCGTCGGCGGCACGAGGCGGCGGAAAAATGCCTTGAGATCCGTCTGCACCGAAGGATCGGCATTTTCCTGGATCAGCAGAGAGCACGAGGTGTGGCGTACGAAGACCGTCATCACGCCCTCCTCCTCCGCTGCGCTCTCTCGCAAAAACTCCCGAACAGACTGGGTAAACTCGTACAGGCCTTGCCCGTGGGTGGAGACTGCCACTCGCATCATCGCCATGTGTAAAACCTTTCTCCTGCGCCGGGGAAAGCTGCGCCGCCGCCCCTAGCCAGCCCCGGCCGACCTCTGTAGTCTCCGGCCGAAAAACGGAGGACCACGCACCGATGAGCCTGATCGAAACCATCGAAAGACAGGAAACCCAGCTCGTTTTCAAGAGCTTCGACGAGTTGGTGGCCTTCGAGGTCGGCCGCCGTCTGGTGGATCTCGCGCTGTCAGAAAAGGCGCCCGTGGTCATCGACATCCGCACCCCGGACCGCACCCTGTTTCATGCCGCCCTGCCCGGCGCCTCACCGGATAACGACCATTGGGCCCGCCGCAAGAGCAATGTGACGCTGCGCATGCACAAGGCCTCACTGCGCGTCGGCGAACTTAACCGCGCCCGTGGTCGCAGCGTGTCTTCCGAAATCGGCCTGGATCCCATGGAATACGCGGACCATGGCGGCAGCTTCCCCGTCAGGGTCGCGGGCACCGGCGTGGTCGCGGCGATCACCGTCTCCGGCCTGAAATCAGAGGAAGACCACGCGATGATCGTGACCGTCCTCGAAGCCTATCTCGGCCAAAGCTGAGTTCTACGGCCTTAGGGACGGGCGCCTGCAAACAGACTGAGACGCGAGAAGAGATCATTCTCGCGCTCCAGCACCAGAAACGCTGGCAAGGCATATGGCCCCTGGTCTCCCGAGGGACCGCCTTCCACATCGCGGCGATCAGAGCCGTTGAGCGTACATTCGACCGCAACCCGGAAACCCGCCCGGTCGGTCATCACGACATGGTCCGACAGCGTGATGCCGTGGCGGAGCACATAGGCCGCCAGCGTATCCCGAAAGGACGCATGCCCGATCACCCTGATACCGTCGGGAAGGTCGAGCACCGCCTCCTCCGCGAACATCGGGAGAAGCGCGTCGAAGTCGTGCCGATTGAGGGCATCGATGACGGCAAGTGTCTGGTCTTCCAATGACATGGGCCTCTCCTTCTTTGTTTTGAACATAGGCCCGGCATCGGCCGTGGCAAGTCTGGACAAGCCGCTAGAGTGCCTCATCCAAGGGGGCGCAGCACGCCACTCGCGGCCTGCAGCACGGCCTCCGTGACCGGCTTCATCGCCGTGGCGACAGTGCGGCTCACATGCCAGTAGAGCGGCACGTCGAGCGGGTTTCCCGGCATCAACTCCCTTAGCCGCCCATCGGACAAGGCGTCAGCGGCCAGGGGTTCCGGGTTCATGCCCCAACCAAGACCGGCAATCGCGGCATCGACAAAAGCATGGCTCGACGGCAGCCAGTGGGACGGGCCGGCAACCCCAACCCCGAGCGCCTTCTCGGCCCAGCGGGTCTGGAGCCGGTCCTTGGCATTGAAGGTGATCACGGGCGCATCCTTCAACTTGGCCGCGGTAACTTCCTCATGTCCGAACCAGCGTTCGACAAAGGCAGGACTTGCCGTCGCCAGATAGCGCAGCGCCCCCAGTGGCCGGCAATCGCAGCCCTGCACCGGTTTCGGCGACCCGCTGATCGCCGCCCGCACATCACCGCGCTGCAGCCATTCGGCACTGTGATCCTGGTCGTCGATGACAAGATCGAACAGCACGCCGTTCACCGCCGCCATCGCCGGGATGAACCATGTGGCGAGACTGTCGGCATTCACCGCAAGCCGCAGTGTCGGCCAAGCGCCCGTCTCCCCGCCCGTTTTCGATGAGAGACCGAGATCCCGGCGCACGCCCTGCTCCAGCAGGCGCAACTCCTCGGCATGGCGGAACAGCCTTTCCCCGGCCTCCGTCGCCCGGCAGGGCTGCGACCGGATGATCAGCGAAGTACCGACCTGTTCCTCCAGTTGGCGTACCCGCTGGGAAATCGCCGACTGCGTGACATGCAGCGTCTGGGCCGCACGCTCAAAGCTGCCCGTTCGGAGCACCGCAGACAGAGCAGAGAGTTGGGCCGGGTCAAACATTAGCAACCCTTATGCAGGATTAGGATTATTACCTTTCCTAATGAGAAGGCCCTGGTTAGTCAAAGCGGCATCTCAGGAGAGTTCAACATGGTGCTTGCAGCCACTGCCGGTTTTTTCCTCGGGCTCAGCCTGATCGTCGCGATCGGTGCCCAGAATGCCTTCATCCTGCGCCAGGGGCTGCGCCGCGAGCATGTGTTGCCACTCGTGCTGACCTGCGCCATCTCGGACGCAATCCTGATCGCAGCCGGTGTTGCGGGCTTCGCAACCGTACTGTCACGCCTCGATTGGCTCGAGCCGGCGCTCCGCTATGGCGGTGCGGCCTTTCTCTTCGCCTATGCGCTGCGCAGCGCTCATTCCGCCTGGACGGGTGGCAACAGCATGCGCGCCGGCGACACGACGGCAACGGGCCTGCGCACCGCGCTCTTGACCTGCCTCGCCTTCACCTGGCTCAACCCACATGTCTATCTCGACACCGTCGTCCTGCTGGGCTCGATCTCGACCCGCTATGCCGGCCACGAGGTCGCATTCGCCCTGGGCGCCATGACGGCATCCTTCTGCTTCTTCTTCAGCCTCGGTTACGGTGCCCGCCTCCTCGCCCCGCTGTTTGAAAAGCCCATGGCATGGCGTGTGCTCGATGGGGTCATTGCGCTCGTGATGGCTTCGATTGCGGTCAAGCTCCTGCTCTGAGGCCCGCAGCTCCCCTTGGGGGACCCGGCTGATTGATGTAAACACCGGATCGAACAAGGGGAGACGATGCGCATGTTCCTGACCAACCGTGACGTGGTGGAGCTTCAAGCCTTCCGGCATGACCTGCACCGACACCCGGAAGTCTCGGGCGAAGAGCGTGATACGGCGCGCCGGGTCGTGGTAGCGCTGCGTCCCCTCGCACCGTCGAAACTCCTGACCGAGCTTGGTGGCCACGGCGTGGCAGCGGTCTTCGAAAGCAAGGAGCCCGGCCCCACCCTGCTCTTCCGCGCCGAGCTCGACGCCCTGCCGATCGAGGAAAAATCGGAAGCGGATCACCGCTCGACCATCGCTGGTAAAGGCCATCTGTGCGGCCATGACGGTCACTCGACCATCCTTCTGGCATTGGCGACCGGCCTGTCGCGACAGCCGATTGCCCGGGGCCGTGTCGTGCTGCTCTGGCAGCCGGCCGAGGAGGACGGCAGCGGTGCAGCAGCCGTGCTCGCAGACCCGCGATTCGCCGAGATCCGCCCTGACTTCGCCTATTCGCTGCACAACATGCCGGGTCTTGCCTTCGGCACCGTCGCGCTGAAGAGTGGACCGGTGAACTGCGCATCGCGCGGCATGAAGATCCAGCTATCTGGCAAGACGGCCCATGCCTCCCAGCCGGAAACCGGTCTCTCGCCCATGGCCGCGGTGTCGAAACTCATGCCGGCGCTGACGGCGCTCTCGAACGGCGCGCCACCCGCGACAGACTTCACGCTCGCAACCGTCACCCACGCCTCTCTCGGCGAACAGGCCTTCGGCATTGCCCCGGGCGACGCAGAAATCTGGGTGACGCTCCGCACCCTCATCGACGATCGCATGGCCGAGCTTTGCGAGAACGCGGAACAGCTGGTGGTCGAGGCGGCACGGGAAGCCAGCCTTGAGCACGCCATCAGCTACCACGACATCTTCTTCCACTGCGAAAACGCACCGGAGGCCGTTGCCCATCTTGAAGAGGCACTGACGTCAGAGGGTGTGCGGTTCGACGAAGGAACCCTGCCGATGCGCGCATCGGAAGACTTCGGCCGCCTGCGCGCTATCTGCCCCTCGGCGATGTTCTTCCTCGGCGCCGGTGAGAAACACCCTGCCCTGCACAATCCCGACTACGACTATCCGGATGACCTGACCACCATCGGCGCCCGGGTCTTCATGGCGGTGATCCGGAAGGGCTTGGGCTAAGCGGCTCCGCCGTCACGTATCGGGAAAGCCACGCTCGGCCCATTCGGTGCGAGGCACGGTCTTTCCAATCGAGAGCGAGAAGCGCACCACCTGTGTGGCATCGTCATCGACTTCACAGCGCACGGCAATGTTGATCCAGGCGCCGTTGATGTCACGGAAGGCCGCGAGCGGTACATCCACCACATTGCCGTCCTTCAGACGCAGGATCGGCAGGAGATAGGGCACATAGGCCGGGCTGCCGTTGCGAAGCTGCTGGCTGAGTTCAGTACCGCAAAGCTGATCGCCGCGCTCCTGCCGCGTGAGCCCGGCCATGGCGGTCATCGCAGCCTGGTCGCCGGAGATGGCGGAAGAAAACAACTCCGTCACCTCGCGCGGCTCAAGTTGCGCCTCCTGGAGCGCCGCCTCCGACGGCAGATTCGACGGTTGCGGGGTAGCCGAGGTTTCCGCTTCGCCGCTGGTCTCACTCGTCACATCAGCCGCTTCGGCAACCTCCGTCTCGACAGGCGGTGCTTCCGGCAAAGTGATCTCCGGCTGCGCAACGGTTGGTGCAGCTTCCTCGGTTTCAGCTTCCGCTGGGGCGGTCGCCTCCTCCGCTGCCTCGGGTTCAGCCTCAGTGCCGCGCGAGAGTTCCGGCCCTTGGTCCTGCTCACCGAATCGGACCACCGGCCTCAAAACGGGGATGGGCACCTGGGCTGCATCCGGCACCTCCGGCTCCGGCACTTCTGGTGCCGGGACAGGCGCTTCTGGTTCTGGTTCTGGCTTTGGTTCTGGCTGCGGCTCGACCTCAGGCTCCGGCGCAGGTGGCTGCGCCTCAGGCTCTGGTGCGGCGGCCTCTTCCGTTTGCTCCGGTTCCGGCGCCGGCGACTCAGGCTCTGGCTCCGGCTCCTCCGGCGGCGCAACCAGCGTCACCTCGATGGCCGGCTCCTCTTCGGCAAGATCGACAGGGCTGTCGAAACTCAACAGAAAAACCGCCACTGCAAGCGCGTGCAGCAGCAGGGAAATCGTCATCCCGCCGCCGAGACGCCGCCAGCCTGTCTTCCTCGTTTCCGTCATGGCGTGATCCATAACGACGATTGCGGCGAAAAGGGAGGCGGAATGTTCAGAATGCGGATCGTGTGATCACGAAAGCAACAACGCTTCCACGCCGCGCTCCGCGAGAATGCGGACAGCCTTCCGGTCGAACGACACAAACTGCTCGCCTCCCATCATCCGACCGGAAAAAGCGATGACACCGTCGGCGAAGTCACCCCCGGCTTCCAGCATTGCCAGACCGCTTTGCACAAGAGCGCCGTCGACAACCACGTTTTTCGTGTCGAGCAAACCTCGAACGACAGTCGCAATGTCAGCCCTCAGGACCCCGTAGCTCCGATCGAGAACCCAAACCAGTTCACAAAGGACTTGCGGGGAGATAGCAACCATCTCTGCCCCAGCCAGTGTATCGAGCGCTACCTGCGCTTGCGCAGGGTCGTCGCCGACGATCGCACGAAGAAGGACATTGGTGTCAGCAACGATTTTCATTTCGGCGATCTGGAAACGTCGCCGGAAGCGGCTGCAGCCTCAGCGATCGCTTCATCCAGCTCATCCAGCGACAACTTGCGACCATTCGTGCGCCCGTTGAGGACATCCGCCAAATCGCGAAAGCTTCCTTCGCGTCGCACAGCGGATAGCGCCGCCCGTCCATCGGGAAGCAGGTCGACGGCAACTTTGTCACCCGGCCGCAAACCCAAGTGCTGCAGAACTTCCCTGCGCAAGGTGACCTGACCCTTAGATGTGATGCTCAATCTTGTCATCGAACGCTCCTCTTACACAGAGTAAGGCGAATTAACCTTACGAGCAAGCGGCGTAACAAAAAACCCGCCGGATCACTCCGACGGGTCATGATGTCAGACATCCATGTCCAGCTTAGCTGTCCAGGAAGCTCCGCAGCTTGCGGCTGCGGCTCGGGTGCTTCAGCTTGCGCAGCGCCTTCGCTTCGATCTGACGGATACGTTCGCGGGTAACCGAGAACTGCTGGCCGACTTCTTCGAGCGTATGGTCGGTGTTCATGCCGATGCCGAAGCGCATGCGCAGCACGCGCTCTTCACGCGGCGTGAGCGATGCCAGAACGCGGGTTGTCGTTTCGCGCAGGTTAGCCTGGATGGCGGCATCGATCGGCAGAAGCGCGTTCTTGTCTTCGATGAAATCGCCCAGATGCGAATCCTCTTCGTCACCCACGGGGGTTTCGAGCGAGATCGGCTCCTTGGCGATCTTCAGGACCTTGCGGACCTTTTCGAGTGGCATGGCAAGCTTCTCGGCCAGTTCTTCCGGCGTCGGCTCGCGACCGATTTCGTGCAGCATCTGGCGCGATGTGCGGACGATCTTGTTGATCGTCTCGATCATGTGCACCGGAATACGGATCGTACGGGCCTGGTCGGCGATCGAACGCGTGATCGCCTGACGGATCCACCAAGTCGCATAGGTCGAGAACTTGTAACCGCGGCGATACTCGAACTTGTCGACCGCCTTCATCAGGCCGATATTGCCTTCCTGGATCAGGTCCAGGAACTGCAAGCCGCGGTTCGTGTACTTCTTGGCGATCGAGATGACGAGACGCAGGTTCGCCTCGACCATTTCCTTCTTGGCGATGCGCGCTTCGCGCTCGCCCTTCTGGACCATCGACACGATGCGACGGAATTCGGCGATCGAGATGCCGGTTTCGGTGGCGAGGTTCTGGATCTCGCCCCTGATATCGCGGATCGTCTGATATTCTTCCTTGGCGAATTCCTTCCAGCCACGGCCGGACAGGTTGGCAACAGACTTCATCCAGTTCGGGTCGAGTTCGGCACCCTGATACTGCTCGAGGAAGGCTTCGCGCTTGACGCCATAGCTCTCGGCGAGACGCAGAAGGCGTCCCTCGTTCTGCATCAGACGCTTGGAGATGTCGTAGAGCTGCTCGACAAGGCTGTCGATGCGGTTCTGGTTCAGCGACAGCGACTTGACGGCCGTGATCAGCTGATCCTTCAGCTCCTTGTAGCGGCGCTCCTGGCCAGACGACAGCGTGCCGGCACAGGCAAGACGTGCCTCCACCTGCTGGTCCTGCAGCTTGCGCAGCTTCTTGTAGGTGTCGGCGATGAGGTCGAGGGTCTCCATGACCTGCGGACGCAGTTCCGATTCCATCGCGGCCAGCGACAGGTTCGATTCGTCCTCGTCCTCTTCCTCTTCTTCCGGCGGCATGCCTTCGCCGCCAATGGCGGTGATGTCGTCGTCGTCACCGGAGGCAGCCTGCGGACGGCGCTTGGCGCGCTCCTTTTCCTTCTCTTCGGCAGCCTTGCGGTCAGCCTCGATCTTTTCAGGAGACTGGAACTGCGGAGCAGCCTTGGCTTCCGGACCGGAATAGGTGGTTTCGAGATCGATGATCTCGCGCAGCAGCGTCGTACCTTCGTTGAGTTCGTCGCGCCAGATGATCAGCGCCTGGAACGTCAGCGGGCTCTCACAGAGCCCAGAGATCATCGTCTCGCGGCCGGCCTCGATGCGCTTGGCGATGGCAATTTCGCCTTCGCGCGACAGAAGCTCGACGGAACCCATTTCGCGCAGATACATGCGCACCGGGTCGTCGGTACGATCGGTCGGCTCTTTCTTCTTGGCAGTGGCAACGGCAGTACCGGCGGAAGGTGCGAGCTCGCCGCCCTCGCTTTCGCCGTCCTCGTCATCGCTCTCTTCGGCAGCAGCCGGCTCATCAACGTCTTCGTCTTCGATGACGTTGATGCCCATGTCGGAAAGCATGGCCATGGTGTCTTCGATCTGCTCCGAGGTCACTTCCTCGGACGGCAGAACCGAATTCAATTCATCCATGGTGACATAGCCGCGCTTTTTCGCGGCTTTGATCATCTTTTTGACCGCGTCATCGGAAAGATCGAGAAGCGGACCGTCCGTCGCGCCGTCGCGTTCGCCGTCGGCTTCTTCGTTTTCTTTGACTTTCGATGCCATTTATCTTGTCGCTTTCCCTGACGTCTGATCATGCTGCTGGTCGCCTGAGGAATGGGAGACGGACCACTCACCCGGGCGGATAGCTGTCACTGACCTAACGGAGTGTTGCTTAATTCCTGATTAACTATGGGCAATGCGGTCACAGCCCCGAAACCTTGATTGTCTGCATGACCGGTCATCATACCAGAGATCCGTCCGAACCCACTTCACCCTTGTGTGCTTGGATTGGTGATTCCCACAATTTTTCCTGACGTCAAGCCTTTCCGCAGGCTGGATCGGGAAAATCAACAAAACAAGCCGTATTACGGCGCCTTTATCACCGATCTTCGCAGATGTAGGACGTGACGCACCAGAAACAAGGGGCAACCGCCCGCAAGCCTGCCGTCAGAGAGAGGCAGCGACCTCGGCCTTCACGCCAGTCAGAAACCAGACTCGCATCGCCCCCTTGCCCTTGACCTCGATATTGCCCCGAAGCTCGAAATCGAAACGGTCCTCAAGCCTCGTCTTCAGACAGTCGGCAACCTGGATGCGGCTGGCAACGCCATGTGATTCCATATGTGCCGCTGTGTTCACCGTATCACCCCAGACATCGTAAAGCAGCTTGTTCGGCCCGATCACACCGGCCACCACCGGACCCGTGTCGAGCCCGATCCGCAGCTCGACCGGTTCGCCCACCTGTTCCGAGATCCCCCGACAACAGGCGAGAAGATCGAGCGCCATCAGCGCCACCGCCGCCTCGTGATCCGGCTGCGGCTCAGGCAACCCGCCGGCCACCATATAGGCATCGCCGATCGTCTTGATCTTTTCGAGCCCATGCGCGCTGGCGATCGCATCGAACTGGCTGAACACGCGGCTCAAGAACGCGATGACCTGCTGCGGCTCCCAGCGCGCGGCTCGCGGCGTGAAATCGACGATATCGGCAAACAGGATCGTCGCAGACGGGATCTGGTCGGCTACGAGTTGCGTGCCGTGATCCCGAAGGCGCATGGCGACCGCATGCGGAAGAATATTCTGAAGCAGCCGCTCGGAAAACTCATGCTCCGATTCGAGCGCCATCTCCGCCTGGGAAGCCTCCTTGAAAGCGAAATAGGACGTCGTGAAGATCAAGAGAAAGGCAAAGGGAACCGTAAGATAGTAGAGCGCATCCAGGAACAATGGCTCGACCTGAATGAAATCAAGCGGCGCAACGAACACCACCTCCGTCAGCAGGAAGGCAATGATCGCAGCGATCGTCACGCAGGCGGAGAGGACGAGGCGCTCCGGTCCGAAAACCAGCATCGAGGCCGCAGCCCCCGGCAGAAAATAGAAATGCAGCCCGGACTCCCGGCCAAAGAACATGCAGTAGCCGATCCCGAAGATCAGCCAGATACTGCAGAGGTAAAGTGCGGCAGACGTTGGCCCGAAGCGATGGAAAAAGGGCGTGACCGCATAGAGCACGATCTGCGGCGAAAACGCGATAATGGCAGGCAAAAGACCATACCAGTCGTAGAAGGCGTAGATCAGGATGTAGGGAATGGTCATCAGGCTGACCATGGCCGAGATCACATTGGTCACCGCAAGCCTGCGGCGCACGCGCGGTGGATAACCTGACGTCCCGATCCGAGCCACCCACCAGACCGCATTCGGCAATCGCCAGAACGATCGGAATTTTCGCCCGTTGCGGGCTATGAAATCGAACTCGTCCTGCGACACTCTTGCTTCCGGCAGCCATGGAACAAGACCTGAATCCCCTATTTGCCGCCGCAGTGCAACAGATTTATGCAAACGATTATATCAGCCGTGTCCCGTCGCCGGTCCCTTGACGCGACCGGACATCACGCCGAAGCCGTCGATGATCGCCTCCTGGTTTTCCATTCGCGCAACCTCGAGCTGAACCTCGTGCAGCGCGCTGATCACCTGCTCGATGCGGCCGGCATCATCTGTCTCGGTCGCCTCGGCGATCTCACGCTCGAGCTCCATGCGCTGGCGCTTCAGCGCCCGCGCCCGCTTGTAGAGGGCGAGAGCCTGACCATACCCCTCCCGCGCGTCTTCGGAAGCGGCGATCTCGGTTGCGATCCAGAGCCGGGCATTTCGGATCTGCTGATCGAGACCGCGCAGCAGCGTGCCGTGACCATGGGCCTCCAGCTTCTGTATCAGGACCTCGCGTGTCAGCGACGCACCGGCTTCAGCAACCGCCGTCAGAAGCGATGACCAAAGCTTCTGCAAGCCGACATGTTCATAGTCGATGGCAGCAATCTCGTCATACTCGTCTTCGAGCAATTGCGGATGGTTGACGATGGTGAGCGCCAGCACGCTCTCGCGCAGGGTCGGCTGATCGAGCGCACCACGCACAAGCCCGGAACGCGCCAGTCGGTCGGAAATCGTCCCGCGGCTCGAGGCAACCGGCCCTGGAGGCCGTCCGCCATTGCGCGCACCCTGCCCCTGTCCACGGCCGCCACCCTGGAAATTGCCACGTTCACCTCGCCCGGGCTGGGCGCTCTGGAAGAAGCCGTAGAGCCGGTCCCGCACATCCTGCTGGTAATGGCGCCGCACATTCTCGTCGCCGATGACGTTGACGATCTGCTTCAGCTTGGCTTCGAGTTCCGCACGCTTTTCCGGCGTATCGAAACCGCCACCCTGCGTCTCGCGCATCCAGACCATCTCGGCCAGCGGCCGCGCCTCTGACAGCACCCGATCGAAGGGCTGGCGTCCATCACGCTTGACGAGATCGTCCGGATCCTTGCCGTCAGGCAGCATAGCAAAGCGCAGCGACTGGCCAGGCTTGATATGCGGCAGCGCCAGATCGACGGCCCGAAAAGCCGCCCGCTGGCCGGCACCATCGCCATCGAAGCAGAGCACCGGCACCGGCGTCGTCTTCCACATCAGCTGCAGCTGGTTTTCGGTCAGTGCCGTACCGAGCGGCGCCACGGCATTCTCGATGCCCGCCTGATAGAGCGCGATCACATCCATATAGCCTTCGACGGCAATCAGCGTATCGGCCCCATCCGCTCCCTGCATCGCTCGGCGAGCGCGCGAGAAATTGTAGAGAACATTACCCTTGTGGAAGAGCTCGGTCTCGTTGGAGTTGAGATACTTCGCCATGGCATCCGCCGCCATGGCGCGACCACCGAAGGCGATGACCTTGTCGCGGGACGACAGGATCGGAAACATGATGCGGTCACGGAAGCGGTCATAGGAGACGGGAATATCCGGCCCGTGCACGACAAGCCCGCAGGCCTCGATCTGCTCCTTCGGTACGCCCTTGGATGCCAGATACTCCTTCAGCGCATTGCGGCTCTCCGGCGCATAGCCAAGCCGAAACGTCTCGATAGTACGGCCGGATAGCCCGCGTTCGCGCAGATAGGCCCGCGCCCTCGCCCCACTCGCCGTCTGCAACTGATCCTGGAAGAACTGCGTCGCCATTTCCATGACGTCTTGCAGCGTCGTGCGTTCCCGCTCGCGGCGTTCCGCCTGCGGATCGGGCTGCGGCATGGAAATGCCGGCCATGTCGGCGACCTGCTGTACCGCCTCGACGAAGCTCAAGCCTTCGAGATCCGTCAAAAAGCGGAAATGGTCACCCGACACGCCGCAGCCGAAGCAGTGATACCGACCCTTGCGATCCTCACAGTGGAAGCTCGGGCTCTTCTCGCCATGAAAGGGGCAGCAGGCCCAATAGTCCTGCCGCGACACGTTGGTTTTCTTCCGATCCCACGTCACGCGGCGACCGACGACGGCCGAAATCGGCACGCGGTCACGGATCTCGTCGAGGAAGTCGCTGGAAAAACGCATCTGTATCCCTGGGAAGCTGATCCTCCATATAGGCGCCGCCGTCATGAAGCGCCAAGGCTTTCGCGCGCAGTGCCCGTTATTCACAGAGGTTGATTGTTGTGACATCTGTATATACAGTCTTGACTATAGACTTTGAGAGCCTCGACCATGCGAAGCCTGGACGACATTCCGCAGGAAGAATGGGCCTTCGAATGGGACGAGGCTAAACGGATCATCAATCGCCATAAGCACGGGATTGATTTCGACGATGTTGTTTTGGCTCTGGCCGGGCCTCGCCTTGAGACTTTGTCCGTGACCAACGGGGAGCATCGCATCCTTGCGACATGCCCGGAAAGCGGCCGATTGATTACAGCAGTCTACACCATGAGAGGAAACGCCTGCCGGATCATCTCCGCACGCGTTGCGAGAAAAAATGAGCGAAGAGAATATCACGCGCACTACAATCGCTGAAATTTTGGAAAAGCGAGCGCGCGGGGAAAAGAGTCAAACCGACTGGGCCCGCGTCGATGCCATGACGGACGAGGATATCGAGCGCGCCATGCGCGACGATCCCGACTGGAAGGATCACATGGACATTGACTGGTCCAAGGCCAAGATGGTCATCCCGGACAGGAAGAAGGCGATCTCCATCCGCCTCGACCCCGACATCATCGATTTCTTCCAGGCGACCGGCAAGGGCTACCAGACCCGGATCAATGCGGTCCTGCGCCACTTCGTCGACGAGCAGAAGCGCTCCAAGCCCTGAAACGCAAGACGCCGCCCGAGGGCGGCGCCGCAAAGCGATAGGCAAACAGCTTACTTGAGCAGGTCCTTGACCACGCCCGAAGCCTTGCCGAAGTCCATCTGACCGGAATAGCGCTCTTTCAGCGTGCTGATGCACTTGCCCATGTCGCGCAGGCCCTGGGCACCCGTTTCGGAAATCACGGCCGCACAGAGTTCGCGCACTTTGTCGTCGGGCAACTGCTCAGGCATGAAGGACTTGATGATGACGATTTCCTCGCGCTCTTGCGCGGCGAGTTCCGGCCTGTCGTTGTCGGCATAGATCTTGGCCGACTCGTCCCGCTGTTTGATCATCTTCATCAGGATAAGCATGATCTCATCATCCGTGACGGGATCCTTGCCGGTTCCGCGATTGGCAATGTCGCGATCCTTGATCGCCGTCTGGATCAGACGAACGGTCGAGGTCCGGCGGACATCCTTGGCCTTCAGTGAGTCTTTCAGCGAGTTGGCGAGCGTGTCGCGTATCATTTTCTTCTCCGTGGAAGCGCAGTCTCACCGTCGGTGATTGTGGCTTTTCCGTGTTCGTTAAGTGGTTCTCATAGCCAGACGCGTGCTGCAGTGCAAACGAATTGAGCAAACCATTGAAATGGCTTGGTGGAAATCAGGCCCCCAAGCAACTCCGGAATTGACCTCGCCACGCGATATGTCTATTGCTCGGCACCTGCACGCAAATTGTCATCAGGGCTGAAAACGCGCGACTTCGCGCGCCCTCGATCTGCAACATAAATGGTCCTGCGATACCGCTCCGACAAGGGGCCGGGACGCGGGCGAACAAGGAACGACCATGACCGCGACAGCCCCCTGGACGACCCGCAAGCCGACCGCCCTCCTCGTTCTCGCCGACGGCACCGTCATCGAAGGCCACGGCATCGGCGCAACGGGCAAGGTTCAGGCGGAAGTCTGCTTCAACACGGCACTGACAGGATACGAGGAAATCCTTACGGATCCCTCCTATCTCGGCCAGATCGTCACCTTCACCTTCCCGCATATCGGCAATGTCGGCACCAACGACGAAGACATCGAAGACCTGACGCCGGCTGCCCGCCACGGCGCGGTCGGCACCATCTTCAAGGCCGACATCACGGAGCCTTCAAATTATCGTTCCGCAAGCCATCTCGATGCCTGGCTGAAGAGCCGCGGCATCATCGGCCTCTCGGGCGTCGATACCCGCGCACTGACCGCCTGGATCCGCGAGAATGGTGCCCCGAACGCCGTCATCGCCCATGACCCGAACGGCGTCTTCGACGTGGAAGCTCTGAAGGCAGAAGCCAAGGCTTGGGGTGGCCTCGTCGGCCTCGACCTCGCCAAGGTCGCGACCTCGGGCCAGTCCTCCGTCTGGGACGAAAAGGCATGGTCCTGGACCGAAGGCCACACGACGCTCGGCGCCGCTGACGCCAAGTATCACATCGTCTGCGTCGACTTCGGCGTGAAGCGCAACATCCTGCGCCTCTTCGCCGGCCTCGACTGCAAAGTCACCGTCGTCCCCGCCACGACCTCGGCCGAAGATATCCTGGCGCTAAACCCGGATGGCGTCTTCCTGTCGAACGGCCCGGGCGACCCGGCTGCCACCGGCGAATATGCCGTGCCGGTCATCCAGAACCTGGTCAAGAGCGACAAGCCGCTCTTCGGCATCTGCCTCGGCCACCAGATGCTGGGCCTGGCACTCGGCGGCACGACAGAAAAGATGCACCAGGGCCATCACGGCGCAAACCACCCGGTCAAGGACTTCACCACCGGCAAGGTCGAGATCGTCTCGATGAACCACGGCTTTGCAGTCGACTCGAAGTCGCTGCCGGAAAGCGTTGAAGAGACTCACGTTTCCCTGTTCGACGGCACCAACTGCGGCCTGCGCCTCAAGGGCAAGCCGGTCTTCTCCGTGCAGCACCACCCGGAAGCTTCGCCGGGCCCGCAGGACAGCCACTACCTCTTCCGCCGCTTCATCAACATGGTGCGCGAGACGAAGGGTGAACCGGCACTCGCCGAACGCTGAGCCTAATCAATCAGAGTCGAAATTGGCGGCCCGGGTTCATCCCCGGGCCGTTTGCATTTCATGCCGGACCTTCAGATAGAAGCGCAGGCTGAGCATGACCGCGGCACTGGCAAGCCCGAGGCAGAAGCCGTACCAGATGCCGATCCCGCCAATTCCGAGCGGAAAGGCCATCAGCCAGGCGAGGAAAAAGCCGATCGGCCAGTAGGAAACGAGCGCCAGTATCATTGGGACCCGCGCATCCTTCAGTCCCCGCAGCAGCCCAGCCGCAATTGCCTGCAACCCGTCGACCAGCTGGAACAGCCCCGCAACCATGACGAGCGGTCCGGCATAGGCAAGCACCTCGGCAGCGGCCGGGGCATTCTCGTTGATGAATGCGGCCGACAGCTGGTCAGGCACGATCACGAACAAGATCCCGCCCGCCAGCGACAGCAGTCCGGCAATGGCAAGCACCGTGATCGACGCCCGCACCAGTTCCGGATAGTTGCCGCGGCCATGGGCGAGACCGACCCGAACGGTTGCGGCTTGCGCCAATCCGAGCGGCAGCATGAAGGCGATCGAGGCGAGCTGCAGCGCGATGCCATGGGCGGCGAGTTCGATCGTCCCGATCCTGCCCATCAGCAGGGAAGCCGCGCTAAACAGGCTCACTTCAGCTAGCACAGTGACGCTGATCGGCATGCCGAGATGCAGCACCTCGCGAAAGGCCTGCCAGTCCGGCCGCCAGAAACGGATGAAGAGCTCATAGCGCTTCGTCTCGTCACGGGTCTGTATGTAGATGACCATCGCCACGAAGCTCACCCACTGCACGATGACGGCAACGATCGCCGCACCGGTCATGCCGAGCGCCGGCAGGCCGAAATGCCCGAGCACCAGCGCATAGGCGAGGATGGCGTTGAGCACGAGGATGCCGAGCGTGACCCAGAGCACGATGCGTGCCCGACCGGTCGCGCTGACCAGCGCACGCAGGACCGCAAAGAGCAGCGCTGGCAAAAGACCGAGCTGGATGATGAAGACATAGCCGGCCGCAAGTGCTGCGACTTCAGGCTTTTGCCCAAGCGCAAGCAGGATCGCCTCCGCCTTGAAGAACAGCGGCATCGTCAGCAGCACATAGAGGATCGACACCCACATGCCCATGCGGATGGAGCGCCGCACAGACACCACGTCACCCCGGCCATAGGCCTGCGCCACCATCGGCATGACGGCCATGGAGAAGCCCGAGCCGAAGATGAAGATGGTGAAGAAGAACTGGCCGGCGAGTACCATGGCGGCGAGCGGCACAGCCCCAAGCTGACCGACAATCACGACATCCGTCGTGTGGATCCCGAGCTGTGCCAGCTGTGCCCCGATCAGGGGAATACCGAGCGAGAGCGTCGCACGGATATGCGACATCCAGCTGCCGGCACCGGTTGGTGCAGGGCTGTGGGTTTCGAGCGAGGCGATGTCGGTGTGCATGGCAATAATCTCAACGAAAAAAGCCGCTTCCAGGATACTGGCGAGCGGCATGTCGCAACGGGATAAGCGCCATCGCGCATTCCAGCAAGATGGAATCACGAGGTTGCAGAATTTTTGCGCGATACATCAGAGTTATTGATGGAAAACCCGCCATCTGCTGTAGGCGGCCTCTTCGACATCAGCGGAAAATGCAGGGCCCGAACGGATGCCGCCCAAACCGCCCTTTTCTGCCTGATCGGAACCCGCTTATGGTCGCCGCTCCTGAAAGCAGCGAGAGATTGATCGAGACATGTTGGAACTGGTTTGGCGCGGCGCGATCATCGGCCTTGGAGCAACCGTCGCCATGGATATCTGGGCGATCATTCTCGCCACTGTCTTCAAGCAGCCGAAGGCAAACTGGGCGCCCGTCGGGCGCTGGTTCTACCACCTGCAGTCCGGGCGCATCTTCCACGACACCATCGCCACTGCAGAACCCTACCGCCACGAATTGGCCCTTGGCTGGATCTCGCACTACGCCGTCGGCATCGCCTATGGCGTGATGCTGGCTCTCTTCGTCGGGCCAGCCTGGTTCGCGGAGCCGACCTTCCTGCCGGCCTGGATCTGGGGCATCGCCACGGTCGCAGCCGGCTGGTTCTTGCTACAGCCTGGCCTCGGCATCGGTTGGGCCGCCTCGAAAACCCCGAACCCGACCAAAGTCCGCGCCCTCAATCTTCTGGCCCACACCGTCTTCGGTCTTGGCCTCTGGCTGACGGCCCTGCTGATCCGTTGAAGGAGCCGGCGCGTCAGATCGCGCCGGAGAAGGTGTCGCAGGCACCGACATTGCCGCTGTCATAGCCCCGCTTGAACCACTTCATCCGCTGTGCGGAGGTGCCGTGGTTGAACGCGTCTGGCACGACATAACCCTGGCTGCGCTTCTGCAGCGTGTCGTCGCCAATCTGCTGGGCGGCATTCAAAGCCTCCTCAAGGTCGCCATCGGACAGAATGCCCTCCTTGTCCGCAGACTTGGCCCAGATGCCGGCGTAGCAATCGGCTTGAAGCTCGACGCGCACGGACATCTGGTTCGCCTCACGCTCGCCCATGGAGCGGCGCTGGCGGTTGAATTCCGGCAACACGCCCGTCAGGTTCTGCACGTGGTGACCGACCTCATGGGCAATGACATAGGCCTGGGCAAAGTCACCCGCCGCGTCGAACTGCTGCTCAAGCTGATCGAAGAACTGGGTGTCGAGATATACCTTGCTGTCAGCCGGGCAATAGAAGGGACCGGTGGCCGAAGAGGCCTGACCGCAGGCAGAAACCGTGCCGCCGCTGAAGAGAACCAGCATCGGCTCGCGATACTGCTCGCCGGACGCCGAGAAGATGGCATTCCAGGTCGTTTCCGTCTCCGCCAAAACCGTGCGGACAAAGGCGGTCGTATCGTCACTGGACTGCCCTGCCGGACGCTGGCCGATCGATTGCTCGTAACCGGACCCCGCACCTCCGACATTGCCCTCACCGAGAACCTGCAGCATGTCGATGCCCATGGCCTTGAGCACGAAATAGATGATCACCAGAAAGATGATCGTCCCGAAGCTCAAGCCACCGCCACGGCGCCCACCCATCGGGATCTGAATGCCGGATCGACCAAAGGGGCTGCGGCCCAAGCCTCCGCCGGAGGATTGCCCACGCCGGTCCTCGATATTGTCCGACTGACGACGGCCCTTCCATTCCATGATGCTTCCCCTCTGCGCTCTAGCCCTCACAATGAGAAGATAGCCGAACTGTTCCCTAACACCAGTGACGGCATGACGTTTGCAGCGTCATTGCGTCGACCGGAACGATGGAGGCACCTTGAACGCTGGAGGCAGAGCGGCCGCTTCAGGCCTTGGCGTAACCATATTCCCCACCCCGCGCGAGCGCGCGTTGATAGGCCGGTCGAGCCCGGATGCGCTCGATCCAGCCGCGCAACACGCTCGTGTCCTTGCCCTCGGAAATCCGGGTCAGCCCCGCCTCGACCGGGAAGCTCATGGCGATATCGGCGGCGGAGAAATCCTTGCCCGCAAACCAGCCATCCCTGGCAACTTCGGCCATCCACAGGTCCAGATGGTCGGAGAGCTGTGGATCGAGCAATTTGCGCGAGACGCCCTGGCTGATCATCTTTGCCACCGGGCGAATGAAGAAGGGCACTTGCCCCGGGATGCGCGAGAAGATCAGTTTCATCACCAGAAGCGGCATGGCAGACCCTTCGGCGTAGTGCATCCAGTAGCGGTAGCGCAGACGCTCGTCGGTACCGGCAGCGGGACGCAGCCCTTCCCCGCCATAGGTTTCGATCAGATACTCCATGATCGCGCCGCTTTCGGCGACAATCCGGCCGTTGTCTTCGATAACGGGCGACTTGCCGAGCGGATGCACCGCCTTGAGTTCCCTGGGCGCCAGGTATTCCTTCGTCCGATGATAGACCTGGACCTGATAGTCGAGCCCGAGCTCCTCGAGCAGCCAGAGGATCCGGTGGGCACGCGAGTTGTCCAGGTAGTGAACGGTGATCATCAGAAAGCGCCCTTCGATTGTCGTTGATTGAACTATCTAGAAGCTGATGACCTCCCCGTCGAGGCGCAGGTCGCAACTTTCTCAAGCGCTTCCGACCCGATCACACGTCAGGACCGCTTGGCAGCCCACCTCCCACATGCAAGTCTCCGCCCGTTGAGCGCTTTGGGAGGAGTGGCACATGAAGGCAATGCGACTGGAGGCGACGGGCCAACTTTTCACGCGGGAGGTGGAGAAGCCTGAGGCCGGGCCGGATGACCTTCTGGTCCGCGTCGAGGCCTGTGGCGTCTGCGGCACCGACCGGCATCTCTTCCACGGTGAATTTCCCTGTACCCCACCGGTGACCCTCGGCCATGAATTCAGCGGCATCGTAGAGACCGTGGGAAGCGCCGTCACAGGCTTTGCGGTTGGTGACCGGATCACGGGCGACCCCAACATTGCCTGCGGCCGCTGCAGCCACTGCGTCAATGGTCGCGTCAATCTCTGCCGGAACCTGAGGGCCATCGGCATCCACCGCGACGGCGGCTTCGCCGATTATGTCGTGGTTCCCCACAAACAGGCCTTTCTCCTGCCAGCAGACCTCGATCCGATGCATGGCACCTTTTGTGAGCCGTTGGCCTGCTGCTTGCACGGCATAGATCTTGCCGAGATCAGAGCCGGTTCCTCCGTCGTCGTCCTCGGTGGCGGGGTCATCGGCCTGCTCACGGTGCAGCTCGCAAGACTGGCAGGCGCAACCACGGTGATCCTCGTCACCCGCCAGGCTACCCGCCGCAAGCTCGCGGAAGACCTGGGCGCCACGGCCAGCGTCGATCCCACAGCAGGCGACATCATCGCCCAGATTGCGGGTGAGACGGGCCTTGTCCCTGGGGGCGTCGATGTCGTCATGGAATGTGCCGGCGTCGGCGAAACCGTGATCCAGGCAACAAAGCTCGTACGCCCCGGCGGCACAGCGGTCATCCTCGGCGTGATGCCGCAAGGCGAAAAGATCGCAATCGAGCCCTTCGACCTGCTCTTCCGCGAGGTGAAGCTGGTCACGTCCTTCCTCAACCCCTTCACCCATCGCCGCGCAGCCGACCTGATCGCTTCGGGCAAGATCGAGGTCGAAAGGCTCATCTCGCGCAAGGTCTCGCTCGACGAGGCACCGGCGGTGGTCAGCAACCCGCCACAGCCCGGCGAGGTCAAGGTCCTCGTCGTCCCCGGCCTCTGATCGGCAACGTCACAGCAGCGGGCGCTTGTCCTTCCAAGGCCGCGCATGCTCCAACTGACCGGCGAGCGAGAAGAGCGTGTTCTCGTCGGCAAAGCGGCCAACGAACTGCATCCCGATCGGCAATCCCTCGGGCGACCACCCTGTCGGCACCGACATGGCCGGCTGGCCGGTAACGTTGAAGACCGGAGTCCACGGGATGAATTCGAATGTCTGGGCCGCAAGCTGTTCGGCAATCCCGAGTTTCTTCAAGAGCCGCCCACCGCCGACATAACCAAGCACCGTCAGAAGTTTCTTCTCGATGGCACTTGGCTGCAGCGCGCCGATCTTTACCGGCAGCGTCGACAGAACCGGCGTCATCAGGACGTCGACATCCTCGAAAAAGCCGAGGATCGAGCGGGCCGAGAGCGTGAGATAGCGATGGGCGGTGATGAGGTCGGAGGCCGTGAAACCCTCGCCAAGAAGGCCCATGCCGAAGGAAGAAGCATCGTAGTCGCCAGGACGGTTCTTCACCCCGAATGTCTTCGCCGTGAATTCGATATCGGCGCGCAGCTCCCCGGCAAGCGCTGTCAGGAAGGCCATGGAGAAGGCCTCACGCTCGACGGGCGGCGTGGCCTCGATCACCTCATGGCCGAGATCGACGAGCAGCTTCACCGCGTCGTCGAAGGCAGCGATCACCTCGGGCGCCACCGCCTTTCCGAGCATCGGTTCCCGTGACACGGCAATTTTCAGCTTCCCCGGCTGGCGCTGCGACGCATCCAGGAACGTGCCCTCCTGCACCGGCAGCGGATGTGGCGAGCCGCGATCCGGTCCATGTGTCACATCGAGCACGCCCGCGCTGTCGCGCACCGATCGTGTGAGCACATGTTCGACCGCAAAGCCCGACCACGCCTCGCCGATGAAGGGACCAGCCGGTGTCCGCCCACGGGTCGGCTTCATCCCGAAGACACCACAGGCCGAGGCCGGAATGCGGATCGACCCGCCCCCATCGCCACCGGATGCGATCGGCACCATGCCGGCTGCGACCGCAGCTCCGGACCCGCCGGACGAGCCACCGGGTGTCCGGGTCAGATCCCAGGGATTGCGCGTCGGTCCATTGGCGCCGGGTTCGGTATAGGGCGTGAGACCGAATTCCGGCGTGTTGGTGCGCCCGGCAATCACGAGACCCGACCGCTCCCATCGCTCGACGAGCTCGCTGCTACCGCTTGCAACCCGCGTCGCCCACAGCCGATTGCCATTGCCCGTCGGCACGCCATCGATCTGCGCCAGCAAATCCTTGACCAGGAATGGCACGCCGGAAAACGCTCCCTCCGGCACGCCCGACGCCACTCTCTGACGCGCCCGGTCGAACAGTGGACGAACGACGGCGTTGAGCTGCGGATTGACCGCCTCGATCCGTGCGATCGCCGCCTCCAGGACCTCCGAGGCAGAAACCTGCCCGCGCCGGATCAGATCGGCCAGCCCCAACCCGTCATGATCCACATACTCCGTGAACATCGGCACTCCCCCAGATCGACTCGCCAAAATCCCGGTCACCTTCCGGTCAATCCGTCGGCCAATCAAGCAGCGCAGAGCATAACGGCTTCGTCGAATATAAATATCTACTTAACCATGGGCAGCTAAAGTCATCCTCAAAGGCCGGCGCAAATCCGGCGCGGCGGCGGTTGTCCGCTGCCTTGCAGTCATAGGCTCATGAGGGAACGGCCCATGTTATTCAAATCCGCCACCAGCCGGAACATCTTCTCGACCGTCGGATTGGGCGTCGTCACCACGATCGGCGTCGCGGCGACCCTGGTCGGCCTGAGCTACGGGACGATCCGCGGGGCCGGCATCGACAAGATGCAGACGGCCGCCTCCGACGCGGCAGCTGAGGTCAATCGAACCCTGAGCGTCGCACACGAAATGGTGGCTGGCCTCGACTATTCCGTCTCCGCGCTGCGAGAGAAAGGAATTGCCGACCGCGACGTCGTGATGGCCGTTCTGACGAAGACGCTCGAAGGCTTTCCGGGCGCCATCGGCCTCTCCACAGGCTGGGAGCCCAATGCCTTCGATGGCAAGGATGCAGACTTCGTCGGCAAACCCGCTCACGATCAGACGGGCCGCTTCGTGCCCTACATCTATCGCGCGGGTGGAACCATCAAGACGGATGTGCTTGTCGATTACGACAAGCCCGGGACGGGCGACTATTACCAGCTGCCGGTCAAGACCGGGAAAACGGTCCTGCTCGAGCCTTATGTCTATCCCGTGGACGGCAAGGACGTCCTGATGACCACCATCTCCATCCCGGTGATGGAAAACGGCAACGCCCTCGGTTATGTCGGCGCCGATATCGACCTCGACAAGACAGCCGCCGATCTCGCCGCCAAACGACCGCTGGGCGACGGCTATGTGGCACTCCTGTCCTCGGCCAACGCCTTCGTCAGCCATCCGGACAAGGCGGCCATGGGCAAGGCGCTGAAGGATAGCGGGCTTGACGCCACCGCATGGGAAAGCCTGCTGAAGTCGCCGGGCTCCGTCGGCACCATGGTCGACAAGGACGGTGTGGAACGCATGGCAATCGCGGTTCCGATCGAGCCTTTCCCGGGCGCCGTCTGGAACGTCGTCGTTGCCGTCCCGAGCGCAACCGTTCTCGGCGCGGTCTCTGAGAACGTCTGGACCTCGGCCCTCGTCATCGCCGGTGCAACCCTGATCCTGATCGTCGTCGGCTGGCTGCTTGCCCGCCGCTTCATCGGCCGCATCAACCGCGTCATCGGCCAGACGACCGATATCGCCGCCGGCCGCCTCGACGTCGAACTGACGGACAAGGACCGCGCCGACGAACTGGGCGACCTCTCGCGTTCGCTGGCCGTGCTTCTGGAAAGCAACCGCAAGAAGGTGGAGCTCGAAAAGGCGGCCGAAGCCCGTTACGAACAGGAAGAAGTCGAACGCGTCGAACGTTCCAAGGGCCACAAGGCGCGTGAGGAAGAGATCCGCTTCGTCGTAGACGAACTGCGCTCCGGCCTCGCTCGCCTGTCGGACGGCGACATGACCGTTCGTCTGGATAAACCCTTCTCTCCTGCACTCGACGAAATTCGCGGCAACTTCAACGACTCGATCGAGAAGCTGCGCGCCGCAATGATCTCCTTCCGCGACAACGCGACGACGATCGAAAACGGCTCGAACGAAATCCGCTCGGCCGCCGACGATCTCGCCCGCCGCACCGAACAGCAGGCAGCCTCGGTCGAAGAAACCTCGGCCGCCCTCTCCCAGATCACCCGCTCGGTCAAGGAATCGACCCAGCGCGCGGAAGAGGCTGGCCAGCAGGTCAGCCGCACCAAGGAAAGCGCCGAACGTTCCGGCGAAGTGGTTCGTTCGGCAATCGATGCCATGAGCGCGATCGAACAGTCCTCGCAGTCGATCTCCAACATCATCGGCGTGATCGACGAAATCGCCTTCCAGACCAACCTTCTCGCTTTGAATGCGGGCGTTGAAGCTGCCCGCGCCGGCGAGGCCGGCAAGGGCTTTGCCGTCGTTGCCCAGGAAGTCCGCGAACTTGCCCAGCGTTCGGCCAATGCGGCAAAGGAAATCAAGGCCCTGATCACCGCCTCGGGCGAACAGGTCAAGCACGGCGTCTCGCTCGTCGACGAGACAGGAGAGGCCCTCTCTGCCATCGTCGCCGAAGTACAGCAGATCAACACCAATGTTCATGCGATCGTCGATGCCGCCCGCGAACAGTCGACAGGCCTCCACGAGATCAATGCCGCCGTGAACATCATGGACCAGGGCACCCAGAAGAACGCCGCCATGGTCGAGGAGACCAATGCGGCCTCCCACACGCTGGTCTCCGAAGTGCAGTCGCTCTCGGCCCGCCTTGCCCAGTTCAACCTCGGCTCCGGTCCGCGGCAGCAGGCATCATCGGCGCCTGCCGCTCGCAGCTTTACCGCTCCCACACAAACGGCAGCCCGTCCGGTCGCCCCGTCTCGTCCTGCAACGGTCGCGGAAACGGCGCGCCCCGTCGCCTCCCCGGCCCGCGCCCTTGCCGGCAAGATCGCCTCGGCCATGGGCGCCAAGCCCGCCCCCAGCGGCGCGGAATGGGAAGAATTCTGAGATTGTCTCAAAGACGCATGTCTGAAATGGCGGGCCTCGGCCCGCCATTTTTCATTCTGGCATGCCTCAAGCCGGCGCGAAGACCAGAAGCTCTTCGAAATGGTTCATGTCGTCGAAGGCGCAGAAGGCGGGCGCCCGCAGTTCGATAACCGGAGCGCGGCGGCGAATGTCCGCGGCAACCTCCTCCAGAAACGGGATCCAGGCCGACAGCGCCTCATCGTCGAAACGCTCGATCATGTAAGCAAAGGTAATGTGGAAGGCATAGGTCTCATGGTCCGGATGCCGGTAGCCGAGCAGATCCGCCAGACGATCGCGCCAGTCATTGAGCACGGCCCGGTCGCCATCGGTCACCCCATCAACAACAAGCCCGAGCGGCGTCGCGTGTTTCACCTCGACGGAGAAGGCTTTTCCCGGACGGAAATGCGCCAGACGGTCCATGAAGATACCCGTCATATCGTCAACCGGCGTCTCGACCGGCACGTCGCCCGGCCAGTAGGGCAGTGCCCGTCGCGTCTCGATAATCCCCTGGAAGAGCGTCATATGCAGGCTGGACGGCGCCGTGAAGGCGAGTTTGTCGGCACCCAGCATCGTCGTGTACCGCGTCCGGGCCTCGAGAATCGCGGCAGCAGACTCCGAACCCTCGACCAGATGGCACACCACGGTATTGCCGCGCTCGGTCAAAAACCTGCCGGAGCTATCGTAGCGGATCCCATGATGCGGGATTGGCCCGGGATTGAGGCCGCGGGAGGAGAAATGAAGATGGTCGGGGAGTTCTGGGATGGTCATGAGCAGTTCCTTCGGGTCTGATCCGCTTCCGGTAATCGTCCTGCACGAAGCGCGTATGACGGCGGCCCCAGGAGAGCACCAAAGTCCCTCCCCAACTTTCCTGTCGGAGGCTGCAAATATGGGGTTCCTTCCCGACCAACATTTCCCTATAAGCCGCTTCTAGCCTGAAAAGACCATCTCTCTGCGCCCGGCCGGTGACCTCCCTCACCCAGGCCGGTTTTTCGCGCAGGTCAAAGAACGGATAGATCCATGCCCAAGCGCCAAGACATCAAGTCCATCCTCATCATCGGCGCGGGGCCGATTGTCATCGGCCAGGCATGCGAGTTCGACTATTCCGGCACCCAGGCCGTCAAGGCGCTAAAGGAAGAAGGTTACCGGGTCATCCTGGTGAATTCCAACCCGGCCACGATCATGACCGACCCGGGCCTCGCCGACGCAACCTATGTCGAGCCGATCACGCCTGAGGTTGTCGCCAAGATCATCGCCAAGGAACGTCCAGATGCGCTTCTGCCCACCATGGGCGGCCAGACGGCACTCAACACCGCGCTCTCCTTGAAGCGCATGGGCGTTCTCGACCGCTACAATGTCGAGATGATCGGCGCGAAGCCCGCCGCCATCGACATGGCTGAAGATCGCGCCCTCTTCCGCGAAGCCATGACCCGCATCGGGCTTGAAACGCCGAAGTCGATGCTCGCCAACGCGACCGAGATCAAGGACGCCGACCGTAAGACGCATGAAGCCGCCCGCAACGAGCTGAAGGCTAAACTGTCAGGCGCAGAACTCGACAAAGCTCTCGACGAACTTGAAAACCAGTGGAACCTTGGCGAGACCGACCGCAAGCAGCGTTACATGGCGCATGCCATGGCAATCGCTGCCCAGGCACTCGACGTTGTCGGCCTGCCCGCCATCATCCGTCCGTCCTTCACCATGGGCGGCACCGGCGGCGGCATCGCCTACAACCGCTCGGAATTCTACGAGATCATCAATTCCGGCCTCGACGCCTCTCCCACCACCGAGGTCCTGATCGAAGAATCGGTCCTCGGCTGGAAGGAGTATGAAATGGAGGTCGTCCGCGACAAGGCGGACAACTGCATCATCGTCTGCTCGATCGAGAACATCGATCCGATGGGCGTCCACACCGGCGACTCGATCACCGTTGCTCCGGCACTGACGCTGACGGACAAGGAATATCAGATCATGCGCAACGCCTCGATCGCGGTTCTCCGCGAGATCGGCGTTGAGACCGGCGGCTCGAACGTGCAGTTCGCCGTCAACCCGGCTGATGGCCGCCTTGTCGTCATCGAAATGAACCCGCGCGTCTCGCGCTCGTCCGCGCTCGCTTCGAAGGCGACCGGCTTCCCGATCGCCAAGATCGCTGCCAAGCTTGCCATCGGCTACACGCTCGACGAACTCGAAAACGACATCACCGGCGGCGCGACACCGGCCTCCTTCGAACCGTCGATCGACTACGTCGTCACCAAGATCCCGCGCTTCGCCTTCGAAAAATTCCCCGGCGCCGAACCGACGCTGACCACCGCCATGAAGTCGGTCGGTGAAGTCATGGCGATCGGCCGTACCTTCTCGGAATCGCTTCAGAAAGCACTGCGCGGGCTTGAGACCGGCCTCACCGGTCTCGACGAGATCGAAATCCCGGGCCTTGGCCAGGGCGACGACAAGAACGCCATCCGGGCTGCCATCGGCACCCCGACGCCCGACCGTCTGCGCATGGTCGCCCAGGCGCTTCGCCTCGGCATGTCGCCGGAAGAAGTGCATGAAGGCTGCAAGATCGATCCGTGGTTCATCGCCCAGTTCAAGGCGATCACCGACATGGAAGCCCGGGTCCGTGAACACGGCCTGCCGGAAGACGCCGAAAACCTGCGCATGCTGAAGGCCATGGGCTTCTCCGACGCCCGCCTTGCCTCTCTCTCCGGCAAGCGCCCGAAGGAAGTCGCCGAACTCCGCAACGGCCTCAACGTCCGCCCGGTCTTCAAGCGTATCGACACTTGCGCTGCCGAATTCGCTTCGCCAACCGCCTACATGTATTCGACCTATGAGACCCCCTTCGTCGGCGCGCTGCGCTCCGAAGCAGAAGTCTCTGATCGCAAGAAGGTCGTCATCCTCGGCGGCGGTCCGAACCGCATCGGCCAGGGCATCGAGTTCGACTATTGCTGCTGCCATGCCGCCTTCGCCCTGAAGGATGCCGGCTTTGAAGCGATCATGATCAACTGCAACCCGGAAACCGTGTCGACCGACTACGACACCTCCGATCGGCTCTATTTCGAGCCGCTGACGGCCGAAGACGTGATCGAGATCCTGCGCGCCGAGCAGGAAAAGGGCGAAGTCGTTGGCGTCATCGTCCAGTTCGGTGGTCAGACCCCGCTCAAGCTCGCCGAAGCTCTGGAAAAGAACGGCATCCCGATCCTCGGCACGGCACCCGACATGATCGACCTTGCCGAAGACCGCGACCGCTTCCAGAAGCTCCTGATGAAGCTCGACCTCAACCAGCCGAACAACGGCATCGCCTACTCCGTCGAGCAGGCCCGCCTCGTCGCGTCCGAAATCGGCTTCCCGCTGGTCGTGCGCCCGTCCTACGTGCTCGGCGGCCGCGCCATGCAGATCATCCACTCGGAATCGATGCTGCAGTCCTACCTGCTCGACACGGTTCCGGGTCTCGTCCCTGAGGATATCAAGCAGCGCTACCCGAACGACAAGACCGGCCAGATCAACACTCTGCTCGGCAAGAACCCGCTGCTCTTCGATAGCTACCTGACCAACGCCATCGAAGTCGACGTCGACGCACTCTGCGATGGCGAGAATGTCTTCGTCTCCGGCATCATGGAGCATATCGAAGAAGCCGGCATCCATTCGGGTGACTCGGCCTGCTCGCTGCCCTCGCGTTCGCTCTCGAAGGCAACGCTCGACGAGCTGGAGCGCCAGACGGCCGCCATGGCCAAGGCGCTCAATGTCGGCGGCCTGATGAACGTCCAGTACGCCATCAAGGACGACGTGATCTACGTTCTCGAAGTCAACCCGCGCGCCTCGCGCACGGTGCCCTTCGTGGCCAAGACCATCGGCGCGCCGATCGCCAAGATCGCCGCCCGCATCATGACCGGCGAAAAGCTTGACGATGCGATTGCCGCCTATGGCGCCAAGCCCGATCCGCGCAACCTCAAGCACATCGCGGTCAAGGAAGCCGTCTTCCCGTTCGCCCGCTTCCCCGGCGTCGACACCCTGCTCGGTCCGGAAATGCGATCGACCGGTGAAGTCATCGGTCTCGACACCGACTTTGCGCTCGCCTTCGCCAAGAGCCAGCTCGGTGCATCCGTCGAACTGCCACGCGACGGCACGGTCTTCGTCTCCGTCCGCGACGAGGACAAGGCCCGCGTCCTGCCGGCAATCCTGATCCTGACCCAGATCGGCTTCAAGGTTCTGGCCACCGGCGGCACCCAGCGCTTCCTCGCCGAAAACGACATTCCGGCGATCAAGATCAACAAGGTGCTCGAAGGTCGTCCGCATATCGAGGACGCCATCCGCAACCGTCAGGTCCAGCTGGTCATCAACACGACCGACGGCAACAAGGCGATCTCGGACTCGAAGTCGCTCCGCCGCGCGGCCCTGATGCAGAAGGTGCCCTATTACACGACCATGGCAGGCGCCCTCGCCGCAGCCGAAGCCATCCGCGCACTGAAGGGTGGCCAGCTCGAAGTGCGTCCGCTCCAGAGCTACTTCTGAGGCGTCAACGTCTTGGCCACTCTACGGGTGGCTTGAGCAAGGCGCTGGAAGACATTTTCGCCGCATCTTCGGATGCGGCGATTTTTGTTTGTAGGCAATGTTTATTGAAGCCAAGGCTAAAGTCCTGATCGCCCCAGCTGGAAATCCATCTCCGCCGCCTATGTAAGGGTGATCGCTCCTCCTGACCGGCAGACGAGACAGGTCCACCGCCATGTTTCTCGACCTCAACAACTACACGCCGCCACCGGACCCGCCGGCAGAACCGGACCGCCCCTCCCTGACACCCCGCCAGCAGAAGACGCTGATGATGATCGTCGGCTTCAACATCTTCCTGCTGTTCGTTGCCCCGATCGGCGGAGCCACGGTTATCTCCGCACTTCTCGAATTCTTCGGCTGATTGTAGGCCCTCCGTCACACGCACTCTTCTGCTTGACCACTCGACCCCTCGCTCATCTCCACCAGAGCTTGACGCCTCTCACCAGACGCGGTAGTAAACCAAACAGTTAATTAACCTGATGGCTAATCATGAGCAGCGATCCCCTGTCCCTGACATTGGCCGCCCTGGCGGACCCGACGCGCCGCGCCATCCTTGCGCGCCTGTCGACCGGCGAGGCAACGGTGAACGAGTTGGCGGAGCCTTTTGCCATGAGCCTGCCGGCCATCTCCAAGCATTTGAAGGTGCTGGAGCGCGCGAAGCTGATTTCGCGCGGCCGAAGCGCCCAATGGCGCCCCTGCCGGCTTGAACCTGAACCCTTGAAGGCTGTCGATGGATGGCTGGGCGACTACCGCAGGCTCTGGGAGCAGCGTTTCGATCGCCTGGAGGATTACCTGGCGGCGATCCAGAAAGAACGCGAAGACGTGAAGGAAGACGAGACATGACCGAAAAGCTGGAAATCGTAAACGAGCGCCTGCTCTCCGCAGAACCCACCGCCGTGTTCAATGCGGTCGCTGATCCCAAGACACTCGCGCTCTGGTGGGGACCGCATGGCTTCACCAATCGCATCGACGAATTCGATTTCCGCGTCGGCGGTGACTGGCGCGTGACGATGACATCCTCGGACGGCACCGATTTTGCAAACCGCTGGACCTTCCATGAGATCGAACCGGCACGACGGCTGGTCGCCCACCACCATGAACCGATGCATGTCTTCACGCTGGAGATGACATTCGAGGAAGCCGAACAAGGCACGCGCCTCACATGGCGCATGCAGTTCGAACCGACGGATGAGAACCGGGAACTGCAAAAGTTCATCCACGCGGCAAACGAGCAGAATTTCGAGCGCCTCGAACAGGTGCTGCTGGAAGCGGAAGGCTGAGATGGCCACGGAACTGGATCCTGCCCGTATTCTTCAGGTCGAGCGTCTGGTCGGGGCGCCGATCGATCTCGTCTTCGAGATGTTCACCGATGCGCGCCACCTCGATGCCTGGTGGGGCCCGGATGGCTTCCGCAACGAGACACATGAGATGGAATTCTCCATCGGCGGGCTCTGGCGCTACACCATGCATGGTCCCGACGGTAAGGACTGGCCCAACTGGATCCGCTATCAGGAGATCACGCCACCCACACTGATCGCCTACGAACACGGTGGCGAGATGGGCTAGGCCGCACATTTCCACGGCGTGATCACGCTCAAACCTGAAGGCGACCAGAGCCGTGTCACCCTCACCCTGATCTTCGCCACGCCTGAAGCGCGCGACGCGACGTTGAAATTCGGAGCGGTCGAGGGAGGCCAACAGACGCTGGCCCGCCTAGACGCCTACGCCCGGGATATCAGCGCCTCAAGCTGAGGCGCCTTCTCGTCAGCCTGGTTTCAGGCCTGACGTTGCTGCTTTGCGAGAATGGCAAAGGCGATGCCACCGATGACAAAGGCACCGGCGACCACGAAATGCAGCGTCAGCCGCTCATCGAGAAACAGGATCGCGCCGAGCGAGGCGATGACCGGCACTGAAAGCTGGATCAGCGCCGCCCGGAATGTCGTCAGACCCCGCAGCGCCCGGTACCAGATGGAGTAGCCGAGCCCGGACGCGATGATGCCAGAGCCAAGCGCAAGCACCAGCCCGGTCATCGTCGTGGTCTCGTAGAAAACAGCGAAAACCGCGAGCGGCAGACAGAATGCCGAGGCTCGCACGAAATTGCCGGCGGTTTCGCCGATCGGATCGCGGGAGCCACGCCCGCGCAGGGTATAGACCGCCCAGGCAATGCCGGAGGCAATCATCAGAAGGCTCCCTCCGAGATCCGGACGCCCGACACCCGGCAGGATCAGGTAGACGAAGGCCGCAAAAGCAACTGCAAAACCAATCCCTTCGTGAAGGTTGGGCCGGTCACCGCGCAGCAGGCCAAAGGCCAGCATGCTGACCTGGACGGACGAGAACAAGATGAGCGCGCCGGTCGCGGCACCCAGAGAAAGATAAGCGGCCGAAAACGCGATGGCATAGACAAAAAGTGCCGCCGCTGCCCACCAGTCGCCAGGCAACACAGCCTGCCCGTCCGGACGTGTCGCAGTTCCGCCACGCCGCATCAGGGCGTAAAGCACAATGGCGCCGGAGACGATCCTGACCGCCGTATACCCGGCCGCCTCGATCGACACAGTGCCCAGCGCCTCGCGCGCAAGCAACGAGTTGGCGGCAAAGGCGAGCATCGCCACCGCGGTCAGAACGAATGTCGATTGCAACAAGGCTCTCCTCCACGCCGTGGCCGGCACTGGTCTGTCGAAGAGCGCCGCGCGCCTGTTAAACGTGAGGTCCCCGGGCTTTACAAGCCAGGACTGCCAAAAAGCTGCCATCTGACAAGCGAGATCAAGGGCTTCGTCCCAAAACTCTGACGTCAGAACCCCGTCGGGAGCTTCGTCAAATTAAGTTGCACAATCTACGAAATGCAACCAAGATGACCCATTACACGATCACGGGCGCAACGGGAGAAATGAAATGTCGAAGAACATCGTCATTCTGTTCGACGGGACCTCCAACGAAATTTCTGCAGACCGTACCAACAACCTGCGCCTGTTCGGTTGCCTGAGGCGCTCCGAGGAGCAGATCGTCTATTACGATCCTGGGGTCGGAACCTTCGGCGCCGCCAATGCCTGGTCAAAGATGCATCGCGGAGCCTCAGAAGTCTGGGGACTGGCCACGGGCTGGGGGCTGGATGAGAATGTCAAGGAAGCCTACCGCGTCCTCGTCGACCACTACGATGCAGGCCCTGTCGATAGCGACGGTCGCCACACCGACCGAGACCGCATCTACATCTTCGGCTTCAGCCGCGGTGCCTATACCGCGCGGGTTCTCGCCGGCTTCATCCATGCCTTCGGCCTGACGAAGAAGATCCACCTCAATCTGCTCGACTACGCCTACCGCACATACAAGGGCATCTCCGAGCACGAACAGAAGACGCAGAAACAGGCGACAGGGGACGCCCCTTCCGCCTTCGACAGCATGCGCCTCTACGAGCGGACCCTCCGCAATGACCGTCCGCCGATCCGCCTGCTGGGCCTGTTCGACACCGTCGCCTCGGTGATCGAGCCCGGAAAGTGGGGCCCGCAGTTGAAGACCCATCCCTTCACCCATCGCAATGCAAGCGTCGAAATGGTCCGCCATGCCGTGGCCATCGATGAACGGCGCACGATGTTTCAGCCCGAACTCTGGCCGTCTGGTCAACCCTATTGGGGTGGGCCGTTTCAGCCGAGAAATTCGGAAGCGATCCGGCCGCAGGACGTGAAGGAAGTCTGGTTTGCAGGCGTCCATGGTGATGTCGGCGGGGGAGAGCCCGAGAAGGCAAGCGCGCAGATCAAGATCCCGCTGCAATGGATGATCAAGGAGACGAAGACCACCGGGCTCATCTATCGTCCGCGCATGGTCGAGCAATTGGTCGAGGGCAAAGGCAACACCAAATATGTCGCGCCGGATGCCACAGCACCACTCCACGATTCCATGAAGAAGCTCTGGCCCTTTGTCGAATGGCTGCCGAGACGGATCCCGTCCACCTCCTGGCGAAACCGCGGCAGGTCTGCCGGGGGTATCTATCTTCCACGCCAGGATTACCGCCTCATCCCACAGGAGGCCCTCATCCACGCTTCCGTCCGCCTTCGTCAGAACGCAACGTCCTACAACCCGCCAAATCTCCCCGCAGGTGTCGTCTTTGTGGAATGATCGCAGAGGCCTTCACGTCTCGTCTCGCGCCGCATTTGCCAGGATCTGAGCAGGATAGGATCCAGTGCACCCATAAAAACAGCTCAAGCGTTCCATCAAAATTTGACGTTTGTCGAAAGCCTGCCGCTACGGCACTCTGCTGAAGTTTGAAACTCGAGATATTCGTATGTCCGCGACGATTGACGCCCCCGCCGAAAAGGCGACGCAGCGGGAGTGGATCGGCCTTCTGATCCTGTCCATTGCCTGCCTGATCTATTCGATGGACCTCTCGGTCCTGTTCCTCGCCATGCCCGCGATCGTGGCAGACCTCGATCCCTCGGCCACCCAGCTTTTGTGGATCAACGATATCTACGGCTTCATGGTCGCCGGCTTCTTGGTCACGATGGGCACGCTCGGCGATCGCATCGGCCGCCGCAAGGTGCTCCTGATCGGCGCCTTCTTCTTCGGCGCAGCCTCGGTCTTCGCGGCCTTCGCCAACACCGCCTCGATGCTGATCGTGGCCCGCGCCCTGCTTGGCATTGCCGGCGCCACCATCGCCCCCTCCACGCTTTCGCTCGTCGTCAACCTGTTCCGCGACGAGCAGGAGCGTAACCGCGCGATCAGCATCTGGGGGACGGCCTTTGCGCTCGGCGGCCTGATTGGTCCGCTTATCGGCGGCGTGCTCCTGCAGTATTTCCATTGGGGATCGGTCTTCCTGATCAACGTCCCGATCATGGCAGCACTTCTCGCAAGCGCCCCCTTCCTGCTGCCGGAATACAAGGACGAAAATGCCGGCCGCCTCGACCTCTTGAGCGTCGCGCTGTCGCTCCTGACCGTCCTTCCCGTCGTCTACGGTTTCAAGAAGATGGCCGCCGAAGGCTTCGAGCTGATCCAGCTTCTCCCCATTCTCTTCGGTCTCGCCGTCGGCGTCGTCTTCGTGAAGCGCCAGAAGGTGCTGGAGCACCCGATGATCGACCTCGCGCTCTTCAGGATCCCGGCCTTTACCGCCTCGCTGATGGTCAATCTCGCGGGCGTCTTCTTCATCTTCGGCATCTTCCTGTTCCAGAACCTCTTCCTGCAGCTCGTGATCGGCCTGACCCCGCTCGAGGCTGCCCTCTGGTCCATCCCCTCCTCGCTGGTCTTCACCGTCATGTCCTTTCAGGCGTGGCGCGTGACCAATCGGTTGGGGCCGGTGAAAACAGTCCTGCTGGGCCTCGTCGTCAATGCGCTCGGCACAGGACTGATGGCGATCGCCGCCTGGAATTCGAGCCTCGTCGGCGTGCTCGGCGCCAGCATGATCATGGGCCTCGGCTTTGTGCCCGTGATCCTGACGACAACAGGCCTGATCGTTGGCACGGCCCCGCCGGAGCGTGCTGGATCGGCCTCCGCCATCTCGGAGACCAGCGCGGAATTCGGCGGCGCGCTGGGCGTGGCTGTTCTCGGCAGCCTCGGCACGCTCTTCTATCGCTTCGGCATGCAGACGGCGGACCTCAGCGGTCTTTCCCCGGAGAACCAGTCAGCGGTCACATCAGCGCTTGGCACGGCACTCGAAGTCGCGCGCAGCACCGGCAACGAAGCTGCCCCCTGGATCGTGATGGCACGAGAAAGCTATGCCGGCGGCTTCGCGCTCTGCTGCGCGCTGGCAACCGTCACCCTGCTCCTGCTCGCGGCAATCGCCGCGCGTGTCTATGCACGCACCGAACTGGACGAAAGCCGCATCGGCGGGCATTGAAGACCGTGGTCAAACTGCAGGCAGTGTCTCATGAAGACGCTTCACGCCCTGCAGATCGGACCGGAAGGCTGCAAGGCTGCGCGCTTTCAGATCCGCATCCGGCATCCGCAAGATTGCAGCGGGGTGCGTGGTAACGAGCAGCATGCGGTCATCCTGCATCGGGATCGGCATGCCGCGCACTTCAGCGATCGGGCGGCTTTCTCCGGTGAGGGAAAGATAAGCGGTTGCCCCCAATGCCACCACGATGCGCGGCTTGATCACCTCGATCTCCTTGGCCACCCACCAGCGGCAATGAGCGACCTCTCCGGCATCGGGACGCATATGGATGCGGCGCTTGCCGCGCCGCTCATATTTGAAATGCTTGACGGCATTGGTGACGTAGACCTCGCCCCGCTCGATATCCGCCGCCTCCACCGCCTCGTCGAACACTTGGCCCGCTGGGCCGATAAAGGGCTTGCCCGCCAGATCCTCGGTATCCCCAGGTTGCTCTCCGACAAACATGATATCGGCCCGCTGAGGCCCCTCCCCAAACACCGTCTGCGTCGCATGGCAATGCAAGGGACACCGCGTGCACACAGCTGCTTCTTCACGCAGCCGCGCCAATGGTGAGAGATCGGCGTCCCCACCCTCTTCCTCCCGCCCACGCCATTGCGCCTGCAACCGCTCGTGAAAGGCAGGCGGCTGGCTGGCCTGCCGCGCCGCCATCTCGGCCACCCGACGTTCGGCGCCCGCGATCAAATCCGGAATGAGCGACGCCTCCGGCATGTTCTTCCAGTATTTCTTCGGCATCTCCGACTGCATGGCCCGGATCTTCAAGCGTGCCGGATTAAAGATATTGGCAAAATAGGTGCGCCAGAGTTCGTCCGTCTCATCCTCGGCCTCTGGCCGGGCAGCCGGCTCACGCGAGGTCTTCAACTCCTCGCCGTTCCACGCCGCCGACCCCTTGGGCGTTGCGATCAGCCAGTCCATGTCGGTGAAGCGCCGCTGAAAGAAGCCAGCCGTGCGCGAGACGATGAAATGCTCCGGCTCGAACCAGGCGACGAAACGCCGACGCGCCGCCTGCACGCCTTCCACCTCGCGGAACCGCACGAAGGCCTTCATTTTGTGGCTGTCGCGCCTGACATTCTTGATCAGTCGCGTCAGCTGAGAAATGTCGACATCGGAGGAAACCTGTAGAAGGCTGCGCTCCTCCTGCAGCCGCCAGAGAATACGATAGAGAAGTGCAAAACGATCCGGATCCGAATGGCAGATCGCCGCTTCCGCGGCCTCGATGAAGCCCTTCGGCACGACAATCTCAGACGTTCCGCCTTCCTTTGTCGTCGCTTCCGCCATGGATCCGAAGAGATCGCGCCCCTGCCCCGATAGCTGCCACCGGACCTGATCGGGCGCGATTGCATCGACAAGCAGCCGCCGGGCCGCATCACGCCACTCAGCGAAATCGCCCTGTCCCTCGAGCGTAACCGTGCGCATCAGAACAGCGACAGCTGTTGGGCGGGCGGCGCGAACACGGCGCGCAGATCCGAGCGGTCGAGGCTGCTATGCGGCGACCAGCCTTCGGCCACGATGAAGGACCGCACCTTCTTCAAGGACACGCCCAGCCGTGACAGATCTTCCAGACGCACGCGCCTATGGCGCCGCGCCGACAAAAGCCCATTCACCGTCTTCGTGCCGAAGCCCGGCACCCGCAAAAGCGTCTCGCGGTCCGCCTTGTTCACATCGACGGGAAACCGGTCGCGATTAGCGAGCGCCCAGGCGAGTTTCGGATCAAGCTCCAGATCGAGCATACCGCCCTGCCCGATCGAGGCGATCTCCTCGACCGAGAATCCATAGAAGCGATAGAGCCAGTCCGCCTGGTAGAGTCTGTGCTCACGCATCAGCGGCGGCTTGATCAGCGGCAGATTGCGCGAACTGTCCGGGATCGGGCTGAAAGCCGAATAGTAGACACGTTTCAGTCCGTAGCTGCTGTAGAGCCGGGCACTCGATCCAAGAATGGTCGCATCATCGGCGCCATCAGCCCCGACGATCATCTGCGTGCTCTGCCCGCCGGGCACGAACTTCTTGCGACGACCGGTATGCGTCGGCTCGCGTGCTTCGTCGATCTTGAGCCGCAAGTCGGCCATGGAACGGCGAATGTTCACAGGCCGCTTCTCCGGTGCATAGCGCTCCAGTCCGTGATCGGTCGGAAGCTCGATATTGATCGACAGGCGATCGGCATAGAGACCGGCTTCTTCGACGAGATGGGCGGAGGCCTCCGGGATCGTCTTCAGATGGATATAGCCGCGAAAGTCATGCTTCGTCCGGAGATCCCGGGCGACCTTGACCATCTCGGCCATCGTGTCATCAGACGATCGGATGATGCCGGACGACAGGAACAGGCCCTCGATATAATTGCGACGATAGAACTCGATGGTCAGCCACACCACTTCGTCAGGGGTGAAGCGAGCACGCTCCACATTGCTGGAGGACCGGTTGATGCAATAGGCGCAATCGTAAATGCAGAAGTTGGTGAGCAGAATTTTCAACAGCGAGATGCAACGCCCGTCAGGGGCGTAGGCATGGCAAATGCCCGACCCTTCTGTCGAACCGAGACCACCCGAGGCCGACGAGTCGCGTTTCGTCGTCCCGCTGGACGCGCAGGATGCATCGTATTTCGCGGCGTCGGAGAGAATGGCGAGGCGTTCTTTGAGCGACTTCTTCATAAGTTCGTTCTCTAAACGTTCTCATGACTTTCGTCAAGAAACTCCCCTGCGGCATTCCGTCCGTCCACGACTTTGCCCTCTGATATTGCTCGACTTTTTGGCGCAGAAACGAGCGGTCGGAGGCGGCATGTCGAAAACTCTGGAAATTGCGGCGGGCATTCTGCTATAGTGTTGGTCAACCTGATTTGTGACACGGTTCCGCAGCTTTGCTTCGGAACCTGTTTTCTTTTGTGCCCGCGCCTGCGGCCATGAAGACGAAGGATAAAGAAATGGTAGAAAAGGTACCGATGACGCAGAACGGCTTCGCCAAGCTCAACGAAGAGTTGCGCTGGCGCCAGCAGGAAGAGCGTCCGCGCATCATCGAGGCGATCGCAGAGGCGCGCGCCCATGGCGACCTTTCCGAAAATGCGGAATATCACGCAGCCAAGGAAGCTCAGAGCCACAACGAGGGCCGCGTCGGCGAACTCGAGGATCTGATCGCCCGCGCAGAAGTCATCGACCTCTCGAAAATGTCCGGCTCCACGATCAAGTTCGGCGCGACCGTCAAGCTGATCGACGAAGACACCGACGAAGAGAAGACCTACCAGATCGTCGGCGACCAGGAAGCCGACGTGAAGGCCGGCCGCATCTCGATCTCTTCCCCGATCGCCCGCGCCCTGATCGGCAAGGAAGTCGGCGACAACATCGAAGTTGTCGCCCCGGGCGGCTCCAAGGCCTACGAGATCCTCGCGGTCAAGTGGGGCTGATGGACCGGTCCCTGTGATGCCTAAGCGAAAGATTTACGTGGACCCTGCAGGGGTCCACGTTATCGCACCAAACTTCAAGCAGCGCCTTTCCGGCGTCACCTCGACAATCATCCAGCTCGTACCTGTCCAGAACCGCCTCGGCCAGAAGGTCGCGGTTCTCGGACCGGGTCTCCCGGCCCATCTCCCGCACCTACGTTTCCGCGACCTTTGGAAGCTCTGGCGCGCACCGGAGGGCAGGAAGAACCGTGTCTGGCACGCTCGTCGCAACAATGAAATGCTGGCGGGCCTCATTCTGCGAGACCTGTTCCGCATGCCGCTGAAGCTGCTCTTCACGTCTGCGGCCCAGAGACACCACAGCAGCTACACCCGCTGGCTCATCTCGAAGATGGACGGTGTGGTCGCGACGAACGCCAAGTCCGGTTCCTTTCTTAGGGTTCCGCACCGCGTCATTCGCCATGGCGTGGACCTTGATCTTTTCCACCCGTCTGAAGAGATCGACACCACCATTCCCGAGTATCTGAAGGGCCGCCGCCTCATCGGCTGCTTTGGCCGGGTGCGCCATCAGAAGGGCACGGATATCTTTGTCCGGGCGATGATAGCGCTATTGCCTGATAATCCCGACTGGACGGCCGTGATTTCCGGCCGTGTGACAGCAGAGCATGCCGGTTTCGCCTACGAGCTCAGGGCAGAGATCGCCGCCGCCGGCCTGAGCGACCGGATCCGTTTTCTCGGCGAGGTCGATGACATCAAGCCGTGGTATCGTCGCCTGACGCTCTATGTTGCGCCGTCGCGCAACGAAGGCTTTGGCCTCACGCCGCTTGAGGCCATGGCCTCCGGCACTGCCGTCGTCGCCAGCGATGCAGGCGCCTATGCGGATATGATCCTCGAAGGTGAGACGGGAGCGGTCGTGCCGGCAGGCAACTTCGAACGCCTGCGCGATGCCATCTCGACATTCATGGAGCCGCAGAAGGCGATGCAGGCCGGGCGCAAGGGCCGAGAACACGTGATGGAATCCTTCGGACTGTCGCGCGAAGCCGACCAGCTTGCAGAGGTTTACTCCGGTCTGCTCGGCAATGCCCTGCCCCGCACCAGTGCCAAGACCGAGGAAGCCTGAACCATGGCGCCGCGCGATCTCCTCAAGATCCTCATCGTCAATAAGGACAACAGCTTCGGGCTGACGCGCGACACGAACCTTCTGATGGAGGCACTCGTTTCGATCGGGCGCGCACAAGGCGTGGCTACCAAAGGAATCCGGGCACGCGGCTTTCTGGATTGGCTGTTCGGCCGCAAGCAGGCCAACATGATCATCCATATCGAACGCGCTTTCCCGCACTGGTACAGCGCCGCCCGGCACAATCTGCTCTGCCCGAACCAGGAGCGCTTTCCCCGCCGACACCTCGGCCGGCTGAAAGGCATAGACCTGGTGCTTGCCAAGAGCCGCCATGCCGAACAGATCTTTCGCGACCTTGGCGTTCCCACGGCTTATGTCGGCTTCACCTCCGAGGACCGTCTCGATGAGGGCGTGCCGAAAAACTGGAACAGTTTCTTCCATCTCGCAGGCGGAAGCACACTTAAGGGCACGGAAGACGTCATCGAATTGTGGTCGCGCCACCCGGAATGGCCCGAACTGGTGCTGGTGCAGCGTGATCCGCATCCGAAGGCGGCCTCCATTGCCAATATCCGCGTCGTCAGCGGCTACATCACCGATGCAGAACTCAGGCAGTTGCAGAACAGCTGCGGCATACATCTCTGCCCGTCCCGGTCGGAAGGCTGGGGGCATCACCTGATCGAAGCGCTGTCGGTCGGCGCGGTCACGGTCACCACCGACGGCCCACCGATGAACGAGCACGTTTCGTCAGATTGCGGCATCCTGATTGCCTATGGCAGCACCGAACCGCGGCACCTCGGCACCAACTATCTCGTCGATCTCGAAGCGATGGAGAAAGTTATCGAGAGCCTGATGCGGATGGACATCACGGAAAAGCAGAGGCTGGGCTCAGCCGCACGCAAGCGTTTTCTGGAAATCGACGCCGGTTTCCGCACGCGACTTGCGGAAGCGCTGAAACCTTACTGAGACGCGGTCTCAGATCTCCACCATCCCCAGCTTCTTCACCTGCCGGATCGTGAGCATGGTCCTGACCGTGTCGACATGTTCGTTCGCCGTCAGCACTTCGATGACGAAGTCCTGAAAGCGCGTCAGGTTTTCCGCCACGCAATGCAGCAGGAAGTCGCTGTCGCCGTTCACCATCCAGGCCTGGCGCACGATGGGCCAGCTGTCGGTGGCCGCGGCAAAGGCCTTGAGATTGGCCTCCGACTGGTGCTTCAGCCCCACCATGCAAAAGGCAACGAGATCATAGCCAAGCCGGCTCGCGTTCAAGTCAGCATGATAGCTTTCGATGACGCCCGCCTCTTCCAGCTTGCGCACGCGGCGCAGGCAGGGCGGCGCGGAGATGCCGACACGCTCTGACAGTTCCACATTGGTCATCCGCCCGTCCCGCTGCAATTCTTTCAGAATTCGCAGGTCGATGGCGTCGAGTTCTACCTTGAGCACAGCCGCTCCTTTTAAAGATGTGTCCGTTATCTACTCCAACGATTGGAATTGGCAAGAATCCTCCGCACTCACGCACAATTATTGCGCGCCAGCGCAAAGCTCTGTTGCTAATGCAGCCGAGCGCCTTGATCTGCGCTTCGCTTCGATCCTAAATGGGCGACAGTTGCGCGATGACTGGGTGAGCCCCATATCGAGGCCCCGGTCGAAAAGACGGACCGCGCGTTGAAAGGAAGCGATATGACTGCCCGCCACACCAAGGTGCTGATCATCGGCTCCGGCCCTGCCGGCTACACCGCCGCCATCTATGCTGCCCGCGCCATGCTGAAGCCGGTATTGATCGCCGGCATGGAACAGGGCGGCCAGTTGATGATCACCACGGATGTGGAGAACTATCCGGGCTTTGCGGATCCGATCCAGGGTCCCTGGCTGATGGAGCAGATGCTCAACCAGGCCATCCATGTCGGCACCGAAATCGTCAGCGATCTCGTGACCGAAGTCGACACTGTCAATCGTCCCTTCACGGTGAAGACCGACAGCGGCCAGGTCTGGACCGCAGACACGCTGATCATCTGCACTGGTGCCAAGGCCAAGTGGCTCGGCATCGAAAGCGAACAGCATTTCCAGGGCTTCGGCGTATCCGCCTGCGCCACCTGCGATGGCTTCTTCTATCGCAACAAGGACGTGATCGTCGTCGGCGGCGGCAACTCCGCCGTCGAGGAAGCCCTCTATCTCTCGCATATCTGCAAGTCGGTCACCGTCGTACATCGCCGCGACAGCTTCCGTTCGGAAAAGATCCTGCAGGAGCGCCTCTTCGCGAAGGAGAACATCCGCGTTCTCTGGAACACCACGGTCGACGAGATCACCGGCGCGCCCGCCAAGCCGCCGATGCCGCCGTCGGTCTCCGGCGTGAAGCTCAAGGATGCCCTGACCGGCGCCGTGACCGACATGCCGATCGACGGCGTCTTCGTCGCGATCGGCCATGCGCCCGCCGTCGAGCTCTTCAAGGGCAAGCTGAAGATCAAGTCCAACGGCTATCTCTGGACCGCTCCGGATTCGACCGCGACCGACGTGGCCGGCATCTTCGCCGCCGGTGACGTCACCGACGACGTCTATCGCCAGGCCATTACTGCGGCCGGCATGGGATGCATGGCGGCCCTTGAGGCCGAACGCTTCCTCTCGGCCTTGCCCCTCGAGACACAACAAGCGGCGGAATAACCGCCATGAGAGGGGGCGGCATGCCGCTGGACTGGGACAAACTGCGCATTTTTCATGCGGCTGCGGAAGCAGGGTCCTTCACCCATGCCGCCGACAAGCTGCATCTGTCCCAGTCGGCGATCAGCCGCCAGGTCTCGTCGCTGGAGCAGGACATCGGCGTCAAGCTCTTCCACCGCCACGCCCGCGGCCTGATCCTCACCGAACAGGGCGAACTGCTCTACCGCACCGCCCATGACGTTCTCCTGAAGCTGCAGACCGTCAAGATGCAGCTGACCGAGACGACCGAAAAGCCGTCTGGTAAGCTGCGCGTCACGACCACCGTCGGTCTCGGCCAGGGCTGGCTCACCGACAAGGTGCAGGAATTCCTCCAGCTTTATCCCGACATGTCGATCCAGCTGATCCTCGACAACGAGGAGCTGGACGTGAACATGCGCCATGCCGATTGCGCTATTCGTCTGCGCCAGCCGCAGCAGTCGGACCTGATCCAGCGCAAGCTGTTCACCGTGCACATGCACGTCTATGCGGCCCCCTCCTATATCAACCGCTATGGTGAGCCGCAGTCGATCGAGGATCTCGACAACCACCGCATCATCACGTTCGGCGAGCCCGCCCCCAATTACCTGCTCGATGTGAACTGGCTGGAAGTCGCCGGTCGCTCATCGGATAATCCGCGACTGCCGCATCTGCAGATCAACAGCCTCACCTCGATCAAGCGCGCTTGCCTGCTCGGCATCGGCATCGCCATGCTGCCGGACTATATTGTCGGTCGCGACCCGGGCCTGCTGCAGCTTGTCACGAGCGCAGACGTCCCCTCGTTTGATACCTATTTCTGCTATCCGGACGAGATCAAGAACGCAGCGAAGCTCAAGGCTTTCAGGGACTTCATCGTCGCCAAGGCCCGCAACTGGAACTTCTAAGGCAGCTTTTGAGCTGCCTTTTTTGTTGTCCATCAAACAGACTTGCAAGCGATGCATGCCTGACATGCATAAAAAACCATTGTTCACTGCACAAAAAACCACCATATCGCACACAGCTGATGCACATGGTGGCTTTTTCCTCCCAGTTCCACCGCAGCAGCTGTTCCCCTCTGGAGGTTTTTGACCTTCACAATTCAAAGGGCCCTGGTTTTTCCGGTGGCCCTCTTTTTTTGTTTTCTCGATGGAACGATATGTTCCATTTTGCGTTTACGCGTCAGGCAAAACTGGCGCCCTCCGTAAACGAAGCGCGAGCAGCGTTCGGTCAGCCTTAAACTCGAATGACTGTACGAATTGGAGGGGACATGTTCCTTGAGGACGTGATGAAAGCGCTGGCACATCCGGCACGCATGGAAATGCTGATCTGGCTGAAGGACCCGAAGGAATTTTTCGGCGTGCCTAAGGAAGAGGCTGTCGACGGTATAAGCGCCGGGCAGTTCGAGCGATCCGGCCTGTCGCAGTCGGCGGTATCAGCTCATCTTGCAACGCTGCAGCGAGCCGGCCTGATCAGCTCCAAGCGGGTTGGCCAGCGTGTTCTTTATCGTCGCAACGAAGATGCCATCGCTGAGTTCGTCAAGACCTTGAACGGAACCCTCTAACGCCCCACATCGGGTCTCCCAATGACCAATCCTCCCATCATTGGAAGCTTCCGAGAGGTTTTATGTCCAAGCTTTTTGAACCGACATCCGTCGGCACGACCGCCGTTTCCAACCGTATCGCCATGGCGCCGCTGACGCGCAACCGCTCCCCGGGCGCCGTGCCGAACGAACTGAACGTCGAATACTATCGCCAGCGCGCGACAGCCGGCCTGATCATCAGCGAAGGCACGGCGATCACCCACCAGGCACAGGGTTACGCAGACGTTCCGGGCCTCTACAAGTCCGAGGCGATCGAAGGCTGGAAGAAGGTGACCGACGCCGTGCACGCCGCTGGTGGCAAGATCGTCACCCAGATCTGGCATGTCGGCCGCATCTCCCACACGAGCCTGCAGCCAGGCGACGGCAAGCCCGTTGCCCCCTCGCCCATCGCCGCAAAGTCTAAGACCTATGTCTTGAACGCCGATGGCTCCGGCGCTTTCGTCGAAACCTCCGAACCCCGCGCCCTTGAAACCGCCGAACTCCCAGGCGTGATCGAGGACTACCGCAAGGCCGCCCGTGCCGCCATGGATGCGGGCTTCGACGGCGTCGAGATCCACGCGGCCAATGGCTATCTGCTCGAACAGTTCATGCGTTCGAACAGCAACCAGCGCACGGATCAATATGGCGGCTCGATCGAGAACCGCATTCGCCTGACGCTTGAAGTCGTCGAGGCCGTGATCAAGGAAATCGGCGCCGACAAAACCGGCATCCGCATTTCGCCCACCACCCCGGCGAACGACGTCTCGGATCCGGATCCGAAGGCAGTCTACACCGCGCTGGTCGAGGCATTGGCGAAGTTTAATCTGTCTTTCGTGCATGTCATCGAAGGCGCGACCGGCGGCCCGCGCGATGGCCTGCCCTTCGACTGGAAGGCGCTCAAGGCCGCGTATCGTGATGCCGGCGGCAAGGGTGCCTGGATTGTCAACAACGGCTATGACCGCGCTTCGGCCATCGAAGCCGTCGAAAGCGGCTATGCCGATCTCGTTGCCTTCGGCCGTCCCTTCATCTCCAATCCGGACCTCGTCCGGCGCCTGAAGGAAGACGCAGCGCTTAATCCGCTCGACCAGGCCACGCTGTATGGCGGTGGCGCGGAAGGTTACACGACCTATCCTGCACTGGCCTGAGAAACGAAGGGCTCCCGGCAAAACCGGGAGCCCTTTTCGCATCTGCAGTTCATGAACTATATGTGAGACAGAAGGCGCACAGTCAGCCTTGATGCGAGCAATCCCATCAGCAGCCCATTGACCGGATGCAAGGCCCCGATCAGCGGCAAGGTCTGGCCGAGCGCCGCCAGCGTCAACTGCAGCAGATAGAGACCGAAGAGCAGGCTCGCCTGGGTCCGATAGGCCCGTAAACTCGCGCGGAACGACATCAGGAAGAGCCCGAGGATCGGCAGCCCCACCGCTCCCCCGGTTGCCGCATGGGCCTCCCATCCAGTCCCTGCCCCGAAGACCGTCATGCCCGCGAGGAAGAATTGAGCGGCGATGCCACCAAGGGTGAGCACGGCGAAAGCCCGGAAAATCAGCGGAGCCATGGTCGAGATTGATGTCACGGCACTCATTGTCCGCCTCCAGCGACCAGAGTTGCATGATTGCGGACCGCTGGAGAGGCGATCTCCGGAAGACAGCCGAGGCTCCGCAGCGTTGCATTCACCGCGACATCGATCGGCGTGTGCGGCTCCTCGCCCAGGAATTCGACGAGTGCACTGTTGTCGAGGCGGATCGTCTCCCGCCACAGATAGCGCATCTCATGCAACTCCTTCAGCAGCGGCACGAAGCGGCGCACAAGCCCCGCCAACCTCCAGGGAAAACCGAGCGTGAAGATGCGAGGCCGCCCGACAGCACGCCCGATCGCCTTCGCCATCTGCGTCCCGTCGTGATCGTAGAAGCCGTCCATATGGAAGCGGGCAAAGCGCGGCAGGGCATCGGCCCTGTCCAGCAGCCGCATGAAGGTTTCCGCGACGTCAGGTAGATAGGCCCAAGCGTGGCCCGCCCCCTTCCGGCCGGGATTCATGACGAAGCGAACGGGCTTGCCCGGCTGAACCAGCCCCTGGGCGAACCAGTTGTTGCCGGCGTCAGGCCCGAAGAAGTCGCCGGCGCGCACGAGGATCACCGGAACCCCCTCACCTGCCGCCCGCTCGAGGCGCTGCTCCAGTGCCACCCGAATCCGCCCCTTGACCGTCTGCGGCTGCTGACTGCTCTCCTCGGTGAGCAAAGGAAACGCATCGGGGCCGAAATTGTAGATCGTGCCCGGCATCAGGATGCGCGCGCCAACCGCACGGGCGGCTGCGATCGTGTTGTCGATCATCGGCAGGACGAGCTTGCCCCAGTTCTGATAGCCGGGCGGATTGACACCGTGCACGATGATTCCAGCACCCTCGGCGGCACGCAAAACGTCGCCGGCATTCATCGCATCGCCTGAAACCCATTCGAAGCGCGGACGTGCAGCGATCTGCTGGTCGGGCCGCCGGTACATCGCCCGCACCCGGTAGCCGCGCTGCAGCAGCGCCTCGGCGAGCGCGCCGCCTACCCCGCCGGTTGCCCCGAGAACGAGAGCAATGGGCTTTGCGAGAGCTGCATTGGAAAGATCAGTCATGGTCGTCTCCTGTGTTTGAACTGCGGAGAGACTGCCACTGATTTCAGATATTCAGAATTGCCAAGGAATGTAGAGTTGATATACAAAAATGTATGTCAATCGATCAAATCAGCTGGGACCATTACCGCACCTTCCTCGCCGTTCTCGAAACCGGCTCCCTGTCCGGTGCCGCCCGCTCGCTTGGGCTAACGCAACCCACGGCCGGACGCCATGTCGAAGCGCTGGAGGAGGCTTTTGGCGCCCCGCTCTTCCTGCGCACGCCGCAAGGCCTGCTGCCGACGGAAAAGGCGCTCGCCATGAAGGGGCATGCCCGCAGCATGTCCGCCATGTCTGCGGCGCTGGCACGCATCGCATCCGGCGATATGGAGGAAGTCCGCGGCACGGTGCGCATCAGCGCCAGCGAGGTAATCGCCGCCGAGACGCTGCCCGCGATCCTGGCGAGGCTACAAGATGCCAACCCGGCTCTCGAGATCGAACTCTCCGCATCTGATACGGTCGAAGACCTGCTCCAGCAGGAGGCGGATATCGCGATCCGCATGGTGCGCCCCAGCCAGTCGGCACTGCTAAGCCGGCGCATCGGCAAGATCACGCTGGGATTTCATGCGCACCGTCGCTATCTGGAGCGACATGGCGTTCCCTCTTCGCTAGCCGAGCTGCCCAATCACCGCTTGATCGGCTTCGACCGGCAGCTCGCCTATATCAGGGACATCCTGAAGCAGCGGCCCGACCTCGCGGGCATTGGCTTCGACTTCCGTGCTGATAGCAATCTGGTCCAGCTCGCCGCCATCCGCGCGGGTCTCGGCATCGGCATGTGCCAGCATGCCTTCGCAGCCAGAGACCCAGAGCTGGTCGAAGTGCTCCCCGGAACGCTGGAGATCGCACTCGAGACCTTCGTGGTGATGCATGAGAACCTGAAGACGGTGCCACGCTTCCGCGCGACCTTCGACGCCCTGGTCCAGGGACTCGACGACTGGATGCGCCTGCCAAAGCAGCCTTCCCTACACGCCAGTCAGCCGGAATCATGATGCGAACAAGAGGCTACAAGCCTCTGTAATGACGACCTATTCTCCGCCAGAAATCAGGCGGATGGGGGCTGCTCGCCGACGAAACTGTCGATGATCTCGACCTCCGGTCGATCGCCGCCATCGCTGTATTCCTCGCGCCAGCGACCACTCTCATCCTGATAGCTGATGGTCACCGGCTCATCGCCGACCTGCTGCTCTTCCATCACGATGCGTGCGGCTTCCAGGGCCTGGTCATGGGTCGGAAACGCCTCCGAATAGACGCCGCCGAGCCGGTAGGCCCAACCGCCATCATGAGGAACGATCTCATAGATGATCTTCACCATGGCCTTCTCCTCCTAGGCTGAGAGGAGTATTCCATCAAAAGTCCCGAGGCGCAAACATCATCGGCCAGCCGGGAACAGCATACCCATCGGCCCCGTTACCGGACGTCGATCAGCAGAAGGAGAAGCACGTGTCGCGCATCAGGCAGGAAAAACTTCTTCTGATCCCGATTTTTGCGGCGATCCTCGCCCTCGCATTGGAACATGCCGTCCTCGGTGCAGGCCAGGTGGCCTCGCTGCTCGGGGCTGCAGCCCTGATCGCCGCCATCGTCGTCAGCTCGATGCGCGTCGCCCATCATGCCGAGATCCTCGCCCACAAGGTCGGCGACCCCTATGGCACGATGATCCTCACCCTCTCGGCCGTCGCCGTCGAGGTGCTGATCCTCGCGATCATGATGAGCAACGGCTCGTCATCCACGCTGGTGCGCGACACCATCTATTCGGCCGTGATGCTCGACATCAACGGCATCCTCGGACTCGCCGCCCTGCTCGGCGGCCTGAAGCATGGCGAGCAGGCCTATAACGACGACAGTGGCAAGACCTATGGAGTGATGATCCTGACCGCCATGGGCATCTCGATGATCGTGCCAGAATTCGTGCCCTCTGACCGCTGGCAGTATTATTCCGTCTTCACCATCGGCGCGATGATTGCGCTCTATGCACTCTTCCTGCGCATGCAGGTGGGCACACATAGCTATTTCTTCTCCTACAGCTATCCCGGTCGCCAGGCCGCCCGGCCCTGGGATCGGCAGGCCGAGACACCGGCGGACAGCGAGACCCATGCCGTGGAAGAGGAGCATGAGGGATCGACACTCTGGTCGATCGGCGTGATCGTGTTCGGCGTCGTTCTGATCGGTGTTCTGGCGGAAGTCATGTCGGTCCTGATGGATGCCGGCCTAGAAGGCACCGGTGCGCCGGTCGCCCTGACCGCGATCCTGGTGGCCGGCATTTCGGCTGCGCCGGAAATCCTGACCGCCCTGCGCGCCGCCTTGCGCAACCGAATGCAGGCGGTCGTCAACATCGCAATGGGCGCATCGCTTTCGACGGTCATTCTGACAGTCCCGGTGATGGAGGCGATTGCCCTCTACACGGGCCAGCCCTTCGTCATGGCCATGACCCCGGTGCAGACCACCATGGTTGCGATCACGCTGGTCGCAGCCGCCATCAATCTGAATGACGGCGAGACCAATGCGATCGAGGGCATGACCCATTTCGTGCTCTTCGCCACCTTCATCATGCTCGCCTTTCTCGGCCTCTGAACGCCACTGATTCGCGCGCCTCTGCGACATCCGGGCACGGATCCGTGAGCACTTTTGCGCGGAACTTTTGGGGAAAGCTGCCGTTCCCCCCGCACGGATCGGCCCCCAATGGGCCTCCCGCCGCATTCTCAACATGATGCGGATGATGATCGCCGCCGCGGGTCACCGGGGGGCCAACTCGGGAGTCGAACGTGAAGAGATTGGACGTGATCGACGGCATGCGGGGTTACTTCCTCGTCTTCATGCTGATCAACCACCTGGTGTTCACGGGGGGCCTTTGGCTCGTTGAAATCAACCACCGCAACCTTGCCTTCGTCGAAGATGCGCAGGGCTTTGTCTTCCTGTCGGGCCTGCTGACCGGCATGGTCTACAGCCGCAAGATGATGAAGGACGGCTATGCCGTCGGCCGCGACAAGATCTGGTCGCGGGCGCTCGAGCTCTATCGTTATGCCATGGCGATTGTCCTGATCGTCCTTGCCCTGCAGCTGATCCTGCCGGGTGCCGTCTCCGCCTGGGAAAACTGGCTGGGCGACGCAAGCCTTCTCAACCCGAGCTCGCTCGCACCGATCGCGACCTTCCTGGTCCAGCCGACCTTCATGGACATCCTGCCGCAATACATCGCCTACATGATCTTTGCGCCTGTCGTCATCTGGCTCTGCCTGCGCGGCCACTGGCTGGGCGTTGCCATCGGCTCCCTGCTTGTCTGGCTCGCAGCCCAGCTCGGCCTGCACCGCCTCGTTACCTACCCGCTCGACACCTGGCTGGCCGGCGCACCGGATGGGGAAGGCCTGCGCGTTTCCTTCAACCTGCTCGGCTGGCAGATCGTATTCTTTGCCGGCATCATCGCGGGCACGCTGACCTCCATGAAGAAGATCGAGTGGCAGAAGGTCTTCGACCCCAAGCGCACCACGCTCGCCTGGACGGCGCTTGCTATCACCCTCTTCTTCCTGCCGCTCCGCGTCGCGACAGCCCACGGCTTCATGCCGGGCTTCGTGCTGGAAAAGTTCGGCCTCATGGAAGTGCGTGCCGACTTCGGTCCGGTCTATCTGATCAATTTCGCAGCCGTCGCCTATGGCCTCGCCTGGATCCTGATCGCCGGCCCACGCCATGAAAGCCCTGTCATCCAGAAGATCGCCTCGGCACTGACGAGCCTCTTCACGCTGAACTTCCTTCAGCTGCTGGGTCGCCACTCGCTGCAGATCTATGTCTGGCACGTGCTGATCGTCTATGCGGTCTACTACCTCGACGCCCGCACGCCGGAACTGTCGCAACTGACCAAGACCTTCATCACCATCGCAGCGCTTGGCATTCTTGCCCTCCCCGCCGTGTGGCTAGACCGCGAAAAGATCTTCGCCAATGCGCCATATCTCGGCAGCTGGATCAAATCCCCGGCATGACGAGAAACCATCAGAGCGGGCCTAATGGCCCGCTCTGTCTTTGGAGATCACTCCTCTCCTCACCAACAGATAAAGCGAACTTGATCTCACATGCCCTACCGGTCTGGAGCTTTGTGACCACTTGAGGCGTTGAACGGGTCCAATCATTCGACCAGGAGGAACTGATGAAACGACTGCCGCACATTCTCGCCGGAACCATGCTGAGCCTTGGTGTCGCAACAATCCCCGCTATCGCCCAGCAGGCCGGCACACCGGCGGAGACGCAGGCCCCCAACGCGCCGGACCAGCAGCCAGCCTTCACCGGCCAGACCCGCGCGCCCCAACCCGCTCAGGCGATTGAGATCAAGCAGGAAGTGGTGGCGAAGGGCCTGCCGCATCTCTGGGCGATGGAATTCCTGCCCGATGGCCGCATGCTGGTGACCGCCAAGCAGGGCGCAATGCACATCATCGGTGAAGACGGCAAGCCCGGCCCCGAGATCGCAAACGTGCCAGAAGTCCTGGCCGACGGTCAGGGAGGCCTGCTCGATGTCGCGCTCGCACCCGATTATGAAACTTCCGGCAAGATCTTCTTCTCGTTTGCCGAACCGCGCGATGACGGCAACGGTACCTCGGTCGCGTCCGCCCGCCTCGTGCCCGATGATCAGGGCGGTGGGGCGCTGGAAGATGTAAGTTTCATTTTCCGCCAGACACCGGGCTATGACGGCAACAAGCATTTCGGCTCGCGCCTGGCATTCGGGCCTGAAGGCCAACTCTACGTCACCGTCGGCGAGCGCTCCGATGCCGAGCCGCGCGTTCAGGCGCAGGACCTGCAGAGTGGACTGGGCAAGATCTTCCGCATCACCCAGACCGGTGAAGCCCTGCCCGACAACCCCTTTGTCGGCCAGGAGAATGCCCAGCCGGAAATCTGGTCGCTCGGCCACCGCAATCTCCAGTCCGCCACGGTTGACGGCCAGGGTCGCCTCTGGACCGTCGAGCACGGCCCCAAGGGCGGCGACGAGTTGAACCTGCCCGAACCCGGCAAGAACTATGGCTGGCCGGAAGTCACCTACGGCGTCGAATACAGCGGCGCCAAGGTTGGCGACGGAGTCACCCAGATGGCCGATACCGAACAGCCCGTCTATTACTGGGATCCGGTCATCGCCCCCTCCGGCATGGCCTATTATGACGCCGACGCCATTCCGGAATGGAAAAGTGCGTTCCTCGTCGGCGGCCTTGTCAGCCAGGGCGTCGTCGTGCTGCACATGGAGAACGACCGCGTGAAGCATGAAGAACGCGTGGACGTCGGCGCCCGAATTCGCGACGTGAAGGTCGGCCCCGACGGCGCCGTCTACGCCGTCACCGAACAGCGCGGCGGCGGCAACTCGACGATCGTCAAGCTGACCAAGGGTTAAGCGAGCTTTTCCGCCCCTGGTCTCGGACGATCAGGGGCGGAACGCCAGGGGGTGATCGACGAGAGCACGGTCGACCGTGATCAATTTGAGCCCTTCCACATGACATTGGGCCAGCAACAGCCGGTCGAAGGGATCCCGGGTGGGCGGTTCGGGATCCAGGGTGTGGAGGACGTGAGAGACTTCGATCCCGAGTATCTCCAGGCCAACTGACGCTATGGCTTCTGGTAAATCACGAAGTGGCATACCGATGTCCAGCTTGCCGAGCCTGGTCTTTATTGCGATTTCCCAGAGAGTTGCGGCGCTGACGAAACCGTCGACGTCTCCGACCTCGAGCAGTTCGTGTATCATAGGAAAATGCTGCCGAAATGACCGCCCGAAAAAGGCAAGCGCAATGTGCGTATCCAGCAGAACGGGCGACACTACGGGAGCGGCCTTAGAAGGAAATCTTCCGGAAGGGGATCATCAAAATCTTCGGCGATATAAGGAACGGCATTCTCAATCCCCCTCGACCGCAAATAAGCCTGACCGGCCTCCCAATCGATCCCACCCTTCTTCGCCTCTGTTTTGGCCGCCTCTCCCACCACATGCGGCACCAGATCCAGCACCGGCTTGCCGTCCCGGGTCACCGTCACGACCTCGCCCTGCTCGACCGCGCGGGCGAGCGCATCCAGATCACGTGTGGCTTCCTGCAGGCTGACCGTCTTCATGCAACTGACAATACCACAAGCGCTGAGCCCCCTCAACAAAGCCGAAAAATGCGAAAAGGGCCCGCCTATCGGCGAGCCCTTCCGAAAATCGATAAACCTCGGCGCTTACTTCAGCGAAGCGCAGAAGCGCTGGATGCGGCTGCAGGCCTCTTCCAGCTTGGCGTTCGAGGTCGCGTAGGAGACGCGGAAGTTCGGGCCAAGGCCGAAGGACGAGCCGTGAACGGTGGCAACCCCTTCGGTCGCCAGCAGTTCCATGACGAAGTCCTCGTCATTGGCGATCACCTTGCCCGACGGCGCCGTCTTGCCGATCAGGGCCGCGCAGGACGGATAGACGTAGAAGGCGCCTTCCGGCTTAGGGCATACGAGGCCCGAGGCCTGGTTCAGCATAGAGACCACGAGGTCGCGGCGCTCTTCAAAGGCCTTCTTCGATTCCGTGATGAAGTCCTGCGGACCGTTCAGCGCCTCGACAGCGGCCCACTGGGCAACCGAGCAAGCACCCGAGGTCTGCTGGCCCTGGATCATGTCCATCGCCTTGATCAGCGGCAGCGGGCCGGCTGCATAACCGATACGCCAGCCGGTCATCGCATAGGCCTTCGACACACCGTTCATCGTGAGTGTGCGCTCGTAAAGTGCGGGCTCGACCTGAGCCGGGGTGTAATAGACGAAGTCGCCGAAGACGAGGTGCTCATACATGTCGTCGGTCAGAACCCACACATGCGGATGCTTCAGCAGCACGTCGGTCAGCGCCTTAAGCTCATCCTTGCTGTAGGCGGCACCCGACGGGTTGGACGGCGAGTTGAACATGAACCACTTGGTCTTCGGCGTGATTGCCTTGTCCAACTGCTCGGCCGTTAGCTTGAAATTGTTCTCGATCGTCGTTTCGACAAAGACCGGCGTGCCGCCGCACAACGCAATCATTTCCGGGTAGGAAACCCAGAACGGTGCCGGGATGACGACTTCATCTCCCGGATTGATCGTTGCCATGAAGGCGTTGAAAAGAATCTGCTTTCCGCCGGTCCCGACGATCACCTGCTCGGGCTTGTAGTCGAGCCCGTTCTCGCGCTTGAACTTGTCGGCGATCGCCTTGCGCAGCTCCGGAATGCCGGCAACAGGCGTATACTTCGTCTCGCCGCGAGCAATGGCAGCGACAGCCGCGTCCTTGATGTTCTGCGGCGTATCGAAGTCGGGCTCGCCGACGGAGAGCGAAATGACGTCTTTCCCCTGCGCTTTGAGCTCCCGGGCCATCTGCGTGACGGCGATGGTCGCGGAAGGCTTGATGCGGGAAAGGGCGTCGGCAAGGAAAGCCATGTTTGCGTGTCCTGAGCTGATTGAACATCGACCCCGCTGTCCGGGGCCTCAGGTTCAAGCTCTATGGCGAAAGAGCCCTTGGCTTTCAAGCGGAAAGCACCGCTTGTCGAAGAGATTTGCGTCTCCATGGCAATGGCGGAATTCGCGACGTTTTGGCCTCACCGCCGAAATCACAATTCGACACAGGGACCGCCACATTTCCGTCGCTCTACCGACGCGATCACGCTGTTTCATGCGGTCAACGCAACGAGACGGAGGTTCTCGCCATGGATTTCGAACTGGAGACATTTCGACGGCCCTCCCGCCGCAGCCGCCCCCTCGCTTGGCTCGCAGCGATCAGTGGCGTCGCTTTGGTCACTTTGGCGCTCGCCAGCACTCCTGCGACGCTGGAACCCGGTTCGAAGTCCTTTGCCGCAAGCACAGAGATCTCGCCCCCCCGCCCGGACGCAATCACCACTTCGAGCATCGCCGCATCCACAACGCCGCTCCATGTGTCAGCCTCAATGGTTGATCGCAACCACCAGACGCCCCTGCCCCAGAGCGAGCGCCACCTGCTGATCCTTCTGATCTTCGCCTGCTTCACAGTGATGGCGATCGGTGGTTTTGCCCTATGGAAGCGTGGCTGGCAGGATCTGGTCCAGCGAGCACGCGGACGCCAGGACCTATAAAATAGTCTACTTGTTATCTATGTAGTTTCGTAGATACTGCCTCCCATCAAATGGGAGGAACCGTCATGAAACGCATTGCAGTCCTGGGTGCCGGTCTCGGCGGCACGATCATGGCCTATGAATTGAGAGATCGCCTCGGCAAAGAGGTCGAGATCCATCTGCTGAGCAAGGGAGCGACCTACTCCTTCGTCCCCTCCAACCCTTGGGTCGCTGTCGGCTGGCGCGGACGCGAGGAAATCGAAGTCGACCTCCGTCCCGCCTGCAAAAAGCGCAACATCACCCTGCACAGCCAGGGCGCGACCCGCGTCCATCCCGCCGAGAACCGGATCGAAATGCTCGATGGCAGTTCTCTCGACTATGACTATCTGGTGATCGCCACCGGTCCGGATCTCGCTTTCGACGAGATCGAAGGTTTCGGCCCGCATCACCACACCCAATCCGTCTGCCACATCGACCACGCACTGGCCGCCAAGCAGGCCTTCGACAAGCTGGTCACCAATCCCAGCCCGGTGGTGATCGGCGCGGTCCAGGGCGCTTCCTGCTTCGGCCCGGCCTATGAATTCGCCTTCATCCTCGACAAGGCCCTGCGGGACGCCAAGGTTCGCGACCGTGTGCCGATGACCTTCGTCACGTCGGAGCCCTATATCGGCCATCTCGGCCTCGACGGCGTCGGAGATACCAAGGGGCTGCTCGAAAGCGCGATGCGCTCTAAGCACATCAAGTGGGTAACCAACGCGCGTGTGAACCGCTTCGAAGGTGACAAGGTCGTTGCCGAGGAGATCAATGACGACGGCAGCGTCAAGGCCACCCACGAGATCCCGTCGGTCTACACGATGATGCTCCCGGCATTCCGTGGCGTCGAGGCCATCAAGGGCATCGAAGGCCTGACGAACCCGCGCGGCTTCGTGCTTGCCGACAAGCACCAGCAGAACCCGACCTTCAAAAACGTCTTCTCCGTGGGCGTCTGCGTCGCGATCCCGCCCATGGGCAAAACACCCGTGCCCGTCGGCGTGCCGAAAACCGGCTTCATGATCGAATCCATGGTAACGGCCACGGCCCACAACATCGCCAACCTGATCGCTGGCGAGGAGGCCAATGCTCAAGGGACCTGGAACGCCGTCTGCCTGGCCGATTTCGGCGATGGCGGCATCGCCTTCGTCGCCCAGCCGCAGCTGCCACCGCGCAACGTAAACTGGTCGTCCCAGGGCAAGTGGGTTCACGCAGCCAAGATCGGCTTCGAGAAATACTTCCTTTACAAGGTGAAGCTCGGCAAGTCCGAGCCCTTCTACGAGAAGCTGGCGCTTCAGGCGCTTGGCATCGACAAACTGAAAGCGGTGAGCTTCGACACCTGACTTCACGTCGGCGCCTCTTCACTTTTCGGTCAGGAGGCGCCCTCCGCCATCGCTCTGCCTTGTCGCCGGCACCGCTGTTCCCACATTCTGAGCGGGAGAGCTGCCGGACAAGGAGACGACGATGCCAAACCGCTTGAATCAGACTGCGTGGATGATCGCCCCGCTTCTCGCTTTCTCGATGGCATTGCCCCTCTATGCGCAGGAAACCCGCGAGCATCCTGTCGGCAACGTCAAGATCGAGGTCACCAGCGTCGCCGGCGGCCTGGAGCACCCTTGGTCTGTCGAGGTCCTGCCTGATGGTGCCTATATCGTCACCGAGCGCCCCGGCCGCATCCGCATCATCCGCGACGGCGAGGTCGGGCAGCCCTTGGGTGGTCTGCCGAGGATCGCTGCCGTCGGTCAGGGCGGCCTGCTCGACATCGCCCTCGCCCCCGACTTTGCTGAAACGCGGCGCCTCTTCTTCACGGCAGCCACACCCGGCCCGGGCGGCCAGGGCACTGGCGTGTTTTCCGCCCGCCTCAGCCAGAACGAAAGGCGGCTCGAAGACGTGCGCCGCATCTTTCTGATGAACAAGCTGACCCGCGCCGGCCAGCATTTCGGCTCACGCATCGCGATCGCTGCAGATGGCAGCCTGTTCTTCGGCATCGGCGACCGTGGCGAGCAAGATCGCGCGCAGGATCCCGCCGATCACGCCGGCAAGATCATGCGCATCAATGCCGACGGCAGTCCCTCCGCGGCCAACCCCAAGGGCCAGCCCTTGGCCGAAGTCTGGTCGAGCGGCCATCGCAATCCGCAAGGCCTCACCATCGATCCCGCCGACAACCGGCTCTACACCGTCGAGCATGGTGCGCGCGGTGGCGACGAGATCAACGCTCCAGACGCCGGCAACAATTACGGCTGGCCGGTCATCTCCTACGGTAAGCATTACTCAGGCGCCGAAATCGGCATCGGCCAGTCGGCGGATGGCTACGAACAACCCCTCCACTATTGGGATCCCTCGATTGCGCCGGGCGCGCTAGCGATCTATCGCGGCGCCATGTTCCCAGAATGGGAGGGCGACTTCCTCGTCGCGGCCCTCAAGTACCAGCTTGTTGCCCGCATCGATCGCAGCGCAGACGGCTCGATCGGCGCAGAGGAGCGAATGCTGCAGGGCGAGTATGGCCGTATCCGCGACGTCAAGGTCGCCCCGGATGGTTCGATCCTGCTCGTGACCGACGAGGAAGATGGTCAGCTCTTGCGGATTACCCGCAGCGGCGAAAGCTGAGTACCGGCTCAAACCCCTCTCGAAGCCATCAATCGTCCCTTTTAGGGGCTAATTTGCGGCTCTGGAGCCTCTCGTTTCCACGCTGCGCAGAAGCGAACACGGAAAATTTTCATCCGCAATTTTCCGTGTTTGCGCAGGCTTTTCCCGCGATCTCCATCGCAAGCGATGCAAATTTTCGCCAAAACGACGCAAAGCGGGCTTGCCGCCAGTTCGAATCACCCTGTTCGCACTGAAAACAAAGGACTCTCCCCTTCGGAAGGGTTAAAACTTTCACTTGCCAATTTCCGCCAAACCAAGCACTCTTCGTGAGTTCGGGCAATTTTGCGAGCATGGGAAGACCTATAAAGTAATGCGCGCCGGGGACGCTATAACAACCCCGGGCAGTCGAACTTGAGAAGATGGAAACATTGACTGGAGTTAGTCTGCGGTAACAGGGCCCCTTTCCTCCAATATCGACAAATGCCTGTCGCTCACCCGCTTGCGGGTACATTGCAATGCTGCCCCGCCGAATACGGGCAGAGAGAAAAGGACCTGACGCATGGCCGAGACTGGCACTGTAAAATTCTTCAATACCGACAAGGGCTTTGGCTTCATCAAGCCCGACAATGGCGGCGCGGACATCTTCGTCCACATCTCCGCTGTTCAGGCATCGGGCCTGTCGGGTCTGACCGAAAACCAGAAGGTCAGCTTCGACACCGAACCCGATCGCCGTGGCAAGGGCCCTAAGGCCGTAAACCTGCAGATCTCCGGCTGATATCATCCGGTTTTCGACGAATTGCGGCCCGGCATTTTTGCCGGGTTTTTTCGTTCAGCCTGCGTTCAGGCGGCGCCTCATAGATTGCAATCATCGCCGGTGGCCCGAACAGCCCGCACCGGCCCCTGGTTAGCCAAGGCTTGAGGAACAGACGTCATGATGAAATTCGCGCAAAACGCTCTTCTCGCGGCCGCAGTCACCCTGACGCCGATCGCCGCTGCAACGCAGGCCGAGGCCGGTGACCGCTACTATCGCCATCACCGTGGCGATGATGCGCTCGCCCTCGGCGTGATCGGTCTAGCGACCGGCGTGATCGTCGGCTCTGCACTCGCAAATCCGGCACCGCAGCGCCGCGTCTATATCGACCGCCCAGTCTCCGTCTATGACGACCGCGACTATTATGTCGACGATTATCCGCCGCCGCCGCCGCCGCGCCACACCTATCGTCCGCGCCCGGTCTATCAGCAGCCGCGCCCTGTCGTTCAGTCCTATGGCGTCGAGCCCTGGACCGGCGCCTGGTATGACTACTGCTCTCAGCGTTACCGGAGCTTCAATCCGCGCACCGGCACCTTTGTCGGCTATGACGGTCGCACCCATTTCTGCACCGCCGGCTGAGCCAAGCAGTATCGCACAAAAGAAAAAAGCGCCGGTCCCCCGGCGCTTTTGTCGTTCATAGACCCTGGATGAAGGGATTGGAGCGGCGCTCGTCCCCAATCCGGCTACCCGGCCCATGACCGCAGATGAAGCCGACGTCATCGCCAAGCGGCAGGACCTTGTCGCGGATCGAGTTCATCAACGTCTGATGATCGCCGCCCGGCAGATCCGTGCGACCAACAGAGCCGCTGAACAGCACGTCACCGAGATGGGCGAACTTCTGCGACCGGTTGAAATAGATGACATGACCCGGTGCGTGGCCCGGACAATGATAGACCTCGAATACGTGGTCGCCGAATGAAACCGTCTCGCCGTCTTCCAGCCACTGGTCCGGAACAACACTGCGCAAACCGTCAATGCCATAGGTCGCCGCTTGGGTTTCGATCCGCTGCAGGAGCGGCAGGTCGTCCTTGTGAGGTCCGATGATCGTGAGGCCGGTCTTTTCCTTCAGTTCGGCCGCACCGCCTGCGTGATCGAGGTGACCATGCGTCAGCCAGATCGCCTTGAGCGTAATCGCATTCTCCGCGATCACCTGCAGGATGACGTCGACATCGCCACCCGGATCGACGATCACGCCTTCGCGTGTCTCGTCATCGAACAGGATGGTGCAGTTCTGCTGAAAAGGGGTGACGGGGATGATGCCCGCTTGAATCTGTCCCATCGGCTGTCGGTCCTTCTCTCGGTTCGGTGAAGCGCCTTAACACGCCTTGGAAACGAGAGAAACCGCAAGCGATGCGGCACAGAGATCAGCGCGACAGGCCGTAGACCTGCGACACCGGCGAGGCCGGCAGAATGGAGGCCTGGGCCACCAGAAAGCTCGCAACCATGATCTTTGCGGTAAAGACCAGCACGGCAACAGGACGCAGGCTTGAAGTCTCGGTGGTCTGCTCACGATCCGTCATGGTGAAAGTCCTCTCTCCTTCGCCAAGCTTCGCCCAATTGGCTTGTCCCGGGCTTGCGCTTGATCAGTGCTGCAGTAACGAGGCTGGTGGCGATAGGTTTCGCATCCCGCCCGTAAGCTGTGCGATCTGCGTAAATTTGTTGGAAATTTGCTACACTTGCGCATAGTTTTGCCGGCAATCACCGTCAATGAGACGTGGATCAATGGCCGACCGGCAAACGGACCGGCCACGGGGGAAGCATCGGCCCTGAGCGATGAGTGGATGAACCGGCGTTCGCGAGCTGACAGTCGCTTGCGCCGGAGGAAAGGAATGACGAGCGTGGCCCGACAGTCTGCGACGAAGACTGCCAAGAAGACCCTGCCGGACCTGCCGGTGGTCGATGACAAGACGATCGACTTCGAAACCATTGAAAGCCTGTTTTTCGCCTATCGCGATTTCGTGTCTGATCCGGATGCCATTCTGTCCAAGCTCGGCTATGGCCGCGCCCATCACCGCGTCGTCCATTTCGTCAGCCGCCGGCCGGGCATGACGGTCGCAGACCTCCTGGGCATCCTGCAGATTACCAAGCAGAGCCTCGCCCGGGTGCTGAAGGAGCTGATCGACAGCGGCTACATCCGCCAGATGGCCGGTCCCGCCGATCGTCGCCAGCGCCGCCTCTATCCGACGCTTGCCGGCCGCGAGCTGTCGCTGGCGCTGTCCGAGCCGCAGTCCCGCCGCATTGCCCACGCCATGGATGGCATGACATCAGACGAGCGCGCGACAGTGCGTCGCTTCCTCGAAGGCATGCAGAAACAGACCGTGACCCAGCCCCTCGAGACGGATGGAGCCGACTGACGTGTCGAAGAAGATTGAGCTCACCGACGACGCCCCGCACCTCCTCGTCGTCGACGACGACACCCGCATCCGCGACCTGCTGCACCGCTTCCTGACGGAAAAGGGGTTTCGCGTGTCGACCGCAGCTGACGCCGCCGAAGCGCGCCGCAAGCTGGAGGGTCTGAGCTTCGATCTCCTCGTCCTTGACGTGATGATGCCGGGCGAATCCGGCCTCTCGCTCACACAGAGCCTCTCGGACGAGAAGCGGGTGCCGATCATTCTGCTCACCGCCCGCTCCGAAGCCGACAGCCGCATCGCAGGCCTCGAAGCCGGCGCCGACGACTACCTCGCCAAGCCCTTCGACCCGCGCGAACTCGTGCTCCGGATCAACAATATCCTGAAGCGCAACATGAACCCGGATGCGCCGAAGATCGAGCAGGTCATGTTCGGCCCCTACACCTTCTCAGTGCTGCGCAAGGAATTGCGCAAGGGCGCCGAGGTAATCCGCCTCACCGACCGCGAGCAGGATATCATGTATCTCTTCGCCACCCGCGCCGGCGACACCATCCCGCGCCACGAACTGGTCGGAAACGACGCCGAAGTGGGTGAGCGCACGATCGATGTCCAGATCAACCGCTTGCGGCGCAAGATCGAAGACGACCCGGCCAACCCCGTCTGGCTGCAGACGGTCCGTGGCATCGGCTACCGCCTGAGCATGGATTGAAGCCCTCGGCAACGGCGCAGCATGCGTCGAGGAAAGTGACATGACGCTGTTCGATCAGATCCGCCGCGATCAGGACCGCAGCCCGGCGACCGGCATCTCCGGCATGCTGCGCTGGCTGCGGCACCGTCTGCCGACCGGTCTCTATGCCCGCTCGCTGCTCATCATCATCCTGCCGATGCTGATCCTGCAGACCGTCGTCGCCTTCGTCTTCATGGAGCGCCACTGGCAGCTGGTGACCGAACGCCTCTCCGAAGCCGTCACCCGCGACATTTCCGCCGTGATCGAGCTCATCGAGCTCTATCCGGAGCGGGAAGACTTCGACAAAATCGTCAACGTCGCAGCAAGCCGCCTGAACCTGATCGTATCTCTCGAACCCGGCACCGAGCTCCCCTCACCCCGCCAGCGGCCCTTCTTCTCCATTCTCGACCAGATCCTGTCGGACGAGATCGCCGAGCAGATCCGCCGCCCGTTCTGGATCGACACCGTCGGCATGTCGCGGCTGGTCGAGATCCGCATCGTGCTCGAAGACCAGACGCTGCGCATCTTTGCCTCGCGCAATTCCGCCTACGCATCCAACACCCACATCTTCCTTGTCTGGATGGTCTCGACGGCGCTCGTGCTGATCGTCATCTCGATCCTCTTCCTGCGCGGCCAGATCCGGCCGATCACGGCGCTCGCAAACGCGGCCGAGAGCTTCGGCAAAGGCCAGCGCCCGCCGGAAGGCTTCTCCCCCCGCGGCGCCGACGAAGTCCGCCGCGCCGGCCTCGCCTTCATCCTGATGCGCGAGCGCATCGAGCGCCAGATGGAACAGCGAACTGCCATGCTCGCCGGCGTCAGCCACGACCTGCGCACCATCCTCACCCGCTTTCGCCTGCAACTGGCACTCGCCGGCGACGGGCCGGAACTCGATAGCCTGAACCAGGATATCGACGACATGCAGAGCATGCTCGAAGGTTACCTGGACTTCGCCAAGGGAGAGGTCGAAGAAGATGTCGGCAGGCTCGACCTCTCCGAACTGTTCGAGCGGGTCGAGGCAGACTTTGCGCTGCATGAGCGCGCGCTCACCTGGAAGCTCGACGGCGACCCGCTGGTCTTCGTGCGCCCGACCGCCTTCACGCGCCTCGTCACGAACCTCGCGTCGAATGCCCGCCGTTATGCGAACCGGCTCGACATCGATGCAAGGCATACGGCGAAATGGCTGGTGATCATATTCGATGACGACGGTCCGGGCATCCCAAAGGAAGCGCGCGACGACGTCTTCAAGCCCTTCTACCGCCTCGATGAGGCGCGCAACCTCGACGCTTCAGGCACAGGCCTCGGCCTTGCCATCGCACGCGACATCGCCCGAAGCCATGGCGGCAACGTCACGCTCGAAGACAGCCCGCTCGGCGGCCTGCGCGCCGTCATCCGCGTACCCGTTTGAGGACTTGAGAAAAAGAAAGGGGCCAAAGGCCCCGCAGATCACATCAGCTTCTTGCCGTTGGGCACAGGCTGCTCGACTGCCGCCAACGCGATCGCGCCATTCTCATCCTCGAAGCCGAGGGTCAGCACCTCGGAGCGAAACGGACCGATCTGGCGTGGCGGAAAGTTGACCACCCCCAGCACCTGACGGCCGATCAGCGTCTCCGGCGTGTAATGCACGGTGATCTGAGCCGACGACTTCTTGATGCCGATCTCGGGACCGAAATCGATCTTGAGCTTGAAGGCCGGCTTGCGCGCCTCCGGAAAGGCCTCGACCTCGACGATCGTGCCGACACGGATATCGACCTTTTCGAAATCGGCAAAGGTGATCTCGGTTCCGCTCACTGGGCGAGTTCCTCGGCCCGCTTGCGCGCGGCCTCGATCGCCACATCAAACAGCGGCTGCATGCCGTCCTCGGCCATCAACACAGAAAGTGCTGCCGCCGTCGTGCCACCGGGCGATGTCACGTTCTCGCGCAACTGAGAGGCAGGGTCGGGGGACTGGTGCAACAATTCACCAGCCCCCGCGACCGTTTCTCGTGCGAGACGCATGGCGAGGTCCGCCGGCAGGCCCGCTTTCCGGCCTGCCTCTGCCATGCATTCGACGAGGTAGAATACATAGGCCGGACCGCTGCCTGAAAGCGCAGTCACAGCATTGATGTCTGCTTCGCTTCCCACCCATTCGACCGGCCCTGAGACCTGCAGGAGGCGATGGACGATGTCACGTTGTACGTCTGTCACAGCCGCATTGGCATAGGCGCCGGTAACGCCACGGCCAACCATGGCCGGCGTGTTCGGCATGGCGCGCACCATGGCAGCCTTGCCGAGATGGCCTTCCATCGAGGCGATGGTCTTGCCGGCCGCGACCGAGACGACCGTTGTCTGCGGGCCAACGACGCATGCCAGTCCCGGAAGAACGGCGTCCATCACCTGCGGCTTCACCGCAAGAAACAGGATATCGGCGACCAGCCCCTCGGGCGGCGAAACGGAATGCCGCGCACCCGCTTCGGCGATCATTGCCATCATTGTCTCGGAAGGACCGGGGTCGAGCACAGTGATCGACGCCCCCGGCACACCACTCTTCAGCCAGCCGGCCAGCATCGCGCCGCCCATATTGCCGGCCCCGACGAGGACGATGTGTCCGAATGCGGCATTTGTCATGCTCAGGCTTCTCCGACGGTCTCGAAGAGGACCGCATCCATGGCGCTCTTGGCGTCCATGCCGGACCAGACGACGAACTGAAACGCCTGGTAATAGGCTTCGCAGGCATCGACGGCAGACGAAAGCAAGACCTCGACCTGGCGGTTGGTCGGCTCGGCACCGCCGGCCAGCAGAAGGGACTGGCGGAAGATCACCACGTCCTCGTTCCGCCACAGGTCGAAATGCCCCATCAGCACCTGGCCATTGACGTAGGAGAGAAGCTTGATGACTTCGTTGAGCCGGTTCTCAGGGATCTTCAGATCGAAGGCAGAGGCGAGATGCAGCGCCTCGAACTCCTCCATCCAGGAGAAGGAGACGTGATAGTCGGCCCAACGGCCTTCGACTGTCATCGCGATTTCGTCTTCGCCCGAACGTTCGAACGACCAGTCATTGGTCGCCGCAACAAACTCGATCATGTCGACCGGGTTTGACTGGCGTTCGATTTCGATTTCCATGAGGCTCATGCATCACCTTCTTGACCGGAATGAATACGGGCACCCGGCGAACCGCCGGGCCACTCGGACACCTGAACCGGAAACTACTGAAAACGATTCCGAAGGACCCCAGGGTAGAACACGCACCCTGCCCGAAACTTACGCGGCCCCCGCTCAGAATCATCGTTGAAAATCAGTGTATAATCGTGGGGGGCCAGCACCAGCCCCCTCAGCCACATTTGGCTCAGACGCCTGTGGATGGCGCTTTCAGAATCGCCTTTGCATCACCCCATAAGCGACTCTGCCGATTGGCTTTTTGGGAGATGTCCACAAGCTGCAATTTTTTCGTGAGAAAACACCTTGGCGTCGCCGGTCAAGGCTCTGAAAAGACAAAAAGACCCAAAGCCACAGGCAATGGGTCTTCGATGGGCATGACAGCGAAGCGCAAAGCGTTTCGAAACGAAACAGCGGCCTTACTTGGCCTGGGCCGAAAGCTGTGCTTCCAGCGCCTCGAGACGCGTCTTCAGAGCCTCGTTCTCCTCAAGCGCCTTCAGTGCCAGTTCCCTGACCACATCGAACTCCTCGCGCTTGACGAGGTCCATGCTGTTCAGCCAGCGCTCGGCCTGGGCATGGAAGGCGGTTTCCACCTCTTTGCGAACGCCCTGGGCCGCACCTGCGGCATCGGTCATCAACTTGGCGAAATCATCGAGAATACGGTTGGGGCCGGTCGACATGGAAAACTCCTCTAAAGCAGACAACGGACTGGGATTGAACCCTTGGAAAAGGAGGTAGGACCAGATCCGCCAGCATGCAAGACGGCAGCAGCAGATAAAGGTGGTTGACGGTGTCGCAGACGGCCCGATTCCATCTTGACCGTGTCTATCCGCAACGCCATTTTCCAGCAGCATTAACGAAAGTACTCCATTGTTGTCAGTCCTGGACCTTTTCGCCGCCGTATCCTTTCCCGCGATCGACCCGGTCGCCTTCTCGATCGGTCCGCTGGCGGTCCATTGGTATGGGCTGGCCTATGTCGCCGGCATCCTGCTCGGCTGGATGATCGCCCGCGACTTGCTAAAACGCCCGCATCTGTGGCCGAACGGCCAGGCACCGGCCACCCTGCAGCAGATCGACGACTTCGTCCTGTGGGCCGCAATCGGCGTCGTTGCCGGCGGCCGGATCGGCTACATCTTCTTCTACGATTTCGCCTCGGTCGCCGCCAATCCGATGCGCGCGATCGAAGTCTGGAACGGCGGCATGTCCTTCCATGGCGGCTTTATCGGCGCCACGCTGGCCATGGTCTTCTTTGCCCGCAAGCATCAGATCCGGCTCTGGAGCCTCTTCGATCTCGTGGCGAGTGTCGTCCCGCTCGGCCTGCTCTTCGGCCGTATCGCCAACTTCATCAATGGCGAGCTCTGGGGCCGCCCCGCCGATGTGCCATGGGCGATGGCCTTCCCGACCGGCGGCCCCTTCCCCCGCCATCCGAGCCAGCTCTATGAAGCAGTCCTCGAAGGCATTGTGCTTCTGATCGTGCTGCAGATCCTGGCCCGCGCCTTCGGAGCCCTGGCCGCACCCGGCCGCATCACCGGTATCTTCGTTGCCGGCTACGCCGCCGCCCGCATCTTCGTCGAATTCTTCCGCGAGCCGGACGTACAGATCGGCTACCTCTTCGGCGGCTGGCTCACCATGGGCATGGTACTCTCTTTGCCGATGGTGCTGATCGGGGTTTGGATTTTCGTGCGATCGGGCCGACGCGCCCCCGCGACGCAAGGTTGAGGAGCGCCGATGGCCACACCGCTCGCCGAGAAGATCAAGTCGCTGATCGCAGCCAATGGGCCGATCAGCGTCACCGACTATTTCGCCCTTTGCCTCGCCGACCCCGAGCATGGCTATTATCGCACGCGCCATCCCTTCGGCCGCGCCGGTGATTTTGTCACCGCGCCTGAGATCAGCCAGCTCTTCGGCGAGATGCTCGGCATCTTCATGATCAACGCCTGGCAGCGCCACGGCGAACCCCGGGACGTGCGCCTCGTCGAGATCGGCCCCGGTCGCGGCACGATGATGGCCGACATGCTAAGGGTCATCGCGCGTGCGGCCCCCAATCTCTATGAGACCGCGACTATGCATCTGGTCGAGACCAGCGCGCTCCTCAAGCTCACCCAAATGGAAACCCTCTCCTCGCATGGCGACAAGGTTTCCTGGCACGAGAGCTTCGACGGTGTACCCGACGGTTTCACCCTGCTTGCCGCCAACGAACTCTTCGATGCGATCCCGATCCGCCAGTTCGTCAAGACGCCGAACGGCTTTCGCGAACGCATGGTCGGGCTGGACGAAAACGACGAGCTCTGCTTCACGCTGGGTGTCGCAACGCTGGATCCCGCCATGCTGCCCCAGGGCATCAGCCAGCCGCCCGACGGAGAGATCTTCGAAGTGGCGCCTGCCCGCCAGTCGGTGATGCTGACGATCTGCGAGCGCCTGATCGCACATCACGGCAGCGCCTTGATTATCGACTACGGCCACATGGTCAGCAATTTCGGCGACACGCTCCAGGCCGTGCGCGCCCATGAATATGATCCGCCCCTTGCCCATCCCGGTCTTGCCGACTTGACCAGCCATGTCGACTTCGAGAACCTCGCCCGCACAGCGCTCGCAGCCGGGGTGCATCTCAATGGCTGCATGCATCAGGGCGACTTCCTCGTCGGCCTCGGCATCGAGCAACGCGCCGCCTCTCTCGGCCGCGACAAGGACGAAGCGAAGCAGGCCGAAATCGTCGATGCGCTGCATCGTCTGGCCGGTTCCGGCAACGGCTATATGGGCGAATTGTTCAAGGTGCTCGCGGTCTCCATGCCTGCCGTACAATTGCTGCCATTCAAGCCGAAGCATTGACAGGCGCGGGTGCGATCTGCACGATCGCGCCTGCTCCGAACGGCTAAAATCGACAAAAGCCGATTGAATTCAACACTTTCGCCGCATCTGCATCGCGTACGCGTGATTTGCCAAGGCTCAGGAGACAGATCATGAGCACAGCCGACCAGCCACGCCCCGTCACAGCCAACAGCCTCGAAAATCTCGGCACAGCCGGCATCCGCCATGGCTTCTTCACCCGCGACGGCGGCGTCTCCGAGGGCATCTATCGCGGCCTCAATGTCGGCCTCGGCTCCAACGACGATCCCGAGAAAGTGCGGGAGAACCGCCGCCGCGTCAGCGCCTGGTTCGGACTGCCGCTGGAACGCCTCGCCACCGCCCACCAGGTGCATTCGCCCGACGTTGTGGTGGTGACAGGCGATTACGATGGCAGCCGGCCCCAGGCGGACGCCCAGGTCACGGCAAGCCCCGGCATCATCCTCGGCGTGCTCACGGCCGATTGCGGTCCGATCCTCTTCGCCGATCCTGAGAACCGGGTGATCGGTGCAGCCCATGCCGGCTGGAAGGGCGCTCTTGGCGGCGTCTTGGAAAAGACGATCGAGGCGATGATCGGCCTAGGTGCAAAGCGCGACAACATCCGCGCAACGCTCGGCCCTTCGATCTCCCAGGCCAGCTACGAAGTCGGCCCCGAATTCGTCGATCGCTTCCTCGCATCCAACAGTGACTTCGAAGCCTTCTTCACGCCGTCGACAAAACCGGGCCACGCAATGTTCGACCTGCCGGGCCTCACCGTCCGGCGCCTGACGCAAGCCGGTGTCACCGCCGACAGCGTTGGTCTTTGCACCTATGCCGCCCCTGAAACGTTCTTTTCCTATCGCCGGACCACACATGCGGGCGAACCCGATTATGGGCGGCAGATTTCGGCGATAGCGATCAAGGAGGACTGAGATGGCCCTGCACTTCCCCGAGAGCGAATTTTCCGCCCGCCGCGCCCGCCTGATGGCGCGCATGGCCGAGGAAAAGCTCGATGCCCTGCTGCTCTTCGCACAGGAGAGCATGTACTGGCTGACCGGCTTCGACAGCTTCGGCTACTGCTTCTTCCAGACCCTCATCGTCCAGGCAGACGGCAGCCTCACGCTACTTACCCGCACGCCGGATCTGCGCCAGGCCAAGCACACCTCGACCATCGACAACATCGTTGTCTGGGTCGACAGGCCGAATGCCGACCCCGCCGTCGACCTGCGCAACCTCCTGAGCGACCTCGATCTGCTCGGCATGCGCGTCGGCGTGGAATACGACACCCATGGCATGACGGGCCGCGTCGCACGCCTCGTCGACAACCAGCTGACCAACTTCTGCGAAGCGATCGATGCCTCCTACATCGTCAGCAATCTGAGGCTGGTGAAATCCGCAGCCGAGATTGCCAAGGTCACCCATGCGGCAGAACTCGCCGACCTCGCCTTCGATGCGGCGCTGCCATTGATCGGCGCGGATGCCGACGAAGCTGAGATCCTGGCCGCCATGCAGTCTGCGATCCTGGCCGGCGGAGGTGACTATCCCGCCAATCCCTTCGTCATCGGCTCTGCCGCAGACGCACTTCTCTGCCGCTACAAATCGGGGCGCCGCAAGCTGTCGGCCTCGGATCAGGTGACCCTGGAATGGGCGGGAGTGTCCTCCCACTACCATGCACCGATGCTGCGCACCGTTCTGGTCGGCGACCCCTCGCCACGCCACCGCGAGCTTTATACCGCCGCCCTCGAGGGCATGCGGGCAATCGAGCATGTCCTTCGCCCCGGCCACACCTTCGGCGAGGTCTTCGACGCCCATGCCAAGGTGATGGACGATCGCGGCCTCACCCGCCATCGCTTCAATGCCTGCGGCTATTCGGTCGGCGCACGTTTCGCGCCCTCCTGGATGGAGCACCAGATGTTCCATGCCGGCAATCCGCAGGAAATCTCCGCCGACATGAGCCTCTTCGTCCATATGATCATCATGGACAGTGATCGGGAAACCGCCATGACGCTCGGCCACACCTACCTGACGACCGAGACCGCGCCGCGAGCGCTCTCGCGTCATTCACTCGACCTGATCAACTTGTGAGGCCGATGAGCCGAAAAGCATGAGGCAAAGAGGCATTGCCCGCTTGTTCAGGGAATTGACAGGCTGAGAATGCTAGTCACATTAATTGTGACAGAGTGAAGGGGAAGGACCCGCAGTGGTGAGACGTTCCCGCAGAATGACCACGAGACTGGCCGGAGCCTTCGGCCTTCTCCTTATCCTTGCAGGCTGCAACAGCACGGAAGTGCTGACACCGCCGGCAGAGGTCGGCGATGGCAGCCAGCCTGCCACCTATTCCCAGCAGCTCGCCTCACCGGCAGTCGGCAGCCAGCCGGTTCAAAGCGCACCGCTCGGCCAGCTGGGCGGCTATGCAGAACCCGTCCGCGGGCCCCAGAACTCGCTGGAAGCCCAGGCTGCGGCTCTGGCACAAGGCGGTCGCAATCCCGTCGCCTCCGCTCCCCTCGAAGGTGCCGACACCCAGGCCTTCCCAGCCGCCCCGCAACAGACGGCGGCCCAGCAGCCCACAAGCCAGTCACAACCCGCCCCGCAACAGGCACAAAGCCAGCAGGCCGCCCTTCCCCCTGCCGCTCAGGCGACCGGCAGCATCCGCTTCCTGCCGATCATCGGCGCACCGGTCCAGGCCGTCACGCCGCTCTCCCGCCAGCTTGGCGCCGAGGCCCGTGCCCGCGGCCTCACGATCAAGAGCGCGAGCGACGCCTCGAGCGAGCACATCCTCAAAGGCTACTTCTCCGCCTTCGCCGACAGCGGCAATGTGACGATCACCTATGTCTGGGATATCCTCGATGCCAGCGGCGGTCGCCTGCACCGTATCCAGGGCCAGGAGATCGTCCCCTCCGGCGCGCAGGACCCCTGGGCTGCCGTCCCCGCCTCGGTCATGCAGCAGATCGCCACGAAGAGCATGGCAGAATATGTATCATGGCGGAACAGTCGCGCCGGCTGAGACCCGAGCGATATCCGCCCTGTAAAACCGCAAATCATGCGCCCCATTTGGCGCATCAACCGAAAATATGGGCCTTACCGTCCAAACCTCTTGCATTCAGGGGGAAGGGCGCTAAAAAGCCCGCATCTCAGCATGGTAACAGGCGGGCCAAGATGAAGGTTTTCGCAGGTAATTCGAACCGGCAACTTGCCGAAACGATCTGCTCCTATCTCAACGTACCACTCGGCAAGGCCAGCGTCCGCCGTTTCGCAGACCAGGAAATCTTCGTAGAGATCCAGGAAAACGTGCGCGGCGAGGACGTCTTCGTCGTTCAATCGACGTCCTTCCCGACGAATGACCACCTGATGGAACTGCTGATCATGATCGACGCCTTCCGTCGTTCTTCAGCACGCCGCATCACGGCCGTTCTTCCCTATTTCGGCTATGCCCGTCAGGACCGGAAACCCGGTCCGCGTACGCCGATCTCGGCAAAGCTCGTTGCCAATCTGATCACCGAAGCCGGTGCCGACCGTGTTCTCACGCTCGACCTGCATGCAGGTCAGATCCAGGGCTTCTTCGATATCCCCACCGACAACCTTTATGCCGTGCCGCTTCTCGCCCGCGACATCAAGGAACATTACGACACGAACAATGTCATGGTTGTGTCGCCCGACGTCGGCGGTGTTGTGCGCGCCCGCTCGCTGGCCAAGCGCCTCGACTGTCTGCTCGCGATCGTCGACAAGCGTCGCGACCGTCCGGGTGAATCCGAAGTCATGAACGTCATCGGTGAAGTCTCCGGCAAGGACTGCATCCTCATCGACGATATCGTCGATTCCGGTGGCACGCTCTGCAATGCGGCGGAAGCGCTGCTGAAGAACGGTGCGACCAGCGTGACCGCTTATATCACCCATGGCGTGCTATCCGGCGGTGCCGTCACGCGCGTGGCCTCGTCCAAGCTTCGCGAACTTGTGATCACCGACTCGATCCAGCCGACCACGGCAGTCCAGTCGGCACACAACATCCGCGTTCTCTCGACCGCCACGCTGCTCGGTGAGGCAATTAATCGCACCAGCCAGGAAGAGTCGGTTTCCAGCCTCTTCGACTAAGGAAACCGCGGCTTCGCAAGTTAACTCTAAGCAACGGAATGCAGTGTCAGCGGTGTCACGGCCTCTTGCACTGCGTCTACGCTTTGCATACAGCTTGCCGCGCAATGTTCCATCTTGAAACGGGGCATTTCGGACGACGACACCCTTACGCGTGATTTGATGTCACTGACCGTTGAACAGCTGCTTGCCAATCTGGACCTGCATGAGGCGGTGAGAGACCAGTCGCGGGCACTGCTGCAAGTCAATGACGAAACCCCTCGCCTGGCAGCCGTCTTCGGCACGCAGCAGCGCTGGCTGCTCGGCCATCTCGCCATGGGGCAGTATTTCGCGGAAGTCGCGCGCGGCAATGCCGAACCCGTCATCCTGATGGCCCGCTATCTCGAGCAAGTGAAAACGCTCGGCATCTCCTCCGTCAACACCGCAGACGCCTTCATCAAGGAAATGCTGGTCTACGGCATCGCGCAGCATGGCCAGACGCCTGACCGCCGAAACCGCCCCTTCGTGCCGGCCCCGCAGACCATCGCCGCGACCCGCCGCTGGGTCTCGATTCACTTGGCCACCCTCGACCGCCTCGACAGCGGCAGGAGGCTCGATGGCCTAGAGACCGACAACAGGATCCTGTCGCGCCTGCACCCGGAAATCACGACCCGCGCCATGATCTCGCCGGAACTGCGCAGCCCTACCCAGACCTGGTCGCTGTTCACCTGGCTCAACAATGGCGGCATTGTCATGGACTGGCTGATGGTGGGCGTGGAGCCGGTCGATCCGTCGGTCAAGCGCATTCCGACCCAGCTCCGCTCGGTGCCTGAACTCGCCGAAAACTTCCGTCTCTCGCGCACCCACCTCACCCGCAAGCTGCGCGAGGCGGAAGCCATCGGCAGCATCGGCTGGGAGGGCAATCGCGGCCGCTCCGTGATGTGGATATCAAGGGAATTCCTGCTCGAATATCACACGACGCAGGCCTACAAGCTGGCGATCATCGATGCCGCCTGCGAAAAGATCGGCCTGCGCTGAAGCCTGCCCCGATCTCAGCTCCGCTGGAGCGGCAGCGGACAGGCCTCACCTCCGGAAAACAACCGTGACCGCGTGAGGAAGCGCCGCTCGCGGCCATTGTCGAGCGAGAACATCCCGCCCCTGCCCGGCACAACATCAATGATTAGCTGCGTATGCGCCCAGACGGCATATTGGCTGCCGCTGATGTAGAAGGGCACGCCGCCAATTTCACCGAGCTTCACATCCGTCTCGCCGACCCGGTAGTCGCTCGCCGGATAACACATCGGCGAAGACCCGTCGCAGCATCCGCCGGACTGGTGGAAGAGGATCTCAGGATGGTCCCTCTGGATTTCGGCGAGAAACGCCAATGCGGCTTCAGTCGCGATGACCCTTGGTTCACCGGGATTGGGATTGTCGGTCACGGCGGTTCCTTCCAAGTGCGTTGCGACGGGACCCACCCTCCCCTTGAGGGGGAGGGTGGGCACGCAGTGCCGGTGTGGGGCGATTGATCGGGCACTGATCCATCACCCCCACCCGCAGCTTCGCTGCGACCTCGCCCCTCAAGGGGGAGGTGTAGATGTTTAGAAGAAACCCAATGCCTTGGGGCTATAGGACACCAGCATGTTCTTGGTCTGCTGGTAGTGGTCGAGCATCATCTTGTGCGTCTCGCGACCAATGCCCGACTGCTTGTAGCCACCGAAGGCGGCATGCGCCGGATAGGCGTGGTAGCAGTTGGTCCAGACACGACCGGCCTGGATGTTGCGGCCGAAGTTGTAGCAGGTATTGGCGTCCCGGCTCCACACGCCGGCACCAAGGCCATAAAGCGTGTCATTGGCGATTTCGAGCGCTTCTGCTTCGTCCTTGAAGGTCGTGACGGATACGACCGGCCCAAAAATCTCTTCCTGGAACACGCGCATCTTGTTGTGACCCTTGAACACCGTCGGCTTGACGTAATAGCCGCCGGCCAGTTCGCCTGCGAGGCTGTTGCGCTCACCGCCGATCAGCACTTCCGCGCCCTCCTGGCGACCGATATCCATATAGGAAAGGATCTTTTCCAGCTGCTCGGAGGATGCCTGCGCGCCGATCATGGTCGACATGTCGAGCGGGTCACCTTGGCGAATCGCCGCAACGCGCTTGAGTGCCTTTTCCATGAAGCGGTCGTAGATTTTCTCATGCACCAGGGCACGGCTCGGGCAGGTGCAGACTTCGCCTTGGTTAAGCGCGAACATCGCGAAGCCTTCAAGCGCCTTGTCGAGATAGTCGTCATCCTCGCGCATGACGTCTTCGAAGAAGATGTTCGGCGACTTGCCGCCCAGCTCCAGCGTGACCGGAATGAGGTTCTGGCTGGCATACTGCATGATCAACCGGCCGGTCGAGGTCTCGCCGGTGAAGGCGATCTTGGCGATCCGCGGGCTGGTCGCGAGCGGCTTGCCGGCTTCGAGCCCGAAACCGTTGACGATATTGAGCACGCCCGGCGGCAGGAGATCGCCGACCAGTTCGATCCAGACGAGGATCGAGGCTGGCGTCTGTTCGGCAGGCTTCAGCACAACGCAGTTTCCGGCGGCCAGCGCCGGTGCCATCTTCCAGGCCGCCATCAGGATCGGAAAGTTCCACGGAATGATCTGCCCGACAACGCCGAGCGGCTCATGGAAGTGATAGGCGATGGTGTCGTGGTCGACCTCGCCGATCGTCCCCTCCTGGGCACGAATGCAGGAGGCGAAATAGCGGAAGTGGTCGATGGCGAGCGGAATGTCGGCGGCCATGGTCTCGCGCAGCGGCTTGCCGTTATCCCAGGTCTCGGCCCGGGCGAGCAGTTCGAGATTGTCCTCCATCCGCTGGGCGATCTTCATCAGGATGTTGGAGCGCTCGGTGGTCGAGGTCCGGCCCCACTTGTCCTTCGCGGCATGGGCGGCATCGAGGGCAAGATTGATGTCATGCTCGTCGGAACGGGCGATGTCGCAGAGCTTGCCACCGGTGACCGGCGTCGTGTTCTCGAAGTAGCGCCCGTTCACCGGTTCGCGGAATTCGCCGCCAATGAAGTTGCCGTATTTCAGCTTGAACGGCGAAGCCGCGATTGTCTGGACCTGAATGTTCATCTGTCATCCTCCCTGTGAAAGGACCCCTCCTCGGGTCCCGATGGCAGGATGATTGCTGCCTTCTCTCTTGGGGAATAGTGCCGCGAAACAGTGCTGCAGCGCACAGTGTTTCAGTCTTGCGACACATATGCGAGATCAGTGCAGCTGGAAGCGCTTCATCTTCCGGTGCAGCGTCGCGCGGCTGATGCCGAGCATCTGGGCTGCCTGGGAGACATTGCCATTGGCACGCGACAGCACCCGGCGAAGCGCCGCCCGCTCGGCATCGTCGAGATCGCTGGTACGGCCATTATGGGTTTCGCGCAGCGCATCGGCAGCCGGCAACCCTTGCGCAATCAACCCGTCGTCGAGCTTCAGCGCCACCCGTGCGGCCTTGGTCGCACCGAGGATCAGGTCATCGCCATCGACGGCGATCAAGGCCGAAAGCGACTGGGCCTGCGGCACCACCACGATGCGCGCACCGGCAAACGCTTGACGGAAGAGATTGCTTTCCACCCTCGCCGCCGCATCGCGCACCGCCTGCGACAGGACGGCGAGCGTCATGTCGGAGACATCGTTGCGGCAGGTGGAAACATCGAGTGCCGCCGTAACCCGGCCGAGATGATCGCGGATCGGTGCGGTTGCGCAGGAGAGCTCGATATTGGCGCTCATGAAATGCTGATCGCGATGGATGACGACGGCCCGCTCGTCGGCAAGTGCGGTGCCGATGCCGTTGGTGCCGACACTCGCCTCGCTCCACAGCGTCTGCTGCCAGAGCCCCAGTGCCCGGAATTCGACATCGTCACCAGGCGCACCGCGCCTGTCGACCACGATCCCGCTATGATCCGCAAGGATGATGCAGCAACCGGAGCGTCCAACCATCTGGTAAAGCCGATCGACCTCATCAGCGGAGCTGCCGATCAAGCGCTCCATGCGCTCGCGCGCCTCGCGATACGTCGCCTCGTCGACCTGGACGGGCTTTCGCGCCTCTTCCGGCTGCAGGCGATAAAGATTGAGACACCGGCTCCATGAGGCGGCAACAGGCGAGGTCACCGCCGCGGATGCCTTCTGCGCCGTCGAGTAGACGAGATCGGAATGACTGATATCCTGACGCATCGGCTCCTCCCAAAGCACTGGCGTCAGTATGCGCCATCCGCCCGAAGAGGCAATCGCTCATGTGAGCGTCAAATGACCACCCCTCACGGCCGCCCGCAAAGTGGCGCAAATCTGCGACAGTTCACCCAGACAAAGACCAAAGCGCTCAGGCGGCAAGCCCGTCCTTCGTATCATCAGCCACAATCCGCTCATCTGCATCAGCGGGCGCTGCCGGATTGACGATGGCCTGGAGTTCGGAAATCGGCACCGGGCGACCGTAGAAATAGCCCTGCACTTGGGCGCAGCCCTCGTCCTGCAGGAACCGCAGATGCTCGGCATTCTCCACGCCTTCGGCCAGAACCGGGATATCGAGGCTCTGCGCCAGGATCAGCGTAGAGCGCACGATTGCTGCCGACTGCCGGTTATCGGCAACATTGTCGATGAAGCCGCGGTCGATCTTGATCTTGTCGAAGGGGAAGAGCTGCAGCGTCGAGAGCGACGAATAACCAGTGCCGTAGTCGTCCATCGCGATCTTCACGCCGATCGTCTTCAACTGCCGAATGATCGACAGCGCGTTCTGCTGGTCAGCGATGATGCCGGATTCGGTGATTTCGAGCTCGAGTCGATCAGGAGCAAGGCCGGTTTCCTTGAGGATATCCCGAACACGCTGCGGGAAGTTGCTGTTGGCGAGCTGCTTTGGCGCGACATTGACGGCGATCCGCAAGGGATTGTTCCACTTGACCGCAGCCAGGCAGGACTGCCGCAACACCCAGTCGCCGAGTTCCATGATGAAGCCGGTCCGCTCCGCGATCGGAATGAACTCGACGGGCGATACCATGCCGCGCTTCGGATGCAGCCAGCGCAGCAGAACCTCGAAACCGACAACCTCGCCCGAGAGCGTGTTGTTCTGCTGCTGGAAGTAGAGCATGAACTCGCCGCGTTCGAGGCCGGCCCGCATATCCATGGCAAGCGCGCTGCGTTCACGGGCTGCCTGGTCCATCGACCGGTCATAGAAACAGATCTGGTTGGAGCCAATGGACTTGGCGCGGTACATGGCCGTATCGGCCTGCGCCAAGAGATCATCGATCGTCTCGGCGCCGTCAGGCGAGACCGAGATGCCGATGCTGGTGCCGATGGAGAGTGTCATGTTCTCCCAGTCGATCGGCTCGCCGAGATCCTTGACGATCCGCGCCGCCATATGCTCGGCTTCCGAATGCGTGAACAGGCGGGACGTCACAGCGACAAACTCGTCCCCGCCAATGCGAGCGACGAACTCACCCTCACGAAGACGGCGCCCCAGTCTCTCGGCTGCAATCCTGAGAACGTGATCGCCCGCAGCATGCCCGTGCACGTCGTTGATTTCCTTGAAGCGGTCGAGATCGAAAGACAAGAGATAAACCCGTTCGCCCCCTGCCCCCGGCCGCTCCAGCATGTCACTCAGTCGCTCGACAAAGGCGCTCCGGTTCGGAAGGCCCGTCAGCGCGTCGTGCAGCGAAAGCTGGCGGTAGCGCTCGACGGCCGACTTGGTCGACTGCCGGTCGATCACATAAGTCATCGAACCGATGGAGAGGATAAGGACCGTGACCAGCATCAAGACGACGGTCAGCACGCTTTCGGGCAGCATGTCCGCCGGCAGAGCCGCAGATGAATCCGGCACGACGGTGACACCGGTCATGCCGATGAAATGGGTCGAGGCAATAGCCAGCACCAGGGCCACACCGCCGCCATAACGGCAGAACCGGGTCACGGGCCGAGCAACGCGGCTGGTCGCAATGGCTCCGAACAGCGCACCGGCCACGAGCGAAACGGCGACATAAGTGCCATTCCATTCGAGATGCCCCTGAACCTGATAGCCCGCCATGCCGACATAATGCATGGCAGCGATGCCGGCGCCCACAACCGCACCACCCGCCTCGATCAGCAAGCTGCGCTGGGTCGCCGCCGCAATCGCAAAGCCGATACCCGTGACGGTGATGGCAAGAACCAGAGATGCCAGCGTCGCCTTCGGCTCGTAACCGGCCAGAACGTCCGCCTCATAGCCCATCATGGCGACGAAATGGGTGGTCCAGATCGCGGCGCCCCCGATCACGCTGGTCAGCGAGATCCAGCTCGCCCATGCGGCACCCCGCGTGCTTCTCACCCTGCCGAACAGCCGCATCGTCAACAGCGAACCGAAGACACAGATGGAGACAGCCGCGATCAGCGACAGCGGGTCATGTTCAACAACGATACAGGTGAGAACTTCGAGCATGAAATGGGACCACGTGAAAACCAGAGCCTGCATTAGCATTCGTCAATTGCTAAGAGCTTGAGCGGAATGGTTACCAAATCGACTTCGCCGCGTTGAAGGCGCTCTGCCCGATCACAAATGCGTAATCTGTGCCGCAGGTCCGCAGAACCTTGCTATTGCGCATCATCTGGTCTATAGGCGCCCGATCCGCACAGACACCCTTGGAGGCAATGTGGATGGGACCGGCAACGGTCTCCGGTTCTGGCATGGCATCAAAGCCGCCAGGGCTCTCCAGTAACTTGAAAGGTAAAAGCCATGAGCCACGCTTCTTACGAGCTCAAGGCCGTAGCACGCGAACGGGTAGGTAAGGGGTCCTCCCGCGAACTTCGCCGCAACGGTCTCATCCCGGCTGTCATCTATGGTGACAAGCAGGCCCCGATTGCGATCTCGATCAATACGAACGAGATCACCAAGCGCATCCACGCCGGCGGTTTCATGACCACCGTCGCCGTCATTGAAGTCAATGGCGAAAAGATCCGCGTTCTGCCGAAGGACTACCAGCTCGACGTCGTTCGTGACTTCACGATGCATGTCGACTTCCTGCGCGTCTCGGCCAACAGCCAGGTACAGGTTCAGGTTCCGGTTCACTTCGTCAACGAAGAGAAGTCCGCTATCAAGACCGGCGCCGTTCTCAACATCGTTCGTCACGAAGTTGAACTGCACTGCCCGGCTTCGGACATCCCGGAAGCGATCACTGTTGACCTCGCCGGCCTCAAGGTTGGTGATGCGATCCATATCTCGGCTGTCAAGCTGCCGAAGGGCGTAACGCCTGTAATCGCTGACCGCGACTTCACGATCGCCACGATCGTTGCTCCGGCTGGCGGCATGGAAGAAGAAGCAGCCGAAGCCTGATCTTCAGCTCGGTTGTAACAATTAAGCCCATCCCTTCGCGGGGATGGGCTTTTTGCTGTCCGATAGACTCGATTCCGACCATTTCTCTTTAGTTAGATTTAAAGTATTTCGTGAAAGCCTTCGCCTCGCAATTATTGCGTGAGGGGAGTTTTGAGCATCATGCTGCATCATCCCGCGCCTCCCGAGGCGGACTGCTGATGACACGTTCGGTCGAGAGCCGATTCCTCGCCATTGTGGGGATCACGATCTTTATTCTGGTCGTGCCGCTCTTTGCGCTGTTCCTGTCTCTGGCGACGGAACGGGCCTCCAATGAACTGCAGCAAAACCTCGACATCCTGCTGGCGGCCAACGCCCAGGCCCTGGCAAAACCGCTCTGGGATTTCGACGAGGAAAGCGTCGAGCAGATCACCGCCACCATCGTCTCCAACGGTCCCGTCAGCCGCGTCAACGTCAAGGATATCTCCGGCGGCATCTCGGTCTCCATGCCAGCGCTGCCAAAGTGGCCGAAGAACGGTCTGGAATCGATCACGCGCGAGATCTTTTACCGCGCCGTCGAAGGCCCCAAGTCGGTCGGCACGATCACCATCTATTATAGCCGCATCGACATGTTCTCCTCGCTGCGCCAGGCAGAGGTCATGCTGATCGGCATCTTCATGCTCGCGGTCGTGGGCGTGGTCGGCGCCGCCATCGTCGGTAACCGGCTGATGGTCATGAAGCCGCTGCTGAAGCTCACCGCAGCCATCGAGGCGACCCGCAGGCTCGGCTCCCGCCACCACGTCGACTGGCAGTCGAACGACGAAATCGGGCGGCTGGCGCGCAGCTTCAACGCCATGCAGATCAAGCTCGAGCAGGAAGAGGCCGAACTTCGCCTCGCCCACCGGCGCTCGACCGATATCTACAACACGACGCCCGCCATGCTGTTCTCCCTCGACGAGGAAGACCGCATCACCGGCGTCAGCGACTACTGGCTCGTGGCAACCGGCTATCAGCGCCACCAGATCGTCGGCCGCCGCTTCATCGAACTCGTGCCCACCGAGGCCCGTTCCGGCTATCTGGAGCGCAAGAAGACCCGCTCGATCGCCGACGTCCTGGAAGCCACCACCCAGTTCGTCTGCGCCGATGGGTCCGTGATGGACGTGCTGATTGCGGAAGCCAACCGCACGATCGAGGGCGCACAGGAAGACCTGTCCCTGTCAGTCATGACCGATGTCACCGCGCTCAAGCAGTCCGAAGAGCGCAACCATCGCCAGGCGATCACCGACCACCTGACCGGCCTGCGCAACCGCCAGGGCTTCGAGACCGCCCTCGACAGCGAGATTGCCGCGACCGATACCGCAGGCGAGGAATTGGCCTGCATCTTCGTCGATCTCGACCGCTTCAAGTGGATCAACGACAATCTCGGCCATCAGGCCGGTGACATCGTGCTCTGCCGTTTCGTCGAGCGCATGAATGATCGCCTGCCGAAGGGCGCGATTGCGGCGCGTCTCGGCGGCGACGAATTCGCCGTTCTCTTGCGTGGTCATGCGATCGAACCTGTCGCAACCGAGATCAGCCGTGCGCTTTGCGAAATCTTCGTCGACCCGATGACGATCGAAGGCTCGACGGTGCGCCTCAGCGCCAGCATCGGTATCGCGCTCTATCCCCGCCATGCCGCCAATGCCGCTGAACTGCTGCAGAAATCCGACATGGCGATGTACAGCAAGAAGCGCGACGGCAAGAACGGTGCAATGCTCTACAATTCGGAGATCCAGGACCACACCCGCCGCCGCGCCGAGATCGAGCACGACATCGAAGAAGGCCTGGCGGAAGACTGGTTCGATGCCTTCTTCCAGCCGATCGTCGAAGTCGGCAGCGGTCGCACCGTCGGCTACGAGGCCCTGATGCGTCTCGTTCATCCAGAACGCGGCGTCATCCCGCCGGCCGAACTCATCTGCGTGGCGGAAGAGACCGGCGCGATCAGCCGCCTCGGCGGCCAGGTGCTGGAAAAGGCGCTCTCGAACCTTGCCCGCCTGAGTGCCGCGACCGGCGATCACGACGCCTATCTCGCCGTCAACTTCTCGCCGCTGCAATTCGATCAGTCGCTGCCCGTTCGCCTCGCCGCGCTGACCACCCATTTCGACATCGCGCCACACCGCATCGTCATCGAAATCACCGAAGCGACTTTGCTGCACGACAATCCGCAGATCCGCACGATCCTCGATGAATTCAACCGCTACGGCTATCGCCTCGCGCTCGACGACTTTGGCACGGGTTACTCTTCGCTCAGCTACCTGAACCGCTTCCCCGTCGATATCGTCAAGATCGACCAGTCCTTCATCCGCTCGCTGACCGAGGATGAGGCGGAACTGCGCCACAAGAGCCGCATGCTCGTCGAAGGCATCACGGCGATCTCCCACAAGATGGAATGTGCCGTGGTCGCGGAGGGCATCGAGACCGATGAACAGCGTCAGATCCTCGAAGAATTCGGCGTCGACTACGGCCAGGGCTATCTCTTCGCCCGGCCACAGCCGCTGGCCAAACTGATCGAACAAGCCACCGCCACACCGGCTCGCCTGCAAAAGGCCTCGGCCGGCTGACATCAAACGCAAGAGGGAACCGCAATGAAAGTCCTTGGCCTTATACTTTCACTTGCGGCGGCCCCGGTCGCCGCCGCAGACATCGTCCACTTCACGACGGAAGACTATCCACCCTATAACTTCCGCGTCGGCGCCGAGATCCGAGGTGCCGGCTATGATCAGGTCCTCCTGATGATGGAAGAGATCAAAGTCCCCTATACGCTCGAGATGATGCCCTGGGCACGCGCCATCGCCCTGGCTGAAACGGAGAAGATGTACTGCGTCTTCACGACCGCCCATATTCCGGAACGCGACAAGAAGTTCAAATGGGTGGAGCCTATCGCCGTCGGCCGCAACTTCATGGTCTCCGACAAGAGTTCGGGCATCAAGGTCGGCAACATCGAAGAGGCCAAGCGCTACATCGTTGGCACCCAGCGCAACGACTACACCCAGACGCTTCTGGAGAACGAAGGTTTCCCCAAGATCGACCTCGCCACCGACCTCAAGCTGACGCTGAAGAAACTGCAGAGCAAGCGCATCGACCTGATGCCGATTTCCGAGCAGCATTACATCGAGCTGCAGGAAAAGGGTGAGGAGCTTGAGGCGCAATTCGTCTTCTCGGAGCAGAAATTCGCCATCGCCTGCAACGCGAACTTTCCGGAAGATCTGCTCGCCCGCATGCAGGGCGCGCTCGACAAGCTGATCGCCGACGGCACCCAGGCCGAAATCTTCGACACCTATAATCTGCGCTACTCTAATTTCGGGATGGTCGCCGCCAAACCCTGACGGCTCAGACATCAGTCTTGACATTCAAGCCGTTTCGCTGTCGGGAAAGGCAAAGAACCTCAAGACGGATCTCGGGCAATGATCATCCTGGCCGGCCTCGGCAATCCCGGTGCGCAGTACGCGAAGAACCGGCATAATATCGGCTTCATGGCCGTCGACGCGATCCAGCGTCGCCACGGCTTCTCCCCATGGGCGAAGAAGTTCAAGGCCGAGATCGCGGAAGGCACGCTCGCCGGCGAGAAGGTCATGCTGATCAAGCCGCAGACCTTCATGAACCTCTCCGGCGAAAGCGTCGGCGAGGCTATGCGCTTCTACAAGCTCGGCCCCGAAGACATCGTCGCGATCTATGACGAACTCGACCTCCTCCCCGGCAAGGCCCGCATCAAGACCGGGGGCGGTCATGGTGGCCATAACGGCATCAAGTCACTCGACGCCCATTGCGGCCTGAACTACCGGCGCCTGCGCCTCGGCATCGGCCATCCCGGCGACAAGGCAAAAGTCCACAACCACGTGCTCGGTGACTTCGCCAAGGTGGACGCCGAATGGCTGGATCCGCTGCTCGAAGCGCTCGCCGACAATGCCGAAATGCTGGTACGCGGTGAGGATTCGCAGCTGATGAACAAGCTGGCGCTCGCAACCGGCGGCAAGGCCGAGGACGAAAAGCCCGCCAAGGCCCCAAAGACCCCGAAGCCGGCCCAGTCCCACATCCATCAGGCCCGCAATTTTAACCAGCCGAAGAAGCTTCCCGAAACCGGCCCGATGGCTGAGATGCTGAAGAAGATGTTCGGCCCCAAGGGCGACTGACCACACAATCACGGGCCCACCCTGCCCCGCCTTTAACCGATAGCCGCGCAAACGACCGGAAGACTGCCATGAGCCACGACATCACCACCGACCTCGTCACCCTGCGCGACTACTGGCGCTATGCCATTTCCCGCTTCAACGCCGCAGAACTCAGCTACGGCCACGGCACCCACACCGCCGTCGACGATGCTGCCTTCCTCGTGCTCGACAGCCTCGACCTGCCGATCGACGCGCTCGACCCCTTCCTCGATGCGAAACTACTGCCCGCCGAGCGGCGCCTGCTCGCCGAGCGCATCGAAACCCGTGTTGCGACCCGCAAGCCCTCGGCCTATCTGACTGGCCGCTCCTACATCCAGGGCCTGCGCTTCTTCGTCGACGAACGCGTGATCGTGCCGCGCTCGCATATCGGCGAGATCCTGTTCAACGAATATGGCGGCGAATTCGGCTCGACCTTCCTGCCTGATCCCTTCGCGGTTGAAAGCGTGGTCGACATCTGCACCGGCTCCGGCTGCCTCGCCATCCTCGCCACGCGTTTCTTCCCGCTGGCATCAGTCGATGCCGTCGATCTCTCCACGGATGCACTGGACGTGGCCGAAAAGAACCGCCAGGCCTATGGCCTCAAGGACCAGCTGACGCTGCACCAGGGCGATCTCTTCACGCCACTTGCCGGCCGCAAGTTCGACCTGATCATCACCAACCCGCCCTATGTCGATCACGAGGCGATGGAGGCCTTCCCGGCCGAATACCGCGCCGAACCCGCCATGGCCCATGATGGCGGCGAAGACGGCCTTGATCTCGTGCGCACGCTGCTCACTGAGGCCCCCAAGCACCTGAACCCGGGCGGCGGCATGCTCTGCGAGATCGGCCGTGGCCGCGACATCCTTGAAGCCGAATTCCCAGACCTCGACTTCCTCTGGGTCGAGACGACGGAAGAGGAAGACGCGGTGTTCTGGATCAGCGCGGAAGCGCTCGGCGTGAAGGCGAAGAAGAAGTGAGGCCAAGGCCTCACCACTCGAACGTCTCGACCCGGTACCAGAAGAGATCGACGAGTGCTGCGAGCCCCCAGTCGATCCAGTAGGCAATGACTTTCGAGACATCGGGAACGAGCAGCAGCACGACAAACCCGCTCAGCATGGCCCAGCACACCGCGAGCCGTAAGTTATGCAGGCTGTCGAGGCGGTAATAGCCCGCATCGTCATACTCGGTCTTGAAGATCATGTCGGTCCAGCTGTAGCCGTCGCTGATCACGAGATCCATGACAGGCCGATCCGACAGGCGGTCCGGCAAGAGGTTGAAAACGGCGCGCGAAACATGCCCCAGTGCACCCAGCAGGGCGAACACAGCCAGCGCCACGGCATAGTGCCAGGTGGCTGCTTCGGCGAGTGTCTGCGGGTCGGGGTTCATGGGCTAAGTCTAGCCAGCAGACGTAATCATTTGGTTTCCGGCCTTAGTTCTGGCCCGCCTGCACCGGCCTTGCAAGCAGCCCCTCGACAAGTGCCCGAAACGCCACCTGCGCACGCGGCAGCACGCTCTCGGGCTCCGCGCTGGCGGCAATCCACATCGCGGCATTGAGCGCGGCCCCACTGATCAGCCGCGCCGCGGCTTCCGTATCGACCGGTTTGAGGATCCCGTCCGCCATCAGGTCCTCGACGGCCTGACGGGTCACCTGGAGGCAGGAATTCTGGCTCGGCCATAACGAGGGATCGCCGAGCACCGCAGGACCGTCAAGCAGCACGATGCGCTGCACCTCGGGATCAAGCGCCATCTCGATATAGGCCGCCCCTTCAGCCAGGAGCGCATCCCACCCCTCGCCTGCCACAGCACCGCGCGCCTTGGCCAGCTCGGCCATCTCGCCATCGATCTGCTCGACGACGGCGGCAAACAGCCCGCGTTTGTCGCCGAAATTGTGATAGAGCGCGCCGCGTGTCAGACCCACGTCTGAGGTGAGCGCATCCATGGAGGCGTCCGCATAGCCTTTCTCCGCAAAGGCCTTGCGCGCAGCCGCGATCAGCTTGCCGCGATTTTCCGCCATGCTTTCCGACCGTGCGCGCTTCACGCCAATCTCCTGACTTCACATACACTGCGTATATGAATTTGACATACGACCCGTATGCGAATAAATCTACATACGCAACGTATATGAAATCTTCAGCCTGCAGCCAAGCGGCATTTCACCGACCCACCCACGGGCGGAACGATGCCGCATGCCCGAAAGGATACCCATGATCAAACCTGAACCCGTTTTCCCCGCAAACCGCCATGCGCTTTACGAACAACACGGCTATTCCGCCGCCATTCGCAGCGGTGACCTCCTCTTCGTCTCCGGTCAGGTCGGCAGCCGTGAGGACGGCACCGCCGAACCCGACTTCGAAGCCCAGGTGCGCCGCGCCTTCGCCAATCTCGAGGCAACACTGGCCGCCGCAGGCTGCAGCTTCACCGACCTGGTCGATGTCACAAGTTTCCACACCGACCCGGAAAACCAGTTCGCAACGATCATGAAGGTCAAGGCTGAAGTCTTCCCCGATCCGCCCTATCCGAACTGGACGGCGGTCGGCGTGACCTGGCTCGCCGGCTTCGACTTCGAGATCAAGGTCATCGCACGGATTCCGCAGACACAGTAAGCAAGCGGAGGTAACCGCTTGCCCGATCGAGAGGACGCGAGCTTCGCGTCCTCACTCCTCCGGCTCTGCCGTAAACAACAGCGGCATGCCCGCCTCCTTGGCGAGATCCATCGCCTCCGTCACCTTCGTCTCCGCAATCTCGCGCGTACAGACCACGACCACCGCCGAGCCGAACTTGTGCGCCGTCATCATCACCCGGTAACCCGTCTCCTCGCTCATCCGGAACACCACCTTCAGGACGATCGTGACGAATTCGCGCGGCGTATAATCGTCATTGTGCAGGAGCACCTTGTAGAGCCGTGGCTTCTCCACCTTGGGCTTGGTCACCGTCTTCGGCGTCAGTACCGTATCCTTCGCCATGGGTTCCTTCCGGATCTAGAGGCCGCATCAGGCCCGCAACACTTGACCATGTCCCTCCTATACCTCATAGGCGTGGGCAACGAAAATCCATCCCGAGCAGGTATTCAGAGCCATGGGCTTCAAATGCGGTATCGTCGGGCTTCCGAATGTCGGCAAGTCCACACTTTTCAACGCGCTGACCAAGACGGCGGCAGCCCAGGCAGCCAACTATCCCTTCTGCACGATCGAGCCGAACACCGGTGAAGTGGCCGTTCCCGATCCGCGCATGAAAAAGCTGGCCGATATCGCCGGCTCCAAGGAAATCATCCCGACCCGCATCTCCTTTGTCGACATCGCCGGCCTCGTGCGCGGCGCGTCGAAGGGCGAAGGCCTCGGCAACAAGTTCCTCGCCAACATCCGCGAAGTCGATGCCGTCGTCCACGTGCTGCGCTGCTTCGAAGATGATGACATCACCCATGTCGAAGGCAAGATCGACCCGGTTGGCGACGCCGATACGATCGAGACCGAGCTGATGCTCGCCGACCTCGAAAGCCTGGAACGCCGCGTCGAGCAGACCCGCAAGCGCGCCGCCTCCAAGGACAAGGAATCGACCGCCCAGCTGCCGATCATGGAACAGGTGGTCAAGCTGCTGAACGAAGGCAAGCCCGCCCGTCTTCTCCTGAAGACGCTTGCCCCTGACGAGATCGAGATCCTCAAGGGCCTCAACCTCCTCACCTCGCATCCGGTCCTCTACGTCTGCAACGTCGCCGAAGGTGACGCCGCAACCGGCAACAAGCACACCGAAGCTGTCGCCAAGATGGCAACCGAGCAGGGCGCCGAATGCGTCATCATCTCGGCTGCCATCGAAGCCGAAGTCGCCCAGCTGCCGGAAGAGGAAGCCACCGAATTCCTCTCTGCACTCGGCCTTGATGAAGCCGGCCTCGACCGCCTGATCCGCGCCGGTTATCACCTGCTCGACCTGATCACCTATTTCACGGTCGGCCCGAAGGAATGCCGTGCCTGGACCATCGTCCGCGGCACCAAGGCACCGGCCGCCGCTGGCGTGATCCACACCGATTTCGAACGCGGCTTCATCCGCGCCTTCACCATTTCCTATGACGACTACATCGCCTTCAAGGGCGAAGTCGGCGCCAAGGAAGCGGGCAAGGGCCGCGACGAAGGCAAGGAATATGTCGTCCAGGACGGCGACGTCATCCACTTCCGCTTCAACACCTAAGTGTGACGCCTGTAACAACAAAAGGCCGCGATCAACTCGCGGCCTTTTGTTGCATTTTTAGAGCTCTGTAAACCTCAGGCCCGCTTCACCGGGCAGGTCGAGAGCCCCATGATCGAATAGAGCGGGCAGCTCGACATCAGGCCGGTTGCAAATGGCACGATCCCGATCAGCGTGAAGTAGCGCCACCAGGCGCCCGGATATATGAAGAACAGCGAAAGAAGCACGAGACCGGCAACGATGCGCAGGATGCGGTCGAGACCGCCGACATTCTTGGCAAACATGGTGATTTCCCTCCGTTTGGTTTGACGATGGGATGACTCTATCGCTGCCTTGCCGCCGCGTCGGTGACTTAGTCACGGGCTTTGCAAAGTCTTAACCGTCTGAAGCCCGTGCCATGCGGGCAAGCTCGGCGCGATTGATGATGCGGATCTGCCCGCGCTCATTGGCCACCACGCCCTTGGAGACGAGCGCCTCCAGCCGCCGCGACACCACCTCGCGTGCCGTGCCGATGATGACGGCAAGGTCGTGATGTGTGAGGGCGACATGCCCCTCCTCGGCCGCCCGCTCCAGAAGCGCATGCGCCAGCCGCTGCTCCACCTTCACGAAGGCCACCTGCTCCAGCACGAACATCAGGTCGCCCAGCCGGTCGGCGAAGGCTCGAAAGACGAAATTGCGGAAGGCCATCGAATCCGCCATCAGCCGCTCGAAGACGGCGGGCGGAACCATCACGGCCACGAGGTCGCTCTCGGCCACCGCCTCGCCCGAATAGGGCGCACCACCCAGCACACCGAGCGTTGTCTGTACGCAAGTCTCGCCGGGCGTCACGGAATAGAGAAGCAGTTCCCGTCCGTTTCGCCCCGTGAGGTAAACGCCAATCCGGCCGGAGAGCAGTATGACGAAACTCTGCGCGGCGTCGCCGGGCCGAAACAGCGTCGTGCGGTGAGGCACATGCATCGGCGTCAGCGCCTCCAGCGCCTGCCGTGCCTCTACATCGATGCCTGCCAGAAAGCCGGCCTGATCTGCCCAACCCGCCATGGACCACCTCTCGATTCCCGCTTATGACCATAGCGACTGGCAAGGCATTGGAGAACACGGCGCATGCAGGAAGACAGGCTTCACTACGAGGACTTCACGGAGGGCCGAAGCTTTGCGCTCGGGCCCCGTCTGGTGAGCGCCGAAGAGATCATCGAATTCGCCACCGAATTCGATCCGCAGCCAATGCATCTCTCGGAAGAAGCCGGCAAGGCCAGCATCCTCGGTGGCCTCTCCGCCTCCGGCTGGCACACGTCCAGCCTCTTCATGCGCCTGATGATCGATGCCTATGTGCTCAAAGCCGCCTCCGAAGGCGCGCCCGGAATCGAGTTCATGCAATGGCGCAAACCGGTGCTTGCCGGCGACACGCTGTCCGGCCAGTCCGTCGTCGAAGAGGTCCGCGTGATGCGCTCCCGCCCCCATCTCGGCATCGTCACCTTCGGCCATGAATTGCACAACCAGCGCGGCGAAACGGTGCTGAAGGCCCGCAATGCCGTGATGGTGCGCCGTCGCGAGATGTCGGAGGTCACCGCATGAGAATGCTCGAGCTCTATCCCGCCGGCACCCGCCTCGAACTCGGCAGCGTCACCTTTACCGCCGAAGACATCATCCGCTTCGCCGAGAAGTTTGATCCGCAGCCCTTCCACATCGATGCGGAAGCCGCAAAGACTTACGTCTTCGGTGCGCTCTGCGCCTCCGGCTGGCACACCTGCGCCAACTGGATGAAGAGCTTCATCGGCTTTATCGGACGGGAGATCGAACGCCTGAAAGCCGAAGGCATCGCGCCGCCGAAGCTCGGCCCCTCGCCTGGCTTTGCCGAGTTGCAATGGCTGAAACCCGTCTTCGCCGGCGACACCATCACCTTCTTCATGATCCCGCTGGAAAGCCGCGCCGTTCAAGGGCGAAACCGCTACATTCTGAACTCGGCCCTCTCCGAAGGGGTCAACCAGCACGGCGAAACCGTGCTGCGCTTCAAGAGCAACCTGATCGAATTCTTCCCCGACGAGGAACAAGCGCCATGAGCATCCACGATTTCACCATGACCGCCATCGATGGCACCGAGCGCAGCCTGAAAGACTATGCCGGAAAGGTGCTGCTCATCGTCAACACCGCGAGCGCCTGCGGCCTCACGCCCCAATACGAGGGCCTGGAAGCACTCCACAAGGACAATCCCGACCTCGTCGTGCTTAGCTTCCCCTGCAACCAGTTCGGTGCCCAGGAACCCGGCACGGAGAAGGAAATCGCCCTCTTCTGTGAGACACAGTTCGCCGTCACCTTCCCCCTCTTCGCCAAGATCGAAGTGAACGGTGCGGGCACCCACCCGCTCTACGCCTGGCTGAAGGCTGAAACACCAGGCGCTGAACAGGGCAGCGAGATCGGCTGGAATTTCGCGAAATTCCTTATTGGCCGCGACGGCCAGCCCATCGCTCGCTACTCCCCTCGCACGGCTCCGTCGGATCTTGCCGACGACATCGCCAAAGCGCTCGCCCTCTGATCCGCCATGGCCGACTTCCGCTTCCATCCGACATCTCTCAGCGGCCTGGAAGCGGTCTCGGCCACAAGCGCGCATGTCTTTCCAAAACACACCCATGACACCTATGGCATCGGCTTTCTCTCCGCCGGCGGCCAGATCTCGGCGTCCGGCCGGGGTCAGGTCGAAGCCGAAGCAGGCCAGCTGATAACGGTCAATCCGGGCGAAGTGCATGACGGCGCCCCGATCGGCCGGACGCCGCGCAGCTGGTACATGCTTTACCTGACGCCGGCCCTCCTCACAGACAGCGTATCCGATCTGGTCTCAGCGATCTCGGACCTGGAATTCGAGCTGCCCGTCTTCGCTGACAGAGATATTCGCCATCATCTCGCGGCCTTGCATCGCCGGTTTGACCATGGACCGGAAGACCTGCCGGCGGACGCCCTTCGGGAAGCGCTCGTCCTCATTCTCGGAAAGGCACTGCTTCGCCGCAGGCAGGCGGCACCTGCCCTGCCGGCCAGTCTTGCCCGTGTTCGCCAACACCTGGACGAGGATCCGACAAGCCTTGCCGATCTTTCGGACCTTGCGCGCGAAGCCGGCCTCAGCCGCTTTCAGCTGATCCGCGCCTTCCAGCGCCACACCGGCATCACGCCCCATGCCTACCGCATGCAGAGCCGTGCCAACCTAAGCCGCCGCCTGCTCATTGAAGGTCTGCCTCCCGCTGAGGTCGCAGCCGCCTGCGGTTACGTCGATCAGAGCCATATGCACCGTGAATTCCGCCGCCGCTTCGGCCTTACCCCTGGTGCCTATCGCCGCGCCCGGCTCGGCTGCAATCCTGTACAAGACCGCAGCGCCTGACACCGGCATGCTCGCTCCAGCAACGCAGGAGACCAGCATGACCCTCGATTTCCTTTTGACGACCCTGATCATCGTCGCAACGCCCGGCACGGGCGCGCTCTACACCCTGGCAGCCGCACTCGGCGGCGGACGCCGCAGCGCCCTCATCGCTGCCCTCGGCTGCACGCTGGGCATCGTCCCGCATATGCTGGCGGCAGCGCTCGGCCTCGCCGCCCTCGTCGCCGCCGAGCCGCGTCTCTTCGAACTGATCCGCTATGCGGGCATCACCTATCTCATCTGGATGGCAATCGGCCTGTGGCGAAGCGGCCTCGCCCAGGAACAGGCATCTGAACCGCACCGCGAGGCCTGGCGGATCATCCGAAAGGCGGTCCTGATCAATCTGCTCAATCCGAAGCTCTCGCTCTTCTTCCTGGCTTTCCTGCCGCAATTCGTCGATCAGGCCGATCCGGCACCCCTGGCCACCATGGGTGGTCTCAGCCTCGTCTTCATGGCCGTGACATCAGTGGTCTTCGCACTCTACGGCCTTGCCGCAGCCGCGATGCGCCATGGGCTGGTCGAGCGCCCGCACCGTATGCGGATCGTCAACCGGCTGCTTGCAGGTGGCTTCTTGCTGATGGCGGGGAAGTTGGCGCTGGCAGAGCGCTGAGACACCAGCCGGAGGTCGACCGGGCGCAGCGCCCGGTCGTTGTAAAAAGGCTCAGTGCCCCTCGAATTCCACGAGCGTGCGAACCTCGACGCCGAGCGCCTCGAGCTTCTTGCGGCCGCCGAGTTCCGGCAGGTCGATGACGAAGCAGGCAGACACGACGTCAGCGCCGATCTGGCGCAGCAGCTGTACGGCACCGACGGCCGTGCCACCGGTCGCGATCAGGTCGTCGACCAGGATCACCTTCTCGCCGGGCTTCACGGCGTCCATGTGGATCTCCATCTCGTCCACGCCATATTCCAGGCTGTAGGCGATCCGCACGGTCTCGTGTGGCAGCTTGCCCTTCTTGCGGATCGGCACGAAGCCGGCCGAAAGCTGGTGGGCAACAGCGCCACCGAGAATGAAGCCACGCGCTTCCATACCGGCGATCTTGTCGACCTTTAGACCGGCATAGGGCTGCACCAGCTCATCCACCGCGCGCCGAAACGCCCGCGCGTCACCCAGCAGCGTGGTGATGTCGCGGAAGATGATCCCGGGCTTCGGATAGTCGGGAATGGAGCGGATCGAGCTCGTGAGATAGTTCTGCGTGTCGGGGTTCATGGGGCATCCGGATTGTGTCGGGGAGATCTTGCGCGGGACCTTACCAAGAATGGTGTGGGCTCCCAATAAAAAAGGCGGCCCGAAGACCGCCTTTTTCCGTGAACGTAATCCCTTCGGATCAGTGTTCCTTGTTCGCGTAGACCGACTTCTTCGTCAGGTAGATCAGCGCGGTGAAGATCGCGAGGAACACCATGACCATGAAGCCCATGCGCTTGCGGTCTTCGAGATGCGGCTCTGCAGCCCACATCAGGAAGGCGGAAACGTCACGCGAATACTGCTCAAGCGTTTCCGGCGAACCGTCGTCATAGGTCACCTGACCGTCGGAGATCGGCTGTGCCATGGCAAGCGACTGACCGGCGATGAAGTACGGGTTGAAATAGGTGCCTTCGGCAACTTCAACGCCTTCCGGCGGATCCTGGTAACCGGTGAGCAGCGCGTGGATATAGTCCGGGCCGCCCTGCTGGTACTGGGTGAAGATGTCGAAAACGAAAGTCGGGAAGCCGCGGGTAACGCCGCGTGCCTTGGCGATCAGCGAGAAGTCCGGCGGAGCCGCACCATTGTTGGCCGCAGCAGCCGCTTCCTTGTTCGGGAACGGTGCCGGGAAATGGTCGGATGCAACAGCCGCACGGGTGAACATCTCACCATCGGCATTCGGGCCGTCGGTGACTTCGTAGTTCGCCGCGAAAGCCTTCACCTGCGCTTCCGAATAGCCCAGATCTTCCAGCGTGCGGAAGGCGACCAGGCTCATCGAGTGACAGGCTGCACAGACTTCGGAGTAGACCTTGAGGCCGCGCTGCAGCTGGCCCTTGTCGTATTTGCCGAACGGGCCGGCAAACGACCAGTCCATCTGCTCGGGCTTCAGGATCGGGTAGTGACCGGTCTGCGCAGCATGATGCGTCATCTCGGCCAGATCGCCACCTTCCGCTGCCATCGCCTGGCCGGAGAACCCGGCCAAGGCGGCGATCAGCGCGATGCTCGTGACAAGCTTTTTCATTGTTATCTTCCTCTCACGTGCTCAGGCTTGGGCAGCAGCGGACTTGCCGCTCTTTTCGAGAACCGCTTCGGTGATCGAGTTCGGGATGCGCCTTGGCGTCTCGAACAGGCCGAGCAGCGGCATGATCACGAGGAAGAAGCCGAAGTAGTAGGCAGTGCCGGCCTGCGACAGGACGACGTAGATGCCTTCTGCCGGCATCGCGCCGAGCCAGCCCAGCAGGATGGAGTTGGCAACGAAGATCCAGAAGAACAGCTTGTACCACGGACGGTAGACGGCCGAACGAACCTTGGACGTATCCAGCCAGGGCAGGAAGAACAGCACGATGATCGCACCGAACATCACGAGGACGCCGCCGAGCTTCGAGTCGATGAACAGGATGTCGAAGGTGATGGCGCGCAGCATCGCGTAGAACGGCAGGAAGTACCATTCCGGAACGATGTGAGCCGGGGTCTTCAGCGAGTCAGCCGGGATGTAGTTGTCCGGATGGCCGAGATAGTTCGGCATGTAGAAGACGAAGTAGGCGAAGACCAGCAGGAAGACCGAGAGGCCAAGCGCATCCTTCAGCGTCGCATAGGGCGTGAAGGGAACGGTATCGGTCTTGGACTTCACTTCGACGCCGGTCGGGTTGGTCTGACCGGTGACGTGCAGCGCCCAGACGTGCAGGATAACCACACCGGCGATCATGAACGGCAGCAGGTAGTGCAGCGCGAAGAAGCGGTTCAGCGTCGGATTGTCGACCGCAAAGCCGCCGAGCAGGAACTGCTGGATGCTCTCACCGATGAACGGGAAGGCGGTGAAGAAGCCGGTGATAACGGTCGCACCCCAGAAGGACATCTGCCCCCAGGGTAGAACATAGCCCATGAACGCGGTTGCCATCATCAGGAGGAAGATCACGACGCCGAGGATCCAGAGGATTTCGCGCGGTGCCTTGTAGGAACCGTAGTAGAGACCACGGGCAATGTGCAGGTAGACGGCGATGAAGAAGAACGACGCGCCGTTGGCATGCATGTAGCGCAGCAGCCAGCCGTTGTTGACGTCGCGCATGATCTTTTCGACCGAGTTGAAGGCGACGGTCGTTTCAGCGGCATAGTGCATGGCGAGCACGACGCCCGTCAGGATCTGCACCAGCAGCATGACGGTCAGCATGCCACCGAAGGTGTAGGCATAGTTCAGGTTGCGGGGAACCGGATAGGAAACGAAGCTGTCATACATCAGACGCGGCAGCGGAAGGCGCGCATCGATCCACTTCTCGACGCCGGTGGACGGCTGGTAACTCGAATGGCCACTCATTGTGTCTTATCCCCTCAGCCGATCGTGATGACAGTGTCGGATGTGAATGCGAAGGTCGGCACCGGCAGGTTCGTCGGCGCGGGACCCTTGCGGATACGGCCCGCCGTATCGTAGTGCGAGCCGTGGCAGGGACAGAACCACCCGCCGAAATCACCGGACTGGCCAAGCGGCACGCAACCCAGATGGGTGCAGGAGCCGATCATGACGATCCAGTTTTCCTTGCCTTCACCGGCCGAACGCGCGAGGTCCGTCGCATCGGCAGTGGCGTCGACATTGGCGTTACGCGCGACCGGATCCTTGAGATCGGCCAGCTGAACGGCGTTTGCCTCTTCCACTTCCTTGTCGGTGCGGTTGCGGATGAACACCGGCTTGCCGCGCCACTTGACGGTCAGCGACATGCCCGGCTCGAGCGCCGATACGTCCACTTCGATCGAAGCGAGCGCGAGCGTCGATGCGTCCGGACGCATCTGGTCGATGAACGGCCAGGCGAACGAAGCCGCGCCGACCGCGCCGGCAATACCGGTCACCATATAGAGAAAGTCGCGGCGCGTAGGCTCGGCCGCATGTTCTGTCGTTGTCTCGTGTTCGCTCACGGTCACTTTTTCCTCTCGCAATCCTGCGACATACCGCATTTGCCCCCGCAGCGGGAATCACAGTTCGGCCACTGTGCAGCCACAGATTCCCCGCCAGATTGGCGCGTTCTAAGCCCGATAATCTATTCTGTCCAGTCTTCCGCAGGCAAGGAGCCACGATGTCGCGGATTTCATGGATACCATCCCCAATTGCTTGATTTATCGCAAGTGTGAGCGGCAGTTCATCAAGCGATGCAAATGGTTGCGGGCACCGCTCGAGACGGTGAACGCTCAGGCCGTGGTAAGCTCGGTGCGGGTATCGAGGAAACCGCCGGATTGGCGGGCCCAGAGCTCAGAATAGAGCCCACCTTGCGCCACCAGCTCCTGATGGGTGCCCTGCTCGATGATCCGGCCCTTGTCCATGACCACGAGGCGATCAAGCGCCGCAATGGTCGACAAACGGTGTGCGATGGCAAGCACGGTCTTGCCCTGCATCAACCGGTCGAGATTGGACTGGATCGCCGCTTCCACTTCCGAGTCGAGAGCAGATGTCGCCTCGTCCAGCACCAGGATCGGGGCATCCTTGAGCATCACCCGCGCAATCGCGATGCGCTGACGCTGCCCGCCGGAAAGCTTCACGCCCCGCTCGCCAACATGCGCATCGAAGCCCTTGCGGCCACGCTGATCCTCGAGCCGCTGGATGAAGTCGAGCGCCTCCGCCCGCTCCGCCGCCTTCAAAAGCAGGTCGTCGCCCGCATCCTCGCGTCCGAACAGAATGTTGTCGCGGATCGAGCGGTGCAGAAGCGCCGTGTCCTGCGTGACCATGCCGATCTGCGACCGCAGGCTCTCCTGCGTGACGGTCGAGATGTCCTGCCCGTCGATCAGGATGCGCCCGCCCTCCAGATCGTAGAAGCGCAGAAGCAGGTTGACGAGCGTCGACTTGCCCGCACCGGAACGTCCGACGATACCAACCTTCTCGCCGGGCTCGATCGTCAGTGTCAGATGATCGATCGCCCCCTTCTTCCGGCCATAGTGGAAGCTGACATCCTCGAAGCGGATTTCGGGAGACTTTACCTGGAGCTTGGCCGCATCCGGCTTGTCGGTGAGACCAATGGGCTTGGCCACCAGCTCCGCCGAATTCTGGATGGTGCCGATATTGCGCATGATGCCGTTGAGCTGCGTCATCATCCGGCCGAGCAGCATGTTGAGGCGCAGGACGAGGCCCAGCGTGAAGGCGACGCCACCCGCTGTCACTGCACCGGCAAACCACAAGTCGACGGACAGAAGCGCCACCATCAGGATCATGAAGCCAGAGAGGATGGCAAGCGAAGCCCGCACGCCGGTGAGCAGCCGCGCGAACGGGCGCAGCGTGTCCTGGAAGCGGTCGAAGCCGGCACGGATGTAGTGGTCGTTCTGCCGCTCGCGGGCGAAAAGCTTCAGCGTCTGGATGTTGGAATAGCTGTCGACAAGCCGGCCATTCAGCATCGACGACGCCTCGGCCGTCTCCCGTGCATGATGGCGGATCTTCGGGACGAAGTACCGGGCCAGCACCAGGAAGATCGCCACCCAGGCGCCAATGATCGCCGCCAGCCGCCAGTCAAGCTGTGCGACCAGCGCCATGGTCGAGATCGTGTAGATCACCATGAACCACACCACCTGCAGCAATGACGTCAGCAGATCCCCGGTCGATTGCCCCGCCGACCAGACCTTGGTGACGATGCGTCCGGCAAAATCATTCTGGAAGAAGGAGAGCGACTGTCGCGCCACATGCGCATGCGCCTGCCACCGCACGAGATTGAAGAAGTTGAGGACGATGACCTGCTCCTCGACCAGCGCCCCAACCGTCACCACCAGGAAGCGCCCGATGAGGATGATCAGCGCCATGGCCAGGAGCTCGCCGCCATGCGCCGCGATCAATCCGTCCCAGCCGGCCTCCTTCGGCACCGTATCGAGAAGGTCGACCAGCCGTCCGACAAACCAGAACAGCCCCGCCTCCAGCATGGCGACGGCCCCGCCGAAGATCGCCATCAGGAAGAAGGCAAGCTTGGCCTGACGGACATAGAACCACACGAAAGCCCAGGTCTTTTCCGGCGGACGCAGATTGTCCGTCCGGGCGAAAGGATCGAGCCAGTTTTCGAAAAGGCGGGCGACAGCTTGAAACATGAAAAGCGATATAGGCGGTTTGCCCGGGACGGCAAAGCTTTTGCGCTGCAGACCAGATTACATTTTGGTCAGCATCGGCGAAACGGTCGACCGCGCCTCTGTGGCTCACCGCATCCGGCGACCGTAGAGCGCCTCGTAACGGCGGAGTGTGGCGGCATCGGCCGAGACTTCCGCAAAGACCGGCACCAGGCTTTCCGTCAGCTCTGCCCGCTGCAGCGACTGGCGTGCGGCCCCATAAAGCTGCGCCGCCAGCACCGGCCGATGGGTTCGGGCACAGCCGAAATGGCAGGCGAGCTTCGGCATCGACTTGATCGACCGCCGTGCAATGGTTTCGGCATCCGTGACCACCCGCGCGATCTTCTCGCCGAGCTGCGAAAGATAGCTCTCGCTGCTCGCCCCGACGAGCAGGCTGAGTTCGTCCGGGCCGGTCCAGTAGGCCGTATCGGTCTTGTCGATCAGCCGATGGGTGAAGCGCGCCAGCGTATTCTTCATGTAGTCGCCGACCTGAGCAAGCCCGCTGCGGTTCATCGGCTCCAGCCCGTCGATACGGCACAGCATCAGGCTCACCCCATCCTCCGGCACGCCCTCGCCGAAGATCGATGCAAGCCGCTCTTCGAGCGCGGCATAGCCCGGAAGGCCGAAGGTGAGTTGAGCCGCCAGATGCTCCTGGGCTGCAGCATCCTGCGGCTCCGGCGTCACCAGTCGCGAGACGGCCTGCAAAGCCTCGATGCAATGGCCGATCTGCCCATCAAGCGCCGCAAGCCGCTCGGTCGCCCCTTGATGCGCCTCGGCAACGGTCACCGTTCCGCTTTCCAGCGCCTTGCGGAAACTGTCCAGCGCACCAAGCGCCTCTTCGCTCACACTTTTGAGCGTCGCAAACAGAGGGCGCTCCGGCAAAAACTGCTGCGCAACCATCGACAGCGCAGCCTGGCTCACCGGTTTGGGCAGCGCGACGAAGGCTTCCCGAAGTGCCTTGTCCCGGCCCGTCAGCACCTCATAGATCAGCTCGAAATTGCGCGGCGTCAGATCAAGCCGGTTCTTGCTCAGGAATTCCAGCGCCTTTCGGCCGATGATTTCGGCCTCTCTGGCATGCGGGGCTGTGCGATAAGCGAAATTTGACATGGGATGCACCTCCGTCAGGTGTTCCGGTCAAAGCAGGCTACGCCCCAAATCGAAACCGATCGTTTCGGAGATCGCTAAAATGCAACGGGCCTGACACCTCGCCCGTCACAGGGAAACTCACTTAGTATAGCGCGTGAGATAGATGCCCGTGAGGATCAGCCCTACGCCCGCCACCTGGCCGGGATGGAACTGCGCGGTGCCGCGGGCAAGGTCGATGAGCAGCCCGGTGATCATCTGGCCGCCGATGATCAGCAGACCAGAGCGCGCCGCTCCAATCCGGGGAAAGACATAGGAACTGATCACAACGAAGCAGGCCCCGATCACGCCGCCGACCAGATAGAAGAACGGCACGTCGGCAAGCAGCGGCAGGCCGACCCGATGGAAGAGCAGGATATAGACCGAGAGCAGCAGGAAGCCGATCCAGTGGTTCCAGGCCGAGGCCGTGAAAGCTCCGCGGTCCATGGTCAGGCGCCCGTTGATCGACCGGCTCATGCCAACGGCGGCACCGCCGATCAGCGCGATGAAGACGGCTCCGAGCATCTCAGCCCCCCTTGGAGAAGATGAGGAGCGCGCTGCCGCCGATCACGCAGATCGTGGCGAGAAAGTCGAAGCGGTTCAACACGCGCTTGGGCGTGCCGAACAAGCCGAACTGATCGGAAAGTAGCCCAAACAGGATCTGCCCGACGAGCAGCAATGACAGACCACCGGCCAGCGCAAGCTCGGAATTGACGGCAATCGAGCTCAAGGCCACCGCGAAGGCACCCGGCGCGCCACCGAGATAGGACCAGAGCGGTGCCTTTCCATCAGCCGGCAGCCGGCCAGCCCGCCTCGCCACAGCGCCGTTTGCGATCAGCAGGAAGAATGCCGCGACGCCACCGACGCCATGCACCACCCAGGACGCCGTAAACGGCGTCGTCAACGCGGCAAGCCCGCTGTTGATGGTCACCATGACCGCCAGCAAGGCGCCGGCAAGCACGGCCCAAATCCAGTCGATGTATTTCAGCATGACGCTCCTGACAGGGCCTCCGGGACCGCGATCGATCAAATCGGCTCCGGATGGCCGAAGGCACCGCATAGCCGCGACGCCGTCCCGGCGACAAGCCAATTCGGCAAATGAACCGATCAGCCCCGTGAATGGAGAGCCGATCGCAAAACGCGAAACGGGGCATCCCTGCCCCGTTTCAATGTCAAATGTGTGCCGCCTGCGGCAATCAGAATTCCGACCACTCCGAGGCAACCGCCGTATTGCCCTTGAAGGCACTGGCGATCTTGCGGCCGAGCGCCCGCGCAGGCGACGCCTGCGGCCGGCTATCAGCCTGGGCCGGGGCAACCCGCGGCGCGACCATGCGCTGCGTCTCCTCGCCAAGGCGGAACTGGCCGAGCAGCTGCATCAAGGCGGTTGCCTGCTGCGCCAGACCATGGCTTGCAGCCGTCGACTGCTCGACCATCGCCGCATTCTTCTGCGTGCCCTGATCCATCTGGTTGACGGCCATGTTGATTTCCGCAAGCCCCGTGGACTGTTCGCGCGCCGAGGTAACGATCGCCGTGACGTTCTGGTTGATCTCCTGAACCTCGCGCACGATCGCTTCCAGCGCCTTGCCGGTCTCGCCGACAAGCGCCACGCCGTTCCGGACCTGCTCGCCGGACGTGTTGATCAGCCCCTTGATCTCCTTGGCCGCACTCGCCGAACGCTGCGCCAGTTCGCGAACCTCCTGGGCGACCACGGCAAAGCCCTTGCCGGCCTCGCCCGCACGGGCCGCCTCGACACCGGCATTCAGCGCCAGAAGATTGGTCTGGAAGGCGATTTCGTCGATGACGCCGATAATATTGGAGATTTCCGAAGACGACTTCTCGATCGCATGCATGGCGTCCACGGCACGGCGCACCACTTCGCCAGAGCGCTCGGCGCCCACCCGCGTCCGCCCGACCAGCGCACCGGCTTCCTCGGCGCGCAGCGCGCTGTCCTTGACCGCCGTCGTCACCTGCTCGAGCGCCGCAGCGGTTTCCTCGACGGAAGCTGCCTGCTGTTCGGTGCGCTTGGAAAGATCGTCCGCCGCTGCCAGCATTTCGCTCGCGCCTGCATCGATCGCCCGGGCATTGTCGCCGACCGCCTGCATGGCGTCGCGCAGCCGCTCGACGGAATGGTTGAAGTTGACCCGCAGCGGATCGAGATGGTCGGCAAAGCGCTCGCCGATCTCCACGGCGAGGTCCCCGTCCGAAAGCTTCTGCAGACCGCCGGCCAGCCGATCGACGGCAAACTGCACCTCCGCCGCCTCGCGCGCCTTCTGCTCTTCCCGACGCATGCGCTCGGTTTCGCTTAGGCTGCGGCTTTCCTCCGCCTGGCGCTCCAGAGTGGCGCGTTCGATCGCATTGTCGCGGAAGACGGAGACGGCTGCCGCCATCTCGCCGATCTCGTCACGGCGATCGGCAAACGGGATCCCCGTTTCCGTGTCGCCGGCCGCCAGTGTGCGCATCGAACCGGTGATCGTCGAGATCGGACGCGCAACGCGGACAACAGAGACAATGGCCGCACCGAGCGCCATCAGTGCAGCAAGGATAACGGCGGCCAGCGACAGACGCATCGCCAGCGTGGCCGAGGCATCGGCCTCCTGGCGGACCTGGACACCGGTCGCGCGGTTGATCTCGATAATCTCCTGCAGGCTCTTCCCCGCGGCGTCGCCGAGCGGCACCATCTGGGCGATGGTTTCCTTGGCCTGATAGATCTTCGAGGCCAGCGCCTGCTCGACGAAGCTTTCACCCAGCGTGCCATAGTCGGCAACGGTTGCCTTGAACGCATCGAACCGTTCGCGCACAGCCGGGAGGACGATCACCGCATCGAACTGCGCGATCGCCGCATTCAGCCGCTCGCGAGCGCCTGCGAGCGTGTCGATCAGCGTCTTCTTCTCCGCCGATGTGGCGGCCGTCAGGATCATCAGGTTGAGGCGGCGAACCTCGCCGAGAACGGAATCGATGTCCGCAATCATGATGGACCGGTCGAGGCGTCCGCCGAGCGCTTCCATCTGGCCGTCCATATCCGAAACAGAGTGGACGGCGATGGCGCCCTGGCCGAGGGACACAATCACCATCAGGCCGAAAAGGATCGGCAGAAGAAGTTTGATCTTGAGATTTTGCACCACTGAAATCCTGAATTGAAATGGAGGTAGGCGAACGGAAAAACACCGACAGCCTCCATGCCAATCCTAATTCTAACAAAGCCTTACGGTCCGAAGGGCAATTCTCGCCTCGTCCACAGGCACCCGGTGCGGTGGCCAAACAAAAAAGGAGGGGCATCGCTGCCCCTCCCTGTCTCGTTGTCGAATGCGGATGATCAGAATTCAGACCACTCGGCAGCGACAGCCGTATTGCCCTTGAAGGCATTGGCGATCTTGCGACCGAGCGCCCGGGCGGGCGACGGCTGCGGCTGGGCAGAAGACGTCGCCGGCGCGACGCGCGACGATGCCTGGTAGCCGCCCTCGTCCGTCTTGAACTGCGACATCAGTTGCATCAGCTGGCCCGCCTGCTGCGCCAGCCCATGGCTTGCAGCCGTAGACTGCTCGACCATGGCAGCATTCTTCTGCGTGCCCTGGTCCATCTGGTTGACCGCCATGCTGATTTCCTGCAGGCCGGTCGACTGTTCGCGGGTCGAGGTGACGATAGCCAGAACATTCTGGTTGATCTCCTGCACTTCGCGCACGATGGTCTCGAGCGCACGGCCGGTTTCATCAACAAGGCTCACGCCATTGCGGACCTGTTCGCCCGACGTCGTGATCAGCGCCTTGATCTCCTTCGCCGCATTGGCAGACCGTTGGGCAAGCTCGCGCACTTCCTGGGCAACGACTGCAAAACCCTTGCCGGCTTCACCGGCGCGGGCCGCTTCTACGCCGGCGTTCAGCGCCAGCAGGTTCGTCTGGAAGGCGATGTCATCGATCACACCGATAATGTTGGAGATTTCCGAAGACGACTTCTCGATCGCCTGCATCGCAGAAACGGCGCGGCGAACGACCTCGCCGGAATGCTCGGCCCCTTCCCGCGTGCGGCTGACCAGCTGGCCTGCCTCGTCGGCGCGGATTGCGCTGTCCTTGACGGCCGTCGTCACCTGCTCAAGTGCTGCGGCCGTTTCCTCGACGGACGCCGCCTGCTGTTCGGTGCGCTTCGACAGATCGTCGGCTGCCGCCAGCATCTCGTTGGCGCCGGCATCGATCGAGCGGGCGTTTTCGCTGACGGCACGCATGGCCTCCTTCAGGCGGGCAACCGACTGATTGAAGTTGAGACGCAGCGGATCGAGATGATCGGCAAAGCGTTCGTTGATCTGGGCGACGAGGTCACCGTCCGACAGGCGCTGCAGACCGGAGGCCAGCTGGTCGACGGCAAACTGAACCTCGGCTGCTTCGCGGGCCTTCTGTGCCTCGCGTGCCTGGCGCTCGGTTTCGCTCAGCGAGCGGTTTTCTTCTGCCTGACGTTCGAGAGCGGCACGTTCGATCGCATTGTCGCGGAAGACGGCGACGGCAGCGGCCATATCGCCGATTTCGTCGTGACGGCCGGCAAACGGGATCTCCGTCTTGGTGTCGCCGGCAGCAAGACCACGCATCGAATCGGTGATGGCCGAAATCGGACGGACGACACGCGCAAAACTGAAGAAGGCAGCACCGGCTGCAATCACACCGCTGATGATGACGGCAAGGATGGTGATGTTGATCGCGGACGACGAAACCTGGTCCGCCTCGGCGATGGCGGCATCGCTGAGTTCGACATTGGCCTTGATCGTTTCATCCATCACGCTCACGAGTTCGCGGGCGCTGGCAGCCATGGAACCGGTAAACAGCGCCTTGGCGGCAGATTCGTTGCCAGCCCGCTTCAGTTCGACCATCTGCGAGGCAAGACGGTCATATTCGGCAAGCGCCACCTTCATCCGGTCGAAGCGTGCGCGCGTCGCCGGCATGGTGATCATCGGCTCATAGGCAGCAAATGCGGCATCGCGATCTGACAGCGCTGTCTTGGTGGCCGCAGCAATGGCGTCCAACTCCTCAGGTGCAGCACTGAGAAGCATCGAGTAGTCACGACGCACTTCGGCGAAAGTCGCGTTCATCCGCGCCACTGCCAGCGTTCTCGGCAGGCGCTCGCGGCCGATGATATCCACCTGTTCCTTGACGTTTTCGATGAAGGTGACGGCGAGGATGCCCTGGCCGATGCCGAAAGCCAGCACGACAGCAAACAGCAGCGGCAAGATAACTTTGATCTTGAGATTCGACATGATTGGTCTCCGGAGAGGAAAAAGCATTCCCAACCCGGCGTGGGAGGTCGCCAGGGTGTAAGGACAAGACATCGTCCAATAGGTCGGGATGAAACCGTTCTAAAGAATCAACAATGAATAAATTACTTAAACTGCACGCAACCTTTGATGGCGCAGACGGGGAGCCAGTCGCCAAATCGCGACGCCAAAAAAAGCGGCGGCAGATTGCTCCGCCGCCGCCAAGTCTCGAATGATCCAACGAGCAGTCGCGTCTCGCGTTACTCGGCCGCCTCATCGGCGGCATCGCCAATCGCCTTCGCCTCGGCGTCCGCACGGCGCGTCTTCTCCAGCTCCTGCTCAGGATCTGTCTGGTCCGGCAAGAAACCGCCCGACTGGCGGTTCCACAGATCGGCATAGATGCCGCCGGTCTGGACCAGTTCCTGATGCGTGCCCTCTTCGACGATCCGGCCCTTGTCGAGCACGATCAGCCGGTCCATCTGTGTCAGCGTCGAAAGTCGGTGCGCAATCGCAATCACCGTCTTGTCCTCAATCAGCTTGAACAGGCTTTCCTGGATCGCCGCCTCGACTTCCGAGTCGAGCGCCGAAGTTGCCTCGTCAAGGATCAGGATAGGGGCGTCCTTCAGGAAGACGCGGGCGATCGCGATACGCTGCCGCTGGCCACCGGACAGCTTCACACCCCGCTCGCCGACATGCGCCTCGAGCCCGTTGCGGCCCTGCATGTCCGACAAGCCCTGGATGAAGTCCCAGGCATTGGCCCGCTTCGCAGCCTCGATGATTTCGGCATCGGTGGCATCCGGGCGACCATAGGCGATGTTGTCGCGGATCGACCGGTGCAGAAGCGAGGTATCCTGCGTGACGACGCCGACGAGCGCCCGCAGGCTGTCCTGGCTGACCGCCGAGATATCTTGGCCATCGACCAGAATCTTGCCCTTTTCCAGATCGTAGAAGCGCAGCAGCAGGTTCATGAGCGTCGTCTTGCCAGCACCCGAGCGCCCGACGAGACCGACCTTCTCGCCTGCCTTGATGGTTAGGGAAAAGTCCTCGATCACGCCCTTCTGCTTGCCATAGTGGAAGCGCACGGCGTCATAGACGATCTCGCCCTTCGGCGCGGCAAGTGCCTTTGCCTCCGGCTTGTCGACGATGTCGTGGCCCTTCGTCATCATGCCCATGCCGTCGTAAACAGTGCCGATGTTTTCGAAGAGCGCTGCCACTTCCCACATGATCCACTGCGACATGCCGTTGATACGCATGGAAAGACCGATGGCAACGGCGATTGCGCCGACCGTGACCGTGCCGTTCAGCCAGAACCAGATGCCGAGTGCCGCGACGAAGAACTGCACGATGGCATTGTTGATGTCGACGCAGATGTTGAGCAGCGAGATCTGCCGCATCTGCCGGTGGACCGTGCCGAGAAATGCATCCATGCCCTCACGCGCATAGACCTCTTCACGACCCGCATGCGAAAACAGCTTCACCGTCGCGATGTTTGTATAGCTGTCGACGATCCGGCCGGTCATCATCGAGCGGGCATCCGCCTGCTCGCTCGAAAGCTTGCGCAGCTTCGGGATGAAGTAGCGCAGGATCAGCGCATAGACGATCAGCCACAGGACCAGCGGCACGCCGAGCCGCCAGTCGACGGAGGCGACCAGCGCCAGCATCGAGACAAAGAAGGTCGTCGCGTAGATGAAGACATCGATGATCTTCATCACGCTTTCGCGGATCGACAGCGCCGTCTGCATCACCTTGGTGGAGACACGGCCCGCAAACTCGTTGGCGAAGAAGGTCATCGAGTGACGCAGCAGGAAGCGGTGCATCTGCCAGCGTGCAATCATCGGGAAATTGCCCGCCAGCACCTGGTGCATGGTGATGCTGTGGATGGCCCCGATCACCGGCAGACCGATCAGCAGCAGGGCCGCCATCCAGGCGAGCGTACCGCCCTCCGTCTGCAGGAAGGTTGAGCGTTCGGCCGTCGACAGCCAGTCGACGATATTGCCGAGGAACTGGTACAGAAACACTTCCGCGACTGCGATGAGACCCGAGCACAGCCCGAGCAGAACCAGCCACCAGCCCGCAGGCTTGGTGTAGTGCCAGCAAAAGGCGATGAGCCCCTTCGGCGGCAGGCTCGGTTCATCGACCGGATAGGGATTCAGGCGGCTTTCGAACCACGAGAACATGGAAAATCTCCAGAAATGGCGCGCAGGCGACACCGGAAAAAGGTGACGCGGACACGCGAATATTCAATGATTGAGGCCACTTATGGCCGCAGGATGAATCAGTTTGGAAAAAGACGCGAGGGTTACGCCGTCAGGCGGCAGCAGCCATAAATCGGGGCTGGCGCGAGATACCGAATAGATCCATCGATGGCCCTCCCTGGTGCGTGTGGAACAGAGCCTCGTTCTAGCGGGCGCGCGCGTTTTTTGCCAGCCGGCTTTTCCCGCGAGCGCGACATTCGGCGCCAACTGTTGCAGACCGATCACAGAGCAAACCCGTGGTATCCCGCCATGCTTGAGCGTCCGCCGGGGATCGCCTATGAGCCTTGCATGTCCGACCTTCGCATCGCCCTTTACCAGCCCGACATCCCCGGCAATACCGGCACCATCCTGAGGCTTGCCGCCTGTCTCGGGCTGAAAGTCGATATCATCGAGCCCGCAGGCTTCGTCCTCTCCGACAAGAACCTCAAGCGATCCGGCATGGACTACCTGGCCAGTGTCGCGATGACCCGACACGTCAACTGGGAGCGCTTCGACGCCTGGCGCCTTGAGGAAGGCCGCCGCCTTGTGCTCGCCTCGACCAAGGCAGCCCTGCCCTACACCACCTTCGACTACGCCCGGAACGACATTCTCCTCTTCGGTCGGGAGAGTGCAGGCGTCCCCGACCATGTGCACGATCGGGCCGACCATCGTGTGATCATTCCGATGGTCGAAGGCCATCGCTCGATCAATGTCGCCATGTCCGCCGCGATAATCGCAGGCGAAGCACTGCGCCAGACCCGCTTCCCGGCCTGAACCTCGAAATCTCCACGTCATCAGCACCTCCTCTTTGGAACAGAGGTACCGTGCAACCTCAACCGCAGTTGAGGTCAAGAGCTTTTGGTCTTCTCTCAAAACGCGTGCGCCAGAGGTCATTCGCGCATTGCCTATTTATCCGAAAACCGTTATGTTGCATTGCAGCAAAATGGGAGATGGAGTCATGTTTGAGACAGCATTCGCCCTGGGCCTTACCCAGTTCGCCCGATCCTTGAGCTTCCCCGAGCGCGTCCGGCATCGCACAATGCGCAACGCAGCGCTCGAACCCTGGCGGCTCCGCAACACCGGTATCGACGCCCTCTACTATGACGTGAAGGCGCTTACGGCCGATGAAACCTTCTACATCAGCGACAGCATCGCCTCCGAAGGCCTTATCATGATCGTTCCGCCCACAGGCGGCGGCATGCTGACCCTGTGTGACAGTGTCGAGGAATTCCGCCTGCGCGGTGGCCGCAACGTCCGTGCCATGGCAGTCGCCGGCATCGGCGGTTCGGCCATCGGGGCGGCCGCCTTTGCCCGCAACGTCGCGGACGCAATCGACGCACCTGTTGCAGCCGTCGTCTCCGGCTACGGCCTCGGCGACATCGTCAACGAGGCGATCGGCGGCGCCTTCCTGTTCGGCTGGCTCGGCCACATCAGAAGCAATCTCGAAGTGATCGACGACGTCGTCGGTCGCCCCAAGCTCGGCGCCTATGGCAAGCGCGACGAAGACACCGATACCGAGCGCAAAACCGGGCTCGATACCGATACGGTGGCGACCCTGCTCGCCGATCCGACCCTTTCCTTTAACCTGATTGCCGGCCATTCCCGCGGCAACCGCGTCATCGCGGACGCCCTCCACGCAATCAAGGCCAGCGATCCGGGCCGGCTTGAAACTCTTGTAAACACCGCCCGCGTCGTCACCTTCGGTGGACGTATCAAGATGCCGGAAGCCTTCACCGAGGTCGTCGACGTCGTCGGCGAACTCGACTGGTTCGGCGAGATGAATTCGCGCCCGAAAATCGCGACCGACATCAAGGTCCCCCTCTGCGGTCACTCGACCAACACCGACATGCCGACGGCGCTCTCCGTGACCAAGATCCTCAGCGAGATCCTGAGGGGCGAAGCGCCGGTTTCGACAGCAATGCCAGAAACCATCGTGCCCGAGCCTATTGTGGCCGAGACAATGGTGCCCGAACCCGTCGTCGAAGCTGTTGCGGAAGAGGCAATCCCCGAACAGGTTGCGTCACAGGCCGAGCCGGTCGAAGCAGCGCCCCTCCCAGCAATGGTCGAGGACGCCCCGCTACCGGCCGTCATCGAACCCGAACCGTCAGTGCTCACCGAAACGGAAACGCTGCCGACAGAGCCCGCGATCGCCACAGCGGCATCAGAGGAGGCCGAAGCGGAACCTCCGCCGACCGCGAAAGCCGCGCCTGCCGCAAAAGCCCAGAAGGCGGCGACACCGATCATGGTCCCGCTCCCACGCGGCAAACCCAAGCGCCCTCGGACCAAGACCTGAACACAGGACCGACAGCAAAAGGCCCGCGCAAAGCGGGCCTTTTCGATTCCGGATCAGAGAGATACGCTTAGAGCCTCAGCCACGACGTCATCGAGACATTGGCCATGTTGAGCGACGAGGCTTGCAGCTGATCCTGCACCTTCTCCGCCGTCAAGCGCACGCTCTGTTCGTTGAGTTCCGTGTCCACCAGGCGGCTGACGCCGAGCTCCGTCGCCCCCTGCAGCCCTTGCGCAAGCACGCTGTCACCCGTCACCTGGTTGCGGAACGCACTCACTTCGGCACTCGCTCCGACCATGTCGATCATCACCCGATTGAGCGATGAAATCATGCCGTCGATCTCGTCACCCGTCGTCTGGCTGTCGATCTTGATCTCGCGCGCACCCGGCTCGTTCGGTTCGCGGGACTGGGCGTCCATGAGGTAATAATTGTAGGGAACGCCACCGAGGCTCGTACCGGCATAAGCCCGCGTCAGCGTGCCGTCCTTCGCCTCCTGGCGCGAGACCAGCGTCGACTTCGCCGTGTCGAAATCCACCATATTGATCGACAGGCTGCCGTCCTTGTCTGTCGTGACGGACGCAAGCAGCGAGGCGACCTTGGGCCGCCCGCCGGCCTCGACTGCCAGCCAGTTGTCGCCGTTGAACGTACTCTCCTCGACAACCGCTGCGAGATCCGTCTTCATCTGGGAAATATCGGCATTGATCGCATCGCGATCGGCGCCAACGGTCTTGGCGAGAACGAGCTTCTGTTGAATGCGTGCGACGATGTCGGTAGCCTGCTCAAGCCCGAGAGCGGCGGTATCCGTAACCGCGGCTGCAATCTCGTTCGCCTCCTGCACGCTGCCCATGGACAGGCTGCCCGCGCGCATCGTGGTCGAAATCGACCAATAGCTGGAAGAACTCGGATCAGTTTCGACAGCCGGCTTGGCAGCGGGCTGCTTCGTCACCCGGTCCAGCGCGGACGCAGATGCTCCCGCCATCGAAGCGCCACCAGCAACGGACGGATTGAGCCAGACTGAACTCATGAGAAAACCTTGTGTCGCATGTCATGTCGATCCAAAGCCGGCATCATTCCGGCTGTATGGCGACCACATTAGAGATCAGGTTTTGTAATTGGCTTTCTGCCAAAGTTAGAATTTTAGCGATTGGCGCTTTAAAGCCTCAAACGTCCGCGCCGCTCAGTCCGCCGAAGGCAGCCGCCGCATGGTGAACTCGATCTGGTCGCCGTCGAGCTGCCGCCAGCTCTCGACTTCTGTCCAGTAGGCGGCCTTGGGGAAGGTGTCGAACCATTCGCGCGCCTTGGCCCGCGCCTCTTCCCGCGTCAGGCAATAGGTCTCACGCACGTACTGCCCGCCCACACGCCCGGCAGTCCCGGCTCTGTGGTCGGCGATGCGCTTCTTGAGGCCGTTGAACGATGGCGGGCCAGGCATCTTCATCATGAAATCCCTCGCATGGGCCAAGATTAATGCAGCTAAAACCGGAAGGCGAGTCGAATTTCCGGGGACACCCCCGCCCCTATATGGTCGCCCGCGATTTCACCTGATATTCGTTTGTCCTGAGAGAGTTGCGTGAGGACGTGGAGGGGGACGACATGGAGCGACCGGTACTGGCGAAAGGCCTGCCCGAGGACATCGAGGAAAAGAAGACGGCAGCGCGTGCCTGGTTCGAAAGCCTGCGCGACACGATCTGCGCCTCCTTCGAAACCTTGGAGGACGAACTGTCCGGGCCCATGGCCGATCGCGAGCCTGGCCGCTTCACTGCGAAAGACTGGCAGCGTGAGGAAGGCAAGGGCGGCGGCGGCCGCATGTCGATGATGTATGGCCGCGTCTTCGAGAAAGTTGGCGTGCACACATCAACGGTCCATGGCGAGTTCTCGCCCGAATTCCGCAAACAGATGCCGGGCGCCGAAGAGGATCCGCGCTTCTGGGCCTCGGGCATCTCGCTGATCGCCCACCCGGTCAATCCGCATGTGCCGACCGTGCACATGAACACCCGCATGGTCGTTACCTCCAGCCAGTGGTTCGGCGGCGGCGCAGACCTGACGCCGGTGCTTGACCGCCGACGCACCCAGGACGATCCGGACACCCGCCTCTTCCACCGCGCTATGGAAGTCACCTGTGAACGCCATCCCGCCGTCGCCGACTACACCGCCTACAAGAAGTGGTGCGACGAATACTTCTTCCTGCCCCACCGAAACGAAGCCCGCGGTATCGGCGGCATCTTCTTCGACTGGCTGACGGCAGACGAAGAAAAGGGCGGCTTCGACGCCAATTTCGCCTTCGTTCAGGACGTCGGTCGCGCCTTCAACCTCGTCTATCCGAAGATCGTGCGCGCCAATTTCAACAATCCCTGGACGGACGAAGACCGTGAGGAACAGCTTGTTCGCCGAGGCCGCTATGTCGAGTTCAACCTGCTCTACGACCGCGGCACGATCTTCGGTCTGAAGACCGGTGGCAATGTCGAATCAATCCTCTCCTCGCTGCCTCCGCTGGTCCGCTATCCCTAATCCCAGGGGTTACCGCTGACATAGGTTATGCACAGCTTGCTCACGAAAAAGAATGAGCGGTGATTCCCGCCGCTTACGACAAAGTGTGTCGTTTACTTGACAGTTTGCATTGCGCTCCGCCCGCGCCCAGCCCATTCTGCGGCCTCACGCAGTATCGAGGAGGAGATTGCGATGACCCCATCCAGCTCAGTATCCGTGTCCCGCGTCAGTGAACCCGCAGACCGCGCACTTCAGGCGCCCGAACTCATCGATCGCCTGGCCGAACAGATGCGTCAGTCGAGCGATGTCGACCTGCCCCATTCCTATTTCGTCGAGCAGGTGCGCCTCGGTCTGGCCGGCAAGGATCTAGCCGACCGGCTTGCCGCCAACGACATCGAGAGCGGCGCTCACCGTGGCAAGCGTCAGCCAGCGCGCTCCGTTTTCCACGCCTGGGCCATGCCCGACTGAATTTTCAAATCCACCGCGTCGGTTGCCTCTGCCCGCACCTGGTGCGGGCATTTTTTTGGCCGTGAAGCCGAACAAAAGCACGCAGCCCTTGTTTGATCCTGCATCATGACACGGGAGGAAACGATCATGAAACGCTTCGAATGTGGCACCCTGGTCCCAGGCTGCGAATGGCACACGCGTGCCGAAGATGAGGCAGAAGTGGTGCGGCGCGCCGTCGAGCACATGCGCGTCACCCACGGCGAAGAGGTCATTCGGCCCTCGATGGTGGAACACATCAAGGAACGCATCCTCAACGACCAACCGGCGGCAGCCGCCAACCAAGGATGACCTGACCCGGCAAGGCGCGGAGCCCGACGAACAGGCTCCGCGTAAAGCTAAGCTCAGCTGCTCGGCAGCATGACCTTGTCGATGACGTGAATGACGCCGTTATCCGTGCGGATATCGGCCGACACCACGTTTGCGCCGTCCACGGTCACGCCCGCTCCTGACTTGGAGACGGCAAGCGTACGGTCACCACCACCCTTGATGGTGCGGACATGGATGGTCCGGCCCGGCAGCATGGTCGAGGTCAGTTCGCGACCCACCACGTGGTAGCTCAGGATGGCGGCCAGCTGGTCCTTGTTTTCAGGCTTGAGCAGGTTCTCGACGGTCCCGGCCGGAAGCGCGGCAAAGGCTTCGTCGGTCGGCGCAAACACGGTGAGCGGGCCGCCGCCGGAGAGCGCGTCGACCAGGCCTGCAGCCTGTGCCGCGGCGAGAAGCGTCTTGAAGCTGCCGGCCTGCTGTGCAGTCTCGACGATGTTGGCGGACTGCGCCGAGGAAGCGGCGACCGTCATGCCTGCGGCGACAATTGCAAATGCGATGCGTTTCATGGAAGTCCCTCCTCTGATGGGCCAGACCGACGTCATGTCGATCATGTGAAGCCGAGAGGGATACGCGCCCCACCTCGCCCTTGGATCGCGCAGCTTCGGACACTCTTTGTTGAGGGCCGCCCGCAAATCCGATGGCGAAATCGAACGTATTGGCTCACTCAGTTTTCATGAAACCTCAGGACTTGGCGAGCGTCTCGATCCGCGCCAGCAGGTCCTCGCGGCTGAGGTTGAACTGCGAAGCAATCCAGCCCTCCTCCAGCTTGCCGAGGATCTCGCCCACCTTGGGGCCGGCCGCGATCCCGGCGGCCAGCACATCGGCACCCTTGATCGGCAGCACGGGCCGCACAAATCCCTCGGCCCGCTTGAGAAGCGCAAACAGCCGCGCACTGCGGGCCATCGCCTTCTGGTCGCCCTCGGCCCGCGCACGGACAGAAGCAAGCTCAAGCTTCATGACAGAGATCATGCCGTCCTTGCCGAAGCGATAGAGATCACGGTCGAAGGCGACATCGGTCACCGTCTCCTGCGGCTTCGGCGCCCGGGCGAAACGGTCGAGCGCCAGCGCCTCGGCATTGGAAAGCTTCAGCCGTTCAGACAGCGTCACGAGCCTTGCGGCATCCTTCGGCACGATCGAGCAGAGCCTGAGCAGCGCCTCCGGCTCCCAGCCAAGCGCCTGTTCGGCCGCGATCAGCCCGGGGATCGCATCGATCCCCCATTTCTCCGTTTCCGGCAGAATTTCGGTCAACACACCCGACTGCCGCATCCAGAGCAGCGCACGGCCGGGATCACGCGCGGACAACAGCTTCTTGATCTCGCTCCACACCCGCTCCGCTGACAGCGTCTTGAGCTGCGTCCGCGCCCGCGCACAGGCCTTCAGGCCATCCGTATCCGGACGTCCGCTGCCATAATGGGCAAAGAAGCGGAAAAAGCGCAGCACGCGCAGATAATCCTCGGCGATGCGCTGCTCGGCATCCCCGATGAAGCGCACGGTCTTCGTCTCGATATCCTTCAGCCCCCCGACGAGATCGACCACCTCGCCGTCAACGCCGACATAGAGCGCGTTTATCGTGAGGTCGCGCCGGTCCGCATCCTCCTGCCACGTCGCGCCAAAGGCCACCTGCGCATGCCGCCCGTTGGTCTCGACGTCACGTCGGAGCGTCGTCACTTCGTAACCCTTGCCATCAATGACGAGCGTCACCGTGCCGTGCTCGATGCCCGTCGGCACCGCCTTGATGCACTTGGCCGCCGCCCGTCCGCTCACCTCTTCCGGCAGAAGCGTGGTGGCCAGATCGATGTCGCCGACGGCAAGCCCCATCAGGCTGTTGCGCACCGCGCCGCCGACCACCCGCGTCTCCGCGCCGCCACTGTTGAGCAGCGTCATCAGCTTCTGCAATCCGGGCTCCTGGAACCAGTCGCGATCGGCAAGATTGGTCATGCATAAAGCCTTTCGTAGAGCGTGCGAATGATCCCCGCCGTAATGCCCCAGATATGCCGTTCCCGAAAGGGCATCACGTAGAAATGCCGCACGGCCCCCTGCCACATCCGGCTATCCTGTCGATGATTGGCCGGATCCATCAGAAAGGACAGCGGCACCTCGAAGACGCTATCGACCTCATCTGGATTGAGCGTCAGCGAGAAACCGGGCTGGATGACGGCAAGCACCGGCTGGATGCGGAACCCGGTCCCCGACAGATATTGCGGCAGGCGCCCCACCGTCTCGACGAAACGCCGGTCGAGGCCGATCTCCTCCTCGGCCTCACGCAGCGCCGCTTCTTCCGGAGAGGCGTCCGTCGCATCGATGCCGCCGCCGGGAAAGGCGATCTGGCCCGCATGCTTGCGCAGCTTGTCGGTGCGTTGCGTGAGAATGATCCGCGCTTCGTTGCAATCGTCGACCACGCCGATCAGCACCGCCGCATCCTTCAGCTTCAGCTGTTCGTATTGCAGGATGGTGTCGGGGTTCAGCACATGATCGCCATGATCGCGCCAGGCATGCTCGAGCGGCGCTCCCACCTGTTCGAGCGCCCGGCGGCGGAAATCCTCGGCAGTAAAGGTCATCAGGCTCACCGGGACAGTCGATCGAGTTCGTCGGCAGGCATGACGGGGAAGACGGCACCGCGCGAGCGGATAACGAACATCGCCTTGCCCTCGACATCGAGAACTTCCCCACGCTCGACAAGATCATACATCACGGCGCGTGACACCAGCGCCTCCAGCCGGCCCCGCACAGAAAGATAAGGCTTGAGCTCGTGGTTCTCGCCGACAACCTCGAAGCGGAGCTTATGCTCCGGCCCGGCCTCGACCACATCGCCGACATTGGTGCGAAACGTCAGCACCGACTCACACGCCTCTTCCGTCACACTCATCTCGACGGCGACGAAATGCGCATCCTGAACGCGGATGCCGACCTTTTCCACAGGCGTGACGAGGTAGGTTTTCCCGTCCTCATCCTTGCGCAAAACGGTCGAAAACAGGCGCACCAGAGGCTCCCGACCGATCGGGGTCCCCATGTAGAACCAGGTACCGTCGGACCTGATTTCCATGTCGAGATCCCCACAGAACAGCGGTTCCCAGCGTTCCACCGGCGGTAGTGATGCCTTTCCGCCCGATGTTTGCGCTGACGCGCGCGAAATCAGCGCAGCAAGCCCTGCCGCATCCGTCGTCGCCTTCAGCGTATCGCTTGCCATTTTTGCGTCCCGGTTTTGTCTTTAGCCTATAACAGTCACGAGATAGTCATTCAAAACGTCCTTGTCAGCCGTCCTCTCGCCAATAAGTTAGTTTCAGTAACATGCACCTTCGCGCGTCCGTTCGATTCTCCGGACCAGGCCAAACCAATTGGAGCAGACCATGGGCATGATGCCAAATCCTGATGTCGCACTGGATGAGAAGGCGATCGTCGTGGAGGCCGAGAAGGCCCTCGCCGACATTGCCACGATCCGCCAGGAAGTGGCGAAGGTGATCTTCGGCCAGGAAAAGGTCGTTGAAAACACCCTGCTCGCAATCCTCTCCGGCGGCCATGCCCTCCTCGTCGGCGTACCCGGTCTTGCCAAGACGAAGCTCGTCACCACGCTCGGCACCGTTCTCGGCCTCGACGCGAACCGCATCCAGTTTACCCCCGACCTCATGCCCTCGGACATCCTCGGCACCGAAGTCATGGACCAGGACGACACCGGCCGCCGTTCCTTCCGCTTCGTCAAGGGTCCCGTCTTCGCCCAGCTGCTGATGGCCGACGAAATCAACCGCGCCAGCCCGCGCACCCAGTCGGCCCTCCTGCAGTCGATGCAGGAATATCACGTTACCATCGCCGGCCAGCCCTATCAGCTGCCCGCCCCCTTCCACGTGCTCGCGACCCAGAACCCGCTGGAGCAGGAAGGCACCTATCCACTCCCCGAGGCCCAGCTCGACCGCTTCCTCCTGCAGGTCGACGTTCTCTATCCCGAACTCGCAGCCGAACGGCAGATCCTGCTCGAAACGACGGGTGTTAGCGACCGCCGCGCAAGCGCCGTGATATCCAGCGAGCGTCTCCTGGAAATCCAGAAGCTCATTCGCCAGATGCCGGTTTCCGACACGGTCGTCGACGCGATCCTCACGCTTGTCCGCTCCGCCCGTCCCGGCCATGGCAATGCGTCCACCGACAAGAACGTCGCCTGGGGTCCGGGCCCGCGTGCCGGCCAGGCGCTGATGCTCTGTGCCCGTGCCCGTGCCCTCTATGAGGGCCGCCTCGCGCCCTCGATCGACGACGTCTACTCGCTCGCCGAGCCTGTGCTCGAACACCGCATGGCGCTGACCTTCCCGGCCCGCGCCGAGGGCATGACCGTTCGCGACGTTATCGCGAGCCTCGTTTCCGACCTGCGCAAGTAAGGGAGGCCTTAACCGCGTGGCATCGATCGGCCAGATCGTCGAGCAGACCCCCGGAAGCGAAGTGCTGAAGCGCGCCCGCCAGCGCGCCGTGCTGGTGCCTGACTGCATGGTCGAGGCAAAGCGCATCGCCAACACCGTGATCGCCGGCTGGCATGGCCGCCGCAAGCGCGGCATCGGCGAAAACTTCTGGCAGTTTCGCCCCTATGCCGACGGCGAGAGTTTTGCGCGCATCGACTGGCGCCGCTCCGCCCGCGACGACCACATGTATATCCGTGATCGCGAATGGGAGGCCGCCCACACCGTCTGGCTCTGGGCCGACATGTCGCCGTCGATGATGTACAAGTCGACGTTCGCCTCTGTCTCCAAGGAAAGCCGCGCGCTCGTGCTGATGCTGGCACTTGCCGAAATCCTCGCCCGCTCCGGCGAACGCATCGGCTGCCCCGGCATTATGGAGCCGATCTCTGCTCGCAATGCTGCCGAACGGCTCGCAACGGCGATCATGCATGCCCCCATCACCGAAGGCCTGCCCGACACCCGCATGATCCGGGGATCGAGCGACATCGTGCTGATCGGCGATTTCCTCGATGATGCCGACCGGGTGATGGAGCGCATCACGCCGCTCGCCCGCCGTGGCCTGCGCGGCCATGTCGTCGAGGTCGCCGATCCCGCCGAAGAAACCTTCCCCTATACCGGCCGCACCGAATTCACCGACCCCGAGACCGGCGAAAAGCTGACCTCCGGCCGCGCCGAGACGCTGCGCGACGACTACCAGCAGGCCTATCTCGCCCGCCGAGACTCGATGTCGGACCAGCTCCGCCGCATGGGCTGGAGCTTCACCCACAACCGCACCGATCGCCTCGCTTCCGAGGCCCTCGTCGCCGTGCACATGCACCTGTCGGGCATGCCGCCCGCCGTCAACAGGAGTGCGGGCTGATGTCCGGATTGCCGCTGGCTTTTGGGGCCCCCGCCATTCTCGGTGCCCTACTCGCGCTACCGCTCATCTGGTGGCTGCTGAAGCTCACACCGCCGCGCCCAAAGGCGGAAATCTTTCCGCCGCTGAAGATCCTGGCCGGCGTCCTGAAGCGCGAAGAAACGCCCTCGAAAAGCCCGTGGTGGCTGACGCTCCTGCGCATGCTGATGGCCGCCATCGTTATCTTCGCATTGGCCGACCCCGTGCTCAACCCGCGCAACTCGACCCTGTCGGGCGATGGCCCGCTGCTGCTCGTCGTCGACAACGGCTGGGCAACCGTCGGCGACTGGGAGCGCCGCGTTGAGACCGCAACAGCCCTGATCAGCGACGCCGCAGACCGCAGCCTGCCCGTCTCGATCGTCTTCACCGCGGACGCAACCCATGACGCAATCCCCGGCACGCCTGCCGTGGCGCTGGAAAAGCTCGCCGCCGCAACGCCCCATCCGCTCCGCCCTGATCGTGTGAGAACGATCGAAGCCCTGCGCACCACATTCTCATTGGAACGCCCCGGCACGCTGACCTATGTCTCCGACGGCATCGCCCGCGATGCGGAAGACCCCTTCCTCTCGGATCTCGCCAGCCTCTCACCCGCCGAATTCCGCATCGTCGAAGGAGACGGCGCAGCAAGCGTGGCAATCACCGGTGCCAACAATGGCTCGGATGCCCTGACCGTCACGCTCTCGCGCCTGAACGCCTCCGAACCTCGCAGCCTTATTGTCGATGCCCAGGACCGCCAGGGCCGCGTCATCGCTTCGGGCCAGGTCGATTTCGCGGCGGGCACGTCAGAAGCCTCCGGCGAGATCGCGGCCCCCTTCGAACTGCGCAACGATTTCGCCCGCCTCTCCATCGCTGGCATCGCCTCGGCCGGCGCCACTCATTTGCTCGATGACGGCTTCCGCCGCCGCAAGGTCGCCCTCGTCTCCGGTGACAGCGGTGACGGCTTCCAGCCGCTCCTCTCGCCGCTCTACTACATCGAGCGCGCCCTCGGCCCCTATGCCGATGTGGTCAAGCCCGGCCAGACGGACCTCGCCGTTGCCATCCCTGAGATCCTGAACCAAAACCCGTCCGCCCTCGTGCTGGCCGATGTCGGCCGCCTGCCGGCAGACGTCTATGATCCGCTGCAAGCGTGGATCAACCGCGGCGGCACCTTGATCCGCTTTGCCGGCCCCCGCCTTGCCGCAGCGCCGTCAGACGATCCGCTCGTGCCGGTCATCCTGCGCCAGGGCGAACGCGCGCTGGGCGGTGCCCTCTCCTGGGCCGAGCCGCAGCCGCTTGCCGATTTCCCGACCTTTGGCCCCTTTGCCGGCATGCCGCGCCCGGAAGGCATCCTCGTCAAGCGTCAGGTTCTGGCTGAACCGACGCCTGACCTCGCCGCCCGCACCTGGGCAAGCCTGGCCGACGGCACCCCGCTCGTCACCGTCGAGGACAATGGCGCCGGCCGCATCGTGCTCTTCCATGTGAGCGCCGAGGCCACCTGGTCCGACCTGCCGATCTCGGGCACCTTCGTCGAGATGCTCCGTCGTATCGTCCAGCTCACCCGCGTCGGCGCCGCCGAAGCGGAAGGCAGCCAGGCGACCGCCCCTTCGCTTCCGCCCTTCCGCCTGCTCACCGAACGCGGCGCGCTGACTGCCGAAGCAGGCGCAGCCAAGCCGCTCTCGCTCGGCCCCGATCGCCCTGATGCGGCGACCTTTGACAACCCGCCCGGCCTCTACGGCACGGAAGACGGCTTCACCGCGCTCAATCTGCTGCCCGCGGATTCGACGCTCCGCCCGCTCCCCTCGCCGACAGGCCTTACCGTGACCCGCGATCCCATGGCAGGCACTGCCGCGACACCGCTGAAGCCGAGCCTCTTGACCCTCGCCTTCCTGCTTCTGGTGATCGACAGCCTGATCGTGCTCTTCATGGGCGGCGCGTTCTCGCGCATGCCGAAGCGCGCGCCTGCCGCCGCGGCGTCGATCCTCGCGCTTGCCGTGGCGCTCGCTACCGTCACCCCGACCGGTCAGGCGCTCGCCCAGTCGGCCGATGCCAAGCCCGGCGACGAACAGATCCTCGAACGCCTCGACAACACCCATCTCGCCTATGTCATCACCGGCGAGACCGATGTCGACCGCATCTCCGAACAGGGCTTGGCTGGCCTCACCGACTTCCTCACCTACCGCACGACGCTCGAACCCGAGCCGCCTGTTGGCGTTGATATCTCGAAGGACGAGCTCTCCTTCTACCCGATCATCTTCTGGCCGATTTCGGCCTCCGCCCCCATGCCGTCGGCGGCCGCCATCAGCCGCATCGACGCTTATATGCGTGCTGGCGGCACCGTACTCTTCGACACCCGCGATCAGGGCTCCATGCTGGGCGCCGACTCTGGCGCCTCGCCCAATGGCGAACGCCTGCAGGCCATCCTCGCCAACATCGACATCCCGCCGCTGGAGCCGGTCCCCTCGGACCACGTCCTGACCCGCGCCTTCTATCTGCTGCAGGGTTTCCCCGGCCGCTACAGCGGCAGCCCACTCTGGGTCGAGTCTCGCCAGGAAGCTCAGTCGAGCAACAGCGCCGTTGCCTCCTCCGGCGATGGCGTGACGCCGATCATGATCACCGGCAACGACCTGCTCGGCGCCTGGGCGATCGATGCGAACGGCGCAAGCGTCCTGCCCGTCGTGCCCGCCGATGAAATGCAGCGCGAAATGTCCTTCCGCTCCGGCGTCAACATCATGATGTACATGCTGACCGGCAACTACAAGGCAGACCAGGTCCACGTGCCTGCCCTGCTCGAAAGATTGGGGCAGTGAGACCATGACGCTCGAATTCGCCCCCTTCATTCCCTGGATCGCCATCGCCGTACTCGCCGTGCTGGCCGTGGTGCTTTCCGTTCTCGGCTTCCTGCGCGGCGTGCGCGGAACAGCCATCCGCCTTGCCGCCTCCATCGCCGTGCTCGCGGCCCTTGCCAACCCGCTCCTCCTCCAGGAAGAGCGCGATCCGCTGACGACGGTCGTGCCCGTGATCGTCGACCGCAGCCAGAGCCAGCAGATCGCCGGCCGCGTCGACCAGACCGACCAGGCCCTGCAGGGCATCCGCGACCGCCTCGGCCGCTTCCCGAATATTGAGCCGCGTATCATCGAGGTCACCGATCCCGGCGACAGCGACGCCCCCTCCACCAAACTCTTCGAAGCCTTGGCCGCCGCGACCACCGACGTGCCGCCGGCCCGTGTCGGCGGGGCCATCTTCGTCACCGACGGCCAGGTGCATGACATCCCCGGTGAAAGTCAGGCGCTCCCCTTCGACGCCCCGGTGCATTCGCTGATCACCGGCAAGGCCGACGAATTCGATCGCCGCATCGAGATCCTGCGCGCCCCGCGCTTCGGCATTGTCGACGAGGAGCAGGAACTCACCTTCCGCGTCTTCGACGACGGAGAGGCCTCCAACCAGCCGGCCGACGTCTCGGTCAGAATGAACGGCGAAGACCTCGGCACCATCCCGGCCGTTCCCGGCGCCGAGACCTCATTTGCCTTCCGCGTCCCCCGTGGCGGTAACAATGTCCTGGAATTCTCGGTCGCCGCGACGCCGGGCGAAGTCACCGACGTCAACAACCGCGCCATCCATCTGATCGAAGGCATTCGCCAGAACCTGCGCGTATTGCTCGTGTCTGGCGAACCACATGCCGGCGAGCGCGCCTGGCGCAACCTCTTGAAATCGGACGCCTCTGTCGATCTCGTGCACTTCACCATCCTGCGCCCGCCGGAAAAGCAGGACGGCACGCCGATCAATGAACTCTCGCTGATCGCATTCCCGACGCGCGAGCTTTTCGTCGAAAAGATCAATGATTTCGACCTGATCATCTTCGACCGCTACCAGCATCGCGGCGTCCTGCCGATCCTCTATTACGACTACATTGCCGAATATGTCCGCAATGGCGGCGCGCTTCTGATCGCAGCCGGCCCAGAACATGCCGGCCAGGATTCGATTGCGCTCACCCCTCTATCGTCAGTCCTGCCCGCCACACCGACCGGCGACGTGCATCAGGCCGGCTTCTATCCGCGCCTCTCCGACCAGGGCAAACGCCACCCGGTAACACGTGGCCTCGATGGCTCGGCTGTCGAGCCGCCACAATGGGGCCGCTGGTTCCGCAGCGTCGATGTCGGCCGGACCGATGGCGAAACGGTCATGACCGGCGACGGCGACCGTCCCCTGCTCGTCCTCAACCGCGCCAATGAAGGCCGCGTCGCCATGCTGCTCTCCGACCAGGGCTGGCTCTGGGCGCGCGGCTTCGAAGGCGGCGGACCGCATGTCTCGCTCTATCGCCGCATCGCCCACTGGCTGATGAAGGAGCCGGAACTAGAGGAAGAGGCGCTTAAGGCCCGCGCCACCGGCCGCACGCTGGAAGTCACCCGCCAGACCATCGGCGACGCCCCCGGCCCGGCGACGATCACCACGCCCTCGGGCGAAACCATCGCGCTCAACCTCTCGGAAATCCAGCCCGGCCTCTATCGCGGCGAACGCCGCATGACCGAAACGGGCCTCTTCACCATCACCAATGGCGACTTCTCCACCCTCGTCCATGTCGGCGCCGTCGACGCTCCCGAGTTCCGCGCGATGATCTCGACCACGGACACGCTTGTCCCCATCAGCGAGGAATCGAGAGGCGTGACCGCCCGCCTCGACGACGGCGACGCCTCTGTCCGCATCCCAGACATTCTCCCTGTCCGCGGCGAAGTCCGCGTCGCCGACGACCGCCGCATGCTGATCCGCCTGACCGACGAGACCGTGCTGAAGGGCGTGAACACTCTGCCGCTGTTTGCAGGTTTTGCGGGTCTCGGCATCCTGCTGTTGGCAGTCTCGGCCATGTGGTGGCGCGAGGGGCGGTAGCCCTCACACCTCAACCGTTGTGAAATCGGCGCGTTGACGAAGCTACCTAGGCAGACGCCTTGGGATAGTGGCGATAGACGAGATCATCCGGCGAAGGCCGCGCTGCCGCGTGATCCAGAACAGCACCGAGCCGCATGGCAAGACGTGCTGATCTCACGTTCTGAGCATCGACATAACTGACGAGGCTCGGCAGCCGCCGGACTTCTTTTGCCCAATGAAGCATCGCAGCGGCGGCCTCGTGTGCATATCCCAATCCTTCGAACTCCGGATACACGAACCAGCCCAGTTCAAATTCCGGAAACAGTGGACCTGCATTGATCCCAACCTGACCGATACAGGCACCGGTCGCCAAATCATCGATCATCAACGCACCACAGCCGAACAGGTCCCATTGGGCATGGTCACTGCAGAACATGCCCCAGGCAATTGACTCGGCAAACGGCCCGCCCAGGAACCGAGCTCGGTCCGTAGACATGATCTGTTTGTAGCGGGGCCAGTCCTCGGCTCGCATCCCGCGCACGAGGAGGCGTGAGGTCGTGAGTGTCGGGATTGGCTGCATCAATATGTCTCTCGGTGGAGTCGGTGACCGGTTTACGCTGATGGAGGTGAAGAGTGTTCGGACGCTGACCATGCACGATTGCCTTGTAGGCCACAAATACCGGCTTGCTTGTTGTCTCGCACCCCTCGCATTACCCAGCGGGTGTGGCCAACTTGTAGCGAGAGATATGACCCAGCCCCACCTGGACATGCACCCCTACCCTTCTCTAGTCTTCTGGCCATGACCCAGCCACTTGCCCCCTCCGACACCGTCTCCGAAGCCGCCCGCGACGCGATCCTCGCCAGCATCAAGGCGCACAATGACACCCTGCTCGGCCCGACCGACCGACGTGATCTCTTCATTCCGATCACGACAGACGACGGCTCCGTTGACGGTGGGCTCATTGGCTATACCGGTCGCGGTTGGCTTTATGTGGAATTGCTCTCGGTCCCTGAGCGCCTGCGCGGTCAGGGCATGGCCGGCCGATTGCTGGCGCTTGCCGAAGAAGAGGCGAAGGCGCGCCGCTGCATCGGCGCCTATATCGACACGATCAATCCCGTGGCCTGCCGTGCCTATGAGCGCGCCGGATACAGTGTCTTGGGAAGGATTGAGAATTTCAGTCAGGGCCAGGATATCTGCTGGATGATCAAGCGCTTCGACCTCGATCTTGAATCGGGACAGCAGGACCAACCGTGAAAAGGGCCGCGTATCCTGCGGCCCTCATCCAACTTAGAAAATCAGCTTGAAGAACAGGACAACAACGATCAGGCCGATCAGAAAAATAGCGCCAATCGTGCCACCGATAAATTTCAACATGTCAGTCTCCTGTCTGGTTCAATCCGAATTGGACAGGGAAAACCGATCGAAGCCGACTTGGTTCCGCTTGGGCGATCAACAACTGCACGCAAGAGGGAACGTGACCGAGCGACATGCCCGCCCGGTCAACGGGACACTCGGGCATCAGGCCGAGGCATAGGCCTTGTTGGGCACAACATCATCCAGAGCCGGGATATCAGTCTCCGCCGGCCTGCACGCTCGCCAGGCAATGACGCCCTTCAGCCGGTCATGCACATCGTGGCCGAGCGGCACGATCAGCACCCGGTTCGGATCGACCGGTCCTGGAAAATCGAGCGCCTTGTAGGCCACCTTCTCAAAACCGAGCGGCATGTAATAGGGCGGATCACCGATCAGGATGACGCCTTCGGAACCCTTGCGGCGCGCTGCCTCGATGGCGATGCGGACGAGTTCGCGGCCGATGCCCCGGTTCTTGTGGGAGGGGCGCACGGCGAGCGGTCCGAGCAGATGCCCTTGAACGCCGCCAGCCAGCACTGGCGTCATGCGCACGGAAGCGATTGTCTCGCCATTGTCGGCGCAGATGAAGGAAAGCGACCGATCATGCGGCCCCTGCTCGCGAATACGCGCTGCCGCACGCGTGTGCCGGCCGGGACCGAAAGCTTCTTCATTGATGAGTTCGATGACAGCGTCGTGCGACGCATCCTCGGTGAGGTAGACAAGGCCAGAGTGAAACATGGATGACCGAAACCAGAAGACAGACAGCAATAGGGTTCACGCGCACGGATGTCGTGCGTTCGAGAGCTTCAGCGTCGTCGTGGGTTCCGTGCGATGGTCATCGGGGCCTTCAAATCTTGAGTTTTGTTCCGATAGCAGCAAATTTTCCGCTCGTCCAACGGAAAACGCACTGTTCAATCGTCAGCCCCTCGCAATCCCAGCCAACAACCGTATTTTCCGGATCAAGTTCAAACGAGAAGGAATCGACCATGGGCAGACTGGTGGATGGCGTCTGGCAGGACGTCTGGTACGATACGAAATCGACCTCCGGGCACTTCAAGCGGGCTGACTCGAGCTTCCGCAACTGGGTGACTGCAGACGGCTCCGCCGGTCCTTCGGGCAAGGGCGGCTTCAAGGCCGAGGCCGGTCGCTACCACCTCTACGTCTCCTATGCCTGCCCATGGGCGCATCGCACCCTGATCTTCCGCGCCCTGAAGGGCCTGGAAGACCTTATCTCGGTATCCGTCGTCGATCCGCTGATGCTGTCGAACGGCTGGGAATTCCATGACCGCGAGGGCGCCACGCCCGATCATCTCTTAGGCTCGGATTACCTTTGGCAGGTTTATGTGAAAGCCGACCCGACCTTCTCGGGCCGCGTCACCGTGCCGGTCCTTTGGGACAAACAGGAGGGTACGATCGTCTCGAACGAAAGTTCGGAGATCATCCGCATGCTGAACTCGGCCTTCGATCACCTGACCGGCTCGAGCCTCGACATGCACCCGGAGGACCTGCATGCCGAGATCGACCAGGTCAACAAGCGCATTTACGACACCGTCAACAACGGCGTCTACAAGGCCGGCTTCGCCACCACCCAGGAGGCCTATGAAAGCGCCGTCTACCCGCTGTTCGAGACGTTGGACTGGCTGGAGGAACGCTTGTCGACGCAGCGCTATCTCTTCGGCACCCGTATGACCGAAGCCGACTGGCGGCTCTTCACCACGCTGGTGCGCTTCGACCCTGTCTATGTCGGTCACTTCAAGTGCAACATCCGTCGCATCGCCGATTATCCGGCGCTATCAGCCTACCTGCGCGACCTCTACCAGACTCCTGGGATCGCCGAGACGGTCGAGATGCGCCACATCAAGCACCACTATTATCGCAGCCACACCATGATCAATCCGACCGGCGTAGTTCCCGTGGGCCCGGCTGAGGATCTGATGGCGCCGCATGGCCGAGAAAAGCTCGGCGCCTGAGCCTACCAGAAATGCGCGGGGGAAATTTGCCCGCGCAGCTCCGCGATCCGCCGACGCGTCGCTTCGGTCGTGGCGTCAGGCAGTGCGTCGAGTGGGAAAAACCCGCATTCCGCGATCTCCCGGTCCGCGGGGCGTTCTGCGGTCTGCCGGACATCGACGCGGTAAAGCAACACATGGTCGCGGCCGCTGACTCTGGCATTGAAGTAGACGTGGAAGAGTTCGGGGTGGCTGACAGCCTCCAAGTTGCCCTCCTCCCGCATTTCCTTGAAGAGCGCCTCGATCGCCGTCTCGCCGCGCTCCACCCCACCACCGGGCATATGCCAGCCCGGCACATAGGTATGGCGGACGAGAAAGATGCGGCCCGCCTCATCGAAACAGGCAGCCCGCACCCCGAGCGTCATTCCGCGGGCCAATGCGAAATACACATGCAGCAGACGAACAAGGAACCTCTTCGGCCATCCGAGCCTTTCGCTATCGGTGCCGGTCCCGGCACCATCCGCTGGCGTCATTTTCCTTGCCCCTCGGTTTCAGCGTCGTTATGAGAAGCGCCATGTTCAAGCTCGCCCACATCTCCGACGTGCATCTCGGCCCGCTGCCGAACCTGACGATCCGGGAATTGGCCTCGAAGCGGATTACGGGCTATGTGAACTGGCATCGCAACCGCCGCAAGCACCTTTTCCCCAATGCGCTGGAAATGACCCTGAAGGCATTGCGCGCCGATAACCCAGATCACCTCGCAATCACCGGCGACCTCGTCAACCTCGCCTCCAAGCTCGAGGTGAAGCTGGTGGCGGAATGGCTGAAGGAGGCAGGCGCGCCGCTCGACACGTCAGTCGTTCCCGGCAACCACGACGCCTATGTGCCCGGTGCCCATGAACGCGTGGTCCAGGCCTGGTACGACTACATGCGCGGCGACGACGACCCGCTGATCTTCCAGGACGACCACAAGCTCTTCCCCTATATCCGCCGCCGCGGCCAGGTTGCCCTGGTTGGCTGCTCGACATCCATCGCCACCCCGCCCTTCTCGGCGCAAGGCTATTTCAGCGGCCGCCAGGCCCGCGAAACCGCAGCTCTTCTGAAAGCCGCCGGTGAAGAGGGCCTCTTCCGGGTTGTCATGATCCACCACCCGCCGATCCGCGGAGCCGCCCCCCAGCACAAGCGTATGATCGGCATCCGCCGCTTCGCTGCCGCCATCCGCACCGGCGGCGCGGAACTGGTGCTGCACGGTCACACGCATCTCAACACGCTCTACTGGCTGTCCGACCGCGAGAAGAAAGTCCCCGTCGTCGGCATAGCCTCCGCCAGCCAGGGCCCCGGCGCCAAGAAGCCAGCCGCCGGTTACAATCTCTTCTCGGTGGATGGCGAAGCGGGAAACTGGCAGCTCGACTGGCAGCGCTACAAGATCGAAAGCGAAGACGCGCCCCTGAAGCTCGACCACAGCGAGCGCCTGCTCGGCGGCTGAGTTCAGCCTGCCTCAACGGCAGCAGCGATCGCCGAAGCCACCGCGTCCGGTACCTCATCGATCAGCATGTGCCCGGCATCTTCGATCAGGGTCACCTCGGCAGCCGTCCAGATCGACTTGGCTTGCGTGACCGGCAGGATCGGATCTTCCGTCCCCCAGAGGAGCCGTGTTTCCACACCAAGCCCCTCGAACGAGGCGAATGGCAGCGTCCCCTGCCCGATCCGGCCACCGGTTTCCACGAGGAATGAGTTGAGGATCTCCATCAGCCGCACAGTCGCTCCGGGAAGACGACGAGCATCTGCAAGCCGCTCGAGACCCGCCACATCTACTATGCTGCCTGGAGCAGACATCGCAGCCAAGCCCAGTACCAATTCGTCGATCTCAACCGCCGATCCATAGCCCCGCAGCGCTTCATCATTGATCTCAGGCCCGAAACCACCTGGCGCCAGAAGCGTCAGAGAACGCACACGATCGGAGGCTTTCAGCGCAATCAGGCTGGCAATCGCCCCGCCCATCGAATGTCCGCAGAGATGAAAGCTGGATATCCCGCGCCGATCGATATCGCCGAGAATGGCTCTGGCCATCACACCGGCATGTCCGACGCCGTCAGCATCGAGCGAGCGGCCATGCCCCGGCAGATCATAGAGGACAAGCGGCAGGTCTGGGTCAAGCCGGCGCAAAACCGGCTCCCATGCTGCTGCGATCCCGCCAAAGCCGTGCAGCAGCACAAGCGGGGCCTTCGCCGAGGACGGATGTCGAACCTCGGCGAAGAGTGTCATGGCAATTACGCCCTCTTCTGCTCGTCGAGCACGCGGTTGGCGGCCGAGACGATCGCCTCCAGAGAGGCCGTCACGATGTTGGTGTTGATGCCGGCACCGAAGAGCTTTCCGCCGGCATGCGCCATCTCGACATAGGCGATTGCTGCCGCATTCGAGCCATGCTGCAGGGAGTGCTCGGAATAGTCCTGAACCGAGAGGTCGATGCCGAGATAGGTCGAGAGCGCATTGACGAAGCCGTCAATCGGGCCCGTCCCCTTGCCCTCGATCCGCTTTGTCTCGCCATTGTCGGTGATTTCGGCCGCAACGACACGAACGCCCTTCTGATCCGTCCCCGCCGGATAGGTGTGGTGGTCGACGAATTTCAGGCGCGAACCGGTCTGGTCGACATAACGCTCGATGAAGCGCTCATAGATCTTCTTCGACGGCAGTTCCTTGCCTTCCTCATCGGTGATCCGCTGAATGTCCTCGCGGAACTCGATCTGCAGGTTGCGCGGCAGGTTGATGCCGTAGTCTTCCTGCAGGATATAGGCGATGCCGCCCTTGCCCGACTGCGAATTGATGCGGATGATCGCCTCATAGGTACGGCCGACATCCTGCGGGTCGATCGGCAGATAAGGCACTTCCCAGACCGGCGAATTCGCCGTCTTGATCGACTTCATGCCCTTGTTGATCGCATCCTGGTGCGAGCCGGAAAAGGCGGTATAGACCAGTTCACCGACATAAGGATGGCGCTCGGGAATGACCATCTCGTTGGAATATTCGTAGACCGCCTTGATCCGCTCAATGTCGGAGCAGTCGAGCTCGGGATCGACCCCTTGCGTGAACATGTTCAAGGCCAGCGTGACGATGTCGACATTGCCGGTGCGCTCACCATTGCCGAACAGCGTGCCCTCGACGCGGTCAGCACCGGCCATCAACCCGAGTTCGGTTGCCGCAATCCCCGTGCCGCGATCATTGTGTGGATGCAGCGAGATCAGCACATTCTCGCGATTGTCGATGTTGCGGCACATCCATTCGATCTGGTCGGCATAGATGTTCGGCGTCGCCATCTCCACGGTCGACGGCAGGTTGAGGATCAGCTTGTTCTCGGCCGTCGGCTTTACCTCGGCGATGACGGCGTTGCAGATCTCCAAAGCCACTTCCAGCTCGGTGCCGGTAAAGCTTTCCGGCGAGTATTCGAAGCGATAACCGCCCCCGGCTTTCGCCGCCATATCCATGATCATCTTCGCGGCATCGACGGCGATCTGCTTGATGCCGGCGACATCCTTGCCGAAGACAACGCGGCGCTGCAATTCGCTGGTGGAATTGTAGAAGTGAATGATCGGGTTGGTCGCGCCTTCCAGCGCCTCAAAGGTCCGCGTGATCAGCTCGGGCCGGCACTGCACCAGCACCTGCAGCGATACATCGGCGGGCACGCCACCTTCTTCGACGCACCAGCGGGCAAAGTCGAAATCCGTCTGCGAAGCCGAGGGAAAGCCGATCTCGATTTCCTTGAAGCCCATGTCGAGCAAGAGCTGGAACATCCGCGCCTTGCGGTCATGACCCATCGGGTTGACCAGCGACTGGTTGCCGTCGCGCAGGTCGACAGAGCACCAGATCGGCGCCTTGTCGATCACCTTCGACGGCCAGGTACGGTCCGGAATGGCGATTTGCGGATAGGCGCGGTACTTCTGCGAAGCGTCCGGCATGCCCTGCTTCACGGTATGGGTCTTCAAAATCATCGTCTTCGTCTCTTCTCGTCCTCGGGCGGCTGCCATGGCTGATAACAAATCAGCGGAGCTTTGGCACGCGCGCACAGACCCTTTTCAAGGGATGGATAACATCAATTGGGGAGTTTTCGAGGAGCAATCGCCAAACGGCTAACCCGGCCGCCGGGCGCTCCTCAATGGACCCGGCAACCGCGGATAAGGCCGAGAAGAAGAAGCGAGTTTGGCACCGTCGCGACGAAGCCGGCCGCAGCGCGGGCCGTCATCTCAGTCGCAGCAATGGTCATGCCGTTGGTCTTCATGGGATCAGGAATAACGCGATGAATTGAATCGCGCAAGGGTGTTATTCGGCGGCGGATGGTCGTGCCGAGTCGAGTTTTTCGCGCAGCCAGTCTTCAAGCAAGGAATCCACGGATACACCGAGTTCCTTCGCCTGACGCTCCAGCCTGAGCTTCGTTCCCCGCTTGATGGTGATGGTCAACTCAACAGGCTCAAGGTTGGGACGTGTCGCCGTGCTCCAGTCGACGTAATCGCTGATATCCTCGCCGTCATCAAACTTCCGATCAAATTCTTCAGCGCTGATTGTCTTCATAGCGACGCCTCTCCTGAATTCTCGCTCGGCGTACAGAGATAATCCGTACCCGCTCGGCCCGCAGAACGTAAATACCTGTCCATAGAATGCCAGCGATCCGACCTATACGTATCCGCCTTGCTTCCGCCGCGTGTACAGCATCCGCATCGACGGCAAAGAAATCATACCACAACTCCTGCGCCGCCACGAAATCGATTCCGTGCTTCGCCTTGTTCGCCTCGCTTTTGGCCGGATCGAATTCGAACTCCATGCGCAAAACCTAGCGCAACCCTGACGATTGCACCAGATCCGGCACACCCCGACCATCGCCGCCCGAACTGTGCGATCAAGGCCGCAGCGAGGAAGCCGAGCGCAATCACGCCCCAGACCATTCCGCCATCGGTGACATTGCTGCCATCGGGCGTCACGCAACTCGACTGCGATGCGGCGATGCAGTCGCGCCAGATCCAGTAGCGGGTGTAGAAGAGGAAGCCGAAAAGACCCGCCGCAAAGCCGAGCAAAATCGCGCGGATGCGTATCCGTCTCATCCTCTTGCCTTGGCGAGCTTCACCAGCCCCAGCATCGCCACCCCAGCAATCAACCCCCAAAACGCCCCCGAGATCCCGAGGATCGAAATCCCCGACGCCGTAACCAGGAACGTCACGGCTGCCGCCTCACGCGTCTCCGGCACCTGGAACGCCGCAACCGAAGACCCCGAAAACGCCCCGATCAGCGCGAGACCCGCAACGGATTGGATGAGAATCGGCGGCGCCAGCGACACGAAGCCGGTCACAGCACCGGCAGCCAAGCCCAGCAGCACATAACCGATGCCGGCGATGATTGCCGCCCAGTAACGCCTGGCAGGATCCGCATGGGCATCCTCGCCCGCGCACATTGCCGCCGTGATCGCTGCAAGATTGACCGCATGCCCGCCAAACGGCGCCGACAGCGCCGAAAACAGCCCCGTCACGGCAAACATCGGACCCGGGTTCGGCTCGTATTTGTTGACCTTGAGGATCGCGATGCCCGGAATGTTCTGCGAGGCCATGGTGACGATGAAGAGCGGCAGCGCGATCGACACCAGCGCCGGCAGCGTGAATTGCGGCGCAACGAACTCCACCGGCGGCGCGAGCGACGCCGCCCAGCTCGCCATGGCACCCTCCGGCAGGTCGACGCCGAAGATAATGACAACGACGAAGGTCAGCAACGCAGCCGGCACCGCATAAAGCCGCTTGAAGGCCGCGACGACAGCCCAGACGACGAGGATCGGCAAACCGAGAGCCGCATCGGAGGCCACCGCCTTGAACGGCGCAAAGCAGAGGTTGAGGATGACGCCCGCCAGCATCGCATTCGCGATCGGTGCCGGGATCGCCGCCACCGCCCGCCCGAAGGGCCGGATCAGACCCGCGAGCACGATCAGCGCCGCACAGACGAGGAACGCCCCGACCGCTGCCGGAAAACCACCGAGCGGAATGCCCGCTGTCGCCATCAGCGCCGCGCCCGGCGTCGACCAGGCAACCGAGACCGGCAGCTTCGTCCAGACACTCAACACGATCCCGCAGATCCCCATGGCAACCGACAGCGCCATCAGCCCGGATGCCGCCTCGTAATCGGTCGCACCCACCCCCTTCAGCCCCTGCAGCACGACGGCAAAGGAACTGGCGAAGCCGACAAAGGCGACGAGCACGCCCATGAAGGCGGCCTGGGGGGAGAAGTCTTTCAGCATGGCAGGACTCACAGCACCGGTCTCGATAGACGACAGCCGAAACAAATTTACGTCCATCTGGCAAGGCAGGCGCGGTCGCCGCAAGACCTGCTGCCGGCCTTCAGGCGCCGCTCGCGGCCATAATCGCGCTATCCCAGGAGGCTTGCTCGGACGGGTCTGGCTCCTCATAGAGCCGCACGCGATTGCGCCCCGCCCGTTTGGCGACGTAGAGCGCATGGTCCGCGCGCGCCGCAAGCCGCTTGGTGGACATCTCCTCCCCTGCCACCGAGGCACCGGCACTCAGCGTTACGGGGATCGTCACGCCTTCATAGACGACGCTGAGGGCTTCCACCTCCTGGCGAAGCATCTCGCCGATCGACAGCATTTCGTCTTCGGAGGCGCGGGGCAGATAGAGGCCGAATTCCTCGCCACCCGTCCGGGCAAAATAGGCGCCCTCGCCCAGCCGCGCCGCCATCGCCTGGGCGGCACTCTTCAGCACCAGATCCCCGGCCAGATGCCCGTAGACGTCGTTCACGCGTTTGAAGTGGTCGAGATCGATGACCATGAAGCCGCTGCCCTCAGGCGCGAGCTTGGGCAGCCGATCCATCAGCCAGTAGCGATTGTGGATGCGCGTGAGGCTGTCCGTCTCCGTCAGCGCGATCAGCCGCTGCTCCGCCCGCTCCTGCACAAGAATGAGAACGAACATGGCGATCGCAAACTGGCAGAGGATCAGCACCAGAAAGGTCGCAGCCGGCGGAAAGCGAACGATCTCAGGGGTCACGATCCCCGCAATCGTTGTCAAGGCGATGAGCGCCTTGCAGGCCAGCGCAGCGGCGAGCCCATACCGGCTGCCGAGCCTTTCTTGCTGCGGATCCGACAAGGCGAAGGCCGCGCTGCCAAGGGCATAGAGCCCCATGGCGGTCAGGAATGCCGAAGCGCGGTAGAGATTGACCAGATGAAACTGCGTGACGATGGCCGCGACGGTGAGTATGGCAGGCGCCAGCATCAGCCACCACCAGCGTCCGGCCGGTCGCTCTGTCAAAAGGTTTGCGAGGCCGATGAAGAATAGCGTGTAGGCCACAGGCCCTGTCACGAAGGATACGAAGGTCCAGGTGGCGTAATCGACCACGCCCTGCTCGCCAGCCCCGGCAATCAGCGAACCCAGCGCCAGAACGAGAAAGGCAACTGCCATCTTGCCAAGCCCGCGATTTCGACGCGACCGGTAGCGCAGATACAGGAAGCACAGCGCGCCCACCGTCAAAGAGAGCGGATGCAGGATCAGAATGGTCGCGAGGTCGAGATGCATGACGTGTCCAGGGCATAACCGTTACCTCTGCAAGTAACAGTGCAGAGATTTCCGATTGCTGAACACTGCCCGGCGCCCAACGCATGGCTGCACTCGCAGGAATGCAAGGCGGCAGGTCGCCAGACGCCTGAGCCGCTGCGTCATCTGCCCTTCATGAAAATCGGGCAGGCAATCTCCGTGCCGAAACACTGAGCTTCCGCTTGCCTTTTTACCCCCTTTTGCCTAAGGGACCCCTCCGACGCATTCGGGGCGTCCCGTTCACTTCCGCCAGATATGGCTGGGTTCACGAAGGATAGAGCCTTGATCCAGACTCCCTATTACCTGATCGACAAGTCCAAGCTGCTCCAGAACATGGAGAAGATCGCGACCTTGCGCGAACTCTCCGGCGCGAAAGCCCTGCTTGCGCTCAAATGTTTCGCCACCTGGTCGGTCTTCGATTTCATGCGCGACTATATGGACGGCACGACCTCCTCCTCGCTGAATGAAGTTCGCCTGGGCCACGAGCGTTTCGGCAAGGAAACCCATGCCTATTCGGTGGCTTACGCCGACTACGAGATCGACGAAGTCGTCTCCCATGCCGACAAGATCATCTTCAACTCGATCGGCCAGCTGACCCGCTTCGAGAGCCAGTCCTCCGGCATCATTCGCGGCCTGCGTTTGAACCCCGGCGTCTCCTCCTCGAGCTTCGATCTCGCAGACCCCGCCCGCCCCTTCTCGCGGCTGGGCGAATGGGATCTGAGGAAGGTCGAGCCGGTCATGGACCTGATCTCCGGCTTCATGATCCACAACAACTGCGAAAACGGCGATTTCGACCTGTTCGACACGATGCTCGGCGACATCGAACAGAAGTTCGGCCCCCTCCTGAAGAAGGCCGAATGGGTCTCCCTCGGCGGCGGCATCCATTTCACCGGCGAGAACTATCCCCTTGAGAAGTTCGCGGAGCGCCTGAAGCGCTTCTCCGGCGAGTTCGGCGTCCAGGTCTATCTGGAGCCCGGCGAAGCCTCGATCACCAAGTCGACCACGCTGGAAGTGACCGTGCTCGACAAGCTCTACAACGGCAAGGATCTTGTCGTGGTGGATTCGTCCATCGAAGCGCATCTCCTCGATCTCCTGATCTACCGGGAAAGCGCGAAGGTTCACCCCAACCAGGGACCGCACCGGTACCAGGTCTGCGGCAAGTCCTGCCTCGCGGGCGATATCTTCGGCGAGTTCAATTTCGAACAGGAATTGAACATCGGCGACCGCATCTCGCTGCAGGACACCGCCGGCTACACGATGGTCAAGAAAAACTGGTTTAACGGCGTGCAAATGCCGGCAATCGCCATCCGCGAACTGGATGGCAGCCTCAGGACGGTCCGTGAGTTCGACTACACGGACTACGAACAAAGCCTGTCTTGAAATCCTTCAAGCCCAGGTTCTGACGATTGGACGCAAGGAGTTGGTCCCATTATGAAGAAGAACGTGCTCATCATCGGCGCCGGCGGCGTCGCGCAGGTGGTTGCCCACAAGTGTGCGCAGAACAACGACGTGCTCGGCGACATCCACATCGCCTCGCGCACCAATGCGAAGTGCGACGCCATCATCGCTTCGGTTCACGAAAAGAAGGCGATGAAGCAGGCGGGCGTCCTTGAAGCCCATGCGCTCGACGCCCTCGACATCGAAGCCACCAAGGCCCTGATCACCAAGCTCGGCGCGCAAATCGTCATCAATGTCGGCACCGCCTTCCTCAACATGTCGGTGCTGCGCGCCTGCATGGACACCGGCGTCGCCTATATCGACACCGCGATCCATGAAGAGCCGAACAAGATCTGCGAGACCCCGCCGTGGTACGGAAACTACGAGTGGAAGCGTGCGGAAGAATGCGCTGAAAAGGGCATCACCGCCATCCTCGGCGCCGGCTTCGATCCGGGCGTTGTCAACGCCTATGCGCGTCTCGCCAAGGACGAATATCTCGACAAGGTGACCGACGTCGACATCGTCGACATCAATGCCGGCAGCCACGGCAAATACTTCGCCACCAACTTCGACCCGGAAATCAACTTCCGCGAATTCACCGGCGTTGTCTATTCCTGGCAGGGCGGCGAATGGCAGGTCAACAAGATGTTCGAGATCGGCAAGGACTACGACCTCCCCGTCGTCGGCACCCGCCGCGCCTATCTCTGTGGCCACGACGAAGTGCATTCGCTCGCCAAGAACATGGACGGCGCCGACGTGCGCTTCTGGATGGGCTTCGGCGATCACTACATTAACGTCTTCACCGTCCTGAAGTCGATCGGCCTCCTCTCCGAACAGCCGGTCAAGCTCGCCGACGGTTCCGAAGTGGTCCCGCTCAAGGTCGTCAAGGCCTGCCTGCCCGACCCGTCTTCGCTTGCCCCGGAATACGAAGGTAAGACCTGCATCGGCGACTACGTGAAGGGCTTCAAGGACGGTAAGGAAAAGACCGTCTTCATCTACAACGTCGCCGACCACAAGGAAGCCTATAACGAAGTGGGCAGCCAGGGCATCTCCTACACGGCGGGTGTCCCGCCGGTCGCAGCCGCGATGCTCGTCGCGACAGGCGAATGGGACGTGAAGAAGATGGCCAACGTCGAAGAACTGCCGCCCAAGCCCTTCATCAACCTCCTGAACAAGATCGGCCTGCCGACCCGCATTCAGGACGAAGACGGCGATCGGGCTGTCGAGTTCTGAGAGCGCGGCTTAGCGCTTGAGGATTGAGGGGATTTGGACCCCGCCGGAGAAATCTGGCGGGGTTTTTCTTATGGCACCAGCCCCGACGGTCGTCATCCTCGGGCGCAGTCCCGAGGATCTACTGCCGTCAGAGGCAGACGGCACGGTCGAGAGTGCGGATGCCAAGGCAGATGCTCGGCACAAGGCCGAGCACGACGACCTCCCTTTTGGCAACCCATTCCGTCACATGTCTGTCGTGCCAAGCCCATAACGATCAGCGACATGAAACCATGCCTTCTGATCATCGACCTGCAGAACGACTTCCTCGCGCCGCTGGATACCAGCGTCGTCACCTCCCTGATCGGCAGCACAAACCGCCTCGTCCGCGCCTTCCGCGCAGAAACACTGCCGATCGTCTGGATCCGACAGGAATTCCGCGCCGACCTAAGCGACGCCTTTCTGGAAATGCGCGACAAGAACATTGCTGGCGTGATCGAGGGAACCGAGGGCGCACAGCTCCATCCAGACCTCGAAGTCTCTGGAAACGACGTGACCATCATCAAGAAGCGTTACAGCGCCTTCTTCGGCACCACGCTTGATCAGTACCTGCTGCAGCAGAAGGTCGATCATCTCGTCCTATGCGGCATCAACACCCATGCCTGCATCCGAACCGCCGCCATCGATGCCTATCAGCGAGACTATCGCGTGCTGCTGCCGAGGGAATGCATCAGCTCCTATGATGACGAGCATGCTCGGGTCACGCTGCGGTATCTGGATGGGAAGATCGGGCGCCTTGTGGGGGTGGAAGATGTGGTGGAGATGGCGCGACAAGACCGACGCCCTAAGCACATTCAGGACATGGACTTCGATGGGTCGCAGAGTTCTGAGAGCGCGGGTAGCGTTTGAGGATTGAGGTAAAGAGGACCCCGCCGGAGCGATCTGGCGGGGTTTTTCGTTGGCCACCCGCCCCGGCGCCGTCATCCTCGGGCGTAGTCCCGAGGATCCGCTGCCATCGACGGCTGATGGTTGACCTCAACTATTGTTCTCATCGACCACTGAACGAGCTCCGTATCAATTGACAAATCACACTAAGCTCACTCTTCTTGGCGAAGTTACCAGGAGCCAAGCATGCCCACAATTATTGATAATTTCATTGCCTACCTATCTGGGCCAGCAGGCGTTATTGTGGGCTTGCTGGTCTCTATTGTAGGCATTCCCGCCAGCGCCTACCTTGGACACTGGTTAGCTCTCAGATGGCCCAGCAGTCAGAAAAAGAAGATAGATGATCGCATCAACTGGATGATTGAATCAGCAATATCGCACTCAAACAAAACTGAAATTCAGCTTTCCGGGATATTGGTAACCATCAACTTCATGGCTTCGGCGTTGATCATGTTGATAGTTATCATATGCACCACTTTCATGATCGCAGATATCGTACCAAGGTGGATGAAATTGCTCGTCTTGATTATAGCGATCATCGCAACAATTCGCATAACTTTTTCCTCATCAAAGACAACTTACATTCTAAGGACTTTACTGCAGCCCAAAAAAGAAATTGAGGCGCTTAACCTAGCACTCCAGCGCATTGGTAACAGAGTATACCAAACAGAAGAATTGCGAAAACGACAAGAAATACTTCAAGCTCTCTCCTCGGAATTCGAAAATGCTTACGAGATGGACGGAAAGTTCAACAGTATGAAGCTCACATAACGCCGTCATCATCTCGGATTAATAGTTGCTTTCCTCTTTATCGAAGTGACCGATTGCGCCATCTCATAATCAGAGAAGCTCCACCCCCATCACACCAATCCCAAACGCCTGAAAATGCCGCAGATTCCGCGCCACCACAGTCAACCCGTGAAACGCCGCAGTCCCGGCAATCATCGCATCCGACGCCCCCGGATTGGCACCCTCCGCGATAGCCTTCGCTTCGAGACCTCCGGAGACCCGCGCCACCTCAACATCCACGGGTAGTATGAAATCCCCGAGCCGGGTCACAAGCGGCCGCAACCAAGCCTCAAGCGCCCGCGCTTTCTGTAAAGACCCCTTGGCCTCCAGCAGCCGGATGCCCTTCTCGATCTCGTGGATCGACACTGCCGACAGATAGACCTGCCCCGCCCGCTCCTGCGCCTCCACCCAAACCTCAAACCCCTCGGGCACGTTCACGCGCCCCGGTGACAGCAGCGACGGCACATCCGTATCGAGGAGCTAGCCCGCTCACAACTTGATCTCGCGCGACGGCTGACGGTTCCGCGCAAAGACCTCGTCATCGAGATCCACATCGGCGGGAAAGAGTGTGAGATGTGCCACAAGGCTAGGCCGGTCCTTGGCGAGCGCCCGCCTGGCCGCCTCCGCCGCCTCGACGCTGACCAGCACCGCGGCCGGTTTGCCATGCTTGGTGATTGTGACGAACTCGCCGGACGCCACGTCATCGATCAGACCCGACAACCTCGCCATAGCCTCCTTCACCTCGATACTCGCCATCGCGACACCTCGCAGAGCAACCATCACCGACCACAATATGCGCCTGCGGCCCCTGATCCACAACGCCCCCATATCCACCCCGCCCCCACCATGCTACGAGGCCGCCACACACCACCCCACACTCGCCGAGACACCCGCCCATGCCCCCTGCCCTCTACCACGACCTCACCGCCGCCCTCCGGCCCCTGCTGACCGAACTCCACCAGTCCCCCGACCTCTTCCAGACCTGGGACGCCCATCTGGAGCTTGTCGCGGCCGGTGGGCTCGTGGTGGTGAAGTCGAAGCGGGCCAAGGGCGTGGTCGACAGTCTGTTCTGGGGCCGCGCACCCAATGCGCAGGAAAACAAACAGCTGCCGGAAGCGACCGCCTTTGCCGCGATCGACCGGTTCCTCGGCCTCGGCGCCCATCTCGCTCTGTCAGACGCGCTGCCCGAAGGCGCGGTCCTGGACGCTGCCTATCCCCACTGCGCGGTGAAGCTCTCCTATCGCAAGAAGGGCGCCCCGAAGGCGAGATCTCTGTCGATGATCTTCATCGGCTTCAACGACGAGGCAGAGGCGCTTGGCCATGCCGAGCGTTCAGGCGAGACACTGCCGCTGGTCAGCACCCGGCCGCTGATGGGCACGCGCCTGCACGAATGGCGCTGAAACAATCCCTCTTTGCGTGAGACAAGGGAACTTTTGGGCGCCCACGGGCTTTCTCCGCCACGACAACGAAGGAGTTCCCCCATGTCCGCCAAGTTCCTGCGCGCAGCCCTGGTCACCACGCTTGCCCTCGCCGGCCTTCCGCTCGCCGCGCCCTTTGTAGCCACCGCCTCGGCGCAGGGCGTCGAGTTTCGCATCGGCCCGGATGGCGTACGCCCGATCATCCGCGAACGTGAAGTCGACCGCCGCGATCGCAACCGTGGTTGCAGCCCGCGCGAAGCCCGTGCCGCCGCTGCCGAAGAAGGTCTGCGCCGCGCCGAAGTGGTGCGCGTCACCGATCGCAGCGTGACCGTGCGCGGCTTTACCCGCCGTGGCCCCGAGCAGATCCGCTTTGCCAATCGCCGTGGCTGCCCGATCATCTGATCGCAGCCTCTGAAGCCCAAGACACGAAAAAGCCGCCGGATCGCTCCGGCGGCTTTTTTGTTTGTTCGGGCGAAAGCCTCAACCGATGTCGGCGTGGCTCTCGATGATCCGGCCGACCAGGCCATAGGTGACGGCGTCTTCGGCAGAAAGCCAATAGTCGCGGTCGATGTCCTTGGCGATCTTCTCCTGGCTCTGGCCGGTGGCCTTCGCATAGATCTTGATCAGGCGCTCGTTCATCTTGATGATTTCGCGGGCCTGGATCTCGATATCCGAGGCCATGCCGCGGGTGCCGCCAGACGGCTGGTGCATCAGGAAGCGGGTGTTCGGCAGGGCCAGACGGCGTTCCTTCGGAACCGCGACGAAGATCAGTGAGCCGGCAGATGCCGCCCAGCCGGTCGCGATGATGAAGACCTTCGGCTTGATGAAGCGGATCATGTCGTGGATCGCGTCGCCGGCTTCCACATGGCCGCCCGGCGAGCAGACGAACACGCGAATGTCCTCATCCGAGGCGGCAGCAAGTGCGACGAGCTGCGTGCAGACCTTCTGCGCCAGCTCCATGGTGATCCCGCCATAGATGAAGATCGAACGCGACTTGAAGAGGTTCGCTTCCGTTTCCTTGCCGATCGGCAGTTCCTTGCTCTTGTCGTCTTCGTCTTCGTTCATCACAGGGGACAGTCCTCGTTGGTTTGGCTTATCCGCACATAGTGCGTCTGCAGGCTTAAGACAATGCGGGAAAAAGACAAGCATGGAAGCGATGAACAGGAGGTTGACACACATGCTTCGCCGCCCGGTCTTCAACACCCGTTCTTAATATTAGCGGGATAATCTGCCCCTGACGAAGGAGCCCCCATGACGAACACAATCCGTCTTGCCGAATTGATCGAGGCACTCAGCCACGCGCTCGACATGACGGAGGGCCAGCCCGCCGGCCATTGCGTCCGCTGCTGCTTCATCGGCACTCGGATCGGCCAGGCCCTTGGCCTCGGCGAAGAGGCGCTGCGCGATCTCTATTACACGCTGCTCTTGAAGGATCTCGGCTGCTCCTCCAATGCCGCCCGCATCTGCGAGCTTTATCTGGCGGATGACCTCAAGTTCAAACACGACTTCAAGCTGGTCGACGGCTCCTTCCCGCAGATCCTGAAATTCGTGCTCTCCCACACCGGCATGGAGGCGGGCCTTGCCGAACGCTTCCGCGGCATTCTCAACATCTTCAAGAATGGCGGCGAGATCTCGACCAGCCTCATCCAGACGCGTTGCCAGCGCGGCGCGGAAATCGCCCGCCAGATGCGCTTCTCCGAAGAGGTCGCAAAGGGCATCCTCGATCTCGACGAACATGTCGATGGCGGCGGCCAGCCACAGAGGCTGAAGGGCAAGGAAATCCACCTCTTCGCCCGCATCGCCCTGATGGCCCAGGTCATCGACGTCTTCTTCGTCCACCAGGGTCCGGAGGCCGCCCTGACCGAAATCCGCAAGCGCGCCGGCGGCTGGTTCGATCCCGAGATCGTCACTGTCTTCGAAACGCTGGCCACGCCCGTCTTCTTTGCCGAGCTTGGTTCGGACAATCTGGAAGCCTATGTGCTGGCGCTCGAACCCGGCCGCCAGGCGATCCTGGCAGACGAAGATTATCTCGACGACATCGCCGCAGGCTTTGCCCGCGTCATCGATGCCAAGAGCCCCTACACGTCAGGCCATAGCGACCGCGTCGCACTCTTCACCGATCTGATCGCCGAAGAACTCGGCATGCCCCCGGCAGAGCGCCGCCGCCTGAAACGCGCCGCCCTCCTGCACGACATCGGCAAGCTCGGCGTCTCCAACAGCGTGCTCGACAAGCCGGGCCGCCTCGAAGGCGAAGAATGGGAGCAAATGAAGCGCCACGCGGAATTCTCCGAGACCATCCTCTCGCGCATCGCCGCTTTCGCCGATCTCGCTTTGATCGGCGGCGCCCACCACGAAAAGCTCGATGGCTCCGGCTATCCGCGAGGCTTGAAGGGCGACGAGATCTCGTTTGAGACCCGCATCGTCGCCACCGCCGACGTCTTCGATGCGCTGACCGCTGACCGCCCCTACCGTGCGGCCATGCCAGTCGCAAAGGCGCTTGCCATCCTCTGGGAAGGGGCCGGTCGCCACCACGACGAGACCTGCATAGAGGCCCTGGAACGGGCGCTTGCTCGGGCAGAACTCAAGGCAGCGTGAAACAGCCAAAGCCAATTAGGGAATTGCCGATATTGCTGGGGGCGTGACCTGGGAGTGCAGATCGGTGGCGACCTGCAGGGTAAAGTGATCAGTCCCCTTTTGTGGCTCGTCATTACCAAGCCCGATCGCAAGAACCGTCGAAGACTGCTGCCACTCGGCAACGATTTCCAGACCACCCTCGCGCGATGGCTGGATATGGCCTCGCCACTGCGTCTCCATAGGACAGTCGGCCACGCCGTTGCGCCAGCTCACCTGAAACGCAATGGTCTCTTTCACCATGCGGCCGCTGAGCTCATAGGGAATGCCGCGACAGCCCTTGCCGGGTGCGTTGTTGACGAAATAGCCCTGCAGCAACCCGTCGCGCCCGCGATCCAGCACCATCACCGAGCCATGCCGGTTAACCCAGGTGGAGGTGCCCGCGGCGATATCGAGGGGCAAGCGCCCCTCGCCAAGCGGCGCCGCCAGCAAGACGGTCGGCCAGAGAACCGATGCAAACAACAATGCAACCACTGTCATGCCAACCCTCCCGAAGTATCCGCGAATCCATATCAACACATGGTTGATTAAGAATTTATGGATATAATGATGACTTGGTTGCTTTTCACCGGGATGTCATCGGGCGATGCGCGTCGAGAGGATGATCGACGACAGCGTTCTCTCCACACCCGACAGCTCACCGATCCGGTCGATCAGGCGATCGAGCTCCGAGATCGACGGCGCAGCGACAATGGCGATCAGGTCATAAGGGCCATTGACCGAATAGAGCGCGGACACCTCGCGGATCGCGTTGAGCTCCGCAGTGACAGTGGACAGCGCCTTGGGCGCGATCGTGATCATCACATGGGCCCTGATTAGCCCGCTCTGATAGACATCCGAAAGCCGCACCTGATAGCCGGCAATCACCCCCTGCCCCTCCAGCCGCTCCAGCCGCGCCTGCACCGTCGTGCGCGACAGATCGAGCCGCCGGGCAAGTTCGGCCACCGGCATGCGGGCGTTTTCCGAAAGCAGGGAAAGGAGTTCCCGATCCTTGTCACTGATCTGCATTTCGTCCATTCCTTACGTCGATCTGTTCATATGCATACTGCATATTGGGCATATCGTCACTTGGAATCGACATGCGCCGCAGCCACACTGGTCCGATCAGTGAAAACAGGCTCGTGTCGCACGGGCTCTCATGCATGCGAGGGGCAAATCCATGAAACACGTCACCATCATCGGCGCCGGCAAGATTGGCGGGGCGATTGCGCGCATGCTGGCTGAGACCGGCGACTATCAGGTCACCGTCGCCGATCGCAGCGCCGAACAGCTGTCCAAGCTCGACGCCCATCCGGCGGTCAAGACCGCCGAAATCGATATCGCCGATGCCGCCGCCCTCGACAGCCTGCTCTCCGGCCAGTTCGCCGTCCTCTCCGCTGCCCCCTTCCACCTGACCGGCGCGATTGCCGAAAGTGCGGCCCGCACCGCGACCCACTATCTCGATCTGACAGAAGATGTGGCCACCACGCGGCATGTCGAAGAGCTCGCGCGCGGCAGCCGTTCCGCCTTCATCCCGCAATGCGGCCTTGCGCCCGGCTTCATCTCGATCGTCGCGCATGATCTCACCAAGCATTTCGACACGCTGGACACGGTCCGCATGCGCGTCGGCGCCCTGCCGCAATATCCGTCAAATGCCCTGAATTACAATCTGACCTGGTCGACCGACGGGCTGATTAACGAATACATTGAGCCCTGCGAAGCCATCGTCGAAGGCAAGCTGTCTGTCGTGCCGGCCATGGAAGAGCGCGAGGAATTCTCCCTCGACGGCGTCACCTACGAGGCCTTCAACACCTCGGGTGGCCTTGGCACGCTGGCCAAGACGCTCGAAGGCCGGGTGCGCACGATGAACTACCGCACAATCCGCTACCCCGGCCACCAGGCGATCATCAAGGCGCTTCTGAACGACTTCAACCTGAAGAACCGTCGCGACGTGTTGAAGGACCTCTTCGAAAACGCCCTACCCGCCACCATGCAGGACGTCGTCGTCATCTTCGTCACCGTCTGCGGCTGGAAGGACGGTCGTTACCTGCAGGAAACCTATGCCAACAAGGTCTATGCCGGCGTGGTCGCTTCCAAGAAGATGAGTGCCATCCAGATCACCACGGCCGCCGGCATCTGCACGGTTCTCGATCTGCTCGCCGATGGCACGCTGCCGCAGGCCGGTTTTGTGCGCCAGGAAGAAATCGGCCTCGAAGCCTTCCTTGCGAACCGCTTCGGCCGGGTATATGACCCCGAGGTGATGAAGGTCGCCAAGGCGAGCTAAAGAAGAATTCTCCGGGGGGAGGCAGGACCGGAAGGTCCTCGAGGGGCGGTTCGTCTGACGGCGGACCGCCCCAATCGCGTTCCCGGCACGGCGTCCGCCACCCATTACCGTCGAAACAAGTTGAACATCAAGATACACCGTTTCTTTAGCCACCTAAGTTAGGATATGCTCATTCTTGGATCTCCTGTCGCGGCGCGGCGCAGAGGTTCGATCCAGAGCCTGTGGGCACGATTGGGCGGCATATGATCGGAAAGGGCAGTCAGGAGCACAAGGTCGCTCGGGTGATCCGCGTCTATCAGGCCGTGTCCCTTGCCGTGGCTGCGTTTGCGCTGTTCTGGACCATCATCTTCTTCGTGAGTGACCGTCCGATGATGGCGCTCGCCGAACTCTTCCCCGTCGTTGCCGCCCTCGTCTGCTTCGCTCTGGTCACCCGCGGCCGGCTCGATCTCTTCCTGCTCGTCGCACAATTCAGCTTCCTGATCTTCGTCATTGCCTTCTGCCTGATGTTCGACGTGCCGCAGAATGGCGCACCGCGCGTCACCCATCTCTTCCTGCCGGTGCTCGGCATGCTCGCCTATATCAACCACCTGCGCCGCCCCTCGCGCCTGCAGCTGTCGGTTATTGCAGCGAGCCTTGTGGCCTTCGTTGTCCTCCATGCGGCTGATCTGCGCCTGCCCTTCGCCCAACCGATCCCGCCGGAGCTGCATCGCTACGGCATGTGGCTCAACCCGGCCATGGCCGCCCTGATCTTCTGCGGCGCGATCTATACGCTGCAGCGGCGTCTCTCCGCCCCGCGCGGCATCGCCCGCGATCTGCTGGCCGCCCTTCGGCACGACGAACTCACCCTCGCCTACCAGCCCCAGACCGATCGGCAGGGCAAGGTCCTGGGCGCCGAAGCGCTGCTGCGCTGGAACCACCCGACCCGTGGCCCCATCTCTCCCGCCACCTTCATTCCCGCTGCCGAGGAAATGGGCCTGATGCCGATCGTCGGCACCTATGTGCTCGAACAGGCGCTGGAAACTCTCGTCCGCTGGCAGGCCGACCCGCAGCTCAGCCCCCTCCGGCTCTCCGTCAATGTCAGCGCCAGCCAATTCAACGAGGATGATTTCGAGGCGACCCTGCGCGACCTCATCACCCGCTACCGCATCGATCCGACAAGGCTCAGGCTCGAGCTCACCGAAAGCGTGTTGATCGCCGGCCTTGAACCGGTCGCGGAAAAGATGGCGGCCCTGAAGGCCCTCGGCCTCACCTTCTCGCTCGACGATTTCGGGACCGGCTTCTCCTCGCTCGCCTATCTGCGCCGCCTGCCGGTGAGCGAACTCAAGATCGACCGCAGCTTCGTCGCCACAGTCGCCGAGAACGATCGAGATGCAGCCCTCGTCCGCTCGATCCGGGCAATCGCCACTGACCTTGGCCTCGAAACCGTGGCGGAAGGCGTGGAAACCCCAGCCCAGCTCGCCTTCCTAGAAGCCACGGGCTGCCGGATCTTCCAGGGCTATCTCTTCGGCCGGCCCATGCCGCTTGCCGACTTCGAGCGCGCGGTTTTCGAACCGCAATCGCAGCCGCAAATCCCGGTATCGCAGCAGCGCCCGTCCCCGCGCCTCGCCGCCGGCTGAGCGGCGGCAACGCATATCGTCAGCCGAAACGCCCGAGCAGCTTCAGCATGAAACTCGCCATCCGCCCATAGGGCGGGTAGAGGAACTTCACGCCAGAGATCGCCGACTGTTTGAGAACCGGCTTCTCCTTGCTGAGCGCCAGGAACCCCGCCTCGCCGTGATAGGCGCCGTAGCCTGAGGCACCGACGCCGCCGAAGGGCAGATCGTCCTGGGCGAGATGCAGGATCGTGTCGTTGACCGTGACGCCACCGGCAATCGTGCCGGTCAAAACCCGCTCCTGCGCCTGCTTGTCGTCTCCGAACCAGTAGAGCGCCAGCGGCCGGTCGCGATGGTTGATATAGGCAATCGCCGCGTCCAGCGTGTCGTAAGGCACGATCGGCAGGATCGGCCCGAAGATCTCCTCCTGCATCACGGTGGTGTCGTCGGGCGCGCCGATCACGGCCACCGGCGAAAACACGCGGGCGTCGGGATCATGCGGACCGCCAAGCTCGACCACCTCGGCGCCCTTGTCGCGGGCCTCCTCGACGAGGCGGGTGAGTCGCGCATAGTGGCGCGGGCTGATGATCGAGGTGTAATCGGCGTTGCGCGGCAGGCCGGGATACTGCCGCGCCACCTCCGCCTTCACGGCGGCAAGGAAATCGGCAACGCGCTCGCGCGGCACCAGCGCATAGTCGGGCGCCACGCAGGTCTGGCCGGAATTCAACAGCTTGCCCCAGACGAGGCGCGGCACGGCCTTGTCGAACTGCACGGAGAGATCGAGGATAACAGGCGACTTGCCGCCGAGCTCGAGGGTCACCGGCGTCAGGTTCTTCGCCGCCGCTTCCGCCACCTTGCGGCCGACAGCGGTCGAGCCGGTGAAGATCAGGTGGTCGAAGGGGGCTGATGTAAAGGCGGTCGCGACTTCAGGCCCGCCGGTCACCACGGACACTTCATCCTCGGAAAACGTCTCGGCGATGGCCTTGGCAAGCACCTCGGAAAATGCGGGCGTCAACTCGGACGGTTTCAGCATCGCCCGGTTGCCGGCGGCAAGCGCGCCGGTGAGCGGCGAGAGCATCAGGTTCAGTGGATAGTTCCAGGGCGCGACGATCCCGACCACGCCAAGCGGCTGGCGCAGGATAACCGCGGAAGCCGGTTTGCCCGTCCAAGCGAGCGACACGCTTCGCGGCCGCATCCAGCGCTTTAGCTGCTTGCGCGCATGGCGGATCGCAGCGCGCACCGGCACGACATCGGTCAGTTCAGTGACCACAGCCGGCCGATTGCCGAAATCCTGCGAGATCGCCGCAGCAAACCGCTCCTGCCAGGCCTCGACCATCCGATCGAGCCGCGCGAGGCGATCATCGCGGGTGGCATAGCTGGGTGTGACGTCGATCGCCCAGGCCGCTTTCTGCGCGGCGAGCAGTGCGGCGATGCGCGCTGCGGGATCGGCAGCCTCTGCTTTCGGCGATACCTGTCCGTCCATGGCGGTTTCCTCTCGTTTTTTCTTCTTGTCCAATGTGGGCAGCTTACGCCTGTTTGTTCAAGGGAGAACAAATGATTTTTGTGCCCTCCTCTCCCCCCTGTGGGAGAGGTTGCAAAATCGAGGGCTTAGCCCGATCAGGGCTAAACCTCAGATTTTGTTGGTGAGGGGATCGGTGATGGTGGCGTGAAGAACGGCCCCCCTCACTTGCGATTTCTGATGTTTAGGCGGCTTACGCTCGCCTAATTCATCGAAATCGCTTTCTCCCCCACCAAGGGGGAGATCGGCTCCGCGCACGCGGCCCGCTCTCTCACCCCTTGCGGAACTGAACTGTCAAAAACCCCAAGCTTCGCCGCCGGTCGGGATTGCTCCTTCCGGGGATGGTCATGCTTGTCTCGGACGAGGCGCCAGAAGCAACCTGTCTAAGTAGTTTTATGTGGCTCCTTCCGGCGCCCCGTTCGGCGTCTATTCCCGCTGCATGCGTCTCTCTGGCAAGGCGGCGACGGTCCTTGGAACTTGCGTTCCAGGGATGACCGGGCGCGGGTCCGGCTGCGGCGCCATACACGATGACGCTTCAGCCTGGCCGGTGGCCCGGGAGGTTCCCGCCGGATGGTGCACCAATCCGACCGGGACCCTCGCCCGGGGGATTGCTTCCGATCATTTGCGATCTTACGCCATCCCCGCCGTTTGTTTCGCCTCGCTGTCTGGGTGTTCGCGACAGCGCGGGCGCCTTGTCTGTGTGCCTCTGAGGCACGTCCTTCCGACCAGGGTATCCGGGTTCTGGGGCATCCGACCCCATCACCCTCGTCAAGCCCTTCGTCCGGAGGGAGACCGTTGCAGTGGGCCGGGAATTTGCACCTGCGAGAGTGCTCGCCCCCGGCGCCGATCCCGCCTCGCCTGACATCGCATCGTCAGGTGTATCCGAGGGCGGGACGGGGATGAGTCTAAGAGGGTGGAAATGGTAGGGGATGAAAAAACATGTCGAGATTTGAATTTGCTCGGAAATTTTTCAAAGTCATCCCCCTTTTTTCGGCCGCATGCGCCGAATCTGTGGTTTTCCCCCTCACCCTACCCTCTCCCCGCAGGCGGGAAGAAGGTGCCCCGAAGGGCCGGATGAGGGGCTGAAGTGATTGGGATGAGGGTTGGAAGCCGCAAACGCAACACCCATCTCCCCCTTGGTGGGGGAGAAAGCGATTTCGATGAATTAGGCGAGCGTAAGCCGCCTAAACATCAGAAATCGCAAGCGAGGGGGTCCGTTATCTCGTGGCAACGCAACTGATCCCCTCACCAGCAAAATCTGAAGTTTAGGTGGCTTGCGCTCACCTAAGCCTTCGATTTTGCAACCTCTCCCACAAGGGGGAGAGGTGGGAACCGGGCTACCCGTCCTTCTCCTCGATCGGCAAGGCCGAGAGCTTTAACCCCATGGCCTTCATCAGTTTGAGGACAGTGGCAAATTCCGGATTGCCGTTTTCGCCGAGCGCCTTGTACAGGCTCTCGCGTCCAAGCCCAGCCTCTTCGGCGACGGTGGACATGCCGAGAGAACGGGCGACGGTGTTGAGCGCCCGGCGGATTTCGACTGAATCGCCCTCTTCCAGCGCTACCGCCATGTAGTCGGCGCGGGCTTCCGGCGTGCCGAGATAGTCGGCGGCGTCGAAACGGGGAACTTCATAGAACCACTGCATCTAGTCCCCCCCAAAAATTTAACCTAAGATTGAATTTGCACATATCAACAACTTTATTCAAGATGGGTGAACTCTTCACAAAGGGAATGAGACCCACAGTGACGTTAGTTATCTCCATTCAAACCAATCGGTCGCTTTGGCTAATGGCAGACAGACGCCTGACTGTCGCCAACATAGTATTGCGCGATGATGCGACGAAGATCTGTTGCCTCGATACACTCGATGGAAAAGCGATCATTGGGTACGCTGGTCTAGGCGCAACTGCGCGCGGCATGGAACCATCCGAGTGGGTCTCGAACTCACTACGCGGCCTACGCGTCACTATCGAACAGGCGCTTGAGGTTCTAGCAAACGCCGCTGGCAAAGCACTTCCAGCGCATCTCGTCGGAGTTTCTGAACTGTTTCAACATGTGATGCTTGTTCCGGCTTTCACCAAATCTGCCCACCTTTACTCCATCGAGTACCAACAGAAGGGCAAGGAGATAACCATCGGATTCCGCAGACTGGTTAAGACGAGTGGAGGAACCAGTTTTACTCCGAGAGCGAGCGCTGTTGGCAGCGGTTCAGAATTCTTGTCTAAAAATCCGAATTGGCATCATAAAGTCTGTGGACTCGTTCGGGCTTTCAACAACAAAAAGATTTCCGGCAATGTGGTTGCAGAAGAGTTGAACGCCATGTGCCAGTCTGTCCATTTAGAACTGACTCGGCGAGGAGATAACTCGGTGGGAAATCGCAGTATCATAGTCTGGAGAGACCTTCAAACAGGCGGCGGGAACCATATATCGTACACTGGAAACATACAGGATCAACACTCCGCTCCCATTCCAACGATAGTAAATGGAATGGATATTTCGACCCTGGCAAATCAGATGCTTCCGCACTTTCTGAAGATAGCCCTCCAGATGGAAGCGCATCGCAAAGAGGGACATGGTGAGATGGATCAGAAACACCCTACGATGGAAGCCTTTACACAGAAAGCTGATGAGATTGCTAAAGGGCTTCCATTCGAGCCAGACGAACGATTGCGGTAGTTACAAAAAACCCGCCGGCCTCACGACCGACGGGTCCATAACCCTCTGACCGAACCGCCCTGCCCTTAGCTGCGCGGCTTCAAATTCTCCGGATCGTACAGCGGCTTATACCCCACCGCTGCAACCTCGACCGGATAGGTCTCGGCAAAATATTCGACATTCAGCTTGCGCCCCACTTCGCAATAGTCCGCCGGCAGATAGGCGAGTGCAATGTTCTTGCCGATCGTCGGGCCATAGGCAACCGACGTCGTGTAAGACCGCCGGCCGAGCGCGTCGATCAGCACTTCGCCGGTGGCGGGATCCATGACCGGCATGGAGCCGACCGGGTAGCGGGCGACGCCTGATTTGTCGACATTGTCGGTCATCACGAGCGTGCAGAGCATGGCCGGCTGCTTGTCACGGGCCTTGTATTCGAGATGCTTGGCCTTGCCGCGGAAATCGGCTTCCTTGACTTTCGGGCGGGCGAGATCGGCTTCGATCAGGTTGTACTGGGTCAAGAGGTCGCCGTTCTGCAGGCGCAGGCTCTTTTCCATGCGGCGCGAGTTGGCGTAGGTCTCGACGCCGAAGGCCATGACGCCGGTGGCGCGGAGCGCATCCCAGACGGCAAGGCCGTCTTCGTACTTCATGTGAAGTTCCCAGCCTTGCTCGCCGACATAGGAGATGCGGAAGGCGGTGACGGACTTGCCCGCGATTTCGATCTGTTTGATCGCGGCGAAGGGGAAGTTTTCGGGGTCGAGGCCGGCGGGCTCAGCGACGGCCTTTTTCAGCGTCATGCGGGCATTCGGGCCCCAGATGCCGATGGTGATGTATTTCTCCGAAGTATCGGTGATGGTGACGTCGAGGCCACGATCTTCGGCCACGCGCTTCATGTAGTGGAAGTCGCGCGGGCCGGCATCGGCGCCGTTGACGAGGCGGCAGCGGTCGGCGAGGCGGAAGACGGTGAAGTCGGCGCGCACCATGCCCTCGTCGTCGAGGAAGTGGGTGTAGATGCCCTTGCCGATATTCGCGTCGCCACCGATTTTGGCGGCGCACAGCCATTCCAGGAGCTCGACATGATCAGGGCCTTCGATGTCGACCATGTGGAAGTGGCTGAGGTTGACGATGCCGCAATCCTCGCTCATCTCCAGATGTTCGGCGTTTGAGACGCGCCAGAAGTGTCTGTTATCCCACTCGTTTTCACGAACCGGAACGCGATCGCCGTATTTCTCCAGCAGGTGCTCGTTGGCAGCATAGCCATGCGCACGCTCCCAGCCGCCGAGTTCCATGAAGTGGCCGCCGAGTTCGACTTCACGCTCATACATCGGCGAGCGCTTGGCGCCGCGACCAGACGCATAAGGTTCGCGGGTGTGAACGGCCGGGAAATAGATCTTCTGGGCGGCCTCATAGCAGCGGCCGGCGATGAAGTCTTCGGTCAGCTGGTGCGGGTAGAAGCGGGCGTAATCGATCGAGTTGTGGTCGATTTCGGTGCGGCCGTCGGTCATCCAGTCGGCGATCAGCTTGCCGTAGCCCGGGCCGTCCTTGACCCAGATGGCGACGCAATACCAGAGGCCGCGCACCTTCTGGCTTTCGCCGCAGGACGGGCCGCCGGCAGCGGACACCTGCAGGAGACCGTTGAAGGAATGGCTCTCGTTATAGCCGAGTTCGCCGAGGATCGGGGTAAGTTCCATCGCGCGCTCGAGCGGCTCGAGGATCTGCTCCATTTCCAGATCGCGCTGCGAGGGCGACAGGCGCGCCTCGTGCTTTTCGAGCAGTTCGCGCGGATGGCACATGCGCGGATTGTGCTGCTCGTAGTAACCCCATTCGATCTGGCCGCCTTCGGAGGTCTTCGGGTCGCCGGTGTCGCGCATATAGGCGGAGTTGCCCTGGTCGCGCAGCAGCGGATAGCCGATATCCTTGCCGGTGCCTTCGAACTCGTTATAGGGGCCGAAGAAGGTGAGCGGATGGTCGACCGGCATGACGGGCAGGTCCTCGCCGACCATTTCGGCGATAAGCCGGCCCCAGAGGCCGGCGCAGACCACGACGTGATCGGCATAGATCGTGCCGCGATGGGTGACGACGCCCTTGATGCGACCGCCTTCGACGATCAGCGACTGGGCCGGCGTATTGCCGAACATCTGAAGCTTGCCGGACTTTTCAGCGGCATCGACGAGCTTGCCGGCAACCGTCTGGGAGCGCGGAATGACGAGGCCAGCGTCGGGATCGAACATGCCGCCCATGACCTGGTCTTCCTCGATCAGCGGGAAGAGTTTTTTGATTTCGGCGGGCGAGACATAGTGAGCGCGGGTGCCGAAAGCCTTGGCAGAGGAGAGCTTGCGCTTGATCTCTTCCATCCAGATGTCGTCGCCGGTGCGCGCGACTTCGAGACCGCCGATGCGGGCGTAGTGGCCCATCTTCTCGAAGAAATCGATCGAATACTGCGTGGTCCAGACCGAGAGATAGTCGTGGGATGTGGTGTAGCAGAAGTCCGAGGCGTGCGCGGTCGAGCCGATGTCGGTCGGGATACCCGACTTGTCGATGCCGACGATGTCGTCCCAGCCGCGCTCGATGAGATGATGCGCGATCGATGCGCCGACGATGCCGCCTAGACCGATGATGACGACTTTCGCCTTGGTCGGAAACTCTGCCATAGCCTTGTGAACCCTGATGTCTGGGAGTGAATGATGTGGTGCCGATCTTAAAAGCCCGGGCGGGGCATTTGCAGCCTGTCTGCGACATTCTGCAAGAGACCCACGACCACTTGTCCACGCCCTGATCTGCCGGATCGCGGCGAGAGGGTGGCTTTGCATGCCGCAGAGAGAACAAAAAAGGGCGCCGGTTATCACCGACGCCCGTCTTCTCCGTTGCCGCATGGCGCTTTTGCGTCACGCGGCGATGTTGCGATCCGTCAGAGCCGGATGGTGCCGTTATCCTCGCCATCCCAATACTGAACGGTATCGGCATGGACCTTGATCAGCACCAGGCCCGGCGTCGCGGTCCCCTCGGGAAACCAGCGATCGAGATCGGAATTCCAGTGGGCTTCAAAGACGGCCTGATCGGCGATCAGGCTGGCGCGGCCCTCGGCAGCGATGAAGATGCCGGGCTTGCCGAGCAGGCTGGGCGGCGCGGTGAAGCTGAGAGTCACGGTGGAATCGGCGGTGAGTTCGCGGATCTTGCGCGTGTCGGTGTAGGAAAAGAAATAGCTGTCGCCGCCATATTCGACGTCGCCATTGTTGCTCATAGGCCGACCGGCGATCGCGCCGTCTTCCGCCCGGGTGAGCATCATGCAGAAATCGATCTTCTGCATCTTCTTGGCAAGTTCGGGGAGAGTGAGTGTCATGGGTGCCTCCGGCTTCTGATGTCCGGGACAAGCCCGGAAGCGACCATTTGTTCCGGCGTGGAAGGTGCCGCCCGCGATCGTCGGGATAGGGTGATAAGCCGGTGGATCGCCATTTTGCGGCCTATCTTCAGCCTCAGTTGGATCAATCTTTGCCGATAGGCGTTGTTCCACGCTGCCTGAGAAGCCGAAAACGGCCACCCCTCCCCGGCAGCCGAACATGGAAGGAGAATTGCCATGAAGAAAATGCTCATCCTGAGCCTCGCCGCCCTGCCCGTCTTCACGAGCGCCGGCATCACCGCAGCGGCCGACATGACGGCTGCCGCCCCGGCTCCCGCCGTCATCGAGAGCGACCGCGTCGGTGGTGTGCGCATCGGTTACCTGGATTGCCAGATCGGTGGTGGCCTCGGCTACGTGCTCGGTTCTGCCAAGACCGCAGACTGCGCCTTCACCTCCGTCATCGACGGCGAACCGCTCGACACCTATACCGGTTCGATCAAGAAGTTCGGCGTAGATCTCGGCTTCACCACCAAGAGCCGCGTGATCTGGGCCGTCTTTGCCCCGACCGCCGGCTACCACAAGGGCTCGCTCGGTGGCCTCTATGGCGGTGCGACCGCAGAGGCGACCGTCGGTGCCGGCATTGGCGCCAACGTTCTGTTCGGCGGCACCTCCGGCTCGATCCATCTGCAGCCCGTCAGCGTCTCCGGCCAGATCGGCCTGAACATTGCGGCCACCGGCACCTCGATGACGCTGCAGCCGTCGGCGATCTGATCGGCAGCATCAGTCAGACTATGAGAAAGGCGCCTCGCAAGGGGCGCCTTTTTTGATGTCCTGGAGTATGACGGCTGACGTCGGTGTTAGCCCTCCGCCTCCAGAAACCCACCCGACTGCCGCGCCCAGAGACCGGCATAGTGGCCGCCGAGCGCGAGCAGCTCGGCATGCGTGCCCTGCTCGACAATGCGCCCCCGGTCGAGGATGACGAGGCGATCCATGGAGGCGATCGTCGAGAGCCGGTGGGCGATTGCGATGACCGTGCGGTCCTGCATCAGGCCTTCCAGACTGGTCTGGATCGCCTGCTCGACCTCCGAATCGAGCGCCGAGGTCGCCTCGTCGAGGATCAGGATCGGCGCGTTCTTGAGGATCACCCGGGCAATCGCAATGCGCTGGCGCTGGCCGCCGGAGAGTTTCACCCCGCGCTCGCCGACATGGGCATCGAAGCCGGTGCGAAGGTTCCAGTCGGAAAGCTGCTCGATAAATTCGACCGCATGCGCCTGGCGTGCTGCTTCGATCACCTCGGCGCGCGTGGCCGAGCGGCGGCCATAGGCGATGTTGTCGTGGATCGAGCGATGCAGCAGCGAGGTGTCCTGCGTTACGACCGAGATATGCTGGCGGATGCTTGCCTGCGTCGTGTGGGCCACGTCCTGGCCGTCGATGGTGATACGGCCGGATTCGAGATCGTAGAAGCGGAGGAGCAGGTTCATCAGCGTCGATTTGCCCGCCCCCGAGCGGCCGACAAGGCCGATCCGTTCGCCGGGCTTGATGTCGAGCGAGAGGTTCTCGATGATGCCGCCCTTGCGGCCATAGTGGAACGAAACGTCGTCGAAGCGGATCGCGCCCTTGGTGACCACCAGCGGTCGGGCGGCCGGCGTGTCGGTGAGGCCGATCGGCTTGGCGATCGTTTCCATCGCCTCATGCACCGTGCCGACCTGATCGGAGATCTGGGTGATTTCCTGCGCCACGCGGGCGGATGTGCCGGAGATCTGCAGGGTCATCGGCAGGACCATGGCCACCACGTCGATGCCGATTGCCCCATCGACCCAGAGCTGGACGGCAACCCAGGTGGTGCCGGCGATCAGCAGGCCGGAGAGGATGGTAAGGCCGATGGAGAAGAGCGACAGCCAGCGATGCTGGGTGATCATCCGGCCGGTATGCTTGTCGACGCTTTCGCGCACGAAGGCATCCTCCTCCTCGGGGCGCGCGAAGAGCTTCACCGTCATGATGTTGGTATAGCTGTCGACGATGCGACCGACCATTTCCGAGCGTGCATAGGCAATCGCCTTCGAGCCGAGGCGGATCTGCGGCACGATCAGGATGAGGAAGCCGATATAGGCGATTGTCCACAGCGCCACCGGCAGCACCAGCCACCAGCTGGCGGCGGCCAGAAAGGCCGACGTGATGACGCCGAGGGCGGCGAGATACCAGACGACCGAGATGATCGAGACAACCGAGCTTCGAAGCGTATGGCCGATTTCCAGGATGCGCGAGCCGATGCGCCCGGCGAAATCATTCTGGAAGAAGGAGATGTTCTGGCGGATGACATGCCAGTGGCTCTGCCAACGGACCATGTTGGTGACACCAGGGGCAATCGACTGGTTGAGCACCAGCCCCTGCAGCGTCGTCACCAGCGGGCGGATGACGAGGACCAGCACAATCAACCCGAAGATCAGGCCGGACGCTTCGGAAAATACCTGTTCTTTCGGCGTCGAGGTCAACACCTCCACAAGCCGCCCCATCAACACCGGGATCGCGGCATCGGCAATGGCGACCAGGAGGCTCGCGAGCAGAAGTGCGATGAACAGCCCCTTCGCCTGGCGCACGAAGAACCAGTAGAAATTCAGAAGTCCTTCCGGCGGATCCCCCGGCGTCTCGCGGGCGGTGGGAACGATAATGGTCTCGAAATAGCGGAGCATGAAATTGTCTCTGAAAATGGGAGGCGGCGGGGCAGTGCAGGCGGGAGACTCAAGCGAGCACTGGACGACAACTCCTAGCACTCCACGCTGGCAATGGGACAATTTCGCGACGGCGCTCAGACCGTCTCAGACCGGCCCCGCTCGCTCATCGCCCACCAGGGCACGGATTCGATCTGCGACCTCGGGATCGATCGGCGTGTAGACCATCAGGTTGAGATCGACCCGTCCGTCGACGGCGAAGGCGGAGTATTCGAGATCGATGGTGCCGAGGACAGGATGCGCCAACCGCTTGGCCCCTTCCCCGGGAACGCTGATCTCGTTCTCGGCCCAGATCCGGCGAAAGTCGGCGCTCGCCTCGGAAAGCTCATCAACGAGGTCGCCGATCTGCGACACCGCACCGGCCCTGGCGGCATCGGCTCGAAAGGCAGCGATCGAAAAGCGCGCAATCGCCTCCCAGTCATGCTGCTTGGCGCGAACCTCGGGATTGCGAAACAGATATCGCAGCATGTTGCGCTCGCCCGGCGGCAGCTTTCCATAATCGGAGAGAACGATGGTGGCCGCGCGGTTCCACGCAACCACATCCCAGGTTGCGGTCTTCACCACGGCAGGACAGGTGTCGAGTCGGTCGATGAAGCGCTGCAGGCGCGGGCTGACGCCGTCCACGGACGTGTAGCGCGCCTCGGGCGGGCGCCCCAGTCCCAGCATGAACAAGTGCTCGCGCTCCGCTTCCGTCAGCAGCATGGCCCGAGCGATGCGGTTGAGCACATCGGCGGAGGGCGCACCACCGCGCCCCTGTTCGAGCCAAGTATACCATGTCGGACTGATATTGGCTCGCTGGGCAATTTCCTCGCGCCGCAGACCCGGCGTGCGGCGTCGTCCGGACAGGCCGAAGGTCGCCGGGTCCAAACGCGTCCTGCGGTCGCGGAGAAAACTCGCCAATGTCGTCGCGGCCATGAAGGACTGCCTATCCTGAGAGGAATTATACCATGATAAGGTCACTACTTTAACAGGATAACAGATCTGCCATTGCTTGTCCCGTTCACTGGAAAGGATACAGGCATGCAAATCTTCATCACAGGAGCCACCGGCTTTATCGGCTCGGCCGTCATCCCTCAATTACACGCTGCCGGACATCAGGTGCTGGGCCTGACCCGATCGCAACAAGGCGCCGACATGCTGCGGGCGATGGGCGCGGAAGCGCATCTGGGCGCGCTTGAGGACTTGGACAGCCTCAACCGCGGGGCCGAGAGGGCGGATGCCGTCATCCATCTCGCCTTCGACCACGATTTCTCAAACTACGAGGCCAATTGCCGGAAGGATGCCGACGCGATCGCAGCGCTTGGTAAGCCGCTTGTAGGCTCCGACCGCCCGATGTTGATCACCTCTGCAATTGGCATGGGCATCGCAACCCCAGGCGATGTGGCCAAGGAGAACATACTCGACCTCCAGCACAGAAACCCGCGCATCGCGTCCGAAAAGGCGGGGCAGGACCTTCTTCAGGCGGGCGTTAACCTCATCACCATCCGCCTCTCGCAAATTCACGATATCAAGCGCCAGGGCCTGGTCAGCTATCTCATAGACGCGGCACGTGCGCGAAACGCGGCAGCTTACGTTGGCGACGGCGACGCCCGCTGGTCGGCCTGCCATGTGAGCGATGCCGCCCTGCTCTACCGGCTGGCCCTGGAAAAGGGTGGGCGCGGTGCGCGCTACCACGCCGTCGATGAGCAAGGCATCAGCCTTCGCAACATCGCTCACGCGATCGGTGAGCGGTTCGACCTTCCGGTGCAATCCGTTTCAGCGGAACAGGCCCCGGATTATCTTGGTGCGATGTCAGGCTTCGCGACCTTCGACATGCCGGCGTCCTCCGTGCTGACGCGGGCAGCACTAGGCTGGAAGCCGGCCGGTCCCGGCCTTCTGGACGACATCAGGAGCATGCCGCACGAAGCCTGAAAAGTGAGGCCCGATCGCCTCACGTCCCGCAGAACGTCCGCGTCACCCGCTCGTCCGGCCTGGGCGGCACGCGCAGATCGGCGGTATCGGGATCCTCTGCATAGGGATTGGCGAGCGCCTCGACGAGACGATGGAAGAAGGAGAAGTCGCCATAAACAGCAGCGGCAATCGCCTCTTCGATTCGGTGGTTGCGGGCAATCAGCGCCGGATTGACCGCCTCCATCGCGGCCTGACGCTCAGACGCTGACCTGTTGTCGTCGATGCGGGCATGCCAGCGGGTGAACCAGTCGGAAAGACCCGGTTGCGGGACTGTGAAGAGGTCAGTCAGCGTTTCCACGGGCGCCCCGCCGGCGACTTTGGAGAGCGCGCGGAAGGTCAGCGTGAAATCCGCCTCGCCCTGATGCATCAGTTCGAGGAAATCGGTGACAAGCGGGCGATCGTCTTCACCCTCGCCCGTCACACCGAGCTTTGCCGCAAACCGCGCCAGCCATTCGGCCTGGAAGACATCGCCGAAGGCTTTGAGCACGCCGTTTGCCGCCTCCAGCGCCTTGTCTTCGTCTGCATCGAGGACCGGCAGCAGGCATTCGGCGAGCCGCGCGATGTTCCACTGGCCGATACCGGGCTGGTTGGCATAGGCATAGCGGCCGCGCTGGTCGATCGAGGAGAAGACCTTGCGCGGATCATAGTCGTCGAGGAAGGCGCAAGGGCCGAAATCGATGGTTTCGCCGGAGATCGCCATGTTGTCGGTGTTCATCACGCCATGGATGAAGCCGATCGACAGCCAGCGGGCAATGAGCCGCGCCTGCCGTTCCGCAACCAGGGTCAGCATGGCGAGATACGGGTTCCCGGCCGCCCGCGCTTCCGGATAGTGTCGGTCGATGACATGGTCGGCAAGCGTCTGGACGGCCTCTTCATCGCCTTGTGCGGCAAAGAACTGGAAGGTGCCGACACGAATGTGGCTGGCAGCGACCCGGGTAAAGACGGCGCCCGGCAGCATGGTCTCGCGCATCACGGTTTCGCCGGTCGCAACCGCCGCAAGCGCGCGCGTTGCCGGCACGCCAAGCGCGGCAAACGCCTCGGACACGATGTATTCGCGGAGCACCGGGCCCAGCGCCGCCATGCCATCGCCATTGCGCGAAAACGCTGTTGGCCCCGAGCCCTTGAGCTGAATATCGCGACGGCGCCCAACGCGATCGACGACCTCGCCGAGAAGCAGCGCCCGCCCATCACCGAGCTGCGGGTTGAAATGGCCGAACTGGTGGCCCGCATAGGCCTGCGCCAGCGGCTCGGCACCCACGGGGATCACCTGCCCGCCGAACAGCTGGGCGAGACGCTCGCTATCCGCCTCCGCAACATCGAGCCCCAGCTCCTCTGCCAGCGCCTGGTTGAAGCGGATCAGCTGCGGTGCGCGGGCAGCGGCGGGTTTTGCCGGTCGGTGGAAGCGCTGCGGCAGGCGGGCGTAAGTGTTGTCGAAGGAAAACAAAGGGGCACTCCTGGTCCGGCAGCAAGCCGGACAATGTCATGGGCTTCATCCAGATATGGGATGACCCGGGGGCGAGACAAGCAGAACTGGAGGGCATGACCGGCTTTAGGCTTAAGACCTGCCCGCCCTCCAACCGCCAAGACCAGGCGGTCGAAACTTCCAGGCGACACCGATCCCTTGCGGGCAAACGACCGGACGCGCTACGATCGGCGATGAAGTCCCGGGAGGCCAAGCGGCCTCTCTGGCCAATGCCTGCGAGACCCTGATGCGCCCTGCCCGACAGCTGATTGCCGCCCTGATGCTCCTCCCCCTTGCAGCGCTTGCCGCCTGCACGACGACCGAAGACGCCAATCGCGCGCTGCAATCCCGCTGGATCGGCCAGCCGGCCGAGCGCTTCTTTGCAGCCTATGGCCCACCGATCGACGAATATCCGCTGTCCTCGGGCAAGATCTACACCTGGCGCGGTGGCGACAAGACACGCTACATCCCACCGGTCTATTCCCGTCCGGAACCAGCCCGCACCATCGTGCGCACCGAAACCCGCCAGGACGGCTCGGGCCAGACGGTGACCCAGACCCGGGTCATCACCCGCGACCCCTTCTGGGAGCCGGAAGTGATTACGCCCGGCCGCTACGAGCAGCTCTTCTGCGAATTGCAGATCAACACCGACGCATCAGGCGTGATTTCGACGATCCGCGCCAGCAACGACACTACCGGCAACGGCTTCAGCCTGTCGCGCTGCGCGGAAGTGCTCGGCGTCGAGAAGTGATGATTTTCAAGTAATTCGGCCAGCAACGCCGGAGAATTGAAGAAGAAAAGCAATACATCGCCCGAAACCAATCTCAGGCGATGTCTGTTTCTGAGCCAGGATTCAACGCGACCAAACCGGGCGCGCTAAGGATGCATCAGTTGATCGATGCGACCTCTGCGGCCATCGCGCGGTCATCCTGTGAAGCCTGGGGCAGAAGCGCGTCGCAGGCGCCCTTGTGGCCGGTCAGCTCCTTAACCAAATCATAGGTTGCATCAGCCAGCGTCCAACGGACGGCAGCCTGCAACCCTTCCTGGGACTTGCTGCCGATCTTGATGTCGAACAACTCGTCCGAGAAGAAGCGGAAGACCGAGGCGAAAACCTCACGACCGACCGCCTGCTTCGAATAGGAATTGGCCTTGATGATGCGGGTGGACTTGGTGTCCGTGACCCGGATATCGACCGCAGCCGTCACGGCAAACCGTCGGGCACCGGCACCGGCACCACCAACGCTTGCCTCGAGGCCACCGGAATAGGTGTTGAAGTCAAGCTGGGTGATCACACCGTCGATGACATAATCGGAGCCACGCAACGCGCCTTTGACCAGCGGCCGGAACGGCAGGCTTTCGTCACCGACGACGACATTGCCGCCATCCCCCAGGATCTGCTCGCGAGCACGGGCGATTTCCCACTCCGAGACGGCCGTATTCGACCGATTGACCTGCTTCACGCCCGCCTTCTGCAACAGCGACACCATCATGCCGGCGCTGTCGCGCGGCAGATAATTGCCGGTTTCTTCAGACGAATAACGCCCGGTTTGATCAGTGATGACATGCACGGCGAATATGCGCGGATAGCGCTGAACCTCAGGGGTCTTGCTCAGGCATTCCAGGGCCGCATCGACAGGCGTGCGTGTCGCAATCGGAACAGGACCGAGGAAGGGTTCCTTGGGAGCTTGCTCGGCCGTTTGCGATTGGCAGGCGGCGAGAAAAATGACCGGAGCAAGCAGGAGGCCACGCAATTTACCAGAAGTCATGCCTCGGGCCTCAATTGTTCAGGATCGAATTGTTGCTGTCGGTCTGGGTGATCGTCTGGGCACCGGAATTGGTCTGGGTGGTGGTGATCGTGTTGCCGGATCCGTTGATCGTGATGGTCGTGGCATTCCCGGTCTGCTGCGTGCCCAATCCGGCCGCCGAACCGACGCCCGTCGCGGGAAACTTTCCTTGCAATTCCAGACGTGTACGCTCGAGATTGAGAAGGACCTGGCGCTCGTTGGCGGAGCGGAACTGATAGGGCCGATCTTCGCCAAGACCATTCGCGACCGCCACGGAGGGCGCCATGACAGCGAGCATCAACAGACCTGCAGCATATCTAGAAATGACCATAACTCCCCCCTACAATTCTACAGTTTACTAGCCTCTTCCAAGCCGTATCCGAAGGATGGGATAGCACTAAAGGCAGCCGGAGACAGCGAAAATCCACTGCGAAAACAAATAAGCGGATAAGACATCTCCCATTCGTTGCCTAAAGACAACACCACTACACAACAACGGATAAACCACTGACGACGCTGGACAATAGAAGATGGATGACGCAACAATCACACGACGCAACGCGAATGTATAGGTCACTTCCATGCGCACATTTATATCTATGACACTCGCTATCGGTCTCACCGCCTCGCCGGTGGCGGCAGAGACGAACACGGTCGAGAATTTTGTCCGCGCCATGGTGGAGTTGAAGCGCACCGGCGCGACCTGCGAGCCCTATGTACAAGGCTCTCCGCTCAGCCTCATGGCTGGCATCGACGCCTATTTCGTTGCGTTGAAACAGCCCGTTCCGAACCCCGTGGACGAGCGAACCAGGGACGGCATCGGCAAATTGATCAAGCAGCACGCGGCTTACATTTGCTCGACGAAACTTGTGAAGGCGCAGAACAACTACATCACTGCTGCCGGGAATTACATGAACAACAAGCCGGCAGAATGGCCGGACGCGCCCTGGATCGACTTCCCGCAATGGTGTCAGGACCCGGCCTGCGCGGAATACTGACATCCAGCTTTAGAGCCGGACTGAGACGAAGTTCGCGCCTCATCCAAGGGAAATTCCTCAGCGTTCGATCACGACCGCATTGCCGGTCTGGGACACGGCGCCCGAATTGGCACCCTGGACGGACTGGCTGTATTCGGCCGACTGCACCACGTCGACTGCCTGGGACGACGCGTCTTCGGCCGTCGCTTTCAGGACAATCATGTTAACATAGTTGTTCGAGTTCTGCGTGATGTTCGGCGAGGTGATCTGTGTGATTTCCTCAAGCGTGCCGTCCGGGCCATTCTTCAGCGTGACCACCTCGACGCGGTTATTCACGACCTGCTCGCCATTGCTGGAGGTCTGCTCCAAATAGCCAATGTTCTCGGCCTCGATGTAGTTGGCGATATTGGTGCCGTTCTGGCTGATCGAACCCCAGCGCGCACCATCTTCAAGCCGCACGACATTGTTGATGATCTGGTCGCCGGAGAAATCGCGGATCACCTCGTCGACATCGCGCGCGACGATGATATTGCCGAGATTGCTTCCCTCCTGCACGATCGCGCCGGCACCACCCGCACCCGTGACATCAACATGGTTGTCGACGCGCTGCTCGGCCTGCTTGGTGAAATTCTGCGAGCTGAGCGCCACCGACTGCTCGGAATAAACCAGGTTCATGGTGTTGGTGCCCGACTGGCGCAGAGTGCCCGGCAGGTCCGGCAGAACAAGGTTGTTCTTCGCTTGCTGCACCGAGCCATCGGCGAAATACTGCTCGACATTGCCGATATCACCGCCGACGACGGCGTTGCCGGTGTTGGATGCCTCCTGCTCGATCGTCTCGAGGGCCGAAACGGCATTCAGGATGATGTCATTGACCGAGAACTGCTTGCCCTCGAAATCCTGGCGCACGCTGTCGAGCGACCGATCACTGACATCGATGATGTTACCGGCATTGCTGGCAGTCTGCCGCGCCGACTTCGCGATGGACACGTTGCTCCAGCCAAGCGACTGACTTGCATCCTGCTGCCCTTCGAAGCTCTGGACAATCTGCGCCGACCGCACAAGCTCCTGCGTCGGAATGAGCGCAAGCGGCTCAGCGACCGGAAGACCGGGCCAGGCAACCAGAACCGCGCATGTCACGGCTAAGGAAACTCGATATCTCCGGGACATCGGAATCATTACCTTGGCTCATAATGAGCCAGGCCCCCACACATTCATCGAAAGAAATGAAACGGCCAGGCTGACGGATCAGCCTGGCCAATGTCCGATCAGTTCAAGTCGCCGATCGAGTTGGCAACGTTGGTTGCACTCTGCACGACGGCCTCGACGCGACCGTTTGCATCGATGAAGTTCGACGCGAGTTGTCCCACGTAAGCTGTCTGCTCGATATCAAGTCCGCCACCGATGGTGTCGATCGAGACCAAGTTCGTGGCATTCACAGCAGACTGATTGAGATCCCAGATGCTGGAGCCCCAGCCTTCGGAATCGACTACGTTGACAGCATCCTGAGAGACGCGCGAGAACTGCTCAAGCGTCTTCCCAACGGTTCCGACCGAAACGCTGTTGGCCACGTTAGTAGCGCTTTGCGTAGACGGGATAACATCGTCCAAAGCTGCCGTCTCAGTATTCAACGCGTTTCCATCGAGCCACTTTGTGAATTCGATGTAATTAGTTGCGTCCTGATCGCCATCTGCATCCTGCTTTATCTCGTCAAGATCGTCGACATCCACATCCGCAGAGATCGAGATCAGATTAGCAGCGTTGACAGCTGACTGAGCGATATCTTCAAGCGTCTTGCCTTCGGAAAGATCATTGGTCGCCCACTGATCAAAATATGCGACCTGCTCAATCTTCTCGAGGTCGATGCCGCCTCGGCGCGCAGCCTCAACTTCTTCTTCCACGGCACCGATCGAGATGGAGTTCACAACGTTCGTGGCGCTCTGAGTGATATCCTTGACGATAACATGGCGCCCCCAATCAAGATCAATCTTGTTTTCGGCATCCTGTTCGAAGCCCCCCCGACCTCCAACGGTCTGAGAGATATCCTCCACTCCGCCCGTGCTGGTCAGCGACACCAGATTGGCAGCGTTAACTGCAGTCTGCCCGACGTTCACAGCTGACTTTACATCCTTGATCTCGTTCAGAGCTTCCTGGATACCGGTCGCAAGCTGTTCGATATCCGCACCGTGATTGCTATGGTTATTGCGACTATCAGCCCAGGCCGTCGACGCCATCAGCGCCAATACTGAAGCTACGATTACACTTTTCATGGTCTCTCTCCTCTGCTTCACCTATCGCCCCGATTTCAATCCGTACTCAACCACCTCAGACAGAGAATAGGTCGTACCAGACAACAGAGCTTCTCACTCCCCCAGAGTCATTCTGGAGAATATCAAATAAATTCAACGATTTTTCTCAGCCATACAGAAGATACGCGGATTTTCTGATTACAGAACAAGAACGTTCGCACTCGCAGCAATGACGCCGCCACGCAATACAGCACTAAAAACATAGCGATATTTTAATGGTTTCGCAACAATACTGACGATTGAACAGACTTACACCACCGAGATACAAGCACGCCTTCTTTGCTTGCGTCAATACTTTATTAACACAAAATTAATGACGATAAATGACACTGGATTGCCGGTTTATTTCGTTTTCGAATCAGCCTCTTGCATAACTTTAGTTGCACGAGCGACTGAATGTTCCGCCTAAACACCCTAAATTTGGCCTGGTTCCAGCGCCCACAAGGAGCGCGCCGAGCGCTGTGCGACCACGCTTGCGGCGCGCTCGCATAGTAACCGTCTGTACTACTGTCGGTCCTGCACAAGGCCCTGCCGCAGATGCCATCACCCACCCCCGGCATTCGACGTAGGCTTGTCTGAGCCTTTGTCGTGGACATCCGCGAACGGGTTACGCTAGGCTTAGGGATGGTTTAAGGGGACGATCGGCGGGACCGAATTCCGGCCGCCTTGAGTCGACCAAATAGAGGGACGAAAAAGACATGTTGAAGCGCCTTTCATTCACCGCCGCCCTGCTGTCGCTGGCAGCAAGCCCCGCCTTTGCGCATCTGGATCCGGCAGCCCATGGCTCGCTGATGGCAGGCATCTCGCACCCGCTCTTCGGCGCCGATCACATCCTGGCCATGGTCGCCGTGGGTGTCTGGGCAAGCCAGATCGGCGGCCGCGCGCTCTGGGCTGTTCCGGCTGCCTTCGTCTCGATGATGGCTGTCGGCTTCGGCCTCGCCGTTGCAGGCGTCGACTTGCCCTTCGTCGAGCCGGCGATCCTTGCTTCGGTCATCGGCCTTGGCCTACTGGTCGCAGCCGCCGTGCGCCTGCCGGTCGCAGCGTCGGCCGCCGTCGTCGGCATCTTCGCCCTCTTCCATGGCCATGCCCATGGCGGTGAACTCGGTGCCGCCGGCGCCCTGTCCTTCGGCCTCGGCTTCCTGATCGCAACCACCGCCCTGCATGGCGCCGGCATCGCGCTCGGCCTTGGCGTCACCCGCTTCGGCCCTGCTGTCGCCCGGATCCTCGGCCTTGCAACCGCTATCGGCGGTGCCGCGATCGCCTTCGGCTGACACCACCCTTCAGGCCGCATAACGGCTCTTCCATTAGACCGCCGCGAAGCCCGGTTCCATGCTGGAACCTTCGCGGCGGTTTTGCGTTCCGGTCCGCCGACAGACCGCGCCAAGCCAGGCGACGAAGGCTGAGAATGAGCAAAATATTCTCATTTGCCCATTTTATTTGCTCTTTTCTCTCATCCCTCACGGGCTGCGATCTGCGAAGACGGCGACACCGAATTATGGAATGAAAGGACGTTCCCATGCGTTGGCTCAAGACGATCGCAGTCGCTGCAACCTTGCAGACCCTCATTTTCCCGCCGGCCTTCGCGGGCGAGAACCTCGACCAGATCAAGGCGGCAGGCGTCATCAAGATCGGCACCGAGGGCACCTACGCACCCTTCACCTTCCACAATGCCGACAACAAGCTTGTTGGCTTCGATGTCGAAATCGGCGAAGCCGTCGCCGCCAAGTTGGGCGTCAAGGCAGAATTCATCGAAGGCAAGTGGGATGGCCTGATCGCCGGCCTCGACGCCAACCGCTATGACGCCGTCATCAACCAGGTCGGCATCACCGAGGCGCGCAAAGAGAAGTACGACTTCTCCGATCCCTATATCGTTTCCAAGGCAGTGCTGGTCGTCAAGAACGACAACGACGAGATCAAGAGCTTCGAGGATCTGAAAGGCAAGACCTCTGCCCAGTCGCTGTCCAGCAATTTCGGCAAGATCGCCGAAGCAGCCGGCGCTGAACTCGTCGGCACCGACGGGTTCGACCAGTCGATCCAGCTCGTGCTGACCGGCCGCGCCGACGCCACGATCAATGACAGCCTGTCCTTCCTCGACTTCAAGAAGCAAAAGCCCGACGCGCCGGTGAAGATCGCCGCCGAAAAGGCCGAAGCCGATGCCTCCGGCATCATCGTGCGCAAGGGTGACCCGGAACTGGTCGCCGCGATCAACCAGGCGCTGGCAGATATCAAGGCCGACGGCACCTATCAGAAGATCGCCGACACCTATTTCGGCCAGGACGTCTCGAAGTAACAACCCCCCTCCCCTTGAGGGGAGGGTCGGAGCGAAGCTCCGGGGTGGGGTGATCTCACCGCATCAGGAAGGTTCACCCCCACCCGCCGCTTCGCGGCGACCTCCCCCCTCAAGGGGGAGGTGGAGAACGCCGCCGGTCGCAGTGGCTTTGCCGCTCGGTCGGGGCGAAACACCTTTGTTATCCAATGCGGCAGGGGCGCTTTTCGTCTCTGCCGCAAAATCGTTTCGGTTCCCGTTCTCAAGGATACCCCAATGCCGCACTGGCTCGACCTGATGCTGACCTCGCTGCCGACCCTACTCTGGGCCGGGGTGAAGTTTACCATTCCCCTGACGCTGCTGTCGTTTGCATTCGGCATCACGCTCGGCCTGATCACAGCCGTCACGCGGCTGTTTGCGGCAAAGCCTCTGGTGCTGATCGCGCGCTTCTATGTGTGGGTGATCCGTGGCACGCCGCTTCTGGTGCAGCTCTTCGTCATATTCTACGGTCTCCCGAGCGTCGGCATCCTGCTCGATGCCTTTTCCGCCGCGCTGATCGGCTTCACGCTGAATGTCGGCGCCTATACCTCGGAGATTATCCGCGCGGCCATTTCGTCCGTGCCCAAGGGACAGTGGGAGGCGGCCTATTCGACCGGCATGACCTGGGGGCAGGCCATGCGCCGCACCATCCTGCCGCAGGCCGGCCGCGTCGCAGTGCCACCGCTGTCGAACACCTTCATCTCGCTGGTGAAGGATACCTCGCTTGCCGCCGCCATCACCGTGCCGGAGCTCTTCCAGTCGGCCCAGCGCATCGTCGCCACGACCTACGAGCCGCTGATCCTCTATATCGAGGCGGCCCTCATCTACCTGGCGCTGAGCTCCGTCCTGTCGGCGCTGCAGGCGCGGCTCGAAACCCGCTTCGCCCGTTATGGCGGCATGCTGGAGTCTAACCGATGATCACGCTCTCCCATATCGTCAAGCGCTTCGGCGACGCGACCATCCTCAACGACATCTCGCTCTCCATCCCCGAAGGCAGTGTGACCGCACTCGTCGGCCCCTCCGGCGGTGGCAAGAGCACGCTATTGCGCTCCATCAACCTTCTGGAGCAGCCGACATCCGGCAAGGTGCAGATCGGCGCGTACGGGATCGACTTCACGCCGGGCCGCAAGGTCGCCTTTGCGGAGCTTCAGAAGATCCGTTGTCAAACCGGCATGGTCTTCCAGAACTTCCAGCTTTTCCCGCATCGCACCGCGATCGAGAATGTCATGGAGGGCCTGATCACGGTGCAGAAATGGTCACGCGACAAGGCCCATGCCCGCGCCACAGAGCTTCTGCAAAAGGTCGGCATGGCCCACAAGGCCGATGCCTGGCCGTCGGAACTGTCAGGCGGCCAGCAGCAGCGCGTGGCGATCGCACGCGCCCTTGCGCCTTCCCCGAAGATCCTGCTCTGCGACGAGCCGACCTCGGCGCTTGATCCGGAACTGGCCGGCGAGGTGGTTGACGTGTTGAGCCAGCTGGCGGCCGAGGGCACGACCATGGTCATCGCCACACACGACCTTCGCCTTGCCTCGAAGATTGCAAGCCAGGTGGTGTTCCTGGAAGCCGGCGTCGTGGTCGAAACCGGGCCCGGCGAGCAGATCTTCCGCAACCCTGAGCGCGAGCGCACGAAGCGCTTCGTCTCCTCGATCAGTGCGGCCCAGGCCTTATGATCGACAGCGCTCGAAGCGCCGCGTCGAAACGAAAATACGAAGAAGGGCGGCGCGAGGGATCGCGCCGCCCTTTCTCATGTTTTGGATCGGAGCTGATCCGGTGGATCAGAACTCCTGCCAGTCGCCATTGACCGCGGCATTGCCGTGGAAGGCGGTGGCAAGCTTGCGGCCAAGCGCCTTGGCCGGCGACGGTCGATGGGTCTCTGTAACAGTGGCCGCACGGGGACGCAACCCAACCGGTGCGCCGTGGTCCACCACCCGGAACTGGGCGAGAAGACCGTTCAGCGCTACGACTTCCTGCGCCAGACCATAGCTCGCAGCCGTCGTCTCTTCGACCATGGCGGCATTCTTTTGCGTATCCTGGTCCATCTGGTTCACGGCCGTGTTGATCTGCTGCAGGCCCGACGACTGCTCCTGGGCGGATTCGACGATGGCAAGCACATGGCGGTTGATTTCCTGGACTTCGGCAACGATAGTTTCCAGCGCCTTCCCGGTATGGCCAACCAGTTGCACACCTTCCTGTACCTGCTCGTTGGAGGTCGTGATCAGCGACTTGATCTCCTTCGCAGCCGTGGCAGAGCGCTGAGCAAGTTCACGCACTTCCTGGGCAACGACCGCAAAGCCCTTGCCGGCTTCGCCAGCGCGGGCAGCCTCAACGCCGGCATTCAGTGCCAAAAGGTTAGTCTGGAAGGCGATTTCATCAATGACGCCGATGATGTTTGAGATCGACTGCGAGGACTGCTCGATCTTCTCCATCGCAATGACGGCACGGCGGACGATATCGCCCGATTCCTCGGCACCGGACTTGGCACGCGAGACGAGCTGGCCGGCTTCCTGGGCTCGCTTGGTCGAATCCTTGACCGTGGTGGTGATTTCTTCAAGTGCTGCAGCCGTCTCTTCAACGGCAGCGGCCTGCTGTTCGGTGCGCTTGGAGAGATCGTCTGCGGCAGACTTGATCTCGTTTGAGCCCGCATCGATGCCGCGGGCATTGGCCGCGACCCGCGACAGCGTATCCTCAAGCTTAGAGGCCGAGTTGTTGAAGTCCGTGCGCACGCCGTCGAGCGAGGCGACGAAGGGCTGCTGGATGCGGAAGGAAAGGTCCCCCTCGGCAAGCTTCGACAGTGCGAGCGCCAGATTGTCGACCGCAAACTTCACGTCCTCGGTTTCCCGCAGCGACTGCTCCTGGCGGGCCAGGCGCTCCTGTTCGCTCATGCTGCGATTGGCCTCGGCCTCCTGCTCCAGGCGAACGCGATCCTTGGCATTGGCGCGGAAGATTTCCGCCGCCTGGGCGATCTGACCAATTTCGTCCGACCGCTCGAGGCCGGGAATATCCTCCTCGACATTGCCGGCAGCGAGACCGGCAAGGCGGACGCGCAGGCGAAGCATCGGCCCCGTGATCCCAACCTGGGAGATGTAGAGGGCGACGGCAAAGGCGATGACGAGGCCGATGGCGACACCGGCCACGCTGGACCAGGTGGTCGACTGAACGGAAGCGCCGAGTGCGGCCGTGCCATCGGTCAGCAGAGCCTGCATGGCCTGATTGTGATTGCCGCTGAGCGTCGAGAGCTGGCCGAACAGCTCTTCATGCAGGCTTTGCAGTTCGGCGACCTTGGCCGTATCGCCGGCTGCGGCAGCGGCCAGCATCTGGTCGAGATTGTCCTTCAACTCGCCGACAAATCCGATGAGTTCCTTCATGGCATCCGCCCGGCTCGGCAGTTCATCGCTGACCCGGCCATAGCGCTCATAGGCCGTCTTGAAGTTCTTCTCGTAGCGCTCGCCCAGAGCCTTGTACGCTTCGGACTTCGGATCCATGTCGGCCATGCGCAGCGACATCGAGACGGAGGTCCAGATGGCAGCGGAGGCGCGTGCACCGAGGATCGTCAGATCGGTCTCGCGAGTGAGCAGGCTCTGATAGCTCTGGTTTGTGGAGTTGAGGGCGACCGCCAGCCAGGCGGAGGTGGCGGTAGACATGATTGCCAGAACGAGCAGGGCGCACAGCACCTTGCTTCTGATCGTGAGCTTTTCCAACATGGAGTGTTCCTTTCGGGCACAAATAACGTGGAGCCAGGGCGCAGGACGTCGTGCCGCCGCCGCATGTGACTGCGGCACCGATCGGACACCATTCGCAGGTAAGGCTGCGCTTTTGACGCCCCTGAACCACAAATCGAAAAAAGTTGGGAAGCCCATTCATTGGGCCAAAGAACGAGACCTGCGGTGACCGGAAGCACACCGCCCGACAGGATCTCACAAGTGAAAACCCGTCACGACCGGCATGTCCCTCGGAGGTCATCCGCGGAGAACAAGGACTGCGCAGAAGACAATTTCATCCGCGACCATTTGTCGAAAATACGAATATCGAGATATCGTGAACAAATGGTTAGAACCGGCACCGCCGGTTGTGTCCGGAGCAGCACTCGCTCTCCAGAAATCACACCGGCGGATCGGTCACGAAAGGCATGATGTCGACCCCATCTCCGGGAAACACCGTGATATGTGGATGGTCGACGAAGAGCTGCGCGGCGGCCTCCGCCGTCTCGGCCTCGACGATCAGATAGCCGCAGATGGCATTCGCCGCCGGCGAGACGCCGGCCCGCGTGACCCGCGTCGTCTTGCCGACCATGCCGCCGCGATTGACGATGGCTGCCGCGTTGCGCTCTTCCCATTCGATCCATTGCGGAATGCCGGCGGCATCGATGGCATCCTGCTCAGCCTTGGGCAGGTTGCGAAAGCGCGCGAAATCCTCGTGCTTCATCGTGTAGACGGCGAGAAATTTCGGCATGTCGGCTGCTCCGGGTCTGTTAAGGACATGCCGGAGGCTAGCGCTTCGGGGGACCGAAGTCACCCGAAGCCTTGGCGATTAGCCGCGACCGCGATAGGTGGCGACACCCTGCTCCGGCAGCCAGACGCCCTTGGGCGCCTCGCCGGTCTGCCAGAAGACATCGATCGGGATGCCACCGCGCGGATACCAATAGGCGCCGATCCTGAGCCACTTGGGATCGAGCAGCTCAACGATGCGCTTGGCGATATAGACCGAGCAATCCTCGTGAAAGGCGCCGTGATTGCGGAAGGCAAAGAGGAAGAGTTTCAGCGACTTCGATTCCACCAGCCAGTCACCGGGAATGTAATCGATGACGATATGGGCGAAATCCGGCTGGCCAGTCATCGGGCAGAGCGAGGTGAATTCAGGGGCGGTGAAGCGCACGACATAATCCGTGCCAGCATTGCCATTCGGCACGCGCTCGAGAACCGCGGTTTCGGGGCTTGTGGGTGCTTCCACGCTCTGGCCGAGCTGGGTCAACCCGGATGTATCGGTCTTGCTCATGGGATATCCTTTTATCTCAACGCCCGAATTCGATGCCGGCGCCATGCGCCACTTCGTTTTCGGGCTCTACATGAATGGTGACGCGCGTGCCGGGCACCGCCTTGTGCACGGCCATTTCCAACCGGTCACAGATCACATGCGCATCGCGCACCGTCATCTTCGAGGGCACGACCAGATCGAAGGCGACGAAGGTGGCAGCCCCTGCCCGGCGCGAGCGCAGATAATGCACACCAAGCGAGCCTTCGGAATTTTCCTTGATTGCCTGGCGGATGGCCTCAGCCTCGTCCGGTGACACGGCGATGTCCATCAGGCCTGCCACAGACTGCGCAATCACCTTCCAGCCCTGCCAGATGATGTTGAGGGCAACGAGGATCGCGAGAACCGGATCCAGAATGGCATAGCCGGTCGCCAGCACCAGAAGCAGGCCGATGATGACGCCGATCGAGGTGACCACATCGGACATGATGTGCTGACCATCGGCCGACAGCGCCGGCGACCGAAGGCTGCGGCCAACCCGGATCAGGAGCGTTGCCCAGGCGGCATTGATGATGGCGGCAAGGCCGTTGATCGCAAGACCAAGGAACGGTGCTTCGGGCAAAGTGGGGTTCTGCAAGGCCGGGACCGCCTCGCGGATGATCAGCAAGGCTGCGACCACGATCAGCACACCCTCAAGCACCGCCGAGAGATATTCCGCCTTGTGGTGACCATAGGGATGATCGTCATCAGCAGGCTTCTGCGCATAGCGAATGACGAAATAGGCGATGAAGGCGGCAATCACGTTGACGGTCGATTCCAGCCCGTCCGAAAGCAGCGCGACCGAGCCTGTCACCCACCAGGCAAGAAGCTTCAGCCCCATGACCCCGAAGGCAAGCGGAATGCCCCAGAAGGCGATGCGCCGCACCAGATTACTGTCTTCAGCCGCCATGGCCATCTTCCCTGCAGATGCGAGTGAATTGCAGCAGCAATTCCAAAAACGACAAAACCGCCCGGCAAAGCGGGCGGTTCGTTTGAATGTCGGCAGTGTAATGGCGAAGGGTTAAGGCGAGGTCAAGGCGAAATGGGTGGTGTGCACAGGCGGGGATGCGCATTCAGGTATCTGGCAACGACGGGCTAAGATCTCTCAGGAATTTCCGAAGGATCTCGGCACTCCTCTGGCCGCGCGCATCTCGAATGTCGATGACAAGGACCTCGTCAGGGGTGATCGCGTAGAGCAACGAAAACGGCGTGCCACGAATGTGATACTCTCTAACCCGATCGAGATCCTCGAAGCGTGCGGCGCTCTCCGGATAGGTCAGGATAGTTTGCTCAGCCAAGGCAAGGGCAGCAGATGCCGCCACGACATCGAGTTGCGGGTGGCTCCGATAGTAGCGGCGCATCCAGCGAAGGCCGAGTTCGGAGGTCGGCAGATAGCGGAGCCGCATCGCCTTCAGCGTCCCTGCGGGAAATCGTCCTCATCCGAGAGAAGCCACTGATGGATCGGAGCGCTGTCGACCGCCTTTACATTACCGGCATCGATGAGACTTAGGCCGTGATGTAGCAGCTCACGCGTGGCCACGCGTTCTTCCACGAGATTGCGGATCGCCTGATCAGCGAGGTCGGCCGGAGAACGGTTGTCGAAGCGCGCAATCTCTTCCAGCGCCTCGTTCAGGCCGACGTCGATTTCAGTTGTTACAACGACCTTGTTCATCGGATCATGGCTCCCTGGCAACGTGGCGCAAAGAAACTCTGCAACGGAGTGCGGCGGCTGTCAAACAGAGCTTCGGGGCGCCGAAGCGCCCCGCCCACAATCCTCAGGCCGCCTTCACCTTCTTCCGCTTTGCGAGCTTCTCCACCACGTTCTCGATCATCCGCATGCCGGCGTCGCCGCCGAGTGTCATGATCGATTCCGGGTGGAACTGGACGGCGGCGACCGGTTCCTTCGCGTGTTCGATGCCCATGATCGTGCCGTCTTCGCTTTCCGCCGTGATGACGAAGTCACGGTGCAGCGTCGCCGGATCGGCAAAGATCGAGTGGTAGCGGCCGACGGTGACCTCCTTGCCCAGGCCTTCGAAGACGAGGCCGGGTTCGAGCACGCGGATGCGCGACGGCTTGCCGTGCATGGGGACAGCCAGTTGGCGCAGGTCGCCGCCATAGGCTTCTGCCAGCGCCTGCAGGCCAAGGCAGACGCCAAAGATGGGGAGTTCCCGGGCCCGCGCCTTCTTAATCGTCGCCTTGCAATCGAAATCCGTCGGCGACCCCGGACCGGGCGACAGGACGACGAGATCCGGATTGAGACGGTCGAAGATCTCCTCCGGCACCGGCGTGCGCACGGTGTTCACGGTGGCACCCGTCTGGCGGAAATAATTGGCCAGCGTGTGGACGAAGCTATCCTCGTGGTCGACGAGCAGGATGTTGACGCCCTCGCCCACGCGGGCCACGCCGCGCTTGGACTTCGGATCGGACTTGGCGTCGCGGATGGCGGCGATCATGGCGGAGGCCTTCAATTCGGTTTCGGCTTCTTCTTCGTGCGGGTCGCTGTCATTGAGCAACGTGGCACCGGCGCGCACCTCGGCAATGCCGTCCTTGATGCGCACCGTGCGCAGCGTCAGGCCCGTGTTCATATCGCCGTTGAAGCCGACCATGCCGATCGCGCCGCCATACCAGGCGCGCGGGCTCTTCTCGTGCTTTTCGATGAAGCGCATGGCCCAGAGCTTCGGCGCACCGGTGACGGTGACGGCCCAGGCATGGGAGAGGAAGCCGTCGAAGGCATCCATGCCGTCGCGCAATCGACCCTCGATATGGTCGACGGTGTGGATCAGGCGCGAATACATCTCGATCTGGCGGCGACCGATGACCTTGACCGAGCCTGGCTCGCAGACGCGGGACTTGTCGTTGCGGTCGACGTCCGAGCACATGGTGAGCTCGCTCTCGTCCTTCTTGGAGTTGAGCAGCTTCAGGATCTGCGCCGAATCCTCGATCGGGTCCGCCCCGCGCTTGATGGTGCCGGAGATCGGGCAGGTCTCGATGCGGCGACCATTGACCCGCACGAACATCTCCGGCGAGGCGCCGACGAGATATTCCTGGTTTCCGAGATTGATGAAGAAGGAATAGGGCGACGGATTGATTTCCTTCAGCCGCTTGGAAATCTGCGACGGCTTTGAATCGCAGCGCTCCATGAACTTCTGGCCGGGAACGACCTCGAACAGATCGCCCTTCCGGAAGCTCTCCTTCGCCTTGGTGACGAGTTCGGCATATTCGCCCGGACGATGATCCCCGCGCGGCGGGATCGTGTCGGTATGCTTGAATGGCTCAGGCGCGATCTCTTCCGACTGGCCGACGGTGGTCACATCGCCCTTGGTGAAATCGTAGCGATCGATCCAGGCCTTGGCGGAATAGTGGTCGACGACGAGGATCTCGTCGGGGAGGAAGAGCACCATGTCGCGCTGGTCGTCGGGACGGATGAGCTTCAGGTCGATAGCGTCGAACTGGAATGCGAGATCGTAGCCGAAGGCGCCGAACAGGCCGATGGCGGCGTCTTCTTCCGAATAGAAGAGTGCGGTAATGGCGCGCAGCACGGTAAAGACCGTCGGCATCTTCGAGCGCTCTTCTTCGGTGAAGACGCGCGACGGCAGCTTCACATCGAGATCCAGCCGTGTCGCGGTGCGGGTACCGAGCGCCAGATCGTCGACCGAAGCCAGAGCCTCGGCGATCATGCTCAGCAGCGCTTCGCCGCGGCCGTTATAGGCTTCGATCCAGACCTTGCGGCCGAAGGAGGAAATGCCGAGCGGCGGATCGACGATCGCTGTGTCCCAGCGGGTATAGCGACCGGGATATTCGTAGTTCGAGGAAAAGACAGCACCACGCCGCTCGTCGAGCTTGTCGACATAGCTGGAAACGGCATCGGCATAGGGCGTCGGGCGGCGCTTGCGCGAAACGGTCACACCGCCGCGCGTCTGATAGGCTTCCGCACCGTCTTCCTGCAAAATCGTCGACATGTCAGTCCTTTTCCGTTCTTCGAGGCCCTCTCCCGGCGCCTTGAATACAAAAAAGCCGCCTCAGGAGTGTGTCCGGGCGGCTTTGGGGTCAATCGTCTGAAGACATGACTGGTCAAGGCCGCGTTAGCGTGCCCACCACCATGCAAAGGTCTTCGATACGATCTTCATGGGCGATTTGATAACCCGAGGCGCAGCCGCACGCAAGCGGGATTTCAGCGGAGAAAAATCGAACCTTTTGCGCCTCGCGCCGTTGTCGCCACGGGGCCAAGCATGGGAGCGGCGATGAGGACTGTAACGCGCCTGACACTGATATGGCTTGCAGCAACCGGCGTGACCCTGCCGCAAACCGGTCCAGCGCCTGCGCCGAAACCCGGTGAGCCGAGGGTCGAAAGCGGATCAGAGCCCACGACCAAGGTGCAGGACGGGACAACGGCAGCCGAGCCCGGCGAGCAACCCGCCCTGCCCACCGACAACGCTCCCAAACCCTTAGGCGACCCGCGCGACGAGGCGGATCCGGCGCCGTCGGACGCGGAGAAACCCGAAGCGAAACCTGAGACACCGAGCCCTGATCCCGAAGCCGACGTGAAGGAAAGCCCGGCGAAACCAGAGGCCGTGACACCGCCGCCCCCACCCGACCCCGCCCCGGTCTCGGAAACGCCGGAAGACCTGGCGCTTTGCCTGAAGGACCTGAAGGCGATCGGCGCTGATTTCAGTCAGGAAAAGACAATCGACGGAGAATTCGGCTGTGGCATCTCCTATCCGGTCACCGTCCGTCGCATCCTGCCCGAGGTAGCCCTGGAGCCGGAGGCCACACTTCGCTGCGAGACGGCGCTCAGCCTTGCTCGGATGACCCGCGACCTGCTGATCCCGGCAGCGGCCCGCGCATTCCCGGACAAGCCGAAGCTCTCAGGCGTCAGCCAGGCCTCGGGTTACGTCTGCCGCAACCGCAACAGCGCAAACGACGGCAAGATTTCAGAGCACGCCTACGGCAACGCACTCGACATCGCGGGTTTGAGTTTCGGCGATGAAAAGATGCCCGTGATGATCGCGAGACAAGACGACGGCACGGCGGAAGCGGCTTTCCAACGAGCCTTCAACGCCCTCGCCTGCCTGTATTTCACGACCGTGCTTTCGCCGGGCAGCGACGCGACGCATCAGGACCACATGCATCTGGATGTGATCGAGCGCAAAAGCGGGTTTCGGTATTGCCGGTGAACGAAAAACGGCGGCGCCCGGATGGGACGCCGCCGCAGGCGGTGGAAAGGAAACGTGGGTTAGAACTTCTGGGTGAGCGAGATTTTGAAGGTACGGCCAGGTTCGGAGTAGTAGTCCCGTGCCTGCGTCGATGAATATGTACGGACCGATGCGTAATCGAAGTAGGTCTTGTCGAAGACGTTATAAACCCCGGCGGTGATCCGCATGCCGTTCAGCTGTTCCGGCTCCCACCACGCGTTGAGGTCAACGACGCCGTAACCCGCAGTTCTGAAGTAGAAGGTATTTGGTGCACCTTTGCCGTCGTTGGCTCTCGATTCTTTCGCCCCTACGAAATCGGCACCAACACCCCAGGATTCAGTGTCGTATCCAATGCTCGCGACGACTTTAAGTGGCGCAACCGAACGGATAAAAGTGTCACGATCGAGATCATTGCCCTTAACGTAGGCAAGGCCGGCAGAAACGCGGAAACCGTTGTCGAATACCTTGTGGGCCGACAGATCTACGCCGAACATCTCAACATCGGAGATATTGGAATAGCGGGTCATGCCTTGAGGGTAGGAACCGCTGAAACCAAGTGCGGCGGCCTGGGCAGAAGTGATCGAGGCGACGTCAATGAAATTTTTGTAGCGATTATAGAACACCGAAGCACGTGCGCCCATCTCTTCGTCACCGAGATCGGCCCCGAACTCGAAGCCATTACTCGTTTCAGATTGGAGATCGGAATTGCCAAGGCGTAGATAAGTGCCTGAGCCGCCAAACGCGCTGTGGAGTTCGCTTGCCGTCGGCGCGCGAAACGCCATCGCCCACTGACCGAAAAACGTGACGTCAGGCTGCAGCTCGTATGTGAGACGGAGCTTCGGTGACAACCCCGCATCCTCAAAGCCGTTCGGCAGTGCCGGATTGAGGTAATTGCGGTCATACTCAGGCGTCATCTCCGGAGAATGCTTAACCCAATCAAAACGCAAGCCTGGAGTTATAGTTACACCCGACGAACCGACCTCGATCTCGTCGTCAAAATACAGTCCAACCTTGCTGCTGTCGACTTTCGGCGAATCGGCCTGGTTGGTGTGCAAGTTTAGGCACGTTCCGGTTTTAGGCGTTGTGCAGTTGTCGTAACCACTTGAGTATTGGTCCGAAACGCCAAAGGCTGTATCCAGACCATAATTGAAGGTATGGTTCAGCTGACCGGTCGTGAGCTCAGATTGCGCGGCCCCAATGAACCCGATCGTCCTCTCGTTGTTGTCGTTCTCGCGCCCAATCGCGCCAATCGGAGTGGTCTGCCGGATGGCATCGTAGCCGTCCATGGTCCGCTGATCCATCCAGTACAAGGATGCCCATGCATTGGAGATTATGGCGTCCTGTGACTGGGCTTCATACTGGTAGTCCAACGAGACGCGATCACGATCTGTCTGCTTCTTTCCAGTGTAATTTCCAGGCCGGTAGGCGGGGGTGGGGGTGGTGGCGGTAGACTGCTGGGTTTTCGCATCAGTTTCACGATCCTTGCGGAAGCGCTCCGCCGTTAGACCAATTGTGTGGCCACCTTCCAGCTGCTGTTGCAGACGGAACAGCAGATTATGCTGGTCATAATCGGAAGGATCAGCCTTGGTGCGCGTTGAGCCATGGGTATCGACGGTGCCATTGTTTTTCCGCTCATGGCCGTTCTTGTAGGACCCTTGGAACATAACCGAGGTGTTTTCGACGCGCTTTGCCACAGCCGCAGACGTTTCCCAGCTATTGTCAGAGCTGTCATAAGTCGTTTTGGCCACCCCTCCCCAATCCTTGCCTTCAGAGATGAGGTCATCTGGCGTAAGCGTCCTGAGAGCCAGAACGCCCCCCAACGCACCCGCGCCGGCACGGCTCGAATCCGCACCGCGCATAACGTCAACCGCCGAAAGCGCTGCGAAGTTGAAGGCGTCAACGCCGCCACTGACGCCACGCGTTGCATCGAAAATGTAGGGAACCGGAATTCCGTCGATTGTCGTCAACACACGCGCCCCCTCAAGGCCGCGAATGTTGACAGCCCCGTTTGAGCGATTGAAGTTAACGCCCGGCTCTGCCACGCGTCCGAGATCTTCGATGCTCGTGATCTGCTTATTCGCGATCTCCTCCGCCGTCGTTTCCGTCGCAAGCGGCGTATCGGCCACCGAGCCCGCTTTCACCCGTTTGCCCTTGACCACGATCGTCTGCAGCTGCGTCTCGTTGCCCGTGGTCGTCGTCGCCGTCGTGGCGTCCTGGGCGTGGGCCGAGAGGATGGCAGAGCTGGCCACAAGAGCCGTGCAGGCGAGCAGGAGGGGGCGGAGAGACCGGGAGCCCATGCGAATGTCCTTTCAAAAGGCCAGCAGAAACTGATCCCGCACCCGGGGTTGGGGTGCAGACTGGCCGAACGTGATTGCGTCAAAATCGGGGCGGAGCTGAAATTTCCGCCGTAATCACGCCGTATAAAACATGATTATCTGAGTCAACATATAAAACATGATTCTTTTAATCATGAATTGTGATCTGCGTCACCGTGGCGGAAATATCACAAATACCCGTTAGTTTCCGGAGGCTAGAACAGTCCCTCGATCGCCCCTTGCGCGTCGAGGCGGATACGCTCTGAGGATGGGACGCGCGGAAGGCCCGGCATGGTCATGATCTCGCCGGTGATCGCCACGATGAAACCAGCGCCGGCGGAAAGCCGGACTTCCCGCACATGTACGGCATGGCCCTCGGGTGCGCCGCGCAAGGTGGGATCGGTCGAGAAGGAATACTGCGTCTTTGCAATGCAAACCGGGAGATCGCCATATCCTTGGCGTTCCCAGTCGGCGAGTTGCTGACGCACCGCCTTGTCGGCCGTCACCTCGCCAGCCCGATAGATCTCGGCGGCAACCCGCTCGATCTTGGAAAAGAGCGGCATGGCATCTGGATACAGCGGATGGAAGCTGGACGGGCTGTCGGCGATCCGCACCACGGCCTCGGCAAGATCCGTGATGCCGGCGGAGCCATCCGCCCAGTGTCGGCAGAGCACAGCCTCCGCGCCGAACCCCTTGGCAACCGCCTTCACGGCGGCAATCTCGGCGTTTGTATCGCTGGTAAAGTGGTTGATCGCAACGACCGCCGGCACGCCGAACTTGGCGAGGTTTTCGAGATGGCGCGCGAGGTTCACGGCGCCGCGCTCGACGGCGGCGACATCCTCGTGAGAAAGATCCTCCTTGGCGACACCGCCATTCATCTTCAGCGCCCGGACCGTTGCGACGATGACGACGGCGGAGGGCTTGAGGCCAGCCTTCCGGCATTTGATGTCGAAGAACTTTTCAGCCCCGAGATCCGCACCAAATCCGGCTTCCGTCACGACATAATCGCCGAGCTTCAGCGCCGTCTTCGTCGCGATCACCGAGTTGCAGCCATGCGCGATATTGGCGAAGGGACCGCCATGCACCAGCGCCGGATTGTTTTCGAGCGTCTGCACGAGGTTCGGCTGAAGCGCCTCCTTGAGCAGCACGGCCATGGCGCCGTCGGCCTTCAGGTCGCGGGCAAAGACGGGTGTCTTGTCGCGCCGGTAGCCAACGATGATCGCGCCCAACCGCCGCTCCAGATCGTCGAGATCGGTCGCGAGACAAAGGATCGCCATGACTTCCGAAGCCACTGTGATGTCAAAGCCGGCCTCGCGCGGGAAACCGTTCGAGGCGCCGCCAAGCGAGGTGACGATCTGGCGCAGCGCCCGGTCGTTCATGTCCATCACCCGCCGCCAGGTGATGCGCCGCGTGTCGATCTCCAGTTCGTTGCCCCAATAGATGTGATTGTCGATGAGGGCCGAGAGCAGATTATGTGCCGAGGTGATCGCGTGGAAATCGCCGGTGAAATGAAGGTTGATGTCCTCCATCGGCACGACCTGCGCATAACCGCCGCCAGCCGCCCCGCCCTTCACGCCGAAACAGGGCCCGAGCGAGGGTTCGCGAATGCAGATCACGGCCTTTTTGCCGATCCGGTTCAAGCCATCGCCGAGCCCGACCGTGGTCGTGGTCTTGCCCTCGCCTGCCGGTGTCGGGTTGATGGCGGTAACGAGGATCAGCTTGCCGTCCGGCCGGTCGGCGAGCGACTGGATGAACGGAGCCGAGATCTTCGCCTTGTCATGGCCATAGGGAATGAGGCTTTCGGAGGGAATGCCGAGCTTGCAGCCGATCTCCTGGATCGGCCGCTTGGACGCCGCACGGGCGATATCGATGTCGGATGCTACGGTCATGGTTCCCCCTGCCTTCTGTTGGCCGGAGGATCGGACGGCGCGGCCCAACTGGCAAGCAGGGAGGCGGACTTTTTTCACAGCGAAACACATTTGCCCAAAACCGACATGCCGCTGAAATCGCCCTCTTGCCTGAGAAGGCAACGATGTAATATTTGCGCTGCAACAATTGCACCCGAGAGGACGTCTTGATGAAATCGCTGGAACTGCTGATCGAGAAAATCATCCTGTCGAGCCGCTGGATACTCGTCGTGTTCTATCTCGGGCTGGTCGCAGCGCTCGCCATTTACGCCGTCTCCTTCGGCTACAAATTCCTGAAGATCGCCCAGAACGTCTTCGTCTACGAGGACTTCGAGATGATCCTCGCCATGCTGGCGTTGATCGACGCGGCGCTGGTGGCGAGCCTCATCGTCATGGTGATGATTTCCGGCTACGAGAACTTCGTCAGCCGTTTCGACGAGGCCGATGATCAGGTTTCCTTCCTCGGCAAGCTCGATGCCGGCAGCCTGAAGATCAAGGTCGCCTCCTCGATCGTCGCCATCTCCTCGATCCACCTGCTGCAGGTCTTCCTCAACGCCAACCAGTATACCGACGGCAAGCTGATGTGGCTGACGCTGATCCACCTCGCCTTCGTCGTCTCAGCGGTGATGCTGGGCTATCTGGAAGTGATGATGAACGGAAAGAAGAAGAGCAGCGACGCCGACAAGATCTGAGGCGATCACCCTCCCCTTGAGGGGGAGGGTCGGAGCAAAGCTCCGGGGTGGGGTGACGAACGCGAGGCTAGCCCCACTTTAACGCATTGAACTCGGGGTGGCGTTCACCCCCACCCGCCGCTTCGCGGCGACCTCCCCCCTCAAGGGGGAGGTGGGCACTGCGGCGACGATCGCCACACTCCGAAGCAGAAGCCGATCACCCCTCGCCGATCGCAATCAGGCTGGCATTGCCGCCGGCAGCGGCCGTATTCACCGAGATCACCTGCTCGACAGCAAACCGGCTTAAGTAAGCCGGGCCACCCGCCTTGAAGCCGGTGCCAGACATGCCGGAGCCACCGAAGGGCTGGGTGCCGACGACGGCGCCGATCATGTTGCGGTTGACGTAGATGTTGCCGGTGTCCAGCGCTTCCGTGACGGTGCGGATCGTCGCCTCGATGCGGCTGTGCACGCCAAGCGTCAGTCCGTAGCCGGTGACATCGATCGACGCGATGACCTGGTCAAGCGCCTTGGCCTTCCAGCGCACGACATGGAGCACGGGGCCGAAGATCTCCTTGGTCAGCGCCTCGGGGCGGTCGAGCTCGACGATATGCGGGGCGAAGAAATTGCCGCTTGCGGGCACCTTGCCGGCATAACGCACCTTCTGGCTCCGCTTCATCTCGGCGATATGAGCCTCCAGCATCGCCTTCTGCTTTTCGTCGATGACGGGGCCGATATCGGTGGTGATCTCGAGCGGATTGCCGAGGTTCAGCTCGCGTGCCGCCCCCTCGATCATCTCCAGCATGCCATCGGCAATGTCTTCCTGCAGATAAAGGATGCGGAGCGCCGAGCAGCGCTGGCCGGCAGACCGAAACGCGGAGAGCACGACGTCGTCGGCCACCTGTTCAGCAAGTGCTGTGGCATCGACGATCATGGCGTTGAGGCCACCGGTTTCGGCAATCAGCGGCACGATCGGGCCGTCCTTGGCAGCAAGCGTCCGGTTGATCGCCTGGGCGGTTGCCGTCGAGCCGGTAAAGGCAATACCGGCGAGCTTCGGATGGGCAGCGATCGCGGCACCGACGTCGCCTGCACCGGGCAGCAGCATCAGCACGTCCTCGGGCACACCCGCCTTGTGGAAGAGCTTCACAGCCTCAAACGCGATCAGCGGCGTCTGGGGAGCAGGCTTGGCGACAACGGCATTGCCGGCGACGAGGGCAGCAGAAACCTGCCCGAGGAAGATCGCCAGCGGGAAATTCCACGGCGAGATGCAGGCAAAGACGCCACGGCCGCGCCAGGAGAGCCGGTTGAGTTCGCCGGTCGGGCCGGGCATGACCTCGGCCTCGCCAAACTGGCGGCGGGCCTGGTCGGCATAGTAGCGGCAGAAATCGACCGCCTCACGGATTTCGGCCACGCCATCATCCAGCGTCTTGCCGGCTTCAAGCGCCAGCAGTGACAGAAGCCGGTCGCGATCGGCTTCCATCAGGTCGGCCATCTTGTCGAGGGTGGCAGCGCGCTCCTCGATGGGCAGTCGCGACCAGCCGGCAAAGCCCTTTCGGCCAGCGGCAAAGGCACGATCGACATCAGCCGGCGTGGCATTGCGCACGGTACCGACCTTATGGGCGCGATCGGCCGGCGACAGCACGGCCTCGTCGCTCGTTGCCCCGGTCGCACCCGGCACCAGCGGATGAGCCGCGATCTCGGCCAGCGGCTGGCCGATGCGGGCCATCAGCTGATCCAGATTATCGCGATGGCCGAATTCGAAGCCGGCGCTATTCTTGCGGTCGCCATAGAGCCCCAAGGGCATCGGGATCTGGCTGTGGCGGGCGCTGTGACCGTTGCCGAGGCCGAGCTTTTCGGTCGGACGCTCGAGCAGTGCCGAAACCGGAATATTCTTGTCGCCGGCAACAGCCACGAAAGACGAGTTCGCGCCATTCTCAAGCAGACGACGGACGAGATAGGCGAGCAGGTCGCGGTAGCCGCCGACCGGCGCATAGATGCGGCAGGCGATACGGTCATTGCCTGATAGCAGCGTGTCGTAGAGTGCCTCGCCCATGCCATGCAGGCGCTGGAATTCGAAGCCCGTGCGGTCAGTGCCGGCCAGTTCGATGATGGTCGAGACGGTGAGCGCATTGTGGGTCGCAAACTGCGGGAAGATGCGTGCGCGCTTCTCCATCAGCTTGGCCGCGCAATGCAGATAGGAAAGATCGGTCGCAGGCTTGCGGGTCCAGACCGGGTAGTCGTCGAGACCACGCTCCTGGGCGCGCTTCACTTCCGTATCCCAATAGGCGCCCTTGACCAGGCGCACCATCATCCGGCGGCCATATTGCTGGCAGAGGGTGTCGATATAGTCGATGACCTGAGGCGCGCGCTTCTGATAGGCCTGGATGGCAAGCCCGAACCCGTCCCAGCCTGATAGCGACGGATCGGCAAAGACGGCAGCGATCACGTCGAGCGAGAGTTCGAGGCGATCGGCCTCTTCGGCGTCGACAGTGAAGTTGAGTTGATGCGCCTTGGCCATTTGGGCAAGCTTCAACAGATCCGGCACCAGCTCGCGCATGACGCGGTCGCGATGGGTTGCGAGATAACGCGGATGCAGCGCGGACAGCTTGACCGAGATGCCCATGCGGTTTGGCAGCTGCTGGCTCTTGCCGAACTTTGCCATATGCGCGCCGATCGCCTCGATGGCGCTGGCATAGGACTGGAAGTAGCGCTTGGCGTCTTCCGCGGTGCGGGCGCCCTCGCCCAGCATGTCGAAGGAGTGGCGATAACCGCGCTCTTCGCTCTTTGCCGCACGCGACAGCGCGTCCTTGATGGTTTCACCCAGCACGAAGTGATGGCCGAGGAAACGCATTGCCTGCTTGGTGGCAGACCGCACGGTCGGCAGCCCAAGGCGCTTCACGAGACCACGCATGACGCCCTCAGGCGTTTCGCCCGGACGGATGACGCGGGCAGACAGACCGAGCGCCCAGGCAGAGGCCGAGACGAACCAGCTGTCGCCATGCGCCTCGTGTTCGCTCCAGCCGCCCTCTTTCAGCTTGTCCTCGATGAGGCGGTCCTGGGTCAGCGCATCCGGCACGCGCAAGAGCGCCTCTGCCAGCACCATCAGCGCCAGACCTTCACGGGTCGACAGCCCATATTCGCGCAGAAAATCCTCGACGCCGCCGATCGAGCCGGAATTGTTCCTGATGGCATCGATATAGGTCGTGGCGCGACGGTCGATGGCGCCGTTCTGGCTCTCCGAGAGCGTCAGGCGTGACGCAAAATGGCGCATGAACTGGTCGTCGTCGCCGGCATAGGGGGCTTCGAAACGCGGAAAATCTGTCGTGGCTGGCTTGATCATTGTCACCTCCGTGGTATCCGCAACATATCTTCGGGTTTGCCAATTTTCTCGCTATTCTTCATTCAATTTTCTGGCATATTCACTAGAGAACGGGAGCTTCGTAGAGAATGAGCAAGGAAATCGACCGCCTCGACCGCAAGATCCTGCGCGCCTTGCAGTCCGAGGGCCGGCTCACCAATATCGAGCTCGCCGAACGCGTGAACCTGTCGGCCACCGCGACCGCCGAGCGGGTTCGTCGGCTGACGCGGGAGGGCTACATCACCGGCTACATGGCCATGCTCTCACCGCAAAAGCTCGGCCGCAACCTCCTGGTGTTCATCGAAGTGAAGCTGGACCGCACGACGGCGGATGTCTTCGACACCTTCGCGGCGGCCGTCAAACGGTCGGACGATGTGATGGAATGCCATATGGTGGCCGGCGGCTTCGATTATCTCGTCAAGGCGCGGGTGGCCGGCATGGAAGCCTACCGGCAATTCCTCTCGGAAGTGATTCTGCCCCTGCCCGGCGTGCGCGAAACTCACACCTATGCCGTGATGGAAGAAGTGAAGGCTGTGTCGGCTTTGCCCGTATGAAGATCACGATAATAGGCAAATGCCATTTTGATCGGCAGCGGTCAGACATTAGTCATATTAATAGTTACAAGCCCCGAAAAACTGCTAGCTTTTCGACCGCACTGATATATTGGTCATAAACTTCCGATTTGTTGTCAACTTTCGAAATTGATAAAATGTTGTCAGAACGACAGACGCTCTTGAGCCAGGACATCGGGGGCTGTCAGAACCGCGCCGATTTGATGGATTGCTGGTCACGAGCGACGCGTGAATACGGCCTCGACTATGTGACCTTGGCGGCGGCACCGACCTCGCACGACAGGCTCCTCGGGCCATTGGTGCGAGAAACGACCCTGCCGACCGAGTATTGCCGTGAGTTCGACCGGCTGGAATTTTTGCGGCAGTGCCCGACAGTCCCGCATATCAGCAAGTCGATCATGCACAACCAGTGGACGATAGGCTCCGACGGCCAGACGCCAAGCTTCGATTGTCCACCCGAATTTGCCGCGCTGATGCGCAAGTTCCGGCTGATTTCGGGCATTCTCTTCTCGATGAATTCCGTCGACGGCAGCCGTTTCGTGGTGCGTTATGACGGCGACCGCGGAATGCTGAACATGCCGGAGATCAACGAACTCTCGATGCTGAGCATCCAGGCGTTCGATGTCTTCGATCGCTTGCGCCGCACGGCGACCAACACCAACGTCCTGTCGGCGCGCGAACTGGAAGTGGTCCGCTGGACCGCCCAGGGCAAGACCTCGCTGGAGATCGGCCAGATCCTCTCGCTCTCCGACCACACGGTCAACGCCTACATGACCAATGCCATCCGCAAGCTGGACTGCGTCAACCGCACCCAGCTTGTGGCCAAGGCCATCAGGATGAAGATCATCAGCTGAGGCGGACGACGCCTCAGTACATCGTCTGGCGGTAAGCGACCTCGAGATTTTCGTCCATCCGCGTCATCGCCTCGGGGTCATCAGGCGCACCCGTGGTATCGTCGAGGATCATCTGCATCAGGGACGGCATCTCGCTGCGATCCTGCCTGCTTACCGGATCCCAGAGATGCGAGCGCCGGAATGCCTTGGCGCAGTGCAGGAATACTTCGTCGACCTCGACCACGATGGCGAGCTTCGGAAGCCGCTCGCCTACCGCCATCTCCTCCAACAGATCCCGCTGCGTCGTCAGCCGCGCTTGCCCGTTGACCCGCAATGTCTCGTCATATCCCGGGATCAGAAACAGCAGCCCGACCGATGGATTGGCGATGATATTGTCGAGCGTATCGAGCCTGTTGTTGCCCGGTCGGTCCGGAATGGCCAGTGTGCTGTCATCGAGAATACGGACGAAGCCCGCCGCATCGCCCCGCGGACTGACATCCGCCCTGCCCTCGCTGCCCTGCGTGCCGATGCACAGAAATGGCGAACGGCGGATGAACTCTTGAGCGTTCGGGCCGAGCGTATGGCGTTGCTTCTGCAATGCCAGGGCATGGGTCGGCTCGTAAAGACTGCGCAGCGAACCCGCGTCCTTGATCAGAAAATCCGGCTGTAGTTCAAATATCGACATGACGGCGCCTCCCACGCAGCGTTGACACACCTCATCACAGCTGGCCCGCATCGGCGATCGTCAGCCTTGCGGATGCGCAATGAGGTACGTACCTCAGGAAATCTTTAGCGCATTTCCCGAGTGGCAGCAAGCGGATGTGAACGAGATAGTTGAGCGTGAAACAGCAGCGACAACCTGCGCTCGCCCGGCAGCCGGAGCAGCGGGCGAGCGATCAGGCAGGTCTCAGCGATCGAGGATGGACTGGATTTCCACCATGTTGGAGCGCACCCGCAGGATGTAGAAACCCATGGTCGCGAGATGGGTCGGCATGATCCAGCCGTCCTCGCTGCCATTGGAAATGATCGCCGGCTGGATGCGGAGCGCGCCCTGCAGCTGGCGTTCCATCTCGGTCCAGATGGCAGTCAGGTTACGCTCGCGGATGACGCCGCTGAAGTCGGCGCGCGTTGCCTGCAACAGCGCATACTGCGCATAGAGCTGACCATAGGCGAACCAGAAACGGTCGTCGGCGCGCGTGTCGAACCAGCCGGCATTGTACTCTTCCGAGCGGCGACGCAGGATATCGGAGGTATTGCCGAGATCACTCGCCATGCCGTCCAGGAGCTGGAGCAGGTTGTCCGAGCGGGTGTCGAAGATTGCATCACAGCTGGCAAGCGAGGTGTTGAAGCGGTTCCAGCTTTCGACAGCCGCCCGGTAGTAGCTCGGGGTCGGTGTCTTGAAGCCAAAGGGATCGGTGCCGAAATACCAAGTGCTTTCGTCGAACTGGATGTTGCCGCGCGCATCCTGCAAGTCGTTGTTGATGCCCGAGGTCCCGCGCACGCGGCCAAGATTGTCGGCGAGCTGGATGCCGGTACGGCGCACCACCTGGTTCACGCCACGCTGGAAGGACGCCTTGTTGTCCATGTAGGGCGTGTTGTCCCAATCGATCCCGAACAGACCCAGCTTGTAGAGAAGCGTCGAGGAGATCCAGACATTCTGATTGACGTTCTGGTCGGTGAGCGCGGCACTGATCATCACCACCGCCGAATCCTGGCAACGGTTTGCCTCGCCGGGCAGCGCGGTCCCGGCCGGTACCGTGCGTTCCTCGAACTTGTAGGCCTGGACGAAGGCCGGATCGAAGGCATACCAGACCTGGGTGCGATAGATGAACTGGCCATAGAAGATCACCAACAGCACGAGCACGGCCAGGATCGGCCCCTTGATGATCCAGCTGCGGTCACGATACCAGCCATGGGCGGCAAGGAAGGGCCAGAGGAACCACGCGACCACCATGCCGATGCCGCGCCCGATGGCGGCAAAGACGCGCTGGAAGAACGCGATGATCGGGTCAAGCATGGTCATCTCCTAGTCCATAGAGGCGTTTGCGGAAGGCAGCCTTGTCCTTCAGATAAGTGTCGGACAGGCGGGATACAACATAATCGCGATAGGCTTCCGGATACTGGTCATAGGCCCGGTAGAAGCCCTGCTTGTCGAAGACGAAGCGCGAGACGAAATCGTCTGCCGTCAGATGCGCAATCAACCTGTTGGTCAGCCACTGGTCGGCATGGCCTGGCTCGGCGCGCACGAGCCAGAGCCTCAGCTTCGGATCGATATCCGCCATCCTGAGGTTTCCGGTGCGTGCCAGGGTCCTGAGCGCTTCCTGCAGCAGCGGATAGACCCCGCGCTCGTTGATCGCCTTGGCATTGCGATGCAGGAATGTCTGCATCCAGACCGCGTCGATGCGGCTCAGATCCGGCACCGGATCGAGGGTGGCTGCTACCGACAGCAGCGCCATTTCCAGCCGGTGGGCAAACAGACCCGAACTCTCGACCCAGCTCGCCCGCGGCAGCTCGAGACGGTTCGTCCGCGCCAGGAAATCGCCGACCTGTGCCCCGTCATGGATCGAGATATAGCTCACCTGCCAGGGCCGCGACCGGCGGAAACCGGGGGCTTCGGGATCGCAGATGACCGTGGTGATCTTCTCGTCGACAAAGACGAAAACACCACCGAAATGATCGGCCCAGAAGGCATCGTGGCGGAAGACGAGTTTGTCCGGCACCAGCGTGTTCTGCCTGATATCGCCGGTCTCTTTCGCCAGCGACACCATACGCTCCAGCATGGCGTCGTCGCGCCATGCATCCGGGCTGGTGACCAGCGCATCGCAGAGCTGCCGGAGCTGCCCCGCCTTGCCGAGCAGATCTTCCGCCGAGAGCACCTTGAACTTCACCTCGTTGATCGACAGCAGATCGTCGAGCGTCTTCACCTCGGAAACGCTGTCTTCGATCTCGCCATAGAGCGTGTCCTTGAGCGTGATCGCATGGATGGCGCGGGCATTGGCGGCGAAGAACTCGTGCATCAGCCCGGCGGTGTTGGAAAAGCTCGTATGCACCACCGGCAGGCTGTCCTGCTCCGGGGTGAGGATGATGAAGCGGCGGTTGACCTTGAGCGGATCGAGGTAATCGGAATCACCGAGCTCGGCCGCCACCTGCGGCGAGAAGCCGGTGATGTCGATGTTGAATTCGGTAAGCTTGGTCGCCGGCAGACCGAAGGCGACGAGCGCCTTGTTGTAGCGCGCGACGAGATGCGGCTCGCGAATGGGTAGCAGGCGGCCGTAGATTAGCTCAGCTTCGAGGAGGCGGTTCATGCCAGTCGCTCCGCCGGAAGGTAGACAAGGTCGCGGCTGAGAACAGCTTCGCCAACCCTGCCATCGAGGATGGCGATCAAGGTGTCGAGCACGGCTGCGCGTTCTCGCAGCACATCTGCATTCCAGAACCTGACCACTGACCACCCATTGGCATTCATAAATGCATTCCGTTTCGCATCATATTCACTGTCAGCATGCTGACTGCCATCAACTTCCACGACCAAGAGAGCCTCGCGGCAGGCAAAGTCAGCGAAGTACGGTCCGATCGGAAGCTGGCGCACGAATTTGTGCCCCGCCAGACGCCGTGCCCGCAATTCGCTCCACAATGCGGCTTCGGCATCATTCTCGACCTTTCTCAAACTTCTCGCCCTTGCTGTCCTTTTCTGGTTCGCACCCCGCATCTGTGCCCCCTTGACCACATCGCGATCTGCAAATGCCCCTCACCCTACCCTCTCCCCGCAAGCGGGGAGAGGGGGGAGCGCGACGCTAGCGAAGTGGCCTTCTCCCCGTTTACGGGGAGAAGGTGCCCGAAGGGCGGATGAGGGGCAAGCGCAGCGCTCAATCACCACATCCCCTCCCCCTTCATCCGCTCGATCTCGCCGATCGCCCGCTCGCGCTGGCGTTCACGTCGGATGATCTCCGACACCGCCGCATCGTCAGACTTGTCGGCATAGCGGAATTCCGAGTCGGCGTAGCGGTTGATCTCCTGCAGGATCATCTCCATGGTCACGGGGCCGCGCAGCTCCGCAATCATCGCCTTCTTCTCGTCATAGCTCTTGTGGACGAAAGCGTCAGGCTTTTCGAACCAGGCGTCGGGCAGTTCGACATCCATCGCCCGCATCTTGATCGCATCGGTGATGTTCTTGATGGCGCGGCCGGTGAAGCGCGGTTCGGCGAGCTTGATCGCATGCAGATAGGCGCCGACATCGGCCAGGGTCTCGATCTTGCCCTCGGTCTTTTCGTAGCGTTCCCAGACAGCAACAAGGCCGTCTTCCTTCGGGCGGTCATGCTCGCCATAGGAGCGGCTGACCGCCTTCTGGATCTCCTGGCCGGCGAACAGCTGGTGCTCGCCCTGCGGGATCTGGTGGTTCTTGCCGACCAGCAGCGAGAAGATGTCGATATAGTCCTCGCGGGTCTGCGGCCCGTCGACCAGCCAGCGGGCGCCTGCGCGCTGGCGCAGCGCATCGTCGACATTCTCCGGATAGTTGGAGAACATGCCGAAGGTGGCATTGCCGCGCACCACGGTCGAGGCACCAGCAAAGCTTTCCATCAGCACGGCCGTCACCTCGTGCTGGCCGGCGGAGGCACGGTCGTCGGAGCGCTTGGCCGTCACCTGGTCGACATCATCGATCGTGCCGAAGCCGATGACGCGCGGATTGAGCACGTTGTTGACGAAACTCTTGCAGTTCTGGCCCGACTTGCCCTGGTAGGACGAGATCTGATCGACGCCAAAATTCTCGTAGTGGAAGGCATAGCCCGCCATCTTGCAGTAGTCGTTCAGAAGACCCGCCAGCATCTGGATCAGGATCGTCTTGCCCGTCCCCGGCATGCCGTCGCCGATGAAGGTGAAGAGGAAGCCGCCGAGATCGACGAAGGGGTTCATCTGCCGGTCGAAATCATAGGCCATCAGCATCTTGGCGAGCTTCAGCGCCTGATATTTGGCGATGTGGTTGCCGATGATCTCTTCCGGCTTCTTGAAGCTCATCGAGAGCGGCTTCGACTTGACGCCCGGTACGCCATCGAAACCGCCGAGGGTGAAATCGTCCTGATCGACGCGGATATGGGCGTTTTCGAAGACGCCGAGATGCTCGAAGCGCGCCTTACGGGTCAAAAGCCCGTCGAGCGCGAGATCGGCGAGGCCACGGACCCGGCCGATCAGCGTCGCGTCATCACCCGCCCCCTTCACCGCCGTATCGATGCCGGCGACCATGCTCTTCAAGGCATCCTGGGCCGTATCAAACAGGAAATCCGGCTCGCGGATACCATCGAGCTGCTCGCCCTCGCCTGCCACCGTGGACTTGAGATAGGCGGCAAAGGCAAAGGCCGTGACATAGGCTTGGGAGGCAAGCAGCGCCTTGAAGCGCGCAGCCTCCTCGCCCTGCAGCGGCGCGCTGATATTCCGCGCCTGCAAAGGCTCAAGCTCGCTCTGCCGGGCAAAGACATCCGATATCGCAAGCGCCACCTGCGCACCGCGCCTGACGCGGTAGAGCACGGTGTGCTGGGCAGGCGTCAGCAGCGGATCGGCAGTGCCGGTCGCCTGGATGGTCTTGGAAAGCTCGATCTCGCGGGTCCGGCGCACCGAGCCAGTCGAGACCGTCGAGACGAAACGCCGCCCGGTACCGGCAATTGGGGCACCCGAGGCGCCCTCGCCCTGGTCGAGCACCACGACGCGTGTCACCAGCCCCTGGGCGACAGCCAGATGCTTGGCGATGTCTTCCTCACGCAGCGTCGTCAGCCCTGCCGTCAATTCACTCATGCTCAGACCTCACTCACGACCTGGTTGCCGGAAATCACATGCACCTTGAAATTGCCGAAGATCGGCTTGATCTCGCCGGCGGCATAGAGCGCCTGATAGGCGTCATGTGGCACCAGCGCGTGCTTCTCGTAGGTGGAGACACCCATGCGCGCGGCCTCAAGATCATGCGTCTCGATGTGGAATTCCTGGGTGGCCGGCGTGGACGAGAAGAAGCCCTTCACCGCCGGCTGCTCGCGCTTGGAAAACACCTCCTGCACGGTCCAGGTCATCACCCAGGCGTTCTCAGGCTTGCGCACCCGGTCGAGGATCTCGGTCACCCGGCCGGAATTCTGGGTAAGCCCCGTCGAATACAGCGGCCCGAGCACCACGCGCCGGATCGACTTTGGATGCAGGGTCGGGAAATCGCGGTCCATATTTGTCGCGATCGTGGCCGGCGTCAGCGAGTAAGCCGAGTTCTTGGCGCAGAAATCGTCGAATGTGCGGGCAAGCTCCGGATTGAGCAGACCGCCAACCGGAAGCGGGATATCGACCTCGTCGTTGAGCTTGCCGTCTTCGGTCACCAGGATCTTCGTGACGTTGTCCGAGGAATCCTCGATCGTCGCCAGATAGATCATCGGCAGCGTGCTCACGCCGTCGAAGGCGGCCCAGCTGACGAGATAGGACGGGCGGATTGACTGCGGATTGACGCTGACGGCAACAGTGGTCGGCAGAACGAAGGGCGAGAAGATCTCACCGGCCTGAACCTGCTCTAGATACAGCCGCTCGGCGATCTGCTGCTGCAGCGCCGCCGGGAATTCCTTCTGCCGCAGGATGAAATCAACCATCTCGGCGCGCAGCTTGCCGACATCAGGGATGGTGGAAAGTCTGGACGCAGCTCCCGCACGATCGTTTTCCAGTTCCAGTACATTCTGGAAGATCGGAAAGCCGCTCTCCGCCTGCGCGATCTTGAACTGGCCGGTAAAGCCGATGCGATTCTGCCAGGAGGTGAACGAGTTCCGGAGACGGTCGAGATAGGGCAACAGATGCAGTGTCGGCGGTCCCTTCTCGCCGAAGCGGCGATCGGACTGGCCGAAGAACTGCTCAAGGCCTGAAAGCGCCGAGGCCATGGTGGTGAAATAGTGCGTCACGGCACTGTTGCGATCGACGACGTTCATGCCCCTCCCCCCATCGACAGGACCGCGCACCGCAAGAGCGGCACGCGGCCTGATGGCCGCGTCCACGTCATGGGCACGATCAAGGCTTCACGTAGTTGGCCGCATTGTGCTTGTCGAGAACCGACTGGAAGCGCCGCGCGAAGGCCTCGTCGGCAAGCTTCTTGCGGCGCTGGATGTCCTGTGTCGAGAGCATGTTCTTCTCGTGCAGTTCCAAGAGATCGCCGATATGCCGCTGGGCGGCTGCACCGATGCCAGCCATCGTCTCTTCGGCCGCCGTATCGACCTGCGAACCCAGCGTGTTGATCCGGTGGGCTACTTCCTGCTGGGCAGCCGTCTTCAACGAATCTTCCAGCGCCTTGTAGAGAACGATGCGCTGCTCGGTATCGATCGTCAGCTTGTTGATCAACGTGTTCTGAGCGGCGATCTGGTTGTTCAAGCTGTCGACGAAGGTCTGGAACATCGAGGTGTAGCGTTCCAGCGTCTGGCTTTCGGCAAGAAGCTCCTGCTCGCGGGCCTGCGCCTGATTGTAATCGGTCGCAAGCTTCGAGCGTTCGGCTTCGAGATCCGTGCGTTCCGAGGTATCTGTCGAAGCGGCGATCTTGTTTTCGATGTCGAGGAGCGCCGGATTGAGCGTTTCGATGCGCTTCTGGGTCTCTTCCAGATTGGCAATCGTCTGCTTGCGCCGCTCGATCACCTGCACGAGGCTCGCCTCGGAGGTCTTGTAGCGCTCTTCGAGAACCGTCTTCTGTTCCTTCAGGATGCCGACAATGCTGTCGGACTTGGCGAGCAGTTCCTGCAGATTGCCGGCGAGCGACATGTTGCGGACGCGCTCGGTGCGCATGCTCTGCGCCTTCTGCTTGGAAAAGATCCCGATGAACTTTTCCATGCCGGTCAGGCTCTTCATGCTTTCGAACTCGGCACCAAAGACATTGGTCGCGTCTTCCAGCCCGATGATCAGGTCGGCGATGTTCGCCTCCATGACCTTCTGCTGGTTCAGCACATCCGAGATCCGGGCATTCTCGATATCGAAGTCCTGGCCAACGAGCTTGGAATCGCTCTTGGCGAGCGTATCCAGCACCACACCAGACTGTTCGATCTTGCCGCGCATCTCCGACACGATCTTGCGCGTCTTCTCGATCTCGCTGTCGAAGGATTGCAAAGTCGCCATGTTGTCTCCCTGTCCCTCATGCCGGCGGCGCGCCGGAATCGTTGCCTACCACCATAGCGCGTTTCCCGGTGCGGGAAAGTATCGCAGCGCACAGGAGCAATCGCCATCATCCGATATGGATGGTCGCGAGCCCCACACAAGAGGCGCTATCAGAGAAATGCGACAGCCGCGAAACGGCTGCCGCATCGGGGAGTTGTGTCGGGATCACTGGCCGCCGGCAGCCGGATCCTTGAGATAGGCGATGATGTTGGTGAGATCATCGTCCTTCTTGACGCCGGCATAGGCCATCTTGGTGCCTTTCACGACGGCCTTGGGCGCCTTCAGATATTCGGAAAGCAGCGCTTCATCCCAGACCTTGCCGGCACCGAACTCGGTCATGGCAGGCGAATATTTGTAGTCGGCGATCGAAGCGACGGGGCGACCGACGACGCCCTGCAGCGTCGGGCCGACCTTGTTCTTGGCTTCGGTCGCGACATGACAGGCCTGACAGGCCTTGAAGGCCTTGGCGCCGGCAACCGGATCACCATCTGCAAAGGCGGGAAACGGTGCTGCGGCAAGCGCGAGCAGCATGACCAGGGATGACGTCTTCATCGGAACTCCTGTATCCAAACAACGGGCGCGAGCGCGCCGCATTCATCGCATCACCAATTCGCATGGCACGCAATCCAACACTTTGACGGCCATCAAGATCCCGAACTTTTTTTTGAAATGCGGCTGCCCCCTGCGCAGAAAGGTGATCAGGTCGCAAACAGGGCCGCTCCTGCGACGCAAACGCGCGGGCATCCTTGCATTTCTCCGGTATTGAATGTTGACTTGGGAACATCATAAAAAACCGGGAGCCTGCAAATGACGTATCTTACTTCTTGTCGCCGAACACTCGTAGCCGCCGTTTCGCTGATCGCGATCAGCGCGGCGCCTCTCGCCGCCCAGGAAGCCGAGAGCTGCTCGACCGTGCGCTTCTCCGACGTCGGCTGGACCGACATCACGGCGACCACCGCCACTGCCACCGTCATCCTGAAGGCTCTCGGCTACGAGCCGACGACCACGGTCCTCTCCGTCCCGGTCACCTATTCCTCGCTGAAGAACAAGGACATCGACGTCTTCCTCGGCAACTGGATGCCGACGATGGAAGCCGACATCGCCCCGTACCGCGAAGAAAAGTCGGTAGAGATCTTCGGACCGAACCTCGAAGGCGCTAAGTATACGCTGGCCACCAATGCCAAGGGCGCCGAGCTCGGCATCAAGGACTTCGCCGACATCGCCAAGAACAAGGATGCGCTCGAAGGCAAGATCTACGGCATCGAGCCGGGCAATGACGGCAACCGCCTGATCCTCGACATGATCGACGGCAACAAGTTCGAGCTCGGCGACTTCGAAGTCGTCGAATCCTCCGAACAGGGCATGCTCGCTCAGGTCGCCCGCGCCGAAAAGGATGGCACGCCGGTCGTCTTCCTCGGCTGGGAACCGCACCCGATGAACGCCAACTTCAAGCTGACCTATCTGTCCGGCGGCGACGATGTCTTCGGCGCAAACTTCGGTGGCGCGACCATCTTCACCAACACCCGCGCCGGCTACACGACCGAATGCCCAAATGTCGGCAAGTTCGTGACCAACCTCAAGTTCTCGCTCCAGATGGAAAACGAGATCATGGGCAAGATCCTCAATGACGGCCAGGATGCCGAAGTGGCAGCAAGCGACTGGCTGAAGGCCAATCCGGCTGCTGTCGAGCCCTGGCTCGCCGGCGTCACCACCAAGGATGGCGGCGACGGCCTCGCAGCGGTGAAGACGGCCCTCGGCCTCTGATCCCTGTCCATCGATCGTGGAACCGCGCGACCGGAAGGGGGATCCGGTCGCGCGGCCTCCCAGGCATTAAACCTGTGGCCAATCGGGGACTTCAATGGATTTTCTGACCGACAACAAGCTGCCCATCGGGCCCTTGTCGAAAAGTTTCGTCGATTGGCTGACGGCCAATGTCGATTTTGTATTCGATTTCATCGCGACCATATTGAGCGCTTCCATCAACGCCATGCTCTTCGTGCTGCAGGCGCCCTTTCTAAAGGGAACGGCAGTGGAAGCCTTCTATCCACTGTTCATGATCCTGGTGTTCTCGCTGATCGCCTGGGTGATGCGTCGCTCTCTCGGCGTCACCGTCTTCACCTTCCTCGGCCTGCTCCTGATCTATAACCAGGGCTACTGGAAGGAAACGATGGAGACGCTGGCGCTCGTGCTCGCCGCGACCGGGGTCTGCATGGTGATCGGCGTGCCGATCGGCATTGCCTGTGCCCGCCGCCCCTGGCTCTATGCAGCCGTGCGGCCCGTGCTTGACCTGATGCAGACGATCCCGACATTCGTCTACCTCATTCCGGCGCTCATCCTCTTCGGTCTCGGCATGGTGCCCGGCCTGATCGCGACCGTGATCTTTGCGATCGCAGCCCCGATCCGCCTGACCCGCCTCGGCATCATCTCCACCCCGCCTTCCCTGGTGGAAGCCGCCGTCGCCTTCGGCGCAACACCGATGCAGGTGCTGCGCAAGGTGGAGCTGCCCTTTGCCACGCCGCAGATCATGGCCGGCCTCACTCAGACCATCATGCTCTCGCTGTCGATGGTCGTCATTGCGGCACTGGTCGGCGCAAGCGGCCTCGGCGTGCCGGTCGTGCGCGCATTGAATACCGTCAACATCGCCCGGGGCTTCGAGGCAGGTCTCTGCATCGTCATCCTCGCCATCATCCTTGACCGGATCTTCCGCATTCCCGGAGAAGACACATGACCGACGCCGTCATCTTCGACAATGTCGACATCGTCTTCGGCGACAATCCGCAACGCGCGCTTGATATGGTCGACCAGGGGAAGACCCGCGATGAGATCGGCGCTGAAACCGGCCTCGTCCTCGGCGTGGCCAAGGCCTCGCTTGCAGTCAAGGAAGGCGAGATCCTCGTCCTCATGGGCCTGTCCGGCTCCGGCAAGTCGACGCTCCTGCGCGCCGTCAATGCGCTCGCCCCTGTCGTTCGCGGCAATGTCAGCGTTCGCACCGAAAGCGGCTATGTCGATCCCTACAAGGCGTCCGCCCAGGTGCTGCGCGATCTGCGCATGCACACCGTCTCCATGGTCTTCCAGCAATTCGGCCTCCTGCCCTGGCGCACGGTTGCCGACAATGTCGGTTTCGGCCTCGAGCTGGCGGGCGTTCCGGAACCCGAGCGTAAGGAACGGGTGGCAGCCCAGCTGGAACTCGTCAACCTGTCGAAATGGGCAGAGCGCCGGGTAAACGAACTCTCGGGCGGCATGCAGCAGCGCGTCGGCCTTGCCCGCGCCTTTGCAACCGGCGCCCCGATCCTTCTGATGGACGAACCCTTCTCGGCGCTCGACCCGCTGATCCGCACACGCCTGCAGGACGAGTTGCTGGAATTCCAGGCCCGGCTGAAGAAGACCATTCTCTTCGTCAGCCACGATCTCGACGAGGCCTTCCGAATCGGCAATCGCATCGCCATCATGGAAGGCGGGCGCATCATCCAGTGCGGCACCCCGCAGGAAATCGTCCAGAACCCGACGAACCAGTATGTCGCGGATTTCGTCCAGAACATGAACCCGATCAACATGCTGATCGCCTCCGACGTGATGCGCCCCGGCGTCAGCGGCGAACAGGGCCAGGTGACCGGCACGACGGCACCGCGCACGCCGCTGGTCGACGTGCTGGATGCCCTGGCACGGCAGCCCGGGACGATCGGCGTCGTTGACAATGGCGTCGTCATCGGCACCATCGACGCTCAGGATGTGGTGAGCGGACTGACGAAGCACCGCCGCAAGGCGTGACGGTCTAGGACCCGCATCGAAGACAGACGCATGCGGGAGACGGACATGAACGACAAGCCCCAGGTCATCAGGGACACGGACGACGATGCGCGCCGACAGGCGCGCATTTTGCTGCGCGGCGCGCGCTTTGCGGCGATCGGGGTGATCGAGCCCGAGACGGGCTTTCCCTTCGTCAGCCGCGTCCTGCTGGGCATGGACACTGACGGCGCAGCCGTGATCCTCGTCTCCGGCCTGTCGGCCCATACGACCGCCCTTCTCGCCGATCCCCGCGCGTCGCTCCTGACCGGCGAACCGGCCAAGGGCGACCCGCTTGCCCATCCAAGACTGACGCTGCAATGCACGGCCGAAAGCGTCGAGCGCGACTCGCCGACCCATGCGAGACTGCGGAGCCGCTTCCTTGCCCGCCACCCCAAGTCGCAGCTCTATATCGATTTTCCGGACTTCCGCTTCTTCCGATTGAACCCCGAACGGGCGAGCCTCAATGGCGGCTTCGGGCGTGCCTACCATTTGAGCAGCGCAGACTTTTTCATACCGAAAATGGACGATGATTTGCTCGGGGACGAGGAAGCCCGACTGCGAGATTTAGGGGGTCTCCATCCCGATCTCGCATCCCATATCGCTATGACAATTTACGGGGCGACGGAGGGTGGATGGCGCATTTCCGCCATTGATTCGCATGGATTGGACATTGTTTTCAAAGACTTGCTCATTCGGCATGAATTTGTGACGCCCATCACAAGAACAGAAGATCTGCTATTAGAGTTACCTAAATGAGTATACGCAGTACCTTAAATTTAGGCATATACAATTTTGATGATGCTGGTAGAGTTTGATTTCCAGTTAAGTCATGGATTTTTCAACGACTGCCACTCCCCCACGGCACTCGACCAAGGAAAGTTGAAGTGAGATGAAAACAAAAGCATTGTCCGAACAATCGACTGTCGCAGCCGGTTTGCTCTCCGCCATGGCAAACCCGAAGCGACTGATGATCCTCTGCAGCCTCGTTGAGGGAGAGGTTCCTGTCGGCGTTCTGGCGACCCAGGTGGGCCTGAGCCAGTCGGCTCTGTCGCAGCATCTGTCCAAGCTTCGCGCACAGAAGCTGGTCAAGACGCGTCGTGACGCCCAGACCATCTACTATTCCTCGACCTCCGAGTCGGTGATCAAGATCCTTTCCACGCTGGAAAGCATCTATTGCCCTCCGGCAGCGAGCAAATCCGCCGCCTGATGACAGCGCTCCCAAAGGCGTGACGATCGAGGGTGGGGAGCGATCGGCGAACACTCGCAACCGCGGGTGGAGCTTTTGATGCACAACAATTTCCAAAGCCCCGGACGGCAAATGCCTCCGGGGCTTTTTCGTGACCTGCGGCAGAAGCCGCATCGGTCCTGCCGCGCGACACCGCCGCCCATCACCGGAATTCAGCGATCCATGACCTTTGTTGATGCTGCCCCGGCCATGGCTTGACCGTGCTTTGGTCCCTGCTAACGTGACGGCGCATTCAACAGATCTCGGCGCCTGCGCCGACAGCCGGGAGAATGGCCGCCCGCGACCAAAGGGCCATGGAGAACACGATGTCTAACCGCCTGAATTCCACGCCGAACGACCTGCGCGCCTTCTGGATGCCGTTCACTGCGAACCGCCAGTACAAGAAGGAGCCGCGCCTTTTCGTCGGCGCCAAGGACATGCACTACACCACCCATGACGGCCGCCAGGTGCTCGACGGCACCGCCGGCCTCTGGTGTGTGAACGCCGGTCACTGCCGCCCGCTGATCACAGAAGCGATCCGTGAACAGGCCGGCGAACTCGATTACGCCCCGGCCTTCCAGCTCGGCCATCCCAAGGCCTTTGAACTTGCAAACCGCCTGATCGACATCGCCCCCGACAACATGGCCCATGTGCTCTACACCAATTCCGGCTCGGAATCGGTGGAGACGGCCCTCAAGGTCGCGCTCGCCTATCAGCGCGTCAAGGGACAGGGCTCACGCACACGCCTCATCGGTCGCGAACGCGGCTATCACGGCGTCAATTTCGGCGGCATCTCGGTCGGCGGCATCGTCTCAAACCGCAAGATGTTCGGCACGCTGCTGACCGGCGTCGATCACATGCCGCACACCCACCTGCCGGCCAAGAACGCCTTCACCAAGGGCATGCCCGAGCATGGCGGCGATCTCGCCGACGAACTGGAACGCATCGTCACCCTGCATGACGCCTCGACAATCGCTGCCGTCATCGTTGAGCCGGTCTCCGGCTCTACCGGCGTCCTGATCCCGCCGAAGGGCTATCTCCAGCGCCTGCGCGAGATCTGCACGAAGCACGGCATCCTGTTGATCTTCGATGAAGTCATCACCGGTTTCGGCCGCCTCGGCGCTCCCTTCGCTTCGCAGTATTTCGACGTGAAGCCCGACATCATGGTCACCGCCAAGGGCCTGACCAACGGCGTCATCCCGATGGGCGCGGTCTTCGTTACCGCCGAAATCCACGACGCCTTCATGCAGGGCCCCGATCACATGATCGAGTTCTTCCATGGCTACACCTATTCGGGCAACCCGATCGCCTCTGCCGCGGCTCTCGGCACGCTCGACACCTATCGCGACGAGAACCTCTTGACCCGTGCGGCCGAAATCGCGCCCTACTGGGAAGAGAAGCTGCATTCCCTGCGCGATTGCCCCAACGTTATCGACATCCGCAACCTCGGCCTGATCGGCGCGATCGAGCTGAAGCCGATCGACGGCGAACCGACGAAGCGCGCCTTCAACGCCTTCCTGGAAGCCTATAACGATGGCCTCTTGATCCGCACCACCGGCGACATCATCGCGCTCTCGCCGCCGCTGATCATCACCACGGAACAGATCGACGAACTCTTCGACAAGCTGCGCAAGGTGCTGGAGCGCAACATCTGAACCGAGCCTCGGCTCACAGAGAAAGGCGGCCCTCACCGGCCGCTTTTTTCGTAGCTTGCGCGAAGCTGACCATATGCGTTCGCCTCGCTTGTCGACCGATTAGGCTTCCCTTATTGTCGAGAGAATCGCACGTTCGATCCTGGCGCAGATGACCGCGAAAGGCCCGATCGACGACACAGGCACATCCGCAACCGTCATCACCGACATCACGTCGCGAAGGCCGCAAGCGGATCAGGTCCCGGGAGGAAATCCGTGGTCGACCTCTTCAAGCGCATGTTCGGCAAAGAAGCGTCCCCCCAATTGCCAGCCACGCCGGCTCCTGTCGAACCGGCAGTCCATGCAGCCGCCCGCGCCGACGAAGCGCGTCTCGCTGCCCGCCGTGCCCAGATCAGCAATGATCTCTTCGAACTGCAGCAGATCGCCATGGCCGAGCTCGCCTTGCGCCGCGAGCAGGATGCCGCTGCGGCCAAGGCTGGTTTCGAGGCGGAAGACGGCGTCGGCGGACGCGTGCTGACCGTCTGACCTTATCGCCTGAACATCTATCAAACCGCTCCGACAAAGCTGTGGCGTCTTCGCACACCGCAGCTTCGGGTCTTTTGCTGCCCTTCGTTTTTGGCTAAAGCCATGCCGGGGAGCAACAAAAGAACCCGAATGGCGTCCAAATCGACAGAGATCGATCGCGCCGACCCAAGGAGCAGGACATGAAATTTCAACTTCTCGCCAGTGCGGCCCTTGCAGCACTGATCGCCACCGCCCCCGCCGCCCGCGCCGAAATCGTGCTCGGCCTGATGGCGCCGCTGACCGGCCCGCTGGCCGCCGTCGGCGCGCAGATCAAGAATGGCGCTGAAACCGCCGTTGAAGAAATCAACGAGATGGGCGGCATCAACGGCGAACAGGTGAGCCTGAAGATCGCCGATGACGCCGGCGAACCGAAGCAGGGCGTCTCCGCCGCAAACCAGCTCGTCGGTGAAGGCGTCCGTTTCGTCGTTGGCCCCGTCACCTCGGGCGTCGCAGTCCCCGCCTCCAGCGTTCTGGCCGAAAACGGCGTACTGATGGTCACTCCGACCGCGACCGCACCTGATCTCACCGCCCGTGGCCTGACGACGGTTCTGCGCACCTGCGGCCGCGACGACCAGCAGGCCGATGTTGCCGCCAAGTTCGTGCTGGGCAGCTTCAAGGACAAGAAAATCGCCATCCTCGACGACAAGGGCCAGTACGGCAAGGGTCTCGCCGATGCCTTCAAGGCAGCTCTGAACGCCGGTGGCGTCACCGAAGTCTTCAAGGATTCGCTGACCGCAGGCGAAAAGGATTTCGGCGCGCTCATCACCCGTTTGAAGTCGGAAGGCGTCGAAGTCATCTATTTCGGCGGCTACCACCCGGAAGCCGGCCTCATGGTCCGCCAGATGAAAGATGCCGGTCTGTCTGCCCAGCTCATCGCCGGTGACGGCCTGTCGAACAACGAATATGTCACGATCGGTGGCGACGCTGCCGAAGGCACGATCTTCACCAATGCGGCCGACGCCCTGAAGAATGCCGACAGCAAGGCCGCTGTCGACGCGCTCGCCGCCAAGAACATCCCGGCAGAAGCCTTCACGCTGAACGCCTATGCCGCCGTGGAAGTCATCGCCGCTGGCATCGCCAAGGCCGGAAGCACCGACGACGCAGAAGCCGTGGCCGCAGCACTGAAGGACGGCTCGGAAATCCCGACCGCCATCGGCAAGCTGACCTATGGCGAAACCGGCGACCTGACCTCGCAGAGCTTCGCCGTCTACAAGTGGGAAGCCGGCAAGACGGTTTCGGCTGAGTAAGGCTCGGCGATAGCTGACATGGAGAAGGCGGCCCACAAGGGTCGCCTTTTTTGTTTGTGCGGAAGGTGTGGTTGCAACCCACCCTCCCCTTGAGGGGGAGGGTCGGAGCGCAGCTCCGGGGTGGGGTGAGCGGGCCATGGACACCGAACATCACCCCACCCGCGCGTTCCGCGCGACCTCCCCCTCAAGGGGAGGTGGACTGGGCTTACTCCGCATAAATCATCTTCCGCGACATGCCGCCGTCGAGCGTCAGCACCTCACCAGTCACGAAGCCGGCGCTGGCCAGATAGAGCACGGCCTTGGCGACATCCTCAGGCCTGCCGACGCGGCCAACTGGGTGCTGGGCGTGGTCTTCCGGTCTCAGATCCGTATCCCGGCTGATCCAGCCGGGGGCAATGCCGTTCACCCAGATCTTCGGGCCGAGACTGACAGCAAGCGCATGGGTCAACCCGAAGAGACCGCCCTTCGATGCTGCATAGGCTTCCGTATTCTTTTCCGACATGAAGGCGCGGGTGGAGAGCATGTTGACGATTAAGGCCCCCTCGCCCATCAGCGGCACGGCAGCGCGTGTCATCAAAAAGGCGGCGGTCAGGTGGCTGTAGGTGACCATGCGCCATTGGTCCAGCGAGAGATCGGTGATCGGCCCGAAATCGGGGCTGGCGACGCCGGCATTGTTGACGAGAAGATCGAGGCTCTCCCAGCCGAGTTCGGCAAAACCTGCTGCAACGGCGGCCTCGTCCGAGGCATCGCAGAGAACCGAGCGGATCCCGGCCGGTGCCTGCCGGATATCGAAGGATGCGACCTCGTAATCGGCCATCTGAAGGGCAGTGCAGAGTTCTGCGCCGATGAGGCCGGCGCCACCTGTGACGATTGCGTGTTTCATGAGCCCTCAACGGCGGCAGACGGGGAAAGTTGCAGCCAGGCCCTACAGCAGCCGATCGCGATATTCCGGCGCGGGCAACCAGCAGCTCTCACGCTTGCCAAAAATCCGGTAGCGATTGCGCGCGATCAACAGATAGAGCGGATCTCGGATCATCCTGGGCACAAGCCGGAAGACGGTGAGCGCCTTCCAGGGCCAGCCGAGACCGCCATAGATGGAGAGAACCGCATCGCTGTCGCGCAGCATATGCTCGCCATCGACCACGATCATCGTATCGGGATCCGTGGGATCGATTCCGAAGCGGCGGTAGATCGCGGAGCCGACCTGCCCTTGCATCGAGGCAAGGCGGAAGCGCTTGTTGCGATCGTTTGACAGCACAAATTGCGCATTGGCCGAGCAGAGGATGCATTCGGCATCGAAGAGAATGATCGGGCCGGCGGTGTCGGGTTTGTCGTCCATGGTTCGAAGCTAGGCTCTCGGGCCCGCTGCTTCAATGGGACAAAGCGTCCTTTCGACTTAGGCAGGTCGTGACACACGGGAATGAAGGAGTAGATTGACGAGGCTTGCAGAGCCGACGCGAGGATCGATGATGAAGAAGGGTTACAAGGACTTGCTGGCGGAAGCCGAGGCGATGGTCGAGGCGGTGGATGTGGCCGAGGCCGCCCGCCTGCACGGCCGCGACAATGTCGTCTTCGTCGATCTGCGCGACCCACGCGAGCGAGAGCGGGAAGGCACGATAGCAGGGACCTTTTCCTGCCCGCGCGGCATGCTCGAATTCTGGATCGATCCGGAAAGCCCCTATCACAAGTCTGTTTTCGCCGAAGACAAGCTCTTCCTCTTCTACTGCGCCAGCGGCTGGCGATCGGCGCTCGCCACCAAGACCGCCCTGGAGATGGGGCTCGAAAATGTCTGCCATCTCGAAGGCGGCTTTACCGCCTGGCGGGATCAAGGGCTGCCTGTGGAACCGGTGGTAGCGAAGCCGAAGGAGTGAGCATTGCCCCTCCGTCGGGCCGCCACGGCGACAATCGCTTGAACCCAGGGGAAAACACCCCATGTAAGCTGTGACAGTCGCACGACTGCAACCGCTGGGCATGATGCCCACCCGGTGAGGTCGATGAAGTGCAACAGTCCGCCGGTGCCGTGTCGATGACATCAGGTCGTCGACACCGGACCCCGGACCGGTCTCGTCAGGAGACATTCATGGTCGAACGGATCAGCCGCATTTCCCGCAGTGACGCCACCTCCCCGACAGACGTCAGTCACACCCTGAACATAGGCTCGGACGCCGACAATGCCTGGGTCGCTGCGCGCCAGTCGCAGATCAACCACGACATCGAGGAGCGACGTGAGCATGCCGCGGAGGAGCGGCGCGAGCATGGATCGCCCCCTGAAGATGACGGCAACGCACACGCGCTGGCATCCCGTGAGGGAACCGAGACCGAAGATGCGCCCGACGGCGACGCCGAGGAGCTGCGCTTCTCGGGCGAAAGCGAGCGCATCGGCACCCAGAATTTCGACGAGGACACACCCTTCGGCGACCGCACCCTGATCATCTGACGCAGCAATCAGGATGCGCAGTAGGTCTGCGCGCCGACACATCCGCGTCGCACTTTGCCGGCAATCACTCTAGACTGCCGCAAACCAGACGAGGATGACCCATGACCCAGACGATTCGCATTGCAAATTCGGAGCTCGCCGTCGAAGTCTCGACGCTCGGCGCGGAGATGCAGTCGCTGAAGACGGCGGATGGCCGCGACTGGCTGTGGAATGGCGATGCAACCTGGTGGACGGGTCGCTCGCCGATCCTCTTTCCGATCGTCGGCAAGGCGCCGGGGGACATATTGGCGGTCAGCGGCAAGACCTATCCCATGGCCCAGCACGGCATTGCGCGCCGCCGTGAATTCGCAATCGTCGAGCAGACGGCAGCCTCCTGCCGCCACGAACTGGTTTCCAGCGACGAGACCCGCGCGGTCTATCCCTTCGACTTCCGCCTGACGCTGGAGCATCGCCTCGAGGGCCACACCCTTTCCGTCACGGCCACGGTGGAAAACACCGGCGACAACCTGCTGCCCTTCGGCATTGGCTTCCACCCGGCCTTCCTCTGGCCGCTGCCCGGTGCGGAAGGCAAGGCACACCACGTCGCCCTCGACAACGGCGCCGAACCCGGCGTCATCCAGCTCGAAGGCGGCCTGATCGGCGAGACGCTGCCCACCTCACCCTTCAAGGCAGGACGGCTGGAGCTCGCCCAGAGCCTGTTCGACAACGACGCGCTGATCTTCCCGGAAGGCGCCGGCAACGCCCTCACTTTCGGCGCAGACGGAGGCCCCTGGCTCCATTTCACCTTCGAGAACCTGCCCAATATCGCGCTCTGGCAGAAGCCCGGCGCGCCATTCCTCTGCGTCGAGCCCTGGCACGGCATGGCCGCACACGCCGGCGGAACGGCAGAGCTCGTCGAGCGGCCCTATACGGTGGCGCTGGCAGCGGGAGAGGCAATGCGCTTCGGGTTTGAGGTCGCGATTACAGGCTGAGCAGCCCATTTCCCCTTAAGCTGCAAGGCGGTAGACTACTGCACTGCACACAGAATCGGAGACGCCGCATGACCGACCTCGAACGCCGCATCGATCAGGGGACCGGCCGCGAGCCGGCGGATATCGTGCTGAAAGGTGGGCGCTTCTTCGATCTGGTCACGGGCGAGCTGGTCGCTTCCGACATCGCGATCTGTGGCGAAACGATCATCGGCACCGTGGAGAATTACGAGGGCCGCGAGGTCATCGACATCAGCGGCAAGATCGTCGTGCCCGGCTTCATCGACACCCATCTGCATATCGAGAGTTCGCTGGTCACGCCGCATGAGTTTGACCGCTGTGTGCTGCCTTATGGCGTAACGACCGTGATCTGCGATCCGCACGAGATCGCCAATGTGCTCGGCACGGAAGGCATCCAGTTCTTCCTCGACTCGGCCGAACAGACGATCATGGACATCCGCGTCCAGCTCTCCTCCTGCGTGCCGGCGACGCATCTGGAAACCTCCGGTGCGGATCTGCCGATCGAGCGGTTGCTGCCCTTCCGCAACCATCCCAAGGTCATCGGCCTTGCCGAATTCATGAATTTTCCGGGCGTGATCTACAAGGATCCGATCTGTATGGCCAAGCTCGAGGCCTTCCAGGACGGCCATATCGACGGCCATTCGCCGCTTCTGTCGGGCCGGGATCTGAACGGCTATCTCTCCGCCCGCATCCGCACCGACCATGAATGCACAACGGCGGCGGAAGCCATGGAGAAGATCCGCAAGGGCATGCATATCCTGGTGCGCGAAGGCTCGGTGTCGAAGGACCTGCACGCGCTGATGCCGATCCTGACCGAGCGGCTCTCGCCGTTCCTCGCGCTCTGCACCGACGACCGCAACCCGCTCGACATCGCCGAACAAGGCCATCTCGACTACCTGATCCGCGAGGCGATCCGCAACGGCGTCGAGCCTCTCGCCGTCTACCGCGCCGCTTCGGTATCGGCCGCCCGCGCCTTCGGGCTGAGGGACCGCGGCCTCGTGGCTCCGGGCTGGCGGGCGGATCTCGTCGTCGTCGACAGCCTTGAAAACTGCAAGGCCGAGATGGTCTTCGCCGCCGGCCGCCGCGTGACTGACGACCTCTTCGCTACCCGCAAGCCGGTCGCCCCCGTCGGCCTCGACAGCGTCAAGGCAAGGCTGGTGAAGGCTGCCGATTTCGGGGTGCCGGTTGCCGAAGGCGAAACGCCCGTGATCGGCGTCATGCCCGGCAAAATCATTACCGAACACCGCCGCTACCGCCTGCCGACCTCCGGCAACCAGACCGCCGTCGATCTCGAAAACGATATCATCAAGGTCGCGGTCATCGAGCGGCACGGCAAGAACGGCAACCATGCCAACGGCTTCGTTCAGGGTTTCGGCCTCAAGAAGGGTGCGATCGCCTCTACCGTCGGCCATGACAGCCACAACATCTGCGTCGTCGGCGTCTCCGAAGAGGACATGGCGGCTGCGGCCAACCGGCTGGGCGAGATCAAGGGCGGCTTCGTCGTGGTCGAGGATGGCAAAGTCACCGGCGAGATCCCGCTGCCCGTCGCCGGCCTGATGAGCCTTGAACCCTATGAAAGCGTGCGCGACACACTGCATCACTTGAGAAAGGCGGCCTATGCCCTTGGAACGACTCTGGAAGAACCCTTCCTGCAAGTCGCCTTCCTGCCGCTGCCGGTCATCCCCCACTTGAAGATTTCCGACAAGGGCATGGTCGATGTCGACAAGTTCTGCCTGATCGGGTGAGGATTGGCAGAGGGCATCGGCAAGCCGGAGCCATTGAAAGCCACGATAAAGGGCATGTGGTCCCGCCGCATCATTCAGGAACACCGGATCGTCTACGCCGTTGTCGGCAAGGACGAAGACCAGACACTGGTCATCCCGCAATGCCGCCACCACGACTGACGAGGCTCTATGGCATCCCAGACTGAAAGCACTCCATCCAAAACCCTCCGCCAGCATCTGGCGCGGCTCTATTATGGCCGCGACACCGCTGCCATCCGCTTCCAGTTCGCGCTGATGGTGATCGATCTCGCGATCATCGGCTTTTTCCTCGCCGGGCCCTATATCCGAGACCGGCCGAGCTACCTCATTCTAGATTACGCCATCGCCGCCTGGATTGCGGTCGAGATGCTGGCCCAGTGGGGCGCATCGCGCACCACGCGCGGTTTTCTGACGCGACCGATGACCTGGGTCGACCTCTTCGTGCTCGGCACGCTGCTCTTCCCGCATCTTCTGTTCAACTTCGCCTTCCTGCGCGTTGCGCGCATCTGGGCGGTGGCGCAGCGGCCGGTCTTCAAGCTGATGCTGAACCGGCTCGGCCTGAAAGAGCAGACGGATGTCGTCACCGCCTTCATCAATCTCTTCGTTTTCCTCTTCCTGGTGACGGGCTTCGTCTACACCTTCTTCTTCTATGCCGAAGATGCCGGCACCGGCTTCATCGATGCGCTCTATTTCACCGTCGCCACGGTCACGACGACAGGGTTCGGCGACATCACGCTGCCAGGCATCTCCGGCAAGCTGACCTCGATCGTCACCATGATCATCGGCATCTCGCTCTTCGTACGCCTCGCCCAGGCGATCGTCCGGCCCTATAAGGTCAGCTTCCCCTGCCCTGAATGCGGGCTGCAGCGCCACGACGCGGATGCCGTGCACTGCAAAGCCTGCGGCCATGTGCTGAACATTCCCGACGACGGCATGTGAGACGTCAGAGCGTCCTACGGAAGTAAACGACCCGCTGCGTCTCCTCGAAACCCAGTGCCGCATGCATGGCGTGCGACACCGTGTTGTCGACATCCGCATCAGAAGCGAGCTCGCTCAAGCCTTTTGACCGGGCCCAGTCGCTGACGGCTTTAACCAGCAAGCCGGCAACGCCCTGCCGCCGCGTTGCGGGATCGACCACGATGCCTTCGAGAAAGGCGACCGGCGAGGTTTCGCAGCCATTGACATAGTCGGAGCGGATACTCGCCTCCGCAAGCCCGACCGCAGTCCCATCAGGTGTCACGCACAGAAAGGCGATCAGCCTCTGCGACTGCGACAGCGCGTCGACGATCTCTGCCTGGTGCTCTTCCAGGGAGAGATGGGGCCAGAGCTGGTGGCGCAGCCCCGCCCAGGCGACAAGATCGCCCGCCGTTGCAGTCCTCGCAGCCAGCGCCGTCATCAGGTCACAGCCGCGCGCAGAAGCCGTCGAGCGGCCCGAGATGGATTTCGCTCTCCATATGCCGCCCTGATAGGCCGGGCATCACGATGCTTTCCTTGACCTTCAGGCCTGCCGGAACCGAAATCTCCTGCGGGCCGCGACGGAGATTGAAGACGAAGAGCAGCCGCTCCTCACCCTTCGAACGGGTAAAGGCCAGCACGTCCTCATTGGTCGCCAGGAACTCCATGTCGCCGTCAGCAAGGGCCGGATGCGCCTTGCGGAAGGCAAGTGTCACCCGGTAGTGGGCAAGCACCGAAGCCGCATCGGCTTCTTGCGCATCCACGGCCAGCGCCTGATGCTCAGCCGACACCGGCAGCCAGGGCTTTGCCGCCGAGAAACCGGCCTGGTCCTTACCCGCGTCCCAGACCATTGGTGTTCGGCACCCGTCACGACCCTTGAAGGCTGGCCAGAAGCGAATGCCATAGGGGTCGCGCAGATCCTCGAAGGAAAGCTCAGCTTCGGGCAGGCCAAGTTCCTCGCCCTGATAGAGGCAGATCGAGCCGCGCAAGGTCGAGAGCACCGAGATCGCCAGCCGGGCAACGGCTTCGCGTTCCTGCGGCTGCTGCACGAAGCGGCTGACATGCCGCGTCACATCATGGTTGGAAAAGGCCCAGCAGACCCAGCCATCCTTCACCTGTTTCTGAAAACTCTCGACGCAGTGGCGGATATGGCTCGGCGTGAAGTCCGGCCCGAGCAGGTCGAAAGTGTAGCACATATGCAGCTTGTCGCCGCCGGACGTATAGGCAGCCACTGTCTTCAGCGAGCGGGCTCCGTCCCCGACTTCGCCGACCGTAGTGCGATCCGGATACTGGTCAAGCAGTGCCCGGAAGCGTTTGAGAAACTCGATATTCTCCGGCTGTGTCTTGTCGAAGAGATGGCTCTGCATGCCGTAAGGATTGACGTCGGGCGCATCGAGCCCGGCATCGTCGCTGTCAGGCGCATGGGGTGGATTGTCCCGCAGCTCCTTGTCGTGGAAATAGTAGTTGACCGTATCGAGACGGAAGCCGTCGACGCCACGGTCGAGCCAGAACTTCACGGCATCGAGCACGGCGTCCTGGACCTCGCGATTGTGGAAGTTGAGATCCGGCTGCGAGGCGAGGAAATTGTGCATGTAATACTGCTTGCGCACGCCGTCCCATTCCCAGGCGGGGCCACCGAAGACGGAGAGCCAGTTGTTCGGCGCCGTACCATCGGGCTTGGCTGCGGCCCAGACGAACCAGTCGGCCTTAGCATTGTCGCGGCTCGCCCGGCTTTCCTTGAACCAGGGATGCTGGTCGGAGGTGTGCGAGATCACCTGGTCGATGATCACCTTGAGGCCGAGACGCTTGGCCTCTTTCATCATCGCGTCGAAATCCGCAAGCGTTCCGAACATCGGGTCGACGTCGCAATAGTCCGAGACGTCATAGCCCATGTCGGCCTGCGGCGACGTGAAGAAGGGCGAGAGCCAGATCGCATCCACGCCGAGGGCTGCGATGTAAGGCAGGCGCTGGATGATGCCCTTGATGTCGCCGATGCCGTCGCCATCCGTATCCTGGAAGGAGCGCGGATAGACCTGGTAGATCACAGCGCCCCGCCACCAGTCGGCAGTTTTGGCGTGGGCGGCCTTGGCGGGAGCTTTGGTCATGGGGCGGGTCCTTCGGCGGGAATCGATCTCGATGGGCGTCAGCCCCTAGGCAACCGACTTGTGCCGGCAATGTCAAACGGGGGCCGTCCCCGGACTGACATCAAGCTGTAATGTTCCGCTCCGATAAGGCGTGCAGAGCTTGTGAAGCAGAATCGCCGCTCCGGCGGCCGTTCGGATGAGGGCGGACGCGCCATGCCGAAACTGACCATCGTGACAGATGCCTGGCACCCGCAGGTGAACGGGGTCGTCCGATCCATCGAGACCACCAACCGCGAGCTGAAGAAACTGGGCGTCGAGGTCTCGATGATCACGCCCGAGCCCTTCCGCAGCATTCCGATGCCGACCTATCCGGAGATCCGGCTGTCGCTGGCCTCGCCCGGCCGCATCGGCCGCATGATCGAAGCCCAGCAGCCGGACTATGTGCATATCGCGACAGAAGGCCCGCTCGGCCTGATGGCGCGCCACTGGTGCATCCGCAACAAGCGTCCCTTCTCGACAACCTATCACACGCGGTTCCCGGAATATGTGGCCGCCCGCCTGCCCCTGCCGCTCTCCTGGCTCTATGCCTTTGTCCGCTGGTTCCACAATCGCGGCGGCGCCTGCATGGTGGCGACGGAGAGCCTGCGCCGGGAGCTTTCAGCGCGTGGCATCAACAATCTCTGCCTCTGGAGCCGCGGCATCGACACCGCCCATTTCCATCCGCGCGAAAAGTCGGAGAAACCCTTCGGCTTGCCCCGCCCGATCTTCATGACAGTCGGCCGTGTGGCGGTCGAAAAGAACCTGCCGGCCTTCCTTGATCTTGATCTGCCCGGCTCGAAAGTGGTGGTGGGCGATGGCCCGGCCCGTGCCGACCTGCAAGCGCGCTATCCGGACGTGCTGTTCACCGGTGTGAAGCATGGCGAAGATCTCGCCCGCGCCTATGCAGAAGCCGATGTCTTCGTCTTCCCGTCAAAGACGGACACCTTCGGCAACACGATCCTGGAAGCACTCGCTTCCGGCGTACCTGTGGCTGGCTATCCTGTGACCGGCCCGATCGACATCATCCCGGCCGGCTCCAATGCAGGCGCGCTCGACCACGATCTGCAGATCGCCTGCATCGCAGCGCTGCAGGCATCGCCGGCGTCAGCCCGAAGGCTTGCCGAAACCTATTCCTGGGAAGCGGCGACCGAGCAGTTCTTCGACAATGTCGTGGAAGCCAAGGAGCAGCGCCGCAAGCGGGGCCTCAGGCAGCGTTTCGGAACTCGCCCGGCAGAGCTGGACGCCCACGGACGTCCTGCCACCGAATGAGCCGCTGAAATCAGCGGCGTCTCTTGCGACCCTCGAACGGGTTTTCGCCTGCCTTGAAATGGATGCGGATCGGCACGCCCGGCATGTCGAAATCGGCGCGCAGACCATTGGTCAGATACCGCACATAGCTTTCCGGCAGCGCATCGGGACGCGTGCAGGAAATCATGAAGGCCGGCGGGCGGGCCTTCACCTGCGTCATGTATTTCAGCTTCAGGCGACGGCCCGACACGGCCGGTGGCGGATGCTGCGTCGTGACGGCGTCGAGCCAGCGATTGAGCTTGGCGGTCGAGATGCGCTTGTTCCACACCTTGTCGGTGTCGATGATGTTCTGCATGAGCTTTTCCAGCCCATAGCCCGTCTGGCCCGACATCGGCACGGCACGAATACCGCGCGCCTGCGGCAGCAGCCGTTCGGTCTTCTCGCGCAACTCTGTCAGCAAGGCCTGCGGGTCGTCGACCAGATCCCACTTGTTGAAGGCAAGCACCGCGGCGCGGCCTTCGCGCAGGCAGAGGTCGACAATCTGCAGATCCTGCTTTTCGAACGGGATCGTTGCATCGAAGACGATGACGACAGTTTCGGCAAAGCGGATGGCGCGCAGCGCATCGGCGACGGAGAGCTTTTCGAGCTTCTCCTGCACGCGCGCCTTCTTGCGCATGCCGGCAGTGTCGAACATCTTGATGGTGCGGCCGCGCCAGTCCCACTCGACCGAGATCGAATCGCGCGTGATACCGGCTTCAGGGCCGGTCAGCAGACGGTCTTCGCCAAGGAAGCGGTTGATGAGCGTCGACTTGCCGGCATTCGGGCGACCGACGATCGCCACGCGCAGCGGCTTGGTCTCATCATATTCCGGTTCGGCCTCGTCTTCCTCGCCTTCGAGGTCACCGTCCTCGGGAAGAAGGACATCCGTCTCGGCAACATCCTCTTCCTCGGGAAAGGCGCGTTCCTCGCCGATGGCCTCGACAATGGCGTCCCGCAAATCGATCATGCCCTGGCCGTGTTCGGCCGAGATCGGCACCGGTTCGCCGAGACCCAGCGTATAGGCATCGTAGAAACCGGCATCCGAGCCACGTGCTTCCGACTTGTTGGCGACCAGCACCACAGGCCGGCCACGACGGCGCAGCATTTCGGCCAGCGTCTGATCGACAGGCGTCAGGCCGAACTTCGCATCGACGACGAAGAGCGTCAGATCCGCCTCGTCGATCGCCATCTCTGTCTGGGCGCGCATGCGGCCTTGCAACGTCTCCGGCCCTGCCTCTTCGAGACCGGCCGTATCGATGATGGTGAAGCGCAGGTCCACGAGCTTGGCATCGCCCGGCCGACGGTCGCGGGTAACACCCGGGGTATCGTCGACGAGCGCCAGCTTCTTTCCGACCAGACGGTTGAAAAGCGTGGACTTGCCGACATTCGGGCGCCCGACGATGGCGACTGTGAAACTCATGGGAACGCTAGCTTTCCGGCCTTGATGGCCTTGTTGTTACGGAGCCTTGCCGGAGGCCTTGATGTTGTCGAGCAGCATCTGGGCGCGGTTGGCAACATTGCGCGGTGCTTCCGCGTCTTCGACGATCTGCTCGAACCACTCGCGGGCGCGGGTCATGTCGCCGGCCTTGTAGGCGGCGAGACCGAGCGCTTCGCGGGCGGCATGGCGCATGGCATTGGTTGGCGTCGCCATGGCCTCGACCATGGCCGAGACCTCCTCATAGGTGCCGGTATCAACCAGCAGCCATGCGGCGCGGACCTTGGCAGTGTTGCGCACGGCTTCCGGGATTGAGGCATCATCGCCGATCGTCTTGAACGAGGCAACGGCACCAGCCGGATCACCCTTTTCGGCGAGAACCGAGGCAGCACGGAACCGGGCGAGGATGCCATAGGCACCGTAGCCGTCCTGTTCGAGCGCCTGCAATGCGGCTTCCGCCTCATCGCGCTTGCCCTGATCGGCCAGCGTCAGCGCCGCGAGGAACTTGTCGCCGGCATCCGAGGCCTGGGTGGAGTCCCAATGGGTCCAGAGGCGATGGCCAGCCGTGCCGAGGACGATGACCACGGCAGCACCTATGATGATGCGGCTATAGCGCTTCCAGGCGTTGCGCACCTGGTCGGAGCGGAGCTCCTCGTTCACTTCGCGGATAAAGCTGTCGTTCTGATCAACCATTCATATCCCCGGACAATGCCGGCCTTTCGATGCAGTCTCATGCGTGAGCGGCCTTCTAGCCGATTTTTGCCCGCTTGTAAGGGGAAAACCGCCAACAGGCTTAAGCCGTCACATGGCGAGCGGTGCAACCCCGATCAACAGTTTGTGCAGCCACATGGTGATGACGGCCCAAACGACGATGCCACCGACCACGGCAATCGCATCCCAGCGTGCCGATACGAAGGGCTTGAGCACAAGCTCGCCCGCCCGCATACGGCGCTTGTAGCTGATGCGCAGGACCACACCCCAGGCCAGAAGCGCCACGAACAGCAGCACCGAAGCAAGGTCGCCATTGGCAAGAAGGTGGGCGGCGGCCCAGATCTTGATCGACAGCACGATCGGATGCTTGGTCTTGGTGGCGATATGCCCGGCCGGCAGGAAGCCGGCGACCAGACAGATCATGGCAAACAGCATCAAGGTCGTCGTCAGATGGTTCATGCCCATGGGCGGGAACCAGAGATTGATGACAGGTGCCGTGGCATAGCCCCAGATCAGGACCACCAGCGACACGAGGCTCATCACCGAGTTGATGACCCGCCAGCCGGTCTCGCCGAAGCGGCCGATCATCGAGACCCGAAAACCGGGTGCGACGACGCGGATCAGATGGGTGGCCAGAAACAGGATAATGCCGAGAATGAGAAGTGTCATGAGTGAGAACCTTTCGGGTCGAGTTGCCCAAAGCCTTACTGGTCTGACGTTCGAATATCCAGCCTGTTCAAAGCTTCGCCGCATTTGGATGGGAGGCAACACACCGAATTGATTGCCAGGTGTTTGCTGATGTTTCGTTCTTTGATTGCCGTTTCCCTCGCCCTTTGCGCGACGACTGCGACCGCGCAACAGCCCGCCCCTGCGGCAAAAGGCGCCGACGGCACAAAGCCGAGCCAGATCCTGATGATCTCCTTCGATGGAGCGCATGATGTAAGGCTCTGGGCGCGAAGCCGCGCCATTGCCGAGCGTGCAGATGCCCATTTCACCTATTTCCTCTCCTGCACCACGCTGATCCCGCGCACCCGCGCTAGCGACTACAAGGCGCCGGGCATCAAGGCCGGCCGCTCGAACATCGGTTTTGCGACGGATGTGAACGAGGTGACGGCCCGGCTCGACCACATCTGGAATGCGAGAAGCGAAGGCCACGAAATCGCCAGCCACACCTGCGGACACTTCGACGGCAAGGACTGGACGAAGGCCGAGTGGCTGACGGAATTTCAGACCTTCGACCGGGTTCTGCTGAACGCCTGGAAGGACAATGGCCTTAGCGATCGCGAGCCAAAGGACTGGGCGAACTTCGTCAGGAACGACATCACAGGCTTTCGCGCGCCTTATCTCTCCGCCCCCGACAGCCTGTTCCAGGCCGAGCGCGAGCATGGCTTCCGCTACGATGCGAGCGTGGTAACCCATGACCCTGCGCTACCGGTCAGGAAAGGCGGGCTTGCCCGCTTCGGCCTGCCGCTGATCCCGGAAGGGCCGAGAGAGCGACGGATCATCGCCATGGACTACAATCTCTTCATCCGCCATTCGGCCGGTATCGACCATCCGTCGAAGGGTGATGAATTCGCCGAGCGCAGCTACAAGGCATTCAAGTCTGCGTTCGAGGCCCAGTACAAAGGTGACCGCATCCCTCTGCAGATCGGCTTGCACTTCGTCACCATGAACGGCAGCGCCTATTGGGCAGCAATGGAGCGGCTGGTGGCGGAAGTCTGCCCTCGCCCCGATGTCGCCTGCGTCACCTATTCGGAAGCGCTCGACATGCTGGAAGACCGAGGTGATGCGCCTGCCGGAACGCCCGGCGCGATGTGATCGCATGACGCATTTACTTGAGACCCGCGACACCCGATATGAACACGCGAAACATCGGGGTAATCCATGAAGATCCTTTTCCTCCTCGCCTGCGCCTGCGTGATCGCTGCGACCATCGGCGCCGTTGCCATCGGCCTGTCGCTGTTCACCCAGCCGGAGGCCTACGCGGCTTTGCCGGTAAGCTTGGGCCTACCGGGACAGATGGTCGCTGATCTCGTCTGACGAGAACTGCAGATATCAATGAGAAAGGCCGCGCTGGTTTCCCGGCGCGGCCTCATTCTTTTTTTGCAGGCGGCAGTCCTCAGTACGGACGGTCGGCAGCAATCTCTCCTTCGGCAGCTTCACGCTCCAGATAACGCTGGTCGATCGCCGGCAGCGGGTCGCCGTCGATGGCAGCCTCGAAAGCAGCAAGACGCTTGTGGATCGACAAGAGCTCGATGATCGTCGACCAGTAGCTGACGAGATACTGGAAGCTGTCCGTCACCTGGCCGAAGGCGGTGGCGATCTGCTGCCAGAGACCCAGAGTGATCTTGCCGGCAACGATGGTCGGGATCATGATGAAAGTCAGGAAGATCGCGTCGAGCTGGCCATAGGTGTACCGGGCGACGTTGAAATAGGTGTAGTGCCAGTACATGCGGAAATAGTTACGCCGCACGTTCGAGAAGAGCTCGCGTACCGTCACCGGCTCGGCACGATCGGCATGGTCCTCTCCATAGACCAGTTCCTTACGGAAGGCGGCCTCGACACGCTGGTTGCGGAACTGCAGCCCCGGCAGCTTGATGCCGGCGACCATCAACAGGATGGTGCCGAAGGCCGACCAGAAGATCGCCAGCCAGAACAGCGCATGTGGCACGGCGCCGATGATCGGCAACTCGCTGACATTTTCCGACATATGGAACAGGATCGGCAGGAAGACGACCAGCGTCATGACCGAGTTGATCAACGCAACGCCAAGGCCTTCGAGGATATTGGCGAAGCGCATCGTGTCTTCCTGAACACGCTGCGAGGCACCTTCGATATGGCGAAGCTTGTCCCACTTCGACAAGTAGAAGTCGTTCATCGCATTGCGCCAGCGGAAGACGTAGTGGTTGGTGAAGAAGGCCGTCAGCACCGAGAGAGTGACTCCGACCATGCCGATTTCGAGGAAGCGGAGCTGCAACTCGTAGAGCTGACCAGCGGTAACGCTCCCGTCACCGCTCAACGCCTTCTGGAACATGTCCCAAAAGGGACCGCGCCAGTTGTTGACGGCGACCGATATCTGCACGCTGAAATAGGCAATGAAGATGATGAAGGCCGAGCCCCAGATCGACCAGTTGGTCCAGGGATGATCCTTGGCAATCAGCTGCCAGGCGACGCCGAAGATAAGCACGAAGATGGTGAAATACAGATAGAACCAGAGATTGTCGGGCGTGAAGAAGAAGGCGAGCCCGACTGGCGGCGTCTGCCCTTCAGCCAGCGGCGGCATGCCGAGGGCAGCACCGATCTGCGGCCCCACGGTATACCAGACGATGATGCAGACGAGGGTCCAGAGCGCGGCTGAGGTGAAGAAGAGCTTAGGCCGCGGGAAGAAGGAATGAAACACGGGGGGAAACCTTCGTGAAGGAGAAGTCCTGTAGAACCTGGCGGAACCTAGGGCAGAAGGTTCCGTCCAGCAATGGCATCGCCAAATTGTGGCAGAATTACCCCCGCGAAAATTAAGGGTTTGTAAGAATAGGCAGAGCGCAGAACTTCGAGCCAAAGCCCGACCGTCACGCAGCCGCTCCCTTCAGAATGAAGTCGGCCTCGATTTCGTCGAAGGGAACGGCAACCCTTCCCGTTTCGTCCTTTTCGATGAGGCCCCATTCCAGCAAGGTCGACACATCCTCATGCACCCGCTTCACGTCACGACCGAGAGCCCGGGCGAGGCCGCGAATGCTGGAGGGCCCAAGCCCCTGAAGGCCTTCGATCAACTCCCAGCGCTTCGGCGAAATGACGGAAAAGAGCTGAGAGGCCGAGCTGAATGTCAGTATGAAGGGCACGTCAGCTCCCTTGGCACCCCTGTTCCAGGCGTCGGCAAAACGCTGGCCCACGGCGCCGATGGCCGCGATCTCATCAGCGTCGCTGCGAATCTGGATGACTGCTCTTCTCATCGATCGAGCCTCAAGAATATCGCTTGTTTGAAGCAGCATGTGGCCAACTTCGCCAAGCTGCAAGCCGCTAGCTAGCTTATCCTTGCCTCCTGCCCAAAAATCGCTAGGGAAGTCGCAAAGCTTTTTCAGGAGTGCCCCATGAGCGACCTCAGCCTGCAGCAGGCCATCGACAACATCTACACCTCGATCAACAACGACAACGAGGACATCGACCTTCACATTGCCGCCCTGAAGGCCGCAATGGCGAAGGAAGGCGTGAAGGAAGCGGTGTTCGAGCCGGGCAAGCTCGCCCAGTCGAACCGTCAGGGCCGCAAGATCATGCAGTCCTATTTCAAGAAGAAGGGCGTCGCCGTCGCCTTTTCGAAGGCCGACTAACGAACGGTCTCACCGCCGCGAAGTCTGTTCCAGAATTGCCCTGGGAGTGGCGAAAATGGTGATTTCGAGAACCGGAGCGGAGCGTACATTCGGTACGTGAGCACCGGAAGCGCAGAAATCGCCATTTGCAGCCCGCCAAGGGGAATTATCGAACAGACGCTTAATCGGCGAGCGTCAATACCAGCGGCCCGTTCTTCGTCACCACGATCGTGTGCTCGAACTGCACGGTTGGCGCGCGCGGCTCGCTGTAGAGCGTCCAGTTGTCCTTGTCACCATCCTCGGCCCATTGGCCGCCGAGCGAGAGAAACGGCTCGACGGTAAAGACAAGCCCCTCCTCCATGATCCGCGTCTCATCCGGATCCGGCCAGGTCGAAAGCTCGGTCGGCTCCTCGTGCAACGAGCGGCCGACGCCGTGGCTCGCGAGATTGGTGATCAGCGTGTAGCGGTTCTTGCGGGCGAAGGCGCCGATCGAATTGCCGATATCGGCCAGCGGCCGCCCTGTTTTCACCTGGTTCAGCCCGACCCACAGCGCGCGTTTGCCGTCGCGCAGCAACCGTTCCTGCTTCGCTGTGCCTGGCGGCACGATGAAGGACGAGCCGGTATCGCCGAAATAGCCGAGCTTTTCCGCCGAGACGTCGATATTGACGAGGTCGCCCGCCTTGATCACCCGGTCGCCGGGAATGCCATGGGCGATCTCCTCGTTGACGGAGATGCAGGTGGCGCCCGGAAACTGGTAGCAGAGCTCAGGTGCCGACTGTGCGCCGTTGTCCTCCAGCAGCTTTCGGCCGATCAGATCGAGTTCGCGCGTCGTGATGCCCGGTTCGAGTGCCGCCGCCATGACCTTGACGGCGGTCGCACAGATGCGGCCGATATCCTTGAGACGGACGAGGTCCTCTTCAGTTTCAACGATCATCAGGGGTCCTCGCAGTCTTGAGGGCGAACGCCCTCGGGGCAAGGCCGCTGCTTACGCAGCCGACGCCTTCTCCGTCAATGCCTGGCGCACCAGGGGGGCTACTTTCGTGCCGTAAAGCTCGATCCCGCGCATGATCTCGATATGCGGCATTGGCCCGATCGCCATCTGCATCAGGAAGCGATCATTCTTGAAGATGCCGTGCATGGCGACGATCTTTTCGGCCACAGCTTCCGGATCGCCGACGAAGAGCGCACCGCGCGGACCGCGCGAGGCATCGAACTGCGCCCGGTTGGTCGGACCCCAGCCGCGCTCGCGGCCGATCCGGTCCATCACCACTGCCTGCGGCGCGTAGAAGATGTCAGCCGCCGATTGCGTCGTGTCATGGATGAAGCCATGCACGTTGATGCTCGTCTTCAGCAGCGCGGGATCAACACCGGCCTTGGCCGCACTCTGGCGATAGAGATCGAAGAAGGGCGCAAAGCGATGCGGCTCGCCGCCGATGATCGCAAGCGCCAGAGGCAGACCGAGATAGCCCGCGCGTGCTGCCGACTGCGGCGTGCCACCGATCGCGATCCACAGCGGCAGCAGATCCTGTAGCGGACGGGGATAGACGCCCCTCCCTTGGATAGGCTTGCGCGTCTGGCCTTCCCAGGTGACCACTTCGTTCTCGCGGATCTCCATGAGCAACTGCAGCTTCTCGGCAAACAGCAGGTCGTAATCTTCGAGATCGTAGCCGAAGAGCGGGAAGCTCTCGATGAAGGAGCCGCGGCCAACCATCAGCTCGACACGGCCGCTGGAGAGCAGGTCGACCGTTGCATATTGCTGAAAGACGCGGACCGGATCATCGGAGGAGAGCACCGAGACGGCGCTGGTCAGCCGGATATTCTTGGTCTGCACGGCAGCGGCAGCCAGGATCGTCGCCGGCGAGGATGCCATATAGTCAGGGCGGTGATGCTCGCCGAGACCGAAGACATCGAGGCCGACCTCGTCTGCCAGACGGATTTCCGCCAGCAGCTCGTCAACGCGGCGCTTTGCATCCGCGCCCTTGTTGGCGGCATTGGGATCGACATCGGCAAAGGTATAAAGTCCGAGTTCCATGGGTTTCTCTCGCTGTAACGTTGCGTCAGAGATAGAGGTTCGCGCCTCGTCATGCAAACCGCGCGGAGGTGACGCAGTGTTTCGGAGCGGCGAACAGAGGCACTGCTGCTTCTGATTTTATGCGTCTTGGCGAAGCACCCTTGCGCCAAAATCACGATTGCCAGTGCTCCACCTTTGGGCATAACCTCCGCTCATGTATTGCGTCGCAGCAGGACTGAGACAAGGGAGAATGGCATGACAAGAACCGTCGTCGTCACCGGATCGACCAGTGGGATCGGGCTCGGCATCGCCAAGGCGTTTGCGGCTGAAGGCGCGAACCTTGTGATCAACGGCTTCGGCCCGGCTGACGAGATCGAAGCCAACCGCAAGGCGCTCGAAGCCCATGGCGGCAGGGCGATCTATCACGGCGCGGACATGACCAAGCCTGAAGAGATTGCAGACCTGATCGCCACCGCGGAGAAGACCTTTGGCAGCGTCGACGTGCTCGTCAACAATGCCGGCATTCAGCATGTCTCCCCGGTCGAGGATTTCCCGATCGACAAATGGGACCAGATCATCGCGATCAACCTGACGAGCTCCTTCCACACGATCCGCGCCACTGTTCCCGGCATGAAGGCAAGCAAAAAGGGCCGCATCATCAATGTGGCATCGGCGCATGCGCTGGTCGCCTCGCCCTATAAGTCGGCCTATGTCGCCGCCAAACACGGCATCATGGGCCTCACCAAGTCTGTCGCCTTGGAGCTGGCGGAATTTGGCATTACCATCAACGCCATCTGCCCCGGCTATGTGCTGACCCCGCTCGTGGAAAAGCAGATCCCCGACACGGCCAAGGCACGCGGCATTTCCGAGGAGCAGGTGAAGACCGACGTGATGCTGCGCCTGCAGGCGACGAAGGAGTTTGTTGCCATCGAAGAGGTCGCGGCAACAGCCATCTTCCTCGCCAGTGACGCCGCAAAGCAGATCACTGGCACCTCCATCTCGATCGACGGCGGCTGGACCGCGCAGTAACGCGGGTTCAGCACAAAAAAGGCAGTTCATGACCAGCATTCGTTTCATCCTGAACGGCGAAGACGTCGCCCTTTCCAGCCTCGACCCGACCGAGACGCTGCTCGATTTCCTGCGCCTGAAGCGCCGGCTGACGGGCTCGAAGGAAGGCTGCGCGGAAGGCGATTGCGGTGCCTGTACGGTGCTGGTCGGGCAGCTCGTCGGGGGCAAGCTGAGTTATGAAACGGTCAATGCCTGCATCCGCTTTGTCGGCTCGCTGAACGCCACCCATGTGGTCACGGTCGAACACCTCGCGGCCAAAGACGGCACGCTGCATCCGGTGCAACAGGCCATGGTCGACTGTCATGGCTCGCAATGTGGCTTCTGCACGCCGGGCTTCGTCATGTCGCTCTACGGCCTGTGGCTAACCTCGGAAAACCCAAGCCGTGCCGAGATCGAGCGCGCGCTTCAGGGCAATCTCTGTCGTTGCACAGGTTACGAGCCGATCGTGAAGGCCGCCGAACAGGTCGGCCACGTGAGGCCGTCTGCGCTGTTCGACCCGCTGGAGCGCGAGCGCGCCAACATCATCGCGCGGCTGGAAGAACTTGCGACCCGCGAGACGATCGCGCTGTCCGGCCCCGACGGCCGCAGACTCGTCGTGCCCGGCAGCGTCGAAGGCCTGGCCGATACACTCGCCGCCCATCCCAAGGCAACAGTGGTCGCTGGTGCGACTGATGTCGGGCTCTGGGTCACCAAGCAGATGCGTGTGCTCGACCCTGTCGTCTTCATCAACCACCTGGAAGAATTGCAGAAGATCATCGTCACGCCTGAAGGCATCACCATGGGCGCCGGCGTCAGCTACAACGGCGCCTTCGAGGTGCTGCGCCAGGAAATCCCCGCCTTCGGTCGCCTGATCGAACGAATCGGCGGCCAGCAGGTGCGCAACATGGGCACCATTGGCGGCAACATCGCCAATGGATCACCCATCGGCGATAGCCCGCCGGCGCTGATCGCGCTCTCGGCGACCGTGACGCTACGCTCGGCCTCCGGCACCCGCACCATGCCGCTCGAAGACTATTTCATCGACTACGGCAAGCAGGACCGCCAGCCGGGCGAATTCGTCGAAAGCATGTTTGTGCCGCGCCCCAAGGCGGACAGCCACGTGGCCGTCTACAAGATCACCAAGCGCCGCGACGAGGATATCTCGGCGCTCTGCGGCGCCTTCCACCTGGAGCAGGACGCAAGCGGCGTGGTCACCCACATTCGCATCGCCTTCGGCGGCATGGCAGGCACCCCGAAGCGGGCGCGGTCGGTCGAGGCGGCGCTCTACGGGAAACCCTTCACCCAGGCGACCATGGAAGCCGCCCGAGACGCCTTCGACCTCGATTACAAGCCGCTCACCGACTGGCGCGCCACGGCGGAATACCGCCAGCTGACGGCGAAGAACCTGCTGACGCGGTTCTTCCTGGAGGTTTCGGGCTCGCCGCAGGAATTGAAGCGCTTTGCGGCGGAGGAGGCGTGATCATGGATAAGGCGACCTACGAAACGACGAAATACATCAAGGGGCCGATGCACCAGTCGCTCCGGCATGATTCAGCGCACAAGCATGTCGCCGGAAGTGCCGAATATATTGACGATATTCCAGAACCCGCAGGCCTGTTGCATGGCGCGCTCGGCATGGCGGACCGCGCCCATGCGGAAATCCTGTCGATCGATCTTTCGGCCGTGAAGGCTTATCCGGGCGTCGTTTGCGTGCTGACAGCGGATGACATCACCGGCGTCAACGATGTCTCCTCCGGCGGCCGCCACGACGAGCCGCTGATCGCGACCGACAAAATCGAATTCCACGGCCAAACCATCTTCGCCGTCATCGCCGAAACCCGCGACGCGGCCCGGAAAGCGGCGCGCCTCGCCAAGGTCGAGTACCGCGACCTGCCCTTCTGGACCGACATCGACGGCGCGCTGGAGAATGACAGCCCGCTCGTGACGCCCGGCATGACGCTGAAGCGCGGCACGCCGGAGAGCGAACTCGACAAGGCGGCACACCGCATCCAGAGCTCGATGCGCATCGGCGGCCAGGAGCATTTCTATCTCGAAAGCCACATCGCGCTCGCCATCCCGGGCGAGGACGACGACGTCACCGTGTGGTCGTCCACCCAGCACCCCTCGGAAATCCAGCACATTGTCGGCCATGTGCTCGACATTCCCTCCAACGCCATCACCGTCAACACGCGGCGCATGGGCGGCGGCTTTGGCGGCAAGGAAACGCAAGGGAACCAATTTGCAGCCCTTGCGGCGCTCGCCGCCAAGAAGCTCAATCGCGCCGTCAAATTCCGCCCCGACCGCGACGAGGACATGGGTGTCACCGGCAAGCGCCACGACTTCAAGATGGATTTCGACGTCGCTTTCGACGATGACGGAAAGATCCATGCAATCGACGCCAACTTCGCCGCCCGCTGCGGCTACTCCTCGGACCTCTCCGGCCCGGTCACCGACCGCGCCCTCTTCCATGCAGACTCAAGCTACTTCTATCCACATGTGAAGCTGACCTCGCAACCCTTGAAGACCCATACTGTCTCCAACACCGCCTATCGCGGCTTCGGCGGACCCCAGGGCATGCTGGGGGCCGAGCGGGTGATCGAGGAGATCGCCTATGCGCTGGGCAAGGACCCGCTCGAAGTCCGCAAGGCCAATTTCTATGGCGAAAAAGGCTCCGGCCGCGACGTGACCCCCTACCACCAGCAGGTGGAGGACAACATCATCTTGCGGGTCGTCGAGGAGCTCGAAACCTCCTGCGACTACCAGGCGCGCCGCCAGGCGATCATCGACTTCAACAAGACGAGCCCGGTCATCAAGAAGGGCATTGCCCTCACACCGGTGAAGTTCGGCATCTCCTTCACCATGACCGCCTTCAACCAGGCGGGCGCGCTCGTCCATATCTACCAGGACGGCTCGATCCATCTGAACCATGGCGGCACCGAAATGGGTCAGGGCCTCTACACCAAGGTCGCCCAGGTCGTCGCCGACTGTTTCCAGGTCGATGTCGACACGGTCAAGATCACGGCCACGACCACGGCCAAGGTGCCGAATACCTCGGCCACCGCCGCCTCCTCCGGCTCCGACCTGAACGGCATGGCAGCCTATGATGCCGCCCGCCAGATCAAGGAACGGCTGATCGCCTTTGCATCCGAGAAGTACGGCGTATCCCCCGCTGAGGTGGCCTTCCTGCCGAACCGCGTGCGCGTCGGCGAGCAGATCTTCACCTTCGGCGAATTCGCAAAACAGGCCTATTTCGCCCGCGTCCAGCTCTCGGCTGCCGGCTTTTACAAGACACCGAAGATCCACTGGGACCGGGCCGCCGGGCGCGGCACGCCCTTCTACTACTACGCTTACGGCGCCGCCTGCACGGAAGTCTCGATCGATACGCTGACGGGCGAATATCTGATGGAGCGCACCGACATCCTGCATGATGTCGGGAAGTCGCTGAACCCTGTTATCGACATCGGCCAGATCGAGGGCGGCTTCGTCCAGGGCATGGGCTGGCTGACGACGGAAGAACTCTGGTGGGACGGCAAGGGCAGGCTTCGCACCCACGCCCCCTCGACCTACAAGATCCCGCTCGCCTCCGACCGCCCGAAGATCTTCAACACGCGGCTCGTGCCCTGGTCTGAGAACGCCGAGCCCACAATCGGCCGCTCCAAGGCCGTCGGCGAACCGCCCTTCATGCTGGCGATCTCGGTACTGGAGGCGCTGTCCATGGCCGTGGCTTCGGTTGCCGATTACCGCCTCTGCCCGAGGCTCGACGCACCGGCGACGCCGGAGCGGGTGCTGATGGCCGTGGAGAGGCTGAAGCGAGCCTGAAAGGCTCAGCGCAGTGCGGATCGCATCAGGTAAAGCATGGCCGCCAGGATCAGGATCGGCAGCACCAGCAGCTTGACCAGATAGGCCGTGGCAATGCCGATCGAGGCGGCGAACAGATCCGTCGAGATCGCGACACCGTCCCGGATGATCTGCGCATTGGCGGCCGCCGTGGCCGCCATATCGGAGGCGGCCTGCAAGGTGCCGGTGAACGCCGTGCCGAGACGGTCGAACATGCCATCCTCTGCCGGCGGGACCCGGTCGGTGGGGGAAAGGGCGCCTGCCGTTGTTGCACCCTCATCGACGCCGGCAAGCGCATGCTGGCCCTGCATTCGATCGAAAACCTCGGTCGCATGGGTCCAGGCCCGATCCGTGATCGCGTCGCCAGCATAAAAGGCGATGGTATAGGATGCCGGGAGAAGAACGGCGCCGAGGACACCCAGCACTATCACCGACCGCGTCAGGCGCTCCAGCATCGGCGGCACCCGCCGGGCGGTCAGCGTCATGCCGGCACAAAACAGCGCGCAGGTCGCAAGCCCGATGGAGGCAACCTTCGCCACCGGCACCAATATCAGCGACAGGATGCCGGACACGATGGCAAGCCCGAACAGCAGGTCGACCATGCGCTCGATTGTATTGATCACGGGCTGCAGCAATTGGCCGGGGCTGGCGGTAACCGAGGCGACGCCCACCCCGCCGGTAACATCGGCATCGCGCGCCACACTCATCACCGAGTTCGCAACCCGCAAGGTCGTGTAGAGCGCGCCGCTGCCGAGCGTGACGTCACGGCTAAACTTGGCTGCGATATCCGCCAGCGGATTAACGAGGAAAAGCGCCCCGGCGAAAGCCGCCACGAGCAGCCAGACGATCAAGCCTGTGGTTCTGGTCATTCCCGCTCCTGAGCTTGCCATGCCGGACCATAACACGGCAGACATGTTACAGGCGCGGTGAAACCTTGGTGGATTAAACCCGAAGCCCTGCTGTCCAGTTCCCACTGCCTAGTGCTAGGATCAGCCCACCATGACCATCACCACCCTCCCCGCCTTCCTCGCCGCCCATCCTCACGCCATCCTCGTCGAAGTCGTCGAGGCCAAAGGCTCGACCCCGCGCGAGGCCGGCACGCTGATGCTGGTGGCTGAAACAGCACTCTGGGGCACGATCGGTGGCGGATCTCTGGAGTTCATGGCGATCGACCGCGCCCGCAAACTGCTGGCAGGCAAAAATGTGCAATCCGAACTCGATGTGCCGCTCGGCCCGGAAATCGGCCAGTGCTGTGGCGGACGGGTACGTCTATCACTCCGCAGGATCGATCAATCCGTCCAGGACGCGCTTTTGCAACGCCTCGCGGACGAACGCGCCACTTTCCCGGAAGTCATGCTCTTCGGCGCCGGGCATGTCGGGCTGGCGCTGGCTCAAGCGCTTAGCCCCCTCCCGCTCGCTGTCACACTGATCGACTCGCGCCCGGAAATCGATGGCGACGTACCGGACGGCATCAGCTTCCGCCGCGTCGCCATGCCCGAAGCGGAGGTCGCGAAGCTGAAGATCGGCGGTGCAGCCGTCATCCTCACCCATGACCATGCATTGGATTTCCTGATCGCAAAGGAAGCGCTCGCCCGAACCGACCTCGCCTATGTCGGCATGATCGGCTCGAAGACAAAGCGCGCGACTTTCGGCTCGTTCCTGGGCCGCGAGGGAATTGGCCGGGCCGCAATAGACCGGCTAATCCTGCCGATTGGCGGCAGCACGGTCAAAGACAAGCGCCCCGCGGTGATTGCGGCGATGGTCGCGGCAGAATTGTTGGGCGTATTGCTCAGCTGAAGCAGCATGCGAAGACGCGGAATCAACCTGAAAAGGTTCTTCTCTAAGATTCTGGTCTGGATAACCTTTTCCTCACATCACCCCTGGCCGCGTGAGATCAAGCAGCCGCTGGCCGGCAAGCTCCCGGCCACGCAAGGCGTCGTCTTCCATTTCTAGACCTATGTCACGGCGCAGGTCCGCCGGCAGGTCTTGTAGGCGCAACCGCCGAGGGCCTCTACCCCACTGGAAGGCCTCCCCGAGCCATTGCAGGATGCCCCCGGATTTAGGCGTGAGTCGTTCTGTCGCGGATATCATCTCTGCCTCCACGCGTCTGTTATCGTTCTGGTTTGATGAGGCTTTTATGGCCGTGGTTGCGAGCCCAATCCAATTCAATTACGCTTCTCATGGATAAAGAGGGCTGATCCATGAAACTGTCGCGACAATTTCCGCTGAATGCCCTGTGCGTCTTCGAGGCGGTCGGGCGCCTCAACAGTTTCACGCGCGCCGGCGAGGAGCTGGGCATGACCCAGACGGCGGTCAGCTATCAGATCAAGCTCCTGGAGGAGCATGTCGGCGAGCCCCTCTTCTGGCGCCGCCCACGCCAGATCGGGCTGACGGAAACGGGTGAGCGTCTGCATCCGAAAGTCGCCGAAGGCTTCGATCTTCTGGTCGATGCCGTGCAGCAGGCAAAGCGGAGTGCCGTCGAGACGCTCGAGATCCACTCGGTACCGACCTTCGCCTCGAACTGGCTGGCACGCCATCTCGGCAGCTTTCAGCTTGCCCATCCTGATATTGCGGTGCGCCTGCTGCGTGTCAGCAAGTTCGAAGACCTGGCAACCAAGAGCGCCGATGTCGCGATCCCCTGGGGTGAAGGGCCCTGGCCGGGCACCATCGCCCATCCGCTGATAAGGCTCGACTTCACGCCGATGCTGAGCCCGAAACTGGCGAAAACCATCGGCGGCGTGCATGAGCCGGCCGATCTCTTGAAGCTGCCGATCATCAGCCCCGGCGACCCCTGGTGGCCGCAATGGTTTGCCGCCGTCGGCATCCACAATCCCACCCTGATCGACACCAAGCTGCACAGCTACGAGGCGCAGGATCTGGAAGCCAATGCCGCAATCGCCGGCTATGGGGTCGCCATCATCAGCCCCTTCTTCTTCAAGGAGGAGCTCGCCTCGGGCCGCTTGATCCGGCCCTTCCCGCTCGCCTGCCCGGCCAATGCGCCGATCCAGCTGGTCTATTCCCACTCCAGACGCAACGCGCCGAAGATCAAGGCATTCCAAGCCTGGATCACCGCCACGCTCGAAGCCGAAAAAGCGCTCTGATTTCACCGGCTTCTGCAGAAGAAAAGAATCTCTGCATAAATCGACATCAGGAGCCCTCGCCGCACTGCTGAGGGCTTCCCTTGCAGCGCAATATTTTCCACACTGTCCGGCCGGGAGGACGATAAGGGGAAGTCTCGAATGTATGAATATGCGATCGCCTGGGAATGGCTGAACTTCGCAGTCCGCTGGCTGCATGTAATCACGGCCATCGCCTGGATCGGCTCGTCCTTCTATTTCATCGCGCTGGATCTCGGCCTCGTGAAGCGCCCCGGCCTGCCGGTCGGCGCCTATGGCGAGGAATGGCAGGTCCATGGCGGCGGCTTCTACCATATCCAGAAATACCTGGTCGCGCCCGCATCGATGCCGGAGCATCTGACCTGGTTCAAATGGGAAAGCTACGCCACCTGGCTCTCGGGCTTCGCGCTGCTCGCCGTCGTCTACTATGGCGGCGCCGACCTCTTCCTCATCGACCGCACGGTCTTGGACATCGAGCCTTGGCAGGCCATCTGTCTGTCGCTGGCGTCGCTGGCCGTCGGCTGGATCCTCTATGATCTCCTCTGCAAGTCGCCGCTAGGCCGCAACACCTGGGGCCTCATGGCCTTTCTCTATGTCGTGCTGATCGCCATGGCCTGGGGTTACACGCAAGTATTCACCGGCCGCGCCGCCTTCCTGCATCTGGGCGCGTTTACCGCCACCATCATGTCGGCCAACGTCTTCTTCATCATCATTCCCAACCAGAAGATCGTCGTCGCGGACCTGATCGCGGGCCGCACGCCCGATCCGAAATACGGCGTGATTGCCAAGCAGCGCTCGCTGCACAACAACTACCTGACGCTGCCCGTCATCTTCTTCATGCTGTCGAACCACTATCCGCTGGCCTTCGCGACGGAGTTCAACTGGGTGATCGCGGCGCTGGTCTTCCTCATGGGCGTCACCATCCGCCACTGGTTCAACACGACCCATGCCCGCAAGGGCAAGCCGACCTGGACCTGGCTGGTGACGGTGCTCATCTTCATCGTCATCATGTGGCTGTCGACAGTGCCCAAGGTGCTGACCGGCGAGGAAGAACAGGTGAGCCTTTCGACCCGTGAACAGACCTTTGTTGCAAACGGCCATTTCGAAGCCGTGCGTGATGTCGTACAGGGCCGCTGTTCGATGTGCCACGCCGCCGAGCCTGTCTGGGAAGGCATCGCGCGGGCACCAAAGAACGTGAAGCTTGAGACGGACGGCGAGATCGCCGCCCATGCCCGTGAAATCTACCTCCAGGCCGGCCGCAGCCATGCCATGCCGCCCGGAAACATCACCGATCTCTCGCCCGATGAGCGCAAGCTGCTCGTCGCCTGGTACGAGACGACGGTCGAAGGCAAATGATGACAATTGAGACCCTGATCCGCGGCCGCCTCCTTTCCTTCCGTCGCGCCCCCGGGCACGCCGGCGACCGCGAGAGCTATCTCTACGAGGAAGACGGCGCGCTGCTGGTGCGGGACGGCAAGATTGCAGCCGTTGGCAGCTATTCGGATGTGAAGCCGAAGGCCGGTGCGGAGACATCAGAGATCGACCACCGCCCGCATCTCATCCTGCCCGGCCTGATCGACTGCCACGTGCATTTCCCGCAGATGCAGGTAATCGCCTCCTATGCCGCCAACCTGCTGGAATGGCTTGATACCTACACCTTCCCCGAAGAATGCCGCTTCGTTGAAAGCGCCCATGCCGAGCGCATCGCCACGCAATTCTTCGACGAATTCCTGCGCCAGGGCACGACGACGGCGGTTGCCTATTGCTCCGTACACAAGACCTCGGCCGACGCCTTCTTTGCCGAAAGCCTGAAGCGCGGCACGCTGATGATCGGCGGCAAGGTGATGATGGACCGCAACGCCCCGCAGGGGCTGCTCGACACGCCGCAACTGGGCTACGACGAAACCCGCGCCGTCATCGAACAATGGCATGGCAAGGGCCGAAATCACGTTGCCATCACGCCCCGCTTTGCCATCACCTCGACGCCCGAACAAATGGCCATGACGCAGAAGCTGGCGGAAGAATTCCCCGACTTGCATATCCAGACGCATCTCTCAGAGAATCACGACGAGATCCGCTACACCTGCGAGCTCTATCCCGAAGCCACTGACTACACTGACATCTATGCCCGTTACGGCCTGCTCCGGAAAAAGGCACTCTTCGGCCATGCGATCCACCTCTCGGATCGCGAAGCCGACGCAATGGCGGAAAGCGGCGCGGTCGCGGTGCATTGCCCGACCTCAAACCTCTTCCTCGGCTCCGGCCTCTTCCCGCTGAAGGCCATCCAGCGTCGGGAAAAGCCTGTCACCGTCGCGGTCGCCACCGATATCGGCGGCGGCTCCAGCTATTCCATGCTGAAGACTATGGACGAGGCCTACAAGATCCAGCAATTGCTTGGCGAGCGTTTAAACCCACTGGAAAGCTTCTATCACATGACGCTCGGCAATGCCGTGGCGCTCGATCTTGCAGACCGCATCGGCACGCTGGACGAAGGCACCGACGCCGATATCGTCGTGCTCAATGCCGCCGCGACCCCGGCCATGCGGCTGAGGATGGAAACGGTGACCTCGCTCTCGGAAGAGCTCTTCCTGCTGCAGACCCTGGGCGACGATCGTACGGTGGTCGAGACCTATGTGGCGGGCAAGGCTTCGAAACCCGGCAACTGACCAGCCAATCCGACGTGCGGCGACAGGCCTTTATCGGCCTCTCGCCTCCGCCAGAGCTTCACTGAGCTCCTGATAGGGCTCGCATTGCACTCCGCAGATGCGTGCGATCTGAGCGAGTTCTGCTTCGGCCTCAGCGATCCGCCCGAGCATCAGATAGGCCTCACCGAGATATTCCCGGGCCTCGGCATAATAGGGATCCAGGATCAGTGCGCGACGATAGTAAACCAGCGCGCCCTCTGGGTCGCCGAGTTTGCGGGTGACGAAACCGCGATAGTTGAAGTAGCGGGCGGAGTTCTTCTGGCTCACGGCGTCGAGCAGCAAGCGTGCCTCCTCAAACCGCCCCTCGTCGATATGGTGCCTGGCATTGGCCATCCTGTCGGCATCCGTCAGCCGTCTCATATCGGTTAGGCACTGCGCCGCGCCGCTGTCGAACACCTGGCCCGGAGGGCAGCCTGGCACCGGGTCGACCTCGAGAATAACCGCGCGTGACGGGCTCGCAGCAAAAGCAAGACCACCGACGAGCAAAACAACGGTCAGGAGGCAATCCCTCGGTAAAGCCACAGCACGATCCTCACTTCTGCCCGTGATGAGCCTATTGCCGCTCTACAAAAGGTCGATGACAAACCGAGCATTGACACACCGGCCCGAACCCGACGATGATTCACCTCTCGTCGACCCACACGACACGGAACGCTGCCGACGCTGCGATTTTCGGGGAAGGTTGTGCCATTCATGAGCGAAAGCGGCTACTCCGGCACTCCCCTTGCCAAGAAGCTCGGATTGAGGCCTGACCTTGCCGCGCTCTTCATCAATCTGCCCGACGAGCTCTCCCATCTTGTCGACGACCTGCCCATTGCGCGCCGTGTCGGACACCCTGCAGAGGCGGGTGGCAGCGAACTCGACTACCTCCATGTCTTCGAGACGGACCGTGCTCGCCTTGAAGACCACGCCGAACGTCTGAAAGCAAAGCTCAAACCATCAGGCATGCTCTGGATCTCCTGGCCCAAGAAGGCATCGAAGGTCCCGACCACGATCACTGAAGATGTCCTGCGCACCATCTTCCTGCCCACCGGCCTCGTTGATGTCAAAGTCTGCGCCGTGACCGAGATCTGGTCCGGTCTCAAATTCATGATCCGCAAGGACCTTCGCTAAAAACTGAGTCATCCGGAGGAGGATGCACCATGCTGGCCACCAATCTTGCGCTGGGCACCCTGATGATCTCGCTGACGGTGGTTATCCACACCTTCGGGCTGATGGGCGTGACCCATGTCATGAGCTGGGTGACGGATCGCATCCGCCTGCATGGCCATCGCAGCCGGATGCTGGCCATGAACACGGTGGTGATCGGGGTCTTTGCGGTACTGACCGCCGAAGTCTGGCTCTGGGCGGCGAGTTTCACGCTGATCGGCGTCGTCGATGATTTCGAAACCGCCCTTTATTTCTCGACCATCACCTTCTCCACCGTCGGCTATGGCGACGTCGTGCCCCATCCGGAATGGCGCATGCTGGCGGCGCTCGAAGGCGTCAACGGCTTCCTGCTGATCGGCTGGTCGACCGCCTATCTGATCGCAGCCGGCATGCGTGTCGGGCCGTTCAGATCGGGAGAACACTTCTGACGAATCCAAGAGGTAAAATTATCTTACCTCTTTCGCGCTCTCCCTGTTCACAGTCGACCGAATGGCATGATATGCCGACACAAAGACATTGGCGGAGAGAGAGACAAATGGGGCCGATCCTTGAAATTTCCGATCTGAAGAAGCTCGCACGCAAGCGCGTGCCAAAGCTCTTCTTCGACTATGCCGACAGCGGCTCCTACACCGAGAGCACCTACCGGGCGAACGAGAGCGATTTCTCGAAGATCAAGCTGCGCCAGCGCGTGCTCGTCGACATGAGCGGCCGCACGCTGGAAACCACCATGATTGGCGAAAAGGTGAGGATGCCGGTGGCGCTTTCGCCGACGGGCCTCACCGGCATGCAGCATGCCGATGGTGAAATGCTGGCGGCCAAGGCGGCGGAAGAATTCGGCGTGCCCTTCACGCTGTCGACCATGAGCATCTGCTCGATCGAGGATGTCGCCTCGGTCACCAAGCGGCCCTTCTGGTTCCAGCTTTACGTGATGCGCGACCGTGATTTCGTGGTGAACCTGATCGAGCGCGCCCGCGCCGCCAAGTGCTCGGCGCTGGTGCTAACGGCCGACCTGCAGCTGCTCGGCCAGCGCCACAAGGACATCAGAAACAGCCTCTCCGCCCCACCGCGACTGACGCCGAAACACCTCTTCCAGATGGCCATGCGCCCTCGCTGGTGCTGGAACATGCTGCACACCCAGCGCCGCACCTTCCGCAACATCCACGGCCATGCCAAGAATGTCTCCGATCTCGCCTCGCTCGGCGCCTGGACCAACGAGCAGTTCGATCCGAAGCTCTCCTGGGATGACGTCGCCTGGATCAAGAAGCAGTGGGGTGGCAAGCTGATCATCAAGGGCATCCTCGACGTCGAGGACGCCAAGATGGCTGCGGAAACCGGCGCTGACGCGATCATCGTCTCCAATCATGGCGGCCGCCAGCTCGACGGCGCTCATTCCTCGATTGCCATGCTGCCGAGAATTGTCGACGCCGTCGGCGACAAGATCGAAGTCCATCTCGACGGCGGCATCCGCTCCGGCCAGGATGTGCTGAAGGCGATCGCACTCGGCGCCAAGGGAACCTATATCGGCCGCCCATTCCTCTATGGCCTGGGCGCCATGGGCCAGCAGGGCGTCACCAAGGCCCTGGAGATCATCGCCAAGGAGATGGATGTGACGATGGCGCTTTGCGGCAAGCGACAGCTCGCCGATGTCGACAAGTCGATCATCGCAGAAAGCCCGTTCTGAGCGCCTTCAGGCGATCCAGCCGCTCGAGAGCGCGCTGACCCAATCCATCATGCCATGGCGTCGCGCAAGCTCTGCCATGGCGAGATTGTCGTAACGCACCTGCCGGAAACTCGGCTGCCAGCCGCGCGGGCTCTTTTCGAGGATCGCATAGCTCGCAAACGGCGTGCCCGCCTGGGCCTTGTGATAGACGGGCACGTCATAATCGAAACCGGGGCAACCGACGCTGCCCGGATTGACGATCAGTCGGCCGTCAGAAAGCTGAACGGCACGCGGAATATGGCTGTGACCGCACAGCATCAGCGGCGTGTTGATCCCTGCAGCCAGCGCCTCGATCTCGGCGAGCGGCTTCAGATGAAAGATCCCGTCTGCCGAAAGCGTCTCGGTCCAGTAGGTATTGTCGTCCTCAGGCGTCGCGTGGCAGAGGAACACCTCGTCGCCGATCCGCGCCGTTTCCGGAAGACCACGGATCCAGTCGAGCTGGGCTGCCGACAATTGCGGATAGCTCGGCTTCTCCCAATCGCCCATATCCTCGAAAGGTCGATCGATCAGGGCACGATCGTGATTGCCGCGCACGGTCAGGGCGTCGAGCGGCAACAGCAGATCCGCCGTCAGACCCGCCTCGAGCGGCCCCGAAAAACTGTCGCCAAGATTGACGATCTGATCGATCCCCTCTGCGCGGATATCGGCAATGACCGCCTCAAGCGCCAGATGGTTGCCATGGATGTCGGCGATGGCGGCAAAACGCATGCTCAGCTTCCCCGGTAGGTCGAATAGCCATAGGGCGAGAGCAAGAGCGGCACGTGGTAATGCGCCGTGGTGTCGGAGATCCCGAAACGGATCGGGATCACGTCGAGAAAGGGCGGCTCGGTGAGCGCAAACCCCTTGGCCTTCAGATAATCGCCGGCATGGAAGAGCAGTTCATATTGCCCGACCTGAAAGGTATCGCCGATCAGCATCGGCCCGCCATCGACCCGGCCGTCATCATTGGTGAAGACGGTCTTGATCAGCTCCGCCTCCTCGCCATTCATCCGCATCAGCTGGATGCGAAGCCCCTGGGCGGGCTTGCCGAGAGCCGTATCGAGGACATGGGTGGTGAGACCGGTCATGGGTGTGGCTCCCGAATCATGAAGGGGGTATCGAAGAAGAATTCCTCAAGATTGTTGCCGGGTCCGTCACGATCTACAACCAGGAAATCGCTCACCTCACCGATCGCCACCAAGGGATGGTGCCAGGTGTTGCGCCGATAATTCACGCCCTGATGTGGGGCAGCCAGGAACACCTGCGGCTCACCCGGCTTGCCGTCTTCATCAGGCGAAACGGCCACGAGGAACGGTCGGCCCGACAGCGGCGAGAAGCTCTGGCTGCCGAACGGATGGCGCTCCATCATGCCAATCGCATAGGGAAAGGCACGCGGCTGGCCGCGAAAGATACTAACGATCACCCGGGCACCCTCGCCCGCAATTTCAGGCGAGAACAGCGCATGGAAACGCTCGGTCGTGCCGCCATTGATCAGCCGCATGGTGGACGCTTCGGCTTCGATGACATCGCCGAAAGGCGCGAAACTTTGAGCCGTCAAGGGACGGATGGAGAGTTCGATGGGCAAAGGGGGTTATTCTCCCTCGGGATAAATGTGGATTAGGGAGTCGACGATCCGAACCAGATCAAGCGCTTCATGTTTCGCAGTCTGGTACACATAATCGAGATTGATGTCGAAATACCCGTGCGCCATCCGGTTACGCATGCCACGGATCGTCACCCAATCTATTTCCGGATGCTCCGCAACGAAATCCGGCGAAAACGCTTCGAGTTGGACAACGCTCTCGCTTGCCATCAAAAGGCTCATCCCGACGCCGCGTTGAACGAGAAGATTTGTGCGGAACTCTTTCAGATCTAATGGACCCAACAGTTCGTGAGCATCCAAGGATGCGCTTCGGATCCGTTCAAGAAGCGAGCGGATACGATGCTCGCGGTTCATATTGGCAGCGCTTCCGCCAAGATACGCCCCCGATGCTTCTGCGGTATCTCGCTGGTCGTTACCAGATGCACTGGAACACCCTCTGCGAGGCCTTCTAGGGCCGACTGCAGACCACCAAGCGTCATGAGGGAAGAACCGGGAAGGGCATCCACCAGAATGTCGAGATCACTGTCTGAGCGGTCTTCTCCACGGGCGACGGAACCGAAGACGCGAGGATTCGTCGCGTTGTGAAGCGCCGTCACCTCGCGGATTGCAGATCTCTTTCGTTCCAGCACATCTGACGGTCGCATCACCAGTCTCCTTGACAGTAATATATATGGCAGAGACCGCGCAAATGAAAGATACTCAACCATATCCAGAAGCCCCCCCCAAACGAAAACAGCGCCGGCGTTTCCACCGGCGCTGCAATCTTTATCGCTCAACCTGAAATCAGGCAGCGGACTTGGCGTAATCGGCCGTCGGCACTTCGGCGATCGTCTTCAGGACGACGGAAGCGATCTGGTAGGGGCAGCCCTGGGAGTTCGGGCGGCGATCTTCCAGGTAACCCTTGTAGCCGTTGTTGACGAAGGAGTGCGGAACGCGGATCGAGGCACCACGGTCGGCAACGCCGTAGGAGAACTTGTTCCACGGAGCCGTCTCGTGCTTGCCGGTCAGGCGCAGGTGGTTGTCCGGACCGTAGACGTCGATATGCTCCTGCCAGTTCTTGGCAAAGGCGGCCATGAGGGCTTCGAAGTATTCCTTGCCGCCCACTTCACGCATGAAGGTGGTCGAGAAGTTGCAGTGCATGCCCGAGCCGTTCCAGTCGGTATCGCCGAGCGGCTTGCAATGGAATTCGACGTCGATGCCGTAGGTTTCGCACAGACGGAGCAACAGGTAGCGGGCGATCCAGATCTGGTCAGCTGCCTTCTTGGAGCCCTTGCCGAAGACCTGGAATTCCCACTGGCCCTTGGCCACTTCGGCATTGATGCCTTCGTGGTTGATGCCCGCTTCGAGGCAAAGGTCGAGATGCTCTTCGACGATCTCGCGGGCGATCGAGCCGACATTCTTGTAGCCGACGCCGGTGTAGTACGGGCCCTGCGGAGCCGGGTAGCCCTGCTCCGGGAAGCCGAGCGGACGTCCGTTTTCGTAGAAGAAGTATTCCTGTTCGAAACCGAACCAAGCGCCTTCGTCGTCGAGGATCGTGGCGCGGCTGTTGGACGGATGCGGGGTGACGCCATCAGGCATCATGACTTCGCACATGACGAGAGCGCCGTTCGTGCGAGCCGGGTCGGGATAAATGGCGACCGGCTTCAGCACGCAATCCGACGAGTGGCCTTCGGCCTGCATCGTGGAGGAGCCGTCGAAGCCCCAGAGCGGCAGCTGTTCCAGGGTCGGGAAGCTGTCGAATTCCTTGATCTGCGTCTTGCCACGCAGGTTCGCTACCGGCTTGTAGCCATCGAGCCAGATATACTCGAGCTTAAACTTGGTCATGGTGCTCTCTCTTCAGTCTCGCGCCATTCATGCGCAACAGAGGGGTGATTCTCCGGTTCGCCCGGGAGTCGGACAAGAAAAAGCAGGAAGCGTGCCAGTTTGCAGACAGACCGCGAAATGCGGCCATTTTGTCGCAGGCGATCCGCCAAATCGCGGGTATTGCAGGCCTTTCTTTAACAGATTGAGCGCATACTCATGGAACCAGAGGCGCGTGTCCGGTGTTGTCAGCCCACCAAAGATCACGAAAGCGCTGTGATGATTTTAAATTCATCACTTTTTCTGCTTCTATATTGCCCATAAAATAGGCATTTTGCACTTTTCATGTGCATTTCAGTTTCAGACGTGGTAAGAATGAACCATCGAGACAACACTCGGTGAAACGAGAGGTAGTAGCATGACAACGAACATGGTTCGGGAATCGGCGAAGATCTACGAATTCCCGGTGCGTGACCTGGCCCGGCTGAACGCCATGCGTGAGCGCCAGACGCCGAAACCCGTGATCTATGAGAGCGGTTCGGCAAGCTGGTATCACGAGGAAGCGATCCGCGAAGCCGAACGGGCGCCGAAGCAGTAAGGGCGAAAGCCCAACAAGAAAGCCGCCCGCATTGCGGACGGCTGGAAGAATGCGACGAGCGGGCCAACGCCCGCTCTTTCCGTTTCTACCCTAAACTCAGGCCTTGGTGCCGAACAGGCGCAGGCGCATCACGCCACCATCAGGATGCACGCCGATCCGCACATGCGTGACCGGACCGATCTTCTGCAGCTGGCCGCCTTCATAGAAATGCTCGGCATCCATCTGCATCTTCTGCCGCGTCAGGATCGGCTGCCACTGTTCGGATGCAGCAATCTCCGCTTCACTGAACGTGTCGCCGGCGTCCGGCAAATAGGCGCCGAGCAGCTCGCAGGTATCCGGATAATTGCCCTTGTAGAAATGCGTGTCGATCAGCACCCGGTTGATCACACCGGCGTGGCCGAGCCGGATGATCGCCCAGTCATGTCCGGGACCACGGCGGCGCTTGGTTTCCCATCCATCACCCATATTGGTGCCACGGCCGGGCGACAGGATCTTGTCGGGATGGCCGTAGTGGGCATCAGACCAGGCAAGCGACTTGGCGCCGTGGAAGATATAGGCGAGATCGATTTCCTCGGTTGCACCCACCTTCGACCAGTCGAAATGGGCGGCGCCATAAACGCGCAGACGCGCCACGCCGCCATCGGGATAAATGTGCAGGCGCAGATGCGTCCAGACCTTCGACGTATCCGAATTGGCAAAGAAATGCTGGGCAGACGCCCCGAGCGGCGACTTGGCCACGAGTTCAGTCCAGACCGTCGCATCCGTCGGATCGCCGCTCTCGACGAAAGCCGCCTCGATCGAGCCATGCGGCGGGTAGTTGCCGGTAAAGAAGCGGGTGTCGACATCGAAACCGAAGATGCGGCCCGGCATGGCAAGGCGGATGATCGCATAGTCATGCCCCGGCACGCGCTTGCGACGGCTTTCCCAGCCATCCATGTACTTGCCGTTGTCGTCGTAGAGATCAGGATCGAAGGTCGCGGGATCATCGTTCAGCATGCGCGACACCGGCGCGAAGAACTCGTCGGTCGAGAAGATGCCCACGGCACCGAGGCGCGCAGATGCAAGGTTGACGGCACCGGCTGCGAAATCCGGCAGAACGACGGTCGAGGTCTCAAGCATGTCAGTGTGTCTCCGGAAGCAGGCTTTCAAGGCGAAGCCTGGCGATTTTTTCCACCTGCTGGCAGGCGGCGTCGAATTCCTGATCGCGGCTATTGGCGATGCGCGTTTCAAAGGCGGCGAGGATGTCGTCCTTTGTCAGTCCCTTGACCGCGACGATGAAGGGAAAGCCGAACTTCTCGACATAGGCCGTATTCAGTTCGGTGAAGCGGGTGTGCTCTTCGGCACTCAGCCGATCGAGCCCGGCACCGGCCTGTTCGCGCTTGCTGTCTTCGGTCAGTTCGCCCGCAATTGCGAGCTTTCCCGCGAGATCCGGGTGCGCGCGCAAGACGCCCAGCCGCTCGTCATGGCTTGCTGTGCGAAACATCGCAGCCATCGCATCATGCACGTCGAGCGCCGTCAGCGGCTCCTCGATCATGCCTGCATCGAAGGCCCGTTCCGCAATGAAGGGCGAATGTTCGAACACCCCGCCGAAACGCTGAACGAAGTCCGCTCTGTCCATGCCGTCAATCCAGTATCATGTAAGGCCGTAGCTGCGAGAGCCGCGGCAAGGAGGGGCCGCCCGCGCATCTCGCGAAGCAGTTGATGACAAGGATTAGCCGAGCCCCCTGGTCTTGTCGAGTTTCCGAAGGCGACAGGCACTTTCAACACAAACGCCATGGTTCTTCGCTTGCAGCAGACCCGGATCGACCTATCTACAGCTCGCTTCTCCCATGACTTTTGAAAGGATACCCCATGCCGATTGCCAAAGGCTATGCCGCAACGGATGCCTCCAAGCCATTGGTTCCCTTCAACTTCGAGCGTCGTGAACCGAACGCGGACGACGTGGTGATCGAGATCAAGTTCTCCGGCATCTGCCATTCCGACATCCACCAGGCCCGCAACGAATGGGGCAACTCGACCTTCCCCATGGTCCCCGGCCACGAGATCGCCGGCATCGTGACAGCAGTCGGCTCCAGCGTTTCGAAATACAAGGTCGGCGACCGCGTCGGCGTTGGCTGCTTCGTCAATTCCTGCCTGCATTGCGAACGCGACCTCTACCGCGAGCAATACATGCCGGGCCTCGTCGGCACCTATAACTCTACGGAAGTCGACGGCGTGACCCCGACGCAGGGCGGCTATGCCGATTCGATCGTCGTGCAGGAAGACTATGTCCTGAGCATCCCGGACAACCTGCCGCTCGACAAGGCAGCGCCGCTGCTCTGCGCCGGCATCACGCTCTATTCGCCGCTCAGCCACTGGAAGGCCGGCCCGGGCAAGAAGGTCGCCGTTATCGGCATGGGCGGTCTCGGCCACATGGGCGTCAAGATCGGCGCGGCCATGGGCGCTGACGTCACGGTGCTCAGCCAGAGCCTGTCGAAGAAGGAAGACGGCCTCGCCTTCGGCGCCAAGGAATATTACGCCACATCGGATCCGGAGACCTTCAAGACGCTCGCCGGCTCCTTCGACCTGATCCTCTGCACCGTCAGCGCCGAGATCGACTGGAACGCCTATCTCAACCTTCTGAAGGTCGACGGCACCATGGTCCTGCTCGGCGTGCCGGAAAATCCGGTTCCGGTGCATGCCTTCGCCTTGATTGCCGGCCGTCGCAGCCTAGCCGGCTCGATGATCGGGTCGATCAAGGAAACCCAGGAAATGCTCGACTTCTGCGGCAAGCACGACATTACCCCGGAGATCGAGATCATCGACATCGCCCAGGTGAACGAAGCCTATGAACGCGTCATCAAGAGCGATGTTCGCTACCGCTTCGTCATCGACATGGCGACCCTCGCCAAGGACTGAGCTGCGAAGACGGAATGAAAAGGGCCCGGCATCACTGCCGGGCCCTTTGTCTTTTCGGTGCCCCCAAACGCGACGTCATCCTCGGCCTTGTGCCGAGGATCTACAATCGTCGAGAAAATTCAGACGTTTGCGGATGCTCGGGCCAAGCCCGAACATAACGGCCAAAGGGCCGACGGCGTTCAGAGCTGCAACTGATACCCATTGCGTTCCGGAAACGGCCAATCCGCGAGCAAGGCCATATCCGGCCGGTAAATCTCCACCTTCAGCGGGTAGCATTTTGCCACATCGCTCGAATGGCTGGTGCTGCAATCCCCACCCGGGCAGGCCGAAAGTGCGCCCAAGAGATCAATCTCCGCAAACATCTCCAGGAAATCGCCGGGGCGTACCGGGCTTCCCTTCATGAAATACTGCTGCGTGTCTCGTGTGAAACCCGTGCACATGAAGACGTTCAACACGTCATGCACATGCGGCTCGACTGCCTTGATGTCGGATCCGGTATGATGCGCCAGCGCCCGGCAGAGGTTGGAGTGGCAGCAGTGATGATAGTCGCCGCCTGAGAGCAAACGGTTGGTATAGGGGTCGCAGCGCGTGCCGATCACGTCATGCACCCCGCCGCCGAACTCGTCGATACCGTACCAGCCGAGCGAATCATGGCTGATCGTCGCCATGGGGCGCAGCGACGGCAGATTGCTCCACAACCGGTTGCCGGTCGTCACATGCGTCGCATGCAGCGCCCGCGTCTTGCCGGAGAAGAAGCGCTCGGAAAGGTCATTGGCGTTCCAGAGGTTCAGGTCGCCGACCTGTGGCCCCTCGACGCTGACGATGCGGAAGAAATGCCCCTTCGGCACCTCAAACGTATTGCCCTCGCGCGGCGGCACGATCACCTCACCGACCTTCTCCATCACCGCCCGCGCCCGCTCCAGAATGCTCATGTCGGGCGCTTTCAACGACTCCACCGGGTAGCAGACGACCGGCTTCACCGCCCGGCGGGCAGCCGCATCGGCGGGAACGGGGATGTTGGCGTTGAAGGGCGACATGCGAGGCTCCGGGACGGCATCAGGAAGGATGCCACAAGGTGCCCCACAGCCTCTCCCATGACAACCGCCTCTCTTCTTGCCCCAAGGCCAAGTCTGGCTTAGTCATGAAGCCATGAAACTGCCACCGCTCCCGACACTTCGCGCCTTCGAGGCAGCCGCCCGCCGCGAAAGCTTCCTGCAGGCCGCGACCGAGCTTAGCATGACGGCAGCGGCCGTCAGCCAGCATGTGAAGGCGCTGGAAGACTGGCTGGGCCTTGCCCTCTTCGACCGCCGCCCGCGTGGGGTGCGCCTCACCGCTGACGGCCGCGAACTCGGCGCCGCCTGCTCGGAAGGCCTCGGCCATATCGCCCGCGCCGTCGAGCGTCTGACGGCCCGCAAATCCTTGGCCCGCGCGAGCCTTGCCTGCATGCCCTCGGTGGTCACCCACTGGCTCGGCCCCCGCCTGCCCCGTTTCCGCGCAGCACATCCTCAGATCCAGGTCTCGATCGTCTATCCGCTCGGCGCATTGACCCCGGAAGAAGCCGGCGCAGACCTGCTGATCGGACACGGGTCCCGACCGCCTGGGCGGGCGGACCGCATTCTCGACGCCGCCACCCGGCCCACCTGTGCGCCCACCTATCTGGAGCGGCACGGGCCGATCATCACACCCGCCGACCTCCTGAAACAGGACCTGCTGCACGACGCAACCGAGGCCGCCTGGCAATCCTGGCTGGCGGCACGAGGGATCAAAGGCCTGGCGCCTGCAGGACCGCTCTATGCCGATTTCAACCTGCTGGTCAGTTCGGTCCTTTCGGGCCTCGGCATCGGCCTCTGCCCCACAGCCCTGATCACCGACCATCTGGCAGCGGGCACGCTGAGCGTGCTGTTCGATGAAGCCGCCGACAAGGACAAGGCCTATTGGCTGCTGTCAGGCACGGACCTGTCCGAGCCAGCCGCGGTCTTGCGGGACTGGCTGCTGGCGGAGGCCGCAAGCTCCGCTTCCAGCGCCTGATACTCGACGCAGGCGTTCTCATACTCGGCTCGGAATGCCGGGTTTTTCATGAGCTTCTTTTTCAAGGCCACAAGCTTTGCCATTCTGCACCTCAGTTGATCTCGCCCACGCAAACTCCAGCGCCCCAACGGGGTTTTCTGCATTTGTTGACCAAAACAAAAAGCACACCTAAGCGATGTCAAACGGAGTGCGCACCAGGCTATGGACAGTCTCACCCTTAAGCAGAAAGAGCTTCAAGCGCTCTGTCAAGGATACCCGTGTTAACCGCAGAGTTGGGGCGATTGTAATCAATAAACGCCTTGAGATCACCGACAGTAATGTCGCCTATGATCAATCTTGGCTGACCATCCGAAAATGTCCCATAATTCCGCATGTCAAAAAGAGAATTGACGAGATCGGCATTCGCCTGGTCGGAGTTGACGTTGCCGTCCTTGTCGTAAATGACGCCATCCTTGATCGTGCCGCCGGTCGCCTGCTCATACAGACTGATATCTGACGGCAAAAGCCAGTCAGCGGGATTAACGACACCGCTCGAAAGAGCCGCCGCTAGAGCCGGGCTTGCCATTCCTGCCGTTGTCGGAATGCGGCTCAGCGGGGCACCATGCGTGTTCAAGGCATTGGCGGAGAGCGTCATGTTGAGATTCTGATGTGCAGTGCTTCCGGAGACCCCTGGAACAGCGGCATTCGGCGCATCCGTGCCTGTGATATCTTGCCAAGCCTCGCCAGCCTCTTTGGACAAGGCTGAATACTGCGACGGGATTGGCATGTTGTATCGGTTGGAAATTTCCATGACTGACCTCGACCTCCAAGTGGCTTCAACCAGCAGCGCTATCGCTCAACACTTGCGCGAGACTGTCAAATCAAACAACCTATCGGATGGATTTAGAGCTCACCACGTCGGCTTGTGAAACTTGTGCCAGTGTTCCGCAATCTCGATCCGCTTCGGCACCCAGACCTTCTCGTGGCTGGTGACATAATCGATAAACCGCGCCAGCGCCGCAGCCCTTCCCGGTCGCCCGACGAGGCGGCAGTGGAGGCCGACCGACATCATCTTCGGGCTGCCGTTCTTTCCCTCATCGTAAAGCACATCGAAAGCGTCCTTGAGATAGGTGAAGAACTGATCGCCGGTGTTGAAGCCCTGCGGCGTGGCAAAACGCATGTCGTTGGTCTCAAGCGTATAGGGGATGATCAGAAAGGGCTTGCCCTCGAGATCCGGCACCCAGAACGGCAGGTCGTCGGAATAATTGTCGGAGGAATACAGGAAGCCGCCCTCCTCCATCACGAGGCGCAGCGTATTGTCAGAAGGCTTGCCCTGATACATGCCGAGCGGATGAGAGCCGGTCAGTTCCTTGTGCAGGCGCACCGCTTCGCGGATGTGCTCGCGCTCGACGTCTTCTGGAAAATCCTTGTATTCGAGCCAGCGATAGCCGTGGCTGGCGATCTCCCAGTCCGCCTCCTTCATCGCCGCAACCGCTTCGGGATTGCGCGCCATGGCGAGCGTCACGCCGTAGACCGTCACGGGCACCTTGCGCTCGGTGAACATGCGCCAGAGCCGCCAGAAACCCGCGCGTGAGCCGTATTCGTAGATCGATTCCATGTTCAGATTGCGCTGGCCGGGCCAGGGCTGGGCGCCCACGATTTCCGACAGCAGGTTTTCCGAGGCCGGATCGCCATCGAGAATGCAGCTTTCGCCGCCCTCCTCGTAATTCACCACGAACTGCACCGCGATCCTCGCATCACCGGGCCATTTCGGATCGGGAATGTCGCGGCCATAGCCGATCAGGTCGCGGGGATAGGGGGCAGTCGTCATCGGTTCACCTCTCGTGTTTTCACGCGAGGCTATTGGCGACGATGGCAGCTGTCGAGATGGAAAAAGCGGAATTTGCTGCAGCGCAAACCGGTCAGGCGATCTTGCGGCTGGAAACCCGCCCCAGCGGATGCAGCGAATGCACGGTAAACGGCGCGCCACGCTCAGTCTCGACAAACAGCGCGAGATTGGTCACCACAACAGGCTCGGCGAGCACAGGATCGAAATGCGCCTTCAGCCCCTGCTCGATGCGTGGGAAATCTCGCGCCAGAAGCGGCCCCGTCAACGTCATGTGAAAGCGGAATTCGTCCATCACGTAAGGATGGCCCCAGCGGCTGAGATTGCTGAACTGCGGTGCCGACAGCCTCTCAGGATTGCGCCGCTCGATCTCGACTTCGGAAAGCGGTGCCCGGAAGCCGTCAAAGGCCTGAACGATCGAGGCTGCGAGATAGTCGACCGACGGGCAAGGTCGCTCCAGAATGAGGCCGTAGACGTCACCGATGCGACCGACCGTCAGCCCTTGCAGCATGACCGGCTCCATGCGCCCGGCAAAATGCATCAACTCCCGCAGCAAGGCCGGTTCGGTGGATCCTTCGCTCAGGCGGAACGGTGCCTTGAAGGTGGCGTGGAAGCCGAAGCGACGGGGCAGCGCCGTGTGAAAGGCAATCTCGTGCACGCCGAGACCTTTCAGCCCCGGATGCTCTTCCGCCTCGCCGGAAAACACGTTGCGACCGAGCCAGCGCGCCGCTGCATCGGCAAGCGGATCACGGGCAGGCGGCGTAAAGCAGATGGCATAGCGCATGTCGAGCACCTCACACTGGCTCGCTTCGGAACTTTAGCAGTTTCCGTTACAACCCGGTGGATAGGTGATTTGCATGACAGTATCACGAAGCGGGCAAAAGGATTTTCGGCCTTTGCACAGCAGGAATCCCCGTGATTTCAGGGTATTTCGGTAAATTCCTCATCGACTGACCGGCCAACTGCCACCGAAACGTGATGAGAAAGCGAGAAGCCGTGAGGCAGCGGCAATGCCTGCCCAGCAATCGCATCGAGCGCGGCATCGGCCAGCAGATGGGCAATGCCGAAACTCACCTTGAAGCCGCCGGTCAGCGCATGGATATGCGGATGATCCGGATGCGGACCGACCATCGGATCCCGGTCGACCGCCTTGGGGCGCAGCCCCGCCCAGCGTTCGACAACTTCGGCTCCCTGCAAGACCGGCGCAAGCTCCCTCGCCTCGGCGATCAGGGCATCCAGCTGCGCATCCGTTGAGAACGGGTCATCGAAACTGTTTTCGCTGGTGCTGCCGATCGCAACATGCCCTCCCTCATGCGGCACGACATAGAGACCGTCGAGGTAAACCAGGGGAAGATCGGCCGGCAGATCTACCTTTAGGAGGGCCGCCTGCCCCTTGACGCCCCGGCCAAGCGGCTTGCGGACGGACGGACCGATCGTTTCAAGCAGCGGAAAGGAGCCGACGCCAGCCGCGACCAAGAGAGCACCGAAACCGACAGACGCCCCATCGGCTGTCACCACCTGCCGCGCGCTGGCATCGATCGATTGCACGGCAACACCTTCGAGGATCCGCACACGGCCCGTGCGCTCCAGCCGCGCCCGGATCGACGCGGTGAGCGCGCGCGGCGAGACCCGCCCCGCGAACCGGTCAAAGACAAGACCCGCCTCTGTGAAGCGCCGCGATGGCCAGTCGGCAAACGGGCTTTCCTCGATGACGGACCACGCGAAGCGCCTGCCCTGCTGGTTCCAGTTCGTTTCGGCCTCCAGCGAATGCCGCTCGGCAATCGGCCGCAAATGCGGCTTCGGCAGCGGGATCAGCCGCCCGCAGCGGCGATAGCCGGCCGAAAGACCGGTCTCGGCTTCAAGCTCGGCGATCTCCGCCTCCAGAGACAAGAGGCCGTCGAACTGCAACTGCTTCTTCTCGTTCCAGCGATCCGGCATATGCGCCATCAGCGCGCCAAGCAGCCCACCGCTGGCGCCGCTTCCGGTTCTATCGCCGTCGATCAGGATCGTCTCGATACCTCGGCGCTCGGCTTTCAGTGCCGCCCAGAGGCCCATGATGCCGCCGCCGATGATCACGAGATCGGCGCGGAATTGACCTGACATCGCTGCCGATTTATCGGACATGGTCATGACCCATTCAAATTATCCGCCCGGCACCGGCGACACCCAGGCACCGCTCGCCTGGCACGACGGCGATATGCCCTTTTCCACAGCCTTTGGCGATCACTTTTATTGTCAGACGGACGGTCGGCTGGAATGCGGCCACGTCTTCCTCGCCGGCAACGGTCTGCCGGAGCGGTGGCAGACGGCCGAGACCTTCACCATCGGCGAACTCGGCTTCGGCACCGGACTGAATGCCTGCGAGACCTGGCGCCAATGGAAGGAGCATCGCCGTCCCGGCGCGCACCTCCATTTCGTCTCCTTCGAGCTATTCCCCATGCAGGCGGAAGAGATCGACCGCGCCCTCTCCCGCTGGCCCGAGATTGATGCAGAACGGCAGGCGCTGGTCTCGCTGTGGCCTTCGGATCCGTCCGGCGTGGTCACTGTCGACCTCGACGCACAGACCCGACTGTCCGTCGTCTGTGGGGATGCATTCGAGAACCTGATGGCAAGCACGCTGACCTTCGATGCCTGGTTCCTCGATGGCTTTGCGCCCTCGCGCAACAGCGCCATGTGGTCAGCGGAATTGATGCAGCGGGTCCACGATACCACACGGCTGGGCGGTAGCTTCGCCACCTATGCCGCTGCCGGCTTCGTTCGGCGCAATCTGACCGCCACCGGCTTTGATGTCGAACGGCGCCCTGGCTTTGCGGGAAAGCGCGAAATGCTCTGCGGTGTCAGGCGTCCCGCCTGATCAGCCTTCGGCGGCCGCGGCGCTCACCGGCCTGCCACTCCACTGCTCGATCTTGCGCATCAAGAGCTCCGGCGAAATCGGCTTGGAGAGGTAGTCATCCATGCCAGCCGTGAGGCAGGCCTCGCGGTCGCTTTCCAGCGCATGGGCGGTGACGCCGATGATCGGGATGCGATAGCCGCCGCGACGGGCCTCTTCGCTGCGGATCAGGCTCGTCGCCTGATGGCCATTCATGACCGGCATCGAGACATCCATCAGGATCAGGTCCGGCGGCTCGCTGCGCCAGGCCTCGACGGCCTCCTCGCCATTGCCGACGATCCGATAGGCGATGCCGCTGCCGGTCAGTATTTGTCGAAAGACGATCTGGTTGACCGGATTGTCCTCGGCTATCAGCACTCTGAGGGCGCTGTCATCATGAAAGACTGGAGCCGCAGGAACGGGTTCAACCGGCAAGGCCGGCCGCACGGCAGCAAGAGAAGCCGTCGGCGACATGGGACGCAAACGAGCGGAATTCACCCCGTGCACCCGCGCTGTGCGCACAACATCAATGATTGCCCCGCGCAACACATTGGCCCGCGCCGGCTTCATCAGATGCGCCTGGATCTTCAGGCTCTCGAACAGCCGGTCGTCGCCGACCATGTCCATCGACGTGAGAAACACCAGCGCGATGTCGTCATAGCGCCTGTCGCTGCGGATCGCCTTCGCCACATCGATGCCGTTGATGTCGGGCATCTGGTAGTCGATTACGACGACGTCGATCGACAATCCCTCGGCATGGGCGGCTTTCAGAATTTCAAGCCCCGTCGGTCCGTCGGGAACCGCAAGCCCGTCAAAGCCCCACATGCTCAACTGCTCGGTGATGATCCGGCGATTGACGGCATTGTCGTCGATGACGAGCACCCGCGCATCCTTGACCGTCGCTGGCAGCTCCTTTTGGCCCCGGCGTTCCGCGACGATCGCAAGCGGCAGCTCGACCGTAAACGCCGAACCCCGGCCAACTTCTGATTCCACATCCAACTTGCCGCCGAACAGGCGCACGAGGCCAGCCGTGATCGCGAGACCAAGACCGGTTCCTTCGTGGCGGCGGGTCGAAGAGGTGTCGACCTGGGAGAATTTCTCGAAGATCTTCGCCTGCATCTCCGTCGGAATGCCGATGCCGGTATCCTCGATGCGCAGCTTCAGGATCGCCTGACCATCCATGACGGTCTCGGCGGAGACCTCGACATGCACATGGCCCTTCTCGGTGAACTTGATGGCATTGCCGAGCAGGTTCGTGACGATCTGCCGGAAACGGCCAGGATCGCCCATGAAGGTGTGCATCACCTTCTGGTCACCGGAGACGACCAGTTCGATATCCTTTTCGGCGGCAGCGGCAGACAGAAGCGTTGCCACATCCTCGATCGCTTCGACCGGATCGAAGGGCGACTTTCGGAGCTTCAATTGGCCGGCATCGATCTTCGAGAAGTCGAGAATGTCATTGATGATGGTGAGCAGCGCATTGCCCGATTTCACCATGATGTCGACGAAGGTCTTCTGCCGGCTGTCGAGCTCGGATTTGGACAGGAGTTCCGCCATGCCGAGCACACCATTCATCGGGGTGCGGATTTCATGGCTCATATTGGCGAGGAAGTCGGACTTCGCCTTGTCAGCGGCTTCGCTGCGCGCGAGCAGCACTTCGAGCTCCGCCTCGCGGGCCTTGAGCTCGGTGAAATCGGTGAGCACGACCACGCAGCTGCGATCACGACCGAAGGTCGCTTCCAGCTTGACCCAGGTCTTGCCCGCAACGAGGAAATTCGTCGAAATCGAGTTAGCGTTTTGCAGCGCCGATTGCCACTGCTGCAGCACCGCCGGCGCGTCCGCACCGAAATCGCCGCGGGCCGCGCAGTATTCGAACACCGGCCGCCAGCTTTCACCCTCGACCAAAAGGCCCTCGGGCAGATCGAGGATGCGGCTGAACGAGGGATTGACCTCGGCAACCCGCCCCTGTTCGACCATCATCAGGCCCTGGGACATCAGGCGCATGGATTCCTGGACGAAGAGGCCGAGCCGCTCCAGCTGCTGCTGCGCCGCCGTGATGTCGCGCTCGCGCTGGCGCATCTCCGTGAGGTCTGAATAGGTCAGCAGGATCTTGCGATCATGCAGGCGGGTAATCGTCGCCAGCACGAACTTGCCGTCGTCATAGGCGAGTTCGTTGACATGTGAGCCTTCAAGCGCTTCGAACTGCGCGATGCGCCGCCGGAACCCTTCCTCGAATTCGATACCAGGCCAGGCATAGCCGAGCTTGTGGTTCTGCTCGCAATAGGAACGGAAGCTCTGCCCGCTCAGGGACACATCATCCGGCCAGTGCCAGATTTCCCGGCATTTCTCGTTGGCGAATTCCACCATGAAGTCGGAATCAATGATCACCACGCCGACAGGCATGACCTGCAACATCGACACGATATCGTCGTAGAGCGATTCCGCACGCGCCTGGGCTTCCACGAGCGCCTGCTGGCCCTTCTTCAGGTTCGAGATATCGTTCACCGAGCCGACGATGTAATGCTTCTTCTCGGCAGTGGTGATCCGGCTCAGCCGCGTGATGACCGAGATTTCCTCGCCGTCGCGGACAACGACCTCGCGGTTCTTCTCGACCAGTTCGCCGGTTTCCAGGATGCGGAGGTTCTCCTCCTTCATCACCTGGCCGTCCTCCGGCCATAGCTCCTCTTCGGTCAGACCGTAGATATCTTCCCGCCGCTGGCCGTGCAGTTCCTCATAGGCGGTGTTCACATAGATCATCCGCCGGTTGATATCGCGAATGAAGACCGGCACCGGCATCTGCTCGAGCGTCGCGCGGTAGAGGAGCGTCTCCTCCTCGCGCTGGACCATGTCGGAGACATCGGTGAAGGTAATCAGGATGCGGCCACCCTCAATCTTTCGGCTGCCGCCGGCCAAGGCACGACCGGAGGGAGTCTTGACGTCGATCAGCGGCCCTTCGGCAAGGGCTGTGACCTGCTCGATGCGGTAGGAAATGCGCTCCTCGATTTCTTCAGGCCGCATGCGGGAAATGCTACGCGCCATCGTCCGCATCAGCAATTCCCGGTAGTTCATGCCTTCCACCGGCACAGGCGGATCGAATTCCAACATCTCGATCGCAGCCGGATTGGCAAAGGATATCCTCAGATCCGGGTCAAGCACGAAGATGCCGACGGGAAGAGACGCCATCAGGCTTTGCAGCTGCAATTGCAGCGCTTCCGATTCTTGCCGCGCGGCCTTCAGCCTCTCCTGCTCCAGCCTGAGCGGCGAAAGATCGGTGATGGACCCGACGATGTAGCGAGCGCCATCCGGTCCTGTCACGGCGCCGGTGCGCGCAAGCGCTGGCACGGATGTGCCGTCGCCGCGAATGAAGCTATCCTGAACCTCTTCGGTGACGCCGCGTTCCAGAACCCGACAATTGCCTTCGTAATAGGCCTGCCCGAGTTCGGGGAAAATCTCCTGCTCGGTGCGCCCCAGCAGCTCTTCGATCGGCCGCCCGACCATCTCGGCATATGCGCGATTGGCAAAAAGCAGCCGGTGGTCCGCCCCGCGGAAATAGGTGGCAATCGGATATTGTTCGAGTACGGCCTGATAGACCTCGGCCGAAGGTGATGTCGAGGGAGCTGTCATCTCAGGCGCAACCGCAGCCGCGCGCTCTTCCATGAAGCCGAAGAGATACATCCGGTCGTCATCGTCGAAGAAGCGCTCGATATGCAGGATGTTCAAGGGCCCGCCGGACACGGGGCGCAGATGCAACTGCTCCTCTTCGCCGAAGACCAAAACGCGGCGCTCGCGGTCGTCGCGAAGTCCATCCGGATCGACACCCAGGATCTCCCGGTCGCTGCGTCCGATGAAGCTTTCAGGAGAGAGATTATGAAGCCGGGCGAAGGGCTTGTTAACCGCGACATAACGCAGCTCGCTGTCCTTGACATACGAAGGCAGGTCAAGCGCGGCAATCTTGTCGCGGACTAGCTCGAGCAAGTCGCTTCCCCGGATCAAATCTTTGTTCACACTTCGATCAATGACTGGTTTTGGTAAACAGGGGGTAAGCAAAGCGCCACAAGGCGCTTTAAAAGCAAATGTTGATGAATGCCTGCCGTATGAAAACTTCTCGGTTCTTCCACTGTTCCAGATGAGCCGGTTTTTCGTCGCAAACGGCAATGCCTTTTGGTCCGTGAACCTGCGAGACTTGATGTCGAGATTGACACAATGGATCGACCATGAGCGACATTACCAACACCGCCTTGTCCGAGACTGAACCCCAATCCGGTGGCGCCGAGCGCCGCAGACGCACCGGCGGCCGCGGCGGTGATCGCAGCCGCACGGGCGTGGCGGGCAAGTATCGCAACCTCGTCAATCGCCTGACCAAGACCGAGCTTCTGGATCCCGCCGCTCTCGACGACATGCATGAGGCGTCGCTGACGATCCTGGAAGAGATCGGCATGGACATCATGCTGCCCGAGGCCCGCGCCATCATGAAGGCGCATGGTGCCCACGTGACGGAGGGATCCGACCGCGTCCGCTTCGACCGCGGCCTGATCATGGACATGATCGCGTCCGCCCCGCGGGAATTCCAGATGTTCGCCCGCAATCCCGAGCGCAACGTCAAGATGGGCGGCAACAATCTCGTCTTCGCCCAGATCGCCTCTGCCCCCTTCGTCGCCGATCGCGAAGGCGGCCGCCGCGCCGGCAACCAGGAAGATTTCCGCAAGCTGGTCAAGCTTGCCCAGTGCTACGACGTCATTCACACGACGGGCGGCTATCCGGTCGAGCCGATCGACATCCACGCCTCGGTGCGCCACCTCGACTGCCTCTCGGACATGGTGAAGCTGACCGACAAGGTCTTCCATTGCTACTCGCTCGGCAAGCAGCGCAATCTCGATGCGATCGAAATCGCCCGCATTGGCCGTGGCATCTCGATGGAGCAGATGGAGAATGAGCCCTCGCTCTTCACCATCATCAATTCGTCTTCGCCGCTGCGCCTCGACGGCCCGATGCTTCAGGGCATCATCGAAATGTCGTCGCGCGGCCAGGTCGTTGTCATGACGCCGTTCACGCTGGCCGGCGCCATGGCGCCGGTCACGATCGCCGGCGCCGTCGTCCAGCAGAATGCCGAAGCCCTCTGCGGCATCGCCTTCACCCAGATGGTCAAGCGCGGCGCCCCGGTCGTCTATGGCGGCTTCACCTCGAATGTCGACATGAAGACGGGCGCACCGGCCTTCGGCACGCCGGAATACATGAAGGCGGTCATCGTCGGCGGCCAGCTCGCCCGCCGCTACGGGATCCCCTACCGCACCTCGAACACCAATGCCGCCAACACGCTCGACGCCCAGGCGGCCTACGAGAGCGCCTTCTCGCTCTGGGCGCTGACGCAAGGCGGTGGCAATTTCATCATGCATTCCGCCGGCTGGACCGAAGGCGGCCTCACGGCCTCTTTCGAGAAGTTCATCCTCGACGTCGACATGCTGCAGATGGTGGCGGAATTCCTGACGCCCCTCGATGTCAGCCAGGATGCGCTGGCGCTTGACGCCGTCCGCGAAGTCGGCCCCGGCGGCCACTTCTTCGGCACGGCCCACACGCTTGCCCGCTATGAGACGGCCTTCTATTCGCCGATCCTCTCCGACTGGCGCAATTTCGAGACCTGGACCGACGCCGGCCGCCCGACAACGTATGACCACGCCAACCGCGTCTTCAAGGAAAAACTCGCCACCTATGAGCGCCCGCCGATCGACCCTGGTGTCGAGGAAGAGCTCGACGCTTTCGTGGCGAAACGCAAGGCCGAAGGCGGGGTGGCGACCGACTTCTGAGGCGTCACGAAAGCTGCTTCAAATACGCCTGATAGGTCTGATGCGGCTGAGGCTCGAAGCGATCCTGCATCACCTTCCAGTCCTCAACCCGATCGAGGCGGAAGTCGCGGAACCCCTGGCGCATCTCGCACCAGGCGGTCATCACCCAGATCGCGCCGAAGGCGGCCAAGCCCAGCGGCCAGACGACGCGCTGGCTGCGCTCGCCGGGCAGCGAGTGATAGGCGATCCAAACCTTGCGCTTGACCGACAGCGCCGAGCGTACATCGCCCAGACAATCCGGCACTACCGGTTGGGCCGATGACCGGAAGGCGTGGATCGGGGCGGAAATCAGCCGTTCGGCATGATCCTTCGGCAGCATCGCCAGCATCTTGTCCTTAGCCTCGCGCGCCGCCTGACCAAGCCTTGGATCCCCGAGCATCTCGACGGCGCGAAGCCCGAAGGCGAGTGCCTCCAGCTGCTCGAAGGTGAAGGTGAGCGGCGGGGCATCGAAGGCCTCGCGCAGCATGTAGCCCACGCCGCGCTCACCTTCGATCGGGGCTCCCGAGGCGATCAGATGATCCATGTCGCGGTAGATGGTGCGTGGCGCGACCTCCATCCTCTCGGCAATCTCGGCTGCCGTCATGGCGCGGCCGGTCGAGCGCATCAGCTGGATGATCCGGAATAGGCGGTCGGCGGGGCGCATGCGTGCCTCCTTCGAAGGTAATGGCCAGAAGGTTGTCAGTTGGGTCATGCTAGGTCAAGCCGTGATCAACCACGGGAGAGCCAGATGACCACGAACACCATCCTCGAAATCGCCGTCTGCACGGTCGCCGACAGGCCGGCAGCAGACCAGGCACGACGTGCCGCCATGGCGGCGGTCAACACCTATCCCGGCTTCGTCAGCTGGCGGGCGCTCAACTCCCTGGACCAGCGCGACATGATCGTCGATCTCGTCGAATGGGCCGACAAGGAAAGCGCCGATGCGGCAGCCGCGAAAGTTCAGGCCGACCCGGCCTTCGCCCCTTACATGGCCGCGATCACGGGTGTTACCCTGATGCAGCATTTCGAAACCAAGGGAACGATCTGAGCGATCATGGCCGAGCCGTTGAAACACCTGATCGGCCCACACACCGCCCGCGATACGGCTGATGCCTTGGCGCGGGCCTGGGCCCCCTTCGATCACGCCGCCTTCCTCGCCGACATCCTGCCTGTCATCGATGGACTGGAACTGATGCAGCGCGGTCAATGCATTGCCGATGCCCTGCACCGACATCTGCCTGCCGATTTCGAGCACGCGGCCACAATCCTGCACGGTTGTCTGCCGGCACCGGATCGGGCGGGCCTCAGCGGTTGGGCCCTCCTCTCCTTCAACCAGTATGTTGCCGCCCACGGCCGCGGCCATCTTGAAGCTTCCCTCGGCCTCCTGAAGGCGCTGACGCCGCATTTCACCGCGGAATTCGGCATCCGCCCCTTCATCGTAGAGGAACAGGATGCAGCACTTGCGATCATCGCCGACTGGGTCACCGACCCGAACCATCATGTGAGACGCCTCGCCAGTGAAGGCACCCGCCCCCGCCTGCCCTGGGCCATGCGCCTGCCCGCTCTGGTAAAGGACCCGACACCGATACTGCCGATCCTCGAATCCCTGATCGACGACCCCGAGGACTATGTCCGCCGCTCGGTCGCCAACAGCCTGAACGACATCGCCAAGGATCATCCGGATCTTGTCGCCGATTTCGTTGAGCGCCGCGCACAAGACGCTTCGAAGGACAGGCTCTGGCTGCTCAAGCACGCCTCGCGCACGCTGATCAAGAAGGGTCATGGCAAGGCGCTCGCCAATTTCGGCTTTGCGCCGCTGGCCGACGTAACGGCGAGCCTCACGCTGGAGAGCGAGCACATCAGCTTCCCCGGCGAACTCGCCTTCGAGGTCCTTTTGTCCAACAAGGGCAAGGACATGCGCACGGTGCTGGTCGACTACGCCATCCACCACCAGAAGAAGGACGGATCGCTTTCGCCGAAGGTCTTCAAGGGCAAGAGCCTTCCGCTGAAGCCGGGGGAAAGCGTGACAATTGTAAAGCGCCATGCCTTTCGACCGATCACGACGCGTATCTATCATCCAGGCCGCCACAGGCTTGAGATCATGGTGAACGGGGTCGTCCAGGCAGGCGCCGATTTCAATCTTGGCGCCTCTGAAGGCCGCGAGAACTAAGGCCAGCGAGCATCACCGACATGAGCGATCGAAACGCAAGAGGCCCGCGGGAAGCGGGCCTCGAACAGATCGTCAAGTCTCTTCAGGCTCAATCGTCGTTTTCGATCTTCAGCAATTCGCCCGAGACCGGATGAAAGGTCGCCTCGACACGGCGCCCGTCGCGCATTCCCTTTACCTCGTAGCAGCCGTCATCGACCACGATCTCCTGGGCCGTGACATTCTCGGTCAAAGCCCGCTTTTCCATGTCACCGAGCGACATCCGCGCCTCGGCCGCCACATCCCGGCATGCCGGATCGTCATCGGCCTGAACAGATCCGATCGAGGCGGCAAGGATCAGGGCTGAGGCTGCGATAAGGGTCTTCATGGCTGTCTCCGTATATCATTGATCATTCGACGCAGCCTCGCCGGACAAGTTTTCTCTGCCGCCGAAGCCGACCCGGATCGGGCACCGTCATGGACGAAACACGTGCTGACGGCTTTTGTTCACCTCACAAAGCAGTCAGCAGAGCCCATGGAGCGCCTCGCCAAATGCCGATTGTGCAGCAAGCGCCGGGGGCTGAATTGTGCATTGCACTTGACTTCCGGCGCAAACTGGCCCATTTGCAAGCCAGCTTTTACCTTCCGGCCGCCGCGTGAGCGTGCCCAGCGACATCTGAGACGCGACGAAGGATAAGGCGCATGACATCCGGGCGGACATTCCGCCGATGCGCTTGGAAAGCTTTTTTCCAACTTACAAGTTCCCAAATCACGCGGGGTTCTTGACGCCAATGCCAACCGGCTCGCGAAGAACGCGTTCCGGGATTTGTGCATTTGGCGCCCCGAAAGGTATGACTTTGACAACTTTCGATGATCTTGGCCTCTCCAAGAATATCGTCGCGACGCTGACGACGCTCGGCTTCACGACCCCGACCCCGATCCAGGAGAAGGGCATTCCCGTCGTCCTCGGTGGACGTGACCTGATCGGCCTCGCACAGACCGGCACTGGCAAGACCGCTGCTTTCGGCCTGCCGATGATCGAGATGCTTCTCAAGGATGAGAAGCGCCCCGACAACCGCACCACCCGCGCCCTCATTCTCGCTCCGACCCGCGAACTGGTAAACCAGATCGGCGACAATCTGCGCAGCTACCTGCGCCGCCTGCCGCTGAAGATCAACCAGGTCGTCGGTGGCGCCTCCATCGGCAAGCAGCAGCTGCAGCTCGAAAAGGGCACCGACATTCTCGTCGCCACCCCGGGCCGCCTGCTCGACCTGATCGCCCGCAACGCGATCTCGCTGCGCGCCGTGCGTTACCTCGTTCTCGACGAAGCCGACCAGATGCTGGATCTCGGCTTCATCCATGACCTGCGCAAGATCTCGAAGATGGTCCCGCCGAAGCGCCAGACCCTGCTCTTCTCGGCAACCATGCCGCCGTCGATCGCCGATCTCGCCGCAAGCTTCCTCACAGACCCGCTCAAGGTCGCCGTGTCCCCTCCGGGCAAGGCTGCCGACAAGGTCGAGCAGCACGTGCATTTCGTCGCTGGCCAGAACGCCAAGACGGAAATGCTCAAGAAGATCCTCAACGACAATCCGGATGGCCGCTCTATCGTCTTCCTGCGCACCAAGCATGGCGCGGAAAAGCTGATGAAGCACCTCGACGCCACCGGTTACTCGGTCGCCTCGATCCACGGCAACAAGAGCCAGGGCCAGCGCGAGCGGGCACTGAAGGGCTTCCGTGACGGCGAGATCAAGACGCTGATCGCCACCGACGTTGCCGCCCGCGGCATCGACATCCCCGCCGTCTCCCACGTCTTCAACTACGACCTGCCGGAAGTTCCGGACGCTTACGTCCACCGCATCGGCCGTACGGCCCGTGCCGGTCGCGACGGCATTGCAATCGCATTCTGCGGTCCCGATGAAGGTCGCCTGCTGCGCGACGTCGAAAAGCTGATGGGCATCGACATCCCGGTCGCCTCCGGCGAACCGCCGGCCAACCTCGCACGCCCGGCCCGTCCGCAGCGTCGCGGCGGCGGCGGCGGCGGTGGTGCAGGTGCTGGCGGCAACAACCGCAATCACCAGGGCCAGGGCCGTGGCAAGTCCGAAGGCGGCGCCAAGGCCGACGGCCGTCCGGCCAAGTCCGGTCACCGCAAGGGTGGCAATGGTGGTGGTCAGAACCGCAGCGCCAATGGCGGCCAGGGGCGTCCCGGCAATGGCAGCGGCCAGGGCCGTCCGGCCCGCTCCGGCACCGCCGGCGGACGTCGCCGCGAAGCCTGAGTTTCGCGCTCGCGCAAAACCTTAACAGTCAAAATGGCGCGGTCACCACCGCGCCATTTTTCGTATTATCAGTCTTTCAGGATGATGGGTTCGACCGCGCTCTTCCGGTTGATCAGATAGACGCCGACCATGACGACGCAGGTGCCGATCATCATCGGCACGGTCAACTCCTCACCGAACGCAATCGCGGCCTCAAGTGCTGCGAGCGGTGGCACGAGATAGATGAGAGACGCTGCCTTCGACACGTCGCCACGGCGGATGAGGTAGAGCAGGAGCGCAATCGCCCCCATAGAAATCCCGACCACTGACCAGGCGAGCGTTGCGAAGAAGCCGAGGCTCCACTCGACGTGGAGGTCCTCGAGCAGGAGGGCGGCCGGGATGGTGACGATCAAGGCGCCGATATACTGCAGTGTCGCCACGGCGCGCAAATCACCATCCTTCACCAGCCGCTTTTGATAGAGCGTGCCCGTGGTGACGCAGGCCATGGCAAGCACATTGACCGCCACAGCATAGGCCGGGATTGTCGAGGCATCGATGACGAGCACCTTTGGCAGCACGGCAATCGCCACACCAACAAAGCCGACGACGAGGCCTACCCGCTGGCCGGTGTTGAGGTTCTCTCCGATCAGATAGGCGGCAGCGATGCCGGTCATCAGCGGCTGTAGCCCGGCGATGATCCCGGAAAGGGCCGCCGGCACCCCCTGACCGATCGCCCACCAGACCATGCCGAGATAAAGCCCGTGCAGAAACACGCCGGACACGATCGCATGCAGCCACCCGGCCCGATCTTTCGGCCAGGAAACACCGCCGATGCGACAGACGATGTAGAACAGCACGACTGCCGTCCCGTAGCGCACGACGAGAAAGGTCAGCGGATCGGCAAAGAAGGTCGCGTATTTGGCCGAGACCCATCCGGTCGACCACAACAACACGAAGAGCACGGGAGCGAGACGGGCAAGGGTCATGAGCGGATTCGTCTTTCGAGGACCGGATCGCAAGCCGCCGGCTGCCCGTCTCGATAAAGGCCACCCCGCCCGCGGTCAAAAGAGTTTTCCTGCAACTGCCGTTGAATTCCGCTCACATCAGGGCCCACGACAAAAAACATTGCGAAGCACCTGCCTAAATCTTCAGCAGAAACTCAAGCCTCATATGCGCTACGCCTGACAAATGCGAAACTAGCGCCCGACAGAACCGCAGAACCGGCGAAGTGCAAAGGTCAGATTGCACAAACTTTGCGCCAATGCCGCCCATACAGGCAAAAGCAGATATTTCTAATTCTACGCGTACAGCCTGCGATGCAGCTTGCATTGCCCAAATGCTTGTATTCAAATGACCAAAAAAGGGGATGGCGCCATTGGCATTTGATGAAATGATTGGTGCGGACGGTGCTCCGCGCGGACCTTATCAGAACTATTTCGATTGGTATTCCAGCCAGGACCCGGCAAGGCTTCTGGCCAAGTCGAGAGATGCGGAGAACATATTCCGCAAGACCGGCATCACCTTCGCCGTCTACGGCCATGCCGACAGCGCCGAGAAGCTGATCCCCTTCGACATCATCCCGCGCATCATTTCCGGCCGCGAATGGCGCAAGCTCGCCCAGGGCATCGAACAGCGCGTGCTGGCGCTCAACGCCTTCCTCGACGACATCTACCACAAGCAGGAAATCATCAAGGCCGGCCGCATTCCCCGCGAGCTGATCGAGAAGAACGTCGCCTTCCTGCCCGAGATGATCGGCTTCCGACCGCCGGGTGGCGTCTACACCCACATCGTCGGCACCGACATCGTCCGCACCGGCGAAGACCAGTTCTACGTGCTGGAAGACAATGCCCGCACGCCCTCCGGCGTCTCCTACATGCTGGAGAACCGGGAAACCATGATGCAGATGTTCCCGGAGCTCTTCCAGCTCAACAAGGTGCAGCGCGTCGAGGACTATCCCTATCTGCTGCGGCAGTCGCTCGCGTCGCTTGCCCCTCCCGGCTGCAAGGGCAAGCCGCGCGTCGCGGTCTTGACCCCCGGCATCTACAATTCAGCATACTACGAGCACTCCTTCCTGGCCGACATGATGGGCGTGGAGCTTGTCGAAGGCTCGGATCTCCGCGTCATCGACGGCAAGGTGAAGATGCGCACCACCCGCGGCTACGAGGCAATTGACGTGCTTTACCGCCGCGTCGATGACGACTTCCTCGATCCCCTCACCTTCCGCCCCGATTCGGCGCTCGGCATTCCCGGCATCATGGACGTCTACCGCGCCGGCAATATCACGATTGCCAATGCGCCGGGCACCGGCATTTCCGACGATAAGGCGATCTACTCCTACATGCCGGAGATCGTCGAATTCTACACCGGCCGCAAGGCGCTGCTCGAGAACGTGCCGACCTGGCGCTGTTCGGAAGCCGACAGCCTGAAATACGTGCTCGAACATCTCGAAGAGCTCGTCGTCAAGGAAGTCCACGGCTCCGGCGGCTACGGCATGCTGGTCGGCCCGACCGCATCCAAGAAGGAACGCGCGGACTTCGCCGAAAAGCTGAAGGTACGCCCCTCGAACTATATCGCCCAGCCGACGCTGTCGCTCTCGACGGTGCCGATCCTCGTCAACAAGGGGATCGCACCACGCCACGTCGACCTACGTCCTTATGTCCTCGTCTCCGACAAGGTGCAAATCATCCCCGGCGGCTTGACCCGCGTGGCCCTGAAACAGGGTTCGCTCGTGGTCAATTCCAGCCAGGGCGGCGGCACCAAGGACACCTGGGTACTGGAGGACTGACATGGTCATGCTCGGAAGAACTGCCAACGGCCTCTTTTGGATGTTCCGCTACATCGAGAGAGCCGAAAACATCGCCCGTCTCGTCGATGCGGGCCTGCGCATGTCGCTAACCCGCTCGGGCGCCTCAGACGAAGATTGGGACGCCGTCCTGAAAAGCGCCGACGTGCGCCCGCTCTTTGCCGAACGCCACGGCAAGGTAACGGCCTCGGATGCCATCGACTTCATGCTGCGCGACACGGCCAACCCGTCGAGTGTCATGTCCTGCATCGACGCCGGCCGCAACAATGCCCGCATGGTACGAACGGCACTGACGCGCGAGACCTGGGAAGCCACCAACGAATGCTGGATCGAGCTCAAGCAGATGCTCGCTCGCAAGCTGAAGTCGGCCGACCTGCCTGAGGTCATTGACACGGTGAAGCGCCGCGCCGGCCTAATCCGCGGCGCCTTCCATGGCTCGATGTTGAGGAACGAGATCTACAACTTCGCCCGCATCGGCACCTTCATCGAGCGTGCCGACAATACGAGCCGCATCCTCGACGTGAAGTACTACGTGCTTCTGCCGGCGATCACCCATGTCGGCTCTTCGCTCGACAACATGCAGTGGGAATCGATCCTTCGCTCGGTCTCGGCCCACCGCTCCTATCGCTGGGTCTATGACGGGGAATACAAGGCGGCGAACATCGCCGACTTCCTGATCCTCAACGGCCAGATGCCCCGGTCGCTGGCCTATTGCTACGAGAAGATCACCTCGAACCTCGGCTATCTCGCCAAGGATTATGCGCACCGGCTGCCGGCCCACGAGACCGCCGACAGCGTCGCCAAGACGCTGAAGTCGACCACCATCGGCACCATCATGGACCAGGGACTGCACGAATTCCTCGACGATTTCATCGCCAGCAACAACAAGCTGGGCAATGAGATCACCGAGGGTTACAGGTTCTACAGCTGAGCAGGATTGAGCGCATGCGTCTGCGGATAAGCCATACCACCGAATATCGCTATGACGACCCGGTGCAGTATTCGCTGCAACGGTTGCGGCTCTGCCCGCTCGACAGCCCTGGCCAGAAGATCGTCTCCTGGAACATCGCGGTTGACGGTGCCAATGTAGAGGCCGGCTTCAACGATCAGTTCGGCAACCACACCCATCTGGTATCGACCGAGGGCGACAGCCACAGCGTCCACATCGTCGCCTCCGGCGAGGTCGAGACCGAGGATCGCTCCGGCGTCTTCGGTCCGCATCAGGGCTATGTGCCGCTCTGGCTTTATCTGCGTGACACGCCGCTCACCAAGCCGGGCAAGCTCATCCGCGAGCTCTCGCGCAGCCTCTCCGGCGATAACGAGCTGGCGAAGATGCATGACCTGATGGGCAAGCTCAACACCCAGATCGCCTATGAAACGGGAACGACCGGCACGGAAACCACGGCCGAACAGGCGCTCGAAGCCGGCCGCGGCGTCTGCCAGGACCATGCCCACGCCTTCATCGCCGCCGCCCGCCTGCTCGCCCTGCCCGCCCGTTACGTCTCGGGCTACCTGTTGATGGATGACCGCATAGAACAGGTCGCGACCCACGCCTGGGCCGAGGTTCACCTGCAAGGTCTAGGCTGGGTGGGTTTCGATGCCGCCAACAACCACTGCCCCGACGCTCGCTATGTCCGCATCGCGACCGGTCTCTGCTACCCCGATGCCGCCCCTGTTTCGGGCATGCGGATCGGGATCGCCGGTGAGGATCTGACGGTCAAGCTGGTGGTCGAACCGTCCCAAAGCCAGAGCCAGTCGCAGAGCTGAACCGACACACCACTGGTACGTAGAAGCAGGTGGCGCGGCACAAGCTCCGCACCACCTCGGGATGTTGTTGTGCGCCAAGGCGCGGCACGGCCGCAGCGGAGGTCTGTATACGCATGCTGTTTGGAAAGTCCGTCTTCCAGTCGGTCGTCGACAGGCTAAACGAAGAGGCTGAAGAGCAGACCCCGGCCGAAGAGCCGGCCTTCCGCATCAACGGGCTTCCCGCAAGCTTCGTCCCTGAACCGCCCGCATTCTCTTCTGAAGCTTCGCCCGAGGCCATGGACCAGCGCCTAGACGCCTACCTGTTCATGATGCCTGAAGAGGTCGAGCCGCCTGAGCCCGAGCCCGAGCCCGAGACCCCGCCCCCACCGCCGGCCTGGCTGGAGCGTCTCTCCCCCGCCGAAGTGGCCGAGGACCTCGGTATCGAGGCATCCGACGATCGTGATCGGCTGCAGGAGCGCCGGCGCCACTTTGCAAGGGAAAACCACCCGGATCGCGTCGCGGCGGACTATCGCGACGCTGCAACCATCCGGATGAAAATCGCCAATGGGCTGATCGACGAAGCGATCAGCCGCTATGATTTGGGCATTAGGCGATGAGGATCAGTCGTAGAGCCGCTTGAGCAACTGGTTGACCGTGTCGCGTTCCGCCACACCGCCCAGCTGATCCAGAACCCATTTCTCGTGGTCGATCCAGATCGGCATCAGCTCTTCCAGATAGGCTTCGCCGGCAGGCGTCATGTAGAGCGACTGGACGCGGCGATCGGTCTCCGACTTGCGCCGCTCGATGAAGCCCTTGTTTTCCAACCCGTCGACGATGGCCACGAAATTCGCACGCTGGATGCCCAGCGCCTCGGCCACCTCGCTCTGCTTGGCACCCTGATTATAGGTCAGCAGCAGCAAGACGGCGAAATCGGTCGGCCGAAGGCCCTTCGATGAAAATGCCTCATTGAAATGCTGAAACACGGCGAGCTGCGCCCGTCTCAAACGATAACCCACAGCATCGTCCATGACTGAAAAGTCGAGTTTCGACGCATTGGGTACGAATTCATCCATTATAAGTTCCGGCATATCCCCGCCATAGCCAATACAGACCCCTCAAAAGGTCGCCCGCTTGCGCGAACGCCTACCTGTAACGATACTATCTGTTTAAACCGACGCCACAAGGGCGCAACCGCAACCGTTGCCGCACCAAACGACGTTTTTGAACGCTCGCCGTTCATTTCCCCCAGGATTGGTTTATCTCACCGCAAGCAATACCGAGCAATTGATCTCCATTCCACCATTCTGCCCGCATACCGTATGCGTGGCAGAATTACAGAGGGGCGGCCGATCTTTTCGGATTGAAGCGCGCGAGCGACTGCGCTATGACCGCTTCTGGAACGGCGAGTCAACCCGCCGTCGGAAGCACCCGTAGCTCAGCTGGATAGAGTGTTGGATTCCGATTCCAAAGGTCACAGGTTCGAATCCTGTCGGGTGCGCCATTTTTCCAAATTCCCATTGCCCTTCCTCATGCACCACGCTGCGTCGTGACACGCTCTCCGACCGCCTCCAATCCAATAACGCGGACGTGATGGGATTTCGCCCCGGCAACCCCACCTCGGACGCCTTCGAGGCCTCGCAAGCCCCCGAAATCGCTGGACTTTGACCAGAGACAATTCCATCCTTTCCCTCGTTCAACGGCTCCCGGAATCGCAAATGCGCCTAGGGACCTGAACGATGAAGCGCCGCAGAGCGCTCTGGGGGAGGAAACATGGAACACATCTTCACGCCGCCACGGCCGTGGCTGGCGGCCTATGGCACAAGCATTCCGCAGGAACTGGGAGAGCTGCGCTACAGGAGCATCGCCGATCTGGTCGATCAGTCCTGTGCTGCAAACGGTCCGCGCAAGGCCTTCACCTGCGTCGTGCCAAACGGCATGAACGGTAGCCTGACCTATTCCGAGGTCGGCGAAATGTCGGATGCCTTCGCCGCCTTCCTACATCATGATTGCGGCCTGCGCGCCGGCGACCGGGTCGCGGTGCAACTGCCGAACGGTCTGCCCTACCCCGTTGTCGCCTTCGGCGTGTTCAAGGCAGGCTGCATCCTGGTCAATACGAATCCGCTCTATACCCCGAGCGAGATGATCCACCAGTTCAACGATTCCGGCGCGAAGGCGCTCGTGATCGTCGACATGTTCGCCGACAAGCTGGCCGAGGTCGTGCCGAAAACCGGCATCCAGACCGTGGTGATGGCAGGCGTGCCTGAATTCTTCCCCAAGCTGCCGGAAGTGATCATCAGGGGCGTCCAGAAGCTCTGGAGCAAGGTTCTGCCGCCAATCCCTCAGCTCGGCGTTCCCGTGCTTCGGATCAAGGAGGCCCTTGCCAAGGGCCGCATGCACGGCGCGGACGTGAAGGCCATGTGGGCAGCGTCCGGTCCCGATGACCTCGCGCTGCTGCAATATACGGGCGGAACGACCGGCGTCGCCAAGGGTGCCATGCTCACCCATGGCAATATTCTCACCAATCTAGACCAGGTGCGGGCCGTGTCCGGAGGCGTCATGGCCCGTGAGGACCAGGTGCTGACGGCACTGCCGCTCTACCACATCTTCGCCTTCACCGCGAACCTGATGACCTTCTTCGAACTCGGCGCGCGCAATATCCTGATCCCCTCGCCGCGCCCCGTGCAAAACCTGCAGCGTGCGATCGAAAACTATCCGATCACCTGGATCACCGGGGTCAACACGCTGTTCAACGGCCTGATGAACGAGGAATGGTTTGCAGCCTACCCGCCCAGGAAGTTGCGCGCGGCGATCGCCGGCGGCACGGCCCTGCATGAGGCGGTCGCCACCCGCTGGCGGGTGATGACGGGAACGCCGATCGCCGAAGGCTATGGCCTCAGCGAAACATCGCCTCTTGTCAGTTTCAACCCGCTCGATGACCGTGCGAAGGCGGGCAGCATCGGCATCCCCGTGCCGGGCTGTGACGTCATCCTCGTAGATGGCGATGGCAAGCAGGTCGCCTCAGGCGAACCGGGCGAGCTTCTGGTCCGCGGACGCCAGGTCATGCTCGGCTACTGGCAACGCCCGGAGGAGAGCGCAAGCGCCTTGCAGAACGGCTGGTTCGCGACAGGCGACATCGCCGTGATGGACGATCAGGGCTTCCTGAAGATCGTCGACCGCAAGAAGGATCTCGTCTTGGTCTCGGGCTTCAACGTCTATCCCAACGAGGTGGAAGACGCGCTCGCCAAGATGGACGCGGTTTTGGAAGCGGCCGTCATAGCGATCCCTGACGCTAAGACCGGCGAGGCCGTGCGTGCCTACGTCGTCAAGAACCCGGACCACGAAGGAGACCTGACCGAGGAGGCGATCCGCGCCCACTGCCGCACTGTTCTCAGCGACTACAAGGTTCCGAAATCCATCGTCTTCCGAGACGCCCTCCCCAAGACGCCGATCGGCAAGATCCTCCGTAAGGATCTGAAGGCCGAAGTGCTGGTCGAATTAAAGAAGTGAGCGAGGGCAAACCCACATGTTGACGGAACTTGAAACCACCCTGCTCGGCATCATGATGATGGTGATCATGCTTGGCATGGGCGCCTCGATGACCTGGCGCGACTTCTTCATCGCCTTCCGCAAGCCAAAGGGCATCCTGGTCGGCCTTCTGAGCCAATATATGATCATGCCATTCCTCGGCTATGCCTTGGCAGTGATCCTCGGGCTTCCGGCCGGAATGGCGGCCGGCCTGATCCTGATCGCATGCATGCCGGGCGGCACGACCAGCAACATCTTCACCTACTTCTCCAAGGGCGTGCTGGCACTGTCGATCATGATGACAACGGTCTCGACGCTTGTTGCCGTGGTGATGGTCCCCTTCCTGCTCAGCTTCTACAGCGGACTGGCGGGACTTGGCGGCGACTATGTGATCCCGGCCGGCAATGTCGCCCAGGTCCTCGTGGTTCTGCTCGTCCCCACTGTGCTGGGCATGTTCCTGCGCAAGATGAATGCCAATGCCGGCGCCACGATCGAGATGATCGGCTCAATGCTCGGCGTTGTCGTAATCCTGTTCCTGATCGGCTCCTGGGTCCCGCGCAACTATCAAATGCTGCTCGACACCCCCTTCCCCGTCTATATCGCCGCAATCGGGATCGGCCTGACCGGCATGCTGCTCGGCTACTGGCTCGCCCGCGGCTTGCGCCAGGACAGCAACCGCGCCCGCACCATCAGCCTCGAAACCGGCATCCAGAACGGCCCGCTGGCAGCGCTGATCGTGACGCTGTCCTTTACCGGCATTCAACAGCAGGAAGTGCTGTTCATTCCGATCCTCTACAGCCTCTTCATCGTCATCACCTCCTCGATCATCACCGTCTGGTATCGACGCAGTGCGACGGAAGAGGCCTTGGCACGGGATGCGGCGAAGGTTCGCGTCTGAGGACCAGGGATCGCCCTCAACAGCCATTCAGCCACGCAATTGAAAACGCCGCCTCAAGATCTGGGGCGGCGTTTTCCTGTTGCGGCATGGCTCTGCACTACGAGAACCCACCTCAGCTCACCTCGCGGATAGCGGCTGGCATAGCTAGCGCCTGATCGCGACAAGCTTTGCCCAAACGAAAAGCCCCGCCAGCAAGGGCGGGGCTCTTCAGCGTGTCGGTGGTTAGGGCGCGAGACGCGCCCCTTCCTATTAGATCGACTGATACTTAGCGATGATGGCCGCGACCTGGTCGCTGTTCATCGCCTGAACCTGAGCCGTGGTAACAGCCTGCGCCTGCTGAGAGGTCAGGTTGCTGATATCGTCGGTCGAGAGGCCGGCGATGGCAGAGGTCTTGATCGCTGCGATGTCGTCCGTCGAGAACAGAGCCAGATCCGCGCTTTCCAGGGCGCTGATCGCTGCCGAGCTCAGGGCTGCGACCTGCGTCGAGGTGAGAGCCTCGATCTGACCCGTGGTCATGGCCACCAGCTGATCGGTCGACAGCGAGCCGACAACCTTAGAGCTCAGTGCCGCAACCTGATCGGTCGAGAAGGACACCAGGCCGGCAGTCGAGAGGCTCGCCGCCTGGGCAGTCGTCAGGGCCGCGATCTGGGTCGTCGAGAGACCGTCGATCTGGGTCGAAGTCAGACCGCCGATCTGGCTCGATGTGAGACCTGCGACCTGGCCCGGGGTCAAGCCTGCAAGCTGCGTCGAGGTGAGCTGAGCGAAGTTGCCTGTCGAAAGGGCGGCAATCGTCTTCGTGTTCAGCATGGCGAGTTCGGTCGACGTGAAGGTCGCCATGTCCTCGGTCTCAAGACCGGCAATCGCTGCCGAGCTCAAGGCTGTCAGCTGGCCGCTCGAGAGAGCCTCGACCTGCGCCGACGTCAGTGCCGTCACCTGACCGGAGTTCAGGCTGGACAGGACCCGTGTACCGATCGCCCCAATCTGGCTGGTCGTGAAGGTTGCCAGGTTCTGTGTCGACAGTGCCCCGAGCTGTGCGCTGGTCATGGCGCCAATCTGTCCCGTGGTGAGGCCGCCGATATCATCGGTGGACAGGACCGCGATTTGCGCCGTTGTCAGTGCGGCCATCTGGCTGCTGGTCATGCCGGCGAGCTGTGCAGACCCGAGGGCCGCAAAGTTCGTGGTCGACATGGCGGCCAGTGCCTTCGGGCTGAGGGCTGCGAGATCCGTCGGAGCGAAGGTCGCAATGTCCTCAGTCGTCAGACCGGCGATACCGGTGGAGCTGATCGCTCCGAGCTGAGCCGTCGAGAGATAGTCGAACTGGGCGGATGTCAGTGCCGCGATCTTGTCCGAAGACAGGCTTGCGATACCGCTCGTTGCCAATCCAGGCAGCTGAGCCGACGTCAGAGCCGCGAGGCTGTCGGTCGACAGGGCCGCGATCTGGTTGGACTTTAGGGCCGCGATCTGGGTCGAGTTGAGACCTGCGATCGTTCCGCTGTTGAGCGTTGCAAGCTGGGCAGTCGTCAGCGCGGCCACCTGGCCGGTCGTCAGGCCACTCAGCTGTGCAGAGCCCAGAGTTGCGAACTTGTCGGAGCTGAGAGCCGCAATCGTGCGGGTCTGGAGCACTGCAAGTTCAGCGGAGTCGAGCGTTGCAAGGTCTCCGGTCTCGATGCCGGCCACTGCTGCCGAGCTCAGCTGCGAAAGCTGGGCGGTAGAGAGGGCGGCAAACTGGGCCGACGTGAGGGCACCGACCTGCGCCGAGGTCAGTGAGCCAAGAGCGCGGCTCGAGATGGCAGCGACCTGACCGGTACCCAGTCCGGCAATGGCATCCGTCGACAAGCCGCTGATCGCCGCAGAGGAGATCACTGCGATTTCGTCGGTGGTGAAGGTCGCGATGTCAGCGGACGAGAGGGCCGCCAGATCGGCAGAGCTCAGGGCTGCAATCTGACCCGATACCAGCGCCGCCACCTGGGCCGTGCTCAGAGCATCGAGCTGGCCAGAGGAGAGTGCGCCAACCGCCCGGGAATTCAGGGCCGCAACCTGCTCTGTGGAGAGCGAGGCGATGTTGTCGGTGGACAGGGCCTGGATCTGTACAGAGCTGAGGACTGCGACCTGGGTCGATGTCAGTCCGTCGATCTGGGCGGAGCCGAGGGCCGCGAGCTGAGCCGTGGTCAGAGAAGCAACCTGTGCCGTCGTCAGACCGCTGAGCTGCGTGCTGTCCAGCGAAGCGATGTTCTGCGTCGAGAGGGCAGCGATGGCTCGCGAGTTCATGACTGCGAGATCCGCCGAGTCCAGACCGTCGAGGTCTTCGCTCGTCAAACCGGCGACCGCAGCGCTGGTCAGCGATGCCAGCTGCCCAGTGGTGAGGACACCGATCTGGGTAGAGCTGAGGGCAGCCACTGCATCAGAGCCGAGGGCAGCGATTGCGCGGGTGTTCACCGCAGCGATCTGTTCGGTGGACAGCGAGGCCAGGGCATCGGTCGTCAGTGCCCGGATCTGCGAGCTCGACAGCATGGCCACGATGGCCGTCGTCAATCCGTCGATCTGGGTGCTGACCAGGGTCGCGACCTGGGCAGTGGTCATTGCAGACATCTGGCCGGTGGTCAGGCCTGCAAGCTGCGTCGAGTCGAGAGATGCGATGTTCGTCGTCGACAGGGCTGCAAGAGCTCTGGAGTTCAGAGCAGCAAGGTCGCTCGAAGCGAAGGTATCGAGGTCGTCGGTACCGAGGCCGGCAACTGCAGCACTCGAGAGTGCAGCGATCTGGTTGGTCGTGAGTGCGGCGATCTGGCCGGTGGTCATTGCTGCGATCTGTGCAGAGCTGAGAGCACCGAATGCGCGGCTGCTGATGGCAGCGACCTGATCGGTCGAGAGCGAGGCCACTGCGTCAGTCGTCAGGACGCTGACCTGAGCGCTGGACATCAGACCGACGAGACCGCTGGCAAGACCATCCAGCTGATCGCTCTCGAGAATGCCAACCTGCGCGGTTGTCAGCGCCGTAACCTGTGCGGAGGTGAGACCAGAGATCTGTGCCGAGTCGAGCAAGGCAACGTTCTGGGTCGACAGGGCGGCAATTGCGCGGCTGCTCAGGACTGCAATCTCGGAAGAGGTAAGAGTTCCGACTGCAGAGGAGTCAAGGCCGCGGATGGCCGTGGAAGTCAGCTGTGACAGCTGTCCGGTCGAAAGAGCATCGAACTGGGCGGAAGTGAGCGCAGCAAGCTGATCGGACTTCAGCGCACCGATGGCACGCGTGGTGATTGCGGCCAGCTGAGCGGTGTCGAGAGAGGCGATTGCAGCGGTCGTCAGTGCAGCGAGCTGGACCGAGGACAGAGAAGCAATCTGGCTGGTGGTGAAGCCGTCGAGCTGCGTGCTGTCGAGCGTCCCGATGATGGATGTCGACAGGGCAGCGATCTGGCCGGAGGTCAGACCGACGAGCTGCGTCGAGGTCAGCGTTGCAAACTTGTCGGTGGTGAGTGCTGCGAGCGAACGAGACTGCAGGGCAGCGATGTCGGCTGAGTCGAAGGTCGCAAGATCTGCGGTTTCGAGCGCGCGGACCGCAGCGGAGCTCAAGGCGCCGATCTGGCCGGTGCTCAAGGCAGCGACCTGAGCGGACGTCAGGGCAACAACCTGGCTGCTCTCCAGAGCGGCCACAGCCTTGGAGTTGAGGGCAGCGATACGGTCGGTCGTAAGGCTGCCGATGACTGCGGAGGTGATGCCGCGGATGGCAGCGGAGCTCAGGCTTGCAAACTCGGCAGTCGTGAAGGTGTTCAGATCTTCGGACGAAAGAGCAGCGAGGTCGCTGGAGGACAGAGCAGCGATCTGGGCAGAGCTGAGAGCCTCGATCTGGCCTGTTGTCATGGCCTCGAGCTGAGACGTCGTCAGCGCGCCGACAGCGCGGCTGCTAAGGGCTGCCACCTGCCCGGTCGACAGGGAGGCCACATTGGCGCTTCCAAGTGCTACGACCTGTGCAGAGCTCAGGGCAGCCACCTGGTTTGTGCTAAGGCCAGTCAGCTGCGCGCTGCCGAGAGCGGCAACCTGCTGCGTGGTCAGCGAAGCAACCTGACCGCTGGACAGGGCAGTCAGCTGGCCCGAGGTGAGGACTGCAATGTTATCAGTCGAGAGCGCAGCAAGAGCGCGAGAGTTGAGGGCTGCAAGTTCGGTCGACGTGAAGGTCGCGACGTCAGCGGTTTCCAGACCGCGGATCGCGGTGGAGCTGAGAGCAGCAAGCTGCAAGGTCGAAAGACCTTCAATCTGAGCGCTGCTGAGTGCGGCGACCTTGGCAGAGGTCAGCGAACCGATAACGCGGCTGCTGAGACCTGCGATCTGATCAGTCGTCAGCGACGCCAGCGTATCAGAAGACATTGCGCTCATCTGCGCGCTGGTGAGGCCGGCCAACTGGGTCGACGTCAGGCCATCAGCCTGCGCGGAGGTCAGCAAAGCGATCTGCGTGGTGGTCAGAGTGCCGACCTTCGCAGAGGTCAATGCAGCCAGCTGGGTCGAGTCGAGAGAAGCGAATGCGTCGGTCGAAAGAGCAGCAAGGCTCTTCGATGCGAGAGCGGCAACCTTGTCGGAGGACAGGCTGTCGATATCGTCGGCGCCGAGGCCGCGAACGGCCGAAGAGGTGAGGACTGCAAGCTGGCTCGTGGTCAGAACACCAACCTGGGTGCTCGAGAGAGCGGAAACCTGCGCAGAGGAGAGGGCTGCAACAGCGCGGCTGTTCAGCGCAACGACCTGTTCCGTGGAGAAGGTCGCGAGATTGTCAGACGACAGAGCCGAAATCTGGCGCGAGGTGAGCGCCGAGATCTGGGTCGAGGTCAGGCCGTCGATCTGCGTGGAGGTCAGATTGGCGATGACGGCTGTCGAGAGCGAGGCGATCTGACCGCTGGTCAGGCCGGAGATCTGGCTGCTGTTGAGGGCTGCGAAGCTGCCGGTCGAGAGGCCAGCCAGTGCGCGCGTGCTGAGGACCGAGAGTTCGGCGGAGGTCAGCGTCGCGATGTCATCGGTCTGGAGGCCGGCCAGACCGAGGCTGCTGATGGCGTTGAGCTGCGAGGTGGAGAGCGCTTCGAACTGGTCAGAGGTCAGTGCAGCGACCTGCGTGGACGTCAGTGCTCCGAGCTGGCGGCTGTTGAGGCCGGACATCTTGGCGCTATCGATGACGGCGAGCTGGTCAACTGTGAGTCCACGAGCGGCGACGCTCGAGATCGCACCGAGCTGGCTGGAGCTGAGGCCGTCGAAGTCGTCGGTCTGCAACGCGCCGATCTGAGTCGAAGAAAGAGCCGCAACCTGAGCTGTGCTCAGTGCGGCAATGTCGGAGCTCGTGAAGTTGGCGATCGTCGCGGTAGACAGCGTTTTGATCTGGTTGATGCTCAAAGAAGAGATAATCGAAGTCATGTGACGCGCGCCTTCAACGTTTGCGGTTGGCCGTTGCATTCCTTGCCACCGATCGGGGGAGCACAGCCTGTGCATCACCGTCTCGACCCCGGGAGCATAATGCGCCCTAAGTGGCTGATATCCGTCTTCAAGCGTTTGTCTGTTGACGCCCTACAACGGTGTCCTCACGGACGAAAGTCTTTGGAAAACATGGCTCGACCGAGCCTGGCGTTGGAGAGGGCATCATGCAGCAGAGCTGATCTCTGCTTCCCACACCACCTAGGTCCGCATCCCGATCCGGACACGCACCTTGCCTCACCGATTCGTGTACAAACGAATGTGGTGAGACGAGTCTTGCCCAAATGATTAGGCCGCACACTCTAATTTTCTATTAACAGCCTATGCGGGAAGTCACCCGTCTATTCTTAGTGGTCAGTTACGTACATGCAACTTTCCTTGGATGCTATCACCAAGACGAAGTGATTTGGCAAGCTGCAAGATGTGAGCGGAGCCGAGAACGCAAGCCCAAAGCAAGCTAGGCCGAATAGGTGTTCCCTAGACGCCTCCGCGCAGGAACGTAACCTGGCCAGTCCCATGGCCGACAACAGATGTGATGTCGATGGTGATACATACAGCATTCGCCCCGGAGCAGAACGCCCAGCTCGCTGCCGCAATGGACAAGGCCAGAAACCAGAAGCTCTCGCTGATTGAGTTGCTGCAGCTCGCAGAACACTGGGGCGCCTCGGGACAGTCGGCTCTGGCAGCAGAACTCTACAAGACCTGGACCGCGTTCAACGACCAGAGCCCGCTGCTTCATCTTGCCTTCTTTAACTATTCCGTCGTCCTGAAGGCGCTCGGCGACACCGCCGGTGCCATCAATGCTTTGAAGGCCGCCTTGAGGGCGGCCCCGATGATGGGGCAGGCCCACATCAACCTCGGCCGTACCTACGAGGATTGCGGCCTCGGCGCATTGGCGATCCAGCAGTGGCGCAGCTATGTCGAGCAGACATCGGAAATCACCCCGGACAAGTCAGTGCATCGCCTGATGGCCCTGCAGCACATCGGCCGCGTGATGGAAGGCGCCAGCCTCTACGCGGATGCGGAAACGGCTCTATGGCAGGCGATCGAGCTGCGCCCCGACAAGCCGGAAGCCGGCCAGCACTGGATTTCGGTCCGCCAGCATCAGTGCAAGTGGCCGGTCGTCCAGGCATCGGAATACGTGACCAAGAAGCAGATGCTGGACTCGATCTCGCCGCTTCCCCTCGCCTGCTATTCCGACGATCCGCTCTACCAGATGGCCAAGGCCGCTCGTTACTTCAAAATGTTGGCGGGACGCCCGGATCCTGCTCACCTTAACAGGCCGGAACCCCGCAAGAAGGTCGGCACTGGTCAGCGGCTGCGCATCGGTTACGTTTCGTCCGACCTGCGCGATCACGCCGTCGGCTTCGCATTGAGCGAAGTTCTGGAACTGCACGACAAGTCGTCGGTCGAAGTCTACGCCTATTACATCGGCGATGCCCGCACCAATGACGCGACGCAGAACCGGATGAAGGCCGTGATAGACGTCTGGCGTGATGTTACTGCGATGTCGGACCTTGAGGCCGCAAAGCTGATCATGGCTGATGAGATCGATGTCCTGATCGACGTCAACGGCTATACCAAGCTTGCCCGCACGAAGATCTTCTCCTACCGCCCGGCCCCTGTGATCGTGAATTTCTGCGGCTATCCCGGCACCATGGCGAGCCCGGTGCACCAGTACATCATCGCCGACGAGCAGATCATTCCGCCGGGCAACGAGCTCTACTACACCGAAAAGGTCCTCCACATTCCCTGCAACCAGCCGGTCGACCGGAAGCGTCTGATCGGCCCCCGCCCGACGCGCACGGAAGCCGGCCTGCCCGAGGACGCCTTCGTCTTCGCCTGCTTCAACGGCATGCAGAAAATCACCGCCGGCGTGTTTACCCGCTGGATGGCCATCCTGACGGCGACGCCCGGCAGCGTGCTTTGGCTGCTTGGGGGATCGGATGTGGTGAATCAGCGCCTGCGCGAACTGGCGACCTCCGCCGGCGTCGATCCTGCCCGCATCTATTTCGCACCGAAGGCGGCAAACCCGAACCATCTGGCGCGGATTGCGATCGCGGACCTGTTCCTCGACACCTTCCCCTATGGCGCCCATTCGACGGCATCGGATGCCTTGACCATGGGTCTCCCCGTCCTCACCGTTCCGGGCAAGAGCTTTGCATCGCGTTTCTGCAGCAGCATCGTGAAGTCGGCCGGCGTTCCGGAACTCATCTGCGCCACCCCGGACGAATATGTCCGCAAGGCCGTGGCTCTGGCCAGAGATCCGGCAGCTCTCGCGCAGATCCGCAATTCCATCCAGGCCCAGCGCGACACCTGCGCCCTGCGTGACATTCCGCGCCTCGTGCGTCGTCTGGAAGAGCTTTACTGGCAGATGCAGGGTGAGCGCGAACGCGGCGAGACCCCGGTTCCGGACCTCTCCAACATGGAGATGTATTACGAGATCGGCACTGATGTCGTGCTAGCAGAAGTCGAGTTCGAAGACGAGGCCGCCTATCGCAAGCGCTACCAGGACCGGATTGCCGATTGGCATGCCTTCCATCCGGTCCCGCACGACACGCGTCTGTGGCCTGCAAAGCCCGCCTGACCTGGTGAATACGGGGCCGCCGAAACGGGCGGCCTAGTGTCACCATGAATCGACCGGCGGGTGACCGCCGGTCTTCAACAACAGGGCGAGACGCGGCAGGCTTGAAAGCTGGAACCGCACCGCCCCTGAAAATCGAGGAACACCCAGCGCATGGCACAGGGTCAGAAAATCGGAATTGTCGGCGCAGGTCTGTCCGGCGCCGTCATCGCACGCGAACTGGCGGAAGCCGGCTTCGAGGTCGATGTCTTCGACACGCGCCCGCATATCGGCGGCAACTGCCACACCGAGCGCGATGCCGACACCGGCGTCATGGTCCACATCTATGGGCCCCACATCTTCCACACGGACGACGCGGAAGTCTGGGACTACGTCAACAGCTACCAGACATTCCTGCCCTACAAGAACCGCGTGAAGACCACGAGCCAGGGCCAGGTCTATTCCCTGCCGGTCAACCTGCACACGATCAACCAGTTCTTCGGCAAGACCTTCCGCCCGGAAGAGGCACGCGCCTTCATCGAGGAACAGGCCGACAAGACGATCACCGACCCGCAGACCTTCGAGGAGCAGGCGCTGCGCTTCGTCGGTCGCGATCTCTATGAGGCCTTCTTCAAGGGCTATACCGAAAAGCAGTGGGGCTGCTCGCCCACCGCCCTGCCGGCCTCGATCCTGAAGCGCCTGCCCGTGCGCTTCAATTACGACGACAACTACTTCTTCCACAAATTCCAAGGCATGCCGGAAAACGGCTATACCGACATGATCGAAAAGATCTTCGACCATCCGAAGATCAAGGTGACGCTCGGCCAGCACGTGGATCCGCGCGCACCCCATGACTATGCGCACCTCTTCTATTCCGGCCCGCTCGACGGCTATTTCGGCTATGAATTCGGCCGGCTCGGCTATCGCACGCTTGATTTCGAGCGCTTCACCTATCAGGGCGACTACCAGGGTTGCGCCGTCATGAACTACGGCGATGCCTCGGTGCCTTACACCCGCATCACCGAGCACAAGCATTTCTCGCCCTGGGAAAGCCACGAGGGCTCGGTCTGCTACCGCGAATTCTCCCGCGCCTGCGGCGAGGACGACATCCCCTATTATCCGATCCGTCTCGTCGAAGAGAAGGCACAGCTCGCCGACTACGTCGCCCGGGCCAATGAGGAGAAGGCCGTCACCTTTGTCGGTCGCCTTGCGACCTACCGCTACCTCGACATGGACGTAACGATCCGCGAAGCGCTCGACACCGCCCGCCTATTTCTTTCGAAGTCGAAAGAGCAGGCAGCGATGCCGGCTTTCGTACACGCGCCGCTCTGATCGAGAAACAGCCATGACTGCGACCCCAATCCTCGTTGTCGGCGGCGCCGGCTATATCGGCTCCCACACCTGCCTCGCCCTCTCCGAGCGCGGCTATCTACCGGTCGTCTACGACAACTTCACCTCGGGTCATCCGGAATTCGTCAAATGGGGTCCCGCAGAACAGGGGGACATCCGGGACAAGACGCGCCTTAGGGAAGTGCTCGCCAAATACCAGCCAAAGGCAGCGATGCATTTCGCCGGCCTGATCGAGGTTGGTCAGTCCTTCAAGGAGCCGGAGCACTTCTACGACGTCAACGTATCCGGTACGCTCAGCCTGCTGCAAGCCCTCAGCGAGGCCGATATCCGCAACTTCGTCTTCTCCTCGACCTGCGCCACCTATGGTGCGCCGGAATACCTGCCGCTCGACGAGAAGCACGGCCAGAAGCCCATCAATCCTTACGGCCGCACCAAGCACATCGTCGAGCAGGCGCTGGGTGACCTCAACCTCTGTGGCCGCATGCGTTCCGTCATGCTGCGGTACTTCAACGCCGCCGGCGCCGACTTCGAAGGCCGCATCGGCGAGTGGCATTCGCCTGAGACCCATGCCATCCCGCTTGCGATCGAAACGGCCCTTGGACGCCGCGAATTCTTCTCGATCTTCGGCGAGGACTACGACACGCGCGACGGCACCTGCATCCGCGACTACATCCACGTCAACGATCTCGCCGACGCCCATGTCCGCGCCGTCGACTATCTGCTGAAAGGCGGCGAGACCATCGCCATCAATCTCGGCACAGGCAACGGTACGACCGTCAAGGAACTGATCACGGCCATAGAGACCGTGTCGGGCCGCGCCATGCCGATCAAGCGCACCGAGCGCCGCCCCGGAGACCCACCGGGCCTTGTCGCGAGCAATACGCTCGCCCGCGAAGTCCTCGGCTGGGATCCCAAGCACGGCATCGACGACATCATCCGCTCCGCCTGGAAGTGGCACTCGACCTTCAACGGCCACTCGACCTGAGCAAACCCCGTTTCCAAACATCAAAAAGCCCGAGGATCGCAATCGAACCTCGGGCTTTTTTACGTCTTCATAGCTGTTCAACCTCAGCTCCTGAGGCCTGGCGCCTCGTGGCCGGTGCGCTCCACATATTCCGTATAGCCGCCGCCATACTGGAAGACGCCTTCAGGCGTGATCTCGAGAACACGGTTCGACAGGGCTGCGAGGAAATGGCGGTCGTGGCTGACGAAGAGCATGGTGCCTTCGTATTGCGACAGCGCCTTGATCAGCATTTCCTTGGTATCGAGGTCGAGGTGGTTGGTCGGCTCGTCGAGCACAAGCAGGTTCGGCGGATCGAACAGCATGATCGCCATGACCAGACGTGCCTTCTCGCCACCGGAGAGGACCCGCACCCGCTTGTCGATATCGTCACCCGAGAAGCCGAAGCAGCCTGCCAGCGCGCGAAGCGGCGCCTGGCCTGCCCGCGGGAAGGTCGTCTCCAGCATTTCGAAGATGGTCATCTCGCCATCGAGCACGTCCATCGCATGCTGGGCGAAATAGCCCATCTTGACGCTGGCGCCGATCGACACCGTGCCCTCGTCCGGCTTCGAATCGCCGGCCACCAGCTTCAGAAGCGTCGACTTGCCGGCCCCGTTGATGCCCATGATGCACCAGCGCTCGCGGCGGCGGACCATGAAGTCGAAGCCGTCATAGATGACCTTGTCGCCGTAGCGCTTGGAGATGTTCTTGACGCTGACGACATCTTCACCCGAACGCGGCGCCGGCTGAAATTCGAAGGCGACGACCTGGCGACGCTTCGGCGGCTCGACCCGGTCGATCTTTTCCAGCTTCTTCACCCGGCTCTGCACCTGGGAAGCATGGGAAGCGCGCGCCTTGAAGCGCTCGATGAACTTGATTTCCTTGGCAAGCATCGCCTGCTGGCGCTCGAACTGCGACTGCTGATGCTTCTCGTTCAAGGCACGCTGCCCCTCATAGAAGACATAGTCGCCGGAATAGCTGTTGAGCTGGCCGGCATCGATCTCAATGATCTTGTTGACGATGCGGTTCATGAACTCGCGGTCATGCGAGGTCATCAGCAATGCCCCTTCGTAGCCTTTGAGGAACTGCTCGAGCCAGATCAGGCTTTCGAGATCGAGATGGTTCGACGGTTCGTCGAGCAACATCACGTCGGGGCGCATTAAGAGGATGCGGGCGAGCGCCACACGCATCTTCCAGCCGCCCGAGAGCGCGCCGACATCGCCGTCCATCATGCTTTCCGAGAAGGAGAGACCGGCCAGCACTTCGCGGGCCCGGCCATCCAAGGCATAGCCGTCGAGCTCCTCATAGCGCGCCTGCACCTCGCCGTAGCGCTCGATGATCGCGTCCATCTCGTCCATACGATCAGGATCGACCATGGCCGCCTCGAGTTCGCGCAGTTCGGCGGCGACCTCGCTCACCGGCCCTGCCCCGTCCATCACTTCGGCCACGGCCGAGCGGCCGGACATCTCGCCGATATCCTGGCTGAAATAGCCGATCGACACGCCCTTATCGACGGAGACCTGGCCCTCATCCGGCAGCTCGTGGCCGATGATCATGCGGAAGAGCGAGGTCTTGCCAGCACCATTCGGCCCGACAAGGCCGATCTTCTCACCACGATTGAGGGCTGCCGACGCCTCGATGAAAAGGATGCGGTGGCTGAGCTGCTTGGAGATGTTTTCGATGCGGATCATGGATGAGGGCGCCTGCTGGAAATCGGCGCCCTTATGGCATGGTCAGGGCCACATGTCCCCTGCTTTTGTTGCAAGGCGGCACCGCGACTGCGCCGGATTGCCACGGAAGTCCCTACCCCGTTGCAACACGCCGTCGAAAGCGCGAAAAGACCTCACTCGAGGACGACAGCATGAGCGATGAGACGATTACCCTTTATGAAGCGATCGGTGGCGATGCGACCGTGAAGGCGCTGACGCGCCGCTTCTACGAACTGATGGACACGCTGCCCGAGGCGGCACATTGCCGTGCTGTCCATCCACCGGATCTCACCGGCAGCGAAGAGAAGTTCTACGACTACCTGACGGGCTATCTGGGTGGCCCACCGATCTACATGCAGAAGCGCGGCCATCCGATGCTCAGGCGTCGCCATTTCGTCGCCGAGATCGGTCCGGTCGAGCGGGACGAATGGTTGCTCTGCTTCCGCCGTGCGCTGGACGAGACCGTCGAGCATCCCAAACTTCGGGAGATCATCTGGCCGCCGATCGAGAAGCTCGCCTACCATATGCAGAACAAGGAGTGAGCCGGATGGCCATCATGCGCGACACCAGATGGGCAGCCGTAGCATCTGGACTGATCGGAGCAGCAGGCGTCGGCCTTGCGGCCGCAGCAAGTCATGCCGGCGGCGAGGCCTTGCTGCGCCCGGCCTCGACCATATGCCTCGCCCATGCGCCGGCTCTGGTAGCATTGGCGCTTGCGGGCGACAGGATCCGGCTCGCGGGTCTCGTTGCGTTGGGAATGTCGGTTGGAACTTTGCTGTTTGCCGGCGATCTCGTCGCCCGGCATTTCCTCGGCACCGGCCTGTTTCCGATGGCAGCCCCGACAGGTGGCATGACGCTCATCGCATCATGGCTTGTGCTTGCCATCGGCGCTCTCTTGCCGCCGCGAAGCTGAGGCTCCACTGGAAGTCCAGCGGGCCTCGCTAACTCAGCGAAAAGACTCAGTGAGCGAGGGCGGCGGAGCCCATGCCCGAGAACATCAGCAGATTGCCGTGCGGGTCACGCACGTGGAAGCGGATGTCTTCACCCTGGGCGTCGGACGGGCGGATTGCCTCGATCCCACGGTCACAGAAATCGCGATAGATCTCGGTCGGCGTATCAGCCCGGAAGAACACCGAGCTGTTCTGGCACTGCATCGGGTCGTCGCTCAGCCAGAAATGCAGCTCCATCCCGCCACGCCGAACGACCAGATAGTCGAGGCAGTCGAGACCGATTTCTTCGAAGCCGAGATATTCGACATAGAAGTTGCGGGTTTCTGACAAGTTGAGGGAAGGCAGGATAGGCACGGCGTTGAGGATCGTCTTCGCAACCGGTTGCTGAGCGTTCATGCGGAAAGTTCCTCTGCTTCCCGAATGAGAATGGCTGACGAAACGACTACGACCTGGCGTTGGCGTTCCGCTGCCACCTTGGCGCGGGAAATTCGATGATAAGGGCGGGGGCCCGGTTCACAGCTGCGTACATGGTAGCCGATTTGCGTTCGTGCAAGCCCGGCAAAGTGACGATTTCGCAATTCGTCACTTCACTTTCCTGCGAGCGTTGCAAGATTGCCTCGGCAAGCTCCGGAAGGAGCCCCTCGCCGCGCTGTCGTGCAAGCTCCTGAAAAGCACTCATGCCACCCGTTTCGAAACCGTCTCTGCTCATACGTCCGTATTCCTTTCATTCAGCGTCTGCAGCGCGCGCTCGAGACTGGATTTCGAGCCATTTCGCAGCGGAATGAAAGTCTTACCGAACTTCTTACAACCGCTCTTCACGCGCAAACACGCATCGTGACTGATACAGTCGATAGGGCAGAAGACGCAGTCGACGGAGGGTAGCACCGTGTCGATTCGCGATACCGCTTCCCGTAAACCCCCATCATGGTGAATAAGTTCCGCACCAAAATTACTGGCGATCTGCCGGAGATGCGCGACCTGGCAATCCCGCCCGCCGACATAGAGAAAGCTGCGCACTTCTGCTTGCGTCTTCGGCGTCGTTGCAACCGAGGAGGCCTCCGCTCCCGGCTTCTTGCCCGCCTGCTTTTTCTTCTTCGCCATGCTGTCCCGTCTCCCAGAAAATCGATCGGAGGCCGCGATGGTCACGCCGCCTGAGTTGAAGCCATACAAAACATGACAATTCGAGTAAAGTATATAGTTGAAGCTCACACTCATGTTTTTTTCACCGTTCATTTCGAGGCGGGTGTCGGGAGGACCCGGGATTGATGAAGGTCAACTATCCAGCATTCTCAAGGCTTGCGGCGCCCAGAATCCATTTTTTTTACCGTTTGATAAAAGTTTGAACCTGCGTTACGCTTCCCTGCATCGCTTCGAATATAAAAGAGGGAACTGCGATGCGAAGACTGGAACCAGGCCTGAAGGCCGGGCGGCTTGACGCTGCCGATTATGCGAAGAATTTCTCCGACCTGCATCCCCGCCTCGGCGGCCATGAGGCCCTTGTCGCCTCCGACAGATGTTACTTCTGTCACGACGCGCCCTGCATGACGGCCTGTCCCACCGCCATCGATATCCCGATGTTCATCCGGCAGATATCGACTGGCAATCCGCTCGGCGCCGCCAAGACCATCTTCGACCAGAACATCCTCGGCGGCATGTGCGCCCGCGTCTGTCCGACCGAAACGCTCTGCGAGGAGGCCTGTGTGCGCAACACGGCCGAAGAGCGCCCGGTCGAAATCGGCCGCCTGCAACGTTACGCCACCGACATCGCGATCGAAGAAGGCCGCCAGTTCTATTCCCCGGCAGCCTCTAGCGGCAAAACGGTCGGTATCGTTGGCGCAGGCCCTGCCGGCCTCGCAGCAGCCCATCGGCTGGCCATGCACGGCCACCAGGTGACGATCTACGAAGCCCGCGAGAAGGCCGGCGGCCTCAACGAATACGGCATCGCCGCCTACAAGACGCCCAACGACTTCGCCCAGAAGGAAGTCGACTACATCCTGTCACTCGGCAATATCGACGTGCTGGACGGCCAGGAAATGGGCATGGACTTCAAGCTTGCCGATCTCCAGGCCAAGCACGACGCCGTCTTCATCGGTGCCGGCCTCGGCAACGTCAACGGCCTCAACATCCCCGGCGCCCAGATCAATGGCGTGACGGGTGCCGTAGACTTCATCGAAAGGCTGCGCCAGGCGGATGACAAGGCCGACGTGCCGGTCGGCCGCGACGTCGTCGTCATCGGCGGTGGCATGACAGCGATCGATGCTGCCGTTCAGGCGAAGCTTCTCGGCGCCGAGAACGTCACCATCTGCTATCGCCGCGGCAAGGAACACATGAACGCCTCGGAATTCGAGCAGGATCTCGCGACCTCCAAGGGCGTCAACATCCGCCACTGGCTGCAGCCGAAGGAAGTTGCCCATCACAGTGGCCACTGTTCTGCGATCAACTTCGAATACACCCACCTCGAAAACGGCATAATGAAAGGCACCGGCCACACGACCGAGATCAAGGCTGACCAGATCCTGGTCGCCATCGGCCAGAAGCTCGACGCTCAGGGTCTAGACGGCCTCAAGATCGAAGGTGGCAAGATCGCCATCGACGCCGAGGGTCGCACGTCGCTTCCCGGCGTCTGGGCCGGCGGCGACTGCGCCTTCGGAGGCCAGGACCTGACGGTGTCTGCCGTCGCCATGGGCCGCGACGCGGCCGAAAGCATCAACCGCTCTCTCGCCGTCATGACGGCGGGCGCATCCGCAGTCGCATGACGCACCGCTCAGAGAGGATTTGAACAATGGCTGATCTCAGAAATAACTTCGTCGGCATCAAGTCGCCCAACCCCTTCTGGCTGGCCTCTGCCCCGCCGACAGACAAGGCCTACAATGTCGAGCGCGCCTTCAAGGCCGGCTGGGGCGGCGTCGTCTGGAAGACGCTGGGCTCCGAGGGGCCGCCCGTCGTCAATGTCAACGGCCCGCGCTACGGCGCGATCTGGGGCGCTGACCGCCGCCTCCTCGGCTTGAACAACATCGAGCTGATCACCGACCGTCCTCTCCAGATCAACCTGCAGGAGATGAAGCAGGTCAAGATGAACTGGCCGGACCGGGCGCTCGTCGCCTCGATCATGGTGCCGTGCGTCGAGGAGGAGTGGAAGGCGATCCTGCCGCTCGTCGAGGAAACCGGTGCAGACGGCATCGAGCTCAACTTCGGCTGTCCGCACGGCATGTCGGAGCGCGGCATGGGCGCCGCCGTCGGCCAGGTGCCCGAATATATCGAAATGGTCGTGCGCTGGTGCAAGCAGTATTCCCGCATGCCCGTCATCACCAAGCTGACGCCGAATATCGCCGACATCCGCAAGCCCGCGCGTGCGGCCAAGGCCGGTGGCACGGATGCGGTCTCGCTGATCAACACGATCAACTCGATCGTCTCGGTTGATCTCGACAGCTTTGCCCCCTCGCCCACCGTCGGCGGCAAGGGTACCCATGGCGGCTATTGCGGCCCGGCGGTAAAGCCGATCGCGCTCAACATGGTCGCCGAGATCGCCCGCGATCCGGAAACCTACGGCCTGCCGATCTCCGGCATCGGTGGCGTCACGACCTGGCGCGATGCGGCTGAATTCCTGGCGCTCGGTGCCGGCAATGTGCAGGTCTGCACCGCAGCCATGACCTACGGCTTCAAGATCGTCCAGGAGATGATCTCCGGCCTCAACGACTGGATGGATGCCAAGGGCCATGCCAGCCTCGACGACATCTGCGGCCGCGCAGTGCCGAACGTTACCGACTGGCAGTATCTGAACCTCAACTACATCGCCAAGGCCCATATCGACCAGGACGCCTGCATCAAATGCGGCCGCTGCCACATCGCCTGCGAGGATACCTCGCACCAGGCGATCACCAGCATGGTCGATGGCGTCAGGCATTTCGAGGTGATGGAAGACGAATGCGTCGGCTGCAATCTTTGCGTCAACGTCTGTCCCGTCGAGAACTGCATCACCATGGTCGAACTGCCGACCGGCGCCCTCGACCAGCGCACCGGCCGGCCCGTTGATCCGAACTATGCCAACTGGACGACTCATCCGAACAATCCGATGGCCGTTCAGGCTGCGGAATAACGTCTGGCAAGCAAATCCGGCCCGCAAGCGGGCCGGATACCTTTGCGCCCAATAAATCTCCAACATATCGTCAACCGATTCAGAAATTGTTCAGCGCTATACTCCACGATCGCCCCCGTCGGCCGTGCCTCCGTTGGCTTCGAGCCAGGCAGACCAGGCAAGGAGACCATGGCTAGCAAGAAAAAGAGTGCAGATGGCGTTTCTTCTCTGAGGTCGCGCCTTCAGATTCTGATTCCCAGCGTGATCGTCCTGACAGGCATCGCATTATCGGCATTCTATGCAGACCTGCAGCAGCAGCGCCTGAGCCGCGAAGCAGCACGCAACACGGTCGAAGAGAGCCTCGGCCTGATCCGCACGAAGCTCGAAGCCAACATCAATGCCAACATCAAGCTTCTGCAGGGCATGGTGGCTGTCATCGGCACCGAACCCCACGTGACGCAGCCGCGATTTGAATCGCTGGCGACGAAACTGATGGCGATCCCTTCACAGATCACCAACATTGCAGCCGCACCCAACCTCATAACCACCTTCGTTTACCCCTATGAGGAGAACAAGGGCTTCATCGGCCGCTGGGTAGTGCCACCGCCCAATGGCGAGGCCGCCGCCCGGCAATTGCGAGAAGAGGGCAAGACCATCATTCGGGGTCCCCTCCCCCTCAACAATGGCGACATGGGGCTGATCATCACGCTCCCGGTCACCATGACCAACGACGTCGGCCAGAGCGTCTTCTGGGGTGGCCTTGCAGGCATTGTCGATGTCGCCCGCCTTTATGACGACAGCGGACTGCGCTCACCGGACCTGCCGCTTTCGCTCGCTATCACCAATCAGAACGAAACCAGATCCTCGGTGATCTACGGCGATGGCCATATTCTGAAAGACGATCCCGTCTCCATGGTGGTCAATTTCGGGACCCAGCACTGGCTTCTCTCGGCGATCCCGAAAGAGGGCTGGCAGGGCGTCAGCAGTCAGAGCTTCCCCATTCGCACCATGATCTTCGTCATGGCAGCGTTGATGGCCGGAAGCGTCATCTGGGTAGCACAGCTCATGCGCGAACGGCAGCGCAATTATGCCGCCTTGCGCCAGCGCGAAGAACAGTTGTCCGCAATGTCAAACCGCTTGGGTCTGGCACTGGAGGCCTCCACCATCGGCATCTGGGAACTCGACTTCGCCACCGGAAATATCCGGTGGGACGAGCGCATGTATCAACTCTACGGGCTCCCGCCTGACGTCGACGCCTGCTACGAGGTCTGGAAATCGCGTGTCCATCCCGATGATATCGGCCCTTCGGACGAAGCGCTTGATGATGCGATTGCCTCAGACAAGACCTACGAGACCCAGTTCCGCATTTTCCGCGACAATGGCGAAATCCGCCATATACGCGCTGTCGGTACGATTTTCCGGGATTCGGACGGGAAGATCAGCGTGCTTGGCGTCAACTGGGATGTCAGCGCTGACGTAACCCTGCAGGAGCAACTGGGCCGCGCCCAGAAAGAGACGGCACAGCGCAACGAGGAACTGGAATCGGCGCGGCAGCGGATGGAGTACAACTCCCTGCATGACGCCCTGACCGGACTGCCCAACCGCCGCTATCTCGACCAGCGTCTCGAAGAACTCGTCCTGGAAAGCAACACGTCCGGAGAGCGCCTGACTGTGCTCCACATGGACCTAGACCGCTTTAAGGAAATCAATGACACCCTCGGCCATGGTGCCGGCGACGCCATCCTACGCCATGTGGCACACGAACTGCGAAACCTGGTCAAGCCCGGCGACTTTGTAGCCCGCATCGGCGGCGACGAATTCCTGATCGCCTGCAAAGGCTGCACCCTGGACCAGGATCATGACGTCGTCGGGCGCAAACTCATCACCGCCGTGAACACGCCGATCGTCTATGAGGGCCATGAGTGCCGCGTGGGAGCGTCCATCGGCATCGCCGACAAGACCGAGCGCGACTTGTCGGCAGAGCAGTTGCTAGTGAATGCCGACATTGCCCTCTACGAGGCCAAGCGACGCGGCCGCAATCGCGTTGAGCGCTTCAACGACCAGCTCCGCGCCCGCACCATCAACATCAAGCACACCGCAGACGCCATTCTCCGCTCGCTCGGGGATGACGACTTCATCGCCTGGTACCAGCCGCAATTTGACGCCCACACGCTCGCGATCAACGGTGTGGAAGCGCTAGCCCGCTGGCGTCACCCGAAGAAGGGCATTCTGCCGCCCGCTGCCTTCCTCGAAATCGCCGAAAGCCTCAACGTCGTCGCCCAGATCGATGCAAGCATCCTCGACCAGGCGCTGTTTCAGCTGGCCCGCTGGCGCGCCGCCAATCTCGATATCGAGCATGTGTCGGTGAACATCTCCGCCCAGCGCCTGTTCGACGATCGCCTCATCAGCCATCTGGACACACTATCGCTGAAGCCGGGGAGCCTGTCCTTCGAACTGCTCGAATCGATTTCGTTTGATGACAAGGTAGACGCAGTCGCTGAAAGCCTGGAGCGCATCCGCGCCCATGGCATCTCCGTCGAGATCGACGATTTCGGCACCGGCTATGCCTCGATCCTGTCCTTGATCAAGCTCTCACCCAGCCGCCTGAAGATCGACCGGCAGCTGGTGGCCCCGATCGTCGACAACCCCGCGCAGCGCCGCCTGATCAGCTCGATCGTCGATATCGGCCGATCCTTCGGCGTCGGCATCGTGGCGGAAGGCGTCGAGACCATGGAACATGCCGCGATCCTGCGGGATCTCGGCTGCCATACGCTGCAGGGTTATGCCCTTGCCCGGCCGATGAGCGCCGACGCATTGATGGACTTCGCGCGCAAACACGCGGGCGAACGCGAAACCCTCTGGCAGCGGACGGCCTGAAACCCGTCAGCCTAGCAGGCTGTTTCCGGCAGCATAAGCCGCCCAGGCAAGACCGCCAAAATAGAGAAGCGTCAGCACCACCAGCAGATGCCCCGCCAGCACGACGCCGCCGTCGCGCTGCGAAATGCCCGTCGAGAGCAGCAGGATCGCGACACCGGGCAGCGTGTTGGAAAACGGAATGAAGCTCAACGGCATCATCAACAGCACGCCGGCAAAAGTCAGCACGAGGCCGTTGATCCGGCTGACGAGGCCACCCGTCGTCAGACCCAGCAGACGTGGACGGACATAGCGGTCGACCTTGCGCAGGATCGTGAGTCCGCGCTCCAGCACCGGCACGAGCTTGCTGCGCTCGAGCTTGCGATCCGCGAGCTTGGACGGCAGCCAGGGGAATCGATTGAATGTGACGGCAATGCCGATCAGCACGATCCCGGCGCCGAATACGGTCGAGACACCCGGGATGGAAACCGGCACGAGAAACGGCAGGGACAGGAGACCGCAGAGCAGGAGAAGCCCGCTTTCGCCCATCTTCTCAAGGATCTGGCGGAGCGTGATATGCTCCTCATCCATGGAACGAATCACGTCCTCCAGCACAGCACTTGTGCTCTTGTCCGTGTCGGTGAAGCCGATCATCGTTGTCATCAGGTCCGCTTTCGATTAACTGCCGTGGCAAGATCTGTGAAGGGCCATGCCGAGCGGCACGACCACCCGCCGCAGATGAAGGAGAATACCGGCCCGGTCAAGTCACGCCCCCTAAGGACGGTCGAGGTCGGTCCTCATAAGGCAGATCATGACAGACCAAGCAGAGCCCGCCGCGTCCCCCGTCAATCGCCACACGATCCACGCCACGGGGCGCGAGAAGCTGAAGGCCCATGCGGCCATGCTGCTCTTTGCCGCCCTGATCGCGGGATCCTTCTCCTTCGGCGGCATGGCAGCCCAGCATCTGGAGGCAGGACCCCTCACCCTCTGGCGCTACCTGATGACCATGGTGGTCATGGGCATCATGACCTTCGGCATCCTGCGCATCCCCTTCGCCAAACCGCAGCGCGTATGGCGCTATGCGCTGCTGGGCGGCCTGATCGCCATCTACATGCTGACGATGTTTGCAGCGCTCGAATTCACGAGCCCGGTGCAGACAGGCGCCGTCTTCACCCTGATGCCGCTGATCTCAGCCGGATTTGCGCTCCTCTTCATCGGCCAGAAGACACGTCCCGACGTGCTGGCTGCCTTGGTGATCGCCGCCCTCGGCGCGATCTGGGTAATCTTTCGCGCCGATATCGGCGCCATCCTCTCCTTCGATGTCGGTCGCGGAGAGCTCATCTATTTCGTCGGCGTGATCTGCCACGGCGCCTATGTGCCGCTCATCCGGCGATTCGGCCTCGGCGAAAACCCGGTCGCCTTCGGCTTCTGGGTCGTGGTCTTCACTATACCCTGGCTGCTACCGACCGGCGCGATCCCGCTGGCCGAAACGGACTTCGTCAACCTGCCCGGCACCGTCTGGGCGACGATCGCCTATCTCTCGATCGTGACGACCGCGATCACCTTCATGCTGCTGCAATACGCATCCATGCGCCTGCCCGCCCCCAAGGTGCTCGGCTACGGCTACCTGACGCCGACCTTCATCATCCTGCTGGAAGGCATGCTTGGCCATGGCTGGGCAAGCCCCGCCGTCTTCATCGGAGCGCTGGTCACGGCGGCCGGCCTGCTGGTAATGGGACTGCTCAGGGACTGACGACAGAACTGCTTGCCGGCTTGACGATCAGGCCGCTGACGAAAAGACCTTCGAGGAAACGCGCCGCCTCTTCGAAGCGGTCCGCCCCGTCGCGGCCGCTTCCGAGCACAGCCTTCACCTGGACGTCGAAATCCGCATAATGCTGGGTCGTCGACCAGATCGAGAAGATCATGTGATGCGGATCGCAATCGCGCACCTTGCCCGACGCGATCCAGACACGAATGACTTCCGCCTTCTCGTCGACCAGTTCCTTGAGCGGGCCATCGAGCACGCCCGCGATATGCGGCGCCCCCTGCAGGATCTCGTTGGCAAAGAGCCGACTTTCGCGCGGAAACTCCCGCGCCATCTCCAGCTTGCGCCGGATGTAGGAGCGGATCTCCTCCTCCGGATCACCCTCGGCATCGAATGCCTGTAGGGGCTCGAGCCAGTTCTCCAGCACCCGGTCGATCAGCGCCCGGTGCATGGCCTCCTTTGTGCGGAAATAATAGAGCAGGTTCGGCTTCGACATGCCGGCGACCTCGGCGATCTGGTCGATCGTCGAGCCATGGAATCCCCGCTGCGAGAACACCTCCAGCGCCGCCTCCAGGATGAGCTCCTCCTTCTCCTCCTGGATCCGCGTCCGCCTCTGGGTTTGCGCCGCTCTCGGTATCGCCATCTTAGAGTTGTTCCCTGCCTAAGATACTGAACTCGCTCAGCAATATTGAAGCCCAAAAACTGGGCATCTGCTTTAATTTTTGTCGCAGAATTTTGCCGATTTCGTCTTGAGTGCCGTGATGGAAGTTGTAATGTTTTACCAGTCGGTCAAATTATTGGACAGATGTCAAATAAAGGCAACTGCCGATACGACAGCGGAAAAGACAAAGACAAGCCGCTGTCGCTGACCCCGGGAACATGGGGAACGGGCGGAAGATCCGGATCCCCGAAAAACAGGTGAGGATCTGCAATGACGGCGCAACCCGGCACGAACCTTCGCGTGAACGGCGATCGGCTGTGGGACATGCTCATGGACATGGCGAAGATTGGCCCCGGCGTGGCGGGTGGCAACAATCGTCAGACCCTGACCGACGAGGATGCCGAAGGCCGCCGCCTCTTCAAGCGCTGGTGCGAGGATGCGGGGCTCACCATGGGCGTCGACACCATGGGCAACATGTTCATGACCCGCGCCGGCACCGATCCGGATGCCCTGCCCGTCTATATCGGCAGCCACCTCGACACCCAGCCGACCGGCGGCAAATATGACGGCGTGCTCGGCGTGCTCGCCGGTCTGGAAGTCGTGCGCTCAATGAACGACCTCAACATCAAGACCAAACACCCCATCGTCGTCACCAACTGGACCAACGAGGAAGGCGCCCGCTTTGCGCCTGCCATGCTCGCCTCCGGCGTCTTTGCTGGCATGCTGACCCAGGATTACGCCTATGGCCGCAAGGACATGGACGGCAAGACCTTTGGCGATGAGCTGAAGCGCATCGGCTGGGTCGGCGACGAAAAGGTCGGCGCCCGAAAGATGCATGCCTATTTCGAATACCACATCGAACAAGGCCCAATCCTCGAAGCCGAAGAGAAGCAGATCGGCGTCGTCACCCACTGTCAGGGTCTGTGGTGGCTGGAATTCACCCTGACCGGCAAGGAAGCCCATACCGGCTCCACCCCGATGAACCTGCGCGTCAATGCCGGCCTTGCCATGGCCCGGATCATGGAAATGGTCCAGGAGGTCGCAATGAGCGAACAGCCCGGCGCCGTCGGCGGTGTCGGCCAGGTGAAGTTTTCGCCCAATTCCCGCAACGTCCTGCCCGGCACAGTCGTCTTCACCGTCGACATCCGCACGCCAGAGCAGGCAAAGCTCGACCGCATGCGGGCCACGATCGAGGCGAAGGCCGCCGAGATCTGTTCAGCGCTCGGCGTCGGCTGTGCGGTAGAGGCCGTCGGCCATTTCGATCCGGTGACCTTCGACCCGAAACTCGTCGCCTCCGTCCGCAAGGCCGCCGAAGACCTCGGTTATTCCCACATGAACATCATCTCCGGCGCCGGCCACGACGCCTGCTGGGCCGCCAAGGTCGCGCCCTCAACCATGATCATGTGCCCTTGTGTCGGTGGCTTGAGCCATAACGAGGCCGAGGAGATTTCCAAGGAATGGGCATCTGCCGGCTGCGACGTGCTGCTACGGGCAGTTCTGGAGACGGCGGAGATTGTGGGGTAGGATCGAGACTTGCGAGCAGTCCTAAACGGGAGCGAACCATGGGACGACCAAGGGAATTGTCACAGGAAGAGCGGGCTGACCTGCTGAGGCGTGGCTATCGCCCGATTGAGATTTGGGTGCCGGACATGTCCAGCGAGACATCTCGGGCGGAAGCAGCAAGACAGACCAGAGCTGCGGTAGAGGCCGATCGCCGCGCAGGCATTGAGGAACTGATTGGCGAAGACATAGCTGAAGACTGGGATAAGCCGTGAGGTTTGCGCGCGGTGACATGGTGACGGCCGCCTTCCAAGGCGATCTGGGCAAACCGAGGCCTGCAGTGATCGTTCAAGCCGACCACTACATCGAACACCACGTTACGCTGCTGCTCTGTCCACTATCGACATTTCTCTCGGATGCGGCGGATTTTCGCCCGACGCTAGAGCCATCGAAAGCCAATGGCCTGAAGGAACGATCCCAAAATATGGCTGACAAAATCACCCATTTGAAGAAGGCGGCAATACGCCAGGTTATCGGCCATCTGAGCGAGGATGAAATGACGCTGCTGGAGACGGCGATCATCAACATCACCGGCTTGCAGCAATTCAGAGCGCAGTCTTGAGAACAACAAACGAGGGAGAGAGCATATGACCACCACAGTCATCAAGGGCGGCACCATCGTCACCGCCGATCTGACCTACAAGGCTGACGTCAAGATCGAGGGCGGCGTGATCGTCGAGATCGGACCGAACCTTTCCGGCGACACCGTGCTGGATGCGGCGGGCTGTTATGTCATGCCTGGTGGTATCGATCCGCATGTGCATCTCGAAATGCCCTTCATGGGCACCTATTCCGCCGACGACTTCGAAAGCGGCACCCGCGCCGGCCTCTCCGGCGGCACGACCATGGTCGTGGACTTCTGCCTGCCCGGCCCTGACCAGTCGCTGCTCGAAGCCTTGCAGATGTGGGACAACAAGACCTCCCGCGCCACGGCTGACTATTCCTTCCACATGGCGATCACCGGCTGGAACGAGCGCGTCTTCGACGAGATGAAGACCGTCGTGCAGGACAGGGGCATCAACACCTTCAAGCACTTCATGGCCTACAAGGGCGCGCTGATGGTGAACGACGACGAGATGTTCGCCTCCTTCCAACGCTGCGCCGAACTCGGCGCGCTGCCGATGGTGCATGCCGAGAACGGCGACGTCGTCGCCTCGATGACGGCAAAGCTCTTGGCCGAAGGCAATAACGGTCCGGAGGCCCATGCCTATTCCCGTCCGCCTGAAGTCGAAGGCGAAGCGACCAACCGCGCCATCATGCTGGCCGACATGGCCGGTGTTCCGCTCTATGTCGTGCACACCTCCTGCGAACAGGCGCATGAAGCCATCCGCCGCGCCCGGCAGAAAGGCATGCGCGTCTATGGCGAGCCGCTGATCCAGCACCTGACGCTCGACGAGAGCGAATATTTCAACAAGGACTGGGACCACGCCGCCCGCCGCGTCATGTCGCCCCCCTTCCGCAACAAGCAGCACCAGGATTCACTTTGGGCCGGTCTGCAGTCGGGCTCGCTCTCGGTCGTTGCCACCGACCACTGCGCTTTCACCAGCGAACAGAAGCGCTTCGGCGTCGGCAACTTCGCCAAGATCCCGAACGGCACCGGTGGCCTTGAAGACCGCATGCCGATGCTTTGGACTTATGGCGTTGCGACCGGCCGCCTGACGATGAATGAATTCGTCGCGGTCACTTCGACCAACATCGCCAAGATCCTCAACATCTACCCGAAGAAGGGTGCCGTCCTCGTCGGCGCCGATGCCGACCTCGTGGTCTGGGATCCCAAGCGCTCCAAGACCATCTCCGCCAAGACCCAGCAATCGTCGATCGACTACAATGTCTTCGAAGGCAAGGAAGTGACCGGCCTGCCGCGCTACACGCTGACCCGCGGTTATGTCGCGATCGAGGAGAGCGCTGTGAAGACCCGTGAGGGCCACGGCAAGTTCGTCAAGCGCGAGCCCTTCCCCGCCGTTTCCAAGGCGCTGTCGACCTGGAAGGAACTGGTCGCCCCGCGCAAGGTGGAACGCACGGGCATTCCGGCTACGGGGGTGTGAGCGTGAGGCCAGCGAAGAAGACATGGCTGCTGAGGAGTGCCCGCTTCGGGGCTGGCTATGCGGCGGCCGTGTTTGTCGGCGTCATGGGCATCTGGGCCACCATGGAGGTCGAAGATGCTTTCACTTACGGCCGCCTGCCGCACTTCATCTCGATGTTTCCGCGCCCCATTCTTCAAGCACTTCAGCTGACCCTCGAGATCCTGCCGGTTGCCTTGTTGCTCGCTGCCCCCTTCACCTTGCTGGCGACCTGGGTGCTGCTGCGAATGCGTTGGAACCGCTGGTGGCATTTCGCCATCGCGGGTGCCGCCTGCCCCCTTTCCGGCATCGCTCTTTTGCAACTGGCAACCTGGGGCCGATTCTTCAATCAGAACTCGGCATCAATGGCCCTGTCACTGGTCCCGACAGGTATGATTTGCGCGATCATCTACTGGCTGATCGCCCTGTCCCGAACAGAAGGGCTGGCGAGATGAACTCAGCGTCAAACCTCGACCAGCCCATCCAGCTCCGGCAGCAGCACAACGCTTTCCTGCTCGTTCGGGTCGGTGCGCGCGATGATCGCCGTGCAGGGCGCGTTCGACAGGTTGGCCGGCAGATGCGGCACGCCGGCCGGAATGTAGAAGAGCTCGCCCGCGTGAACCACCACATGGTTCTCAAGCCTCTCGCCATACCAGGTATGTGCCTGGCCGGAGAGCATGTAGATTGCGGTCTCGTGGCTCTCGTGCAGATGCGCCTTGGCGCGGGCACCGGGCGGCATGGACAGCACATGCATGCAGATGCCCTTGGCGCCCACGGTCTCGGCGGCAATGCCCTCGAAGTAACTCAGTCCCTGCTTGCCCTCATAGGTGTGGCCGGGCTGCACGATCCGGCAGGTGGGTTTTGCTGATGCGTCCATTGTCCCGTCCTCTTCTCACCGGCGGCAGGCCCGCCTCTCCCGGCCCGCTGCTCCCGAGCGGCCGCATGTCAAAAGAATGCAAGAGGCAGACTGCCTTTGCAATAAACCCGATTGGTCCTAGCGCATGAATGCACCTTACTCCGTCGTCTCGGCCAGGAACCTGAGCCTCACCTTCGAGACCAATGACGGCCCCGTCCACGCCCTGTCGAATGTCGATCTCGAGGTGAAGAAGGGCGATTTCGTCTCCTTCATCGGCCCCTCCGGCTGCGGCAAGACCACCTTCCTGCGCGTTATCGCCGACCTTGAAAAGCACACCGGCGGTGAGATCACCGTCAACGGCATGACACCGGAAGAGGCCCGCAAGGCGCGCTCCTACGGCTATGTCTTTCAGGCGGCGGCGCTTTATCCCTGGCGCACGATCGAAAACAACATTGCGCTGCCGCTCGAAATCATGGGCTACAGTGCTGTCGAAAAGAAGAAGCGCATCGAGCAGACGCTGGATCTGGTCAACCTCTCGGGCTTTGCCAAGAAATATCCCTGGCAGCTGTCAGGCGGCATGCAGCAGCGCGCCTCGATCGCCCGCGCGCTCGCCTTCGACGCCGACCTTCTGCTGATGGACGAACCCTTCGGCGCGCTCGACGAAATCGTCCGCGACCACCTGAATTCCGAACTGCTGAAACTCTGGGCCCGCACCAACAAGACCATCTGCTTCGTCACCCATTCGATCCCCGAGGCCGTCTATCTCTCGACCAAGATCGTCGTCATGAGCCCGAGGCCGGGCCGGGTGACCGACATCATCGAGTCGACGCTGCCGAAGGAACGCCCACTCGACATCCGCGAGACGCCGGAGTTTCTGGAGATCGCGCACCGGGTGCGCGAGGGTCTGAAGGCGGGGCATTCTTATGAGGAATAGTCTTGTGATTGAGGGTAACACCCCATGAACCCCACCTTCCTCCTCTGGCTCGGTGCCGCCATGGCGACCTTCCTCGGTGCGGCGACCGTCTCCCGCGCCTATGTCGACAACGGCAAGCTCTGGGTGCTTCTCGCATCGCTGGCTCTCTACTGCATCGGCAATCTGATGATGGTGAAACTGATGCGAGAGGGTGGTCTTGGCCTCGCCATATCCGCCTCGGCCATCGCCCAGCTCGTCCTCATCAACGTCATTGCCTTCTTCCTCTTCGGCGAACGCCTGAGCGCCGTCCAAACGGCGGGCGTCGCACTTGGTGTCGTCTCCATGGCCCTCATGCTCTATCCCGCAAAAGGAGGTGCCTGATGACGTCAGCCCCTTCCGCCTTTCGTGACCGCATCCTGCCGGTCCTGACGGTTCTCTTCGCGATCCTCGTTATCTGGCATCTCTTCGTTGTCTATCTGAACGCGCCCTTCGTCCGTGATCAGGCCGCACGTGCAAATGAAGAGATCACCTTCTCCCAGGTCGTCGAGCGGACCTTCGCCCAGGAACGTCCGATCCTGCCCGCGCCACACCAGATCGTCGCCGAACTCTGGGACACGGTGTTCAACAAGGCCGTCACCTCCAAGCGCAGCCTTGTCTATCATGCCTGGATCACGCTCTCGGCGACGCTGGCCGGTTTTGGCATGGGCACCGTGCTCGGCATCGTGCTCGCCATCGCCATCGTCCATAACAGGGCCATGGACAAGTCGCTGATGCCCTGGGTGATCGCCTCCCAGACAATCCCGATCCTCGCCATCGCGCCGATGATCATCGTCGTGCTGAATTCCATTGGCATCTCAGGATTGATGCCCAAGGCGCTGATATCGACCTATCTTTCCTTCTTCCCGATCGTCGTCGGCATGGTGAAGGGCCTGCGCAGCCCTGACATGCTGCTGCTCGACCTGATGCACACCTATCATGCCAGCCCCTCCCAGACCTTCTGGAAACTGCGCTGGCCGGCCTCGATGCCCTATCTTTTCACCTCGTTGAAGGTGGCGATCGCGATCTCGCTGGTCGGGGCCATCGTCGGTGAGCTGCCGACAGGAGCCGTCGCCGGTCTTGGCGCCCGCCTGCTGTCCGGCTCCTATTATGGCCAGACCATCCAAATCTGGGCCGCCCTCTTCATGGCGGCGGGGCTGGCTGCCCTCCTCGTATCAATCGTCGGCATGGCCCATATACGGGTTCTCGCACGCATGGGGGTCAAGCCATGAACGGTTACCTCGTCTTCGCCTTCCTTTTCTGGCTCGGCGCCTGGGGTCTGAACCAGTGGCTGGTGGCACAGCGTCCGAAGGATCCATCCACCCGCCGCGCGATCGGGCTGGCTGTCCCCCTGATCTTCGGGGTGACCCTGCTGGTCATCTGGGAATGCATGGTGCGCGGCTTCGAGATCCCCTCGATCCTGCTGCCGGCACCTTCGATGATCTGGGCCCGCATTCTCACCTCCACCCATATCCTCTGGGCGGATTTCCAGCAGACCTTCCTGAAATCTGTGATCACCGGTTATGTCGCCGGCTGCGGCCTCGGCTTCCTCGTCGCGATCCTGATCGACCGCTCCCCCTTCCTGCAAAAGGGCCTGCTGCCGATCGGCAATTTCGTGTCCGCACTCCCAGTTGTGGGCATCGCCCCGATCATGGTCATGTGGTTTGGCTTCGACTGGCAGTCCAAGGTCGCCGTCGTCGTCATCATGACCTTCTTCCCGATGCTGGTGAACACGGTCCAGGGCCTGGCCGCCGCCAGCCACATGGAGCGCGACCTGATGCACACCTATGCCGCCTCCTGGTGGCAGACACTGGTGCGCCTGCGGCTTCCCGCCGCCTGGCCTTTCATCTTCAATGCGCTGAAGATCAATTCCACCCTCGCGCTGATCGGTGCGATCGTGGCAGAATTCTTCGGCACCCCGATTGTCGGCATGGGCTTCCGTATCTCGACCGAGGTTGGACGCTCGAATGTCGACATGGTCTGGGCCGAGATTGCGGTTGCCGCACTCGCCGGCTCGGTCTTCTACGGATTGGTGGCACTGGCAGAACGCCGGGTCACCTTCTGGCATCCGTCCGTCCGTGGTGGACGGTCGTGAACTGAACCAACAAAAAAAGAGGGAACTGAAATGACAATCAAACTCGCATCCCTGCTGCTGGCTGCTGCGGTCTCCTTGACCGCCATGCAGGCCGCCGCTGCCGACAAGGTCACCCTCCAGCTGAAATGGGTAACCCAGGCCCAGTTCGCCGGCTACTACGTCGCGAAGGACAAGGGCTTCTACGAAGAAGAAGGCCTCGACGTCGAAATCAAGCCGGGCGGCCCAGACATTGCCCCCCCGCAGGTTCTGGCCGGTGGCGGCGCAGATGTGATCGTCGACTGGATGCCATCGGCTTTGGCCACCCGCGAAAAGGGCGTGCCGCTCGTTAACATTGCCCAGCCCTTCAAGTCCTCGGGCATGATGCTGACCTGCCTCAAGGAAACCGGCATCACCAAGCCGGAAGATTTCAAGGGCAAGACCCTCGGCGTCTGGTTCTTCGGCAACGAATATCCGTTCCTGTCCTGGATGAGCACGCTCGGCATCAAGACCGACGGTTCGGAAGGCGGCGTGACGGTTCTCAAGCAGGGCTTCAACGTCGACCCTCTTCTCCAGAAGCAGGCTGCCTGCATCTCCACCATGACCTACAACGAATACTGGCAGGTCATCGATGCCGGCATCAAGGCGGAAGACCTTGTGACCTTCAAGTATGAAGACGAAGGCGTGGCCACGCTCGAAGACGGTCTCTACGTCCTCGAAGACAAGCTCGCCGACCCGGCCTTCAAGGAAAAGATGGTCAAGTTCGTCCGCGCTTCGATGAAGGGCTGGAAGTATGCCGAAGCCAATTCGGACGAAGCTGCTGAAATCGTACTCGAAAACGACGCCTCAGGCGCCCAGACCGAAGCCCATCAGAAGCGCATGATGAGCGAAGTCGCCAAGCTGACCGCTGGCTCTGCCGGTGCGCTGGACAAGGCCGACTACGATCGCACGGTGAAGACCCTGCTCGGCGGTGGTTCGGATCCCGTTATCTCCAAGGAGCCGACCGGCGCCTTCACGACCGAGATCACCGACGCGGCCCTGAAATAGTCTTGGCGGACCACAGCGAATACAGGACACGGGGAGCAATCCCCGTGTCTATTTGTAGGTTTTACTGATCATTTTCAGTCGCCGGGACTGGCAAATCGGCAACACCATCGTTCTATATTGAACTATTTTCACGAGCGCATCGCAAATGGCCTTTAAGCCTCTTGCAAGCGGTTTTGCGATCCCCCACCTCTTCATCTGGGTTCAGATGCCGAAAAGTTGAAAACAGCGTATGAGTGTCGTTAGCATCGGCGCTGTGAGCCGATCCGGCTGACAAGACGTAATGCTTTCAGAACTGCTTTTATCATTCTCTGGGAAGGGTCTCATGTTTCGAAACGCGAGCGCGAAGTCCGTGCTGATGGCTGCCACTCTGTCGCTGGCGGCCTCTGTCGCCATTGCCCAGGAACAGCCGACGGCACCAGCGCAGAACCTCCCGGCCATTATCGTCACAGCGGCTGAAAGCCGTGACCTCGTCGACAGGGTCGTCTCCACCGGCACATTGCGCGCCGAGGAAGAAGTGCAGATCCAGCCCCAGGTCGAGGGTCTGCAGATCCAGTCGCTGAACGCCGATGTCGGCGATACAGTGCAGGCCGACGCAGTGGTCGCGAAGCTGAGCGAAGACGCACTCCTGCTCCAGCGCAGCCAGTATCTCGCCAACCGTGCCAAGGCTGAAGCCGCCCTTGCCCAGTATCAGGCGCAACTGGTGGAAGCCGAAGCGAGCCTCAACGACGCGCAGCGCCAGTTCGAACGTGCAACGCGCCTGGTCTCATCAGGTTCCGTCTCCACCTCACAAAAAGAGCAGGCTGAAACGTCGCTCGCCAGCGCGACCGCCCGGGTCGAGACCGCCCGCCAGGCAATCACCGTCGCCGAAGCGGATATCAAGGTCGTCGACACGCAGATTGCCGATACCGACCTTCGTCTCGCGCGTACCGACATCAAGTCTCCGGTCACAGGCACCATTTCGGTGCGCAACGCCCGGATCGGCGCCATCGCAACCGGCGCCGGCCAGCCGCTCTTCACGGTCATCCGCGACGGGCAGATCGAACTGGTGGCGGATGTCCCGGAAAATGATATCCTGCGCCTCAAGCAGGGCCAGAAGGCTGCCGTCACGATTGCCGGCAGCACGCAACCTCTGACGGGTTCTGTGCGCCTCATCTCCCCGGTCGTCGATCCGGTCACCCGTCTGGGCGCGGTTCATATCGCACTCGACGACGATCTGGCCGCCCGATCGGGCATGTATGGCAGTGCCGCGATCATTGTCAGCGAAGCAAAAGGGATCGCCCTTCCGCTGTCTGCGATCACCACCGAAGGCGGCAAGACGACGGTGCGCAAGGTTCTCGACGGAACCGTGCAGATGGTCGAGATCAAGACGGGCATCCAGGACGGGTCCTACATTCAGGTGACCGAGGGCCTCGATGAAGGCGACAAGGTCGTCGCAAAGGCGGGCGTGTTTGTCCGCGACGGGGACAAGATTAACCCCGTGGAAGACACCAGCAGCGTTTCCAACTGAAGGGCGACGACGCCATGAATTTCTCTGCATGGTCCATCCGCAATCCGATTGCGCCGATCCTGGCCTTCTTCCTCCTGATGGTCGTCGGCATCCAGTCCTTTTATGCGTTGCCGATCACCCGGTTTCCGAACATCGACGTTCCCCTGGTGGCGATCACCGTCGGCCAGAGCGGCGCCTCCCCGGCTGAACTCGAAAGCCAGGTGACGAAGGAAGTCGAAGACGCGGTGGCCTCGATCACCGGCGTCGACGAAATCAATTCGACCGTTACGGACGGACAGTCCCAGACCGTCGTCATGTTCCGCATGGAAGTGCCGACCGAACAGGCAGTTCAGGACGTCAAGGACGCGATCGACCAGATCCGCGGCGACCTGCCGGCCTCCGTCGATGAACCCATCGTCACCAAGGTTGACGTCGAAGGTCAGGCGATCCAGAGCTTCGCCGTCTCCTCGCCCAACATGAATCTCGCCGAGCTGTCCTGGTTCGTCGACGACACCGTCAAGCGCGCCCTCCAGGGCCAGCCCGGCATCGGCCGTGTCGACCGCTACGGCGGCGCCGACCGCGAAGTTCGCGTCGAGCTCGATCCCAACCGTCTCGATGCACTGGGCGTCACGGCATCCGACATTTCGAGCCAGCTCAAGGGCACCAATGTCGACCTCGGCTCCGGTCGTGGTCAGGTAGCGGGTGCTGAGCAGTCGATCCGCACACTGGGCGACAACCGGGATGTCGAGAGCCTCGCCAATTCCACGATCGCCCTCCCCGGCGGTCGCTTCGTCAAGCTGTCCGAAATCGGCCGTGTCACCGACACCTATGAAGAGCCGAAGTCCTTCGCCCGCCACGACGGCAAGCCCGTCGTCTCCTTCGCCATCTTCCGCGCCAAGGGTGCAAGCGAAGTGACGGTTGCCGAGACCGTGGCCGAAAGCCTTGCCACGGTGCGTGCCGAGAACCCCGACGTCCAGATCGAGATGATCGACGACTCGGTCTACTTCACCTACGGCAACTATGAAGCCGCCATGCACACGCTGGTCGAGGGCGCGATCCTCGCCGTCATCGTGGTGCTTCTCTTCCTGCGCAACTGGCGCGCGACGCTGATCTCGGCAGTCGCCCTGCCCCTCTCGGCCATCCCGACCTTCTGGGTCATGGACATGATGGGCTTCTCGCTGAACCTCGTCTCGTTCCTGGCGCTGACGCTGGCGACCGGTATTCTCGTCGACGACGCGATCGTCGAGGTGGAAAACATCGCCCGGCACATCAAGATGGGCAAGACGCCGTATCGGGCGGCGATCGAGGCGGCAGATGAAATCGGCCTCGCCGTCATCGCGACGACCTTCACGATCATCGCGGTCTTCGTGCCGGTTTCCTTCATGCCGGGCATTCCCGGCCAGTACTTCATCCAGTTCGGCCTGACGGTAGCCTTCTCCGTCTTCTTCTCGCTGCTTGTGGCGCGCCTCATCACGCCGATGATGGCCGCCTACCTGATGCGCGCAGAAGACGCGATGGACGACCATCACGACAACGACAGCCTGCCGCTCAAGATGTACACCCGCATCGTCCGGGCAACGACCGGCGGCTGGGCACCGCAGTTCCTGCGGAACTGGGGTGAACGCGTCGAGCGCCAGAGCGAAAAGTCGGAAACACCGGCCGGCAGGTTCGTGCATTTCATGTTCGCCCGCGTCGGCTTTGGCTGGGTATCCCGCCTGCTGACGCTTGCTGCAGCCATCCTCTTCCTGATCGGCTCGATCGTCCTCCTGTCGGGCGTCCCGGGCAGCTTCATCCCGCCGGAAGATGCGGGCCGTATCGTGCTCTCGGTCGAGCTGCCGCCCAACGCGACACTCGAAGAAACCGAGCGCAAGACGGATGCGATCTATGCCGCGATCCAGGATGTGCCCGACGTCGCCAGCATCTTCATCCTCGGCGGTTCGTCGCCGCGCGGCGATCTGGAACTGCGTCGCGCCAGCGTCACGATGAACCTCGATCGCATCGAGCACTCGCTGGCCAAGACGCTCGTCAACAAGGGTCTCGGCGGCCTGCCGCTGATCGGCGAATATCTGCCGAAGCTGCCCGAAAACGGCCGCGTGCGTCCTCAGTGGGACGTCGAGGAAGAGGTTTTCGCCAAGCTCGCTTCGATCCCGGACATTCGCATCACCAAGCTCAATGACCGTGGCGAACGCGACATCACCTTCAACTTCCTGTCGAAGAACGAGGAAGAGCTGAACCAGGCCGTCGGCATCCTCGAGGCCAAGCTGCGCCAGGTGCCGGAACTCGCCAATGTCAGCGCCGACGGTGCCCTTCCCCGTCCGGAACTGCAGATCCGCCCCCGCGCGGACGAAGCAGCCCGCCTTGGCATCACAGCTCAGCAGATCGCCCAGACGGTTCGCGTTGCCACAATTGGTGATGTGGATGCGGCACTTCCGAAGATCTCGCTGGACAACCGGCAGATCCCGATCCGCGTCCAGGCGTCAACCAATCTGCGCACCGATCTGGCCGCCATCCGCTCCCTGAAGGTGCGCACCGCAAGTGGTGCGACCGTTCCGCTCTCGAGCGTCGCCGATATCGACTACGCGGAAGGCGTCTCGTCCATCAAGCGCAACGACCGCAACCGCGTCGTTTCGATCGGCGCCGGCCTGCCGCAGGGCGTGGCACTCGATACCGCGACCAACGCCTTCCGCGACACCGTGGCAAGCGCCGAGATCCCGGAGAGCGTGCGACTGGCCGAAAGCGGTGACGCCAAGATCCAGGCCGAGATGCAGCAAAGCTTCGTCAACGCCATGATCCTCGGCCTGCTTCTGGTGCTGACGGTGCTGATCCTGCTCTTCAAGGACGTGATCCAGCCCTTCACCATCCTGTTCTCGCTTCCGCTTGCGATCGGCGGCGTGGCCGTGGCGTTGATCCTGACGAACAACGCGCTCTCCATGCCCGTTCTCATCGGCATCCTGATGCTCATGGGCATTGTGACGAAGAACGCCATCCTGCTGGTCGACTTCGCCATCGAAATGCGCCGTCAGGGCATGCATCGCCTCGAAGCCATGGTCGAGGCAGGCCGCAAGCGCGCCCGTCCGATCATCATGACCTCGATCGCCATGTCGGCGGGCATGTTGCCCTCGGCGCTCGGCGTCGGCGAAGGCGGCTCGTTCCGCGCACCGATGGCAATCGCCGTCATCGGCGGCATCATCGTCTCGACGGTGCTGAGCCTTGTGGTCGTGCCCGCCTTCTTCCTGATCCTCGACGACGTCTCCCGCCTGCTTGGCTGGATCTTCAGCCGCTTCGTTGGCAAGAAGGAAGAAGAGGAAGAGCCACTCACACCGGAAGTCCTGTCCTTCCTGGCCCGCAAAAACGTTCAGGCTCTGGAAGCCGTTGAAAAACGGGTCTCTGCCGTGGAACGCAGCCAGCCGGTGAGCCGCAAGAGCGACGGCAACGGCAACGTCATCAACCTTCCGCCGCTCGCAGCGGAATGATCAGACAAGACCGGCCGCCGCAGATCGGCGGCCGGTCTCGAGTGCCCTAGGGCACCGCATCCTCAAGTCACGCACAAGCCCGATGATGCAACCTCTAAGCATTATTGCTATTGCAGATTCTGAGGATTGCCTTGAGACCTTTCATCACGATCACCTTTTCCCTGCTCGCCGGCACAGCATCGGCTGGCGATGCCATCAGCACGCCGGCGGCTGATCCCGTCGCCGCTGACGTCGAAACCGCGCCCTATGACTGGAGCGGTCGTTACGCAGGCATTGCCGGCGGCTACGGCTGGATGGACGGCTACTTTGAGCCTCCCGCAGGCTACCCGCCGACAGAAGACCCGCTCAACGGCACGGTCCTCGGGGCCTTTGCCGGCGTCAATGCGCAATTCGACAACAACCTCGTTCTCGGCATCGAAGGCGACGTCGAATACAACATTCAGGATGTCACAGTGACGGCGGCGTTCGGCACCTTCACCGGCGGTGCGGACTGGCAAGGCTCCGCCCGCCTGCGCCTCGGCTATGCCTTCGACCGCCTTCTGATCTACACGACCGCCGGCTGGGCGGCCACGCATCTGGAAGCGGAGTATATCGGCGTGTCCACCACGACCGCCAGCTTCCACGGATACACTCTCGGCGCCGGCATGGACTATGCAGTCACAGACAGGATCTTCGGTCGAATCGACTATCGCTACAACGACTTCGGTACCGGGGAACTCGACTTCGGCGCAGCCTCGATCGGAGCCGAGCTCACCCAGCACACCGTCAAATTCGGTCTTGGCGTGAAGTTCTGAGACCCAGCAGCAAAACAACAGTTCTCCATGAGCGGGCGCCTCGGCAACGGAGCGCCCGCGGTCATGTCGGGGAACTGCATTCGACAATCGTCATATGCCCATGGGGCTTTGATCGAAATCAATCCGAACTTGCTGGCACCGCGATAATGTGAATCGACTGGGAAGGGCAAAGATATCAGGACCTGCAGGAGATGCGCCGGTCCGATGCGGGACCCTGACCTAATTCGGGTGAAAGCAGGCGCGACGATCGCAGCGCTGCATGCCCGGACACCGTGATGGATGGGGAGCCGTGAAAACCGTGAACAAGATGCTGAGACTGAACTCGCGAGACAAGAATACGCTCCTGCGGACGTCCTTCTTGTCACAACTTGGCCCGACGGCCATGGCCTCGATGATGGAGATCGCCAATATCTCCAACTACGAGGCACGGGACGTGCTGTTCCGCGAAGGAGAGCCCGCCGACTGCTTTTACAGCGTACTCAGCGGCTATGTGCGGCTCTACCGTCTGAACAAGGACGGCCGAGAGGCTGACATCCGCATCTGCGGTCCGGGAGACACCTTCGCCGAATGCCTGCTCGCCCTCGGCGACAAGTATCTCTACAACGCCCAGGCCGCCGAGACGGTGACGCTCGCCCGCTTCGATCTGCAGCGTGTCCGGGCGCTCGCCGAACACGAGAAGGATGTGGCGAAATCAATCATCCGCTGCCTGTCGGACCATCTGCGCGCGACGATGGATTGCATCGCCAATGACCGTCTGCAGACCGCCCCCCAGCGCGTCGCACACTATCTTCTGACCCATTGCGAAACCGAGGGCGGCCCGGCGGCCATCCGCCTGCCCTTCCAGAAGAGCCTGCTGGCCGGCAAGCTCGGCTTAGCACCCGAGGCGCTCTCCCGCGCCTTCTCGACGCTTCGCCGCGTCGGCGTCATCGTCCGTGGGCGGACGATCCATATCAGCGACGTGAGCGCGCTCAAGCAGATCTGAGCGCGCCTCGCCCCAGATCTGTCTGCCGCCTGCTCAGAGCCCCCCACTCTCCTGCAGGAAGCTGACGATCCGGTCGACGCCAGCACCGCGCTTCAGGTCCGTGAAGACGAAGGGCCGCTCGGAGCGCATGCGGCCCGCATCCCTCTCCATCACATCGAGATCAACGCCGACATGCGGCGCGAGGTCGGTCTTGTTGATAACAAGCAGATCCGATCGCGTGATCCCCGGCCCGCCCTTGCGCGGGATCTCCTCGCCCTGGCAGACTGAAATCACGTAAAGGGTGATATCGGCGAGGTCGGGCGAGAAGGTTGCCGCGAGATTATCGCCGCCCGACTCGATGAAGACGATGTCGAGGTCCGGGATCCGGGCATTGAGATCGGCAATGGCCTTGAGGTTGATCGAGGCATCCTCGCGGATCGCAGTATGGGGACAGCCACCCGTCTCCACGCCGACGACCCGGTCCGACGTCAGCGCCTGCATGCGGATCAGCGCATCGGCGTCCTCGCGCGTGTAGATGTCGTTGGTCACGACCGCGACCGAATAGTCGTCGCGCATCGCCTTGCAGAGCTTCTCCGTCAGCGCCGTCTTGCCGGATCCGACCGGTCCGCCGATACCGACGCGAAGGGGACCATTCTTCGATTTCATGATGTTCGTCCTGTGTGAGCGCTTTCGCCTAGGATTGAAAAAGTCTGGAATACTGGATCTCGTGGCGCATGCTGAGCGTATCGGCAATGATCGTCGCCGAACCGAGATGATCGAGACCGAGCCGCGCATAGGACGAAGCCGCAGCAAGGATCGGGGCCTCCGAGCCCGCAAGGATTGTGACACCGCGGGTCTGGCCGATCACGCCGAGGCGGATTGCGACCGAGACATATTGCGAGATCTGCGCATGCAGAAAGGCTGCGATCGCATCGACCCTATCAACCCCATGCGCCGCAGCCACGGCACCGACGGCGACACTATAGGGCACAGGCCCCGACAGCGCGTCGATCACCGGATGGGGCCAGGCAGAAGCGGCCTGAACGAAGGCCTCGCCGAGACGGGTAATCTCCGCATATCGCTCCGCCGACCCGGCAAGTGCTGTCGCGAGTGACACGATCTCGTCGAGCGCTTGGCTCTCGCTCTGCAGCCGATGTGCCTCGCCAAGCAGGATTGCATCATTGCGCATCCCGCCATCGCCGAGCAGCACCAGAAGCCAGGCCTCAAGATCATCACCACCGGAGACGTGACCTTCGACGACGGCACTCTCCAGGCCGGCAGAATAGGAAAACCCGCCGATGGGAAAGGCTGGCGAAAGCCAGGCCATCAGCCGCAGCAGCGCCTGGCGGGCGGCGTGGCCGTCTGCCGCAATCTCAGCCATGGCCATGTCCGGCCTCGTGATGGCCGCCGTGGGAGCCGTGACCACCATGCGCATGATAGGCCCCGCGCACCGGCTGGAACGGCTCGACGACGTCAGTGACATCGGCGCCGAGACCGATCAGCATCTCGCGGATGACGTGATCGCGCTGGATCAGAATACGGCCGGTTTCGATCTGGGCAGCGAGATGCCGGTTGCCAAGATGCCAGGCGAGCTCGATCAGGTGCTGTCCGTCACGCGGGCGGATCTCGAACAGCCGCTCCTCGGCCGCCTGGATCTCGATCGTCGTACCATCATCGAGCACAAGCCTGTCGCCATGATGGAAAAGCACAGGCTCCTTGAGGTCGAGCATGACCATATCGCCATTGTCGAGATGCAGGAGCTTGCGTCGCAGATGGCGCCCGTCATGGGGAAGGACAACGGTGCCTTCCGGCGCATCGGCGACCGAACCGGCAGGTTTGAAAGATGTCGCGCGCTGCATGAAAACTCCCGGCATGACTGTTTTTTGAACCATGCACAGGAATGAGGCATACGGCAAGATCGTTCTTCAGCCGCGCCGTCCGATCGCAGCGAAAAGGCGAGCATCATCAGGAGCATGCTCGGCCAGCACGGGATCACCGATCGACAGCGATTGCTCGTGGAAAACCCTGTTGCGACCGCTATCCTTGGCAAGGTAAAGCGCCTTGTCTGCCCAGGCATAGACGATTTCCGGCCGCTTGCCGGGTTCGAACTCGGCGACACCAGCCGAGATGGTCACACAGAGTTGAGCCTGATGATAACTCGCGCTCATCTCGGCCACCCGCAGGCGCGCGTGCTCGACCAGCGCCAGGCGCTCAGCTACCGTGCCACCTTTCAGGATCACCCCGAACTCCTCACCGCCCAGACGGGCGACGAGGTGCCGATCGCAAAACACCTCTCTCAACACCGATGAGATCACCTGGATCACCCGGTCGCCGGCCTGGTGTCCGAAGCGATCATTGATCGACTTGAACCGGTCGATATCGATGATGGCGAGCGAAGCGTCCTCGTCCACCGCAGCCAGGGCTTCGTTGAACGCCCGCCGGTTCGCGAGCCCCGACAGCGTGTCTGTCCGGCTCAAGCGTTCGAACTCTGTGCGCGACAGCATGAGGTCCCGGATAACATGCCCAGCGACGAAGGCGAGAGCGCCGGATAAGACGCCGCCAAACAGCCAGGAAAAGGCCACCATCAGCCTGACCATCTCCTCAAACGGGATCGTCACGAGATCAAGCGCATAGAGAAGCGGCAATGCGGCCAAGCCGGCAAGACAGCTGATGATGACGGAGCGGAAGCTGACCCGGAAAGCAAAGCTCCAGATCCCATAAGGCCTGTCAAAGCCCTTGAGATCGATCTGCTGCCATGGCCGTTTGCCGATGAGAATCACCGCCTGCTCCTTCATGAACATGCCCATGGCTTAGGCTGCGTCGGTTGGCCTATTCCTAAAGGAATCACTCAAATGCGATCGATCTCGGGATTGAAGGAGGAACCACCTAAAAAGGACGAGCGAAACCCAATCACGGAATTGGGAGTTCAACCGCATGGGCCAATGAAGGCCACTCCGCACCCATCAGGCGCCGTGATGCAGATCGATGGAAAGGTCCAGCAATTGCGGCAAGGGCGTCCACCAACCGGTCCGAACCCCGGCGCTGCGCAGCATGGACGCGGTCCAGGTGTTGCAGCCGACAAACGCGTTGAAGGAGCCTTCCGCCTCGAAGAAGGCATCATCCAGCCCGTAGGCCGCCCCAGGGATCGGCACGGGTGCGCCATTCTCCCGAACGAAACTTGCGCGGATCGCAGCAATCATCCGGCTGCGGCCCTCCCCCACGACGTCAATAGGACGAACCGCCGGATGCGACGAATCGATCGCCCCTGCGACCGAGGCATGCAGCACGGAACGATCGACCGTCAGCGCCTTCAACACCGGCAGCGGCCGAATGTCGCCCCAGGTCGGCGTCTCGATATAGAAGGATCGACCGCCCCAGCCGATGATCAGATACTCGACGCCGGGCATATCGATCGGCAGCCCCGCCGGAATGAGATCGGCGAAAGCAGCCCGCACCTCGTCATCGAGCGGCAGCGCGATATCCGTATGGATTGGATTGGCGAGAAGCAGGATCTGGCTGCCGGCACCGGCGGAGGCCACGGCCGGCGACGTCAGCGGGCGAGGCACGAGCGTGCCAAGCGATACAAATGCGGCTACTGCGATCACCAAGCCCGCAAGCCATTTGAGTAAAGTCTTCATTGAACGCGCATCTTAGTCGGCGAGGTCAAGCCGATGCTCGATCCGGCGCACTTGCTGCACCAGGCGATCAATGCGCAAACCCATTTCAGCAACGCCTTCGGCATCCGAGCCCTGATCACGGCGCAGTCCTGCCAATCCGATTTCGATCCGTGACAGGCGATGGCCTTGCTCCTGCATCGTGTCACGCATTTCGCGCAAATCGGCGCGGATGGCCCTCAGATGCTCCAGCACCAGGTTGTTCACATCGTCGCTCACGGCATAGCTCCCGATCCGTCAAGCCGAAGGATACACGAGCCTCGACCAGCCGCAACCATGGATAGCCTGGCCGCCAGCGGCACAGGCTGTCATGGATTGTCAGAACAGGAAATACCGCTGCGCCATCGGCAGCTTGGTCGCCGGTTCGCAGGTCAGAAGCTCACCATCGGCGCGCACTTCATAGGTTTCCGGATCCACTTCCACATGCGGCGTCAAGTCGTTGTGGATCATCGACTTTTTCGAGATGCCGCCGCGCGTGTTCTTGACCGCCACCAACTGCTTGGCAATGCCGAGGCGATTGGCAAGCCCGGCATCGAGGGCAGCCTGACTGACAAAGGTGACGGAGGAATTGGTTCGCGCCTTGCCATAGGCACCGAACATCGGACGGTAATGCACCGGCTGCGGCGTCGGGATCGAGGCGTTCGGATCGCCCATCGGCGCGGCGGCAATCATTCCCCCCATCAGGATCATGTCGGGCTTCACGCCGAAGAAGGCCGGGTTCCAGATGACGAGATCGGCGCGCTTGCCGACTTCGACCGATCCGATCTCATGGGACACCCCATGGGCGATGGCCGGGTTGATGGTGTATTTCGCCACATAGCGCTTGGCGCGCATATTGTCGTTATCGCCGGTCTCCGACGGCAACGCACCGCGCTGGCGCTTCATCTTGTCCGCCGTCTGCCAGGTGCGGATGATGACTTCGCCGACGCGGCCCATGGCCTGGCTGTCGGACGAGATGATCGAGAAGGCACCGATATCATGCAGGATGTCTTCCGCCGCGATCGTTTCCTTGCGGATGCGGCTTTCGGCAAAAGCGATATCCTCAGGGATCGACGAGGACAGGTGATGGCAGACCATTAGCATATCGAGATGCTCGGCGATCGTGTTGACGGTATAGGGCCGTGTCGGATTGGTCGACGACGGGATCACATTCAGCTGCCCGCAGATCTTGATGATATCGGGTGCATGGCCACCGCCCGCCCCTTCCGTATGGAAGGCATGAATGGTGCGGCCACGGATGGCATTGACGGTATCCTCGACGAAGCCGCTTTCGTTCAGCGTGTCCGTGTGGATCATCACCTGCACATCGTATTGATCGGCAACCGACAGGCAGCAGTCGATGGCAGCAGGCGTCGTGCCCCAGTCCTCGTGGAGCTTGAGCGAAGTCGCACCGCCGAGCACCATTTCCTCGAGAGCGCCCGGCAGCGAAGCATTGCCCTTGCCGGCAAAGGCGAGGTTCATCGGGAAGGCATCGGCAGCCTCGATCATGCGCGCGATATGCCAGGGACCCGGCGTGCAGGTCGTGGCAAGCGTGCCATGCGCCGGCCCTGTGCCGCCGCCCAGCATGCAGGTGAGGCCGGACATCAGCGCTTCCTCGATCTGCTGTGGGCAGATGAAGTGGATATGCGCGTCCATGCCGCCGGCCGTGACGATCTTGCCCTCGCCCGCGATCGCTTCGGTGCCGGGACCGACGATGATGTTGACGCCGGGCTGCGTATCCGGATTGCCGGCCTTGCCGATCGCAACGATCCGGCCGTCCTTCAGCCCGATATCGGCCTTCACGATCCCCCAATGGTCGAGGATCAGCGCATTGGTGATGACGGTATCGACGGCGCCGTTCGCCCGTGTCACCTGGCTCTGCCCCATGCCGTCGCGGATGACCTTGCCGCCACCGAACTTCACCTCTTCGCCGTAGGTGGTGAAATCCTTCTCCACCTCGATGAACAGCTCCGTATCGGCAAGACGTACCTTGTCGCCCGTGGTCGGACCGAACATCGAGGCATAGGCGGCGCGGGACATCTTGAAGGACATGGGTCTCAGGCTCCTTGGGAGAGGGCGGTTGTCTTGGGAAGGGCGCGGATCAGCGCCCTGGTCATGCTGGCAAAGTCATTGGCAACTCGTTCAGACACCTGTGCTTCCCCGTTCACACGTTCAGTTGGCATAGAGTGAGCCGAGGCTCTTCAGTTCTTCCGTACGGCGCGTCGTCAACTCGGCGAGGCAGGACGAGACGATCAGCGGCTGCATCGAGCCACCCTCCACCGAGTAGCCCTCGACGTCGCAGGCCGCGTCGCGATAGGCGAGCCAGGCACGTTGGGAAGCAAGCAGCCGCTTGGCAGCGCCGTTATTGTCCGAGGCCGGCGACGCCTTGTCCCATGCCAGCATGGCCGCGCGCGTCTCCGCCCATTGGGCATTCATCGCGGCATCGGCTTTGCGGTAGTCACCAGCCGCGCACTGGTTCATGTCGGCCTGGGTCTGGGCATTACCGCAGTCGACGGGGCGCACGTCCTCGCTCGATGCCGGCGCGTCCTTGAGCAAGACGCAGCCACAGAGCATCAGGATCATGCTCCAGTTCATCGCTCGCCCCATGGCCACGCCCCCGATCGCTGCATGTCAGAGGCCGCCCATGACCTGCTGGCGGAAACCATAGACTTCGCGCTTGCCGGAGAGCGGGATCAGCGTGACCTGCCGTGTCTGCCCCGGCTCGAAGCGCACGGCCGTGCCCGCCGGAATGTCGAGCCGCATGCCGCGCGCCTGTTCGCGCTCGAAGATCAGCCAGGCATTGGTCTCGTAGAAATGATAGTGGCTGCCGACCTGCACCGGGCGGTCGCCGCTGTTGGAGACCTCGATCGTCACGGTCGGATGGCCGGCATTCAGTTCGATTTCGCCAGTAGCTGCAATGATTTCACCGGGGATCATCGATCTCTCCTTGAGCAGGTTCAGGCAGCGCGCGAAGGCTGGCAGCCCTCGGCCTTGAGGATGCGTTTGGTAGACGCCGGATTATTGGCGAGCTTGGCAGCCGGACGCACCGGCCGGCGCACCAGTTCACCACCGCAATTCGGGCAGATGCCGGCAAGCGTGGTTTCGGCGCAGTCGGCGCAATAGGTGCATTCGAAGCTGCAGATCATCGCCAGGCTCTCCGGCGGCAGATCCTTGTCGCAGCACTCGCAATTGGGTCGAAGTTCCAGCGCCATGATCTCAGTCCTCAGCGAATGGGTTCGTGGACGGTGACCAGCTTCGTGCCATCGGGGAAGGTCGCCTCGATCTGGACGTCGTGGATCATCTCGGCAATGCCTTCCATCACCTGGTCGCGGGTGATGACATGGGCGCCCGCCTCCATCAGATCCGCCACCATCCGGCCGTCACGCGCTCCCTCAACGACGAAGTCGGTGATCAGCGCGATCGCTTCCGGATAGTTGAGCTTCACGCCCCGTTCCAGCCGGCGCCGGGCCACCATGGCGGCCATCGCGATCAGCAGTTTGTCCTTTTCCCGCGGCGTCAGATTCATGCGTGCTCCAATGGCGTGATCGTCAGAGATTCCAGACTTTTGGCACAGACGCGCCCCCGCGCAAGGCCGAAATGACGGGCAACAGGATTTTTCTCAAGGCAAAGCCATCACTGGCCGATACACGGGCAACAAGCTTGCCTTGCCAATGACTTACGCCGCCCATTTCTTCACCGATCTGCTCACGAATTGGGCGGACCAGCGCTTCAGCACGCGGGCTGACGAGGATCAGCGTGGCAAAGGCAACGCGCCCGGCCAACACCGCCGGAGATGCCACGAGGCCGGCGACATCCCCACCGAGCTTCAGCTCTTCGGCATGCAAAAGCTGACCTCCACGGCGGATCCGCCAACGGTCACGAACGAGGCCAGCATTCATCGCCTCGCCCATGGCTTTGCGACCGAGCAGGATCGCCTCGACTGCCAGGAATTCGGCATCCTCGGCGAGGTCAACCTCCAGCCGGCGCGTCAGCGATGCGTTGTCGAAGAGAATGCTTTCCTGCGGCAGCCAGTGCATCCTGGCGCCCTCGCCCACCTCGATGCGCGTGGTGATCTGGCCGGTACCGGCAGAAGCCTTGTAGATCTTCTCGCAGGCCTGTGTGGTCGCGGTCAAAAAGCAACCGGGACCGGCCCTGAAATTCCAGTCGAACTGGTCCCCACCGGTGATGCCGCCGGCGGTGTTGATAATGACGGCCTCAAGCTCGTCGCTGAAGGTCTCGGGCAGGCGGATCTTCGCCGCCCCCTCCTGATAAAGCTCGGCGATGCGCGTGCGCCCGCCGAGCGACTTCGTCACAAGTCGTCCGACACCAACGGCGCGTTGCTGTCTGGTTTGCTGGATGGGCTGCACCTTGTCCCCTGCCCGCCATCGCTGATCGCGGCGGTTTTCTGTTTGTCGCCGCAAGCATTCTCGACCGCGACTGTCGCAATCATTTCGCCGCCCGAAGCCTTGAAGAATTCCCACATTCTATCGGTCGCATCAACCTCGCGGATCGCCTTGTCGCCATTGGAAGCGAGGCGGAAGCGGACCGTGCGGGCCGGCCAGGCGTGGTCGGCGCTGGCAATCACATAGGAAACGACGCTGGTGCCGGCACGGCAGCCGGCATAGGTCGCCACATCGGCATTCGCGCCGGTCTCAAGATTAGCCCGTGTCTCGCAGCCATTCAGCTCGGCCCAGCGGTTGAGCGCCACTTCGCCGCCGTAGCGCCAATAGGCCCGGCCGCCGCCCTCGAACGGATTGACGTGATCCTTCTTGCCCGAAAACGCGATAATCGACACCGGCCGGCTCGGCTGGCAGCTTTCGCGACGCGGCTGCCAGACACCGTTTTCCTCGACCGGCGTGCCGGCGCGAAGCCCCATGACGAAGCCGGCCGCGGCAAAGTCACCGAAGCCGTTGCAGATATATTGTGACAGCATGCGCCCGCCACCGGAATAGCCCGAGGCATAAACCTTGGTGGCATCGATGCAGAGCGTCTCCTTCGCAAGCTTCAGAAGCTCGCGAATAGCGGCAGATTCATCCGCCCCCTCACCCGCGGTGACACCGGGCACGTTCCAGGCATGCGTATTCGGCAATTCGCCCTTCAGGCTGCCGGCAAGCGCCATGACCACGAAGCCCTCGCGCTCGGCAACCTCGTTCCAGTGGCTGCGGCCGAGCTGCACCTTGGGATTGCTGTTCGATCCATGGAAATCGAGAACCAGCGGAACCTTCTTCTTGCCCGTATAGCTCGACGGAATGACATAGACCGCCTCGCGCTCCACGCCACCGGACTGGAAAGTGAGGCCATATTGGCCGGGCTCGATCGGGCTGCCGCAAGTGGCAGCCTGAGCGGCAGCGGTCGAGATACCAAAGAGAAAGAGCCCCGCGACCACGCGCAATACGCCGCGTGCCCGCACGTGTGGGAATACCGTGCTGGTCGTCATGGATGTGCCTTCTGTTCGCAGATGCGCGTTTAATACCACGCGTGCCCCCAGCATCAACCCGACTTCGCTAATAAATCATCAACCCTGTCTTGCAAAATCACACGGTCAGGTGACGCCGCGCCTCTGGCGTATCCAGCGTCTCGGCCGCCCCCTGATGCACGATTTCGCCGCGATCCATGATGTAAACGTGATCGGCCAGCTCCCGGCAAAAATCGAGATATTGCTCGACGAGCAGGATCGCCATGCCGGTGGTGTCGCGTAAGTAACGGATCGCCCGACCAATATCCTTGATGATCGACGGCTGGATGCCTTCGGTCGGCTCGTCCAGCACAAGGATCTTCGGCCGTGTTACCATGGCCCGCCCGATCGCCAGTTGCTGCTGCTGCCCACCGGACAGGTCGCCGCCACGCCGCGACAGCATCGTATCCAGCACCGGGAAGAGCGCGAAGATATCATCCGGGATGAAGCGGTCCCTGCGGTCGAGCGGCGCATAGCCGGTCTCGAGGTTTTCCCGGACGGTCAAAAGTGGAAAGATCTCGCGACCCTGCGGCACATAGCCGACGCCGGTCCGCGCCCGGTTGAACGGCGCCATGCCGTTGAGCTTTTGGCCGTTGAAGGTGATCGTGCCCGCCGACACCGCATGCTGGCCGGTGATGGCACGCAAGAGCGAGGACTTTCCGACACCGTTGCGGCCGAGCACGCAGGTGATCTTGCCCATCTCGGCATTGATGGAAACACCGCGCAGTGCCTGGGCGGCACCGTAATGAAGGTTGACGTTTTCGACTGTCAGCATGGGTTTGTCCCCGTTGTCTTGTTTCCACCTCCCCCTTAAGGGGGCGAGGTCGCAGCAAAGCTGCGGGTGGGGGTGATCCCTGTGCGACCGGTCACCCCACCCCGGCGCTCTGCGCCGACCCTCCCCCTCAAGGGGAGGGTGAGCCATCACCGCCCCAGATAATTCTCGATGACCTTCTGGTCGTTCGAGACGAAATCGATCGATCCTTCCGCCAACACCGAGCCTTCCGCCAGACACGTCACCTTGACGCCGAGATCGCGGATGAAGCCCATGTCGTGTTCGACGACGACCACGGAACGAGTCTTGGCGATTTCCTTGAGCAGAATGGCCGTCTCCGCCGTCTCGGCATCGGTCATGCCGGCAACCGGCTCGTCGACCAGCAGAAGCTTCGGTTCCTGCGCCAGCAGCATGCCAATCTCCAGCCACTGCTTCTGGCCGTGGGAGAGATTGGCGGCCAGCTCGTCCTTGCGATGCGTCAGACGAACCGTCTCCAGGATCTCCTCGATGCGCGCCTTGTCCTCGGACGACAGGCTGTAGAACAGAGTGGCAAAGACACCGCGTTTGCGGTTGAGCGCCAGTTCCAGATTGTCCCAGACGGTATGGCTTTCGAACACCGTCGGTTTCTGGAACTTGCGGCCGATGCCGAGCTGCGCGATCTCCGCTTCGTCCTTCTTTGTCAGGTCGATCTTGCCACCGTCGAAGAAGACCTCACCGCTATCAGGCCGGGTCTTGCCGGTGATGATGTCCATCATCGTCGTCTTGCCGGCGCCGTTCGGGCCGATAATGGCGCGGAGTTCCCCGGGTTCGACAATGAAGGACAGCGAGTTCAACGCCTTGAAGCCGTCGAAGGAAACGGAGACGCCGTTGAGATAGAGCAGGCTGGACGTGGTCTGGTCGCTCATCACATCACTCCGCAGCCACAGGGGCCGATTGGGGTTTCACGTCGCTGTTCGCCGCATCCTTGTCCGCCTCGCGGGCATAGTCCTTGCGCTTCGCGAGATAGGCCTGGACAGTGCCGACGATGCCCTTGGGCAGGAAGAGCGTGACGAAGATGAAGAGGCCACCCAGCGCAAACAGCCAGAGGTCTGGGAAGGCACCGGTGAAGTAGCTCTTGCCGACATTGACGAGGATCGCGCCGATGATCGGCCCGATCAGCGTGCCGCGTCCGCCGACAGCCGCCCAGACGACGACTTCGATCGAGTTGGCCGGATCGAATTCACCAGGATTGATGATGCCGACCTGGGGCACGAAGAGCGCACCGGCAATGCCCGCCATCATCGCAGAAACGACGAAGGTGAAGAGCTTGATGTTCTCCACGCGGTAGCCGAGGAAGCGCACGCGACTTTCCGCATCGCGGACACCAACCAGCACCTTGCCGAATTTCGACCGGGTGATGCCAGAGGCAATCACCAGGCAGAGCGCCAGGAAGATCGCCGAGAGCGCAAAGAGCACCGCACGCGTGCCGTCTGCCTGAACGGAGAAGCCGAGGATTTCCTTGTAGTCGGTCAAGCCGTTATTGCCGCCGAAACCCATGTCGTTGCGGAAGAAGGCGAGCATCAGCGCATAGGTCATCGCCTGGGTGATGATCGAGAGATAGACGCCGTTGACGCGGGAGCGGAAGGCAAACCAGCCGAAGACAAAAGCGAGCAGGCCGGGGACGATCAGCACCATCGCCATGGCAACCGGGAACATGTCCATGCCATGCCAGAACCACGGCAATTCCTTCCAGTTCAGGAAGACCATGAAGTCGGGCAGGATGGGATCACCATACACACCGCGGGAGCCGATCTGGCGCATCAGATACATGCCCATCGCATAGCCGCCGAGTGCAAAGAAGGCGCCGTGGCCGAGCGAGAGAATGCCGCAATAGCCCCAGACCAGATCGAGAGCCAGCGCCAGCAGCGCATAGCAGAGATATTTGCCGAGCAGCGACATGACATAGGTCGGCACATGCAGGGCGCTGTCGGGTGGCGTGAGCAGGTTGAGCGCTGGAATGAGCAATGCGAAGGCGATGAGGATGCCGGCGGCAATGAGGATCTTGCCTTCGAGTGCGCGCAGAATGAAGCCGGTAATCATGCTTCCACCGCCCTTCCCTTGAGCGCGAACAGGCCGCGCGGTCGTTTCTGGATGAAGAGGATGATCAGCACGAGCACGAGGATCTTGCCGAGCACGGCGCCGACCGAGGGTTCGAGGAACTTGTTGAGGATGCCGAGCGACAAGGCGCCAACCAGCGTGCCCCAGAGATTGCCGACGCCACCGAAGACCACGACCATGAAACTATCGATGATATAGGCCTGGCCGAGGTTCGGAGAGACGTTGTCGATCTGGCTGAGCGCTACCCCGGCAATGCCGGCAATGCCCGAGCCGAGCGCGAAGGTGAAGGCATCGACCCAAGGCGTCCGGATGCCCATGGAAGACGCCATGCGGCGGTTTTGGGTGACGGCACGCATCTGCAGACCGAAGGCGGACTTCTTCATCAGCGCAAGCAGCGCAAAGAAGATGGTGAGCGAGAAGAGCACGATCCACATGCGGTTCCAGGTAATCGTCATGCCGCCCAGCGCGAACGAGCCGGACATCCAGGACGGGTTGCCGACTTCCTGGTTGGTGGGTCCGAAGATCGTGCGGATCGTCTGCTGAAGGATGAGCGAAATGCCCCAGGTGGCGAGCAGGGTTTCCAGCGGCCGGCCATAGAGGAAGCGGATGACGCCGCGCTCGATGACGAGGCCGATCGCGGCCGTCACCAGGAAGGCGACCGGCAAGGCGATGGCGAGCGACCAGTCGAAGAGATCGGGATAGCTGGTGCGGATCACCTGCTGCACCATGAAGGTGGAGTAGGCGCCGATCATCACCATCTCGCCATGCGCCATGTTGATGATGCCCATGACGCCGAAGGTGATGGCAAGGCCGATGGCAGCCAGCAGCAGCACCGAGCCGAGCGAGACGCCGTACCAGACATTCTGCGCGCCATCCCAGAACAGCAACTGCCCCTCGAGGCCGGTAATCGCGGCGTCGAGATCGGGCTTCAGGCTTTCGTCGATGGTAGAGGAAACCGACATCAGGATGCCGATCGCTTCGCGCCCGCCAAGCGAGGCAACGGTGTCGATGGCAGCACGCTTCTCATCGGCGGAACGGTCGGACGCTAGCACCGAGACGGCGCGTGCTTCTTCCATGCGCGCCTTGACTTCCCGGTCCTGTTCGGTGGCGAGGGCAGCCTCGACGAGGTCGAGGTTCTCGGCGCTCGGCGATTGAAGCACTGCCTGTGCGGCCGCGAGCCGGACGCTGCGATCGGGGCTGAGCAGCGTCAAGCCGCCCAGCGCCGAACGGATGGCGCGGCGCAAACTGTTGTTGACCTTGACCTTGGTGAAGGCGCCCTTCGGCTCCTCTGCAACGGTCTCGCCCGTCAGCGGATCGATCGCGGCAAGATTACTGCCGGCAGGCTTCGTGATGAAAACCTGATTGTCCGACTTGCGGACATAGAGATCACCCTCTGCAAAAGCTTCGAGCGCCGGCACGACCCGGGGATCGGCGGCGGCCGCGATCTGCCCAAGCAATTCTTCGGCCTGCTTGAAATTGGCTTTTCCGAGAGCGTTGATGAGATCTTTGGGATCGCTCTGCGCGAAAGAAGGCGCGGCGAAGGAAAGGAATAGGAAGGCGAGTGTGATGAAACGGATAAGCATTCTGTTGTCCCCCGGTTGGCGGGGCGGCGGAGCTCGAAAAGCCCCTCATCCGCCTGCCGGCACCTCCTCCCCGCGAACGAGTAGAAGGGGTAGTTCCGCTATGGGCGGTTTGCGAACACCCTCCCCTTGAGGGGGAGGGTCGAACCGAAGGTTCGGGGTGGGGCGATACCAAAGACAAGATCTCCCCACCCATCGCTGCGCGATGACCTCCCCCCTGAAGGGGGAGGTAGGAGAAAGCCGATCAGCTACCCTTGCCGCCACACTTGCCGGTGGCGACGTTGAAGTTGCCGCACTCCATCGGCTTGCGCCAATCGGAGATCAGGTCCTTAGAGTCCGGCAGGTAATCCGACCATTCGTCACCGACGACAGACGGGGTCTGCTGGACGATTTCGAACTGGCCGTCGGCCTGGATTTCACCGATCAGGACCGGCTTGGTGATGTGGTGGTTCGGCATGACGGTCGAGGTGCCGCCAGACAGGTTCGGAACGGCAACGCCGATGATCGAGTCGAGAACGGCGTCGGTTTCGGTGGTGCCGGCAGCTTCGACGGCTGCAACCCAGGCCTGGAAGCCGATATAGGCCGCTTCCATCGGGTCGTTGGTCACGCGCTTGTCGTTCTTGGTGAAGGCATGCCAGGTCTTGATGAACTCGGCATTGACGGGAGCATCGACGGACTGGAAGTAGTTCCAGGCAGCCAGATGGCCGACCAGCGGAGCGGTGTCGAGGCCGGCGAGTTCTTCTTCACCGACGGAGAAGGCGACGACCGGAATGTCTTCGGCCTTGATGCCCTGGTTGCCCAGTTCCTTGTAGAAGGGAACGTTCGCGTCACCGTTGATGGTCGAGACAACGGCGGTCTTCTTGCCTTCAGAGCCGAACTTCTTGATGTCGGAGACGATGGTCTGCCAGTCGGAATGACCGAACGGCGTGTAGTTGATCATGATGTCTTCTTCGGCAACGCCCTTAGACATCAGATAGGCTTTGAGGATCTTGTTGGTCGTCTGCGGATAGACGTAGTCGGTACCAGCGAGAACCCAACGCTCGACGCCTTCGTTTTCGGCGAGGTAGTCGACGGCCGGGATGGCCTGCTGGTTCGGAGCAGCACCAGTGTAGAAGATGTTGCGCGAGGATTCTTCACCCTCGTACTGGACCGGGTAGAAGAGAATCGAGTTCAGCTCTTCGAAGACGGGCAGGACGGACTTGCGCGAGGACGAGGTCCAGCAACCGAAGACGGCCGCAACCTTGTCCTTCTCGATCAGTTCGCGAGCCTTTTCGGCAAACAGCGGCCAGTCGGAGGCCGGGTCGACGACGACGGCTTCGAGCTTCTTGCCGAGAACGCCACCCTTCTTGTTCTGCTCTTCGACGAGCATCAGCATGGCGTCTTTCAGCGTCGTTTCAGAGATCGCCATCGTGCCGGACAGCGAATGCAGAACGCCGATCTTGATCGTGTCTTCCTGGGCAAACGCGCCGTGGAAGGCCGTCGTCGACAGCATGGCGCCGAGCAGCGCGCCTGTCAGTTTCATCTTCATGGACATTGTTGTGATCCCCTCTTCTTGGTCGCAACCGGTCGGTTAATGAGTGTTAACCGTTGCTGAAGGGGACTATCCGATGCCGCAGTGCAAAACCGTATACGTCGTTTGACGTAGGTCGGGGGGTAAAAGTGGGAACAGGACGGCCGCCGGGCACGTTCGGCCCTGCATCGCCGATGCCCGATACGATGACGACTTGTTCGGCGCCGTGGCGACGTCGTATATATAAGGGACGACCGAACGAAGGAATTGCCATGCAGCTGCCACCCCGTCGAGACGCCCTGAAACAGGCGACAGCAAGTGCCCATGCCGCACTTGATGAGATGGTTGGCGGCTTCACGACGGTCGCCGACTACCGCCGATACCTTCAGGGTATAGCCGCCTTCCGGTTGCCCGTGGAGGCCTGGCTTTCGACCAATGCACTGCCTCAAGCCTTTAACGACTGGCAGCCCGGCCTCGTCCACGAGGAGCTGAAGGCCGACCTTTCCGACCTCGACACGCCGGAACCTGTTGCCACCCGCCCATTTTCTCCACCAGAAGGCGAAGGTGTGGTAGGCCTGCTCTATGTGCTGGAAGGCTCCTCTCTCGGCGCCCGGCTCCTCGCGAAAAGGGCCGAGGCACTTGGTTTCTCTGCAGATTTCGGTGCCCGACATCTTTTTTCGCAAGCGCGGAACTTTTCCAACTGGCGCGCGTTTTCGGATCGTATGGAGAACGTGCGTGGATACGACGACCGAGCCGCTGCGCGGTGGGCAAACACCGCTTTCGACTATGCCCGTGATGCTTTCGAAAGCGCGATGAATGTTGACCACGCCTGCCGTCGATCTAACTAATTGCGATCGCGAGCCGATCCATATTCCCGGATCAATCCAACCGCACGGCTGTCTTCTCGCCTGCGATTTGTCGATCACGACCATTCGTCGCCACTCGGCCAATGCGTCCGAGATGCTGGGCGGACCCCTTCGTCTGGACGGTGTGTCGATCATCGAGCTTCTTGGCGAAGACGTGACCCATGACATCCGCAATGCGATCGCGGCAGCACCGGATGCGAGCCGCCCGGCGGTCATTGCGCATTTGCCCTTGCAGAACGGACGGTATTTCGACGTTGCCGTCCATCGCCAGAAGCAGGGCGCCATCCTGGAATTCGAGCCGTCTCTGAGACGGACCCAGCCTCTTCAGCTCGCCCGTGAGATGATCGGTCGGATCAAGGATCTCAACGACATCGACCTTCTGATCACCGCATCAGCGAAGCTCGTTCGCACGGTGCTCGGCTACGACCGCGTGATGATCTACCGCTTCGAGGACGATGGTTCTGGCAAGGTCGCGAGCGAGGCCAAGCGCCACGACCTGGAGAGCTTCCTCGGCCAGTACTTTCCAGCGACCGACATCCCGCGCCAGGCCCGCATCCTGTACATGCAGAACCCCATCCGCGTCATTTCGGACGCGCGTGGACTGCGGGTGAACCTGGTGCCAGAAGCCGACGAGCAAGCCGCACCGCTCGACCTCTCCTTTGCCCACCTGCGCAGCGTCTCGCCCATCCATTGCGAATACCTGCGCAACATGGGTGTCTCCGCTTCCATGTCGATCTCGGTGATTGTCGACGACCGCCTGTGGGGCCTGATCGCCTGCCACCACTATGCGCCGAAGACACTGACCATGTCGGAGCGGATCGCCGCTGAAATGTTCGGCGAGTTCTTTTCGCTCCATCTTCTGGCGCTGAAGCAGAAGCGCAAGCTCGACATCGCGAATGAAGCACGCCGGTCGCTCGATCGCTTCCTGCAGGCCGCGTCGCACCACGTTGACCTTGATGACATCCTGATGGCCGCCCTGCCCGAGTTCCAGACGCTCTTTGCCTGCGATGGCGTGGGCATGTGGATGAACGGACGCTGGACTGCGATCGGCGCTGCCCCGCCGCCTGGGCGCGAAGTGGATCTCGCTCACTTCATCCGCGATGTCGCCGACGGCCGGATCTGGTCGACGAAGACACTTTCGCATGATTACCCGCCGGCAGCCGACTATTTCGAAGACGTATCCGGCGTCATGGCGGTTCCGCTGTCGCAGATCCCACGCGATTACCTCTTCTTCTTCCGCAAGGAACGCCTGCAGACGCTGAACTGGGCGGGCAATCCGGAAAAGACCTATGAGACGGGCCCTCTTGGCGATCGATTGACGCCGCGCAAGAGCTTCGCCCTGTGGAAGGAAACCGTTCAGCGACAGGCGACGCCATGGCGCGATTCCGACCTTGAGATCGCCGAAGCGATCCGGTCGGCAACCGTCGAGATCGTGCTGCGCCACAACGAGCTGATGGAAGAAGAACGCAGCAAATCGGACGTGCGCCAGCGCATGCTGAACGAAGAGCTGAACCACCGAGTGAAGAACATTCTGGCGGTCATCAAGTCGCTCGTCACCTGGCCATCACAGGATCAGGTTCCGATCGACGACTATATCGGCTCCCTGCGGGGCCGCATTCATGCGCTCTCCCACGCCCACGACCAGCTGACCCGCGGTGGCGGCGGTGGCACGCTTGGCGATCTTCTCGACGCGGAGCTCCTGCCCTACCGCGCCGGCCGAAGCACAATCACGATTGCCGGCCCCGCGGCCACGCTGGATGCCCGTGCCCATGCGGTGGCGGCACTCGTCATCCACGAATTGTGCACCAATGCCGCCAAATACGGTGCCCTGTCGCGCGATGGCGGCGCCCTCGACGTGACCTGGCAAGAGGTCGAGGATGGCGATTGCATCTTGCATTGGCACGAAAATGGGGGTCCAACGATTGGACCGACCGGGCGCAAGGGCTTCGGAACTGCACTGATCGAGAGAAGCATCCCTTACGATCTAGGCGGCACGAGCAGCCTCGACTACCGACCGGGAGGCCTATATGCAGAGTTTCGCCTGCCCGGCCGGTTTTTGACTTGGGAAAGCGAACCAACGCGTTCGGAGAAGGGTCAGGCCATGGATATCCAGTCAGCGGTTGAACCCGTCAGCATCGCCGGCCTGCCGGTCCTGCTCGTGGAAGATCAGGTGCTGATCGCCATGGATGCGGAGATGATGCTTGCCGACGCTGGCATCGATGTCATCGTGACCGCAAGCTCAAGCACCGACGCGCTGAACCGCCTGAAGTCCTTCACACCCTCGATTGCCATTCTCGACATCAATCTCGGACGCGACACCTCCGTGCCCGTAGCCGAGGAACTGGTCCGACGCGGCATTCCCTTCGTCTTCGCCACCGGCTACGACGACAGATCGGTGGTGCCGGACGAGCTTTTGTCGATCCCGGTCGTGCGCAAGCCCTATGACGCAAGCGCCCTCGTCAAGGCGCTATCGGACCGCCTGCAGGATCACTGAGAGCATCCCGAACCGGCGAACCGCGAAGGGTCCGCAGTTCCGGGGGAACGAACCGAACCCCGAACTTGCGCTCGACTTGCGACGCAAAACCAGAATAGACCCGCTCCCTGTGAACGGGCGAGGCGAATTGCCTTGCCGAGGTATTGTAGAGATATTTCAACATCTCGAGTGCCCCCTCCGGGCCGCGTGCGGTGAGCACAGCATCGTGCTCGGGCCTGAGCGGGTCATCGGGTCCGCCGAGAAAGATACCGACCGTGTATAGCGTCTGGGGCGAGAGCCGATACAACGCTTCGGCTTCGCGCTCGAGCTGCTCACGTTGACCCGATGCCAGGAACATCGAGAGCCTGAGGACGGCAATGTAGATGTGATACTGCGAGCCGATCTCTGCCGTGCGCAGCGCATGGTCAAAGTAGCGCAACGCATCCGTGAACTCGCCGCGCAGGGCCCGCAATTGGCCCAGAAGCGGATAGACGACCGAGAGTTCGAGGTCCGGGCTTTCCAAAATTTCGCGCACAAGGCTTTCGGATAAATCGAGATGGCGGCGGTCGACGAAAAACAGCAGCTTTGCGATACAGGCCCTCAAAACCGGACTGTTCTGAACGTCTGGCAGGCAGCCAAGGCACGTCGCCTCGATTTCTCGCTCGATCTCCTCCCGCCGTTCATCGGTGAGCCCGAAGGTGACAGGTCCGATGACAAGGATCGCATAGAGATGGGACGCCCACATCACCGCCACCTTCGCGTCGGTCGGGTCTTCGGCCCGCTTTCGGGCGAGCATCTCGCCGCTGTCCAACCATCCCTGATCCGGCATCCCGAACATCCGGGCGGCCTCATGCATGCTGAGCTCCAGCGGTATGGCGCTCGCCTGCGTACCCCGGTCTGAGGCATGGAAGACCATCTCGTCGATCACTTCACTCGCAAGCGCCGCGATCCCCTGATCGTTTTCACCTACAAGCAGCCAGTCGATCAGCAGCTTCGACACCTTGACCGTCTGCCAACTGCGCGCAGACCTCAGCACGGCCCGGGCGTGAAGCTTGTCGCCATCCCGGAGGAATGCCAGTTCCAGGCAATACTCGGCGCTGCGCGCCTGTTGCCGCGGATCCAGAGTGGATGAAAAGACAACCGTACGCGGCTTTGCAAGCCGTTCCGAAAGCAAATGGCAAAGGTGGTGGATGACCTCGCGAACCTGAGGTTCAAAGGCCTCCCCCTCCAGACCGTAAACCGGGCCGACCACGAGGAAGACGTCGCTCAGATCGACCTCTTCAGGCTGCGCTATCCAGACATAACCTTCGCCATAACGCGTGGCGAGAAAGCGCGGCTGCTTGACACTGTCCCCGAGCTTGGCGCGCAACCTTGTGATGACAAAGTCGATATTGCGATCGGAGCGATCGGAGCCGGTGCCTGAAATCGCATCCAGCAAAGCAGCCCGCGTCAGCACGCGCCCCGCCTTTTGCGTGAAGGCCTCAAGCAGCAAACGCTCATTCTTCGTGAAACGGATCAATTCCCCATTTCGTTGAGCCGAAGTCATGTCTTGATCGAAAAGCAGATCGATATAGCGCTTCATTGGTCCCACCAAAGATGAAATCAAATAATTCTGCAACAAAGGCATTGCATGAACAGACCCTCGGAATGAAGGGCCGCGACGTTCAAAGACGGCTCGCCAATACCAGTAGATAGGGATCGGAATCCAATTGAAATTGGCGGAGGGACATAAACATGAAATTGCGAACAAGAATATTTGCATCGCTCGTAACGACGGCGATTGTGATGGTTGCTTCACCGTCAGCGGATGCGAGGCAACGGTCAACCGTGGATACTGCGATAGTGCTGGCGGTTGAAAATTCTATATATGTGACAGCTGTAGAACGGGCAGCGCAGATCAGCGCCCATGTCGCTGCACTTAAGTCACCGGCATTCGCCGATCGGGCTCTTTCCAACGATCGGTGCCTGGGTCTTCACTACCTGGAATGGTCGGGCGATGGACGCGCACAAACCATCCTCCCCTGGATCGTGATCTGCTCTGCGGACAAGGCGCGCGAAGCCGCCGGAATGATCGAAGCAGCGACGGCAAAGGCCGAAGTCCCGGCGTCCAATGCATCAGCCTCGCCGGTTGACGCCATCGACCTCGCCCATGAAGCGATGCGGACGATGCCCTTTGCCGCAAGGAACAAGATCATCAACGTCTCGACTGTTTACGCGGATGAAGACAGGCAACCGCCGAGAAGCACGAAGAACCGGTATCAGCGGGAGGACTATACGATCAACGCTGTGGCATTTGCGCCAGACGGCGGAGACATGACGGACGCTGCGACAGACTATCTGAAACAGCACGTCGTTGCAGGCAGGGGCGCTTTTGCTGCCGCCTCGCCCGGCATCAGCACCTATCCCAGGCTTGTGATGCAAAGCATGCTGCTGGCCGCGGGAGAACGCGGCGGCAGACGATCGACGTTTTGAAGCAATGCCGGTGTGAACCCGCTGTAGGACTTGCCTGCTTAGGCACAGATTAGCTCGAAAACCCCTGTCGAGGCAGGGTTGTCAACGGCGACCGGCAACTTTAAGTTCTCTCTTTGTTCCAAGGGCAGAGAGAGAATCGATGCGCGCACTCGAACAGTTCATCGTTGACGCAAAGGCCGCGTGTTATGTCGGCGGCAAAGCCGCCGAACCGCAAGGCTCACGTCTGGCGGCCCATGATCTGCGCTACGAATGCGGTCCCTTCCGCTATCTCGACAGCTATTTCGGCGGCACGGATTTCATCGGCCAGGAAGTGGTCTGGAAGGATGGAAGCCCCGTCTGGGCACTCAACTACTACGGTCGCATCATCGATCCCAACCGGCTCGACGCGGAGAAGGCGGGCTCCATCATCAAGCAGGCGCTGATCGCGCTTTATCAGCAGAACCGCTTTCTCGGCGGCTTCAGTTTTCAGCATGCACTTGGCGAATATATCGATGAATCCATCGGCGACGTGGCGAGTTTTCAGGGCGTCGAACGCATCCTCGTCAACGACCGGCTCGCCTATCGTCTCGACTATCATGGCGGCCTTATAAAGCCATGACACCAACTGTCGGCTAGCCCTTTCTCTGCCCTTGCTATTCTGGACAATCCCGTGAAAATGCCTAAAGGAAAGCCAATCCACAAAAGGCGCTAGATTTTAGGCATGCCGGCACGCCAACGCATCATCCCCGTTCGTCGCGAATACAATCGCTGGGTCGCGAACCAGACGCTGGAAGACTATGCGCTGCGCTTTACCGCCAAGAGCGCCCGCAAGTTTTCCTCAAGCCGGATCTCCCAGACCGCGATCGGCGCCATCTCGTTTCTAGCGCTGGAGGCGATCGGCGGCACGATCACCATTGCCTATGGCACGACCAACGCTTTCTTCGCCATCATCGTCGCCGCCATCCTGATGCTGCTGGTCGGGATCCCGATCAGCAAATACGCGATCCGCCACGGCGTCGACATCGATCTGCTGACCCGGGGTGCCGGCTTCGGCTATATCGGCTCGACCATCACCTCGCTGATCTATGCCGCCTTCACCTTCATGCTCTTTGCCATCGAGGCATCGATCATGACCAAGGCGCTGGAACTCGCCTTCGGCATTCCGCTCTGGCTCGGTTACATCATCTCGGCGATCGTCGTTCTGCCGCTGGTCACCTATGGCATCCGGATGATCTCGAAGTTCCAGCTGCTCACCCAGCCTTTCTGGATCGTGCTGAACATCCTGCCCTTTGTCTTCATCGCCTTCCTCGACTGGGAGAAGATCGACCTCTGGCGCGCCTTTGCCGGCATCAACCATTCCAACGCCCATCTCGGCCAGGCGGCCCCCTTCGATCTCCTGGAATTCGGCGCCGCCTCCGCCGTGATCCTGGCGCTCATGCCGCAGATCGGCGAGCAGGTCGACTTCCTGCGCTTCCTGCCGCCGGAGGGTGCGCGCAAGCTGCATCACCGCATCGCGATCTTCCTCGCAGGCTCCGGCTGGGTCGTGCTCGGCGTGCCGAAACTGCTCGCCGGCTCCTTCCTCGCGGTCCTCACGCTCTCGACCGGCGTCCCGATCAGCGAGGCGGCCGACCCCGCCCACATGTATGTGGCGGCCTTTGGCTATATGCTGCCGAACGAGACAGCGGCCATGCTGCTGATGGCCGGCTTCGTGGTCATCTCGCAGCTCAAGATCAACGTGATGAACGCCTATGCGGGCTCGCTCGCCTGGTCGAATTTCTTCTCGCGCCTGACCCACAGCCATCCGGGCCGCGTCGTCTGGCTCGTCTTCAACGTGGCGATCGCGCTCCTGTTGATGGAGCTTGGCATCTACGGCCTGCTCGAAGAGACGCTCGGCATTTTCTCGATCATCGCCATGAGCTGGCTCTGCGCCATCTCCGCCGATCTCTTCATCAACAAGAAGCTTGGCCTCTCACCGCCCGGCATCGAGTTCAAGCGCGCCCATCTCTACGACATCAATCCGGTCGGCTGCGGCACCATGGCGCTGTCGGCAGGGCTGTCGCTCGCCGCCCATTTTGGCACCTTCGGCGACCTCATGGCGTCGCTCTCGACCTATGTCACCCTGGTGGCCTTCCTCATTTCGCCGCTCATCGCCTGGTGGACGGAAGGCAAATTCTACCTTGCCCGCAAACCCCGCCACAGCTGGAAGAACCAAACGGGCATCACCTGCTCGATCTGCGAACACCCTTTCGAGCCGGAGGACATGGCCTGGTGTCCCGCCTACGCGGCACCGATCTGCTCGCTCTGCTGCACGCTTGACAGCCGCTGCCACGACATGTGCAAGCCGCATGCGAAGATCAACGCACAGGCCGCGACAGTGGCGCGCGCCTTCCTGCCCGAGGCGATGCTCGAAACCTTCTCGACCCGTCTCGGCCGCTATGCGCTGACCGCCTTGGTGTCGATCTCCGTCATCGGTGGCATCCTGGCGCTGATTGCCCATCAGGTGAATGCCGCGACGCCCGACATGACCGACGTGGTCAACCGCACGGTGACCGTCGTCTTCTTCATCTTCGCCATCATCGCCGGCATCGTCTCCTGGTTCTACGTGCTCGCCCATGACAGCCGCGTCGTCGCCGAGGAGGAATCTTCTCGCCAGAACACGTTGCTGCTCAAGGAGATAGCGGCCCACCGCAAGACGGACGCAGCGCTCCAGAACGCCAAGGAAACCGCTGAGGCAGCCAACCGCGCCAAGAGCCGCTATGTCGTCGGCTTGAGCCACGAGCTGCGCACACCGCTGAATGCGGTGCTAGGCTACGCCCAGATCCTCGAGCGCGACGAGACGATCCCCGTGCCGCGCCAGTCGGCGATCAAGGTCATCCGCCGCTCCGCCGACCACTTGTCGGGTCTGATCGACGGGCTCCTCGATATCTCCAAGATCGAAGCCGGCCGCCTGCAGGTCTTCTCCAACGAGGTCAACATCCAGGATTTCCTCGACCAGTTGATCGATATGTTCGCCCCCCAGGCTGCGGCCAAGGGCATTCTCTTCGAGCACCAGCGCTCCCGAAACCTGCCGCTTTATGTCCGGACCGATGAACGACGGCTGCGACAGATCCTAGTCAATCTGCTCTCCAACGCGATCAAGTTCACCGATGAAGGTACCATCCGCTTTGGCGTCGACTATCGCAGCCAGGTGGCTACCTTCACGGTCAGCGACACCGGTCGCGGCATCTCGGAAAAGGACCTGAACCGGATCTACGAACCCTTCCAGCGCGGCGAGGCCGACAATGTTCGCCCGATGCCGGGGCTGGGCCTTGGACTGACGATCACCAAGCTCCTGACCAACACGCTTGGCGGCGAGATCTCGGTCACCAGCGAGCGCGACAAGGGCTCGACCTTCAAGATCCGTCTGATGCTCTCGACCATCGACCGTCCGAACACGGCGCCTGCCCCTGAACGCAAGATCGTCTCCTACACCGGCCCGCGTCGCACCATCATGGTCGTCGACGACAACGAGGATCACCGCGAACTGATGCGGGAGGTTCTGGCCCCGCTCGATTTCGTCGTGCTGACCGCCGCCGGCGGGCCGGAATGCCTGACCCTCGTCGAAGGCGTGAAGGCGGACCTCTTCCTCGTCGATATCTCGATGCCGGGCATGAACGGCTGGCAACTGGTCGAGAAGCTGCGCGATGCCGGCCAGAAGGCACCGATCCTGATGCTGTCTGCCAATGTCGGCGACGCCCCTGCCCCGGGCGGCGAAGGTCATGACGACGCAATCACCAAACCCGTCGACATCACCCGGCTGCGCGATAAGCTGGCCCGCTTCCTCGGGCTGGATTGGATCTATGCCGACGATCCGCGCCTGCTGCTGCCGGCAACGCTGCCCGACAAACCGGTATCTCCGGGCCCCGGCCATATCGAGGAGTTGATCAGCCTTTGCGATATCGGCTATGTGCGCGGCATCGAGGCAAAACTCGCCGAACTTGGCGGGCTGGGGAACAATACGGCCTTCGTCGACGCGGCCCGCGCTCATGTGCAGGCTTTCGACCTAGCAGGGCTTCGCGGTTTCCTGACCTCCTTCGAAACCGGCAGGGAGCCGATCCATGGCTGAGGCGAACCGCCGCGATATCGTGCTTCTCGTGGACGACAGTCCCGATGCGCTCGGCTTTCTCACCGAAGCCCTGGAGGCATCCGGCTATTCCGTGCTGATTGCGACCTCCGGCCACGGCGCCCTCTCGATCGTCGCCCGCATCAGCCCCGACCTCATCCTGCTCGATGCCGTCATGCCCGGCATGGACGGCTTCGAGACCTGCCGCACACTAAAGGCCGATCCGGTCGTCGCCCAGGTGCCTGTGATCTTCATGACCGGCCTGACGGAAACCGAACACGTCGTCAAAGCCCTGGAATCCGGTGGCGTTGACTATCTCACCAAGCCGATCAACATCGACGAGCTGCGCGCCCGCATCCGGGTTCATCTGTCCAATGCCCGCTCGGCCCAGAGCGCACGTGTGGCACTCGATGCCGCCGGCCGCCACCTGCTCGCCATCCGTGGTGACGGCCAGGTGCACTGGACCACGCCCCAGGCAAACCGGCTGATCGAGACCGCGACGGGCCACGCAGACGGAATCGGCGACGTCGCGAAGGCCGCCGCCGCCTGGCTTTCCGTCCGCCGTGCCGGCAGCCCTGCCCAGGGCGAATCCAGCTTCGCCTATCCCGGAGCCACCGGCCTGCCGCTGACGCTCTCCCTGCTAGGCACGATCGGTGCCGACGAATATCTCTTCCGCCTCACCTCCGCCAACCGCCAGAGCGAAGACGAGATGCTGCGCGAACGCTTCGGCCTCACGCACCGCGAAAGCGAAGTCCTGCTGTGGATCGCCAAGGGCAAGGCCAACAGAGATATCGGCGAAATCCTGGGCTTGTCGTCACGCACGGTGAACAAGCACCTCGAGCAGATCTACTCCAAGCTCGGCGTCGAAAACCGCGCCTCGGCTGCCGTGAAGGCCGCAAATGTGCTGCGCGAGACGTAAAATGTGGGCAGTAGGCAGTGGGCAGTAGGCAGTAGGCAGTAGGCAGTAGGCAGTAGGCAGTCGAAAACTCGCCAGCCGACCCAACACTGCAAACACCTATTCCGAGGCACGGCGCTCCACACCCGGACGACATTCGGATGCCAATTCCCTAGCACCTACTGCCTATTGGCTACTGCCTAAATCCTGTCCCCCCAAAAGCAAAAAGCCCGGCGCGAGGCCGGGCTTTCCGTCGTTCCAAGACTGGATCGAATTAGTTCTGGAAGTACGAGTACTTGCCGTCCTCGCCCTTCTTCCAGGTGTACATGACGTAGTCCGGACGGGTGATGTCACCCTTGGCGTCGAAGCCGAGTTCGCCGATAACGGTCGTGTACGGACCCTTTTCCTTCAGAGCCGTAGCAACGGTTTCCGGGTCGGAAGAAGCGGCAGCCTTGGCAGCTTCTGCGATGACCTGCAGAGCAGCGTAGGAGTACAGCGTGTAGGCTTCCGGCTCGAAGCCAGCGTCGCGGAACTTCTTCACGGCGTCGGCAGCGTTCGGGTTCTGGCGCGGATCCGGCGGGAAGGTCATCAGCGTGCCGTCAACTGCGTCACCGGCGATCGAAGCAAGTTCGTTCGAGGTGATGCCGTCGCCAGACATCAGGGTTGCTTCCAGACCCTGGCTGTCCATCTGACGCATGATCAGGCCAGCTTCAGTGTGCAGACCGCCGAAGTAGACGACCGATACGCCGGCTTCCTTCATCTTGGCGATAAGGGCCGAGTAGTCCTTTTCGCCGGCAGTGATGCCTTCGTAGATGACTTCGGTAACGCCGAGTTCGTTCATTGCCTTCTTGGTTTCGTCGGCAAGACCCTGGCCGTAAGGCGTCTTGTCATGCACGACAGCAACCTTGGCGTCCTTGAAGTTGTCGGAGATGTACTTGCCGGCAACTGCGCCCTGCTGGTCGTCACGACCGCAGGTGCGGAAGGTGTTCCACAGGCCGCGCTCGGTGAAGTTCGGGTTGGTCGAAGCAGGCGTGATCTGCAGGATGCCGTTTTCGGCATAGACTTCAGAAGCCGGGATCGAAACGCCCGAGTTGAAGTGACCGACGACGAACTTGACGCCGTCAGCGACGAACTTGTTGGCGACCGAAACGCCCTGCTTGGCGTCCGAAACGTCGTCACCGAGAACGATCTTGATCGGCTCGCCGTTGATGCCACCGGCGGCGTTGATGTCGGCAGCAGCCTGCTCGGCACCCTTCTGGAGCTGAGCGCCGAACGCAGCGTTCGGGCCAGTCAGCGGGCCGGCAACGCCGACGAGGATTTCGGCGTAAGCATTGCCGCTGAAGGCAACCATGGCCGTCAGCGCAACTGCCGAAAGAAGAGACTTCTTCATATTGTGACTCCCAAGTTTTTTATGCGGGTTAGGATTAAAAACCCTGCGCAATACCCGCTGTGACTGCGCCGGAAAACTGTTCCACTCTTTGTATACGGCCGAGGCCTTGTCTTATTGCAAGTCGACGCCCTCTGTCGCCAATCTGCGACAGAAAACAACAGCTTGTCAATCTTTGTTCTTCCACGAGAAATACGAGGTTCTCTCATAGAGCCAGTAGTAGTTATCGACCATCTGCGTGGTGCGGCGGGACTGGAAACCAGCCACGGCAAACACCATCAGGATGACCACGTCGAGGACGTAGAAGAAGGGGCTGACGAACGGTCCTGCAAACAGCGAATAATGCAGGAAACGCATCGCAAACCCCAAGCCCAGCACATACACGAACACCGTGCCATAGCCGTTCCAGCCCTCGGCTGCGGCCTTGCCGGTCCGCCATGCGGTCCAGAAACCCAGCAGCATCACGAGGAACCGCAGCACGAGCCGAACGGTGGTGTCGCTTTCGAAAAACAAACCTTGCATGTCAAATTCTCCCCGCGCTCAGTGATGGCCGCCTTCGAGATAGGCCGCGCGGACCGACGGATCGGCCAGCAGTTCCTTACCCGTGCCACTCATCGTCACCTTGCCGTTGACCATGACATAGGCACGGTCGGACAGTTTCAGTGCGGCGAAAGCGTTCTGCTCGACGAGGAAGACGGTCAGCCCCTCTTCCTGGTTGAGCCGCTTAATCTGTTCGAAGATGCCCTTGACGATCAGCGGCGCAAGGCCGAGCGAAGGCTCGTCGAGGAGAAGCAGCTTCGGGCGCGACATCAGCGCACGACCGATGGAGAGCATCTGCTGCTCGCCACCCGACAGTGTGCCGCCGCGCTGGCTCTGGCGTTCCTTCAAGCGCGGGAACATCGTGAAGATCTTCTCCACGTCTTCCTTGAAGTATTTCAGGTCATCAAGGCCGGCACCCATTTGCAGGTTTTCGAGCACCGTCATGCGTGGGAAGATGCGGCGACCTTCCGGCGACTGGGCGATGCGGCGACGGGCGATCAGATGGGTCGGGATCTTGGTGATGTCTTCACCGTCGAAGATGACCTGGCCGGAGCGCGCCTGTGGGCTGCCGCAGATGGTCATCATCAGCGTCGACTTGCCGGCGCCGTTGGCACCGATCAGCGACACGATCTCGCCCTTATGGACCTCGACGTCGACACCGGCGAGCGCACGGATATTGCCGTAGTAGGTTTCAACATTGGAAACCTTGAGAAGCGGTTCAGAGGACATCAGGCTTCCCCTCCGGCAATCGCTTCGACTTCGTGGATCACTTCTTCCAATTCTTCATCCTCGACACCCAGATAGGCCGCGATGACCTTCGGGTCGTTCTTCACGTGATCAGGCGTGCCATCGGAGATCTTCTGGCCGTATTCCAGAACCACGACGTGGTCGGAAATCTGCATGACGACGGACATGTCGTGCTCGATCAGGAGCAGCGACGTGCCTTCATCGCGAATGCTGCGCAACAGCGTGTTGAGCGCCAGGGATTCCTTCGGATTGAGACCGGCTGCCGGTTCGTCGAGGCACAGGAGTTCCGGCCCTGTGCACATGGCGCGGCAGATTTCCAGACGACGCTGGGCGCCGTAAGGCAGGTCGCCGGCCGGATCGTCGGCACGATCGGTGAGATCTGCCTTGTCGAGCCAGTAGCGGGCCTTCTCGATCGCCTCGTTTGCCGCCTTCTTGTAGGCGGGCAGACCGAGGAGACCGAGAACGGTGTAGCCCGACGCCTTCATCAGCGCATTGTGCTGGGCGACCAGCAGGTTTTCGAGAACGGTCAGACCCGAAAAGAGCCGGATGTTCTGGAAGGTACGCGCGACCTTTGCCTTCTTCGGAATTTCGAAGTCCGGCAGGCGTTCCAGCAGATACTGGTCGCCGGACTTCTGGGTCAGTGTGATCATGCCCATCGTCGGCCTGTAGAAGCCGGTGATGCAGTTGAAGACGGTGGTCTTGCCGGCACCGTTGGGGCCGATCAGCGCGGTGATCTCGCCGCGCTTGGCTTCGAAAGAGAAGTCGTTGATGGCCATCAGACCACCAAATCGCATCGACAGATGCTCGACCTTCAGGATGGTGTCATTGCTCATTGTCGTGTTCCCGGAGGTCATCAGCCGTGACCTTCCTTGGTGAAGCTGCCCGAGACGGCCTTGCGTTCCTTGAGGAAGGCCGTCGGCTCTCTGCTGCCGACGAAGCCACGCGGCTTGAACAGCATGACGACGACCATGGCGAGGCCGAAGAGGATCATGCGGTACAGTTCCGGCGTGAAGTCGGGGCCGAAGATGTGCTTGAGGAACTCCATTTCGCGCAGCGCTTCCGTGCCGCCGATCATGACGATCGCCGCAATCGCAATACCCGTCAGCGAACCCATGCCGCCGAGGACGACGATGGCGAGAATAACCGCGGACTCGAGGAAGACGAAGCTTTCCGGCGAGACGAAGCCCTGGCGAGCCGCGAAGAACGAGCCGGCAAAACCACCGAACATCGCACCGATCGCAAAGGCGGTCAGCTTGGTCGTCACGGTGTTGATGCCGAGCGAACGGCAGGCGATCTCGTCTTCACGCAGCGCTTCCCACGCACGGCCGATCGGCATGCGGCGAAGCTTGATCGTGACATAGGCCGTCAGGCAGCACAGCGCCAGGATCACGTAGAAGAGGTAGATCTTGTAGTAGGCGGAGGACATCGGCAGGTCGAAGGTCTTGGCAAAGCCGTCAGCCGAGGCATTGAACTCGATGCCGAAGAAGGTGGCCTTCGGAATGCTCGAGATACCGAAGGTACCCTTGGTGACGTCCTGCCAGTTGATCAGCACCAGTCGGATGATTTCCCCGAAGGCGAGCGTCACGATGGCAAGATAATCACCCCTGAGCCGCAAGACCGGGAAACCGAGGATGATGCCCCAGAAGGCAGCCAGAATGCCGGCGAGCGGCAGAAGCAGCCAGAAGGACAGGCCGAAGTTCTGGGCGAGCAGCGCGTAGGAATAGGCACCGACCGCATAGAAGGCGACGTAGCCGAGGTCGAGCAGGCCGGCGAGACCGACGACGATGTTCAGACCCCAGGCAAGCATGACGTAGATCAGGATCTGGATGCCGAAGTTGTCGACATATTTCAGCGAACCCTGAACGCCTGTCAGAGCGAGAATGACCGGCGGGTACAGAATGAGCGCCAAGAGCGCGATCTTCAGGAAATGCGTCTTGAAGAAGGACGGCTTGGCATCGATGTCGTGCACCGGCACGGCCGCCGACTTCTTCTCCTTGCGGGCGGCGAACCACGGCGCAATGAGGGCGACCATGGCGAAGCGACCGAAGGCGGCGATGAGGACGAAGATCGCCAGCAGGCCGGGACGCGTGTACCAGACCAGCTCGTTCGCCATGTTCTGATCGGTCTTGATGCCGATGTAGAGGACGAAGAGACCGAGCGAGATGACACCCGCGAAGATGCCTTCCTTGATGGCGCGCGCGAGCGTGCCGGACGACGCGGCACCGTTTACGTTTGCATGAGTGGTCATGGGATCAAACCTTCTCGACTTCCGGACGTCCGAGGATGCCGGTGGGCTTGAAGATCAGCACGAAGGCCAGGATGCCGAAAGTCGCGACGTCCTTGTAGGCGATGCTGAAATAAGCGGACCAGAGCGACTCGATGAGGCCGATCAACAGGCCACCGAGAACAGCGCCCGGGAGCGAGCCGATACCACCGAGAACCGCGGCCGTGAAAGCCTTGACGCCCGGGATGAAGCCGTCGTGGAACGAGGCAACGCCGTAATACATCAGGTACATCGTACCGGCGACGGCGGCGAGTGCTGCACCCATCACGAAGGTGATGGAGATCGTGCGGTCGACGTCGACGCCGAGCAGAGCTGCCATCTTGCGGTCCTGTTCGGTCGCGCGCTGAGCGCGTCCAAGCGGCGTCTTGTTGACGAGGTACCAGAAGGCGGCAAGCAGGATGGCCGTGATGACGACGATGATGACCTGCTTCACGGCGATGGTGACATTGCCGAAATGCAGAACGTCGCTGACCAGCGGCGGGATCGGCTTGTTGCGCGGACCCTGCGAGATCTGGATGAAGTTGGACAGAACGATCGACATGCCGATCGCGGTGATCAGCGGCGCGAGGCGGAACGAACCGCGCAACGGCCGATAGGCAACCCGCTCGATCGTCCAGTTCCACAGACCCGTCATCAGCATGGCAATGATCAGCATGATCAGCAGCGCAAGCGCCACCGGAATGCCGGCAAAGAAGGATGTCAGGATGAGGAAGACGATAAGAGCGGCGAAGCCGCCAAGCATGAAGATATCGCCGTGGGCGAAGTTGATCATGCCGATGATGCCGTAGACCATCGTATAGCCGATAGCCACGAGGCCATAGATGGATCCAAGAGTCAGCCCGTTAATGAGCTGCTGGATGAAGTACTCCATATATTATCCCCCGGACGCGCCTGATTGTTGCGTCTCATTTTGTTGTCCCTTTCGGGCATAGGCGTCGGAGGATTCCATATCGCTTTGTCCGAAAATGTGAAGCCAAAAAGGCATCCGTCAGACAAAATGTTACTGTTAACAGGCGCTTTGACCCGGGAAATGACAGGTCACACAAAAAAGAAGCAGAAAAAGCTTAGGAAATCAGCAGGTCGCGCGAGGCGACCCGCCGTTCATTCTCGCGAACTAATGCAAGCCCACTTTTGTGAAAAACAGTTCAGTTTCTCATTCGCGACCCGTTCGCGTCAAAAAGCGACTGAGGCTGCAGACGGGCCGGCAGGATTTCCCCAAGAATTTCCACGCCCCAGCCGTCGATTTCGTCGGCAATCTCCTTCGGAACATAGCCGATGGCGACCGACACGCCGCTCGGATGGGCAAAGCCGCCCGAGGTAACCCAGCCGCGCACCTCACCGTTGAACGAGATCGGTTCGTCGCCGATGACGTCGGCATCCTTGGCCTCGACGATGAAAGTGCGCAGACGAAGCGTGCCGCCTGAAAGCTTCTCTTCCAGAGCCGCCTGCTTGCCGATGAAGCTCGCTTCTTTCTTGAGCGCCACGAAACGTGACAGCCCGGCTTCGAGCGGCCCGTAGAGCGGGCGATACTCGCGCGACCAGCTGCCGAAGCTCTTCTCCAGTCGGAGCGCATTGAGGGCCCGCAGACCAAAGAGCGAGATGTTGAATTCGGCACCCGCCTCCATCAGCGTATCGAAGACATAGCGCTGGTATTCGGGCCGCATCCAGATCTCGTAGCCGAGATCGCCGGTATAGCTGACGCGACCGAGCATGACCGGTGCCATGCCGAGATCCATCTCTCGGATCGCCATGAACGGCAGAGCCTCGTCCGAGACATCGAGATGCGTCAGCTTGGCGAGCACCTCGCGGGACTTCGGCCCGGCAATCGACAGGCCCACAAGGCTGAGGTTCAGCGCCTCGACATCAACAGAACCATCCTCCGGCAGATGGCTCTCGAACCAGCGCATGTGATAGTCCTCGGCAATGCCGGAACCGATGATCAGGAAGTCCTCGTCATCGAGATTGGCGACCGTGAAGTCACCGATCAGCTTGCCGGCCTCGTTCAGCATCGGTGCCAGCGCCATGCGCCCGACTTCGGGCAGCTTGCAGGCGAGCATCCGGTCGAGCCAGGCACGAGATCCCTCCCCGCTCACCATGTATTTTGCAAAGCCCGAGGTCTCCATCAGACCGACGCTCTCGCGCACGGCCTTGGCTTCCCGACCGACCGCCTCGAAATCCGTCGACCGGCGCCAGGAAAAGGCGTCCTCGACACCCTCAGGTGCAAACCAGAGGGGCGTTTCCAGACCATAGGACGCGCCGAACACGGCACCGGCCGCCTTCAGCTTGTCGTAGACAGGCGTGGTCAGCAGCGGCCGTGCGCCCGGCAGCTCTTCGTTCGGATAGCGGATCGAGAAGCGGCGGGAATAGTTCTCGCGCACCTTGGCATTGGTATAGGCGAGCGTCGCATAGTCACCGTAGCGGCAGACATCCATGGCAAAGACGTCGAAGCCCGGATCGCCCTCGATGATCCAGTTGGCAAGCGCCAACCCCACGCCGCCGCCCTGGGAGAAGCCCGCCATGACCGCGCAGGCCGACCAGTAATTGGTCATGCCACGCACGGGGCCGACGAGCGGGTTACCGTCAGGCGAGAAGGTGAAGGGGCCGTTGATGATCTTCTTGATGCCGGCATTGTTGAACGCCGGGAAATGCCGGAAACCGATTTCCAGCTCGTTGGTGATGCGCTCGAGGTCTTCGGCCAGAAGCTCATGGCCGAAGGTCCAGGGCGTCTCGATCGGCGACCAGGGACGGCAATCCTTTTCATAGGTGCCCATCAGCATGCCGTTGCGCTCCTGGCGGATATAGATCTCGCCGTCGAAGTCGACGCAGTGCATCAGTTCCTTGCCGGTCGTCTTGTTGAACTCGATCACCTCCGGCATGTCCTCGGTGATCAGATACATGTGCTCCATGGCGAGAACCGGCAGCTCCAGCCCGACCATGCGGCCCACTTCGCGCGCCCAGAGACCGGCGGCGTTGACCACATGCTCAGCGCGGATCTCGCCCTTGTCGGTGATCACCCGCCAGGTGCCGTCTTCCAGCTGCACCAGATCCTCGACCTTGGTGTGCAGATAGATCTCGGCGCCATTCTTCTTGGCAGACTTCGCATAGGCGTGGGTCGTGCCGTAAGGGTCGAGATGGCCCTCGTGCGGATCGAAGACCGCACCAACGAACTGCTTGGGGTCCAACAGCGGCATCATCTCATAGGCTTCCTGCGCCGAAATCAGCGTCGCCTCGCCATTCGCATACTTGCCCTTGGCAAGCAGCGACTTCATCCAGTCGAAGCGCTCCTTGGTGGCGGCGAGCATCAGGCCCGATGTCATGTGCAAGCCGATGTCCTGACCGGAATACTCCTCGATCTCCTTATAGAGCTCGACCGTGTATTTCTGCAGCTTGGCAACATTCGGATCGCCATTGATCGTGTGCATGCCGCCGGCCGCATGCCAGGTGGACCCGGAGGTCAGCTCCGAACGCTCAAGAAGCACCACATCGGTCCAGCCGAACTTGGTCAGGTGATAGAGGACCGAACACCCGACGACACCCCCGCCGATGACGACGACACGCGCATGGCTCTTCATGGAAAACGCTCCCTTGGCGGCAAAGATTGATCCCACAAAGCTAGATTGCCCGCATGAAAGCCAGAAGACCATGCTGCGACGAAACATGTCGCATGAGTGACAGACAGTGTTCTCTTGGCGGCGTCGCGGTTGCGACTTTTGTGTCAATCAAACACGACACACAGCTGTCTTTTTAAGAGTTCAGTAAGTTAGCAATTATAATCGTATCATATCGGCCCAATCCCCCGCCGCCGTCCCAAATCAGAGATCCGCATGTCATTTTTCGCCTTCGGCAGCGATGCCCGCTCTATTCTGAACGCCCTCGAAAAATCCCAGGCCATCATCGAGTTCGACCTCGAAGGCCGCATCCTGCATGCCAACGACAACTTTCTGAAAGCGATCGGCTACCAGCTGAGCGAAATCGTCGGCCGGCATCACCGGATGTTCGTCACCCAGACCGAAGCCAATTCCCCCGCTTACCAGCAATTCTGGCGCCACCTGGCCGCCGGAAACTTCGACCAGCGCCAGTACAAGCGCATCGCCAAGGGCGGCCGCGAGATCTGGATCGAAGCGACCTACAATCCCGTGTGCAAGGGCGATCGCCCCTATAAGGTCGTCAAGTTCGCGACCGACATCACGGCGATGAAGCTGAAGTCTCTGGATGCCGAAGGCAAACTCACGGCCCTCGACCGGGCGCAGGCCATCATCGAGTTTTCGCCCACCGGCGAGATCCTGCATGCCAACGAGAACTTCCTCGGCGCCATGGGCTACACGCTGTCCGAAATCGTCGGGCACCACCATCAGATCTTCTGCGACGGGGACTACGCTTCATCGGCAGAGTATCGCGACTTCTGGCGCGAACTGGGACAAGGCCGTTTTGTCTCCGACCAGTTCACCCGCTTCGGCAAGGGCGGCAAGAAGATCCACATCCAGGCCTCCTACAACCCGATCATGGATGCCGACGGCAAGGTGCTGAAGGTGGTCAAGTTCGCAAGCGACGTCACGGAGCGCTTCCGAGTCATCGAGGAGCTCGGGGCCGGCCTCGGCCGCCTCGCTGACAGCAATATCCGCATCACGCTCGACCAACCCTTCGGCGAGGAGTTCGAACCGCTGCGGCGAGACTTCAACGCCTCGATCGGCGCCTTTCAGCTGACCCTGTCCGGCGTCCTCGACCAGACGCATGAACTGGCGCGCAATGGCAGCGCGATGAAGAATTCAGCCGAAGAGCTTTCCGACAGAACGCACCAGCAGGTCGTTGCACTCGAACAGACGGCAGCGGCCTTGTCGGAAGCAACCACCAAGCTGCGCGCGGCAACCGAGCGAACCCGCGAAACACGCCAGATGGCAACGGATGCCCGTGCTGCCGCGACCTCGTCCGTCGCTGTGGTCCGCGACACCGTCAGCGCCATGGAGCGCATCGAAGGCGCTTCCAACGAGATCGGCAAGATCATTGGCGTGATCGACGAGATCGCCTTCCAGACTAACCTGCTCGCGCTCAATGCCGGTGTCGAGGCAGCGCGCGCAGGCGAGGCAGGCAAGGGTTTCGCCGTCGTTGCCCAGGAAGTGCGCGAATTGGCCCAGCGCTCGGCCAATGCGGCGAAGGAAATCAAGGCATTGGTGAACACCTCTGCCAATGAAGTGCAGGAAGGCGTGCGCCTCGTTGGTGAGACGGGCCGCGTGCTGGAAGAGATCGAAAAGTTCGTCTCGGCCATCGACAAGAATGTCGACCGCATCGCGACCTCCGCCGCTGAAGAGACGGCAGCTCTCGAAGCCATCAACGGTGCTGTGACCGATGTCGATGGCATGACCAAGGCAAACGCCGCGATGGTCGCCCAATCGACCGAAATCAGCAGGGCTGTCTCCGATGGAGCAACCGTGCTCGCCGATCTCGTCAACCGCTTCAAGCTCGACCGGCGGAACGGGATCCGTGAGGACGGCAAGGAGGTCTGGACACCGGCCGAGCGGGCAGCCCGTCTGCGCATGCCCTACCGCGCCGCATCCTGACGCCTGCAGCGCAGATCCTGCACACCGGAGAACGCCTCCGTTGGAACTCCAGATCGCCCGCGTTTCCCAGCGCGGGCGGTTGTCATCTCCTGCCCGCGGCTCAGCGCGCCGGCAAGCTCCGGACAATCAGATCCATCACCAGCGGCACCCGCCCGCGCAATTCCTCCTCCAGCGCCTCGCGGGACAGGTTGAGCATCAGAGCGCGCAGATGGATGGAGCCGAGCAGCGTCGAGACGAGCATGTCGGCGAAGGTCTTGTTGTCGATGCCAGGCGGCAGCCGAAGTGACGGATCGCTGGCCAGTGCCTGTGCAACATGGCTCATCGTCTTCTCGACGCAATCCCGGTAGAAGCGCTGCGCAAGCTCCGGGTACTTTATCGACTCCGCGATCACCAGCCGTGTGAGCGTGATCTGCCGAGGCGACAGGATCGCTGCAGCGACATCCTCCAGGAGCCGGATCAACCGCGCCTCCGACTGCTCTTCACCGCTCGCAACACGGCTGTCTATGACCGCCACGTCATGGCTGTCGACCAGCGCGCCGAAGAGCGAGGCCTTGTCCGGGAAGAACTTGTAAACCGTCTTCTTAGCCATGCCGCAGGCGCGCGCCACCTCTTCCATCGTTGCATCGCCATAGCCGAGACTGTCGAAAACGGTCTCCGCCGCCTGCAATATCAAGGCCTTGCGATCATCGTCCGCGAGGCTTGGGGGCCGTCCCACCGTTGCTGAAGCCGTCGTCATGCCTGCCATCCCACAAGATTCTGGTTGACAATAAGAAACGATTGCGTTTCCTATCTCCTCAAGGAAACGATATCGTTTCCAATTGCGCGTTTCAACCCCCGCCGCTGAAGAGACAAGGACCATGCAGAACAAGAACACCGCACTTGCGATTGCGCTGGGAGCCGTCTGTGCTCTCGGCCCCTTTGCGACCGACATGTATGTCGCCGCCATGCCCCGCATGGCAGAAGACCTCGCCACGACGGATGCCAACATCCAGCTGAGCATGATGACCTATTTCACCGGTTTCACGCTCGGCCAGCTGTTCTATGGCCCCGTCTCCGACAAGACCGGTCGCAAGCCGATGATCTATCTGGCGCTGGTGATCTTCGTTCTCGCCTCGATCGGCTGCGTACTCTCCACCGGCGCCACGGAACTGCTTGTCTTCCGCTTCCTTCAGGGCATAGGCGGCTCGATCGGCATGGTCATCGCCACCGCCTCGATCCGTGACGTCCATACCGGACAGGCCGCCGCCCGCCTGATGTCGATGGTCGTGCTCGTACTCGGCATCGCCCCGGTGCTGGCACCCCTGCTCGGCAGCCTCGTGCTGCAGATGGGCGACTGGCGCATGATCTTCGCGCTCCTTGGCGCCCTCGGCGTCGTCGTCGCGGTCATCACCGTCACCATGCTGCCAGAAACGCGCATGCCCGAACTGCGCGCCATGAGCCGCCCAGGCGACGCCCTGCACTGGTATGGCCGCCTGCTCTTCACCCGCAGCTTCATTCCCTCTGCCGGCGCACTCGCGCTCGCCCAGGGTGGCTTCTTTGCCTATATCGCCGGCTCGTCCTTCGTGCTGATCAATGTCTATGGCCTCTCGCCGCTCGCCTATTCGGTCATCTTCAGCCTGAACGCGATCGGCATCGGTATCGGCGCGCAGCTCGCCCCGCGCCTGGCAGAGCGGATCGGCGTGCGCGGCGTGGTCAAGCTGAGTGCCAGCGTCTATGCGACTGCCGGCCTCATCCTGCTCGGTCTGCAGCTTGCCGGCATCGCCCCCCTTGTCCCGGTTTGCATCCTGCTCTTCATCATGGTGATGGGCGTCGGCGGCATCATGCCCACCTGCAACATCCTTGCGATGGAATCCCATGGCGCGATCTCGGGCACGGCTGCGGCCCTCATGGGTGCCCTCGGCTTCGGCGCCGGCGCGCTCTGCAGCTTCGCCATCGGCGTGCTCGACGATGGGACTGCCCTTCCGATGATCGGCGTCATGGCCGCCTGCGCCGTGGCGACAGCCGCGATCGCCATCTTCACCTTCGGCCCGTCCCGGGTGACCAAAACAGCAGCCGCCTGACAGGACGTCCGAAAAGCATCAGCCGCCGGTGAGAAACCGGCGGCTGATGATTTTTTTGTTTGTAATTGTGGATGGCCTACATCCGCCGCAGCGTGAATTCCGTCAGCTCCGCCGGCACCCCGATCCGGAGCGCAAAGCCCGGCCAGAGGCCCGTGCCATTGTTGACATAGAGCTTCATGTCTCCGACCTGGTAGAAGCCGGAGACATAACCATTGTTCGCCCGGGCGACGATCTGGTCGAGGCCACGCACCATGCCGCCATGGGTGTGGCCCGAAAGCTGAAGCGCAACACCCTTTTCGGCAGCCCGCTGGGCAAGCCGCGGCTGGTGATCGAGAAGAATGATCGGCGCGCCCGCAGGCGCATCGCGCAGGGCAGCCCCGAGATCCGGCTCGAGTGACCCGGTCGAACGGGCCGAAAGGTCGGTGACACCGGCAACAACCAGCCTGCCCGCCCCACGTTCGATCACCGCATGCTCATTGGCGAGGATCCGCATGTTGAGTTCAGGAAAATGCGCGAGCCACCGATCGACCTCGAAGAAATATTCGTGATTGCCGGGCACGGTGAGCACGCCGTCACGGGCGCTCAAACCCGCAAGCGGCGCGACGTCTTCGCGGCGTATGTCCAGGCTACCGTCGATCAGGTCACCGGTGATGACAATGAGGTCGGCATCGAGCGCATTGGTTTTCTCCACCACGGCGCTCGCCCAGCGACCGGTGAATAGACGGCTGATATGCAGGTCCGTCAATTGCACCATCCGATAACCGTCGAATTCAGGCGCGAGCCCGGGGATTGCCACCTCGATCTTTTTGATCGGCGGCACGCGGATCGCCTGGCTGATGCCAAAACTAGCCAGCACCAGAGCCGCAATGCCCATCGTGTAACGCACTTCGGCCGGCACCACCGGAAACGACCATTTGACGGCGAGGATCAGGATGCTGACGAGATCCAGCACCACCTGCATTGCGGCCAAGAGCACTATCGCCCCGAAGAACAGGTTGAACCCGATCACCAGCGGACGCGGGAACTCCGGCGCGAAGACCGATCCGGACGTGAAGCGGCTGAAGAGATGATACTGCGAAGCCAAAAGCAGGAAGGCGGCAAGCAACAGCTTCACCATCCAAGGCCATGGCAAGGGGGCGATGAAGCGGGTTGCCACGATGAGCCATGGCAGGGAAAACATCAGATGAAACATGCGGGCGGGGGATCCTTTGTGCCGTAAACGCCGAAAAGTCCCTGCCGGTTCACATCTAAAACGATCTCCGCACCGGGAGGGTCACGCAAACCCCGCCGTCAGCGCAAACTCACGCCCCATCTCGCGAACCTCATCGAACAGGAAGCCCGCGAAACTGCGCATGACGATGATCTCGAACGCGTCCTGCCCCGTGCAGGCGAGGTTCGCCGCGACATGGCAGATCTGGCAGTTGCTCGACTGGCCGATTTCGAACAGGTCGGCATGCAGGTCGAGCGCCGTGCATTTGGCAAGGATCGCCCGCACCTTTGGTCCCTGAATACGCAGCACCACGCGACCGTCGCTCTGGTCGACAAACGACGCGCGGGTCGCCCCGAGGTCTGCCAGCTGCCGAGCAATCGTGTCAGTTGCGACCGTCTCGCTGAGCACGAGCCAGTCGCTGGGCCCGCAGACGCGAACATGCACATCTTCGAGATTGGTCAGCGCCTCGTCGATATCAGCCTCATGGCCGGGATGGGCAAGCACGGAGAAGACGGAGACTGCCCGCAGGATGGCGAGATGATGCGGATTGGGCGTCGCTTCGAAACCGGAAATGTGGTCCTCGAGCACGTGACTGATGGCATAGGTCACCGGCATAGCAGGATCCTCACAGGTTCAGTTTCTTGTTGTCGGGATCGTAGAAGACGGGGCTGACGACCTCGGCCACGACTTCCGAGCCGCGCAACCCGTCCCAAACCACGACCTTTTCGCCCAGCCGCTCGCGACCAGACTTGAGGAAGGCGAGGCCGATCGTGTGCCCGAGCGTCGGCGAATGGCAGACGGAGGACACCCAGCCCTGGTCGTTCAGCGTCGACGGCTTGACGTTTTCCTTCAGCAGATGCGCGCCGGCAGCGAAACTCTTGTCGCGATCGACAGGTTTCAGGCCGACGAGTTGCGGACGATCGGCAGCGGTGAGGCCGAAACGGCTGGACAGCCGCTTGCCGATGAAATCGGCCTTCTGCGTCGAGAACATCTTTCCGAGACCCACATCGTCGGGCGTCGTGCGCCCGTCGATTTCGCTGTGCGTGATGAAGCCCTTTTCGATGCGCAGCACGTTGAGCGCCTCGACACCGTAAGCGCAGATGCCATGTGGCTTGCCGGCCGCCATGATCGCATCGGCAACAGCCTCGCCGTAGTTGGCCGGCACTGCCACTTCGAAGGCGAGTTCGCCGGAGAAGGAGATGCGGAAGAGACGCGCCTTCAAGCCGCCCTTGAGCAGCACCTCGCGGGCCGAGAGGAAGGGGAAGGCCTCGTCGGAGATATCGTCCTCGATGATCTGTTCGAGGATGAGCCGCGCCTTGGGACCCGCAACCGACATCTGCGCCCACTGATCGCTGGAGGAGACGAAGCGCACGTCGAGATCCGGCCAGAGAACCTGGGAGCAGAATTCCAGATGCGTCATCACCTCGCCGGCATAGGCCGTCGTCGTGGTCATGAAGAAATGCTCATCCGACAGCCGGCTCGTCGTGCCGTCGTCGAAAATCATCCCGTCTTCGCGCAGCATCAAACCGTAGCGCGCCTTGCCGACCGGCAGCTTCAGGAAGGCATTGGAATAGATCCGGTTGATGAATTCGGCCGCATCCTTGCCGAAGATCTCGATCTTGCCGAGCGTCGAGACATCGCAGATCCCGGCATTGGCACGAATGTTCAAGACTTCCCGGTCGACCGACTCGCGCCAGGTCTTCTCGCCATCGCGCGGGAACCAGGAGGAGCGATACCAGAGGCCGGATTCGACAAAGACGGCGCCGTTCTTCTTCGCCCAGCCATGCAGCGGCGAGGTGCGCACGGGCCGCGAATGTTCGCCGCGTGACGTGCCCGCCATCGCCCCGAAGGAAACGGGCGTATAGAAGGGCCGGAAGGTCGTGGTGCCGATCTCGGCAGGCGAGACGCCGCGCATGCCGGCCATGATGCCGATCGTTGCAACATTACCGAGCTTGCCCTGATCGGTCGCCATGCCGCCGGTGGTGTAGCGCTTGGTATGCTCGACATGCCCCATGGCCTCGCGCTGGGCAAGACTCAGGTCCTTCACATGCACGTCGTTCTGGAAGTCGACAAAGGCCTTGGACTTGGCGCCCGGCACATACCAGAGCGGCGCGAAGCTCGCATCGAATTCACCCTCGACCTCGGGCACATCGACCGTGCCGACGAGACGACCGAGATCGCCTATCGCCTCATGTGCCTTGTCCGCACCATCGCGCAGAACAGCGGCAAGCGAGGCATGACCGGCAGCCGAGCCGGCGATCCGCAGCCCCTGCCCCACATCGGGCGCCAGGAAGGCCTGGTGCTCGTCCGACCAATAAGGCTTAGCGCCGCGCTGGCAGGCGAGATGCACGATCGGGCTATAGCCGCCGCTCATCGCCAGCGCATCGCAGGCAATCTCTTCCTGGTGGCCAACGCGTTCGGCGATCAAACCCTCGATCCGGTAGGTGCCCTTGGTGTCGATGACGGAACCGCCGCGGATGACCCGCACGCCTGATGGTGCGACATCCGAAGACTGTGTCCGGCCATCGATGATGGCCGCAACGCCGACACCGGCCGCGACCAGATCGGCCGCCGTGCGATAGCCCGCTCCACCATTGGTGAAGATGGCGACGTTCTGGCCAGCGGCCACGCCATAGCGATTGAGATAGGTCCTAATGGCACCCGAAGTCATCACACCCGGTCTGTCGTTCCCACCGAAGACCAGCGGCCGCTCTTCCGCACCCGAAGCGAGGATCGCCCGCTTGGCGACGATGCGCCAGACCCGCTCGACCGGGAGATCGCCCGAAGGCTGGGCGACATGCTTCTGCACCTTTTCGACGGCGCCGAAGACATTGTCGTCATACCAGCCGAACACCGTGGTGCGCGGCATCAGCGTGACGTTTGAAAGGCTCTTCAGTTCCTCGACAACCGAGGCCGCATACTCGGCCGCCGGCACACCGCCGACGGTGACGCGCTCGGAGAGCAGCGATCCGCCAAGCCGGAAGCCTTCATCCGCCAGAATGACGCGAAGCCCGGCGCGCGCCGCAGCCCGCGCCGCCATCAATCCGGCCGGGCCAGCGCCGATCACCAGGAGGTCGCAATGCCCCCAGGCCTTTTCGTAGCGATCGGGATCGGCGATGAACTGCGTCTTGCCGAGGCCGGCGGCTTTACGGATGATCGGCTCGTAAAGCTTTTCCCAGAACGCCTTCGGCCACATGAAGGTCTTGTAGTAGAAGCCGGCCGAGAGGAACGGCGACAACAGGCTGTTGACCGCGCCGATATCGTATTTCAGCGACGGCCAGCGGTTCTGGCTGTTGGCTTCAAGCCCCTGATAGAGCTCGGCCACGGTGGCGCGGGTATTGGGCTCGGTGCGCCCTTCGCTGCCGATCGTGACCAGCGCGTTCGGCTCCGCCGCACCTGCCGTGACGATGCCGCGCGGGCGGTGATACTTGAACGAGCGCCCGACCAACATCTGATCATTGGCAATCAGCGCAGACGCCAGCGTATCGCCCTCATAGCCGGTATAGATCTTGCCATCGAACGAGAAGGAGAGCGTACGGGCGCGATTGACGAGCCCGCCGGAGGAAAGCCGGTAGCCACTCATCGTGCGGCCTCCTTCGCGTAATCGCTCGCATCGGTCACGCTATAGACCTCGTGGCTCGCAGCATTGTCGCGCTCCACCACCAGCCAGCGGCGGCAGCCGGCCGAATGGTGCCAGTGCTCGGTAATCCGGCCCTTCGGATTGTCGCGGATGAAAACGTAACGATACCAGGCATCGTCAGGCGCGCCGGCGGCCGGGCGGACCGGGCTGGCATCACCGCGAATGCTGAACTCTTCCTTGGGGCGAACGCCGCAATGCGGACAGGTGATCAGGCTTGCCATGGCGATGTCTCAATGCAGGTTCGGTTGGGGACCCTTGCCGCCTTCGTCGACGGCAAAGCCGCGTTCGAAGCGATCAAGGCGCAAGAGGCGAGCCACTGGATGGGCCTCGTTCTTGGCGATCAGATGGGCAAAACAGAAGCCGGACGCCGGCGTCGCCTTAAAGCCGCCGTAACACCAGCCGCAATTCAGGTAGAGATTGTCGATCGGCGTGCGGTCGATGATCGGCGAGCCGTCCATCGACATGTCCATCACGCCACCCCAGGACCGCAGCACCCGGACGCGAGAGAGACCGGGGATCAGCGACACGCCCTCCTCGATCGTATGCTCGACGGTCGCGAGATTGCCGCGCTGCGCATAGGAAGAATAGTAGTCGATGTCGGCCCCGAAGACCAAGCCGCCCTTGTCGGACTGCGAGATATAGAAGTGTCCGGCACCATAGGTGATGACATTGTCGATCACGGGCTTAATGCCCTCCGACACGAAAGCCTGAAGCACATGCGTCTCGATCGGAAGATCCAGTCCGGCCATCTTGCCGGTGACAGAGGTATGGCCGGCGGTCGCCAGCGCCAGCTTGTTGCAGCCGATGAAACCCTTGCTCGTCTCGACGCCGGTCACCTGACCGAGCTCGTCGCGGCGGATGCCGGTGACCTCGCAATGCTGGATGAGATCGACGCCGCGCTCGTCCGCACCGCGCCCGTAGCCCCACGCAACCGCGTCATGACGGGCCGTACCGCCGCGCTTCTGCAAAAGACCACCGAGGATCGGGAAGCGCGCATGGTCGAAATTCAGATACGGCATCATCTGGCGCACCTGCTCACGGTCGAGCAGTTCGGCAGCCACGCCATGCATCATCATCGCATTGCCGCGCCGCGCATAGGCGTCGCGCTGGCCGTCGGTATGGAAGAGATTAACGATCCCGCGCTGCGAGACCATGGCATTGTAGTTGAAGTCCTGCTCCAGGCCTTCCCACATCTTCATCGACAGCTCGTAGAAGGGCTCATTGCCTTCAAGCATGTAGTTCGAACGGATGATCGTGGTGTTTCGCCCGACGTTGCCGCCGCCGAGATAGCCCTTCTCGATGACAGCGACATTGGTGATGCCGAATTCCTTGGCGAGGTAATAGGCGGTGGAAAGACCATGCCCGCCGCCCCCGACGATAACAACGTCGTAATGCGGTTTCGGCTGCGGCTCACGCCACATCGGCGCCCAGTTCCGGTTGCCGGAAAGCGCCTGGCGGAAGATCGAAAGGGCGGAATAACGCATCGAACAACCTCTGCAAATGTCGCGTCACATTCGCATAGGCGTCACAAAGAGCAAGCGCGATCAGGACAAAAACTATGCTGTTTGAGACATGGAACACAGGTTTGCTCGCAGTGCAGCACAGAAACATCAGCCTGCATTCCCATGCTGCGGCAAGGCGCACTTCCAAACGGCGGGCCATGGCAGTAAACCGGAGTGTGACATGATCGGGAGCCCGGTTCAGGTGCATCAGACGACAGACATTCTGAGACTGTTCGAGGAAAGCGCGATCGCCGCTGGCCGCGTCATTCTCGACATCTACCGCGCCGGCGCAAAGGTGCGCATCAAGGGCGACAAGTCACCCGTGACCGAAGCCGACGAGGCCGCAGAACGGCTGATCCTCGACGCGCTCGCACGCGATTTGCCGGACGTGCCCGTGGTCGCAGAAGAAGAGGTCGCCGCCGGCCGTATCCCTGATGTCAGCGGCGGCCGCTTCATCCTGGTGGATCCGCTCGACGGCACCCGGGAATTCATCGGCGGCCATGACGACTTCACCGTCAACATCGCGCTGATCGAAAACGGCACCCCCACCATCGGCGTGGTCCATGCGCCAGCACTCAACACGCTCTATCTCGGCGGCCCCGGCAAGGCCGAGAAACTGGTGGTGGACGATCTGGACCGCGTCACCGCCCGCTATCCCATTGCGGTGAGGCAAAAGCACGCCTCGCCCTCAGCGCTCGTCTCCCGCTCCCACAATTGCGATGCGACCGACGCCTATATCAAGAAGGCAGAGATCCTGGAGCGCAAGGCGGTCGGCTCTTCGCTCAAGTTCTGCCTGGTGGCCGAAGGCGTGGCCGACATCTATCCCCGTTTTAGCCCCACCATGGAATGGGATACGGCAGCCGGCGATGCCGTCTTGCGCGCCGCAGGCGGCATGGTTGCGACCGAGGACGGCGCGCCGCTCACCTATGGCAAGCGACTGATCGGCCTGCGCGCCTTCGAAAATCCGGCCTTCATTGCGACAGGACGCCTGCACGAGCGGGGATGACATCTAAGAAAGAGTGAGCAAATTCAACGGGGGCATGCGATTTTCATACCCCGTCTTCAGGCATGCCCGAGACTTCTCCCTTCGAACCCGCGCTGCACCTGGCAGCCAAATGAGAAGGAGAGACCATGCCCGATACGACCACCAAGCTCGCTTTGCCCTTCATCCTGCCCGCACAGGCGCAGAAGCATGTGACCCACAATGAAGCGCTGCAGCGCCTCGACGCGCTCGTGCAGCTCGTCATCACCAGCAGCCTGCCCAGTCCGCCCACAGATCCTCTCGATGGCCAGATCCATTTGGTCATCACTCCCGGGACTGGCGCCTGGAGCGGCCGGGAAGGCATGCTCGCCCTCTTCCAGGATGGCATCTGGATCTTCATCACACCGCGTGCGGGCTGGACCGCCGTCTTTCTGGATGAAGAGAGACTGAAACTTTTCGACGGCACCGACTGGATCGAGCAGCCTCTCCCTTCTGAGGCTCAGTTCGAGCGGCTGGGCATCGCCGCCACGCCGGACAGCTATAACAGGCTGTCGCTCGCCTCGCCCGCCAGCCTCTTCAATCACGCGGGCGACAGCCATCGGCTGACGATCAACAAATCAGGCACGGCAGAGACCGCGAGCCTGATCTTCCAATCGAACTGGCAGGGGCGTGCCGAAATGGGGCTTGCGGGGGAAGACCGCTTCTCGCTCAAGGTGAACGGCGACGTGACCGGCTGGCGTCAGGCCGTCAGCATCACGCCGGAGGGTTATGTCCGCCACGACCAGCGCCCTCACGCCCGCGCCTCGCTGAATACGGCAACACTCACCCCGGCGGCCGGGAGCTTCACCGGCTTCGATGTCCTGCATCTCTCGGGCGGCGATGTCGCGCTCGGCTCTCCGCTTGCCTCCGGCAATGGGCGCCCGCTCGTGGTATCGGCGTCTGGTCTCTATCTTCTGTCGCTGACCGTAGACGCGAACAGCACTGGCACCCACACCGTCCATGTCAGCCGCAATGGCTCGATCGATGTTGCAAGCCATATCGGCGGTGCAGGTGTCTCGAGCACGGTCGCCCTGGTCTGGTTCGACGCAGGCGACACCCTCTCACTCCGCCACCTCGGCACGATCCAGTATGACTTCGGCTACGCGAAGACGGAGCTCAGCCTGACCCTGCTCTGACACCCGAAACGACGAAAGGCGCCACAGGTCGTGTGGCGCCTTTCGCTCAAAACAAAAGTCGGATCTCAGAGCAGCCTGTAACGGCAGGCACGGGCGACTGCCTGCATGCGGTTGACCGCTTCGAGCTTGCGCATCGCGCTCTTCAGATAACTGACGACGGTATGGCTGGAAATATCGAGAATGATCGCGATCTCGTCGCTGCTCTTGCCCGCAGCCGACCAGCGCAGACATTCGATTTCGCGCGCAGACAGCTTTTCCTTCGGGCCGAGCCGCGGAACCAGCGCCTCGACACCGGCATCAAGCAGTTCCATCAAGCTCAACTGCAGTTCTGCAATCTCTCTGCGGTCGGGCGCGCTGGCACGTCCCGAAAGAACCAGAACATACTGGGTCTGGTTCCGGTCATGCAGGCTGTAGACCAGAAGAGCGCCAAGCTCGAACTGCTGGAACACCGGCGCCACAGGCTGCCGCGCTTCCGAGCCAGGTGTGCCGAGGAAGAGGTTGTCCTCCGTGTAGATCGGCAGGATCGACTGCTTGATGCGCGCAACGAGCTGGCTTCCGGCGTAGACTTCGGCTGCCTCATAAGCCAATCGCAGCTCGTCTGGCCAGGTGCAGACGATCAGATTGGCCGCAAATTCCGGGCTGTCAGCCTTCGGAAACCTGGCAAGAAGACAGTGCCGAAACCCGTGAGCACGACCCAGCGAAAAGAGATCACGCCCCCACGATCCCGTGGAGAGCGCCTCACTCTGAAAAACGGCAGCGCCGTCACCAAGATTGTGACTGTGCGTCACATCGGTTGGCCTGAACATACAACTCCTTTCGACCGAACATTCCGTCCGATCGGGATCTGAATATTTATGGACATTGAGTCGTTCCATGAAGGAACGGGTATCAGCTGGGCCTGTCGCCGATCTTGCGGCTCAAAAAGAGCCGACTTGCGCGACATCTGCCCTTCTGGACGACGGATCGTCCTCGGCATGGATATTGATGAGCGCCCAATGCCACAGATGCGCGACGCGCACCAGTCGCGCCGTTCGCATAACTCCTATGCAATTGCCGCAAGTTTACTCAAGTTGCAGCAAAATGGGCGAATCCCGGCGCGGCTGCGTCGCTAAAATTATTATCAAATGCTTACAATGGGCTTAGGCAAATTTTAAAGCATCGGTCCTAGTATGCGGGTGTGTGGTCTTGAGTTTGTATAGAGAGTCCAATGACCGAAATGATCCGCCCACGAGTGAAATATGTCATCGGCCCCGATGGCAGCCCCCTGACGATTGCCGATCTTCCGCCGGCCAATACACGCCGCTGGGTGATCCGCCGCAAGGCTGAGGTTGTCGCGGCAGTGCGTGGCGGCCTGTTGAGCCTGGAAGAGGCCTGTGAACGCTACACGCTGACGGTCGAGGAGTTCCTCTCCTGGCAGTCTTCGATCAGCGACCACGGCCTGCCGGGCCTGCGCACCACCCGAATCCAGCAGTATCGCCATTAGTACCTTTGGTGCCGGTTTGCCGGTACACTAAGTTTTTTGACAAGACCCATCCTGAACCGGCATGGCCCAGCCTGCCGGTTTCATGCTTTCTGGGGCACAGCCCTTCGGCCAAGAGCACTCAAGGCAACCACCGCCAGGCTCGATCCCGCATAAAACCAGAGGCCCGGCTGGGTAAAGGCCTGCGCCAGCCCGCTCGTTTTCGTCGCAAAGATGACGATGGCGACGAGCAGCACATCCATCATCGACCACTTCGATAGCACCGGCACCAGACGATCGAGAAACCCGATCTGCTGAAGGCGATCTTCGACCACCTGTTCGGCAGCGACAAGCAGAAGCTTGGCGAGCGGAAAGACGATGGAAACCAGCCCGACAAGCACGGCGAGCGCCGCATCCGCGCCTGTCCACAGAGAGAGGATGACCTCAACCAGGGAGGCATCGGTCGAAAAGACGTAAAAGCTCTCGAACCGCATCAGCGGAAGTGTGACCCCAAGGGCAAAAAATGCCGGGGCACCGACAAGGAGAAGCGCCTTCAACCAGACCAGCAACGAGGTTCCCCTTGCAATGTCGAACACTGCGTGTCCGGCTCTATCGTTGCCGGTTCGCAAGCGCCGATGTTAAGCAGAAGCAGGAAACGACGGCAACAGGAGGCTAGGATGCACATCACCAGTGAGGAAGCAGGGTCCGGCGGACGCTATTTAGGCCGCGTCGATGGCATCGCGGAACCGGCGCTCATGACCTTCTCTCGCGCCTCCCCCACTCTGATCATCATTGATCACACCGAGGTGCCGGGCGAGATGCGCGGAACCGGCGCCGGTCAGGCGCTCGCCGAGCATGCGGTTGCCGAGGCGCGCAAGGGCGGCTGGAAAATCATCCCGCTCTGCCCCTTCATGAAGGCGCAGATGGACCGCCATCCGGACTGGAATGACGTTCGACAGGGCTGATCCCTTGGGCCATAAACGAACAAAGGCGGACGCGAGGGTAACCCGCGACCGCCTTCCTTTTCGAAATCTCAACCAGACTGAATAGCGTTATTCAGGCCCGGACACGCATCTGGCCATCGCGCTCTTCGAGAGCCGCCGCCTTCTGGTATTCCGCTTCTGCCTCTTCCAACGCCAGTTCTGCTGCTTCCTGCTGGACCTTCAGTTCCCGAATGGAGACCTGAAGATTGTCCGCGCGCTGGCGAGCTGCCTTGGCGAAGGTGGGATAGGCGAAATGATTGGGATCAGAGATACCCGACTTCTTTTCCTCGATGCCGATCTGAGCTTCGAGCTCCTTCGCCATCCGTTCGAACTCGGACATCATCGACTGCAACTGCTGCAATTGCCGACGCTTTTCGGTAACCTGAAAACCTTTCAGGCGTACCAGGCTCTCACGCGACTTCATACGCAATACTCCCGTGATGCGAGATCCCCCGCCACACTTGCTACTCAACACGCCCGCCACCGATTCGTCCAAAAAAAGTCCGCGGCGTTAACAAAAAGCTACCTTTGGTAACCTTTCGTTTACGGGCATCGTTAATGATAAGCCCGATCACTTAAGGGTCAGTAAATGCCAGAGCCCGAAAAGAGCTCCTGACAATGATGAGTCAAATGAATCGGTTACAGGGTTTTCCTGAGGCGCAGATTCAGGTGTGGCGATGACCGAAACACATGAAGAATCAGGAGGCTGAAATCTTTGCTTAATAAATTCGATACACCTTGCCAGAGGGAATCAGAATTTGTTAACCAATTGGTGGCAGCCTTCAAATCAGGCAACGACTGGATCCGTATCGCGTAGGGGGCCATCTTGACCTTTCGGCGGCGGTAAAGGGGATAAATATGCGGGTTCTACTCATTGAAGACGATAGCGCGACGGCGCAGAGCATCGAACTGATGCTCAAGTCCGAGAGCTTCAACGTCTACACCACCGATCTCGGCGAAGAAGGTGTCGACCTCGGTAAGCTCTACGACTACGACATCATTCTGCTCGACCTGAACCTGCCCGACATGTCCGGTTACGAGGTGCTGCGTACCCTTCGCCTGTCAAAGGTGAAGACGCCGATCTTGATCCTGTCCGGCATGGCAGGCATTGAAGACAAGGTGCGGGGCCTCGGCTTCGGCGCCGACGACTACATGACAAAGCCGTTCCACAAGGACGAGCTGGTTGCCCGCATTCATGCGATCGTCCGCCGTTCCAAGGGCCACGCCCAGTCGATCATCATCACGGGCGAACTCATCGTGAACCTGGATGCCAAGACGGTCGAAGTTGGTGGCCAGCGCGTTCACCTGACGGGCAAGGAATACCAGATGCTGGAGCTGCTTTCGCTCCGCAAGGGTACGACACTGACCAAGGAAATGTTCCTGAACCATCTCTATGGTGGCATGGACGAGCCTGAACTGAAGATCATCGACGTCTTCATCTGCAAGCTGCGCAAGAAGCTCGCAAATGCCGCCGGTGGCGCAAACTACATCGAAACCGTCTGGGGCCGCGGCTACGTGCTGCGAGAGCCGGATGGCGCAGAATACATGGAAACGGCATAAGCCTTTTCCCAATCCCCTTGCCGGAGGCCCGCGTTCACGACGCGGGCCTTTTGCTTTTTGGGCTTTACCCTGCCGCAGCAGCGTCGCGGATTGCGGCCATGAAAAAAGGCGGCACCGATGGGTACCGCCTTTCAGATATTTGCTTCAGTTCCTGGCAGATCAGGCAGCGATCGCCTTGTCGCCGAATGTCTTGGTGAGGATCTCGCGATCGAAAGGCTTGAGCAGGAAGTCGTTGGCACCGGCACGCTTGCCGGCCATCATCACCTTCAGCTCGGCCTCGACGACGCAATAGTAGATCTTCACGGCCTTGCCATCGGGAAGCGCGCGGACGTTGGAAATCAGGTCGAGTGCGTCGTCCATGCCGGCATCGACGATCATGACATCGGGAAGTTCCCGTTCGCAGCGCGTCAGACCCTCACGCCCGGAACCAGCTTCCGTGACCTGATAGCCAAGCTCCGACAGGATCTTTTTGCCGACCTTGCGAACGATGTCCGAGCCGTCTGCGATCATCAAGCGCTTCATGGTCAACTCCCCTCCCCTCAAAACCGGGGAATACAATTTTAACCGCCATGATACCGGGCCTGACCTAAGGAAAGGTTACCGGTTGTAACAGCCCATCGTCCCGGATCGGGACAGCTCAGGCGATCAGTTCTGCGGTGAAAGCGATCTCGCCTTCGCTCGGCACGCATTTCAGTTCCATGCCGCACTCATCCGCGAGCAAAATGGTGTAATAGGGCTGGATGGTATGGGCGTCGACCGCCTCTTCCAGGTGGCCCGAGAGGATTTCCTGATACTTCGGCGGCACGCGCAGCATGCGGCCCTTGGCGACGATCTTGAACTTTGCGTCCGTCTCCGGGTTCTCGAGCGAGATATCGAGCGAGCCGCCACGCGGAATGGCGCCATAGGCGACCAGGAAGAGGTTGAGGAGCAGCTTGACGCGGTTCTTGGCGATGATGGCGCGCGGACCGCTCCAGGTCACCTCGGTCTTCTTCTCGGCCTGAGCGAAGTCCTTGGCAGCCTTCTCGGCCTCACCGGTGTCGATCGAGGCGCCGACAGAGCCGGAAGCCCCGAAGGCAAGACGGGCGAACTTCAGGCGGACCGAGGCATTCAGCGCGCTGGTGCGGATCAGATCCATCGCATCGGCGTCCGCACCGCCCTCGTCGAGCAGTTCGAGGCCGTTGTTGATCGCGCCGACCGGCGAGATGACGTCGTGGCAGACGCGGCTGCAAAGCAGCGCCGCGAGGTCGGGACCTGCAAGCGTGAGGTTGGGGTTCTTCGCCATGGTCGTCTCCAGAAGATGTGGACCCTGAGCGCAACAGGCGGACACACGTCCGCAGGCCGCGACTTGGTCGGATGCCGTTCGGCCATAATGACACCATATTTGGTAAACCGATTATTAAGACGATGCCCGCTAGGTTTAATTACCCCCAAGGAAGACGCCGAATCCGTCGGCTTCGCATTCAGGAGGCACCATGATTCCCTCGTCCATTCGCTCCCTGCCGGTTCTGCGATCGCTGTTCCTGGCCACCATGGCTATCATCGGCATTGCGGTCAGCGAACGGCCAGCCGCGGCTGCCGGAGAATACACGATCCAGGAAGTGGTCGATGCCGGTCACGGCTTCTTCGGTGAGACCAGCGGCGCCCTGGCCAAGGTGATTGAACAGGCCTTCGAACAGTATGGCCTGCCGAACGGCTATATCCTGGGCCAGGAAGGCTCCGGTGCCCTGATCGCTGGCCTCACCTATGGCGAAGGCACGCTCTACACCAAGAATGTCGGCCAACACGACGTGTTCTGGCAGGGCCCATCCCTCGGCATCGATTACGGCGGCAACGGCACGCGCGCGATGATGCTCGTCTATGACCTGCCCGATGTCGACACGCTCTATGCCCGCTACGGCGGCGTGAGCGGCTCGGCCTACATCGTCGCCGGCGTCGGCATGACGGTCCTCAAAAGCCGCGATGTGATCCTGGTGCCGATTCGCACAGGCCTAGGCGCACGGCTCGGCGTTAACGTCGGCTATCTCAAGTTGACCCGCGCGCCCACCTGGAACCCCTTCTGAGCCCACAAGTTGCGTGGCTCAGGCTCACGCAAGCTCGATCTGGTCTGTCGTTAGGCATATTCGTGGAAGGTACCGGCCAGGTCCGTCGTTCCGCTTGCCGCCTGACGGCGGCCATGCTTAACTAACTGCTAATCTTCAAGAGTTCCGTGGCGCGACCGTGATTGAATATGCCCTGATTTTCGCAATGGGATTTATGGCGGCGGCGCTGCTGGTGATGCTTGTCGCACCGGCGATCCATCAACGCGTCGTGCTCTACACGGAGAACCGGCTGAAGGCGACCATGCCGCTGAGCCCGCAGGAGATCCGCGCCCAGAAGGACATGGTGCGCGCCCTCTATGCTGCAGAAAATGCCAGGACCCAGCACGAGCTCACCCGCGAGCGGGAAAAGTCGATCGGCCTCAAGCTGCAGAACGAGACGCTGAGCGGGGACGCCGCCAGACTTCTGTCCGACAGCAAGGACCTCAAGGTTCAGATCGAGGAGATGAGCACGGAAGCCGCTGATCTTCGCTCCAAGCTGCGCCGCAGCGATGTGGAGATGGGCTCTATCCGCGAGACGCTGAAGCGCGTCGAGATCGCAGCCGCCGCCAAGGATGTCGAACTCGAAGAACGCGCCCATCGGATTGCCCGCGTCATCAGCGACATGGACACGATGCGCATCGAGGCAATGAGCCGCGACACCGAGATCGACACGCTGAAGACCCGCATCCAGGGCATGCGCGACGAGCGCGAAGAATTGCGCCGCGAGACCAAGCTGCTCGGCAAGCGCGCCAAGGACGCCGAGCTGCGCCTGGCCCAGGAAGAGCACAAGGTCCTGCGGCTTGAGGACATCCTCGCCCGCGACGCCGCCGAGCGTGCCGATGCTAGCTCGCTCGTCGAACGCCGCACGCGGGAACTGACCGATCTGCGCGCCAAGTTGAAGACGGCCAATGCCCAGCTGCGCAATGCGCAACGCGCGCTGCGGGAAGCCGGTATCGCCCTGCCCGACACGAAAGAGCCGTCCATGGTCGAAGACGAGATCGCGAATTCCAACCTCGCTGCCGACCCGGTCGTCCTTGAAAACGACATCCGCCGCAGCCAGACGGTTCTGACCGAACGCCTGCTCAAAGCCAAGGCGTCGACCGAAGACGATGCGCTGCGCGAGGAACTGGGCGACATTGCCGCCAAGATGATCGTGTTGACAGCAGCCCGCGAGGACGAGCGGTCTGTTATCACCGACCTGATCGGCTCACAGCCGAAGGGCGGCGACAAGCAAAAGAGCCTCGTCGACCGAGTTCTCGCCATGGATCCGTCGATCGGCCGCGCTTCCGGCATGGCAACGCCTGCCGAATAAGGCAACCCATCAACATCCGAGAATTTGAAACTGCGTGTCGCGTAGCGGGTCAGCCGAGCCGCCCCATGGCGCGGGCAATGGCGTAGAGCGCGATCCCGCTTGCGGTGCCGACATTCAGACTATCCAGCCCCGGCGCCTGCGCGATGCGCGCCGAGCGGAAGCGATCGAGGATCGTCGCCGGCAGACCCTCGCCTTCCGTACCCATGACCAGAGCCACACGTCGTCCCGGAGCGATGGCGCCGATCTCGACAGTGCCTGCCGGCGAGAGCGCCCAGATCTCGAAACCAGCTCCCGCGAGGGTGCCGAGAACCTCCTCTGCGCTGCGCTGACGCGTATAGGGCACGGCCAGCACCGCGCCGACGGACACACGCAAGGCTTTGCGATAAAGCGGGTCGCAGCACGTCTCGTCGAGCAGGACCGCATCGGCAGTAAAGCCGGCGGCATTGCGAAACAGCGCGCCGATATTGTCGTGATTGGAAATGCCACAGCCGACCAGCACGAGCGCGCTTTCCGGCAATCCTGCGATCAAGTGCCCGAGATCGGGTGGCGCGGCACGGCTACCAAGCGCAAGCACCCCGCGATGCAGATGAAAACCCGCAATCGCATCCAGCACAGAGGCCTCTGCCACATAGACGGGGACATCCTCAGGAAACTGACCGATCAGATCGGAAAGCCCGGCGACCCTGTTCTTCAAAAGCAGCAGCTTTTCCGCCCGCACCGGGCCGGAGCCGCCATGCGCCTTGGCGAGCATCGACAAGACGACCGTGCCTTCGGCAATGAACTGGCCCTGGCGGCCGGCCAGGTCGCGCTCGCGGATCGCCGTGAACTCGGCGATCCTCAAATCGCCGGGATCGGTAATCTCGATGAAGCGATCGGGCCCCACGCCGTCCTCAGTCGCCGGCAAGCGTCACGTCGGCGATGATGCGGCCGAGCGCGAGGTCGAAGACAAAGGCCTTGCGTTCACCGGCAGCCGTTTCGCCATAGATCAGCATCTGGCTGCCCGAAAGCGAGGTCTGGGCGACGCGGAAGCCGGCAGGCAGATTGGCAGTCAGGCTGAGCGGTTGGTCGGATGGAACGGCAAAGGTCGACGACGACGTCGCGGCCACAGCTTCGGCACCACCCTCATCGCGGGTCAGCTTGTAGAAGATCGACACCAGCACGGCGAGGAAGAGTACCGCCATGATGCCGCCGGAGATCAGCTGCAGCTTGACCATCTTGCGGCGAACGCCTTCCATGACCGGATCGAGCGGCTTGTCTTCCAGGTTCTCGTCGTCGATATCAGCCATGGCAGCAGTCGTTTCCCATCGTGTTCGCCCTGATCCCGACGCTTTCCCCGAGGCGAACGAACCGGAGAAAATCGCCGGGCGAACCGGCTGTCGATTGTCGAAGCCCCCGGTCTGTGCCAAATGGCAGCGACAAGGGCCGCAGCATCGGCCGCCGTGAGACGGGATGACATGATGACCGACCCCTTTAACGAAGCCGCCGCATCAAGGAAAGAGCTGATTGCCGAGGACGATGCCTCAGGCCGCATCGACGCCTGGCTGACGGCAGCGCTCGGGGCCGAGTTCTCGCGCAATCGCGTCAAGGCGCTGATCGAACAGGGCGCGGTGCAGCTGAACGGCGCGCCGCTGGATTCTCCCAACCGCAAGATCAAGCCGGGCGATACCGTAGTCATTGACCTGCCGGCGCCCGAGGACCCGCAGCCGAAGGGCGAGGATATCCCGCTGGAGGTTCTCTATGAGGATTCTGACCTGATCGTCATTGCCAAGCCTCCGGGCCTTGTCGTCCATCCGGGCGCCGGCAACTGGAATGGCACGCTGGTCAATGCACTGATCTATCATTGCGGCGACAGCCTGTCCGGCATCGGCGGCGTCAAGCGTCCCGGCATCGTGCATCGCCTCGACAAGGATACGTCGGGCGTGATGGTCGTCGCCAAGAACGATATCGCGCACCGCCATCTCTCCGACCAGTTCGCCGACCATGGCCGCACCGGCCCGCTGGAGCGCGCCTACCGCGCCGTGGTCTGGGGCCGCCCGCGCTCGCTGGCCGGCACGATCGATGCCGCCCTAGGCCGCTCCGGCGCCGACCGCACCAAGCGCACGGTCAAGCGCGAGGACACCGACGACGCCCGCGAGGCAATCACGCACTACACCGTGCTTGAGCGCTACGGCGAGAAGCCTGACGCCACCTGCCTCGCCTCGCTGGTCGAGTGCCGCCTGGAGACGGGCCGCACCCATCAGATCCGCGTCCACATGGCCCATATCGGCAATCCGCTGATCGGCGATCAGGAATACGGTGCCGCCTTCAAGACAAAGGCGAACCTTCTGACCGAGGACGCCAAGCGCGCCGTCAACAAGTTCCACCGCCAGGCGCTACACGCCTATCTGCTCGCATTCGAACATCCGACCACGGGGAAGACCATGCGTTTCGAGGCCCCCATCCCGGCGGATCTTCAGAAGGTCATTGACGCGCTGAAGGTGATGTAACCAAACCCCTATCCGGCGCTACCGGTCGGTCGACGGCACGGCCACCACCGCTGGCGCATTGCGCGCCAGCAGCACGTGACCGACGACGGCCGCAAGCACGACCATGCCGCCGATCAGCGTCGTCGATGCCGGCACGTCGCCGAGGAATAGCCATACCCAGAACGGTGCAAGCGGCGCATCCAGCGCACCGATGAGTGCCGATTCCACGGGCGGAACGTCCCGGGCACCAATGGTCAGCAGTAGGAAACCCAGCGAGAAGGCCAGCACCCCGAAGCCGAGAACGACCAGGAGGTCCTGCGACGAGGCAGCCAACGGCGTCGCGAAGGGCAGTGCCACCGTCGCGCTCATGAAGCAGGACACCACGGTGCAGGGCAGAGCCGGCTTGTCCGGATACCGGCGCACAAGCACGGTCCAGAGTGCCACCATAGCCGTCATGGCGAAGGCCAGCAGATCACCAAACAGCGTGCCTTCCTCCCCACTGCCGATCATCAAGATCACGCCGGCCATCGCCACCCCGCTGGCAATCAGCGCCACTCTGCCCGGCCGTTCGCCAAGCAGAAGGAAGCCAAGGCCGGCTGCGAGAAACGGGCATGTTGCAAAGATGATCGCCACGTGCGCGACGGACGTCGCGTAGAGAGCGCCGATGAACAGGACGGCACAGGCAGCCGATGTTGCGCAAATCAGAAGGCCGGGCCACCCAAGCCGGACAAAATCGGCGATGGTCCGGCGTCGCGCGGTAACAGCCAGCACGGCAAGCAGGAAGACCCCGGCGATCGTGCCGCGCAGGAAGAGAAGCGTGGGCCCATCAATCGACACCAGCCGGGTCATGAGCCCTGCCGTGGACAGCGCCACGGTGGCGGCACTGACAGCAACGAGCCCGCGCGAATAGGCAGACAGGGACATGGGAGAACCTTCGGAGAATCGACGATAGAGGCTTATAACATTCCGCAACTGCCACCATATCGTCATCAGCCGACATTGCCTGGCGCCCGAGCCTTATCGTTGAATCGCGAACACTCCGTCACGGTCTCGTGAGGGAACACAAGGCTTGTATCGCCGTTTTGCCATACTTATCTGTCATCTGGATTTCCGTGGGGAAGTGAGATCCACGGAGATCGGGCTCGCCGTTGCTTTGGGAGCCCAATAGGAAAAGGGGGTGCTTTATGGCCCGCAGCAGTTTGCCATCGATCACAGCCGGCGAAGCCGGCCTCAATCGTTATCTCGATGAAATCCGCAAGTTCCCGATGCTGGAGCCGCAGGAAGAATACATGCTCGCGAAGCGTTACGCCGAGCATGGTGACCGCGACGCCGCACACCGTCTCGTAACCAGCCATCTGCGCCTCGTGGCGAAGATTGCCATGGGATATCGCGGCTACGGCCTGCCGATCGGCGAAGTCGTCTCTGAAGGCAATGTCGGCCTGATGCAGGCGGTGAAGAAATTCGATCCCGAGCGCGGCTTCCGCCTGGCGACCTATGCCATGTGGTGGATCAAGGCCTCGATCCAGGAATACATCCTGCGCTCCTGGTCGCTGGTGAAAATGGGCACGACCGCCAATCAGAAGCGCCTGTTCTTCAACCTGCGTCGCCTCAAGGGCAAGATCCAGGCAATCGAAGAAGGCGACTTGAAGCCCGACCAGGTCACCGAGATCGCGACCAAGCTCAAGGTGTCCGAGGAAGAGGTCATCTCGATGAACCGTCGCCTCTCCGGCGACGCCTCGCTCAACGCACCGCTGCGCGCCTCCGAAGGCGAAAGCGGCCAGTGGCAGGACTGGTTGGTCGACGACCACGAGAGCCAGGAAGCCGTGCTGATCGAGCAGGACGAGCTTGAAACCCGCCGCAGCATGCTGAAGCGCGCCATGAGCGTGCTGAATGAACGCGAGCAGCGCATCTTCGAGGCCCGCCGTTTGGCCGAAGATCCGGTGACGCTCGAAGAGCTGTCCGCCGAGTTCGACATCAGCCGCGAACGCGTGCGCCAGATCGAGGTTCGCGCCTTTGAAAAGGTCCAGGAGGCCGTCCAGAAGGACGCACTCGAGCGGGCCAAGGCTCTCCGGGTGGTCGAGGCCTAAGGGCCAACCGACCCTGAGGACAATTGTTCAAGCCGTCCGGGCAACCGGGCGGCTTTTCCTTTATGGAAGTGGCCGCGCGTTACTCCGCTGCCAGTTGTTGCCGCGAGAAGACTGCAAGTCCAAGCGCCGTCAGGACGCAGAACCAGCAGATCAGGACAGTGACGCCAATCAAGGCTGCCATCGGAGCCCCTCCCGCCAGCAACCAGTCCCGCAGCGCCTGGGCCGCATAGCTCGGCAAGGGCAGCCGGTCGGCATCCGCTCCCAGATAGAGCTGCAGCAGTGTCGAACCGATGGCCAGCAGAAAGGCCGGGATGACGGCTGCAATCATCGACCGGAAGGCAATCACGAGCAGGCCAGCGAGCGCCGCCAGCACCGCAAGTTCAAGGAATGCGATGCCGAACGCCGCTACCAGCGTAACCAGTGAGGATGCGGAGAGCTCGAGACTTTGCCCCTGCAAGACACCAAACAGCACACTGAGCAGCATGTCCCCGACCGCGGCCAGCAGCAGGGCCAGTGCGAGCCAGGCAAGGCAGACGAGCAGCTTGGCGGCGAAGAGCTCCACGCGCGCATGCCTCGGCACCAGCAGCCTCCAGGTCGCATAGCGATATTCGAGAAAGAAGACGGTGGCGATCCCGAGCGCAAAGAGCAGGTGCCCCAGCGAGTTGCCGGAGAGACTGAGGCTCTTGGCCGCCGACAGGAAAACATCGACATCACCGGACTGCCGCCCCAGACGCAGATAGACGAAGCCTGCAATGACCAGCTTGACCAGAAGCGCTGCCAGCGGCACGGCCACGAAGCCCCAGAAGAGGGTTCCCGGCTGACGGACGAGCTTGAGCATTTCGGCAGAGAGAAGCGGCCTCATGAGCGTACCTCACGCGTCTCGGACAGGAAGACGGTTTCGAGATCCGGCTTGATCCATTTTGCCTCGTGAATGCGAACGCCTGCATTGGCGAGCGAGAGGATGAGGTTGGGGACCTCCGTCCGCTCGACCCGCACATAGACCCCACCATCGGATTCCTCGGCCGCATCTCCAAGACGGGCAACAAGCGCATCCGGCGCGTCCACCTTCAGCCAGAAGCGTCCGTCACGATCGAGCAGATCGGCAACAGCACCTTCGGCAACAAGCCTACCCCGCTGGAGGATCGCCACCCGGTCGCAGACCCGCTCCACCTCGTCCAGCAGATGGCTGGAAAGGAGCACGGTCAGGCCATCGCGATGCGCCAGATCGTGAATCAGGGCACGCATTTCCAGAATGCCATCGGGATCGAGCCCGTTGGTCGGTTCGTCAAGGACCAGCGCCTCCGGCTGCCCGATCAGCGCACAGCCGATACCGAGCCGCTGCTTCATGCCGAGCGAGAAGCCCGACACGGCCTTGTCCGCCGCCTTCTCAAGCCCGATGCGCTGCAGGACAGGCGCCACCAGCGCCCGGGTGCCGGTAGCGCGCGCCAGCATCTGCAGATGCTCGCGGGCCGTTAGAAAGGGATAGAAGCTCGGCGATTCGATCAGCATGCCGAGACGGCTGCGCTGGGCGGGGCCTGCAGCCTCGCCGAATATCCTGATCTCGCCGCGATCGGGGCGCAGCAGCCCGGCAAGGATGCGCAGAAGCGTGCTCTTGCCCGCGCCGTTCGGACCAAGAAGGCCGTAGACCACGCCCCGGGGAATGGAGAGGCTCAAGCCATCCAGCGCCTGAACGGCCCCGCTACCGTGCCCAAACCCCTTCCTGACGGAGAGAAAGGCAATGGCCGGATCCCCGCCTGGATCCGCAGAGGGTATGGTCGAAACTCGCTGCGCCTGTGCTGACATCACGTCTTCCCTGCCCTTGATCCTGAGGGGTCGCCGGCGGATGATACGTCCGGCGCACAACCCTCAACTTGAAAAGAAAAATCCGCCGGGAAATACCCGACGGATCCTTGGAAAAGCGATAGGAACGAGCCTCAGTTCGCCGGTGCGGCGGGCGTCAAAGCCGCCCATTCGCGCAGCACCTGCTCGAAGACGTTTCCGCCTGTCGTGCCCTTGTCCAGCGTGATGAGCGCCCGACGACCATTGCGATAGGTGACAGGAATGTCGATCCAGCCGCGAGTCGAGAGAAGCTCCATGTTGCGCTTCACCACGTCCTCGAAGTCGTTGAGCGCCACAAGGTAGGTGTCGTCCGTCACCTTGGCTGTGACAGCCACGAGCGGGTCGCCACGATCCTGCTCGGTGCGCTTCATCGCGATCCGCTGCAGGTTTTCGATGGCGCCGCCTTCGAAATCTGCGGGCACGGAGAAGACCACTTCGATGATGTGGCTCGCCGGCAGCGAGTTGTCGGTGTTGCGCTTGATCGTCAGCAAAGCCGAGATGCCACGCTCCGGCACGTTGATGCGTCCCTGGATCTGCGGGTCAGGCCGGCCATCAGCACCGTTCTCGCGTACGGCAGTCCAGCTGATCGAGCCGGGGACGGCCACCGGCGTCGCCTGGCCGATACGCTCTTCATAGAGGAAGAGCTTTTCGCCACCGGCGACCGGCGCCGTATTGGCAGCCGTGCCCGGTGTCTGGGTCGTGGCAGTGCCGCTTGCAGCCGGCGGAGCATCGGTGGGTTCAACCGTAGAGGCAACCGTCTGGGCCGAAACCGAGCGTCCTTCGGCAGGCGCACCGGTGATCGGTGCGGAACCCGCACCTTCATCGATCTCCGTGCCATCGGCGCGCAGCCGCTGGGTAAACTTCTGTTCGGTCTCGCCATTGGCAGCAGCAGGAGCGGCCGCCGTTTCGGCTGCCGGCGCCTCGGTCGACGGCTGCGGATCGGCAGGCGTCGTAGCCGGCGGAGCAGTCGCCTCTTCGGCAGGCGCGACTTCGCCGGTCAGATTGGCGACCATGCTGCCGATATCATCCCGCATGCTCCAGGCCAGATACCCACCACCGGCGAGCACAACGAGGACCAGAGCGCCAACGATCAACGGCGCGAAATTGCGACGCTTCTTAGGCTCAAGACGATAGGCCGGCTGCTGGCCGTATCCGCCAACCAGCGCCTCCATGCCGTCGGCCTGGTTGCCCAGGTCGACCTGTGCGCCCTTGGCACTCGGCGCAAAGCTGTTGATGTGGTCGTCCCATTCGGTCGAAGGGATCGACGCGCCTGCAGCAGATCCAGCCTCGGCATCGCGTGCCGGCGTCCCGTCCGCATGCTCCTGGAACCACTGGCTGAAGTCGTCGGCATCGACGGATGCGGCAGCCGGAGTGGCCGCAAGTGTGCCCAGCACCACCGGATCGGCAGGTGGCAGCTCGAGGCCCTGCGGTGCGACATAGTCGCGGCTGGCTTCGACATGCACCGGTTCTTCATAGGCCGGGAACTCGTCCGTCGGCGTATAGGAAATGGCAGTCGGGCCCGGTTCGATTTCCGGCAGTTCCGGCACGCGGTTCGCGGCAGTTTCCGTGGCGACCGGCATGTCCCAGCTTGCCTGGGGAATGCTGGGGGCCGGATCGAGCGCGCGGCTTTGCAGCCAGTCTTCGACCGAATCGACCCGGATACCGAGCGCTGGCGCTTCCGGTTCAAGGTGCGCCTCGACCTTCGGCTCCTCGACGGCTTCAGGCTCGAAAACCATCGGCGCGACTTCAACAGCGGGCGCGATATCCCATGCAGGCTGAGCAGGCTCGGGCTCTTCGGCCCGGGACCAGTTCTCCTCGGCCGTCGGCGCATTGCTGAACGTCGCATGTTCGGCGCCCGGTTCAAACGCATCCGCGGACTGCGGCGTCGGCTCGTCGGCAATCTCAGGCTCGACCTGCGGCAGCTCAGCCATCTCCGGCTCAGTCCGCGTCTCGTAGATGCGGGCGAAATCAGCTTCCGGAGCGTCATGGCCGAAGGTCGGTTCGGTCCGCCAGGAAGTCTCCTCCGATGCGGCCGGCACGATGGGCTCAAGATCTTCCTGCGGTGCAGCGTCGACCTGATCTACCTGTTCGGCAGCGTAAGGAGCATCGGAAGCGTAACGATCCTCGGAAGCCGGCTCCTCCTGGTACGCGTCGGTGGTCTCAGCCTCGGGCGCAGACGCCGCCGGCTCCGACATATGGGCATCGGCCCAGTCGTCCCCTGTCACGGCAGGTGCAGCCTCGACCGGCTCCATCTCGGCAGCCTGGACTTCGTCCTGGGGAGCGGCCTCTACAGGTGCTTCAGGCTCCGGCGAAGGCTCGGCCCATGCGGGTGCGGCAGCTGCGGCAACCGTTGTTGCAGCAACAGCCGTTGGCATGACGACCGGCGGCGCATCATCGAGCGGCGCCAAGGCTTCCGCATGCTCTGCCTCGACCTCCAGGATAGCCGCATCGAGCTTGTCCAGCTGGCGCTGAAGCATGTGCTCGGGCGGGCGCGGTGACATGTTCTCGAGCTGCCGAACGACAGCGGCGCGAGCCTTTTCATAGACCCGCGCACGCATCTCCGGGGTATTGTTCGAGAGCCCGTCAACGGCCCGTCGAATCACTGCGATAAAGTCAGCCATCAGCACTTTCTCTAAGGCGCCGGCCCGCTGAGGGCCGGCAGAAATTTATTAAATTCCGAGATTAGTCCTCGAAGGGGTCCGTCACAAGTATTGTGTCGTCGCGTTCGGGACTTGTCGACAGGAGGGCGACCGGCGCACCGATCAGTTCTTCCACCTGGCGGACATACTTGATCGCCTGAGCCGGCAAATCCGCCCATTTGCGGGCGCCGACAGTCGATTCCTTCCAGCCTTCGAGCGTGATGTAGATCGGCTCGACTCGCGCCTGGGCGGCCTGGGCTGCCGGCAGATAGTCGATTTCCTGGCCGTCCAGCTTGTAACCGACGCAGATCTTCAGCTCTTCGAGACCGTCGAGAACGTCGAGTTTGGTCAAAGCAATGCCGGTGATTCCATTGGTCGCCACCGACTGGCGAACGAGCGCGGCGTCAAACCAGCCGCAGCGACGCTTGCGGCCCGTGACGGTGCCGAACTCATGGCCCTTCTCGCCCAAGAACTGGCCGATCTCGTCATGCAGCTCGGTCGGGAACGGGCCTTCGCCAACGCGGGTCGTGTAGGCCTTGGTGATCCCAAGGATATAACCGAGCGAACCCGGGCCCATGCCGGAACCGGCAGCGGCCTGACCGGCAACCGTGTTCGACGAGGTGACGAAGGGATAGGTGCCGTGGTCGATGTCGAGCAGCGAGCCTTGAGCGCCTTCGAACAGGATGCGCGAGCCCTTGCGGCGCTCCTTGTCGAGCAGCACCCAGACCGAATCCATGAAAGGCAACACGCGATCGGCGATCGAGGTCAGCTCTTCCATGATCGTCTTGTGCTCGATTTCGGCCACGCCGAAGCCGCGGCGCAGCGCGTTGTGGTGGGTGAGGATACGCTCGACCTTGCCTTCCAGCGCGTCGAGATCGGCGAGGTCCATCACGCGGATCGCGCGACGACCGACCTTGTCTTCGTAAGCCGGGCCGATGCCGCGGCGAGTCGTGCCGATCTTGGTGCCGCTGTTGGAGGCTGCGTCTTCGCGCATGCCGTCGAGTTCGCGGTGCAGCGAGAGAATCAGTGTGGCGTTCTCGGCGATGCGCAGATTGTCCGGCGTCACTTCAACGCCCTGGTCCTTCAGCCGGCCGATTTCAGCGATCAGCGCATGCGGATCGACGACCACGCCATTGCCGATGACAGCCTTCTTGCCGGGACGCACGACACCCGAAGGCAGAAGCGAGAGCTTGTAGGAAACGCCGTCGATGACGAGCGTATGGCCGGCATTGTGTCCGCCCTGGAAGCGAACCACGATGTCCGCACGTTCGGAGAGCCAGTCGACAATCTTGCCCTTGCCCTCGTCACCCCATTGCGAACCAATCACCACGACATTCGTCATCACATAATCCTGTATATCGCGCAGCGTCTGCGCCCTACCCAAACCCGCGCATCTATACTGTGTTGTTTTTGGGAAATCGACCCGTCTTGACGGGCGATTTGGCTTTTTGCGTGACAAAGCATGCCCCCTCGCCTATTTCGAAGGCAATTCGCGCTGAGCCGGACCGGGAGGAAACGGGTTCGACGACCGGTGCAAGCCTGCAGGGAAGAGACGCACTTGCCCATTCGCGCATACAGCTTTCTCGTCATCACCACATTGCTCTGGGGCGGCAACACCATCGCCGGCAAGCTGGCGCTCGGCCATGTGAGCCCCATGGTGCTGAGCTTCGGACGCTGGGCACTCGCGACCCTGGTCATCGCGTCGATCGCAATCCCGCAGATCCGCAAGGACTGGAATGTCCTGAAAGCCAACTGGAAGCTGCTGATTTTCTACGGCGCCGTCGGGTATGCCGCCTTCAACGGTTTCCTCTACACCGCGCTGAAATACACAAGCGCGGTCAACGGCGCGATCGAACAGGGCGCCATCCCGGTTCTGATCTTCGTCATCAACTTCCTGCTGTTCCGCATCCAGGTCTCGGCCATCCAGATCCTCGGCTTCCTGATCAGCTTCGTCGGCGCGGCCGTCACCGCCTCGCATGGCGACCTGCAGACGCTGCTGACGCTGACCCTGAACTCCGGCGACCTGTTGATGCTCTTTGCCGGCATCTCCTATGCTATTTATACGGTCTCGCTGCGCTGGAAGCCGCCGGTGCACTGGAAGAGCCTGATGGCCGTGCCAGCACTCGCCGCCGCGCTCACCTGTCTGCCGCTTCTCTGGTGGGAAGCCGGCCGCGGCGAACTGATCCTGCCGGACACGCGCGGCTGGCTGATCATTCTCTATGCCGGCCTGTTCCCCTCGCTGATCTCGCAGATCCTCTACATCAAGGGCGTCGAAGGCATCGGCGCCAACCGCGCCGGCCTCTTCATCAACCTGGTACCGGTCTTCGGCACCCTGCTCTCGATCACCATCCTCGGCGAGACGCTGGAAGTCTTCCACATAGTGGCGCTGGTTCTGGTCCTTGGCGGTATCGCGATCGCCGAATGGGGCAAGCCCGCAGCCGACACGCCAGCCGCTGACAAACCGGCCAACTGACCGGATCAATCGTCTGCCTCGGGCTCGCCTCCAACCGACAGGATCGTGACCTCGCCGGACAACAACCGCGCTGCGGTCAAGCGGCCCGTGCGATAGCATTGGGTGTCGAGGCTCACCCGATCCGGCCCGACATGCGGGAGCCGCATCGCCGTGTGGCCATGGAAAACCCGGACAGGCAGCCCCGGGCCGAGATCGAGGAAAGATCGCCGGATCCACATCAGATCGTCGTCGCTCTGCTCTGAAAGTGGTCGCCCAGGCCGGATGCCGGCATGAGCAAAGACATCCGTTCCAACGGTCAGCAAGACCGGCAGCGTCCGAAGAAACGTCAGATGGCTATCCGGAACAGCGGCCCGGACCGCCGTGCGCAGCGGATGAATGGCGCGGGGACCATCGACATCGAACTCAACACCATAAGACTGAAACGTCTCCGCAGCGCCATGATCGAGGACCCAGTCACCGGCCGGATCTCCTTCGAGAAAGGCGAGGAACGCGTCATCATGGTTGCCACGCAGGCAGACCCGCTCAAACCCGGCCGGGGGCGCGGCAATGAGGTGATAAAGGACAGTGGCTGACTTTGGCCCGCGATCGACATAATCGCCCAACATCACGATCAGCTTGCGCCCCTCGATGGCGTCGGCATCTTCGACAATCCGCTTCTCGAGTTCGAGCAGGGCATCGAGACAGCCATGCACATCGCCGATGGCATAGATGACCGCATAGTCCGACGGCTCCGCCATGAGGCGTGCAGCCCGTATCCCGTCAGCGGAACTGAGCTCTTCCATCATGATCAATCCCCTCGGTGCCAACATCTAAAAGCAAAGCCCAGCCACACGAAAAAGGCCAGCCCCCAATGGGAGCTGGCCTCTTTGAATATGCCTTCTCAGATTAAGGCGTGGTCGTCGGCGGCGTAGCCGGGGCCGGGGCAGCCGGAGCAGTGCCCGTAGCCGGCGGCGTGGTCGGAACCGTATCGGTGGCCGGCGGTGTTGCCGGAGCAGCCGGAGCCGTGTCGGTCGCAGGCGGCGTTACTGGAGCGGCAGGCGGCGTCGCGGGCTCTGCAGGCGCTGTCGTGCTGGTCGCCGGGGTCGTTGCCGTATCGGTGTCTGCGCCACCGCCGAACACGAAGAAGGCACCGGCAGCGATAACAACAACCAACAGGACGGCGATGCCCCAGGTTGCGCCACTCGAAGTGGTCTGCTGCGTTACGTTCGGACGCTGGTCAATGCGGGGATCGGGACGTTGGTCCATGGTATTTCCTCCTGGATGGGCCGCCAACCGCTATGCGGCTGGCCGCGAGTTCATGTTTTCATGCAAGTCTTGGACAATCCGTTTTCGGATCGATTACTGAACGATGCCGACAACCACATAGGTCTGCGGATCGACGATCACGCGCTGGTTGTTGACCACCGCATAGGCATAGGTCGGATCTTCAGGGATCGTCGTCAGAACGACTTCTTGCGGGATTGGTTCACCGACAACCACCTGGCGTTCGATCACGACAGTCTGCGCCGGGACCGGCTGCTGCTGAACATAGGTGACGACTTTCTGCGGCGGCGGATCAATCGCGGTGCCGGCAATCGCGCCGACAACACCGCCCACGGCAGCACCAACAGGACCACCGACAATGGCGCCCGTGACGGCACCACCTGCAGCGCCCGTGACAGTGCCTTCCTGCGCCACAACAGGCGAGGCCACGGCACCAATGACAATGGCTCCAAGAGCAATGATCTTCGTCTTCATGGCTGGATCCTTTCCGTTGTCTGCCAGTGACGGAAAGAACGGGCATCACAGGAAATTGTTCCATGAGCGCCTTTAGGCCTTGTGCTGCAAGCGACTGGAAAAATAGACAAAATTGAGGCAGGCGTGCAGTTTATGGCCTGCGCTTTACTTCAAGCTGCAGACAAAGACTTGCAGAGCGGTGGTAAATCGCGGCTCAGCGTCAGCGCTGGTCTTGCTCCTGCGGGCGAGGAGCCGAGGGGCCGGCTGGTGGCTATCAGCCCCAGCCGACAATGCCCTTGATTTCGAGGAAATCGTGAATGGCCCAATCGGCATATTCCCGACCATTGCCTGACTGCTTATAGCCACCGAAGGGTGCGGCAGTATCCCAGTCCGGGTAGTTGAGATAGACGGACCCCGCCCGCATCCGCGCGGCCACCCGCCGCGCATGCTCGATATCCTCGGACTGCACGTATGCCGCCAGACCATAAACGGTGTCGTTGGCGATCTCGATCGCCTGCTCTTCCGTCTCGTAGGGCATGATGGACAGGACAGGTCCGAAGATCTCTACCCGCGCAATCGTCATGTCGGGCGTCACATGGCCGAACACGGTCGGGCGAACATAATAGCCACGGTTGAGGCCATCAGGCCTGCCCGGCCCGCCGGTGACGAGCAGCGCGCCTTCCTCGATGCCCATTTCAATGAGCCGCTGGATCTTGTTGTACTGGACCTCGCTGACCACAGGACCAAGCACGGTATCCTCGGCCTGCGGGTCGCCCACCTTGTGGGTCTCTGCCGCCTGCCTTGCGATCTGCAAGGCCTCGTCATGGCGATCGGCTGGCACCAGCATGCGGGTCGGCGCATCGCAGGACTGACCGGAATTGCCGAAACAGCCCTCGACACCTTTGCTGACAGCCGTGACGAGATCCGCATCCGGCAGGATGATGTTGGCGGACTTTCCACCGAGCTCCTGCGCCACGCGCTTGACCGTATCCGCAGCCGTCTTGGCGACGACGATACCGGCGCGCGTCGAGCCGGTGAAGGAGACCATGTCGACATCCGGATGCCCCGCCATCACCTGACCCACCTCCGGACCACGGCCATTGACGAGGTTGAAGACGCCCTCAGGTGTGCCCGCCGCTTCCATGACCTCCGCAAAGATCAGGCCGGAAATCGGTGCGATTTCGGAGGGTTTCAGAACCACAGTGCAGCCCGCGGCAATCGCCGGCGCAACCTTGCAGACGATCTGGTTGAGCGGCCAGTTCCAGGGCGTGATCAGGGCACAGACCCCGATCGGCTCCCGGACGATGCGGGTCGTGCCGCGCTGCTCGGAGAATTCGAAGGATTTGAAGGCTGCGATGGTCGCTTCGAGATGTGCCCGCCCGGCCCAGGCCTGCGATTCCCGGGCAAAGGAAAGTGGCGCACCCATTTCCCGGCTCACCGCCTGGGCGATATCCTCGAAACGCTCGGTATAGGCGATAAGGATGCGCTCAAGCAGAGCCAGCCGCTCGGCCTGGTCGGTGACGGAGAAAGTCGCAAACGCACGTTTGGCGGCCGAGACGGCCCGATCGACATCGCCCCGGCTGCCGATCGAGATCGTCGTGAAGGCTTCTTCGGTGGAGGGATCGATCACATCGAGAAGCGCCGGCTCCACCGGGTCGACCCACGCACCGCCGATGAAGAACTTCAGATACTTGGACATGCGGGCTCCGACGGAGAAAGAGGTGATGTTTCGGCACTATTCGCCACATGCAGGAACTCGGCAAGCACGCAAGGGTATGCGGACCGCCTTTCCCCAACCAGAATGGGGAGATCAGCGTTCCAGGCCATCGAGCAACCTGTACCAGGCAACATTGGCCGCCACGCCCAATCGCCTGAATTGATGCAACGGTATGGCATGGATGGGTGTGATCGGCAGTGGAAGCACGGCGGGATCGCCACCCGCAATGTATCGCGCAATCGCCTCGCCGAGCGACACCATCAGACCAATGCCCCGCCCCTGGCATCCAGCGGCGATCACGAGGCCCGGCTCAGGCTCGTGCAGATGCGGCAGATGATCCGGCGTCATGGCAACCCGACCGAACCAGCGATGCGAAATCCGGACGCCTGAAAGCATCGGATAGAGCCGGTGGAGCGCCCGCTCCAGATGCGCCCAGTCTTCCTCGGAGCGGGGCGGACGCATCGGCCCGCGACCGCCCAGCACCAGACGCCCATCCGGACTGCGGCGATAGTAGACGAGTATCCGGCGGCTATCCGAAACCGCCTGGCCACTCGGCAGAACGAGGTCGAACTCCGCCGGCAGCGGCTCGGTGGCGATCTGGAACGAGTGAAGCCAGACGAGACTTTGGGCAAGCTCGGGCACCAGCCGACCGGAATAGGCATTCGTCGCGACGAGCACCTTCCTGGCCCGAAGCATACGTCCGCTTTCGGTCACAACGCGCCAGTTTGTCCCGTCACGGACAAGCTCTGTCACCGGATCATGGGTGACGAGCCGCACGCCGGCCTCCGTCGCGACCCTCGCCAGTTCATGCACCAGCGCAAGCGGGTTGACGACCCCTGCCCGTCGATCGAGGAAACCGCCACGATAGCCCTCAGCACCGGTCAGAAGTGCGATCTCCGCCGGATTGAGCAGCGCGACATCGGCCCCTTGCGCGCGCCATTGGCGGTTGCGCTGCATGGCAGCCTGCATGGCGGTCTCGGTATGCGCTGCCTGGATCCAGCCGCAGCGCATGTGCTCGGCGTCAAGCCCTTCCCGCGCAATCAGGTCGAAGACGACATCGGCGGTCATTGCCGCAAAGCGCGTCAGCTTCTGCCCCGCCTCCTCACCGAACAGGGAGATAAGCGTCTCGGGATCCTGCTTCAGTCCCGGGATCACCTGACCGCCATTGACGCCCGATCCGCCTGCGCCGATGTCTCCGGCCTCGATCACCTGAACCGACAAGCCCGCGCGTGCAGCATGAAGTGCGGTCGAAAGCCCCTGATAACCCGCGCCGATGACCACCAGGTCGACGGTGTCATCGGCGAACCGACAGAGGATCGGTGAAACGGGCCGTCGCCAAACAGGCGAATCCGCTATTGGGGGCTGCATGAAGCTTAGACCTGCGTCGCGATTGGAAAGATCGGCGCGCAATCTGCATGGCGTGAACAAAAGAGACAATAAACGTCAGGCTGTATTTTGACGCGACGGTAGAGTGACGATCTTCTTACTTAAGAAGAACGCGAAAGAAACATCACGGATAGAGATTAAGACACTTCGGGCAATTGCCAATCAATAGAGTTTCTGCCCTGCGCAGTGAGATAATCGTTCGCCTGGGAGAAATGCCGGGAACCGAAGAACCCATTATGCGCTGACAGAGGCGAAGGATGCGGCGCCTTGAGCACCAAATGCCGCGAACGGTCGACAAAGGCCGCCTTCTTCTGCGCATATGAACCCCAGAGCATGAAGACGACATGCTCGCACTCCTCGTTGACAGCGCGGATGACCGCATCGGTGAACTGCTCCCAGCCCTGCCCCCGATGCGAGGCGGCCCGCGCCTCTTCCACCGTCAGAACGCTGTTGAGCAGCAGCACGCCCTGCCTTGCCCAATGCTCGAGAAAGCCATGCCGCGCTGGCGGAATGCCCAGATCGCTCTGCATCTCCTTGTAGATGTTCACCAGCGACGGCGGAATGCGCACGCCGGGCTGCACGCTGAAGCACAGACCATGCGCCTGTCCTGCCCCATGATAGGGATCCTGACCGAGGATGACGACCTTCACCTCATCGAGCGGTGTCAGGTCGAGCGCGCGGAAATACTCAGCCCCCTTCGGAAAGATGTGCTTGCCGTCGGCCTTTTCCCGCTGCAGGAAGCCCTTGAGCTCGGCCATATAGGGACGGCTGAATTCGGCCCCCAGCACCGCCTTCCAGCTGTCTTCGAGTCTGACTTCCGCATCCGCCATTGCCGCTGCTCCGCGTTCTCGCTTACATGGATGCGGACGATAGAAGCTGCAGGCCGGGATCTGTCAACCTTGAGACAAACGGAGCACACAAGAGAACCGTGAAGCCCTTCCTCAGACTGTGGCGCCGTCACCGCATCCTCACCTCCGCCTTCGTGCTGGCCATGGCGCTTGCGCTCTTCTTCGCCGGGCGGACGATCTTTTTCGTCGTCTATTGGAGCGATCCCGCGCGCCAGGACCTGCCACCCGAACCCTGGATGACGATCGGCTACGTCGCCCATTCCTGGCATGTGCCCGTCGAGAAGCTCGCCCGCGACCTCGACCTGCCACCGCCGCCGAAGGATGGCCCACGCCCCTCGCTGGAGCGGCTGGCCGAAGATCGTGGCCAGGACTTCGAAGAATTCAAGGCAGAGATCGAGGCCTCCCTTGCGGAACTCCGCCGTCTGGGTCCGCCGAAATGACTCTGACCGAGACGCTGCTCGCGTCGCTTCCATCCTATGGGCTCTCGCTGCTCGGCATTGTCGTCTGTGTGAGCTGCCTCGGCGCACCGCTGCCAGCCTCGATCGTCATGATGCTGATGGGCGCGCTTGCTGCCGCCGGCGACTTCACCCTCTGGATCGTCATCGCCGTGGCACTGGCCTCCGCCGTTGGCGGTGACCAGCTCGGTTATATCCTCGGGCGCACAGCCGGGCGGCGGCTGGTGCCCATCGTCGCTCGCAATCCGGCGCGTCGAAAGGCGATCGAGCGGGCGGAGCGGGAGATGGACGAGCGCGGCAATGTCGCCGTTTTTCTGACGCGCTGGCTGCTGTCGCCGCTCGGCCCCTATCTCAACCTGATGGCTGGCGCCTCTGGTTTTTCGTGGGTGCGTTTTACGCTGGCCAGCATTCTGGGGGAAGCCGTCTGGGTCGGCCTCTATACTGGACTTGGCGCCACCTTCAGCGACAGCGTCACGCAGATCGCCGAGATCAGCGGCAGCATCAGCGGATTTCTGGCGGCCGGTGCGGTCGCGGCGATCCTGGGCTACAAGCTGCTTCAGGCCGTGAGAGCCAAGGACTGACGACCCCGCGCCGTCCGAATATTGGCGTTCGCCGAACTGTCACACAGCGGTGCTATCCGGAACGGAAAATCCGGAGACTCGCCATGACTTTTCTGATCTGGTTCGCAGCGATCGCGCTTCTGGTTCAACTTGCAAGCATCGCCTTCGTCATCTCCGTCAAACAGCGCCACCGCAATGGCGAGAAGACGCCGTTACCCCGTCCGCCGGTCACGCTGATCCGCCCGGTCTGCGGCCTCGAAAACAATCTCGAGCGCTGCCTCGCCTCCTCTTTCAAGCTCGACTGGCCGACTTACGAAATCCTCTTCTGCGTCGCGAAGGCAGATGATCCCGCAGCGTCCCTCGTGCGCCGACTGATGGCCGAACATCCGCAGATCCAGGCGCGCCTCCTGGTCGGTGAAGACCTGTTCAGCGCCAATCCGAAGCTGAACAACGTGGTCAAGGGCTGGCGCTCCGCCCGCCATGACTGGATCGTCATGACCGATAGCAACGTGCTGATGCCACCAGACATTTTCGAGAAGATGATGGCGCGGTGGGACAGCCAGACCGGCCTCGTCTGCTCGCCGCCGGCCGGCACCGAGCCGGAGAATTTCGGCGCCTGCCTCGAAAGCGCCTGGCTCGACAGTTTCCAGGCTCGCTGGCAGCTCTTCGCCGATGCCGTCGGTTTCGGCTTTGCCCAGGGCAAATCGATGCTCTTCAATCGGCAGCTGATCACCAAGCTCGGCGGCTTCGAGCGCCTCGGCGACGAGGTGGCCGAAGACGCCGCAGCCACGCTTCTGATCCGCGGTGCGGGTCTCAAGGTCCGGCTCGTCCACGAGCCCTTCCCGCAGCCGCTGGGCGCCCGCAAGATCACGGCCGTCTGGAAGCGCCAGCTCCGCTGGGCCCGCCTGCGCCGTGCCTCCTTCCCGCTTTACTTCCTGCCGGAAATCTTCACCGGCGCCGCGCTGCCAGCAGCCGCGATGATTGCGCTTTCTGCAACGGGCACGCTGCCGCCGCTCGCTCCGCTTGCTTATCTTGCCATCTGGTATGCGGGCGAACTCGCGCTCGCCCGCGCCTATGGCTGGCCAAGTGGCTGGCGCATCCTGCCGGCGATGATCGCCCGCGACCTGCTGTTGCCGGTCCTCTTCATCGCCGCCTGGTTCGGCAGCGGCTTCGAATGGCGCGGCAATGCCATGACGGTGGCGGACAACGACAACGGCCGCACCGCCCGTCTGCGCCAGGCCGTTTTGCGAACACGCGATAAGGCACGTGACAAGGCCCGCGCTCTGGTCGCCGCCCGCGGCCACTGAGCATCGCCTTCCCACGAAAAAGCGGGCAGGACCGCTCGTCACGATCGCTGCCCGCAGGAGGGAGGTAGTCTTGCCGCTCAGATCGTGCCTTGGCCCATCTGCTCGGCGATGTAATCCGCCTGGCGGATCGCAAGAGAAACGATCGTCAGGGTCGGATTCTCGGCTGCTCCGGTGGTGAACTGGCTGCCATCGGAGACGAAGAGGTTGCTGATGTCGTGGGTCTGGCCCCACTTGTTGACCACACCATCCTGCGCCTTCTCGCTCATGCGGTTGGTGCCGAGATTGTGGGTCGACGGATAAGGCGGCGTCGGGAAGGCACGGGTTGCCCCGACAGCCTCATAGATCGCCACACCCTGCTTGTAGGCGTGGTTGCGCATCGCCTCGTCGTTCGGGTGGTCGGTAAACCAGACATCCGGGATCGGCATGCCGTATTTGTCCTTGAGCTCGGCATGCAGCTTCACGGCATTCTGTTCCTGCGGCATATCTTCACCGACGATCCAGAGACCCGCCATATTGGCATACTGGTCCATGGCGGAAGCAAACGAGCGACCCCAGCCGCCCGGATCGAGGAAGGCCGCCATGAAGGGGATGCCGAGCGCCAGTGTCTCCAGCTCATAGCCGCCGACGAAGCCGCGCGACGGATCGTGCCGCGCCTCGTCGCGGATGATCCCGGCCATGGTCGTGCCACGGTAGAAATGCACCGGCTTTTCGAAGACCGCATACACCGAGCCGGTCGTGTGGCGCATGTAGTTCTTGCCGACCTGGCCCGACGAGTTGGCCAACCCGTCCGGATACTTCGACGAGGCCGAGTTGAGCAGCAGGCGCGGGCTTTCGATCGAATTGCCGGCGACGCAGATGATGCGGGCCTTCTGGCTCTGCAGATTGCCATCCTTGTCGGCATAGACGACGGCGGTCACCTTGCCCGTGTCATCATGCTCGATCTTGACGACATGCGAATTCGGCCGAACCTCCAGCTTGCCCGTCGCCTCGCCCTTCGGAATTTCGGTATAGAGCGTCGACCATTTGGCGCCCCATTTGCAGCCCTGGAAGCAGAAGCCGGTCTGCTGACAGCTCATGCGATCATCGCGATCGGCCGAGTTGATCGCCATGTTGCCGGTGTGACAGTCCTTGTAGCCGAGCTTGTCGGCGCCGGCCTTCAGGATCTTGAAGTTGTTATTGCCCGGCAGGCCCTCGATCCCGTTGGTGCGGGTGACGCCCATCTTGTCTTCGGCTTTGGCATAATACGGCTCCAGATCCGCATAGCTGATCGGCCAATCGAGAAGGTTGGCCCCCTCGACCTTTCCGTAGTGGGTGAGCGTCTTGAACTCGTGCTCCTGGATGCGCAGCGAGGCACCCGCCCAATGGGTGGTCGTGCCGCCAACAGCCTTGACGATCCAGGCCGGCAGGTTGGGGAAGTCCTTCGACACCCGCCAGCCACCACCGGTGGTGCGATTGTCGAGCCAGGCGAGCTGGGAAAAGCTCTCCCATTCGTCATTGATGAAGTCCTCGTATTCGATGCGGGCACCGGCTTCGAGCACGACCACGTCGATGCCCTTCTGGGCAAGTTCGTTGGCGAGTGTGCCGCCGCCTGCACCGGAACCGATGATGACGACCACGCTGTCGTCGTTGAGATCATAGGGCGCTGCCATGTTTTCCTCCCGGGAAATCGGTCAATTTGGGTAAGCGCCGCCGTTCCCATCCGCGATGGGCCTCCTTCCGGCGACGATGAATGCGTGTCTGGGGTAGCTCAGAGCCAGGTAATGTCGTCGAACCCGCGCTCGATATAGCCGCCCTTGGAATAGGACTCGCCCTCGTAGCCGAAGATCGGCCAGATCTCCTTCTGGTTATAGAGGCTGACCACGAGGTCGCCGCGCACCGCCTGGAAGAAGGGCGTCGTCTCGATGTCGCGCAGGATCGCCACGCGATCGTCCTCCCAGCCGAGGCCGCGATAGCCGCCGGCACCCGCTCTGCTGTCGAGATCGGCGATGCCGTCCTCGATAAGCGCCTTGTGCTTCTCATCCTTGCCCGCCATCGTGTCCTGACCCTTGACGGCTGCCGCATAGAAGCGTTCGGCGACCTGGTCATGCGGGTAGATGTCGCGCGCCATCTTGATGAGCGTCGCGAGCGTGTCCGGTTTCAGGGCGGTCGCCTCCAGGCCCCAGGCCTGGTCGGGACAGATCACCGCAGTCCCGGTGACCATCAGCACGGCACTCGCCGCACCGGTCTTCAGAAGCTGGCGACGGGACATGCCCCCGGTCTTGTCGAGTATCGTAACCACGTCATTCTCCTCCCATGAGATGAAGTGCGACGGCTTTGGCCGCCACCCCAGGCAGGCGCGATGATCGCGCCGGCCGTCTGCGAAACAGGAAAGGCCGGGAACTCCTCTTCCCCGGCCTCCCGATCATTTGTACCGACCGTGCCGCTGCAAGACCTCGATCTTGTAGCCATCGGGATCGGTGATGAAGAAGAAGCGGGCGAGCAATGCCCCATCCCGGTTGAATTCGACGATCTTGTTCGGGTTCAAGCCGAGATCGGTCAGCCGCTTGTGCTCGGCGTCGAGATCCGAAACGCTGAACGCCAGATGGCCGTAACCATTGCCAAGGTCGTAAACCTCTTCACGGCCCTTGTTGACCGTCAGCTCCAGCTCAAATTCGCTTTCCGAATTGCTGAGATAGATCAGGGTGAAGGTTTCGAAATCGAGACGTTCCGCGATCTCCAGGCCGAAGGCCTCGGTGTAGAAGGAGAGCGAGCGCTGCTCCTCCAGGACGCGGATCATGGAATGGATCATTTTCGCCAATGGGCTGCTCCTCGCATGCTGACAGATGTCATGGAGAGAGGATGTCGCGATTTGCGGGAAGGCTGGTAGCAGCCCATTACCGCAGCCGATTTTTTTCGCCAGCGGATGTGTCCATTCTTCGCACCCGGGCGAGGCAGTTTAGAAAAGACGGAAATTGACCAGAGCCACGGCGCGCAACATAATGCCGCAAAAGACTGCAGACCGAAAAAACGCAAAAATCAGGGAGGAGCATGCCATGTGTGAAGTCTTCGCAGGACAGGATCCGGGCCGCTATCGCGCGGTCAACCGCTCCGTCCGCATCGGTGGTCATTCCACCAGCATTCAGCTCGAAGCCGCCTTCTGGGTGCTGATCGACGAGATCGCCGCCAGCCAGAATTTCTCGACATCCCGCTTTCTGTCGACGCTCTACGACGAAGCCCTGCAGATCAACGGCTCGGTGTCGAACTTCGCATCGCTGCTGAGAACGAGCTGTCTCATCTATCTGATGAGCAAGGCGCAAAATCCGGGCACACCTCAGGAATTCCACATCATCGCCGCCGAGTAACCGCAAACAAAAAGCGCGGCCCGACAAATGCCGGGCCGCGCTTCAGTTCCGATCGCCGTCTTGGGTCGGCGCGGAAGTATTACTCCGCCGGCTGCAGTTCCGGCTGGATGTCGTCCTCTTCGAGAACCTTGCCACCGAGTGCGGCATGGAAGAGCGTCTGGTCGAGTTCACCTTCCCAGCGCGCGACGACGACCGTTGCCACCGCATTGCCGATGAAGTTGGTGAGCGCCCGGCATTCCGACATGAAGCGGTCGATGCCGAGGATCAGCGCCATGCCGGCAACCGGCACGGAGGGCACGACCGAAAGGGTCGCAGCGAGCGTAATGAAGCCCGCACCGGTGATGCCGGCCGCCCCCTTCGAGCTCAGCATGGCAACGGCCAGCAGCAGGATCTGGTCGCCGAGCGGCAGCTGAATATCCGTCGCCTGGGCGATGAAGAGCGCCGCCAGCGTCATGTAGATATTCGTGCCGTCGAGATTGAAGGAATAGCCGGTCGGGATGACCAGGCCGACGACCGAACGCTTGCAGCCGGCCTTTTCCATCTTGTTCATCAGGCCCGGAAGGGCTGCTTCCGAAGACGACGTCCCGAGAACCAGCAGCAGCTCTTCCTTGATGTAGCGGATGAGGGCCAGAATCGAGAAGCCGTTGTAACGGCAGACGGCACCGAGGATGACCGCCACGAACAGGAAGGACGTGAGGTAGAAGGTGCCGATCAGCATGGCAAGGTTGGTGACCGAGCCGATGCCGTATTTGCCGATGGTGAACGCCATGGCGCCGAAGGCACCGATCGGGGCGGCCTTCATCAGGATGGCGACGAGCTTGAACACGGGCGCGATGACCGCCTGCAGGAAGTCGGTGACCGGCTTTCCGCGTTCGCCGACGAGTGCCAGCGAGATGCCGAACAGGATCGAGAAGAACAGCACCTGCAGGATGTCGCCATCTGCAAAGGCCCCGACGATTGTCGTCGGGATGATGTTCATCAGGAAGCCGACGATCGACGAGTCATGCGCCTTTTCGGTATAGGTTGCCACGGCGGCCGCATCGAGCGTCGCCGGGTCGATATGCATGCCCGCACCGGGCTGCACGACATTGGCAACGACGAGGCCAACGATAAGCGCCAGCGTCGAGAAGGTGAAGAAGTAGAGCATCGCCTTGCCGGCAACGCGGCCGACCTTCTTCATGTCGCTCATGCCGGCAATGCCGGTCGCGACCGTCAGGAAGATAACCGGCGCGATGATCATCTTGACGAGCTTGATGAAGGCGTCACCCAGCGGCTTCAACTGCGCGCCGATCTCGGGATAGAAGTGGCCGAGCAGGATGCCGGCAATGATGGCTGCCAGAACCTGGACGTAGAGATGCTTGTAGAAGGGCTGCCGGCCCTCGGGCGCGTGCCCTGCGGTATCGATATGCATGCTTTCCTCCATGATCGCCCTGACGGAACGAATTCCGGCCTCCCGGGCGGTTGCTGATCTGAATGGGGAGCGGCGCGGCCGCTTGGGAAAAAGGTCAGCAAGGCGCGTGCCAATTCGAAAAAATCCAACCAACCCATTGATTTTCAGAGGCTCTCTCGCCGATTACACTTGATTCATCACATGAACCAGTGTGATTTTCCGCACAGGCACTTTGTGCTATAGTGCGATTTCACGCACAATCACCAACCCGACCGAGGCCATCCACCCATGCTGAAACCCCGCCGCAACGGACGCATTCTCTGGCTCGCCTATGCGGCTTTTGCGATCACCGTACTGGTTGCCGGCCTCTTCTATGCCGGCGAGCGTGGACAGGCCTCGGCACTCGACGCCCTGGCGGAGGATGCGGGCTCCGATGCCGCCTTGAAGCAGGCGCTGCTGCTCACCGCCCTCGACCGGTCGCGCACCTTGCCGCTGGTGCTGGCAAGCGACGCGGACCTGACGGAAGCGCTTGAGACACCCTCGCCGGGCGCCATCACTCAGCTCAACGAAAAGCTTGAGGCTCTCATCCCCGGCACAGGCGCCTCGGTGATCTACGTCGTGAACTTCGACGGCACCGCCATAGCGGCGAGCAACTTTCGCCAGCCCGACAGCTTCGTCGGCAGCAACTACGCTTTTCGGGAGTATTTCACCGGCGCCCTGACACGAGGCACCGCCGAACATTATGCCTTGGGCAATGTCAGCCGCAGGCCAGGGCTCTACCTGTCTCGCCGCGTCGAAGACGAGACCGGACGAGCGCTGGGCGTGGTGGTCGTCAAGGTCGAGTTCGAGGCACTCGAGCAGAACTGGCAGCGCTCCGGCCGCATCACCTATGTGACAGATCCCAAAGGTATCGTGCTGATCACAAGCCGTCCCGAATGGCGCTTCCTGACCGTGACGGACATCCCCCAGGAGGAGCGGATCGCGATCCGGGAGAGCCTGCAGTTCGGCGAAGCGCCGCTTTTGCCCATTCCCATATGGTCGCTGGAAGATCTCGCCGGCCACACGATGGTGGCGACCGACACATCCGGCACGGTCCCGCGCCAGCCGCATTTCGCCGAGGCGCTGCCTCTGCCGGGCACGCCGTGGACGCTGCACATCCTCAGCCCCGCAGCCGCCGCCATGGATGCCGGCATCCTGCAGGATCGCCTCGCATTCGTAGCCATCGCCCTGCCCCTGCTCGCGGCAGCCGGCCTGCTGCTCCACCGCTTCGGCCGCGCCGCCCGTCGCGAGGCCGAAGCGAAAGCCGCCCAGGTCGAGCTTGAGCGGCAGGTCAAACTCCGCACCGTCGAACTGACCGAAGCGCGCGACCGCCTCCAGGCCGAAATCACCGAACACCGGGCAACCGACAGCCGCCTGCAGGGCGTGCAGCAGGATCTTGTCCAGGCCAATCGCCTGGCGATCCTTGGTCAGGTCGCAGCCGGCGTAGCGCATGAGATCAACCAGCCGGTCGCCACCATCCGCGCCTATGCCGACAATGCCAAGGCCTTCCTCGATCGCGGCAACGGCGAGACGGCGAAGGAAAACCTTGGCCTGATCGCCGAGCTCACCGACCGCATCGGCGCGATCACCGGAGAGCTGAAGGGCCTTGCCCGAAAGGGTCGCCAGGCCGCCGAGCCCGTTACGGCCAAGGCTGCGATCGATGGCGCGCTGTTCCTCTTGAAGAGCCGTTTCGCCGGCAGCTTTGACCGGCTTGCTATTGGCGACATACCCTCAGACATCGCTGTTCTCGGCCAGCGTATCCGCCTCGAACAGGTGCTGATCAACCTCCTGCAAAACGCGCTCGAAGCCATTGACGACAAAGCGGATGCCACAATCACCATCGGGCTTTCCCGCCTGACGGACGACGAAGTGGATCTCTCGGTCAGCGACACTGGTCCCGGCCTGCCGGATCACGTCAGGGACAACCTCTTCATCCCCTTCACCACCTCCAAAGAGGGAGGCCTGGGCCTTGGCCTCGTGATCGCACGTGACATCGTCACCGAATATGGCGGCCGGCTCTCCGTGGATACGAGCAAGGACGGCACCACCTTCACCATCACCCTCAAAAGGGCCAGCGCATGAGCATCGACATCATCCTCGTTGACGACGATCAGGCGCTGCGCCGCGCCACCCGCCAGACGCTGGAGCTTGCCGGTTATGCCGTGCGCGATTTCGGCGCCGCACCGCAGGCGCTCGCCCAGCTGTCGCGGGAAAGCGAGGCCGTCGTCGTGACCGACATCCGGATGGCCGGCATGGACGGGCTGGAACTCTTTGCCCGCCTCCGCAGCCTCGACCCGGATCTGCCGGTGCTGCTCATCACCGGTCATGGCGATGTCGACATGGCGGTCAGGGCTCTCCACGACGGCGCCTACGACTTCATCGCCAAACCGTTTCCCGCCGACCGCCTCGTCCAGAGCGTCGCGCGCGCCATCGAGAAGCGCCGGCTGGTCCTCGAAAACCGCCGCCTGCGCGAGGCAGCCACCACGACGCCGGACGACCTGCCCCTCATCGGCCAGACGCCTGCGATGGAGCATCTGCGCCAAACGCTCCGCCAGATAGCCGACACCGATGTCGACGTGCTGATCGCCGGCGAAACCGGCAGCGGCAAGGAAGTGGTCGCCACCCTCCTGCATCGCTGGAGCCGCCGTGCACGCGGCAACTTCGTCGCCCTGAACTGCGGCGCCCTGCCCGAGACGGTCATCGAAAGCGAACTCTTCGGCCACGAACCGGGCGCCTTCACCGGCGCCCAGAAGAAGCGCGTCGGCCGTATCGAACATGCAAGCGGCGGCACGCTGTTCCTCGACGAGATCGAGAGCATGCCGCTCTCCACCCAGGTGAAGATGTTGCGGGTTCTGGAAATGAGGGAGGTGAGCCCGCTCGGCACCAATGAGATCAGGCCCGTGGACCTGCGCGTGGTCGCCGCCGCCAAACTCGATCTCGGCAATCCCGCCGAGCGCGGCGAGTTCCGTGCGGACCTTTACTATCGCCTCAACGTCGTGACGATCTCGATCCCGCCGCTGCGCGAACGCCGCGCCGACATCCCACTGCTCTTTGCCCATTTCGCCACCCGCGCCGCCGAGCGCTTCCGTCGCGAGATGCCGGCCATGACCACCGAGGTGCGACGCCATCTCGAAAGCCACGACTGGCCGGGCAATGTGCGGGAACTCTCGCATTTCGCCGAACGCGTCGTGCTCGGCATCACCCCGCCGCCGAAGCAGGCCTCACAGGCTGCGGGACCCGGCCCCAGCCTGCCCGAGCAGATGGAGAGCCACGAAGCGAGCCTCATCCGCGAGGCGCTGACCGCCAACAAGGGTGACGTGCGCTCGACGATCGAGGCCCTCGGCATTCCGCGCAAGACCTTCTACGACAAGCTCCAGCGCCACGGCATCAACCGCGCCGATTACGAATAGCCGCCAGCAGCCTTGGAAGGGGTAGCAGCGTCGCCGCCTGCATTCCGCATCTCGGCCGCCATAGTGGCGGCAGCGCGCGCCAGCAGCCCCGTATCCGTGCCGTTGGCCATGAAGCGCACACCGGCGCGGCGCGCGAGCGCGATCATCTCCGCGTCGCCGGTCATGATGCCTGCCGGCTTGCCGGCAGCCCGGATCTTGCCGATCAGCGTTTCAACCGTTTCCATCACCTCAGGCACGGTCGCCTTGCCGCGATAGCCCATGTCGGCAGAGAGATCGGCCGGCCCGATCAACACGGCATCGACGCCTTCGACAGCCAGGATCGCCTCGGCATTCTCGACGCCGAGCCGGCTCTCGATCTGCGCGATCAGGCAGACCTCATCATTGGCCGTATCGGCATAGTCACTCACCCGCCCGAAATCAGACGCGCGCCCAAGGCTTGCGCCCATGCCGCGAATGCCGAATGGCGGATAACGCAGCGCCTTGGCCAGCATGCTGGCCTGTTCTGGCGTCTCGACCATCGGGATCATCAGTGTCTGCGCCCCGATATCGAGCGCCTGCTTGATCATCCAGGGCTCGCCGACGGGCAGCCGCACCACCGGATGGGCGGCATGACGCGTGACGGCCGCGAGCTGGGCTGCGATCAGCGGAATGTCGTTCGGCCCATGTTCGGCATCGATGAGGATCCAGTCGAAGCCGGCCCCGGCACAGATTTCCGCCGAATGCGGATTGGCGAGCGCCACCCAGAGGCCGGTCAGGAGACCGGTGTCTTCGCGGAGGGCTTTCTTGAAGGGGTTCACGGGGGCGGGCATGCGTCTTCTCCTCAGGCAATCACCAACCGGCCATGTGGCCGGAGACCACAAGCTATCCCCGGAAGCGATGGAGACCGCAAGTCTCGTTCTCTGTCTCCGGTACGCCCGCGACATTGAACCCGAGGGCGTCGCCGTGATACGGGGCAGCCCATAAACAACACGCAGGAACTGCCCGATGCTCCCCTGGATCCAGCTCGACACGGCCAAGATACCCGGCGGCGGCGAATTGCGCCTGAAGAGCCGGGGATCAGAATTCTCCATAATGCTCGGCACCAACGAGCTGATGAACAGCCGCCTTAGCGGCTCCGAAGAGGCGCTCGCCACCCTCGCCTTCGAGCGGATCGCCACCCACAAGCGCCTGCACATCCTGATCGGCGGCCTCGGCATGGGCTTCACGCTGCGCGCCGCTCTCGCCGTCTTGCCCGAGGATGCCAAGGTCACCGTCGCCGAACTCGTGCCCGCCGTCGTCGACTGGGCGCGCGGACCGATGGCCGAGATCTATGCCGGCAGCCTCGACGACCCGCGCGTGGCAATCCATGTCGGCGATGTCGGCGCGCTGATCGCCAAATCCAAGGGTATCTTCGACGCCATCCTGCTCGATGTCGACAACGGCCCTGACGGCCTCACCCGCGAAGCGAATGACGGCCTCTATTCCCATGACGGTTTACGCAAATCCAAGGCAGCACTCACCCGCGGCGGCGTTCTCGGCGTCTGGTCACAGGGTCCAGATCCCTACTTCACGCGCCGCTTGAAGGACTGCGGCTATGGCGCAGAAGAGATTCCCGTCCGCGCAGGGAAAACGGGACGCGGCAAGAAGCACATGATCTGGATGGCGAAGGCCTGAAGGGCTTCATCAGGCGGCACCGCTTTGGCTTCGCCAACACCCCCTCTGTCACTGCGTGACATCTCCCCGATGCGCAGAGCAATTGCATATGGATTTTGAGCGGCGCACGAAGCGGGGTCGCTCTTCTCCCCAGCGGGGAGAAGGTCCCGGCAGGGGGATGAGGGGGCGCGAAGCGCTAAAGCTGTGCCGCGCAGCCCCCTCATCGCCTCGCATACGCTCGGCACTTCTCCCCGCTGGGGAGAAGAGGGAACCCGGCCCGTTACCGGTGCAGAGCAGAGGGGGATGTCGCACGGCAAAACGCGACTGATAATTCTATCCCCACAGCCCACGCGGCGGCAGCGGCATCACCGCGCCGTCATAAGCAATCGCCGGCTCGCGATCCCGCGCCAGAAGCAGCGGCCCGTCGAGATCGACAAAGGCCGCCCCCTGCCCGATCAGGAAGGCCGGCGCCATGGCAAGCGAGGTCCCGACCATGCAGCCGACCATGATCTCGAAGCCGGCCTCGACCGCCGCATCGCGCATCAGCAGCGCTTCCGTCAGCCCGCCCGTCTTGTCGAGCTTGATGTTGACGGCGTCATACCTACCCTTCAGCGAAGCCAGCGATGCCGTGTCATGGCAGCTTTCGTCGGCACACACGGGCAGGACCCTATCAAGACCGAGAAGGGCATCATCAGAACCCGCCGGAAACGGCTGCTCGACGAGCTTCACCCCGAGATCGAGAAACACAGGCGCCAGCGCCTTGTATTGCGCAAGGCTCCAGCCCTCATTGGCATCGACGATGATCGCCGACTTAGGCGCCCCTGCGCGCACCGCCCGGATGCGCTCGACATCCCCCTCGCCACCGAGCTTGACTTTCAGCAGCGGCCGCGCGGCCTCCTTCTCCGCCGCAGCCTGCATGCTTTCAGGCGTGCCTAGCGACAGCGTATAGGTGACCGACAGCGCCTTTGGCTCTTGTAACTTGAGAAGTTGCCAGACCGGCAGCCCCGCCCGCTTGGCTTCCAGATCCCAGAACGCGCAGTCCAGCGCATTGCGCGCCGCCCCCGGCTTCAGCCGGCTCTGCAGCCCGGCACGGTCGAGACCGTCCGCCACCTCAGGCACGAGCGCCGTCAGTATCTCAGCGACACTCTCCACCGTCTCGCCGTAGCGCGCATAGGGCACGCATTCGCCCTGCCCGACATGCGCGCCATCCGTCAGCCGCACGGTGACCACCTTTGCCTCGGTCTTCGACCCGCGCGAAATCGTGAAGCTGCCCGCAATCGGGAAGCTTTCCGGTGTGACGGTCATATGGACAGGCATGGGATCTCCTCTCGCGGGCAATCCCCGCGAATCGCTGCTCTTGCACGAAGATGCAATCCTTTCTATATCCGTCAACTAAAGGACCGGTACCGGCAGCGGGCCAAAAACCCCGCAAAGCCTGACGTAGATCCCCGCAATGGGCGGGATGAACGGTCGCATGAAGCACAGAGACGAAGCCCGTGAACACGCTGGATTTTGACAAGAGACCGGAAGATACGCGCGTTGTCGTCGCCATGTCGGGCGGCGTGGATTCGTCCGTCGTCGCCGGCATCCTGAAGCGCGAGGGCTATGACGTCCTCGGCATCACGCTGCAGCTCTACGACCATGGCGCCGCGGTCCACCGTGCCGGCTCCTGCTGCGCCGGCCAGGACATCGACGATGCCCGCCGCGTCTGCGAAACGCTCGGCATTCCCCATTATGTGCTCGATTACGAACAGCGTTTCCGTGACACCGTGATCAACCCGTTCATGGAAAGCTATGTCGCCGGCGAAACGCCGATCCCCTGCGTAGCCTGCAACCAGACGGTCAAGTTCGCCGATCTGCTTGCGACGGCACGAGAACTCGGCGCCGATGCGCTGGCGACCGGCCATTATATCCGCTCGAAGTCGGTGCCGCTGGCAAACGATCCCGGCCACCGCGCTCTCTTCCGCCCGATCGATAGCGAGCGCGACCAGAGCTATTTCCTCTTTGCCACCACGCAGGAGCAGATCGACTATCTGCGCTTCCCGCTCGGCGCCATGTCGAAGGCGGAAGTCCGCAAGCTTGCCGAAGACATGGGCCTCGTCGTCGCCCAGAAGGCCGACAGCCAGGACATCTGTTTCGTGCCGCAGGGCAAGTATGCCGACGTGATCAACAAGCTGAAGCCGAATGCGGCTCTGGCCGGTGACATCGTGCATCTCGATGGCCGTATTCTCGGCAACCACGAAGGCATCCTGCATTACACGATCGGCCAGCGGAAGGGTTTGGGCGTCGCCACCGGCGAGCCGCTCTACGTCATCTATCTCGACGCCCGCTCGCGCCGCGTCATCGTCGGCCCGAAGGAAGCGCTGGAAACCCACCGCGTCTATCTGCGCGACATCAACTGGCTGGGCGACCGCACACTGGCCGAAGACGCTGGTGACGGCATGCCCTGCTTTGCCAAGGTCCGCTCCACCCGGCCGCCGACCCCGGCCGTGCTGCATGCTGACGAGCGCGGCGTCTATGTCGATCTCGAAATCGGCGAAGCCGGTGTGGCCCCCGGCCAGGCCTGCGTGCTCTATTCGGCAACCGGTGCGGACGCCCGCGTCTATGGCGGCGGCTTCATCGAACGCTCGGAACGTTCAGGGACAGCAGAAGCCTCGCTGAAGGCGCTTCTGGCAAGTCCTGTCGCGGCCTGACGCCTGAGCTTTCGGGCCGCCTGCAAGGTCTTCTCCCAAGCCGGTGGAAAGCCACACTGTTTTTGGCCAAACCGCGCTTGACTTTGATCGGAGCCTCGCCTTATAAGCCGCCCATCGCTTCGGACGGGCTGCCACGGCCCATCAGGTTTCCGAATGTGTGGCGGGATAGCTCAGGTGGTTAGAGCGTGGGATTCATAACCCCAAGGTCGGCGGTTCAAGTCCGCCTCCCGCTACCAAAATTCTTCAAAAGAATACTCGACTATCCTTCGGATAGTTTCTTGCTTAACTGCTGCATAAAAGAACGAGTGCTGTTAAAGATCGCAGCTGCACTATCTTCATTATATATGTCCGAGGGATGCATAGCGTGGTTGCGCCAGGCATTTTTTATGAACCGAAAGTGCGTTGCAGCCTCTGCGGCCCACTGCTCTTCTTCCTTGCCATGTGAGTGCTTTCCTATTTGCCGGGACTTGGCTTCAATTTGATTGAGAGCAGCATTCCAGTTCTCTACTGAATCAACTTCGTAGTGCTTCGCTAATGACTTCAATCCGGCCTCAAGCACTCTCATCAAGTGCATCACGCAAGCTGTATGTCTCCGTAAAGCCTGACATTTTGCGGCCTCAGCAATGTCATATTCTGCCGAAGGGAACGCTCTTGCAACGGCATCTCCGAATGGAGCCATAGCGGAAAAGCCGCGTGCATTTTCCTCCGTCATCGCAAACAAAACACGCCCATGCAATTCGTTGACAAACGCAAAAAGTACACGTTCTGCGGCTCGCACAATTTGCTCAAGTTTATGGCTATCCCTCCCTACAGGCGACGCCGTCAACTCGACGCAGTCTTCCATCGCTCGCCTTCCTGCGATGGCAACTCCAGTCATCCCGAGCGCTCGTGCGGAATTAGTCAACACATCCAAGCTCTTTATGAATTGTGCGCGCGTGGTGGGCGAATGGTTTATCGGAGCCATCATGTCAGTTTTCTGAAGTATCTGAATGTGAACCTGCCATTCACCGATGCACCCGCTTAAGAAGGCTATTGCCGAGATGACTTGAATATCCAAACTCTGCATCCGGCCATTGATCCTTTCAGATTTCATCGTTTCAGAATATGTTGTGGCATAAGGAAATTTCTATCAAGCGACAGATCAACCCATTGCTGCGGTAGCAACAGGCGGTACAGTATTGGCAAAGCGCGTCAAAGCTCTTGAAGACGATATGAAGCGGGTCCTGCAGGACACCGCCGAGATCAAGGGCATGCTGCGCGCAGCACCGTCTGCGATCGAGTTCGGCGAGCTGAAAGGCCGCATCAACAGCCTGCCGACCATGGGCAAGGCCGCTGCCATGCTGTCGATCGCAGCGGCCGTCATCGTTATCCTCAACAACTGGACGGCCGTGCGTTCCTGGCACGTCGGTTAGGCCACCCTCACCGAGCCGCCCAAACCAGCCCCCTTCTTACAATCTCCCGCATCTGCGGCACCGCGAACTCCGCCGCCTGGTGGCCGAGCGAGGAATAGAACACCCTGCCCTGCCCGTGGCGGCGTTTCCAGACGACCGGCATCACATGTCCTTCGATCCAGGCATCGTGCTCACCGGTAAACGTCGTCGTCGCCAGCACCTCATTGTTGGGGTCGACATGCATGTAATACTGCTCGGAGCGATAGGGGAAGTCACTGACGCCGGAGACGAGCGGGTCCTCGGGCTTCACGATATTGACCGTATAATCATAGATATTGCCGGGATGGGCGACCCACTGGCCGCCGATCATGTATTGATACTGAACGCAGTCGCGAAAGCTGTCGCCGGCCTGGCCGTGGAAGCCGCCGAGGCCGACGCCGCCGCGGATGGCGAGTTCGAGGTTCTCGATTTCAGGCTTCTCGATCTTGGTCATCGTCAGCATGGGCACGATGAGGCTGTAGTCGCGGATCGCGGGATCGGCAAAGGCCTCCGTGCCCGCTTCGACGCGGACGGAAAAGCCCTCCGCCTGCAGCATGTTGGAGACGACGGCGGCGCATTGTTCGGGCTGGTGTCCGTCCCAGCCGCCCCAGCAAATCAGAACCTGACGCATGTGAATTTCCCTGTTGTTGTCTTCAGCGGCCGATCAGGCCATCGATGAGCGACTGTTCGAGCGGCGCCGGCCGCTCAACGCTCGTGGTGATGGTGACCGTCTCGCCCCGGTCGGAGGCCGTCTGGAAGGCCTCCATGACTTCGAGCACATGCAGCGCCAGATCCCCATTTGCCCGGTGCGGTCGGTCGGAGAGAATGGCATGCGCCATTCAGAACCTGACGCATGTGAATTTCCCTGTTGTTGTCTTCAGCGGCCGATCAGGCCATCGATGAGCGACTGTTCGAGCGGCGCCGGCCGCTCAACGCTCGTGGTGATGGTGACCGTCTCGCCCCGGTCGGAGGCCGTCTGGAAGGCCTCCATGACTTCGAGCACATGCAGCGCCAGATCCCCATTTGCCCGGTGCGGTCGGTCGGAGAGAATGGCATGCGCCATGTCGGCGACACCGAGCGAGCGCCAGTTTCCATCGGCATAAGGCAGCGTCACCGGCTTCCCTTGCGCCTCGCCGGTCAGCGGCAGGACAAACACGTCACCGCCGAAATGATTGGGATCCGGCACAATCAGCGTGCCCTCGGTGCCATAGACCTCGAGCGGCTTGTGCCAGTGGGCTGCAACATCGAAGCTCATGGAGATCTGCACCACCGCGCCATTGGCGAAGGACATGAGACCCGCGACATGCGTCGGCACATGGACGGGGATCGTCTCGCCCCGGCGCGGCTCGCTGCCGATCTTTCTGGTGTCGCGAACCTTGGTGGCAAAGCCCGCCACCTTTTCGACCGGGCCGAAGAGATTGACGAGATCGGTGATGTAGTAGGGCCCCATGTCGAGCATCGGCCCGCCACCGGCCTCGTAGTAGAAATCGGGATTGGGATGCCATCGCTCGTGACCGGGGCACATGAAGTAAGCCGTGCCGCCGATCGGCTGGCCGATCACGCCCTGGTCGATCAGCCCGCGCGCCGTCTGATGCGCGCCGCCGAGAAAGGTATCGGGGGCAGATCCCACCCTGAGGTTGAGCGATTTTGCCGCCTCCACGAGCCGCTTGCCCTCGGCAAAGGTCACACCGAGCGGCTTTTCCGAATAGACATGTTTGCCGGCTTGGAGCGCCTTCAGCCCCACCTCGACATGCGCCTTGGGGATCGTCAGATTGACGATGATGGCAACCTCGGGATCCGCATGCAGCTCGTCGATGGTGAGCGCCGGCACACCGAATTCTGCCGCCCGCGCTTCTGCCAGCGAAGCGTTGAGATCGGCAATCCCACAGACCTTGAGAATGGGAAAATGCTGGAGCGCCTTCAGATAAGCGCCTGAAATATTGCCGCATCCGATGATGCCGATGCCGACCTGCTGCATGTCTTGAAGATCCTCGCTCCCGGACGAATGTCCACCTGCGACCGCCGGGCAAGAACGCAACCGTTCCTCCTCGCTGCCTTGCGATCGCCCGGCAGACTGGTGGCAAATGCGACTGACGTCAACGCCTGTTTCTCGCCAGGCGAGCATGCGGGGGCCGCCCTCCACCGGCATCACCACCCCCGATCGGGGGATGCTAGATCCGGGGGCGGTTAAGAAAACCTTTCGTTAAATTTTAATGAATAGAATGGCGGGCCTGTAGCGAGGTTTTGTCATGCGTACCGCTCTCATATCTGCCCTCGGCGTCATGCTGACGCTGTCGGCCTGTGCCAAGCCGCCATCCCAGACCCGCAATGCCTGCGCGATTTTCGAGCAGCGCGACGGGCTGTTCAACAACTGGCGCCGCGCCGCCGTCGATGCTGAACGCGAATACGGCGTGCCGGTCCCGATCCTGATGGCGACGATCTATACGGAATCGAGTTTCCGCCACAACGCCAAGCCGCCGCGCAAGATGATCCTGGGCTTCATCCCCGGAAAGCGCGCATCGTCGGCCTATGGCTACTCCCAGGCCCTTGACGGCACCTGGGAACGCTACCAGCGCGAAACCGGCCGCTGGGGCGCCCGCCGCACCGATTTCGCCGACGCCATCCGCTTCATCGGCTGGTATCACCGCGAGAGCGCGACGAAGGTCAACATCCCCTTGAACGACCCTTACAAGCTCTATCTCGCCTACCACTCCGGCCACACCGGCTATCTGCGCGGCGCCTACAACAAGCGCCCGGAGGCTCTGCGCGGCGCGAAGCGGTTTACCGACATTACCTATACCTACGCCAAGCAGTTGCAGCAGTGCCCGGGCTAAGGGTGGCGCGCCTGATCAGACCAATGCACTAAAACGAAAAAGCCTCCCCACCGTGACCGATGGGGAGGCTTGTTGCATTCAGCACCGCTGGAGATCAGTTGGCGCTCTGGATCGCCGAGATCTGCCACTGGGTGTTCGGGCGGCGGGCGAAGGTCCAGATCTCGACCGATTCGACCGGCGTATTCGGATCGCCTTCGACGACGTCGCCGCTCTGGCGGTCGACCACATAGTCGATCGCTTCATAGCGCATCGCCACCGTTGCGTATTCCATCTTGTCCTCGGCCCAGCTTTCAGCCACGTCGCCCTGGACGAGATGAATGTCACGCACCGTATTCTTCACACCCTTCGTCGCGTTCTCGCTAAGCTCTTCGGCGAGATAGGACATGGCTTCCGGCGTGGTGATGCGGCGGAGTGCACCGTAGTCTTCCTCGGCATAGGCGCGCTGCATTTCCTGCAGGAGCTGTTCGAAGCGCTCCAGATCCTTCGGCGCAATGCCGAGTTCATCGGCCGAACCCGAACGGGCGGCAGAGGCGCTGGCCGCAGCACCGCCGCCAAGCTTCGGAATCTGGAAGCTCGGACGCAGCTGGTCACCGCTCTGATTGTCACGCGCCATCCCGCCAAAGCCGCCGAAACCGGGGCCGACGCTCGGGCCTGATGCCGGCGCCTGACGGTTGGCGAACATGCGCATGGCAAAGCGGATCAGGAAGAAGATCAGCAGGCCCTGCAGGAGCAGGCCGAGGAAGCCGAAGCCGCCGCCGAAACCGGTGCCCATCAGCATGCCAAACAGACCACCGAGCAGCAGGCCGCCCATGAGACCGCCGGCGAGACCGCCGAACAGACCACCCGGACGCGCTGCCTGGTTGGCCGCCGTCGACTGGGCCGCACCCGGCTGGTTCGCATTGGTGCGCGGCGTCATCGTCCGTTCGATCGGAGCAGCGGGTGCCGGCGCCGTGCGGGTGATCGCCGGCTGATTGAAGGTGCGCGTGCCACGGCTGCCGAAGCCGCCTGAAGCGCGACGGGCTTCAGCGAAATCGACGGCCACGAGCGTGACCATCATGCCGAGCGCGAGCGTCGCGAATATCTTTCCGTATTGCCGCATGGGTGTTTCCTGTCCTCCTCGAAACAGTCTCTATGCCCTTTTAGGGGCTTGGCTCCCATATGGAGAGAGCTCACCCTCTTTTGAAGAGTGAGCCCCGCAATTTCCATTGAATTTCAAGTGATCGGGATCAGCCGTTGAGCCCGAACTTGATGATCAGGCCGACGATTGTGATCGCAAGCACCCCGCCAGCCCAGAGGCCGACGAACCACAAAAGACGGCTGGCAATCAGGCGCTTGTCCATCAGTGATAGCCCTCGTCCGGATTGAGCTTGCCGCGGAAAACCCAATAGGCATAGGCGGTATAGCCCAGGATCATCGGCACCAGGATGACCGCACCGTAGAGCAGGAAGGCGAGGCTCTCATCGGGTGCGGCAGCCTCCCAGATCGTCAGCGAGGACGGCACGATATAGGGATAGAAGCTGATGCCGATGCCGGCATAACCGAGCACGAAGAGCCCGAGCGCCGCGATGAATGGCCGCGCGTCATGTCCCGCCTTCAGCCCCGTGACGATCAGGTAGAGACAGCCAAGCACCAGAGCCGGCACGATGACGGAGAAGATCATCGTCGGGTAACCGAACCAGCGCTCGAAATAGGGCGTTTCCAGGAACGGCGTCCAGAGGCTGAAGATCCCCATGGCCCCGACGGTTGCGAAGGAGAGCGGCAGGGCGAGAGAGCGGGCGCGCCTGCATATCTCACCCTCCGTCTTCATGACGATCCATGTCGCCCCGAGAAGGGCGTAGCCGATGACCAGCGCCACGCCTGTGGCCACCGAAAACGGCGTCAACCAGTCCCACCAACCGCCAGAATAGGCGCGGTTCTCAACCGGAATGCCCTGGACCAGTGCCCCGAGCGCCACGCCCTGGAAGAAGGCAGCAACCACCGAACCGCCGGTGAAGGCCCAGTTCCACAGATGTTCCGCCCTTTGCGTGCGCCAGCGATATTCGAAGGCGACGCCACGGAAGATCAGGCCCAAGAGCATCAGGATGATCGGGGCATAGAGCGCCGGCAGAATGGTCGCATAGGCGAGCGGGAAGACCGCGAGTAGCCCTCCCCCACCCAGCACCAGCCAGGTCTCGTTGCCGTCCCAGACGGGCGCCACCGAATTCATCATCAGGTCCTTCTCGTGCTTTTCCGGAAAGAAGGGAAACAGGATCCCGACGCCTAAGTCGAAGCCGTCGAGGATGACATAGGCGAGCACCGCAAAGGCAATGATGCCGGCCCAGATGAAAGGGAGATCAATGGGCATATTTGCCTCCATGGTGACCGGGCTGGGCAGCCGGCGTGATGCCGGAGGTGCGGATCGGGCCATCGTCGAGATCCGGCATCGGGTCACGCGGCAGGCGGCCCATCAGGCGCAGGATGTAGAAGGTGCCGGCCCCGAAGACGATGAAATAGACTACGATGAAGGCGATCAGCGAGGCGGCAACGGCGGGGGCCGCGATCGGCGAAATCGAATCCGCCGTCAGGAGATGGCCGTAGATCGTATACGGCTGGCGGCCGACCTCGGTTGTGATCCAGCCGGCAAGCACCGCGACGAAGCCCGAGGGACCCATGACGAGGGCAGCCCTGTGCAGCCAGTGATTGGAGTGAAGCGTTCCCTTCCAGCGACACCAGAGCGAGAAGAGGCCGACACCGAGCATGCCGAAACCGATCATGATCATCACACGGAAGGACCAGAAGACGATAGCGACCGGCGGCTCCTTGTCGTCGGGGATCGTATCGAGGCCTGCGAGCGGGGCGTTCAGATCATGCTTCAGGATCAGGCTCGACAGCTTGGGGATCTGGATCGCATAGTCGATCCGCTTCTCTTCCGTGTTCGGAATGCCGAAGAGGATCAGCGGCGCTCCCTCCGGATGGCTGTCGAAATGGCCTTCCATGGCCATGACCTTGACCGGCTGATACTCAAGCGTGTTGAGGCCATGCATGTCGCCAGCGACAATCTGGATAGGCGCAACGATCGCCGCCATCCACATCGCCATGGAGAACATCACGCCGGCGCGGCGCGGTGCTGTGCCCTTCAGCAGATGCCAGGCGCCGACCGCACCGACGACAAAGGCGGTCGTGAGATAGGCGGCGATGACCATATGAACGAGGCGATAGGGGAAGGATGGATTGAAGACGATCTTCCACCAATCAACAGGCACGAACTGCCCGACATCATTCATCGCGAAGCCTGCAGGCGTCTGCATCCAGGAATTCACCGAGAGGATCCAGGTGGCCGAGATCAGCGTCCCGAATGCGACCATCAGGGTGGCAAAGAAATGCAGGCCCGGCCCGACGCGGTTGCGACCGAAGAGCATGACGCCCAAAAAGCCCGCTTCGAGGAAGAAGGCGGTCAGCACCTCATAGCCCATCAGAGGACCGATCACCGGTCCAGCCTTGTCGGAAAACACCGACCAGTTGGTGCCGAACTGGTAGGACATCACGATGCCCGACACGACCCCCATGCCGAAGGCGACCGCGAAGATCGTCTTCCAGAAGTCGAAGAGCTCCAGATAGACCTTGTCCTTCTTCCAGAGATAGAGGCCTTCGAGCACCGCGAGATAGCTCGCAAGGCCGATGGAAAAGGCAGGAAATATGATGTGGAACGATACGGTAAAGGCAAACTGTATGCGTGCCAGGAGTTGCGCGTCGAAGTGCTCGAACATGGGATGTCCTTTCCTTCTCTCCTCCCGGAGATGATAAACATCAACTATACCCTCGCACCGGCAAGGCAATGCGACAACCCGCCATGCGTCAGTTCAACGCATAATACTTTTCATATGTTTCTAATCTAACCCTACTTCCGGCGGAAAACGCAAACGGCGCGGGTTTGATCCCGCGCCGTCTTTGTCGATGATATCGAGAACGTCGATCAGTCGACGTTGAACACCAGCGGCTTGGCCTGCTTGACCGCCGGGTTGGCGGTGAGCTGGTCGAGAACCGCCTGCTCCACCGGGCCATCGACGTAAAGAAGCGCGATCGCGTCGCCACCTTCCTTGTCGCGACCGAGCTGGAAGTTCGCGATGTTGACCTTGGCATTGCCGAGCGTGGTGCCCATGAAGCCGATCATGCCGGGAACGTCGGTGTTGGAGATGTAGATCATGTTCGGACCGACATCGGCATCCATGTTGATGCCCTTGATCTGGATGAAGCGCGGCTTGCCGTCGGAGAAGACGGTACCGGCAACCGAGCGGGTCTGCTTCTCGGTGGTGACGGTGAGCTTGATATAGCCGTCATAGACGCCAGTCTTGTCGCGCTTCACTTCCGAGACGATGACGCCCTTTTCCTTGATCATGATCGGGGCTGAAACCATGTTGACGTCGGCAACCTGCGGGCGGATGAGACCTGCCAGCAGCGCAGACGTCAGCGCCTTGGTGTTCATGCCGGAGGTCACGCCGTCATAGAGGATCTCGATTTCCTTGATCGGGTTCTCGGTCATCTGGCCGGCAAACGAACCGAGCACGTCGGCGAGACGGATGAACGGCTTCAGGATCGGCGCTTCCTCAGCCGTGATCGACGGCATGTTGATGGCGTTCGAGACAGCACCCTTCATGAGATAGTCAGACATCTGCTCGGCGACCTGCAGTGCGACGTTCTCCTGGGCTTCCGTGGTCGAGGCACCGAGATGCGGCGTGCAGACGACATTCGGCAGGCCGAAAAGAGGGCTCTCGGTCGCAGGTTCGACTTCGAAGACGTCGAAGCCTGCACCGGCGACATGGCCGGACTTGATGGCGTCGGCAAGGGCTGCCTCATCCACGAGACCACCACGGGCGCAGTTGATGATGCGCACGCCGGGCTTCGTCTTGGCAATGTTGTCCTTGCCGAGGATGCCGCGGGTCTTGTCGGTCATCGGCACGTGGAGCGTGATGAAGTCCGCACGCGGCAGGAGTTCGTCAAGCTCGACCTTTTCGACGCCCATCTCCTGTGCGCGTTCAGCCGAGAGGAAGGGGTCATAGGCGATGACGGACATTCCAAGGCCGATCGCCTTCTTGCAGACGATGCCACCGATATTGCCGGCACCGATGACGCCGAGCGTCTTGCCGGTGATTTCGACACCCATGAACTTCGACTTTTCCCACTTGCCGGCCTGGGTCGAGGCATCGGCCTGCGGCAGCTGGCGGGCAACGGCAAACATCAGGGCGATGGCGTGTTCTGCCGTCGTGATCGAGTTGCCGAAGGGCGTGTTCATGACGATGATGCCGCGCTTCGACGCAGCCGGAATGTCGACATTGTCGACGCCGATGCCGGCGCGGCCAATGACCTTCAGGTTGGTCGCAGCAGCAATCAGCTTTTCCGTCGCCTTGGTGGCCGAACGGATGGCGAGACCATCATAGTTGCCGATGATTTCGGCAAGCTTTTCCTTGTCCTTGCCGAGCTTCGGCTGGAAATCCACTTCAACGCCGCGATCACGGAAGATCTGGACGGCGGTTTCAGACAATTCGTCGGATACGAGAACGCGAGGTGCCATGACGAGGCCTCCTTCAGAGAGTTCGTTTGAAGAAAATGATGAGAATTGCGGGGCTCCGCCGGTCAGGCGGAGCCGATATCGGCAAGGATCAGGCGGCAGCCTTGGCCAGAGACGCCTTCTGCGTCTCATAGGCGAAGGAGAGCCACGGCATGAGAGCCGCCATATCGGCAGTCTCGATCGTGGCACCTGCCCAGATGCGAAGGCCGGCCGGTGCATCACGGTAAGCGCCGATGTCGAAGGCGACACCCTGCTTTTCGAGGATGCTGGCAATACCCTTGGCAAAGGCTGCCTGGGCATCGGCATCGAGTGCGGTCACTTCGGGATCAACGATCTTGACGCAGACGGAGGTGTTCGACCGCGTAGCCGGGTCGACCGCGAGATTGGCGATCCAGTCGTTCTTTTCGATGAAGTCGAAGATGACCTTGGCATTGGCGTCGGCGCGCGCGATCAGGGCTTCGAGGCCACCGATCGACTTTGCCCACTTCAGCGCATCGACATAGTCTTCGACGCAAAGCATCGACGGCGTGTTGATGGTTTCACCGACAAAGATGCCTTCGATCAGCTTGCCACCCGAGGTCATGCGGAAGATCTTCGGCAGCGGCCAGGCGGGCACATAGGTCGTCAGACGCTCCACAGCACGCGGAGAGAGAATGATCACACCGTGACCGCCCTCGCCGCCCAAAACCTTCTGCCAGGAGAAGGTCGTGACATCGAGCTTGGAGAAGTCGAGATCCTGCGCAAAGGCCGCCGAGGTGGCGTCGCAGATGGTCAGACCTTTGCGATCGGCAGGGATAAAGTCGGCATTCGCCACGCGAACGCCCGAGGTCGTGCCGTTCCAGGTGAAAACGACGTCGCGGTCGAAATCGACGGCGGCGAGATCCGGCAGCAGACCGTAGTCGGCATTGAACTTGCGGACATCGGCAAGCTTCAGCTGCTTCACCACATCGGTGACCCAGCCGGCGCCGAAGCTTTCCCAGGACAGCATGTCGACGCCGCGCTCGCCGAGCAGAGACCACATGGCCATTTCAACAGCGCCCGTGTCGGAGGCCGGAACAATGCCGATGCGGTAGTCAGCGGGAACATTGAGAATTTCGCGGGTAAGGTCGATGGCCAGCTTCAGCTTTTCCTTGCCGACCTTGGCGCGGTGCGAACGACCGAGCGGGGCATCGGAAAGCGCATCGAGCGACCAACCGGGACGCTTCGAGCAGGGGCCAGACGAAAAATGAGAGTTTGCCGGACGCGCGGCGGGGGCGATCACATCAGCCATATAGATACCCTTCCAGGTAATTAGCCTCTCGTTGGGGAGAGGTGTCCCGCCGTCGGAACTACTCCTGTCGCCCATGTCAGTCAAGCGGGCTTGCGTCGCGATGAGCAAAATTTTTGTTCCGTCCGCGCCAAGGATGGCGCAGCCCGGCACCGACGACTGTCATCAATCCGTCATCCATCGAGCGCATCTGCCTGAAGACCCACCGCCTCCAGTCCCGCCACCACGGAGCCCGCATCGATGTTTCCCCTGAGCAGCGCCATTCCAGGCCTCGTCTGGGCCTACCGGATTACCCCCGGCATGCGAAGCGAACGACTGCCGGCGGAATGTTCCATCGAGCAGGCACAGCCGGGGGATGGCTTCATCTGGCTCCATCTCAACCTGGCGGACGGACGCGTGCCAGCGTTTCTCGAACAGTTCCAGCCCCTGACACCCCCCGCGATCGCAGCGCTCACCACCCATGACACCCATGCAGCACTTTCGGTGGACGAGGGCCTGCTGTTCGGCACCCTGATCGATTTTCAGCGTGAGTTCGATTCGACCACAAGGGACATTGGATGGCTGCATGTCGCCCTGTCAGGCAACTTCATCATCACGACGAGGCTGCAACCGATCCGCTCGGTCGACAAGGTCCGCGCGGCGGTCGAAAAGAACGCCGCGCGCTACACCTCGCCGCTTCAAATCTTCGAACTGCTCGTGGCCGAGTTTCAACGCGGCCTGATCGCCGTGGTTCTGGAACTGACGGAAGAGTTGAACCAGATCGAAGACCATGTCTACGGCACGGAAATGCGCGACGAGCGGCGGCGACTGACACCCGTGCGGCGGCTTATCGTCAGGCTGCACAGGCACTTGCGCACCATGCTGCTGGTCATGCGCCGGGCCGCAGCCGCCGATGACGAGGACTTGCCAGAGGAGATGGAAGACAGCCTCGCGCGTCTCGCAGCAAGGCTCGAAGCCGTCGATCAGGATGTCTATGCGCTGGCGGACCGGGCAAGGCTCCTGCATGAGGAACTCGATTCCAAGCAGAGCGCCGAGACGAACCGGCATCTCTACATCCTGTCGCTGATGACGGCATTGCTCCTGCCGCCTTCACTGGTCACCGGCTTCTTCGGCATGAACACCACCGCCCTCCCCTTTGCGGAAGGATTGCACGGCACGGCCTATGCCTTCGGCTTCATCCTGATCTCGGTCATGCTGTCCTGGTGGATCCTGCGCAGAACCGGAATTCTCTGAGCCCAGACGCGCGAAAGGGCCCGAAGGGGGCCCTTTCTGGTCTGTGATGTTGGACGTCCGTGTCCGGCTTACTTGTAGACCGGCAGTTCCGGCGGCGGCTCGTAGGCGACGGGGGTTTCGCAACCACCGAAGACATAACGTGCGCCGGCATGGACGCTGTGGCTGTAGAAGCCTTTGTCGTAGCCCGGGCCGCCGTTCGAGGCGTAGCCGAACATGTCGCCACCCATTGTGTGGCGGAAGCGGTAGCCGAGGTCGGCCTTGACGTTGCAGGTCACGTCGATCGAGGCACCAGCCATCAGCTGATAGGCGAAGCGCCAGCTGCCCTTGCCGCCATGTTCGACGGTAGGATCGCAGCCCGAGCCGTTGTCTGCGCAAGACGTGTTCCGCAGCTTGTCCCACTTGACGTAGGAGCCACCGATACCACCGCCGATGTACGGCGTGAAATAGGCGTAAGTGCCGAGGTCGACATAGGCGTTCGCCATAAGCGTGTAAGCCTTCAGTGCAGCCAGGTCACTCGAAGTGCATGGTGTAGCGGCGAAACCGCACTCACCCTTCGTCGAACCATTGAAGTCAGACTTGAACATGTAGTCGAAGGTCAAGTCGGTGCGCAGATAGCTGTTGACCTGATAACCGACACCACCACCAAGCCAGAAGCTGTCCTTGATCGAGGAAGTCGTGAAATCGACTTCATTGTCGTTGCCGCCCTGGAAATACTTGGCGCCACGCAGCTTGTTGAAATTGTAGCCGAGATCACCGCGCAGGTACCAGCCAGACGCTTCTGCAACAGCAACTTCCGGTGCGTCGACATAGGCCGGCTGCGGTTCGGCCTGATAGACATCAGCGGCATAGGCGGCCGAGCTGGCAAGCAGGGCTGCCGTGACCGCGGCAAAAATGGTTTTCGTCATGACAGGATACTCCAAATCCCAGCTTTTTCGCGTCAGGGCGTCCGAAGCCAGACATCCTGAATTGAGACGGATAATGGAGTGAAAAGGTTAAGTTGCGATTAACTACAGATCTTAACTCTAACCCTTATCCATTTGCTTACCTTGATACTTGCAACCAGATTGAGAGCAAAAAGAAAGGGCGCGGCTCCCTGGAGAACCGCGCCCTGACTTATATCGAATAGGCTCGCCTTACCGCCGCTCAGGCGGCGTGGCGACCCTGATTGGTGCGCATGGCACCGAGATTGAACAAGCCCAGTCGCTGATCCATCTCGGCAGCCTCACCGGCAAGCCGGTGAATGGCGGCGGTCGTTTCCTCGACCATCGCCGCATTCTGCTGGGTCATGGCGTCGAGCTGGTTCACCGATGTGTTGATATCGACGAGCGTCTGCGCCTCTTCCCGGGTGGATTCCATGATCTCACCGATATGGCTGTTGATCGACAGCACGTGGGAACCGATGCCATCCAGCGCATTGCCGGCCTTCTCGACCAGCTTGACGCCGTGATCCACTTCGCCGCGTGACTTCGACAGCAGGTTGGCGATCTCCTTGGCGGCATTCGACGAGCGCTGCGCAAGTTCGCGCACCTCCTGTGCCACCACAGCAAAGCCCTTGCCACTCTCGCCTGCCCGTGCCGCCTCGACACCGGCATTGAGCGCCAGAAGGTTGGTCTGGAAAGCGATCTCATCGATCACACCGATGATGTTGGAGATCGACTGGGACGATCCCTGGATCGCCTCCATTGCAGCGATCGTATCGCGCATGATGAGACCCGACATCGCGGTATCGTCCTTCGCTGCGCGGGCAATCCGCTCGGCTTCTTCGGCACGCGCGATCTGCGTCTTGACGGCGCTGGTGATCTCCTGGATCGCCGTGGCGGCCTGCGAGATGGCAGCCGCCTGGCGCTCGGTCCGCTCGGCAAGCTGGTCGGCGCCTGCGCGCATCTCCTCGGATCCCTCGCGCACTGCAACAGAATTGCCGCCGATCCCACCAAGCGTCGTGCTCAGTGTCTCGATTGCCTTGTTGAAGTTTGAGCGCAGACCTTCGAGATCAGCCGGGAAGCGGCGCTCGATCCGGAAGGCGAGATCGCCGGCAGCCAGCCTGTCCAGCCCCATATCGAGGGTCTCGACAACCTCTTGCAGAGTGCGGGCTTCAAGGTCCCGCTCTTCCATCCGCTGCCGACGCTCCTCCTCGGCACGTGCCCGTTCGTCACGACGCTCGGCAGACTGCCTCTGTTGCTCGATAAGCGCCTGGCGGAAACGTTCGAGCGCCCGCGCCATGCTGCCGATCTCGTCACGACGGTCCTGGTTTTCGACCGGCTGCTCGATCGCGCCGTCGGCAACGGCACCGGTGAAGGCGACGAGACGGTCGAGAGGCGCAAATAGACGGCGGGTGAAGACCCATGTGGCAGCAGCGAGAATGGCAAGAGCGATCAGACCCGTGATGATCAGGATCGTCGCAATACGGATCGAACCGGCTTCCAGTTCGGCCTTGGTCAGGCTCTCGGTCACCACGAAGTCCTGACCGGCAAAGCTGATCCGGCGGCCATAGACCACAGCTGCCCCTTCGGGGCGCTCACCGTCCTGAACGGCGATACCATCGCCCGAAATTGCGAAATCGGCGCGGACATCGGTCAACTTGCCTGAAGCGTCGAGCGCAATACCGGCCCCATTGCCCGACAGAATGGCGGCCGTCTGGCTGCTGCCGGCAATGATACCCTTGGACAACAGGTTGACGAAGACATCAGCCTTCACCTGGAACATCAGGCTGCCTTTGAAGCCGCCAAGCTTCACGAGGGGAACGGCGAAATAGATATCCGGCGCACCTGAATCGGCACCGACGGAAAGGCCTGAGAAATTGACGCCGACGACATCGTCGACGGCCTTCGCCGCAGCCTCGGCGGACTGCTGGTAAACGCGCCCGAGCCCGGTCGCCGCGAAGGTCCCCTCCTTCAGGTTCTCACCGAAGGCTGGGCCCTTCTCGAAGGAATAGATGACATTGCCGTTCTGGTCGGCGATCAGCATGTCGCTGAAGCTCGTGCCTGCAAGATAGGCGGCAACCTGGGCCTGGGTCGTCTCATGGGTGGAATAGTAGAAACCGCTCGGCCCCTCGGGCTTGATCAGCTTCTCGCGCTCGCCTGCCGGATGCGGGTTCTCGGTGACGAAGATGCGCTGCAGTTCCGCCTTGGCATCGCCTGTGCTCTTGGCGATGGTATTCCAGCCGCTCTTCAGGCCCGTCAGCGACTGCTGCAGGGTCTCGATCTTGGCGATCGATGCCGCCTGGTTTTCCAGTGCCTGCAGCTTCTCCGTCAGCAGGTCACCGCGGAAGGTGAGCGTGCTGGACATCGCCTTTTCCGTCTGCTCGCCGAACAGCTGGCTGGAGCTGCGATAGGCGAAGACGTTGAGCAGAGCGATGGTGATGAGCGTCAGCAGCAGAAAGACGGCGATGACTTTGAACGAAAGCGAATGGATGCGAGCTGTCATGGTTTTTGTTCCCGCTGGCCGGCCGGACAAGTCCGGTCGCGGCCAGAATTTCGATCTGCTGCGAAACACAGCAAATTCCCCTTTTATCCAGGAACAATCACTCTCTGCCCTTAATTGGCCGTAAAGATATTAGGCGAAACCCCGTAATACCAAGGGGTTCAGGCGGGCTGCGCCACGTGCTCCCGGAGGCCCGCAAAGAGCTCGACGGAACGCAGCCGGGCGTTCAGATCGTGGACCGGCGTCGAGACGATGACTTCATCGGGTCTGACCTCGGCGATAAAGCGGCCGAGCTTGTCCGCAGCCGTCTCAGGCGAACCCACGATCGCATAACGCAGGGTGTGCTCCACGCCGATACGCTCGACATCCGACCAGAAGCCTTCCATCGTATCGACGGGACGCGGGAACGCCCGGCGAACGTTGCGACGAAGGTTGACGAACTGCTGCTGGGCAGACGTGAAGAGGCGTTCGGCCTCCCGATCCGTCTCCGCAATCGCCGCCATGGTGCCGACCATCACATAGGGCTTCTGCAAGGAAGCCGACGGCTGGAAGCGCTCGCGGTAGATCTCGACAGCGTCGAGCAACTGATCCGGGGCAAAATGCGAGGCGAACGCATAGGGCAATCCAAGCGCGGCAGCGAGATGCGCGCTATAGAGGCTCGACCCGAGAAGCCAGATCGGCACGTGGCTGTTCATGCCGGGCACGGCGATCAGCCCGCCCTCGTCATCCGGCTCGCCCATCAGGCGCTGCAGTTCGAGAATGTCGTGTGGGAAGCTCTCGGCACCGGCATCCATATTGCGCCGGAGGGCACGCGCTGTGCGCATGTCCGTTCCCGGCGCACGGCCAAGACCGAGTTCAATGCGCCCAGGGTAGAGGGCTTCCAGGGTTCCGAACTGCTCGGCAATCACCAGCGGCGAATGGTTGGGCAACATGATGCCGCCGGAGCCGACGCGGATCGTCTCTGTGCCTGCCGCCACATGGGAGATCACCAGTGCCGTCGCTGCACTTGCGATGCCCGGCATGCCATGGTGCTCGGCCAGCCAGAAGCGGCGATATCCGTTCTCTTCCGCCACCTGCGCAAGCTTGCGCGACGCGTCCAGCGCCTCGCGGACCGAATGTCCCTCGGAGATGGGAGAAAGATCGAGAATGGAAAACGGTATCATGGCGGTGGCCCTGTTCTATGTACCTCCCTCATGTAGTCAGGCCCCGCCAAAGTCCCAAGAGGTGACGATAATAAATTATAATCACTTCGCTTGTTTTCGGTTTGTTCACATTTGACTGGCACACCAGCCCGCATCTGCATTAGGGTTTGGCATGACATCCACGATTCGCATCATAGGCATAGATCCAGGCCTGCGCCGCTGCGGCTGGGGCGTCATCGAGACGCTCGGCAACTCCCTGCGCTTCGTCGGATCGGGCACCGTCACCTCCGACGGAGACATGGATCTCGCCTCCCGCCTGTGCCAGCTGCATGATGGTCTGGCCGAAGTGGTGCATGCCTACAAGCCCGACGAGGCAGCCGTCGAACAGACCTTTGTCAACAAGGATGCGGTGGCGACCCTCAAGCTCGGCCAGGCCCGTGGCATCGCCATGCTGGTCCCTGCCCGCGCCGGCCTGCCGGTGGCGGAATATGCGCCAAACGCCGTGAAGAAGGCCGTCATCGGCGTCGGCCACGGCGAAAAGGCGCAGATCCACATGATGCTGAAGATCCTGATGCCCAAGGCCGAATTCAAGGGCAACGATGCCGCCGATGCCCTCGCCATCGCCATCTGCCACGCCCATAACAGGGGCGGCGACCGCATGCGCAAGGTGCTGGCCTCAGCCTGATTTGTTCTTGACTTGTTCCGTTGGCAGCCGTAAGTAATACTTCAGAGGTATTACCATGCGCGTCACCGAAAAAGGCCAGGTCACCATCCCCAAGGAAATCCGCGATCGGCTTGGCATCAAGCCAGGGTCGGAAGTGGAATTCGTTGTTGCCGAGAAGGGCGTCATGCTCGTCAAGAATGGTGACGCGACGGATGCATTCAAGGACTTCGACGCATGGGCAAGAAGCGTCCAGGGTGTCTTTGACACGAATGGAATGACAGCAGACGAATATGTCGATTGGCTGCGGGGACCGCGTGATGACCTCGACCGTCATTGACACCAATGCGCTGATTGATGTGCTGGGGCCGGGTAGCGAAACGCGTGCTTGGTCGCTTGATGCGATGAAGCGCTGCTTCCACGAAGGCCCTTTGGTGATTAACCCGGTCATCTGGTCAGAGCTTGCCGCTTCTCCTTTGAGCGAGCAGCAACTCAGCCAGGCGCTCGATTGGCTCGACCTGAAGAAAGAGCCGCTTTCCTATGAAGTGGCTTTCCGCGCTGGGAAAGCCCATCTGCTTTATCGAAAGAACGGCGGACAGCGCGACCGCACCCTACCGGACTTCCTTATTGGGGCCCACGCAGCCGTGAGGTCTCACCGTTTGCTGACACGGGATGCGGCGCGGTATCGCAGCTACTTCCCAGACCTCGACATCATCTCTCCCGAAACCCATCCCCTGTAACGCGACGGACTTATCCATGATCGGCAAACTCAAAGGCACCATCGACGAGATCGGCGACGACTATGTCCTCGTCGACGTCCACGGCGTCTGCTACGTCGCCCACTGCTCCTCGCGCACCCTCGGCCGCATCGGCTCTGCAGGGGAAGCAGTCGTCCTCTTCATCGAGACCTATGTGCGCGAAGACCAGTTGAAGCTCTTCGGCTTCATGAGCGCGCTGGAGCGGGAATGGTTCAAGCTCTTGCAAAGCGTGCAAGGTGTGGGTGCCAAGGTGGCGCTTGCCGTCCTCTCTACCCTCACCCCGTCGGAACTCGCGAACGCCATCGCGCTACAAGACAAGGCCGCGATCTCCCGTGCGCCTGGCGTCGGGCCGAAGGTCGCACTTCGCCTCGTGACCGAACTGAAGAACAAGGCCCCTGCTTTCGCCGGCGAGGCTTCGGCCAATATAGGCCTCAAGCAGGAACTCGGCGAAGGCGTGGCCTCCGTCCCGGTTGCCGATGCCGTCTCAGCACTGACCAACCTCGGCTACTCCCGTGACCAGGCCGCCAATGCCATCGCGGCGGCCCTCAAGAACGGCGGCGAAGGCGCTGATAGCGCCAAGCTGATACGGCTGGGGTTGAAGGAGCTGTCGCGGTAGGAATTGGCGCTAGAACGAAATACTGATATGCTTCTCGTAAGAATTCCTTGAGGAGGTAAGACATGGGTGCCTTTACCACTATGACCTCCAAAGGTCAGATTACGATCCCGAGCGAAGTTCGAGATGCACTGAAGCTGGAACCGGGCACAAGGTTCTATGTCGCCGCTCGCAATGGCCAGGTGGTGGCGATCCCGAAAAACAAGAACCTGATGGATCTCGCCGGCGTCTTCAAACTGCCTCCGGGGGTAAGCTTGAGCCTGGAAGATATGGAGGCGTCTGTGGCCGACGCCGTAGCGGAAGACGATAAGCGCATCCTGCGCGAAACGGCAGAGCGATTGAAATGATCGGCGTCGACACCAACGTGCTCGTCCGATTTCTTGTCGAGGACGATCCGAAGCAAAACGCACTTGCGCGCGATTTCTTCTCGAAACGAAGCGCAGAAGACCCGGCTTTTGTCAGCGCGATTGTTATCGCAGAAACTGTTTGGTTGCTACGTCGGCGAGTGAAGCTTCCTTCGGCGACCGTAAGCGACCTCATTCAGAATTTGTTGGCGGCGGATCGCCTCGTGGTGGAATTCACCGAAGAGCTGGACGCACTCCTTTCTCAGGAGACGCCAGGAACAGATATCGCCGACTATCTGATTGCCTGGTCGTCCAAGCGGGCTGGCTGTCATCAGACCGTGACATTCGACAAAATAGCAGCCCAGGCAATGCCCGGCATGGAACTTCTCGCATGAACACCAACAACCCGATCCTGACCCCGGAAAAGCGTGGCGAAGACCTCGATGCGGCTCTGCGCCCGCAGACGCTCGACGACTTCACCGGTCAGGCCGAGGCGCGTGCCAATCTGAAGATCTTCATCGAGGCGGCCAAGAACCGCGGCGAGGCGCTGGATCACGTGCTCTTCGTCGGCCCTCCCGGCCTCGGCAAGACGACGCTTGCCCAGATCATGGCCAAGGAGCTCGGCGTCAACTTCCGCTCGACCTCCGGTCCCGTTATCGCCAAAGCGGGTGATCTCGCGGCTCTTCTCACCAATCTCGAAGAGCGCGACGTACTCTTCATCGACGAGATCCATCGCTTGAGCCCCGCCGTCGAGGAAATCCTCTATCCGGCCATGGAGGACTTCCAGCTCGACCTGATCATCGGCGAAGGCCCCGCCGCCCGCTCGGTGAAGATCGACCTGTCGAAGTTCACCCTTGTCGCCGCCACCACCCGTCTGGGCCTTCTGACGACGCCGCTGCGTGACCGTTTCGGCATCCCGGTTCGGCTGAATTTCTACACCGTCGAGGAGCTGGAATCGATCGTCCGCCGTGGTGCCCGCCTCTTGAACCTGCCGATGACGGAAGACGGCGCCCGCGAAGTCGCCCGCCGCGCGCGTGGCACGCCCCGCATCGCCGGCCGTCTGCTGCGACGTGTCCGCGACTTCGCCGAAGTGGCTCGCGCCGAGGCCGTCACTCGCCAGATCGCCGACGAAGCCCTGACGCGGCTCAACGTCGACAATATGGGCCTCGACCAGCTCGACATGCGCTACCTCTCGATGATCGCCGTCAACTTCGGCGGCGGCCCTGTGGGCATCGAAACCATCGCCGCCGGCCTGTCGGAACCGCGCGACGCCATCGAAGATATCATCGAACCCTACATGATCCAGCAGGGCTTCATCCAACGCACCCCGCGTGGCCGTGTTTTGACGGCCACCGCCTGGAAACACCTCGGCATGACACCGCCCAAGGATCTCGAAGCGGCGCAATTCCGGCTCACGCTCGAGGACGATTGAGACCGTGTCCAAACGCACCCTCATCACCATCAAGGACAGCAAGCGGCGCTTCAACCACCGCATCGCCGGCCTCGCCTTCCGCGACGGTCATGTGCTGGTCCACCGCGCCACACATGAGACCTTCTGGACCTTTCCCGGCGGCCGCGCGGAGATCGGCGAGACTTCGACGGAAACACTGGTGCGCGAGATGCAGGAAGAGCTGGGCGTCGAGGCCGTCGTCGGCCCGCTGCTCTGGATTGTCGAGAACTTCTTCGACTACGAGGGCAAGGCGTGGCACGAGCTGGGTCTCTATTACCGGATGGAGATCCCGAACAGCTTTCCCTTCCACCCCACCGACATCATCCACCGCAACGAGGACGGCAAGAATTCTCTGGAATTCAAATGGGTGCCGGCGACACGGGAAGCGCTGAAGGCCCTGGATATCCCACCCTATTTCATCGCCGAAGAAATCGAGAACCTGCCGGCCTCGCCGAAACATGTGGTCTGGCACGATGGGGACCTCGACACGCCATGACAGAGACCACACGGTTCATCCGCAAGCTCGCCTATGCCAATATGCTGGCCAACGACCGCCTGCACGAGGCCGTCTCGCAGCTGGAGCCCGGAGAATTCAAGGCACCCCGCACGAGCTTTTTCCCTTCGCTCGTCGCCACACTCAATCATATCCTGATCATCGACTGGTTCTACGTCGACGCCCTCGAAGGCGGTGATCTTGGCCCGAAGGCCTGGGCCAATCAGATCCCCTTTCCCGACCACGCCGACCTTCGCGCAGCGCAATTGGCATCCGACCGACGCCTGCTCGCCTTTTGCCTGGCTCTAAACGACGAATACCTCGACCGCCCTGTGAGGATCCATCGCACAGGCCGCATCCAGGTGGAGCGATGCGACGATGTGCTCTCCCACCTCTTCCAGCACCAGACCCATCATCGCGGCCAGGCGCATGCCATGCTGGCTGGCACCACAATCAAGCCACCACAGATCGACGAGTTCATCGTCGCCGATGACGCGGCAAGCCGTTCGGATGTTCTTCAGCGGCTGGGGCTAACAGAAGCGCAGGTCATGAACCTGCGCGAAGCCTGACAAGCCGGTCGCACCGCATCTGCGGAGCGCATGCATCAGACAATCCGCATATCATAATGACGCCACATGCCAGCCCCTTTTCCGTCCAGATACGCCAGTAATGAGGCGGCGGACCTAAGGTTAAGTGCGGCCCCTTAAGTCGACGCAATGAGTAATTCCTGATTTCACAGTCAGCATACGCCCGGCGTTTGCGGAAATGGTTCCGCACGTCTGTAAAACTGGACAGAAGGAGGAAGTGGGGGCCTCGCACAACCTGAAGGATTCCCGTTATGGGTCTCATGTACCTTATCGATACATTACGCCTCGATCCCGTCGCATCCATCAAGACGGGGTTGCGTATCGTCCACTTCATAGGCCTTGCCTTGGGCCTGGGGGCGGCAACAGTTCTCGACCTGATGATCCTGAAGTTCTTCCTCAGGGGCAAGGTAACGTCCGACCAGTGGAACGTCTTCCATTTCGGCTCGCGGATCGTCAATGCCGGCTTGATCCTTCTTTGGATCACAGGGCTTGGCTTTCTAGCCTATTACAGCGCCTTCGATCCGATCCGGCTCGGCAATGAAAAGGTCTGGGCCAAGATGACGATCGTCCTCATCCTGACGATCAACGGGATCTTCCTGCACATGGCCGTGCTTCCCAAGGTGAAAGCGCAGATCGGACGCTCACTGCTCGACGGAATGTCGACCGGACAGCGCAGCCTGTTCTTTGCCTCGGGCGCCCTGTCGGCCACCTCCTGGTACGTCCCTCTGCTTCTCGGCGCGATGCCGCAGCTCAATTTCGTCGTACCGATGACGACGATCCTGCTCGCCTATGCCCTGCTGCTGACGCTTGCCTTGCTGGCAACGCAGCTCCTCCTTCTGGCACTTGGAGACGACCGGCGCTCTGAACTGCCCTCCAGCCTGCGCGATCGGTCGAAACCGGTCATGGGGCTTGCCTGACGAAGACTGAACCGGAGGCTGGCGCGTAAGGGCCGGCCTTCTATCCAGCCTAAGCGGATCCCTGAAACACGATCCAGGTTTGCGAAACTCCGCCACTTTCTGCTATGCGCCTCCTGACGAGATTACCGGGCTAGGCACCGAGCAGTGCCGCCCATGCAGGACCAGGGACGGCAATGTCTTCGATGGAAATATCGCTCTCCGGCACGCTGACAGCAGATGGTCATCACCTGACCCAGCGCGTCTACTATGAAGACACCGACTTCTCCGGCGCCGTCTATCACGCCCGCTACCTGCATTTCATGGAACGCGCCCGGACGGATTATCTCCGCTGCGTCGGCGTCGAGCAGTCGACACTCTTCCAGGCCTCGGACGAAGGCCTCGCCTTCATGGTCCACCGCATGGAGATCGACTTCAAGGCCCCTGCCCGCATGGACGACATCATCACGGTCGTGACCGTCACCGAAAAGGCCGGCGGTGCGAAGATGATCCTGCAGCAGGAGATCCGCCGGGGCGAGCAGATCTTGATCGCCGCCAAGGTGGTGATCGCTGTCGTTAACCGCGCCGGTCGCCCCAGACGCCTGCCGGATGCTCTCGCCAAACAGTTCCTCGCCTGAATTCACAAACCCCTGATCAAGGCCCTTGGTAACCCCTTTTTAACCTTAATCGGGTCTTACTCGGCGCTTGGAAGTTTGTGCAGCGCACGCCTTCCTTTGACCAAATTTTCATCCCAGAAGCACTCTGGGAGCTAAGGCGGGAAAAGGGTTTCGGCGGCTGCAACCGCACAAGTTTTCCACCAGTAAAGCTCATGTCGCCGCCCGGTCCAACCCACCGGGCGTTTGGATTTCGGGGAATTGAAGGCGATGGAACAAGTTGGAATGGCTGCTGCGACCCATGACGTGAGCCTTTGGGGCCTCTTCATGCAGGCGGGCCTGATCGTCAAGCTCGTCATGATCGGCCTGATGGCTGCCTCCGTCTGGACCTGGGCGATCGTCATCGACAAATACTTGAGCTACGCCCGCGCCCGCCGCCAGTTCGATCAGTTCGAGCAGGTCTTCTGGTCAGGCCAGTCGCTGGAAGAGCTCTATCGCACCCTTGCCGAGCGCAACAACACGGGCCTTGCCGCCATCTTCGTCGCCGCCATGCGCGAGTGGAAGAAGAGCTTCGAGCGCGGCGCCCGCTCGCCGATCGGCCTTCAGATGCGCATCGACCGCGCCATGGACGTGACAATGGCACGCGAATCCGAAACGCTCGAATCGCGCCTGTCGTCGCTGGCCACGATCGGCTCTGCCGGTCCCTTTATCGGCCTCTTCGGTACCGTCATCGGCATCATGACCTCGTTCCAGGCAATCGCCGGCTCTAACAATGCCAGCCTCGCGGTCGTCGCACCGGGTATCGCCGAAGCATTGCTCGCTACCGCAATCGGCCTGATCGCCGCTATCCCCGCGGTTATCGCCTACAACAAGTTCTCCGGCGAAGCGGGCAAGCTCTCGTCGCGCATGGAAGGCTTTGCAGACGAATTCTCGGCCATCCTGTCGCGTCAGATCGACGAGAAGCTGCAGCCGCGCCAGGCGGCACAGTAAGGCCCGGAAGGCAGGGGACGCATCATGGGTATGTCGGTCGGATCGGGTAGCAAGGGTGGCGGACGCCGCGGACGTCGCGGTGGCAAGAAAGCCCTCGTCAGCGAAATCAACGTCACGCCCTTCGTCGACGTCGTACTCGTGCTGCTGATCATCTTCATGGTTGCAGCACCAATGATGACGGTTGGCGTGCCGATCGACCTGCCGCAGACGCAGGCCAAGGCGATGAGCAGCGAAAATCAGCCGATCACCGTCTCGGTCAATCCGGCGGGCGAGATCTATCTGCAGGAAACGGCGATCCCGATCGAGGAAGTCGTGCCGAAGCTGCAGGCGATCGCCACCACCGGCTACAATGAACGTATTTTCGTGCGTGCTGATACCGCCGCCACCTATGGCATCGTCATGCAGGTCATGGCGCGGATTTCGTCGGCCGGCTTCACCAATATCGGTCTCGTGACCTTGCAGGAACAGCAGAATTGATCGGACGGACATGAAGGGCAGCCTCTTCACATCCTCGTTTCTGCACACACTGGCGCTCTCTGCAGCCCTGGTGAGCCTCGGCTCGCCCGAAAAGCTGGAGATCGCCCCGATGGAAACCCTCCCCGTCGACATCGTCCCGATCTCGGAATTCACCCAGATACAGCAGGGCTCCAAGACGGCACCGATGGCGGAGACATCCGCACCCGTGCCGACGAAAAAGCCGCCGATCGCCGAACCCGCTGAAAACTTCGGCGACAATGAAGTCGACCTGAAATCCCCGCCGACGCCTTCGCAGCGCCCGGTCGAGCAGGAAGTCGCGGCTGCACCGAAGAAGGTGGAAACGCCGGCACCGACACCTGATCCGGAAGTGAATGAGGTCAAGGAAGTCGTGCCCGAAGAGACGGCACCTCCGCCAGAGCCCGAACCGAAGCCGACTGAAGAGGCCGTGCCCGAAGAGACGGTTGCCGAAGAGATCCCCCTGCCCGAGAAGGCGCCGATCCCGGCTGCCCGTCCGCAGCCAGAGATCGCCAAGCCCGCAGAAAAGAAGCCGCCGAAGCCTGACGCCAAGAAGGACACCAAGGCCCAGGAAACGGCAAAGTCGAAGCCGCAGATGGAAAGCGACTTCAACGCCGATGACGTGGCGGCCCTTCTCAACAAGACAGACGCAGCCGGTGGCGGCGCAAAACGCTCTACGGCACCTGAAGCGCTGGGCGGCAGCACCAATACCGGCGGCTCGACGCTGAGCCAGAGCGAACTCGACGCGCTGCGCGGCATCATCCAGAACAACTGGCTGATTACGCCCGGCATGGCCGATGCTGCCGATGTCCGCGTCCGCGTCACCTTCCGCCTCGACCAGAATGGCGAGCTCGTCGGCGAGCCGGAGGCGACCGCAACCGGCGGTTCACCGTCGGCTCAACAGGTTCTCATGAGCGGGGCCGTGCGCGCCGTTCGAAAGTCCGCCCCGTTCACCAATCTTCCCCCGGACAAATACGACGCTTGGTCTGAAGTTGTCGTCAATTTCGACCCCAGCGAACTGATGTAAGAGCTGAAAGGCTTGGTAAGCATGAAAACTCTCCTTCTCCGCATTCTGCTGGTCTGTGCCGGCATGGCAGGCGCCTTCGTGGCACCTGCAAACGCAGCCGTGGAAATCAACATCAACCGCGGCAACGTTCAGCCGCTGCCGATCGCGATTACCGACTTCATCTCCGCTGATGGCATCGGCGCCCAGATCTCCGCCGTGGTCGAAGCCGACCTGAAGCGTTCGGGCCTCTTTGCCCCGGTCAGCCGCGCCGCCTTCATCGAGAAGATCTCCAATCCCGACCAGCCTCCGCGTTTCGAGGACTGGAAGGTCCTGAAGGCAGAAGCCCTCGTCGTCGGCCGCATCGTCCGCGAGCCGGATGGTCGCCTTCGTGCCGAATTCCGTCTCTGGGATACTTTTGGTGGCCAGCAGATGACTGGCCAGCAGTTCTTCACCGACCCGAAGAACTGGCGCCGCGTCGCCCATATGATCGCCGACGCCATCTATGAGCGCATCACCGGCGAAAAGGGCTATTTCGACACCCGCATCGTCTTCGTCTCCGAAAGCGGTCCGAAGACCGACCGCAAGCGCCAGCTCGCGATCATGGACCAGGACGGCGAGAACATGCGCCCGCTAACCAGCTCAAAGGACCTCGTGCTGACCCCGCGCTTCTCGCCGAACCGCCAGGAAATCACCTACATGTCCTTCGAGGGCGACCAGCCGCGCGTCTATCTGCTGCAGCTGGAAACCGGTTCTCGCGAGGTCGTGGGCAACTTCCCCGGCATGACGTTTGCGCCGCGCTTCTCGCCGGATGGCCAGCGGGTCATCATGAGCCTGCAGCAGGAAGGCAATGCCAACATCTACACGATGGACCTGCGCTCGCGCACCACGACCCGCCTGACCTCGACAGCGGCCATCGACACTTCGCCATCTTACTCGCCTGATGGCAGCCAGATCGTCTTCGAAAGCGACCGTGGCGGCCGCCAGCAGCTCTACATCATGGGTGCCGATGGCTCCGGCCAGCGCCGCATCTCGTTCGGCGACGGTTCCTACTCGACCCCGGTCTGGTCTCCCCGCGGCGATCTGATCGCTTTCACCAAGCAGTCGGGCGGCAAGTTCTCGATCGGCGTGATGAAGACGGACGGTTCGGGCGAGCGCATCCTGACGACGGGCTTCCACAATGAAGGCCCGACCTGGGCACCGAACGGCCGCGTGTTGATGTTCTTCCGCCAGAACGCTGGCGCCGGTGGACCGCAGCTCTACTCGATCGACCTCACCGGTTACAACGAGCAGCTGGTGAAGACGCCGTCCTTCGCGTCTGACCCGGCCTGGTCGCCGCTGATGGAATAGTGATCGGAAAGAGGCGCTTTTGCGCCTCTTTCTCGCCGCAAACGGCCTGCAATCGCCATCTTCGACGCGTGATTTGACAGTTTGTTAACCATGATTGTTGGAAGCCGGTTAACCGCGATTGGTTAAGGTCCGGCAACCCTAACAGAGAATTCAAGGAGACCGGCGATGAGCCGCATTCATTCCCCGGCCACGAGCCGTCTGCAGAAAATGGCAACCAACCCGGCCATGATCGCATTTGCCGTGGCTCTTGCCCTCGCAGGCTGCGCCAACAAGAAGAACCTGCCCAACAGCGCTGGCGAACTCGGCCTCGGCGCCGGTGGCGCTGGTGCCGCAACTCCGGGTTCGGCCCAGGACTTCACCGTCAACGTCGGCGACCGCATCTTCTTCGACACCGACTCGACTTCGATCCGTGCCGATGCCGCTCAGACGCTCGACCGTCAGGCCCAGTGGCTGGCCCGCTACCCGAACTACGCGATCACGATCGAAGGCCATGCCGACGAACGCGGCACCCGCGAATACAACCTGGCCCTCGGCGCACGCCGTGCCGCCGCCACCCGCGATTACCTCGCGCAGCGCGGTGTTCCGGCTCAGCGCCTGAAGACCATTTCCTACGGCAAGGAACGTCCGGTCGCCGTCTGCGACGACATTTCCTGCTGGTCGCAGAACCGCCGCGCCGTCACCGTTCTCGGTGGCGCCGGCATGTGATCCGGTCCACCCGGCAATCACCAGCACGTGAAGGCGGCCCCTGGGCCGCCTTTTACTTTTCTCCATACTTTGGCCGAACTTGGTTGCTTTTTGCAGGCAATTGGGAAAACTCCTGTCGGCGCTGGTTCGGCGCAATTCGCCGCGAAAACAGGAAAAAGGAACATGAACAAACTTGTGATGGCCGCTCTGCTTGCGACGGCCTCGCTCATGGGACTGCATGGCAGCGCGAACGCGTTCCAGCTGTTTCCAAACGTCCAGTTCGGCCAGAAGACTGCGCCCGAACATTCGCCCAAGGCCGAGGTGCATCTCGCCCAGGCAACAGACCCGACCCTGCGTGTTCAGCAGCTTGAGGAAGAGATTCGCGCCTTGAACGGCCGGATCGAGGAAATGAGCTTCCAGCTTCTCCAGATGCAGGAAACCATCCGCAAGCAGCAGGAAGACAACGAGTTCCGCTTCCAGGATCTCGAAAAGAAGAGTGGATCTCTGACCCGTCCCGTCCAGGGCGGCCAGCAACAGGATTCCGTTGCCGAGATCATCACCGAAACACCGGACGTCGGCGCAACCGCCGACGCTTCCTCGGCCGGCCAGGCGCCGGGCACCGCTCCCGCCGAACAGACCCTCGGCTCGATCGCGCTCGACGAAAGCGGCATGCCGGTCACGGCAACGCTCAATCAGGACGCCCTCGGCAATAGCTCAACCGCCCTGCCCGGCGTTGACAGCGGCGTGACGGCTCCCTCGACCACCGGTCAGGCCGCGCCCTCGCAGACAGCCTCGCTGAATTCCGAAAGCGATGTCTACCAGGTGGCCTATGCCCATGTGCTCTCCGGCGACTATTCGCTGGCCGAGAGCGAATTCCGGGATTTCATCGCCGCCTATCCGAGCAGTGCCAAGATCGCAGATGCCAACTTCTGGCTTGGCGAGGCCCTCTATTCGCAGGGCAATTACAACGAGGCGGCCAAGACCTTCCTCAACGCGCACCAGACCTACAACACCTCTCCCAAGGCACCTGAAATGCTGCTGAAGCTCGGCATGTCGCTGGCTGCCCTCGACAACACAGAGACCGCCTGCGCCACGCTGCGCGAAGTCTCCAAGCGCTATCCCAAGGCTTCCCGCGCCGTCGTATCCAAGGTCGCGAGCGAGCAGAAGCGCCTCGGCTGCTGATGGCCGCGCGCCGCGCGGCAGGTTCGCCTGTGCCCGACCTCTCGCCCGAAGCGGCGATCGAAGATTTCCTCTATGCCCTCCGCCGCCCGACGCGCCTGCTGGTCGCCATCTCCGGCGGCAGTGATTCGACCGGCCTTCTGCTTTCCCTGCAGCGCGCGATCGCAACGCAGCGCTTTCACCATCACCACACCCTGACGGCCGCAACCGTCGACCATGCTCTGCGCCCCGGTTCAGCCAACGAAGCGCGCGCGGTCGCCAAGCTTTGCGAACACCTTGGTATTCCCCACCGCATCGCACGCTGGTCAGACGCGAAACCCGAGCAGGGTCTACCCGCCGCCGCCCGCCACGCGCGTTATCGGCTCCTCGCTGACGTAGCCGACGCGCTCGGTGCCGATGCAATCGTGACCGGCCATACGCTCGATGACCAGATCGAAACAGTCGCCATGCGTGCCGATCGCTCGACAGAGGGCGCTCTCGGCCTTACCGGCATGGCACCTGCTACCCTCTACGGGGGCCGTCTCTGGATCCTCCGCCCTTTTCTGCGCACCCGCCGCGGCGCTGTCCGCAGCTATCTGGATGGCCTCGGCCAAAGCTGGATCGATGACCCTAGCAATGAAGATCCCCGTTACGAACGCATCCGCATTCGCCAGTCGGCACCGACGATCTCACCTTCGGCAATCGAGGAGGCTGCTCGCAAACGGGAGGCACTGTCCCTCGGCGCGGCCACGTGGCTTGACGCATCGGCAGAGGTCTTCACCGGTGCCGTTGTGAAAATCGCGCTTTCGGGCGACGCAGCTCCGTCCGAAATCCGCGATCACGCACTCGCGGCACTGACGGCCATTCTCGGCGGCAAACCGCACCGGCCGGCGGCAACGAGCCTTGCGCGCCTGGCCGATGCACTCGACGCTGGCAAGGATTTCCGGCTCACAATGTCGGGATGCCTGGTGCTGCGTCGGGGCCAGGACCTTTTTCTGCTGCGCGAAAGGCGCGGTTTTTTGCCGCTGTCCCTGCCGCCAACAGCCACGATGGTTTGGGACGGGCGCTACCTGATTGAGAACCAAAGCGCGGACGAAGTGACCGTCACAGCCGGACCAGCCGCCGAAATCATCTCAGAACTTCCCGGCGCAGTGCGCTCTGCACTTGCTGGAAACTGCCCGCAAGTCATTGTGGACAAAGAGCTTTCGGGTGCCGCAAGCGATAAGATCACCATCACCCCGCGCCTCTCGCTCTTCGCAGACTTCATGCCCGGCTTCGACCAGCCACTCGCCGATGCTATCGCCCGCATTCTCGGCGCGGAACCGGCCCCGCCCTCACCCATTTAAGACTTATTGACGGAAAACGATCTGCGAGGGTGCGTTTGCCTTGGCAAGGATGCGCCACGATCCTATGTTATGAGATAATTCTGCGGGGCTCCGTCCCGCACCACAGGTTCGGGGAGTTCAATGAACCCAAATTTTCGCAATTTCGCGCTCTGGGCGATCATCGCCCTTTTGCTGATCGCGCTGTTCAGCATGTTCCAGACGTCGCCTTCGCAGACGGCCTCGAGCGAGATCCCCTATTCGCAGTTCCTGCGCGAAGTGGACGCTGGGCGCGTTCGTGAGGTGACGGTCACAGGCAACCGCGTTCTCGGCAAATATGCCGAATCCGGCACAGCCTTCCAGACCTATGCGCCCGTCGTCGACGACAACCTGCTCTCCAAGCTGGAAGCAGAAAACGTCATGATCGTCGCGCGTCCGGAAACCGACGGCTCCTCAGGCTTCCTGAGCTATATCGGCACGCTCCTCCCCATGCTGCTGATCCTTGGTGTCTGGCTGTTCTTCATGCGCCAGATGCAGGGTGGCTCGCGCGGCGCCATGGGCTTCGGCAAGTCCAAGGCGAAGCTTCTCACCGAAGCGCACGGCCGCGTCACCTTTGATGACGTCGCTGGCGTCGATGAAGCCAAGCAGGACTTGGAAGAAATCGTCGAATTCCTGCGCGACCCGCAGAAGTTCCAGCGCCTCGGCGGCAAGATCCCGCGCGGCGTGCTTCTCGTCGGCCCTCCGGGCACAGGTAAGACGCTGCTCGCCCGCTCGGTTGCTGGCGAAGCTAACGTCCCGTTCTTCACGATTTCGGGTTCTGACTTCGTCGAAATGTTTGTCGGTGTCGGCGCAAGCCGCGTCCGCGACATGTTCGAGCAGGCCAAGAAGAACGCACCTTGCATCATCTTCATCGACGAAATCGACGCCGTCGGTCGCCATCGTGGCGCCGGTCTTGGCGGCGGCAACGACGAACGCGAGCAGACGCTGAACCAGCTGCTCGTCGAGATGGACGGCTTTGAAGCGAACGAAGGCATCATCCTGATCGCCGCGACCAACCGTCCCGACGTTCTCGATCCGGCCCTTCTGCGTCCGGGCCGTTTCGACCGCCAGGTCGTCGTGCCGAACCCTGACATCATCGGCCGCGAGCGTATCCTCAAGGTGCATGCCCGCAACGTTCCGCTGGCTCCGAACGTCGACCTCAAGGTCCTCGCCCGTGGCACGCCCGGCTTCTCCGGTGCGGACCTGATGAACCTCGTCAACGAAGCAGCCCTGATGGCCGCCCGCCGCAACAAGCGCGTCGTTACCATGGCAGAATTCGAAGACGCTAAGGACAAGATCATGATGGGTGCGGAACGCCGCTCCTCCGCCATGACCGAAGCCGAAAAGAAGCTGACCGCCTATCACGAAGCCGGCCACGCCATCACCGCTCTGCAGGTGCCGGCAGCCGACCCACTGCACAAGGCAACCATCATTCCGCGCGGCCGTGCACTCGGCATGGTCATGCAGCTCCCCGAGGGCGACCGCTACTCGATGAGCTACAAGTGGATGGTCTCGCGTCTCGTCATCATGATGGGCGGCCGCGTCGCCGAAGAGCTGACCTTTGGCAAGGAGAATATCACCTCTGGTGCCTCTTCCGACATCGAGCAGGCCACCAAGCTTGCCCGCGCCATGGTCACCCAGTGGGGCTTCTCCGACGTCCTCGGCCAGGTCGCTTACGGTGAAAACCAGCAGGAAGTCTTCCTCGGCCACTCGGTTTCCCAGTCAAAGAACGTCTCGGAATCGACCGCCCAGAAGATCGACATGGAAGTCCGTCGCCTGATCGACGAGGCCTATACCGAGGCCCGCCGCATCCTGACCGACCACCACGACGCCTTCGTCGCGATCGCCGAGGGTCTGCTTGAATACGAAACGCTCTCGGGCGAAGAGATCAAGGCGCTGATCCGTGGCGAGAAGCCGTCGCGCGACAGCGGTGACGACAGCACGCCAAGCCGTGGTTCGGCCGTGCCCTCGACCGGCCGCAAGGACGCCCCGAAGGGTGGGGAAGCCGAAGGCGGTCTGGAACCACAGCCGCACTGAGCGCAAAAATGCTTCAAGATCGAGGCCACCCCAACGGGTGGCCTTTTTCGTTTCAGATGATCCTATCAGCAGAATTTAGTGGACGACCGGGTACCCGGTAACGCCGTGTAATCGTTTTTAGCGCTATTTTACGTGTCCTTTACTGCGTTCTGTGGCATGAGCAGCCAACAAGGGATCCCCGCGCGATCGCTCACGAATGATGACGTTCCAAAGCGGCTGAGATCCATAGGACTTGAAGGAACACTTGATGACACGTCGTTACTTCGGCACGGACGGCATCCGCGGCCTCTCCAATCGCTTCCCCATGACACCGGATCTCGCCATGCGGGTCGGCATCGCCGCCGGTACGATCTTCCGCCGCGGCGGCCATCGCCACCGTGTCGTGATCGGCAAGGATACGCGCCTGTCCGGCTACATGCTTGAAAACGCCATGGTCGCCGGCTTTACGGCAGCCGGCCTCGACGCCTTCGTTTTGGGCCCCATCCCGACGCCCGCCGTTGCCATGCTGACGCGCTCGCTGCGTTGCGACCTCGGCGTGATGATCTCGGCCTCGCACAATCCCTTCGCCGACAACGGCATCAAGCTCTTCGGCCCCGATGGCTACAAGCTCTCGGACGAGCTGGAGCTGCAGATCGAGGACATGCTCGAGAAGGACATCTACGGCCAGCTCGCAGCCCCCAATGATATCGGCCGCGCCAAGCGTATCGACGGCGTGCATGACCGCTACGTCGAGTTTGCCAAGCGCACCCTGCCCCGCGACGTCACCCTGCATGGCCTGCGCGTCGCGATCGACTGCGCAAATGGCGCGGCCTACAAGGTGGCCCCCGCAGCCCTCTGGGAGCTCGGCGCCGAAGTGGTGACCATCGGCAACGAGCCGAACGGCACCAACATCAACCTCGAATGCGGCTCGACCCACCCGGAAACGCTGCAGAAGAAGGTGCATGAAACCCGCGCCGACATCGGTATCGCGCTCGATGGCGACGCCGACCGGGTCATCATCGTCGACGAGAACGGCACCGTCATCGACGGAGACCAGCTGATGGCGGTCGTTGCCGAAACCTGGGCGCAGGACGGGCTGCTGCGCGGCAATGGCATCGTCGCGACCGTCATGTCGAACCTCGGCCTGGAACGCTTTCTCGGCGACAAGGGCCTGACGCTCGCCCGCACCAAGGTCGGCGACCGCTATGTCGTCGAGCACATGCGCAGCCACGACTTCAACGTCGGCGGCGAGCAGTCCGGCCACATCGTGCTCTCCGACCACGGCACGACCGGCGACGGCCTCGTGGCCGCGCTGCAGATCCTCGCCGCCGTCAAGCGCACCGGCCGCACGGTCAGCGAACTCTGCCATCGCTTCGAGCCCGTGCCGCAGCTCCTGCGCAATGTCCGCTTCTCCGGCGGCAAGCCGCTGGAAGACGCCGTGGTCAAGCAGGCGATCGCCGATGCCGAAGCCGAACTCGCAAAGTCCGGTCGTCTGGTCATCCGCCCCTCCGGCACCGAACCCCTGATCCGCGTCATGGCGGAAGGCGACGACCGCGAGCAGGTCGAGCGCATCGTCAACGAACTGGTGGATGTCATCGGCAGCGTGCGCAGCGCCGCCGCCTGAGCCGTCGCCAAATTCCTGAAAAGCAAAAAGCCCGGCTGCGATGCAGCCGGGCTTTTGTTTGTCTCGATCGAGTGTGACGATCAGGCCGAAAGCTTCGCCATGACTTCGTCGGAGACTTCGAAGTTCGAGTAGACGTTCTGCACGTCGTCATCGTCTTCCAGCGTGTCGATGAGCTTCATCAGCGAAGTCGCCTTTTCCTCGTCGACTTCGATGGTGTTCTGCGGCTTCCAAATGGCCTTGACCGATTCCGCACCACCGAGCACGGCTTCGAGCGCCTTGGAGACCTCGTTCATGTCTTCGAAGGCGCAGTAGATCGTGTGGCCGTCTTCATCGGACACGACGTCTTCGGCACCGGCTTCGATCGCCGCTTCCATGACCTTGTCGGCATCGCCGACAGCAGCCTTGTAGGTGATCTCGCCGACATGGTCGAAGGAGAAGGATACCGAACCGGTTTCGCCGAGTGCACCACCGGCCTTCGAGAAGGTCGAGCGGACGACGGATGCCGTACGGTTGCGATTGTCGGTCAGCGTCTCGACGATGACGGCAACGCCGCCCGGACCATAGCCCTCGTAGCGGATCGCGTCATAGGTCTCAGCATCGGCACCGGACGCCTTCTTGATCGCGCGCTCGATGTTGTCCTTCGGCATCGACTGTGCCTTGGCGTTCTGCACGGCAAGGCGAAGGGCCGCGTTCATGGTCGGGTCAGGCAGACCGGTCTTTGCAGCAACGGTGATTTCGCGCGCAAGCTTGGAGAACATCTTGGAACGGATACCGTCCTGCTTCCCCTTGCGGTGCATGATGTTTTTAAACTGTGAATGGCCAGCCATGGCACCCCTGATCAGGTCTGTATGTTGGGAATGGGCGCCTTATACGGGCGAAATCCGCCCGGTTCAAGGGTCATCAACCCTCTGCAAAGCGCCGCTGGGTGAGGAACATCTGACCTTGAACTTCGTTGCCTCCACGGCAAAACCCAAGGAGACAAAAGATGGCAAGCTTCACTGAAGCCAAGGAAAATCCCGTAGAACAGCTTTGGGAGGAAATCGACGACGTGCATGCCGGCATGCTCGGTCTCGTCGGCTCCGATCTTCTCATGCGGCCCATGGCACCGCAGGCGGATCGCTCGACACATATCATCTGGTTCTACACCAAGACCGACACCGACCTTGTGAAGGCACTTCGTCAAGGCAGCCGCGGCCAGTTCTGCGTCGTCGGCAAGAACCACGACTATCATGCATCGCTGACCGGCAGCCTGACGGTGGTCAAGGACCAGGCCAAGATCGACGAATACTGGAACTCGGTCGTTGCAGCCTGGTACGAGGGCGGCAAGTCCGATCCCCTCCTCACCATGCTGGCGCTTTCCCTCGACGAGGGCGAGATCTGGGCCTCGACGGGCAGCACCATCAAGTTCGGCTGGGAAATCGCCAAGGCGAACCTCAACCCGGAAAAGATGCCTGACGTCGGCGTTCATCGCCACGTCCGCTTCGCCTGAGGCGAAGGGGGTCGGTCAGACCCCCTGAAGCACGAGGATCAGCGGCTTCTTCGGCAATGTCCGCATGGACACGGTGAAGCCGCGGTTCTCCGAGATCTGCGTATCGAAACTGTCGTCGAACATCGACAGGAAGGTTTCGATCGGCGGACCTCGGCGATGCATGGGCAGGATCACGGCGGATCGTAACCGTTTGACGATCCGGCTCATGCTGTCGGCGCCGAGCGTCAGTCCACCGTCGACAGGCACCATCAGAATATCCAGGCGGCCGATCTCGCCATAATGCGTATCGGTGAGCTCATGATGCAGATGGCCGAGATGCCCGATGCAGAGACCCGCCACTTCGAAGATGAAGATCGAGTTGCCGTTTGCCTCCATCGATCCGCCCCAGTCGCGGATGTCGGTCGGCACATTGCGGATATAGGCGTCGCCGACCACCAGGCGATGTTCCACGGGCTGCCCCGACTGCGTCTCGTTCCAGCCCTGCAGAACAGCACCGATCGCCGGATCCGGATTGAGCGTGTAATGGCTCGAATGCGCCTTGTTCATCGTCACGACATCTGGCGTGCGCGACGTTCTCAGCCATCCGTTGAAGTCAGTGGCAATCGAAATGCCGCCGGGCGTATCGATCTGGAAGGTCGAATGTCCGACGAAGGTGATGACAACGTCTTCCTGCACCTGCGCGAGGGTGAGCGCAGGAGCCCCCGAGGCTTGCGGGGTGAAATTGGCATATTGAACATTCGGGATCTTCTCGGCGATCAGCTGACACTGGCTGACCTGTGGCCGATTGGCTTCCTGTGCAAACACGCTGCTGGCCAAAGCCGTGAGCGCCATCGTGGACAACACCAGTCTCAGCATCATGCCGCTCCCTGCACCGTCTTCCCTGCGGCTCAGAATGCGGGAGCGTCGGGAAAGCGTAAAGCGGCCTCCCCGTCTGCGAGCGTCACAATGGCGTTATCGCCGGGCGCTCAGGCCCAGAACGGCGGGATCGTCTCGGCGAGGCGTGGTCCAAGCCGCAGCGGCGCGATCTTTTCGGCCAGTCCCGTTGCATCGGAAATCTCGACGCCAACGCCGCAGATCGTGGCCGGACCGCTCGCCGCCTCAAAACGCCCCTTCGGCATCTTGGAGATGAAGCGGTTGAGTGGCTCTTCTTTCTCCATTCCGAGCGAGGAGTCATAGTCGCCGCACATGCCGGCATCCGACATATAGGCCGTGCCACCGTTCAGTATCTGGTGGTCGGCGGTCGGCACATGGGTATGGGTACCGACAACGAAGCTTGCACGGCCATCGACGAAATGCCCGAAGCACTGCTTCTCGCTGGTCGCCTCCGCATGGAAGTCGAACACGATGACGTCGGCTTGCTCCTTCAGCGGACAGGCCGCCAGGATCGTCTCGGCCGACTTGAAGGGGTCGTCGAGTTCGGGATGCATGAAGACGCGGCCCATGATGTTGGCGACAAGCACGCGCGCGCCATTGCGGGCATAAAACAGGCCGGAGCCCTTGCCCGGTGTGCCGGCGGGGTAATTTGCGGGGCGAAGGAACTGGTCATGGCGCGTGCAGAAGGAGACGGCCTCCTTCTGGTCCCAGACATGGTTGCCGGTGGTGACGACATCAGCACCCGCATTGATCGTCTCAAGATAGATGTCCTCGGTGATGCCGAAGCCGCCCGCAGCGTTCTCGCCGTTGACGATGACGAAATCGAGCTTCAGGTCGGAGATCAGGCCCGGCAACCGCTCCCATACAGCCGTACGTCCGGTCTTGCCCACCATGTCTCCGAGGAACAGAAGTCGCATTTTCGTCCAATCACTCCATGAATCTTTTGAGGCCGCTTTCGGTCAGCACGGCCTCTAGCCGGACATCATGGGCCTCGAAGGGCACTTCTGCCACCTCCTGACAGTCGAATGCAATGCCGATCAGCCGCGGATGCCGGCCTTTTTCCCTCAGACGAGCGATCGCGCGGTCATAATGACCCGCACCATAGCCGATCCGATTGCCGCTGGCATCAAAGGCGGAGAGCGGAACCAGGAGCAGATCCGGGTCGAGAACGGCCGCCTCCGGCCCCGGGCCACGGGTGCCGAACCCGGTATTCACGAGTTCTGCACCGGCCACGAGTTCGCGAAAGACGATCGTCTCCTTGTCCATGACGACGGGCAGGCAGAGGCGCGCGCCCCGTGCCTTGAGCCGCGCCATCAGCGGGCGGATATCCGCCTCGGAGCGGATCGGGAAAAAGCCGGAGACCACGAGCCCCGGCTCCATCTCCAAAGCGTCGCCGGCATGCTCTGCCATCGCGAGGCCGTGCTCAAGCCTGAGCTCCGCCGGGATCGCATCTCGGACCGCCAGTCGCGCCTTGCGGATTCCGGCCTTCAATTCCCGCTTTTCCACCACTTGCGGCTCCTTTCTTCGCAACCTCGCCAAATATGGGGAGGCCAGACACCAGAAAATCGTGTTTTTGCACTTCATCAACTTGGTTTGAAAATACCCTAAAAAACCAAGGATTAACTCAAAGCGCTTAGACTAAGGATCAAGACAACGTTCAAGGGGCATTTCTATGCAGTTCTTTTCGCGCTTCGGCATCACGAAAACAATCACCGCGACGACGGTCATGATCTTGATCGCGGCGCTCGGAGCCGTGGCGTGGGTCATCTCCGGCAGCATTGAGACGCGCATCCAGCAGCAGGCGATTGCCGGCCAGGATGCAAGCCTTCGTACCGCCGCCACCATCATCGAGCGCGACCTGCCGGGCACCAAGGTGACCTGGGCGAAGGACGGCAATGTCGAGCGGATTGTGATGGAAGGGATCCCGAAGGAATTCACCGAACACACGATGATCGACACGATCGGCCGCATGACCGGCCAGACGGCGACGATCTTTGCGTGGGACGCCGAGAGCAAGGACTTCTGGCGCCGCACCACCAACATCATCAAGCCTGATGGCAACCGTGCGGTCGGAACGGCACTCGGCCAGACCGGCGCCGTCTATCCCTTCTCGGTCAAGGGTCAGGTCTATCGCGGCGAAGCCGTCATCCTGGAAACGCCCTACTACACGATCTACCAGCCGATCTTCTCTCCGGCCGGCGACGTGCTCGGCATCCTCTATGCCGGCGTTCGCAAGGCCGACATCAACAGCATCGCCACCGAGATGACCTATGCCATCGGCACGACAGCCCTGATCGTGCTTCTGATCGCAGCCACGCTCATTGCACTGCTCGTCCGCCGTATCGTTGGCTCGCTGCCCCGCCTGACCGCCGTCGCCGATCGCCTGGCCTCCGGCCAGCTCGAGACCTCCGTTCCGGATCAGCATCTGCACAACGAGATCGGCGCCCTCGCCCGCTCGATCAACGTTTTCCGTGAAAGCGCTATCCAGAAGATCGAAATCGAGCGCCGCGCAGCAGACGCTGCTGCCCAGGGCGAGCGGGACCGCGCAGAGAACGAGAAGGCGAAGGCCGAAGACTCGCGCATCGTCCAGGAAGCCGTTGACGTGCTCGCCGACTGTCTGAACCGACTGAGCGACGGCGACCTCACGGTCCGCATCGATCGCACCTTCACCGGCAACCTCGATCGCCTGCGCGTCGACTTCAACGCCTCCGTCGAGAAGCTCAGCAGCACGCTTTCCGAAATTCGTGTGGAAACCAGCGGCATCGAGGCAAGCTCTGCCGAAATGCGCTCTGCCACCGACGATCTCTCGAAGCGTACCGAGCAGCAGGCTGCCTCGCTGGAAGAAACCTCCGCCGCCCTCGAACAGATCACCTCGACGGTCCGTGGCTCGTCTTCCAAGGCCGACGAAGCGGCGACCATGGCAACCAAGGCGCGCCAGAGCACCGAGAACTCCAGCAAGGTCGTCTCGAACGCGATCGAGGCGATGAGCCGCATCGAGCAGGCATCCAGCGAAATCTCGAAGATCATCAACGTCATCGACGAAATCGCCTTCCAGACCAACCTGCTGGCGCTGAACGCCGGCGTCGAGGCGGCTCGCGCCGGTGAAGCCGGCAAGGGCTTTGCCGTCGTCGCCCAGGAAGTCCGCGAACTGGCTCAGCGTTCTGCAAATGCGGCCAAGGACATCAAGGCGCTGATCAACAAGTCGGGCGAAGCCGTCGCCGGCGGCGTCTCGCTGGTCCAGCAGACCGGCAACGCGCTGGGTGAGATCTCCAGCCAGGTGGCCGTCATCAACGACCACATCACATCCATCGCGTCTGCTGCGCGTGAACAGTCGACCGCGCTCAACGAGATCAACGGCTCCGTCAACCACATGGACCAATTCACCCAGAAGAACGCCGCCATGGTGGAAGAGGCAACCGCCGTCACGCACCGCCTGGCCGACAGCGCCCGCAACCTCGCAGGCCTTGTCTCGCAGTTCCGCATGGCCGGTGCGGCAACCTCTGCCGCCCGCTCGTCTGCTGCACCGACCTACTCCGCATCGGCACCGGCCTACCGCCCGGCCGCACGTCCGGCTGCTGCTGCAGCCGAAACCCGGCCCGTTGCCTCCCCGGCCCGCAAGATGGTCGGCAATCTCGCCAAGGCATTCGGCGGCGGCAACACGGCCGCAGCCGCATCGCAGGACAACTGGGAAGAATTCTGATCCCAGCCGCCCAATCAACAAAAAGCCGTCGCGAGCGATCGCGGCGGCTTTTTTGTATGATCTCGATGAGATGAAAAGGTGCGATCCACGGCAACCGATGGAGATTTACGATCCTGGGTGCCTACAAACGTAGGTGGGCGCCATATGTCCGAGCCCACGGGCCCGGCCAGGGACAGCTCCCTTTGGATCGAGTATGGCCCCAGGGATTGTGGTTCCTGTCGTGAGGCGCAGACCGCGATTCAGATATAGGCGCTTCGCAGGCAATGCGCCAGTGGGCTTGGCAAATAGTCCTCAGCCCTGAGGCTGGGGCGCGGGCCGCTGGGTGAGTTTGCGGGTAATGCCGTTCAGACGCTCTGCGAGGTCTGATATAGCATGCGCCACGGCTTCTTCGCGGTGATGCACACCTGAAAGAACCGTATCGCGCCCGTCGCGGAACCCGGCAAGTTCAGCTTCGGCGGCAGCCAGACGGCGATTGATCTCCGCCATCTCATCCATGACCATGATCCCGGCCATGACGGTGATACGGAGATCGCCGATTTCGCCGAACTGTCCCTTGAGATGGCCGACATAGCGATCGAACTGGCTCGCAAGCTCGGTGAGATGGGCCTCCTGGCCCTCCTCGCAAGCCATGCGATAGGCTTTTCCGTCGATCGTGACTGTCACCTGCGACATCGGCCTTCCAACTCTTTCTCACGCGCGGCGTTCTGACGCCGGAAGCAACTAACGCTGTTGTCGACCGTTCAGCGGTCGAGCACCGCCCGGATCGTTTCCATCGCCGTGACAAGACGCCGGGAAACCTCGCGGTTGACTTCTTCGAGGCGGTTCGCCCGAAACTCCGACTGATCGAGCTCCTGGGCAAGCCGCGCCCGGTCGGCATGAACCCGCCGAACTTCACCGTCGATCTCCGTGCTCTCGCGCTCCGCTTCGAAACGCATGTCGACGGCGTTCTCGAGCCCGGCGACAGCCTGACGTAGCGCTGCGAGCGCGGCATCAACCGAATTTTCCGCCGGCATTCGTTCGCCCCTGCCTCAGTGATGTCTGTTCGCTACACGAATCGTCGTGGCCGCCCCGACCATGTGTGCCGGGACAGTAAGCCCCGGGCTTGCCGCGCGTCAATAAAGCGCGGGCCGTTGGAAGAAGCCAATTCTGTGGAAGACTGTCCCGATTTGCTGCTCCCGAAGTCATCTTCGGAACTCGCACAGGAAAGAGGCAAAGAGATGTTTTCTTGATCCCAGAAACGCCCGAAGCCGGCCCATTTGTTGACTTGCGCGATGCACCTGATAAGGATCACCCCCGTTCAGACGGCCCGTCCCGGCAGGCCGTATCTCGAAGCCCCGGAACAAGCGGATAAGCCATGATTTCTCCCGAAAAACATCAGCGGATGGCGAATGCGATCCGTTTCCTCGCCATGGATGCAGTGGAAAAGGCCAATTCCGGCCATCCCGGCATGCCCATGGGCTGCGCCGATGTCGCGACCGTTCTTTTCACCCGCTACCTGAGCTTCGACCCCAAGAACCCGCTCTGGCCCGACCGCGACCGCTTCGTGCTGTCGGCCGGCCACGGCTCCATGCTGATCTACTCGCTCCTCTATCTAACCGGCTATGAGGACATGACGATCGAGGACATCAAGTCCTTCCGTCAGCTCGGTGCCAAGACTGCCGGCCACCCGGAATATGGCCACGCCTCCGGCATCGAAACGACAACAGGTCCGCTCGGCCAGGGCATTGCGACTGCCGTCGGCATGGCGCTCGCCGAAAAGAAGCTGGAAAACGAGTTCGGCTCGGAACTGCAGAACCACTACACTTATGTGCTTGCCGGTGACGGCTGCCTCATGGAAGGTATCAGCCAGGAAGCGATCACGCTCGCCGGCCACCTGAAGCTCAACAAGCTGATTGTCTTCTGGGACGACAACGGCATTTCGATCGACGGCGCGATCTCTCTCGCCGACTCGACCGACCAGCACGCCCGCTTCCGCGCTGCCAACTGGAACACGATCGCCATCGACGGCCACGATCCGGAAGCGATCGCTGCAGCCATTGAAACGGCCAAGAAGTCCGACAAGCCGACCATGATCGCTGCGAAGACCGTCATCGGCTTCGGCGCTCCGAACAAGGCCGGCACCCACAAGGTTCACGGTTCGCCGCTCGGCGCTGACGAAATCGCCGCCACCCGCAAGGCTCTCGGCTGGAACGAGGAAGCCTTCTCGATCCCCGCTGACGTGCTCGACGCCTGGCGCCTCGCCGGCCTGCGCTCGACCAAGACCCGCAAGGATTGGGAAGCCCGGCTCGCTGGTGCCGACGCCGAGAAGCGCGCCGAATTCAACCGCCGCTTCGCTGGCGAACTGCCCGGCACGCTCGCCGGCGCTGTCGACGCCTACAAGAAGAAGCTCGCTGAAACCAAGCCGACGGTCGCAACCCGCAAGGCTTCGGAAGATGCCCTCGAAGTCATCAACGGCGTCGTCACCGAAACGCTCGGCGGTTCCGCTGACCTGACCGGCTCGAACAACACCAAGACCAGCCAGACCAAGTCGATCACCCCAACCGACTTCTCCGGCCGTTACATCCATTACGGCATCCGCGAACACGGTATGGCCGCAGCCATGAACGGCATTGCGCTGCATGGCGGCCTGATCCCCTATTCCGGCGGCTTCCTGATCTTCTCGGACTATTGCCGTCCGTCGATCCGTCTGGCAGCCCTCATGGGCATCCGCGTGATCCACGTCCTGACGCATGATTCCATCGGTCTTGGCGAAGACGGCCCGACCCACCAGCCGGTCGAGCACATGGCAGCGCTCCGCGCCATTCCGAACCTGATGATGTTCCGTCCGGCCGACGCCACGGAAACGGTGGAATGCTGGCAGGTTGCGCTCGAAACAAAGGATCGTCCGTCGGGCATCGCGCTCACGCGTCAGAACCTGATCCCGGCCCGCACCGAATACGAAGAGCGCAATCTTTGTGCTCAGGGTGCTTACGAGCTGATCTCTGCAAGCGACGCCAAGGTCTCGATCTTCGCCTCCGGTTCGGAAGTCGAGATCGCGATGAAGGCTCAGCAGCAGCTGGAAGCCAAGGGCATCTCCGCCCGCGTCGTCTCCGTTCCCTGCTTCGAACTCTTCTTCGAGCAGGACGCTGACTACCAGGAAGCGATCATCGGCAACGCGCCAGTCAAGATCGCCGTCGAAGCCGGCATTCGCCAGGGCTGGGACGCGATCATCGGTTCCACCGGCACCTTCATCGGCATGAAGTCCTTCGGCGCCTCCGGTCCTGCCAAGGAACTCTACAAGCACTTCGGCATCACGGCGGACGCCGTCGTGGCCGCCGCCGAAGCCAAGCTTGCCTGACACAATCCCGCCAGGGCGTCCCCAAGGCGCCCTGACATTGCCCAAGAGCTCAATATTCAATCGGGAGTGCACCAATGACTGTGAAAGTTGCCATCAACGGCTTCGGCCGTATCGGACGTAACGTTCTCCGCGCCATCGTCGAATCCGGCCGCACCGACATCGAAGTCGTCGCCATCAACGATCTCGGCCCAGTCGAGACGAACGCGCATCTGCTGCGTTACGACTCGATCCACGGCAAGTTCCCGGCCACGGTCAAGGTCGAAGGCGACACGATCATCATCGACGGCGGCAAGCCGATCAAGGTCACCGCGATCAAGGATCCGGCCACGCTTCCCCACAAGGAACTCGGCGTCGACATCGCCATGGAATGCACGGGCATCTTCACCTCGCGTGACAAGGCTGCCCTTCACCTCCAGGCTGGCGCCAAGCGCGTCATCGTCTCGGCTCCGGCTGACGGCGCCGACCTGACGGTCGTCTTCGGTGTCAACCACGATCAGCTGACCAAGGACCACTTGGTCATCTCGAACGCATCCTGCACGACGAACTGCCTGGTTCCGGTCGTCAAGACGCTGGATGACGCCGTCGGCATCGACCACGGCTTCATGACCACGATCCACTCCTACACGGGTGACCAGCCGACGCTCGACACCATGCACAAGGACCTGTACCGCGCTCGCGCTGCAGCCCTGTCCATGATCCCGACCTCGACGGGTGCAGCCAAGGCCGTTGGCCTCGTGCTCCCGCACCTCAAGGGCCGTCTCGACGGCACCTCGATCCGCGTGCCGACCCCGAACGTCTCGGTCGTCGACTTCAAGTTCGTCGCCAAGAAGAACACCACCGCGCAGGAAATCAACGACGCCATCATCGCCGCCTCCAACGGCGCGCTGAAGGGCATCCTCGGTTACACCGACGAGCCGCTGGTCAGCCGTGACTTCAACCACGACAGCCACTCCTCGATCTTCGCGCTCGACCAGACCAAGGTTCTCGAAGGCAACTTCGTCCGCATCCTGACCTGGTACGACAACGAGTGGGGCTTCTCCAACCGCATGTCGGACACGGCTGTGGCGCTCGCCAAGCTCATCTGATCATTCGGACATCATCTTGAAGGAAGGCGGGCCAGCAATGGCCCGCCTTCTTTCGTTTCGGAGATGAGGAAAAAGGCTCGAGAAAAAATCGTCCCGGTTGGGAACAATCCGGCACGTCAATGGTTGCCCCTTCGAATTGTGGCGCAAATGCGGCTGCTCCGGCAGACCTGCGCCCCTTCCTGGCGCGCGTTCCGCGCCGTCTTCGGGGCCTTGGCCCCACCCATTCGAAAGGATACCGGACCATTGGCCATAACAATCACCGATCCCAATACCGCTGTCGCCGAAGAGGCGATCCCGGCGCCAGAAGGGCGCACCGAGATCATCGACACGACCTATGAGATCGGTCAGGACAACATCAATTTCCGCCGCCGCTTCGTCTTCGAACTCGACATCCATAATGTCGTCTTCAGCGTCTCGGCCCTCGCTATCGTCGTTTTCACCTTCCTGACGCTGGCCTTTCAGACCACGCTCGAGCCCGCCTTCACTGGGCTGCGCGATTTCCTCACCGGCAATCTCGACTGGTTCTTCCTGCTCACCGGCAACGTATTCGTGATCGTCTGCATCGGTCTCATCGTCTCGCCGCTCGGGCGGATCCGGCTTGGTGGCCCCGATGCGAGCCCCGACTACGGCAATCTCTCCTGGTTCTCGATGCTCTTTGCTGCCGGCATGGGCATCGGCCTGATGTTCTATGGCGTCTCCGAGCCCATGGGCCACTTCACCGCAGCCCTTGGCGGGCCGGTCTTCGAAGATGGCGTACGGACCGACTGGGCACCCCTCAATGGTGCGGTCGGTGACCCCGAAACGGCTCGTCGCCTTGCCATGGCCGCGACCATCTTCCATTGGGGCCTGCACCCCTGGGCGATCTATGCGGTCGTGGCATTGTCACTCGCACTCTTCTCCTTCAACAAAGGGCTGCCTCTCACCCTGCGCTCGATCTTCTACCCGATCTTCGGCGAACGCGTCTGGGGCTGGCCGGGCCATGTCATCGATATCCTTGCGGTCTTCGCCACCATCTTCGGCCTGTCGACCTCGCTCGGCATCGGTGCCCAGCAGGCGAGTGCCGGCCTGGAATTCCTCTTCGGCATTCCATCGACCCAGACGACGATGATCCTACTCGTGCTCGCCATCACCTGCATCGCCATCGCCTCGGTCGTCGCTGGCATGGACAAGGGCGTCAAACTCCTGTCGGAGATCAATCTCGGCCTCGCTGCCTTGCTGCTCGTCTTCATCATCGCGGTCGGCCCGACCATGCAGATCATTCAGGGTTTCTTCCTGAACCTGAAGGCCTATGCGACCTATCTGCCCGCCTTGGCCAATCCCTTCGGTCGGGAAGACACCAACTTCTCACAGGGCTGGACGGCCTTCTACTGGGCCTGGTGGATCAGCTGGTCGCCCTTCGTCGGCATGTTCATCGCACGCGTCAGCCGTGGCCGCAGCGTGCGTGAGCTTCTGACGGCAGTGCTCTTGATCCCATCGCTGGTTTCCGTCCTCTGGATGACAGCGCTCGGCGGCACGGCGATCAGCCAGGTCGTCAATGACGGCCTGAGCAGCGTCCAGGACGCAGCACTTGAACTGCAGCTGTTCGAGATGCTCGCCCATCTGCCGCTCACCGCCATCACGTCCTTCATCGGCATCGTGCTCGTGGTGGTCTTCTTCGTCACCTCCTCCGACTCCGGCTCGCTGGTGATCGACACGATCTCGGCCGGCGGCAAGGTCAATGCACCCGTGCCGCAGCGGGTGTTCTGGGCGACTTTCGAGGGCCTTGTCGCCATCGCGCTGCTGCTCGGCGGCGGACTGGTGGCCCTCCAGGCCATGGCGGTTTCCACCGGCCTGCCCTTTGCCATTGTGCTTCTGGGAGCAAGCTACGCCCTGATCCGGGGACTGCTTTCCGAACCCCGATAAAATTTCGTAGGGCGGATTAAAGAATTTAAATCCGCCCTACTATGATCATGATCTTGTTCCATTTTGCGCAAGCCGTTCGGCACGCATCTCATTTTCCGGTTTGCAAGGATCGCCCGTCATGACGACGGAAAGCCACCACCTTTCGGTTTGACAGCCGGAGAGAGGGACCGGACAGTGATGGGCGCTGTCGATCGGCCGGCATCGGGAAAGGGGAAGAGGATTGAGTGAGTTTTATGCGGTCACGTTGGTTGCAACGGCGCTGGTTTTCCTGGCTGCCTTTTCGAGCCTCATCGCTTTCCGCTTCGGCGCGCCCCTCCTTCTTCTCTTTCTGACCATTGGCCTTGGCGCAGGTGTCGACGGCCTCGGCATCGACTTCTCCAACTTCCCCCTCGCCTATGTAATCGGCTCGCTTGCCCTGGCAGTCGTCCTTTTCGATTCGGGCTTCGGCACATCGCTGCAGTCTTTCCGCCTGTCGGCCGCCCCCGCCTTGACGCTCGCGACCTTCGGCGTGCTGCTGACGACCGTCCTGCTCGGCGTGGCGGCACACTTCCTCTTTGGCTTCAGCTATCTCGAAGGCCTGCTCCTCGGCGCGATCCTCGCGTCGACCGATGCGGCTGCCGTCTTCTTCCTGCTGCGCATCGGCGGCATCAACATCCGTGATCGCGTACGCTCGACGCTGGAAGTCGAATCCGGCACCAACGACCCAATGGCGATCTTCCTCGCCATCGCTCTGGTCGAACTCATTTCCAATGGCAGCGGCTCGGACGGTCTGTCGCTCGAACTCCTGAGGCTCTTCGTCGAGCAGATGGGCATCGGCCTGATCCTCGGCCTCGTCGGTGGCGCAATGATCGCCTTCATCCTGCGTAAGCTGCAGATCGAGCAGGGTCTCGCCCCGATCTTCATGCTGGCGATCGCCTTGATGATCTTCTCCTTTACCGGCCTGATCGGCGGCAGCGGCTTCCTTGCCGTGTATGTCGCTGGGATCTATGCGGGTTCGCGCAAGCTACCCTCGACGGTGTCGATCAAGCGGTTCCAGGACGGCATGACCTGGCTTGCCCAAATCGTCATGTTCCTGGTGCTCGGCCTGCTCGCGACCCCGTCGCAGTTTCCGCAGATCCTGCTGCCCGCCGTTCTGCTCGCCCTCTTCCTGGTGTTCGTCGCGCGGCCACTCGCGGTCTGGCTCTGCCTCCTGCCCTTCGACTTCACCCAGCGTGAAACGGGCTTCATCGCCTGGGTGGGCTTGCGCGGTGCGGTCTCCATCCTGCTCGGCATCGTGCCCGTCATCGGCAACATGGAAAACGGCGAGGCCTTCTTCAACACGGCCTTCATCGTCGTCATGATCTCGCTGGTTCTACAAGGCTGGACCATCAAGCCACTGGCCAAGCGTCTCGGCCTTATCATCCCGCCGCGCATCGGTGCCATCGACAAGGTCGAACTCGACCTGCCGGGTACCGCAAATCACGAACTGTTGGCCTACCGCGTCGTCGCCGGCAGCCCCGTGCTCAACGGCGAGCGCATTCCGCGCTGGGCCATGCCCTCGCTCGTCATCCGCGATGGCAAGTCGATGCGCTATCAATATGCCGGCCGTCTGCGCGAGAATGACCAGGTCTACCTCTTCATCGCGCCGAGCTATTCCAAGCTGCTCGACCGACTCTTCGCCACCGAGGCCCCGGTGGCCGAGGACGACGGCGAATTCTTCGGCACCTTCGCCATCGCTCCCGCCAGCCATGTGCGCGATATCGACGAGGCCTATGGGCCGCTTTCGATCTCCGACAGCGAACGCGGCAAGACGGTCGCCGAACTGATCACCCAGCGTGTCGGCGGCCGGCCGGACTATGCGGATCGCGTTCGCCTCGGCACCATTGTTCTGATCGTCCGCGACATCGACGAGCACGGCCACATCGCCTCGGTCGGCGTCTCGATGGAACCGGTCGAGCCTGCGACCACCTGGCCGATCTTCCTCAATATCCGCGAACTCGCCCATGCGACACGCGATTACCTGCGTCGCAAACGCGGCGCGGCAGCCGTCGATCGCAGCGCCGAAAAATGAGCCGGCGCGCCTTGCGCCGTCACACGAGCGGTGTAAGGTCCGGCCCGCAAGCCCAATTCCAACAGCATTCAAGACGGGTAGACCCATGCCGGCTTTCAAGACACTCGACGATCTCTCCGACATCGCAGGCAAGCGCGTGCTTGTCCGCGTTGACCTCAACGTCCCCGTGACCAACGGCAAGGTCTCCGACACGACCCGCATCGAGCGCGTTGCGCCGACGATCCTGGAACTGTCGGAAAAGGGCGCCAAGGTCATCCTGCTCGCCCATTTCGGTCGTCCGAAGGGTGAACCGGTCGCGGACCAGTCGCTGTCTCTGATCGCGCCTGCCGTCGAGGAAGTGCTCGACCAGCGCGTCGCCTTCGCCTCCGACTGCATCGGCGCACCTGCTGCCGACGCCATCGCCAAGATGGAGAACGGCGACATCCTGCTTCTCGAAAACACCCGCTTCCACAAGGGCGAAGAGAAGAACACCCCGGAGTTTACCGCCGAACTCGCCAAGAACGGCGACATCTACGTCAACGACGCCTTTTCGGCCGCACACCGTGCGCATGCCTCGACCGAAGGCCTTGCCCACCACCTGCCCGCCTATGCCGGCCGCACCATGCAGGCTGAACTCGAAGCGCTGGAAAAGGGTCTGGGACAGCCGACCCGACCCGTCGTTGCCATCGTCGGCGGCGCCAAGGTCTCGACCAAGATCGATCTGCTTTCCAACCTCGTGACCAAGGTCGACGCCCTCGTCATCGGCGGCGGCATGGCGAACACCTTTATCGCCGCCCAGGGCATCGATGTCGGCAAGTCGCTCTGCGAGCATGACCTCGCCGACACCGCCCGTTCGATCATGGAAACAGCGAAGACCGCCGGCTGCGCCATCGTGCTGCCCGTCGACGGCGTCGTTGCCCGCGAGTTCAAGGCCAATGCCGCCAACGAAACCGTCGACATCAACGCGATCCCCGCGGATGCCATGATGCTGGACGTTGGCCCGAAGTCCGTAGAACTGATCAACAGCTGGATCGGCAAGGCCGCAACCCTGGTTTGGAACGGCCCGCTCGGCGCCTTCGAAATCGCGCCCTTCGACAAGGCGACCGTTTCGGCGGCCCTGCATGCCGCCGAACAGACCAAGGCCGGCAAGCTGGTTTCCGTTGCCGGCGGCGGCGACACCGTCTCGGCACTCAACCACGCGGGCGTTGCCGATGACTTCTCCTATGTCTCGACGGCAGGCGGCGCTTTCCTCGAATGGATGGAAGGCAAGGAATTGCCAGGCGTCGCGGTCCTGACCAAGGGCTGATCACGCCGACGCACCGATCGGAAACACAGTGACCGCGTGTCCCAGGGCACGCGGTTTTTTCGTGCGCCATGTCATTTGGCTGCCGAGCCTTCGGTGTTAGCATGGTGCAACGGGAACCTCGGTCCGCCAAGCGGGTTGTTCCTCGTGAAGCCAGATGTGCAGTCTGTCGGCGAAACGACAGCAATTTCCGTGCCGATTGAAACGCATTTAAAAATCTTTGAATTTTCAAACGATTGAAATGATTTCAATCGTTTCAATAGGTTAGCTGCCCATTTTCCCTTTGGAGAAGTTCTGTTATCGCCGAACTCATCTCGGTCTTTAAAGGCCGAAAGGCTCAAGGGAATGACCCGGACGACCACAGCGGTCCGTCGAAAGAGCAAGAGAATAGTCCGGCGCGACGGCGCCATGTTCAGGGATAGGAGTGAGATATGGTGGACGCGAAGATGTTGGACAAAATGACCTCGGCACCCGGCTTCATCGCCGCGCTGGACCAGAGTGGCGGTTCGACACCGGGCGCACTGCGTCTCTATGGCGTCTCCGAGAGCGACTACCAGGGCGACGACGAAATGTACCGCCTGATCCACGCAATGCGCGTGCGCATCATGAAGGCGCCTGCCTTCACCGGCGACAAGGTCATCGGCGCCATCCTCTTTGAGCGGACCATGGACGGCGATGTCGACGGCGAGCCCGTCCCCTCCTTCCTCTGGGAAAAGCGGGGCGTTGTCCCCTTCCTCAAGATCGACAAGGGGCTGATGGAGGAAGAAAACGGCGTTCAACTGATGAAGCCCATGCCGGACCTCGACGCGCTTCTCATCCGCGGCCGCGAAAAGGGTATCTTCGGCACCAAGATGCGCTCGGTCATCGCCCATGCTGACAAGGCCGGCATCACCGCCGTCGTGCGCCAGCAGTTCGAGGTTGCCCGCCAGATCATCGCCCAGGGCCTCGTGCCGATCGTCGAACCGGAAGTCTCGATCAAGAGCCCGAGCAAGGCGGAAGCCGAAGCCATCCTGCGTGACGCAATCGCCGCCGAGCTCGACAAGCTGCCATCAGGCGACAAGGTCATGCTCAAGCTGACCATTCCGACCGTGGCCGACTTCTACGCACCGCTGATGAGCCATGCAGCAGTCGTCCGTGTTGTGGCCCTCTCCGGTGGCTATTCGACGGTCGACGCCTGCGAAAAGCTGCGACAGAACCACGGCATGATCGCGAGCTTCTCGCGCGCGCTCGCCGAAAAGCTGCGTGCCTCCATGAGCGACGCCGAATTCAACAGCAGCATCGCGGCGACGATCGAGCAGATTTACGCCGCAAGCGTTGCCAAGGTCGGCGCCATCGCGGCCGAATAATTGGGTCCAGGCTCTTATAAGTAAGACGTGACCACTGACGTCAAACTTGTCATCAGGACACGAAAGCCCGGCCACGCGCCGGGTTTTCTGCGTTATGGGAGGGGAATGGAACATCCGGAGCCCGCATGAAAACCGTCCCCTTCGTCACCGTCGATGTCTTCACCGAAAGCCGGTTTGCCGGCAATCCGCTCGCCGTTATCACCGATGCACGGGGCCTGACAGACATCGAGATGCAGCAAGTCGCGGCAGAGTTCGGATATTCGGAAACGACCTTCGTCCTACCTGCGAGTGACCCAGCCAATACGGCCGAAGTCCGCATCTTCACGCCAGTGACGGAAGTTCCCTTCGCCGGCCACCCGAATGTCGGCACGGCCCATGTGCTCGCCACAGCAGGAGCCGCCTTCGGAAGGCCGGTAGGCGAGCAACTTCGCTTCGAAGAAAAGGCAGGCCTTGTCGACGTTTCAGTGAAGCGCGATCCGGACGGCACGGTGACGGGAACCACGATCCGCGCTCCGGGGCCCCTCACCACCGGTGCAAGGATATCGGCTGATGTCATGGCCCCCTGTATCGGCCTTGCCGAAGCCGACATCGAGGTGAACAGGCATGAACCGGTCTTCGCCTCTGTCGGCCTCAAATTCATCCTGGTCGAAGTGAAGAACCTGGAAGCCCTGGGCAAGGCAGCCTCGCAGCTTGATCCCCTCACCGCCCTTCGCGCAACCTTTGCCGACGAAGACTGCGACTGCGCCACCTTCCTCTACACCTGGGTCGGTGCGGACCACATCCGCGCCCGCATGTTCGCCCCTTTCGACAACGTCGCAGAAGATCCCGCGACCGGAAGCGCCTCGGCGGCACTCGGTGCCTTCCTCACCACGCTCAGCTCCGCTCTGCCGGAGCGACACTTGCTGATCGAACAGGGCGTTGAAATGGGCCGGCGTAGCCTCATCCGCTTGCGTGTGACGACAAACGACGGGAAGTTCGACCAGGTCGAGATCAGTGGCAGCTCTGTTCTCGTCACGCGCGGCGAACTTTACCTGTGACGGAAGGGCAACCAGCCTACCGATAACGCTCAATCCTTGTGCTTTTGCTGAAAATGTCAGCAGACCATCCTTGCCGGTTCAGGCCTCTGGGCCTATAACAGCGCTCGAGGACGACCTCCCCAGTTTGAGACCGATAGCACTGCGGGACGACCCGCCTGTTTTCCCGGAGGGAAGAACATGCGCACTGCCGCAGACCGCATCCGCCACGCCATCAGCTTCGAGCTCATCGGGCTTGCCTTGATCATACCGCTGGGCAGCTGGGCCTTTTCAGTGCCCGTGTCAGACATCGGCATCGTCGGCGTCGTCAGCGCGACCCTCGCGACGGCCTGGAACTATCTCTACAATCTTGGCTTCGACCACCTTCTGCGTCGCTATGCCGGCACGACGCTGAAGACCGTGCCGATGCGCATCATCCACGCCATCCTCTTCGAGGCCGGACTTCTGATGGTCCTGATGCCGTTCATTGCCTGGTATCTCGGCATCAGCCTGTGGCAGGCCTTCGTTATGGACGTGGCATTTGCGCTTTTCTACCTGGTCTATGCCTTCATCTTCAACTGGGCCTATGACCGGCTCTTCCCCCTGCCCGAATGGCAGACGGAAAAGGCTGCTGCCGCGAACTGACCCGCGATCGGGTCAGGGCCGGATCAGCAGCGTGATCGACCAGGTGACAAAGGCGACGACTGCGAGCTTCCAGAAATCGCTGCGTCGTCTCAGGCCCGGAATGCCGATCGGCTTGATCACCTGAACGATCATGGCAAGAATCAAAAAGGCGGAGATGGCCTTGGTCATCGAATTTCCTTGTGGAACCCGCGCGGGATGCCACGCTGGCGGCATGCGATGCGGTGCGCAGCCACATCGCTGTCACTTTTGCCCGCCAGAAACTTTTCCTGCAAGCGCCAAGGTCGCATTCAGACAACGGTAGGAACATCCGTCTACTGTAACCGCGTCGTACCGCCCGCCCTCGGGTGCCATCCACACCAATCGACAAGAATGCCATGAGACGTAATCTTCTGCCGGTAATGGCCCTGCTTCTGGGCACGCTCTTCCTGTTCCTCGGAAACGGCCTGCATGGTCTGTTGCTACCGGTCCGTGGCGCCGCAGAAGGCTATTCGAACGAAGTGCTCGGCCTGCTCGGGACGACATGGGCGGCGGGCTTCGTGCTCGGCTGTTTCGTGGCGCCGAAGCTGGTCATGCGCGTCGGCCATGTCCGCGCCTTCTCCACCTTCGTCTCGCTGATCTCCGTCAACGCCCTGCTGACCGGCATCGTCGTCGATGCAAACTGGTGGGTGGCGCTGCGCGTCATCACCGGCTTCTGCACGGCAGGCACCTCGATGATCATCGAAAGCTGGCTGAACGAGCGCGCGACGAACGAGAGCCGCGGCATGATCTTCTCGTTCTACATCTCGATCACCCTGATCGGCGTGGTCGGCGGCCAGATGCTGGTCGGCGTCTTCGATCCGGCGACAACCATCCTCTTCATGGTCTGCGGCATCGTCTACGGCTTTGCCGTCCTGCCAACGCTAATGTCGACCGCAGCCACGCCCCAGCCGCTCCGGTCGATCAAGCTCGACCTGCCACTGCTCTACCGCAACTCGCCCGTCTCCTTTATCGGCATCCTGATGATCGGCATCGCCAACGGCGCCTATGGCACGCTCGGCGCCGTCTTCGGCGCGCGCACCGGGCTCGATGCCTCGACCATCGCGCTGCTTCTCTCGGTGACGATCTTCCTCGGCGCGGTCATGCAGTTTCCGGCCGGCAAGCTTTCCGACCGGATCGACCGTCGCTACGTGCTGGCAGCGCTTTCGGCACTGGCCGCCTTCGCAGCCCTCGGCCTCGTGTTCCTGACGCCCACAGATCCGCTCTGGATCTTCATTTTCGTCGGCATCTATGGTGCGGCCGCCAACGCGCTCTACCCGATTGCCGTCGCCCATGCGAACGACTTCGCCAAGCCGGATGAGTTCGTGAAGGTGTCCGGCGGCCTGCTCCTGCTCTTCGGCATCGGCACGATCATCGGCCCGACCCTCGGCGGCCCTGTCATGACGGCCGCCGGACCTTACGCGCTCTTCGCAGTCACCGCCGTCTCGCACCTGCTGATCTCGGCCTATGCGATCTACCGCAGCCGCACCCGCGCCGCGATCCCGGCCGCCGATCGCGAAAACGTCCCGAACCTGCCGATCTCGGCTTCGCCGATGAGCAGCACGCCGGAAGGCCTGAGTCTCGACCCGCGTGCGGCACCATTGCCAGACCAGGAACCCTATGACGAACAGGACCAGAGGGATTCGCGAGAATGATCATCGACGAAGAACCCCGCAAGCGCGGCACCGGCCACGAGCTGGGCTGCGACATATCCGCCATCTCGGCGGATGAGTTGCGACATCGAATCACCTTGCTGGAAGGTGAGATCGAGCGCCTGAAGGGTGAGATCGACCGCAAGGAGGCAGGCCGAAAGGCGGCCGACAGCCTGTTCGGCCCTAAAGTATAGATCGGCGATCTACAGACCCGCCTCCGAAAGAACCACTTTTCAATTTTCCGTTTACTTCACGTTAAGCCTTTTATCCGAAACTGTGGTCATCCAGAGCTCCTGGGTTCAGGCATTTTCCTTTATTTGGGGTGGCTTGATTTTCTCCCTGTTTTACCTTGAGAGCCGCATTTGCGGCTCTTTTTTTGTCCAATGGGGCAAAGGTTTCACGAAATTGTGGGAATTAACCCTTCCTTAAGTTTCGCCTTGCGGATTTGGGCTATTGGTAGCATCGTAGCCTCACAAAATGCGACAGGAACAAGTTCGTAGCGCTGTCGTTACATGCCTAAGTGATGCGTTTACAGGGAAACATCCATGTCTGAACTCGGTGTGAATACGGTTAGCTTTGCCGGTCGTGTGGCAGCGTCCAGCCAGTTCAAGTCGACCTATGCCGAAGGCATGGGACTGGTTGAAGAAACTGCCGCTTACCTCGACGGCCCCGGCCGCGCAGCCGCCAAGGTTCTGCCGCGCCAGGCTTCGGTATTGTACGCGGCCGAGTCGATGCGCCTGACCACGCGCCTGATGCAGATGGCCTCCTGGCTTCTCCTGCAGCGCGCCGTGAACAATGGTGAGATGAGCCGCGACCAGGTTCTCTCCGAGAAGAGCAAGGTTCGCCTCGACGGCTTCAATGTCGACCGTGCTGCACCGGGCTGGAACGACCTGCCGGAAGCTTTCCGCGACCTCGTCGAGCGCTCGCTGCGCCTGCAGAACCGCATCGCCCTTCTCGACCGCGAAATCTATCGTCCAGCCAGCGAAGAAGAATTCCAGCCGGACAATGAAAACAGCGTCCAGGCTCAGCTCAACCTGCTGCGCACCGCCTTCAACGCCGGCTGATCAAGTCGCAAGCACCACCTTCAACCCGGCCAGCGAAAGCTGCGCCGGGTTTTTTCATGGCCGGGTCGACCAAGACTTCTGAATCACGGACAATAAAAAGCCCGGCACGAAGGCCGGGCTTTTTGTTAATATTCGGATCGTTCGAACGATCAGAGGCCGAGGCCGCCGAAACGCTTGTTGAACTTCGAAACGCGGCCGCCGCGGTCCAGCAGCTGCTGGTTGCCGCCGGTCCATGCCGGGTGCGAGCTCGGATCGATTTCGAGGTTCATGACGGCGCCTTCCGAACCCCAGGTCGAACGGGTCTCGTATTCGGTACCATCGGTCATGACGACCTTGATGACGTGGTAGTCGGGATGGATGTTAGCCTTCATCGCTCTATTCCTGCTGTGCCGAGCGGTCCATTTGCCGCAATTGCCTCGGCAGAACCTATTCAATAGATGAAGCCGCAGTCCGTCTGGGCTACGGCTTCCCAATTCGATGCCGTGCCTATACATGAAGGACGCAGGGATAACAAGTGCCAAGGCGCGAAAGCCCATGTGCACTGAAGGAGCATGACAGAGTGACCTCGGAAGCTGAAAACACAGACAAGAAACGCCGCTCTCTGAAGCCCCTGACAAGCCTCTTTCCCTATCTCGGGCGCTATCGGGGTCTGGTCGCTGGCGCGCTGATCTTCCTGTGCCTGGCCGCCGCCACCACGCTTGCCCTACCGATCGCCATCCGTCGCATGCTGGACCACGGTTTCCAAGCATCCGACAGCGCCTTCATCAACAAATACTTCGCCATGATGATCGTCATGGCCATCGTTCTCGCGGTCGCCAGTGCCCTTCGATACTATTACGTCATCACAATCGGCGAACGCGTGGTGGCAGACCTGAGACGCGACGTGTTTGCCCATGTCACGCGGCTCTCTCCCTCCTTCTTCGACATCAACCAGTCGGGCGAGATCGTCTCGCGGCTGACGGCCGATACGACTCAGCTGAAATCAGCTGTCGGCGCGACGGCCTCGCTTGCGCTCCGCAACACCATCCTCTGTCTCGGCGCTGTCGGCATGATGATCGCGACCAGCCCGAAGCTGTCGATCATGGTCCTGGCGGCGATCCCGGTCATCGTCTTCCCTCTGGTCGGCTTTGGCCGTTCCGTGCGCCAGCGCTCCCGCGCCGCTCAGGATACGCTCGCGGAAGCATCGTCCTATGCCGGCGAAGTCATTGGCGCTGCCCGCACACTTCAAGCCTTCAATGCCGAAGAGGCCGCACGTGGTCGATATTTCTCCTCCGTCGAGAGCGCCTTTGAGGCCGCACGCTCAGCGATCCGCTCCCGCTCGCTTCTGACAGGCGTCGCCATTGCCCTCGTCTTCGGCAGCGTGGTCGGCGTTCTCTGGTATGGCGCTCAGAGCGTTCTGGCCGGCACCATGAGCGGCGGCACGCTTGGCCAGTTCCTGCTCTACTCGCTGATCGCAGCCGGCTCGCTCGGCACGCTCTCGGAAGTCTGGGGCGAGCTTTCGCAAGCCGCCGGTGCTGCGGAGCGCCTGCACGAACTCCTGGCAGAACACCCGGCGATCGCAGCACCTGCCAACCCCAAGGCCCTGCCCGAACCTGCCCAGGGCAGCATCACCTTCGACGACGTCCAGTTCGTCTATCCCTCTGCCAAGACGAAATCAGCGCTGAACGGGCTCTCCTTCTCTGTCGCGCATGGCGAAACGGTCGCGATTGTCGGCCCGTCCGGTGCAGGCAAGAGCACGATCTTCTCCCTCATCCTGCGCTTCTACGATCCATCCTCCGGCACCATCCGGCTCGACGGTGTCGACATTCGCGAAGCCGATCCGCAGGCCGTGCGCGAACGCATTGCCATCGTCCCCCAGGATACGACGATCTTCGCCTCCTCGATCCACGACAACATCGCCTTTGGCACGCCGGACGCCTGCCGCGGCATGGTGGAGGCGGCAGCAGAAGCCGCCCAGGCGAGCGAATTCATCGGCCGCCTGGAGAATGGCTTCGACACCATTGTCGGCGAGCGTGGCGTGACGCTTTCGGGCGGCCAGCGCCAGCGCATCGCGATTGCCCGCGCCCTCCTGCGCGACGCCCCTCTCCTGCTGCTCGACGAAGCAACCTCGGCGCTCGACGCCGAAAGCGAGACACTCGTCCAGAAGGCACTGGATGGCCTGATGCGCGACCGCACCACGATCGTGATCGCCCACCGGCTGGCAACCGTGCTGAAGGCCGATCGCATCCTGGTTCTCGATGATGGCCGCATTGTCGAGGAAGGCACGCACCAGAGTCTTATCCAGCAGGGTGGCCTCTATGCGAAGCTCGCCCGTCTGCAGTTCGAGACGGGTGGCCGTGATTTCACGGCCGCTGCGCAGTAAGCGCCGCAATTGAAGCCTGATGGGTGGACGTCCACCCATCAAAAGCGCCAATTGGGTGAATTGTCACCCATTCCCCTTCCCGATTACGCCTCCTTGGACACCGGCATGCAGCCTGCCGTTGAACGGCCTCGCGCGCCTGCCACACTCCCCACGTCCGAGAAGCTGGAGGAGCAGCCGCTTCGGACATTCGACATTGAATGGAGGAGTACTCATGTCGTTCTATAAATCCCTTTTTGCCGGCGGTCTGGCCGCCGGATTGCTTGTCGCCGCACAGGCACAGGCTGCCTTTCCCGAGCGTCCCGTGACGCTTGTCGTGCCCTTTGCCGCTGGCGGCTCGACCGATGTCGTCGCCCGCGTGATCGCCGAAAAGATGTCTGCGGATCTCGGCCAGCAGGTAATCGTCCAGAACGTGGCAGGTGCTGGCGGCAGCCTCGGCGCTGGCAATGTCGCGCGGGCCGAGCCGGACGGCTACACGATCCTGATGGGCACGGTCGCCACCCACGCGCTCAACCCGCTGATGCTGAAGAGCAAGCCCTATGACGCTGAGGCAGACTTCGCACCCGTCTCGCTGCTGGTGCTCGTTCCCAACGTGCTGGTCGTCAACCCCGAACTGCCAGCAAAATCTGTCGAGGAGCTTCTGGCCCTGCTGAAGGCCGAGCCAGACAAATGGAGCTACGCCTCTTCCGGCAATGGCACACCGCTGCATCTATCTGGCGAACTGTTCAAGTCGATGGCAGGCGTGACCATGGAGCACATTCCCTACAAGGGATCCGGCCCGGCACTCAACGACGTGCTCGGCAACCAGGTGTCGATCATGTTCGACAACCTGCCCTCGTCATCCGCCCATATCAAGGCCGGCACCTTGAAGGCTCTTGCCGTCACGACCGCCGAACGCGCACCATCCTTCCCGGATGTCCCGACCATGGCGGAAGCCGGTCTGCCCGGCTACGAGACCTATACTTGGAATGCGCTCTTTGCCCCGAAGGATACGCCAAAGGATGTGGTCGACCGGCTGAATGTCGCCGCCGTCAAGGCCATGGCAGATCCTGGCGTCGCCGAGCGGATGAAGGAATTCTCCGCCACGATCGTCGCCTCCAGCCCGGATGAGCTTGCCACGCATGTGAAGGCCGAAGTCGCGAAATGGACGCCGGTGGTCAAGGACGCCAACGTCCAGATGGACTGAACCGACCTTACCACATGTAGGAAAGGGCGGTGTCACCACCGCCCTTTATCAATTCCCCCAGGGGCTCGATCAGCGCCCGACGCTGCGCCCAGCCACCCGACCGGAGAACAGGCAGCCACCGAGGAAGGTCCCCTCGAGCGCGTTGTAACCATGCATGCCGCCACCGCCGAAGCCGGAAACCTCGCCCGCCGCATAAAGCCCCGGCACCGGCTTGTTCTCGCGATTGAGCACCCGGCCTTCCAGATCCGTATGCAGCCCGCCCAGCGTCTTGCGGGTGAGGATATGCAGCCTGACACCGATCAGCGGCCCAGCGGCCGGATCAAGCAGCCGGTGGGGCTTTGCCGTGCGCATCAGCTTGTCGCCGAGATAGTTGCGAGCACCCCGAATGGCCACGACCTGCGCATCCTTGGAGAAGCTGTTGGTCATCTGCCGGTCGCGCGCCTCGATCTGGGCACGGACATGGTGCACGCCGAGACGGTGTTCACCCGTCAGCTCGTTCATGCCGGCCACGAGATCCTCGAGCGTATCGCGCACGATGAAATCCTCGCCCTTGTCTATGAAGGACTGCACCGGACCCGGCGGGTTCTTGCCGAGACGTTTCATCAAGAGCGGGATGTTCTTGTCGGTAAGGTCAGGATTCTGTTCGGAGCCTGACAGGGCAAACTCCTTCTTGATGATCGCCTTGTTGAGGATGAACCAGGAATAGTCATGACCGCGCGCACGGATGGCTTTCAGCGTCCCAAGCGTATCGAAGCCGGGCAAGGCGGGTGCTGGAAAACGGTTGCCGTCAGCATCACACCAGAAGGAAGACGGGCCAGGCAGAATGCGGATGCCGTGGTTTGGCCAGATCGGATCCCAGTTCTTGAGGCCCTCGGTATAGTGCCACATCCGGTCGCCATTGATGACCTCGCCACCAGCGGCCTGGGCAACGCCGAGCATGCGTCCATCAACATGCGCCGGCACGCCGGCCACCATGTGCTTCGGCGCAGGCCCCAGGCGATCGACAGGCCAGCTCTTGCGGACGAGATCGTGATTGCCGCCGATGCCCCCGGACGCGATGATCACGGATCCGGCCTTGACCTCGAAATCTCCGATGACATTGCGGGAGCTGGTGCCGCCGCGCGGCGTCGCGTCACCCGCCAACAGTTGGCCGGTGACGCCCGTGACGACGCCATTCGTTACGACAAGCCGGTCCACCTGGTGGCGAAAGAGAAGGGTCAGTTTGCCAGCGTCGGCCGCCGCCTTGGCGCGCCGGACGAAGGGTGCCAGCACGCCGGGGCCTGTCCCCCAGGTGACATGGAAGCGCGGCACCGAGTTTCCGTGGCCATCGGCATGGCCACCGCCCCGCTCGGCCCAACCGACCACCGGAAACCAGCTGACACCTTGGGCTTTCAACCAGCTGCGCTTTTCGCCGGCAGCAAACTGCAGATAGGCTTCAGCCCATTGCCGTGGCCAGAAGTCTTCCGTGCGATCGAAGGCGGCCGAGCCCAGCCAGTCCTGGCGCGCCAGCTCGATGCTGTCGCGAATGCCCATCCGACGCTGTTCCGGACTGTCGATCAAGAACAGGCCACCCAGCGACCAGAAGGCCTGGCCTCCGAGGTTCTGTTCGCCCTCCTGGTCGATCAGGCCAACCTTGAGACCGCGATCGACAGCCTCCGTGGCCGCAACGAGACCGGCCAGCCCTCCTCCAATGACGATGACGTCGAATTCCTGCATGCCACCCTCCCAAAGCGCATGTCTTACCTTTACGCGCACGTAATACAGCACGCAAGTTGTCTGGAGGACAAACAATTACGGATGAACTTAGCGTTCGGTGAGCTTGAGTTCGATACGGCGATTCTGCGAGAGGACGTCGGGCGTTTCGCCTTCGGCAATCGGCTGGAACTCCCCGAAACCGGCAGCAACCAGGCGGTTCGCAGGCACGCCCCTTGAGATCAGGTATTTGACGACCGAGGTGGCACGCGCCGACGAAAGCTCCCAGTTGTCCCGGTACCGTCCTGTGCCGGTGAGCGGCGAAGCATCGGTATGCCCATCGACCCGGAGCACCCAGTTGATCTCGGCTGGAATTTCCTGCGCCAGTTCGAGTACGGCCGCCGCCAGCTTGTCCATCTCCGCCTGACCGGCACCATCGAGATCGGCACCACCAACTGGGAAGAGCACTTCCGACTGGAAGACGAAGCGGTCGCCGACGATCCGGATGTTCTCGCGATCCGACAGGATTTCGCGGAGACGGCCGAAGAAGTCGGAGCGATAGCGGTTGAGCTCCTGAACACGCTGGGCAAGCGCCACGTTGAGACGCCGTCCGAGATCGGCGATGCGCGTCTGCGATGCCTGATCCTTGGCCTCGGACGCCTGCAGCGCCTCTTCGATGGCCGCGATCTGCGACCTGAGCGCCGCGATCTGCTGGTTGAGCAGCTCGATCTGGCTCATCGCCCGGGCACTCACCTGCTTTTCCGCATCGAGCTCTTCCGTCAGCCGGCCCATCTTGGCATTGGCGACATCGGCCGATCCCGCTCCACTGTCGAGCAGTTCCTGAAGGCGCGACCGTTCGGTCTCCGACGAGGCAAGCGACGATTGCAGCGACGCCAGCATATCCTCGAGATCCTGCTTTCCGCTCTTTTCGAGCGCCAGAAGCTGCGTCAGTTCGGCGATCTGGCTGTTCAGCCGGTTGAGCACCTCATCCTTGCCGGAGATCTCTCGGCCCAGGATGAACTGCGCAACCACGAAGACCGTGAGCAGAAACATGATCGCAAGCAGAAGCGTCGACAGGGCGTCGACGAAACCCGGCCAGTAGTCGATCCCGCGCTCGCGGCGACGGTTGCGGCCGAGCGCCATTTACTTGTTGCTCCCGCTGATCTTGTCGTTCAGCCGGTCGAGCGTCTTGCGCATGGCGCGAGCATCCTCCTGCTGCGCCTCGATCCAGTCGCGCAGCATCTGCTGTTCGTTGCGCATGTTCTTGACCAGCCCCTGAATACCTTCGGCCAGACCCGCGATCGCAGCGACAGAACGGTCATTCCCCTCCCGGTTCGAGAGCTTCTGGATCTCCTCGACGAGGAGGCGGATGTCGTCACTCGCAACGGCTGCAGACGCCTCGGATACCGTGCCACGCTCCGAATCCACATCGGTGACGGAGGACAGCCAGTTTTCCAGCTCGATGTAGAACCGGTTCTGCGCACGCCCTGCCTGCAAGTCGAGGAAGCCGAGGATCAACGAGCCCGAGAGACCAAGCAGCGAGGACGAGAAAGCCGTGCCCATGCCGGCAAGCGGTGCGCTGAGGCCTGACTTCAGCGATTGCAGCACATCATTGCTGTCGCCGGAGGCCGGATCGAGCGAGGCGATCACCTCATTGATCGAACCGATCGTGCCAAGCAGACCCCAGAAGGTGCCGAGCAGACCGAGAAAGACAAGGAGGCCAATCAGATAGCGGCTGGTGTCGCGCGATTCGTCGAGGCGTGTGCCGATCGAATCGAGGATGGAGCGCAGCGCGGTCGTCGAGATCGCCATCGAGCGGCGGCCGCCGATCAGCGCGCGCATCGGCGCCAGCAGCTTCGGGTCGCGGCCGACAAGCGTCGCATTGTCACCAGCGGCACGGAAGGAATTGAACCAGCGGACTTCCGGTCGAAGTGCCAGCACCTGGGCAAAGACAAGGATGATGCCGACGGCGAGAACGCCGAGGATCAGGCCGTTCAGGCCGGGGTTGGTGATGAAGGCCGCATGCGCCTGGCGATAGAGGATGGCGGCGATGAAACACACGATGATCAGGAAGATCACCATCGTCGTGAAGAAGGGCATCGGGCTGGAGAGTTTCTGGCCGTATGCTCCCGGACGGGTTTCACCCACCTCGAGATCCTCCAACTTCACTTTCGCCATGATACGCTCAACCTCCGGGGAATCTTGGACCCGGAGGCTAGTGCAAAATTGAGACGAATTGAAGCCGCGGAGGTTGGGAAAATTTTCCCTATACAGTAATCAGGACTGCGGCACCGGGCGGTTGACGACCTCTTCCAGCGCCTTGCGGATGTATTCGTTGCCGGCAAGTACGGTGCCGTTTTCGAACATCTCCTGGCCGCCCTTCATGTCGGAAACAAAGCCACCGGCTTCCTTGATCAGGAGAATACCAGCCGCGATGTCCCAGGAATTCAGCTGCGCTTCCCAGAAGCCGTCGAGACGGCCGGCGGCAACATAGGCGAGGTCGAGCGCAGCAGCGCCCATGCGGCGAACGCCAGAGACTTCGCCCATCACGTGGCGCAGCTCAACGAGGAACTTGCCGTGCTGGCCGCGGCCGAGATGCGGTACGCCACAACCGATGACGCAGTCGGACAGAACCTTGCGCGCGCCGACGCGGATGCGGCGGTCGTTGAGGAAGGCGCCGCCGCCCTTTTCCGTCGTGTAGAGTTCATCGGTCGCCGGGTTGAAGATCACGCCAGCGACGATTTCGCCATTGCGCTCCAGCGCAATCGAGACGGCGAACTGCGGAATGCCATGCAGGAAGTTGGTCGTGCCGTCGAGCGGATCGACGATCCAGCGATGCGCGCCGTCGGTGCCCTTGATCTCTTCGCCTTCCTCGCCGAGGAAGCCATAGGTCGGACGGGACTTGAGCAGCTCTTCACGCACGATCTTCTCGGCCCGGAAATCGGCCTGCGAGACGAAGTCGCCTGGGCCCTTCACCGAAACCTGCAGGTTCTGCACTTCGCCGAAATCGCGCGACAGCGACTTGCCGGCCTTGAGGGCAGCCTGGACCATGACATTGAGAAGGGCGGAGCGGGCCATTGATCGAAATCCTTGAAACTGGGAGGCACCGGAGGGCGGCGACCGTAGCAGCACGCGATGGCGGCGGCATTTGGCCGGTTCAAGACCACAAATGCCGCCAGAATTCAAGGGGGATAGCTATTCCGGCCCATGCACCAGCGTCAGATGAGCCCTGCAGCCAGCGTGACGATCACGCCCGAGCCTATCGCGAGCAAAGTCGCGCCCGCCAGTCGGGCAGCAAAGCCCTTGGTGCCGATCGCAGCCGCATAGACGACCTTGGCCACCATGTTCGAGGCAATGGCAATGCTGATGGCAATGGTCGCAACCTCGACTGAGAGCGTCGGCAGCATGCCGACAACCGTCACCGTCGCCGCATCCACATCGGCCAGGGCCGTCAGCCCTGATACCGCATAAAGGCCTGCATCTCCGAAAATCTGGCTGGCCGCCCGCGCCAGAAAGGCGATGACGGTGATCATCAGCGCCATCTTGAGCACCTGGAGCAGTTCAAAAGGATTGGTCGGCAGGGCGGCCTCAGAACTCGCGCCTCTGCGTGCGACGAGAGAGACGGCCACTACCATCATCAGAGCACCGGCAACGAGAAGGCCCCAGAGCAGCCGCTCCGCAAGGGCGGGTGCCAGCGCAAGCAGCAGCAAGCCGGTGCGCACCAGCGACACGCTCCCGGCCGCAATCGCGCCGGCGGCCGGCCCTGCAGCGCCATCTGCGACCACTAGGCTTTGCCGCGCCATGGCAAGCGTGCTGGCCGTGGAAGAGACAAGGCCACCCACGGCTCCGGCCACGAGATCACCGCGCCCGCCACCGATGAGGCGCACCGCGACATAGCCGACGAAGGAGATCGAAGCGAGCATGATGACCAGGATCACCAGGCTGCGCGGGGAGACACCGCCGAAGGGACCGTAGGGGCTGGCCGGAATGAGCGGCAGAAGCACGAACCCCATGGCCAGGAGCACGACGGCCGAGCGCAATTCGATCCAGGTGAGCCGCCGGATCGCGCCATGCAGGAACTCGCGACTGGCAAGCACCGTGACCATGGCGGCACCCGCTGCGGACGCCGCAGCCATATCGCCCAGCACAGCAAGCGCTCCAAGTCCGAAAGTGGTGATCCCGGCAATGACGGTCGTTGCGCTGAACGAACCCTCGGCCCGGGCCTCCATCAGGCCGAAACGCAGCATGACCATGGCAACCGCGAGCAGGAAGCTCGCGACAACGAGACCGGAGATGCCATCTGGCGTCAGGCCCTGATCCAGCAACCCGGCGATCCCGCCCGTCATGCCGATCAGGGTGAAGGTGCGGATGCCGGCGATCCGCGCGCCTTCCGGCTCCTCACGTTCACGCCAATGCCGTTCGACGCCGACGGCAGCACCGATGGCGAGTGCCAGACCAAGACCTTGCAAGATATCGATGAGACCCATGACCGCCGCCCTCCCCGTGCTTATACGCTCCTCATCGAGACTTGGTATAGAGCGGCAGAGCGGGCTGCGTCAGGTTCGCCGGAACCTGTTGGCGAGATCGATCGCCTGTTTCTGCTGCTCTTCGTTGAGACCGAGATAGAAATCCTCGAGCCCCGGATCCTTCAGACCCGCACGGCGCGACAGCACATACCACTTGGCCGCCTCGACCGGGTCGGGCTTTGTCCCGAGCGCATTGATGTAGAGATGGGCGATGCGGTTCTGCGCCACCACATTGCCGCGCGCAGCCGCAATGCTCAGCCAGCGATAGCCGGCCTCATAGTCGCGCGGGCCATTGTAGCCATTGACCAGCCAGAGCCCGATATCGAGCTGAGCGGTATCGAAGCCCGCCCGTGCGGCCCGCATCATCCATTCCCGCGCCCGCGACTTCTTCTCGTCCGGCACGTCCTTCAGCGCCGAATAGACCTGCGCCAGCGCATATTGCGCATCGGCAATGCCCTGCTCGGCCGCCTTTTCATAATAGGGCATGGCAGCCGTCAGCCCGCGCACGCCGGGTGTGCCGGCAACGAGGATCTGCGCCCAGTTGAACTGGGCAGATGCATTGCCGGCGTCCGCCGCGCGGCGCATGTAGTCATCTGCCTTCGCCTTGTCCTGCGGGACCTCCCGGCCCTCCATCAGGAGCAGGGCATATTTGAACATTGCGGCGGGATCACCGCCCTGAGCCGCCTGACCATACCAGAAGGCCGCGCCCTTCAGGTCGCGCTTGACGCCGAGACCGCGTGACATGATCTCCGCCAGCAGCGTCTGCGCTGCGGGATCCCCGAGCTGTGCACGCGGCAAGGCCTTGTCGACGGCCGTGAGAAACAGCCCGCGCTGGAAGGCGCCGTAAGCGTCGTCAGGCTTGCCTTCATAGGCCTTTTCCGCCGGCACGTCCGGCAAGGGGGCGCCCATGCGCAGATAGATATTGATGCCCTGCAACTCATCGGGCTTGTCGCCCGCGGTCGGCTTGGCACCCTTCGTCACCGGCAAGGTGGAATCCAGATCGCCACGATCGAGCTTGTTGGCATCCCCGGTACTGCTGCTGTCGCGCGTGCCGCGTTCGATCTCGCCCGCATCGGATGGATCCGCCGGCAGGATCGCCGGCTGCTCACCAATCGCGATACCATCCTCGCTCTCCTGCGCGCTCGAAGGCGTGCCCACAGCAAGGCATGCCCCGGCGAGTGCGGCGAGAATCAGACGGTGGAGGGACGAGTTTGAACGCATGAGGCGGTTCAAGCCTCAAACCGTGGCGCTTTTTCGTCAAGCTCTGCATTCACACGAGTCACGATTGCGGCAGCCTGGGCAGGATCGGCAAACACGGCGTTTCCAAGCGCCACAAATTCCACACCGCTCTCGGCAACGACGACCGCCGAGGAAGGATCGCTACCGCCCATGACGATGGCGGGAATCTCGATCATCGACGACCACCATTCGCCAAGCGCGATGTTTTTCGAATGGGCTTCCGGCTTGATGTCACCGTCGATCTTGCCGAAGAAGATGTAGTCGGCCTGGATCTCTCCCATCTCCAGCGCATGGTGACGGTCCATGGCATTGCCGCCACCGACGATCAGCTTCGGCACATGCTTCTCGACCGCCTCTGCGAGTGCAGCGGCATTTCCGGAGATGTGCAGGCCATCGGCCTTGACGCGCCCGGCCACACGGCTGTTGTCGACGATCAGCGCCGCCGCGCCCGCTTCCTGGATGACGGGCACCAGCATTTCCGCATGTTTCTGGAACACGGTGTCATCGAGTTCGTATTGCGGGATGATGACCGAGGCCACGTCGCCGCCACGCAAGGCGTTGCGCAACACCTCCGTGCGCTCGGCAGGATCAGCGATATCTGGAACGATGAGGACGAGGCGGCAGCGGTCTTCGGTCATGCGCGGTGTTTCCGTGTGCGGGACGGGTCCGTTTCTGCGGATTTCGTCCTCGTTTTCTCTAGACAAATCCGATAGACCGCTCTTCCGAAAGGATCAACCGCGCAATGCTGACAGACCCGAACTTCTATGCCGTCGCCATTCCCGCTGTTGCCCTTGTCGGCCTGTCGAAAGGTGGTCTCGGTGGCGCTTTTGCGCTGATCGGCGTGCCGCTGCTGGCCTTTGCCGTACCGCCCATGCAGGCCGCCGCCATCTTCCTGCCGATCCTTCTGGTCATGGACGCCGTGGCACTCTGGGCTTGGCGCCATCACAACAACCGCGCAACCCTGATAGCCATGCTGCCGGGCGCCGTGATCGGCATCGGGCTCGGCTGGGCCACCTCCACCTATGTATCGGCGGATGCCATGCGCCTTGTCCTCGGCGCGATATCGGTCGTCTTTGCGCTCAAATACTTCCTTGAAAGTTGGCTGGCCTACAAGGGCAAGGAAACTGAAGCGGTCGGCGAACGGCCTGTCGCCGGCTCCTTCTGGGGCTCGATTGCCGGCTATGCGAGTTTCGTTGCCCATGCCGGTGGCCCGCCCTTCCAGATCTATGTCCTGCCGCTGAAGCTCGACCCGCTCACCTATACCGGCACCTCGACGCGCTTCTTCGCCATCCTCAATGCGATCAAGGTCATCCCCTATTTCGCGCTTGGCGAACTGGATGCGACCAATCTCAGTCTATCAGGCGCGCTCCTGCCGGTCGCACTCATCTCGACGCTCGCCGGCGCGCGCCTCGTGCATTACCTGAAGCCGCAGCTTTTCTACCCCCTGATGTACGGCATGGTGCTGATCGCCGGCAGCAAGCTTCTCTGGGATGGCACGCGCGGACTGACCGGCATTTGAAGCAGACATCCGTGCTGGCAAAGCCTATGCTGCGCCGCACATCTGCGCTTGCCGCCGAGGGACCTTTGACATAACCTTTTAGCCATGACGAACGCAGACCCGTTCATGGCGATTGCAGACCCGAACCGGCGACATATCCTCGAGGATCTGCGGCGGGGGGAAAAGACCGTCAACGAACTGGCGGGCCAGCTGCCGATCAGCCGCCCGGCCGTCTCCCAGCACCTGAAAGCCCTGCTCGACAGCGGCCTGGTGCATGTGCGTTCCGAAGGCACCCGGCGCATCTATTTCATCAACCGCCCGGGCTTTGACCGGATGAACATGTGGCTCGACCAGTTCTGGTCCTGAGCCCTTTCTGCCCTCCACCCAACAGGCAAAATAAAAGCCCCGAAGTCGTGTGAACTCCGGGGCCAAGGGTGGGATATTGGCTGCTTCATGAATACATCGGGATCGGTCTTTGGGTCCGCCTGATCCCGGCGCAGCCGGAAGGGTGGTATCAGTGGCGTGTGGAGGCCCTCAGGCGTTCCATTTCATCCTTGAGGCGCAGTTTCAGGCGCTTCAGCTCGGCGATGTGCCGGTCATCAACGGAGGGAGATGCAAGTGCGTCATGGAGTTTGTCCTCCAGGGCTCCGTGCTTCTTCTGCAGCGATTCAAGATGAGCCTGTATGGTCATTTGATGCGTCCTTCCTTCTCGCCTACCTCCAACCCTCATCCGCTGGAGTTTCAGGCTTTGCGAAGATAATGTGACACGAGAAATGCGGTTTGTCGAAGGCGAACTGGGCAAAAACGACCATCAAAAACCAAGACAGGGATAACTTCCCGTTACCGGTATTTGGTGATAGGAGCTTGCGCGAATCTTCCGGGCATCCTTAAAGGATGGGCAAAACGGCGATATGGGGAATAAGCATGGCCGATCAGGAACAGGCTGACGTCAGGCTCTCGTTGGCGCGGCTCCGCCAGGAGCATGAAGACTACGATGCCGCGATCAACGCCATGATCTCCGTCGGCTGCGACGCCCTGCGAATTCAGCGCATGAAGAAGAAGAAACTGTCCATCAAGGACAAGATCACGGCGCTTGAAGACCAGATCATCCCTGACATCATTGCGTGACACGGAAGGATCCGAGATGACCGCTGAGTGCCCGCCCGTCGCCATCATCATGGGAAGCCAGTCCGACTGGGAGACCATGAAGAATGCCGCAGACACGCTCGACGCACTCGGCGTCTCCTATGAAGCCCGGATCGTTTCGGCACATCGCACGCCCGACCGCATGTATGCTTTCGCCAAAGGAGCCCGCGACGAAGGCTTCAAGGTGGTGATCGCGGGGGCCGGCGGCGCAGCCCACCTGCCCGGCATGGTCGCGTCTCTGACAACACTTCCCGTCTTCGGCGTACCCGTTCAGTCGAAATCGATGTCCGGCCTCGACAGCCTTTACTCGATCGTCCAGATGCCGGCCGGCATTCCCGTCGGCACATTGGCCATCGGACGCGCAGGCGCCGTCAATGCCGCCCTGCTCGCCGCCCGTGTTCTGGCCGTCTATGACGACGAACTGGCTGATCGCCTCGACGAATGGGTCGAGCGGCAGACGGCATCCGTCGCCGAATATCCCGTGGACGAGGCCCCATGACCATCCGCACCATCGGCATCATCGGTGGCGGCCAGCTCGGCCGTATGCTGGCCATGTCTGCCGCCCGCCTGAACTTCCGCACCGTGATCCTCGAGCCTCAGGTCGACAGCCCGGCCGCGCAAGTGGCGAACCATCAGGTCACCGCCGCCTATGACGACCCGGCAGCACTTGCCGAGCTCGCCCGCCTCTGCGACGTCGTCACCTACGAATTCGAAAACGTGCCGGTGACCGCCGCCGAGACACTTGCCGCAAGCGTGCCCGTCTATCCGCCACCGAAGGCACTTGAAGTTGCCCAGGACCGCGTGACGGAAAAGCGCTTCCTCAACGCGTCGGGCATCGAGACGGCCCGTTTCCACGCCGTGGACAGTCAGGCCGACCTCGAAGCAGCCCTCGCAGACTTCAGCGGTGAAGGTGTGTTAAAGACCCGCCGCCTCGGTTACGACGGCAAGGGCCAGAAGGTCTACCGCAAGGGTGAAGCCGCCGACGGCGGTTATGAAGCCCTGGGCTCCGTCCCGCTGATTCTCGAAAGCTTCGTGCCCTTCGTCCGCGAGATCTCGATCATCGCCGCCCGCGGCACCGATGGCGAAGTCCGCTGCTACGACCCGACCGAGAACGTTCACCGCAACGGCATCCTGCACACCTCGACCCAGCCAGCCGCCATCACGCCGGAGACGGCCAAGGCCGCCCGTGAGGCTGCGACCAAGCTGCTCGACGGCCTCGGCTATGTCGGCGTTGTCGGCATGGAGTTCTTCGTGCTGGAGGACGGGAGCCTGATCGCCAACGAGATCGCGCCCCGCGTCCACAATTCCGGCCACTGGACGGAGGCCGCCTGCGTCGTCTCGCAGTTCGAGCAGCACATCCGCGCGGTCGCCTCTCTGCCGCTCGGTGACACCGTACGCCACTCCGATTGCGTGATGACGAATCTGATCGGCGACGACATCGATTCTGTCCCCGCCTGGCTCTCAAAGCCCAACGTGCTCGTCCATCTCTACGGCAAGACGGAAGCCAGACCCGGCCGCAAGATGGGCCATGTCACCGAAATCCTGCCGTTTCGCGACTGATTTTCCCGGTTTTTTAGCCTGATGGGTCCCGCATTTTCCGCCGGGCATGTTGACATCAAGGCCTCCCTCGGGCTAATTGCCGCCAACTCTTCAGGGGCGCGCCCAGCGGCGCGCTTTTGATTGTTTGAACACAGTGGGTGAATGACACATTCCCCGACAATCGTTGTGGACCAGAAAAATGAAGATCAAGAACTCGCTGAAAGCGCTTAAGGCCCGTCATCGCGACAACCGTCTGGTTCGCCGCAAGGGCCGTATCTACATCATCAACAAGCAGAACCCGCGCTTCAAGGCTCGCCAGGGCTGATGCCCCGGGATCTCAGGATCCCATGAGCCGGACGGACTGCCCGCTGCATCTGCGGCGTGTTGATATCGGAAATTTGAGTTTGAAAGACGGCGCTGAGGGACTACCTTCCCTGTATGCGCCGTTTTTCTTTGCGACTCGCCCTCAGCCACCTGCTCGTTCCCGCCCTGCTCACGGCAGGTAGTGTCTCAGCGCAGGCACCCGAAGACCAGGGCGGCGCGCAAGCGACCCAGGCTCCTGTCGAACAGATCCCGCTGAAGCCGCCGGCCAAGCCCAAGACTGTTGACGACCTGCTGGCCGAGCTGAAACGGGAGCGCAATCCCCAGGCCGCCCGCCAGATCGCCAATTCCACGATGGCCACCTGGAGCGAATCGTCGAGCCCGACGATCAATCTGCTCATGCAATGGTCTGCCAAGGCAGCCGGTGAAAAGCGAAATGCTGCGGCCCTCGACTTCATCGACCAGGCCATCATCCTCGAACCCGATTTTGTCGGTGCCTGGAACCAGCGCGCGACGCTTCACTTCACCATGGGCAATTACCAGAAGTCCGTCTCGGACATCGAAAAAGTCCTCGAACTCGAGCCTCGCCATTTTGGCGCCATCGCCGGCCTTGCGGGCATCCTCACCGAGCGCGGCAGCAAGGATGCGGCTTTGAAGGCCTGGGAACGCTACCTGGACATCTTCCCCGCCGATCGTGAGGCCCAGGAGATCGTCTCGAAGCTCTCGGAAGAACTGGCCGGCCAGCGGACGTAAGGCAGCATCGACCTCCCTTGACGAACGGCACTGCAGCACGATCTTGTTGCCATATCGTCCAGCTCGGAAGCTTCGCTCTTGCTCCTCCCCCGTATCGGTCTCGCCTTGCTCGTCATCCTCCTCATCCTCATCGCCGTGCTCGCGGCCCTCGCCATCGCCACCCAACTCCGGGCGCGCGCCATCGAGGCCGAGGCGCCGAACGTCGGCGAACTAACCGATGTCGGCGGCTTCAGCCTGAACGCCCTCCACGTGCCCGCAGGCCCCGACGCAGACCTGCCGCCCATCGTCTTCATCCACGGCGCCTCCGGTAACCTCAGGGACCAGACCGGCGCCTTCCTGGAGCCTCTGCGCGGTCGTGCCGAGCTTCTTTTCGTTGACAGGCCGGGACACGGCTATTCCGAGCGCGGCGGGCCGGAGAACGACACGCCGGATGGCCAGGCGAACGCGATTGCGAGGCTGATGGAAAAGAAGGGCATCGAACGAGCGATCATCGTCGGCCATTCCTTCGGCGGCGCGATCACCGCAAGCTTCGGCGTGCTGCATCCTGATAAAGTCGAGGGTCTGGTCTTCCTCGCCGCCGCCACCCATCCCTGGCCCGGCGGCGTCGACTGGTACTATCACCTCGCCTCCGCCCCAGTGATCGGCCCGATCTTCTGCCATACGCTGGCTTTGCATGCAGGCATGATGCGCATCGAGCCGGCGACGGATCATGTCTTCGCACCGAATCCACGCCCTGACACCTATCTCGCAAACACGGGCCCTGCCCTCGTCCTGCGCCCCTCGACCTTCCGCTCCAACGCAAAGGATGTGGCGGGCCTGCATGCCTATGTGAGCACCTTCGCCCCCCGCTACCGCGAGATCGCCAAGCCGACGGTGGTGATCACCGGTGACGCCGACGAAATCGTGCTGGAGGAAATCCATTCGAAGGGCCTCGCCCGCGACATCGCAGGCTCTGAACTCGTCTGGATCGAAGGCCTTGGCCACAAGCCGGACTATATCGTGACAGATATCGTTATCGCTGCCCTTGAGAAGATCGCCGGCGAGACACGCGACCTGCAGGCCATGGCGCGTGCAGTGGAGCCTATGCTGGCGGCAACACGCGTGGAACCGGTGGGGACCGCCCCTTCCCTTCAGGCTGGCCAGTAGCCGCCATGAAAAAAGCCGCCCGAAGGCGGCTTTTCCAATTCTAGTATTTAGGCGGGGATCAGATCCCTGTCTGACCATCCGAGCCGATATAGGCAATACGCAGCATGTTGGTCGAGCCAGGCGTACCGAGCGGCACACCGGCCGAGATGATGATGCGATCGCCAGGCTTGCCGAAGCCTTCGTCCACGACGATGCGGCAGGCACCGTTGACCATCTCGTCGAGATCGGTCGGCTCCGAAGACACGACGCAATGCAGGCCCCAGACCACCGAAAGACGACGCGCGGTCTGGATGACTGGCGACAGCGCGATGATCGGCACTTCCGGACGCTCGCGCGAGGCACGCAGACCGGTATTGCCCGAAGACGTGTAACAGACGATCGCCTGAAGGCGCAGCGTCTCGGCAATCTGGCGGGCAGCGAGAGAGATGGCATCAGCACCTGTCGCTTCCGGCTGGGCGCGCTGGGCGTAGATGATGCCCGGATAGTGCGGCTCGCGCTCGACCGTATGGGCGATGGACGCCATGGTCGCAACGGCTTCGACCGGATATTGGCCGGAAGCCGACTCGGCGGACAGCATGATCGCATCGGCGCCTTCGAAGACGGCGGTCGCAACGTCGGAGACTTCGGCGCGGGTCGGGACAGGTGCGGTGATCATCGATTCCAGCATCTGGGTCGCGACGACAACAGGCTTGCCTTCGCGGCGGCAGGCGCGGATCAGCTGCTTCTGGATGCCAGGCACGCGCTCGAGCGGCATTTCAACGCCAAGGTCACCACGAGCGACCATCAGGGCGTCGGACAGCGCGATGATCTCGTCGATGCGCTCGATGGCCTGCGGCTTTTCGATCTTCGACATCAGGCCGACGCGGCCCTTGGCGATCTTGCGGACTTCCGCCAGATCTTCCGGACGCTGGATGAAGGAGAGCGCCACCCAGTCGACGTCATTGGTCGCGAGCACGGCGTCGAGGTCGGCGCGGTCCTTGTCGGTCAACACGCCGGTGGCGAGGATCGTGTCGGGCAGGCTCACGCCCTTGCGGTCGGAAATCTTGGTGCCGGAGACGACTTCGGTCACGATCGTCTTGCCATCGCATTTGACGGCCTTCAGGTGGAGCTTGCCGTCATCGATCAGCAGGCGGTCGCCCGGCTTCACCGATTCGAGAATTTCCGGATGCGGCAGGTAGACGCGGGTCGCGTCGCCGGGCGCTTCGTTGCTGTCGAGGGTGAAGGTCTGGCCGGCCTTCAGCTCGACGGTAGTTTCGGCAAACTTGCCCACACGCAGCTTCGGTCCCTGCAGGTCGGCGAGGATGCCAATCGGGCGCCCACAGGCTGCCTCAACACTGCGAATGCGCTGGATGAGCGTCCGCAGCATCTCATGGCTCGAATGGCTCATATTGATGCGGAAAAGATCAGCCCCGGCTTCGTGGAGCTTCCGGATCATCGCTTCGTCGGAAGATGCGGGACCAAGCGTGGCGAGGATCTTTACTTTGCGGTTTCGCTTCATCAGTTCTGGCTTTCCTGGGTGCCCGACGTATCGGACAGCTGGACCATCCAGCTCCCCTGCCTGCCGGTGTCGTATTCCTTGAATCCCATCTGCTGATAACCGCGTGCGAAGCAGTCCTTCACGCCAACGATCTTGAACTCGTTTTCGGCGACACACATGTTGATGTCACCAGTCCATCGACCACCGCGGGCGGCATCCTCAGCATAGAGATAATAGTAACGCGATTGGAGTTCGCCCTCGATCAGCGTGGCGCAGGTGCCGGCCGGAACCTGCCACCAGCCTTCCGTAATCCAGCCCTCTTCCGCCCGGTAGCCGACGGCGACGCCGACAAGGTTCGGTGTGCCGTTGCAGACACGGAACTCGGCATGGGCGGCATCGGCTGCCAGCAGTGGCGAAAACAGCGCACCCGCGATCAGGAGGGGCTTCAGAAAACGTGCCTTGGCACGGTCAAAAGTCTGTCTGATCGAGTGATGCACGATTGCCGCCGGAACTCCAAAAATGCGCATGGGATGCCTTCTTGCGATGCTGACCAGAGAATGTCAACGCAACTCTAATCGATTATATTTTCTGTCTTTGGTCAGTACTGGAACCTATATGTCCGATCTTGGCACAAACGTGACAGCCATGAAAGCTTGCGCTCCCCCATTCCCCATGCGATCAAGCGGCTGTAGCAGACGATGGCTTCAAACTGATGAATGTTTCCCCCGTTTTTGAGATTTTAGAAGGCCGCCTCGATGCCGGCCTCGTGCTTCTCGCCGACCACGCCACCAACATTGTTCCCGAGCCCTATGGCCGCCTTGGCCTGCCGGACAGCGCCTTTGGCCGCCATATCGCCTACGACATCGGCATCGAGCCGCTCACTCGGCAGCTTGCGGCACGCCTCGGTGTGCCGGCGGTGATGTCGCGCTTCTCCCGCCTGCTGATCGATCCGAATCGCGGCGAGGATGACCCGACCATCATCATGCGCATATCGGATGGCGCCATCATTCCCGGCAACCATCCGATCACGCCGGAGGAATGGCAGCACCGCATCGCGACCTATCACCGCCCTTATCACCAGGCCGTCTCCGAGGTCATCGCCAGCGTCGCCGAAGCTTCGGGCAAGGCGCCGCTTGTGCTCTCGCTGCATTCCTACACACCGGCCTGGAAAGGCGTGCCGCGTCCCTGGCATGCCGCCGTTCTCTGGGATACCGACGAGCGGGCAGTGCGCCAACTGATCGATGGCCTTGAAGCATCGGGCGACATCCTTGTGGGCGACAACGAACCCTATGATGGCGCCTTGAAGGGCGACACCATGTATCGTCACTGCATGGTGACAGGCATCCCGCATGCGCTGCTGGAGGTCCGGCAGGATCTGATCGGGGACGACGCCGGCGTCGCCGCCTGGGCTGATCGCCTCGCGCCAATCTTCGAGCGCCTCAATGCCGACCCGATGCTCCACGAGTATCAGATCCATGCCTCGCGCACCGGCCCTTACCCTATCCAGCCAATCGCGCCCTGAAGGAGGACTGCATGACGCTCCCCACCAAGGACCAACAAACCGAACTCGAAGCCGCCGCTTTCCGTCGGCTCGTTTCCCATCTGCGCAATCGCCCCGAGGTCCAGAACATCGACCTGATGAACCTCGCCGGCTTTTGCCGAAACTGCCTGTCGAACTGGTACCTGGACGCCGCGAAGGAAACCGGCCTCGACCTCACAAAGGACGAGAGCCGCGAGATCGTCTACGGCATGCCCTATGAAGAATGGAAGGCGCTGCACCAGCGCGAGGCAAGCAACGACCAGCAGCAGGCCTTCGAGAAGAACCGCCCGAAGGAATGATCACGTCCCCGAGCTTTGGGGCTTGACGCGGACGCCGCTTCGCGGCACGTGATCGCCACGAAAACCCACCTCAAGAATGCCATCCCTGCAATGAAGGAGATTGCCCATGTCTGATGCCGCTCACGGCGTCGCCCGCGACCAGCTCCGTGCCTTTGTCGAACGCATCGAGCGCCTGGAAGAAGAAAAGAAGACCATCGCCGACGACATCAAGGACGTCTACGGCGAAGCCAAGTCCATGGGCTTCGACACCAAGATCCTGAAGAAGGTCATTGCGCTGCGCAAGAAGGACGACCAGGAGCGCATGGAAGAGGATCTGATCCTCGACACCTACCTGCACGCGCTCGGCATGATCGAGAGCCCGCCGGAAGGCTGAGCGACATCTCGAAAGCCAACAAAAAACCCGCCAATCCGGCGGGTTTTTTATTGTCTATCAACTGGCTGATTTGACGATCAGGGAGCGCCGAAGCGGCTCGGGTCGATGGTTGTCGCATCGAGACGGAAGCCATCGGGAACCGCCGTGGCAGGAGCCACCAGCGAACGCGACACGACGCGGGGCGCCTTGACCGGCTTGGAGACGGCGTCGAACTTGCCCTGGTTCAGGGCCCACTGCTCGATCATGCCCTTGGTGAGCTTGGTGCCACCATACATGGCCATGTGCGCACGTTCTGCATCTTCCTGGCCCGGGCGACCGCCCTTCTTGGGCAGCGAGGCATCGGCATTCGGCACGGCGTCGGACGGAGCGTCGAACATGTCGCCGAACTGCGTCGTGGTTTCCACGGCCGTCGTTTCCTGCGGGATCGATGCGACCTCGACGGGCTTCTGGGCGGGAGCCGGGGCTTGCTCGGGAGCCGCCGTCAGCTCAGCCTGGACAGGCGCGCTGGACGGGATCGGGGCTGCCATTTCCGGAATGGTGCTGTCTTCAAGTGCGGCGGCCGCTTCCGGCGACAGGATCGCCTGCTCGACCTCGTCCACCTCGGCTTCGGCTTCAGCCTGCGAGGAGGCAAGGAGCGCCTCGGCCACCTGCGGACGCGCCGCGGGAACCGGAACAGCCATACCCTCCGCCAAAAGCATGGCTTCGGAACTCGGGTCGATCGAGGCGGTCATGACGCCCTGCTCTGCGCCGCCAGCCTGCGGCCGCGGATTGAGAAGCGTCGGCACTGGTACGGTGGTCAGAGAAGCAAGATCGGCGAACTCATCCGTTGGCGCGGAGGCCGGAACCGGAACACCGCTTGCGACCTGCTGGAGGGCGTCCTCGGCCGCGTTGCGCGGCGGCTGGTAAAGAGCCACGGCGAGGCTGTTGTCAGCCGGGCGCAGTGAAGGCCGCGCCTGCGGAACGGGCGCATCGGCAGCATCCACACCCGGAAGCGCATTGGCGACCATCACGGGCTCGGAAGCGGTTACGACAGGCTGCTCGCGCGGTGCGGCGGGAGCCTGCTGCGGCTGTGCCACGGAAGGACGAGCGGCGGGTTCCGGAACATCCTCGACTTCATCCTCGTCGCCACCGCCGAACAGCATGGCGAGGAAATTGCGCGGACGCGAAGACGACTTTTCCTCAGCGATCATGACGGTATTGCCGGAGGCAACGCGGCGCTTGTACTCTGCGAGCGCCTGCTGATAGCCCGGCAGCGGCTTGCCGTCAGCGGGAATATGCACGGTCTTGCCGTCCGGGAAGAGGCGGACGAGATCCTGGCGGTTCATGCGCGGCCAAGCGCGCACGCCTGCAACGTCCATGTGCACGAAGGGCGAACCGGAATTGGGGTAGTAACCGACGCCACCGGCCTGCATCTTCACGCCGAGTTCGCGCAGCGTCTTCAGCGGAACGCCAGGGATGTAGAAGTCCATTGCCGTGCCGCGCATGTGCTGGCTTTCCTTGGCAACCCCCTTCGAGCGCGAACGCAGCATCGAGTTGGTGGCCGGAGAGCGATAGGCCGAGACGACCTTGATGTAGCCCTTGGCGCGCGACTGGCGATAGACTTCCCAGACTAGGTCGAAGAGGCGCGGGTCCATCTTCGTCGGTTCGTTGCGACGCCAGTCACGGAGAATATAGTTGAGCTGTTTCAGACCCTTGGGGTCATAGCGGCCATTGCGCTTGAAGGTGATCGATGCGCGTTCGCCGGTGTGGACGAATTCGATATTGAGTGTGCGGCTTTCGGCCTGCGCCGAACCAACGCTGCCCAAGAGACCACCGAAAGCCATCAGAAGGACGGCAGACAGCGAAAAAAGCAGCCTCGCTGCCAACTGCGCGGACGCAAGCCGGGTTTTGCGCCCGCTTTGCGTATGGAGCGCGCTGATGTCCTGCGATGCCTGCAATGCAATCCCCGTCCGAAAGACTACGTCCCACGCCAACCGAAATGAACGTCAAATGCGGTCATACCATGGCAAATTTGCCACATCCGCACAAGCTGTCCATTTATAGTGAACGCTTGCCTAACAAATGCTTAGCCCTTTGGTAGGCGATTAAGCTTACCCCAGAGTTAACATCGAACGGTTGAGGCAAATCAAGCGGCATCCTTCTGCGGATCGTCGGGATCGATTCCGTAATCCTTGAGCTTGCGGTAGAGCGTCGAGCGCCCGATGCCCAGCTTTCGCGCCACCTGGCTCATCTGGCCCCGGTAGAATTTCAGCGCGAAACGGATCAGTTCCTCCTCGATTTCAGCGAGCTTGCGCACATTGCCGGCCTCGTCGGTGCTGACGATAACATTGCCGGATGCGCCGCCACTGAAACCTGTGGATGGAGCCTGATAATTGCCCACAAGACCCGCCGCCCGCTCGGCAAGAGCCGCCTGCACCTTGGCAATCGGGCTCTGCTCCGGAACGGATGGCTGCGCATCCGGACCGGTCGTGCCGCTGCGATTGTCTTTCATCTGGGCCGAGATCTGCGGGAAATCCGCCTCGCGAAGGCTCACACCATCAGCCAACACGACGGCGCGGAAGATCGCGTTCTCGAGTTGCCGCGTATTGCCTGGCCAGTCGAAGGAGGTGAGCAGCGCAAGCGCCGATGATTCCACCTGAAGCGTCCTCGGCAGACGTTGCTCCAGCGAGAAACGCTCGACAAAGGCCCGGATCAGATGCGGGATGTCTTCCTTGCGTCGGCGCAGCGAGGCAATCGTGATCGGGAAGACGTTGAGACGGTAATACAGGTCCTCGCGGAAACGCGCGGCCTTGACCTCTTCGATCAGGTCCTTGTTGGTGGCAAGGATCAGTCGGACATTGGCCTTCACCGAACGCTGCTGACCGCCACCATGGACTTCGCCCGTCTGCACAAGCTCCAGCAGCCGCATCTGACCCCCGGGCGGCAACTCACTGATTTCCTCAATGAAAAGCGTGCCGCCTTCGGCCTCGGAAAGCTTGCCGATCTGGCTTTCGCTGCCGAACAGCACCTCTTCGATCTGGGCCGGAGAAATGGAATTGCAGTTGAACCCGACGAATGGCCGCGACGAACGATCGCTTGCGGCATGAATGGCGCGCGCGACCAGTTCCTTGCCGACACCCGCCTCCCCTTCAAGCATGACGGGGATGGTCGATTGCGCTGCCCGGCGGCCGAGTTCGACAACGCGGGACATGGCGGCACTTGCAGCAATCACATCGGCGAAACTCACCGACCCACTGCGGGCCCGACGTGGCGCCCTGCCCTGCAGGCTGGTGCGATGGATCTTGAGCGCGGATTCGATGGCGCCGATCAGCCGCTCCTGGGCGATCGGCTTGACCAGAAAGTCGAAAGCGCCGGCACGGACCGCATTAAGCGCCGTCTCCGTTGCACCTTCGGCAGTTCCGACGATCACAGGCACCGCCGCGTTGATCTCGGCCAGCATGGGTATGATGTTGGGGTTCAGGCCCTCGGCGGATGCCGCATCGATCACAACGACACCTATGGCGTCGCGATGGCGGCGGAAAAGGTCGATGCCGGCATGCGCGGTATCGGCGACATGGACGGCGTGGCCGTGCGCCTCGATCGCAGCCTTCATGCTGCGGCGCTCGGTAGCATCTTCATCGATGAGTAGAATCTGTGCGGTCAACTTGCGCTCCCCGGGGCTGTTTCGGCGCATTCGCGCTCCTGGGTTATCGCGGGGAGACTGCCAGAAAGGCCTGAAGATGTTCTTGGGAGAAAGCCTCGCATTTTAACGGTCCTTAACCGTTTCTGGCACAATCCACAGGTGTCTCGGTGCGTGCGAACACGGATGTCGCACCATGGCGGCACACCCGGCTGCTTGCCGATCCGCAGGCGACTGACTACATCTCCGGAACGAAGAGAAGAAAGGACATCGCCATGACGATCGACCGCCGCCCCACCCTGAGCCCCGCCCACCCGGCTTCCGCCAGCGGAAATCAGAACCTCGGCGACCTGCCCGTCTGGAAGCTGGACGATCTCTATCCGGGCCAGACCTCGAGCGAATTCCTCGGTGCCGTCGAAAAGGCGGGATCGGATGCGCTTGCCTTCGAGACCAAATGGAAGGGCAAGCTTTCGATTGCGCTCGAAACCGTTGGCGAGAACTCGCTGGCCCAGGCCCTTCGCGAAATGGATGCGCTTGAAGACCTGCTAGGCCGCATCGCCTCCTATGCCGGCCTCACCTATTATTCCGACATGACCAATCCGGCGAACGGCAAGTTCTTCGGCGACATTCAGGCCAAGCTGACCGACATGTCGTCCCGGCTCCTCTTCTTCCCACTGGAAATGAACCGTCTGGCCGACGATGCGGTCGACGCCGCCATGGACCGCGACCCGGCGCTTGGTCATTTCCGCCCCTGGATCGTCGATCTGCGCAAGGACAAGCCCTTCCAGCTCGACGACCGGATCGAGCAGCTTTTCCTCGAGAAATCGCAGACCGGCGCCGCCGCCTTCAACCGCCTCTTCGACGAGACGCTCGCTTCGCTGCGCTTCAAGGTCGGCGAGGAGGAAATGCCACTTGAGCCGACGCTGACGCTTCTGCAGGACGCCGATCCGGAAAAGCGCCGCCAGGCGGCCGAAGCCCTGTCGAAGACCTTCAAGGACAATATCCGCATCTTCACCCTGGTGACCAACACGCTCGCCAAGGACAAGGACATCTCCGACCGCTGGCGCGGCTTTGAGGACATCGCCGATAGCCGCCACCTCGCCAACCGCGTCGAACGCGAAGTCGTCGATGCCCTGGCCGAGGCCGTACGCGAGGCCTATCCGCGCCTGTCGCATCGCTATTATAAGATGAAGGCGAAGTGGCTTGGCATGGACCAGATGAATTTCTGGGATCGCAACGCGCCGCTGGCCGAAACCCCTGACCGCCTGATTTCCTGGGATGAAGCCAAGGACATGGTGCTGTCGGCCTATGGCGGCTTTGCGCCTGAAATGGCCGAGATCGCCGGCCGCTTCTTCGACGGCGGCTGGATCGACGCGCCTGCCCGCCCGGGCAAGGCGCCGGGCGCTTTCGCCCACCCGACAGTTCCGTCCGCCCACCCCTATGTGCTGGTCAACTATCTCGGCAAGCCGCGCGATGTCATGACGCTGGCCCATGAGCTGGGCCACGGCGTGCACCAGGTGCTGGCAGGTGGCCAAGGCGCGATGATGTGCCAGACGCCGCTGACGCTTGCCGAAACCGCATCCGTCTTTGGCGAAATGCTGACCTTCCGCGCGCTCCTCGACAAGACGACCGACAAGCGCGAACGCAAAGCCATGCTCGCCCAGAAGGTCGAGGACATGATCAATACGGTCGTGCGCCAGATCGCCTTCTACCAGTTCGAACGCAAGATCCACACGGCCCGCAAGGAAGGCGAACTGACGGCCGAGAAGATCGGCGAATTGTGGCTCTCCGTGCAGCAGGAAAGCCTCGGGCCGGCAATCAAGATCTCGGAAGGCTATGAGACGTGGTGGGCCTATATCCCCCACTTCATCCACTCGCCCTTCTACGTCTATGCCTATGCCTTCGGCGACTGCCTGGTGAACTCGCTCTATGCCGTCTACCAGAACGCCGATCAGGGCTTCCAGGACAAGTATTTCGAGCTCCTGAAGGCCGGCGGCACCAAGCATCATTCGGAGCTTCTCGCTCCGTTCGGGCTCGATGCGACCGATCCGTCGTTCTGGGCCAAGGGACTGTCGATGATCGAGGGGCTGATCGACGAATTGGAAGCGCTAGATAAGGCAGCCTGAACCGGAGCCGCCGATATCCAATGCGTGACCACGCGCCCTATGCGCTCTTCCGCGACGACCGCGCGGGGACGAGCCTCGTCTTTGCCGAACCGGAGACGCTCGTCGTCGCTCGGACGGCGGACGAGGTCGAGCCTGCGCTCGCCACATTGGAAGCGCACCGGAAAGCCGGCAAATGGCTGGCGGGTTATCTATCCTATGAAGCGGGCTTCGTCTTCGAGCCTAAGCTGCGTCCTCTCGTGAAAAACGGCCGGGAAACCCCGCTCATCGCCATGGGGGTCTTCGCCGCGCCCGCACCGGCCGAACACCCGCTGGCTGAGGCCCCATCCAACATCCCGAACGCCCCCTTGCTCACCGAACCCAGAGCGGGCTGGGATTTCGAGACCTACCGCACCCGCTTCGATCGCCTGCATCACCATTTGCGCAAGGGCGACTGCTACCAGGCCAACCTGACCATGCCGGTCGAGGCCCGCTGGTCAGGCGATCCCCGCGCCGCCTTCTGGTCGCTGGTCGGGCGGCAGCCGGTGCATTACGGCGCACTGATCGATTTCGGCGATCCAGTTATCCTGTCCCGCTCGCCCGAACTCTTTTTCTCCGTGGACGACGACGGCTGGCTCGAAACCCGCCCGATGAAAGGCACGGCTGCCCGGGGTGCTACCCCGGAGGAAGACGAGGCGATCATCGCGGCCATGCTCGGCGACGAGAAGACGCAAGCCGAAAACCGCATGATCGTCGACCTCCTGCGCAACGATGTTTCGGTCATCTCCGAGGTCGGCACATTGTCCGTCCCCAAGCTCTTTGCCATCGAGACCTATCCGACCGTCCACCAGATGGTGAGCTATATCAGGGCAAAACTCTCACCCGGCATCGGCCTGGCCGAGATCATGGCCGCCCTCTTCCCCTGCGGATCCGTGACCGGCGCACCGAAAATGTGGGCGATGCGCATCCTGCATGAGCTCGAGGCCGGCCCGCGCGATATCTATTGCGGCGCGATCGGCTGGTGCGATCCAGCCGGCCCGATGCGATTTTCGGTTGCGATCCGTACGATCTCCCTTTTCAACGGAGGCCGCGCCGTCTTCAATGTCGGCGGCGGCATCGTCTTCGATTCGAAGGCGGAAGCCGAATACGAGGAATGCCTGTTGAAGGCGCGCTTTGCCGTGGGAGACGAATGGATTTCTCGCTGATCGAGACTTTGCGGTGGCAGCCGGACGCGGGTTTCCTGCGGCTCGACCAGCATTTGCGTCGCCTTTCCCGCTCGGCCGATGCGCTCGGCTTTCGCCAGCCGCAGGACGCGAAAGGCAAGCTTGAGAAGGAAGTCTCCGGCAGCGAACCTTTGCGCGTTCGCCTGGTCATGACCTATCGCGGCAAGATGGAGGTGACCGCCACGCCATTCGAGCCGGTGCCTGCGCAAAGCGTTTGGCGGCTGAAGATCGCCAAGACGCGGCTGCAATCCGAAGACAGCCTCTTCCGCCACAAGACCACCCGCCGCGAACCCTATGAAGCCGCGCGCGCCGAGTTCTCGAAGGATGAGGCCGACGAGGTGATCCTGCTCAACGAGCGCGGCGAGGTCTGCGAGGGCACGATCACCAACATCTTCGCCGAAGCTGCCGACGGCATTCTGCTCACACCGCCGCTTACCAGCGGGCTTTTGCCCGGCGTCTTGCGCGCCGAACTGATCCGCGAGCGAAAGGCGCGCGGCGAGGTGCTGAAACTCGATGACCTGCGCCACCGCAAACTCTTCGTCGGCAATTCTCTGCGCGGCCTGATCCCCGCCGAACTGGTCGAATAGGCACGGCAATGGCAGACCCCCTGCCCCCGAACGCCGTTCAACCCGAAACCTCAAGAACCGCCACCGGGCTCATGGGCTTGGCCCTGGTGGCGCTCTTCCTCCTGCCCGCATTTCTCAACGGCTTCCCATGGGTGATGGACGACTCGATCGCCTATTCCGGACAGGGCGTGAACTGGATGCGGGCCAAGACGGCTGCGGTCCTGATTGCCCCGCTGCATGGCCTCATCGGCTATTGGGCCCTGCCCTTCTTCAACGCCGTCGTGAATTCGGCAGCCTGGCTGCTTCTGATCCGCAGCTTTGACCTGCGGGGCTACTGGCTGATCCTGCCGCTCGCCGTGCTCGCGCTGCAACCGCTCTACACGAGTGCCGTGCTTGTGGATTCCTGGTTCTTCGCCGCCGTCGTCTTCCTGATCGTTTCGATCAGAAACAAGAGCCCATTTCTCGCTTTGTCCGCCGGCATCCTTTTCTCCGGCCACGCCAGCGGCCTGATCCTGGCAAGTGTGCTGGCCGTGCTGGTGGCGCTGCTCTTCGGCTTCCGAAAGGCAATGGTGATGCCGGTTCTCGCCATCGCCACCACCATCGGCGTCAGCAGCTTTCTGGATGCCAAATACTTCCCCGAGACCCCGTCTCTCGGACGCACGTTCCTCGCGGCCCGCCTCTTCTCCGTCCAACCCGAACTGCTGCGGGGAGAGTGCGAGCGCAGCGATGCAGTCGTCCTGTGTGACGCTGCCAGTCTGATCGAAACGATCCGGGAGCGTCCCGAGAATGCCGGTCGGCGCGATTTCTTCTGGGACCTGATGCGCGCGTTTCCCGACCGTTTCGAACTCGCCGCCTTCGAACGCGATCATGCCTGGCCGATTATCCGGGCCGCGATCACGCAGATGCCCCTCGAAACGGCTGATATCATCCTCCGGGATTTCCTGAGCTTCTACGGCACCGGAACGCGCCTCGATTTCATTGCGCGCCTGAACGAACCCATGCCGGAGCCGTTCTCGAGTTCCTGGCAGGCACGAGGCATCTGGCAATCGGATGCCAACCTCGCAGCTCTGACCGGACTGCGGTGGGTCGTCTATGCAAGCCTTGCTATTGCCATGGTCATCGGCTGGCGATGGACCGGCGCCGAGAACAGGCGCTGGCTTGTCATCCTGCTTTTGATCTGCCTCGCCAATGACAGCCTGTTCGCCGTGGTCTCCGGCCCACCCGACCGCTACCATCACCGCATCCTGCCGCTGATCGCGGCAGCAACCTGCCTCCTCGTTCTGGCGCACGAGCGCCGTGACGCGACGACCTCCGCTTAATGGAAATAGTCAGATGTTCATTCTCTCCCTCACCTACGTGAAGCCCACAGAAGAAGCCGACCGCCTGATGCAGCCGCATATGGACTGGGTGAATGCTGGCTATGACAGCGGCCTGTTCCTCGCCTCCGGCCGCAAGAACCCACGCACCGATGGAGTGATCCTCGCCCGGGGCGATCGAGCCAAGATCGAGTCTTATGTCGCGGCCGATCCCTTCGCGGCAGAGGGTGTTGCCGTGTATGAGGTGATGGAAGTGGCTGTGACGCGAACGGCGGTTGGGCTGGAAGGGTTGAAGGGATAAAACCTAGTCATTGAAAGCAGCCTGGAATGCGCATATATTTGCGCACTGGAGCAGAGATGGAGAAAGACTCTCGCAAAATCATCCAGCGGCTCCGGTCCGAAGGGTATGAGCTCGTCTCGGTGTCCGGCTCCCATCACAAATTTCGGAAAGACGACAAAACGATCATTGTGCCGCATCCAAAAAAGGACCTTCCATTGGGCACGGCACGGGCGATTGCCAAACAGGCTGGCTGGATCTGAAAAGCAAAGGTGAGCGGCAATGCGATATTATGTGGCTTTGGTGCATAAGGATCCGGACAGCGCCTACGGGATCAGTTTCCCTGATTTGCCGTCCGTTTTTTCGGCGGCGGACAGCGACGAAGATCTGGTCACCAATGCAATCGAGGCCTTAAGGCTTTGGGCGGAGGATGAGGAGCTTCCAGCAGCCTCCCCTCATCAGGACATCGTGGAGCGCTTAGACGTTCGCGACGAACTGGCTGCCGGCGCCTTTCTGATCCGCGTCCCGCTGATCGAGGACGATACACGGACTGTCCGGGCAAACATTACGATGGAAGCCGGAACCCTGGCGGCTATCGACCAGGCCGCAAAACAACGTGGCCTGACGCGCTCTGCTTTTCTGGCAAGCTGCGCGCGCAAAGAGATCGAGCGTTCGGCCTGACCAATGGGCGGTACTCTGACCAATCTCACCCACACCCCCTATGCTGGCCCAACACGCCCCTTCACCATCGGCCTCTCGGCCCTTGATCCAACCCGATGGATCGAACCCGACAGCGATCTGGCCCACTATCTCGCCGAGAAGCGTGACCTCGCCGCGACCCGCCTCCCCGAGATCTTCCGCGCGGCAGACGACAGCCTTGCCGCTCAGCAGGAATGTCTGACCGAACTTGTCTCGCATCTGGAGACCCAGCACCCGGAGCTTTACCGTCGCGATGGCAACCTCTTGCAAGTCGCTGGCCACACCCTCGACCTTTCCGACGAAACGTTCCCCCCACTGCTCCGCGCCGGCATGCTGGTTCAGGACGACCTCGTCATCATGATGAGGCGCGAGGCAGGCTGGTACATCGCCGCGGCCCATCTCTCCTTCCCCTCCTCCTGGCTGCTTGCGGAAAAGTTCGACCGACCGATGGAGGAGGTCCACGAGCATGTGCCTGGCTTCGAAGGCCGCACGCGCAATGCCGCGATGATCAACCGCATTTTCGACAATCTGGCGCCCGGTCTGCCCGCCGAACGCTTCAACTGGTCGATAAACTGGAAGCAAAAGCTCTTTCATCCCGAGACAGGCCGCAACGACGCTGCTGCCCCGGACGAGGCCGTCGTGCGGGTCGAGCGCCAGACCTTGACGAAATTGCCGGAGACCGGCGCCATCGTCTTCACGATCCGCATCTATCTCGACCCCGTCACCCTGTTCGAAAAACATGCGGACGGCAGGCGGCTCGCCCTGGCACTCGCCGACCAGCTGGAGGCTCTGAGCGAGCCCCAGCTTCGCTACAAGGGCCTTGAGCGACAGCGAACCAGGCTCGTCGCGCGGCTGCGGCAGGATGCGACGTCCGAAAATCGCAGCTAGGACGCCTCTGCCCCTCGCCCGCACTCTTTATTGTGTCAGAGTTTTGTGATCTAGAACCGCCAGTATCGCTCTGGCCGTAAAACACAGGCCGGAAACATGGCACGGGCAAAAGAACCGGGCCTCCAAGGAGACAAGAATGAGCGAAAAGACCTACCCGGTTTATGGCGAGATCACCGGCCCGATCGTGATGATCGGCTTCGGATCGATCGGCCGCGGCACCATGCCGCTGATCGAACGCCACTTCAAGTTCGACAAGAGCCGGATGGTCGTCATCGATCCCCGCAACGACGAAGCGGAACTGCTGGCCAAGCACGGGATCAAGCACATCCAGGCCCATGTCACCAAGGACAACTACAAGAAGCTCCTGAAGCCGCTTTTGACCGAAGGTGAAGGCCAGGGGTTCTGCGTCAACCTCTCGGTCGACACCGGCTCGCTCGACCTGATGAAGTTCTGCCGCAAGCTCGACGTTCTCTACATCGACACGGTTGTTGAGCCCTGGCTCGGCTTCTACTTCGACAAGAACATGAAGAATTCCGAGCGCACCAACTATGCGTTGCGCGAAACGGTCCGCCAGGAAAAGGCGAAGAACCCGGGCGGCACGACGGCCGTCTCCACCTGCGGTGCAAACCCGGGCATGGTCTCCTGGTTCGTAAAGCAGGCTCTGGTCAATGTTGCCAACGAACTCGGCATCAAGTTCGACGAGCCGGATCAGAACGACCGCGAAGGCTGGGCCAAGCTGATGAAGAAGGTCGGCGTGAAGGGCGTACACATCGCCGAACGCGACACCCAGCGCACCAAGAACCCGAAGCCGCTCAACGTCTTCTGGAACACCTGGTCGGTAGAAGGCTTCATCTCCGAAGGTCTGCAGCCTGCCGAACTCGGCTGGGGCACCCATGAGAATTGGATGCCGAAGAACGCGAAGAAGCACAAGAAGGGCTGCAAGGCCGCGATCTATCTGGAGCAGCCGGGCGCCAACACCCGCGTTCGCACCTGGTGCCCGACGCCGGGTCCGCAATACGGCTTCCTGGTCACCCACAACGAGTCGATCTCGATCGCCGACTACTTCACCGTCGAAAAGGATGGCGAAGTCACCTACCGCCCGACCTGCCACTATGCCTACCATCCGGCCAACGACGCCGTGCTGTCGCTGCACGAGATGTTCGGCAATGGCGGCACGCAGCAGCCGGTCCTGCACGTCCTCAACGAGGATGAGCTGGTCGACGGCGTCGACGAACTCGGCGTGCTGCTCTACGGCCACGACAAGAACGCCTACTGGTACGGTTCGCGCCTCTCGCTCGAAGAAACCCGCGAGATCGCCCCTTACCAGAACGCAACCGGCCTGCAGGTAACCTCTGCCGTGCTCGCCGGCATGGTCTGGGCCATCGAAAACCCGAAGGCCGGCATCGTCGAAGCCGACGAGATGGACTACAAGCGCTGCCTCGAAGTGCAGACGCCTTATCTCGGCCCCGTCGAAGGTCACTACACCGACTGGACCCCGCTCGACGGTCGCCCGGGCCTCTTCCCGGAAGACCTCGACGAAAAGGATCCGTGGCAGTTCCGGAACATTCTGGTCCGCTAAGCGATTTACGCACGCAATGGAGGCCCGTCGCTCGCGGCGGGCTTTTTGCCATGCAGAGCAAGCCCGGGATAACCCCGAGAACGCAGGGCTATCGCCTTGCTTTGACCAAGGCTTCGCGGCATGTTTTGATGACAATGCAGAAGGCGGGCGGCACAGCCGAACCGCCGAGTTGGTGGGAGACAAGAATGAAAACCAAGTCCCTGGTCGCCGTCGCAGCAGCGAGCCTCGCGCTCACGTCCTGCTATTCGAGCCCGCCGCGCCAGTTGCCGGCAGTCCAGCAGGGTCCCTCCATCGAGGGTGCATGGGTTGATCCGAACGGGATCACGTCCACGTTCCAGGGTGGCACCTTCACCACCCGCACCACCGACTCGAACCAGATCCTGGCCTCCGGCACCTATCTTCTGGTCAACGACCGCCTCGTCGAGATCAACATGACCTCGCTGGTTCGCAACACCCGGCAGAAGGTCAATTGCGCGCTCGTCACCCCGACGCAGCTCAACTGCACCTCCGACAGCGGCGCGCAGTTCTCGCTCGCCCGCAGCAACGTCTGATCAGACTCAATTTGATGGTGATTTCGAAAGCGGCCTCCAGGGGCCGCTTTTGTCGTTCTACAACCACTAACATATGGGCGGCGACGGATTTTTACTTGCCCTGCCCCGGCCTTGATGAAAACATCCGCCATCCGAATTCTGGCATGCGGCTGTCATGATTGCGTGCCAGATGGGTGTGATGGATTGGAACAGGAGAGATACAAGATGTTCAAACACTTGAAGATTGGCCTATTTAGCGCCTCGGTGCTGGCGCTGACGGCCGGAACCGCTCTGGCCGATTTCGAACTCAACATCCTGCACATCAACGATCTGCACTCGCGCATCGAGGCGATCAGCAAGTCCGACTCCACCTGCTCGGCAGAAGATGCCGCCGCCAATGAGTGCTTCGGCGGCATTGCCCGCGTGAAGACCGCGATCGACGCCCGCCGCGCAGAACTCTCCGGCAAGAACGTGCTGACGCTCGACGCCGGCGACCAGTTCCAGGGTTCGCTCTTCTACACCACCTACAAGAGCGCCCCGATCGCCGATTTCATGAACGGCATCGGCTTCGACGCCATGGCGATCGGCAACCACGAATTCGACGACGGCCCGGAAGAACTGGCAAAGTTCATCGATGCGCTGAAGTTTCCGATGATCTCGGGCAACACTCTGGCCGGCCTCAACTCGCCGGTGGCTGACAAGTTCAAGCCCTACATCGTCAAGGAATTCGGCGAAGAGAAGGTGGCGATCGTCTCCGTGCTCGCAACCGATACCGATGAAACCTCCTCTCCGGGCGATGCAGTCCTGTTCTCCGACGAGATCGGCTACCTCAAGGAAGCCGTGAAGGAGATCGAAGGCCAGGGCATCGACAAGATCGTGCTTCTCTCGCATGTCGGCTACGTCAAGGACCAGGAGATTGCAGCAGCCGTTGACGGCATCGACGTCATCGTCGGCGGTCACAGCCACACGCTGCTCTCCAACACCGACGACAAGGCGGCCGGCCCCTATCCGACCATGGTGAAGAACCCGGCCGGCAAGGATGTCCCGATCGTCCAGGCCTATGCGTACTCCAAGTATCTCGGCGATCTCACGGTCGTCTTCGACGACGCCGGCGTCGTCAAGACGGCGACCGGTGAGCCGAAGCTGCTCGATGCATCCGTCACCCCGGACGCTGGCTTCGTCGCCAAGGTCGCAGAACTTGCAGGCCCGATCGAAGAGCTGAAGCAGAAGGAAATCGGCGCGACGGCCGAAGGCGTCGATGGTTCGCGCGAGACCTGCCGCGCCATGGAATGCACCATGGGTAACCTCGTCGCCGACGCCATGGTCGATCGCCTCAGCGACCAGGGCATCACCATCGCCATCCAGAACGGCGGCGGCCTGCGCGCATCGATCGATGCCGGCACCGTCACCATGGGCGAAGTCCTGACCGTCCTACCCTTCCAGAACACGCTCGCCTCGTTCCAGCTGAAGGGCTCGGACGTCGTGGCGGCACTGGAGAACGGCGTGAGCCAGGTTGAAGAGGCCGCTGGTCGTTTCCCACAGGTCTCCGGCCTGAAATACACCGCCGACCTCACCAAGCCGGCCGGCAGCCGCATCACCTCTGTCGAGGTCAAGGAAGGCGATGCCTTCGTCGCCATCGACCCGAACAAGGTCTACGGCGTTGCCACCAACAACTACATGCGCTCCGGCGGCGACGGCTACAAGGTCTTCGCAACCGGCGGCCAGAACGCCTACGACTTCGGCCCAGGCCTTGAGGCTGTCCTTGCCGACTACATTTCCAAGAACAGCCCCTACAAGCCCTACACCGACGGCCGCATCACGGTTATCGCCGCCACGGCGCCGCCGGCGGGCGAAACGACAGAACCCGCAGCGGCCGCGACGGCACCCGCAGCGCCGGCTGCCGAGGCTCCGGCCCCAGCATCGACGGCCACGGAGGCGGCAGTCGTGACCGCGGCTACCGTGTACAAGGTGGTTGCTGGCGACAGCCTCTGGAAGATCGCCGAGGCCACCTATGGCGACGGCCTGATGTGGAGCAAGATTGCGGAAGCCAACACGCTGCGCAATCCGAACGTGATCTCCATCGGCCGCGAATTGCAGCTGCCGGCGAAGTAAGACCGTTTGACGCACGGCAAAAGCCGGTCCGGGCTTCCCCGGGCCGGCTTTTGCTTTTATCAGATGATCTCAACAAGCCTCCATGACGTATCGGTCGAGATCTCATCACCAGGATAACAAGATGAATGCACTTCCCGCCCATTGGCCTTCCGACCATCCGCCCGTGAATTTCGGCAAGGTCGGCGTCTTGCTCGTCAACCTCGGCACACCAGACGGCACGGACTACAAGTCCATGCGCCGCTATCTCGAGGAGTTCCTGACGGACAAGCGCGTCATCGAATGGTCACGCTGGTTCTGGTATCCGATTCTCTACGGCATCGTCCTCAACAAGCGTCCGCAGAAAGTCGGCAAGGCCTATGAGGAGATCTGGAACAAGGATCTCGACGAGAGCTACTTGCGCACCTACACGCGCAGCCAGGCGGAAAAGCTCGCAGTCGCCCTGAAGGACCTGCCAAACGTGCATGTCGATTGGGCGATGCGCTACGGCCAGCCGGCCATCCAGGCCAAGATGAACGAGATGCAGAAGGCAGGCTGCGAGCGCATCCTCGTTTATCCGCTCTATCCGCAATATGCAGCCGCAACGACGGCGACGGTCAATGACGAGGCCTTCAAGGCCCTGCTCAAGATGCGCTGGCAGCCGGCACTTCGCACCGTTCCGCAATATGCCGACGACCCGGTCTATATCGCGGGACTGGCCAACTCGATCAACAACCACCTCGCCTCCCTCGACTGGGAGCCAGAGCTGGTGATCACCTCCTATCACGGCATTCCGAAGTCCTACTTCATGAAGGGCGATCCCTATCACTGCCAGTGTTACAAGACGACGCGCCTGCTGCGCGAGCATCTCGGCTGGGAGAAGGAGAAGCTGATGGTCACCTTCCAGTCCCGTTTCGGACCGGAAGAATGGCTGCAGCCCTATACCGACAAGACGGTCGAGAAGCTCGCCAAGGAAGGCGTCAAGCGCATCGCCATCCTGAACCCGGGCTTCGTTTCGGACTGCCTGGAAACGCTGGAAGAAATCGCTGGCGAAGCGGGCGAGGACTTCCTGCACAACGGCGGCGAAAAGTTCACGCATATCCCCTGTCTCAACGACAGCGAGGACGGCATGCGGGTGATTGAAAACGTCGTTCGGCGGGAATTGCAGGGCTGGGCCTGAACCGGTCTGCCCCATGGATTTTGACAGACGGCCGCCGCGAGGCGGCCGTTTTCGTTTCAGCAGGCCCTCATATTTCACCCGCAGGCCGTCTCATTTCAGCGCGGCTGAATGTATGCAACCAGAACGTCTTACCCCTCACGATAAAATGAAGCGGGTACCAGGTTGCAACGCGGTCCGCGCAAGTTTTGCCATTCTTTTTCATCTGGTTAGTGCGGCAATCCGCTCCTCCTTGCGCATTCCCGAGGCAACCTCGGGCTGTCGGGTTTCCGCCTCAAAGATTGCGGGAAACCGCATAAATCATTGGATTTAAATATAATTTTACAGGAACGATTTCTTATATTAACGGTCCGTTTAATAATGATGCCTAGAATTAGGGCATCAAAGGAGAGCACCCATGCATCACTTCCGTATGACCCTGGCATCCGCCCTTGTTGCGATGTCGTTCATGCCGGCCCATGCCCAAACGCCGGAGCCGGACGTCAACAAGCTCATTTCACCGGCACTGATCGAAGAGATGCGCGGTTTCATCAACGCCGAAATCGTCCAGGTATCGGTCGACGCTCAGAACAAGCGCCTGACGAACATGACGCAGGAACAGATCGATGCGCTCGACAACCAGTGGAAGGCGGAGCGCGAGGCGGCAGACAAGCCGCTGATCGCAGCAACCCTCTCCAGCCCCTTGTCCGTTTACCTCGCCCGCATCCAGGGCAAGTCGCTCGGTCTCTATGCCGAAATTTTCGTGATGGACCAGAACGGCCTGAACGTCGGCCAGAGCTCTGTAACCAGCGACTTCTGGCAGGGTGACGAGGACAAGTTCCAGAAGACTTTTGACGTCACAGACGATGCGATGTTCGTCGACGCCGCCGAATGGGACGACGAGGCGAAGATCTGGCGCAACCAGGTCAGCTTCACGCTGCTTGACGCTTCGAAGAAGAAGATCGGCGCCGTGACCGTAGAAATCAACCTGACTGAGCTTGAAAGACGACTGCTGGCCGCGTCCTAAGCGGCCTGCTGCGGAGCCATGATGGCGTTCGCTTGACCAATTTCTGCTGATCACTTTGAACGTTGAGGCTGCTGAGCGCCATGCTGAACAATATTTCCGTCACCACGAAGGGCTTGATCGCATTCAGCCTTCTGGCGACGATCGCAATTGCGAGTTCCATCTTCATCTACAACAGGACTGTTGTTGCGAACCAGCTCGTCATCGAAGCTGACAACATTCAGGCTCTGGCAGAGGCCGTGGCGGAATTCAGCGACGACATCTATGTCGCCGACCTCAAGCTGAAGACCTACTTGCTGACGGGTAACCGCGATTTCGCAGAAACGACCCAGGCGCGCCTCGATGAAATCGCCAAGGATGTAACGGATCTCACGAAGCTGTTCGGAGAGCAGGCACCCGGTGAGCTCCCCGCATTGCAGGCGAGCTTCGCAACATTGGCGCAATGGCAGACAGAAATCGTCCAGCGCCAGATCGACCTGATGCGTGTTCCGGACACGGTCGACCTTGCGCGCGCCATTGAAGTCGGTGGTAGCGGTGAAGCTCTGGTTGAACAGGCCCAGCAGAGCCTGCAGGCGGTCATGCAGCAATTCGCAACGCGCAGCGCCGCCGCCAAACAGCAGCAAGGCGCGGCACTGATGATGGTCGAGAGCATCGCGCTGGCCGCGGCCATTGCCGTCGCACTGGTCGCAGCCCTGATGGGCTTCCTCAACTACCGCCTCGTCTCGCGCCCCTTGTCCAGGCTTGCTACCGCGACCGACCGACTGGCCAACGGTGACCTCAATGTCGAGATCGTCTCGGGCGGCAAGGACGAGATCGGCCAGATGGCAGCGTCCATGCAGATCTTCCGCGAGGCAGCGATCGCCAACAAGCGTCTGGAATCGGAAGCCGAAGGCAACCGTCAGCGCGCCGAAGCCGAGCGTATCGCTACCCAGCAGCGTGCCGAGGCTGATGCAGCCGAGCGTCTGCGGATCGCGACCTCCGGCCTTGCGACCGGCCTGAAGCGCCTCGCAGCCGGCGACCTCGCCTTTCAGATCAACGAAGCCTTTGCCCCTGATTTCGAGGCCCTGCGCCACGACTTCAACCAGTCGGTCCGCCAGCTGAACCAGACCATGGCCGGCATCACCAACAGCGTTGCAACCATGGAGACCGGCACTCGCGAGATCGCCTCGGGCACCGATCACCTCTCCAAGCGCACCGAACAGCAGGCCGCAGCCCTCGAACAAACGGCAGCCGCCGTCGAGGAAATCACCGCTAACGTCGTCAACTCGACCAAGCGCACCGAAGAAGCCCGCTCCGTCGCGGCCCAGGCCAACACCTCCGCGACCCAGTCGTCCGACGTTGTTGCCAAGGCCGAAGACGCGATGCGCCGCATCGAAGGTTCCTCGCAGCAGATCTCCAACATCATCGGCGTGATCGACGAGATCGCCTTCCAGACCAACCTGCTCGCGCTCAATGCAGGCGTCGAAGCGGCTCGCGCCGGTGAAGCCGGCAAGGGTTTCGCGGTCGTCGCCCAGGAAGTCCGCGAACTTGCGCAGCGCTCTGCCAATGCCGCGAAGGAGATCAAGGCGCTCATCCAGAACTCCTCGACGGAAGTTGCAGGCGGTGTGGACCTGGTTCGCAAGACCGGCGAGGCTCTTCGCACGATCGGCGGCTTCATCACCGAGATGAACACCCACATGGATGCCATCGCCATCTCCGCCAAGGAGCAGGCAACCGGCCTTTCGGAAGTCAACCACGCGGTCAACTCGATGGACCAGACGACCCAGCAGAACGCTGCGATGGTCGAGGAATCCAACGCAGCCTCCGGCGCCCTGGCAACGGAAGCCGCCAAGCTGCGTGACCTGATCTCGCACTTCACCATCGACGGCGTGCAGCAAACGCAGGCCTCGGCGCTGCGTGAAACTGCCCGCACCATGGCACAGCCTTCCGCCCATCGTGCCCCGGCACCACGTGCAGCCGAACCCGTCCGCCACGCCGCCCCTGCCCCGCGCAGCCACGGCAATGCGGCAGTCGCTCAGGACAACTGGGAAGAGTTCTAAGCCCAGGCCATATCCGATAGGAACGAAAGGGCGGCGGCGGGATCAATCCCGCCGCCCTTCTGCTTTTGGGCCGGCCCTCATCCTGTGATGATCGACCTCTGCCTCCCCCGGCTGTGATCTCCCACCCTTGCAATTCCCCTGTCACCCCACGATGTTAGCGCATGGGGGCGCGATCATTTCTCGCGCCATTGCTGGAGGAATTCATGCCGATCACCGGTCCTGATATCGTCGTCATCGCACTTGTCGTGCTCGTCATCCTTGTGCTGTTTGCCGGCATCAAGACGGTGCCGCAGGGATATCGCTACACCATCGAGCGTTTTGGCCGCTACACGCGCACGCTTGAGCCGGGCCTCAACCTGATCATCCCCTTCTTCGAGCGCATCGGTGCCAAGATGAATGTCATGGAGCAGGTCCTCGACGTGCCCACCCAGGAGGTGATCACCAAAGACAACGCGTCAGTCTCGGCCGATGCCGTGGCGTTCTACCAGGTCCTGAACGCCGCGGAAGCCGCCTATCAGGTGGCCAATCTCGAAAACGCGATCTTGAACCTGACGATGACCAACATCCGCTCGGTGATGGGTTCGATGGATCTCGACGAACTGCTGTCCAACCGCGAGGTGATCAACGATCGACTGCTGCGCGTCGTCGATGAAGCCGTGCGTCCCTGGGGCATCAAGGTTACCCGCGTCGAGATCAAGGACATCCAGCCGCCTGCCGATCTGGTCGATGCCATGGGCCGCCAGATGAAGGCAGAGCGCGAGAAGCGCGCGCAGGTTCTCGAAGCCGAGGGCTTCCGCAACGCGCAGATCTTGCGCGCCGAGGGTGCCAAGCAGTCTGCCATCCTCGAGGCTGAAGGCCAGCGCGAAGCCGCCTATCGCGAGGCAGAGGCCCGTGAACGCCTGGCCGAAGCCGAAGCCAAGGCAACGCGCCTGGTCTCCGAAGCGATCGCGGCCGGTGACGTCAACGCCATCAACTACTTCGTCGCCCAGAAGTACACCGAAGCGATGACTGCGATCGGCACGGCCAACAATTCGAAGATCGTCCTGATGCCGATGGAGGCAACCGCGCTGATCGGCTCGCTCGGCGGCATCGGTGCCATTGCCCGCGAGGTCTTCGGCGAGGACAAGCGCCCTGCCCCGCCGCGTCCGGCAACGCCAGTCCGCACGACGCCTCCGATCTCCTCCTTCAACCCGAACGGCGAGTGATGGCCATGATCGGCCGCATCATCGCAGAACTCGGTCCCTGGAGCTGGTGGGTGCTCGGCATGCTGCTTCTGGCGGCCGAACTCGTGATGCCGGGCGTCTTCCTCGTCTGGATCGGGCTTGGCGCAATCCTGACCGGCGCAGTATCGCTGCTGCTCTGGGATGCCGGCTTCTGGACATGGCGGGTGCAGTCGCTTGTCTTCGCCGCCAGTGCAGTTGTCTTCACCCTGGCGGGCCGTCGTTACTTCTCCAGCCTTGAAACCGAAAGTGACGAACCGCTCCTCAACCAGCGGGGCGCAAGCCTTGTCGGTCGCACGGCAGTGCTCGCCGAACCGATCCGTGAGGGCCGTGGCCGCATCCGCCTGGACGACACCTTCTGGCTGGTATCGGGCCCCGACCTACCGGGCGGCGCACGTGTGCGGATCGTCTCCAGCAACGGACGCGATCTGGTGGTCGAAGAGGCGTAACGAGCGGGACAGGTTGAACCATCGACAATCCGTGGCATAGTGAGCGCATGACGGTAGAACTCGACATTGCGCCTGACCTCGCAGCCCGGATCGACGCTCTTGCAGCCCGGTCCGGTGGCTCTCGCTCGCAAATCATCCAGGACGCATTGGAAAAGGGCCACTCCATCGAGTGGCAGGAACGGTTTGTCCAGAAGGTGGAGATGGCGATCGAAGCGGCCGACCGCGGGGAATTCGCGTCACAGTCGGATGTGGACCGGGTCCTCAACAAATATCGGCCTGGCTGATGAAGGTCTCGTGGTCTCTTCCCGCGATCCAGGATCTGGAAGAGATACAGGACTACATCGCTCAAAAGCGTCCCGCATCCGCCCATCGTTTGATAAGCAGGATCTTCACTCAGACAGACAGATTGCTGTCCACAAACCCGGAAATGGGACGCACCGGCCGGGTGGCCGGGACGCGCGAACTCGTCATCACCCGCACGCGGTACATTGTGGTCTATCGCATCAAAGCCGGCGTCGAGATTCTGAGCGTCATCCACGGCGCACGGGAGTGGCCGGACAACTTCCCTTGAGCTTCAGGCCACGCCGATCCTGAGCAGGTCGTGGAAGTGAATGAGCCCGATGGGCGTATTGTCTTCATCGACCACAATCAGCGCGCCGATCCCGTGCTTGTTGATCATGGCGGCTGCCGTCGTGGCCAGCGCGTCGCCCTTGATCACCTTGGGATTGCGGGTCATCACGTCCTCGACGTTGAGGATCGAGAGATCGCGGGCGAGGTTGCGTGCCATGTCGCCTTCGGTAACAATGCCGCAGAGTTGGCCCGCCTCATCCGTAATGCCAACACAGCCGAAATGCTTGTGCGACAGCGTCTTCACCGCCTCGGGCATTGAAGTGCCGAGCGGAACGAGCGGAACGCGGTCGCCGGTATGCATGATATCGCGCACATGGGTGAGTGCCGCACCGAGCTTGCCGCCCGGATGAAAGGTGCGGAAATCCGAAGGCGAGAAACCGCGCGCTTCGAGTAGAGCGATCGCGATGGCATCGCCGATCGCCAGCTGCAGCACGGCAGACGTCGTCGGTGCCAGCCCATGCGGGCAGGCTTCCTGAACCTTCGGCATCAGCAGCACGACATCGGCATTGCGCGCCAGCGTCGAGTTTTCGCCTGCCGTGATTGCGATCAACGGGATCGAGAAGCGGCGGGAAAAGGCGAGGATGCCCTGCAACTCCGCGGTCTCGCCACCCCAGGAGATGGCGAGGATCGCGTCATCCTGCGCAATCATGCCGAGATCGCCATGATTGGCTTCCGAGGGATGCACGAAGAATGCCGGCGTGCCGGTCGAGGCGAAAGTCGCCGCGATCTTCGAGCCGATATGGCCACTCTTGCCGACGCCGGTGACGATGACCCGGCCGCCGATGTCGCCGATGGTCTTCACGGCATGGCAGAAGGGCGCGGCGAGCGGACCCGACAGCGCCTCCTCGAGCACCCGCAATCCTTCGCGCTCGGTCGAGATGACCCGGAGAGCGGATTCGGTGGCACTGGCTTCGACGAGATTGACTGCGCGCTTGATCATGCCGTCCCATACTGCGTTTGAGGGCTGGTGTAAATTCTCGTGCGATGCGGCGGGCTGCTGACGGTCCGGAGCGAGGCCAACCGAGAGTGTCGAAACGAAACATTAACCATCAGGCTTTACGTTTGGGTAAGCATTGCAGATTGCCGGGCGCAGGGATGAATTCAATCGAAAATCGGGACACGCGCGGCACAGGCCGCCTCGGGCTGCGCGCTTTTGGAAGCGTGCTGGCATTGTCCGTGCTCGCGCATCCGTCCCTGCTGGGAGCACAACAGACCCAACCGACGACAGCGACGGCCTCCTCCGTTTCCCTCCTGCCCACCGCTGGACAGACCACAGCCGGAACCACCGCTGCCAATGGCGCATCTGCGATGACGGACGTCGCGGCCTCCCCCTCGGCAGCAGCCGATCCATTGGCGACCGGCTCTGTCGTTCCCGCCACCCAGACCCTGGAACCGCTCGCAGACACCGACGCCATCCCGGTCGACGAAAGCCTGGGGCGCCAGAACCTCCGCGAAACCCGCCTCGACAACCCCACAGCCGACCGCATCAACCGCGAACTCGATTCCGAAGAGGACAGCGGCATCCGCCTCGGCACGCTCATCCTGCGCCCCTCGATCAGCCAGAAGCTGGGCAGCGAAACGGAAAAAAGCGGCGGCGTGAAGGAAGACAGGATCTTCTCAGAAACCGGTCTCAAGGGCACGATCACCTCCGACTGGTCGCGCCATGAACTGTCCGTAGGCGCCGAGGGCGCATGGCAGGAAACGCTATCGGGCGACGGCACCGACAAGCCGCGGGCCGACATCGACGCACGCCTGCGCCTCGACCTCGCCGACGACACCACTGCAACCTTGTCCGGCTCCTACAGTTTCAGCCGCGAAGACACGGATGACCCGAACGCGGTATCAGGCGCGCGTGTCCAGTCCGGCGTGAATGAATATGGCGCCGGCGCTTCCATCGAGCGCGACTTCGGCCTGATCCGCGGCTCCATCGTCGCCGACATCACGCGCTACCAGTACTCAGACGCCGAACTCTCGGACGGCTCGACGCTGGAGCGCAGCGATCGTAACCGCAACCGCTACGCCTTGAGCACCCGCCTCGGCTACGAACTCTCGCCGGCTCTCATTCCCTTCATCGAAGGCACGATCGGCAAGATCGACTATGACGATGCGGAGGATTCGGCTGGATACCGCCGGTCTGCCGATCTCTATGGTGCGAAAACCGGTGTCGCCGTGGATCTGGGCGAAAAGCTGCGCGGCGAAATCGCGGTCGGCTACGAACACCAGAAATACGAAGACGCGCGCCTGGACGAACTCTCGGCACTGACCGTGGATGGCAACATCTTCTGGTCACCGCGCGAGGGCACCAGCATCGACGTGACCCTCGACACCAGCATTGACCCATCGACAACGGCAGGCGTCAGCGGCGCAACCATCCATCGGGTAACGGCGCAGCTCGCGCATGACCTGCGCACGAACCTCGTCGCCCGTCTGACCGGTGGCACGACCTTCACGAATTATGATGGGGATGCGGCGTCCAGCGATACGACCGCCTATCTCGCCGGCGCGGGCCTGACCTGGAAGGTCAACCGCTATCTCGATGCGACGGCGGATCTGAACTACGAGCGGACGAACTACAAGAACGGAAGCGACAATGACAGCCTGACGGCGCTGGTAGGCCTGACCGCCAAGCGCTGAGCCCGGCGGTCAGGAATGTACTATCACTTCAACGCTGCAAGCAGCGCCTTGAGCTGATCTTCGATGGCCGGACGAATGTCGGCACGCTCGATGGCGAAGGCGACATTGGCGAGGATGAAGCCATCCTTGGCGCCGCAGTCGAAGGTCTCACCCTTGAAGTGGTAACCGGCGAAATCCTGGGCCTGAGCGAGCTTCAGCATGCCGTCGGTGAGCTGGATCTCGTTGCCGGCACCACGTTCCTGGGTCGACAGGATCTCGAAGATCTCAGGCTGCAGGATATAGCGACCGTTGATGAAGAAGTTGGAGGGCGCAGTTCCCTTGGCCGGCTTCTCGACCATCTGGGTGATCTTGAAGCCACCTTCGAGCGTCTCGCCGACGCCGACGATGCCATACTTGTGGGCCTGTTCGGGCGCACATTCCTCGACGGCCACGATATTGCCACCGGTCTTTTCATAAAGTTCGACCATGCCCTTGAGGCAGGCCTTCTCTCCGCGCATAATCATGTCAGGCAGAAGAAGGGCGAAGGGTTCGTGCCCCACGATGTCACGGGCGCACCAGACGGCGTGTCCGAGACCCAGCGGCTCCTGTTGGCGCGTGAAGCTGGTCTGGCCTGCAGTCGGCTGCAACGAATCGAGCAGCGACAGTTCGGCATTCTTGTTGCGGGCTTTCAGCGTCTGCTCAAGCTCGAACTGGATGTCGAAATAATCCTCGATGACCGCCTTGCCGCGGCCTGTAACGAACACGAAATGCTCGATGCCAGCCTCGATGGCCTCGTCAACCACATACTGGATGACCGGCTTGTCGACGACTGTCAGCATTTCCTTCGGCACGGCCTTGGTGGCGGGCAGAAAACGGGTGCCGAGACCGGCAACGGGAAACACGGCTTTCCGGAGCTTTTTAGACTGAACCACTCATCCCTCCTCGAGGATATAATCGATTAACGCCTTCATAACGCGGTCACGGCCAGTAACATACAATTGCTTCAAATTGGCAAAGACTAAGCTTGGGCGGACAACGTGGTAAAGGGTTTGTTGACTGAACAGCATTAACCTGTGGTGAACAGCCTTGTTCCGGCTGCCAACACGAGAATGCACGGGAGATGCCCATGAAAAGACACCGCCCCAGCCTGCTCGGCGCGATCGCCTTGACGCTATCGACGGCGCTCATCCCGCTGGATGCCTTTGCAGACGCCGGTTTCCAGAAGTGGATCCGAGACTTCTATCCAACGGCCGCCAAGGCCGGCATCACCGAGCGGACCTATCGCCAAGCCTTCAAGGGTGTGAGCGAGCCAGACCAGTTCGTGCTCGAGAAAGCGGCCTACCAGCCCGAGTTCAAGTCCCAGATCTGGGATTACCTCGACAGCCGCGTGAACCCCTATACCGTCAAGATTGGCCAGGAGATGCTCTCCAAGCATGGCCGCCTACTGACGGCACTGGAGAACCACTTCGGCGTCGACAAGCACGTCCTGCTTGCCATCTGGTCGATGGAATCCAACTACGGCGCAGCCCTTGAGCGTCCGGACCGCCTGCACAATGTGCCGCGTTCGCTGGCAACCCTTGCCTATGCCGACAAGAAGCGGGCAAAATATGCGCGCACCCAGCTGATTTCGGCTCTCAAGATGCTGCAGAACGGCGATGTGTCCAATGACAATCTGATGGGCTCCTGGGCCGGCGCCATGGGTCACACCCAGTTCATTCCGTCGAGCTACCTGCTTTACGGCATCGACGCCGACGGCAATGGCAGCAAGGACATCTGGCACTCGATCCCGGATGCTTTGGCAACGGCCGCAAATCTGCTGGCCAAGAACGACTGGCAGACCGGCCGCACCTGGGGCTACGAAATCGTCGTGCCGCGTGGTGGAAGCAAATTCACCGGCCAGACCAAGACGCTCGCCCAGTGGCAGGCGCTTGGCTTTGCCCGTCCGACCGGCAAGGGCTTCAAGAACGGTGCCGAACGGGCCGAGCTCAAGATGCTGGGCGGTGCAAACGGACCGGGCTTCCTGATGACCAAGAACTTCTTTGTCATCAAGCGCTACAATGCTGCCGACAGCTATGCCCTTGGCGTTGGACTGCTCGCCGACGAAATCGCCGGCTACGGCGGCATGAAGCAGCGTTGGCCCCGTCCCGATGGATCGCTCGACATCAAGGAGAAGTTCGAGCTGCAGAGCCGCATGCAGGCGCTCGGCTATTACGACGGCAAGATCGACGGCAATTTCGGCTCAGGCTCGAAGGCGGCCATCACCGCCATCCAGCAGCGCCTCGGCATGGCCGCAGACGGCCAGCCGTCGCGCGTCCTTCTCGACGCGCTTCGCAACTGATCGCAACCGCTCCACACGACGGAACGATTGACTTGCCCTCCGCCGCGATCCAGAAACATGGGATCGCGGCGGACTGTTTTTGAACACTGCCGCGACGACGCCGAAGGAGTTTGACGTGAAGAGCCCCCGCGGAACCCTTGCCCGCTTGCTGTGCCTCGGCCTCGCCGTGATGCTGGCCGCGACGACCTTCCTTGGTTCGACCGCAGAAGCGCAGCAACCAGAGCGGCGGCGCACCCTCTTGGATATGCTCTTCGGCCAGCGACAGCCGGCCTATGTGCCGCCGCAGGACGTCCAGCCGCCCCGGGAAGGCAAGACCCGCAAGAAAAACAGTGGCAGCGTCACCACCATCAAGACCCGCACCCCAACGACACGCACCGCGGCCGCTCCGCCGCCACCGCCAAAGCTCGACACGGCCAAGAAGGTGCTCGTGGTCGGCGATTTCGTCGCAAATGCCTTGGGAGACGGCCTGAAAGCGGCCTTCGAGGATTCGCCGGGCGTCATCGTCGAGAGCCGGGCCAACGGCTCTTCCGGCTTGGTCCGCGACGATTTCTACGACTGGCCGGCTGCACTCCCTTCGCTTGTCTCGGAGATCAAGCCCAGCGTGCTGGTCATCCAGATCGGCGCCAACGACCGCCAGCAGCTTGTGACAGCAGAAGGCCGCCTCGATTTCCGCACCGATCCCTGGTTCACCGCCTATGGCGAGCGTGTTGCCCGGCTTGCGACGGTGGCTGCGGAAACGCGCGTGCCGGTCATCTGGGTCGGCCTGCCGGCCTTCCGCCCGCAGAACATGACGGCGGATGCGCTGCGCCTCAACACCATCTATCGATCGAGCATCGAGAAGGTCAGTGGCGAGTTCGTCGATGTCTGGGAAGGCTTCGTCGACCAGGAAGGCCGCTTCATCGTCACCGGGTCCGACATCAATGGCCAGCCGGTGCGCCTGCGCGGCAATGACGGCATCAACTTCACCGGCCCCGGCAAGCGCAAGCTCGCCTTCTATGTCGAAAAGTCCGCGCGCCGCTATCTCGGCGACATGACGAGCCCGGATCTCGTGCGCCTCGATGGCAGCAACCTGCCGGAGCTGCTGAGCCTGCCACCCTCGGAAAGCAAAGCCATCGTCACCACCCAGCCGATCGACCTCTTCGATCCGGAACTCGACGGCGCGGACGAACTGCTGGGAGGCACGCTCCCGCCCTCCTCCAGCTTCCCCACGCCCCGCGACCAGCTCGTCCAGAACGGTCGCCTGCCGGATCCGCCGGTTGGCCGTGTGGACTATGTCAAGCGTGTGCCGGCAACCACAGCGACGACGACAACGCCGACAACGCCGACAACGGCCACGCCTTAAGCTCTCGACAAAACAATCCAAAATCAAAAGGGGCCGCTCGAAAGCAGCCCCTTTATCGTTTTTCGATGCTCGCCAGGATCAGCGCGGCAGCACGCTTTCGCCCATCAGCGCCTCGTCGATGGCGCGCGCGGCCTGACGTCCCTCGCGGATAGCCCAGACGACCAGCGACTGGCCGCGGCGGGCGTCGCCTGCCACCCAGACCTTGTCGACCGACGAGCGATAGTCCTTGTCGTTGGCAACGACATTGGTCGAGCCACGACGGTCGGTGTTGAGTTCAAGCTTGCCGTCGAGATCCTTCAGCACGCTATCGGTGAACGGGCCGGAGAAGCCGATGGCGATGAAAGCGAGATCGGCCTTGATGATAAACTCGGTGCCCGGGATCGGCTTGCGGCGCTCATCCACCTGGCAGCACTTCACCCCGGTCAGCACGCCGTCTTCGCCGACGAATTCGAGCGTTGCCACCTGGAATTCGCGGTTGGCACCTTCGGCCTGGCTGGACGAGGTGCGCATCTTGGTCGCCCAGAAGGGCCAGATGGCGAGCTTGTCTTCCGTCTGCGGAGGACGCGGGCGGATGTCGAGCTGCGTCACCTTGACGGCGCCCTGGCGGAAGGCGGTACCAACGCAGTCGGAAGCCGTATCACCACCACCGACGACGACGACATGCTTGCCGCCGGCGAGGATCGGATCGGCCGGCCAGCCGACGCTGTCGATGTTTTCGCGACCGACGCGACGGTTCTGCTGCACGAGATACGGCATGGCATCGTGCACACCATGGAACTCGACGCCGGGAATGCCAGCTTCGCGCGGGGTTTCCGAACCACCGCAATAGAGCACGGCATCGTAGTCAGCACGCAGCTTCTCGACGGTCACGTCGACGCCGACATTCACGCCGCAATGGAAGGTGACGTTTTCGCCCTTCATCTGCTCGACACGGCGATCGATGAAGTTCTTCTCCATCTTGAAGTCCGGGATGCCGTAGCGCAGCAGGCCGCCGGGCTTGGATTCACGCTCATAGACATGCACCTCGTGACCGGCGCGGCCGAGCTGCTGGGCAGCAGCGAGACCCGACGGGCCGGAGCCGATCACGGCAACGCGTCTGCCGGTATGGATCGTCGCCGGCTGCGGCACGATGAAGCCAAGCTCATAGGCCTTGTCGGCAATCGCCTGCTCGACGGTCTTGATCGCAACCGGCGTATCCTCGAGATTCAGCGTGCAGGCTTCCTCGCAAGGGGCCGGGCAGACGCGACCGGTGAATTCCGGGAAGTTGTTCGTCGAGTGGAGGTTGCGGATCGCCTCCTCCCACTTGTTGTTATAGACGAGGTCGTTCCAATCAGGGATCTGGTTATGCACCGGACAGCCGGTCGGACCGTGGCAATAGGGAATGCCACAATCCATGCAGCGCGCCGCCTGCTTGGTGACCTCAGCATCCGACATGGGGATGGTGAATTCGCGGAAATGGCGGATGCGGTCGGAGGCCGGCTGATACTTCGCCACCTGCCGGTCGATTTCCATGAAACCTGTAACCTTGCCCATTTTCTTTCCCTCAGCTCACAGAGGCGGCCATTGCGGCCCCCAGTACCAGTAGGCGAAACCGATCACCGCCCCCAGCACCACGAATTCCAAAACAAGCGCACCATTGACCAGTGCGGCGACCGTTGGAACGGCCGCAGCAATTGCCACGGCCATTCCGATATGGACGATGCGTCCCTTGCGGTTCACTCCGCAGCCACGCCCATGCGCATGCGTTCCATTTCCTCAAGCGCACGGCGGTATTCAACCGGCATGACCTTGCGGAACTTCGGACGATACTCGGCCCAGCTGTCGAGGATCTGCTTGGCACGGTTCGAGCCCGTGTAGTGCAGATGGTTCGAGATCAGCTGGTAGAGGCGCTCCTCGTCATGGCGGGTCATGTCGCCGGACACGTCGACAAGGCCCTTATGCATGAGGTCGCCGCCGTGATGGTGCAGCTTCTCCAGCATGTCGTCCTCTTCCGGAACCGGCTCGAGTTCGACCATCGCCATGTTGCAGCGCTTGGCGAAATCACCGCTCTCATCGAGCACGTAAGCCACACCGCCGGACATGCCGGCCGCAAAGTTGCGGCCGGTTTCGCCGAGCACGACGACGACGCCGCCTGTCATGTATTCGCAGCCATGGTCACCCACGCCCTCGACGACGGCAATCGCACCCGAGTTACGGACGGCAAAACGCTCGCCGGCCACGCCGCGGAAGTAGCACTCGCCGGAGATCGCACCGTAGAGCACGGTGTTGCCGACGATGATTGAGTTTTCCGCGACGATGCGGGCATTTTCCGGCGGGCGCACGATGATGCGGCCACCCGAGAGACCCTTGCCAACATAGTCGTTGCCGTCGCCGACGAGGTCGAAGGTGATGCCACGTGCCAGGAAGGCGCCGAAGGACTGACCGGCGGTGCCGTTCAGCGTGACATGGATGGTGTCGTCCTTCAGACCCTTGTGGCCGTAGCGCTTGGCGACTTCGCCCGAAAGCATGGCGCCGGCCGAGCGATCGACGTTCTTGATATCGACGTCGAAGACCACAGGCTGCTTGGCTTCAAGCGACGGCATCGCCTTCTCGATCAGCTTGCGATCGAGAATATCGACGATCGGGTGGTTCTGGCGCTCGGTCCAGTAGGTGGCGGACTTCGGCGCATCGACCTTGTGGAAGATCTTCGAGAAATCGAGCCCCTTGGCCTTCCAGTGAGCGAGCATCTCGTCCTTCTCCAGCAACTCCGAAGCGCCGATGATCTCGTCGAGCTTGGTCACGCCAAGCGTGGCGAGGATTTCGCGCACTTCTTCGGCGACGAAGAAGAAGAAGTTGATGACGTGCTCCGGCGTGCCCTTGAAGCGCTTGCGCAAGACCGGATCCTGGGTAGCGACACCAACCGGGCAAGTGTTCAGATGGCACTTGCGCATCATGATGCAGCCGGCCGCAATCAGCGGAGCGGTCGCAAAGCCGAACTCGTCAGCGCCGAGCAGTGCGCCGATAATGACGTCACGGCCGGTCTTCAGACCACCGTCGACCTGCAGCGCGATGCGCGAACGCAGACCGTTCAGCACCAGCGTCTGCTGGGTCTCGGCGAGACCGATTTCCCAAGGCGAACCCGCATGCTTCAGCGAGGTGAGCGGCGATGCACCCGTGCCGCCATCAAAGCCGGAGACAGTGATATGGTCGGCGCGGGCCTTGGCAACACCGGCGGCAACCGTGCCGACGCCGACTTCCGAGACGAGCTTGACCGAGACATCGGCTTCCGGGTTGACGTTCTTCAGGTCGTAGATCAGCTGCGCCAGATCTTCGATCGAATAGATGTCGTGATGCGGCGGCGGCGAGATCAGGCCGACGCCCGGGGTCGAGTGGCGGGTCTTGGCGACCGTCGCATCGACCTTGTGGCCGGGCAGCTGACCGCCTTCGCCGGGCTTTGCACCCTGGGCGACCTTGATCTGCAGCACGTCTGCATTGACCAGATACTCCGTCGTCACGCCGAAGCGACCGGACGCGATCTGCTTGATCGCCGAACGCTCGGGGTTCGAAGAACCGTCCGCCAGCGGCAGGTAACGGTCGCTTTCCTCGCCGCCTTCGCCGGTGTTCGACTTACCGCCGATCCGGTTCATGGCAACGGCAAGCGTCGTATGCGCCTCGCGGCTGATCGAGCCGAAGGACATGGCACCGGTCGAGAACCGCTTGACGATGTCGACGGCAGGCTCGACTTCGTCCACGGAAACAGGCTTGCGGCCGAGCGCTTCCGCCGACTTGATCTTGAACAGGCCGCGAATGGTGTTCATCCGCAGATTGCTGTCGTTCACCATCTCGGCGAATTCGCGGTAGCGATCCTGGCTGTTGCCGCGCACGGCATGCTGCAGGGACGCAATCGAGTCAGGGCTCCAGGCGTGGTTTTCGCCACGCATGCGGTAGGCATATTCGCCACCGATATCGAGCGTGTTGGCGAGAACCGGGTCCTTGCCGAAGGCCGAAGCGTGACGGGTGACTGTTTCCTCGGCGATTTCGGAAAGGCCGATGCCCTCGATCGTCGTCGCGGTGCCGAAGAAATACTTGTCGACCAGCTCGGACGACAGGCCGATCGCGTCGAAGATCTGCGCGCCACAATAGGACTGATAGGTCGAGATGCCCATCTTCGACATGACCTTGAGGATGCCCTTACCCACGGCCTTGATGTAGCGGTAAACGACTTCGTCTTCCGACACTTCCTTCGGGAATTCGCCATGCTTGTGCATGTCGAGCAGCGTGTCGAAGGCCAGATAGGGGTTGATCGCCTCAGCGCCATAACCGGCGAGACAGCAGAAGTGATGCACTTCGCGCGGCTCGCCCGATTCCACAACGAGACCAACCGAGGTGCGCAGGCCCTTGCGGATCAGGTGGTGATGCACGGCAGCGGTCGCCAGGAGCGCCGGGATGGCGATACGATCCGGGCCGATCTGGCGGTCGGAGAGCACGATGATGTTGTAGCCGCCGCGCACGGCCGCTTCCGCCCGCTCGCAGAGACGGTCGAGCATTTCCGGCATGCCTTCGGCACCGCGCTCCACGTCATAGGTGAAGTCGAGTGTCTTGGTGTCGAAACGGTCTTCCATGTGACCGATGGAGCGGATCTTTTCGAGATCGCCATTGGTCAGGATCGGCTGGCGCACTTCCATGCGCTTGGCATTCGCCATGCCTTCATGGTCGAGGATGTTCGGACGCGGACCGATGAACGACACGAGGCTCATCACGAGCTCTTCGCGGATCGGGTCGATCGGCGGGTTGGTGACCTGGGCGAAGTTCTGCTTGAAGTAGGTGTAGAGCAGCTTCGACTTGGTCGACATTGCCGAGATCGGCGTGTCGGTACCCATCGAGCCGATCGCTTCCTGGCCCGTCGTCGCCATCGGCGACATCAGGATCTTGGTGTCTTCAGTCGTGTAGCCAAAAGCCTGCTGGCGATCGAGCAGCGACACGTCGCGGCGAAGAGCGCGCGGCTCTACCGGCTTCAGGTCTTCCAGGATCAGCTGCGTGCGATCCAGCCATTCGCGATACGGATGGCTGCCGGCAAGCTGCGACTTCACTTCCTGGTCGGAAATGATGCGGCCTTCCGCCATGTCGATGAGCAGCATCTTGCCCGGCTGCAGGCGCCACTTCTTGACGATCCGCTCTTCCGGAACCGGCAGTGTGCCGGCTTCGGATGCGAGGATCACGCGGTCGTCATCGGTGACGAGATAACGGGCCGGACGCAGACCGTTGCGGTCGAGCGTGGCGCCGATCTGCTTGCCATCGGTGAAGCAGACGGCGGCCGGGCCATCCCACGGCTCCATCATCGCGGCATGATATTCGTAGAAGGCCTTGCGCTCAGGCGACATCAACTGGTTGCCAGACCATGCCTCGGGGATCAGCATCATCACCGCATGCGCCAGCGAATAGCCGCCGCGCTGCAGGAATTCGAGCGCGTTGTCGAAGCAGGCGGTGTCGGACTGGCCCTCATAGGAGATCGGCCAGAGCTTGGAGATGTCGTCGCCGAAGAGCGGCGAAGACACCGACGCCTGACGCGCCGCCATCCAGTTGACGTTGCCGCGCAGCGTGTTGATTTCGCCGTTATGGGCGACCATGCGGTAGGGGTGTGCCAACTTCCAGGACGGAAAGGTGTTGGTCGAGAAACGCTGGTGCACGAGGGCAACCGCCGACTCGAAGCGCGGATCGGCGAGGTCCTTGTAATAGGCGCCAACCTGATAGGCGAGGAACATGCCCTTGTAGACGATCGTCGAGGACGACAGCGACACGGGATAGAAGCCGGTTTCCTGACCGCCATACTGGTCGTAGATGCGGTTGGAGATCACCTTGCGCAGCAGGAACAGGCGACGCTCGAACTGGTCCTGGGTCGCGGCATCGCGTCCAGCGCCGATGAAGACCTGGATCTGGCGCGGCTCGGTTGCGGCAATCTCCGGAGCCTTCGACAGCGAGGAGTTATCGACCGGCACATCACGATAGCCGATCAGCGTCTGGCCTTCGGACTGACAGACTTCTGCGATGACCTGCTTGAAATGGGCGATCTGCTGTTCGTCCTGCGGGAAAAAGAAGTGACCGACGGCATATTCGCCAGCCTTCGGCAGGGTCACGCCCTGAGCTGCCATCTCTTCGCGGAAGAAACGATCGGGGATCTGCACCAGGATACCGGCGCCATCACCCATCAGCGGATCAGCACCGACAGCACCGCGGTGCGTGAGGTTCTCCAGGATGAACAGGCCGTCCTTGACGATCTGATGCGACTTCTGCCCCTTCATATGGGCGATGAAGCCGACGCCGCAGGCGTCATGTTCGTTGCGGGGGTCGTAGAGACCCTGTTTCGGAGGCAGACCGGTGCGCGCGATCGCCGTCTCGGCGACTGCATCCGCACTGGCGGACCGCATGATCTCTTCGGATGACGGAACCTTCGTCATGACCTTTACCTCCGTTGAAGCCGGACTGGCCGGGCTGATTGGACCCATTTCAGGCGCCGATGGGCGCCAGCGATAGCCTCGCCCTCCCTACACGGATTGCTTGACCACCCCATGACGCCCGAAAACATGTCGCCTTCGAAACCGGAATTAGGTCAACTAGTCTGACCTAATTTCTGCTTTTCCTATGACAGAAAGTAAACGCTCATGCAAGACGCACTCAGGAAAATTAACCGGGCAAAGGACGCGAAATTACGACGACCGTCATCGATGCGAAATTTAATTACGCAGACCTGCATCTTTCTTTCGGCTTCTTGCGGACTTGATCTCCGCGCGCGCCTTGTCCACCGGGTCGGATTGATAGCGAGGCGGAAGTGGCTAAAGTCCGCACACCCACCTTCGCCTCAGGAAAGATGCCCATGCACTTCGCTTCAGACAACTGGTCCGGCGCCCATCCGAGGATCGCCGAGAGCCTCACCCGCCATGCCGCCGGCTTCGCCTCCGCCTATGGCACAAGCGATCTGGACAAGGCCGTAGAAGACAGGTTCAGCGCCATTTTCGAACGCGAAGTCGCTGTCTTCTTCGTTGCCACCGGCACGGCTGCCAATTCTCTGGCGCTCGCAAGCCTCGCCAAGGCGGGTGGGGTGAGTTTCTGTCACGCCGATGCCCACGTCAACGCAGACGAAGGCGGCGCGCCGGAATTCCTGACGGGCGCGACCCGGCTCTTTCCCGTCGAAGGCAAGGAAGGCAGGATCGACCCACGGGCGCTGGACGCCGCCATCGCCCGTTTCGAACCCGTCTCCCCGCATCACGGCCGCGCCATGGCCGTGACCGTGACCCAGGCGACCGAAGTCGGCACCGTCTATTCCCTCGCCGAACTGGACGCGATTGCAGCCGTCGCCAAGTCGCGCAACCTGCCGCTCCACATGGACGGCGCCCGCTTCGCCAATGCGCTCGTATCGCTGGGCGTGACACCGGCTGAAATGACCTGGAAGCGCGGCGTGGACATCCTCTCCTTCGGCGGCACGAAGAATGGCTGCTGGTGCGCCGAGGCCATCGTCTTCTTCAATCCGGACATGGCAGCCGACATGCCCTTTATTCGCAAGCGCTCGGCCCAGCTCTTCTCGAAGAGCCGCTTCATCTCGGCGCAGCTCGAAGCCTATCTGGATGATGGCCTCTGGCTCGAACTGGCCCAGCACTCGAATGCAATGGCGGATCGGCTGCGCGCCGGGCTTTCGGCCAAGAATACTGCGCGCCTCGCCTGGGATACTTCGGCCAACGAAGTCTTCGCCGTGATCGAAAAGTCGGCAGCTGAACGGGCAAGAGACAAGGGCGCGAAATTCTACGACTGGCAGCCGCCACAGGGCTGGCTCCCCTTGCCGGCTGAGAATGAAACACTAGTTCGCTTGGTAACGAGCTTCGCGACGACGACCGATGAAGTCGATCAATTCATAGAAGTCGTTTGAGGGAACCGTTTCTTACAGTCGAAACGCGCACTTCTGCTACAAAAAACCTTGACTTTTCAAAGTCGCAACTCCTCGACATGATGCGTTTGCCAGCCCCGACGAGGGCTGGACCAACAACGCGCATCACGATCCGAGGAGAACTTTCATGACCAAGACCACCCTCAACACCGCCGCCCTCGCCGCCGCCGTCACCATGGCGATCGGCAGCGCCGCCCTCCTGTCCAGCCCGGCCGTAGCCCAGGAAAAGGAAAAGTGCTTCGGCGTCTCCATGGCCGGCAAGAATGACTGCGCAGCCGGCCCCGGCACCACCTGCGCCGGCACCTCCAAGGTCGACTTCCAAGGCAATGCCTGGAAATACGTCGCCAAGGGCACCTGCATGACCATGGCCGCTCCCGATGGTCGCATGGGTTCGCTTGAAGCCCTCGACCGCGACCTCCCCAAGGCCTGAACCGATACGGCATCTGCGGCAAGTCCGCAGGTGCCGTCCCGCTTTTCTGTCCAGGATGAATGCTTGAGGAGTCGGCCGTGTCTGTCCATCCCGCTATAGAGATAACCCGTTCCGACAGAAGCCCTAAGGGCACTGCCGCCCGCCTCCCTCGTCGTGCAGGCGCCGGCTTCAAGCCTCAGCATGCCGACGCAATCCTAAAAGACGACTTCCGCATCGGCTTTCTCGAAGTCCATGCCGAGAACTACATGGGCGCCGGTGGCCATCCGCACCGCATCCTCACGCGCATGCGCGAGGATTTCCCGCTCTCGATCCACGGCGTCGGTCTTTCCATCGGCAGCCCGACCGGTCTCGACCCCGAGCATCTCGCCCGCCTGAAGACCGTCGTCGACCGCTATCAGCCGGAACAGGTCTCCGAACATCTGGCATGGTCGACCCATGACAGCCATTTTCTCAACGACCTTCTGCCGGTCCCTTATGACCAGGCAACCCTCAACAGGGTCTGCGACCACATCGACCAGGTCCAGGAGGCGATTGGCCGCCGGATGCTGCTGGAAAACCCCTCGACCTATCTCGGCTTCGAAGCCTCGACCATGTCAGAGACGGATTTCATCCGGGCGATCGCCCGTCGCACCGGCTGCGGCCTTCTGCTCGACATCAACAATGTCCATGTCTCCGCCATCAATCACGGCTATGGCGCTCGCGACTATCTCGCCGATTTCCCACTCCTCTGCGTCGAGGAAATCCATCTGGCCGGCCATGCCGAAGATATTGACGATGCCGGCCTGCCGCTCCTCATCGACAGCCACGATCGCCCGGTCGACGATCTCGTCTGGGATCTCTACGACCATGTCATCGCCAGGCTCGGCCCGCTGCCAACCCTCGTCGAATGGGATAACGAAGTGCCGGACTGGCCGGTGCTGAAGCGTGAAGCGCAGCGCGCCGATGCTGTTCTCGACCGCCACGCCATTGTCGAGCTGGGACGTCGCCATGCGTCCTGATCCAGTCCAGAGCGGCACCTTTGCCAAGGCCCTCTTCACGCCAGACCTCCCGGCACCCGACGGGCTGGCGGGGCGCGATCACGTGCGACCGGAGCGCCGTTTTGCCGTCTACCGCAACAACGTCACGGTTTCGCTGATCGATGCCATGGCCTCGATCTTTCCGACCGTTCAGAACCTTGTCGGCGAGGACTTCTTCCGGGCGATGGCGCGGCTCTATGTAACCGCCCATCCACCAACCTCGCCTCTGCTCTTCACCTATGGCGAGACCTTTCCGGTTTTCCTCGAAAACTTCCCACCCGCGGCGGACCTTCCCTTCCTCGCTGACGTCGCGCGCGTCGAGCGCCTCTGGCTCGACGCCTATCACGCGGCAGATGCAGCACCTCTCGACCCGGCCACCCTTGCACAGGTCCCGACGGAAGAGCTGGCCGGCATCCGCTTTCGCCCGCATCCCGCCATGCGCATCGCGCGCTTGAGGCACGCCGGAGGCACCATCACCGGCCGTGACAGGGCCGGCATCTCGCTTGAAGGGGTAGACCCGATAGCACCGGAGAGCGTGCTCATCACCCGACAGCACTACGACGTGGCGATCGAACTGCTGCCGTCAGGCGGGGCCACCTTCTTCGAGGCACTCATCGCCGGGCAAACGCTCGGCGAAGCCTTTGCCGCCGCCGCAGGCGATGAAGACACTGATATCGCCGGATTGCTTGGCCTCGCCTTGTCCAGCGGCGCCTTCAGCGCAATCGACATCCATCACGAAAGTCCGACCCCATGACCTCTGCCGTCTCGCTCATCGAACTCTATCGCCGGGCCGTCCGTGGGCTGGAAACCGCGCTCGACCGCTGGTTCCTCGGTATCCTCGCGCGTATCGTCTTCCTCGCCGTGCTCGTGCCCTACTACCTGAATTCCGCGCTCACCAAGTTCGACGGACCCTTCTCGATCGCGGCCGGCGCCTATTACCAGATCGCACTACCGGCTGTGGATGCGGCAGGCGGGGATGTGTCCGCCGTATCCTTCTTCCCCTGGGGCCTGATGGTGTTTTTTGGCTCCTACGGTGAGGTCATCCTGCCGCTGCTCGTGGTTGCGGGCCTCTTCACCCGCATCGCGGCCCTTGGCATGATCGGCTTCATCATCGTCCAGACGCTGACCGACATCCTCGTGCACAATGTCGACGCCACCACGATCGGCGCGCTCTTCGATCGCTTCCCCGATAGCGTCATCCTCGACCAGCGCCTGCTCTGGATCTTCCCGCTCGTATATCTGGTGGTGAAAGGGGCTGGCCTCGTCTCGCTCGACAAGCTGCTCTGCACCGTGTGGACGCGCCGCATGACCACCCAAGAAAAAAGCGGCCGGCTTGCGCCGACCGCCTGACTGGGAGCTTGTTACAGCGACTGTGATCAGTTCACATGCGCCTCGATGGCCTTCGGCGCTGAGCCGACAGGCTCTGCGGCAATGGAGATCCGGCGGGGCTTCATGGCTTCCGGAATGTTGCGCAAAAGGTCGATGTGCAACAACCCATTCTTCAGCGAAGCGGCGGTGACTTCCACATGGTCGGCAAGCTGGAAACGGCGCTCGAACGCGCGCTTGGCAATGCCGCGATAGAGGAATTCGCTCTGCTCGGCCTTCTCGTCTTCGGCCTTCTCACCCTTGACGGTCAGCACATGCGCATGCGCCTCGATCGAAAGCTCGCTTTCGTCGAAGCCGGCAACGGCCATGGTGATCCGGTAAAGGTTCTCACCGGTGCGCTCGATATTATAGGGCGGATAGCTCTGGGCCTGTTCCGGCTGACCGAGGCTGTCGAGCATGGTGAACAGGCGGTCGAAACCGACGGTGGAACGGTAGAGCGGGGAAAAATCGACGTGACGCATGATGTCCTCCTTGAAGCGACGTTGGCGTTTTTTATGCCGCGCGCATCCCGCTTGGGGCGATGCTGGCGGCGGTTCGCGGACCCGTTTGGCGTCCGCAATCCCGATGTGGGAAATGCCCGATGCGAATTCAAGATCGTCCGTTTCGCGGCATGACCGCCGCGATGAATAGTCCGTGAACGCATGGTTCAAGCCGCATTCAAGCGGTCTGCCCTAATGTCCATCCATCGGTTGTCTCGACCGACCGGGCCGGAGATATCGTCCCTTCCACTTCGGCCAGGCTTCGCCGGAACCGCGTCCCTCCGTATGCGGTTCCGGCTTTTTTCTTTGACTTCTGCTGGGGCCGCATCCTATCCCGGAGAAACCCGAGGCGCTCTCAACCGACAGGCAGTTGCAGGCATGGATGCCATTCTTCACGCCACCCCCGGCAACCCCATTCCAGGGAACCCGCTTGTCGGCTTCTTCGAGGGACATCGCGGCGTAAAGCTGCGCTACGCGGTCTTTCGGTCGAGTGCAGCCAGAACCAAGGGCACCATCGTTCTCGTGCATGGGCGCAATGAGGCCATCGAGAAATATTTCGAGACGATCCGCGAGCTGAACGACCAAGGCTTTTGGGTCGCGACCTATGATTTCCGAGGTCAGGGCGGCTCCGAGCGCCTGCTCAAGGACCCGCGCAAGGGCCATGTCGGCCGCTTCGATCATTATGTCAGGGATCTCGAGATCTTCCTCGAGCAGATCGTCCTGCCGGACACCCGCCTGCCCTTTTTCCTGCTTGCCCATTCGACCGGCGGCCTGATCGCCTTGAAGGCCGCACCCCGGCTTTCCAACCGCATCGAACGCATGGTGCTGACGGCACCCTTCGTTGGCCTCGGTGGCCAGAAGACCTCGCCGGAAAACATAAGGCGGATGGCGACGCTCGCCTCCTTCACCGGCTTCGGCAAGATCAACCTCAACAAGGACGAACCGCTGAAGCCTTTCGAGGGCAATCCGCTGACGACGGACGAATTCCGCTTCGCCCGCAACCAGAAGATCCTCATCGAGCATCCGGAACTGGCGCTTGGCCCACCGACGGCACGCTGGCTCTACGAGAGCCAGAAGGCGATCGACGCCATCAGACGGCCGGGCCATCTTGCCTCGATCACGGTCCCGACCGTCATCATTGCCCCCGGCAACGATCCGATCGTGCCCTATCATTTTCAGGAATCGCTGGCGCAGTATTTCCGTGCCGGACAACTCGTACCCGTGCCCGGCGCCCGCCACGAGATACTGCAGGAGCAGGACCGCTATCGCAAACAGGCGCTGGCGGCCATCTTCGCCTTCATGCCCGGCGGCGAGCCAGACGAGGCAGATCCTGTCGGGGAACTGACCGATTCGGCCCTAGAGGCTTAAGCTCTCAGCTGGAGCGACCGCCGTTAGCGGCGCTTCAGCATTTCCATCGCCTCAGCATGCACAGCCTTTGAGCCAGCCGCGATGATCGAACCGCCGGCTTCCGGACGTCCGCCGTCCCAGGTGGTGATGATACCGCCCGCCTGCTCGATGATCGGAATCAGCGCGCCAACGTCATAGGGCTTCAGCACCGTCTCGATGACGAGATCGACATGGCCGGCAGCCAGTAGGCAATAGGCGTAGCAGTCGACGCCGTAGCGGAAGAGCTTGACCTTGTCCTGCACCGCCTGGAAGCGCTCGACCTCCCAATCCTTGAACAGATGCGGCGAGGTGGTGAAGAGGATCGCGTTTTCGAGGCTGCCGCAGTCGCGCACCTGATTCTGGCGCTCGCCATCGGGACCTGAGTACCAGGAGCGCTCGCCATCGGCATAGTAACGCTCGCCGGTGAACGGCTGCTCCATCAGGCCCATGACCGACTTGCCATGTTCCTGGAAGCCGATCAGCGTGCCCCAGACGGGCACGCCGGAGATAAAGGCGCGCGTGCCATCGATCGGATCGATGACCCAGAGCTGGTCGCTATCCATGCGGATATTCTCATGCTCCTCGCCGAGAATGCCATGCGTCGGAAACTCCGCCTCGATCAGCTGACGGATGGCGATCTCGGCGGCCTGATCCCCCTCCGTGACCGGATCGAAACCGGCCTTCTCCTTGTTGACGACGGAGAGGCCCGAACGAAAACGCGGAAGGGTCTCGGCCTTGGCGGCATCGGCAAGGCGGAAGAAGAATTCACGGTCAGGGCGCATGGGAAAGTCCGTCGTCTGGAGGGAGACCACGTCTTAAAGCCAGTTGCGCGGAAAGAAAACATCCGAACGCGACGGATCGCTGCCCACACGCCCTTTCGGCGGCCGCCGGGAGCGAAACTGCGCAAATTTTGGCCTTGCTCAAAAAAGCACCAAAAATCGACTTGACAATGGTGCGCCGCAACATCTAACGTCTCACTTACAGTCTTCTGACTGTAAATACCCTCCTTGGGTGTTTCCTCCCTAGACTCAGCCGCGCCACGAGCGCGGTTTTTTTTGCCCGCTGCAATGCAAGGGCCTTTAGGGACACTTTGGATTGGAAAGCCTTACTCGGCCGCGAGCGCCTGATCGATCGCGTAATCCGCGACGAAATCCGCCATTTGCTGCATGAAGACCGCAATCGAGCCGGCAAGGGCATCGAAATCGGCCCGCTTCTCCAGCGTCGTCTCGTCGATATAGATCGAACGATTGACCTCGATCTGCAGCGCATGCAGCCCACGCGCCGGACGACCATAATGCTCGGTGATGAAACCACCGGCATAGGGCTTGTTGCGAACGGCCGTGTAGCCAAGTTCTTCCAGGAACTGTAGCGCCGCCTGGCTGAGATCGGCAGACGCGCTGGTGCCATAGCGATCCCCGACGATGAAGTCGGGCTTCAAGCCGCTGCCAGCGACGCGAATATTGCCGGGCATCGAATGGCAATCGATCAAGACGCCGAAGCCGAACATCGCATGGGTGCGGGCAATCAGCCTTCTCAGGCAGGCATGATAGGGCTTGTAGCAGCTCTCGATCCGCTCCATGGCGACCGAAAGCGGCATGCGCCGCTGATAGATCTCCATGTTTTCGGCAACGATACGCGGAATGGTGCCAAGCCCGCCGGCCACACGCGCCGAATTGCTGTTGGCAAACGGCGGCAGCGGATCGGAAAACATCCGGGGGTCGAGCTCATACGGCTCTCTGTTGACGTCGACATAGGCGCGCGGGAAATGCGCAACGAGCAGCGGCGCACCGAAGCCGGGCGCCGCCGAGAACAGCTCATCCACGTAATGGTCTTCCGATCGGCGAATCGAGACGTCATCGAGTCGCGACTCATCCAGGAAGGACGACGGGTAGCGGCGGCCGCTATGCGGGGAATTATAGACGAAGGGAATGGTCTGGATCGCGGGCTCTCGAACCTCGAACAGCTCGAATTCGTTGGTCATCCGCTTCCCAGGGCCTCTTCTTTACCAAGTCACAAACTTGTTGTGTTCACCATGTTGCCAGTTGGCCGCCGGGAAGTCCATACTGCCGGAAATGGCGGAGCAGGCTCACTTTTTCGTTGTTCACCGGTTCTTTACTGCGCCGACCCTAAAGTGAGCGACTGCGAGCTTCCCTATGCAATCGAGTACAGCGGTCCCTAAATGACTCAGAAAATCCTTCTCGCCGAAGACGACAACGACATGCGCCGGTTCCTGGTGAAGGCGCTGGAAAAGGCGGGGTATAAAGTTTCCTCCTTCGACAATGGCGCCAGCGCCTATGACCGCCTCCGGGAAGAACCCTTCTCCCTTCTGTTGACCGACATCGTGATGCCGGAAATGGACGGCATAGAACTGGCGCGCCGCGCCACCGAACTCGATCCGGACCTGAAGGTGATGTTCATCACCGGCTTTGCAGCCGTCGCGCTCAACGCCGATTCGAAGGCGCCGAAGGATGCAAAGGTCTTGTCCAAGCCTTTCCACCTCCGTGATCTCGTCGACGAAGTGAACAAACTCCTTGCTGCGTAAGGCCTGCCGAAGGGGTTGAAAAAATCTCTTCACAAAACTGCAAAATGCCTATTGACGGGCGAACAGGTTTTGTGGTCTTAAGCCGCTCATCGGATGGGCGTGTAGCTCAGCGGGAGAGCACTACGTTGACATCGTAGGGGTCACAGGTTCAATCCCTGTCACGCCCACCATTCGAATTCTTTCAAGGGCTTGCCGGAAACGGCGAGCCCTTTTTGGTTTTCCAACGACGGACGCCCTAGGGCTAAAAGCGGCAATCCGAATCACCATTTGCGCGAAGCCTGAAGCCGTGCGGATTTCCAGTTGAGAAATCCGTCATCACCACCGATGATGGAGCGTGGCTTCAAATTCAAATCGTGTATACAATTTGATGATCATCGAATATGATCCGGCCAAGGAAGAGGCCAACATTCAAAAGCACGGGATCTCGCTCGAACGTGCACGCGATATCGATATTCTCGCTCTTCTTGAGGACGATCGAAACGCATATGGCGAGATCCGCTACAGGGCATGGGGGTTCATCGATGACCAACCTCACTGCCTGGCCTTCACCTATCGCGATGGGCACGTAAGAGCGATCAGCCTGCGACGAGCCCATAGGAAGGAATTTGAGCGTTATGTCGAAGCCAAGCGATGATGCTGACAACCCCGAATGGACGGCATCGGATTTCGCCCGCGCCCGACCGGGACTGCCAGAGGAATTGCGCGCCTTTTTCCCCAAAACACGGGGTACTCAGAAGGCGCCGACAAAGATCCCCGTCTCGATCCGTCTTTCGCCAGAGGTCATTGATCACTTTCGAGCGACCGGCCCCGGCTGGCAGAAGCGCATCGATGATATCTTGAAGAAGGCGGCAGGCCTCTGAGGCCTCACCCCTTCACGACAGAGACCTCCTCCCCCGCATAAACCACCACATATCCGCCCATTGGCTTCAGCGCCTGTGCTCGCGCCTCAAGCCAGCCGAGATAAGGCGCCTCTCGCCAGATCGCGCCAGCCTCCGGCTCGACAAGCACTGTCAATTGCGGCCCCTGCCCATACATCATCATCCGGCTCACTCGCGGCTCCCATACATCCCCGAGCGTCGGATCGGTGCGCCACAGGCAATAGAAGTCGCGACAGGTCGCGGGCCTGACATCATAGGCCTCGCAGCCACCGCCGACGAGGCAGTGGCGACAGGGTTCGTTGGCCGGTTTGTCGAATTCGGCGATATCGGGAAGGATGCAGCAGAGCGAACAGCTGCCGCAATCGCGGCCCGGCACCAGCGCCGGGCCCTGCCCTTCTCCCGAGAGAGCCATGTCAGGCCGCCGGGCCGATGGTGACGGTGATCGGCGAAAGCCCTTCGACCGCGCCTTCAAGCCGGTCGCCCGGCTGGAGCGCGCCGACGCCAGAGGGTGTGCCGGTGAAGATCAGGTCACCAGGCGTCAGGTGATAGTAGCGCGAGAGATGGCTGATCATCTCGGGCACCGACCAGATCATGTCGGAGAGATGCCCTTCCTGACGCAGCCCGTTATTGACGAGAAGCGATATCCGCTGCGCCCCGGGCTCGAAGGCTGCGGCCGGCGTGATCGCGCCGATCACGGCCGAATCCTCGAAGGCCTTGGCGATATCCCAGGGCCGTTGCTTTTCCTTCATCGCATTCTGCAGGTCACGACGGGTCATATCGAGGCCAACGGCATAGCCATAGACCGCACCCATCGCCTCATCGGCAGAAATGCGGAAGGCCGGCGCGCCGATCGCGATCACCAGCTCGATCTCATGGTGATAGTCCTCCGTTCCCGGCGGATATGCGATCGTGCCACCGTCGAGAACGAGGCCGGTCGGCGGCTTGGTAAAGTAAAAGGGCGCAACACGGTCGACCGTATTGCCAAGTTCTGCGGCATGCGCCGCGTAATTGCGTCCCACACAGAAGATGCGGTGGATCGGAAAGCCTTCATCGAGCCCCAGGATCGGAACGAGCGGGGCAGACGGCACGGAAAACAGCGGACGGGATGCGGACAAGGCACACTCTCTTCGGATGGGACACGCAAGGATCGCAGCAGGACGCTGCGACACAGCCAGCATAACGCCCGCCAGATCGTTACGCATCATTGATAATGGTGCAATGTTGGCGCAAAGCGATCCGCTGAGCGGGCTTGGAACATCGGCCCAAACATGTAACAAAACCGCCGCGACCGCGTTGCATAAAGCGTGAAGAAGATCCGTCGAACAGGGCGAAGGCAGAAGGTTTCTCGTCCCGGCAAGACATCGAAAGGCAAGAATATGAGCATCAAGATCGTGCCGGTCATCATGGCTGGCGGCAAGGGAACCCGGCTCTGGCCGCTGTCACGCGCAGCTGCCGCCAAGCAGTTTATCCGCTTCCTCGGCGACGAGACGCTGCTGCAGAAGACCCTCGCCCGCGTCTCCGACGACGCGATCTATGACGCACCGATCGTCGTCACCAACGAAGACTTCCGCTTCCTGGTCGCCGAACAGGCCCGCGAACTGGGCGTCAAGCTGGATGGCATCATCCTGGAGCCCGAGGCGCGCAACACGGCAGCAGCCGTCGCCGCTGCCGCCGTCATCGTCAGCCAGCGCCATGGCCGCGACGCCCTGATCCAGATCCTGCCCTCCGACCACGAAATCACGGTCGACGATACCTACCGCACCTGTGTCGCCAAGGCCGCTGAAGCGGCACGCGACGGCAAGATCGTCACCTTCGGCATCACACCCACCGAACCCTCCACCGGTTACGGCTATATCGAGATCGGTGAGGACCTCGGCAATGGCGTGAACAAGGTCGCGCGTTTCGTTGAGAAGCCGAATGCCGACGTCGCGGAAAAGATGCTGGCAAGCGGCAACTATGCCTGGAACTCCGGCATGTTCGTCTTCTCCGCCGGCCAGATGATCTCGGAGCTCCAGAGCCTGGCGCCTGAAGTGCTCGCAGCTGTCGAACAGTCGGTCGAAAACGCCAAGGGCGACCTCGACTTCACCCGCCTCGACGCAGAGAGCTTTGCCGCAAGCCCCAGCATCTCGATCGACTACGCGGTCATGGAAAAGACACCGAACGCCGCCGTCGTTCCATCCCCGATCACCTGGTCCGACCTCGGCAGCTGGGATGCCATCTGGAAGCTCGCCGAAGGCGATGAGCATGGCAATGTGGTCAATGGCAACGCCACCGTCTCCGACACCACCAATTCGCTGATCATGTCGCGCAACGCCCATCTCGCCGTCCAGGGCATGGAGGGCGTTGCCGTCATCGCTTCCGAAGACGCCGTCTATGTCGGTCGCCTCGACCGCAGCCAGGACGTCGGCAATCTGGTGAAGATGCTCGCCGCCAACAAGGAAACGGCGCATCTCACCGAGAACCACCCGACGGCACTGCGCCCCTGGGGTGGTTACACCTCGATCCTCAACGGCGACCGCTTCCAGGTGAAGCGGCTGTTCGTGCATCCGGACAAGAAGCTCTCGCTGCAGAAGCATCACCACCGCGCCGAACATTGGGTCTGCGTGCGCGGCACGGCAGAGGTCACCATCGACGACAAGGTGACCGTCCTGCACGAGAACCAGTCGATCTACATTCCGCAAGGCTCCGTCCACCGCCTCGCCAATCCCGGCAAGATCCGGCTCGAGGTGATCGAGGTCCAGACCGGCTCCTATCTCGGCGAAGACGACATCATCCGCCTGGTCGACGAATTCGGCCGCAGCTAATACAGCGTCATCCACTGCACACGCGCGGCCCGGCGGCTTCCACCGTCCGGGCCGCTTGCTTTATGGCGCTGCATTGCACAAGATCGAAGCAAGCCGGAAAAAGCGGCAGGGCGAACAGCGAAGCGGTAAAGAATGGCGATCAAGGCAAGCATCTATCATCTCACTCACTACAAGTATGACAACCCGGTCCAGCTCGGACCGCAGATCATCCGGCTGAAGCCTGCCGCCCATTCCCGCACCAAGGTTCTCTCCCATTCGCTGAAGGTCACACCCGAAAATCACTTCGTCAATCTTCAGCAGGACCCCTACGGCAACTACCTCGCCCGCTTCGTCTTCCCGGACCCGGTGACCGAATTCAAGATCGAGGTCGACCTCGTTGCCGACATGACGGTCTACAATCCCTTTGACTTCTTCACCGAGGAAGTCGCGGTCAAATGGCCCTTCGACTATCCGGAAGATCTGCGCGACGACCTCAAGATCTACATGACGCCGGAGCCTTCGTCCCCGGCGCTTGATGCCTTCATGGCAACCGTCGACACGACGCCGAGCCAGGGCACCATCGACATGGTGGTGGGCCTGAATGCCCGCCTGCAGCACGATGTGGGTTATGTCATTCGCATGGAGCCAGGCGTCCAGACGCCGGAGGAGACGCTGACCTCCGCCCGCGGCTCCTGCCGCGATTCGAGCTGGCTGCTCGTCCAGATCCTGCGCCGCCTCGGTTTTGCTGCCCGCTTCGTCTCCGGCTATCTCATCCAGCTCGCACCGGACCTGAAGGCGCTTGATGGCCCCTCCGGCACCGAGGTCGATTTCACCGACCTGCATGCCTGGACGGAAGTTTACATCCCAGGCGCAGGTTGGATCGGCCTTGACCCGACCTCGGGCCTCTTGACCGGCGAAAGTCACATTCCGCTGGCGGCCACGCCCCACTACAAGAATGCCGCTCCGATCTCCGGCGGCTATGTCGGCCAGGCCAATACCGAATTCGCCTTCGACATGCAGGTGAAGCGCGTCGCCGAGCACCCGCGCATCACCAAGCCTTTCTCGGACGACAGCTGGGATGCCCTGAATGCACTCGGACAGAAAGTCGATGCCGACCTGAAATCCCATGACGTGCGGCTCACCATGGGCGGCGAGCCAACCTTCGTCTCCATCGATGACTTCCAGTCCGCCGAATGGAACACCGATGCCGTCGGGCCCACCAAACGCGATCTCGCCGACAAACTCATCAGGCGCCTGCGCGAGCGCTTCGCTCCCGGCGGCTTCCTGCATTACGGCCAGGGCAAGTGGTATCCGGGGGAAAGCCTGCCGCGCTGGACCTTCTCGCTCTACTGGCGAAAGGACGGCAAGCCGATCTGGCATGATCCAGCGCTGATTGCCGCCGAACACAAGGACACCGGCGTCACCCACCAACAGGCCGAAGCGCTGATGGCCGGGATCGCGGCCGAGCTCGAGATCGAGCCGGATATGATCATCCCGGCCTTCGAGGATCCGGCCGAGTGGATCATCAAGGAAGGCAGCCTGCCGGAAAACGTCGACCCCTCGAATTCCAAGCTCGAAAGCGCGGAAGAGCGCGCCCGCATCGCTAAGGTCTTCGAACGTGGCCTGACTACTCCGACCGGCTACATCCTGCCGGTACAGGCTTGGAACGCCAAGGCAGGAGGCCGCCGCTGGGTCAGCGAGAAATGGCGCACGCGGCGTGGCAAGATCTTCCTCATCCCCGGCGACAGCCCGATCGGCTTTCGCATGCCGCTCGGCACCCTGCCCTACGTGCCGCCGTCGCAATATCCCTATATCCACACCACCGATCCCTCGATTCCGCGCGCACCCCTGCCGGATTTTGGCCCGCAGGTCCGTGAGGGTCGCGCCATGCCGGAGGCGTCTCGCAAGAGCGGCGAAGCTCAGCAGGATCGCAACGAGCAGAACATTACAGGCTCCGCCGGCGACATTAGGGGTGCGGTGCGCACGGCCATGAGCGTCGAGCCCCGCGACGGCCGCCTTTGCGTGTTCATGCCCCCGGTCGAAGCCGTCGAGGACTATCTCGAACTGGTGGCTGCCGCAGAAACTGCCGCTCGTGGGCTTGGCCTGCCGGTTCATATCGAAGGCTACGCACCGCCTCAGGACGAGCGCATCAACGTCATCCGCGTTGCCCCGGATCCAGGCGTCATCGAGGTCAACATCCACCCGGCCTCCAGCTGGGATGACTGCGTCGCGACGACAAATGCCATCTACGAGGAAGCGCGCCAGACCCGCCTCGGCGCCGACAAGTTCATGATCGACGGCCGCCATACCGGCACCGGCGGTGGCAACCATGTCGTGGTCGGTGGCGCCAATCCCGCCGACAGCCCCTTCCTGCGTCGTCCGGACCTGCTGAAGAGCCTGATCCTGCATTGGCAGCGCCATCCGGCGCTCTCCTACATGTTCTCCGGCATGTTCATCGGTCCGACCAGCCAGGCGCCGCGCTTCGACGAAGCCCGCCACGACAGTCTCTACGAGCTGGAAATCGCCATGGCTCAGGTGCCGATGCCGGCAAGCGGTGAAGAAGCGCCGCTGCCCTGGCTCGTCGACCGCCTGTTCCGCAATCTCTTGATCGACGTCACCGGCAACACCCACCGCTCGGAAATCTGCATCGACAAGCTGTTTTCGCCGGACGGCCCGACAGGCCGCCTCGGCCTTGTCGAGTTCCGCGGTTTCGAAATGCCGCCGAACGCGCGCATGTCGCTGGCCCAGCAATTGCTGGTCCGCGCGCTGATTGCCCGCTTCTGGAAGAACCCGATCGGCGGCCGATTCGTCCGCTGGGGCACGAGCCTGCACGATCGCTTCATGCTGCCTCATTACCTCTGGCTAGACTTCCTCGAAGTTCTGGCGGATCTCCGCGAAAACGGCTTCGACTTCAAGCCGGAATGGTTTGCCGCCCAGCTTGAATTCCGCTTCCCCTTCGTCGGCGAGGTGACCTACGAAGGATCGAAGCTGGAGCTGCGACAGGCGCTGGAGCCCTGGCATGTCATGGGCGAAGAAGGTGCGCCCGGCGGCACGGTCCGTTATGTCGACTCATCCGTCGAGCGCCTGCAGGTCCAGCTGGAGACAGCCAATCCCGAGCGCTTCGTCGTGGCCTGCAACGGACGCCAGGTGCCGCTGCGCAAGTCCGACGTCAATGGTGTCGCGGTGGGCGGCGTCCGCTACAAGGCCTGGCAGCCGGCCTCCGGTCTGCATCCGGTCCTGCCCGTCAACACACCGCTAACATTCGACATCTATGATACATGGTCTTCCCGGTCGATCGGGGGCTGCGTTTATCACGTCGCCCATCCCGGAGGCCGGACCTACGACACTTTCCCTGTGAATGGGAATGAAGCGGAAGCCCGTCGGCTTGCACGTTTCGAGCCTTGGGGCCATACAGCCGGCTCCTATCCCCTATGGCCCGAAACCGTGTCGCCGGAATTCCCGCACACTTTGGACCTGAGACGACCGCAAGGTATCTGATCTGATGGCACAGAAGACGGCAGCGGAGCTATCCCCGCCAGAGGCGCCGATGAGCGAGGCCCGCACGGCCGGCTATCGCGCGCTGGCGGGCGCCGCCGACGAGATGCTCGACAACAAGGGCAATGTCCGACCGGTCTGGCAGGCCTTGGTCTCGGCCATCGACACGATGCCGGAAAACGAACTGCACGAGCGTTTCGCCAGGGCTGATCGTTATCTGCGCGATGCCGGCGTCTTCTACCGGGCCTATGGTTCCGGCGGATCGAGCGAGCGCGCCTGGCCCTTCTCGCATATCCCGGTGATGATCTCCGAAGCCGAATGGCAGGTGCTGGCGGACGGCCTGGTCCAGCGCGCCGACCTGCTCGAAGCCGTCGTTGCCGACATCTATTCCGAAAACAAGTTGGTGCAGGAAGGTTTCCTGCCACCCCAGCTGATCGCCTCCAATCCCGAGTTCCTGCGCCCCCTCGTCGGCATTAAGCCTGCCGGCGGCCACTACCTGCATTTCTGTTCGTTCGAAATTGGCCGTGGCCCCGATGGCAACTGGTGGGTTTTGGCCGACCGTACGCAAGCCCCCTCTGGCGCCGGCTTTGCGCTGGAAAACCGCGTCGCGACCGCACGAGCCTTCTCCGACATCTATGCCGAGACGCATGTTCATAGGCTCGCCTCCTTTTTCGGCGCCTTCCGCAAGGCGCTGCAGGCGAGCACCCGCAGCAGTGATGAACGCATCGCCGTCTTGTCGCCCGGCCCCGCCAACGAGACCTATTTCGAACACGCCTATATCGCCCGCTATCTCGGCATCATGCTGCTCGAAGGCGAAGACCTGACCATCGTCAAAGGCAAGGTCATGGTCCGCACGGTCGCTGGCCTCAAACCCGTCAGCGTCCTCTGGCGCCGCCTGGATGCCGCCTTCGCCGATCCACTGGAGCTCGACCAGAACTCCTATATCGGCACGCCAGGGATGGTGCAGGCGCTGCGTAACGGTGCGGTCACCTTCGTCAATGCGCTGGGCTCCGGCATCCTGGAAACTCGCGCGCTTCTCGCCTTCATGCCCACTCTCTCGCGCCACCTGCTAGGCGAGGAACTGAAGCTTCCCTCGATCGCCACCTGGTGGTGCGGCCAGAAGGCCGAACGCGAGCATGTCGCCGCGCACCTCGACCGCATGGTCATCGGCTCCGCCTTCTCCCGCCTGCCCTTCTTCGACGATGGCGGGCGCTCGGTCATGGGCTCTCGCTACAAGGACCCGCAGGGCCGGACCACTGCCGAATGGTTGGAAACCGAAGTCGGAAATCTGGTGGGCCAGGAAGTCGTGACCCTGTCGACGACACCGGCGATCGTCGACGGCAAGCTGACGCCACGCCCGATGTCGTTGCGCGTCTTCGCCGCCCGCACGAAGAACGGCTGGCAGATCATGCCGGGCGGCTTCGCCCGCATCGGCAGCGGCTCCGACGTCTCCGCAATCGCCATGCAGGCAGGCGGCAGCGCCGCCGATGTCTGGATCGTCTCCGACAAGCCGGTCGACCGCACCTCGCTGCTACCCGCCGAGGAGACCTTCACCCGCAACATGCCGGGCAGCCTCCCGAGCCGCGCCGCCGACAATCTCTTCTGGCTGGGTCGATACATTGAACGCGCCGAAGGCGTGTTGCGTATCCTGCGCGCCTGGCATGCGCGCTATGCCGAAAGCGCCAATCCGGACCAGCCTCTGCTCGCCTTCGTCAGCGAGTACCTCTCCGACATCGACGTCGACACGAAATCGGGCGTGCCAGAGAGCCTGTTGCGCAACATCGACAGCGCCGTCTATTCGGCAAGCAACATTCGCGACCGCTTCTCGCCCGACGGCTGGCTGGCGCTGAACGACCTGTCGAAAACCGCCAAGCGCTTCCACGAGAAGGTCAAGCCCGGCGACGACGCGGCGCATGCCATGACCATCCTGTTGCGCAAGCTCGCGGGCTTCGCCGGTCTCGTGCATGAAAACATGTATCGCTTCACCGGCTGGCGCTTCCTCACCATTGGTCGCTTGCTGGAACGTGGCCTGCACATGACCCGCCTGCTCGGCCACATGACCGGCCCCGACGCCCCCGACGGCGCGCTCGACATGCTTCTGGAGATTGGCGACAACGTCATGACCCACCGCAGGCGCTACAACGTCTCGACGGCGCGGTTAACGGTCACCGACCTGCTCGCTCTCGATCCGCTCAACCCGCGCTCAATCCTCTTCCAGCTGAACGAGATCCGCATCGAGGTCGAGCAATTGCCGAACGCCATGGTCAACGGTCAAATGTCCAGCCTCTTCCGCGAGGCCATGCGCCTGCATTCGGGCCTGGCCGTGATGACGCCGGAAACCATGTCGGCCGAGGTCTACACCAATCTGGAACGGGAATTGGAAAAGCTCTCCGATATCCTTGCCCAGTCCTATTTGAGCTGACGCCATGCTCTATGACCTCTCGCTCCATATCGGCTATCGTTACGAAGTCCCGGCATCGGGCGCGCATCACATGCTGCGCCTTCTGCCGCTCTCCCTGCCCGATCGCCAGCGCCTCGTCGCCGGTGCGATCACCGTGTCGCCGGAGCCGGACGAGATCTCGACCTTCAGCGATTTCTTCCACCATCCCGCAAGCCACGCCATTCTCCGCGGTCCCCACGAGAAACTCGATATCCGCATGCAGGCCCGCGTCATGGTTCAGGCGCAGCCGATGACCGCCGACTTCTCGCCCCTGCTCGACCGGCTGCCGCAGGAAATCGGCGAGACCTGGTCACTGGACGCCGAGTCACCACATCATTTCATGGGCACCAGCCCCCGCCTGCCCCGCGACAAGGAAATTGCCACCTATGTGCGCAGCATGCTGAAGCCGAGCATGACCGTGCGCCAGATCGCCGAGACGCTCTGCAGCCGCATCTACAAGGACTTCAAATACGACGCCGAAGCGACCACTGTGGATTCGACGCCGGCAGAAGCCTTCGCCAAGAAGCGCGGCGTCTGCCAGGACTTCAGCCATGTGATGATCGTCGCCCTGCGCAGCCTCGGCATTCCTGCCGGCTATGTCAGCGGCTTCCTGCGCACCATTCCGCCACCGGGCAAGGAGCGCCTGGAAGGGGCAGACGCGATGCATGCCTGGGTCCGGGTCTGGTGCGGCAAGCTGAGCGGCTGGCTGGAGCTTGACCCGACCAACGACATCGCCGCCGGCACCGACCACATCGTCGTCGGCTATGGCCGTGACTATGCAGATGTGGCGCCTGTGATCGGTGTCCTGAAGAGTTACGGCAGTCATCAGACAGCGCAAGCGGTCGATGTCATCCCGGTCAAGCAGTAGAACCAGTTTCCATCGAATTTTAGCGACCGGATTAAACGGATCGCAATATGCTTGATCTACAACCATCCAAACGCTGCTTTTGGATGGACATGATGACTACGCCTCACAGCCCCAAGAAATCTTTGTTTTCCCGCCTCTGGCACGACCGCGCCGGCAACTTCGGCGTGATTACAGCGGTCATCCTGCCAGTGGCCGCCGCCACAGCCGGTGTCGCGCTGGACTTCAATCAGATGGTTCAGGTCCGGCTTGCTCTGCAGGATTCGGCCGACTCAGCGGTTCTCTCGGCGGCCAATGCTCTCGCGAAGAACAACAACATGTCGGACGAAGAAGTCCTCGACTTCGCCCGCAAATTCATGAAGGCGCAGTTCAACAACGCCGTCCCGCAAGCGGGAAATGACGAAGCCGATGTTCCAGCAGAAGAAGATCCGCTGGCTGGCGCTGTCGGCAACGTCGAGCGGGAACTGGGCGTGACCGGCAAAACTGTCGAAGTCACGCTGACGACGGAATACACGATGCCGACAAACGGCATGACCGCGCTCTTGGGCTGGAAGGAAGCGACTGTCGCCGTGACCGCGACTGCCCAGTCCACGCCAGAGAGCAAGGCCGCGCTATCGATGTACCTAGTCCTCGATCGTTCGGGCTCTATGGCCTTCACGACGGATTCGGTTGACACGGCCGTCTCCAGTTGCGTGAACTACAGCGCTGCCAACTGGGCCTACAAGGACGTACTACCCGGCAGGAACAACTACATCAATCCGTCCAACCCCTGCTATGTCAAGAAAATGGCAGCTTTGAAGGCGGCATCCGCAACCTTGCTGCAACAGCTCGTAACCGCTGATCCAAAGAGCGAGCGCTCGCGCGTCGGGGCTGTCTCTTACAATGACAGCACTCAGGCGGCATCGGGCATGGCCTGGGGGGTATCGACGGCGAGCACCTACATCAGCGCACTTCCGACCGTACCCACCGGCGGCACAGATGCCTCTGGCGGAATGAAGGCGGCCTTCGACGCGCTGAAGACTTCCGTGGCGACTGAGAAGACTGCTCATGCAGCCAAGGGCAACACCGGATTCGAGCGCTACATCGTGCTGATGACAGACGGCGAAATGACTGGCAACAGCTCAAACTGGAACTCGTCCATCGACAATCTGGTGCGCACGCGGTGCACCGAAGCCAAGAACGACGGCATCAAGATCTTCACCGTTGCCTTCATGGCGCCAACAAGAGGCAAATCGCTTCTTTCGGCATGCGCCTCGTCTCTGAACAACTATTATGAACCTCAGACCATGAGCGATCTCGTCAAGGCCTTCGAGGATATCGGTAAGGCTGCCGCCAAGGCCTCCACGCTCCTCACCAACTGAAACATCCAAAACGTTTTGGATTTTCCACGCAATTCGACCGCAGCCTCCATGGCTGCGGTCTTATCGTTTCTGCTCATGTCAAGATAAGACAGTCAGAACAGACACTTATTTCCGCCTCCCGGAATGGGAACAATTTTCCGCACGCCGCGTCCCGCCTGTTGCAACTGTCTCATTTCGATGCGTAAACTGGCATTCACGGAAGCGGCACCATCATCGCATCGGCGCCGCCCGGAGACACGAACAACGCCAGGCGGACCGATGATCAAGACTCCCCACAAAGTCGACCTTCCCCTTCCCAAGCGCGGTGTTTCCGATCCGGACGCCTTGGCCGCCGAGATCATGGACAAGCTGACCTACAGCATCGGCAAGGATGCCAAGGTCGCGACCCCGCATGACTGGTTGACGGCAACCATCCTCGTGGTCCGCGACCGCATCATCGACACCTGGATGGAATCCACCCGCAACACCTACATGAACAACGGCAAGCGGGTTTATTACCTATCGCTCGAGTTCCTGATCGGCCGTCTGCTGCGCGACGCCATGTCGAACCTCGGCCTGATCGACGACATCCGCCAGGCACTGTCTTCTCTCTCCGTAGAATTCGACGTGATCGCCGGCCTGGAGCCGGACGCAGCGCTGGGCAATGGTGGCCTTGGCCGTCTCGCCGCCTGCTTCATGGAGAGTATGGCAACCGTCAACATCCCGGCCTATGGCTACGGCATCCGCTATGTGCACGGCCTCTTCCGCCAGCAGATGGCGGACGGCTGGCAGGTCGAACTGCCGGAGAGCTGGCTTGCCCACGGCAACCCGTGGGAATTCGAACGCCGCGAAAGCTCCTATGAAGTCGGCTACGGCGGCACCGTCGAAACCGTCGACGGCCCGGACGGCGAACCCCGCTATGTCTGGAAACAGGGCGAGCGCGTCATCGCCACCGCCTATGACACGCCGGCTGTCGGCTGGCGTGGCGAACGCGTCAACACATTGCGCCTCTGGTCGGCCCAGCCGATCGACCCGATCCTGCTGGATGCCTTCAACGCCGGCGACCACATCGGCGCGCTCCGCGAGAGCAACAAGGCCGAATCGCTCACCCGCGTGCTCTATCCGGCCGATGCGACGCCTGCCGGCCAGGAACTTCGTCTGCGCCAGGAATTCTTCTTCTGCTCGGCGTCACTGCAGGACATCGTCCGCCGCCATCTGCAGCAGGGCAACACGCTCGCACAAATGCCGGAAAAGGTCGCGATCCAGCTCAACGACACCCACCCGGCTGTCTCGGTCGTCGAGCTCATGCGCCTGCTGGTCGACGTACACGGCATCGCCTTCGACGAGGCCTGGGAGATCTCCTCCAAGACCTTCTCCTACACCAACCACACCCTGCTTCCCGAAGCGCTGGAAAGCTGGCCGGTTCCGCTCTTCGAACGCCTCCTACCGCGCCACATGCAGCTCGTCTACGCGATCAATGCCAAGGTGCTGCTCGATGCCCGCAAGAAGCGCGGCTTCAACGACCATGAAATCCGCCAGATCTCGCTGATCGACGAAAGCGGCGACAGGCGCGTGCGCATGGGTAACCTTGCCTTCATGGGCTCCCATTCGATCAACGGTGTCTCTGCACTCCACACTGAGCTGATGAAGGAGACCGTCTTCTCCGATCTTCACAAGCTCTACCCGACGCGCATCAACAACAAGACCAACGGCATCACGCCGCGGCGCTGGCTGATGCAGTGCAATCCGGATCTCACCAACCTGATCAAGGAAGCGATCGGCCCGGAATTCCTCGACGACGCCACCAAGCTCAAGGGCCTCGACGCATTTGCAGACGATGCCGCCTTCCAGCATAAATTCGCGGCAGTGAAGTTCGGCAACAAGCAGAAGCTCGCAAGCCTCGTCGCCAGCCGCATGGGCATCAAGCTTGATCCGCATGCGATGTTCGACATCCAGATCAAGCGCATCCATGAATACAAGCGCCAGCTTCTCAACATCATCGAAACGGTCGCCCTCTTCGACCAGATCCGCTCGCATCCCGAGCGCGACTGGGTACCGCGCGTCAAGCTCTTCGCCGGCAAGGCAGCGCCGAGCTACCACAACGCCAAGCTGATCATCAAACTGGCCAATGACGTCGCCCGCGTCATCAACACGGATCCCTCTGTCCGTGGCCTGCTGAAGGTCGTCTTCATCCCGAACTACAATGTCTCGCTGGCCGAAGTCATGGTGCCGGCGGCAGACCTCTCCGAACAGATTTCGACCGCAGGCATGGAAGCCTCCGGAACCGGAAACATGAAGTTCGCGTTGAACGGTGCACTGACAATTGGAACGCTCGATGGTGCCAATGTCGAAATGCGCGATCATGTGGGCGAGGAGAACATTGTGATTTTTGGAATGACCGCAGACGAGGTCGGACGCGTGCGAGCGGATGGACATAATCCCCGCGCAGCAATCGACGCCTCGCGCGAACTGCAGCAAGCCCTCTCGTCGATCGCATCAGGCGTCTTCTCGCCAGATGATCGCGACCGCTATGCCGATCTGATGCAGGGCATCTACCAGCATGACTGGTTCATGGTCGCCGCCGATTTCGACGCCTATGCAAAGGCTCAGCGTCAGGTGGATGACATCTGGACCGACACTTCGGCCTGGTATTCCAAGACCATCCGCAACACGGCCCGCATGGGCTGGTTCTCGTCGGACCGCACCATCCGGCAGTACAACGCGGACATCTGGAGAGCTTGATGGCAAAATCACCGAAGAGGAGCGGTGACGTAGCGAAGCCGGACACACCGTCGGCAGCAGAAATCGAAGCGATCATTCAAGGCACCCACGGCGATCCCTTCGCCTTTCTAGGGGTCCATGAGGCAGGCACGGGCCACGTCGCCCGTTGCTTCATCCCGGGTGCCGAGACCGTGGTCGCCCATAATCTCGCAGGCGAACAGATCGGCGAACTTGCGCGTCTGCACGATGCCGGCTTCTTCTCCGGCTCGGTGAAGCTCGACGGCGTCCTGCCCGTGCGCTACCGCGCCACCCGGGGCGACGCCGAATGGACGGTGACTGACCCTTACAGCTTCTGGCCGATCCTCGGACCGATGGACGACTACTTCATCAAGGAAGGGTCGCACCTGCGCCTCTTCGACAAGATGGGCGCCCATCCGATCAAGCACCAGGGTGTCGACGGCTTCCATTTTGCCGTCTGGGCACCGAACGCCCGCCGTGTCTCCGTCGTCGGTGACTTCAACGATTGGGACGGCCGCCGCCACGTCATGCGGCTACGCCGCGACACCGGCATCTGGGAAATCTTTGCGCCTGATGTTCGCGCCGGTGCCACCTACAAATTCGAGATCGTCGGATCGCATGGTGACGTTCAGCCGCTAAAGGCCGACCCTTATGCACGTCGCGCCGAACTGCGCCCCAAGAACGCCTCCATGACCACGCCGGAACTGGAGCAGGTCTGGGACGACGAAGCGCATCGCAAGCATTGGTCGAGCATTGACCAGCGCCGCCAGCCGATCTCCATCTACGAGGTTCATGCCGGTTCATGGCAGCGTCGCGACGACGGCTCCATGCTGACCTGGGACGAAATGGCAGCGCGCCTGATCCCCTACTGCGTCGACATGGGCTTTACCCATATCGAATTCATGCCTGTGACCGAGCACCCCTATGACCCATCCTGGGGCTACCAGACGACGGGCCTTTACGCCCCGAGCGCCCGCTTTGGCGAGCCGGAAGGCTTTGCCCGCTTCGTCAATGGCTGCCACAAGGTCGGCCTCGGCGTCATCCTCGACTGGGTGCCCGCCCACTTTCCGACGGATGCACATGGGCTTCGCAACTTCGACGGCACGGCACTTTACGAACACGCCGACCCCCGCCAAGGCTTCCACCCTGACTGGAACACGGCGATCTACAATTTCGGCCGTCAGGAAGTCCTGTCTTACCTGATCAATAACGCGCTTTATTGGGCCGAGAAGTTCCATCTCGACGGTCTGCGCGTCGATGCCGTCGCCTCGATGCTGTACCTCGACTATTCGCGCAAGGAAGGCGAGTGGATCCCCAACGAATATGGTGGTCGTGAAAATCTGGAGGCGGTGCGCTTCCTCCAGCAGATGAACCACCATGTCTACGGCAGCCACCCAGGCATCATGACCATCGCCGAGGAAAGCACTTCGTGGCCCAAGGTCTCGCAGCCCGTCCACGAAGGCGGCCTGGGCTTCGGCTTCAAGTGGAACATGGGCTTCATGCACGACACCCTGAGCTATTTCGCCAGGGATCCGATCTACCGGAAGTACCATCATCAGGAGCTGACCTTCGGTCTGCTCTACGCCTTTTCGGAGAACTTCGTTCTGCCGATCAGCCATGATGAAGTCGTGCATGGCAAGGGTTCGATGATCGCCAAGATGCCGGGCGACGATTGGCAGAAATTCGCCAATCTCCGCGCCTATTACGGCATGATGTGGGGCCATCCCGGCAAGAAGCTCTTGTTCATGGGCCAGGAATTCGCCCAGTGGGGTGAATGGTCCGAAGAGCGTTCCCTCGACTGGAACCTGCTCGACTACGCCCCGCATGAAGGCATGCGCCGCCTCGTGCGCGATCTCAATTTCACCTATCGCTCGAAGGCAGCGCTGCATGCCCGTGATTGTGAGGGCGAGGGCTTCGAATGGCTCGTCGGCGACGACCAGGAAAACTCCGTTTTCGCCTGGCTGCGCAAGGCACCCGGCGAGAAGCCGATCGCCGTCATCTGCAACCTGACGCCGGCCTATCACGACAGGTACGAATTGAGCTTGCCTGCCGCCGGTCGTTGGCGTGAGATACTAAATACCGATGCCGAGATTTATGGCGGCAGCGGCAAGGGTAATGGTGGACGCGTGGAGGCGCATGCCACAGGAAGCGGATGGGCAAAGGCGGGCCTGACCCTTCCGCCGCTCGCCGTGATCATGTTGGAATTGGAACAGTAAGGGGAGGAATTACATGACCGAGAAAACGGCAAGAAGCCTGTCGCGCGATGCCATGGCCTATGTTTTGGCCGGCGGGCGCGGCAGCCGCCTGAAGGAATTGACGGACCGCCGGGCAAAGCCCGCCGTCTATTTCGGTGGCAAGGCACGCATTATTGACTTCGCCCTCTCCAACGCGCTCAATTCCGGTATTCGCCGTATCGGCGTCGCCACCCAGTACAAGGCGCATTCGCTAATCCGCCACCTGCAGCTCGGCTGGAACTTCTTCCGGCCGGAGCGCAATGAGAGCTTTGACATCCTCCCCGCCTCTCAGCGCGTGTCCGAGACCCAGTGGTACGAGGGCACGGCGGACGCCGTCTACCAGAACGCCGACATCATCGAATCCTACGCGCCGGAATACATGGTCATCCTCGCGGGCGACCACATCTACAAGATGGACTACGAGCTGATGCTGCAGCAGCACGTCACCTCGGGTGCAGATGTGACGATCGGCTGCCTGGAAGTGCCGCGCATGGAAGCCACGGGCTTCGGCGTCATGCATGTCGACGCGACAGACCGCATCATCGACTTCGTCGAAAAGCCCGCCGACCCTCCGGGCATTCCGGGCAATCCGGACCTCGCGCTCGCCTCCATGGGCATCTACGTCTTCCACACCAAGTTCCTGATGGAACTCCTGCGCCGAGACGCCGCCGATCCGGAATCCAGCCGCGACTTCGGCAAGGACATCATCCCTTACGTGGTGAAGAGCGGCAAGGCCGTCGCTCACCGCTTCGCTCAGTCCTGCGTCCGTTCCGACTTCGAGCGCGAGCCCTACTGGCGCGACGTCGGCACGATTGATGCATACTGGCAGGCCAATATCGACCTGACCGACATCGTTCCGGAACTGGATCTCTACGACAAGACCTGGCCGATCTGGACCTATTCGGAGATCACCCCGCCCGCCAAGTTCGTCCATGACGACGAAGGGCGCCGTGGCTCGGCCATCTCTTCGCTCGTCTCAGGCGACTGCATCATCTCCGGATCGTCGCTCTACAAGAGCCTGCTGTTTACCGGCGTGCGCGCCAATTCCTATTCCCGCCTTGAGGGCGCAGTGGTCTTGCCGAAGGTACAGGTTGGCCGTCATGCGCGTCTCACGAATGTCGTGATAGACCATGGCGTGGTGATCCCCGAAGGACTGATCGTCGGGGAAGATCCGGAAATGGATGCCAAGCGCTTCCGCCGCAGCGAAAACGGGATCTGCCTCATCACACAGGCGATGATCGACAAACTGGGTTAGCCAATTCGATGAAGGTCCTTTCGGTCGCCTCCGAACTTTATCCGCTGATCAAGACCGGGGGCCTCGCCGATGTCGCGGGCGCGCTGCCGATCGCGCTCGCCGCCCATGGCGTCGAGACGAAGACGCTCATTCCCGGCTATCCCGCCGTGATGAAGGCGATCAAGAAGCCGAAGAAGGTCCACGAATTCGAGGATATCCTCGACGAGCGGGCGACACTCCTTGAGGTGAAACACGAAGGCCTAGACCTCCTGATCCTCGATTGCCCGCCGCTCTACGAGCGCTCGGGCGGCCCCTATCTCGACACCCAGGGCCGCGACTATCCGGACAACTGGAAGCGTTTCGCGGTACTGTCCAAGGTCGGTGCGGAGATCGCGGCCGGGGCCGTTGCGGGTTTCAAGCCGGATCTCGTCCATGTGCATGACTGGCAGGCAGCTCTGGTGCCCGTTTACATGCGGTATTCCGAGGCGCCGGAGGTCCCGAGCCTCATCACCATCCACAACATCGCCTTCCAGGGCCAGTTCGGCGCGACGCTCTTTCCCTATCTCGGCCTGCCCACCCACGCCTGGCACGAGGCCCTCGAATATTACGGCACGATCAGCTACCTGAAGAGCGGGCTCCTGACATCCCATGCGCTGTCCACGGTCAGCCCCTCCTATGCAGAGGAAATCCTGACACCCGAATTCGGCATGGGCCTCGATGGCGTCATCGCCAGCCGCGCCTCCGACCTCTATGGCATCGTCAACGGCATCGATGCCGATGTCTGGAACCCGGCCAGCGATCCGCTCCTGCCGTCGGGCTATTCGGCCACGACGCTCAAGAAGCGAGCCGGCAACCGCGCAGCCCTCGTCGAACGCTTCGGGTTGGATGGTGACGACGGCCCGATCTTCTGCGTGATCTCCCGCCTCACCTGGCAGAAGGGCCTAGACCTCCTGCCTGAGGTCATCGACGAGATCCTCGCAGCAGGCGGCAGACTGGCAATCCTCGGGTCCGGCGAAAGCGGCATCGAAGCGACGTTGCAGGGGGCGGCAGCCCACAACCGCGGGCGCATCGGCATGGTGCTGGGATATGACGAGAAACTCTCCCACCTGATGCAGGCCGGATCGGACATCATCCTTGTGCCCTCGCGCTTCGAGCCCTGTGGTCTGACCCAGCTCTACGCCCTGCGCTATGGCTGCGTGCCACTCGTCGCCCGCACCGGCGGCCTTGCCGATACCATCATCGACGCCAATGAAGCGGCTCTTGCCGCGGGTGTCGCGACCGGCATCCAGTTTGCCCCGGTGACATCAGAAGCCCTGCGTCGCGCCATCCGCCGCACGCTTCGCCTCTACAGTGACCAGCGTCTCTGGTCGCAACTGCAGAAGCAGGGCATGAAGTCCGACGTCTCCTGGGATAGGAGTGGCGCGACCTATGCCGATCTTTATCAACGCCTCGTCTCGAAAGGCCAGTAATCGATGATCTCGACCGTCTCCACGAAACCCTATGCGGATCAGAAACCGGGCACATCCGGCCTACGCAAGAAGGTTCCGGTCTTCCAGCAGGAAAACTATGCGGAGAACTTCATCCAGGCGATCTTCGACAGCCTGGAAGGCTTTGAAGGTCAGACGCTGGTGATCGGCGGCGACGGCCGCTATTACAACCGTGAAGTCATCCAGGTGGCGCTGAAAATGGCCGCCGCCAATGGCTTCGGCAAGGTGATGGTCGGCAAGGGCGGCATCTTGTCGACGCCGGCCGCCTCGCATGTCATCCGCAAATACCATGCCTTTGGCGGCATCGTACTCTCTGCCAGCCACAACCCCGGCGGCCCGACCGAAGACTTCGGCATCAAGTACAATATCGGCAATGGCGGCCCGGCACCGGAAAAGATCACCGACGCGATCTTTGACAGAACCCGTACCATAGACAGTTACAAGATCGCTGACGTCGCCGATATTGATCTAGACACCGTCGGCAGCTTCGACCTTGCTGGCATGACCGTCGAGGTCATCGACCCGGTCACCGACTATGCCGACCTGATGGAAACCCTCTTCGATTTCCCCGCCATCCGCTCGCTGATCTCTGGCGGCTTCCGCGTGGTGATCGATAGCATGAGCGCCGTCACCGGCCCTTATGCCGTCGAGATCCTCGAAAAGCGCCTCGGCGCGCCCGCAGGCTCCGTGCGCAACGAAGTCCCCCTGCCCGACTTCGGCCACCACCACCCGGACCCGAACCTCGTCCACGCCAAGACCCTCTATGACGACGTCATGAGCGCCGACGGCCCGGACTTTGGCGCAGCCTCCGACGGCGACGGCGACCGCAACATGGTCGTCGGCAAGGGCATGTTCGTCACGCCCTCCGACAGCCTCGCCATGATCGCCGCCAACGCCACCTGTGCCCCCGGCTACAAGAACGGCATCGCTGGCATCGCCCGCTCCATGCCAACAAGTGCTGCCGCCGACCGCGTCGCTGAAAAACTCGGCATCGGCATGTACGAGACCCCGACCGGCTGGAAGTTCTTCGGCAACCTGATGGATGCCGGCAAGGTCACCGTCTGCGGCGAAGAAAGCTTCGGCACCGGCTCCGACCACGTGCGCGAGAAGGACGGCCTCTGGGCAGTACTGTTCTGGCTCAACATCGTTGCCGCCCGCAAACAGAGCGTGAAGCAGATCGTCGAAGCCCATTGGGCCGAATATGGCCGCAACTACTATTCCCGCCACGACTATGAAGGCGTGGACACCGACAACGCCAACGCTTTGGTGGCAGCGCTCCGCGCCAAGCTCGACAGCCTGCCGGGTACCCAGATCAACGGCCTGACCGTCAGCGCCGCCGAAGACTTCGCCTATCACGACCCGATCGACCACTCCGTCTCGAAGAACCAGGGCATCCGCATCCTCTTCGAGGGCGGCAGCCGCATCGTCTTCCGCCTCTCCGGCACCGGCACCTCGGGCGCGACGCTGCGCCTGTACGTGGAACGTTACGAACCAGACGCCAGCCGCCACGGCATCGAGACCCAAGCGGCCCTAGCCGACCTGATCGCGGCAGCCGAGGAAGTGGCCGAGATCAAGCGCTACACCGGCATGAACGAGCCGACGGTCATCACCTGATCCGATTGAGACCTTCCCTCGCGCATCGAGCCCCGGCGTCTTCGACACCGGGGTTTTTCTTTGCCAGCGGCATGACCCCAATTGACTCCGCTATTGTATCCACTATTCTGGATATATGGATGAAAAATCGACAATAGCGGCCCTCGCCGCCCTGGCCCAACCGACCCGCCTGCAGACCTTTCGTCTGCTGGTGGCGCATGAACCCGATGGCGTGCCCGCAGGTGAACTCGCGCGCCTGATCGGTGTGCCGCAGAACACCATGTCGGCGCATCTGTCGACGCTCTCGCAGGCCGGTCTGGTCACCGGCGAACGCCAGAGCCGCTCGATCATCTATCGAGCCGATCTCGATCGCTTCCGCGCCGTTGCCCTTTACCTGCTCAAGGATTGCTGCGGCGGCAATGCCAGCCTCTGCCAGCCGCTGATCGACGATCTCGCCTGCTGTTCACCCACCCTCGAAGTCACCCGCCCCAACTGAGAGACCGGCCATGTCCGACAAGATCTACAACGTGCTCTTCCTCTGCACCGGCAATTCCGCCCGTTCGATCATCGCAGAAGCGCTCCTGAACCGGCTCGGCCAGGGCAAGTTCAAGGCCTATTCCGCGGGCTCGCAGCCGAAGGGCGAAGTCCACCCTTACACGCTGCAGCTCCTGAAGGGCATGAACTACGACACGGGTTTTGCCCGCTCGAAGAATTGGGACGAGTTCGCAGTCCCCGGCGCGCCTGAGCTCGATTTCGTCTTCACCGTCTGCGACAACGCCGCCGCCGAAGCCTGCCCCGTCTGGCCCGGCCAGCCGATGACCGCCCATTGGGGTGTACCCGATCCGGCTGCCGCTGAAGGCACGGATAGCGAAAAGCACTTCGCCTTTGCCGAGGCCTATCGCATGCTCAATCACCGCATCTCGATCTTCGTCAGCCTGCCGATGGCGAGCCTCGACAAGCTCTCGCTGCAGAAGCGGCTGAACAAAATCGGCAGCAACACACAGACGGCCGGCTGAAGACCATGGTCGATCTCTCCCGCCGCCTCGCAGCCGAGGCGCTTGGCACCGCCATGCTGGTCGCAACCGTTGTCGGTTCCGGCATCATGGCGGACCGCCTTTCCGACGATGTCGCCGTCTCTCTGCTCGGCAACACGATCCCGACCGGCGCGATCCTCTTCGTGCTGATCACGATCCTGGGGCCGATATCCGGTGCCCATTTCAACCCGGTTGTCACGCTGGTTTTTGCCCTGCGCAAGGAGTTTGAGGCCTCCGCCATCCTGCCTTACATTCTGGCCCAGATCCTTGGCGGCATCGCTGGGACGCTGATTGCCCATGCGATGTTCGAGCTACCGATCTTCCAGGTCTCGGAGACCGTTCGATCAGGCTCGGCCCAGTGGACGGCGGAAGCGGTCGCGACCTTCGGCCTGCTCCTCACCATCCTCGGTGGGTTGCGGTTCAAGGCGGACGCCATCCCGATGCTGGTCGGCCTCTACATCACGGCGGCCTACTGGTTCACCGCCTCGACCTCCTTTGCCAATCCGGCCGTCGCGATCGCCCGCAGCCTGACCAACACCTTTGCCGGCATTCGTCCCCTCGACCTGCCGGGCTTCATCATCGCGCAGATCGTCGGCGCAGTGCTGGCATCCATGCTCGCCGCCTGGCTGTTTGCCGATGAGCGCCGCGCGACCCACAAGACAAATTCTCAAGGAGCCTGATGACCATGACCGTCACCATCTACCACAACCCTGCCTGCGGCACCTCGCGCAACACGCTCGACCTCATCCGCCATGCCGGCATCGAGCCTGTGGTCATCGAATACTTGAAGACCCCGCCGAGCAAGGAGCAGCTTGCCAAGATGATCGCCGACGCCGGCCTTTCGGTACGCGAGGCCATCCGCGAAAAGGGCACGCCCTATGAGGAGCTCGGCCTGGCCGACCCGGCCCTGACCGACACTTTGCTGCTGGATGCCATGATCACCCACCCCATCCTGATCAACCGCCCGCTCGTCGTCACCGAGATGGGTACCCGCCTCTGCCGCCCGTCGGAAGTCGTGCTCGACATCCTCCCCGCCGACGCCTTCACCTCCGCCTTCGTCAAGGAAGACGGCGAAGCCGTGCTCGATGCGGAGGGCAAGCGCATTGTCTGATGCAGAACTTGACCTGCCCGCCGCCGATCTCGACCACCTGCGCATGCCGGATCTTGAGGCGCTGCGGCGTCCCTTCTCGACCCACAAGCCGCGCATCCTGATCCTCTATGGCTCGCTGCGTCAGGTGTCGTTCAGCCGCCTGCTGGCGATGGAGGCCAAGCGCCTGCTCGAGCATTTCGGCGCCGAGGTGAAAGTCTTCGACCCTTCAGGCCTGCCGCTGCCCGACGATGCGCCGGTGAGCCACCCGAAGGTGCAGGAGCTGCGCGACCTCTCGGCATGGTCCGAAGGCCAGGTCTGGGTGAGCCCCGAGCGCCACGGCACGCTGACCGGCATCATGAAGGCGCAGATCGACTGGATTCCGCTGTCGGTCGGCGCTGTCCGCCCGACCCAGGGCAAGACGTTGGCCGTGATGCAGGTTTCCGGCGGCTCGCAGTCGTTCAATGCCGTCAACGCCATGCGCCTGCTCGGCCGCTGGATGCGGATGATCACTATCCCCAACCAGTCGTCCGTGGCCAAGGCATATCAGGAATTCGACGGCGAAGGCCGCATGAAGCCCTCGGCCTATTACGAGCGCGTCGTCGATGTGTGCGAGGAACTGATCAAATTCACCTATCTGACCCGCGACATCTCGGACTACCTCACCGATCGCTATAGCGAGCGCAAGGAAGAGGCCCTTAAAGCGGTGAACCTCAAGGCCATGTAAGCGCAACCGCTCTGGTCGAAGATCGCTCGCCTGCTATTGTTCCATCGGGCGAGCGAATCAACCCGACCACGAGGCGAGACATGACGCATGCGATGCTCGGAGCTATCATCGGCAAGACGGGTGCCGATTTCCGTCTGTGGTCGCATCATGCGGATCTCGTCGAACTCTGCCTATTCGATAACGGGGGCGAGACCGAACTCACCCGCATCTCCATGACCCGCGGCGAAGGCGATGTGCACCATGTCTTCGTCGAGGGTTTGAAGGAAGGCGCCCGCTACGGCTTCCGCATCCACGGCCCCTATGACCCGGCGCAAGGGCACTGGTACGATCCATCCAAGCTGCTCATCGACCCTTACGCCACCGAGCTCGACCGTCCCTTCTTTTACGACCCACGCCTCGGCCAGTTCAGCGTAGACACCGCCGGCCTGATGCCGAAAGCGATCCTGAAGGCGCACAAGCTGCTGAAGCCGATGATGCCGCTCGGCGAGCGCACCGGCTTTATCTATGAGGTCAACGTCAAGGCGCTGACCATGCTGCATCCGGACGTGCCCGAATCCCAGCGCGGCACACTCTCCGCCCTCGCCCATCCCGCCATCCTCGCCCATCTCAGGCGGATCGGCGTCGAGATGGTCGAACTGATGCCGATCACCGCCTGGATCGATGAACGGCATTTGCCCCCGCTCGGGCTCACCAACAGCTGGGGTTACAACCCCGTCGCCATGATGGCGCTCGATCCGCGCCTCGTGCCCGGCGGTGTCAAGGAACTGCGCGACACGGTCGCCGCCCTGCATGCCGAGGGCATCGGCGTCATCCTCGACCTTGTCTTCAACCATACCGGCGAAAGTGACGTACACGGCACCACGCTCTCCCTGCGCGGCATCGACAACCGCTCCCTCTTCCGTCATGTCGCCGATGATCCCGGCACGCTGGTCAATGACACCGGCTGCGGCAACACGCTCGCCTGCGATCATCCGTTTGTGCGGCAACTCATCGTCCACACGCTCCGTCACTTCGTCCTCTCGGCCGGCGTTGACGGGTTCCGCTTCGACCTCGCTCCGATCATGGGCCGCCATTGGGACGGCTTCCATAAGGATGCCCCGACGCTGAAGGCCATCCTTGAGGACGAGGTGCTGGAGGACCGCATCCTGATCGCCGAACCCTGGGACATCGGGCTTGGCGGCTATCAGCTCGGCCGTTTCCCGCCCGCCTTCCTCGAATGGAACGACCGCGCTCGTGACACCTTTCGCCGCCATTGGCGGGGCGATGACGGCACGACAGGCGACCTCGCAACGGCACTGGCTGGCTCGTCCGATCTCTTCGCCCATGACGGCCACGGCCAGACCCGCAGCGTCAACTTCATCGCCGCCCATGACGGCTTTTCGCTCTACGACCTCGTGTCCTACGCGCACAAACACAACGAGGCGAATGGCGAGGAAAACCGCGACGGCCACAACGAGAACCATTCCTGGAACAATGGCGTCGAGGGTGAAACCTCTGATAAGACGATCCTGAAAAAGCGAAGGCAGGATGTCGAAGCGCTGCTTTCGACCCTCTTCGCCAGCCGGGGTGCCGTGATGCTGACGGCAGGCGACGAATTCGGTCGCAGCCAAGGCGGCAACAACAATGCCTATTGCCAGGACAATGCGCTCACCTGGCTCAACTGGTCGAAGGCGGATGAAGAGCTGATCGAAACGACCGCCCGTCTGGCCGCCATGCGCCAGCGCTTCTCCTGCTTCATGGACACCAGTGTCCTGACCGGCGACGGCGACGTCAGCTGGCTGAACACTGACGGTCTGCCCATGACAGTCGGCGACTGGGAAACGCCCGATCTCGGCGCCTTTGCCATGGTGCTCGCGTCCATTGACCGCGAGACGGCCAAGGACTGCCATGTCGCTGTTCTTTTCAATCGATCGCCTGAGCCGAGGGACTTCGCGCTCCCCGCACACGACAAGCGCAAATGGCGCCGCCTCGAGACGGGCCGCAGCGCCGCCAAGCTGACGGTGAAGGCGCGCAGTGTCGATTTCTGGATCGAAACTTGAGTTTTTCCCCACCAGTGACGTTAGCCTCTTCCTCAGGACATCAAGCGGCTGTAGCCTGCGGGAATTATTGAAGGATCAGGTTCTTTTCATGCCGCAAGAGATTTCGCTCAAGGACGTGCCGGGCCTCGTTGGAACCATCGTCGGCGTATCCGATTGGATTACGGTCGACCAGCCGATGATCGACGCCTTCGCCGGCGCCACTATGGACCACCAGTTCATCCACACCGACCCAGTCCGCGCTGCCGCCGAGACACCCTTCGGCGGCACCATTGCCCATGGGTTCCTCACCGTCTCGCTGCTCTCCGCGATGAACTACAATTGTCTGCCCAAGATCCGCGAACAGACGCTCGGCATCAATTACGGCTTCGACAAGCTGCGCTTCATGTCGCCGGTGAAGACTGACAAGCGGATCCGAGGCTCGTTCAAGCTCGCCGAAGCCCGCTTCCGCGGCGCCGGCATGTTGATGAACACCTATGAGGTGACGGTCGAAATCGAGGACGAGCGTAAGCCGGCGCTCACCGCCAACTGGATTACCATTTCCCAGTTCGACCCCAAGGACCGTCCGGAAGACGTCTGACACGAGAGGCACTGCGACGATGAGTGACGAACGCAGTCAACTGATCCGCCAGAGTTTCCTCCGTCAGGCGAAAGCCTGCGCCGATCTCGGCTCCCCCTTCACCGCGCGCCTGTGCACGCTCGCCGCAGAGCGGCTGACGGATGAGACGAGGGTCGGCGCCATGATCCTCGGCTGGCCCGGCAATCCAGATGGCACCGGCGATGCACTCGCCCTCAGGCTCGCCGGCACGCTGCATGCCCTTGTCCGCTCCGGCCAGGACTCAGCACTTGCAGCCGTCTATCCGCCGAATGCCGTCGACGACGACACGCTCTGGGCCACGATCGAGGCCACCCTGCGCCGCGACGAAGCCTTCATGCTGGAGCGCCTGAAATCCGCGCCGCAGACCAACGAGGTACGCCGCTCCTCCGCCCTGCTGCCCGGTTTCCTGACGATTGCGGCGTTGACGGGCAAGCCGCTGATCCTCTCGGAAGTCGGCGCCAGCGCAGGGCTGAACCTGCAATGGGACCGCTACAGCTACCAACTGGGAGACTTCCACTGGGGCAAGGCCTCTGCTGTCGAACTCGCCCCGCGCTGGGAAGGCCCGCCGCCACCGCAAGCCGAGATCGAGATCACTGAGCGCGCCGGCTGCGATCTGAACCCGCTCGCCCCATCTTCAGAAGACGACCGCCTGCGGCTCTTCTCCTACATCTGGGCCGACCAGCAGGATCGCCTAGACCGCACGGCAGCAGCCCTTGAAATGGCAACCGAAAGCGGCCTGAAGGTGGAAAAGGCCGACGCCATCGATTGGCTGAAGAAGCGTCTGACAACGCCGCGTCCGGGCATGGCCCATGTCATCTACCACACCATCGCTTGGCAATATCTGCCACCCGCGCTGAAGGCTGAGGGTGAAACGCTGATCGCCGAAGCCGGCGCCCGCGCGACGGAAGCCGCACCGCTTGCCCGCCTGCAGCTTGAGGCCGACGGCAAGCCGGAAGGGGCGGCGATCCTGCTCACGCTGTGGCCGACGGGCGAAACCCGTGAGATCGGCCGGGCGGATTTTCACGGGCGTTGGGTGAAATGGGTTGGGTGGCTCAGCCTCTTGAGTTGAACAAGCGCGGCCTTATGTCGCCTCTCGGCCCTAAGCGGTTATTGCTGGCTAGATGCAAAGTCGCAAGCGTCGCGCCTCCAATGAGGCCGCTCAGACTAACTTTGCCGGCACTTAGTACCTGCTGATCTACTTTTTGGGCAGGAACACATCACGAGCTGCCACTTGTCGTTTCCGGATGGTGATCGGTTATAGGAAAGATGGCCGACATAGAAAAAATTGACTATGTAGTGCTGCCCCCCGCAGTCATTAGCGAGCCAACAAATGAGCACTGCCGTCACCTTCGATTTCGACCCCGCTGAAGGCCTCGGCGACGGTTTCTTGACACCTGTCTATTTCGACAATGAAGTACTGGTGAAGCACCTCTATAGCAAGACAATTGCGGTGGAGTTCGCCAGCGAGACGTACGGCACCATTTATTGGCCTGACGGCTATATGTCGTTCGGCATCAACTCAAAGAATGCCGTAATCGCGTGGCTGGGCGACCTGAAGGAACTGCCTGAATCCGAGCAGTATCATTGGCGTGAGCACAACATATCATCGCAGCACGATATGAAGTCGGAGTTTTACGACGCACAGATCGAAGCCGTATTCACGGGGCACCCGATTGGAATCCAAGCGATCAACGCGCTTGAGAAGTGGAACATTGGGTTCGCGGCAAAGCACGGCTTGCAGCTTTACAAACCTAGCTCGTTTAAGGATCGCATCGATGCTGTCCGCCGTTACCGCAGGATCATAATACGGTCCGAAGACGACTTCATCCGGTTCATAAGCGAGCTGAATGAGATCATAAACGAGAACGTCGACACCGAAGGGCTACGAAATTTCCTCACTATCAAAGGTGTGAAGTTCGATAAGGGGAAGAAGGGGAACAAGTTGCTGGAACATGTCTACAACGATGTCCTGGGTGACAGCACCAACTTGATAGCCCCTTTCTTCTGGCTCTACGATCTGCGACTTTGGGCTGATCACGACATGGGCGACGACAAGCTGAAGGACGTTGCGGCGCATCTAGGCATCACCAACCTGACTGATTATGAGGGCATTCTCACGAGCCTGCTGACAAGGTTGCGCGATGCTGCCAAGAAACTTCAAGAGAGCTACGCGTAGCCTTTATTCGTGTTCTCCTCCAACTAGCCCCCCTGTCAAAGACCGTCATTCCGCCACCGGCCTCTAATCCGACATTGGATAGCTTGACGCGAATGTCCGGTTTTGGCGCAAAGCCGCCACCGGCTCTCAGTTGGCTCCGGGCCATACGTGTGGTCTACAGGATCCCAGCAGTAGCGCCTGCGCCGTAAAACACAGAAAAGGCCGGGTCACCCCGGCCTCCTCGAACCCCTTCACCAACAGCCGCGCCTCAGAGCGAGGCATCCTCCGCCCCTTCGGCCAGCATGCCAAACGCATACTCCGCAAACGACCGCCAGCATTCTACGCGGAAGGTCTCTTCCTCGACGCGGTAGAGGATGATCTCGATCTTGCCGAAAACGGTGCGCGTGACGGCGCCCACAGGGAAGGCGGCGAGCGAGAGATCCAGTGGGCAGGCGGCGTTCAGCGTGTTTGCAGCCGCAGGCCCCGAGACGATGATCGCGGTGTTGCGGTGGGAGATGTCGGTCGCCGAGTGAACGACGCCGGAGGCGGCGCAGTCGGCCATCAGAGCATCACCCTTCTCATCGATCAGGAACCATTCGTCCGGACCGATCCAGAAGGCCGTGCGGCCCTTGGCCGAGGCGGACGTCTTCGGCTTTGTCGGCAGCTTCAGGCCAAGCGTCTTGGAGAGGCCCGCGACGGCATCGGCGCCAGCGCGCAGCGACACGCGGGTGGCCGGAAGCGCCGGGGTCAGGCGCACCTTGGCGCTGCCGCCGTGGAAGCCGGCGAGAACGGTTTTGCGCTCTGCAACAGACATATCAGCCATGGATGCGGCCTCCTTCCTTGTCAACGAACACCATGTCGGTGACTTCCACCGCGATGGTCTTGTCCTTCATCGGCACGTAAAGCGTCTCGCCCATGCGCGCGCGGCCACCGGCCACCATCGCAATCGCAATCGAGCGCCCGAGGTTTTCCGACCAGTAGGACGAGGTCACGTGACCGAGCATGGTCATCGGCTTCGGCTGGTTCGGGTTGGCGACGATCTGCGCGCCCTCTTCCAGCACTTCGTTCGGATCCTTGGTGTAGATACCGACGAGCTGCTTGCGGCCTTCCTTGACCAAATCAGGCCGCCTCATGCCGCGAATACCGACAAAGTCGGTCTTCTTCTTCGATACAGCCCAGGAGAGGCCGGCATCGTCAGCCGTCAGCGTGCCGTCGGTGTCCTGACCGACGATGATATAGCCCTTTTCGGCGCGCAGCACGTGCATGGTCTCGGTGCCATAGAGGCAAGCGCCGAGCGACTGGGCGCGCTCCCAGATCTGGCGGAAGACGTCAGCGCCGAAATCGGCAGGCACATTCACTTCGAACCCGAGCTCGCCGGTGAACGACACGCGGAAGAGACGCGTCGGCACGCCGCAGAACTTGCCCTCAGCCACGCTCATATGCGGGAAGGCCTCGTTGGAGATATCGATGCCCTCGACGAAAGGCGCGATGATGTCGCGCGCCTTCGGACCCTGGACAGCGATGACCGCCCACTGTTCGGTGGTCGAGGTGAGCCAGACCTTCAGATGCGGGAATTCCGTCTGCAGATAGTCTTCCATGTGATGCATGACGCGCGGCGCACCGCCCGTCGTCGTGGTCACGTGGAAGCGGTCCTCGGCCAGACGCCCGACAACACCATCGTCATAGATGAAGCCGTCTTCGCGCGTCATGATGCCATAACGCGCCTTGCCCGGCTTCAGCGTGTCCCAGGCGTTCGTGTACATCAGGTTCAGGAACTCGGCAGCATCGGGCCCGACGACCTCGATCTTGCCGAGCGTCGAGGCGTTGAACACGCCGGCCGCGTCACGCACCGTCTTGCCTTCGCGGTTGACGGCGGCATGCATGTCTTCGCCCGCCTTCGGATAATACCAGGCGCGCTTCCAGTTGCCGACATCTTCATAGACGGCACCCTGTGAGACTTCATAGGCATGCATCGGCGTCTTGCGGGTCGGATCAAACAGCGCATCGCGCGAATGGTTGATCAGCGTCCCGAAGGTGACGGGCGTATAGGGCGCACGGAAGGTGGTGAGACCGACCTGCGGGATTTCCTTGCCGAGCACTTCTGCCGCAATCGCCAGACCATGCATGTTGGAAAGCTTGCCCTGGTCGGAGGCCATGCCGTTCGTCGTGAAGCGCTTGATATGCTCGATCGAATGCATGCCCTCGCGCACGGCCAGACGAATATCCTTGGCGCAGACATCGTGCTGGAAGTCGACGAAAGCCTTGACGTTGTCTTCGCGACCCGCCCCTTCGGCAGCCCCGATCATGCCGCCGGTCCAGGCGTATGCGTTGGCACCGGAGAGCGAAACGATAGGCGTTTCGGTCGCACCTGCAGCCTTGGCCGAGGAGAGACCGGCAGCGGTCGCCTCGTCGAGCAGTGCCTGCAGGTCGTCGGTACCATTGCAGCCGCCGACGGACACGCAATCCTGCACATAAACATCAGGCAAGAAGCGGTCATTGGCCGCATCATATTTCAGCTTCCCGCGCGACTGCGAGAACATGTGTACGGACGGCGTCCAGCCGGCCGACATCAGGAGAGCATCGACCTCGATCTTGCGGCTCGCACCGCCACCATTGCGGCGAACGGTGATCGAGCGGACGCGGAGGCGACCAGCCGTGTCGACCACACCATGGCCGGTCAGCACTTCGATGCCGAGCGCACGGGCCTGGGCCAGAACGCCCTCGCCCGGCTTTTCGCGGGCATCGACGATGACGGGCACGGAAACGCCCGCCTTCTTCAGATCGATCGCCGCCTCATAGGCCGAATCATGTGCCGTATAGACGCCGACCTTGGCCCCGACAGCGACGCCAAAATGGTTAAGATAGGTGCGGCCTGCAGAGGCGAGCATGATGCCGGGACGGTCGTTGTTGGCGAACACCATGTGGCGTTCGATCGAACCGCTGGCGATAACAACGCGCTTGGCACGGACCTGCCACAGCCGTTCGCGCGGCTGGTTCTTGGACGGCTTGGCGACGTGGTCAGTGACGCGTTCGACCAGCGCCACGTAATTGTGGTTGTGATAGCCGAAAGCGGTCGTGCGCGAGAGCACGGTGACATTAGACATCGCCTTCAGCTTCGCGACAGTCGCCTGCGCCCAGTCCCAGCCGCTCTGGCCGTCGACGGTCGCACCCGTGTCGAAGTGGAAGGCACCGCCCATTTCCGGCTGCTCATCGACAACAATGACGCGCACGCCCGTCTGGGCAGCCGCCAGTGCTGATGCGAGACCGGCAGCACCGCCACCAATCACCAGCACGTCGCAATGGGCGTAACGGTTGGCGTAATGATCCGGATCGGCTTCCTTCGGCGCATGGCCGAGACCCGCCGCACGACGGATGAAGGGCTCGTAGATCTGGTGCCAGGCAGCCTTCGGCCACATGAAGGTCTTGTAGTAGAAGCCGGCGGCGAAGAAGGGCGACAGCAGGTTGTTGACCTCGCCGATGTCGAGCGACAGCGACGGCCAACGGTTCTGCGTCTCGATCTTCATGCCGTCGAAGACTTCCTGCACGGTCGCCCGCACATTCGGCTGGCGGCGAGCGGCGTCACGCGAGACGTCGAGCAGCGCATTCGGCTCTTCCGGACCTGCGGTCAGGATGCCGCGCGGACGGTGATACTTGAACGAACGGCCGGCGAGATGCATGCCGTTGGCGATCATGGCAGACGCCACGGTATCGCCTTCGTAAGCGGTCAGCGTGCGGTCATCGATGGTGAAGCGGGCAGTCAACGCCGGAGTCAGGCGGCCCTTGCCGGGAATACGGTTGGCAGCGCTCATGCCTTTTCTCCCTTCGATGCAGATGGGGCAACCAGAGTTGCGGGATCGGGCATGGGTTCACCGGCCTTATAGGTCAGCAGGATCTTGTCTGAAATGGTGTCGCGGGCCGCGTTGAAGAAGCGACCGCAGCCATGGATATGGCGCCAACGTTCGAAGATCAGACCCTTCGGGTTGTCGCGCAGGAAGAAGTAGTCCGCGAATTCCTCGTCCGTGATCGAGGCGATATCGGCAGGCCGCGCGATATGCGCTTCACCGGCGGCGCGAAACTCGAGCTCTGCGCGCTCTTCTTCGCAATAGGGGCATTTGATGACCAGCATGTTGGACGATCCCTAAGTATCAGTGCGCCACGGCAGCGGCGGCTGCCTCGTCGATGAGGCGGCCGGTGCGGAACCGGTCGAGCGTCAGGCCCTGGGCCAGCCGGTGCGGCTCGCCCTTGGCGATGAGATGAGCGAACAGATTGGCAGACCCCGGCGTCGCCTTGAAACCGCCCGTACCCCAGCCGGCATTGACGAATAGGTTCTGCACCGGCGTCACGCTCTGGATCGGCGAGCGGTCGGCCGTGTTGTCGGTGATCCCGCCCCACTGGCGCATCATCTTCACACGACGGAACATCGGGAAGAGCTCGCAGATCGCGTCGAGCGTATGCGTGATGATCTGCATGCCGCCGGTCTGGCTGTAGGAATTGTACTGGTCGGTACCCGCACCGATCACCAGCTCGCCCTTATCAGACTGCGAGATATAGGCATGCACCGTGTTCGACATGACGACGCAGGGGAAGATCGGCTTCAAGGGCTCGGACACGAGCGCCTGCAGCGGCGTCGAATGCACCGGCAAGCGCACGCCTGCCATACCCATGACGACGGAGGAATGGCCGGCAGCGGAAACGCCGACCTTCTTCGCACCGATGAAGCCCTTGGTCGTATCGACGCCGGTCACTTCACCGTTCGGTCCGCGACGCAGGCCGGTGACTTCACAGTTCTGGATGATGTGCACGCCGCGATCCGACGCCGCACGCGCATAACCCCAGGCGACCGCATCGTGACGCGCCGTGCCGCCACGACGCTGAAGAGCTGCACCATTGATCGGGTAGCGGGCGGTCTTCGAGATGTCGAGCGGCGGGCAGAAGGCCTTGGCCTGCTCCGGCGTCAACCATTCGTTATCGATGCCATAGAGATTGTTGGCATTCACATGGCGCTTGAAGGACTGCTGATCATGCACATTGTGCGACAGCATCATCACGCCGCGCGGCGAATACATGACATTGTAGTTGAGGTCCTGGCTGAGGCCCTCCCAGAGCTTCAGCGAATGCTCGTAGATGTCCATGCTCTCTTCATAGAGATAGTTGGACCGGATGATCGTCGTGTTTCGGCCGGTATTGCCACCGCCGAGCCAGCCTTTCTCGATCACCGCGACATTGGTGATGCCGTGCTCTTTGGCCAGATAATAGGCCGCGCCCAGGCCGTGGCCGCCGGCGCCGATGATGATGACGTCATAGGACTGCCGCGGCTCGGGAGAGACCCACTGAGCCTCCCATCCCTTGTGGGCACGCATCGCCTCACGGACAACGGCAAAGACCGAATATTTGCGCATTCGCCTTAAACTCCTGTGGTTCAGGCACTGGGGTAGGACGATACACCTCGCAGATCAACCCACGTCGTGACGTCCGTTTTGCGACGCATTATCATCCGTCTTTCGACACCCTGCCAGAAGGGCACTCATCGACGCAAAATTCTTGGCCAGAAGCCTTGCGCCATATGGACTTCACCCCTTTGTTCTGGTAATTCGCACCACAATCGCCGGACTCACTTGGCCGGGCGAACTTTTATGCTGTTTCCGTTGATGTGACCTCCATCGGCGGAAGGACCAACTCAAAGAACCAAAGGAACGGGATAAACGTGCAGGTACTAGTCCGCGACAACAACGTTGACCAGGCGCTCCGCGCTCTCAAGAAGAAAATGCAGCGCGAAGGCATCTTCCGTGAAATGAAGATGCGCGACTTCTTCGAAAAGCCGTCCGAGAAGCGTGCACGCGAAAAGGCTGAAGCCGTTCGTCGCGTCCGCAAGCTCGCGCGCAAGAAGATGCAGCGCGAAGGCCTTCTGCCGGCTCCTGCTCGCGCTCGCTGATCAGCCTAGATTTAGACGTTTTCCTATGAAATGAGGGCGGGGGCGAGACGAATCGCCGCCGCTCTTTTGATATGAAACACCAACTTGCGCTGTCTGAAGCCTGATGCGGCGCAGGCAGCGGCCGGACGATGCGCCTCATGACGAAAACCTCCGTGCTGACGACTGCCTCCCATTCCGACCGCAAGCATCGCCTGGCATCCGCCGTGGCCCTGCTCGCAGCCATGACACTGGCAGGATGCGCCACGACCACGGAGACGACCGACGTCATCCGCATCGATCGCGCCCAGGGATCCGACGAAAACATTGCGTCGCTGACCGCCGTCATCCAGGCCAATCCGCGTGACCCCGAAGGTTACAACGTGCGCGGCTCCGCCTATGGCCGCTCGGGCCAGTTCAAGCAGGCGCTCGACGATTTCAACACGGCGCTGCAGCTCAATCCGCAGTTCTTCCAGGCCTATGCCAACCGCGCCCTCGTCTATCGCAACATGGGCAAGCCTGTCGAAGCCGCCGCCGACTACAATATGGCGCTGAAGATCAACCCGAATTACGACGTCGCCTATATCGGCCGTGGCAATATCTACCGCCAGGCCGGCCGTGTCGACGAAGCCTTCGGCGATTTCAACCGCGCGATCCAGCTCGACACCACGGATGGTCGCGCGTTCCACAATCGTGGCCTGATCTATCAGCTGCGCGGTGACCACGCGAAAGCGATCGATGACTTCTCGAAGGCCATCTCGCTCTCGTCGCGCGCACCCGAACCCTATAACGGTCGCGGCGTCTCCTACATCGCGCTCAATGACGACGAAAACGCGTTTGCCGACTTCAACCTCGCCATCGAGCTCAACGGCAACATTGCCGAAAGCTGGGCCAACCAGGCGCTCGTCTACGAGCGTCGCGGCGACAAGGCACGCGCGGCAAAGTCCTACAGCCATGCGCTGCGGCTCGACCCGAAATACGAACCCGCCAAGCAGGGCCTTGCCCGCACACGCGGCACCACCTGATATTCGCTCAGGCAAGCAGATCAGAACGGCGGGGCAACCCGCCGTTTTTTTATGGTCGATCAAAACTCCGGTTGACGACAGGAGCAAATGAAAAAGGCGGCCCGTTTCCGGACCGCCTTTTGTGCATGCAAACTGTGTCGCGGCTCAGCGCATCATGAAGACGCCGGCGACCGACAGAACGATCCAGATGAAGAACCCGCCAAGCAGGCCTGCACCGGCAAAGAAACCGGCAGCCATGGCGATCATCAGGGCGACCAGAAGTGCGGTGCCGTACTTGGTACCCGCGATGAACAGGTCGTAGGTCTTCTCGTGTTCCTTGTAGTCCATCGAAGCACCGGTTTCGACCGGACCGGAATGATGTTCGCTCATGTTCGATCTCCCAAATCGTAGGACTGGCGGCACCACGGCAGAATCACGCGGGACGTAGCCGTGGGCAAAATTTCGTCTTTTTCCCGCATACACAAACGCCAGCCCGAGTGCAATCGCCTCCGGGGTTCGTGGTCAATAATCCCGACCGGCGATCGCGCCTGTGATCTTGCCATCCGCCACCAGCCGCGCCGAGGGCAGGATGGTCAGCGGCGTTGTCGGCAACGGCCCTACTCCGCGCCCGAACATCAGCCGCCGCTCGTGCACACCCGAATCGAAGAAGGGATAGCGCTTGAGGAGCTTGGTCCCGGTCGTGTGGGTATTGGTCGCCATCAGGGTGAGCTCCCGGCCATAGATCTCCGTCATCCGGCGGTCGACCACTGTCTCGGCATAGAAGACACGCTTGTAGAAGGCAGCATGCGCGGGACGAACGGGCTGGAGAACCCTGTCGGCCTTGAAATAGGCCGCCGCCACGATGCTCGGCCTCAGCGTGATATAGGGAAGAACCGGCACCTCGGCTGCAAAGGCTGGATCCACAGCGAAACGCGCGGGATCGATGATCGTCAGCCCTGCATCCAGATAGGCTTGCATGATGTCAGGGAACACCTGAGCCGACTGCGACAGCCGGTGATCAGGCGTCACGTGGTGAAGCCTGATGGTGCTGACCAACTCCTCGAAATAATAGATTCCAAACACATAAGCGTGCGGATCGAAGTCAGCTTCGTCGATCATGCTTGGAGCCGATCGCGGTATCATGTCGGCGGCCTTGTAGGTCTTGTAACGGAGTTGTTCGATATCCTCGAAGTCCTCCTGCGTCTCAATTCGACGGTACTCGATAAAGTCGAGATGACGCATCAATCGCTCCGAAAAGCCTTCCAGTTCCATATTTTTGCCGCCCATCATGGTTAACACCATGTGAACGGGTATCACGCATTCCGGAACCTCGCCCCCCCGAATATTAATAACAAATTAACACTCCATAAGTTAAGGTTAACAGTATCGTTTGACACCGCTAGGCCCAAAACGGGCTGCTCACTGGACCTTCGAGACAAGGGGATCAGGTGGAATTCAAGCCGCAGCGTCAGGCAACGCCGACACGCTCGGCCAGACCGGTCGCAGCTGCTTCTTCCGCAAGCGCTTCGATGGCATGCGCCGCGATCGGCATCGAGAAGACATAGCCCTGGATCAGGTCTGCGCAGTTGTGCTTCTTTATGAGTGACAGCTGCTCGCGCGTTTCCACGCCCTCGACGACGATGCCGATGTCCAGACCGCGTGTGAGGCTGACGATGCCTCGCAGCAGCTTGAGGCGACGGGAATCCTCGCCGATATTGCGCACGAAGGAGCGGTCGATCTTCACAACATCGACCGGCAGCGTGTCGAGGTAGCTCAGGCTGGAGAAGCCGGTGCCGAAATCATCGATCGAGATGGTAATGCCAAGGGCGCGCAGCCGGTCGAGCACGGCACGGGCCGCAGAAAGCTCCTCGATCAGGCTGCTTTCCGTCACTTCAAGGTGCAAACGTTTGGCCGACAGTCCGGTGTCATTGAGGATCTCTGCGACCGTCGCCGCAAGGTCACCATGACGGAGGTCGTGAACAGAGAGATTGACGGAGACGCCGATCGGCTCCGGCCAGGCCCGGCAATCGGCACAGGCCTTTCGCAACACCTGATGCGTGATGTCAGTAACGATCCCCATCTCTTCGGCAATCTGGATGAAGATATTGGGTGCAATCGGCCCCTTCTCCGGATGATGCCACCGGGCAAGCGCCTCGCAACAGGCGAGCACACGGCCATCGGGCGTAAACATGGGTTGATAGACGACGGTGATGCCGTGATCATCCACAGTCGCCCTGAGGTCTGCCTTCAGGCGCTGGCGCTCCAGATAGCGGGCATCCATTTCCTTGGCGAAGAGAGTGAACTGTCCACGGCTGCGCGCCTTCGATTCAAACAGCGCAATGTCGAGCTTGACGGGCCACTCGTCCATCTTGACGTCTGCGCTCTCAAGCAACACCGCGCCGGCCGAGAAACTGACGGTGATGATGGCACCGTCAACCTCGAAATTGCTGCAGGCAGCCGCATGAAGGCTGCGCATCTCTTCATCCAGATCCTCGCGCCCCTCGACATTGGGGAAGAAGCAGATGAAGTGATCGCCGACCTGGCGGCCGACGACGGCCTTGCCGGCCGCAAGCTCGGTCAGCCGGGCAGCGATCGCCACCAGCAGCTTGTCGCCGGTCAAGTGCCCCTTGAGGTCGTTGACATGCTTGAAGTCGGTCACGTCAAGGATCATCAGACCGACCACGGGTCCAAACTCACCCGGACGCTCCAGACGTTCGCGCACGAGTTCTGTAAAATAGCCGCGCTGCGGAAGGCCCGTCAGGCTGTCGTATCGCGCCATATGTAGGATCTTGCGATCGGCGCGGACACGTGCAGTCACATCTTCGAAGATCAGAACCACGCCGCCTTCATCCCGCCGCTTGGCAGAGAATTCCAGCACCAGATCCTCGGAGAAATGCATGACGGCACGATTGGAAAGACCCTGCGTGAGCTGCGCGAGCTGCTTCTGCAACAGGCTGGGCATGGACCCGTCGATGAAGGTATGGCGCACGCCATAGCGCAGCACCACGTCCAGATCACAGCCCGCCAGGCGCCGTCTGTCGCCAAGGCTCAAGAGTTCGCAGGCCTTGCGATTGACCACCTCGATCCGGTTGTTCGGATCGAGCATCAGGAGACCATGGGTCATGTTGCTGAGCGCGGTATCGAAGCTGTCGGCAATCTTGGCCATCTCGCGCGAGGCGATGACATTTTCGTAGAGGAAGTCGCGCACGCCATTGGCCATGGCGCGGGTCGTCAGCCAGAACGGGATCAGCATCAGCGACAGCAGCGACTTGAAGATGTCCTGCGCCAGGAGGCTGCCGATCACCATGGGCGCGCAACAGGCAAGTGTCTGCAGATCCACGGCCAGACGCGAGCCGTAATTCCGCCCGACGATCGAAACCATGGTGGCCATGGCGACGGAAATGCAGGCGAGTTCGGCAAACGTGTCCTGGAAGGCCAGCATCGCATAGCCGCTGCCAATGCCCAGAATGGCCGTGGTCAATGCGCCGCCGAGAACATAACGCCGTTCCCAGGCTGCAATCTGCTCGCGCGTCAGCTTCGCCTTGTCCTCGCGGTCGAACAGGAAGAAGGAGTGCAGCCGGAATGAGAAAACCAGCACGAAACAGGCACAGAGCAGGAGGTAGAAGGAGGCACCCGTCTGCACATAGACGGTGACGAAGGTCAGGATGTGGACAACCATGCCGGTGAACAGCGTGAAGCGGTTGTCAAATAGAGAGCTCACGAACGACAGATACACATCCGTGGGCACATTGTGGTCATGCCCCTTGGCGGCCCTCATATTTTGCCCTCCCGGCGAGGTTGGACTCGAAACCTCAGGTGTCAAATGATGTCTCTTCCAATCCTTGGTCCCGTTTCCGGGGGCAAAATGCATGTTCAAAACGTCACAGTAATGCGCAAAGCGAAGCAAGTGCTAAAATGCACTGCTTCGAAGCGGGACGCAAACAAGTAAGTGAGAACCTGTTAAGGCCGGCATAGGGAAACCGGTAAAATGCGACCAAAAGGCGAAACGGCAAAGCATGACGAGTTCTTCCGAGACAGACCGCACCGAACCGCAAACCTTCGACTTTGGTATGCCTCACGGGAGGACAGGTGCTGTCCAGTTGCGCGCGGTTTACCATTGCTCTAAGCACAAAAAGACAAGGGGAGAATAAACACAATGACAATCCTGTTGGCTGTTTCCCGGGTGATCGACGCGATCAACGGGGCCATCGGGCGCTGGGTTTCCTGGCTGCTCCTGGCCGCCGTTCTGATCAGCGCCGGCAATGCCGTCATCCGTAAAGTCTTCGACATTTCATCCAATGCCTGGCTCGAGCTGCAATGGTACCTCTTTGGCACCGTGTTCATGCTCGCCGCCGCTTACGCTCTGCTCCGCAACGAACATATCCGCATCGACATCCTGTCGAGCGGCTGGAAGAAGAGGACGCGCGACTGGATCGACCTGATCCTCCACACCATCTTCCTCGTGCCCTTTGCCGGTTTGATGGCCTATCTCGCCTGGCCGTGGTTCTGGCTGTCCTTCCGTTCGGGAGAGATGTCGTCGAGCGCCGGTGGCCTGATCATCTGGCCCGCCAAGGCAATGGTCCTGCTTGGCTTCATGATGCTGACCGCTCAGGCTTTCTCCGAAATCATCAAACGCGCCGCCGTTTTGATGGGCCGGATCGAGGAACCGAACGCAGTCACGCCTGAGCCAGAAACTGAGACCGAAGGCAGGGAGGCCTGAGATGATCGACCTTATCGCCCACAATCTCGCGCCGATCATGTTCACGACCGTCATGGCCATGCTGCTGCTTGGCTATCCGGTCGCCTTCACGCTTGCAGCCGGTGGTCTGATCTACTTCGTGCTCGGCGTAGAACTGTCGATCTTCTCGTCCGAGATCCGTCTCTTCTGGCCGCTGCTCCAGTCGCATCCGGAGCGTATCTACGGGATCATGTATAACGACACGCTGCTGTCGATCCCGTTCTTCACGCTCATGGGCATCATTCTGGAACGATCGCGCATGGCAGAGGACCTGCTCGACACGATCGGCCAGCTGTTCGGCCCGATCCGTGGCGGCCTTGCCTATGCCGTCATCCTCGTCGGCGCGCTACTTGGCGCCACCACCGGCGTCGTCGCAGCCTCGGTTATGGCTATGGGCCTGATCTCGCTGCCGATCATGCTGCGCTACAAGTACAATGGTCCGCTGGTCTCGGGCACCATCGCGGCCTCCGGTACGCTTGCCCAGATCGTTCCGCCTTCGCTCGTTCTGATCGTCATGGCCGACCAGCTCGGCCGCTCCGTCGGCGACATGTATGTCGGCGCGCTCTACCCGGCCCTGATGATCATTGCAGCTTACTGCGCATACATCTTCGCGGTCACGATCATCAAGCCGGAATGGGCACCTGCCCTTCCTAAGGAGGCCCGCACTCTCGGTGATGGCGTCACCTCGCTTCTCGTGATGATCGCCATCGGCACGGGCCTTTACTTCCTCGGCTATCACATCCTGTTCACCGGCATCGCAAGCGCCGAGTGGCAGTTGGTGGCGGCACTCGCCTTCGGCGTCATCTCCGTCTACGTCTTCGCGCTCGTCAATCGCGGTATGCAGTTGAACGTGATCTCGCGTCTCGCCCAGGAAGTCATCATCGTCATGGTGCCGCCGCTGGCGCTGATCTTCCTGGTTCTCGGCACGATCTTCCTCGGCATTGCAACGCCGACAGAAGGCGGCGCCATGGGCGCGACCGGCGCTCTGATCATCGCCGCAGCCAAGGGACGCCTGAACCTCGCCATCCTGAAGAATGCCCTCGACGCCACCACGCGTCTCTCGGCCTTCGTCATGATGATCCTGATCGGCGCCCGCGTCTTCGGCCTGACCTTCTACGGCATCAACGGCAATGTCTGGGTCGAAGACCTGATGCTGGCGCTTCCGGGCGGCGAATACGGCTTCCTGATCGTCGTGACGATCATCGTCTTCATCCTCGGCTGCTTCCTCGACTTCTTCGAGATCGCCTTCATCATGGTGCCGCTCCTGGTCCCGGTCGCACAGAGCCTAGGGATCGACCTCGTCTGGTTCGGCATCATCCTCGGCATCAACCTGCAGACCTCCTTCCTCACGCCACCCTTCGGCTTCTCGCTCTTCTACCTACGCTCGGTCGCGCCAGAGGGGAGATGGAGGGACAAGGTGACCGGCCAGATGCAGGACGGCATCAAGACGCTGGACATCTACAAGGGTGTGCTGCCCTTCATCATCATCCAGTTCCTGGCGATCATCACGGTCATCGCCTTCCCGGGTCTGGTGATGCATTACAAGGGCGACGCGGTGGTCCAGGATCCGAGTACGATCCAGATCACCATCCCGCAGCCGACCGACGGTGGCGGCATCACCATGCCGTCCTTCGGCCTGCCACCGCTCGGCAGCGAGGCACCGGCTGGCGGTGCTGGCCAGCAGCCGGCACTCGGCCTGCCGCCCCTCGATCTCGGTCAGCCGCCGGCCATCCAACCGCCAGCAGGCGCGGCACCCGCCGCCCCTGCCCCGGCACCTTCGATGGACCTGAGCCAGCCGCCTGTCATTCAGTAGCGGCGGCTGAGGCCCACAGCACGACGAGAAATCTGCAGAACCCCGGCCTTGCGCCGGGGTTTTGTTTTTGCCCGAAGGCGCACGAAAAAGCCCCGGTCGCGAGGACCGGGGCTACTGACTGTCGAGATGCAATTGTTGATCAGAGCTTGTTGGCGCGCTGCTGCATCATCATGAAGGTGTCGAAGGTATAGTCCGGCAGCTGCATCCAGAGATACGCGTCCTTCTTGAACGCCAACTGGCTGTCGTAGATCTTCTTGAAGGCCGCGTTGGAGGCATTAATCTCTTCATAGGTCGCCAGCGAGGCTTCGTAGCAGGCTGTCAGGATCTCCTGGCTGAACGGACGCAGCACGGCGCCGGAGCCGACGAGTTCCTTGACCGCGACCGGGTTCTTGACGTCGTACTTCGCCAGCATGTTGGCATTGGCGAAGGCGCAGGCGTCATGCAGGATTGCCTGATAATGGGCCGGCAGGCTGTTCCACTTTTCGAGGTTGACCATGGCATGCAGCGTAGCGCCACCTTCCCACCAGCCGGGATAGTAGTAGTACTGCGCGACCTTGAAGAAGCCGAGCTTCTGGTCGTCATAGGGACCGACCCATTCGGTAGCGTCGATCGTGCCCTTTTCCAGCGCCGGGTAGATATCACCACCAGCGATCTGCTGCGGCACGACGCCGAGCTTTTCGATGACCTTGCCGGCGAATCCGCCGATACGCATCTTCAGACCCTTGAGGTCATCGAGCGTATTGATCTCTTTACGGAACCAACCACCCATCTGCGCACCGGTATTGCCGGCCGGCAGGCCGTAGAGGCCCTGTGTGGCGAAGAATTCGTTCAGCAGTTCGTTGCCGTTCGCCTGGTAGAACCAGGCATTCTGAAGGCGGGCATTGAGACCGAACGGGACGGCTGTCGCCAGGGCGTAGGTGGGGTCCTTGCCCCAGTAATAGTAGTTGGCGGTGTGCGACATTTCGACGGTACCGGCGGCCACGGCGTCGTTGGCCTGAAGGCCGGGCACGATTTCACCCGCAGAAAAGACCTGGATTTCGAAGTTGCCGTTGCTGGCGGCCTTGACGCGTTCCGCGACGTCGTTGGCAGCACCGAAAATTGTGTCGAGCGCCTTCGGGAAAGACGAGGTCAGGCGCCAGGTGATTTTCGGATTTTCCTGCGCGATGGCGGGTGCTGCCAATACGGCAGACGCGGCTGCGCCTGCACTGGCCACGCCAGCCTTCTTGATGAATGAACGACGATCCATGAACTACCTCCCAGTTGTTGCCCCACCGGCGGGCATCGTCGGCCCCTCCCGGCAGCGATGCGCGAGCTAACCATTTTGTCCAAAGCCTTTCAAGCGCTTGGGAGCTATTCTTTTGGATGAGAGCTTTCACTTGCGCGTGCCAATTTTCATCAACCGCGATGTTAGCGCGAACACGCACTTACTTCACGGAGACCTGCAACCAGCGCGATCTGCGAGCAATCTTTACAAGGACAGTTTCGACCGGTGACGGGCACGCTCACGGCAGCATGAGGAGCGCCAGATCGGCATCCGGCGCGTCTGTTGCCTCATAGGAAAAGTGCTGCCCGCGCACGAGCGTCAACACGGTCCCCCCGGCGGCATCGCTGATCGTCACGCTGCCGTCTTCGTTCTGCGTCCAGTTGCTCGCACGCGTGAGGCCGGGCCAGACTTGCTCGCAATCGGGTGGCGCAAAGAAATCCCGGCTGCGGCTGGTCAAGGCTGCTCCGCGCTCCACGAGACAGACTGTCCGACGTGTAAAGTTGGAGACCGAGAAGATGGCCGGCGGGGAAACGGTACCCGCCTGCAGCGAGGCGGACAGTCCAGACGGCGAAGCGCCCGGCGTCGGGATCGTCCCAAGGACAATCGGATCTGCCACGAAGGGCTCGGAGGGCTGCGGCATGGCCCAGAAGCTGAGCCCGGCAGCCGAAACACCTGCACACACCAGTGCCGTCGTCACGATGACGAGAGAGGCGTTCATCGGAGCATCCTTCCGCTCGAAACCCCATGTCCGAGCAGGATGCTCTCTCAAGCTTGCGGAAGGCTGAACTGCCGAATCAGTCAGGCTTGTGTGGCGTCTCCGGCACCGGGGTCAACGGTTTGCCGGTCTGGAACCAGGCAATGAGATTGTCGACAACGAGATCGGCCATCGCATCGCGTGTCGGCACGGAAGCCGAGGCGACATGCGGGAGCAGGGATACATTGGGCAAGTCGATCAGCGCCTGAGGCACGCGGGGCTCATCTGCAAAGACATCCAGGCCGGCTGCAGCAATCGTCCCCTTCTGGAGCGCCGCGATCAAAGCTGGCTCGTCCACAGTCGAGCCACGACCGACATTGATGAGCACGCCGTTCGATCCAAGCGCTTCCAGCACCGCGGCATTAACAGCCCCATTGGTCTGAGGGGTCGAGGGCACGATCGAAATCATGATGTCGACAGCCGCTGCAAGCCCGACGAGGCTGTCGTGATAGGCATAGGGCACATCCGTGCGCGGTCGTCGGGTGTGGTAGGCGATCTCGACTTTGAACGGCGCAAGACGCGAGGCGATCTCCATGCCGATACGACCGAGACCATGAATCCCGACCTTCCGCCCCTTGAGCGACAGGGGCGACAACGGAAATGCGCCCTCCTTCTCCCAACGCCCGTCACGCAGGTAGCGCTCTGCGAAGAAGAACTGGCGCAGGGTATTGAGGAGCAGCGCGATCGTCGTATCGGCCACTTCATCGTTCAGGACATCAGGCGTGTTGGTGACCACGATGTCGTGCGCGGCCGCAGCCTTCACATCGACACCGTCATAACCGACGCCAAAGCTGCCGATCACTTCGAGTTTGGGCAGGCGATCGATGAGCGACGCCGGGAAACGACCTGATACGGCAGCTCCACGCACGCGCGACAATTGCTCCGGCGTCGCCTCTGTCGCCGACGCGTCAGTGACTTCCAGCAGTTCGAACGTTTCGGCAAGGCGGGAACGCACCCGCGAATGAATGCGACCGGGGATCAAGACGAGGGGGCGATCGGACATGACTGTCTCCTGGCAGGCAAGGATGGAGAGCGACCGGATTGAACAACCGGCCGAAGCTCAGCGGCGGATCGGACCAGTCGACTGGCGGATGCGCATCTCGGGCTTGATCAGGTGGATGCCGTCAGGCTCATGGCTGCCGGCAAGCTTGTCGAGAAGCGCGCGGGCCGCAAGCCGCCCGACTTCCGCCTGACCGTTCCAGACGGTGGTCAGCGAAGGTGTGGCGATCGAGGCTTCCTCGAGGTCGTCATAACCCGTGACAGAAATGTCCTGGCCGGGAATGAGCCCCGCACGCGCAATGCCGTTCATCAACCCGATGGCGACCAGATCGTTCCAGCAGACAGCCGCCGTCGGCTTCTGGGGGAGCGAAAGGAAATTCACCGCGGCCTCGAAGCCACCCTGCTTGGTGCGGGGACCAGGAATGCGCAGACCGGGATCGACCTCGATGCCAGCCTTGCGCAGCGCGTTGACGTAGCCCTGATAGCGGTCGCGCCCGGTCGAGGTCTGGTCCGTGCCGCCGATCATGGCAATCGAGCGATGGCCGAGGCCGATCAGGTGGTTGGTCGCCAATGAAATGCCGTAGGTATCGTCGCCGCGATAGATCGGAACGTCGAGACCCTCCATCGAACGCGCGATGAAAATGGCCGGCATGCCGTTGTTTTCCGCCAGCAGCACGTCCTCGGGCGGCGTGCCGATCGCCGGCGACATGATGACGCCGTCACCACCGAGCTGCAGCAGCGTCTCCACGAACATCCGCTGCTTGTCGACGCTGTCGTAATGATTGGAGAGAATAAAGGTGTGGCGACTGCGGTCGAGTTCGGTCTCGATGGCTTTCAGGATTTCGCCGTAGAACGGGTTCATGATGTCGTGCACCACGACGCCGATGATCCCGGAGCGCGAGGTGCGCAGGCTGGCCGCACGACGGTTGTAGATATAGCCGAGCGCGCGCGCCTGTTCCTTGATCTTCTCGCGGGTATCGGCGGCGACAAGCGGGCTGTCACGAAGCGCAAGCGAGATGGTGGCGGTCGACAGACCCAGCGACTCCGCAATGGTCGAAAGCTTTACCTTTTGTGCCACGTTTCCTCCCTCGCAGCAGAACGGCGGGCGTTTCATCGCCCTTAAAAGTTTTAATTAAACAATTTAAGGAGGCGTTTCAATCGTCTTCCTCGGCCTCGTTCGAAGGTCGTATGACCACGTTGCCGGAGAGATTGCCCTCGATAAGAGACAAGAGCTTCACCAGCGTCTTCAGCTCCTTGCCCGACAAACCCTGAACCGCCTGCGTCTCACAGGCTTCCATGGCGCCTGCGATACGGGCAACGCTGCCGCGACCTTCATCGGTCAGATAAACCTTGGTGAGCCGGCCGTCGCGATCATCGGTGCGACGCAGGACGAAACCCTGCGCCTCCATGCGCCCGATCGTGCGGGTCATGGTCGGCGCCTTTACGCCAAGCTGGTGGGCGAGCGCGCCGGGCGTCTGCCCGTCTTCCTGGGCGAGCAATTGCACGACGCCGTCCTGCCCGGGATAGAGGCCGCTTTCGGCAAGACCATGGGAAAGATGAGTGCGCATGGCGCGCGCAACCTGGGTAACGCTGGCACACAGAACGCCGGAGCCTGGTGGCTCCTTCTTCTTGCCCTTCTTCTTTTCGCCGCGGTCCTTGTCGGCCTTGTCCTTTTTCGCCATGACTCTCCCCGGTCGACACACGCTGCGGTCGCCACTTCATACACGCAGCGATGGCTGCAATGCATAACGAAGATCAGGAGCTTAGACCAGATGGCGAAACCAGCCCCGTGGTTCAAGGATAACGATCCGGAATTGACTGCCGCAGATCGGCACGACTGGATCGCCGTCCTGCCGCTCGGTGCCCATGAGCAGCACGGCCCCCACCTGCCCTTCGAGACCGACACGATCATCGCGGCCGGCATCGCCGAGTGTGTCGTTGCAGCGCTTGCCGAACACCTGCCGGTCACCATGCTACCGGTCGAACCTGTCGGCTATTCCATCGAACACTTGGACGTCGAGGGCACGCGCAGTCTCGCCTTTGAAGAGGCCATCAATCGCTGGCTCGGGATCGCCGAGGAGCTCAATCGCCAGGGGATCCGCAAGCTCGTCCTGCTCAATGCCCATGGCGGCAATTCACCGCTCCTGACCATTGTCGCGACGGAAGCCCGGGTTCGTTTCGACATGCTAGTGGTCGCCACCAGCTGGACCCGCTTCGGCCAGCCGGAGGGCTGGATTAGCCCGGAAGACAAGGCTATCGACATCCACGGCGGCGACATCGAGACCTCGGTCATGCTGGCGCTGGCCCCCGACCAGGTCGATATGACGAAGGCCGCCGCCTTTCCCTCGCGCCAATCCGAGTTTTCCGCCCGCTACAAACACCTGCGCGCCTATGGCCCCCACGCCATCGGCTGGAAGATGTCGGACCTCAACCCTGATGGCGTCGCCGGCAATGCGGCGGCGGCAACCGCGGAACGGGGAGAGCAACTGATTGCGCATGCCGTGAGGGGCATTTTGGAACTGCTCGAGGACGTGCATGAGTTTGATGTGGCAACATTGACGTGAGCTTGCAGGCTCAAGATGTAAGGCGCATATTGTTCGGAAGAGATCGTGAGGAAGACGCATGCGTGTTTCCATGGAGCAGGCAGCTGCACGGGTCGAAGAACTCGTAGAACGAGCCGAAAGCGGAGAGCCCGTCATCATCACCCGCGATGGGCAGGATGCTGTCGTGCTGCAACCGGTTGAGGCACAGAACTCCGGACATCCTCCAGCACTTTCGCTTGAGGAACGGCGGGCCATTATCCAAGACATAATGGCGAAGGCACCTCACCGGGTCCCTGGCGAGCCACTGGCTGATAGAAGTCATGATTTTCTGTATGACGAGAACGGCCTTCCGGCGTGATCGCAGTCGATACATCCGCCTTGATCGCGATTGTTAAGAACGAACCGACTGCGGCTAGATGTGCTGCGGTTTTGGAGATTCCAGACAGGCCTCTGCTATTGTCGGCAGGCACCTTACTTGAGTTGAAAATCGTGGCGCTTCAAAAGAAGTGCTCCGATGGATTGTATCGCCTTATAACTTCGCTCGACTTCAAGATCATCGACGTCAAGTCAATACGCGCGGAACTCGCTGCCGCAGCCTACCTGCGCTTCGGCAAGGGCTTTCACCCCGCAGCCCTCAATTTCGGTGACTGCTTTTCCTACGCCACCGGCAAAGAGTTCGACTGCCCTCTCCTCTATGTCGGCGACGATTTCGCCCGCACCGATATCCGCTCGGCCCTGTCTACCGCTTGACCACACGAAAGCCTTTGAACTGGCAAAGCGGAACGCCTATATGGGGGTAACACCATTACAGCCGCACCGCCCGGCGCCCCCTGACATCAGAGGCTTTCATGACCGAAGCATCCGCGAAACCGACACCCGTCACCGTGCTCACCGGCTATCTCGGCGCCGGCAAGACGACGCTGCTGAACCGCATCCTCTCCGAGAACCACGGCAAGAAATACGCCGTCATCGTCAATGAGTTCGGCGAGATCGGCATCGACAATGATCTGATCGTCGAGTCGGACGAAGAAATCTACGAGATGAACAACGGCTGCGTCTGCTGCACGGTGCGCGGCGACCTGATCCGTGTGGTGGAAGGCCTGATGCGCCGCCCGGGCCGCTTCGACGGCATTATCGTCGAGACAACCGGTCTGGCCGACCCGGTTCCTGTCGCCCAGACCTTCTTCATGGACGACGATGTTCGCTCCAAGACCGAGCTGGACGCCGTCGTCGCCCTGGTTGATGCCAAGCACCTGCCGCTGCGCCTGAAGGACAGCCGCGAAGCCGAAGACCAGATCGCCTTTGCCGACGTCGTCGTTATCAACAAGGCCGACCTCGTCAGCCATGATGAATTGCATCAGATCGAGCACATCGTGCGCGCGATCAATCCGTCGGCCCGCATCTATTCGACCACCCGGTCGGGCGTCGATCTGTCGAAGGTCCTCGACCAGGGCGCCTTCAACCTGGAGCGCGCGCTGGAAAACGATCCGCATTTCCTCGATCATGACGACCCGGATCATGTCTGCGGACCGGATTGCGATCACGATCATCACCATCACGGCCATGACCATCATGACCATGATCACGGGCATGATCACCATCATCATGACCACGGCCACGGCCATCATGACCACGCCCCGTCTGCCATCCACGATGTGACCGTGACGTCCGTCTCGCTGCGCGGCGGCGAGATGAACCCGGACCGCTTCTTCCCCTGGATCCAGAAAGTGACCCAGACACAGGGCCCGAACATCCTGCGCCTGAAGGGCATTATCGCCTTCAAGGGCGACGAGGAGCGTTATGTCGTCCAGGGCGTGCACATGATCGTTGAGGGTGATCACCAGCGCCCGTGGAAGGATGGCGAGAAGCGCGAAAGCCGCCTCGTCTTCATCGGCCGCGAGCTCGACCGCGAGAAGCTGGAAGCAAGCTTCAAGGCCTGCGAAGCCTCTGCCTGAACCGAACGAGCGGGGCGCGCCAGCGCCCTTCTCCGCCTGACCTCTGCCTGAAAGAAAGCCTTGTAATATGCCGACAGTCGCCCCTCTCGATATCGAAGGTCATGTTGTCTCGACCCATTTCCTGGGAGACATCCCGGTCTTTGCTGCCGCGACGGGCGCCATCCATCGGCTGGACGGCGGCGAAAAGGTGACGGAGGCCAATGCCGGCCTCCTCACCTGCGTCAAGGATCCTTCAAGCCAGACGCTGCTGACCGGCGGCGAAGACGGCCGCGTGCTGCGCATCGCCCATGACGGCACCGTGAGCGAACTTGCCCAGGTGCCGCGCAAGTGGATCTCGGTTGTGGCGCCAGGCCCGCAAGGGGCCGTGGCGTATGCCCATGGCAAGTCGACCTTCGTGCGCCTCGCCGATGGCACGACGAAGGAATTCACCGAGGAGCGCACGGTCGAGGCAGTCGATTTCGCGCCTAAGGGCCTGCGCATCGCCGTCGCCCGCTACAATGGCGTCACGCTCCACTGGGTCGGAACGGCGGGGGCTCCTGTCGATCTCGACTGGAAGGGCGCACATACCGGCGTGACCTTCTCGCCCGATGGCCGCTTCGTCGTCACCATGATGCAGGAAAGCGCGCTGCACGGCTGGAAACTCGACGGCAAGGCCGCCGACACCCGCCACATGCGCATGACCGGCTACCCCGCCAAGGTAAAATCCCTGTCCTGGTCGCCCAAGGGAAAGTGGCTCGCCTCCTCGGGCGCACCGGCCGCCATCGTCTGGCCATTTGCCGGCAAGGACGGCCCGATGGGTAAGGCTCCGTTGGAGCTCGGCACCCGCGCCAACATCCTTGTCACCCAGGTCGCCTTCCATCCGATGGAAGAGGTCCTGGCGATCGGTTTCATCGACGGCATGATCCTCGCGGTCCGCATCGCCGACAGCAAGGAGGCGCTTCTGCGCCGTCCTGGCAAGGGTGCAATCACCTCGCTCGCCTGGAGCAGCACCGGCAAACTGCTCGCCTTCGCCTCCGAAGCGGGCGACTGCGGCGTCGTCGACATCACCGGCTGATTGCTAAAAATCACGCCTCAAAGCGTTTTAGTTGCGTGTAAAGGCGTGAAAAATCGCGCCTAAGGTCAAATAGTATAAAAATTTGCACTGTCTCGTTCATCAATTACTCACCTTAACCATGTGGTAGTAATTACCTCCCTAATTTGAGGGAGGACGAGCGAGAGACAAAACAGCCGCGTCTCGTCGGGACTGGGAATCATTCCAACATAGCCTATTCAATTCTTCTTCAACCACGGCTGCCTGGCCGCGGGCGCTTATCCATGCGCCGCGCCGACGGGCGGACTGCGAACGGACGCAACATGAATCTCAACCTGAAAATTGTGGTGACGGCAGCAGGTCTGTGCCTTGCAGCCGGGATAGTCGCCGTCGCGGGTGTTGGTGCCCAGACGCTACAGACGCTCAAGGTCAACGGCCCGATCTACAAGCAGATCGTGGACGGCAAGGATCTGATAGCGGACATCCTGCCGCCGCCGCTCTACCTGATCGAATCCTATGCGCTGGCCAATGAGGTCTTCGTCCATCCGGATACGGCAGGGGTTAACCTGCCCCGCTTCGATCTGCTCAACAAGCTCTACGATGAGCGCCGGGAATACTGGAAGAACTCGACGCTGCCCGAAAATCTACGCGCCAAGCTCTACAATGAAGTCATCGCCAAGGGTGATCTCTATTGGGCCACGTTGCAGAACGACCTCAAGCCCGCGCTTGTTGCGGGTGATGCCAGCGCTATCACTCCCATCCTCTCGAAGCTCAAGCTCGAATTCCATGACCACGAGACCTCGGTGAACGAACTCGTCACGATGGCGAGCGAGTATCTGGTTGATCGGGAAGGGTTTGCGGCAGCCGAATCCGCCAGCCGCGAAGCGCTTGTCCTGACCCTGGGCCTGCTCCTGATTGCGACAGCACTCGGCAGCGTCTTCTTCATCCACCGCCGCGCGCTGAAACCGCTCGGGGAAATCACCGACTTCATGACCAACATGGCATCGGGCGACTTCACCGCCACCGTCCCGCACGCGAACCGCCGTGACGAAATCGGCCACATCGCTGCGGCCGTCGAGGTCTTTCGTCAGTCAGGTCTCGAAAATCAGCGTCTGCAGGCCGAAACGGAGGCGGCCCGCGCGGAAGTCGACCGGGAACGCAACCTGCGTGACCAGGACCGCTTGATCGAGGCCGAAGCGCTTCGCTTCGTCATCGAGGCGCTCGGTGCCGGCCTGCACCGTCTTGCGGAATGCAATATCCGCATGACCCTGGACGACGCCTTCGATGCCCGCTTCGAACCCTTGCGGCAGGACTTCAACCATTCGATCGCCACCTTCCAGGCGACGCTGGAAAAGGTCATGGAGGAAACCCGCCGTCTGCTGGAAAACAGCCAGGAGATGCGCGAGGCCTCCAGCAACCTGGCAAACCGCACCGAACAGCAGGCCGCAGCGCTCGAGCAGACATCTGCCGCACTCGAACAGGTGACGGCAACGGTGCGTGCTTCTGCACAGCGCACCAGCGACACACGCGAACTCGTGCGCGAGGCCAAGAACTGTGCCGTCGCTTCCGGCGGTATCGTGCGCTCGGCCGTGTCGGCCATGGAGCGGATCGAAACGGCCTCCTCCGAAATCGGCCAGATCATCGGCGTCATCGACGAAATCGCCTTTCAGACGAACCTGCTCGCGCTCAACGCCGGCGTCGAAGCGGCGCGTGCCGGGGAAGCCGGGAAGGGCTTTGCGGTCGTTGCCCAGGAAGTGCGGGAGCTCGCCCAGCGCTCAGCCACCGCTGCACGCGATATCAAGGGGCTGATCCAGAAGTCCAGCATCGAAGTCTCGTCCGGCGTCCAGCTCGTCGGCGAGACGGGAAGCGCGCTCGACCAGATCGGCGAGTTCGTCAGCCGGATCGACACCAATGTCGATGCGATCGCCACCGCTGCCCGCGAACAGGCAGTCGGCCTGCAGGAGATCAGCACTGCCATCAACAGCATCGATCAGATGACGCAGCAGAATGCCGCCATGGTCGAGGAAACCACAGCGATCAGCCACACCCTGGCGGAGGGCGCCGTGCAGCTGACCTCGCTCGTCAACCGTTTCCAGCTGAACCGGCGCAACGACATCAGGGCAGAAGGCACCCGCCAGATCGACCACCGCGCAGCCTGACCGCTGTTCAAAATAGAAAAAGCCCGGCCTCCTTGCGGAAGCCGGGCTTTTCTATGTCAGATCGATCGGATCAGAACTTGACCGCGAGGCCGACATTGACCGTGTGCTGGTCGAAGTCGACGTCAGTGCCGCCGAGGTCGCCGCTGCCGAAATCGTTGTAACGATACTCGATGCGGGTGAACATGCGGTCGGTCAGAGCGTAATCAACGCCACCGCCGATGGTCCAGCCGTGCAGCGTGTCGTCGCCGAGCGGGCCTTCAGCATTGGTACCGGTGTAACCACCAGCCGCGAACAGAAGGGCGCGGTCCATCGCGTAGCCGACGCGTGCGCGAGCGGACCAGTTCATGCCGGTTTCGACATCGCCAACGCCAGCAACAAACTCGTCATTCCAGTCGTAATTCAGGTCGCCTTCAAGACCGACGACCAGCTGGTTGCCGAGGTCCCAGTTGTAGCCGACGAAACCGCCGAGACGTGCACCGTCAAAGCTTTCGGTACCGAAGCCTTCGACGTCGCCATCAGCCCAACCGTAGCCGGTCAGGATACCTGCATAGCCACCTGCCCAGGAAAACTGCGGCACGGTTTCGACGGCTACCGGCGGTTCTGCCGGAGCTTCGTAGATTGCGTCAGCCGCAAAAGCCGAGGTCGAAATCGCCAGAGCGGCGGCAGATCCGAGAAGGATGCTCTTCATCATGTTTTTAACTCCTGTGTTACAAGGCCACTTATAACGCCATCTCTGGTTAAAGTATGTGATGATTATACAACATAACCATCTAAACCTAACCGGCGCATTTGTTCCCGCCCGTGCGAAATTCTCGCGCCGGACCCCGCAGCAAGAAGCTCCAAGCAGGAAAATGGTTCCTTGGTATGGCGGAAAAAAGATCCACTGTTTCAGGAAGGCGTGAGGAGTGCGTGAGATCTGCAACACTAGCCGTTGAGACACGGAAGCTGAAAACCGAATGCCAGATGGCCAAGTGTCTGGCGCTGCGGCAGATTTCGGTTAAAGGGGTCCCGCTTGAGCAAACGGCAAGGGGCGGCCGCCATCGGCAACCGCCCCTCAAAGAAAACTTGGCTCGGGAGGCAATTAGAACCGGTAGGTGATACCCGCGCCGATCAGCCACGGATCGAGCTTCGCCTTGCCCGAGACGGCAGAACCGTTGACGGTGGCATCGAAGTCGGCCTTCAGGAAGAGCTTCTTGACGTCGAAGTTCACGCCCCAGTGCTCATTGACCATATAGTCCGCGCCGACCTGAAGTGCCGTGCCGAAGGTGTTCTTGACGTCGAGGCTGCTCGCCGCATCGCCCTTCTGGCTGTAGAACATGGTGTAGTTCACGCCCGCGCCGACATAGGGCTTGAAGGCGCCGAATTCGGTGAAGTGGTATTGCAGCGTCAGCGTCGGCGGCAGCACCCAGGTCTTGCCCACCTTGCCGAGGCTGGCCAGACTGCCTTCGCCATAGATATTGGCATAGGTCGTACCGAGGATCAGTTCGGCCGCGATATTGTCGGTCAGGTAGTAGCTGATATCCAGCTCGGGGATCACGCTGTCGCTGTAGGAGAGGCCCGAGCCGGCAGCACCATCGACGAAACCCGAATCATGCGTGACGACGCCGAGACCGCGCAGGCGGATCTGCCAGGGGCTGGACGCAACCACGGTCTCGATTGCCGCCTCTGGTGCCGCTTCCATCAGCGGCGCTATGTCCGCCGCAAAGGCAGCCGGAGCGAGTAGCAACAGTGAGGCGGTCGCGGCAAGAGCGCGGGTCGAGGCAGTCCGGACGGTGGTCATCATTCTCTCCTTGAAACAACTACTGGCGTTGAGCCAACGCCAGCTAGCAGCCCGGGAGAGACGAGCATTTTGAGCCAGATCAATAGGTTAGATCTTGGTTATATAAAACAACCATCGCCTTTGTGACTGTGACCGGCGCGACACAGCCAGAGTTGACGATTGAAAACCCCGGCAGAAGCGCTGTGCAAAACGGAGCGCAAAGGAAAGGGCCCGGCGCGACGAATCGCGGCCGGGCCCTTCAGCGAGCATCCGGGAGCCTTGTTCAGGCTGCGCGGCGCAGGACCGTCGGCTGCGACAGCTTGCGACCGGACGCGACAACCATGCCGGCGGCTCCTTCGAGCCAGCCATGCACGAGTTCCAGCGCCAGGAAGCGGTCGCGCGCAAACGGACCCGGCATCACCAGATGCTGCGTCTTGTCGGCAAAGAAGCCGAAGCGCTCGTAGTAAGCGGCGTCACCAACGAGAAGCACGGCGCCATATCCGCGCTTGCGGGCTTCGAGAAGCGCTGCCCGCATCAAGGCGCCACCGATGCCCTTGCCCGCATGTGCCTCGTCGACCGCGAGCGGGCCGAGCAGGAGGGCGTTGATCGCCCTGCCCTCACGGCTGATGCCGGCTTCGACGTTCCAAAGCCGCACGGTCCCGATGACATGGCCGGCAGCGTCGCGGGCGACGAGGGCTAGGCCCTCGGCCGGAATCCGGCCGCTGCGGATCTTCTCCGACGACTTCTTCCGGCGATCCGTACCCATGGCGCGGTCGAGCAAAGCCTCGCGTGCCACGACGTCGGCCGGCGTTTCATGATCAATGACGAATGCAGGCGCCGGCGCGAAGAGCGCGCGCATGCTGGTCAGAACAGCGGCCATTCTGGCCTCCTATCCCAAGCGATGACGATGATTGTGAGGGTCCGTGCCGGCATGCCGGCACGGGAGACGTCAGATGACGTAGGACTTCAGCGGGTCGAAGCCATTGAACGCCACCGCCGAATAGGTGGTGGTGTAGGCGCCGGCCCCCTCGATCAGAACCTCGTCGCCGATCGAAAGCGAGATCGGCAGCGGATACATGTTCTTCTCGTACATCACGTCGGCCGAATCGCAGGTCGGACCGGCGAGAACGCAGGGCTCCATCGCGTCAGCGTCATGGGCGGTGCGGATCGGGTAACGGATCGCTTCGTCCATGGTTTCGGCGAGACCGCCGAACTTGCCGATGTCGAGGAACACCCAGCGGTGCTCGTCATTGTCAGACTTCTTCGAGATCAGCACGACCTCGGCCTTGATCACGCCGGCATTGCCGACCATGCCGCGGCCCGGCTCGATGATGGTCTGCGGGATGTTGTTGCCGAAGTGCTTCTTCAGCGACGCCTTGATTGCCTGACCATAGGCCTCTGCCGACGGGATGTCGCGCAGATACTTGGTCGGGAAACCACCACCCATATTGACCATCTGGAGCACGATGCCCTGCTTGGCCAGCGAGTTGAACACGCGCTTGGCGTCTGCGAGAGCGCCGTCCCAGGCATCGACCTTGGTCATCTGCGAACCGACATGGAACGAGACGCCGAAGGATTCGAGGCCGAGCTGGTGTGCGTAGACGAGAACGTCGACGGCCATCTGCGGCACGCAGCCGAACTTGCGGGAAAGCGGCCATTCGGCGCCTTCGCCATCCGTCAGGACGCGGCAGAACACGCGGGCGCCGGGAGCGGCACGAGCGATCTTCTCGACTTCCTCGTGGCTGTCGACGGCATAGAGGTTGACGCCGAGTGCGAAGGCACGCGCGATGTCACGCTCCTTCTTGATGGTGTTGCCGAACGAGATGCGCGAAGCATCTGCACCGGCATCGAGCGCCATCTGGATCTCGGCAACGGAAGCGCAGTCGAAGTTCGAGCCCAGCGAGGCCAGGAGCTGGAGGATCTCCGGCGCCGGGTTCGCCTTGACTGCGTAGTAGATGGCGCTGTCCGGCAGGGCATGACGGAACGCACCGAAATTGTCGCGCACGACGTCGAGGTCGACCACGAGGCAGGGACCTTCGGGACGTCGGGTGTTGATGAAGTCGAGGATGCGAGCAGTGGTCATCGATGTAACCTTCCAAATTCCAGCGATACCCGAAGCTGCCAAGCTTCGGATGGACAAAGGACGGCGAGACATCGCTCGAAACCAGTCGGTGGAGACACCGGTACCGTACGAACGCTCGACGCGCGAAACGATGGATCAACGCACTCTGGAAACGAGTACAATAATCCGCTTTGTCTGCCATGGATTGGAGGGAGACCCTACCGCACTTCCGGCAATGATGGTGTGCCTCTGAAGTAACTCCAGCTGATGGAAAGCCGGAAGAGACTAGAAAGGCCCGCACCGTCGTTGCTTCGTATGTCCTCGCATTTTCCGGTTGGCCGGAATAGCGACTGGAGGGGTTAGTTCCAGGTACCTTACCGATGACCTCACCTTAGGGATTAATCCCCATTCGAGGGTCGGCGGACACACACGGGCACGTGCGACTTTGGGCTGAACACGAGATAAGAAATGTGTCGGTCATAATCAAGAGGTTTTTTCGCCCCTGGTTAATTTTGCCGACTTGGACACTTTTCTTTGAACAATTTCCTCCATACGTTCACAAATAGCGATAAATTTTGGGGGATTGGGATGGACACGCTCACTCGTATTCGTGCCTTCATCGATGTGGTCGAAGCCGAGGGCTTTTCCGCAGCCGCCCGCAAGACAGGCCGCTCCAAGGCACTTTTGTCCAAATATGTCAGAGAGTTGGAGGATGAGCTCGGCGCTTTGCTGCTCAACCGCACCACACGGCAATTCTCACTGACCGAGGCCGGCCACACCTATTTTCGGACGGCTGCCGACATCCTGAAGGAGATCGACAACCTCGCCGATCTCGTGCGCGAGAATAATGCCGACCTCAAGGGCAAGCTTAAAGTGACGGTCCCTCGCACCTTCATCGATGCCGATGTCGGCCAGTCGCTCATCGATTTTGCCAAGGAGAACCCGCAGATCTCGCTCGAGATCGTCGCCGAAGATCGATTCGTCGACCTGATCGAAGAGGGTTTCGATCTCGGCATTCGAATCACCAAGCTCGACGATTCCGGCATGATCGCCCGCAAGCTCTCCGACTTCCGCGTCTATGCCTGCGCCACGCCCGCCTTCATCGCCGAGAATGGACCGCTGACACATCCGAGCGAACTCTCGCGCATCCCCTTCCTCATCGACACCAACTCCCGCTCACACAACAGCCTGCGCTTTCTCGATACCGATGGCGACATGATCTCGGTCAGCGTCACAGGCCCGATCGAGGTGAACAGTCCGCTTGCAACACTCAGGGCTGCCCGCGCCGGCATGGGCATCGCGATGATCCCCGACTTCATCGCCCGCCCCTATCTGGCCTCCGGCGAACTGGTCTCGCTCTTCGACGATTTCATCGCCAAGGATCGCGGCATCTATGCCGTCTATCCCCATCGCCGCTATCTGCCGGCCAAGGTCCGCGCCTTCGTTGACTACCTTCACGCATGGTTCAAGCGCTATTCCTGAGCCATAGAGCCGGCGCAGGGTCCCACTTTTGTCCCAATCATCGGACAGGGAGAGACCACAAGCTGGAATTCGGGAAGGGTATTCAAAGCATGCGGAAGAGCCTCGGTTACTGCGCGGCCGGAGCGGTCATGGCGTTTGCATCGCCGGCCCTCTCCCATCCGCACATCTTTGCCGAGGCACGCGTCGAGATCGTCGCGACGGACGACGGCATGCTGAAGGAGCTGCGCAATGTCTGGCGCTTCGACGACATCTTTTCCTCCAGCGTGCTCATGGATTTCGACAAGAACAGCAACCTGAAGCTCGACCACAGCGAGTTGAACGAGATCGCCAACACGATCCGCGACTCCCTCGGTGACTACAGCTATTTCACCTTCATCTCGAAGGACGGCGCATCGAGCGAGATCGCAAAGCCAGAGATCTTCAATGTCGACTTCAAGGACAACCAGCTTCTCGTCTTTTTCGTCGCCAAGCCCAAGACACCACTGAAGATCGGTGGCCGCATGACCTTCGGCGTTTACGATCCCACCCTCTACACGGCGATCGACTTTGCCAAGGATGAGGACATGGTGGTCGAGGGCAAGCCCTTCGAGGCCTGCACGCATAAGGTCGTGCGCCCCGATCCTGACCAGGTGATCGCCCAGAACCAGTCCAATCTGACGGAAGCCTTCTTCAACGATCCCGCCGGCACCGACATGGGCAAGCTCTTCGCCACGCGGCTGGAGGTGACATGCTGAAGATTGCCGGGCATCCGTCCCTCGCACGCTTCGCCCTCGCTGCCCTTGTTTGCCTCCTGCTTGCCGGGTTTGCGCATGCAGCCTCCCCGCTCGGCATCGGCACCGCAGAGCCGAGCTACCAGCCGACAGGCGGACCCTTCGCCGAACTGCTCGTCTGGATCAATACGCATCAGCAGGCCTTCTACCGATCCTTGACGAATGCCCTCAAGGCCATGCGCGAGGATCCCTGGAGCCTTGTGACCCTCGTCGGCCTCTCCTTTGCCTATGGTGTCTTCCATGCCGCAGGCCCTGGCCATGGCAAAGCGGTCATCTCGTCTTACCTGCTTGCCAATGAGATCGAACTGCGCCGCGGCATCCTCGTCTCCTTCGTCTCGGCCTTCCTGCAGGCGGTCGTCGCGATCACGGTCGTCGGCGTCACCTACTTGGCTCTGCGCGGCACATCGATCAGCATGACCGACGCAACCCGGACGCTCGAAATCGCAAGCTACGCGATGATCGTCGCCTTCGGCATCTGGCTCCTGGTCCGTAAGCTGAAGGCATCCTTCGCTACCTCCGTGCAGACCGCAGGCACGGGTGCGCTGTTCGGCACCCCGGAAACACCGGCCGCCGGCAGCGTCACCGCCTCACTCTTTGCCGAACCGGCGACAACAGCGACGCCCCGCGAAACGGGTGGCTCGCGTTTCCGCGGCATGGCAGTCGCCCATGACCATGATGCACTGGCCCCCGGCTCCGTCTGCCATGAATGCGGGATTGCCCATGTGCCGGATCCGAGCCTGGTCGGCGGCAGCACATTCAGCCTGCGGGATGCCTGGTCTGCGGTGATTGCAGTCGGCATGCGCCCCTGCTCCGGCGCGCTGCTGGTCATGACCTTTTCGCTGCTGAACGGCCTGCTGCTCGGCGGCATCCTGTCCGTGCTCGCCATGGCGCTCGGAACGGCCATCACCGTCTCAGTGCTGGCAAGCCTCGCCGTCGGCGCCAAGAGCGTCGCACTCACGCTTTCCGGCCCCGGCTCCCGTCGAGCCGGCATCGTCGCAAGCGCGATCGAAGTCGGCGCTGCTCTGCTGGTGATACTGCTCGGTGCGCTGCTCCTGGCCGCAAGTCTGACCGCCTGAGGCGATCAGCCCTCGTCGGCCTCATGGCTGCGCTGATGACGCGAGCGGAGCCAGAGGATCAGAAAGATCGCCATCAAGGCGACCGCACCGACAAGCGCGCCGAGTTCCGGCGAGTAGCGGCCGAGCCAGAGCACCACCGTCGGCACCACGAGCATCAATCCGAAAATGACGGCGACAACGACAGCGGCCTGTTTCGTCTGAGAGCGCGGAGACAGTTCAGCACCGTCTTTCCGCACAGCCTTCTTCGGCTCCGGCAGGAAGCGGAAGGCATAGACCACGAGACCGATTGCCACGCAAAGACCCACTGACCAGGCGACGGTCGCGCTCTTGTAGCTCGCATAAGCGAGTGCGGCGACAACCACAGCCGTGCCGACATTGAGGATGATGCTGAAGATGTTCGGCTTCACGGTGTCATTTCCTATCAGGTCGCGGAGGCTGCGATCTCGGCCCGCAGCTCTTCCAGCCGACGCTTCTGGCGTCCGGCATCGTCGAAATTTTGAGGATCGAGCCAGGCCTCGAAGGCGGCCCGGATGAGTGGCCATTCGCCGTCGATCATCGAGAACCAGGCCGTGTCACGGTTCTTGCCCTTGGACAGCATGTGCTGTCGGAAGATGCCTTCAAAGCTGAAGCCATACCGCTTGGCCGTCACCTTGCTCGGCTCATTCTCGTTGTGGCACTTCCACTCGTAGCGGCGATAGCCGAGATCATCGAACACATGCCGGGCGAGAAGATAATGCGCTTCCGTCGCAAGCGGCGAACGGCCCATCGCAGGGCCATGCGCCACGCCACCGACCTCGACCACGCCGTTTGCGGGATCCGGCCGCATATAGTTGGCCATGCCGACGACCTTCCCGGTCGCCTTGTCCCGAAACACTTCCGTGACCCATCCGCCCTTCTGGACGGCGCTCAGCCAGGCATCGAAATCCTCGATACCCTTGAAGTCCGGCTGCGTGAAATAAGTGAGCAGCGGGTTGATCGCCATGCCGCCCAGGCCATCCCAAAGGGCTTCGAGATGGATCTCACGCTCATAAGGCTCGACCACGACAAAACGACCCTCCAGCCTGACGGGCTGGGGAGCCGGACATCCCTTGAAGCTGGATAGGTCACGCATGGCAAAGTCTCGGGCTCAAACAATTGCCCGAGGCTTAAGTCACGCAAGCGGCAAAGGCAACCGACGTCGCGGACACCCGGGTGGACCGGATGCCGCAGATGTGTGGCGTCAAAGGCTGATCTTGGCAGAGGCGACCGTCGCCTCGATATGGTCGACCAGCGCATCCGGAAGGCCAAGGCGACCAGCGAGCATGTCGAGATAGCCACGCTCCGTGCGGGTATCCGGCTCGATGGTCAGGCGCGAGGCGGTGTAGATCTCGACGCGCTGCTCTTCTGTCTTGGCCGACGCAACCAGCGTGTCCAGATCGATGGGCTTGGCAAGCTCGGCCTCGATGAAGGCTTCCGCCTCGGCGCCAAGGCCCGACAGATGGACCTTGTCCATGATCCGCGCCCGTTCGCTCGCATCGATATGGCCGTCGGCCTTGGCGGCTGCGATCATCGCGCGCACCAGCGACAGGGCAAAATCATCGGAGACAGCCTGGGGCTCGGTGCTGAAGGGCGAATCCTTCGGCGGCGGCAGGAGTTCGGGCAATGCCTGGGTCGGTTCGGGCTTCTGACCGGCCTGGTAATTCTTGTAGGCCTGGTAGCCGAGACCAGCGATGACGGCGAGACCGCCGAGCTTCAGGGCATTGCCGCCGAGCGAGCGTCCGGTCTTCGTGCCGAGCAGCACGGCCGCAAGAGCGCCGCTCTTCCAGGGATTGGCCTTCGCCATACCCAGGAGATCGGTCCCCTTCTGGCCGAGCGAGCCTGATGCTCCCGGCATCTGCGATCCCAGAAATTGATCCAGCAGCTTCTTGGCGTCGAACATCGCGGTCTCCTTGTTGTCTCTGTCGCTCCCTAGATAGGAAGCGACTTCGACATTACAAAGAGGACGACGATGAAGCTGGCGTAAATGTCAGCCCTTGAGGGCTGCAGCTTCGCTGGCAAGCTTGGTGATGCCAGCCCAGTCACCGGCAGACACCAGTTCCTTCGGCGCAACCCAGGAGCCGCCGACGCAGACGACGTTCGGCAGCGACAGGTAATCCATGGCGTTCTTGAGCGAGATACCGCCGGTCGGGCAGAACAGCGTGCCGGCAAGCGGCGAAGACAGCGCCTTGAGGTAAGCGGCGCCACCGGCCTGTTCGGCGGGGAAGAACTTCAGAACCTTGTAGCCCTCTTCGCGCAGCGCCATGACTTCGGACGCGGTTGCCGCACCGGGCAGAAGCGGAATGTCGGACTGACGCGCGACGTCGAGCAGTTCCTGCGTCGTCCCGGGGCTGACGATGAACTGCGAGCCGGCATCGACGGCTGCGGCATAGTGAGCGGCGTTGAGGATGGTGCCGGCGCCGACCACGGCACCTTCGACTTCCTGAGCCACAAGGCGCACCGCTTCGAGGGCTGCTTCAGTGCGCAGCGTGATCTCGATCGCCTTCAAACCGCCGGCGACAAGCGCGCGCGCCAGAGGCACAGCCGTCTTCGCATCTTCGATGATCAGGACCGGCACGACCGGCTGCAGCTTCAGGGTGGAGAGTAGCTTTTCGGTTTTGTCGCCCATGGCAGGACCCTCTTTTAAAACGATTAGATCGGCAATTCACTAACCCGCGCTGACCGCGATGTCGAGACCGACAGGTAGCACGGAATCTTTCGGGTTTCCTAACACCTCCGCCTCCGCTATGGTCCAATGGCGTAATATTTCGGAGCGTGAGTGTATGGCGAAGGAAATCGAGCGCAAGTTTCTCGTCCGGACCGATGGCTGGAAAAACGCCGTCACTTCCGAGACGAAAATACGGCAGGCCTATATTGCAGCCGAAACGGATCGCTCCGTCCGCGTCCGCACCCGCAACGACCAGACCGCCCAGCTGACCATCAAGTTCGGCAAAGGCCATCTCATCCGCGACGAATTCGAATATCCGATAGCCCATGACGATGCGCTGGAAATGCTGGCCTTCTCGATTGGCAACGTCATCGAGAAGACACGCTACACGGTCGACTTCGAAGGCTTCACCTGGGAGATAGATGTCTTCGAAGGTGTCTATCGCGGGCTCATCACCGCCGAGGTAGAGATGGCCTCGGAAGACGACGCCCCGGCACTCCCGACCTGGCTCGGCCGCGAGGTGACCGGCGACAAGCGCTATTCGAACCAGGCCCTTGCCACCGAGCGCATGCGGCCGGAGCTGGTGCATGCCATATCGCATTAGGCCGGACCGGCCTCTTCTTGCCGAGGTCCGGCTTGTTGCCCGCCAGGAGCTGGACAAGGCGATCGAAACGCTGGAGGCGAGACCGGACGGTCTGCACGAAGCCATCCACGCCGCCCGCAAGAAATTCAAACGCCTGCGCAATCTCTATCGGCTGGTCGCAAGCGGCGACAAGCCGTTCCAGAAGGCGGAAAACGCAAGGCTGCGCGATGCGGCCCGCAGCCTGTCACGCATGCGCGACGCCACGGCCCTGATCGAAACCGTCCAGCACCTGACCAATCATACGCTGACCGAGGATGAGGCCGAAACGCTGTCGGCCGCCCGCGAAGTGCTGGCTCTCCGCCGTGACGAAATCGCGCAGACTGAAAGCGATCTTGAGGCCAAGGTGGCAGCCGCGGTCGCCGAATGCCGGTCGGCGATCGAGGCTCTTGAGGGCCTGTCTCTCCCCTCCAAGACGGGTCACGCCGGCCGCCTTATGGCCAAAGGCTGGCGCAAGGGCCTCGACGAGGCACGCAAGTCGCTCGAAATCTGCAAGGGTGAAAGTCATGGCGAGGCCTTTCACGACCTGCGCAAGGCAGCCCAGGCCTACTGGATGAACCTCTCACTCTTGCGCGACCTCTGGCCAAGCGCCTTCGATGCCAAACGCCAGGACGCCAAACAACTCGTCGACTTTCTCGGCCACGAGCACGATCTGACTGTGCTCACCACGCTGATCGATCATGAACCCCAGACCTTCGGCGATGGCGAGGGCCTGTCCTTCCTCCTCGCCATCATCATCCGCCGCCAGCAGGACCTGCGCCGGGAGGCGCTTGATCTGGCCGACCAGGTTTTCGCCGACCCCGCGAAGAGCGAGGCCGGCATCATCGAGTCATTGTGGATGCGAGCGGCGACCTAGAGGCCGCCAATCAACACCTGCCGATCGCAGGTTTTCTCGATCATTACAGCATCATGGCTGACCAGTAGCACCGCGCAATTGCGCTCTCGCGCCAGTTCGGTCAGCAGATCGATCGTCTCCTGCTGGGTGATCAGATCGAGACGCGAGGTCGGCTCATCGGCGAAAAGGAAGACCGGATCGAGCAACAGCACACGCAAGAGTGCGAACCGCTGCAACTCGCCACCGGAAACTTCCGTCGGCAACCGCGTTAGCAGTACTGGCGAAAGCCGGAGCCGCTCCATCAGCGGCTGAACGCGGGATGCGTCAAGCCGATGCAGGCGCACGAGATCGGCAATCGCCTCCCCGAGCGGGATCTTCTGCGGGAAGGCTGAGGGCGGATCCTGGTAGAGCTTCTGATAGCGAACGGGCTTTGCCTGCGGCAGGCGGGTCACCTGCCCGGCATCGGCCTTCAACAATCCCAGCAGCACATCACCGAGCGAACTCTTGCCCGATCCGCTCGGGCCGGTGATGCCGACGATCTCGCCCGGACGAAGCGACAGGTCCTGGCCGGAAAACAGCAGCTTGCCGCCACGCGTCTTGGCGAGGCCAGAGGCGATCAGGATCGGGTCGGTATCCTCAGGTGCAGTGCCAACTCGGGAAGCCCAGTTTTCCGGCTCCGCCGCGATCAGTCGACGGGTATAGTCGTGCGACGGAGCGTTCAGCACGTCCGCTGCCTCGCCCGTCTCGATGATCTTACCCTCCAGCATGACAGCGAGATCGCCGCCCATCTGCCGGGCAAGCGCCAGATCATGGGTGATGACAAGCACCGTGCCACCGGCCGCCACCTCCTGCATCAGAAGCGCGATCACCTCATCGCGCCTGCCTACATCAAGCCCCTTGGTCGGCTCGTCGGCGATGATGATCCGGGCCCCACCGGCCCGCGCGGCGGCAAAGGCGACGCGCTGCGCCATGCCGCCGGAGAGCTGTCCGGGAAGCTTCGCCTCGGCATCGAGCACGCCCAGCGCTTCGAGATCAGTACGCGCGGCGGAGATAGACTCATCTTCACCCAGACGTCCGAGATAGCGATGCCCCTCGGCCACCTGCTCAAGCGCCACCATGGTCGGATCGAGCGCCAGCCATGGCTCTTGCGGCAGAACGCCAACCTTGCGGCCCCAGAGCGGACGGAACAGCTTCGGCTCCGCAAGCGAGAGCGTCTGCCCCTCGATCGTCACAGATCCTGTCGCGGTCAGCCCTTCCGGGAGAATGCCGATGATCGCCTGGGCAAGCAGGCTCTTGCCGGAGCCGGTTTCGCCGAGGATGGTGAAGGGCCGTCCGGCTTTCAGGGAGAACGAGACCGGGGCAACGATCTCGCCGGTCACGGCAGAGACAGAGGCCGCTTGAACGGAAAGAAGAGTGGTCATGGCTTGTCCTTTCCGCCGATTAACTGCAGCGCGAGCACCATCAGGAAGATCACGGCAATCGGCTGCAACAGCGCATGCGGCGCTTCCTGGTAGTACGGCAGAAGCTCGATCATCATCGAACCGAGTTCCGGTGTCGGCGGACGGACCCCGACGCTGACGAAGCCGAGGGCGGCAATCGCCATGATCGCGGACGCCGCACCATAGGCGGCAACCGTCAGAAGCATCGGCGCAAGCTCCGGCCAGAGATGCCGGCGCAGGATATAGGCCGGGCCAAAACCGAGTAGCCGCGAGGCTTCCACCGCCGGTGACAGCAAGAGCGGCCGCGCCATCGCCCGCGTCAGGCGGAAATACTCGACCCAAAGCACCAGCGAGATGCCGATATAGAGCATGGCCGGATTGTCGGGCACAATCGCCGTCAGCATCAGCACCGGAAGCAGTCCGGGCAGCGCCAGGAAGGCCTCCGAGACCGCGCCGACGGCACGGTCGGCAAACCCACCGCGCCAGGCCGCGAGAACCCCGAGCAGCACGCCAGGGATCATCGCGGTGAAGACGGAGAGCAGTGCAAGCCCGAGCGAGAGGCGAAGGGCAGCAGCCAGCCGCGCCTGCATCGAGCGCCCGAGATGGTCATAGCCGAACCAGTCGGCAACACTCGGCCCCTGCAGCGTCAGACGCAGTGTCTGCTTGAGCGGATCGGCTCCACCGATCACCAGCGGCAGAAAGGCAAAGGCGAGCAAACCGCCAAGGATTGCCACACCGACAAGCCGGCGCAGCGGCCAGTGCACCGGGCGCGGCGCTACATAATCGAACGCCGTCATGCGCTGCGCCTCCTAGGATCTACGCCATGGCAGAAGAGATCGACCAGCGCGTTTAGCGCGACGAACATCAGGCCCATAACAAGCGCCGTCCCCTGGATCATCGGCACGTCCCGCCCGAAGATCGCATGCACCAGCGCATGGCCGATGCCCGGCCAGGCAAACAGCGTTTCGACAACCACCACCCCCTCGACGAGATAGACGAACTGCACGCCGAGATAGGTGACGATCGGCACCGCGACATTGCGCAATCCATGCCGCAAAAAGACCTGCCATTCGGAAAGACCCTTCGTCCGTCCGAAGGCGTAGTAGGGCGACCGCGACACGGCGACCATTGCATCGCGCGCCACCCGGTTCGACACCGCCGCCAGTCCGAGCGCCAAAGTCAGCGCCGGCAGCACGAGATGCGCCCCATGAGTATGTCCCGCCGCCGGCAGCACATTGAGCGTGATCCCGAAGACGATGATCAGGATGAGGCCCACCACGAATTGCGGCAGCGCCCGCAACCCCGTCGACACCAGCATCAGCGTCCGGTCGAGCACGCCGCCGGGCCTTAGACCCGCCAGAATGCCGAGCGGCGGACCGATGAACAGCGAGAGCACGATCGCGGCCAGGGCCAGCTCGATCGTATGGCCGAGCTGCATGCCGATCTCCTCGATCACAGGCTTGCCGGTGACCAGAGACGTTCCGAGATCGAAGCGCAGGAGATCGGTCATCCAGTCGAAGAGAGCGACGATGGCCGGCTTGCCGAGGTCGAGTTCGGCGGCGACCTTCGCCGCGGCCGCACTGTCGACGACGTCAAAGCCATAGCGGCCGGCAGCGATCCGGTAGGCGAGGTCGCCCGGAAGCGACCTTGTCATCACGAAGCAGATGAGCCCCACCATGAACGCGACCAAAGCCGCCTGAATCAGGCGGTTCAGGATGGCCTTGCTCATTTCGCCCACCGCATGGTTTCCAGACCGAAGGATCGTTCGAACGGATCGATCATGGCGCCCTCCAGCTTCGGCGAGAAGGCCACCGTCTGCTGGTACCAGGCAATCGGAATGACCGGCAAGTCAGCCTGGATGGCCGCTACAGCCTGATGGCGCAGGGCCTCGCCCTCTGCCGGATCGGCGACGCGCGTGAGATCATCCAGCGCCTTTTCAAAGCCGGCATTCGTCCAGTTCATCGCACCCCAGTCACCGCCGCCTGGACCGTAATCGGAGAGCATGGTGCCGATCGGATCCGGAACCAGCGCGAAGTTGCGCGCCATCAGTGCAAGCTCCAGCGAGCCATCCTGATGTTTCGCCGGGATCTCGGAGGAATTGGTCGAGTTGATTGTCAGTGCAACGCCGATTTCCTTGAGCTGGTCCTGCAGGACAGCGGCGATCAGTGGCAGTTCGGGGCGATCCGGATAGGTTGTCAGCGTAAGCGCGAAGGGCTTGCCGTCCTTCTGCAGGATGCCGTCGGCGCCCGGCGTCCAGCCGAGTTCGGCCAGAAGCGCCTTGGCCTTCTCAGGATCGTAGCCGAGCGGTGCGAGATCGGCATCGTGCCAGATCTTCAGGCTCGGCGGGAAGAGTTGCGTGGCGGCCGCCGGATAGCGCAGGATCGCAACCGCAAGCCCTTCGCGGTCGATGGCAAGGCTCAGCGCTTCGCGTGCCTTCACGTCGGCGAGGAAGGCATGGCCGGCATTGACCTTGAGCAGCACGCTGCGCGGGATCGACACCGACTGCAGCACGACCTTGTCGCTTTTCGCCAGACGCGTACGGCTCGCGGGATCAAGGTTGAAGACATAGTCAGCATCGCCGCTCTCGGCCATCAGCGCGCGGGTCTCGGCGCGGCTCACCGAGAGATAGGTCGCCTTCTCGATCTCAGGCTTCTGGCCCCAATAATCGGCGAAACGTTCAACTGCGAGGCTCTGCGGCGCCTCGAGCTTGTTGAGCTTGAACGGCCCCGTACCGATGATCGCCTTGACGTCCGCACCGTCATAGGCCGCCGGCGCCAGGATCTGGGCGCGGTTTTCGGCAAGGAAAGCCAGCAGCGGCACGAAAGGCTTTGACAGCGAAACGACAACAGCCCCTTCCCCGTCAGCCTTGATATCCGAGATCGGCGCCTTGCTGAGAAGCCCGGCCTTCGCCCTGGCGATGTTGAGTGCGGAGACAACCGCCTCGGCCGTCAGCCCCGTGCCGTCCTGGAATTTCACGCCGGTCTGTAGCTCAAAACGCCAGGTGAGACCGTCTTCGCTGACGGACCAGCTCTTCGCGAGCGCCGGAACCGGATTGCCGTCCATATCGGCTTCGACAAGCGTTTCGACGATCCCCATGCGCAGGAATATGTCGCCAGACTTGGCGGGATCGAGACCGGTGATCTCGAAGGGCGCGACGATATCGACGACACCGTCGGTCGCCATGGCGGGCGCCGAACCGGCCAGCAGCGTCACGAGCGAGGCAGCAATGAGTTTGCGAAACATTAGGAGCACCTTTAATGTTATAAAGTTACATCCGTCTAGCCAAACCGATCCGCGCTGTCCAGTGCTGCAACGCACTCGCCCACAACCCTCACCTCACTTGACGATTTTCAAACTTGACCCGGAAAGCGGAAATCCGTTGCACGGCAGGGGCCGAGGCGGTATTTCGCAGGCCATGACAGAACATTCGACAGCCCCCCGCCCTGAGACAAGCGGCGCCTTTTGCGTCGCCGCCCTCTATCACTTTGCCAAGTTTCCGCGTTTCGAGAGCTTCCAGGAACCGCTGGAGACCCTCTGCAAGGCCGAAGGCGTCAAGGGCACGCTGCTCATTGCCCATGAGGGCATCAACGGCACCATCGCTGGCACCGATGCCGCGATTGCAAAGGTTCTGGCGTTTCTTCGCAGCCAGCCGGAATTCGTGAGCCTGGAGCACAAGGAAAGCCGGGCTTCCAAGATGCCGTTCCTGCGCATGAAGGTGCGGCTGAAGAAGGAGATCGTCACCATGGGCGTCGAGGATATCGACCCCAACGAGATCGTCGGCACCTATGTCGACCCGAAGGACTGGAACGATCTGATCTCAGATCCCGAGACCATCGTCATCGACACCCGCAACGACTATGAGACGGCAATCGGCATCTTCCGCGGCGCCGTCGATCCGAACACCAAGACATTCCGCGAGTTTCCCGACTGGGTGAAGAACAATCCCGGCCTGCACAACAAGCCGAAGATCGCCATGTATTGCACCGGCGGCATCCGCTGCGAGAAGGCGACGGCCTTCATGAAGCAGCAGGGCTTCGACGAGGTCTACCACCTCAAGGGCGGCATCCTGAAATATCTGGAGGAAGTGCCGGAAGAACAGAGCCTCTGGGATGGCGCCTGCTTCGTCTTCGATGAGCGCGTGTCCGTCACCCATGGCCTGAAAGAGGGCGATCACAAGCTCTGCCACGCCTGCCGCAACCCGATCACCGCAGAAGAGCTGACCCATCCCCATTACGAGGAAGGCGTCTCCTGCAGCCATTGCTATGACAGCCGCACCGAAGCCGACCGTGACCGTTATCGCCAGCGCCAGCTACAGATCGCGCTCGCCAGGAAGCGCGGCGAAAGGCACATCGGCAGCTGAGCACCGGCCACCGGAGAAGCCCAGAGCATCGCTGGCGGCGCCCCTCAGGACCTCACACCAGCACCCCACCATCGCGGCTGGCCGCGAAGGCAAGTTCGGCTGCCTTGGCGCGCAGCTCCATCGGCCGCATCATTAGTTCGCCGATCTCGCGCGGTGTTTGCGGCCGGCCAAAGAGGTAACCCTGCAACTGGTCGCAGCCGGCCAGTCGCAAGATGACGGCCTGCTGTTCGGTCTCGACGCCCTCAGCGGTCACGGGGATGCCAAGCGACCGCGCAAGCGCCACCGTCGCCTGCAGCATCTCGACGGCGCGATGCCCACGATCAAGCGACTGGACCAGTGACCGATCGATCTTCATGCGGTCGAACCCGAACTGCCTGAGATAACCGACGCTCGAGAAACCGGCGCCGAAATCATCGAGCGCAATGCGTAGCCCAAGCGCCTTCAGCCGTTCAAGCGCAAGACGTGCTCGGTCCGGGCTCTGGATGAAATAAGTCTCGGTCATTTCCAAAACGACCCGGCCCGGCTCGATATTCGCTTCTTCGAAGAGATCTGCAACGCGATCGACGAAGGCGGGATCGCGGAACTGTCCGGGAGAAACATTCACCGACAGCTTCAGGTCGGGCCAGTGCGAAAGCTGCGCCAATGCCTGGCTCAGCACGCAAAGCCCAAGCTGGTCGATCAGCCCGCTCGCTTCGGCTATCGGAATGAAGACATCGGGCGAAACAGGCCCATGCCCCTTGCGGGTCCAGCGCGCCAGCGCCTCGACACTGACAAGCGAGAAGGTCTTCGCATCAACGACCGGCTGATAGACGACGGTGATCTCGCCACGGGCGATCGCGCTCCGGAGATCGATTTCCATCTGGTTGCGGGTTTCACGCTCTTCATCCATGCGCGGATCGTAGATCGTCCACCGCCCCCGACCACCGTCCTTGGACGAATACATGGCCATGTCGGCACGACGCGTCAGCTCGCTGCCGTCCACCTGGCCGCCCTCGGAAACACAAATGCCGATGCTACAGCCAACGACGACAGTGCGTTCGCCAAGAAGCACCGGCTCGTCGAAGAAGGCGATGATCGAGGTGGCAAGCGTATAGGCGCGCGCCTGCGCATCCTGGCCCGTCAGCACGATACCGAATTCGTCTCCGCCAATACGGGCAAGACCCGCCCCCTCGCCCACCAGAACCGCAAGACCAGCGGCCACGGCCCGGATCAGCCGGTCACCGGTGGCATGACCATAGGCGTCATTGATCTCCTTGAACCCATCGAGATCGAGATAAAGCAGCACCACGTCTTCGCCCACATCACGCCCATGGCGAACCGTATCCTCGAGCAGCTGGTTCAATCCCGCACGATTGAGAAGGCCGCTCAGACGATCGGTCTGCGCAAGCTTGACCGCATTCGCCTCATCTCTCCGGACGCGGCGCATCTCGGCATTGCCGATGACCACGAGCAGGAGAGCATAGATCGTGACGATCACGAGGGCGGCCTTGATCAGCGGCTTCACCTGTTCGCGGCTCTGGTCGCCCGGCGCGCGCGGCGTCCAGGCAAGCGACGCGATCGCCTCTCCGGAGGGAGCGGAAATGGTGACAGAGGTCTGGTTCGTCGATGGCGGCACGAGGGCGAGGCCCGGCAACACATAGGCGTCCGACAGCCGTTCGACCGTCGACGAAGACAGATGCCGGATAAAAGCGAGATAAACGTAGTTTTCGCGCGGCTGTCCGATCTCCCCGGATTTCGGGCGGATCAGCGCCACCCCAGCCGAACCGATCCCCTTTTGCGTCCGGATGAAGCCGAGCGCCTGCGGGACGAGGCCACTCTTGCCACTCTGGACCGCGTCGAACAAACCCATCAACGCCGGCGTCAGATATCCTGTAACGCGCCCTTCGAGCGGCTGGCCGTCGGAATAAGCCATCTGCGGACGCCCTTCGGCATCAAGCACGATTGCCACGTCGAACAGGTCACTGTCGAAGGTCATGTCGCCGAAATTGCTGATCATCCACGCCATGTCGGGATGGTCGTAAGCATTAGCGGCCGCATCATCCCAGGCGGTGTAGTCGAGGAGTGTCGCGCCGAGCTGATGCTCAAAAGTCTGTACCGCACCGACCAGCGTCTCGCGGGAGCGTTCTTCGTCGAGATGATTGGCATAGCTGGCGACACGGTCGAGCGCCGTCATCACAATCGAGGCGACCATCATTGCCATGGTCGCGAACACCACGAGCAACACCGCAACCGCCACGCGGCGGGTCGCAAGAGGCCGGAGCCGTCTGTCCAAATGCTGAAGCCGCATACACATTACCCAAGGCTGAGGCGCCACCTTGCGGCAGAATGTGTTCAATTTGACTTAACATACTGAACAGCATGCAGAATAACGAATGATCCGGTTAAATGAATATTCGCGCAAGGGAAAAGGGCTCCGGTTGCCCGGAGCCCTTGGCAGGCCGGCCTGGAGGCACCGGCCCCTCATATGTTGATCAGGCGACGACGGATACGAATTCGTCCTTCGGACGGCGCACCTTCTTCAGGCCGGCGAGCCAGTCGCCCTCGGCCGCACGATAGCCGATCGGCAGGATGGTGACCGAACGCAGGCCCTTTTCGCGAAGGCCGAGGATCTCGTCGAGCTTGGCAGCGTCGAAACCTTCCATCGGGGTCGCATCGACGCCCTCGAATGCGGCAGCCGCGACAGCCATGCCGAAGCCGATATAGGCCTGACGGGCGGCATGCTCGAAGTTCACGTCCGCATCGCGGCCCGGATACATGCCGAGCAACATCTGGCGATAGTTTTCGAAGCCTTCGTTCGTGAAGCCGCGCTCTTCATTGGTGAGGTCGAACATGTGGTTGATGCGCTCGACCGTATAGTTGTCCCAGGCGGCGAAGACGAGCAGATGCGAGCCTTCGGTAACCTGCGCCTGGTTCCAGGCGATCTCCTGGATCTTGGCGCGAACATCCTTGTTCGTCACCACGATCACTTCGAAGGGCTGCAGCCCGCTGGAGGTGGGCGCGAGGCGGGCCGCTTCGAGAATGCGCTCGACCTTGTCTTCAGAGACGGTCTTGGCGGGATCCATTTTCTTGGTGGCATAGCGCCAGTTCAGCTTTTCGATAAGTGCGGACATGGTGTCGATCCTGGTTGGACCCGGTAGCGCGCCGTTAGGAGTTGGCATCGCGAACGAGGTCTGGTATCAATTCGTAACCAGGCCTAGATATGTAACCGGGAATTTTGTGCAAGAAGGCACATTTTTGATACCAGGTTACACCGATGAAACGATTGGACCCGCCATGTGCGACAATTATGATCCGACCAAGTGCCAGACCGTCAGCGAAATGCTGGCCCGTTTGGGCGACAAATGGACGGTTTTGGTCATCATGATACTCGGAGACGGCCCCCAGCGCTTCTCGGATCTCAAGCGATCAGTGGTCGGAATCTCGCAGCGCATGCTGACATTGACACTGCGTTCACTAGAGCGGGACGGCATCGTCGAACGCACCGTGCATCCGACCGTGCCGCCCAAGGTGGAATATGCGCTGACCGATCTCGGCCGCTCCTTTGGCGAGCCGATCCGGGCGCTGGGTGGCTGGGTCTTCACCCATCACGACCGCATCCAGACGGCCCGCGCCGACTTCGACCGCCGCACCGAGGCCGATGCCGGCAACAAGCTGATCAAGCTGGGCTGATCGCATCAAGGCGCTGGGGCAAGACCCCATACCCGGTCAATCCGCCCTGAAGTTCCCCTTTGGAAATTCGAGCGCGAGATCCCGATACCACTTGCCGCTCTTCTTGATGGTGCGGACCTGCGTGTCGTAGTCGACATGAACAAGGCCGAAGCGCATCCGGTAGCCTTCCGCCCATTCGAAATTGTCCATCAGCGACCAGGCGAAATAGCCCTGCATCGGATAGCCCCCGGCGATCAGGTCGGCGACCTTGTCGAGATGTTCGGCATAGTAATCGAGCCGCGGCTGGTCCTCGACCTCGCCACCTTCGACCTCCATGTTATAGCAGGCACCGTTCTCGGTGATGTAGCAGGGCGGCAGATCGTAGCGGGCATAGAGACGCTCGACGAGCGACTTGAGCGCCGGCGCATAGACCTCCCAGCCGATATCCGTCTTCACGTCCGATACAGGCGCCGCATTGACGGTCGCCGGGAATTCGGCACCCGGCGTCGGATCGTCTGCGACACGCATCGGCGTGTAGTAGTTGAGCCCCCACCAGTCGAGCGGCTGGTTGATGATGGCAAGATCCCCCTCCTCGATCTTCGGCATACGATGGCCGAGCGCCGACAGGAACTCGGCCGGATATTCGCCCTTGAAGACCGGATCGAAGAAGACGCCGTTGTGGAACTGATGCGCGCGCTCGGCAGCGGCGAGATCGGCAGCACTATCCGAGCCCGGCAGCGTCTCATGCGCATTCAAAACCAGCCCGACCGGCACCTTCGGCGCCACATCGCGGATCGCCTGAACCGACAGACCATGGGCCAGATTGGTGTAGTGCAACGCATGCAGGGCGGCATCCATGCTGCGCTCACCCGGCGCATGCACGCCGTAGAGATGGCTGAGCCAGACAGAACACCAAGGCTCGTTGAAGGTCGCGACCGCATCAAGCCGATCGCCGAGGCGCTCCATCACCACCTTGGTGTAGCGCTGGAAGGCCTGCGCCGTGGAGCGCGCCGTCCATCCACCCTCGCCCATCAAGGCAAGCGGCAGATCCCAATGATAAAGCGTCGCATAGGCCTTGATGCCGCGGGACTTCAATCCGTCCACGAGGTTGTCGTAGAAATCGAGGCCCTTTTCGTTGATCGGTCCTGTCCCCTCGGGCAGCACGCGCGGCCAGGCGATCGAGAAGCGATAGCCGGTCACGCCCATGTCCTTGATCAGGTCGAGATCGCTTTCCCACCTGTTGTAATGATCGCAGGCCATGTCGCCATTATGCCGCCCGAAGACCCGGCCCGGCATGTTGGAGAAGGCATCCCAGATCGACGGCTTGCGCCCATCGGCTTTCGACGCTCCTTCGATCTGGAAGGATGCAGTGGCCACACCGAAGAGGAAGTCACCAGGAAAACGCGAGGCGAGCGCCTTGGGATCGATCATCAAACATGTCCTTCGTCATATCAGGGCGAACAGGCGGCGCCCGATGTCAGTGACAAGCGATTTAGAGCAATCGCGCGACGCGGTGAAGACGCAGGAAACAAAAAACTGCAACGTTGCAGGAAATCCACCCTCCCCTAGGACGAAGGGTCGGAGTGCAATCGCGGGGGCGGGGTGACCGCCGGCGTCACCTCCTCTCCCCTCGGGGAGAGGGTCGCCGAGCGAAGCGGAGGCGGGGTGAGGGGGCGGATCGGCGGGGCATCTGCATGGCTCATGAACCATGCCCCTCATCCGCCCTTCGGGCACCTTCTCCCCGCGAGCGGGGAGAAGGCCTCGCCGCTGACCAAACATTCCTCCCTCTCCCCGCCTGCGGGGAGAGGGTAGGGTGAGGGGCAAGTTTACAGGTTCACCCCCACCCGCGCGTACCGCGCGACCTCCCCCCTCAAGGGAGAGGTGGAGTTACACCTTCACCCAGCCACCATTCTGCTTCGACGACTCGATGCAGGCCTCGACAAAGGCGACACCCTTCACGCCGTCATCCACCGTCGGATAGACCACCGCCGCATCGACCTCAGTCCCCGCCTTCGCCGCATTGATGGCGTGAGCCGCTTCCGTGTAGATCGTCGCAAAGGCTTCGAGATAGCCCTCCGGATGGCCGGACGGAATGCGGGTCACACGGCCAGCGGCCGCATTCGCCCCTGCCCCGCCGCGCGTGATTAGTTGCTTCGGCTCGCCGAGGCGCGTGAACCACAGGTAGTTCGGATCGGCCTGCGTCCATTCGATCCCGGCCTTGGTGCCGTAGATGCGAACCTTCAACCCGTTTTCATTGCCGGTTGCCACCTGGCTGCACCAGAGCAGCCCCTTGGCGCCGCCCTTGAAGCGCAGCATCACATGGGCATTGTCATCAAGACGACGGCCCTCGACAAAGGTGTGCACGTCGGCCGCCAGTTCATCGAGTTCGAGGCCGGAGATGAACGAGCCAAGATTATAGGCATGCGTGCCGATGTCGCCGGTCGATCCACCCGCACCCGACTGCTTCGGGTCCGTGCGCCAGGCGGCCTGTTTCTGGCCGGTCTGCTCGATCGGCTCGGCTAGCCAATCCTGCGGATACTCCATCTGCACCAGACGAAGATCACCGAGCTCGCCGGAACGCACGAGTTCGCGCGCATGCCGCACCATCGGATAGCCGGTGTAATTGTGGGTTAGGATGAACAGCGCCTTCGCCTTGTCGGCAACGGCCTTCAGCGCCTTGGCGTCTTCGAGGTTGGAGGTCAGCGGCTTGTCGCAGATGACGTGGATACCGCGCTCCAGAAAGGCTTTGGCCGCCGGAAAGTGTACATGGTTCGGCGTGACGATCGACACCGCCTCGATGCCATCGGGGCGAGCCGCTTCCTTCTCCGCCATCTCCTCATAGGAGCCGTAGCAGCGCTCGGGGTCGAGCCCGAGCTCACGGCCGGACGCCACGGACTTTTCCGGCGTCGAGGACAATGCGCCGGCAACGAGGTCGTACTGGTCATCGAGACGGGCTGCCATGCGATGCACCGCGCCAATAAACGCGCCAGCGCCACCGCCGACCATGCCCAGCCGGATCTTCGGTGTCCGTTCGCCCGATTTGCTTGCTTCGATCGCCATGATGCGTCCTCCTTCTATGAGCTGCGTCTGGAGTTCACGCTCCAGATCCGTTAGACTGGCATCCGAGAAGAAGGATGCCCTGACAGTGAACATCTGAGATCCGCCTCTTCTGAGGCAAAGCGAACAAGCCCGCGTCGGCGATCACCGCGACGCTGAATGGAAGCTTTTGCAAGGATCTCAGCCATGCCTTTTCTCGACCCGAGACAACCCTATCCGATCACGCTCGCCGATGGCACGCCCTATCGCGAGACCGTTCAGCTTGCGGCCGTCATCGATCATCCCCGAATGGAGATCGGCGACTTCAGCTACTTCACCCATTCCGGCACGGCAGAAGAGACGGCAGCGACAATCGCGCCTTATCTCTACCCCTTCAGCCAGGAACGGCTGGTGATCGGCCGCTTCGTGCAGATTGCCCGCGAGGCGATCTTCATCACCAGTTCGGCCAACCATGCCATGTCGGGTGTGACAACCTATCCCTTCCGCGTCTTCAGCCCTGACACAATCGGCGGCTATCAGGACCTGCCTTTCCAGGACACCATCATCGGCCACGACGTCTGGATCGGTCATGGCGCAACGATCATGCCGGGGGTCACGATCGGATCCGGTGCCATCATCGCCGCCCGCGCGGTGGTGACCCGTGATGTGCCGGCCTACACCATTGTCGGCGGCAACCCGGCAACCGTGATCCGAAAGCGGTTCACGGACGAGGAGATTGCCGACCTGCTGGCGCTTGCCTGGTGGGACTGGCCGCTTGACAGGATCGAGCGAGCCCTGCCCCATCTCGAGAGCGGCGACATCGCCGCCCTCAAGCAGGTCTGACGATCAGAGCCCCAGCATCCGGCGGTTCGCCGCATCGTCCGTACCGCCGGACGCGAAGTCGTCGAACGCCTTCTCGGTGACGCGGATGATATGCGCCCGGACGAAATCCGCGCCTTCGCGGGCACCGTCTTCCGGGTGCTTCAGCGCGCATTCCCATTCGACAACGGCCCAGCCATCGAAATCGTTCGCTGCCATCTTCGAAAAAATCGCGCCGAAATCGACCTGGCCGTCACCGAGCGAGCGGAAGCGCCCGGCGCGATTGACCCAGCCCTGATAGCCGCCATAGACGCCCTGCCGACCGGTCGGATTGAATTCCGCGTCCTTGACGTGGAACATCTTGATCCGGTCTTTGTAGATGTCGATGTTGTCGAGATAGTCGAGGCATTGCAGCACATAGTGCGACGGATCGTAGAGCATGTTGGCGCGGGAATGGTTCTTCACGCGCTCAAGGAACATCTCGAAGGTCACGCCATCATGCAGATCTTCGCCCGGATGGATCTCGTAGCAGACGTCGACACCCTGCTCCTCGGCATAGTCGAGGATTGGCAGCCAGCGGCGGGCAAGCTCGTCGAAGGCAGTCTCGACCAGACCCGCCGGGCGCTGCGGCCAGGGATAGATATAGGGCCAGGCCAGCGCGCCCGAGAAGGTCGCATGCGCCTTGATGCCGAGATTGCGCGAGGCCTTCAGCGCGTACTTCACTTGCTGCACCGCCCATTCCTGGCGGGCCTTCGGATTGCCGCGCACTTCGGGTGCGGCAAAGCCGTCGAAGGCTTCGTCATAGGCCGGATGAACCGCGACCAGCTGGCCCTGCAGGTGGGTGGAAAGCTCGGTGATCTCGACGCCATTCTGGCGCGCCACACCCGCGAGTTCGTCGCAATAATCCTTGGATTCAGCGGCCTTTTTCAGGTCCATAAGCTGGCTGGCCCAGGTCGGGACCTGCACGCCGACATAGCCCTTTTCGGCCGCCCACTTCGTAATCCCATCCCAGGTATTGAACGGTGCGGCATCACCCGCAAACTGGCCGAGAAAGATCGCCGGTCCCTTGATCGTCTTCATGAATTCTCCTCCCTGAGTATTCCTGCAACGTTTCCGTGAACGATTACAGGAGATGGAATTTCGACACAACCGCAATGATGTTCACAGCGGAAATCTGCCCGGGAAAAACCCGGGCAGACCATGGCGTTGAAGGCCTGCGGATCAGAACGGCGAATCCGGGAAGTAGTAGTTCTTCGCGTTGTCAGGCGTGATCAGCGTCGCGTCGAGCGTGTAGGTGCCATGGACCGGAACGCTGTCGTAGAGGGCAGCAGCCGTCATTTCCATCGCCGTGCCAACCATCGACGGCGGATAGAGAACGTTGACCGGAACCATCTTGTCTCCGTCCATGACCTTCTTGATCATGTCCTTCGAACCGGCACCACCGATGATGTACTGGATATCAGTACGGCCAGCCTGTTCGATCGCCTGCAGCACGCCGACAGCCATGTCGTCGTCCTGGCACCAGACCACATCGATCTTCGGATACTTGGTCAGGTAGTCCTGCATGACCTTGAAGGCGTCGTCGCGGTTCCAGTTGCCGAACTGGCGATCAAGGATCTTCACGTTCGAACCTTCAATGCCCTTGTCGAAACCATCCTGGCGCTGCTGGTCGATCGGGATCGGCATGCCGCGGATGACGACGACTTCGGCGTCCGGGGTCGTCGCGGCGATGTATTTGCCAGCGACTTCACCGAGAGCCGGGTTGTTGCCGGCCACGTAAAGGTCACGCACGGTGTTGTCGTTCACGGACGGTGCGCGGTCGACGAGAGCGACGAACTTGCCGCTGTCCTTGATCTGGCGGATGGCATTGACCAGCGGATCCGGATCCGTCGGCAGGATGACGAGCGCATCGATGCCCTGCGTGGCAAGATCCTGCACGGCATTCGCCTGGCTGGACGGATCAGCAGAGGTCTTCACGACCACGTTGAGGCCCGGATGACGCTCCATGAGCTGCTTGGCAATACGCTCGGCGTGATAGATGACTCCCGATGTCCAGCCATGCGTCGCAGCCGGGATCGAAACGCCGATCGTCTTGGCGTCCTGGGCCTGCGCTGCGCCGAAGATCGACACCAGCGCGGTCATGGCGACAGCCATACCCATAAGTTTCTTGTGCATTGGTTTCCTCCCAAAGTGACGAGGGTCGAGTGTGAACGAACCGGGCGACCCTCCTGCCCGGTCGTTTCTTCACGCCTTGCGCGCCAGCGACCGCTGGACGAGCATCGCGATGATGATGATCGTGCCCTGAATGGCGCCGATCAGATATTCGGAGATGAAATTCGAGAGCAGCATGATGTTGCCGACGAGCTCGAGGATGAAAGCACCGCAGATCGTGCCCCAGACACGCCCCGCCCCACCCTTAAGCGCCGTGCCACCAACGACGACCGCCGTGATCGCCTGCAACTCCCAGAGAATGCCTGTCGTAGCGGACGTTGAGCCGAGACGCGGCACGTAGAGCAACACGGCAATCGCCACACAGAGCCCCTGGATGACAAAGGCGATGGTGCGCACCCGGTCGACGGCAATGCCGGAATAGCGCGCGACATCACGGTTCGAACCGACGGCGACGACATGGCGGCCATACCGGGTGCGGTAAAGCACGAAGGCGGCAATCGCGGTCACCACCAGAATGATGACGATCGGCACCGGCAACCCAAGGATCGAGCCGAAATAGACGGGCCGATAGATTTCCTGCTGGGCCGGGTCGCGCAGCGTGATCGCACCGCCCTGGGAGAGCCAGGTGGTGAGGCCACGATAGATGCCCATCGTGCCGAGTGTCGCGATAAATGGCTCGATCTTGCCGACGGTGGTGATCAGGCCATTGGCCAGACCGCAGAGCGAACCGATGATGACGGCAAGCGCCATGGCCGCCGCAATCATCAGGCCGGGATCGGCAATCGCGCCGGAATTCATGAACAGGATCATCAGGCTGGCGACAAAGGCCACCATCGAACCAACAGAGAGATCAAGGTCCCCCGACGAGATGACGAAGGTCGCACCGACGGCGATGATCGCGATGAAGGCAGAGCGTGTCGCGACATTGGCAAGATTGGTGAGGCCGATGAAGTTGGGATTAACCAGCGCGCCGACGATCAGGAGGATCAGAAGCGCAGCAAAGGGCGCCACGGCGCGCATGTCCACATCGCGCCATGTCCGGCGGGCACGGCCAGGGGTGGTCGTTTCAGTCTCGGCAGTCATGTTGTCCCGTCTCCTCCCACGCGCCTCGACTGGAGGTCGCGCACCCTGAAGTCTTCGTTTCCAAGCCCGGTCTTTGTCGCCGGGCTGTGCAAATCACTCAGCTTGCCATCTGCCGTTTCAGGCCGGCGGCGTAACGCATGATCGTCTGTTCGTTGATGTCGTCGCCCTCGAGCATGCCGACCATGCGGCCTTCGCGCATGACGGCAACCCGCGTGCAAAGGCCGATCACCTCGGGCATTTCCGAGGAGATGACGATGATCGAGCGGCCCTCCCGGGCAAGCGCTGCGATAAAATGATAGATCTGCTGCTTGGTGCCGACATCGATGCCGCGCGTCGGCTCATCGATGATGATGATGTCAGGCTCGACTTCCATGATCTTGGCGAGCAGCAGCTTCTGCTGATTGCCGCCCGACATGCGGCCGACCCGCACCTTTTCGTCGCGCACACGAATATCGAAACGGCGCTTGGCTCGCGCCATGGCTTTCGCCTCGCTGGCCGGGTCGAGGTAACCATGGCGGACGTGATTGTCCATCGACTGCAAGGTCAGATTTGCGGTCATGCCCTCGCCGAGCAGCAGCCCTTTGCCCTTACGGTCTTTGGTCATGTAGGCGAGCCCGCGCCGGTTCGCCTCGCGAAAATCCTGCTGGTCGAGCACCATGCCCTTCAGCCAGACATCGCCCGAAAGCCTTGGACGAAGCCCTGCGACCGCCTCCATCAGTTCCGTTCGGCCAGACCCGATCAATCCGGAAAAACCGAGCACTTCGCCACGCCTCAGATCAAAGCTGGCATTCCGCACGAAGCCTGTCGTCAGATCCTTGACGGAAAGCACGACCTCTTCATCGACATTGGGTTCGTGCTTCGTTGGATAGAGGCTCGACAATTCACGGCCGACCATCAGCTGCGCAATCGCTTCGCCATCGAGCGCCGAGGTCGGCGCAGTCTTCACCCACTGGCCATCACGTAACACCGTGACCCGATCGGTGAGCTCCATCACCTCGTCGAGCTTGTGGCTGACGAAAACGAAACTCGTGCCCCGGGCGCGCAGCTTGCGCACCTGATCGAACAGCACCTCGGTCTCGTCCCGCGACAGGACCGCCGTCGGCTCATCCATGAAGACGATCCGCGCCTTGCGGCTGATCGCCTTGGCGATCTCGACCATCTGCTTGTCGGCGACAGCGAGCGAACTGATCAGCGAATTCTCGTCGATCCTTGACCCCAATTGGTCGAGCACGCGCCGCGCTTCGGCCCGCATCACCTTGCGGTCGAGAACGCCGAAACGCGTCACCTCGCGCCCGAGAAACAGGCTCTCGGTGACCGTCAGATGATCGGCAAGATTGAATTCCTGGTGGATGAGCACGATGCCGAGCGCCTCGGCCGAGCCATTCGCCGGCAGGATCACCGGCTCGCCGTCAAGCAGGATGCGCCCCGCCGTCGCCTGCTCGAAGCCCGAGAGTATCTTCACAAGCGTCGATTTGCCGGCACCATTCTCGCCCATGAGCGCATGAACCTCGCCCGGCAACACGTCGAAATCGACGCTGAACAGCACCTGCACGTCGCCAAATGATTTGGAGATACGCTCCGCCACGAGCACGGGTGTCCGCGCCTCGCCCCCAGCCAATGTCATGCAATCCTCCCGGCGGCTCCTCAACCGCTATGCCATTTGTGTAAACCTTTACATAGCCGATGTAAAGGTTTACATCATCCGATCAAGGGGACAATTTGAGCCCTGCCGGCTTTCGCAGCGGCAACAGGAACGGTAAGGTCTCCAACGATTCCATGCGGATAGGGGGATGGAGCCGCGTGCCGAATTCAGCACCAGCAACGATCGAGGATGTGGCGCGCATCGCGGAAGTGTCGATCGCGACGGTGAGCCGTGCGATCCACACGCCCGACAAGGTGGCGAAATCCACGCGGCAGCGGGTGAACCAGGCCATCGCCATCACCGGCTACACGACCAACGCCATGGCACGCTCGCTGCGCATGGGCCGGTCGAACATGATCCTGATCCTTGCTCCCGATATCGGCGACCCCAACTTCTCATCGACCCTGATCGGCCTCGAAAACGAGGCCCGCGCCCATGGCTATGGCGTCTTGATCGGGCACACCCAGAACGACCCGGAACGCGGCCTCGAATACCTGAAATTCCTGAGTTCCGGCCAGGCAACAGGCCTGGTGCTGTTCACCGGTCACGAGCCCTTCGGCCACCAGGTGCTTGGCCAGCGGCTGCCGCCGTCGGTGGCCGTCTTCGAACCGGTCTTCGGCTCGAAGATCTCCTATGTCGGCGTCGATGATGTGGCAGGAGCCCGGAAGGCCGCCGAACACCTGCTCTCGGCCGGCCACCGCTCCATCGCCTTCATCGGCGACAGCAAAACGAGGCTCGGCCACCAGCGCCGCCGCCAGGGCTTCGATATCGCGCTGGATGCCGCCCGCATTCCGCCCAATCAACGCTTCGTGCTGGAAGGCGAAGGCACCATCGAAAGCGGGCGCCTCGCCGTCGAACAGCTTTTCATGCGCGACCAGCTTCCCTCCGCCTTCATGTGCGTCAACGATGCCACGGCCGTCGGCGTATTGAACGGCCTCACCGCCCGCGGCTACGATCTGCCACACGACTTCTCCGTCATCGGTTTTGATGACGTGCCCCAGGCGACCTATGTGAACCCCGCGCTCACCACCATCCGCCAGCCCCGCACAGCCATCGGCCGCCAGGCCATGTCACTGCTGATCAAGTCGCTGGGTGACCGCACGATGGAACGCCAGGAAATCCTGCTGATGCCGGATCTGATCGTGCGGGGGTCTGTGACGGGGCCGGCCAGGCGCTGAGCAGGAATAGCGCGATCTGGTTACGCCACGGACCTATCGGTCATCTGGGCCGTTGACCTATATCCCCTTTATTGGCAGATCAAAGCAAAGAGCTGCCCAGCCATTGGATTACGCTTATGAGTGTCGCTTTCACCAAAGAAGAGAGTTCGGAAACCGCAGCAGAACTCCACCTGCCGGACCGTCCGATCTCGCAGCACCCGAACTTGGTGACGGCGCGAGGGCTGGTGCAGCTTGAGGCCGAAGCGGAAGAGGCCCGCATCACCTATCTCGCGGCGCAGTCGGTGGAGGACGTCAACGAGCGTCGTCGCCAATCGGCCGTCCCCTATCGTGACCTCAAATACCTGACGGAGCGGCTGCGCACCGCGCAGGTCATCCCGGAGCCCGAAACCAACGCTGTCGTCGCCTTCGGCAGCAAGGTCACCTTCGAGCGAGACGATGGTCGCGTCCAGACCTACCGTATCGTCGGTGAGGACGAGGCCGATCCGAAGGCCGGCTCGATTTCGTTCGTTTCGCCTGTCGCAGCCCGCCTCATGGGCAAAAGCGTCGGTGACGTTGTGACTGTCGGCGACCAGGAATTGGAGATCACGGCCATAGCTTAAAGGCCGGTCGTCAAGCAACGCCTTCCCCGCCGTCATCATACCCGAGGCCTGCAACGGACGTCGCAAATCCGCCAACGTCGTCATCCTCGGGCTCGTCCCGAGGATCCACTGCTGCCTGCTGCAAACTCGACCCTCCTGGCGACCGCGGCTCCCGCCCAGCATTCCTGAGAAGTCTGAACCGCAGCCACCCGCGACAGATCCTCGGGACAAGCCCGAGGATGACGACCGGCAAAGTAATGCGAATGGCCGGGACGCTTTCGCGCCCCGGCCCTTGTCTCATCAGAAAACCCGAAATCAAACGTAGCGGTTGACCACGTTTTCCAGCAGTTCCTGCTTGCCGGAAACCGGCTGCGGGTTCACGTTCTTGGCTTCGACGCGAGCAGCGATGGCGTCGAGGCTTTCCTCGCCGCGCAGCATCTTCTGGTTCTCGGCCTTGTCCCAGCCGGCGTAACGGCTGTTGAGCGGTCCCGACAGGGCCTTGTCCTCGACCATCTTGGCAGCAGCCTTCAGGCCACGGGCGCAGCAGTCCATGCCGCCGATATGACCGATCAGCAGGTCTTCGGCGTCGAGCGACTGACGGCGCAGCTTGGCGTCGAAGTTGGTGCCACCGGTGGTGAAGCCGCCGGCCTGCAGAACCTGGTAATAGGCCAGTGCCATCTCCGGAACATTGTTCGGGAACTGGTCGGTATCCCAGCCGGACTGGTAGTCGTTGCGGTTCATGTCGATCGAGCCGAAGATGCCGAGCGCATTGGCAAGCGCCAGTTCGTGCTCGAAGGAGTGGCCGGCGAGGATCGCATGGCCCTGCTCGATGTTCACCTTCACCTCGTTCTCGAGGCCGTAGCGCTTCAGGAAGCCGTAGACGGTGGCGACATCGTAGTCATACTGATGCTTCGACGGCTCCTGCGGCTTCGGCTCGATCAGGATCGCGCCCTTGAAGCCAATCTTGTGCTTGTATTCGACGACGAGGTTGAGGAAGCGACCCATCTGGTCGAGTTCGCGGGAGAGATCGGTGTTGAGCAGGGTCTCGTAGCCTTCACGGCCACCCCACAGCACGTAGTTCTCACCGCCGAGACGCTGGGTCGCGTCGAGGCAGGTCTTCACCGTCGCAGCGGCGAACGCGAAAACGTCAGGATCCGGATTGGTGGCCGCACCCGACATGTAGCGGCGATGCGAGAACATGTTCGCCGTGCCCCAGAGCAGCTTGACGCCGGTCTCTTCCTGCTTCTTGGCGAAGTAGTCGACGATCTCGTTCAGGTTCTTGGTGTTCTCGGCAAAGCTGTTACCCTCAGGGCGAACGTCGGCATCGTGGAAGCAGTAATACGGCGTTCCGAGCAGCTGGAAGAATTCGAAGGCGACATCAGCCTTCAGCTTCGCAGCATCCATCGTGTCCTTGAACCACGGACGCTCGAAGGTGTTGCCGCCGAACGGGTCGGTGCCCGGCCAGACGAAGGTGTGCCAATAGGCAATCGCAAAGCGCAGATGGTCTTCCATGCGCTTGCCGAGGACGACTTCGTCCGGATTGTAATGGCGGAAGGCCAGCGGATTGGTGCTACCTTCGCCTTCATATTTGATCTTCTGGATATTGCCGAAGAAACCTGTGCTCATGGGTAGTCCTCCTTGGTGTGTTGTTTCTAACCTCCCCTTGAGGGGGAGGGTCGGACCGAAGGTCCGGGGTGGGGTGATTGCCGTGCAGCCCCTCATCCGCCTGCCGGCACCTTCTCCCCGTGAACGGGGAGAAGGGGACGCGCCGCCGCCCTTTCAGTCCCCTCTCCCCGCTTGCGGGGAGAGGGTCAGGGTGAGGGGCAAATCTTCAAAGGCCCCGGATCGCCGGATACAGCGCCCGGTAACGCCCGTAAGCCGTCTCGTAAGCACCCGTCAGTGCCTTAACCGGCTCCACCGTCTCCGCCGTCTGCGGTGCCGTGCAGACCGACAGCGGATCCGCACCCGTCGCCGCAATCAGCCCGAGGCGTGCCGCCCCGAAGGCGGCACCAAAGTCGCCGTCGGCGGGAATGTCGACGGGCATGTCGAGCGCGGTGGCAATCGAGGACAGCCAGTAGCGCGAGCGCGAGCCGCCGCCGATCGCCGTGACACGGCTGATCGAGGTGCCAGCAGACTTCAGCGCCTCCAGACTGTCGCGGATCGCGAAGGTCACCCCTTCCAGCACCGCCTGCGTCAACACGGCCCGGTCGCTCTCATGGCCAAGCCCGATAAAGGCACCACGGATCTTCGCATCGTTATGCGGCGTGCGCTCGCCCGAGAGATAGGGAAGGAAGGTGACGCCCGTCGGAGCCTTCAGGGCATCGCCCAGTTCACCGGTCAGCTCTCCAGCCGACTTGCCGGTGACACCCGAATGCCAGTTCAGCGCATCGGTGGCCGACAGGATGACACCCATCTGGTGCCAGGTACTGGGGAGAGCATGGCAAAACGCATGCACGGCGCTTTCCGGCTTCGGCAGATAGGAAGCGTTGGCGGCAAACAGCACACCCGATGTACCCAGAGAGACGAAGGCCTGACCTTCGGCGACCGTGCCCATGCCGCAGGCCGAGGCCGCATTGTCCCCTGCCCCGCCGGCAATCACGACGTCGGATCCCAAACCCCATTTGGCCGCAAGTTCGGCACGCAGCGTACCGGCGCGATCCGTCCCCTCGACGAGACCGGGCATCTGCTCGATCGTCAGTCCCGTGGCGTCGAGCAGTTCCGTCGACCAGGCCCGCTTGCCGGTATCAAGCCAGCTGGTGCCAGCCGAGTCGGACATGTCAGAGAGATATTCCCCCGTCAGCCAGAAGCGCAGGTAATCCTTGGGCAGCAGCACCTTCGCGACCTTGGCAAAGGTCTCTGGTTCGTTGTTCTTCACCCAGGCGAGCTTCGGTGCGGTGAAGCCGGGGAAGACGATGTTGCCGGTCAGCGCCCGGAAGCGCGGATCGGCATCGAGGGCTGCTGCTTCCGCATGGCTGCGCGTATCGTTCCAGAGAATGCAGGGCCGAAGCACCCGCCCCTTGGCGTCGACAAGCGTCGCACCATGCATGTGGCCGGACAGGCCGATGCCCCGAACCGCTGCCAGCTCCTTGGGATGCGCTGCCTTCAGCGCTGCGATCGCCTCTTCCGTCGCATGCAGCCAGTCGCCCGGCGCCTGTTCAGACCAGCCGGGATGCGGCCGCTGCACGGTCAGCGCCGCATGACCAACGCCGATCACCTGCTGGGCGTCGTTGATCAGCATCGCCTTGATGCCGGATGTGCCGAGATCCAATCCGAGATACATAGGAGTCCTCCATTCCTCTGCCTTCAGGGCAGATTGTCCTTCAAGAATATGTCGATACGAATGCGCTCCTGGTCGGCAACAACCGGCAGCCCATCGGCCTTGGCCTTCAGGACACGGATCGCACTGCGCACCTCGTGTCCCGCATCCTGATTCAGCACGGCGTCGATCAGCCCCGATTGCAGCGCACCGCGCGTTGTCTCGGTCAATTCATGGGCGATGACGACCGGACGCCGCTCGGCCGGCACGCGTTCCAGCGCCTTGACGAGGCCGCGATTGCCGGCGCCCAGGCTGTAGAGGGCGACGATGTCATCAAGCCCGGAGAAGAGTGCCGCAACCAGCCGCTCGACGACGGCAGGATCGTCTCGGCCCTCAAGCACCGGCAAAAGCTCCAGCGTCGGGAAGTCCCGCGCCATGACGGAGGCGAAGGCCTCGCAGCGTTCACGATGGTCGCGCACCAGCATCGAGCCGGCAAGCACCGCAACCTTGCCCTGACGACCGCCTGCAAAACGACCAAGCAAACTGGCGGCCGTGCGCCCGGCCGCCGCGTTGTCGATGCCGGCATAATGGTCGCGCTCCGTGCCGGAGAGATCCGACACCAGCGTGACCAGCGGAATCCCGGCGGCGATGACCTCGGATGCAGCGGCCGCCACTTCAGGCGCATCGACGGCAACGAAGGCGATGCCGGCCGGCTGCTCGGCCGCTGCATCTCTCAACGCCTGGGCAAGCGCTGCGACGTCAAAGGCCGGCACATCAACCAGGCGGATCGCGATCCGCTCGACGCCCGCGCGGTCCCGCGCCTCGTCGAGCGCGAGCCGCAGGCCCCGCATGAAGGAATTGTCGTTCGAGGGAATGAGGAAGGTCAGCGGATAGGTCCGCCCCTTGGCAAGATTGGCCGCCGCCACGTCGCGCACGAAGCCAAGTTCGTGCACAGCCTTGTCCACCTTTTCACGGGTCCGCGCGCTCACCCCCGGCCGCCGGTTCAAAACCCGGTCGACGGTGGCGAGGCTGACGCCTGCATGGCTCGCGATGTCGTGGACTGTCGGCTTCATTCTCTCCTCCGGCGCCGTTCCTACACCACCTCATGAGGTACGTAAATCAGAAACTGATGTACGTACCTCTTTTACAGACAAAAAAAGAGGCCGCCCCGAGTTGGGACGGCCGAGATCTGGAGATCGATTTAGAAACTGGACCGCGAAGCTTATGCGGGCATGGAGATGTCAGTGACCGGCGCCTGCAGGTGCGGCACCCTGCGGCTTCTTCAGCAGCAAGACCAGGAACACCAGAGCAATGAAGAGAACGGTCAGCCCCATGAATACGTCCATGAAGGACAGGAGCCAGGCCTGCTGCGTCACCACGCCCGACAGCTTCTTGATCGCAACCGCTGTCCCGTCGAGGCCATAGCTGTCGTAATTCGCACCGACGCTTGCCAGCCAGTCGAGCGCTGCCTTGTTGCTCCAGGAAAGCTGCTCGGAGAGCCGCGCATAATGGTCGTCGGTCCTCTGCGTCAGCATGGTGTTGATGATGGCGAGCCCGACTGCCCCGCCAAGGTTGCGGGTCAGGTTGAAGAGGCCCGAGGCATTCTTCATCCGGTCGGGCGGCAGCGTGCCGAGCGCCAGATTGTTGATCGGCACCATGCAGATCATCAGCGAGCAGCCGCGCAGGATCTGCGGCACGAGCAGCTCGTAGAAATCCCAATCCGCCGTGATGCCGGTCATCATGTAGGTGCCGAGCGCGAAGCCAGAAAAGCCGATCATCATCATCACGCGCGGGTCGAGCTTGTTTGACAGCATGCCCGCGACCGGCGCCGTCAGGAACATCGCGGCACCCGACACGAACATGGTCTCGCCGATCATCAGCGAGTCGTAGCCCCGGATGCGACCGAGATAGAGCGGATAAAGATAGGTGAGCCCGTAGAGACCAACCCCCATGACGAAGGAGAAGAGCGAACCGAAGGCAAAGTTGGCATTCGAGAAGGCCCTGAGATCGACGACGGGCAGTTCGACCTTGAACACCCGCCAGAAAAAGATGGCCCCGCCGATGACCATGGCGACCGTGCCCATGACGATGTGGTGGTCGTTGAACCAGTCCTTGTTGTTGCCCTCCTCCAGAACGAACTCCATCGTGCCGAGGAAGACCGCCATGGAGGCAAGCCCCCACCAGTCGAATTTCTTCAGCAGCTTGAGATCCGGCTTGTCGAAATTGATCAGGCTCCAGGCGGCAGCAGCCACCAGCATGCCGGGAATGACGTTGATCAGGAACAGCCAGTGCCAGGACATCGCATGGCTGATGTAACCACCGATCGTCGGACCGATTGTCGGCGCCAGTGTGGCAACAAGACCTACCATCGGCGAGACGATGTTGCGCTTGGACGGCGGGAAGATGGTGAAGGCCGCGGCAAACACCGACGGGATCATGCCACCACCGATAAAGCCCTGGATCGCCCTGTAGACGATCATCTGCTCGATATTGGTGGCGGTCGCACACAGCGCACTGGCAAGCGTGAAGCCGGCCGCACAGACGGTAAACAGCACCCGGGTCGACACGATCCGTGCGAGCACGCCCGACAAGGGGATCATGATGACTTCGGCGATCAGGTAGGAGGTCTGCACCCAGGCGACCTCGTCGGAACCGGCCCCAAGGCCGGCCTGGATCTCCGCCAATGACGCCGAGACGATCTGGATGTCGAGGATCGACATGAACATCCCGAAGACCATTGCCAGGAAGGCAAAGACGCGTCTCGGATCCATCCGCTCCTCGGCGGGCGCCGAGGCAGCGATGTCCTGTGTGGTGATTGCGGCCATGACACGGCCCTTTCGATAACGACTGCCGGTGGTTTACTTCGCGGCAAGCGCCCGGCCGTCAGGGGCCGTGCGGGTGTCGACGTCGACGATGACGCTCAGGCCGGCGCGCAGATGGCCGCCGGCAAGCGCGTCTTCAGGAAGAGCAATGCGAACAGGCACGCGCTGAACGACCTTGGTGAAATTGCCTGTGGCGTTTTCGGCCGGCAGCATCGAGAAGATGGCACCGGAGGCCGGAGCGATAGAGGTCACCGTGCCTTCGAGCGGCTGATCACCATAGGCATCCACATGGATCGCGACCTTGGAGCCAGGGACCAGATCAGCGATCTGCGTCTCCTTGAAATTGGCTTCGATATAGAGCTCGCTGGTCGGAACGAGAGCTGCGAGCCGCTTGCCGGCGGAGACGAGGTCACCGGCCTGAACCGCGAGATTGCCGATCACGCCGTCATAAGGCGCCTTGAGAACGGTAAAGTCGAGGTCGCGCTTGGCCTTGTCGATCGCCAGCTGCTGCAGGCGCACCGTGCTCAAGGCCTCTTCGCGCTGCGCCTTGAGGAGCGCGAGATTGGCTTTCGCGGAAGAAACTGCCGCCTGCCCGGCCACGAGATTGGCGCGTGCCTGGTCGAGCGATACCTTGGCGTTGTCGAGATCAGCGGTGGTGCCGACGGACTTGGAGGCAAGGTCGCTCGCCCGATTTGCGGTGATTTCGGCGCCGCGCGCGGCCGCTTCGAGCGCACCGAGCTGGGCTTCGGACTGCGCCACGCTCGCCTCGCCGCCGATGATCTGCGCATCGATGCGCTTGACCGACAGTTCCGCGCTTTCCTTGTTGGCGAGCGCCTGCTCATAGGCAATCTGATAGTCGCCGCCATCGAGCGTCACGAGCGGGTCGCCGGCATGGACGATCTGATCGCTGGTCACATTGACCTTCTCGACATAGCCGGACACCTTCGGCGAGATGATGGCGATATCACCTTCGATATAGGCATCCTCTGTCGACACCATGAACCGACCCTCGGTCCACCAGCCGTAACCATACCAAGCCGCGCCGCCGAGGAGTGCTGCAAGGATCACCGGGAGAACCGGGCTGCGCTTCTTCGCCTTCGGGGCGTCCGAGATGGACGGTGTAGGGACCCCGGTATCCGTTTCAGTTGCGGGCGCGGCCTCATTCCGGTCGACTGGAGTGGAATTGGAACGAAGGGCGGTGGATCTTTGCGTCGCTGACATGATACGGACCGGGGATTGGTTTAATTTATTCGAACTGAACCGTTCGGTTCGATTGACATATAGCCTTTGCTAACGCATATCAAGGCATAGAAACGCGGATTTTCAGCGAAGATCCGATTGGGTTAATAGTCTTGAAGGCAGAATGCCGAGGCAGAGGATGAAACAGGAAGAGATCACAATAGCAGCCCCCGAGGGTTGCGGTGGGGTCGGCCGTTTCGCAGCGGGCGCAGACCCCGTGAAGCGAGGCCAGATCCTGGACGGCGCGAAGCGCGTCTTCATGAAGCTCGGCTATGACGCCGCAAGCATGAATGACGTGACCCGCGAGGCGGGCGTGTCGAAGGGCACCATCTACGTCTATTTCCAGAGCAAGGAAGATCTGTTCGGTGCTCTCGTGGAACGGGAAAAGAGCGCATTCGATGCCGCCATCCGGCAGATCCTTGAAGAAAGCGCCAATGTCGAGGAAGGCTTGCGCCGATATGCGCTGGCCCACGCGCACTTCATTCTCGACACGGAAATGATCCCGACGATGCGCATCCTGATGGGCGTGCTCGATCGCATGCCGACGCTCTGTCAGCGCTTCTTCGCCTCGTCACCGACGAACATCAAGGTTCTGCTGCAGGACTATATTGCGGCTGCCAACGACAAGGGCGAACTGGAAGTCGAGGACACGGATCTCGCTGCCCGTCAGTTCATCGACATGTCGACGGCCGGCTATTTCAAGAAGCGCCTGTTCAACGACATTCCCGTGCGCCCCGCCGAAACGGAAATCGCACGCGTGGTGGAGTCAGGCCTTCGCATGTTCATGAACTTCTACGGCCCGAAAAGCACCGAAGCCCGCGGCTGATCATCGACGGAACTTTGTTCCGATCTCGGACTTTAAATCGCTGCTTGCCATTCCCCGGGATATGTCTCATGTCCTAGGTCCCCCATCCGTTTGATCAGCACGGAAGACATTAATGGAAAATATCAGCGTTCTCCTCCAGGACCCCGCCGCCTGGGTCGCACTCGTGACGCTCGTCGTCATGGAGATCGTTCTCGGCATCGACAACCTCATCTTCATCTCGATCCTGACCAACAAGCTGCCCGCAGAGATGCGCGAAAAGGCCCGCCGCATCGGCATCGGCCTTGCGCTCGTCATGCGCCTGGCCCTGCTCGGCACCGTCGCCTGGATCGTCCAGCTGACCACGCCGGTCTTCGAGCTCTTCGGCCACGGCTTCTCGTGGAAGGACATGATTCTGATCGCCGGCGGTCTCTTCCTCGTCTGGAAGGCAACGAAGGAAATCCACCATGCCGTGGACCCGGTCGACAAGGAAGAGGACTTCATCGCCTCGACAGCATCGACGACCTTTGCCAGCGCCATCGGCCAGATCCTGCTGCTCGACCTCGTCTTCTCGATCGACAGCATCATCACCGCCGTCGGCATGACGCCGCATGTCCCGATCATGGTCGTCGCCGTGGTCGCGGCCGTCACCGTCATGCTCGTGGCAGCTACCCCGCTTGCCAACTTCATCGAGAAGAACCCGACCATCGTCATGCTGGCTCTGGCCTTCCTCATGATGATCGGCACGACGCTCATTGCCGAAGGCATGGGCTTCCATGTGCCGAAGGGTTATGTCTACGCCGCGATGGCCTTCTCGGCCTTGGTCGAAGTGCTCAACATGTTCGCTCGCCGCAAGCGCGAGCGTGACCGCGCAGCCAAGACCGCGGTGCATTGAGCTCTAGCTGAATTGAAAAGAAGGCCTGTCGTTAGATGGGCCTTTTTTTATCTGCAGCGATCGCGCCGGAGCCGATCGGCTCTTGCCGGAATTGCTGTCAGCGCTTACGCCTTCATCGACCATCCGCATTTGGCCGGAGCCCAATGACATACGAGCAAATCCTCGCCTTCGGCCTCATCGCGGTGATGATGGCCGCCTTTCTCTGGGAGAAGTTTCGCTACGACGTCGTGGCCTGCGTGGCGCTCGTCGCCGCGGTCGTTCTTGGGCTTCTGCCGGCAGCCGATGCCTTTTCCGGCTTCTCTGACGACCTCGTCATCATCGTCGGCAGCGCATTGGTGGTCAGTGCGGGTGTTGCCCGCTCCGGCGTGGTGGATCTCGCCATCAAGCGCTTCTTCCCGGCGCTGACATCGCTACACGGCCAGATGCTGCTCCTGCTGGTCACCGTGACCGTGCTCTCGGCCTTCATCAAGAACATCGGCGCCCTCGCCATCATGATGCCGGTGGCCTTCCAGTTCGCCCGCAGATCGAGCGTCCCACCATCCGTCTTCCTGATGCCCATGGCCTTCTCCGCCCTGCTTGGCGGCTTGATGACGCAGATCGGCACCTCGCCGAATATTGCCGTCTCCCGCCTGCGGGAAGAGCTGACCGGCCAGCCCTTCACCATGTTCGACTTCACGCCGGTCGGCGCAACGCTCGCCGCAGCCGGTATCGTCTTCCTGATCTTCTTCTACTGGCTCGTGCCGCGCCGCGAGAACCAGAATCCGTCGCTGCAGGAGGCACTCGAAGCCTCGAGCTTCGCGACGGAAGCCATGATCACCCGCCAGTCTCCCTTCGTCGGCAAGACGCTGCATCACCTGCTGCAAACGTCCCACGGCGAGGTGACGGCCTCGGCCATCCTACGTGGCCAGACCCGTCTGTCGCCCTTCCCGGATGTCCTGCTGCACGAGGAGGACACGCTTCTCCTGGAAGGACCGTCCGAGGCTTTGGACCGTATCGTCTCGCAAGGCAATCTCAGCCTGTCCGGGAACACGGATGGCGACCGCAAGCGGCGTGGCGACATCTCCTCCGTCGAGGCTGTCATCGGACGTGGCTCGCCGCTGATCGGTCAGACGACCAGCGAGCTGTCATTGGTCCACACCTACGGCGTCAACCTTCTGGCCGTCAGCCGCCAGGGCAAACGCATCCGCGAGCGCCTCGGCCAGTTGACCCTACGCTCGGGCGACGTCGTGGTGCTCCAGGGCCTGCGCCAGCAGATGCCGTCGATCCTGACAGAACTCGGCTGCCTGCCGCTCGCCGAACGCGAAATCCTGCTCGGCACCAGCCGCAACATCTTCATCCCGCTGGCAATCCTGGTCATCGCCATGGGCGCAACCGCGCTCGGCCTGGCGCCTGTCGCCATCGCCTTCTTCGCCGCAGCCCTTGCCATGGTCGCGTTCGGCGTCATCCCTGTGAGCGAGGTCTACCGCGCTGTCGACGGACCGATACTGGTCATGCTGGCCGCCCTGATCCCCGTCGCCGATACGCTGCGCACGTCAGGTGGCAGCGACGTCATTGCCGGCTGGCTCAACGCAGTGGCTGGAGGGATGCCCGCCTGGGGTGCTGTAGCAATGATCCTGCTGACCGCCATGGCCGTCACACCCTTCCTCAACAATGCAGCGACGGTTCTCGTCATGGCCCCGATCGCTGCAAGCTTCGCGACCGGCCTCGGCTACAAGCCGGAGGCCTTCCTGATGGCAGTTGCCATTGGTGCAGGCTGCGATTTCCTCACCCCCATCGGTCACCAGTGCAACACGCTGGTCATGGGCCCCGGCGGCTACCGCTTTTCGGACTATCCAAGGCTTGGGCTTCCCCTCTCGATCCTCATCGTCCTGGTCTCGGTCCCGGCCTTGCTGATGGTCTGGCCGGTCAGCTGATCCGGCTAGGCCACGGAAAACGCGCACAAAGAAAAACCTGCGTCGGCGGACGCAGGTTTTCCTTGGGGGCGGGGACTTGGGGAGAGCACAGGCCGGACGGTTAAGGGGCTCGCCTGCCATTTCGTTGGCCACGGATAGAAACCGGAAAAACTCCCGTGTTCCCCATATCCCGTCGCGTCCGGTTGGCACGGCCTGCGCTCTGCCATAAGAACGCCGGATCCGGCCCCAGGTTCCGGCTCTCCCAAAAATTTTTTGACGATTTTTTCAATGCCGCTCGAAAGGCCGGTTTCCGTGGTTTTTCTTGACGCACGGCCCTGAATATGGCCTAAGGCCACGCTGTGGAACAGGCGGCGCCAAGGTGCCGAACTCCGTTCTCACCGGCCCTTACCGGCAGCCTCACAATTTCAAGATCCGGCGCTAAACTGCCGATCATCCGCACGCACCACGAGCTTTACCCATGACCAAGTCCGGCGTCCGCGTCCGCATTGCACCATCCCCGACCGGCGAGCCCCATGTCGGCACCGCCTATATCGCGCTGTTCAACTACCTCTTCGCGAAGAAATTCGACGGCGAGTTCATCCTGCGCATCGAGGACACCGACGCGACCCGCTCGACTGCGGAATTCGAACAGAAGGTTCTGGACGCCCTGAAGTGGACCGGCCTCACCTGGTCGGAAGGCCCCGATGTCGGCGGCCCTTACGGCCCCTATCGCCAGTCCGAGCGCAAGGACCTCTACCGCCCTTACGTCGACAAGATGCTCGACAATGGCGGCGCATTCCATTGCTTCTGCACACCGGAACGGCTTGAGAGCATGCGCGAAGCGCAGCGCGCCGCCGGCAAGCCGCCTGGTTATGACGGCCACTGCCTGCACCTGAAGGCCGAAGAAGTGACTTCCCGCGTTGCTGCCGGCGAGCCACATGTCATCCGCCTGAAAGTGCCGAGCGAAGGCTCCTGCGACTTCCACGACGGCGTCTACGGCGACGTGTCGATCCCGTGGGAAAGCGTGGACATGCAGGTGTTGCTCAAGGGCGATGGCATGCCGACCTATCACATGGCCAACGTCGTCGACGACCACATGATGAAGATCACCCACGTCGCCCGCGGCGAGGAGTGGCTGGCTTCCGTGCCGAAGCACATCTTGATCTACAAGCATCTCGGTCTCGAGCCGCCTGTCTTCATGCACCTGTCGCTGATGCGCAATCACGACAAGTCGAAGCTGTCGAAGCGCAAGAACCCGACCTCGATCTCCTATTACTCGGCCCTCGGCTACCTGCCGGAAGCCCTGATGAACTTCCTCGGCCTGTTCTTCATCCAGATCGCAGAAGGCGAAGAGCTGCTGTCGATGGAAGAGCTGATCGCCAAGTTCGATCCTGACAACCTGTCCAAGGCCGGCGCGATCTTCGACATTCAGAAGCTCGACTGGCTGAACGGCCGCTGGCTCCGCGAGAAGCTCTCGCCGGAAGACTTTGTCGCACGCGTGCGCGACTGGTCGATGGAAAACGATCGCCTAGTCGAAGGCCTGAAGCTTGCCCAGAGCCGCGTCACCAAGCTTGGCGAAGTGCCACCGCTTGCCGGCTTCCTGCTGGCCAACGACGTCGGCCTGACGCCCGCCTCCTTTGACGGCCTGAAGACCAGCCCGGCCGAAACACTCGAAATAGTCACCACCGTTCAGGCGGATCTTGAAAAGATCCTCGAATGGAATGTCACAACCATCGAGGAAGAGCTGCGCGCGATCTCCGAGCGCATGGAAAAGAAGCTCCGTGTCGTCACCCCGCCCCTCTTCGTCGCCGTCTCCGGTAGCCAGCGCTCGCTGCCGCTGTTTGACTCGATGGCGCTGCTCGGCCGCTCGGTCGTGCGCCAGCGGTTGAAGGTGGCGATCCAGGTCCTGACCGCGATGGCGGGTGCGCAGAACTGATTTGAAAGAGTGCCCCTCATCCGCCCTTCGGGCACCTTCTCCCCGTGAACGGGGAGAAGGCCACGACGGCGAACTTTGGCACAACGTCTCCTCTCCCCGCTTGCGGGGAGAGGGTAGGGTGAGGGGCAAAGACTTACGGCAGAGGCCAGAGGCCGCCACAGGAACCACACGATGACCGAACAGACCACCGAAACCGCCCTCTCCTCCGACCCGACGGAAGTCCGCCGCCAGAAACTCGCGCTGTTGCGCGAACAGGTCGGCGATGTCTATCCGGCGCATTTCCAACGCACGATGACGAATGCGGAATTTGCCGAGAAATACGCAGGGTTGGAACTGGACGAGACGTCTGACGACATCATTACGGTGGCCGGCCGCGTCTATTCCTCGCGCAATTCCGGCATGTTCATGGACATCCATGACGCCTCGGGCAAGATCCAGATCTTCTCCCACAAGGACACGACCCCGGAAGAAGCCCGCGCGCTGTTGCCGATGATCGACCTCGGCGACATCATCGGCGTCAAGGGCCAGGTCCGTCGTACGAAGCGTGGCGAACTGACCATCAACGCCCATGAAATCACCATGCTGACCAAGACGCTTCTCCCCATGCCGGAGAAGTATCACGGTCTCGCCGACATCGAGCTGCGCTACCGCAAGCGCCACCTCGACATCCTCACCAATGAGGAATCCAAGCTCCGCTTCCAGCAGCGCTCGAAGATCGTCTCCGGCATCCGCCGCTTCCTCGAGGGCGAAGGCTTCCTGGAAGTCGAAACCCCGATGCTGCAGACCGTCTACGGCGGCGCAACGGCCGAGCCCTTCAAGACCCACCACAACACGCTGAAGATGGACATGTATCTGCGCATCGCGCCGGAACTGTTCCTGAAGCGCACGCTGGTGTCGGGGCTCGCCGACAAGGTGTTCGAGGTCAACCGCAACTTCCGCAACGAAGGTGTGTCGACCCGCCACAATCCCGAATTCACCATGATGGAATGCTACTGGGCCTATGCCGACTACGAGGACATGATGGGCCTCGTCGAGCGCATGTTCGAGACGCTCGCCATCGGCATCCACGGCACGACCGACCTCACCTTCGGTGACAAGCAGCTCTCCTTTAAGGGCCCGTTCAAGCGCGTGCCCATGCCCGACGCCGTCAAGGAAGCAACCGGCATCGACTTCCTTTCAATGAAGACCGACGAGGAAGCCCGCACCGCCGCCAAGGCCGCAGGTTTTGCCGTCGAGAAGGACTGGACCTGGGGTGAATGCCTGGCCTTTATCTTCGAGGAAAAGGTCGAAGGCACGCTGATCCAGCCGAGCCACGTCACGCATTTCCCGAAGGACATCTCGCCGTTTGCCAAGGAAGTGCCGGGCGAGCCGCGCCTCGTCGAGCGTTTCGAGACCTATTGCAACGCCTGGGAAGTCGGCAATGCCTTCTCCGAACTGAATGACCCGGAAGAGCAGCGCAAGCGCATGGTCGAGCAGCTCGAACAGGCCCATTCGCGCGGCGAAAAGGACAAGCAGCTCGACGACGAATTCCTGGATGCGATCGATCAGGGCATGCCGCCCGCCGGTGGCCTCGGCATCGGCGTCGACCGCCTGATCATGCTTCTGACCAACGCCCCGTCGATCCGCGACGTCATCCTCTTCCCGGCGCGCCGCAACCGCAACGACTGAGCGGTCACATTCGACGGCAGGCGCTTCGGCGCCAGTTCAAGACAAAAGCGCTCGCAGCCGACAGACTGCGAGCGTGACCTGAACGGCAGGATCGGGCGATGACGCCCGTCAGTTGTCTGCGCCGCGCTGCTGCGCGATCGCCATGGCAAAAACACCGTTCCCAACACTCCAGTCCGAATAATCATTTTCATGCATGAAGATGAAAACATCTTTCGGGGAGACCTCCGCGCGAGTTTCGAGATTGCGCGCAATCGCGGCATAAAGCGCCTTTTTCATCGCATCGCTTCTCCCGCGCCGCATCGTAATTTCCACCACCACGACGGCATCCGAGCGCGCGATGCCATTGAAGCGACGATCAAAGAAGAACTCACCGTCACGGTACTCGCTGACCAAGTTAAACAGCTCGTCTTGCGGCATGCCAATGGCCTCGACCAGCGCATCGTGAATGCCCTCCACGATATGGCGCTTGCGCGCAATTTCGGTTCCATGGGGCAAAGCAGTTCGGATGAAGGGCATAGAACAACCTCTTGTACGTGCTGAAGATTGTTGCGAAATATCACACAGATAAGGCCGCACATATTGACATCTGGCCCGCATGTTTGTGACTGTGGCTCACATGAATCACAGGAAAAATCTGCCCATTGCCGCGCTGCGCGCCTTTGAGGCTGCGGCCCGCCATGGAACCCTCACAGAAGGTGCCGAAGAGCTCGCCGTCACCCATGGCGCCGTGAGCCGCCATGTCAGTCACCTGGAAGCGGTAATCGGAACACCGCTGTTCGAGGGGCCGCGCAACCGTCCAAGACTGACGGCTGAAGGACGTGTTTTCGGCTTTGCCCTGACAAACGCCTTCGATCAGATCGAGGATGCACTACGCCTCGTTTCGAAAGGCGATGACAGCATTCTGGACGTTGCCTGCCTGAGCACCTTTGCAATCCGCTGGCTGGTTCCGCGACTGCACGACTTTACCACCAAGCATCCACAATACGATGTGCGGCTCGCGACAGACGACCGGTCGCCGCGCAGCCCCGTCGATGTTCAGATCCTGATCCTTGAACCCGGCACTGAGATTCCGATCGACTGTTCACTGCTGTTTCAGGAAAAACTCGGCCTCGTCTTCGCGCCCTCAGTTGCGCCTGAGACAAAGCTTGATGCCGCGGCCTGGGCAGGCGAACTGCCACGCTTGGAAACGCGCACCCGCCCGCATGTCTGGCATGAATGGGCGCGCCTGGTGGCGCAAACTTCCCCGGACAGTCCTAGACCGTCACGAACGTTCGACCATTATCACCTGACCATCGAGGCCGCTCTGAACGGTCTCGGCGCGGCGGTAGTCCCGTGGCATCTGGTCGCGACGGATGTCGGCTCAGGTCGACTGGTGGCCCCATCAGGCTTTCACCCGAGCGACTATCGATATGCTGTGAAAGTGGCGCGCAAGGGTCGTCGCAAGACGCAGCATTTCCTGGATTGGCTTAAGACCGCCATCGCGGAATTTCCAGACCCTATGGACTGACGAACGCGCCCCGCCTTTTAGCCGGGACGCCGCGAAAACGCTGTCAGTGATCCGCCTTGGCGTGTTCGTCACCCTTGGTGTTGGCCTTGGGCGGCAGAACGGCCTCGTCCTCGGCCGGAACTGTCGCAGCACCATGCTCTTCCGGCTTGGTTGCCGGCACGGCAGCACCCGCACCCTCTGGCGCGATCGGCTGTGCCCGCATCTTCTCCAGCCAGGCAGCCCCGTGGTCGGCGCTCTTGGCACCATCCGAACCCTCGGCGGGCTTGGCTTCAGCGGCAACATCCGCGACGGGCGCCTCTTCCTCGGAACCGCCAAGCCCAACGATGCTCTTCAGCGATGAGAACCAGCCGTCGCCTTCGGAGGGCGCCTCTTCGGCCACCGGCGTCTCACCGGCAGCAGCGTCATGGCCTGCGGCTTGTTCGACCGCACCGTCGTGGCTGTTTTCATCCGCGCTATGGGCCGCAGCCTCATCAACAACGGCGGGGTTCTCTTCGGTATGCACGACCTGTTCTGCCCCATGCTCGGGCGCAGCCGCATGAGCCGCATCGGCAGCCGGTTCCTCACCATGCGCGGCAGGATCCGTGGCAGCATGATCGGTCGCCGCGTCTCCTCCATGGGTCTCGGCAGAACCTGCATCTCCATGCGCAACAGCAGCCGGCTCCGCGTGATCCTCGGCCGGCGCCTCGTGACCCTCGGCCACGGCACCATGGCCATCGGCGGGTGCCGCATGGCCATCCGCCGGTACGGCGTGTCCTTCGGCAGGCGCTTCATCGCCGCCGAGACCGACCATGCCCATCAGCGAGGCCATCCAGCCCTTGTCTTCCTCGGCACCGTGCTCGGCGACCGGAGTTTCCTCACCGTGTTCACCATCAGGCGCATCGCCATGACCCTCGGCATCACCCTTGGCATCCGTCTCGCCATGCCCTTCGGCCGGCTTCTCGCCATGGGCATCCTCGGCGCCATGAGCCGGCGCCTCTCCGTGACCATCGGCGGCCTTCTCGCCATGGCCCTCGCCTTCCGGCACCAAGCCTTCGGGCTTCACGCAATCCGTCTGATCGTTGAGCTTGGCGACAAGCGCCTGAATATCGGCTTCGAGCATGTCGACACGCTCGCCGAAGAACTCGCCATTCGGCGCAGCAAGGCCATCGGCATAACGGGCCGTCAGCACACGCGCCGACATTTCCTGGGGCACATGGCTCGGGTCCGGCACATAGATGACGTCAGCCCCGACCGCACGACCACGCATGCCCGAGCGGTCCTTCGGGCCGGTGGCATCGAGTACGACGACCTGCACCAGGTCGGCCTTCTTCGTTTCCTGCAGGGTCTTTGCCACGCGCAGCGCCGTCTTGACGCGGGTCAGCCCGTCGCCGGGTTCATTGGTGGTAATGAATTTGCGCACCCAGAAGCGATCTTTCTTCCGGATCTCGACCGTTTTGACTTCGGTGCATTCAAGCCCGTTCAATTCGGCATAGGAGGGGCCGAGCAGCTTGTCCGCGCCGATATAGACGGCAGCGGCACCCGTGCCGCCAAGGGTGACCAGCACCCCGCCCAAAATGAGCATGAGCTTTCGTGAAAGGTGGATCTTCGGCACCTTCACGCTTGGAACTCCGCCATGACACCGTCCCGACTGTTTACGCAATACTGAGGTCGACCATAGCCCCCTTCTCCTTGCGGAACCTTTAACCCCGGCTTTCCAGTTCCGGCACAGATCACGGAAAGCTTTTTGCAAATGATTTGCAAAAGCGTTGACATCAGCGCGGAGCGCGATAGGTTTTAATGAGAATGACTTGCAAGAACAGGAATAGACCATGGTCTCAAAGCTTGCCTGCCGTCTTTTCGCCCTGGCGCTCCTGCTGCCAGGGACAGCTTTTGCCGACGACAAGCTGAAGGTCGTCACGACTTTCACCGTGATTGCCGATATTGCCCAGAATGTTGCAGGCGATGCCGCAACCGTCGAAAGCATCACCAAGCCCGGCGCGGAAATTCACGGCTACCAGCCCACACCGCGCGACATCCTCAAGGCCCGCGACGCCAATCTGGTTCTGCGCAATGGCCTTAACCTAGAAGCCTGGTTCGAGAAATTTCTCGCCAATCTCGGCGACGTGCCGACCGTCACCGTCAGCGATGGCATCGAGCCGATCAGCATTGCCGGCGGCGCCTATGACGGCAAGCCCAACCCGCATGCCTGGATGTCGCCGGAAAACGCGCTGATCTACGTCGAAAACATCCGCAAGGCCCTGACCGATCTCGACCCCGCAAACGCCGCGATCTACGAGGCCAATGCGAGGACCTATTCGCAGAAGATCAGCGCCGAGATCGAGCCGATGAAGGCGGAAATCGCCAAGATCCCGGAAAACGAGCGCTTCCTGGTAACGAGCGAAGGCGCCTTCTCCTACCTCGCCCGCGATCTCGGCATGAAGGAACTCTACCTCTGGCCGATCAATGCCGATAGCCAGGGCACGCCCCAGCAGGTCAAGGCTGTCGTTGACCAGGTGATCGAAAACAAGATCCCCGTCGTATTCTCTGAGAGCACTGTCTCCGACAAGCCGGCCAAACAGGTCGCGGCGGAAACCGGGGCACGCTACGGGGGCATCCTTTATGTGGACTCCCTCAGCGAGCCTGATGGCCCGGTCCCGACCTATCTGGATCTCTTGAAGGTGACGGTATCGACCATCGTGAAGGGATTTGCCGGATGATCATGGGATCGGGCGCAAGACGCAATCGCGAAGGGATCGCCGCAGAGGATGTGACGGTCACCTATCGCAACGGCCACACGGCCTTGCGCCATGCGAGCTTTGCAATCCCACCCGGAACCATCACGGCCCTTGTCGGCGTCAACGGCGCCGGCAAGTCCACCCTCTTCAAGGCGATCATGGGCTTCGTGCCGGTGGCCTCAGGCGAGATCCGCGTGCTCGGCATGAGCGTCAAACAGGCACTCAAGCAGAACCTCGTCGCCTATGTGCCCCAGGCGGAAGAAGTCGACTGGAACTTCCCCGTTCTCGTCGAAGATGTCGTGATGATGGGCCGTTACGGCCACATGAATTTCCTGCGCATCCCCTCGAAGCGCGATCACCAGCTCGTTGACGAAGCGCTTGCCCGCGTGGGCATGGGCGATTACCGCAAGCGCCAGATCGGCGAACTCTCCGGCGGCCAGCGCAAGCGCGTCTTCCTCGCTCGCGCGCTTGCCCAGGAAGGCCAGGTGATACTGCTCGACGAACCCTTCACCGGCGTCGATGTCACCACCGAGGAGCAGATCATCGGTCTGATGAAGGACCTGCGTGCAGAGGGGCGCGTCATGCTGGTCTCCACCCACAATCTCGGCAGCGTGCCCGACTTCTGCGACCGCACCATCTTCGTCAAAGGCACGGTCATCGCCTCCGGCAAGACTGAGGATACCTTCACCGAGGCGAACCTGAAGACCGCCTTTGGTGGCGCGCTGCGCCACTTTGTGCTCGCCGGCCGCGACCTGCACGACGACGATGACGGCCGCGAGGTCACCGTCATCACCGACGACGAACGCCCCTTTGTCATCTATGGCCAGCCGAAACCGGGAGCCGCCGATGCTCGCGACCCTGGTTGAGCCCTTCACCTACGACTACATGCGCAACGCCATCCTGGTGAGCGCACTCGTCGGCGGCGTCTGCGGCTTCCTCTCCGCCTATCTGATGCTGAAAGGCTGGTCGCTGATCGGCGATGCGCTCTCTCATGCCATCGTGCCGGGCGTTGCCGGTGCCTATATGCTGGGCCTGCCCTTTGCTTTTGGTGCGTTCATGTCCGGCGGGCTCGCAGCGCTCGCCATCCTCTTCCTCAACCAGCGCACCAAGCTGAAGGAAGACGCGATCATCGGCCTGATCTTCACCTCCTTCTTCGGCCTTGGCCTGTTCATGGTCTCGATCTCGCCCGTCTCGATCGACATCAAGACCATCGTGCTCGGCAATATCCTCGCCATCACGCCGGCCGATACGCTGCAGCTCATCCTGATCGGCGGCGTCAGCCTCCTCGTGCTGACACTGAAGTGGAAGGACCTGATGGTCACCTTCTTCGACGAGAACCACGCCCGCTCGATCGGCCTCAAGCCCGAACGCCTCAAGGTGATCTTCTTCACTCTGCTTGCGGCCTCCACCGTTGCCGCCATGCAGACCGTCGGCGCCTTCCTCGTCATCGCCATGGTCGTAACGCCAGGCGCCACAGCCTATCTGCTGACCGACCGCTTCCAGCGTCTAATCATCATGGCACTTGCCATCGGTGCCGGCACCAGCTTCGTCGGTGCCTATGCCAGCTACTTCCTCGACGGCGCGACCGGCGGCATCATCGTCGTCCTGCAGACCCTGATCTTCCTCGCAGCCTTCCTCTTCGCCCCGAAGCACGGCTTGCTCGCCGCCCGCAGCCGCGCCCGCGAAGCGTTGGAACCGATGCCCTCCGCATCGACGGCAGAACCGCACCGTCTGCCCGAGGAGCGGCCCGCATGAGCGAAACCCTCGAACTCGCCCTCCTGCCCTTCCAGCTTCCCTTCATGCAGTCGGCCTTTGTGGTCACATTGATGATCGCCATCCCCATGGCACTCCTCTCCTGCCTGCTGGTGTTAAAAGGCTGGTCGCTGATGGGCGACGCAGTCTCCCATGCCGTGCTGCCGGGCGTGGTCATCGCCTATATCGCCGGTATTCCGCTGGCGATCGGGGCCTTTATCGCCGGTCTCGTCTGTGCGCTTCTGACCGGCTTCATCAAGGAGAACAGCCGCATCAAGGAAGACACGGTGCTGGGCATCGTCTTTTCCGGCATGTTCGGCCTCGGCCTGGTCCTCTATGTCCAGGTCCAGAGCTCGGTGCATCTCGACCACATCCTCTTCGGCGACATGCTGGGCCTCCTGCCCTCGGACCTCATCGAGACCGGCCTGATCGCCCTCTTCGCCGCCGCATTCCTCGTTGTCTTGCGCAAGGATCTTCTGGCCCATGCCTTCGATCCGCAGCACGCCCGCGCCATCGGCCTGTCTGTCCGTCTCCTGCATTACGGCCAGCTCGCCGTGCTCTCGCTGGTCGTCGTCGGCGCCCTAAAAGCGGTCGGCATCATCCTCTCGGTCGCTATGCTCGTTGCCCCCGGCGCGATCGCCTTCCTGCTCACCAAGCGCTACGCAACGATGCTGGTGACGGCCGTGATCGTCGCTGTCTCGTCTTCGCTCGCGGGCATCTATCTGAGCTTCTTCATCGACAGTGCCCCCGCCCCGACGATCGTGCTGATCATGAGCGGCATCTTCATCCTCGCCTTCTTCCGCACGCTCTGGCAGGCCCGCAGCGTCAACCGCATCGCCGCAGCAGGAGACATCTGATCACCCTGCCACTTGGCATGAATCAAGTCCGCAAGGGCGATGGCGGGCTAGGGTCATTCCATCAACGCGAGGATGGACGCCCATGTCGACGATGAAACTTCTTCAAAAACCCACCCGCCACCTGTTCTTCACCGGCAAGGGTGGCGTCGGCAAGACCTCGCTCAGTTGCGCGACGGCCATCGCGCTCGCCGACCAGGGCCTGAAGATCCTGCTCGTCAGCACCGACCCCGCCTCCAATCTCGATGAAATGCTGGGGCTGGCGCTCGGCAGCGATCCGACAGCGGTGCCCGGTGTGCCGGGCCTGTCCGCGATGAACATCGACCCGGAGAGCGCGGCAGAAGACTATCGCCAACGTGTGCTGGGACAGATGGGACCTGATGCGACCGACAAGGACCGCGCCACCGTGCGCGAACAACTGTCAGGCGCGTGCACCACAGAGATTGCCGCCTTCGACGAATTCGTCGGCCTGCTCGCCGATGACAACCCGCGTTTCGACCACATCGTCTTCGACACCGCGCCGACCGGGCATACCCTGCGGCTGCTCAGCTTGCCAAAGGCCTGGACCGGCTTCCTGGAGACCAATGAGCGCGGCGCCTCCTGCCTTGGGCCCCATTCCGGACTGAAAATGCAGGAAGATCGATTCCGCACGGCGCTGGAATGCCTCGGCGATCCCGCCCGCACCACCATCGTGCTGGTAACACGCGCCGATCGCGGCGCGATCCGCGAAGCCGCCCGCACCGCCGGAGAGCTCTCCGAACTCGGCCTTTCCAACCAGATGCTCGCCGTCAACGGCCGCTTCACGCCGACGGATCCGAACGATCCTGTGGCGAGCGCCTTCGCGGCAGAACAGAGGAAGGCGCTGAGTGACCTACCAATCGCTCTCGCATCGCTGCCCCGCGACGAGGTCGGACTTAAACCCTTCGACATGGTGGGCTTCGACGCCCTGCGCGCACTGCTGTCCGAGACGGCCCTCGCGCCTCCTGCCGATACCGCAGACGACACCGTCGAAAGCCTGGCCCTTCCCCGTCTCTCGACGCTGGTCGATGAAATCGCCGCAAGCGGCAAGGGCCTTGTCATGGTCATGGGCAAGGGCGGTGTCGGCAAGACCACGGTCGCCGCCGCCGTCGCCGTCGGGCTTGCCGCCCATGGCCATACGGTCCACCTCACCACGACAGACCCGGCGGCCCATCTGTCCTTCGTCGTCGGTGCCGCCGCCATGCCAGGCCTGACGGTCGATCGCATCGATTCGGAGGCGGAGACCAAACGCTACATCGACAAGGTCATGGCGACCAAGGGCCGGGATCTCGATGACGCCGGTCAGGCCTTGTTGCGCGAGGATCTTGCCTCTCCCTGCACCGAAGAAGTCGCCGTCTTCCACGCCTTCTCCCGTGTCGTCGGCGAAGCCCGATCAAGCTTCGTGGTGATCGACACCGCGCCCACCGGCCACACGCTGCTGCTGCTCGATGCGACAGGCGCCTATCACCGCCAGATGACACGCCATATGGACGACAACGCTCCCGGCCGCATGGTGACACCGCTGATGCGCCTGCAGGACCCCGCCTATACGCGCGTCCTGCTGGTCACCCTGCCGGAGACGACACCGGTCTCTGAAGCATCAGCGCTTCAGGACGACCTGCGCCGCGCCGGCATCGCGCCCTATGGCTGGGTGGTCAACAAGTCGATGGCGATCACAGGCACCCGCGATCCGCTCCTGCGCGCCCGCATCCGGGGCGAAAAGGCGCAGATCGAACGGGTGAAACGCGATTGCGCAAGCCGTGTCTATGGCCTGGACTTCCGCCCGATCGCACCGGTGGGGCTGGAAGAACTGAAACGGATCGCTGATGAGGAATAAGACCTCCGGAGCGTCTTAGACCCGCGCCTCTTCCTCGGCGCGCTTGGCGCGGCGCGACACCACCCATTCCCGCCAGACGGTGAAGAGACCCGCACCGACGACGATGACGGCACCCACCACCGTATTCCAGCGCAACACTTCGCCGAACACCGTCACCGCGATCATAGCACCCAGCACCAGCTGCCAGTAGGAGATCGGCTGGACGATGACGGCATCGAGGTTTTCATAGGCCTTGATCAGCGCCAGATGCCCGACAATGCCGGTGCAGCAGAGGCCGATCATCAAGCCCCATCCAACAGGCGTGAACGGCGTCCAGAAGAAGGGACCAAGCAGGTTCGAGCCGATGAAGCCGACGATCGCCAGATAGAAGAAGCTGGTCGACGGCTGGTCGTCGCGACTGACGAGACGCGTGGCGATCCCGTAGATCGCGCCGAGCACCGCGCAGATCAGCGGCAGCCAGATATAGGAATTGAAGCCGTCGCCGCTGGGTGCCAGCATGATCACCACGCCGACAAGGCCGAAGAGGATCGCCGTCCAGCGCCGCCAGCCGACCTTTTCGCCGAGGATCGGCATGGAGAGGAGTGCCACGAAAATCGGCCCGGCCGCAAAGATCGCCTGGCTCTGGGCAAGTCCCACCTGCGTGAAGGCCACGATCGAGATCAGGATCTGCAAGAAGAGAATGAGGCCCCTGAGGATTTGCAGAAACGGCCGCTTCGTGTTGACCGCAACACTCAAGCCACCGGACGACCGCATCGCCAGAAACAGCGCGAAGGCGACGAAGGCCCAGTAGCGCACCATGGCCACCTGCACCGGCGAGTGGGTTTCGCCAAGATGCTTGGAAAGTCCGTCCTGGATGGCAAAGACGGAAAAGGCGAGGAAGGTGAAGATATAGCCGAGCGGCGTCGATTTCATGGGGCAATGGGAGCTTTGCACGAGGAGGGATCCGTGGACGAACCAACGGCGCGGGCGTAACGATCCTACACCCTGAGCGGGTCTTGACCAGTGCAGTTTTGCAAACCTGCCCTGCAACCTGACAAGCCCTCGCCCGTCATGACGACCGCCTTGCCTCACGGCGGGCGCCATGCTTGAAAGAGCCATGGCCTTCACCCTCCGTCAGTTGCAGTATTTCGTCGCCGTCGCAGAACAGGGATCGGTCACGCGCGCCGCCCAGAACCTCTCGATTTCCCAGTCCTCCGTCACCGAGGCGATCAAGGAGCTCGAGGGCGATCTCGGCGTCGAACTCTTCGAGCGTCACCCGCGCGGTTTGACCATCACCTATAACGGCCACCAGTTCCTTCGCCACGCGACGAAGATCCTCGCGGATGTCTCGGACGCCCGCAACGTTTTCACCGAAACTCAGAACAGCACCGGCGGCACGCTCAACATCGGTGTCACCTCGCTCGTCGCCGGCTACGTGCTGTCAGATCTGCTGGCCCGCTATCGCCGGGCCTGTCCGGGCGTCGAGGTCTCGGCGATCGAGGACAACGGCTCCTATCTCGAACATCTGCTGATCGGTGGCGAACTGGATGTCGCCGTCATGGTCATATCAAACCTGCGGGACCGAATGGCGCTGCAGGCCGAAATCCTGGAAACCTCGCCCTATCGCCTCTGGCTCCCGATCGGCCATCCGCTGGTCTCGGCGGACATCATCTCGATTGCCGATATCACCAAGGAACCGCTGATCATGCTGACGGTCGACGAAATCGAGGAGAACACCGGCAAGCTCCTCTCGGCGCTGGGCGCCCGCCCCCATGTCGCCTTCCGCACCCGCTCGGTGGAAGCGGTCCGCAGTCTGGTCGCGACAGGCGCCGGCGTGGCGCTCCTGCCCGACCTCGTCTATCGCCCCTGGTCGCTGGAAGGCGACCGCATCGAAAGCCGCGACGTGTCAGGTGCCCTGCCGGTGGTGCAGGTCGGCATGGTCTGGCGCAAGGGATCGAGCCTGCCGCAAGCGGCACGGGATTTTGTCGGGATTGCCGAGGCGAGCCGCAGTGGAAGGGTCAGGTAAAGACCCGCAGCGATTGCCCCTCATCCGGCTGCCGCCACCTTCTCCCCGTGAACGGGGAGAAGGCCACCGGGGCCGGCCGTTTGCCCCCTTCTCCCCGCCTGCGGGGAGAAGGTCCCGGCAGGGGGATGAGGGGCACTTAAGAACAATTACCTCAACCAACCTCCCATCGGAAAAACCGATACCACCATTCTGACGAATGAATTTGCGAATGCGGTTAATTCGCGGCAACTTTCTCGCCGGGAACATATGGCCGCAAAAACGCGGCCTCAAAAACGGGAGACCTCGCGATGAAATCTCTTCTGAAGTCTTGCACTGTCCTTGCCTCTGTATTGAGTATGACCACCGCCGCTGTTGCCCAGGAGCCGTTGCAGGCACTCGGAGCCGGCGAAGGCGCCCTCTCCATCGTCGCCTGGGCCGGCTATATCGAGCGCGGCGAAACCGACAAGAATTTCGACTGGGTCACCGAATTCGAGAAGAAGACCGGCTGCATGGTCTCGGTGAAAACAGCCGCCACCTCAGATGAAATGGTCGCCCTGATGAACGAAGGCGGCTTCGACCTCGTCACCGCTTCGGGCGATGCGTCGCTGCGCCTCGTGGCCGGCAAGCGCGTCCAGCCGATCAACACGGCCCTCATCCCCTCCTGGAGCACCATCGACGAGCGTCTGCAGAACGCTCCCTGGCACACCAAGGACGGCGTTCATTACGGCACGCCCTATGTCTGGGGCCCGAACGTCCTGATGTACAACACCAAGGCGTTCGGCGACAAAGCGCCCGACAGCTGGAATGTCGTCTTCGAAGAAGTGACGCTCGCTGACGGCAAGTCCAACAAGGGTCGCGTCCAGGCTTATGACGGCCCGATCCATGTCGCCGACGCCGCCAACTACCTGATGTTCCACAAGCCGGAACTCGGCATCAAGGACCCCTTCGAACTCAACGAAGATCAGTACAAGGCAGCGCTTGACCTCTTGCGCGGCCAGCGCCAGCTCGTCAGCCGCTACTGGCACGATGCCTTCATCCAGATCGACGACTTCAAGAACGAAGGCGTGGTTGCCTCCGGCTCCTGGCCCTTCCAGGTCAACCTCTTGAAGGCGGACCAGCCCGTCGCCTCGGTCTTCCCGAAGGAAGGCGTCACCGGCTGGGCCGACACGACCATGCTGCATGCCGAGAGCGAGCACCCGAATTGCGCCTATATGTGGATGGAGCATTCGCTCTCGCCCAAGGTCCAGGGTGACGTCTCCGCCTGGTTCGGCACGGTTCCCTCCGTTCCTGCCGCCTGCAAGGGCAATGCGCTCCTGACCGACGCCGGCTGCACCAACAACGGCTTCGACAACTTCGAGAAGATCAAGTTCTGGAAGACCCCGGTCTCCAAGTGCGAAAGCCAGGGCGAATGCGTCCCCTACCACCGCTGGGTTTCCGACTACATCGGCGTGATCGGCGGACGTTGATCACTTCCCCTTCTCCCCAGCGGGGAGAAGGTGGTCCGCAGGACCGGATGAGGGGGAGGCGAAGCCTCTAGCCTCTCGTGGGGCCTCGTGGCCTTCGGCCCCCCTCATCGCCTCGCTATGCTCGGCACTTCTCCCCGCTGGGGAGAAGAGGCCGCCTATCGGCGGCACACCTCACATACCTCTGGAGTCCCCATGTCCGCAGCCGTCTCCTTCTCGAAGGTCTCGCGCCATTTCGGCAGCGTGAAAGCCGTCGATGCCGTCGACCTGACCGTCGAGCCCGGCGAGTTCTTCGCCATGCTCGGCCCTTCAGGCTCCGGCAAGACGACATGCCTGCGCCTGATCGCCGGCTTCGAACAGCCGACGGCTGGCCATATCGAGATCTTCGGTGAAACCGCCGAGGGCGTGCCGCCCTATCGCCGCAACGTCAACACGGTCTTCCAGGACTATGCCCTCTTCCCGCACTTGAACATTCTCGACAATGTCGCCTATGGCCTGATGGTCAAGGGCGTCGCCAAGGCCGAGCGCCACCGCGAAGCCGAGAAGGCCTTGGAGATGGTCAAGCTTCCCGGTTACGGCGCCCGCAAGCCCGGCCAGCTCTCCGGCGGCCAGCGGCAGCGCGTGGCGCTGGCCCGGGCGCTGGTCAACAAGCCGAAGGTGCTGCTGCTCGACGAGCCGCTCGGGGCGCTGGACCTGAAACTGCGCGAACAGATGCAGGAGGAGCTGAAAAGCCTGCAGCGTTCGCTCGGCATCACCTTCGTCTTCGTCACCCACGACCAGGGGGAAGCACTCTCCATGGCCGACCGCGTTGCCGTCTTCAATGACGGCAAGATCGTCCAGGCCGGAACCCCGCACGAGATCTACAACCGCCCCCGCACCCGCTTCGTCGCCGATTTCGTCGGCTCCTCCAACGTGATCGCCCCGGACGCCATGAAAGCGCTGGGCGGTGAAGCCCGCTGGACGAGCCTGCGCCCAGAAGCGATCCGCATCGTCTCGGAAGGCGGCGTCGAGGCGACCGTGCGCTCGACCAGCTTCCTTGGCGCCTCGACCAAGCTCTTCGTCGAGACCGCAGTGACCGCCCTTACCGTCTCGCTGCCCGCTGGCCAGTCCGCGCCTCAAGCCGGCGAAAGCATCCGCATCACATGGTCGGCCTCCGACCCGCATTACATGGAGGAGGCCGCATGACGGCTATCTCCACATCTGCCATCACCCCTGGCCGTCAGGGCCTGATGGGGCGGCTCTCGGATCTGTTCTGGCGGAGGCCCAACCTGCTGCTGGTTCTGATGCTGGTGCCGCCCCTGCTCTGGCTCGGCATCATCTATGTCGGCTCGCTGGTGGCGCTGCTGCTTCAGAGCTTCTTCTCGATCGACGAATTCTCCGGCCTGATCAATTACGAGTTCACGCTCGCGACTTATGGCGAACTGCTCCGTCCGGCCAATTTCGACATCATCCTGCGCACGCTGCTGATGTCGGCCGCCGTCACGCTGGCCTCCGCCGTCATCGCCTTCCCGATCGCCTATTACGCCGCGCGTTACGCCAAGGGCCGCTGGAAGGCCGTCTTCTATCTCGGCATCATGCTGCCGCTCTGGTCGAGCTATCTGGTCAAGGTCTATGCCTGGAAGCTGATCCTCGCCAAGGAAGGCATCCTCACCTGGATCTTCGCTAAGCTGCATCTCACCTGGCTGCTCGATGGCCTCCTTGCAATCCCGGTCATCGGCGGCAATTCGCTGTCGATCAGCTATCTCGGCACCTTCATCGTCTTCGTCTATGTCTGGCTGCCCTTCATGATCCTGCCGACCCAGGCAGCCCTGGAGCGCGTGCCCGGCAACCTGATCGAAGCCTCAGGCGATCTCGGCGCCGATAGCCGCCAGACCTTCCGCCATGTGCTCTTTCCGCTGGCGCTGCCCGGCATCGTCGCGGGCTCGATCTTCACCTTCTCGCTGACCATGGGCGATTACATCATTCCGCAGATCGTCGGCACCTCGCGCCTCTTCATCGGCCAGGCCGTCTATGCGCAGCAGGGTACTGCCGGCAACATCCCGCTTGCCGCCGCCTTCTCGGTCGTGCCGATCGTGATCATGGGCATTTACCTCACCATCGCCAAACGCATGGGGGCCTTCGATGCGCTCTGACCGCTCCCAGTCATCAGGCCTGTCCTTGAAGATCGCCGCCGGTGCCGGCCTTGCCTTCCTGCATCTGCCGATCCTGCTGATCTTCGTCTATGCCTTCACCACGGAGGAAAAGAGCTTCCAGTGGCCGCCACCGGGCTTCACCACCAAGTGGTTTGCCGTCGCCTGGAACCGCCCTGATATCTGGGAAGCGCTCTGGCTCTCGGTCAAGGTCGCGAGCATCGCAACCGTGATTGCGATGGTACTCGGCACGCTGGCGGCTGCCGCCGTCGCCCGCACCAAGTTCTTTGGCCGGGAAGTCATCTCGCTGCTCGTCATCCTGCCGATTGCGCTGCCCGGCATCATCACCGGCATCGCGCTGCGCTCGGCCTTTTCGCTGGCGGATATCCCCTTCTCCTTCTGGACGATCATCCTCGGCCACGCGACCTTCTGCGTCGTCGTGGTCTACAACAACGCCGTCGCCCGCTTCCGCCGCACCTCAGGATCCTTGATCGAGGCCTCGATGGATCTTGGCGCCGATGGTTTCCAGACCTTCCGCCATGTGATCCTGCCGAACATTGCCACAGCGCTTCTGGCCGGCGGCATGCTCGCGTTCGCGCTATCCTTCGACGAAGTCATCGTCACCACGTTTACCGCCGGCCAGCAATCGACACTGCCGATCTGGATGCTGGAAGAACTGATCCGCCCCCGCCAGCGCCCGGTCACCAACGTCGTCGCCATGGTCGTGGTGATCGTGACTTTCCTGCCGATCCTGGCGGCCTATTATCTGACCCGCGATACCGACCAGATCGCGGGCAGCGGCAAATGAACCACCGTCGACGCCTCTTCTTCAGGGGCGTTGTCGCAAATGAAGTCTGATAAAAGGGAGAACGACATGGACACCCAGATGCTGATCGGCGCCAAATTTGAAGCCGGCACAGAGACGGACGAAAAGATCCTGAACCCCAAGACCGGCGAACTCATCGTCGATCTCCCTGAAGCCTCGCTCGCCCAGGTCGAGGCGGCAGTCGACGCTGCCGAAGGCGCCTTCGTCTCCTGGTCGCAGACGACACCCGGCCAGCGCGCGAGCTACCTGCTCGCGATTGCCGACGCGATCGAAAAGGACGCAGCCGCTTTCGCAGCCCTTGAAAGCCTCAACTGCGGCAAGCCGATCAACGCCGTCCTAAATGACGAAATCCCGGCGATCGTCGACTGCTACCGTTTCTTCGCCGGCGCGATCCGCACGCTGCAGGCGCCGGTGTCAGGCGAATACCTCCCGGGCTTTACCTCGATGATCCGCCGCGATGCGGTCGGCGTCATCGGCTCGATTGCGCCTTGGAACTACCCGCTGATGATGATGGCCTGGAAGCTGGCTCCCGCACTTGCCGGCGGCAACACCGTGGTCTTCAAGCCTTCTGAGCAGACGCCGCTGACGGCGCTGAAGCTCGCCAAGGTCATGGCCGACATCCTGCCCGAGGGCGTGGTGAACGTGGTGCTCGGGCGCGGCGAAAGCGTCGGCAACGCGCTGATCAACAACCCGAAAATCCAGATGCTGTCGATCACCGGCGATATCGCCACCGGCAAAAAGATCATGACGGCAGCCGCCAAGACGGTGAAGCGCACCCATCTGGAGCTCGGCGGCAAGGCCCCGGTTATCATCCATGACGATGCCGATATCGACGCCGCCGTCGCTGCCATCCGCACCTTCGGCTACTACAATGCCGGCCAGGACTGCACCGCCGCCTGCCGCATCTATGCGAGCGACAAGATCTACGACCGCTTCGTCGCGGATCTCGCGGCCGCCGTGTCCACGATCAAGTTCAACCAGGCCGACGATGCTGAAAACGAGATTGGCCCGCTGATTTCCAAGCGCCAGCGCGACCGCGTTGAAAGCTTCGTCACGCGCGCTGCCGAACACAAGCACATGGAAGTCGTCGCCGGCGGCAAGCTCGGCTCCGACAAGGGCTTCTTCTACACGCCAACAGTCATTGCCGGCGCGACGCAAGACGACGAAATCGTCCGCCGCGAAGTCTTCGGGCCCGTGGTCTCCGTCACCCGCTTCACCGAAGCCGAGCAGGCTGTCGCCTGGGCCAATGACAGCGACTACGGCCTTGCCTCCTCCGTCTGGACCAAGGACATTTCCCGCGCCATGCAGAGCGCCGCCAAGCTGCGTTACGGCTGCACCTGGATCAACACCCACTTCATGCTCTGCAACGAAATGCCCCATGGCGGCATGAAGCAGTCGGGCTATGGCAAGGACATGTCGATCTACGCGCTGGAAGACTACACGACCGTTCGCCACGTGATGATCGCGCATTAATTTCAGCAGGGGCCTGCGGGCGATAAGGGGAAGGGGTCACCTCGGTGGCCCCTTCCCTTTTGGCTGTTGGCATTTACCCTGACGCAGCAAAGCGGTGGCGGCATCCCGCAGCCGCCGGTATGATGCGAAGCACTTCAGGGAGCCTCGCATGCACCACCGCGCCACCATGATCATCCTGACCGCTCTCGCCTGCATCGCAGGTACGAGCCTTGCGGCGCATGCTCAAGAGCCGAAGGTCATCCCCGCCCCTGACATCGATGACAGCAATCTGATGGACACCTATCTCTGGCATGTCCGCGGCCTGCCGCCTGGCAAGCGCCTCGCGGTCCACTCCGGCGCAGGCCCGAATTTCCGCGTCATCTACGCACTCGATGAGGGGCAACCGATCGAGCGCCTCTCCTGCCAGGATAGCCGTGGCGGCTATTGGTGCCGCATCGCGACTGTGGATCGCCCCCGCATCTCAGGCTGGGTAGACGGACGCTTCCTGCTAGAGGAGACAGGCTTTGCACCGCCGGATGACGTGCGCAATCCCTCATTCGAGCCGGAGATAATCATCGATCCTTTCCCAAGGCCCAGAAGGCCCTGAGGGCAATGCGTGGTCTGGCGGATCAGATATCCTGATAGGCTGCGATAACCGCCGCGAGCTGAACGTCGTTCATGGCCTGAACCTGCGGGGTCGTCAGCGCGAAGAGCTGCGCAGAGCTTAGATCATCAATATCCTGGGTCGTCAGACCCGCAATCGCGGACGTGGCAATGGCGGCGATGTCTTCAGTGGCGAAGAGCTGCAGGTCACCATCCTCCAAGGCACGGATCGCGGCCGACCCGAGAGCGCCGACCTGCGCTGCGGTCAGAGCCTCGATCTGCCCAGTGGTCATGGCAACCACTTGCTCGGTGGATAGCGACCCGATGACCCGCGAACTGAGCGCTGCGACCTGAGCAGTGTTGAGAGCGACAATGCTGCTGGTCGACAGGCTGCGGATCTGTGTCGAGGTCAGAGCAGAGAACTGGCTGCTCGTCAGGCCGGCGACCTGAGCCGACGTCAACGCACGGACCTGGGCCGTCGTCAGCGCACTCATCTGCGACGTGGTCAGTCCGGCGAGCTGAGCACTGCCAAGGGCGGCGATATTGGCCGTCGACAAGCCGACGATCGCCCGCGAACTGATGGCAGCGATATCGCTCGATTCCAGCGCACCCAGGTCTTCGGTCGTGAGACCGGCAACCGCAGCACTCGAGAGCAGGGCGAGCAGGGCAGTCGTCAGAGAGCCGATCTGCTCGGAAGACAGCGCGGCGATCTGAGCTGAGGCGAGGCCGGCAAAGGCGCGGGTGTTGATTGCGGTAATCTGGCTGGTGGACAGCGAGGCAAACGTATCGGACGTCAGCGCCCGCAACTGCGCGCTGGTCAAGGCACCGATCGCGGCCGATGTCAGGCCGTCGAATTGCGTGCTGTTAAGGGCAGCGATCTGCGCCGTGGTCAGCGCGGAGGCCTGTCCGGACGTAAGCCCGGCCAACTGGGTGGTATCGAGAGTGGCGAAGGCGGTTGGGGCAATGGAAGCAATCGTTCGGCTACTCAAAACGGCAAGTTCCGACGAGGTCAGCGTATCGAGCAGGGTCGAGGCGAGCGGCGCACTTCCAAGCGCTGCAAGTTGCGACGTCGAAAGAGCAGCAAATTCAGCGCTTCCGACCGCAGACCACAGAGTGCTGCCAAGATCAGCAAGCGCACGCGTGTTCAAGGATTGCATCTGTTCGCTCGACAGAGAGGCGAACTGCTCTGGTGTGAGCGACCGAACCTGGGCGCTGGTGAGCCCGGCGACGGCGGCTGTGGACAGCGCATCGATCTGAGTGCTGCTCAGAACGTCGATTTGCCCTGATGTCAGTGCTGCGACCTGAGCGGCAGTCAGGCTCGAAATCTGGTCGGATGTCAGCGCCGCAATGCCGCTGCTTGAAAGCGCGGCAATGACACGAGACGGCAGAGTGGCGATCTCGGAAGATGTCAGAGTACCGATGGCACCGGTGGTCAGGGCACGAATAGCCGAGGAACTCAGCGCAGCCAGTTGCGTGCTGGTCAGCGCATCGAAGGTCGCCGTGTTCAGGGCAGAAATCTGTTGGGACGTCAGAGCCGCGATGCCACGCGTGCTGATCGCCCTGATCTGAGCCGTGTCCAGCAATGCAAGTGCTGCGCTAGACAGCGCCGCGATCTGGCTCGACGACAGCGTCGCGATCTGGCTCGTGGTCAGGGCATTCAGCTGAGTGCTCTGCAGCGAGCCAATCACGGCGGTCGAGAGAGCTGCGATCTGGGCGGAGGTAAAGGCGACCAGCTGGCTGGAGGTCAAGCTGGAGAACGCACCGCTCGTCAGGCCGGCCAGCGACCGGGACTGCAGCGCGGCAATGTCGGCGGAATCGAAGGTGGAGAGATCATCAGACCCGAGTGCCGCAACCGAAGTCGACGACAGGGCAGCAATCTGGGCGCTCGACAGGCTGGCGATCTGCGCCGAGGTCATGGCCGCAACCTGCCCTGAGGCGAGAGCCGCCACGGCCCGCGTGTTCATCGCGCCAATCAGCGTCGTCGACAGGGTGCCGATGACGGACGTGGAGATGCCACGGATGGCAGCGGAGGTCAGTGCGGCAAACTCGTTCGTGGAGAATGTCTCCAGGTCGCTGGCCGAGAGTGCTGCGACGTCGCTCGACGAGAGCGCGGCGATCTGGGCCGATGTCAGCGCTGCGATCTGGTCACTGGTCATCGCATCGAGTTGGGCGCTGGTGAGCGCGCCGATGGCACGGCTGTTCAGTGCGGCGATCTGCTCGGTGGAAAGCGTCGTGATGTTGACGTTTCCGAGAGCCACAATCTGAGCGGAACCGAGCGCCACAATCTGGGCGGTGCTCAAACCGTCGATCTGACTGCTGTTGAGTGCCGCCACCTGGGCTGTCGTCAGGCTCGCAATCTGGCCGCTGGAGAGCGCCGTCAGCTGAGCCGAGAGCAGGCTGGCGATCTGGACTGTCGTCAGCGCCTGCAGTGCACGGGAATTCAGGGCCGCAAGCTCGGTGGACGTGAAGTTCGCAAGATCGTCGGTCCCGAGCCCGGCCACGCCCGACGAGGACAGGGCGGCAAGCTGCGCGGTCGAGAGGGCCGCGACCTGCGCACTATCGAGCGCGGCGATCTTGGCCGACCCGAGCATCGCGATCACGCGGGTAGTGAGACCGCTGATCTGCAGGGTGCTAAGCGAGAGCAGCGTGCCGGAGTTGAGCGCGTTGACTTGAGCGCTCGTCAGACCAGCAAGCTGGGCTGGCGCCAGGCCGTCGACCTGATCCGATGTCAGGGAGGCGATCTGCGCCGTGGTCAATGCCGCGATCTTGGCCGAAGTCAGGCTGGTCAGCTGTGCGGAACTAAGCGAGGCAAAGACGTCGACGGAAATGCCGGCCAGGGCCCGCGTCGAAATGGCGGCCACATCCTCTGCGGACAGCACATCGATATCATCGGAACCGAGGCCCTTGATCGCCGCGGAGCTGAGCGCCGCAAGCTGGCCGGTCGTCATGACATCGATCTGCTCGGTCGAGAGTGCCGCCAGCTGTGTCGAAGACAGGGCAGCCACCGTACCGCTCCGCAGGGCTGCAATCTGATCAGTCCCGAAGGAGGCAAATTTGTCGGTGGTGAGAACCGTGATCTGGCGCGAGGTCAGGCCTGAGACCTGCAGCGCGGAGAGACCATCGATCTGGCTGCTGGTGAGGCCAGCGATGACGGCGGTGGACAGCGAGGCAATCTGGGCCGTGGTGAGACCGGCGAGCTGACTGCTGGTCAGTGCGGCAAAATTGGTGGCGGACAGACCGGAAAGCGCCCGTGTAGACAGGGCGGAGAGCTCGGCTGCGGTCAGCGTCGCGATATCGTCCGTCCCGAGCCCGGCAAGCGCCACACTGGTGAGCGCGCTCAGCTGGGACGTCGTCAGGGCATTGAACTGGTCGGCAGACAGCGCTGCGATCTGGGCGGAAGAAAGGGCACCGAGCTGACCGCTCTGCAGCCCAATCATCTTGGCACTATCGATGACGGCGAGTTGATCCATGGTCAATCCACGCACCGCAGCTGCCGAAACGGCGCGCAACTGGCTGGATGACAGACTGTCGAAATCATCCGTCTGGAAGGCCGAGATCTGCTTCGACGACATTGCGCCAATCTGAGCGGAGCTCAGCGCATTGACGTCTTCGCTGGAGAAAGCCGCGATCGTCGATGTCGCCAGCGTCCTGATCTGAGTGATGCTCATCGAAGGAATGATCGTAGCCATCAACGCCCGCCCTAAAGAAATGTGGATCAAATACGCATTGCGACCCCACACCAGGCGCGCGTCTCCCCCGGGTTGACGCGCTAGCCCGGCGGCTCCTGCAAGGCGCGCGTTGAACAACGGGCGACATCTGGCAGTGCGGCTGCGGACGCAATCTTCAGTGGAAACATGGCTCTTAAGAGCCTGGCGTTGGATCGGGCATCATGCAGCAGAGTTGGTGTCTGCTTCCCCCGCCGTGACAATGACAAAAGGCGGAAAATCCCGCTCCTCACCTGCGCGAATCCCATGCGGATTCGGAGGCTCGTCATTTATGCGATATGACGCAGAAATTAACCCTTCGTCAATCATTAAGGCAGCACTTCCTGCAGCCCTGAGTCGGGTCAGAACGACATTGCCCGCGATTGATGCGATGGCGCCACACGGGTAAGCCGTAGAATCCGGCCGACCCCGCCGCTTCACTCCGCCTCACGCCCCTCACCTGGCCGATCCCGCTCGTGGCGCTCCCCCACCGGAAACTCCGGCAGCCAGCCCTCCCGCCGGATCGTCCAGAGTTCATAGCTCGGCTGAAGCACATTGATATCGTCGAGAGAGCCCAGATGAAGCTCGACCTCGCCGCCGCTCCGATTGAAGACCCGGGAACCGCAGGTCGGGCAGAAATAGCGGCCCTCATACATCTGCGCTTCGCCGGTGATTCTCACCTGCGTGTCCGGATAGATGGCCGCGGCATAGAAGAGCGCTCCGTGATATTTGCGGCAATCGAGGCAATGGCAGATGCCGACACGGTCCGGCTCACCCTCAGCCTCGAACCGCACCTTGCCGCAGGCGCAACCGCCCTTCATGATGGCCATGTCCGCTCTCCCTTCAACAACACCAGCACTCTGGCACAAATGAAAAATGGCCGCAGCTTTCGCCGCGGCCATCCTCGAACTCGATATTGGAGAATTGGTTGCCCGATCAGGCAGCCAGTGCCTTGGCGATCTGGCCGCGCAGCGTATCCATATCCTTTGCAAACCCGCGAATGCCTTCAGCGAGCTTCTCGGTCGCCATCGCATCCTGGTTCATCGCCCAGCGGAAAGCCTTCTCGTCGAGCGAGACATGCGGCTCGGCCTTGACCGTTTCTGGCGACAGCGCGCGGGCAAGCGTGCCCTGGTCCGCATTCAGCTCGTCGAGCAGCTGCGGGCTGATCGTCAGGCGGTCGCAACCGGCGAGCGCTTCGATTTCGCCTGCATTGCGGAAGGAGGCGCCCATGACGATCGTGTTGATACCGTTCGCCTTGTAATAGTTGTAGATCGAGCGGACAGAGACCACACCCGGATCGGTTTCGGACGTGTAGTCCTCACCGGTCGACTTCTTGTACCAGTCCAGGATGCGGCCGACGAAAGGCGAGATGAGAAAGACCTTGGCTTCGGCGCAGGCAATCGCCTGCGCCTTGGAGAAGAGCAGCGTCAGATTGCAGTCGATGCCTTCCTTCTGCAGCACTTCGGCAGCGCGAATACCTTCCCAGGTCGAGGCGAGCTTGATCAGGATGCGATCCTTCTCGATGCCGCGCTCCTTGTAGCCAGCAATGATCTGATGCGCCTTGTCAATCGAGGCCTTGGTGTCGAAGGAGAGGTCGGCATCGACTTCGGTCGACACGCGGCCCGGGACGAGTTCAGCCAAGGCAGCACCGACGGAGATCGCCATGCGATCGGCAATCGCGCCGATCACGGCATCATCCTGACCGCCCTTGGCCTTGCCCCAGGTGATCGCTTCCTGGAAGGCATCCTTGAACGCATCGGTGCCGAGCGCCTTCAGAACGATCGAGGGATTGGTGGTGCAATCGACCGGCTTCAGGCGGCGGACGGCCTCGATGTCACCGGTATCGGCGACGACGGTCGTCATGGAACGAAGCTGTTCGAGTTTCGAGGTCATCAGATCATCCTTCGGCTGCGCGAAAAGGGTTGGCGACCGGCATGTGCACGCCGGTCTCATTGCCCGGACTATCACCGTCAGAAGACGGCAAAGTCAAGACATATGTCCTTTGAATTTGACATAAGTATCACAAGAACGGATAGTGCCCGCTGGAAGTTCCCCATTCGAGAGAGATCTTGACCAAGCTCCGACGCGAGACCCACAGCACCCTTTCGGACGCAGCCGCGCTGCGCATCCGCGCCGCCTGGCTCTATTACAACGAGGGCCTGACGCAGAAGGATGTGGCCGACCGTCTTGGCATCAGCCGCTCGACGGTCATCCGCATGCTGGAGGAGGCGCGCAAACGCTCCGAAGTCCAGATCTGGATCAGCGATGGCGTCGCCGACTGCGTTGATCTCGCCGTGCGGCTGGAGAAGGCCTATGGTCTCGACGAGGCCGTTGTCGTCCCCTCGCCGGACAGCCAGGATGCCGCCTCGATCGCCAAAGCCGTAGGTCTCGCCCTCGGCCAGTTCCTGACCGAAGCCATCACCAATGACATGACGATCGGCGTCGGCTGGGGCCGGACCATGACCGCATCGCTTGCCGGTTTCCGCTCGCCCGGCCGGGAAAACTGCAAGGTGGTCTCGCTGCTCGGCGGGATCGTGGCCGTCCGCCAGACCAACCCGATCGACTACACCTGGCGGCTGGCAAGCCAGCTCGGCGCCGAATGCTACATGTTCCTCGCACCGCTTCTCGTCGATTCCGTCACGACAAAACGTGCGCTGATCGAGGAATGCGGGCTGAAAGCGATCTACGACCTCGCCGAAAACCTCGACCTCGCCATCGTCTCCTGCGGCGACATCGGCCCGCATTCCACCTCGCTTTCGGAAGGCTTCATCAGCCACCAGACCTTGACCGAACTCGTCGAAGCCGGCTGCGTCTGCGACACCATGTTCAACTTCCTCGATGCTGACGGAAACTCCGTCGCCCATCCGATCAACGAGCGGGTGATGTCGGTTGATTTGGATACGCTGAAGAAGGCCAAACACATCGTGTTGTCGTCAGGCGGCGCGCATCGCGCCAAGGCGATCCGCGCCACGATCCGGCGGATTGGGTGTAATACACTGATCACAGATGAGGCGGCGGCGCGGGAGTTGCTGGCGCTGGCGACTGCGTAAGTCGTCTACTCGTCGCCGAAGCTGCGTGGCAGGTGTCGTTCCACCTCCATCGCATCATGCAGGATGCGCCCAACACCGATCAATTCTGCCATGACATGTCGATAGAGTATGAAGTGTCGCGGCCGGCGAACAATACCGGTTGGATGGCGCGCCCGATCGCGGCTGTGGCGTAGATGGTAGCTGTGAATCCCAGGCCCAAGCTCAGGCCGTGACACGACGCCATTTCGCCAGTTCGAGACGGCGAGATCCGAGAGAGCAGTGACGATCAGAAACTCATAGCGGAGCAGAGCGTCGCCGCCAAAGTCAGCATAGGTTCGGGTTAGGATATCGAGGATGTCGGCATCGGCTTCGGTCGAAAGCCGAACCTCAACCATCGTCCCTCACCCGCTTGTCCGCCTGTCGGATAGCGTCGCGACCGATCCTCGCGACATGGTCCGCCAGCTTTTCGACCGGCACGTCGGTGAAACGCCCCTGGTCCAGATCGGCGAAGCCTCGGTCGGCGGCTTGTCGCAAAGCCTCAACTTTGGCCGCTTCATCGGCAGCCTTCTCCTCGACAAGCCGAAGTCCTTCGCGGAGCACATCATCAGCATGATCGAAGCGACCGGACTCGACCAGACTGTCGATCCGGCGGCTGATGTCTTCAGGAAGTTGAACCGTGTTGCGCATGGCTTATCCTCTCACAGAAGCAGCCATCCGAAAAGCGCCGCGCTTCACCCCTTACCCGCCTCCCAGCCAAGCATGGCCCGCTTGCGGGTCAGCCCCCAGTGATAGCCGGTCAACGCGCCGCTCTTGCCGAGTGCCCGGTGGCAGGGCACGACAAACGAGATCGGGTTGCGGCCGACGGCGGCGCCCACGGCACGGCTGGCAGTCGGCTGACCGATCTTTTGAGCAATATCAGAATAGGTGACGGCCTTGCCGAGCGGGATTTGCAGCAGGCTTTCCCAAACACGGATCTGGAAGTCCGAGCCGATCAAGACGACCCGCAGGGGCTCTTCCGCCGACCAGCGCTCCGGGTGAAAGACACGCGCGGCATAAGGCGCGGTTGCCACGCTATCCTCGACGTAATGCGCATTCGGCCAGCGCTGCGCCATGTCGTCGAAACAGGCGATCTCGCCGCCGACATCAGCAAAGGCGAGCCCTGCCAGCCCGCGCTCGGTGATCATGACAAGCGCCAGCCCGAAGGGAGACGAATGGTAGCCGAAACGAATGGTGAGGCCAGCGCCGCGCGCCTTCCACTCCCCAGGGCTCATGGCCTCATGCGTGACGAAGAGATCATGCAGGCGCCCGGGACCGGAAAGGCCAAGCTCAAACGACGTCTCCAGCAACGGCAATTCCTCGCGTCCCAGCAACCGCTTGGCATGGTCGAGTGTCACGGCCTGCAGGAAAGCCTTGGGGGAAAGGCCCGCCCAGCGTGTAAACGTCTTCTGCAATTGCGTCGGCGACTGGCCCAGCCGCTCGGCGATCACCTCCAGCGACGGCTGGCTCTGATAGTCAAGCGTCAGCATCTCGATCACCTGCCGCACGGTCTCATAATCAGAGCCATCGGGTGTGATGTCGGTGGAGCCGGAAAGGTCGATCTGTTGCGCAAGCGTCATGGCGAAATCCTCAATCTGATCAGGACTTCACCACGGGCAAGCCTTGGACGCCACCCGTTTCTTGCGCCGATGTTGGGTAACTCAGATCCGCTGCTTGGCCGTCGCGAGTGCCCCCGTGAGGGCCTTGGCGAAACTCTCGCGATCATCGGGGTTAAGAAAGGAGCCGACATCGGTGCCGCGACCCTCACCGCTCACCATCATCGATGTGATGCCGAACTCCTCGTGGCGGTGCACGAAGAACCGCGCCCAAAGCGTCTTGAAGGTGTGCTCGGTCATCCGGCCAGCAGGCGTGAATTTACGGATCGAGAGGCTGGTGCGCGACACCGTCACCTCTTCACGCGCCCGCGCAGAACGATAGTTCAGCCAGAAGGCCCCGTAGAGCAACAGGAAGTCGAGGCCGAAGAACAGGCCGATCGGCCATGCGCCGGTTGCCATGAAGAAGATTGCATGCAGGAAACAAACAGTGCCAGTCACCGCAAACAGAATACGATACCCCTTGCGGCCAAGCGACCGGTAGGGCGTCAGTTCCGCTGCGAAAATCGGCTGGTCTGCCGCCTGCTCGAGATTGCCTTCCATCACTGCGCCCGATTATAGGTTTTCCATGACTGTAGCGAAGCCGAAATCCAGCACCCAAACTTTGAAAAAGTCAAATCCTGCGACCCGTCGCAAGCCAGCGGCACGCCGTCGCACGGCTTATTCAAAGGCCGAATTGGAAGAGATCTTCCGCCGCTTCTCGATCCAGAGGCCGGAGCCCAAGGGCGAGCTGGAACACGTCAACCCGTTCACGCTTGTCGTTGCCGTGGCGCTCTCCGCCCAGGCAACCGACGCAGGCGTAAATAAAGCGACGCGCGCTCTCTTCAAGGTGGCTGACACGCCGGAAAAGATGCTTGAACTCGGCGAGGAAAAGGTCCGCGACTACATCAAGACGATCGGGCTCTACCGCAACAAGGCGAAGAACGTCATTGCGCTGTCCCAGAAGCTGGTCGACGACTTCGGCAGCGTCGTGCCGCGCACCCGCGAAGAACTGGTGACGTTGCCGGGTGTGGGCCGCAAGACGGCCAATGTCGTGATGTCCATGGCATTCGGCATCCCGACCATGGCGGTCGACACGCATATCCTCCGGATCGGCAACCGCATCAAGCTCGCGCCCGGCAAGACGCCGGATGAGATCGAGGACATCCTGATGCGGATCATCCCAGAACAATATCTCTTCCACGCCCATCACTGGCTGATCCTGCATGGGCGCTACTGTTGCAAGGCGCGGCGCCCCGAATGCGAGCGCTGCGTCATCGCCGACATCTGCAAGTCACCGGAAAAGACGGTGGATGTCCCGGCCCCGCTCGTCGAATTGCCGCAGCAAGTGATCGGCGAGGTCGAGTGACGCTTAGCGCGCGAGCGCCACGTCCCGAGCCGTCAGCGCCTTGTGCAGATGCACCATCAGGCCTGCGGCGAAGAGCGGGGTGAGAAGGTTGACGATCGGCACCGCCAGGAACAGCGCAATCACCAGGCCCGCCATGAAGACGGTGCCGGAATGCCTGGACCTCAGCAGCTTTGCCTCTTCGACACTGCGGAAGCGCATGGCAGCGAACTCGAAGAATTCGCGTCCGAGCAGATAGCCGTTCACCAGGAAGAAGGCGATGATGTTGATGCCCGGGATAAAAAGCAGCATCAGCGCGAAGAGATTGCCGACGATAACCACGCCGAAGAACTTGATCGAGGCGATGATCGCCTGGCCCATCGGCATCGCCGTGCCAGGCGGATCATTGGGATAGTCCCGCTTCTCGACCACCTCGGCGACGTCATCGAGGAAAAGACCGGCGATGATCGCAGTCACGGGCGACAGCAGCAGTGCGAGCCCAAGCGCCAGCCCGATGCTGGCGAGAATGCCGAAGATGAAGGTCAGCCACCCGGCCCAGTCCGGAAGCTCGGGAATGAAGCCCTGGAGCAGCGGCATGATGAAAGCCATGAAGCTCTCGCGCAATCCGAACCACAGGCCGATGAGCACGAGGATCGTAAGACCAAGCGTCTTCCAGAACACGGTCCGCGTCTCGGGAGCGAACAGGTTGCGCAGCGACAACGCGGCAGCGTCAAAAATCATCGGGGTCTCCTTCATCTGTCGCTGTGATGTAGGAGACCCGGGCGCCCGCTGCAATGCGGGGCGTCAGCCCAGACGATAGAGGCCGGGCCTGCGATCGATCAGATAGGGGTTCTGCGCCTTCGCGTCGTCGTAAGCCTTGGGATCGATCTCCGCGACCAGCAAGGTTTCGCGCATGCCGGCCCGCGCCAGTTCGTCACCGTCGGGACCGAGGATCACCGAACGCCCGCCATAGGAGAGGTCGTTCTCCTTGCCACAGAGATCGGCATAGACCAGGAACACACCGTTTTCGAAGGCGCGTGTCGGCACCACCGTATCGGCGACCCGACGGCTGATGATGCCTTCAGGCAGTGCTGTCGGTACCAGGATCAGTTCCGCGCCGGCGAGCGCAAGCGTGCGGACATTTTCCGGAAACTCCACATCGTAGCAGATCAGCATGCCCGTCTTGATGCCGTTGAGATCGAAGATATGCGGCGGCTCGGCGCCCGGCACGAAGGCTGCCCGCTCCCCGTCGCCGTAAAGATGGCTCTTCCGATAGAATTCCGTGCTGCCGTCAGGCCGGATGAGCACCGAGGAATTGAACACCTGATTGCCGTCCCGCTCGGGGAAGCCGGCGCAGATGGCAAGGCCGCAATCCGCAGCGATCTCCGTCAGCGCTCCGATGATCGACCCGTCACGGCCTTCCGCGACCTCCTCGAACTGGGCGCCCAGCGCATAACCGCTCGTGCCGAGCTCCGGCGTCACCAGCAGTTCCGCCCCCATTTCCGCCGCCGCCATCGCCGCTTGCGCGATCTTGCCGATATTGCCCGGGACGTCGCCGGAAAGCGGCTGCATTTGATAGAGCGAAATCAGCATGATGCACCTGTCTGCGTCGGAGGTTGAGTTCGAAGGGTAGTGCTGCATGCCTAGCGCAGACAAGCGGCAACTCCAAGGCAGGCATCTGCGGTTGCCTTTCCGGTCGCCGCCCTTATCTTCAGGGGATGGATCATGAAATCGAAGCCAACCTTACGTGATGGCATTTGTCGTCACCGCCGCCATCGCCCTGTTGCTGATCGAGCTTTTCCTCAGGCGTCGTCCCTGGGCGATTGCGCTGACCGCTGCGATCGCCGTTATCGCCACGATCGTCTGGCTCTTCAGCGATGGCCAATCCCGCCAGCAACAAAACGCCGTCTCGGCGGTCACCGTGACGGTGGCGGCTGACGCATCGGTATGCGTTGACCAGGCCCTTCCGATTTCCGCGACCTTGGCCAACAATTCGGATGCGATGGTGAACCGCCTGTTGTTCGACCTTGTCGGGCGGGAGGAAGGCCGAACGGCGGTCGCCTATCGCGGCACCCTGCGCCACGATCGCGCATTGGCGCCCGGCGAAACCCTCACACGATGCTACGCCCTGCTCTATCACGGCTTTTCACATCCGCGCCCACAGATCATCGACGCCACGAAGTATCAATGGACAGCGCACGTGTCGCTGGTCGGCTTCGGCAACGCGCCTGTCGAGCAATAGGGAAACCAGCCCCGGGATCGGGACTGGCACCATGCCTCACATCTGCACGAGGTGACCTTCGCTCACTTCCCGGTACTGCCGCACCGGTGGCTGGAAACCCACGGGACGGATCGGGCTCTTGATCTCGTCGGTGGACAGATTGCGCTTCAGCTTGCGACGCGCCGGATCCGGCACCGGCACCGCCGCCATCAGCTTCTTGGTGTAAGGATGCTGCGGATTGTCGAAGACTGCCTGGCGCGGACCGATCTCGACGATCTCCCCGAGATACATCACCGCCACCCGGTGGCTGACCCGCTCGACGACCGCCATATCGTGGCTAATGAAGAGATAGGCCAGATTGAAGCTCTGCTGCAGGTCGAGCAGTAGATTGCAGACCTGCGCCTTGATCGAGACGTCGAGGGCCGACACTGCCTCGTCCGCCACGATTATCTTCGGATCGAGCATCAGCGAGCGGGCAATTGCGATGCGCTGGCGCTGGCCGCCTGAAAACTCGTGCGGATAGCGCGGCATCATCTCGGCGGACAGACCGACGCGTTCGAGAAGATCGGCCGCCTTGTCACGCGCTTGCGCCTTCGAGCCAAGCTTGTGCTCGACATAGGGCTCCATGACCGCATGTCCGACGCTCATGCGCGGGTCGAGGCTGGCAAAGGGATCCTGGAAAACCATCTGGATGCTACGACGCATGGTCCTGAGCGCCGCCTGGTCGAGCCGCCCGACATCATATCCGTCGACGGCAATATGGCCGGAAGTCGGCTCGACAAGCCGCGTGATCGAACGTCCCGTGGTCGATTTGCCGCAACCGGATTCGCCGACCAGCGACAAGGTCTCGCCGGGCCTCAGATCGAAGGAGACATTCTCGACGGCATGCACGGCCCCGCTCTTCCGCCCGAACAGACCGGAACGAATGTCGAAGCGGGTCGTGAGGTTCTTCACCTCCAGAAGCGGGCGGCTCCCGGCTTCCGGGATCCCGGCTTCCGCCTCCGGCACCAGCGTATCGCCGGTCTTGATGTCGATCACGGGGAACCGCATCGGCCGCTGGCGCCCGCCCATCGAGCCGAGCTTCGGCACCGCCGAGAGCAGCGCCCGCGTGTACGGGTGTTGGCCGCGGTTGAAAATATCATCAGTCGTGCCGGTCTCCACAGCTTCACCGCGGAACATGACGATGGTGCGGTCCGACACTTCAGCGACGACACCCATGTCATGGGTGATGAAGAGAACCGCCATGCCCTCCTCGTCCTGCAGGGTCTTGATCAGGTCGAGGATCTGGCCCTGGATCGTGACGTCGAGTGCCGTCGTCGGCTCGTCGGCGATCAGCAGCTTCGGCCGTGACGCAAGCGCCATGGCGATCATCACGCGCTGGCGCATGCCGCCTGAAAACTGATGTGGATATTCGTCGAAACGGTTCTTCGCATTCGGGATCCGCACGCGATCGAGCAGCCGCAATACCTCCGTCTTCGCATCGGCGTTCGAGATATCGCGATGGCAGGTAATGGCCTCGGCGATCTGCTTGCCGATCGGGAAGATCGGATTGAGCGAGGTCATCGGCTCCTGAAAGATCATCGAGATCTGGTTGCCGCGCACCTGGCGCATCTGCTCGGCATCGAGCGTCAGAAGCTCGCGCCCCTCGAGCTTGACGCTGCCTTCGATGCGGCTGGTGATCTGCGGCAGGAGCCGCATGATCGAAAGCGAGGTGACGCTTTTGCCGGACCCCGATTCGCCGACGATCGCGACCGTTTCACCGGCCGCGATATCGAGGTTCATGTTGCGCACAACAGAGCGCCACTCGGTGCCGATCCTGAAGGAGGTCGTCAGACCTCGCACGGAAAGCACCGGTGCCCCGCTCGTCTCTTTTCCCTGTTCCACCGCGGCCATATCCCGTTCCCCTGTTTTTATCTGTATCGAGATGTGGTCGTTTGATCAGGCGGCGAGCGCCGTCTCGGCGAGCGTCACCCAGTAGCTGATGCCATAGGGGATGACCTCGTCGTTGAAGTCATAGGCCGAATTATGCAGGTTCGCCGTGTCACCATTGCCGATGAAGACGAACGAGCCGGGCCGCGCTTCCAGCATGTAGGAGAAATCCTCCGCACCCATGGTAGGCGGGAAGGCATCGCTGACGGCATGGTCGCCGGCGACCTTGCGCATGATATCGACGGCGAAGTCGGTCTCGGAGGCGTGGTTGAAAGTGACGGGATAACCGCGGTGATAACGCAACGTTGCCTTGGCACCCATGGCCATTGCCACACCGCTGGCGATTTCGCCGATGCGGGTCTCCGCCATCTGGCGCATCTCCGGCAGAAGCGTGCGCACCGTGCCCGACAGCTTCACCATATCGGGGATGACATTATAAGCGTCGCCACCATGGATCTTGGTGACCGTGATGACCACAGAGCTTAAGGGGTCCGCCTCACGCGATGCGATCGACTGCAAGGCAACGACCACCTGGGAGGCGGCGAGCACCGGATCGACGCTCTTGTGCGGCATGGCGGCATGGCCACTGCGGCCCTCGATCTCGATGTCGAACTGATCAGCGGCCGCCATGATAGATCCCCGGCGGGTGGCAAAGGTGCCGACCGCCATGCCGGGATGATTGTGCATGCCGTAAACTTCCTTGATGCCGAAGTTTTCCATCATGCCATCGGCAACCATTTCGCGCGCACCGCCGCCACCCTCTTCGGCCGGCTGGAAGATGACGGCGATCGAACCGCGGAAATTGCGGGTTTCGGCGAGGTATTTCGCAGCCCCCAGCAGCATGGCGGTATGCCCGTCATGGCCGCAGGCATGCATCTTGCCAGGCGTCTTGGAAGCCCAGGCCTTGCCCGACATTTCATGAATCGGCAGGGCATCCATGTCGGCACGGAATCCGACGACCGGGCCATCGCCGCGATTGCCCTTGATGATGCCGACCACGCCGGTGCGACCGATCCCCGTCTTCACCACGTCACAGCCAAATTCCTTGAGCTTCTCCGTTACGAAGGCGGCCGTGCCATGCACATCGAAGAGAAGTTCCGGATTTTGGTGCAGATGGCGGCGCCACTCCGCGACTTCGGGCTGAAGTTCGCTGGCGCGGTTGAGCACTGGCATGAAAGGACCTCTTTTTGTCGTTGTTCCCCGCAGGATTTCGCGCATACTGTGCTGCGATGCGCAGCTTTGGCAAGCCGCAAAATTCCATCTTGCATGGAAAATAGGCTTGTGTTTACATGGCCTAAATTTTAGCCAACCCGACAGATGCTGAGCTGTCCGGGAACGCCTGTCGCGACTCCGATATTTGCCGGATGTGCCTAAATTTTCCTGAAATACCAAAAAGATAGGTGGTTGACATTTCTTGAATGCGCTGGCCACATCCCGGGTCGGCAGATCGGGTTACCATCATGCCTGCTAACAAAAAATAATGGGGAATGAGCACATGAACACTCGCAAACTGATGCTGGCAGCGTCTGCTGCCGCTTTTGCGCTGACGGCAGCGCCGGCAATGGCCGAACGCGGCACCGACGGCGACCTGAAGATTATCTTCTGGCAGGCCGTCTCGACGATGAACCCGTATCTGTCGGGCGGCACCAAGGAAGTCTACGCAGCCTCGATGGTCATCGAGCCGCTGGCCCGTTACGACGAGACCGGCGCGCTGGTGCCGATGCTCGCCACGGAAATCCCGACGGTAGAAAACGGCGGCGTCGCGGCCGATTTCAAGAGCATCACCTGGAAGCTGAAGCCCGATCTGAAGTGGTCGGACGGCACGGCCGTGACGGCTGAAGACGCCATCTTCACCTGGAAATACTGCACGGCACCGGACGGCGGCTGCGCCCAGGGCGCCTATTTCGAAGGCGTGACCAATGTCGAGGCGATCGACGCCTCCACCATCAAGGTCTCCTTCGCCGATGCCAAGCCTTATCCGTACAGCGCCTTTGTCGGCGCGCAGGCCCCGATCATCCAGGCTGCCCAGTTCAAGGATTGCCTCGGCGCCAAGGCACCGGAATGCACCTCGGCCAACTTTGGCCCGATCGGCACCGGCCCCTTCGTCGTGAAGGAATTCAAGCCGAACGACGTCGTGACCTTCGAAGCCAACAGCAATTACCGCGATGCTGCCAAGCCGGCCTTCGCCTCGGTCACCCTCAAGGGTGGCGGTGATGCAGCGTCGGCTGCCCGCTCGGTTCTCGAAACCGGCGAATTCGACTATGCCTGGAACATGCAGGTTGAGCCTGAAATCCTCGAGCAGATGATGGCTGCCGGCAAGGGCAAGATCGAAGTCGCCTTCGGCACCCAGGTCGAACGTATCGACATCAACCCCTATGGCGTTGACGCCTCGCTCGGCGACAAGCGCTCGACCAAGGAAGCCGGCCCGCATCCGGCCCTGTCCGACCCGGCCGTGCGCCGCGCACTCTCGATCGCCATCGACCGCGAGATCATCGATGAAGCCGGCTACGGCCCGAACGGTCAGCCGACCTGCAACATCCTGCCCGCTCCTGACATCTATGTCTCGACCGCCGTCGACTGGTGCCTGAAGCAGGACGTCGAAGGCGCCAACAAGCTGCTCGAAGACGCCGGCTGGAAGATGGGCTCGGATGGCATCCGCGAAAAGGACGGCGTCAAGCTCTCCTTCCTCTACCAGACCTCGACCAACTCCGTCCGCCAGGGCACCCAGGCGCTGGTCAAGGACATGTGGAGCCAGATCGGCGTCTCCGTCGAACTGCGCAACATCTCGGCCTCCGTCTTCTTCGGCGGTGACCCGGCCTCTCCGGACACCTTCCAGAAGTTCATGGCCGACATCCAGATGTACACCAACAACTTCGACGGCACCGACCCCGAGAAGTACATGGCCGGCTGGATGTGCGACAAGATCCCGAGCCCTGCCACCGGCTGGCAGGGTGAGAACATCGTCCGCTATTGCAACCCGGAATACGATGCGCTCGTGAAGGAACTCGGCAAGACCGGCGAACTCGAAAAGCGCGCCGAAATTGCCAAGAAGCTGAACGACATGCTCTCCAACGATGTCGCCCAGATCCCGCTCATCCATCGTGGCCAGCCTTCGGCTGTCAACAACACGCTGCTGGGCGTCAAGATGAACGCCTGGGACTCGGAACTCTGGAACGTCGCCGACTGGTCGCGCGCTAAGTAATGCCATAGGTGCCGGGCCTGCCCTGTCGGCAGGCCCGGCATCAGCATTTTCTGTGACAGTCTGGAGACCAGCCGATGTTTACCTTCACCGTCCGGCGGCTGCTGTTCGCAGTCCCGACGCTACTGGCCATCAGTTTCATTATTTTTGCCCTGCTCGACCTCTCCCCAGGGGATCCCTTAAGCGACCTGCCGCTGACCATTCCGCCTGATGTGCGTGAGCAGATCCGCGCCGCCATGGGTCTCGATCAGCCCTTCCTCATCCGCTATTTCAAATGGCTGCAGCAGTTCTTCATCAATGAACCGCTCAACATCTTCGAACAGATCACCGGCATCACCGTCGGTTCCGGCGAGCGCATGCGCGTGCTCTCCTGGGCGACCCGCAGCCCCGTGGTCGACCTGATCGTCCAGCGCCTGCCGCAGACGCTCTGGGTCGTTGGCCTGTCCTATCTCTTCGGCGTCCTGATCGCGATCCCGATCGGCGTCATCTCGGCCTATCGCCAGTATTCCTGGTTCGACCAGATCGGCACCTTCATCTCGATGGTCGGCTATTCCGTCCCGACCTTCTTCACAGGCGTTCTGCTGATCGTCGTCTTCTCCTCCTACCTGCAGTGGTTCCCGTCGATCTACGATACCACGCTGGTGGTCAACAGTTGGGACAGCTTCGTACTCCAGGTGAAGCAGATGTTCCTGCCCGTGCTGGTGCTGACGCTCTTCAACGTCTCGCAGATCAGCCGCTTCGTGCGCGCCTCCATGCTCGACAACCTGAACATGGATTATGTCCGCACGGCGCGCGCCAAGGGCGTCAAGGAAAAGGTCGTGCTGCTCGTGCATGTCCTGCGCAACAGCCTGATCCCGGTCGTCACCGTCATTGCGCTTGGCGTGCCGACGATCTTCTCAGGCGCCATCATCACCGAACAGGTCTTCCGCGTGAACGGCCTCGGACAGCTGCTGATCACCGCGATCCAGGGCGCAGACATCCCGCTCGTGCAGACGCTGACCTTCATCTTCGCGATCCTGATCGTGCTCTTCAACCTGATTGCCGACGTTCTCTACGGCATACTCGATCCGAGGATCCGCTATGAGTGACGCCGCCATCGTGACTGCAACAGCACCGCAGACAAGGCCCCAGAGCGGCGGCTTCTGGCCCATGCTCTGGCGCCAGTTCCGCGCCCACAAGGGCGGCGTCGCCGGCCTGATCGTCTTCACCTTCATCGTGCTGGCCGTGTTCATCGGCCCCTACATCCACACGATCGACCCGAACAAGATCGACATCCGCGCCAAGAACCAGGGCCCCTCCTGGGAACACCCTTTTGGCACGGACAACCTCGGCAAGGACATGCTGGCCCAGGTGCTGGCCGGCGGGCAGATCTCGCTCGCCGTCGGTATGACCGCGATGTTGCTGGCGCTGGTCGTCGGCACGCTGATCGGCGTGCTCTCGGGCTACTCCCGCAAACTCGACGGTCCGCTGATGCGCATGACCGACCTCTTCCTCGCGCTGCCGCTTTTGCCGCTGCTCCTGGTCATCATCATGCTCTTCCGCGACACACTACGGGCAGCCTTCGGGCCGGAAACCGGCATCTTCATCCTGATCGTCTTCATCATCGGCATCACCAGCTGGATGCACACCGCCCGCATCGTTCGCGGCGACGTGCTGGCGATCAAGAGCCAGGAATTCATCCTGGCGGCGAAATCGAGCGGCATGCGCGAATACCGCATCATCATCAAGCACATCCTGCCCAATGTGATGTCCTCGATCATGGTCTCGGCGACGCTCGGCATCGCCACCGCCATCATCACCGAATCCGCGCTCTCATTCCTCGGCCTCGGCTTCCCGCCCGACTTCCCCACCTGGGGCCGCCTGCTCTTCGACGGCGCCAACTTCCTGCAGATCAACCCGTCTCGCGTGTTGTGGCCGGGCCTGGCGATCTCGCTAACGGTGTTGAGCGTGAACTACATCGGCGACGCGATCCGCGATGCGCTCGATCCGAAGGCGTTGAAGCATTGAGAAATCGCAGCGGGCGCTTTAGCGCCCGCTCGGGCTCCCCAACACCCGCCTTGCCACGAACCAGCTCCCGCACGCCCAGACCATGCCCGCCGCCCAGCCGCCGAGCACGTCCGTCGGATAATGCACACCGAGATAGATGCGGCTGAGGCCAATGATCAGCGTCAGCACCACAGCGACCAGCGGGAAGAAGTACCGCAGCGATACGCGCTCCTCGAGCCGTGACAGCATAGCGCCGAGCGTCAGATAAGTGATGGCGGACAGCATGGCATGGCCGCTCGGAAAGCTCATATCGGTGACTTCGACCAGATGCTGGACCACCTCCGGCCGCGGCCTTGCAATGCCGAGCTTCATGGCGCTGCTCAAAGCCCAGCCGCCGAGGATGGAGGCCGTGACGAAGAGGGCGGTCCGGTATTTGTGGCGGAGTGCGAGATAGACGACAACAAGGGTGACCAGCAGCGTCAGCACGGTGACGCCGCCGAGTGCGGTAATGTCCACCATCATCTTGGTGAGCCAGGCAGGCCCCCGCGGCATGGCCGGATCGGCAGGGTCGCGCAACATCAAGAGCACGCCCTCATCAAAGGCCCGCGTCTCGCCCTCCAGCACCTCGCCCGTCAGCTCGAACAGGAAGTAGGCGACCAGCGCTGCCACCAGCGCGGTCAGCCAGACACGCCGTTCTGCCGCCGAGGCGATGCGAGTGAGATGGAGCTTGATGCGATGCATGGGCTGGTTCCTGATCGGTGGCGTTGAACGTACATCGCGTCGCAAGGCGCGTGCGTCAACCGGGACGCGGGAGGCAAATGTGGGCGGGTCGCGGTTGTTCCATACGACTAGTCCAGCGGCATCGTTTCCCCGCGCGGGAATGGGTGGACGCGATGATTGCGCCGAGCCAGGGGGTTTGCCCCTCACCCTACCCTCGCCTTAGCTGCGGGGAGAGGGAGGCACGCGCGGTGGCCGTCTCGGCCTTCTCCCCGCTTGCGGGGAGAAGGTGCCGCCCTTCGACAGGCTCAGGAGGTGGATGAGGGGCTCTAAAGCGGCAAGGCAGCAGTGCCAACTGTTCCAGAATACAAAACCGCATCTACCCGGTATAAGTGCCCACCAAACGGGAGCCCACAACTTGCCCTTCGCCAGAGCCTTCGTCACGACCCTGCTGTCAACTATAGCTGCCGTCTGCTTCATGGTTGCCCCCATTCTGGGATTGGCAGGGCTCGCCGCATGGGCGGACTATCAGAACCTCCACTGCCCTGGCGCATACCAATGCAGTGACGCGGCCTCTACAATCTGGGTCGCAGGCATATTGGCGCCGCTTTCGCTCATACTGGCCGTCGGCATCGTTTGTTTCAGATGGAAAAGAAGCGCCTGGCGCGCTGGACGACGCGCCTGATTTAGCCACCCTCCGCCCACCCACTGGAGAACCCCCATGCCCCAAGGCCCCCTCAACATGCTGACCGACATCTCTGGCCTCTCCGTCGGGCATGCGACCGATCTCGCCCTCGGCTCCGGGGTAACCGTAATCGTGTTCGATGAACCCGCGACCGCCTCGGGCACCGTGCTCGGCGGCGCGCCAGGCGGGCGGGACGTCACGCTCCTTGACCCGTCGATGACGGTCCAACAGGTCGATGCCTTCGTGCTCTCGGGCGGCTCGGCCTTCGGGCTCGATGCCGCAGGCGGGGTGCAATCGGGCCTGCGCGCCGCCGGTCGCGGCTTTGCCGTCGGGCCGGTGCGCGTGCCGATCGTGCCGCAGGCGATCCTGATGGATCTCTTGAACGGCGGGAATAAGGACTGGGGCCTGCATGCGCCCTATCGCGACCTCGGCTATGAGGCCTATCAAAACGCCGCCAAGGGCGCCTTCCCGCTCGGCACGGTCGGCGCGGGAACGGGTGCTACGACCGCCAACTTCAAGGGCGGCCTCGGCTCGGCCAGCGCCGTCTCGTCTTCAGGCCATACGATCGCAGCACTCGTTGCCGTCAATGCCATGGGCTCTGTGGTGATCGGCGACGGACCGCATTTCTGGGCCGCCCCCTTTGAAGAGGGCCAGGAATTCGGCGGGCTCGGCCAGCCTGCCCAGGTCAGCTCCGACGACCGGGCGATGCGCATCAAGGGCTTGCGACTGACGGCCACGACCATCGGCGCTGTCGTGACCGATTGCACTCTGTCAAAACCCGAGCTCCACCGCCTGTCTCTGTCAGCCCATGACGGCCTGGCGCGCGCGGTGCTCCCCGCCCATCTGCCGCTGGATGGCGACACGATGTTTGCGGCCTCGACAGGCAAGCGTAAGGGCAATGGCACGGCAGACCTCATGGAACTCTGCCATCTGGCAACGCTGGTCACGGCCCGGGCCATTGCGCGCGGTGTGTTCGAGGCCGTGGCGCTGCCCTATGCCGATGCGCAACCGGCATGGCGTGACAGGTGGGCGTGACTTCTTCTCCCCCTTGGTGGGGGAGAAAGCGATTTCGATGAATTAGTCGTGGCGCAAGCCACGGCTAAACTTCAGAAATCGCAAGTGAGGGCGTCCGTTCTCAGTGGCAACTGAACCGGTCCCCTCACCCGGAAATTCTGAAGTTTAGGCGGATTGCGCTCGCCTAAGCCTTCGATTTTCCGTCCTCTCCCACAAGGGGGAGAGGCGCCCCTCCTGCACCCCCAAGACTTTCGTCCCACCGCCCCTTGACCCAAGTCAAGGACAGCCCACCCTACACCACAGAGATTGCCCCTCAGGGTTGGCCATGCTGACGAAGCAGACCGACCACAGGATGAACGGATCGGGGGAGGACGGTTCGACAATGGAAGACGAAAGCGACATGGAAAGACCAGTCCTCACCAACCGCACCTTCGACGAGCTGAAGCTCGGCGATGCGGCCAGCATCACCCGCGTCATCGGCCCCGATGACATCGAACTCTTCGCGGCGCTGTCCGGCGACAACAATCCCGTGCCGCTCGGCCAGTCGCTGATCCCGGCCGGCATGATCTCGGCGGTCCTCGACACGCGCCTGCCCGGCCCAGGCACCGTCTATCTCGGCCAGGATCTGGAATTCTGGAAGGACATCGCGACCGGCGACCGCATTACTGCGACCGTCACCCTGATGACCAAGGAAAGCGATGGCAGGACGCTAATCTTCGACACCCGCGCCGTGAACCAGCATGGCGAGCCGGTGCTCGCCGGCAAGGCCCGCGTTCGGGCGCCAACCGAGCGCATCAGCTGGTCGGAGAACCTTCCGCCGGATGTCTCGCTGCAGCGTCACGACCGCTTCGACGCCATCGTCGCTGAGGCCCGCAGCCTGCCAATGGTGAAGACGGCCCTCGTCCACCCCTGCTCACCGGAGGCGATCGAGGCGGCCGTCGAGATCCGCGATGAAGGCCTGCTGGAGCCGATCCTGATCGGGCCGGAGGCGAAGATCCGCGCCGCCGCCGAACAGGCCGGCATATCCATCGACGGCTTCGAGATCCTCCATACCGAACACAGCCATGCGGCGGCGGCCCTTGCCGTCGAGCTTGCGGTTGCCGGCAAGGTCGGCTCGGTCATGAAAGGCAGTCTGCATTCCGACGAGCTGCTTGGCGCGGTCGTCGGCAGCGGCTCGGGGCTCAGAACCGAACGCCGAGTCAGCCATGTCTATGTCATGGATGTCCCCGCCTATTCCAAGCCCCTGATTGTCACGGATGCGGCGATCAACATCGCCCCCACCCTCGAGCACAAGCGCGACATCTGCCAGAACGCCGTCGATCTCATGCATATGCTGGGCGTGGCCGAGCCAAAGGTCGCCGTGCTCGCCGCCGTCGAAACGGTCAATGACAAGATGCCGGCAACGCTCGAGGCGGCGGCCCTCACCGTGATGGCCGCGCGTGGCCAGATCAAGGGGGCCAAGGTCGACGGACCGCTTGCCTTTGACAATGCAATCAGCATGGAGGCCGCCCGCACCAAGGGCATCATTTCGCCCGTCGCCGGTGACGCCGACATCCTGCTGGTGCCGGATCTCGAGGCCGGCAACATGCTCGCCAAACAACTCCTATACTTCGCCAATGCAGATGCCGCCGGCCTGGTGCTCGGCGCCCGCGTGCCGATCATTCTGACCAGCCGCTCGGATAGCCTGAGGGTCCGCATCGCCTCGGCCGCCCTGGCGAAACTCGTCGCCGCCAAGCGTGCGGCAGCCCTTGGTGGCAAGTCATGAGCCAGAAACTGCTGCTGACCTTCAATGCCGGCTCTTCCACGGTGAAGATCGGCATCTTCGCCCGCGAGGCGGATGGAGCAAAACGCATCGGCAAGGGTGTCATCGACTTCCGCGCCGAGCCGCTGACCTTTCATCTGGTCGAAGGCCCCGCCGTCTTCGACGTGCCGCTGGTGGCCAAGACCGATGACCTGCTGCACGACGTTCTCGAAGAGGTCTTCGACTGGCTGTCCGAGCACTACGATCTCGACGCCGTCTCGGCCATCGGCCACCGCGTGGTGCATGGCGGCGATCTCTTTGCAGATGCCGTCAGGGTCGATGACACCAGCCTCGCCGGCATCGAGAGCCTGGTGACGCTCGCGCCGCTCCACCAGCCGCAGAACCTCCGCCTCATCCGCGCCATCGCCGAGCTAAAATCCGGCCTGCCCCAGACCGCATCCTTCGACACCGCTTTCCACCGGACACAATCCGATACCGTGCGCCGCTTCGCCATACCGCGCGAGTGGTTTGACAAGGGCGTCAAGCGCTATGGCTTTCACGGCCTGTCCTATGAGTATGTCGCGGGCGCCTTAAAGACGCTCGAACCGGAAACGGCCGGCGGCCGCGCCGTCATCGCCCATCTCGGCTCCGGTGCCAGCCTCTGCGCACTCGAGAATGGCGTGAGCCGGGACACCTCCATGGGCTTTTCCACCATCGACGGCGTACCCATGGCGACCCGTTCCGGCGCAATCGATCCGGGCGTGCTGTTCCACCTGATAGAGGCCCACGGGCTGAGCATCGGGCAAGTCGAGGACCTGATCTACAAACGGTCTGGCCTGCTCGGTCTCTCCGGCATCAGTGCCGATAGCCGGGTACTGCTGGAGACCCCGTCGAAGGAAGCCTGCGAAGCGCTCGATGTCTTCACCTTCCGCATCGCAGGCGAAGTGGCGCGGCTCTCAGCCACGCTCGGCGGCCTGGACACGCTGGTCTTCACCGCCGGCATCGGCGAGAACCAGCCGGCAATCCGCCGATCGGTGGTCGAGCGCCTTCGCTTCCTCGGTCTGCTCCTGGATGGCGAGGCCAACGACCGCAGTGAAGCAGTCATTTCGCGCGAGGAGAGCCGGGTGAAGATCCGCGTGATCGAGACCGACGAGGAACGGGTGATCGCCGACGATTGCCTGAGACTCGTCGGCTAGGAATATCCGCCAGCACTGACACCAAAGCGTCATGAAACGCGCCTAGAGACGCCTCGACGAGAGCGGATGGAGATGCGGTCATGCTGAGACAGACGAATGCCACGGGTGAAACCCATGACGCAGCGCGCGGCGAGGCACTGGTGCTCTCCAATGCCCGCGTTGTCACACCAAGCCATGTCCTGCATGGCTCGGTGCTGATTGAAAACGGGAAGATCACGGAGATCCACGAGGGACCGTCGCGCCATGCCGACGCGCTTGATTTTGTCGGCGACTACCTGTTGCCCGGCCTTGTCGATATCCACACCGACCATTTCGAGAAACACCTCTATCCCCGCGCCCATGTGCGCTGGGATTTCATGCGCGCGGCCCTGGCCCACGACGCCCAGATCATTGGTGGCGGTGTCACCACCGTCTTCGACAGCCTCTGCGTCGGCGCAACCACCGACAATCCGGAACGGGCCGAGATCCTGAAACCGATGATCGAGGCGCTGGAGCAGGCGCAGAGCTCCGGCATGCTGCGCGCCGAACATCTCGTTCACCTGCGCTGCGAACTGACGGACCCGGTGACCCCGCAACTGACAGCCGACAATATCGACCGCGAGATCGTCCGCGTCATCTCCATCATGGAACACCTGCCCGGCATCCGGCAGAGCCGCGACATCGACGCCTATGTCGCAAGAGCCTGCAAATCGACGGGCGAGAGCCCCGATCTTGTGCGCGAAAAGATCAAGGTGCTGGTGGCGGAAAAGAGCCATATCGCCGCCACGACCCGGCCTGATATCGTCGCCCTTGCCCGCACGCGCTCCATGCCGCTGATGAGCCATGACGACACCGATATCGCCCACATCGAGGAAGGCGTGGCAGAGGGCGTGTCGATTTCGGAATTCCCCTGCTCGATCGAAGCGGCGCAGGCCGCAAGGGCGGCTGGCATGTCAATCGTTGCCGGTGCTCCGAACCTGGTGCGCGGCGGCTCCCAATCCGGCAACATCGCCGTGCGCGACCTGCTAGCAGCAAGGCTCGTCGATATCCTGGCTTCAGACTACGTCCCACGCTCCATGCTCGATGCAGCCTTCATGATCTCAGCCGATCCGGGTCTGGACTACGACCTGCCGAGCGCTGTTGCCATGGTAACCCGCAGCCCGGCACTCGCCGGCGGCTTGACGGATCGCGGTGCCATCGAAACCGGCTTGAAGGCCGACCTGATCCGCGTCAACCTGTACGATGGCCATCCCTTCGCCAAGTCGGTGTGGCGCTCCGGTCACCGCGTCGCCTGAGCGGAAGCGCCCTCCCCGCGTTTACTCGTGCCAAGCGGACGCCAGCACCCGCAGCCAGTTTTCCCGGCAGATCTTGTCGAGTTCGGCAGCACCGTAGCCGCGCTCCTTCAGCGCGGTCACAAGCCGTTGGTTGCCGGCAGCATCGCCGATAACGTTCGGTATCGTCGCCCCGTCGAAGTCAGACCCCAGCGCCACGCAGTCGATCCCCATGCGCTCTACGAGATAATCGATATGGCTGACCATGGTCGCAAGCGACGTCTCCGCATCGTCGCGCCCATCAGGACGCAGCATGGTGACGGCATAGTTGAGACCCACGAGCCCGTGGCTCGCCTTGATCGCATCCATCTGCCGGTCCGTCAGGTTGCGGGCAACAGGCGTCAATGCATGCACATTGGAATGGCTGGCGATCAGCGGCTGATCGCTCAGGCGCTCGACGTCCCAGAAGCCCTTCTCGGTGATATGGGCAAGATCGATCAGAATGCCGAGCCGGTTGCAGGCCCGGATCAGATCCTCCCCGGCGCGGGTCAGGCCGGGCCCTGTATCGGGCGAACTCGGATAGGCGAAGGGTACCCCATGGCCGAAAATATTGTGACGGCTCCAGACCGGGCCGAGCGAACGCAGGCCAGCGGCGTAGAAAACCTCAAGCGCATCGAGATCGGCATCGATGGCCTCGCAGCCTTCCATATGCATCACGGCGGCAAACACGCCATCATCCATGGCTTGCCGGATGTCGCGTGTCGAGCGGCAGAGCCGCCAGCTTCCGTCCTGATCGAGACGATGGGCGATGGCCGCCATTTCCATCGCGATATCCAGGGAAGCCTGGCGATCGAGCGGCGGATCGAGCGGTGTCGCATAGTGCCCGTTGGCATCAGGCTCGCGCAGCGTGAAATCATGCGGCGACGGAATGTAGATGGCACAGAGACCACCGGCGAGACCACCCCGCTTGGCCCGGGGTGCATCGATATGCCCGGCGCTGGTTCCGTTGCGGAATTCGGCCACGGGGTTGCGACCTTCCGTTCCACTGCGCCAGAGGCGGAGGAGAACATCATTATGGCCGTCGAAAACGAGATTCATGCAGGCAGATCCAGAAAATGGCATCCAGGTGTGGACCCGGACGGGAGGGGATGGCTGGGCGTCGAAGCAAAACTGTTTCGGAATCGTTGGACGAAATCATGTCGCGCTTCAAGTCAGGCGACGATTTAACCGGGAAGAAGTGTTCAAGAGAGCGGCGGTATTTGTGTGAGCCAGTCGGTGGCGGCCTCGTAAGCGGCGGCAACAGACAGAACCTGCGCATCCGCGCGGGGTTGGCCGATCAGCTGGAAGCCGGTGGGCAGGCCCTGCGGCGAGAATCCGGCCGGAAGTGCCGCGACCGGCAGACCCGCCATGCTCGGGCCAATCACCACCTCCATCCAGCGGTGATAGGTATCCATGTGTTTACCCGCGATCTCGCGCGGCCAGGGGATATCGGCATCGAAGGGGAACACCTGGGCGGCGGGCGCGATCAGGTAGTCATGGGTCTCGAAGACCTTCGACAGCGCCTGATACCAGGCCGTCCGCACCGCTGACGCCTCGTAGACATCCGCAGCATTGATCCTGAGGCCCGACCGGACCTCGTAGAGGATCTCCGGCTTCAGCGAACCGCGCCGGCTGGGATCTTCGTAATAGTCGCGCATGCTGCCGGCGGTGAAGAAGCTGCGCAGCGTCGTCCAGGCCCACCAGAGCCTGTTCATGTCGAAATCGATGCGAACAGACTCAACCGCAAACCCGAGCCGCTCGAACACACCGAGCGCCTTTTCGTTGAGATCAAGCACACCCGGTTCGAAGGGAAGATGCGCCCCGAAATCGCCGAGCCAGCCGATCCGCCCGCCCTTGGCCGCCATCTCGCGGTCGAGGGCAAGCGACCCACTCTCGAACGAGCTGGGATCGCGCGCATCGAAACCGGATTGCACGTTGAGAAGCGTCACAACATCCTCGACGGAGCGCCCCATCGGCCCGAGAGTCGCGAGCTGATTGAGATAGGCATCGCGACCAGGCAGAGCCGGGATACGACCGAAGCTTGGTCGGAATCCGACCACGTTGTTGAAGGCCGCCGGATTGCGGAGCGATCCCATCATGTCGCTGCCATCAGCGATCGGCACGAGCCGCGCCGCAAGCGCCGCCCCTGCCCCACCGCTGGAGCCACCGGCCGAACGGCTCAGGTCCCAGGGATTGCGCGTCACACCGAAGACGGGATTGTAGCTATGCGAACCGAAGCCCCATTCCGGCGTATTGGTCTTACCGATGATGATGGCACCGGCCGCGCGGATACGCTCGAGCTGGATATCATCGAAATCGGGCACATAGTCGTGGAAGAGCGGCGAGCCATAGGTGCAGAGAATGCCTTTCGCCTCGCTCAGATCCTTGATCGCAATCGGCACGCCATGCAGCGCGCCAAGAGCAGCGCCCTGCTTTCGCTCACCATCCCTGGCTCTGGCTTCGGCGATGAGAACTTCGCGCGGTCTGAGGCTCACAAGGGCATTGATCTTTGGATTGAGCCGTTCGATCCTGTCGAGGCAGGACACCATGAGCTCTTCGCAGGTCATGCGCTGCGTATCGAGCGCGGCGAGGAGTTCGGTGAGGGACAGGGAGATCGGATCGGACACGCATGGCTCCTGACGGATGGGCCGCTCGGGCCGGGCAGATACCAACGATGGAGCCCCCGCCTGAGCTCTGTCAAGCGCTGGGCCGAGCGCCTCACGCAGGCCTGCCATGCACATCCGGAATTCTTTGGACCTGCCGAAAATAAAAATGGTCAAACGACCAAATTAGAGGCAACATGCCACAAAAGAGGAAGATGCAGAGGCCGTCGAGCTGCATCTCCGAAACACGGGAACCTCGACGAAACAAGGCAAAAGCCGGCAAATTCCCTGTTCCGGGATCATGTTGCAGGCGATGCCGAAGGGGAGAGCTCAGCATGCCGAAAAGCTGGCACGTGACTTGCGTGACATCATCTGCGCCACCCCGTGACCGGCATCCTCTGCCGACCGACGGGTCGACCAAAGCACATCGCGCATAACCCGAACGCCAGGGGGCACGGCTTGAGTTCCGCATCAGACAAGGCAGCCATCGAAATCCGCGGCGTCAGCCGCGTCTATGGAACCGGACCCGACAAGGTCACAGCACTCGACGGGATCTTTCTCAAGATCAAGGAAAACGAGTTCTTCACGCTGCTGGGGCCGTCCGGCTGCGGCAAGACCACGCTTCTGCGGCTGATCGCCGGCTTCGATTTCCCGACAACGGGCGAAATCCTGCTGCACGGCGAAGACATCGCACCGCTGCCGCCCTTCAGGCGGCCGGTCAACACCGTTTTCCAGTCCTACGCCCTCTTCCCGCATATGTCGGTCGCCGACAACATCGGCTTCGGCCTGAAGATGCTCGGCAAGCCGAAGGCCGAGATCGAAGCGCGCGTCGCCGAAATGCTGGATCTCGTGCACATGACCAAGTTGCGCGACCGCCAGGTGAGCCAGATCTCCGGCGGCCAGCAGCAGCGCGTGGCGCTTGCCCGAGCACTCGCGCCGAAGCCGAAGGTCCTGCTTCTCGACGAGCCGCTGTCGGCGCTTGACTACAAGCTGCGCAAGGAAATGCAGATCGAGCTGAAGCGCGTGCAGGCCGAAACCGGCATCACCTTCATCTTCGTCACCCATGACCAGGAAGAGGCTCTGACCATGTCGGACCGCATTGCGGTCATGTCGACGGGCAGCCTCCGCCAGGTGGGTTCCCCGTGGGACATCTACGATCGTCCGGCCGAGCGCTTCGTCGCCGACTTCATCGGCGAGACCAACTTCCTCGAGGTAGAGGTCGCCTCCGTCACCGGTGATCGGGCGAGCGTCCGGCTACGGTCCGGCCGCGAGATCCCGGCGACCTTCCCGGACAACACGACCCCTTCGGGCAAGGTAACCATCGTCATCCGTCCCGAACATGCCAAGATCGTCGCTCCGTCACCCGAGGCAACGCTGCAGGGCACGATCGAAAGCATCGTCTATCTCGGCACGGACACCAACATAAACGTGCGTCTGGAGGGCGGGTCGCTCTTCAGCGTTCGCCAGCAGAACAGCCGCAGCGGCTGCTGTGTGGAGACCGAAGGCCAGACGGTCGGCATCCTTGTCAGCGACGATGTCGCGCAGATCCTGAGGGATTGACCATGAGCGCGATGAAAACGGCCCCCGAAACTGCCAGATCGCGCGATGTCAAAAACCGTTGGTTGCTCAGCCTCCCGGCCCTCGCGATCATCTTCGTCGCCGCACTTGGTCCGCTCTTCGTCATGGTGCTCTATTCCTTTCTGGAGAAGGGCGACTACGGCGACGTCAAGTTCGGCACCTTCTCGCTCGAAGGCTGGACCTCGGTGTTCATGCAGCGCGATATCTTCGATGACACGCTGGGCATCGCCGACGCGCATCTGGCGATCTTCTGGCGCTCCATCTCGCTTTCGCTCCAGACGACCATTTTCACCCTGATCCTGGGTTTCCCGACCGCCTATTTCATCGCGACGCGACCGGCCCGGACCCGCGAAATCTGGGTCTTCCTGATCACCATCCCCTTCTGGACCAACCTTCTGATCCGCACCTTTGCCATGCAGCAGGTTATCCGCAACGAAGGCATCCTCAACAACCTGCTGATCTGGCTCGGCGTCATCGATACCCCCCTCCAGATCATCTATACCGACACGGCCACCCTGCTCGGCATGACCTATGTCTACCTGCCGCTGATGGTGCTGCCGCTTTATGCCTCGATCGAGAAACTCGATTTCCGGCTGGTCGAGGCCGGCTACGACCTCTACGCAAACCGCCTGCAGGTGCTCTGGCGGATCGTCATCCCGCTGGTGAAGCCCGGCCTGATCGCAGGCTCCATTCTCGTCTTCATCCCCTCGCTCGGCGCCTATGTCATCCCGCGCGTGCTGGGCGGGGGCAAGAACCTGATGCTCGGCAACCTGATCGAACTGCAGTTCGGCTCTGGTCGCAACTGGCCGCTCGGGGCCGCAATGTCCATCACGCTGATGGCCCTCGTCATGATCGCCCTGCTCTTCTATGTCCGCAACGCCGCGAAATCGGGGGTGCGTCATGGCTGAACGTCGCTTCGACATCCGCTCGCAGCCGGGCTTCGGCCTGATCGCGCTCTTCACCTTCTTCGCGCTCTATCTGCCGATTGCAACCCTCGTCGCCTATTCCTTCAACGCCAATGACTCGCTCTCGAGCTGGGGCGGTTTCTCACTGCGCTGGTTTGCATCCGCCTTGGAGAATGGTACGGCGCAGGAGGCGGCGCTTCGTTCGGTGATCATCGCCCTCTGGGCAGCGGGGCTCGCAACGATCGCCGCGACCATGGCCGCGCTGGCAACGACGCGCACAGAGCCCTATCGCGGCCTTACGGCGAAGTATGCTGTTATCAACCAGCCGCTGATGATCCCGGAAATCGTCACGGCGGTGGCGCTCCTGATCGTCTTCTCGCGCATCAAGGTCTGGACCGGCTATTCCGGCCTTGGCTACCTGATCATGGCGCATACGGCGTTCTGCATTCCCTTCGCCTATCTGCCCATCCGGGCACGTCTGGAAAGCATGGACCTGACGCTGGAGCGGGCAGCGGCCGATCTCTACGCCACGCCCTGGCAGGCCTTCCGCTCCGTGACATTTCCCCTGCTGCGGCCGGCCATCATCGCGGGCTTCATGCTCGCCTTCGTGATCTCGTTGGATGACGTCGTCATCACCGAATTCGTCAAATCCGGCGGGCAGGACACGCTGCCCACCTACATGCTCGGCCAGATCCGGCGCGAGACGACACCCGAAATCAACGCCATCGCCACGATCTTCCTGGCCGCCTCGACGGTGCTGATCGTGATCTTCTTCTTCATCAACCGGCGCAAGCCGCAAGCATAACGACAACCAAAAGAGAGGAACGGAGAATGACAATGAAATGGATGACGACCACGGCAATTGCCGCCATCTCGGTGCTGGGTTTCGCAGGTGCGGCCTCGGCCGCCGGCGAGCTCAACATCTACAACTGGGGTGACTATACGAGCCCCGAGATGATCAAGAAGTTCGAGGAGCAGTTCGACGTCAAGGTGACGATCACCGACTATGACTCCAACGACACTGCCCTTGCCAAGGTCCGCGCCGGCGGCCATGGCTTCGACATCGTCGTGCCCTCGGCCAACTACATGCCGATCTGGATCAACGAAGGCCTGCTGCTCGAAGCCCGTCCTGACCAGATGGAAAACTTCAAGAATGTCGACCCGCGCTGGGCGGATGTCGAATGGGATCCGGGCCGCCGCTACTCGGTTCCGTGGCAGTGGGGTGTGACTGGCATCGGCGTCAACACCAAGTTCTACAAGGGTGACATCAACACCTCGGCCATTTTCCTCGATCCGCCGGAAGAGCTGGTCGGCAAGCTGAACGTCACGCCCGAAATGAACGACGTTCTCTTCGCCACCATCAAGTATTTTGGCGGCGCCTGGTGCACGACCGACAAGGAAGTGCTGATGAAGGTCCGCGACAAGCTCGTCGAAGCCAAGGCCAAGTGGCTCGCCATGGACTACAGCGTCACCGACAAGCTGCCGACCGGCGACTATGCGGGCGTCTACTACTGGAACGGCGCCATCATGCGTTCGCGCCTGCAGAACCCGGAGGTCAAGTTCGGCTATCCGAAGGAAGGCTATCCTGTCTTCATGGACAGCGTCGTCATCCTCAAGGATGCGAAGAACGTCGACAACGCCAAGGCCTTCATGAACTTCATCATGGCCCCGGAAAATGCGGCCATGCTGTCGAACTTCGCCAAGTATGCCAACGGCATCAAGGGTTCGGAAGCGTTCATGGACAAGGAGATGCAGGGCGCGCCGGAACTGGTTATCCCCGCAGAACTGGAGAGTGCCGGCGAGTTCCTGCTGAGCTGCGAACCTGACGTGCAGCAGCTCTACACCCGGATCTGGACCGAAGTTCAGAAGTAACCTCGACCCAAAACAAAAAACAGAAACGGGAGGGCCAATGGCCCTCCCGCAGGAGGAGCACACCCTGATGACGACGCAGTTTGCCGAGGCCTATGGTTTCGAAAGACGGGACGTGACGCTTGCCAACTGGCGCACGGCCCCTTTCAGCCGTTTCAGCTTCGGCCATGCCGAGGAGGTGGTGCCGAGCGCCAGGATCTCTGCAGGCGCCGAAGAGCCCGAGGGCTCGCCGGTGGTCTCCAACCTCATGCGCCAGTCACTCCCTGAGGGGCTTGCCGGACAGCCTGATGTCGGCGCCTATCTCGACTATGCCCACACGGATGCCTTCGTCCTGATGAAGTCGGGCCGCATCGTCGCCGAACACTATGCCCCGCATGCCGGCGTCGACCAGCGTCACATCGTCTTTTCGATCAGCAAGTCGCTGACCGCTCTGGTGATCGCGACCCTGGAAGCCGACGGGCTTATGGATCCCGACGCCCCGGTCACCAGTCTCCTGCCCGAAGCGGCAGGCTCCGCCTATGGCGACTGCACCATCCGCAACGTGCTCGACATGCGCGTCAGCCTCGCCTTCGACGAGGCCTATCTCAACACCGATGGCGCCTATGCCCGCTATCGCCGCGCCACGCTCTGGAACCCGGCCGATCCGTCCCAGCCGGATGAGACCCTGCTGGCCTTCCTTCTGACGCTGAAGAAAGACGCCCATCCGCATGGCGGCGCGCATTTCTATGCTTCGCCCAATTCCGACCTTCTCGGCATCCTGATCGAGCGCGCCACCGGCGAACGTTATGCCGACGTCTTGTCGACACGCCTGTGGAAGCCGCTCGGCGCAAGGAACCATGCCAGCGTCACCGTCGATGCCGAGGGCACGGCGCGGGCGGCAGGTGGCATCTCGGTCACCGCCCGCGACCTCGCCCGCGTCGGTGAAATGCTGCGCAACGGCGGCACGGTCGCCGGCAACCGCCTCATTCCCGAAGCCTGGCTCTCCGACATGCTGACGGCTGGCGACCACCAGGCCTGGGTCGACGGCAAGTCCAATTTCTTCCCCAAGGGTCGCTATCGCAGCCAGTGGTACCAGTCGGGTGAACCGGATGGAGCCTTCTGCGCCATCGGCATCCACGGCCAATGGCTCTATGTCGATCCGTCGACGGAAACCGTGATCGTCAAGCTCTCATCGCAGCCCAATCCGCTGGACGACGAGCTGAAACACGACAACTTCGCCTTTTTCCGCGCGCTCAGCGCCTGGACCGCATGAGATCAGAGGAGCCTGAAATGGCAACCACCGCAGACATCATCATCACCAATGGCCGCGTCCTCACCATGGACAGCGCCGCCCCGCGCGCCGAAGCCGTAGCCCTTGCCGGCAACCGCATTCTTGCGGTCGGCAGCGAAGCCGAGGTGAAGGCTCTGGCCGGTCCGACCACAAAGCTAATTGACGCCAAGGGTGCCACCGTGATGCCAGGCTTCAACGAAGCCCATATGCACATCTTCCCGGGCTCCGTGTCGCTGCGCCAGCTGAACCTGCATGGCATCCAGGGCTTCGAGCCCTTGAAGGCCGCCATCCTCGACTATGCGGAAAAGAACCCCGACGAGCCGCTGCTGATGGGCTTTTCCGCCGACTATTCGATCATCTCGCTCACCGAACCCTGCACCCGCCACCATCTCGATGCGATCCTGCCGGACCGTCCTTTCATGATGTTCGCGCCGGATCATCACACCGCCTGGGCCAACACGGCAGCACTGGAGAAGGCGGGCATTCTGCAGGGCAAGGATGTCGGCATCGGCAACGAGATCGTCATGGGGCCCGACGGTCTGGCGAATGGCGAGCTGCGTGAGGGCAATGCCTTCGGCCCGGTCTCGGCGCTGGCCTCTACAGGTGGCCGCGAGGAACTCGGCATGGTCACAGGCATGGACCCGGAAAACGTCACGCCGGAGCAATTCGCTCTCGATCGCGCCATCCTGAAAGCCGGCCTCGACTACTGCGCCTCCTGGGGTGTCACTTCGATCCAGAACTTCGATGGCAATCACTACCAGCTTCGCCTGATGCGCGACCTGGAACTTGCAGGCGAACTTTCCTGCCGCATCCGCATCCCCTACCACATGAAGAACTTCATGGCGCTGGAGGACCTAGACAAGGCGGCCGCGTGGAAGAAAGAATTCGCCACCGACATGCTCCGCGGCGATTTCGTCAAGGTCTTCATGGACGGCGTGCTCGACAGCCAGACCGCCTATATGCTGGACGGTTACGGTGACCGACCGGGCTACACATATGAGCCGCTGTTTACACCGGAAGCCTTCGACGCCATAGCCACCAAGGCCGATGCGCTCGGCCTGCAGGTCGCCGTCCACGCCATCGGCAGCGCCGCGATCCGCCAGACGCTCGACGGCTACGAGGCGGCGTTAAATGCCAATGGCCCACGCGGCAATCGCCACCGCATCGAGCATATCGAGATCATCCATCCAGATGATATTCCCCGCTTTGCCGAACTGGGCATCGTCGCCTCCATGCAGCCGGTGCACTACCCCGGCGGCACCTGCTTCCCGGCAGAACCGACAACGGCCAAGATCGGCGAGGACCGCTGGAACGAGGCCTATGCGTGGCGCACGATGAAGGAAGCCGGCGCGCCCGTCGTCTTCGCCTCCGATTGGCCGGTCTCGCCCGTATCGCCCTTCCAGTGCATCCAGGATGCATTGACCCGGAAACCCTGGAAGGAGGGTCTGAAGGACCAGCGCTTCTCGCTGATGGAGGCGCTCGAAGCCTACACTTCGATCGGCGCCTGGGTGGAGTTCATGGAAGACCGCAAGGGCATGCTGAAGCCCGGCTACCTCGCCGACGTCGTGATCCTCACCAGGGACATCGAAGCCGTGGCACCCCAAGAGATCATGGACACGGTCCGACCCGCCGTCACCATCTGCGACGGCCAGATCACCTTCCAGGCTTGAAGAAAGACACGTCCCATGAGCGCCGATCTCGTCATCCACAATGCCCGCATCCTGACCATGGATGACGAGCATCCGCGCGCGGAAGCGATCGCGCTCACCGGCAACCGGATTTTGGCAGTGGGCGGCAATGCCGAGATTCTGGCGCTGGCGGGACCAATGACACACGTCGTCGATGCCGGTGGCGCAACGGTGCTTCCCGGTTTCAACGAAGCGCATATGCATATCTTCGGCGGCTCGGTCTCGCTCGGCGAACTCTCGCTCTTCGGCGTTAGTGGATTCGACGCCCTGTCAAAATCAGTGCGGGACTATGCGGATGCCAACCCGGACCTGCCGCTGCTTGTCGCCCAGACGGCCGATTATACCATCCTCTCGGAAACCGAACGCGTCACCCGCCACCATCTCGACCGCATCATTCCCGACCGCCCCTTCATGATGGTCGCCCCCGACCGGCACACGGCCTGGGCCAATACCATCGCGCTGGAAAAAGCCGGCATCCTCCACGGCCGCGATGTCGGCGTCGGCAACGAGATCGTCATGGGTGAGGATGGTCTCGCCAATGGCGAGCTGCGCGAAAGCAATGCCATGCGTCCTGTCGCCTCGATGAGCGTGACGGGCGGTCGAGAAGGCCTCGGTGTCGGCACTGGCGGAGATCCCGAACACGTCACCCCGGAAGAGCGCGCCGGGGATATCGCAGTGCTGAAGAAGGGCCTCGCCTATTGCGCATCGCTCGGCATTACGTCGTTCCAGAACATGGACGGCAATCTCTATCAGCTGGAAATGCTGGATGAGATCGAGAAGACGGATGGCTTGGCCGTTCGTGTCCGCATGCCCTATCACATGAAGAACTTCATGCCGCTCACCGATCTGGAAACGAAGGCTGCCGTCTGGAAGGCCCGCTTCGATACGGACAAGCTGCGCTGCAACTTCGTCAAGCTCTTCATGGATGGGGTGACCGAGGGCGAGACCGCCGTCTTCGTCGACGACTACGCCCACAAGCCCGGCTGGAAGGGCGAGCCGCTGTTTTCGGCCGACGCCTTCAATGCGGTCGCGACCGAGGCGAACCGCCTCGGCATGCCGGTCGCGGTCCACGCGATCGGTGACGGCGCGGTCCACATGGTGCTCGACGGCTACGAGGCTTCGATCAACGCCAATGGCCGAAAGGACATGCGCAACCGCGTCGAGCATATCGAGGTTGTCCATCCCGACGACATCAAGCGCTTTGCCGAAACGGGCACCATCGCCTCGATGCAGCCCACCCATCCGCCAGGATCCGCCGGCCTCCCGCTCGAACCCTATCTCACCTATATCGGCCGCGAGCGCTGGCCTCTCGCTTTCGCTTGGAAGACGCTGGTGGATGCAGGCGCCACGATCGTCTTCGCCACCGACTGGCCCGTCTCCCCGCTTCCGCCTTTGAGCTGCATCGGCGACGCCATGACACGCCAGCCCTGGGCGGATGATATGCCCGACCAACGCCTGAGCCTTCAGGAAACGCTCGCCGCCTACACAAGGACCGGCGCCTGGGTCGAAGACATGGAAGACCGCAAGGGCGTGTTGAAACCGGGATATCTGGCAGACGTGGTGCTTCTCTCCGGTGACATCGAGGCGACCGACCCCGCAAGCATCGCCGCGCTTTCTCCCGTGCTCACCATCTGCGACGGCCGCGTCACCTTCGAAGCCGGAGGGGGCCGATGAGCGAGGTAGCGGACGCGACGCGGGAGAAGCCGGCGAACACGCCGGGACGTGGCCGCCCCACAGGCGCCACCCGCAAGGGGCTGGAAACCCGCGTCCGCATCATCAAGGGTGCCCGAGAGGCGCTGGAGGAAGGTGGCATGGAGGCGCTGACGACACGGCGCATCGCCGCCTCCGCCGGCGTCAAGCTCGCGACACTGCACTACTACTTCGACAGCAAGGAAAGCCTGCTGCTCGCCGTGCTCGAAGACCTGATCGCCGAGATGGACGAGGCCTACCGGCAGGATGTCGCCCTGCCGAAAGCCCCGGAGGACAGGGTGGAAGCCCTGATCCGGGCGAGCTGGCGCTATATCCAGCGCACCCGGGGCAAGCAGATCGCCCAGACGGAACTGACGCTCTATGCACTCCGGACCAAGGGCTCGGAATGGCTCGCGGCCCGTCAGTACAATGCCTATATCGACTTCTACGGCCATCTCGTTTTCGAGGACGACAGCGACGAGGAGCTCCGCCGCATCGGCCGCGCCGTCGCCCGCCAGATGCTGATCGGCATCGACGGCATCATCCTGCAGAGCTACGCCCTCGAAGATCTCTCCGCCTCGAATGAGGACATCGAAGCCCTCATCATTGCCATGCGCGGCTATCTCCGCCGTCTCCTGGCAGAGCATGGCAAGGCGCGTTAGGAGAGGCCCCAGATCCGTTTCGCATTACCCGAGAAGAGCTTTTCCTTCTCTTCAATCGTGCAGCAATGCAGCAATGCTTGTGTGGTCGCGACCCAGGTCGAGAGCCCACCGCCCAGCGTGCAGACCGGCCAGTCAGAACCCCAGATCGCGCGGTCGAAGCCGAAGGATGCGATCGTGTGTTCGAAATAGGGTTTGAGATCCTCCAGCGTCCAGTTCTCCAGATTGCCATAGGCCGGGATGCCGGAGATTTTCACGCGGACATTGTCGCGTGTGGCAATGTCGGTGATCCCGGTCTTCCACGTTTCATAGCCATGCCCCTTGATGTCGGGCACGCCGCAATGATCGAGGATGAAGGTGACATCGGGCGCGAGATCGACCAGCGCCTTCGCCTTGTCGATCTGATGCGGCAGCATGCAGAGATCGAAGGTGAGGCCTGTACCGGAGAGCCGCTTCACATTCTCGCGGAACAGCGCCCCCTGGGACACCTCGTCGGGCACCACATGCAGCACGCGGCGGAAGCCCTTGACGAACGGGTTTGCCCGCTGGGCTTCGAGATAGGCGGCAAAGCCCTGTTCTTCTGGGCGGCAGGAGGCGATCACACCTTGGATCAGGCTATCGGTAGCGCGGGACAGTTCCTGCACCATCTCGGTTTCCCGGGGAATGTCTGCGGGCGCCACATCCACCTCCATATGCAGCACCGAGGAAATCCCGAGACGACGCGCCTCCCGCGCATAGGTCTCCCAGGTGAAATCGGCATTGAGCTCCGGGACATCCTTCAGCCAGGGATAGGTGAGACGGTCGCGATAGATGAGATGCAGATGGGTATCGATGATCATGCAAGGCCCCTCCCAAGGCCGTTGAACCTCAATTCGTATCCGAAACGTCCGTCCCCAGACCGGCACCGGCAAGTTCCGAGATCCGCTTTGCCGTTGCGGTCAACGCTTCGATCGTTCTGTTGATGTCGGGCGCCTCGGGCGCATTGATGATGGTAATGTAGGGGATGGTGAGCGCCCCGATGGCCTCGCCATCGGCACTGACGATCGGGGCCGAGAGATTGATGACACCGGCGGTCTGCGCGCTTGGCATCATCTCGTAGCCGCGCGCCCGGATCTGCTCGAGCCGGTCGATAAAGGCCTCTGTCATCCGCCCGTCCGGCCCGCCGCTCGCCACGTGCTCGGCGACCATCATCGCCCGCACCTCCGGGCTTCGAAAGGCGAGCAAGACATGGCCGGAGCCGGTATCGAACAGCCCCATGCGCGAGCCGACCCGGATCGAGATCCCCCAATAGCCCGGCGCCTCCAGCTGCGCGATCACGACCGGATGGCCCCGGTCATAGACGACGATGTGGTTCTCCTGCCGGGTTATCTCCGCCAGCTCGCGCATCAGCGGCATGGCCAGCGAGGCGAGCCGCCGGGTCGGCGCATGCAGCTGCGCGAGGCCAAAAAGCTTCAGCGTCAGAACGTATCGATCACCATCGAGCCGCGCGACATAGCCGCGCTTCACCAGCCGGTCGAGCATCCGGTAGAATTCATTGGGACTGCGGTCGAGTTTCTTGGCGATCTCGGCCTGGCTCAAGCCGCCATCGACGCCCGCCAGAAGCTCGATGATGTCGAGCCCCTTGTCGAGCGCTGGCGCCCGGTAGCGGTCCTGGTCGAGGTCATTCACGTCATTTCTCTCCTTGAAGTCCGAGGTCTGGCCTTGACGTTCATGAATAAATGTTTTGCATATGAATGATGCTCGCATCGACGGTCAGAATATGCAAGGGTCGAGTGACGAGGGATCGGCTGGAGGAGCCAAGAGCATGAACCTTGAGAACAAGCATGTGCTGGTGACGGCTGCCGGCCAGGGCATCGGTCGCGCCAGTGCTCTTGCCTTTGCCCGCGCCGGAGCAACGGTCGTTGCGACCGATATCAACACCGAGGCGCTGGCGAGCCTGGATGGCGAGGCTGGGATTACGACGCGCAAGCTGGATGTCTTGAGCGACGAAGCCGTCAAGGCCGTCGTTGCCGAGACCGGCCCCTTCGACGTTCTGTTCAACTGTGCCGGCGTCGTCCATGCCGGCACGGTCCTGGACATGAACGACAAGGATCTGGACTTCGCCCTCGACCTCAATGTGCGCGCCATGATCCGCACGATCCGGGCCGTCCTGCCCGCGATGCTGGAACGCGGCGATGGCTCGATCATCAACATGGCGTCGGTGGCAAGCGCAATCAAAGGCGTCCCCAACCGCTTCGCCTATACGGTCACCAAGGCAGCCGTGATCGGCCTCACCAAGTCCGTCGCTGCGGACTACGTGACGCAGGGCATCCGCTGCAATGCCATTTGCCCGGGCACTGTCGAAAGCCCCTCGCTGCAGGACCGCATGCGCGCTCAAGGCGACTATGACGCCGCTCGCGCCGCTTTCATCGCCCGTCAACCCATGGGGCGCTTGGGCACCCCGGAAGAAATCGCCGACCTTGCCGTCTATCTCGCCGGCGCCGCCTACACTTCGGGCCAGGCCTATGCCATCGACGGCGGCTGGACGATCTAATATTCAGGAAGGAACAAGACCATGAAACTGATGCGCGTCGGCCCTCTCGGCCAGGAAAAGCCTGCGATCCTCGACAAGGACGGCAAGGTGCGTGACCTCTCGGCCCATGTGACCGATATCGGCGGCGCTGCCATCTCGCCGGAGGGCCTGGCCAAGATCGCGGCTCTCGACCTCTCCTCGCTGCCGGAAATCGCTGCCAACCGCATCGGCGCCTGCGTCGCCGGCACCGGCAAGTTCATCTGCATCGGCCTCAACTATTCCGACCACGCCGCAGAAACCGGCGCTGCCGTTCCGCCGGAGCCGGTCATCTTCATGAAGGCGACCTCGGCCATTTGCGGCCCTAACGACGACGTGCTGATTCCGCGCACCTCGGAAAAAACCGACTGGGAAGTCGAACTCGGCGTCGTCATCGGCAAGACCGCGAAATATGTCTCGGAAGCCGACGCCATGGACTACGTCGCCGGTTACTGCGTCTCCCACGACGTATCAGAGCGCGCCTTCCAGACGGAGCGTGCAGGCCAGTGGACCAAGGGCAAGTCCTGCGACACCTTCGGCCCGATTGGCCCCTGGCTCGTCACCAAGGACGAAATTTCCGATCCGCAGAACCTCAAGATGTGGCTCTCGGTCAATGGCAAGATGATGCAGGACGGCTCGTCCAAGACCATGGTCTACGGCGTCGCCCACCTCGTCTCCTACCTCAGCCAGTTCATGAGCCTGCATCCCGGCGACGTCATCTCCACCGGCACCCCTCCAGGCGTCGGACTCGGCATGAAGCCGCCGCAGTTCCTCACGGCCGGCGACGTGGTCGAGCTCGGCATCGAAGGGCTCGGCACCCAGAAGCAGACGTTCAAGGCGGATGTCTGAGTTGAACCGATAATCCGGTTATTGACCCCACTCTTGTGGTGAGGTCTTGCGTATCATGGCAATGAACAAAAAAAGCCGAGCGTTGACGCTCGGCTTTTTTATTACGTGCTTGGAGGATCCCGGCCTAGGAGATCAGAAACTGTAGTTCACGCCAACCCGAAACAGGTGGCTAGAAGGGTCGGACTTGTAGCTGTCAGTCGGACTGACCGTCCCGACCGGCGAAGTGCGCGACTTGTAGTCGGTATAGAGATACTCAGCCTTGAAACTCAGCGCTTCGGTCATGGCATATTCGGCACCCACGCCAGCGACGTAGCCGAAATATGTCTGCTGGTCTTCGCCCACAATCGCGCCGAGGACCGGGTTAACACCACCCTTGCCACCGGCGACCGCAAGACCACCGGTCACGTAGAGCAGCGTCCGGTCGAACGCGACACCGACGCGAGCACGTGCCGTTCCCTGCCAGCCAAGTTCGAAACTGCAGTTCTGCGAGGGAAAGCCCGCGCAGGCTTTGTCGCCCTTGATCTTCGCCCAGGAAACGTCGGCTTCGACGCCATAGACCATGTTGCCGTTCTGGATGTTGTAGCCCGCCGTCACGCCGGCAAGCCCACCGCGTAAGGGCGTTTCGGAAAACAGCGTGCCCGAACCGGTCTGTGTTTCCACTTCGCCGACGGCACCACCGCCGACAACACCGACATAGCCGCCGCCCCAGTCGTGAATGATATCAGCAACATCGCCCTGCGGCGGCAGCGGTAGTGGTGCATCGGATGAATTGAGGTCGGCTGCTGTCGCTGCCGTTGCGATAAACCCGGCAGAAATGCCGGCAAGAAACACCCTGATGCTCACGAAAACTCCTGCGGTCACACTGGCCACCATCTAAGTGGCTTATGGTTAACGTCCGGTTTTCTTGGCAACTCATGGAAGAAAAAAGCCGGGCGTCACCACCCGGCTTTAAAGATTTGGTCTGATCCGAAGCTTACTTGATCAACGGCAGGATGCTGTCGATCGACTTCTTCGCGTCACCGTAGAACATCCGCGTATTCTCCTTGTAGAACAGCGGGTTCTCGATGCCGGAATAACCTGTGCCCTGGCCGCGCTTGGAGACGAAGACCTGCTTCGCCTTCCACACTTCCAGAACCGGCATGCCGGCGATGGGCGAGTTCGGGTCTTCCTGGGCCGCCGGGTTGACGATGTCGTTCGAGCCGATGACGATGACGACATCCGTCTCGGGGAAGTCCTCGTTGATCTCGTCCATTTCCAGAACGATATCGTAGGGCACCTTGGCTTCGGCGAGCAGCACGTTCATGTGGCCTGGCAGACGACCGGCGACCGGATGGATCGCGAAACGCACCGTCTTTCCGGCAGCACGCAGCTTGCGGGTCAGCTCCGAGACCGTTTGCTGCGCCTGGGCGACCGCCATGCCGTAGCCTGGAACGATGATGACGCTGTCGGCATCGTTCAGCGCATTGGCAACACCATCGCCGTCGATGGCGATCTGCTCGCCCACGACTTCCATCTGCGGCCCGGTCGTGCCGCCGAAGCCGCCGAGGATGACCGAGACGAAGCTGCGGTTCATCGCCTTGCACATGATGTAGGAGAGGATCGCACCGGACGAACCGACCAGCGCGCCGACGACGATCAGCAGATCGTTCGATAGCGAGAAGCCGATTGCCGCCGCCGCCCAGCCGGAATAGCTGTTGAGCATGGAGACGACGACCGGCATGTCGGCGCCGCCGATGCCCATGATCAGGTGATAGCCGATGAAGAGCGCCAGAAGCGTCATCAGGATCAGTGTCCAGCTGCCGGCACCATTGAAGTAGAGGACCAGCAGGATCAGCGAGCCGAGGGCAGCACCGGCGTTCAGCATATGGCCGCCGGGCAGCTTCTTCGCCTTGCCATCAACCTTACCGGCAAGCTTGCCATAGGCGACGACCGAGCCGGTGAAGGTGACAGCCCCGATAAAGACGCCGAGGAAGACCTCGATCTTCAACACGGCGATTTCGGCACCGGTCTTTTGAGCGATCTTGAGCGCGAAGCCTGCGAAGTCGGCAAACAGGTTCGCCTGACCGGCCTGAGCCGCGCACGCCACGGCGCTTAGCGGATCGCAAGTGTTGAGGCCGGCGTCGGCAAGCGTGCTGGCGATACGCCACATCTCGATTTCGGCATTGAAGCCGATGAAGACGGCGGCGAGACCGACCAGCGAATGCATGGCGGCCACAAGCTGCGGCATTTCCGTCATCTGCACGCGCTGGGCAACGACCCAGCCGATACCGCCGCCGATGGCGATCATGACGACCGAGACGAACCAGTTACCGGCACCGGGGCCGTAAAGCGTCGCGACGACGGCGAGCCCCATGCCGACGATACCATACCAGACGGCGCGCTTGGCGCTTTCCTGGCCCGAGAGCCCGCCGAGCGACAGGATGAAGAGAACGGCTGCGACGACATAGGCCGCTGTGGTGAATCCGTATTCCATGTGTGTGTCCCCTCCCCTAACTCAAGACTTCTGGAACATGGCGAGCATTCGCCGTGTCACCATGAAGCCACCGAAGATGTTGATGCCGGCCATCAGGACCGACAGCGCACCGAGGATGATCACCAGGAAGTTGCCTGATCCGATCTGCATCAGGGCACCCAGAATGATGATCGAGGAGATGGCATTGGTGATCGCCATCAGCGGCGTGTGCAGCGAATGGCTGACATTCCAGATGACCTGGAAACCGACGAAGCAGGCGAGCACGAAGACGATGAAATGGCTCATGAAGCTGGCGGGTGCATAGAGACCGGCGAGCAGGATCAGCGCACCGCCACCGGCAAGCATGCCCACCTGGTTGCGGGTCTGCGTCTTGAAGGCGGCGATTTCCTGGGCCCGCTTTTCTTCGGGCGTCAGCTCCTTGACCTTTTCCTTCGGCTTGGCAGCAGCGATCGCCTGTATCTTCGGCGGCGGCGGCGGGAAGGTAATCTCGCCGTCCTTGGTGACGGTGGCACCCCGGATGACATCGTCTTCCATGTTGTGCACCACAACGCCGTCCTTGGCCGGCGTCAGGTCCGTCATCATGTGGCGGATGTTGGTCGAGTAAAGCGTCGAGGACTGCGCTGCCATGCGGCTCGGGAAGTCGGTATAGCCGACGATGGTGACGCCGTTCTCCGAAACGATTTTCTGATCCGGAACGGTCAGGTCGCAATTGCCGCCACGCTCGGCGGCAAGGTCGACAACGACGGAACCGGGCTTCATCGCCGCCACCATGTCGGCGAGCCACAGCTTCGGCGCATCCCGGCCCGGGATCAGTGCCGTGGTGATGACGATGTCGATCTCAGGCGCCAGTTCGCGGAACTTAGCGAGCTGCTTCTCGCGGAATTCCGGCGAGGACGGCGCGGCATAACCGCCGGTGGCTGCTCCATCCTGGGCGGCTTCGAATTCGAGGAACACGAACTGAGCACCCATGCTCTCGATCTGCTCGGCGACCTCAGGACGAACGTCGAAGGCATAGGTAATGGCACCGAGCGAAGTCGCGGTGCCAATGGCAGCAAGACCCGCGACGCCTGCTCCGATGACCAGTACCTTGGCCGGCGGCACCTTGCCGGCAGCGGTCACCTGGCCGGTGAAGAAGCGGCCGAAATTGTTGCCAGCCTCGATGACAGCGCGATAGCCGGCGATATTCGCCATCGACGACAGCGCGTCCATCTTCTGGGCGCGCGAGATGCGCGGCACCATATCCATGGCAACGACGGTCGCACCCTTGGCTTTGGCCTGCTCCAAGAGGGCCGAGTTCTGGGCCGGATAGAAGAAGGAGATCAGCGTCTTGCCGGGGCCGAGACGATCGACTTCGGATGTCTCCGGCGGCCGCACCTTGGCAATGATATCGGCCGTCTCGAAGAGCGCGGCAGCCGTCTCGACGACGGTCACGCCAGCGGCGCGATAGGCGTCGTCAGAAAGTCCCGCGGCCTTGCCGGCGCCGCTTTCGATGACACACTCATAGCCGAGTTTCTGCAGTTGCGTGGCGCTGTCCGGCGTCATCGCAACGCGGGCCTCGCCGGCGTAAATCTCCCTTGGCGATCCGATCTTCAATCCCATCTCCTTAACTCCGTTCGAACGGGGCAAACCTCAGTCCCTCGCCTAAAGTCGAAGGACACTCCAATGGCGGACACGAGCAGAAGCGAGGTCGCCTGTCTAGTCCAGCTTTCAGGACAAGTGACGGTTTTAGGCGATGGCGCGTCGGCTTAAACCGATTTTTGTTGCACCGCACAAAATCAGACCTTCGCCGCAGCAGGGAACAATTGCGGCAAGTCACTGTTTCCCCATGGAACATTGCAAGGGAGACACGCATGCTACAATGGATCCTCATCCTCCTTCTCATCGCCGCCGTGGCAAGCCTTCTCGGTTTTCGCGGCGTGGCCGGCGCCTCCGCCGGCATTGCGAAGATCCTGATCTTCATCGTCCTGATCGTCATGATCATTGCGCTCTTCACCGGCGTTCTGATTGTCGCCTGACATCCGCGAGACAAGACGAAAAAGCCCGCCGGGATGCGTTCACGGCGGGCTATTCTTTTGTCTGGCAGTCCCTGGCCGACGGCCAAAGCTAGATAAATGGGCGGATCCGCGGCTCTCCCGGCGTCCAGCCAGCGATGTCCTCGAGCCCGCGCGCATCGAGGATCTCGCACCCGCGGTCACGCCACAGGATCAGGCCTCGATCGGAGAGCTTCTTCAGGGTCTTGTTCGTATGCACGATCGAGAGGCCCAGCGTATCGGCAAGGTGCGTCTGCGTGATCGGCACATGCCGCTGTCTCTCGTCGACAACACCGGCCACACGCCCACGCTCGAAGAGGAAAGCGAGAAGATAGGAAGCACGCTCCAGCGCCGAACGTCGGCCGACACTCAGAAGGTGCTCGTCGAGAATCGTCTCTTCCCGCGCGGCAAGCCAGGTCAGGTCGAAGCCAAGGCCAGGATGGCGCTCGAAGAGAGAGAACAGTCGGCTACGTTCGAAGACGCACAGCGTCATAGGCGTCAGGGCCTCGACCGAATGCTGCATTTCCGCCATCACGGCGCCCTGCAGCCCGATCATGTCACCCGGCACCACGTAATTGAGGATCTGCCTGCGACCGTCTTCAAGGATCTTGTAGCGGAAGCCCCAGCCGCCAAGAACGGTGTAGAGATGCGCGCTCTGTGCGCCCTCCACCAACACCGTCGTGCCGGGATCGGCCTGCAGCTCGCCCCGCTTGAAGTTGGAGACAAACTCCAGCTCAGCCTCTGTGAAGGGCCGGAACTGCTTCATCCGCCGAAGCGGACATTCGTAACAACTGACGCGAACTGGATTGTGGCGCGGCTCCGGTGCCATGCGATCACCTCGTTTGGCTGCCATCATGTTCCCGCGTGGAACAACCATGGCATCGACATGTCTTATTTAAATGACGGCCATCAGGGGTGGACCCATAAAGCGCGCCTGACAGAAGGAAGTCCCATGAACACATCGCCGCCGCGCGTCCTCATCGCTGAAAACCAATATTTGATTGCGATGGAGGTGGAGCGGATCCTGCAGGAGAGCCTGGTTTGCGATGTTAAAATCACGCCAGTTTCCGGGCTTGCGAATGAACTCTTTGCCGGAGGGTTCGATATCGTCATCATCGACGCGGCGTCTTCCGAACCACTCAATGTGGAGCGGGCGACACTCGTGCTGTCGGCCGGTGCGATGCCGGTCTTCCTGTCGTCCTATGATCATTTCCCCGATGCCGGCACGATCGTTTCGTCCTACCCCATGCTATCAAAACCGCCGCAGGCAGACGAGCTGGCCGCGGCGGTCGTCGACGCGATGCGTCGCAAGTGGTTAAACAGCGAAGGCCTTCTTGATGACCGCTGAGCTGTGCGCGTCCGGGCCGTAGTCACCTTCGCCGCTCACGCCGAGGATTTCCTGCAGCTTGTTGCGCGCGCGGTTGATACGGCTTTTGATCGTGCCCACGGCGCAACCGCAGATCTCGGCGGCCTCTTCATAGGCAAAGCCCGACGCGCCGACGAGAATGATCGCCTCGCGCTGGTCACTCGGCAACTGGTCGAGTGCGCGCTTGAAATCCTGCAGGTCGAGCGAACCATATTGCTGCGGATGCGTTGACAGCTGCGACGTGAAGATGCCGTCGGTATCGGAGACTTCGCGGCCGCGTTTGCGCATCTGCGAATAGAACTCGTTGCGCAGGATGGTGAAAAGCCAGGCCTTCATATTGGTGCCGGGCTCGAAATGATCCTGCTTGGCCCACGCCTTCATGATCGTGTCCTGAACCAGGTCGTCCGCTACATGGTGGCGACCTGTGAGCGACACGGCAAAGGCGCGCAGGTTTGGGAGCGCGGCCAGAAGATCGCGCTTGAAGGCTCCGTCGGTCGACTTGTCGGCAACGGTCATCGAGCAGCGTCCTTCATGCGAGTGTCATCGCCGGCCTGGCGCTCTGCCATGTCCAGCCGCTCGAGAAGCTGGAGAAACCGTTCCGGTATCCCCTCCTCCTGTACCGACTGATAATATTCCCGCAGTTGCGCCGAGACGCCAGGATGAAAGGCGCCCGTTCCAGGCAGACCGTTCGAAACCGGCGCTTTCTTTGAATGTTCTGTCATTGGGTCCAACGGGTTTGAAAGAGTGTCGCCTGACAACGCCGCGATCCCCATAAGGTTCCACGCGACAGAAGATTTTTTAGCCGTCTTTTCGATGGCTGTCGAAGGTGCTCTCGAAGCCGTGATCGGCATGGAACAAAGTCATGAAATCGACGTTTTCCAGCCATCGAAACTCGGAGAACCAAAATGCTTTATTACGCTCTCGTCTTCCTCGTCGTCGCCCTGATCGCCGGCGTTCTCGGCTTCGGCGGCATCGCTGGCGCCTCTGCCGGCATCGCCAAGATCCTGTTCGCAATCTTCATCATTCTCTTCATCATCTCGCTCGCGATGCGCCTGTTCCGTCGGGCGTAACGGGAGACCGGAAGCGGATACAAAAAAGGCTGCGCTGAGAGGCGCAGCCTTTTTTCGTTTGGAATAGTCGGACAAAGAAACGTCAGAGGATGATCCAGACCATGACTGCGATCAGCAGGCCCAGCATGATCAAGAGCGTGGTGACCGTGAAGGAACCATAGCGGGGCGGAACCTGCGACTCGAGATCCTGATCAAGCCCAGCTTCTTGTGCCAGGTGGCGATTCTGCGCGTCGATTTCGGAAGACGGCTGGCGGTCGTGAGTGGAGGGGCTCATTCGACGGCTCCATAGCGATCAGCAGGGATCGGTGCGATCAGCGCCTGCGCCTCTGCCGGACCGGCGGTGACGACCGGGGCGTCGAGAGCAGCAAGCTTGCCGGGATCGATCGTCTGGCGAATATCACGACCTGCAACCAGATCGGCACTGACGGGGAAGCAATCACCATAAATGATGTCCGCCATCGCCCGGGCGCGACGCAGTTCTTCCGGCAAAGCCTGATAGCAAGCCTGATCCGTTTCGTAAGAAATCACGGCGACCGGATCCTGAAGACAGGTTGTGTCTTGGGGATGGCAGGCCACGATGACCAATAAGGCAGCCATACTGTTCATGATCAGTCTCCGTGTTACTGGAAGGTTAACGCGGAGACTTGATCGATGTTCCGGGAATTCGGCACCTGCTAGGCGCAGCGCAAGATCAGGAGCGGATCAGCTCATGAATATAGTGAAGTTTGGCAATGACGGGCTCTGACAGGACGAAGGGGTACAGGTCCTGCTGGCCCATGCTGCGGTTGATGCTGTTGATCGCGAGCGTCAGCGGGACCCAGGCACGGATGAGCGCCCCTGCGCTGCCGGCACTGTAACTGTCGAAGGTCCGCTTCAACTCGATCGCAGGCACGTCGGCTTCGACATCAGGGCTCGTTCTGAGACCGAAGGCATCGGCGGTATCCAGCGCATCCACCATATGGAAGTAATGCGCAAATGTTTCCGCGAAGTCTTCCCAAGGATGACTAGCGGCATAGGCGGAAATGAAAGTGTTCTCCCAGCCGGGAGCAGGTCCCTCGGCGTAATGCCGCTTCAGAGCTTCGGAATAATCCACGCGCTCGTCACCGAAAACGGCACGGCATTCCTCGAAAGCACCTCGGTCGCGCACCAGGACGTTCCAGTAGTAATGGGCAACCTCGTGGCGGAAATGGCCGAGCAAAGTCCGGAAGGGTTCGCCAAGCGCCACACGACGCGCTTCCCGCTCAGCGTCGGAGCCCTCGGCGATGTTGAGCGTAATCAGGCCCTCGGCATGGCCGGTCAGCACCGGCCCCTCCCCATCGGGAGCGGCGGGGTCGTCAGCCAGAAACTCGAAGCCCAGCCCCCCCTCCGGATCTGCGGTGCGGGTAACGAGCGGCAGACGGAACCTCAGCAGCGAATAGAAAAGGCTGCGCTTGGCAAGCTCGATCCGCTGCCAGTTGTGCAAGTTCTCCGGCACGGAGAGATCGGGGATAGTGACATTATGCCGGCAGGCGACACAGAAGCCGCTGTCATCGCCATCATCGGCAAGCCAGTTGCAGCCGCCCATCGCCGCGTTAGCACACGGGTTAACCGGGACCGGTTCCGTCTGGCCGTGATCGAGAATATGGGTGCCCGAGGCATCGAGCGCGACCATGTCGAGGCTGGTTGCCCGGAACGCGAGCCGTGCGCCGCAAGTGACGCAGCCGTCGTTTTCGAAATGCACGACATTCGTACAGTTGCTGCAACTGAACAGGCGCATGATCTCGTCTTTCTATGGGGGCGACACCGGAGTGTCGGAGGGATCAGTCGAAGATCTCAAGCGGGAACCGGAGCATGTAGCGCACCTGCCCATTCTCGAGTTTATGGGTGGCCTCGCCGTTGACCGAAGAGGGAACAACGCGCTCAAGCACGGTACTGCCGAAACGCGCCGCTTTGGTTTCCTCGCCGACCTGCGCCGTGAATGGCTCGTTCCAGCCAATCTCGACGACGGGACCATCAGGCGTATCGATCTTGCGGCAGGTCACCTCGATCGGCAGGCGCCGCTGCAGGAAATCGCCGTGGCTGACGGCATTCACGACCAGTTCATGCAATGCCAGGCCAATATGCAGCGACGCATTCGGTGTCAGAAGCACATCGTCGCCGGAGACATGAACCAGATCGGCATTCTCCTGCACATAACGATCGACCTGCTGTTTCAAGAGGTCGCGGAAATAGGCACCGCGCCAGCTTGAATCCGTGATCAGGTCTTGCGACTGCGACAGCGCATGAAGCCGGCCGCGGAACTTTCCGAGGAACATGTCCAGCGTGCCGGAGTAACGCGCGGTCTGGGAGGCAATGCTCTGGATGATCGCAAGCAGGTTTTTCGAGCGGTGGCTCACTTCGCGCAAAAGCGCCCTTAAAAGACGCTCACGCCGACGATCCTCGGTCCGGTCGATGACCACGGTGATCATGTGCAGATCATTATCCGCCATTTCCACCATGCGGCACCGGAACTCGAAGAAGGTATCGTCGCCGGCTTCGATCTCCAGCTCCACCCGATCACCGGCATTCACGAGACCCGACTTCAGCTCCGCAAGCTTCTGTCCGATCTCAGGCCCGAAGACCGTATCGTCGGACGGCTTGCTACCCGACGGCAGACGCCACCGCGCCGGAAGCGAGGTGATGCAGACATAGGTACCATCCTTGTCCTGAAGAATCAGGCTGGCGCCCATGTCAATGAGCGCGGTTATGAAGAACTCCCGCAGCTGCTCATCGCCGCGCTGAGGTTCAAACCATGTCAACCGATGTACCAATTGTCCTGCTCCGCCGTTGATCGGCACCCCGGACCGGCACTCGCGGCCGGCCCCATTTCTCACTCTAACCTATGCCCATGTGAGCGGGATTAGACTTGCTCTGCCACGCGCTCATTGAAGAAAAGCGCCTGGCTGATCAGAGCCTTGACCATGTCGGGGTTGAACGGCTTGGTCACCAGGAAAGCCGGCTCCGGACGTTCGCCGGTCAGCAGACGTTCCGGGAAGGCAGTGATGAAGATAACCGGGATGGTATCGACCTTCAGAATGTCGTTTACCGCGTCGATGCCCGAGCTGCCATCCGCAAGCTGGATGTCGGCTAGAACCATCTTCGGGCTCGTGCGCTTGTAGAGATCAACGGCTTCGGCATGCGTGCGCGCAATACCGGTAACGCGGTGACCCAGGTCTTCGACCATCTGTTCGATGTCGAGCGCGATCAGCGGCTCGTCCTCGATGATCATGATGTCAGTTGCCACCTGGCGGGAAATTTCCATCGAGGCTTCATTGAAGAGCACGTTGAATTCCGCCTCGCTGACGCTCAGCACGTTGGCGGCCTCTGCGGTGGTGAAGCCTTCTACGGTGATCAGGAGGAAAGCATGGCGGGCGCGTGTCGGCACGGATGCGAGATTGGCGGCAGCGCGCTTTTCCCAGGCGAAGGGCGAGGTGATCGGCGGCAGCTCCACCTTGGTCGAATCATAGATGACGACAAACAGCTTGTAGAGCGCGACGCGGTCATCGCCGGTGGCCGGGAAAATAGAGATATCGGCGATCAGAGCCTCAAGGACCGCAGCAACATAGGCATCTCCTGATGTCTGCGAACCAGTGACGGCGCGTGCATATCGCCTCAGATAAGGAAGATGGACGGCAACGCGGGCAGTAAGGGACATGCAGTTCTCCAATCAGTATGGAATTCGGTGCGGACTCGGCTGAGAACGCGGGACTTACAAAAAAGTTCCATCTCCCCAGGAACTATTTTGCATCCGGAATCTTATAGGAGTAATTCTCATTTCGCCTAGGGAAACGATGGAACTGGAACAAAATGGCTGAAGGCCCCGCGGACAAACCGGCTAAACCGAAAAAGCTCCCCGCAGCGCGACGCCAGAACGACAATGCGTTGATCGCCACCAAGCTGCGTGGCTATTACGACAGCATCATCGAAGAAGGCACCCCTCCTCATTTTCTGGACCTCCTCGAGCGGCTGCAAGACGCAGAAACCAAAGCGAAGAAATAGGCGCTTCAACGTCGAAAGCCAGAGCACAAGGCACTGGCATTCGACATTGTCCCAATATCAATCGTCCCGTCCATCCCGACCGACGCCCTGCATCTTCGCGACGCCGAACACGAGCGCGGCGATTGCGGCGGTGGCAAGCAAGGATCGCCCCTTCATCAGAGCGGGAACACCGGCCAGCAATTGCAGAGTCATCGGATCCGGCAACTGCGACTTCGCTGCACGGCGACGTGCCTCCATGCGCCGCTCGGTCGCCTTGTTCATCGACTTAACGATGAGAATGACGATGAGACCGCACAGGGCGGTGACGCCTGCGACGATAAGGGCGGCATAGATCGCGCCAAACTCGCTGGACAGATAGAAGCCCAACGCCAGAAGCAATGCCACATAGGCCGTGAGTGCCAGAACGCCGACAATCGCGCCCCCGATGAGGGAGCGCGTGATGCGGGTCGCGGTCGGCTGCACCCGACCGAAGGCGAGAATGCCGAGCTGTCTAAAGAGTGGCAGCATGATCAGCGCCGGGTAAGCAGTGCGAGCACGTAGCCGACGCCGGCCGCAATCGCGAGCGACTGGAACGGACGCTGATGCACATAGGCCTCCAGCTCATCTTCGACATTTGCAATGCTCTCACGAGCGCTGTCGACATACTGCTGCGAAGTCTCGCCAGCCTGGCGGATCTTGCTGCTGCCGAAGGAGGCGACTGTCTGCGTCAGTGCGGCGATATCGCGGCGAAGGGCTTCCAGATCGGCCTGGATGTCGTCGCTCGTGGCACCGCCGGCAGAATCGGTCTTTGCCTCGATGCGGTCAGCAAGTTCGTTCGCCTTGTCCTCGATATCGTTCGTGGAGGCGCTCGGTACCTGGGCCATGGGGATCTCCTTCACTCGTTCTTTCGATTGTGTTTCGTCTAGAGAACGTCGAGCAAGAGCGAGTGTTCCACCGGTCCCGATATATTCTCACGCGCCGCCGACACGCCCCTATCAGGCCATTGATGTCGGACAACGAGGACGGAACTTCTGCGACAAACCGGCGTTTTCGGATCCGAGGACACGGAGCCTCGACCAACACCAGACACGGGAGAACACCGATGAATTGGAACCAGATCGAAGGCAATTGGGAGCAGTTCAAGGGCAAGGCCCAGACCCAGTGGGGCAAGCTGACAGGTGACGATCTCGACGTCATCGCCGGCAAGCGCAAGGAACTCTCCGGCAAGATCCAGGCTGCCTATGGCAAGACCCAGGAAGAAGCCGATCGCGAGATCGACGACTGGATGACCAGAGGCTAAGACCGTCAGTCTAGAAGATACCCCGACCCGGAAGCACCCGCTTCCGGGTTTTCTTTTGCCTGAATTCAGGCAGCCGTCGTCGTCGCGCCATAGGTGACGCCCTTTTCCTTGAGCCACCGACGATATGCGATCGACGAGGCATCCGCCCGCGTCGGCACTTCCTTACGCGGCTCCAGCGGCAGAAGCACCGGCCGCTGGTTTTCAAGAATGATCCGGTCCTGCAGGAAAATCATCTGCTGGAAATGAATGAGCTCCGTCGTCGTTGAGACATCGTCGATCAGATACATGATCGGATGTGCCCGGCAGCGGCCCGGATCGAGCGGCTGGACGAAGAGGCCGATGACATCCCAGCGATTGGTCGCATTGGGGCAGGTCTTGTAAAGGATCGTCGTGAACGGCGTCATCACCCGGTACATGTATTGCGTGGTGATCCCGTCGGACGCGGACAGAGCCGCCTGCGGCTGGAAGAAGGTGCAGTTGGTCGCCCAGACCTCGTCTTCCTCGCGGCGGATCTCGACATCATAGCTTTGCACCTCCGTATGTGGCTCGGCGCCGAGAACATCCGTATGCACGAAGGGAAAATGCGCCATGTCGAGAAAATTCTCGACGATGCGAAGCCCGGAGGCCTTCACCGTGACGACACCGCAAGGAACATAGCGCCGGTCAGGCTCATCGGCCTCCGGCAGCGGAAAGATCTCGCGCTCGGGGTTGCCCAGTGTCGCCCAGAGAAAGCCGAAGCGATGGCGAAGCGGCAGAGGTTCGGCCCGTCCCTCGGCAAACACCTCGATCGACCCATCCGCCTGCTTGACGACGGTGAGATCCGTCCCGAGCAGCCAGTTCTGCGATCGCCCAACCGGGATAACCGCCACGGTATCGAGCACATACCACTGATCGAGCGACGCCTTGTCGATACCGTTCTGCATAGTCTGTCTTTCCTCTGGAGCACGGGAGAAACCACTTGAACCCCCATCTCGTCGCCCGCTAGATTGCCCAAAAATTAGAGCGCGCACAATTGCAAGGCAACACTGATCCCCACCCGATGACGGCGAAAGCCGACCAGATGACAGTCGGCTTCACCTTTTCCGGAAGGCTGGAGCCGCAGGGCTTCATCGCGTTCGCCGAACATCGTGCAGCGCGCCTGTCGCTCGGGCTGAACATTGCCTCCTGCAACAGTGAGCGCTGCCGCCTGACGCTGTCGGGCCCGGAAGCCCTGATCGACGCCTTCGAGATGGCGGTCAGCCTCGGCCCCTATGACAGCATCGTGCTCGACGTATCACGATTTCAAACCGACGAAGACCTGCCCGCAAAGGCCGCATCATGACATCAGCCTCTCCCTGGATACCCGTCGCCCTTTCCGCCGACATCGAAGCCGGCACCTCTGCCGGAACGCTCGTCAACGGCGAGGAGCGCGTCGTCTGGCGCGACGAGAAAGGCGACGTGCATGTCTGGGAGGACCGCTGTCCGCATCGTGGCATGCGCATGAGCTTCGGCTTCGTGCGCGGCGACCACATCGCCTGCCTCTATCACGGCTGGCGCTACGATACCGGCGGCCAATGTCGCTACATTCCGGCCCATCCCGAACTCGAGGTACCCCAGACCATCAAGGTCCCGACCTTCGCCGCAACCGAACGCGCCGGCATTGTCTGGATGGCACCGGAAGGGGCGGATGCGGCTAAGCTCTCCGCAATTCCGGAGACGGCCGACCCTGTTCGCAGCCTCTTCCTCGACCTGTCGACGAACGCGGCTCTGCTGGCGGTGACGGCAGCGCCACCCGAGGGTTACAGGCCGCTCCCGAGCGAGACCGGCACAGTGACTTTGCAAGGGAACGACGTGACCGTCCTGATCGCAGCCCAAGCCCGCGACGCCGGCCGGACGGCCTTGCACATCACGGTGGCCGGAAACACCTCCGCAGACATTCGCCGCGCCCTGATCCTCTGGGCCACAGACCTGCGCAACCGCGTTGAATCGCAGATGGTGGAGGCCGCGTGATGATCAGGCTCTACGACTACCACCTCGACGAAAACGGCTTTCGCGTCCGTCTCCTCCTCTCCATGCTCGGCCTCTCCTTCGAGACCGTCGCCGTCGACAAGGCACCGGGCCGCGAGCAGGAAAAGCCGCATATGCTGGCGCTCAATCCGACCGGCACGCTGCCCATCCTTGAAGACGGCGACGTCAGGCTCTTTGGCACCGCTGCGATCCTCGCTTATCTCGCCCGCGCCTATGCGCCTGACAGTCCCTGGCTCCCCGCCGATGCAGCAGACTTCGGCCGCGTGCAGCAATGGCTGGGCTTCTCCGGGCGCGAGTTGAGACCAGCCGTGGACGCCCGCGAGGCAGCGCTCTTTACCTCAGAGGGCGCCAGCGAGGCCGACCTCAAGGCAGCCCGTAAAGCCTTCCGCATCATGGAAGACCACATGACGCTGCGGCAGATCGAAGGTTCGGACTGGTTCGTGGGCGACACTCCGACGCTTGCGGACCTCGCACTCCTGCCGAGCTTTGCCCTCTCGCGCGACTGCGGCATCGATCATGACGAGTACCCCGCCCTTCGTCGCTGGTTGCGCCGCTTCCGCGCACTTCCGGGCTTCATCACCATGCCGGGCGTACCGGATTACCACTGACCTGCCTTGCTGGCCGAAAGCCGCTCGGCTAGGTCGGAACGCTAGCAGGGAGGTCCGCCATGATCCGCATCGTCTTTCTCGACCGGGACACGCTGTCGCCGGAAACCGTGGTCCGCGCGCCCGCCGTGCCGCATGAGATGGTCGTCCATGCTCGGACCGCCCCACACGAAGTGGCGGAGCGTATCCGCGACGCAGACGTTGTGATCACCAACAAGGCCCCCGTCCGCGCCGAGGCCCTGGCCGGTGCCTCGAAGCTGAAGCTGATCGCCGTCTCTGCCACCGGCACAGACATCGTCGATCTCGCGGAAGCCAAGGCGCGAGGCATCGCCGTCTGCAACATCAGGAACTACGCCAAACACACGGTGCCCGAACACACCTTCGCGCTGATGCTGGCGCTGCGCCGCTCGATCCTGCCCTATCGCCAGTCGGTGATCGAGGGTCGCTGGCAGCAGGCGGCGCAATTCTGCTATTTCGACTATCCCATCGCCGATCTCGGCGGCTCGACGCTCGGCATCATCGGCCATGGCACGCTTGGACAGTCGGTGGGCAAGATCGCCGAGGCCTTCGGCATGACGGTACTTGCTGCCGGTCGTCGTGGCGCAGCCGAGCTCAAGCCCGGCCAGACGGCCTTCGACGAGGTATTAAAACGCTCTGACGTCATCACACTCCACTGCCCGCTGACGCCCGAAACGCGCGGCGTGATCGGTATCAGAGAATTCGCCCTGATGGAGCGCCGCCCGCTGCTCATCAACACCGGTCGCGGCGGCCTCGTCGATGAACTGGCACTCGAAAAGGCCCTTGATGCCGGCCAGATTTCAGGCGCCGGCTTCGACGTGACCGATGGCGAACCGCCCGCACCCGACAGCCCGATGATGCGGATCGCGTCACGCGAAAACGTCATCCTCACCCCGCATGTCGCCTGGGCAAGTCGCGAGGCGATCCAGGCGCTGGCCGACCAGTTGATCGAGAACATCGAGCTCTTTCTCTTGGGCACGCCGCGCAATCTCGTGACCTGAGCCAACAAAGGGAGCAGGGCTATCGCCTATGGGACACCGGTGGCGTCCCGGGCTCCCTCTTCTCCCCAGCGGGGAGAAGGTGGCGCGAAGCGCCGGATGAGGGGGACGCGAAGCGCCAGAGCTGTGCCGGGCAGGCAGCCCCCTCATCGCCTCGCATGCGCTCGGCACTTCTCCCCGCTGGGGAGAAGAGGGCGTCCGCAACAGCCACCGTTGGTCCACATGCAACAGCCCACCCCTTGCCCTTTAGGCGCGACGCATATCTAACTCTCTCAAAAGACAAGGGAGGACGGCATGCGCTATCTTGAGGCGGACTATCAGGGCAACGAGATCCTGACGGCGAGAAAGGGCGCAATCGGCCTGATCGCCCTCAACCGCCCACGGGTGCTGAACAGCCTCTCCCACGACATGATCCTGGATTTCGGCAAGGCACTCGATGCCTTCGAGGCCGATCGCCAAGTCGCTGCCGTGCTCGTCACCGGCGAGGGCGAACGCGGGCTGTGCGCTGGCGGCGACATCAGGATGTTCTATGAAAGCGGCAAGGCGGGCGATGGCAAGGCCTCCCATTTCCTCAAGGCCGAATACCGCCTGAACGCTCGCATCGCCGGCTTCAAGAAACCTTACATCGTCGTGATGGACGGCATCACCATGGGCGGCGGTGTCGGCGTCTCCAGCCATGGCAGCCACCGCATCGTCACCGAAACCACGAAACTCGCCATGCCCGAAACCGGCATCGGCTTCTTCCCCGATATCGGCGCAACCTGGCTCCTCTCCCGCGCATCCGGCGAACTCGGCACCTGGATGGGGCTATCAGGCGAGGCGATCAACGGCGCTGATGCCATCACCGCAGGCTTCGCCGACTGGTATGTGCCGCAGGACCGGGTGGCCGAACTGCTGGAGCGGATTGCCGCCCTCCCCGCCCCCGCCCTGGGGGCAACGATCGCCTCGATCATCCGCGACTACACCGTCGACGGGCCGACCGGCATCTTTTCCGAAGGCCGCGACATGATCGACCGCTGCTTCGCCCACGACACGGTCGAGGAGATCGTCGCAGCCCTAGAGAAGGAAGGCGGAGACCTCGCGACGCGCACCCTCACCGCCATGCGCGCAAAATCGCCGACCAGCCTGAAGGTGACGCTCAGGATGCTGCGCGAGGCCCGCCGCTCCGGGGACCTCGAAACCTGCCTCGAACGCGAATTCGCCGGCACCCTCCAGGTGGTGAAAGTCCCCGACTTCTACGAAGGCATCCGCTCGGCGATCATCGACAAGGACAGGAACCCGAAATGGGCGCCGGCGACGCTGGAGGATGTGGCGCCGGAGAGTGTGGAGGCGTTCTTTGCGGTGAGGGATGAGCGGTTGTTTGGGTAGGGTCGCGGATCCCTAGAGGGCGCGACCGATTTGTCGCAACAAACATTGACTTCAGTCAGCAAGGCCGATCATCACCGAAAGCATGTTGTTGAGAGCCAACATTTCGGCATCGGAAAGATGACCGATGATCAGGCCGCATTTGGCACGCGGATAGGCCATAACCTTGTCCACCATGACCTGTGAAACCACCTTGAGACCGTTCTCCGCCGTTGGCTCGACGGTGAGCCGATAAAGCGGGGCATCAGCGATCGTGCTGGTGAGCAAAACGACGAGCACGCTGTCTGCCGCATTGAGAAAATTAGACTGAATGACGATCGCGGGGCGGGGTTTTCCATAATCGCCCTGCGCCGAAGCCGTGACGAGATCACCTCTTTTCACGGTTCTGGCCATTCAGTAGCAGCCGCGATAAAATCCAGTGCTTCGGCTTCCTCGGGACGACCGCGCAAGAGCAGGCCTTGCCGCTTGGCTTCGGTGGCAAATTCGGGCCTGTGAGGATCCTGCACCCAAATGCGCAGTTGCTTCATGCCCCGGTTCTGCTGCTGTTGCCGGTAGCGTTGAAACTTGGTCAGGCCGTCATCGGCGTTCTTAGGTCTCGGCATAGCGCTCTCCATTAGGTAGCGCGCTACCCTAACACGTTGGTTGCGCGCTACCTAATGGTTTCGGCTCCGGTTACGAACAGCGCGAATGTTAGGATCTGCGCTGCCATTCGGCGAGTGCGGGATGACCGGTTCGGGCCGACTGCAGACGAAGATTTTGCCCTGCCGCAATCAAAGAACCACTTCTCACTCAATCTCATACGGCATCGGGTTCCTCACCCGATGATCCACCACCAGTTTCCGCTTCAGCGGCGGCACGGCGCGGCTGGTGCATTTGACGCGCTCGCAGATGCGACAGGAGATGCCGATGGGGTCGAAGGCGCCGCGGTTGGAGAGGTCGAGGTCGTCGGCATAGACGAAGGCGCCGGCATAGGAGATCTCGCAGCCGAGCGCCAAGGCATAGCGCGGATTGGCGGCGCGGAAGCCGGCGGAGCCTTTTGACACTTGCGTCGCGATGCAGAGATAGCGCACGCCATCGGGCGTTTCCGCCGTCTGGCGGATGATCCGGCCGGGTGTCTCGAAGGCCTGATGGGCATTCCAGAGCGGACAGGCCGCCCCGAAGCGGGCGAATTGCAGGCGGGCCGCGCTATGCCGCTTGGTGATATTGCCGGCCCGGTCGATGCGGGCAAAGAAGATCGGTACGCCCTTGAGGCCCGGCCGCTGCAGCGTCGAGAGACGGTGGCAGACCTGTTCGAGTGAGGCCTCGAAACGGGCGGCGAGCAGTTCGATGTCGTGGCGGAGATCCCGCGCGGCGGTGAGGAAGCTGCGATAGGGCAGGATCAGTGCGCCGGCGAAATAGTTGTAGAGACCCATGCGACAGATCTCGACCGCCTCTTCGCTGCGGAAATTCGCCTGTTTCAGCACCTGGTCGATCTTGGTGGCAGCCACCAGCTGGGCGATCTGGATGGCGATCTGGAAATCGCGGGTGGGGGCCGATGCATAGCGGCTGACGGTGAGGATGCGCCCCACCGGATCGAAGCGCCTGATGGCCTCGTCGCCCGCCTCGCCGCGCACGACGCGCACGCCGTGTTTCGCTTCGAGATGGCCTGAGAGCGCCGCGTAATTCTCCCCCTCCCCGAGCTTCAGCTCTGTCGCCAGTTGCTCGGCGGCAAGGTCGAGATCGTGGATGTAATTGTCGACGAAATGGAAGAAGTCGCGCACCTCGTCATAGGGCGTCACTTCCTGGCTGGGGGCTGCCCCCAGCCGGTCGTCCAGGCTTGCCAGCTGCTCGTTGCCGCGCCTGTAGGCCTGGTGGGCGGCAATCAGGGCATGGGCAAACCCGGGCGCATTCTGCGTGACGAGCTTCAGCTCCTGCAGGCTCGGCGAATAGGTCTCGAACAAGGGATCGGACAGCGCCTCCGTCAGCGCCGAGAGGAGGCGATCATTCTGGCCGGACGAGAGCTCGGTGATGTCAATGCCGAACTTTTCCGCAAGCGCCAGCAGCACCGAGGCCGAAACCGGGCGCTGGTTGTTTTCGATCTGGTTGAGATAGCTGGTGGAAATGCCGACTATATCGGCAAACTGCGCCTGGGTGGCCCCGTTTGCCTGGCGGATGTCGCGGACCTTGCGGCCGATGAAGAGTTTCCCGATGGCCATTTCGCAAATTCGCAATTTTCACTTTGCAAATTCATAAATCCACAGATGCACCTGTTCAACCGTTTTCTTCTGCGGCACAGTGGAATAGGTGTCACATCAAGGCTCTGAAGCCAGAAGACCATTAGGGAGGAGATATGCTGACGATCCTGGACCAGCTCGAAGCCCGTCGCGACGAGGCCCGCCTCGGCGGCGGCGAAAAGCGCATTGCCGCCCAGCACGGCAAGGGCAAGCTGACCGCCCGCGAGCGCGTGGAAGTCCTGCTCGACGAAGGCTCGTTCGAAGAATACGACATGTATGTCACGCACCGTTGCGTGGATTTCGGCATGGCCGAACAGAAGGTGCCGGGCGACGGCGTGGTCACCGGCTGGGGCACGATCAACGGTCGCCAGGTCTATGTCTTCTCCCAGGATTTCACCGTGCTCGGCGGCTCCCTGTCGGAAACCCATGCCCAGAAGATCTGCAAGATCATGGACATGGCGATGAGGGTGGGCGCACCCGTGATCGGCCTGAATGATTCCGGCGGTGCCCGCATCCAGGAAGGCGTCGCTTCGCTTGCCGGTTATGCCGATGTTTTCAAACGCAATGTCGATGCCTCGGGCGTCATCCCGCAGATCTCCGTGATCATGGGCCCCTGCGCCGGGGGTGCCGTCTATTCCCCCGCCATGACCGACTTCATCTTCATGGTGCGGGACTCATCCTACATGTTCGTCACCGGCCCCGACGTGGTGAAGACCGTCACCAACGAGATCGTCACGGCGGAAGAACTCGGCGGCGCCTCGACGCACACGAAAAAATCCTCCGTCGCCGATGGCGCCTATGAGAACGACATCGAAGCCCTGGAACAGGTGCGCCTGCTCTTTGACTTCCTGCCCTTGAACAACCGCGAGAAGCCGCCGGTCCGGCCCTTCCACGACGATCCGGCCCGCATCGAGATGCGGCTGGACACGCTGATCCCTGACAGCTCCAACAAGCCCTATGACATGAAGGAGCTGATCTACGCGCTGGCCGACGAGGGCGATTTCTTCGAGATCCAGGAAGCCTTTGCCAAGAACATCATCACCGGCTTTATCCGCATGGAAGGCCAGACGGTCGGCGTCGTCGCCAACCAGCCCATGGTGCTGGCCGGCTGCCTGGACATCGATTCATCGCGCAAGGCCGCCCGCTTCGTCCGCTTCTGCGATGCCTTCTCGATCCCGATCCTGACGCTGGTCGACGTGCCCGGCTTCCTGCCCGGCACCGCCCAGGAATATGGCGGCGTCATCAAGCATGGCGCGAAACTTCTCTTCGCCTACAGCCAGGCGACCGTGCCGATGGTGACCCTCATCACCCGCAAGGCCTATGGCGGCGCCTATGATGTCATGGCGTCGAAGCATATCGGCGCCGATATCAACTATGCCTGGCCAACCGCCGAAATCGCCGTGATGGGCGCCAAGGGTGCAACCGAGATCCTCTACCGCTCCGAACTCGGCGACGCCGAGAAGATCGCGGCGCGGACCAAAGAATACGAAGTCAACTTCGCCAATCCTTTCAAGGCGGCAGAGCGCGGCTTCATCGATGAGGTGATCATGCCGCATTCCTCCCGCCGCCGCATTGCTAAGGCTTTTGCGAGCCTCAGGAACAAGCAGGTGGGCACCCATTGGAAAAAGCACGACACGATCCCGTTGTAACAGCCGATTGAGAGTGGGCAAGGACAACACGGAAGGCCTATATAACTCTCGGCGCGCCCGAGGCGCTTGACCGAGAAAGGATCCGATTTCATGACCGACGAAAAATTCCCGCCCGAGAAGAACCTGCCCGCTGGCTATCAGCCTCCCAAGGTCTGGACCTGGGAAGCCGGCAATGGCGGCCAGTTCGCCAGCATCAACCGCCCAACGGCTGGCGCGCAGACAGAGGTCGAGCTTCAGGTGGGCAAACATCCGCTGCAGCTCTATTCGCTGGCAACGCCGAACGGCCAGAAGGTCACGATCCTTCTGGAAGAACTGCTCGCAGCCGGCCATTCTGGCGCTGAATACGATGCCTGGCTGATCAATATCGGCAAGGGCGACCAGTTCGGCAAAGGCTTTGTCGAGATCAACCCGAATTCGAAGATCCCGGCCCTCGCCGACCACGCACCGAAGGACGGCGGCAAGCCGGTTCGCCTGTTCGAGTCGGCTTCGATCATGACCTATCTCGCAGAAAAATTCGGCGCCTTCCTGCCGTCGGAAACCCGCGCCCGCGCCGAAGCCCTGAACTGGCTGTTCTGGCAGATGGGCTCCGCCCCCTTCGTCGGCGGCGGTTTCGGCCACTTCTTCTCCTATGCGCCGATGAAGATCCAATACGCGATCGATCGTTACGCCATGGAGGCCAAGCGCCAGATGGACGTTCTCGACCGGCAGCTCGCCGACAATGAATTCGTCGCCGGCAGCGACTACACCATCGCCGACATGGCGATCTGGCCCTGGTACGGACGGCTGGCGCTCGACCAGTCCTATCCGGATGCCGGCACCTTCCTGCAGACCCATGAATATGTCCATGTCCTGCGCTGGGCAAAGCAGCTTGCCGAACGCCCCGCCCTGCAGCGCGGCGTGATGGTCAACAGGACCTCCGGCCCGCTGTCCGAACAGTTGCATGAACGCCACGATGCCTCCGACTTCGAAACGAAGACGCAGGACAAGATCGCTTCGGCGTAAGGAGAGACCATGCCGAGCCTGCCCGACATGACCAAACATCGCGGTTTCCCCGGCGGCATGCCGGGGACCGGTGTGCAGTTCACCATCCGCCGCGCCAATCCGCGCGGCGTGACCCCCATCAAGGCCTTCCCCCGCAAGGCGCGCCCTGGCACCAAGGAACATCGCATCGATGCGGCCTTCCTGCACGCGCTCTGGCATCACTTCGGCGCGGAACCCTTCGAGCGCGGCAATCTCGATGCCGCGCGCCTGAGCCTGCTCTTCGGCCGCGAAGTGATATCAGCCACCAAGGATTTCGACCCGCTCTCCTACGAGGCCATGCTCGTCATCGACGAGAAGGTGGCGCGCAAGAGCTTCCCCGAATCCTTCGAAGACGTGTTCGAGGTGTAACGCCATGGCAAAAGATCCGCTGATGCCGAAACACCAGGGCTTTCCCTTGGGACTGCCGGGAACGCAGTGGCAATTCACGATCCGCCGGCCGAACCCGAAGGTGACGCCGCTCACCAACTGGCCGCGCCACCGCACCATGGACCAGACGGTGGCGCTGGCCGACCTCGGCTTTATGCAGGCGCTCTGGCAATTCTTCGGCACAGAAACCTTCGAGCGTGGCAACCTCGATGGTGAACGCCTTTGTCGCCTCTTCGGCCGCGAAGTCATCGCTGCGGAGCGCGGCTTCGATCCGCAATCCTACTTCGCCAAGCTGAAGATCAACGAGCAACTGGCCCGCAAGAATTTTCCGGAAGCCTTTGGCGACGTGAAGGACGAGCAGAGCGTGGCCAAGGGCTTGAAGAAGAAGGTGCGGGAATAGCGGCAGTCTTCGCGCATGAACGCCTGGAGGCTGAACCCGGATGATAAACGGCAGGGAGAGAAGAAAATGATCCAGAAAATCCTCATCGCCAACCGGGGCGAAATTGCCTGCCGGGTCATCAAGACCGCGAAGAAACTCGGCATCAAGACGGTCGCCGTCTATTCCGATGCCGATCGCAACGCGCTGCATGTCGAGATGGCCGATGAGGCGGTGCATATCGGCCCGGCGCCGTCGAACCAGTCCTATATCGTCATCGACAAGATCCTCGATGCTATCAGACAGACGGGCGCCGATGCCGTCCATCCCGGCTACGGCTTCCTCTCGGAAAACGCCGCCTTCGCAGAGGCGCTGGAAAAGGCGGGCGTCACCTTCATCGGCCCGCCGGTGAACGCGATCCAGGCCATGGGCGACAAGATCACCTCGAAGAAGCTCGCGGCTGAAGCCGGTGTCTCCACCGTGCCCGGCCATATGGGCCTGATCGCGGATGCCGACGAGGCGGTGAAGATCTCCGACCAGATTGGCTATCCCGTGATGATCAAGGCCTCGGCCGGCGGCGGCGGCAAGGGCATGCGCATCGCCTGGAATGCCGAGGAGGCCCGCGAAGGCTTCCAGTCGTCGAAGAACGAAGCGAAGAATTCATTCGGCGACGACCGCATCTTCATCGAGAAATTCGTCACCGAGCCGCGCCATATCGAAATCCAGGTGCTGGGCGACAAACACGGCACCCTGCTCTATCTCGGCGAGCGCGAATGCTCGATCCAGCGGCGCAACCAGAAGGTTATCGAAGAGGCCCCCTCGCCCTTCCTGGATGCCGCCACCCGCAAGGCCATGGGCGAACAGGCCGTGGCACTGGCAAAAGCCGTTGGCTATCACTCCGCCGGCACCGTCGAATTCATCGTCGATGGCAAGCAGAACAAGTTCTACTTCCTCGAGATGAACACCCGCCTGCAGGTCGAGCATCCCGTGACCGAACTGGTGACCGGCCTTGATCTCGTCGAGCAGATGATCCGTGTCGCTGCGGGCGAAAAGCTTGCTTTAGGTCAGGACGACGTGAAGCTTGAGGGATGGGCGATCGAAAGCCGGCTTTACGCTGAAGACCCCTATCGCAACTTCCTGCCCTCGATCGGCCGCCTCAGCCGCTACCGTCCGCCAGCTGAGGGAACGACTGCCGACGGCACGGTTGTTCGCAACGACACCGGCGTCTTCGAAGGCGGCGAGATCTCGATGTATTACGACCCGATGATCGCCAAGCTTTGCACCTGGGCGCCCGATCGTTTGACCGCCATCGACGCCATGAGCGAGGCGCTCGACAGCTTCGAGGTCGAAGGTATCGGCCACAACCTGCCCTTCCTCTCAGCCGTCATGAACCAGGACCGCTTCCGCTCCGGCAAGATCACCACGGCCTATATCGCCGAGGAGTTCAAGGATGGCTTCACCGGCGTGACGCCGGATGCGGCCTCGGCGGAAAAACTCTCTGCGATCGCCGCCGTCATCAACCACCGCCTGCAGGCCCGCGCGATCCAGATCTCTGGTACCATCGGCAACCACCCGCGCAAACTCGGCAAGGACTGGGTCGTGAACCTAGCCGGATCGGACCATGCCCTGGCGATCACCGAAGGCACCGGCAACACGCGCGTCGCATTTGAGGCAGGCAACGAGCTTGTTGTCGCCACCGACTGGCAGCCGGGTCAGACACTCGCCCATGTCGACATCGGCGGAGAGACGCTCGCAGTGAAGGTCGACCTCAAGGGCCCCGCCGTCCGGCTGCGCTGGCGCGGCATGGATATCACCGCCCGCGTCCGCTCGCCGCGTGTCGCCGAGCTTGCCAGGCTGATGCCCGAAAAGCTGCCTCCGGATACGTCGAAGATGCTGCTCTGCCCGATGCCGGGCGTCATCACCGGGGTTGCGGTGAAGGAGGGCGAGACGGTCGAGGCTGGTCAGGCGCTGGCGACCGTTGAGGCGATGAAGATGGAGAACATCCTGAAGGCCGAACGTCGCGGCACCGTGAAGAAGATCGTCGTCAAGCCTGGCCAGAGCCTGGCAGTGGATGAGCTGATTATGGAGTTTGAGGGGTGAGGACGCCGTCGACAATTGCGGTCGGGGCGCCCCCCTCTGTCGGCTACGCCGACATCTCCCCCACAAGGGGGGAGATGTCCGGCAGGACAGAGGGCGGTATCCGCGCGGTAAACCAGCAGACGATTCAAAGCCGCCTAGGACAGCCGCTTCAGCATATGCCGCTGATGGTCCTGTCCACCGAAGAAAACGGCAATGACTTGAATGGTTTGCGTCGCCTCGTAAACGTCGAAATAGATGACTGCGCGGTTTTTGGTGACGTGACGCAGACCGTCGCCAATCTCCTTCGACAATGTTCCCTGATCCGGCGCTCTCCCGAGGCCAAAGATGTCACTGCGGATACGCCGAACGCGTTCGGACGCTTGATCAAAGGCATCTTCGAGAGGCTCGCCCAACTGGGTGTAGGACTGAACAAGATGATCAAAGATCTGCTTGAGATCGACCTCGCTTTCTTCCGAAAGTTCGACCTCAAAGACCATACTCGGCCTTCTTTGCAGCAATCATGGCCTCGATCCGCTCATGGCTTTCAGCCTCAGAGAGGAAAGGCCCTTTGCGCCGACGCTCAATTAACGCCCGCAACGCCTCCACATCCTCTTCCCGCATCTCCGTCTCTTCCCGCACCAAATCCAACCCTCGCTCGACGACAGCGGAAAGGCTCGGGAAATGCCCATCCTCGACCAGCTTGCGAGCGAATTCTTCCTGCTGGGGTGAGAGCGAGACAGAGGCTTTTAAGGTCATGGCAAGGCGCTCCGGTTGAGGCCTTCAGAATAGCCCGGACCCCAAATTCCGTCAAACTGACCTCAATCGGCGAACAGCCGAAACGCGCAGCCTTCGCGAAAGGATCGCATCGATGACCAAGAAGACCATCGCCGACTGGCAGGCGCTTGCCGAGAAGGAATTAAAGCGTCCGGCGGATAGCCTCGTCTGGGAAACGCCCGAGGGCATTCCGGTCAAGCCGCTTTACACGGCAGACGATATCGCCGGCATCGACCATCTCGACAGCCTGCCGGGCTTTGCCCCCTTCACCCGTGGCCCCCGTGCCACAATGTATGCCGGCCGCCCCTGGACGATCCGGCAATATGCCGGTTTCTCGACAGCGGAAGAGTCAAATGCCTTCTACCGCAAGGCGCTTCTTGCCGGCCAGCAGGGCGTATCCGTCGCCTTCGACCTCGCCACCCATCGCGGTTACGACTCGGATCATCCCCGCGTCGAAGGCGATGTCGGCAAGGCCGGTGTGGCGATTGACAGTGTCGAGGACATGAAGATCCTGTTCGACGGCATTCCACTCGAAGCCATCTCCGTCTCGATGACCATGAATGGCGCCGTGATCCCGATCCTCGCCAATTTCATCGTCACCGGCGAGGAACAGGGTGTCTCGCGCGACAAGCTTTCCGGGACCATCCAGAACGACATCCTCAAGGAGTTCATGGTCCGCAACACCTATATCTATCCGCCCGAGCCCTCGATGCGGATCATCGCCGACATCATCGAATACACGGCGAAGGAGATGCCGAAGTTCAACTCGATCTCGATCTCCGGCTATCACATGCAGGAGGCGGGCGCGACGCTGGTGCAGGAGCTCGCCTTTACGCTGGCCGACGGGCGCGAATATGTCCGCGCCGCCATCGCCAAGGGGCTCAATGTCGACGAGTTTGCCGGCCGCCTGTCCTTCTTCTTCGCCATCGGCATGAACTTCTTCATGGAGGCGGCAAAGCTGCGCGCCGCCCGCCTGCTCTGGACCCGCATCATGCAGGAATTCGAGCCGAAGCAGGCGTCCTCCCTGATGCTGCGCACCCATTGCCAGACCTCGGGCGTCTCGCTGGCCGAACAGGATCCCTACAACAACATCGTCCGCACCGCCTTTGAGGCCATGTCTGCCGTGCTCGGCGGCACCCAGTCGCTGCACACAAATTCCTTTGACGAGGCGATTGCACTGCCGACGGAATTCTCCGCCCGCATTGCCCGCAACACGCAACTGATCCTGCAGCACGAGACAGGCGTCACCAAGGTCGTCGACCCCCTTGCTGGCTCCTATTATGTCGAGAGCCTGACCAATGACATGGCCGAAAAGGCTTGGGCCTTAATTGAGGAGATCGAGCGGTTGGGCGGCATGACAAAGGCTGTTGATGACGGTTTGCCGAAGCGCCTGATCGAGGAGGCCGCCACCCGTCGCCAGGCCGCCGTCGACCGCGCCGAAGAGGTGATCGTCGGCGTCAACAAATACCGTCTCGAAAACGAGGAACCGATCGATATCCTGCAGATCGACAACACCGCCGTTCGCCTGTCGCAGATCAAACGTATCGAACAGACGCGGCGCCAGCGCGATCCGAAACGGGTCAGCGAAACGCTCGCGCGCCTGACCGAGGTCGCCGAGAGTGGTCAAGGCAACATCCTCGAAGCCGCCGTAGACGCCGCCCGCGCCCGCGCCACCGTCGGCGAGATCTCGGATGCCATGCGGGCGGTCTTCGGCGATCATGTCGCTGTGCCCGAGGTCGTGCATGACATCTATGGCAAGGCCTATGAGGGCGATCCGGAGATGGAGACGCTGTCGACCCGCCTCAAGGATTACGGCAAGGCGGCTTCCAAGCCGCGTATCCTGATCGCCAAGCTCGGCCAGGATGGCCATGATCGCGGCGCCAAGGTGATTGCGTCGGCCTTCGGCGATATCGGCTTCGATGTCGTGGCGGGTCCCCTGTTCCAGACGCCTGAGGAAGCGGCGGATCTCGCGGTCGCCAACAAAGTCCAGGTCGTCGGCATGTCCTCGCTTGCCGCCGGCCACAAGACGCTCGCGCCGCAGCTGGTCGAAGCGCTGAAGGCCAAGGGCGCCCATGACGTGATCGTGGTCGTCGGCGGGGTCATCCCGCGCCAGGATTATGACTTTCTGCTCGAGCATGGCGTCTCCGCCGTCTTCGGTCCCGGCACCAATGTCATGGACGCCGCCCGCTCCGTGCTTGACCTGCTGGAGGGTCGCCTGCGAAACAGTTGAGACGCAGGCAGCGCTCAGGGAGGAGCATGGAGACCTACGATTACATCGTCATCGGCGCCGGCACCGCCGGCTGCCTGCTCGCCAACCGGCTCTCCGCCGATCCAACGCGGCGCGTGCTGCTGCTGGAAGCCGGCGGCAGCGACAACTATCACTGGATCCATATCCCGGTAGGCTACCTCTACTGCATCAACAACCCGCGTACCGACTGGTGCTTCAAGACGGAAGCCGAGCCGGGGCTGAACGGCCGCGCAATCGGCTACCCCCGCGGCAAGGTGCTCGGCGGCTGCTCCTCAATCAACGGCATGATCTACATGCGCGGCCAGGCCCGCGACTACGACCAGTGGCGCCAGATGGGCTGCGAAGGCTGGGGCTGGGATGACGTCCTGCCGCTATTCAAGAAGACCGAAGACTTCCACAAAGGCGCGGACGACAAACACGGCGCCAGCGGCGAATGGCGGGTGGAGAAGGCCAGGCTTCGTTGGGACGTGCTGGAAGCCTTTCGCGAGGCCGCCAAACAGGCGGGCATTCCGGAAACCGACGACTTCAATCGCGGCGACAATGAAGGCTCCGGCTTCTTCGAGGTGAACCAACGCTCCGGCATACGCTGGAACACGGCGAAAGCCTTTCTGAAGCCGATCCGGCATCGGAAGAACCTGACCATCCTCACCCGCGCCCATGTGAAGCGGTTGACGATAGAGGGGGACCGCGTGACCGGCGCCGAGGTGCATCACGACGGCGAATTGAAGCGCTTTACCGCCCGCCGCGAGGTGGTGCTGTCTGCCGGGGCCATCGGCTCGCCGCAAATCCTTGAGCTCTCCGGCATCGGCCGCGGCGATGTCTTGCAAAATGCAGGGATTAAGACCGTCTGCGAGGTGCCCGCCGTCGGAGAAAACCTGCAGGACCACCTGCAGCTGCGCCTCGTCTTCAAGGTCAAGGGCGTGCCGACACTCAACGAACGCGCGTCGAGCCTCCTCGGCAAGGCGATGATCGGGCTGGAATATGCGCTGCGGCGCTCAGGCCCGATGTCGATGGCACCGAGCCAGCTTGGCATCTTCACCCGCTCCGGCCCGGACAAGGAAACCGCCGACCTCGAATACCATGTCCAGCCGGTGTCGCTGGACAAATTCGGCGATCCGGTCCACCCCTTCCCGGCGATGACGGCGAGTGTGTGCAATCTGAGACCCGAAAGCCGGGGTTCCGTGCACATCGCCGGACCGGACTTCGCCGCCCAGCCGAAGATCGCGCCGAACTATCTCTCGACGCCTGCTGACCGCGATGTCGCCGTCCGCTCGATCCGGCTCACCCGCCAGATCGCCGCTCAACCAGCCTTCGCCCGCTATCACCCTGAGGAATACCGTCCAGGACCTGATCTCGAAAGCGATGCGGAACTGGAACAGGCCGCCGGCGACATCGGCACGACGATCTTCCACCCCGTCGGCACCTGTCGCATGGGGGCGGATCCGGATAGCGTAGTGGACCCCCGCCTGAGGCTCCGCGCACTGAAAGGCCTGCGCATTGCCGATGCATCGGTCATGCCGACGATCACCTCGGGCAACACCAGTTCCCCGACCCTGATGATCGCCGAAAAAGCGGCCGCGATGATCCTTGAGGATCACCGCTGACCGTTGTTATCAGTTGCGGTCGTCGGCATTCGCCCCGAGCAGTTTCGGCAGGTCGCCGAAGCGGGCAACGAGGCCGAAGATGAGGGCAGCGATCGCCACGAACAGGATCGTCACCGAAGCCATGACCGGCGTATAGCCGTAGCGCAGCGCGTTGAAGATCTTGATTGGCAGCGTCTCCATCACGAAACCGACCGTCATGTAGGCGACGATGTATTCGTTGAGCGAGAGCACGAAGGCAAACGCATAACCGGAGACGAGATAAGGCGCGATCAGCGGCAGAACGACTGTGCGGAAAATCGTCCGGTCGTCGGCGCCCATGGTGGCGGCCGCCTCGACCAGCGAACGGTCGATCGCCGAGAAACCGAGCGAAAGCGTCACCAGGGGCAGCGTCACGAAAAAGATCGCGTGGCTGATGACCGCTGTCCAGGGCTGGCCGTAGAAACCTGTTGCCGCCCAGAAGGTGAGCAGCCCCAGCGCCGTAATGACGGGCGGCAGCGTGAAGGGCGCGATGCCCAGCAGCTGGAAGACCTGCGCCCAGGGGGCAAGACGCCGCCAGAGGAACCAGGCGAGCGGCAGCGCGATGGCAACCGCAAGAGCAGCTGCGCAGAGCGCCAGGATGACCGAGGCGAACAGGGCCGCGCGCCAGCCGGGATCGGTGAAGATCGCGCCGTACCACGAGAGCGAAAAGCCCTGCGGCGGGAAGTTGAGGCTCTGCTTGGCATTTACCGAGACGCCGGCGACGACAACGATGGGAGCCGCGAGGAAGATGCCGATCAGGGTGAAATAGAGACGGGTCAGAGCCTTGTTCATGCCGCCTCTCCCTTGCGACCAATCAACAGGGTCAGAGCCACCATGCCAAGCGTGACCAGCACGAGGAACACAGCCATCGCCGCTGCAAACGGCATGTTGGACTGGTAGATCGCCTGGTCGGTAATCAGCACCGAGAGCGTCCAATGCGAGGGACGGCCGAGGATCTGCGGCAGAAGATAGGAGCCGAGCGCGAAGATGAAGACCATGATCAGCGTGGCGATCAACGTGTTGCGCAGCGCCGGCACGACCACGGTAAAGAAGGCTTTGATCGGCGAGGCCCCGAGCGTGCGGGCGGCTTCGGTCAGCGTCGGGTCAAGCCTCACGAGAGCGGGATAGAGCACGAGCACGGTATAGGGCAGCGCCTGATAGGTCATGCCCGTCAGCACCGCGCCGAAATTTGGCATCAATGCCACGGGGCTTTCCATCAAGCCGATCATCACAAGCAGATTGGTGATGCCGGCCGTGCGCGAAAGCAGTGTCGACCAGGCAAAACCGATGATCACCTCCGAAAGCGACAGGATGGAGAGCAGCGCAACGAGCCAGAGCACCTGCGCTTTGCGCGACATACGCGCGAGCAGATAGGTGAAGGGCAGCGCCAGTGTCACGCAGACCACGGCGACTGCGATCGCCAGCATTAGCGAGAAGCTCAGCACGCCACCGAAGAAGAAGCTGAGGAAGCGGGCGTAATTGTCGAAGACGAAATCCGGCGAATAGAAGCCGGTCGGATCCCGCTTGAAGAAGGAGACGGCGATCATCGTCGCGAAGGGCACGACGAAGAACAAGATCAGCATGCCGGCCGGAAAGGCGAGCGGCGCATAGTCGAGCGCGGTCTTGGGCGGTTCGCGTCTCATGCCGACAGCACCACGGCGGTTTCGGGGTCGATGACGATGCCGACATCCTGGCCGACGGTCACGACGGGTCGCTCGCGCGGGGTCGAGACGGCGACGACTTCAGTGCCGGCAACATCGAGGAAGGTCTCGATCGTGCCTCCGAGGTCACGGATAAAGGTGACCTTGCCGGTGATGCGGCCTTCACCGGGAGCCGCGAGCTTTACGTCTTCAGGGCGCACCGAAAGGCTGGCCTGCGTTGACCCCGAGGGAGCTATAATGCCGGCGACGCTGTGGCCGAGCACCAGCGCCGTTCCGCTCTGCGCGCTCAGCGGCAGGAGATTGGTCGAGCCGATGAAATCGGCGACGAAGCGATCGGCCGGCTTGCGATAGATCTCGATCGGGCTCGCCGCCTGGCGGATCTTGCCGCCATTCATGACAACCACGGTATCGGCCATGGTCATCGCCTCGCGCTGGTCATGGGTCACGACGATCGTGGTAATGCCGAGTTGCTGCTGCAGCTTGCGCAGCTCCACCTGCATCGCCTCGCGCAGCTTGGCATCGAGCGCCGACAGCGGCTCGTCGAGCAGGAAGAGTTTGGGCGAGATGGCAAGTGCCCGGGCAATCGCCACACGCTGCCGCTGGCCGCCGGAAAGCTTGTGCACCGGACGGTCGGCATAGCCGTTGAGGTGGATCATCGCGAGCAGCTCGTCGACGCGTTTCACCTGCTCCTCGCGACCAATGCCACGAATGCGCAAGGGATAGGCAATGTTCTCACCGACAGTCAGATGCGGAAACAGCGCCAGCGACTGGAAGACCATGCCGAGATCCCGCTTATGCGTGGGCACCTGAGTAATGTCCTGTCCATCGAGTACAATCGCACCATTGGTCGGGCTGTCTAGACCGGCGATCATCCGAAGCAGCGTGGTCTTGCCGCAGCCGGAGGGGCCGAGCAGGCAGACGAAGGTGCCATGCGGGACAGAAAGCTCGACATTGTCGACGGCCGTGAACGGACCGAACTGCTTGGTGATGGAATTGAGGGCGAGGCCGGACATCATGTCTCCGAAATCAAATGGTGCAGGCTCAAAGCCCTTTGGCGCGGCAATAGCATCTCACGCCCGAATTGTCTTGCAAGCGCTGAGCAGCCCCATGAGGCGCAGCACGCGTTTGAGGTTGGGGCTTTGCCCCTCACCCTACCCCCTCCCCGCAAGCGGGGAGAGGAGAACTAGGCGCAGAGCGAACCGCTCATCTCCTTCTCCCCGCGTGCGGGGAGAAGGTGCCCGGCAGGGCGGATGAGGGGCGAGCCTCTGCCGATATCAACCGACGATCAGCTCGGTCCACTTCTGGTTCAGCCAGTCCGACTTGGTCTGGTAGAGATCATAACGCGGCGTGATCGGCTCGATATCCGAGGATACCGAGGCGAATTCGGCATCCGTCAGGTCGAGCAGTTCGCGCTTGACCGTAGGCGCGGTGCCGACCTTGCGCGACAGGGTCGCCTGGATCGACGGCTGGCACATGTAATCGATGAAGATGTGTGCTTCTTCGGTTTTAGTCGAAGCACGCGACAGAGCCCAGCAGCCCGAGTCCTGAATGCCACCTTCCTTCGGGAAGGTCGAGCGGACCGGCTGGCCATCGGCAGCGGCAAGGCCCGTAACGTCGTGGTAATACTGGCCCATCGGGATTTCGCCCGACTTCAGCGACTGCTCGAACTGGGCCTCGTCACGATACCAGAGGCGCACATTCGGCTTCACTTCTGCAAGCTTCTCCAGCGCCTTCAGGATACCCTCTTCGGTATCGAGCGCATTGGTGCCCCCCATATATGTCTTGGCGGTCACTTCCAGCAGGAAGGAGTTGGAGACGAGCGCGAGCAGGCCGAGTTTGTCGGCATTTGCCGGGTCCCACAGCGCTTCCCAGGAGGTCGGGGCCTCCTTGTAGACATCGGTGTTGGTGACGAGCGTGATGTACCAGGCAACAGCACCGACGCCGGCGACGCGACCATCTGGATACTTGTTGACGAAGCGGTCGATCAGGCCGGAGGCGTTCTTGATCTTCGCCATGTCGATCGGTGCCCAGAGCTCGGTCGCCTGGCCCTTCAGCATGGCAACCTGCGACATCATCGAAAGATCGGCGGGAGCCTGGCCGGCCTTGGCGGCCTGTTCCAGCTGCACGAGCCAGGCTTCACCCGTCGGCTCGGCGATGGATTCGACGGCAATGCCGGTTGCCTTGGTGAATTCCGGGAAGATGTTCTTGTCGAACGAATCCTTGAAGTAGCCGCCATAGACGCCGATCTTGATCGACTTGTCCTGGGCGCGCAGGATCGACGGCATGGCAAGCGCGCCGGCAATGGCGGCCGAGCCGGCGAGCACGCCGCGGCGGCTGACGGAAGTGGAGAGAATGTCTTTCATGGTCCTGTTCCCATGTTGTGGTTGAGGCGTTTTCGCCCGTTCATCTGCATCGGTTGCCCAACGACATGAGCCGTCCGGGATATCAGCCCTCAGCGGGCCTTGATGGCCGGACTGTAGACCATCAGGCTGAGGATTTCGAAGAGGATTTGTGCGCCGACATGTGCGGTATTGTGGTTCGCGTCATATTGCGGCGCGACTTCGACCACATCGCCGCCGATCAGATTGATGCCCTTGAAGCCGCGGATCAGTTCCAGCGCTTCGCGTGAGGTGAGACCACCGACCTCAGGCGTACCCGTGCCGGGAGCCACGCTCGGATCGAGGCTGTCGATATCGAAGGAGAGATAGGTCGGACCGTCACCGATCACGGCCTTGGCCTTTTCGATGATTGCCTGGATGCCGAGACCATTGATTTCCTCGGCGTGAATGACGGTCATGCCGGACTCGTAGGAGAACTCCCAGAGATATTCGGCAGGTCCGCGAATGCCGATCTGGATCGTGCGGACAGGATCGAGTACTCCGTCAAGTACCGCATTCCGGAACGGGCCGCCATGGTGGAACTTGGTCTGGTCGAAAGCGCCGCCCGTATCGCAATGGGCATCGATATGGATCATGCCGACAGGACCATGCTTCTTGGCGATCGCCTTCATGATCGGATGGGTAATCGAATGGTCGCCGCCGACGGAAAGCGGGAGCACGCCCTGGCTCACCAGCTTCGTATGATAGGCCTCGATATCGTCATGGCTCATCTCCAGCCGGTAGCGGCTGGAAAACGGCACGTCACCGATATCGGCGACCTTGAGATCGAAGACCGGCGCGCATTCGAGAACATGGTTGTAAGGACCGATGCGATCGATGGCACGCAAGGCGCGAGGCCCAAAACGCGAGCCCGGCCGATTGGTGACGCCGAGATCCATGGGAACGCCGACGATCGCGACATCGAGGTCGCTGACTTCAGGGTTGCGCTGATCAACCTGGCGATAGGGCGCGGACACGAAAGTCGGCACGCCGGCGTAAGGCGCAGCGCGCGTACCGTTCGAGAAGATCTTCTCGCCGACCTTGGCAAACTTCGGATCGAAGATCTCGCCGGCCTTGTCGGCTCCGTATTTCTCGCGCAGTGCCGCCAGACGCTTTTCGTCGAAGGTCATGTCTCGTTCCCTGTTTGTGAACGATGACAAGGCCATCGTCCATTTTTGCGGCACGATCCGTGCCTGCCTTTATTGTGAGCATTAACCCGCAACAGACTTGGAAAATCAATTCACGATGTTATAGCATTCGATGTGAGAAAAATTCACGGATCCTGAACTCGTCATGGCAAGCCGCCTGCCCCCGCTCAACCCTCTGCGCGCATTCGAGGCCGCCGCTCGCCGTGGCTCGATCTCGGCTGCAGCGCGGGAGCTGAGCGTGACTCATGGCGCGATCTCGCATCAGATCCGCAGCCTTGAAGAAACGCTGAAGACGGCGCTTTTCGAGCGCGGCGGGAAGCGGCTGAAACTGACGCCGCAGGGCGCGCTTCTCCTGCCGGCCGTCACCCAGGCCTTTGACGGCATTGCAGCAGCAACCGCGCTGATGAACCGCCCCTCGACCAGCGGCAGCTTGCGCATCTCCTGTGTGCCGGCCCTGCTTTCTCTCTGGCTCGTGCCCCGCCTCGGCTCCTTCGTCGATCGCTATCCCGAGATCAGCCTGACACTGACCTCCAGCAATGATTCCAGCCTGATCTATTCGCCCGATATCGACATCGCGATCCTTTATGGCGCGGGCGGCTGGAAGGATTGCTGGACACGGCTCTGGAGCACCTTCGAACTCTTCCCCGTTGTCAGCCCGACGCTGCTCAATACGCGTCCCCTGCGCTCGGTTCGCGATCTGCACGACCACGTGCTGCTGCATGGCGACGATGGCCGCGAATGGCGAAGCTGGCTCGCTGCCGCTGATCAGCTCGACATGCCGAAGGCGCGCGAACACTTCATGGGCGATGCACGGCTCTCTACCGAGGCTGCCCGTTTCGGCCAGGGCGTGGCGCTCGGCGACAGCATCACGGCGTCCAGCCTGATTGCCGCCGGCGAACTCGTGATCCCTTTCGATCTCGCAGTGCCCGCCCCTGACGCCTTCTATGTCGCGGCTCGCAATGATGTTCGCGCGGCCCCGATCGCCAAGGTCTTCATCGACTGGATCTTCGACATGATCGAAACCGAGCGGGCCGCCCAGCCGCGCCCGGCAAGCCGCCCTTCGGGACGAGGCCTGCCCTCGACACGCAAACGCAACACAAACACCACTGCCGTGCTCTCGGAAGAGAGCTGACAACAGACCGAGGAACCTGCCATGCCCGCCGCACCCTTCAATCCGCTCGTTGCAGATCTCTCGGCTCCGCCCGTACCTTCCGTCTTCGCCTGGGCGCGCGCCTATGACGGAGCGGCGGGCCCGATGATCGACTTGAGCCAGGCCGTGCCCGGCTATCCGCCGCATCCCGATCTCTTCGCCTGGCTGGCGGAAGCAGCCTCGGCGCGGGCGAACGCCGGCTACGGCCCGATCGAGGGCGAAGCGCCGCTGCGCGAAGCCTATGCGGCGGAGGTGGCCGCCGTCTATGGCGCGCCTGTTACCGCCGACAACATCCACATCACCGCCGGCTGCAACCAGGCCTTCATGGCAACGGTCTCCGCGATTGCGGGGAGCGGCGATGCGGTGGCGCTGACGGATCCCTTCTACTTCAACCAGGAAACTACGCTGGCGATGATGGGCATTCGCCGCGAGTTGCTCCCGCTCGACCCCGCGACCGGCTTCGTGCCCACCATCGAAGGCATCGAGGCGGTCCTGGCGAAGGGCGTGAAGGCCGTGGCGCTGGTTTCGCCGAACAACCCGACGGGCGCCATCTATCCGGCGGACCTGCTGCACCAGGCCTTCGACGCCTGCCGCAAAGCCGGTGCTTTCCTGATCCTCGATGAGACCTATCGCGACTTCCTCCCCGGCGAAGGCCGCCCGCATGATCTGCTCTCGGTCGAAGGCTGGGAAGAGAACCTCATCCTGCTCTACTCCTTCTCGAAGTCCTTCTGCATCCCCGGCCATCGCCTGGGCGCAATCACGGCAGGCCCCCGCGCCGTCTCGGAAATTGCCAAGGTTATGGACAACCTGCAGATCTGCGCCCCCCGCGCACCCCAGGCGGCCGTCGCCAAGGCTATTCCCGCGCTGAAGGCATGGCGCGAGGAAAACCGCATCGAAATCTTGCACCGCGCCGAAACCCTGAAAGGCGTGATGGCCCAACTTCCCGCCTGGAAGATGGACTCGCTCGGCGCCTATTTCGCCTTCATCCGCCATCCCTTTGCAGGCCAGGACTCGGCCCATGTCGCGGAAAGGCTGGCAAAGAAGGCCGGCGTGCTTTGCATTCCCGGCGCCTATTTCGGCGACGACTGCCAGGACTACCTGCGCTTCGCCTTCGCCAATGCCGACAGCGCGACGATCGAAGGTCTGGTCTCCCGTCTCTCGACCTTCAAGCTGGACTGACCGGACATGACGAAAAGCGTGGCGATCATCGGCGGCGGCCCGGCGGGCCTGATGGCGGCGGAACATCTCGCCGGCAAAGGCCATGCCGTGACCGTCTACGACGCCATGCCGACAGTGGGTCGCAAGTTCCTGCTCGCCGGCAAGTCCGGCCTCAACATCACCCATGCCGAGGACTATGCGCGCTTCGTGACGCGATATGGCGCGGCAAACGGTCGGCTGCGCCCCATACTCGACCTGATGACACCCGAGGCGATCCGGGTCTGGGCCGCTGATTTGGGCACAGAGACCTTTGTCGGCTCCTCCGGCCGCGTCTTCCCCACGGTGATGAAGGCCTCGCCGCTTTTGCGCGTCTGGCTGAAACGGCTGGAAGCGATGGGTGTGACCATCCTCACCCGCCATCGCTGGGCAGGTTTCGACGGAAAAGCCCTGCTTTTCGAAACTCCGGAGGGGCAGAAGCACGTCACTGCCGATGCCACGCTCCTCGCCCTCGGCGGCGCAAGCTGGCCGAAGCTCGGTTCAGATGCGGCCTGGGTGCCACTGCTGGAAGGCCAAGGCGTCAACATCACACCGCTCCGCCCGGCCAATTGCGGCTTCGACTGCGATTTTTCCGAAAGCTTCGACACCCGCTTCTCCGGCCAACCGATCAAATCGGTGAAGGCCACCTCGGCAGCCGGCACCACGCAGGGTGAATTCGTCATCAGCAAGGGCGGCATTGAAGGCAGCCTGATCTACGCGCATTCGGCGGCGCTTCGAGATGCGCTCGACCGGGACGGCAATGCGGCACTCATGCTGGATCTCACACCGGGGCGGACGGAGGAGAAGCTCGTCGCAGACCTCGCGCGTCAGGATCGCAAGGCAAGTTTTTCGACACGGCTGAAAAAGGCCGCCAATCTCGACAGCGCGAAGATCGCGCTCCTGCGCGAAGTGAACCCCGATGCCAACCAGTTCGATGCGAGCGGTCTCGCACGCCTGATCAAGGCCCTGCCCCTCTCCGTTCGCAAGCCACGTCCCATCGCCGAAGCGATCTCGACGGCAGGCGGCGTGGCACTCGACGCGACTGACGAGAGATTCATGCTGACATCGCGCCCGGGCACCTTCGTGGCAGGCGAAATGCTCGATTGGGAAGCGCCAACAGGCGGCTATCTGCTGACCGCCTGCTTTGCGACCGGCATTGCCGCCGCCAGCGGCATCGACCGCTGGCTGGAGACACCAAAGGTTTAAGCCTTAGCGGCTGGCGGTCTTGTGCGAATAGCCCGGCTTGCGGAACTCAACGGTAGTCTTGGCGACCGGGATGCCGAATTTGGTGACGAGCGCCGTGTTTAGCACCGTCCCGTCTTCACGCAGCACCATCTTGTCCCAGAAGCGGACCTTATTGCCCTGCGTTTCCGGGCTGAGATAGACGAGATAGTTGAAGCGCGCGACGGCACCATTCAGCCGCACGGTCGTCTCGCCGATTACATCCTCGCGGGTGCCGCTATAGGTGGTCGGGCCCGTCTTGGTGAAGCGCCAGGTCTTGCGGTCCTTGGTGCCGTCGTCGAAGACAAAGTCCTCGCGCAGCGTCAGCGTCTTGCCATCCCAGTTTCCGGTCAGATCCACCGTAAAGGTTCGCTTCACGCCGTTGATGGCGCTGAACGAGCCGACCGCTTCCGTGCGACCGTTGAAATAGTCCTCGAACGTGAACTTGTCCGCCGCCTGACCGGCGGTCGGCAGCAGGCTCATGGCGAGCCCGACAAGGGCGAAAGTGAGCTTCGGCATGATTGGCGTCTCCATCATTGGCATTGTGCAAACCACTACGCACCGGATGGACGGCCGGATTTTTCCCGGCCCGGCAAACATATTCGTGAAGGCGGCGCAGGCAACGCCTTAAGCAAACTCAGCCGTTGTCGCGCTGATAGATCCAGTCGTGATCGGGATGGTTCTGGAAGCGCCATTTGCGCAAGGGGCCAGCCATGACGTTGAGATAATACATCTCGTAGCCATGCGGCACGCCGCAGGGGTGATGCCCCCTAGGCACCAGCACCACGTCGCCATCCGACACTGCCATGGTCTCGTCGAGCGAGCCGTCTTCGGTGAACACCCGCTGGAAGCCGAAGCCCTGGGCCGGATTGAGGCGATGGTAATAGGTCTCTTCGAGATAGGTCATCTCGGGGAAATTGTCCTCATCATGCCGGTGCGGCGGATAGGAGGACCAGTTGCCCGAGGGCGTGAAGACTTCCGTCACCAGCAGGCTGTCCGCGACATCCCGGTCTTCCATTGCGATCGGATAGATGTGCCTTGTATTAGCGCCCTTGCCGCGCTCGACGAGTGAAATGCCCTCCGGCCCGATCTGCTGTGCCTCGCGGCCGGGCATCGCGGGTGCAGTGCAGATAGCGAGCACACAATCGGTCGTTGCCTTTGCAGACCAGTCGCTGCCGGCCGGCACATAGACGCAATGCGGCGGCGTCTTCTCGAAGACGGACATGCGCTGGCCGAGTTCGCCAAACTCCTTGCCGCCACCGGAGACCGTGGCCTTGCCCTCGACGAGAACGAGAATGACTTCCGTCTCGCCCGTGGGCTCTGCGGCGCTCTCGCCGGCCTTCAGGCGGTAGAGCCCGAAGCCGACATAACCCCAGCCGGCGCTGGCCGGGGTGATGTCGTGCACCTTGCCGGATGTGCCCGTGGGCTTGCGCAACAGATCGGCCATTCCTCGTCTCCCGTGTTTTATGCTCAGTCGGCGTCGGAGCGTTCGGCCTCTGCCGCGATCCTCGCCCGCTCGGCCTCCGCCTTGGCTTCGGCCTTTTTCATCGTGTGGTCGTACATGAACAGCAGCTCGTAGCCCGCATAGAGACCGGAGACGATGAAGACCATCGCCCAGCCGGTGGCGCCGTTCCCATACTCCACCCCCGCCCAGGCCAGCGGCAGCACGACGCAAAGAATGCGGCGCCAAAGCGGCTTGAAGAAGGGATGGGTTGGATCAAGGATCTGGAACTTCAAGGCTTTGCTCCCGGCAGTCTTGTGAATAGGTCGCCTGCAATAGAGCCCAAATCCGTGTGCTGTCAAAACACGGGGCAGAGATTAAGTCCCTGCCCCGGCTTTCATTCAGATCAGGCCGGCGTCCTTGGCGAAACCTTTCAACGATTTCAGGCCGAGGCTCTGATACTCGAAGGGATTGCGCACGTCAGGATCCTGCTCGGCCTCGATGACGATCCAGCCCTCATAACCATGCTCGGCCGCGATCTTCAGCACAGGCGTAAAATTCACGCCGCCTTCGGTATCCCCCGGCACCGTGAAAACGCCGCGACGCACGCCTTCGAGGAAGGAGAGCTTCTCGCTACGCACCTGATCGGCGATGACAGGACGGACATTCTTCGCGTGGATATGGCCGACGCGGTGCATGTATTTGCTTGCGACCGCTTCCGGATTGCCGCCACCGAAATAGCAATGGCCGGTGTCGAGCAGCAGCTTGGCATGCGGGCCGGTATGCTCCATCAGCTTGTCGATCTCGGCCTCTGTCTCGACCACCGTACCCATGTGGTGGTGGTAGACGAGCGAGATGCCTTGGCTGGCAGAGAATTCGGCCAGCGCCTCGACGCCCGCGCCAAACTTTGCCCATTCGGCATCGGACAGAACCGGGCGGTCGGCAAGAGCCGTGTCATCGGCGCCATGGATGGCGTTCGAGGTTTCGCAGACGATGATGACCTTGCAGCCCATGGCCTTGAGCACATCGAGGAAGGGCTGCATCGCGGCCTTTTCTTCCTCGATGGAATTGGTGAGCAGGTTCAGCGAATGCCAGCCGGAGACGAATTTCAGGCCGCGCGGCTCGAGCACCGACTTCAATCCGGCTGGATCGGTCGGCAGCTTGTGGCCCTTCTCGATGCCGTCGAAACCGATCTTGGCGGTCTCGTCCAGGCACTGTTCGAGGCTGATATGGGCGCCGAGGCGGCGGTCGTCATCATTCGACCAGGCGATCGGGTTGGTTCCGAAAAGGATCATGATCAGGTTCTTTCCTTCAGAGCCGCTTCATAGGCTGCGCGGGCTTGATTGACTTCAGCGCGGGCGGAGACTTCCGGCACCGCGACATCCCACCAGTAGCCGCCGGCTCCGGTGGTCGGATAAGGATCGGTATCGATGACGATGACAGTGGTCTGGGTCGCCGCGCGTGCGGCATCGAGCGCTGTTTCCAGCTCTGCAATCGACGACACCTTGTGCGCCCGCGCGCCCATCGACGCCGCGTGTGCTGCAAAATCGATGGCGATGGGGCTGACATTCGTATGAGCGTAGAGATTGTTGAACTGCGCCCCGCCGGTACCCATCTGCAGCCGGTTGATGCAGCCGTAACCCCTGTTATCGGTGATCACGAGTGTGATCTTCACGCCCATGCCAACGGCAGTCGCCAGCTCCGAATTCATCATCATGTAGGAGCCGTCGCCGACCATGACAATGACGTCGCGGTCCGGTTCCGCCATCTTGATGCCGAGACCGCCGGCGATCTCGTAGCCCATGCAGGAGAAGCCGTATTCCATGTGGTAGGAGAGCGGCAGCTTCGACTTCCACAGCTGATGCAGCTCGCCCGGCATGGTGCCAGCGGCGCACATGACCACCGTATTGTCCCGCGAGGCGCGCTGCACGGCGCCGATGACCTGCATGTCGGTCGGCAGTGCGTTGCTGTCCTTGGGTGCCGCCGTCACGGCATCCGCCTTGGCAAACCAGGAGGCCTTGAGACCAGCATCGGGTGTGGCGAACTTGTGATCCCCGAGGGCTGCAGAGAGCTTCTCCAGCCCGATCTTGGCATCCGCCACCAGCGGGATCGCATCATGCTTGGCGCTATCGTAAGACTGCACGTTGAGCGCCAGGATTTTGCGGTTGGGGTTCTTGAACAGCGCCCAGGAGCCCGTGGTGAAATCCTGGAAGCGGGTGCCGACGCCGATGACGAGATCGGCCTTTTCCGACACGACATTGGCGCTTTCGGCACCGGTCACGCCGACAGGGCCGAAGTTCAGGCCATGGTCCCAAGCCAGTGCCGACTTGCCGGCCTGCGTCTCGACGACCGGGATCTGGTGCTTCTCGACGAAGGCCTTCAGCGTCTCCGTGGCGCCCGAAAAATGCACTCCGCCACCGGCAACGATCACGGGGTTCTTTGCAGCCTTCAGCGCCGCAACCGCCGCTTCGAATTCCACGACATCAGGCTCCGGACGGCGGAAGCGCCAGGTCTTTTTGGCAAAGAAGCTCTCGGGATAGTCATAGGCCTCGGCCTGCACGTCCTGGCAGAAGGCGAGCGTGACGGGGCCGCAATCGGCGGGATCGGTCAACGTGCGCATGGCACGCGGCAGAGCGGTGAGGAGCTGCTCCGGCCGCATGATGCGGTCGAAGTAACGCGACACCGGGCGGAAGCAATCATTGGCCGACATCGTGCCGTCGCCGAAGTCTTCAATTTGCTGCAAAACCGGATCCGGGCCACGATTGGCGAAGACATCACCGGGAATGAAGAGCACTGGCAGACGGTTCACATGCGCGAGGGCCGCAGCCGTCACCATGTTGAGCGCGCCCGGGCCAATGGAGGACGTGACCGCCATGGCGCGGCGACGGCCGAGCTGCTTGGCATAGGCGATCGCCGCATGCGCCATCGACTGCTCGTTCTGGCCGCGATAGGTCGGCAACTCCTCACGGATGCCGTAAAGCGCCTCGCCGATGCCGGCGACATTGCCATGGCCGAAGATTGCCCACATACCGGCGATATAGGGCACGCCATCCTCGTTAAGCTGGTTGGCGAGATAGCGCATCATCGCCTGCGCGGCGGTCAGCCGGATCGTCTTCATGCTTTTCCTCCCTTGGCGGAAACCGCCTTTTGGCGCGCCGCATCCCAGATCGCGCAGAGGCTCTGGTAACGGACCGCCATGTCCTCCACGGCAGCGGCATCACTCAGCGAACCGGCGAGCCACTTGCGCGCGGCATCCCCGAAGATCGTGCGCCCGACCGCGAAACCCTTGACCAGATCGAAGCCGGCGGCAAGCTGGAAGCTCGCCTCGAGCTCCGCCTGCGGCGCATCGAGGCCGAGGACCACGATGCCGCGCGTGTTCGGATCGTTGCGTTCGATCGCGTTGCAGGCATTCGCCCAGGACGCAGTGGTCTTCATCGGCTCCAACTTCCACCAATCGGGATAGACACCAATTTCATAGAAGCGCTCGATGATCTTGGCGGTCGTCTCGTCGTCACAGGCGCCGACCTTGGAGGGGATGACTTCGAGCAGGAATTCGAGGCGATTGCGGCGTGCCGCATGGAAGAGCCGCTGCACGGTCTTTTCCTGCTCGGCCTTCATCTCTGCGGTATCGTCAGGGTGATAGAAGCAGAGCACCTTGACCACGTGCTCAACCGGCCACTCGACGAGACCGCCGAAATCGGGGCCGATTTCCGGCTCCAGTGTCAGCGGACGCGAGCCCGGCCATTCTACGGGACGACCGATCCAGAGCCCCGTACCGGCGGCGCGATAGAGCGCCTCGCGACCGAGACGGCTGTCGCAGAGCAGGCCGTAACCGGAATTGCCGCCGGAAACCTTGAGCGCCGCATCGAGGCAGAGGTTCTTGAACGCACCGATCTTCTCGTCCGAAACGCCTGATTCCTTGGCCATGGCCTCGAGTTGCATGCGATGATCGAAGGCAAAGACCCGCATCGTCGACCAGTCATTCTTGCGGTTCGTCGACCAATGCACCTGCTCCAGCGCTTCGTCCTTGCGCAGCGCCTTGTTCTTGATGCCGGTCCTGAAGAAATATTGCAGCTCGTCCCAGCTCGGATAGGCCGGCGTGCAGCCGTGGCGCGAGACGGCGAAGGCTCCGCAGGCATTGGCGAATTTCAGGCTGGTCGGCCAGTCCTGACCGGTGAGCCAGCCCTTGAGCAAGCCAGACATGAAGCCATCGCCGGCGCCGAGCACGTTGAAAACCTCGATCGGGAAACCCTGGCCGGTCTGGCCGGCATCGAGACTATCAGGGATCGCACCGTCAAAGACCACGGCCCCCATCGGGCCGCGTTTGCAGACGAGCGTCGCGGACGACACCTTGCGAACCGCCTTCAGGGCCTGGATGGTATCGGTCGAGCCGCCGGCAATGTGGAATTCCTCTTCCGTGCCGACGATCAGGTTGAAAAGATGCAGCGTCGACTGCAGCTTTTCAGTCACCTTCGCCGACTCCACGAAGCGGCTTTCGCCGTCGCCGTGACCGGCAAGACCCCAGAGGTTCGGGCGATAGTCGATGTCGAGCGCCGTCAGACCACCCTTCTCCCGGGCGATCTTCAGCGCCTTCAAGACGGCAGCTTCCGTGCGCGGATGCGACAGATGCGTGCCAGTGGCGCAGACGCAGCGTGCCTGGGCAATGAAATCCGGATCGATATCCTCTTCCGAGAGCGCCATGTCGGCACAATTCTCGCGGTAGAAGATCAGCGGGAACTGGTGTTCGTCGCGGATGCCGAGCAGGACGAGCGCGGTCAGCCGCTCCTTGTCCGTCTTCACCCCGCGCACATCGACGCCCTCGCGCACCAGCTGCTCGCGGATAAAGCGACCCATATGCTCGTCACCGACGCGGGTAATCAGGGCCGACTTGAGACCGAGCCGCGCCGTTCCCGCCGCGATATTGGTCGGCGACCCGCCGATATATTTGTTGAAGGAAGCCATATCCTCCAGTCGACCGCCGACCTGGGCCCCATAAAGGTCCACGGACGAGCGACCGATCGTGATCAGATCGAGCAAAGCCAAGCGATGTCCTCCCTTTAAAGCGGGATCTTTCGCCCCGCCTCGAAACCATTCCACGATTTGGAACGGCGATATCTAGAAATGGACTATAAATTCTATTTTTCAGAATTTCAATACGGACGTTCAGCCATCCTGTCGCGCGGTCCCGACGGCAACGGAGAGCGTGATGGCGAGACAGAGCGTGGCGGACAGCGAGCGGAACGCACCGAAATCGACCTCGGAGACCGACAGAAGCGTAGCACCCAGCCGGCGGAGTGGGCTGACGACGGTATCCGTGACGGCAACGACCGGAACGCCGCGCGCCCGCACCTGCTCGACCAGATCAAGGGTCTCGGCGGAATAGGGGGAGAATGTCACGGCAAGCAAGGCATCGCCCTCCCGGATCGCATGGTGATTGTCGAGCCGCCCGACCACGCTGTGCAGCATGGCCGGCACACCCATCTTCTCGAAGGCATAGGCCATGTAACTTGCAACCGGAAAGGAGCGGCGCAAGCCAATGATATGGATCATGCGTGCTTCGGAAAGCTGCTTGACCGCCACCTCCATCGCTTGCGGATCAACGGTTTTCACCAGATTTTCGAGCGAAAGCCGGCCAGCCTCGACAAATTCCGCGAGAAGCGCGGAGGGCGATCCTTCGGCCTTCTCGCGCAAATGCTGGAGACGCGTGGAATAGTCAGGCCAGCCACCGACGAAGCTCTCGCGAAACAGCTTCTGCATCTCCGAAAAGCCGGAGAAACCCATGATCTGGCAGAAGCGCATGAAGGCGGAGGGCTGCACGCCCGCCCCTTCCGCCATCTCGGCGACAGTAGAGACTGCAATGCGATCCTTGTTGGCAGCGACATAGTCCGCGCATTGCTTCAGCCGCTTGGGCAGACTGCCAGAGACTTCCAGCAACCGGTCCTCGAACTCCTTGATCGTCTGCGGTCCGCCGTTCTCGCTCATGCCGTCCCCTACCCTCATCCGGACACATCGTCACGCTTGACAGAAACCGTGTCACGATCTAGCAAAATAGAACATATATTCCAAAACATGGCATTTGCCAGCGTGAAATGGAACATCGATCCGGCGCCTCCATCAGGAGCGCCCAACGACATCACAATCGCCTCCTCTTGACGAGAGACCAAGGCGCGACAGGGAGGAAATGAACATGGTCACGAGACTGGCACTTCTGGGCGCCGGCCGCATCGGCAAGGTACACGCAAAAGCCATCGCCGAAGACAAGCGCGCGAAGCTCGTCGCGGTTGCCGATGCCTTTGCGGACGCCGCAAACGCCATCGCCGCCCAGACCGGCTGCGCGGTGAAGACGATCGAGGAGATCGAAGCCGACAAGGACATCGACGCCGTCATCATCTGCACGCCGACCAACACCCATGCCGATCTGATCGAGCGCTTCGCGAAGGCCGGCAAGGCGATCTTTTGCGAAAAGCCGATCGATCTGGATGTCGCACGCGCCAAAGCCTGCCTTGAAACCGTGCGCGCCGTCGGCGGCAAGGTCATGCTCGGCTTCAACCGCCGATTTGACCCGCATTTCCAGGCTGTCCGCAAGGAGATCGACAAGGGCTCGATCGGCAAGGTCGAGATGGTGACGATCACCAGCCGCGACCCGGGTGCACCGCCGGCCGAATATATCAAAGTCTCCGGCGGCATCTTCCGCGATATGACCATCCATGACTTCGACATGGCCCGCTTCCTGCTCGGCGAAGAGATCGAAACGGTCCAGGCCTCGGCCTCCGTTCTCGTCGATCCCAAGATCGGCGAACTCGGCGACTACGACAGCGCGTCCTTGATCCTGACGACGAAGAGCGGCCGCCAGGCGATCATCTCCAACTCGCGCCGCGCGTCTTACGGCTACGATCAGCGCATCGAAGTCCATGGTTCGCTAGGCTCGGTCTCGGCCGAAAACCAGCGCCCGGTTTCGATCGAAGTCGCCAACAAGGACGGCTATACCCGCCCGCCGCTGCACGACTTCTTCATGACCCGCTACACGGCAGCTTACGCCGCCGAAATCTCGGCTTTCATCGACGCGCTCGACAACGGCACGCCGATGGCACCCTCGGCAGAAGACGGCCTGATCGCGCTGGCGCTGGCTGATGCCGCCGTCAAGTCGGCCAAGGACAAGTCGGCCGTCACCGTCACCTACTGACGATAAACAGCTCCCGCGTGGCCGAGAGGTCACGCAGAATGGAAGCGCCGCCCGAACCTCCTCGGGCGGCGCTTTAGTTTGTGGACGGATGAGAGATCAGACGACGAGCTCGCGCCGCTCGACTTCGGTCAGCATGGCAAGATCCAGAATCTTCTGCAGATTCGCAGCATGCCGGAAGCTCGGCTCCTGCATATAGCCGGAGCGGATCGCGGTGATGAACTTCTGATAATTCGTTTCCACCGGATCGACCTCGATCTCCCGCCAGACGGCCTTTTCGACATCTTCCTGCAGGCAAGCCCTGAGGCTGGAGCCATCCAGGCGGTGGATGACTTCCAGCGCGCCCTTGTCGCCATGGACCCGCAGGCGCAGCTCGTTCAGATGCCCCGTCGCCCAGCGGCTCGCATGAATCACGCCCATGGCGCCGTTGGTGAACTCGGCGGTCATGGTGAAGCTGTCATTGGCATCGAGATCATATTCGCCGATCTTGTTGCCCGGTGCCTTTTCAAACGTCTTCAACCGCGCGAAGACATGGTCGATATCAGTCGCCGCGCCATAACCCACGAAGTCGAGGATATGGATGCCGACATCGCCCAGCACTCCGTTCGAGCCGTGCTTGGTCGACAGCCGCCAAAGCCACTGGCTCTCGGTCGACCAGTCGCCCCAGGCCTTGGAAACGAGCCAGCTCTGCAGGTAGGAGGCCTCGATGTGGCGCACCTTGCCGATCTCGCCGCCCAGCACCATCTGCCGCGCCTTCTGCACCTGCGCGACATTGCGATAGGTGAGGTTGACCATGTTGACGAGGCCGGCCATTTCCGCCGCCGTCGCCATCTCGTCTGCCTTGGCATAATTCTCCGCCAGCGGCTTTTCGCACATGACATGCTTGCCGGCAGCAAGCAGCTTCAGGGTCGTCGGATAATGCACCTTGTCCGGCGTAACATTGGTGACGGCATCGAATTCACCCCAGGCGATTGCCTCGTCGAGCGAGGTAAACGTGTTGGGAATGTTGTGCCGGGCGGCAAAGGCCCGCACGGTGGCCATGTCGAGATCGACGGCCGCAACAAGCTGCACGTCAGATATCGTCGAGAAATTCATTGCATGGGTATTGGCCATGCCGCCGGTGCCGAGCACCAGAAGACGAATGGGGGCAGTGCTCATTTGTAGCCTTCCTCACCGGCCTGGTGGAGACGTGGACCGCGCTCGGTGATCGGCTCCAGCGCCTCTTCGACCGGGACATTCGGCGCATCATGAACGGCGGCGTAACGCGGCATCGGATTATAGGCCCACTTCACCCCATTGCGGATGACCTGCTGCACATTGGCATCGTGATAAGTCGGATAGGTCTCATGGCCGGGACGGAAATAGAAGATATTGCCCGCTCCACGGCGCCATGTCAGCCCTGAGCGAAACACCTCGCCACCGGCAAACCACGAGATGAACACGGTCTCCAGCGGCTCCGGCACGGAGAAGAACTCGCCGTACATTTCCTCGTTTTCGAGCACGAAGTTTTCCGGAATGCCAGCTGCGATCGGATGCCCCGGATTGACCGTCCAGATCCGCTCACGCTCGCCCGCCTCGCGCCATTTGAGCGCGCAGGGCGTGCCCATCAGCCGCTTGAAGGGCTTGGCGAAATGACCGGAATGCAGCACGAGCAGCCCCATGCCTTCCCAGACCCGCTTCGCCACCCGCTCGACGATCTCGTCGGAGACCTCGCCATGCGCCTTGTGGCCCCACCAGACGAGCACGTCGGTCTCGGCCAGACGATCGACGGGAAGGCCGTGCTCCGGCTCCTGCAGCGTCGCAGTCGTAGCTTCGATCTCAGGATCCTTGTTCAGGGCGCTGGCGATCGTCGAATGCATGCCGTCGGGATAGATGTCCCGGACAATGGCGTTTTCGCGTTCGTGGATGTTTTCACCCCAGACAACCGTTCTGATCGTCATCTGAATTCTCCTTGGTTAGGATCTGTGCAACCGCCCATCAGCAATGCCTCGACGAAACCGTCGCCCCAACTGACCTAGGAATGAATAGGATCGAAACTAGGGCAGAAGACAAAAATTTGAAAGCGGTTTGGCCTCGACTTTTGCAGGCTAATAATCTGCTGTCAAATTGCATTTTGGCGCTCTTCGAACTCATCCCACCATTCCGAACCCCAGCTCCACGCCCTGAAAACAAAGTTTTTTTGGAAGCGCTTTGACATCAGGGGTCTAGAATTGCCAGAATGCGCCGTGGCATGACATAAGCCGACAAAAGCGGAGATGTTCCCGCCGGGGTTCGACGACAGGAATGAAGCTCAAGGAATTCGCCCAGCATATCGGACTGTCACCGACAACGGTGAGCCGCGCGCTCAGCGGTTATCCCGAGGTGAACGAGGCAACGCGCGCACGCGTCATGGAAGAGGCCGCCCGCCTCGGCTACCGGCCCAATATCAATGCAGTACGCCTGGCGACCGGACGGGCGGGCGCCATCGGCGTCGTGATGACCAGGGCCAGCGACTACCAGTTCTCCGAATTCATGAGCGGCATGGCAGAGCGCTTGAGCGGCGAGGATATCGACATCCTGATTACGCCGATGACCGAACACGACACGGCGGATGAACTGCAGCTCTACCGGCGCCTGGCGGAGAGCCGTCGGGTCGACGCAGTTGTCATCCATTCGCCGCGTCCCAGGGACCCGCGCATCGCCCTCCTCCACCAGCTGAAACTGCCCTTCATCGTGCATGGTCGCTCGGAAACCGATGTGCCGCATGCCTGGTTGGACATCGACAACGAAGGCGCGATCCGCCGCAGCACCGAACACCTGCTGGATCTAGGTCACCGCCGCATCGCGCTGCTAAATGGCCGGGAGGGCCTGACCTTCACGCTGCATCGGCTTGCTGGCTACAAGGCGGCGCTCGCGGCCTATGGAATTGCCTTCGACCCGACGCTCGTGACCCATGGCGACTTCACCGACGAGATCGGCTTCCGCTTCGCCTGCTCGATGCTGGACGAGCGCCCGCGACCTACGGCTTTTGTTGCGGGCTCCATGATGACGGCACTCGGTGTCTACCGAGCGGCCCGCTCAAGAAACCTGGTCATCGGTCAGGACATCTCGGTCATCGCGCATGATGACGTCTTCCCCTATCTGACCGCTGAGAACATGGTGCCCGCTCTGTCGACCACCCGATCCTCGATCCGCGCTGCCGGCACTCGCATTGCCGACCTGGCGCTGGAAATGCTGGCAGGTCGCGAGCCGTCAGACATCAGGGAGCTCTGGCCGATCGAACTGGTCCTGCGCGAGACGAGCCGACCGGCACCAAAGGAAAAACCCGAATGACCAAGCCCGTCAAGAAGCGCGTCGTCGTCATCGGCCACATCAATCACGACCGCATCTGGCGGCTTACGGAGCCGCTTCGCGCCGGAGGACGCATCGCCTGGTCGTCGCGGGAGACCCGCCTTGGAGGCGGCGGTTACTTCACCGCCAGACGCCTGCTCGACCTCGGCCACGAGGTTGCCCTGCTTTCGAACCTGATGAGCGACGCCCATGGCGAGGCGGCGCTCGCCGACCTCCACGCTGCAGGCTTCGACACGCGCCTCATTGCTCGCCGCGACGGCGAGACCGATTTCGCCGATATCCTGCTCGACCCCACGGGCGAGCGCACTATCCTGTCGAGTGAACGGCGCCTGTCACGGACCTTTCTGCTGGACGAGCCTGTCAATGCCGACGCTTTCTATGTGAACGCACCGAAGCTGCCGAAAACGATCCTCGCCTCGCTCGAAAGCGCACCGCTCGTCGTCTCGCAATTTCCGCTGCGTGAAGGCGAACCCCGCGGCGCCGACATCATGGTTGGCTCCAAAGCGGACTTGCCCGGGGTCTCCATGGCCGATGCGTGGCGCCGGGCACGACGGCTCGGATCGGAACGCCTCACCCACCTCGTGATGACCGATGGCCCGGCCGCGATCTCGATCTTCGACGGGCAGATCGAGCACACCGTGACGCTTGACCGCACCGTCTCCGTTCCCGACACCATCGGCGCTGGCGACAGCTTCAGCGGCGCCTTGATCAACTGCCTGCTGGGCGGGGCCGATATCGTCGCAGCGAGCCGGATCGCCGGCAATGACACGACGGCATGGCTAGAGCGCCGCGAGGCGGAAACCCGAACCTCCCCTGAAAAATCAATATCCTAACATTTTTATTTGATCGCCTTCCGGGAACCGGTGAGCCGCTTGCGAGTTCACCGCAGCGAAATGGAGGAAGGCATGACTGAAGCCGATTTTACCTGGAACATTCCCGTGGAACTCGAACTGCCCTGTGGCCTGACGCGGCGTTTCCTGAATGCCTATGACGCGCTCGATTTTCTAGACGCGGAATGGCCGACCCGGCGCGGCGATGCCTATCAGCGGGCTCTGCGCCTGTGCCAGAACGCCTTGCGAGGCTCAAGGGCGACCGAACTCGCACGAAGCGCCTTTATCGCAGCCGCCCATGAAGCAGGCATGACCCAGTGTTCGAACCCGCAGAAACTCGTGAGCTTCCTGCCGCGAGCCCGATCCGCCGCCTGAGGGCGGCACCGGAGGATGCGGATACGCCCTAGGGCGCATCTGCACCCAAGCCCATCTCACCCCACCTCTGACATGAGTATGACCACCGTCTGACCATCCATGAGGTCGCGCAGAGCAAGCGGCTTGTCACCCGTAAATCTGCGCCCTGTCAGCACATCGGTGAAAGTCCGACCAGCGATCTCCGCAGGCAATTCGATGACCGTCTCGCCCCAGAACGCGGGGGAGGCCAGTCCTTCGCCTTCGCCGAGCATCGCAACCGGCAGTCGGCAGGCAACCGTCACCGCACAGAGGCCATCCCTCTCCCGGGCGAAAGCCACCGCGTGGGTCTGGCGCGGCCCAGTGACCGTCAGCGGCATATACCGTCCTTCAAGGAAAAGCGCCGGATGGCGGTTGCGAAGCGCAAGGCCGCGACCGACCACGGCCTGCTTCAGCCATCCCTCCTTCAGCGCACGCTCGTCCGCAAAGGCAAGCGGCGCCTCGGGATCGAACTCGCAGAGCGTATCGAACATCGGCAGACGTCGATTGTCCGGATCGACGAAACTCAGATCAATCGCTTCGCTTCCCTGGTAGATATCCGGAATACCGGGCGCCGTGAGTTTGATCACGGTCTGGGTCAGTCCGTTGACCAGTCCTGCCTGGATCAGAGGCTGGATCTCCCGCACCAACTCGGCGACGAACTCGTGATCGTCCAGCAGTGTGCGCACGTAGTCGGCAGCCGCGGCCTCATACTCGGCATTCACCTTGTTCCAGTCGGTCCGAAGCTTCGCCTCACGCAGGGATTTTTCAACGAAGGCCGCGACACGCTCTGCAAAATCCGACAGGCCATCCCGGTCGCCGGCGCTGAGATCGACCGGCCAATGACCGATCAGGGCCTGGAAGATCATCCACTGCACTTCCGGCTCCGGCGCCATCTGCCCGTCGATGTCGATGACGGCACACTTATGCGCCTTGCGCCAGTGTTCGATCAGCCGAGCGAAACGAGGGGCATCTTCGGCGAGCGCAAAGAGGCGCGCGCGGGCATCCTCGCCACGCTTGGTGTCATGGGTGGAAGAGGCGGATAGGCCAAGCGGCTGGTGCTCTGCACGCCGTTGCATTTCGGCGTGGAGGTGGGCCAAGCCGCCTTCTTCCGGCTCAAGTTCGCCGCCCACCTCGTTGAGCGCCAGGAATTCGACATGGCGAAAGAACAGGGTGTCTTCGAGAGACTTGGCCATCAGCGGACCGGTCAACTGCTGGAAGCGACGACGGAAGATGGCTGCCGATGGGCGGTTCTCCGCCGCAACGCCGTCACCCTTGAGCAGGGTGACCAGATCCTCTGCCACCGCCTGAGCATCGCCCCCGAGCTGATCGGTGACAGACGACAGCACGTCATCAAGCAGCGCGCGATCTGCAGCCGGCATGCCCTGATCGGAGCCATAGGTCCGGTAGCGCGGGAAGGCGAGCAGAAGCTCCTCAAGCGCGCTTCGAACCAGGTCCGTCGTTTGCCCGAGGAGGCGCGAAGCCAGCTCGACGAGCGCCTTCACCTCACCGGCAAAATTCACCCGGATCATCTGCAGCTTCGCGTCCCGCATCTTGTCAGCGACGGGAGCCTGCGGCCCGGCGACGTTGACATAGGCATCTCGCATGGCAAGGAAGCCTGCGGCATCGAGAAGAACAGGCACCTGGGCCGCGATGAATTCGTAGCCGGTCGAGCCCTGCACGGGCCAGGCCTCTGGCAACTCTTCTCCGGCGGCGAGGATTTTCTCGACGTAGATCGGGATCTCCGGTCCGACGGCGGCCCGCAACTGCTCCAGATAGGTCGTCGGATCTGCAAGACCGTCCACGTGGTCGATACGCAACCCATCCACCTGTCCGGCACGCACCAGTTCCAGCACCGTCCGGTGAGCCGCCTTGAAAACGTCTTCTGCCTCCACGCGCAGCCCCACAAGGCCGGCGATTTCGAAGAACCGCCGATAGCTCAAGCCCCTCGCCGCTTCGCTCCAATGCATCAGGCGCCATGGTTGAAGATCATGCAGGAAGAGCAGGAATTCTCCCGCCTGTGCCTTGGCGCTCAATTCCTGCAGCAGCCCTTCGCAGCCGTGCTCACCGCAAAGCGTCAGCACCGAAGCGTGAAAGGCCTGCTCATCGCCGGGCTTGGCCTGCCGTCCGAGATCGCCAAGCGGAGCCGCCATCGGGTCACTGCAGCCCTTGAGCACGGCCGGATAGGTGGAAGGGTTCAGCGGATAGAGGCTGTCGAAGTACTTGAAGGCGAGCGAACCCTCTTTGCGGTCGAGCGTCAGCGATATCTCGCCGTCCACCACCGCCTGCTCGAAGGGTTTTCCGAGAAACGGCAGGGTCAGCCGCTGGCCCCAGTCGATATCGAAATAATGTTCGTAGCGGCTGGCTTCTCCCCACTCGATGACGCTCCGCCACCAGGGATTCTCCAGGCTCGCCGCCATATGGTTCGGTACGATGTCGAGGATGAGACCCAGTCCTTGCGCCTTCAGCGCGGCTGCAAGCTGCTCGAGCCCCGCACGACCGCCAAGCACGGGATCGATCAGGTTCGCATCGGTGACGTCATAACCATGGGTCGATCCTGCTGTGGCGGCAAAAACGGGCGACGCGTAGAGATGCGTGATGCCGAGCCGCTTCAGATAAGGCACGAGGCTGATGGCACGGTGGAAATCCATGCCACCGCGAAATTGAAGGCGGTAGGTTGAAACGGGAAAGGGCATGCTGGCATCCTTGCGGCTGGCGGTGTCCGACGCCAGCTAACGCCCTCCTGCCACCCTTGTTCCACCTTGGCCGGTGCATGCCGCAGCCTCAGTGGAGGTCGAACTCTCCGTCCACCTTGCGCCATTCATTCGGACCGATCAGCCGCTTGTGGCTGAAACGCACCGAATGCAGATCGCCGTCGAGATTGGCGCGCCAGAATTCGAGAAATTTCGTCATTTCCGGAAAGTTTGGCGCCAGATCGTAATGCTGTCAGTAGAAGGTCTGCAAACGAGAAAGGGCCGCTCATGAGGGCGGCCCTTTCTTCTGTATGTGGTTTTACAGTGCTCAGGCGGCGAGCGCGGTCGGAATGGGGCTGAGACCCTCAAAGGTCGGCCGGGCGATATAATAGCCCTGGATCAGATCCACGCCGAGTTCCGTCAACAGCTGAAGCTCGCCCGCTGTCTCCACGCCTTCGCAAACGGCAGTCACGCCGAGATCGCGCAACATGTCGAGTGTCCGGCTGACGACGATCTGCTTCACCGTATCGGTGTCGATGCCCCGGATGAGATCCATATCGAGCTTCACCAGATCGGGCTGGAAGCGCGTGAGAAGGTTGAGACCTGAGTAACCGGCCCCGAAATCATCGATCGCCGTCTTGAAGCCGATCTCGCGGTAGCTCCTGAGAATGTTGAGGAGATGCGCGGTGTCGAGCTTCTCGACTTCGGTAAACTCGAAAATGATGCGGTCGAGCGGGAAGTCGGTACGCCGTGCTGTCTCGAGCGTCTGGCGAATGCAGGCGCGCGGCTCGTAGACGGCATTCGGCATGAAATTGATCGACAGATGCGGCATCGCGTTGCGAGGAAAGAGGCTTGCGGCCAATTCGATGGCACGGACCCGACATTGCTGGTCGAAGGCGTAGCGATTGTCGGGATCGACAAGTGAGAGCACCGACACGGCACCGCTGCCATCAAGGCCACGCACGAGCGCCTCATGAGCGAAAACCTCGCGACGCCGGGTATCAATGATGGGCTGAAATGCCATCGAAAACCTCGACTCGAAGGCGGTCCCATTTTTGCAACCCTGGCAGGTCATCGCGGCTCCTAAATTATGCATCACAACAAAAACACAACCGTCTTAAGGAAGCTTGAAAGCTGCTACGCAACCAGTTTCCGAGGAAGCAACCGCCTTGTTCCGCAATTCATGACCTTTTTTGGATTGCTGATTTAACCAATCGAGATAATCGAATATCCTTGAAATATGAGGCTGATTCGAGAAAGCCTCGCGGGCTAAATGACTTAGCTGGGGATGCGGACATGCGGGAACAGATCGATATCGAGACCTGGGCGATGGTCAGGGCTCATGAGATTGTAATGCAGCAGGGTGCCAATCTGGTCGTCGCCGCTCAGAGATTGGACCACAAGAAAACCACAGCCAACACCTATGCACTGAGAACGGCAATCATGGCATCGCTGATCGAAGCGCTACAGGCACCCCCGGCAGATGTGCTGGCCGCCATGCAGACACCGGCAGGCCTGCACCAGGCCTGACATTACGTCCGAGATCCGGCGATCTGCCATTTGTCTCCGACAAGGCGATCATATTCCGGCGGCTCGAAGGCTTCGAAGCCGCCGCCCGGATAAAGCGTGAGCTCACCGACAAAGAGATTGTCGCCCGTATCGAAGAGGTCGACGCGGACGAAATCCAGATCACGCCCCAAGGTTTCCGACAGCGACACCATCAGGTCCAGCTGCTCCGGGCGCGGGATCTCGTGCGGATAGGGCGGATAATAATCCGGGTCGTAGAACGGCAGGCGTTCCCATGAACGCGAATAGGTGGCGGAATAGCCCTGATCGTCGGTGCGCGTATCGATGATGATGTGCGACAGCCGTCCGTTGAAGACGAAGCAGCGATAGTCCCAGGGGATGCCACCATCCTTGCTCAGCATCTTCTCGATGACCACCTTCCGCGCGACCTGCGAATAGGCCCATTCCCTGTTGTAGCGGGCATGGTCGATCGACAGCCATTCGGCGCAGGGATCGTTGCGCTGGAGGGTTTCGACATCCTCAGTCGTGTAAAGGAACTCGCCAAGCCCGCTCGCATGGTTGGGCTTGATCACAGCCGGCAGCGGAATTGTCGACCACTCGACCTCGGATAGTTGGGTTCCCGCCCAATAGGTGGGGATCGTATGCTGGGCGCCAACCTTCTCGGCCACGTAGTCCTTCACCGCCAGCTTGTCGACCAGCTTGCCATAGAGCGGATTGCGGTCATGGATCTTGCGATACTGAACCTTCTCCGAGAAGGTCTTCGGCTTGTCGACATCGGGCCATTCGCCCTTGATGCTCCAAAACTTCAGCTGGATATAGAGCTTGTCCGGCAAAGGCGCGATCAGGCGCCAGAAGATGCGCTTCATGAGATAGAGCAACGAGCTCTGGTCGTAACCCGCCCGGATGAAGCTTTCCTTCTGTTCGTCTGCCAAGACCGCGTCTCCGTTTCCCGTTGCCGGCGAACTTTAGTGGTCCCGGTTTATCGTCGAGTTAACCGGAAGCCCTGAATACAGCCTTTCCGCCAGCTTGATCACAGACGTCAGACATGCGAGCGTCCGGCCATGCGCATTCTGCTTGTGGAAGACACGCTTGACGTCGGAGAGGCCATCTCCCGCCGCTTTGAAACCATCGGCCATACGGTCGACTGGCAGACGGACGGCCGTGCTGCAGCTGAAATCCTCGACTTCACCGAATACGATCTCGTCATCCTCGACGTCATGCTGCCCGGCATGGATGGGTTTTCGATCCTGAAGAGGCTGCGTGACAACGGCAGCGCCGTGCCGGTGCTCGTCCTGACGGCGCGCTCCGAGATCGACGATCGCGTCGGAGCGCTCGATCTCGGAGCCGATGACTACCTTGTAAAGCCCTTCGACTTCCGCGAGCTCGAAGCGCGCGCCCGTGTCCTGATGCGCCGCCGCGCCGGAGGCGAGGCGACGAATGTGATCGCCTGCGGCGACGTGTTGCTCGACCGCTCCCAGCGCTCGGTCAAGGTCGGCAATCGCGAGGTGCCGCTGAAACGTCGCGAAATGACATTACTTGAAATCCTCGCCAGCAGGCCTGGTCGTGTGTTCAGCAAGGACCAGCTTCTCGACCAGCTCTTCGGCTTTGATGAACCGGCGGGGCCGAATGCCATCGAGCTTTATGTTGGACGCCTGAGAAAGAAGCTGGAAGGGGCAAAGGCCCGCATCGTGACTGTTCGTGGCGTGGGCTACCAACTGGTGTCTGATGCAGAGGACTAGGCGCTCACTTTTTGCCCGACTGGTCATCCGCGTTGCCGTGGTTCTCGCCGGCGGCGCCGCGATCCTGATGACCGCGGCCTGGCTTTATGCCCGCGCGGCAGCCGACGAGGCCTATGATCGGCTGCTTCAGGGTGCCGCGATCCAGATCCTCGACAGCCTGGTGGTCGAAGAGGGGCGCATCGCCGTCGACCTGCCGCCGAGCGCCTTCGAGCTCCTGGGATTGGCACCGCGCGACAAGATCTTCTACCGGGTTGTCGCACCCGATGGCACCACCCTTACCGGCTACGAAGACCTCGAATTCACGGATGACGTGGCCGACGCGCGGACCCAGGCCCGGTTTGCGACAACAAGTTTTCGCAATCAGCATGTGCGCATGGTCGCGGCAAGCCGCGCGATCGCGGATCCCACCATCGGCGGCTGGGCGAATGTGTTGATCGCCCAGACGACCGAGGCACGGCAGGAGCTGACGACGGAACTCACCACCCGCGCCCTGGCTCTGGTCGGCGTCATGAGCCTGCTTGCGCTCGGCGGTACGGTGCTCGCCGTCCGTTACTCCCTGCGCCCGCTCGATGCGCTGGGCGACACACTCCGCCGCCGTGACAGCCAGGATCTGACACCGCTCGCTGTCGACGTTCCCCGTGAACTCTCGCCCTTTGTCGAGTCGATCAATCACTTCATGCGCCGCCTCGACGATCGCCTGCGCCTCCTGCAGCGCTTCATCGCCGACAGCGCGCATCAGATCCGCACGCCGCTAACGGCTCTGTCGGCGCAGGTCAGCCTGATCGACGAAGACGCGCTCTCCGAAAACGACCGTCGTCACCTGGACCGCGTCAAGAACCGCGCCTCGGAGCTTGCCCGCTTCACCACGCAGCTCCTGAACCACGCCATGGTCATCCATCGTTTCGATTCCGTGCAGCTCGCGCCGATCGACGTGATCGATGTTGCCCGCAAGGCCTTCCGCGCAGCAGTCCCGATCACGATCGATCCTGACATCATCGTCTCCTTCGAAGCGCCGCCGGAAGAGCTCATGGTGCTCGGCGATGCGCTGAGCCTGAGAGAAGCGATCGTCAACATCATCGACAATTCGCTCCGCCACGGCGTCGTCTCGAGCCTCGCGGTTCGCGTCATCAGGCGCGGCAATTTCGTGCTGGTCGAGGTGGAGGACGACGGTCCCGGCATTCCGGCACAGGACTGGCAGCAGGTCACCCGCCGCTTCGTCTCCTCCAAATCCGGCGAAGGCAGCTCCGGCCTCGGCTTTGCGATCGCCTCGGAAGTCGCGACAACGTTGAGCGGAGCGCTCGGCTTTCGTGAACCGGGGTCTCGAAGCGGCTTCACCGTCTTCCTAGAACTCCCCCTGCTCGACGCGAGGTCCGAACCATGACGCTGAAGACACGGTTCACCGCAGTGATGTCGGGCCTGCTGGCCGCAGCCCTCGCCTCGACTTCGGTCTTCGCGCTCGAAGGCGACCGCTCCGTCTTTCCGGCACCGACCAAGGAACGCGCCCGGCTGGTGATCAACGGCGTCACCGATGCCGATGTCATTGCACCCCTCATCCTCGACTTCCAGCAGACGGCACCAGACGTCACGGTGGAATTCAATGACTATGTGAGCAACGACCTGTTCCGCGAGGCCGAAATGGCCTGCAGGCAGCAGCGAAGCCATGGCGATCTCTGGATATCCTCATCCGTCGATCATCTGGTCAAACTCGCCAATGACGGCTGCGCCCACGCTCACCAATCGGAGGAGACCGAGCGGGTCTCGGCCTGGGCGAACTGGCGCGATGAGATCTTCGGCTTCGCCTTCGAGCCGGCTGTCATCGTCTACGACGCCTCGCAGGTACCGCCGGAAGACGTTCCGCGCTCGCATGTCGAGATCGCGGAACTCCTGCGCCGCAAGCCGGACGAATACTGGACGCGGATCGGCACCTACAACGTCAAACTGTCGGGCGTCGGCTATCTCCTCGCCTTCCACGATGCCCAGCAGGCGCCGACAAGCTATGGCCGTCTACTGGAAAGCTTCAGCCGCGCCCAGGTCGTGACCAGTTGCTGCAACAAGGAAGTGCTCGACCTGATCGAGACCGGCAGGTTGAAGATCGCCTACAACATCCTCGGCTCCTATGCCTATGCGCGCTACCTGCGCAACAACGACATGCGGGTGGTCGTACCGCGCGATTACACGCTGATCCTCACCCGGGGCGCGATGATCCCGACCCATTCGCCACAGCCAGACCTCGCCGCCCGGTTCGTGGATTATCTCGTCTCGGAGCGCGGCCAGAAGGTTGCGCGGGAAAAGGCCTTCTACTTTGCCGAAAACGCACCTTTGCCACCCGGCGTCGACGGGCCGATCTCCCTGATCGAATCCGGCATCGGCCGCCCGATCCGCGTCGGCCCGGCGCTCCTCGCCGCTCAGGACAGGGCGACGCGCGAGGAATTCATCCGCAATTGGACATCGCTTCTGGCACCCGGTGCGCCCTGATGAAAAAAGGCCGGCGTCTCCGCCGGCCTTTGCAAAGCACCAGGATCAAAGACCTCAGTCCTCTTCCTGGAAGACCTCCTCGCGCTTCTTCTTGACGCTCGGAAGGAAGACCACGATCAGAACCGCAAGCGCGAGCAGCAGCAGGGTCAGGCTGATCGGCCGGGTGACGAAGGTAGACGGATCGCCGCGGGACAGGATCATCGCCCGCCGCAGGTTCTCCTCGAGCAGCGGTCCCAGAACGAAGCCGAGCAGCAAGGGTGCCGGCTCGCAGCGCAGCTTGACCAGCACGTAGCCGATGAGCCCGAAGAAGGCGACGGCATAGAGGTCGTAGATGTTGCCGTTGACGCTGTAGACCCCGATCGAGCAGAAGGCCATGATGATCGGGAAGAGCACGTAGTACGGGATCGTCAGAAGCTTCACCCAGAGCCCGATCAGCGGCAGATTCAAGACCAGCAGCATCAGGTTGCCGATCCACATCGAAGCGATAATGCCCCAGAACAAGGCCGGTTGTTCGCTGGCGACGTTCGGACCGGGCACGATGCCCTGGATGATCATCGCACCGACCATCAACGCCATGACCGGATTTGCCGGAATGCCGAGGGTGAGCAGCGGGATGAACGAGGTTTGGGCACCGGCATTGTTGGCCGATTCCGGACCTGCGACGCCTTCGATGGCGCCATGCCCGAACTCCTGCGGGTTCTTCGACATGCGCTTTTCGACCGTGTAGGAGGCGAAGGACGCCAGGATCGCGCCGCCACCCGGCAGGATACCGAGCGCCGAGCCAATGCCCGTGCCGCGCAGCACCGGTCCGACCATCCGCTTGAAGTCATCACGGGTCGGCATGAGACCACTGACCTTGGTGATGAGCACCGTCCGGTTGCGATCGCTTTCGAGATTGCGCAGGATCTCAGCGACACCGAAGACACCGACGGCCACTGCCACGAAATTCAGGCCATCCGCATACTCGGTGATCCCCATCGTGAAGCGCGGCGTGCCCGAATAGATGTCGGTGCCGACAAGCCCGAGCAGCAGACCGAGCGCGACCATGGCAAGCGCCTTGATGATCGAGCCGTGCGCGAGCGCGATCGACGAAACGAGACCGACAATCATCAGGGAGAAGTATTCGGCCGCCCCGAATTCAAGCGCGATGGCGGTGAGCGGCGGCGCGAAGATCGCGACGAGGAAGGTTGAGACGGTACCCGCGAAGAAGGAGCCGATCGCGGCAATCGCGAGCGCGGCCCCTGCCCTGCCATTGCGAGCCATCTGGTAGCCATCGATCGCGGTAACGGCGGATGAGGATTCGCCCGGCATGTTGATCAGGATGGCTGTGGTCGAACCGCCATACTGCGCGCCGTAATAAATGCCGGCTAGCATGATCAGCGACGAGACGGGCTCAAGCTGGAAGGTGATCGGCAGGAGCATGGCGATCGTGGCTGTTGCACCGATGCCGGGGAGCACGCCGATCAGCGTGCCCAGGATGACACCGATCAGGCAGAAGAATAGGTTCTCGATGGAACCAGCGGTCGCGAAACCGAGGGCAAGATTGCTGATGAAATCCATGTTCGCCGCCTCAACGGAACCAGGGGCCGAAGCGTTCGAACGGTAGGCCGAGGCCATAGCTGAACACGAGGACCGAGAAGAAGGTGATGCCAGTCGCAAGCGCGAGCGCCGCCGGAACCCGGAGCCGCTCAGAGGCGAAGCTTGCGATGAAGGCGGCAACGAAAAGGGCCGGAACGAAACCGGCGCCCCGCACCAGGAGAGCGAAAACGATCGGTGCCGGCAGAATGAAGAGCATGCCGCGCCAGGCGATCGCGCCGATCACCTCACCGGTGACCTTCACGGACTGCACGAGGATGACGACACCGAGCAGCGTCAGCACACCGGCAAGCACAAGCGGGAAGTAGCCCGGGCCCATGCGAAACGCGGTTCCGAGTTCCAGCGACAAGGATTGAATGACGAAGAAGAGGCCAAGCCCGATAAACAGCAGACCGCAAAGCAGATTGGCCGTGTCGAAGCGTATGGATTTCATGATGTCCCCCGACAAAAGGCGCGGACGGCCTTGGACTTGGCCGACCGGCACGACAAGTCGCGGACCCGGCCAAAAGACCGGATCCGCGCAGATGTGGATGGATCAGTCGGCGTACTGGCCGGCAGCTTCGATGACAGGCTTCCAGCGGGCGATTTCGCCTTCGAGCTTGGCCTTGAGGGCGGCAGACGTCACGTCGCTGTCCGGGGACGGTGCGGTGCCGAGTTCGGCGAAGCGAGCAACGACGTTTTCGTCCTTGAGGGCCTTCTTGAGCGAGGCATTGAGCTTCTCGATCGCTTCAGCAGGCGTGCCCTTTGGCGTGTAGACGCCGTGCCAGATACCAACCTGGAAGTCGTTCAGGCCACCTTCGGCAGCTGTCGGCACATCCGGCAGGACCGGCAGGCGGTCGGCGGAGGTCACGGCATAGGCCTTGATCGTGCCGCCCTGGATCTGCTTCGTCGTGTTGGTGGTCTGGTCGCACATGATGTCGACCTGGCCGCCGAGCAGATCGGTCATCGCCGGACCGGTGCCCTTGTAGGGAACGGTGACGAGCGGGGTCTCGATCTGGCTCATGAACAGCATGCCGCAGAGATGCGAGGCTGCACCGATGCCGGCATTGGCCACCGTGACCGTGTCCTTGTTGGCCTTCACATACTCAACAAGACCCTTGAGATCGGTCGGCTCGAAATCCTTGCGGGCAACGATGGTCATCGGAACGTCGGTGACGAGACCGACATAATCAAAGGCGTTCAGCGGATCATAAGCGAGCTTGCGATAAAGGCTCGCGCTGGTCGCCATGCCGATATGGTGAAGAAGAATGGTGTAGCCATCCGGCTCCGAGCTCGCGACGCGGCCGGCGCCCAGCGTGCCACCGGCACCGCCGACATTTTCCACGAGGACCTGCTGGCCAAGATCCTTGGACATGGATTCAGCGACGAGACGCGCGACGGTATCCGTCGGACCACCTGCCGCGAACGGGACCACCATGGTGATTGAGCGCTCGGGATAGGTCTGGGCCGATGCAGATGCTGCGATGAAGGTTGCCGCAATGGCAGTCGCGCTGAAGAGCGACTTGAAGAAAGTCATGAAAGCCTCCCGGTTCAATTGATCCCGCCGGTTCGGCTCCTCCCGCCCGGCATTGGATGGCCCGATCTTCTTCAGGCGAGACCGCGCCACAATCGCCCGGTCACGTGTGGACCAAGCTTTTGTGAGCCATCGCAGTGCAACATGGGTGGGTTTCCTCCCAAGCAGCTCAGATGATGTGTGGAATTCCACCCATTCCTGAAGGAGGGAGCGGTCGGGAGGGGCCTTAGTCCCTGCTGTCGAAGGCGAGACTCTTGTCGAGCCCGTGCTTCTGCATCTTCTCGTAAAGCGTCTTGCGGGAGATTCCGAGCTGCTCGTAGACCGGACGCAGTGATCCGCCATGGGCGGTGATGGCATTGGCGATCAGCTGCTTTTCATAGGCCGCCACCTTGTCGGCCAGACGCGTATTCGCCGTTTCAAGGGCTGCCGCACTGTCGAGCCCGGTTTCCAGCCCGAGCACCAGCCGATCGGCCGCATTCCGCAACTCGCGAACATTGCCCGGCCAGTCACGCTCGGCGATCTCGGAAAGGATCTCCGGCTCCACCTCCATGTCGTCGCGGCCGTAGCGTGCACAGGCTTCACGCACGAGATGCAGAAAGAGGAGCGGAATGTCGGCCCGCCGCTGCGCAAGCGACGGCACGCGGAGTGTCACGACATTCAGCCGGTAGAAGAGGTCCGCGCGGAAACGCCCGGCCGCCACCTCGCTTTCGAGGTCAACCTTGCTCGTGGCAAGGAACCGCACGTCAAGCGGCACCGTTTCGTTCGACCCGAGACGCGTGATTGTCCGCTCCTGCAGCACGCGCAGGAATTTTGCCTGCAGGTCGAAGGGCATCGAGCCGATTTCGTCCAGGAGAATGGTTCCGCCACGCCCATGTTCGAACTTGCCGTAGCGCGCCCGAAGCGCACCGGGAAAGGCACCGGCTTCGTGGCCGAAGAGCTCGCTTTCGATCAGGGTCTCCGGCAGCGAAGCACAGTTGATGGCGAGAAAGGGTGCCTTCGCCCGGGCGCTGATATCATGCAGACTGCGGGCGACGACCTCCTTGCCGGCCCCGGTATCGCCAATGATCAGCGCATCAGCCTCCGTCGCACCGATCGCCCTCACCCGGTAGCGCAGATCGACCATGACAGGCGTTCGCCCCGGAAGCCGCGTCTCGATGTCGTCGCGCTTGCCGGCAACGGCCCTCAGGCGCCGGTTTTCGAGAACAAGCGACCGGCGGTCCAGCGCATGCCGCACGACACCCGCCAATGCCTGACTGGCGAACGGCTTCTCGATGAAGTCATAAGCGCCCTCGCGCATGGCTTTCACTGCGAGCTGCACCTCGCCATGGCCGGTCACTAGGATGACGGGGATTTCGTGATCCAGTTCCCGGATCCGGTGCAGAAGCGTCATTCCATCCATGCCCGGCATCCGGATGTCGCTGACGACCACGCCATCAAAGCCGAAGCCAACCCGCGAGAGGATCTCGTCGCCCGAGGCGAAGGCCTTGACCTGCAGACCATGCAATTCCAGCGCCTGACTGGTGGAGAAGCGCAGCTCCTCCTCGTCATCGACGAGCAACACCAGACCTGAATTCATTCCGCCGCCTCGTGCAATGCTTCCGCTTCCAGGAGATCGATCCGGAACAGGGCACCGCCGCCCTCACGCTCCCGAACCGTCAGGCTTCCGCCGAAATCCTTGATGATATTGTAGGAAATCGACAGGCCGAGCCCAAGGCCCTTGCCGACACCCTTTGTGGTGAAGAACGGATCAAAGATCCGCTCCATGATCGCCGGCGGCACACCCGGTCCCCGATCGACGATCTCGATCACCACACGACCATTTTCCCGACGCGCCGAAAGTTCTATCGCGCGATCATCTAGCCCTTCGACCGCGTCGCAGGCATTGGTGAGGATATTGACGAGCACCTGTTGCAGGCGAACGGATCCGCCCTGGACAGGCGGCAACCCAGGCTCGAAATTCAGCGACAACGTCGCATCTGCCGTGCCCAGCCGCGCCGAGACGATTTCGAGTGTCTCTTCCACCACCTCCTCGATCGAAATGGCGCTGAGCTTCTCGTTCGGCTTCCGCGCGAAGTTGCGCAGATGCCGCGAGATCGAAGCCATACGGTCGATGAGATTGGAAATACGCCCCAGATTGTCTCGCGCCTCGGAGATCCGGTCGCGATCGATCAGCATGGTCGCGCTGTCGGCATAGGTCTTGGCGGCGGCAAGCGGCTGGTTGAATTCGTGTGAAAGGGCAGCCGACATCTGGCCGAGGCCTGCAAGCTTGCCGGCCTGAATGAGGTCGGCCTGCGTCTGGCGGAGCTGCAGGTTGACGCGGGCGAGATCGGCGGTGCGCTCCTCAACCCGCCGCTCAAGCTCGGCCTGCGCCTCGATCTGCATATGCATGCGCTCCTGCAACCGGGCGCGGCGCTGGATGACGACAGCCAGCCCCAGCCCGAACAGGCAGAGGAACAGAAGAATGGCGACCAGCATGGTCCGCGCCTGGGCATGGATGGTGCCGGTGTCGAAGAGGACCTTCACCGTCCAGTCGGCGTCCGGCATGTATTGTTCGAGAACTAGATATTCCCGAGATCCGGCCCCCTGGCTGACGGTCATCAACACATGATCATCAAGCGCACTTCGTTTGATGGGAAGCTCCCGCAAGACAGCATCGGAATAGCGCCTGGAGGCGGTCGTCCGTTCCAGTCGTTCAGGCGTGAGCGGCAGCACCGAGGCATAGAGCCATTCCGGATTCCCGGTCATGAAGATGATCCCCTCGGGATCATGCACGAGGATCTTGTACTCGCCACCCCGCCAGGATGTTTCGATACCCTCGATATCGACCTTGAAGGCAATGACGCCACGTACCGTGCCATTCACTTCGATGGGCGCCGAGAAATAGTAGCCGCGTTTCGCCGAGGTCGTGCCGAGTGCGTAGAAGCGCGCCTGCTTGCCGGCCGCCGCTTCGTAGAAATAGGGACGGTAGATGAAGTTTTCGCCGACAAAGCTCGCCACACCGTCGAAGTTGCTCGCGGCGATCGTGTTGCCGTCCATCGTCATCACATAGATGTCGGAGGATTCGAGCAGCGTGTTGATTTCCTTGAGATAGAGATTGGCAGCCCGCCTTAGCGCCGGATTGTCAGGATCAAGGATGAGTTCCTTCATGTCCTCGTGGTCGGCGATCAGCGCCGGCAAGGTCTCATAGCGGCTGAGATGGCCTGACAGCGCCGAAGTGGCCAGGCGCAAGGCGCTGTTGGCCTGCAGCGAAGCTTCCGCCATGACATTGCGGGTGAGGAGCCGGTTGCCGATGGTGGCGAGTGCAAGGCTTGCAGCAATGAGGATCAAGACGAGCGCCAGGATCATGCGCCGTGCCACAGCCAGTCGTCGCGCAGGTGGTATCGTTGCTGTCGTCACGGGCTATCTCCTCGAGCGCAAGGATAGCGACCTGACTGTCGCTTTCCAAGCCGGCTTGCGAACACGGCCTCGGCTCACGAAAAAGCCGCCGGCCTTTACGGGTCCGGCGGCTCGAAAACATAGCGGGGCTTTGAGGCAATCAGGCCGCGCGGCTGTGGGAATGCGCGGAGGCGCGACGACCTTCCGGTGCGAGCTTGAACTGGTTGACGAGCTGCATCAGCGCATCCGCCTCATCGGCCAGCTGACGGGTCGCGGCATTGGTCTCCTCGACCATGGCAGCATTGCGCTGGGTCATCTGGTCCATCTCGTTGACGGAGGAATTCACCTCCGCCAGCCCGTTCGACTGATCACGGCTCGCCATGGCGATGACCGAGACGCGGTCGGCAACCGTGATGATATTGGCCGAGATCTCGGCGAGCACCGCACCGGTCTGCTGCACCAGCTTGGATCCGGCCGAGACTTCCGTGCTCGACTTGTGAATGAGGTCCTTGATCTGCTGCGCTGCACCCGCCGAACGCTGCGCCAGTTCGCGGACTTCCTGGGCAACGACGGCGAAGCCCTTGCCGGCCTCGCCCGCACGTGCCGCTTCGATGCCGGCGTTCAGTGCCAGCAGGTTCGTCTGGAAGGCGATCTCGTCGATGACATCGATGATCTGCACGATCTGGCCCGAGGCGTCCTCGATGCGACCCATGGCGTCGATGGCGTTTCCGACAACCGTGGACGATGTGTCGGCGCGGCCCTTGGTATCGGCAACGATGTTGTTCACTTCCTCGGCCCGCTCGGCCGATGACTTGACGGTCACCGTGATTTCGTCGACGGCAGCCGCCGTCTCTTCGAGCGAGGCCGCCTGCTGTTCGGTGCGCTTGGCCAGCTGGTCGGCCGCACTGCTCATCTCGGCGGCGTTGCGCTGGATCATGTAGGTGTTGGAGCGGATCTGCGTCATCGTATCCTGCAGATGCTCCAGCGACTGGTTGAAGTCGTTGCGCAGCTGCTCGAGACGGCCGTGGAACGGCGTGTCGATGGTCTCGGAAATATCACCCTTTGCAAGGCGGCCAAGACCGGTGGCGAGCGCGTTGACCGCGAAGTCGATCTGACGGTCGATCTCCTGCTTTTCGAGATCGTTGCGACGACGCTCTTCCTCGGCCTGAACCCGTTCGGCTTCGCTGCGGCTTTCGATCTCGATCTTCGACAGCGCGTTCTGCTTGAACACGCCAAGCGCACGGGCCATCTCGCCGATTTCGTCGACGCGGGCTTCGCCATTGATCTTGGTGTCGAGCACGCCTTCGGCCAGACGACGCATGGCGCCGGTGATCTGGCCGATCGGGCCCTTGAAGGTCAGCACGAGGCCGATACCTGCAAAGATCGAGATGAGGATTCCAAGGCCGGTCGCGCCGATGGAGATGGAGTTTGCCTCCTGGCGCTCTTCGCCCGCCGAGACCTTCTGCATTTCGGCAAAGGTGGTCAACTGCTTCCAGATGACATTGAGATCGGAGGCGGCCTGCTCGAAGCTCGACTTGCGCTCCTGGCTGACCTTCACGAGTTCGGCGCTTGCCCCGATCATGGAATCGACAGCCGGCCCGAGCTCCTTCTTCACCTGCATCATGATTGGCTGATCGGCAGCCGTCTTGTCGAGTGCGGCCAAGAACTTCTTCACGGCATTGAACTGCTGCTCCAGGAGCATCCGGTTCTGCTCGGTCGGCTCCAGGAGGAAACGCGCCATCATGATCTGCAAGGCATAGCCGGCAGCCATGACCTGGCGACCGTCGGCGATGACGGCCTGGGCCTTGGCCAAGGGCGCATCGAGCTCACCGAACTTGATGGTGGCTTCCTTCATCTTCTGCTGGGCGGCAAGACCGAGATAGGCGTTGAGCTGGGTGAAATTGCGCAGCTTGCCGGCGAGATCGGTGATGACGGCCTCGGACTTGTCGTTGGCAGCCACGGCAGCCTTCAATTCGCCGCCGATCTTGTCGAGCGTCTTGGCGGCAGACTGGTTGGCTTTCGGCAGCACGGCAGCGAGCACCTGCTGGCGTGCGATGATCTCGTCGACGCGGGCCGTGATCACGGCAAACTTCTCGTCCGGCGTCTTGGCCTTGGTGAAGGCGGAATTGGTTTCGGTCAGGAAGGTACCGGTGCTGCGAATGCTCTCGGCATCGCGCAGCATGGTCTTGGCGGCGGCATCATCCCCCTGGACGGCGCGTTCAAGGGTGGCCATGGCGGCGGTCACGCGGCCCTGGGCGACAACGATCTGCTTGGTGCCCTGCTGCAGCGTATCCACAAGCTTGGACTCGGCATCATGCAGCGTCCAGAGATCGCCGATATGGACGAAGACCTGGTCAATCAGCTTGCCGGCCTCTTCAAGTTCCGTGCGACCATCGGCATCGGGGGCGAGCTGCGAAAGCGTCGTCTCGAGATCGCGCTTCTGCTGCTCGAGGCGCCCAGTCAGGTCAGCCCTTGCTTCTTCGGTCGTGTTCGCGAGGAAGCTGGTCATCGACGCCGAAACATCGCGGAAACCGCTCAGCGACTGCAGCACACTGTTCGAAATCTCGATGCGTCCCTGCAGTAGGCCCGACGCGTAAAGCCCGGTAAAGCCGACGGCGGAAATGCTGATGACGAAAGGCAGAATGAAAATCAGCACCTTCGTCTGAATATTGAAGCGCGACAATATGCGGTCGATGAACACGGTTTGGTCTCCTCCGACATCGGCGACCGGGAAAACTGCGGTCATCGAGGTCCATGCCTGAATCGTATGGAGAATGGGCAAGGAAGACTAATATGACCTTAATGAGATAGCTCTGATTGACCTGCGGGAAGCAGCGTCAGCGGCACCGGAAGCTCGACGAAGTCCGCAACCTTAAATCGAAAATGGTAACACAAGAGGGCACGCGAGATGGACGATCCCGCATGCCGCAAGAATGTGTATGCCCGGTACAATGAACCGGTCGAGGTCAGCGCATGTCTTCGATGGCCACCGGATCAACGTCGGTATAGTCGACATTGTCGCCGGCCATGGCCCAGATGAAGGAATAATTGGCTGTTCCCGCACCCGAATGGATCGACCAGCCGGGCGACAGCACGGCTTCCTCGTTCTTCACGATAATGTGGCGTGTCTCGTCCGGCTCGCCCAGCAGATGGAAGACACGCGTCTTTTCCGCCATGTCGAAATAGAGATAGGCCTCCATGCGCCGGTCATGGATGTGACACGGCATGGTATTCCAGACGGAACCCTTGGCGAGGCTGGTCATGCCGACCACGAGCTGGCAAGTTTTTACGCCCTCCGGGTGCACGAACTGGAAGATCGAGCGCTCGTTGCTGGTTTCCTGCGCTCCGAGATCGAGCCGCTTGGCATCGGCGATGCCGATATGGCGGGCCGGATGACGGGTATGGGCCGGCGCACTCAAGAGGTAGAACTTCGCCGGCTGCTCTGACGACACCGATGAGAAGGTGACCGAGGAACCCATGCCGGCATAGACCATATCGCGGGTGCCGGCCTCGAACTTTTCGCCATCGACCGTCACGACCCCAGCGCCACCGATATTGACCGCTATCATCTCACGACGCGCAAGAAGCTCCGGCGTGCCGGCCGGCTTGATCGTTTCGAGCGACAACTCCGAAGTAACGGGCACGGCGCCACCGACGATCATGCGGTCATAATTGGTATAGTGCAGCTGGATGCGTCCCGGCACGAAGAGCGGCGGCAGCAGGAAATTCGACCGCAATTCGTCCGTACCGAAGCCGGCAGCGGTCAAGGGGTCCACGGCGAAGCGATTGGTGAAGTCGGTGTGCGACATCATTCCTCCCATACATGTTATTTCAACTTATCATACATGTTGGAAAGCGCTCAGCAAGGACAAAATCCATATGCGTTGGCTGGACAACCGCCTTGAGGATCTGTTTCGCCGCAACTCATAAGACAGGTTTCAGGGGCGCGGCAGCGGATAGACGACCTGCCCGTCTTCCTCGCCACGCGGAAAGGCCCCTTCCCGGTTGCGGCGTTCCGCTTCGCGATAACCCTGCGGGCTGATGCCGATATAGCGCTTGAACATGCGGGAAAAATAATAGGCGTCCGTATAGCCGGAAAGGGCAGCTGCCCGCTTCACCGTGCATCCGCCGGCCAGCAACCCCATGGCGCGTTCCATGCGCTTGAACTCCTGGAACTTGTCCATGGTCCAGCCGACGCGCTTGCGGAATTCACGTTTGAAATAATCCGGATTATAGGGCGCTGCGGCCAGCACCTGTTCGCTGATTGCCTCGTTCAGCGGGTCGGCCGCGATTTGGCTGGCGGCCACCATGATCGCAAGCGAAAGCTGATCGGGATTGGCAACCGTGCCGACGGATTGCTCGCGCCATCGGACGAAAGCCTGCTCGATGAATTCGATGAGCAGGAACATGAAGACATGATGCTGCTGCAGCGACGTCGAGTAGGGCGGCGCCGTCTCGCGAAAATGGCGAACCACCTTTTCCAGCATGTCCCAACGGGCGAGTTTCACCGAGAGCGCCAGGTCCATCTGCGCGATCAGGTCGAGGCGGCCGAAGAGATCCAGCGTGAAATGCTGCGCGATGCCCGTATAGGCTTCGACCGAAGCCGACCGCCCGACAAACCGCGTGCCGGCCGGCAATAGCATGGCCGACCCCGGCTCAAGCTCTACCGTCTGTCCTTCGACCTCATAGATCCCGCGACCGCTGAGGCAGATCACGAGATCATGCACCCGGTTCGACTTGTCGATCGACCAGGTCTGGGAATGCTGCATGCGGATGGTCGAGCGGGTCAGGTTCAGCGCCAGCGCCTGCATCGGAATGCCGGCGAGAACGCTACCTTCAGTTTCGTCCATCATTTTTCCCCTATTTGTCGATTTCCGCGCGAGACCAATTGGGGGGATATTAGCCACAGGAGCGGCCCTCTTGGGAAGGCCGGGAGGATATCAGGAGGAGAAGGGACGTCGGTGAGACGGGCAGCCTTGTGGGCCGCCCCAAAGCCGCAGCCCTTGAATGTTGCGATGCAGAAAGCGGAATACACGCGCCCGGTCACCATCGCCTATGTCGGCGGCGGCTCGCTCAACTGGGCGACGAAACTGATGGGCGACCTGGCCCAGGACGGCACCGTTCCGGCAACCGTCCGGCTCTACGATCTCGACCATGCCGCCGCCGAGCGCAACGCCCGCATCGGCAACCGCTATGCCGCCCGCAGCGACGCAGGCGCACCCGTCACCTACTCAGCCGAACGGACGCTCGAGGCCGCCCTAACCGGTGCCGACATTGTCATCATCTCGATCCTGCCGGGCTCCTTCGAGGACATGGCGAACGACATTGCGATCCCCGAGCGCTATGGCATCCGCCAGTCGGTCGGCGACACCGTCGGACCCGGCGGCTTTGTCCGCGCCATGCGGGCAATCCCGATGATTGCCGAGATCGGCCGCGCCATAGCCCGCCATTGCCCTGAAGCCTATGTCTGCAACCTGACCAATCCCATGTCGGTCCTGACAGGCACGCTCTATGCCGTCTTTCCGGAAATCCGGGCCTGGGGCTCCTGCCACGAAGTGATCAAGACCCGCAAGATCATGGCATACCTCGCGAACCGTAGGGCCGGCGAGGTTCTCTACGGCTACCGCGACGCGAAGGTGAACGTGCTCGGCATCAACCATTTCACTTTCGTTGATCGGGCGGCAGTTGGCGGTGTCGACATGATGCCGACCTATCTCGATTTCGCCCGCGAGCATCTCACATCCGGCTGGCGGGAATCTCCGCTCGATCCGGCCAATGAACACGACCGCTACTTCACCGACAGTTTCCGGGTAAAGTTCGATCTCTCGCTCCGCTTCGGCATCGCCGCGGCAGCCGGCGATCGCCATCTCGTCGAGTTCCTGCCTCAGGCGTGGTATCTCGATGATCACGCCGCATGGAAATTCGGCCTCACCCCCGTGGAGTTCCGGATGCGCGAGCGAAAGCAGAAAGTCGACCACGCGGAGGCGCTCGACAAGGGCGCGCCCCTGCCGCCGGCTCTGGCCTCCGACGAGGCGATCGTCGAGCAGATCAAGGCGCTCTTGGGTGGTCCTGAGCATGTGAGCAACGTCAATCTGCCGAACCGGGGGCAACTGTCCGGTTTCGCGGAAGGCACCATCGTCGAAACCAACACCCGCTTCAGCCCACTCGGCCTCCAGCCCATCGTCGCCGGGCGACTGCCGCAGGCGATTGAGCTGCTCGCCCGCCCCCACGCCGACAGGCAGAACGCACTCGTGGCAGCGGTTCTCTCTGATGACGTCGACGCACTCTTGCCACTCTTTATCTCGGACCCGCTCGTCGCCGCCCTGCCCCAGGACAAGGCGATGCACCTCTTCCGCGAGATGGTGACAGCCACCCAGCATCGCCTGCCCGAGACGCTGAGCAGAGCCGGAGGTGTGGCATGAGCGGAGACAGCCGTTACCTCGGGCTCCTCTACCTGGCGCCCTACATCATCGGGTTGCTGATCTTCACGGCGCTGCCCTTCGTCGTCTCGCTCTATCTGAGCTTCACCGACTACAATCTGATGAGCGCGCCGATCTTCACCGGCTTCGACAACTATGTCAGGCTCTTCACCGGCGATAGGACCTTCCGCAAGTCGCTCTGGGTGACCCTCATCTACGTCTTCACGACGGTGCCACTGAAGCTGATCTTCGCGCTCTTCGTCGCGGTGATCCTGAACTACAAGCTGAAGTTCATCAACGTTTACCGCACGGCCTTCTACGTGCCCTCAATCCTCGGCGGCTCCATCGCGATCGCGGTTCTCTGGCGCTACATGTTCGCCGATGTCGGTCTCGTCAACATGGGGCTGGCGATGATTGGCCTCGAACCCGTCAACTGGTTCGGCGACCCGACCAATGCGCTCTTCACCATCACCCTGTTGCGCCTCTGGCAGTTCGGCTCGGCCATGGTGATCTTCCTCGCCGCCCTCCAGAGCATCGACAAGAGCCTCTACGAAGCAGCCGCCATCGATGGCGCCGGCAAGTGGAAGAGTTTCGTGCACATCACCCTGCCGCTGATCACGCCTGTCATTTTCTTCAACCTGATCATGCAGATGGTCCAGGCCTTCCAGGAGTTCAACGGCCCCTACATCATCACGCAGGGCGGCCCCCTGAAAGCCACCTATTTCCTGCCGATCTACATCTATGACGAAGCCTTCAAGCGCTTCGACATGGGTTATGCCTCGGCCATCGCCTGGGTGCTCTTCGTCATCATCATGGCGCTCACCCTCATCGCCTTCTGGTCCTCGCGCCACTGGGTTTACTACGCCGGCGACAAGCGGAGCTGATCATGACCGACCACGCCCTCACCCCCTATGCCACAGGCGTCGATGAAGTCGACAAGGCCCATCGCCGCGATCTGCGGCGACAGAAGATCACCACTGTCTTCCGCTACGCCGTGCTGACGCTGGTCGGCCTGATCATGATCTATCCGCTGGTCTGGCTGATCGGCGCCTCGTTCAAGACCAATTCAGAGATCTTCGCCAATCCGGGCTTCTGGCCGGAAAACCCGACCGCGGACGGCTATATCCGCGGCTGGCAGACCTCGACGCCCTATTCCTTCGGCACCTTCTTCCTGAACACGCTGTGGATCGTTCTGCCGAAGATCATCGGCACAGCGATTTCCTGCACGGCCGTCGCCTACGGCTTCGCCCGCTTCGACTTCCCCTTCAAGAAGCTGCTCTTCGCCACCCTGATCGCGACGCTACTACTGCCCAACGTCGTCACCCGCATTCCGCAATACCTGCTCTTCCGCGATCTCGGCTGGCTCGATACCTATCTGCCGCTCTGGGTCCCCTCGGCCTTTGCCGGCGACGCCTTCTTCGTCTTCATGCTGGTGCAGTTCCTGCGCGCCATCCCGCGCGACATGGAAGAAGCCGCCCGCGTCGACGGAGCCAATACCTGGCAGGTGCTCGTCTTCATTGTCATTCCGCTTCTGATGCCGGCGCTGATCTCGGTCTGCCTCTTCCAGTTCATGTGGACGATGAACGATTTCCTAGGACCGCTCATCTACATCTCCTCCGTCGACAAGTTCCCCGTCTCCCTGGCGCTGAAACTGTCGATCGACACGACGGAGGCCTTTGAATGGAACCGGGTGCTCGCGATGTCGGTGCTGACGCTGTTACCGGCCCTCGCCGTCTTCTTCCTCGCCCAGAAATACTTCATCGACGGCATCTCCGCCGGCGGCATCAAGGGATAAATCAATGGCCCGGTTGCAACTGAAAAACCTCGAAAAAGACTATGGCGCCTTCCGTGCGGTGCATGGCATTAACCTCGATGTCGAAGACGGCGAGTTCATGGTCCTGGTCGGCCCCTCCGGCTGCGCCAAGTCGACAACGCTGCGCATGATCGCCGGCCTGGAAAGGATTACCGGCGGCGAGATCCGCATCGGCGGCGAGCTCGTCAACGACCGCGCCCCCGGAGACCGCGGCATCTCCATGGTCTTTCAGAATTACGCGCTCTATCCGCACATGAAGGTGAAGAAGAACCTCTCCTTCTCCATGCGACTCAAACGGCGCCCCCAGGCCGAGATCGACGAAGCGACCGACAAGGTGGCGGGCACGCTGGAGATTGGCGCCCTGCTCAACCGGTTGCCGAAGCAACTCTCCGGTGGCCAGGCCCAGCGCGTCGCCGTCGGCCGTGCGCTGATCAAGAAGCCGCAGGTCTTCCTCTTCGACGAGCCACTGTCGAACCTCGACGCCAAGCTGCGCGCCTCGATGCGCGTGCGCATCACCGATCTGCACAAGCAGCTGAAGGCCGACGGCATGGCTGCGACCGTCATCTACGTCACCCACGACCAGACCGAAGCCATGACCATGGGCGACCGGATCTGCGTCATGAAGGACGGGCACATCATGCAGGTGGCCGATCCCGTAACGCTCTACAATCGCCCGGCCAATGCCTTCGTTGCCGGCTTCATCGGTAGTCCGGAAATGAACCTGATTGCGGCAGAGCTCACCGGCAACGGAGAACTCGTCACTGCCGGCCAGACGCTCTCGATCATGGATGGCCTTGCCCAGCGGCTCCATCGCGATGCCGCGCGTGAGGTCACCATCGGTATACGCCCGCAGCATCTGAAGATCGCGCCGCCCGAAACGCCGGGCACGCTGTCGGGGCGCATCAGCCATGTCGAGTTCATGGGCCACGAAGTCTATCTCTACGTGGATATCGGCGGCGAACGCGTCATCGCCGTCGTGCCCTCCAGCCAGTACGACCGGTCCGCGATCCGCGACAACCGCGTCTGGCTGAGCCCCGACATCCGGTCCACGCACATCTTCAACCGCATGACGGGCGAGAACATCTCGCTCGCCGACTGAAAGCCGTCATCGTTCTAACTTGGGAGGAGCCAGAATGAGAACCTTGATCATGACCGCCGCACTTCTTGCGGCAACCAGCCTGAGCACTGCCTATGCCGCCGACCTTCGCATGTCGTGGTGGGGCAGCGACGACCGCCATATCGCCACGCAGGAAGCTTTGAAGCTCTGCGGTGGCAAGTTCGGCCATACCGTTTCGCCCGAGTTTACCGGCTGGACCGGTCACCAGGAAAAGATCACCACGCAGCTCGCCGGTCGCACCGAAGCCGACATCATGCAGATCAACTGGCCATGGCTGCCGATCTTCTCCAAGAACGGCGACGGCTTCGTCGATCTCAACGAGTTCAAGGACGTCATTGACCTCAGCCAGTGGTCGGAGACGGACCTGAAGGGTGGCACCGTCGAGGGCAAGCTGAACGGCCTGCCCGTTTCGACCACCGGCCGCGTCTTCATGTTCAACAAGACCACCTACGACAAGGCAGGGCTCGCAATCCCGACTACCTGGGACGAACTGCTCGCCGCAGCCCCGGTCATGAAGGAAAAGCTCGGTCAGGATTACTATCCCTTCGAAGGCACGGCGCTCGACGCCCGCCTCGTCGTGATCCTGCGTACCACGCAGAAGACCGGCAAGGACCTGATCGATCCCGCGACCAACCAGGTTGCCTGGACCGTGGAAGAACTGGCCGATGGCCTGAAGTTCTACCAGACCATGGTCGACAACGGCGTCATCAAGTCCTGGAAGGACGTAGCTGCCGGCGGCAATGCGCCGCTGCATGAAAACCCGGCCTGGGCCAGCGGCAAGATCGCCGGCACCTATCAGTGGGACAGCACCTACGGCAAGATTTCCGGTCCGATGGAGGAAGGCCAGCAACTCGTGCCCGTCAAGCTCTTGCAGATCGAGGGCGCGACGACCGAAGGCGTCTATCGCAAGCCCTCGATGCTCCTGGCGATCTCCAAGAACAGCAAGGAGCCGAAGGCGGCCGCCGAGATCGTCAACTGCCTGCTGAACGATCCGGAAGCGATCAAGATCCTCGGCGCGACCCGTGGCGTGCCCTCCAGCAAGGTGGCACTCGACGAACTCTCCAAGGCAGGCTCGATCAAGCCGGTGCAGGTGGAGGCGAACAAGATCGTGTTGGAAAGCAACGGTGTCGGCGTCTCGCCGCTCAACGAGCATCCCCGCGTGACGGAAGCCTTCGACAGCACCTTCGAGGCCTTCGCCTACGGCCAGGCTTCCGCCGAAGACGCCGCCGCCGAGATCATCGACGGCATCAACAGCGCGCTGACCGGCATTTGAGGAAGACGATCTTGACCGACGGCCCCATCCAGCTGCTGCACCTGTCGTCAAGGACGGCAACACTCACGATCGAGGCGGACGCGCATCTGTTCGCCCTCGACCGGGCGTTGCCCTGGGTGCTGCAGCTGGGTGACGGCACGACGGTCAAGACCGGCAGCGCGACCTCGGTCGTGCTGTCCCTCGACGGTCTAGAACCTGACAACGAGTACCGCTTCTCGACCGCAGTCGGTGGCATCACCTTTCGTACAGCCGACGAGACGGCCCTGGTCGATATCCGCGACCATGGCGCGCGACCAGACAGCGAGGACAATACCAAGGCGATCCAGTCCGCGATCGCCGCGGTGCCGGCGGGTGGAACACTCCGGCTGCCCGCCGGCTCCTGGTTTTCAGGCCCGCTTTTCTTGAAAAGTGACATGACACTGCTGATCGAGGAGAGCGCGGTTCTGCAAGACATCGGCACCCGCGATGGGCGCCCGATCCTATCCGCCCGGCATCCGGACGGGCGCGTGCTCGGCACCTGGGAAGGGGTCGCGGAAGCCTGCTTCGCCAGCCTGCTAACGGCGATCGATTGCGACAACCTGACGATCTGCGGCAAGGGTGTCGTTGATGGAGGCGGCGATCGCGGCGACTGGTGGACCTGGCCGAAGGAAACCCGCGATGGCGCCCGGCGTCCACGCACGATCTTCCTGTCCGGCTGCCGAAACCTGACGCTCTCAGGTATCACTGTCCAGAATTCCCCGTCCTGGACGGTCCATCCGGTGCTTTGCGAGGATGTTCTCGCCGCCGGACTGACGATCCGCAACCATCCTGATACCCCGAACACCGACGGGCTGAACCCCGAATCCAGCCAGAACATCCGCCTTGTTGGCCTCGACATTTCCGTCGGCGACGACTGCGTGGCGCTCAAGGCCGGCAAGCGCGATCCGCGCGGCGGCCCTGACAGGGCGACCCGCAATGTCGAGATCCGCAACTGCCTGATGCAGCGCGGCCATGGCGCCGTGGTCATGGGCAGCGAGATGAGCCAGGGCATCGGCGACGTCACGATCAGTCGCTGCCATTTCATCGGCACCGACCGGGGACTGCGCATCAAAACCCGCCGTGGCCGTGGCGGCAGCGTCTCGAATATCAGCGTCCATGATTGCCGCATGGAGCACGTCGCGACCCCGATTGCCGTCAACGCCTTCTACTTCTGCGATGCCGATGGCCGATCCGACTATGTGCAGTCCCGTATTGCCCTGCCCGTCTCCGTGACCACGCCGAAGATCGAGTGCATCGACATCCGCAATCTCGAGGTTTCCGGCGCCGAGACGGCGGCTGCCGTCTTCTACGGGCTGCCGGAATCCACCATCGATGCGGTGTCGATCGACGGCATGCACATTGGCTACAGCGCCGATGCAAAACCCGCCGTGCCGGAAATGGCCTGTCATCTGCCGGAACTGCGCCACGCCGGCATCATTGCCGAAAACACGAGGTTCAGTCGCCTGACGCGCCTCTCACCCGCTTCCATTCACCCGGACCCATGAAGACCGATGCTGATCTCCTATTTCGACGACTACGCTCGCGACTACGAACCCTACAAGGCCGGTGCCTGGTGTTATGAGGACGGCTGCCTCTATCGCGGCCTAATCACGCTGCATCAGGCGACGGGAGACCGGCGCTGGCTCGACCACCTGACCCGTCTCGTCGATGCGCAGGTGGATGCCGACGGCGGTCTTACCGACTACCGGATTACCGAATTCAACATCGACAACATTCTGCCAGGCCGGGCACTGTTCTACCTCAATCGCCAGACGGGACAGGGCCGTTATCTGGAGGCCGCCAAGTTGCTTGGCCGGCAGCTCACCCATCACCCCCGCATCGGAAGCGGCCCCTATTGGCACAAGCTGCGCTATCCGCATCAGGTCTGGCTGGATGGCCTCTACATGGCCATGCCGTTCAAGGTGGAGCTTGGCCTGGCACTCAGTGATCAGCGCCTCGTGGATGACGCTATCGCCCAGTTCAACACGGCGCTCGATCTGACATTCGACGCAGCCTCCGGCCTCTATCGCCACGGCTACGACGAGTCGCGCCTGCAGGACTGGGCCGATCCCGACACCGGCCTGTCGCCCGCCCATTGGGCGCGGTCCATCGGTTGGCTCGCCATGGCCTTTGTCGACGTGATCGAGCATCTTCCGGAGGGCAATTACCGCCGCGATCTATCGGCCCGACTGGCAGCACTCAACGATCGGCTTGCCGCGCTGGTGACCAAAGATCATCGCTGGCTGCAGGTGATCGATGCGCCGGACGCGAGCGACAACTACCCTGAAAGCTCGGCAACAGCCATGTTCGCCTACGCCCTGCAAAAGTCCGAACGGCTGGGTATCGACCGACACGGCGGTCTCGGGCGATCCGCGCTGCAGGCGCTTGCCGATCATGAGGTACGACCCGTCGAGGGCGGGCGACGGCAGTTGCAGAATATCTGCTGCGTCGCGGGCCTCGGTCCCTTCCAAGGCATCTATCGCGACGGAAGCATCGCCTACTATCTCACCGAAGCCATCCGGCCGGATGACATCAAGGGTGTCGGCCCGCTGATGATGGCTGAGGCCGAGCGCCTGCTTGCGAGCAGCAAGACGGCATCGCACATGTCGGAGACGTCGCGGCTCCAGACCGCCGGCGCCATCTGACAGGCAAATAGTCGACCGCCGGCGCAAAAGGCCGGCGGCTTGCTCTTGTCCCAATTCAGCTCGCGGCCTTCTGCTCGACGCCCGATGCTGCACCCGGGCGAACATCCGTCCAGCCGAGATTGCCAGTGTAGCGCCAGGCCATCTGGCCCTGCTCGTCGAGTGCAAAGAGGTTGAGCCAGCCATTGTCGAATAGCGCCCGTACCTGCGCATGCCGCTTCAGGATGTCTGATATCGCCTCCTTCGGCGCCTCGACGGCGACCGTCAGCCGCAGCGGCTCGTGGACGAAATTTTCCCCGTCATGCACCGACTGCCAGGGAAGCCCGGCGCGCAGGTTGCCGCCATTGCCCTCGACGACCCCGATACCGCCGACGACATTGTGCAACAGCTTGTTGCCACCGCCAAAGAGCGACGGGGCGACCGATGAGCCGAAGTATTGAAGGCTGATCCAGCTCGCGACGACGACGGGGGCGGTCAGGATCAGTTCGAGGATCTTGAAGCCCTCATCCTTCTTCCAGACATAGTCGTGCAGGAAGGCCTGCCCTTCCAGTGACCGGCCAGCCGTCCGCGTGCGCGGTGCCGCGATAAAGGCGCGGCAGCCGGCAAGCCCGAGCTCGGGCCGCACTTCCGACCAGTCCTTGCTGCGCGCGATGACACTCTCTGCCGTCGCCCGAGGCAGCCGCCGCGCCCGCTCGGCGCGGGTAAGGCGTCCGGCCTGGGCAAGCCATTGCCGGATACGGACGATATCCTCCGCTGCGAGGTCGTTTTCCAGATCGTCTTCGAACAGCGTCACGCTATCCGTCGTCGTATCGTGCAGGCCACCGAGGAAGACGGTATCAGCCGGGATGTTGATCCCGTTCACCGCCAGCTTTTCCCGCACGGCGCGGTCGTTCAGCAGATCAGCCAGGAGACGCGCATTGACGTCGCCCGCATAGCCACCGCAGGCGCCGCAGTGAAGGGCGCTGGCATAAGGGTTGTTCACCACATTGGCCCCATGGCCGGCGATCAGCACGAAGCGGCCGAAACCTTCCGTCAGCGACATGGCCTTGAGCACGGTCTCAGCAACCACCGCCCGCGTGTCGAGATCGAGGCTCGGCGCAAAGCGCGGCTTGGCGGCATCAGGACCTTTGCCCTTGCCGAAGCCGAGACCATCGCGCATCAGCTTGCCCGCATAAACCGGCCCCATGGCTTCCACGAAGGCGAAGGAGGAGACGGCAGCCAGCTTGAAACGACCCCAGGCACGGGTGGCGCGCGCGCTGAACCGCGCCTGCTGGTCGGCGTCCTCGTCGTGATCGACGGCGCTGCAGCTGAAGACGGAAGGCTTCAGGAGGACCGGCAAGCGATGCTCTGATACGTCAGAGGCAAAGCCCTTGTGGCTGGCGCCCAGACCGAAGAAGCCGGCAAATCCGAGCGTGCGGACAGCAGGATCAACGCTTTCGAGCGAGCGACGGAAGACTTCCGAGCGCACGTCGATACAGAAGGCCGCCTGCAGGACGGGCCGCAACTCGGCAACCTTGATCGGCGAGGGTGCAGCAAGCGTGGCCGCGAGCTTCCGCTGCGCCGCGCGCTCGGCAGCGACCTGCAGCAACCCGTCGATGACTGTATCAAAGTCAGGGCTGACAGGCTCGACATGGCTCCGCCGCACCTGCTGCCACTCACCCTCAATGGCGGTCTTGTGCCGGGCGTAAAGGGCCTCTTCGAACACGAGACGGATCGCCAGCAGCTCAAGCGCCGTGGTGTCCGTGCGTCCCTCGACCTCGGCCTTGAACTGGATATGGCGCGCATACTGCGCCCAGCCGCCGACGGTCAGCAGCAGCTGATGGAAATAGGTGCCGGGTTCGGCGCCGAGGCCGAGCGCAACGGCCGCCCGCTCGATCGCCCCATGCGGAGTCTCCGGCGTTTCGTCGACATGAATGCTGAAGCCTTTGAAGCCCAGGATCTCAGGCGTCAGGTCATGGGTCGCGAAGGCACGCCAGGCGGCGTAGAGACCGTTCCGCCGAGACGCGGCCCAAAGGGCCTGGCCCTGATCGAAGAAACCGGCTGCAAAGGTGCCGATCCGCTCGGAGACGAGCCCCGGCCAATCCTTGCCCGTGGCCCGCGCGGCAAGCTCCGCGATCGTCGGAAGTGCGGCAACCGGCTGCGGCTCCTCGGCTACGGCAGCCTTGAGCGCCGGCAGGTCGATGCGGTTGAAAAGCGCGCTCGACTGAAGCGCTGCGCTGAGGTCCTCATCCGTGATCTCGCCCTTGGCAATCAGGTCCGCATAGTGCTTGCGCGGCAATGCCAGCCGGACGCCGCCGATCCGGGCGAGCCGGGCCGCCGTCTGGTCGAGCGTCTCGGTGATCTGACCGAGGAAGGGGTTGACGGCAACGGTCGCCGTCAGCGGCCAGGCCGGCGGGATCGCCCGCACCGCCTGATCTGCCGCCCGGGCAAGCGCTTCGCCATGCAGGGTGTCCACTGTGGTCGTCTCGGTCATCGGTTCACTCCTTCACGGAAGCAGGCGTTGCGGAGGTGGAGCGCGGAAGCGTCCAGCCACCGAGCAGGCGATCGAAGAGGGCATTGACGTAGAGGCCGTTGGCGAGATGAACCCTGAGGCCCGCAGCCGCCGGATGATAGGCCCAGAGCGGGAAGAGCGATTGAGCGACCGCCACCACGCCGAAGGTCACGACGGCAAGCAGCATCAGCGTCCATTCAAGCGGCCCGGGCTGCGGGGTCGCCGGCAGCGTGCCAAGCATCAGCTTGTCGGAGATGCGCTGCAGGGCGAAGTAGGCCGTGGCCGCCGAGATCGCGTAGAGCGAGGTCCGCCAGGTGAGCGCCCGGGGAGCCGCATCCGCCAAGCCTTGCGCAATGAGATAGGCGACGCCGAAGATCAGGATCGCACCGAGTGCGAGCGCCTGCGGCGGCTTGTCGGCAAAGCCGAAGAGCACACCGATGACGGCATAGATGGCAAGCGCCAGCAGGAAGGCGCGTCCGACCGCCTTGGCATTCGGGATCGCGACCGGACCGGGGCGCCGAATCGAGGCAACCGTCTCGATGGCCGAGCCGGAGGCGAGGAAGGCATGCGCCTTGTAGAGCGAGTGCGCGACGATGTGCAGCAGTGCGATCGGGAAGAGCGCCAGACCACACTGCAGGATCATGAAGCCCATCTGCGCAACCGTGGACCAGGCGAGGGAAGTCTTCACCGCCGACTGGGTGAGCATCACGAGACTGCCGAACAGCGCCGTGAAGCCACCGACCATGACCAGCACCGCAAGCACCACCGGGGCCTGCAGCATGACATCGGCAAAGCGGATCAAGAGGAAACCGCCGGCATTGACGACGCCAGCATGCAGAAGGGCCGAAACCGGGGTCGGCGATTCCATCACTTCCGTCAGCCAGCCATGGGTCGGGAACTGGGCGGACTTCAGAAGTGCTGCGATCGCTAGCAGGGCAGCAGCGGCAATCGTCAGCGGCAGCCCCTCGCCCTCGCGGGCCGCGGCGAGAATGGTGGCGATGTCGCCGGTGCCGAAGGAAATGGCGAGCAGGATAACAGCGCCGATCAGGGCGGCGTCACCGGTGCGCGAGACGATGAACTTCTTGCGCGCGGCGCGCTGGGCAGCGATCCTGTCAGGATAGAAGAGCAGCAGCTGATGCAGGAGGAGACTGGTTGCCACCCAGCCGACGACGAGCTGCAGCAGCGTGCCGGACTGGACGAGGAGCAGGACGGCGGCAAGTGTTGCCGTCATCCAGCCGGTGAACGGGCCCTGCCGCTCTTCGCCGTCAAGGAAAGTGCCGGCATAACGCAGCACCACCCAACCGATAAAGGACACGAGCAGCAGCATCACCAGGCTGACGAGATCAAGCCGCGAGGCAAGCGCGAAATAGCTGTAGCCGATCGCCGGGCTGGTTCCCGGCCCCTGCAGCATCAGGACGACAGCCGAAAGGACGGCGACGAGGATCGAACCGAGGGCCGAGAATTCGGCAACGCGGATCGCCTGACGCGGACGAAGCCCGGGCGCCTGGAAGGCATAGAGCGATGCACCTGCAAGCAGCAGCGGCGCGAGAAGCGGCAGCATATGGATCACGTGATATCTCCAGGCTGGGCCGCTGCTTGGGAGGAGGCAGCGGCGATCTCACAGACCTGTTATCAGCGGCGTGATCACAAGAAAAATTCATTGTTTCTCTAAATTCGTTCTATAAAATAGAACCATGTCCGAGCTGAACTATCATCATCTCCGCTATTTCCGCGCCGTCGCCCATGACGGCAACCTGACCCGCACAGCCGAGCGGCTGAACCTGTCGCAATCGGCGCTATCCATCCAGATCAAGCAGCTTGAGGAGCGGTTGGGCCATTCTCTCTTCGAGCGTCGTGGTCGACAGCTCTATCTCACGGAAGCCGGTCGCATCGCGCTCGACCATGCCGACACGATCTTTTCGGCCGGCGAGGAACTGGTCGAGACGCTGAAGGAAACCGGGAGGACACGCCGCGCCATCCGTATCGGCGCGCTGGCCACCCTGTCACGCAACTTCCAGATGGAGTTCCTGCGTCCTATCCTCGGGCGCTCCGACGTCGACATGATCCTGCGCTCGGGCAGCACCAGTGAGCTGTTGGGCGCGCTGGAAGCATTGAACCTCGACATAGTCCTCCTGAACCAGGCGCCGATGGCCGATTCCGTAACACCCTTCATCGCCCAGCACGTCTACCAGCAGCGGGTCAGCCTCATCGGCAAACCCTCCTACGGCAAACCAGGTGCGAAGCTCGCCGACCTTCTGGCCGAGCATCCCGTCATCCTGCCGACGCTCGAAAGCGGCGTGCGCTCGCAGTTCGAAGCGCTCGTCGCGCGCCTTGGCATCACGCCCCAGATCGCGGCTGAAGTCGACGACATGGCGATGATGCGTCTTTTAGCCCGCGAAGGGGCAGGCCTTGCCGTTCTGCCGCCCATCGTCGTCAAGGGCGAGCTCGAAGCTGGCACCCTGGTCGAGTTCGACGCCCTGCCTGGCATGATCGAATCCTTCTTCGCCGTCACGGTAAAGCGTCGCTTTCCGAACCCGCTCATCCGGCCACTGCTGGAAGCGAGCGAAGACGGCAAATCCACCACCGCCTGAACCGCGTAAAGCATAAGCGCGCCAAGCGCTTGAGAGAGGGATTGCGTGAAGACGTCCATTGCCATTATCGGAGCCGGTATCGCCGGCATCACGCTCGCGCGGGCGCTTGCCCCGTCAGCCGACGTCACCATTTTCGAAAAGAGCCGAGGCCTCGGCGGCCGCATGGCAAACCGCCGCCGGGAGGGCTTTGCCTTCGACCATGGCGCCCAGTATTTCACTGCCCGCTCGCCGGCATTCCGGTCCGTTGCGGAAGTTGCCATCAAGGCAGGTCATGCCGCCATCTGGCCGAAGGCAGTGCACACGCTCAAGGCCGACGGATTGGTGACCGACAGCCGCCCACCGGAGCCGCGCTATATCGGGCTGCCCGGCATGAGCGGGTTTGCGAACGGATTGGCCGGCGGCATTCAGGTCCGCAAGGAAGCGACCGTGGCGGGGCTGAACCGTGCCGAAGATGGATGGTCACTGACCGATAGCGAAGGCCAGGATCTCGGCCGTTTCGATCTCGTGATGTCCACCGCCCCGGCACCACAGACCATCCGCCTGTTGCCCGAGACATTCTCCGGCCGCGAAGCTTTGGCCCGTGTCCGCATGAGCGGCTGCTTTACCCTGATGATCGGCATCGATGAGCCCCTGCATCTCGACTTCGATGCCGCGCGCATCGACGATGCGATCCTGAGCTGGATTGCCGTGGAGGGCAGCAAGCCGGGCCGCGGACAGAACACCGCGCTTACCATCCACAGCCGCAACGATTGGGCCGAGGCAAACCTGGAACGCGACCGGGACGAGGTGAAATCGGAGATGCTTGCGTCGCTGAAGCGGCTCCTTGGACTGGACTTCTCGAACGCCACGTGGCTCGATCTGCACCGCTGGCGCTATGCCAATGTGGACCAAGCCGCAGACCAACCGTATCTCTTCGATGAAGCCCTCGGCCTCGGCGCCTGCGGCGACTGGTGCCTCGGCAACCGCGTCGAGGCAGCGGTCGAAAGCGCCACGGCCCTGTCGGAACGGCTGATCACATATCTGCAAGGAGCCTGACGATGTACCGCGACCCCGCGCTCACCAAACTCCTGACCTATGCCGGCGCCCTGCCCTTCTGGGCGCTGGGACTGGCCCAGGTGCTCGGCTACCAGCCCGCACTCGCCGCGCAAGCCTTCATCGCCTACGGAACCGGCATCGCCTGCTTCATGGCCGGCACGCTCTGGAGCCAGGCTCAGATCCGCGCTCAGGATCCACGGCTCATGCTGATCGTGAGCAATGTCGCGGCCCTCGCTGCCATCGGCGGGCTGCTGGCCTATCCTTACATACCGGCTTTGACGATGGCGCTGCATGTCGGGGTATTTCTGGTCCTGCTGGCCGCCGATCTCGGCATCCACCGCAAAGGCGACCAACCCGCCTGGTATCTGGCGCTCCGGCGCAACGTCACGCTGCTGGTGCTTGCGGCCTATGCCGTGGTGATGATCCTGACATGAGATTTTTTCTGCGCGACCTGTAAGATGGCGCTGAAAGCCGCGACTAAACGGAGGCGTGCTGTGCAGCGCGTCGGGTCTTTGGCAGGCGCGGGCAATGTCCGGGGGATCACGATGGCGAATGCGGGCGAGCAGGAATTGAACGGCGGAAACGGTGCAGCCGCACCGTTCCTGGCCGATGCGATGTACATGGCGGAGCTGCGTCAACGCATGTTGAGTTTCGCAAGCCTCCAGCTTGCCGATCCCGGCCTTGCCGAAGATGCCGTTCAGGAGGCGCTCGCGGGCGCGCTTCGCAATGCCAAAGCCTTTGCCGGGCGGTCCGCCTTTCGCACCTGGGTCTTCGCCATTCTGCGCAACAAGATCGCCGACCAGATCCGCTTCAAACGCAAGCAATCGCAGATGATCGCCATGCCGCTCGGACATTTTCCGGATGAGGATGAGCCGCGCTACTTTGACGCCAAGGGTCACTGGGTTCCGGAAAATCGCCCGAGCGACTGGGGCAATCCGGAAGTCGAACTGCTCGGGAAGGATTTCTGGCGGGTCTTCGAGGCCTGCCTCGATCATTTGCCCCCCGATCAGGGCCGCGTTTTCATGATGCGTGAATTCGTCGAGATGGACACGGAAGAAATCTGCGCCGAGATCGGCATCACCACCACCAACATGCATGTCCTGATGCACCGCGCGCGGCTTCGTCTGCGCAACTGCCTGCAAGGACACTGGTTCGCGCCGGAGGAAAAATTGTCATGATGTGCGAAAACGCAACGAAACTCGCCTCGGACGAACTCGACAGACGCCTGTCGCTCGGCGAAACCGTCGGCCTGCGTCTGCATCTCTTCAAGTGTGGCGCCTGCTCGGGCTTCGTCCGGCAAATCAAGATGATGCGCAAGGTCACCCGCCGCTACGTCGCAACAGACGCTTCCGACACGAGTGAGAGATAGTCAGCGGTCGCCGAGCGCCTCGATCGACTGCAGGACTTCCGTTGCAAGCCGCGTGGCAGCCCCGGTGGCAATCGCCATCTGCGGCAGGATCATCCACTCGAGCGTCCAGGCAGCGCCCGACCGCTCCTGCTCATGCACCAGGGCCTGATGCAGGCCCGAGATCTGCACGGCATTGAACCGGGCGAGCGTGACCAGAACTTCGGCCTTCACCGGGTTTCGCTTGTGCGGCATGGCGGAAGAGGCGCCGCCGCCGCCGATCACCGCCGTGCCGTTGTCCGCCATCAGCGCCAGATCCTGGCCGATCTTGCCGAGGCTGCCGCTGATCTGGGAGAACAGACCGCCGATCTCGGCAATCACCGCCCGCTGGCTGTGCCATTGCGGCCGGTCGGAGAGCTGAAGCACCGCCGCGAGCCTTGTACGAACGAACGCCGCCTTATCTCCAAGCTTTTCGAGCGAGCCGGCAGCGCCGCCGAACTGAAGCGGCAGGCCGGCTTTCAGCACATCCTGAACAGCAGCCCGATGGGCAATGATCGGCGCTTTCCACGTGGCAAGTCGATCGGCAACCGTGATCGGGATCGCCGCCTGCATACGCGTGCGCCCCATAAGGGACTGCGCCCCGAAGCGCTTCTCCAGACCGTCAAGCGACGAAATGATGGTCGCCATGCGCTGATCGAGGATTGAAAGCACAGCACCCAGCCGCAGCATCAGGCCGGTATCGATGGCATCCTGGCTGGTCGCGCCGAAATGGAGATGTTTGCCGGCGTCGCCAAGCCCTGCCCGCCACTGCCGCACGAGATCGGGGATGACGACACCGTCCCGCCCGATCGCCTGCTTCAGAGCATCGAGATCGGCCACGAAAGCTTCCGGCAGCGCCCCAATCGCTTCCGCGGATTCACCAGGGATCACGCCTTCGGCAGCCTCCGCCTCAGCAAGTGCCGCCTCGAAACGCAGCATGGCCGAAAGCTCGGCTGCCGCCGAGAAATGGGCACCAATTTCCTCGTCACCCAGAAGGCCAGACAGGATCGGATGGTCGAAGACGGATGCGGTCATGCTGATCTCAAGGCCCTTCTCAGATGTCGAAGAAGACCGTCTCCTTCTCCCCCTGCAGGTGAATGTCGAAGTGATAGGTCGAACCGTCACGCTGCGCAATCAGGGTCGGTACGCGCACCCGATGCTCGATGCGGGCGAGGATCGGATCCTCGGTATTGGCCGCCTCTTCGTCACCGAAATAAAGGCGCGTGTTGAGGCCTAGATTGATGCCGCGCGCGACGATCCAGAAAGAGATATGCGGCGCCATCAGGCGACCATCCCGGAACGGCACCCGGCCCGGCTTGATTGTCTCGAACCGGTATTCGCCGGTCGAGAGGTCACAAGGGCAGCGCCCCCAACCTGTGAAGTTCGGATCGGCGCTGCCGCGCGTCTCTGACGGGCTGTTGTAGATCCCGTCGGCATCCGCCTGCCAGATTTCGATCAGCGCATCCTTGAGCGGCGTGCCGGAGCCATCGATGACGCGGCCAGTGATCGTGATACGCTCGCCGCGCGTCTTGTCGTTGACCATGGTGGTGCCGAGATCGACAGGATAGACGCCCTTGATGTCGGCGAAGTTCGGCGTGAGGCCGATATGGACGTAAGGGCCGGCCGTTTGGCTGGCGCTTTCCTTGAGGTAGCCGAGATCCTGGACCATCAATTTCCCTCCATCCGGTTTTCGAACAAGGTCGAACGCCGACCACGCAACACCATGTCGAACTTGTAGGCGCGCGCATCCATCGGGATGGTCGCCGACCAGTCGAGGGCTGCCACGAGCTGCTCGATCGCCTTGCGATCCGGGATCGTCAGCACGATCGGACACTTCCAGATCATCGGATCGCCCTCGAAATACATCTGGGTGATCAGGCGCTGCGAAAAGCCATGGCCGAAGACCGAGAAGTGGATATGGGCAGGGCGCCAGTCGTTGACACCATTCGGCCAGGGATAAGGGCCGGGCTTGATCGTACGGAAGGCATAATAGCCGTTCTCATCGGTGATCGTCCGCCCGCAGCCGCCGAAATTCGGATCGAGCGGTGCGAGATAACTTTCCTTCTTGTGGCGATAACGTCCACCGGCATTGGCCTGCCAGAACTCGATGAGCGCGCCGGGAACAGGACGGCCGCGCTCGTCGAGCACGCGCCCATGCACGATGATGCGCTCGCCGATCGCGCTTTCGCCTGATTTGGCGAAGTTGTGGATCAGATCGTTGTCGAGCTCACCCAGGATCGAGTGACCAAACACTGGACCTGTGATCTCGGACTTTGTGCCATCGAGCGACAGCAGCGCCTTCTGCGGCGAGCGCAGGACGGACGTCTTGTAGGTCGGCGTATAGGCCGGCGGATGCCAGTTGCGGTCGCGCGGGAAGAAGGCGCCCGTTTCCGGCTTCTTGTTCGAAAGATCAGTCATGGCTCCCTCCCCCGGTCTCGCCGGCATCCAGCTTATCAAACACGTGCTTGGCGATCTTGAAAGCCCTGTTGGCGGCGGGAACGCCGGCATAGATGGCGACATGCATCAGCGCTTCGGTAATATCCTCACGGCTCGCCCCGGTATTGGCGGTGGCGCGAACATGCATGGCGACTTCTTCGTCATGGCCGAGTGCTGCAAGCAATGCGATCGTGATCATCGAGCGTTCGCGCGCGCTGATGCCGGGACGCGACCAGACGGTGCCCCAGGCGCCCTCGGTGATCATCTCCTGGAACGGCTGATCAAACGGCGTGGCCGAGGCCGAGGCGCGATCGACATGGGCATCGCCCAGCACACGGCGGCGGGTCGCCATACCCTGTCGATAGCGATCAGATGGACTGCGGGCATCAGCCATGGGCTGCCTCTCCTGAAATGACGGGCGCGAGAAAGGCCTCGATAATGGTGGTGAGCATTTCCGGTTGCTCGACACAGGGAATGTGTCCAGCATCCTTGATGACTTCATAGCGCGCGCCGGGCACGAGCTTGGCAAGCGACAGCACGAGATCGGGTGGTGTTGCCCCATCCTGATCGCCGACGACGCAGAGCGTGGGAACAGAAATCTGACCGGCAGCTTCGGTATAATCAGCATCGCGGATCGCCGCGCATGTTCCGATGTAGCCGTCGACCGGCTGGCGGAGCATCATGTTGCGATAGCCGGGGAAGGCGGGATCACTGTTGCGGAAGGCAGTCGTGAACCAGCGCTCCATGACGCCATCGACGATGCCATCAAGACCGCCCTCTTCAATGGCTGCGATGCGGGCAGCCCACATCTCCGCCGTTCCGATCTTGTGGGCCGTGTCGCAGAGGATGAGCGCCTTCACCAGATCAGGCCGACGCGCATAGAGCCCTTGCGCAACGAGACCGCCGACAGAGAGCCCGCAGATCACGGCATTGCTGACCTTGATATGCTCGAGCAGGCCGATCAGATCGTCGACGTGGTCCTCGACCGAATAGGGCGCATGGCCCACGTCAGACAGTCCATGCCCGCGCTTGTCATAGGTCAGCAGCGGATAGCTGCCGGCAAGCCGGACGATCACGTCGCGCCAGATGCGAAAATCGGTGCCGAGCGAATTGATGAAGACGATGACCGGCTTGTTGCCCGGCCCACCAATTATCTGGTGATGCAGGCTGACGCCGTTGACCTGAACGAACTGCACGGGTTCCTCCTCCGTTGACACCATATTGCTCACGCGATTTGGTTAGGTAAAATGATGTTTTCCACGAAACACCTAACCATAGGGTTATGTTTTCCATGATCGATAACCGCATCAAGTTTCGCCATCTGCAGACCTTCGTGGAGGTTTCGCGCCAGAAGAGCGTGATGAAGGCGGCAGAACTCCTGCATGTCAGCCAGCCCGCGGTGACCAAGACCATCCGGGAACTGGAGGAAGTGCTGGGCGTCGCGGTGTTCGAAAAGGATGGCCGCGGCATCCGCATCACCCGCTATGGCGAAGCGTTCCTGAAGCATGCAGGTGCAGCACTCACTGCGCTCCGCCAGGGTTTCGATTCCGTGTCCCATGCATTGCATGCCGATGCACCACCGATCCGGATCGGCGCCCTGCCGACGGTCTCAACCCGCATCATGCCTCAGGCGATGACCTTGTTCCTCAAGGAGGACGTGCCCGCCCGCATCAAGATCGTCACCGGTGAGAACGCCGTTCTGCTCGAACAATTGCGGGTCGGCGATCTCGACCTCGTCGTCGGTCGTCTCGCTGCACCGGAGCAGATGACCGGCTTTTCCTTCGAGCATCTTTATTCCGAGCAGGTGATCTTCTGCGTCCGCGCCGGTCATCCGCTCCTTCTGGCCGGCTCGGACCTCTTCGGCCAGCTGGAGCGCTACCCCGTGCTGATGCCGACCCGGGCTTCGATCATCCGCCCCTTCGTCGAGCGCTTCCTGATCGCCAACGGCATCTCCGGCATACCCACCCAGATCGAAACGGTCTCCGATAGCTTCGGTCGCGCCTTTGTCCGCCAGACGGAGGCGATCTGGATCATCTCGGCAGGCGTTGTGGCAACCGACCTTGCCGATGGCACGCTGGCAGCCCTGCCGATCGACACGAGCGAGACCAAGGGACCGGTGGGCCTGACCGTACGTGCCGATTCCGTCCCCTCCATGCCGCTGGCGCTTCTCATGCGCACGATCCGCGAGGCAGCGTCGGACGTGGCCAACGCCTGAGCTCAGGGCAGCAGCGGTCGCAACCTGGCCTGCACCTCCAGCATCGCCGGCAGACAATGCCCAGGCAGGTCTGACGCCGGAAGCACAGCCGCAGGCGCGCCGACATTGATGGCGGCCACGACGCGTCCCCGATCATTGCTGATGGGTACGGCGATGGAACAGAGGCCGATCTCGAGTTCCTGATCGATGACGGCATAGCCTTGCTCGCGGACCCGGGCGATTTCCGCTTTGAGCCGCGCGGGATCGGTCAGCGTGCGCGGCGTGTGTGCCTTGAACTGTGTCACTGCCAGAATGGCATCAACCTCGGCCTCGGCAAGGCTGGCCAGCAGAACCCGCCCCATCGAAGCGCTATAGGCCGGCAGGCGCGATCCCGGCATCAGGTTGATCGACATGACCCGCTTTTGCGCAGCGCGGGCGATATAGACGATCTCGGTATTGTCGAGAATGGAAGCCGATGCGCTATGCCCGACCCGCTCTGACAATTGATCGAGGTGCGGCTGAAGCAGCACCGGCAGCGGCGTGGCCGAAAGCCAGGAATGGCCGATCCTGAGGATCTTTGAGGTCAGCGAGAAGAACTTGCCGTCATAGTCAGCATATCCGAGCTCCGCGAGCGTCAGCAGGCAACGCCGTGCCGTCGCTCTGTCGAGGCCGCTGGTTTCGGCCGCCTCGGTGATGCTGAGCCGCTGGCGCTCAGGCCCAAAAGCCTCCAGCACCTTCAAGCCCTTCGCGAAACCACCCATCAGATCGCGCTCACCGATCGCCATAGCACACCACCCACATTCGTGCGATTATCGAACAAATATCAAATATCGCACAAAATACTTGCTGTCGATGTTTTCACGGTCATATTTGGCGACAGGAGAAAGCGGCCAGACCGCGCTCGAGGAAACGGGAGTTCCCATGGACAAGACAATTGCAAGCCTGGCAGATGCCGTGGCTGGAATCGGCGATGGCGCAACCGTCATGATCGGAGGCTTCGGCGGCTCCGGGGCGCCGATCGAACTCATTCACGCGCTCATCGACAAGGGCCCTAAGAACCTCACGGTCATCAACAACAATGCCGGCAATGGTCGCATCGGCATTGCCGCCATGATTGATGCTGGCATGGTCAGGAAGATGATCTGCTCCTTCCCCCGCTCCTCCGACCCGCGCGCCTTCACCGACCGCTACCTCGCCGGTGAGATCGAGCTGGAACTCGTTCCGCAGGGCACGCTTGCCGAGCGCATCCGCGCCGGCGGCGCAGGCATCCCAGCCTTCTACACACCGACAGGCTTCGGCACCGAACTGGCCAATGGCAAGGTGATCGCCGAGTTCGACGGACGGTCTTACGTCCAGGAACGCTGGCTGAAAGCCGACTTCGCCATCATCAAGGCGCATCTCGGCGATACCATGGGCAACCTGACCTACCGGATGGCCGGCCGCAACTTTAATCCGCTGATGTGCATGGCCGCCGCCAAGACCATCGCTCAGGTCTCGAAGATCGTGAAGCCCGGCGAGATCAATCCGGAGCAGGTGATCACCCCCGGCATCTTTGTCGATGGCGTCGTCGAAGTCGCCAACCCGCAACAGGAAGAAGAGCTCATCCGGGCCGGAGTGGTATACGCATGACCGACGCACCTGCAATCGACACCCGCGAAGACATCAAGCTCTCCAACGCCCAGATCGCCTGGCGCGCGGCCCAGGACATCGAGGACGGCGCCTATGTGAACCTCGGCATCGGCTTCCCGGAAATGGTGGCCAAGTTCCAGCCCGAGGGACGCGAAGCGATCTTCCACACCGAAAACGGCGTGCTGAACTTCGGCGAAGCGCCAGCCGCCGGTGAGGAAGACTGGGACCTGATCAACGCCGGCAAGAAGGCCGTGACGCTGAAGCCGGGCGCTGCCTTCTTCCACCATGCCGACAGCTTCGCCATGGTCCGTGGCGGCCATCTCGATGTCGCGATCCTCGGCGCCTATCAGGTGGCGGAAAACGGTGACCTCGCCAACTGGCGCGTCGGCTCCAAGGGCGTTCCCGCCGTCGGCGGCGCCATGGATCTGGTGCATGGCGCAAAGCAGGTCGTCGTCATCACCGAACACGTCACCAAGGACGGCAAGCCGAAGCTCGTCGAGCGCTGCACCTTCCCGCTCACCGGCGTCGGCTGCATCACCCGTGTCTATACGAGCCATGCCGTAATCGACATCGTCGATGGCAAGTTTGTGGTGCGCGAAAAGCTTGGCCCCATGAGCATGGACGAGCTGCAGGCCATGACCGGGGCCAAGCTGCACACCGACGGTTCAGTCGCCGACCTCGTCGTCCCGGCTCTGTGAGGAAAAATGCAATGACCGAAGCCTTTATCTGCGACTACATCCGCACACCCATCGGCCGTTTCGGCGGTTCGCTCTCCTCCGTCCGCGCCGATGATCTCGGCGCCGTGCCGCTGAAGGCGCTGATGGAGCGTAATGCCGGCATCGACTGGGAAGCCATCGAGGACGTGATCTTCGGCTGCGCCAACCAGGCGGGCGAAGACAACCGCAATGTCGCGCGCATGTCGGCGCTGCTGGCGGGTCTCCCAGTCTCCGTCACCGGCACCACGATCAACCGCCTCTGCGGCTCCGGAATGGATGCGGTGATCACCGCCGCCCGCGCCATCAAGTCCGGTGAGGCCGAGCTGATGATATCAGGCGGCGTAGAAAGCATGAGCCGCGCCCCCTTCGTCATGCCCAAGGCCGACACCGCCTTCTCGCGCAATGCCGAGATCTACGACACCACCATCGGCTGGCGCTTCGTCAATCCGCTGATGAAGAGGCAGTATGGCGTCGATTCCATGCCGGAGACCGGCGACAACGTCGCAATCGACTTCAAGGTCTCGCGTGAAGACCAGGACGCCTTTGCCGTGCGCAGCCAGGCCAAGGCGGCAGAAGCGCAAGGCAACGGCCGACTGGCGAAGGAAATCGTTGATGTCACCGTGCCCCAGCGCAAGGGCGATCCCGTGATCGTCGACCGCGACGAGCATCCGCGCGCGACCTCCGTCGAGGCGCTCGCCAAGCTGAAGCCGGTCAACAAGATGGAAGGCGCCAGCGTCACCGCCGGCAATGCCTCGGGCGTCAATGACGGGGCCGCCGCCCTGATCATCGCGTCGGAAGCCGCCGTGAAGAAATATGGCCTCAACCCGATCGCCCGAATCCTGGGTGGTGCAACCGCTGGCGTTCCGCCGCGCATCATGGGCTTCGGCCCGGCACCGGCCTCGAAGAAGCTGCTCGCCCGTCTGGGTCTCACGCAGCAGCAGATCGACGTGATCGAGCTGAACGAAGCCTTTGCAAGCCAGGGCATCGCCACGCTTCGCGACCTCGGCATCGCCGACGACGACCCGCGCGTCAACCGCAATGGCGGCGCCATCGCGCTCGGCCACCCGCTCGGCATGTCGGGCGCCCGCATCGCCGGAACGGCAGCGCTGGAACTGAAGGAAACGGGCGGGCGCTATGCGCTCTCCACCATGTGCATCGGCGTCGGCCAAGGCATTGCGATTGCTTTGGAACGCATCTGACACGGAATTGAAGGCGCCCCTTGTGGGCGCCTTTTCATTTCACGGATTGAGGAAGGTCAGGATCAGCTGATGCACAGCACCTCCCGGTGACATCTCGACCTGGTCGTATTCGCTGTGGCGCGCCACATGCGCATCCGAGATCGGCTTCAACTGGGCCTGAAGTGCGGCACGTACCTTCTTGCAGCCCGGATCGTTTTCATCGCGCAGGCCGATCGACACATCCTGGATAGCCTGCGTGAGGTCCTTCATGAACTGCCCGTGCAGCTTCTCATGCTCGACGATCCCGTCGTAGAAGGCCTCCCACTTTGCCGCCACCTCAGGTGCAAGCTTCTGCGCAGGCTTCGGCAGCGTGTAGGTAATAATCAGTCTCGGCTTTGCCGTCGCCAGAACGCAAGCTTGTCCCTGCTGCTGATAGTCGCGCTGCCAGGTGAGCTTGAAGGTCGTGTGGGCGATCACTCGCCCGAGGCTAAGCTTCGGCCCACGCTCGCCGATCGACTGGTAGAGCTCCATCGGCGCAGTGCCATTGACCTTGTAATGCTCCACCTTTTCAGTCGCCTGCCACTCCTGGGCGGCGGCTGGCAATGCTGCTGAGAGTGAGGCAACGAGGGCGGCGAGCAGACGAGAGATCGAATTCACGGTGAAACGGCTCCTGGGATCAGGCATCCTGATACCGGCCGACTTAGCCAACCGCAATGACCATCTGAAGGCAACACTCGATGGTGCTTGAATCTGGTAGTCCGCGCTTTCCGCAATTTTAACGGATTCTCATATAAAAAAACAAGCTCGGAGCGAAGGGGAGAGCGGACAGGCGTGGCTGAAAAAGGGACGATGCAAGACATCCGAAGCCGGATGGGAGAGTGGTTCGGCCTGCTCAAGGTTCCCAACGGCAATCCGGCGTTGACGGCGGCCCAGTTCGAGGCTTTCTCCAAGCAGGTCCCCCTGCTCTACTTCATCCTTGCCACGAACTTGATCTCGCTCGCCTGGACACATCAGGGTGCAGCACCGGATTATCTCGTCGTCTACCTGCCGACTGTCCTGACGGCCCTCTTCGCCCTGCGCTCCCTGATTTGGCTTAGAGGCCGGCGCCGCCAGAGAACGCCAGAGCAAGCCTATAGGCAGCTCCGCGCCACCAACATTCTCAGCTTTCCGATCGCGGTCTTCTGCACCGCCTGGTCGATTTCGCTGCTCCCCTATGGCGACGCCTATCAGAAAGCGCATGTCGCCTTTTTCATGGCGATCACCGTCATCGGCTGCATCTTCTGCCTGATGCACCTGCGCTCCGCAGCCCTGATCGTGACCGTCACGGTCAACCTGCCCTTCTTCGTCGTCATGTGTCTCTCGGGCGAGCCGACCTTCATTGCCACCGGCGTCAACGTCATCCTGGTGACGATGGCGATGATCATGATCCTCGTCTCGCACTACCGCGACTTTCGCCAGCTGCACGAATCTCGCAACGTCCTGATGCTGCAGCAACAGGCGCTGCAGGAGCAGAACAAGGCCATGCAGGCGCTCTCGGACGAAAACCTGCGCCTCGCCAATCTCGACAGCCTGACGCTGCTCCCCAACCGCCGCAGCTTCTTCCACATGCTGGAGACGGCCTTTGCGCGGGCGAGCGTCGCGGGAGACAAACTCGCGGTTGGCGTCATCGACCTTGATGGATTCAAGCCGGTCAACGATCTCTATGGTCACTCCGCCGGCGACAAGGTCCTGATCGAAATCGGTGCCCGCCTGTCGGCCATCCATGACAAAGGCCTGTCGGTCTATCGTCTCGGCGGCGACGAGTTCGGCCTCTTGCTCGAGGGTGAATGCGGCGACAACGAGGTCATGGCGCTTGGCCAGAAGGTCTGCGAACTGATTGCCGAACGCATCAATATCGGCAGCGGCATGGTCCAGGTCACCGGCTCCGTCGGCTTTGCCCTCTATCCGAATGTCGGGGAAACCGGGCAGGAAATCTATGAGCTTGCCGACTATGCGCTCTACACCGCCAAGCGCCATCATCGGGCCGGCACGGTTATCTTCAACGCCGTCCAGGCCAACGAACTGAACCGCCAGAAGCTCGTCGAAGAGGCCCTCGTCGCAGCCGACCTGGACAAGGAACTCTCGCTCGTCTTCCAGCCGATCACCTGCATCAACCGCCGTATCTGCATCGGCTTCGAGGCTCTTGCGCGCTGGGAAAGCCCGCGCATCGGCCAGGTTTCGCCTGCTGAGTTCATTCCCGTTGCCGAGCACAATGGTCGGATCACGCTGATCACGCGCCTCCTGTTGGAACGCGCCCTGAGCGTTGCACATCTGTGGCCGGATGACGTCTATCTCTCCTTCAATCTCTCTCCGCACGATCTCAGCTCGCCGGAAAACACGTTGAAGATCGTCTCGATCGTGCTGAAGAGCGGCTTCGACCCGCGCCGCATCAACTTCGAGATCACCGAAACCGCCGTCATGCACGACTTCGAGCAGGCGAGCGCCTCGATCCAGATGCTGCGCGAAATGGGGGCCGGCATTTCGCTCGACGATTTCGGCACCGGCTATTCCAGCTTGAGCCATGTGCACAAGCTACCGCTCACCAAGATCAAGATCGACGGCAGCTTCGTGCGCAACATTCACACGCGCCGGACGAGCTTCAACATCGTCAAATCGGTGCTGGCGCTTTGCGCCGAGATGGAACTGGAAGCGATTGTCGAAGGCGTCGAGACGGAAGAGGAACTGCGGATCCTTGAAAATCTCGGTGTCCGGGCGGTGCAGGGCTACTACTTCAGCAAGCCGATGCTGGCGGCCGAGACCGTCAAGTTCCTGGCGGCCAAACCTGCCCAGGCGATGGCGTCTTAAAGGTCAGTCCAGTCCAAACCGCAACTGCGCCTTTAGGCGACGGACGGTATCGGCATCCGTGTGCCGGGGTGTCTCGGTCGAGAAACCCAGTTCGGTCAGTCGTGGCTCGCTGACACCCGCCCGGCTGCAGGACGCATGCAGTTCCCTCACCCCGGCAATCGCGAGAAAACGACCCGCATTCTCTGGCCGCACGCCACCGCCGGGCATGATCGAAATGCGGCCGGAACCCCTCTTCGCCAGAGGGGCAATCACATCAATGCCCTCTTCGGCATGTCGCGCACCGCCCGATGTCAGCACACGGGAGAAACCGAGTTCGATCGCAAGATCGAGGGCGGCATCCATGTCCCCGACGACATCAATCGCCCGATGCAAAGTGAGGTCCAGTCCCTCTGCCGCGTTGATGAGCCGACGGATGACGTCGGCATCCAGCACACCAGCGGCCGTGGTCGCGCCGATGACGACGCCGGCCAAGCCGGCCTCGCGAGCCGCAACAATGTCAGCCTCCATCAGCGCGACTTCCGCCTCGCTATAGATGAAGCCACCGACGCGCGGACGGATCAGCGCATGGACGGGGATCGGTGCTTTGGCCGCGACAACCATGAAACCACGAGAGGGCGTGAGCCCGCCGGAACCAAGTGCCGAACAGAGCTCGATCCGGTCAGCGCCACCAGCGACGGCCGCGTCCAGCCCGGCGACGTCATCGACGCAGATTTCGAGCAGCGGTCCTGCGGCTTTCTCCCGAGATGTCACCATGCCCTCCCTCAACCGTCCGTCTTCACGCGTGGCGTCCGATCGAGCAGCCACAGCAGGCAGACGCCCGAACAGCCGGCGATCGAGGCGATGATCGCCGTGCCCGCATAGTCGCTGATGCTGGTGCCGAGCGCAAACATCAGCGAAGCCATACCACCGCTCAGGAAGATGTTGACCGCAATCAGCGAGCTGCCGAGGCCGGCGCGGTCCGCGATCAGGTTCTGCAGATAGGTGATCGGGATCGCGATAATGCCTGCCGCTCCGAGACCGGCCACGGCAGTCAGCAGATAGACATCCATGGGACGGTCGGCGAGGCCGAGGAAGACGAGATAGCTGCAATAGATCAGCGCAGCCGTGACCATCGCGAAGAGGATGGAGGTTCGGGCTTCGACCCATCCCCAGAAGAGGATGAAGATGATCTCGAGGAAGGCGACGATACCGACGATGACGCCGACATCGGCCGGTGTTCCGCCGGCCTTGCCGGTGACGATCAGCGGCAGGACGGTGCCATTGGCATGCAACATGGCAGAGATCAATGAGATCGCCAGAAGCCTTGGCAACACGCTTGCCGAACCAATCTGCCGGATGGAGCGGAAGAAGGAATAGTGCTGCCGCTCCCCCTCCTGCACCGGCGGCAGGCGATCCAGCCCGAAGACGAAGAGCAGGAGGCAGACGAGGCAGGCAAGGCTCGCCAGCAGAAAGGCCGGCAGCATGCTCGGCTGACTGACGAGCAGCGCCCCGACGATCCCCGGCACAAGGACCCATGAGGCGGAGAGAATGGCACGGACGGCGGAATTCACTGCCATCAGCTCGCGCACGGCCATGCCCGAGGAAACCGCACGAATATTGGCGAAGATGAGCGAATTGATCGTCCCGAACACCGGGATCAGAACCAGCGTCGCGATCGCAAACATGACAGGCGTAGGCACCACATAAACCAGCCCGAAGCCGACGATGCCGAAGATCGCGGCCAGGATCATCGGCGAGCGGAAGTGTCCGAGCCGGTCTGCAATGATTCCGGCGGTCACGCTGGCGCTGACATTCACCACGGCCGCCAGGAAGATCAGTACAGAATAGACGGCGTCCGACAATCCGAGTTCACGGATGCCGATCAGCGACATGTAGGGCGACGTCGCGGCACCTGAGAAGCCGAAGAAAAAGATCGCGGCCGCACTGACCCGGATCGGCTTGTGGCGATAGACCACCGAAAAGGAGGACAACATCAAGGGTACAATCGGGTTGGGGGTCGTGCCGCCGGAAGGGCAGCACCGACATCAATGTCTCAAGGGAATCGCGTCGAGAAAAACACCTTTGCCGTATAGCTGAAATCCTTGACGAAGGGATAGCTGGGCTGGTGTCGGCGGTGGCTCGGCAGGTTCTCGATATCCTGGTTGATCACGCCATCCGTCAGCGCCATCAGATTGGGATTGGCGATCGGCGCAAGCTCCGGCGAGAGGTACCCAGACTTGACGACGAGCAGCCGCACCGTGGTCGGATCGAGCCCAAGCCGGGTGAAATCCGCGATGTTGTGATAGGGCCGACGCCGCGCCGCCAGTACCAGCGTGATACCGCCAATGCGAACGACCGCCTGCTGCTCCAAGGCGGAGCCGGGATCGTCAAGAAACACGACATCCGTCTCCACCTCGACGGAGGGGCTCGCCGGATCCAGAGACCCGCCGACCTTCAGCTTAACCCGCGCGCCAGCACCCGCTGCGAAACACCGTTCGACCGCGGGTCGGTCGGTAACACCGGCAATTAAGACATCATCAATCGACCGCGCCAGAAGCGCCGTCAGCACATCCGCCCGGTCGCCCACGCCACCACCGGTCGGGTTATCGCCGGAATCAGCCAGAATGATCGGCCGTGTCTCGGTGCGTTCAGCGATGTCCAGCATCTCCATCAGCGGTCCCGTGACCGGGCCGAAGCGGAAGTCCGCGCGCGCGTCCCAATAGGATTGCGCAATGGCAGCCGCGACCTTTTCCGCCGCAGCCTTGTCGACAGCCGTGACGACGGCGCAGGCCGTGCCGCGCGGCTCGTCCGCCCAGACATAACCGACCATCAGGTTGGCGTCCCAGATGCCGGGCACAGTGTCGTGCTCCGGCAGCTTCAGATAAAGGCTCTTCGCCGGCTCGTCCTCGGTTGAGGTTCGCTCGCCAGGTAAGAGAACCGGGACCGGCGCCCAGGCGACGCCCGGCTTCTCGTCGGTCTTCAGTGCTCGAACCAGCATCGACCAGGCGCGCACCATGGTCTCGCGCACATCGATATGCGGCGCGGTACGATAGCCAGCGAAGATATCCAGTTGATCGACGATCTTCTGCGTGACATTGCCATGCAGGTCGTAGCTCGCCGCAACAGGCACATCGGGTCCGACGACTGCGCGCGCCGCAGAGATCCAATCGCCCTCGGCATCGTCCATGCCCTCGACATTCATCGCGCCATGCATGGCAAGATAAAGCCCGTCGATCGGCAGTGTGGCCTTCAGCCGCTCAAGGAATTCCGCCTTGAAACCCTCATACGTGGTGCGCGCCAAGGGACCACCGGGAACCGCGCGGGCATGCAGCAAGGGAAGATGCTCGACACCATCGGCATGGAGGAAGTCGAAGTACTCATGCGCCAGCAAATCCGGCCCGCGCAGCACACGAAAATCCTCCGGCTGCATCAGAACGGGAGACGAGGTCGAGCATTCGGTATGGATACCGCCGACGGCGATGCGGAAGGTCATGGGGTGGATATCCTCAGTAGCGGGGGCTCAGACGGACGATGGCGGCAAACCGCAGCCAGTCCTTGTTGTCCTTCGGCGTCCAGGCGGCCTCGGCGATGGCCGGAAGCCGCGGGAAGACGAGGTGGTTGAAGTAGTCGCGGGTCAGGAAGTGTTCGCACCAGATGCAGGCCTGGACGCCGCGCATGCGGGCCGCAAGCTCCGCCGGAAACTCGGCGACCGCCTCGTAAGTATAGGTATGCTTGGGTGGCACGGTGCCGGCCCAGCTTGCACCAGGCTCCTGGAAGGCCTCGTCCTGCACCATGTCGAGGTAATAGGCCTGGCCCGGCGTCATGACGACGTCGTAGCCCTGTGTCGCCAGTTCCAGCCCGACCTCCGGCTTCTGCCAGGCCATCAGCAGCGTTCCCTCGGGATCGACGCCGCCGCCATGGCTGACCTCGTCCCATCCGGCGAGCTTGCGGCCACGCTCAGCCAGCATCTTCTGGATGCGCTTCATGAAATAGCTCTGCAGCCCGAACGTGCCCTCGATGCCTTCCTGCTGCATCAATTTCCGCGCGAGCGGCGAAGCCATCCAGGTATTGGCCGCCACTTCGTCGCCGCCGATATGGATAAGCGTCGACGGGAAGAGCTCGACCATCTCGTCGAAGACCTTGCCCAGAACCTCATAGGTGTATTCGATCGCCGGGTTCAGCGCATTGTTCGGATAGCCCTGGACCGAGCGATAACTATCCGGTGCTTCCTGTCCGTCGACAAGCTCCGGCAATGCCACCAGCATGGCTGTGCTGTGGCCGGGGATGTCGATCTCCGGCACCACCTCAACTTGAAGGGCTGCGGCATGGGAAACGATGTCACGCACCTCGTCCTGGGCATAGAAACCACCGACCGGTTCGGCGCCATTGCCGAGCTGCGGCAGGAGCGGTTCGTCCGGCCCGCGCAACACGCCAAGGGTCGTCAACTGCGGGAAGGCCTTGATTTCCAGCCGCCAGGCTTCGTCGTCGGACAGATGCCAGTGGAAGGTGTTCATCCGGAACCAGGCGAGGATGTCGATCAAGCGTTTGACGTCTGCAACGGGGAAGAACTGGCGTGAGACATCGAGATGGCAACCGCGCCAGTCATAGCGCGGCTTGTCGGCGATCGTGCCTGATGCGGGAAAGCGGAACGTCTCCGGCTGGGTGCGCGCACCATGCAGCATCTGGGCAAGCAGGGTCAGCGCATATTGCAGGCCCGCGACATCGCCATAGGTGAGCGTGATGCCGTCAGCGGCAAAGTCCAGCCGATAGGCGGAGGCACCAAGCGCCTCTTCGGACTTGAGGGAGACCGCCCGCCCCTGATGCACCGGTGCAAGCGACAGCGGCGCATGGCCAACCGCGAAGAGGCGGCAGAAGAGGCGCAGCACGTTCTCGACGGCCCGAATCTCGACCAGCGAGGCGCCTTCAGCCGGATAAAGCGCAACGGGGAAACCTTCTCCGGCCACGAGCTCGGCAGAGGCCGGCCAGGGGAGCATGGCGAAGGGCTGGGACACCTTGCCCTCAGGCAGCAAGGCCGGAGGCGGCGCACTATGACCACCGCCCAGCATCAGGTCGGCCACCGCGACGGCGGCGTGCTGACCGGTGGAGAGGGTGATGAAAGCGGACTTTGCCCCATCTGTCCGGTGTTTTGCAGGTCGCCATAGACCACCGACCCGGAAGGTCCAGGAAGCACCCGGCTGCAGCACGAAGCCGGCCGGCGGCGCGAACTGGTGGAAATTGGCGTTGCGCTTCAGGAAGATCGCATTCTCGAGGATCGGCTCTTCCAGGTCCTTCACGCGGGTGAGCGACGTATAGGCGAGCTTGAAATCGGAAAGCGCCGCGTCGGAGAGATTGACCAGCGTAAAGACGAAGGCGCCGCAGGCGTCGCCCTCCACCGGATGCCACGCGTTTTCGAGGCGGAACTGGACTTCTGTTGCCATGGGGAATGCTCCGGGCTTGTCGGTATCAATAATTGTCGGATTGCGAGAAGGTTCGCGCGAGCTCGGCCTGACCGGCTGTCAGCCCGCAATCGACGGGCAGGCACACACCGGTGATGGCAGCCGCCTGATCGCCGGAAAGGAAGAAGACCGCATTGGCGATGTCCTCAGCCGTCGCGATCCGGCGCAGCGCATACCAGCGCTTGGCCTCTTCAAAGACTTGCGGATTGGCGGCAGCACGCGCCTCCCAGGCCTGGGTACGCACGGTGCCGGGGGCCACCGCATTCGAGCGGATACCGTATTTGCCGTATTCGACGGCAATCAGCTTGGTGAGGTGAATAAGCCCGGCCTTGGCAGCGCTATAGGCAGGATGCCCGAAGACGGCCATGCCATTGACCGAGGAAATGTTGACGAGCGCGCCCTTCGCCTCCTTCAGCGCCTCCTCAAACGCGCGGAAGCAGAGGAAGGGCGCTTCGAGATTGAGCGCATTGTCCTTGCGCCAGATCTCGCCATCGGTATCGCCGAGGCTGACAGCGCGGGCGGCACCGGCATTGTTGACCAGCGTATGCACGAGCCCATTGTCGGCCACCCGCGCAGCGGTCTCGGCGAGATCCTTCTCGTCCGTCACATCACAAGTGAGCGGCACGAAACGCGGATCGCTTCCGAGCTCCACGATTGCCCGATCCAGAGCATCCGCATCGAGGTCAAGCAGCACGACGACGTCATGGCTATCCGCCAGACGTTTGGCGATCGCCCGCCCGATATCGCCGGCAGCACCGGTTACGACGGCAACCTTATGCGTCACGGCAGGTCTCCGCTATCGATACGGGCATGGCTCAGTCTCCGAGAAGTTGCCGGTCGTCTCCGCCATCGCGGTGTTCGACCAGCTGTTGCTTGATATGGCGCAGCGTCACCTGCGACTGCTTGCGATTGCGATAGGCAACGAGGCTCGCAATCACGTCGACGACCGCGAGATAGGCAAATCGCGTCGAGGTCGGCCGGAAGATGTTTTCGCCTTCCGGCAGGTCGATGCCGATGAAGAGTTCGGACGCCTCGGCCACCAGGCTGTTGCTCTGGGTCAGCGCGATCGTGGTGATGCCGTTCTCGCGGGCGAGCTTGAAGCACTTGACCAGCTCGGCATTACGCCCCGAAAACGACGAACCGATCAGCACGTCGTTAGAGCGGGCAGCAGCCGTCAGCATCAGTTGCATATTGTGATCGGCCGAAGCCGTCACCCGTGACCCCAGACGGAAGAGACGGTTCTGGATCTCGCCGGAGATCATCGAGGAATTGCCGCCGGAGCCGAAGGCATAGACCATCTCCGCTCGCGCCAGCCGGTCGGCGACTTTGTCGAGAACTGCCGGATCGAGCGCCCGATGCACCATGAACATGGCGTTCTGCGCCTTGGTGATGACATCAGTCGCAACGTCGGCAGGCTCGGTGCTCTGGGCCTCAGGGTTGAGATAGCGCACCCCGACATAAGCCGTTCGCGCGAGGCTCACCTTGAAATCGGCGAAGTTCTGGCAGCCGAGACGACGGCAGAAGCGCGTGACCGTCGGCGGCGACACCTCTGCCTTCTCCGCCAGTTCGATGATCGAGGCATTGACCGCGAAGTCGAAGGAGTTGAGCAGGATATCCGCGATGCGTTGCTCGGAGGCCGAAAACTGCCCTGCCTCTTCCTGAATGCGCGCGAAGATATCCAATGCGCTGCCCTCTCTGCTATTTCGAAGGCTTGAAGGCTACGCAGTCGATCTCGACCTTGCAATCGACCATCATCGAGGCCTGAACGCAGGCCCGCGCCGGCGGGTGCTCGCCGAAATACTGCTGGTAGATCTTGTTGAAGGTCCAGAAATCGCGGGGGTCATCAAGCCACACGCCACAGCGCACGACATGCTCGAGCCCGTAGCCGGCCTCATCCAGAATGGCGATGACATTGGCGATCGTCTTGTGGGTCTGCTCGATGATGCCGCCGGGGATGATTTCGCCATCTTCCATGGCCACCTGGCCGGAAACATAGAGCCAGCCATCGGCCTCGACAGCGCGGGCAAACGGCAGCCGCTGGCCACCGGCACCCGCCTTCTCGGCCCCGTAACGCTTGATCGTCATGGACACCTCTCATGCAAATTATTTTCTTCGATCGTTGACAAGCGACCACAAAAAACGGATTTTGACCAGACAAAATCGACGTTCATGAAAAGAATTTAAAAGCGGGGAAGAAATGCGCGACCCATTCCACAATCCGTTTCCGGCAACGGATGAAGCCCGCCACGCCATCTGGGAGATGCTCGTCCCCCGCGATATCGATGCCTTTCTCGCCGCCGACTGGAGCATGGTCGCCCATGACTTCGTCGAAGACGGCTTTATCGGCATCAGCGGCAACCGCGAGGAAGATCCGGACAAGTGGACGCTGGCCTTCCCGAATCTGCCCGCCTATCGCGAAGAGTGGCTGACGCAGGCCAAGGACTTCGCCGCCCAGACATATGGCGAAGATCCGCGCACCGCGATCTTCACGACGACGACGCTGGAAGAGATCGAGATCTCAGGCGAGACGGCGCTCGTTCGCAAGAAGTTCGACGGCGGCATCAAGAAGGCGGATGGCAGCCTCGACGCCATGCGCTGGCAGACGCTCTATTATTGCCGTCTGCATGAAGGCCGCTGGAAAATCTCCGGCTTTACCGGTTATCTGCCCAATCCGATGGGCAAGCGCTGAACCGCCCTCAAACCCTCAAGACCCCGGAGGTCAGCCTTTGCGCATCTTCACCGCCGCGCTTGCAACGGAAACGAACACCTTCTCCCCGATCTGCATCGACCGGCGCGCCTTCGAGGATTCGCTCTATGCGCCTCCCGGACAACATCCCGCGACCCCCACGCTCTGCACCGCACCGATCACCGTCGGCCGCAAGGTCTGCGCTGACAAGGGCTGGACCCTGATCGAAGGCACAGCAACCTGGGCGGATCCGGCGGGTCTCGTCAACCGGCAGACCTTTGAGAGCCTGCGCGACGAGATTCTCGATCAACTGCGCGCAGCCATGCCCGTCGATGCCGTCGTGCTCGGCCTGCACGGCGCCATGGTCGCCGACGGCTATCTCGACCCAGAAGGCGATCTGCTGACACGGATCCGCGAGATCATCGGCCCCGACATTCTTCTCTGCGCAGAGCTCGATCCGCACAGCCACCTGACGGCAAAGCGCGTGGCCGCCGCCGATTTCTTCGTCGTCTTCAAGGAATTCCCGCACACCGATTTCGTCGATCGCGCCGAAGATCTCTGGCGGATCGCTGTCGACACGCTGGAAGGTCGGGTCAAGCCTGTCATGTCGGTCTTCGACTGCCGGATGATCGATATTTTCCCGACCTCGCGCGAGCCGATGCGCAGCTTTGTTGACAGACTTATGGCCATTGAACAGGTCGATCCGGAAGTTCTGACGCTCTCGGTCATCCATGGCTTCATGGCCGGTGACGTGCCTGAGATGGGCACCAAGACGATCGCGGTGACCAACGGAAATGCCGACAAGGGCGCCATGCTCGCCCGTGATCTAGGTCTCGAGCTTTTTGCAAAGCGCGGCACCTTTATGATGCCGCAGATCGACGAGAAGACCGCGCTCGACCAGGCGCTCGCCTACCCGCAAGGCCCCGTCGTCATCGCCGACATGTGGGACAATCCGGGCGGTGGCACGGCGGGCGACGCGACCGTGATCCTTGAGGAGATGCTGGCGCGTGGCGTGACCAACGCAGCCGTCGGCATGATCTGGGACCCGATCGCCGTGCAGATCTGCGTGGCGGCCGGCGAAGGTGCTGAAATCCCCCTGCGTTTCGGCGCGAAATCGGCCCCCGGCACGGGCCATCCGGTCGACGGTCTGGTGAAGGTGGTCAAGGTCGTGCCAAATGCTGAGATGCGCTTCGGCGACAGCATCGCCCCCTTCGGCGATGCTGCCCATATCCGGCTTGAGGGCATCGACATCATCCTGAGCTCGGTGAGAGTCCAGAGCTACGATCCGTCGCTGTTTACCGCGCTCGGCATCGACCCGAAGACGAAGCATCTGCTCGTCATCAAGTCGACCAACCACTTCTATGCGGCCTTCTCGCAGATCGCCTCCGAGATCCTCTACTGCGCAGCCGGAACGCCCTATCCCAACAATCCGGCCAAAACCGCCTACCGCCATGTGCGCCGCGATATATGGCCGATCATGGCCAATCCGCACGAGACGCCCGAAGGCAGCGAGGCCGCATGATGGAACTCCCCCGCCCCAAGCCCGGCCAGCCGACATCAGAACTTTCCACGCCGCTGCCGCTGATCGACGAGCGAAAGCTTGCCACCAATATCGAGCGTGTGCAGGCCTATATGGACAGCCATGGCCTCGCCTTCCGTCCGCACATCAAGACCCACAAGATCCCGGTGATCGCTGGCGAACAGGTAAAGGCGGGCGCGAAAGGCATCAACTGCCAGAAGATCACCGAAGCCGAGATCTTCGCCGATGCCGGCTTCGAGGACCTGCTCATCACCTTCAACATTCTGGGCAGCGAGAAACACAAGCGCCTGATCGATCTGAACGCCCGCATTTCCGGCCTGAAGGTCGTCGCAGACAGCGAGACGACCGTGCGCGGCCTCTCCTGTGCTTTCTCACAGACGCGCCCGCTCACGGTTCTCGTTGAATGCGACACGGGCGGCGGACGCTGTGGCGTCCAGAGTCCTGAAGCGGCCGTAGCACTTGCCGAGACAATCGCTGCAGCCCCTGGCCTCACCTTCGGCGGCATCCTGACCTATCCCAAGGCCGACACTGAAGAAGCCGTCGAAGCCTTCTTCGCCGCCACGCTCGCAGGCCTCGCGGCCCGCGGGATCCCCTGCCCCATCGTCTCCAATGGCGGCACGCCCAGCCTCTTCTCCGCCCACAAGGTGACCTCGGCGACCGAGCACCGCGCCGGCACCTATGTCTATAACGACCGCGCCATGGCAAGATCGGGCCATTGCAGCCTCGACGACTGCGCCATGCACATCCTGGCGACCGTGGTCTCCCGCCCGACCAAGGATCGCGCCATCCTTGATGCAGGCTCCAAGGCCCTCACCTCGGACCTTCTCGGCTTCTCCGACTACGGCATGATCGTTGAGTACCCGGACACGGTCATCACCGGTCTTTCCGAAGAGCATGGCACGGTCGATCTGTCGAAGGTCCAGGGACGACGCCCGGAGATCGGCGAGAAGGTCAGGATCATCCCGAACCACACATGCGTGGTCTCGAATCTCTTCGATGTGATGACCTTCCACCGAGACGGGATCGTCACCCGCGTGGAAGAGGTCGCGGCGCGCGGACTCGTCTGGTAGCGACTTGCAATTCATCGCCTCGCCCGCCTAGGCTGGCTTCGGGAGGACGATCATGAGCGAGAGGACTGAGAATTCCGACGCGCGCCAGCTGCGTGGCGGCTGCATGTGCGGCGCCGTGACCTACGAGGTCGCAGATCGCTTCCTCTACGCAATCAACTGCCACTGTTCGAAATGTCGCCGCACCACGGGCTCCGCTTTCAAACCAATAGCTGGCGTCGCGGTAGATGCTTTTAATCTCACGGCAGGATCGGACGCTATGTTCCGCCATGGCGACCCTGACGGTATCCATGACATGCACTGTCGCACCTGCGGCTCGCTCGTCTATTCGTGGATTGCCGAAAACGGCAGCGTGAAGGTCCATATCCCCATGGGCACGCTCATCGACCCGCCCTCGATGAAGCCCACCATGCACATCTTCGTCGGCTCAAAGGCGCCATGGTACGAGATCCTCGACGACCTGCCGCAGTTCGACGAATTTCCGGGCTGACCAAGACCCGCCGCCCCAACGAAAAAAGGTCCGCCCGAGGGCGGACCAGGGGCCTTTGGCATGGCCGGGAGGAGCTTTATTCGGCGGCCGTCACAGACGCCGGGAGGTCGAGGGTGCGCCAGTCGATGCGCCGTTCGAGCGCCTCGCCGCTGGCGTCGAAGAGGTGGCAGTCTGCCGCCATGATGCCGGTCACCATCGGCTGCTCGACACGGATCGGCGCCGAGCCCGGCAGAAGGGCGCAATAGGGCTCGCCATTTGGCAGTGAGGCATAGGCGATGGTGTTGATGCCAAGCCGCTCGATGACGGCAGGCGTCACCATGATGTTGATATCGCCTTCGCTGAGACGCGTATGCTCAGGCCGGATGCCGAGCGTCAGCGTCTGGCCGACGAGATCGGGACGCGCATCGACCGGGATCAGCGCCGTCTGGCCTTCGTAGGAAATCGTCACGCCGATCGCATCGACGCCGACACAGGTGACTGGCACGAAGTTCATCTTCGGATTGCCGATGAAGCCGGCGACGAAGGTGTTCTGCGGCTTGTGATAGAGCTCGAGCGGTGCACCCACCTGGGCGATATGGCCGGCATTCAGCACCACGATACGGTCGGCCATTGTCATGGCCTCGATCTGGTCATGGGTGACGTAGATCATCGTCGCTTCGAGGTCGCGATGCAGCTTGGTAAGCTCGATGCGCATGTCAGCGCGAAGGGCAGCGTCAAGATTCGACAACGGCTCGTCGAACAGGAAGATCTTCGGTTCACGCACGATCGCGCGGCCGATGGCAACGCGCTGGCGCTGGCCGCCGGAAAGCTGGCCCGGGCGCTGCTGCAGGCGTTGATCGAGCTGCAGGATCTTGGCAACGCCTCCCACCTTTTCGCGGATCTGCTCCTCTGAGAGCTTCTCGACGCGCAGTGGGAAGGCGATATTCTCGAAGACCGACATATGCGGATAAAGCGCGTAGGACTGGAAGACCATGGCAATGCCACGTTCGACTGGCGGCTTGTCGTTGACCCGCTCGCCATCGATGACGATGTCACCGTCGGTCGTGTCATCGAGGCCTGCGATCATGCGCAGCAGCGTGGACTTGCCGCAGCCCGAAGGACCGACGAAAACGACGAACTCGCCGTCCTTCACCTCGAGATCGACACCCTTGATGACCTCGAAATGTCCGTACGACTTGCGCACCTTTTTCAGAAATAGCTGACCCACGACCCTCAGTCTCCATTGCCGACCTCAACAGTCGGCCAAACCCTCTTGATGAATTCCGCGGGCCGAAACCGGCCCGCGGAGCCTCGGTTTCCCGAGATTACTTGTACTGCTCGAGTTCGCCGGCAGCCTTCTTCAGGGCATCGGCCGGCTCGGCCTTGCCGGTGACGACAGACTGGACCATCTCGATCATGACGTTCTGGAAGCCCTTGTAGTCGGTGAAGAGGGGCTCCGGACCACCATAGGCGATGCCGTCGATGAACGGCTTCCAGAAGGGCTCATTGGCGACGAACTGGTCGACCACGGCGCCCGGACGAAGCGGGGTAAGGCCAGCGCCGCCCTGCAATTCGTATTCATGCTGGATGTCGGTCGAGGTGATGTACTTGGCGAATTCGGTCGCCTTTTCCTCAACGCCCGAGCCCTTGAAGATGGCAAGGCTGTCGGTGATCAGCAGCGTGCCTTCACCCTTGGCGGACGGACCGAGCGGCAGCGGAGCAACGCCCCAGTTGACCTTGGTGTCCTTCAGGCGATAGGCGGCGCCGGAACCGGCCTGGATCATGCCGACCTTGCCGTCGAGGAAGATGGCGCGGATTTCGTTCTGCTCATAGGCGGTCGCACCTTCGACGGAGTAAGGCGTGATGTCCTTGTAGGCCTGCAGGGCGGCCAGAACTTCCGGGCTGTCGATGACGATATTGTCGCCGTCGATGACCTTGCCGTTGTTGGTGTAAACCCAGTGCATGAACTGGTGCATGGTGTTGTCGAAGGTCTTGGCCGGCAGTCCGTAACCGGCAGTACCGGTCTTTTCCTTGATCTGCTTGGCGAAGGCGATCTCTTCAGCCCAGGTCTTCGGCGGGGTTTCCGGATCGAGGCCGGCAGCCTTGAACAGATCCTTGTTCCAGTAGAGCGCCTTGGTCGAGAATGCGACCGGCACGCCCCACTGCGTGTCCTCGAAAGTCACGGTGTCGACGATGTTCGGATAGTAGGATGCCTTTTCCTCGTCCGTCATCGGAACCGCAACGATGAGATCGTTCTGGGCGAATTCCTTCAGCGTGCGCGAGCCGACATAGGCCATGGCAACCGGCGTACCGGCGACGGCAAGCGTCGTTGCCTTGTCCTGGCACTGCTCCCAGCCGACGACTTCAGGCTTGACCTTCCAGCCGGCATTCTTGCCTTCCCATTCGGCGATGTACTTCTCATGGATCGGGTCGATCTTGTCGCCGCAATAGATCCAGCTGATCTCCTGGTCGGCCGCCAGCGTGGTGAGCGCCGAGCTTGCGAGCAGGGCGAACGAGCCTGCGAGCATGGTCAGTTTTCTTGTCATCGGTAGTTCCCCTTTGTTGACAGGTTGAAAGCGTCCGGTTGGCCCGAATTTTGATTGGCAGCCTTTATTTTACGGCACCAGCGGTCAGTCCGCTGACGAGGTAGCGCTGCAGGAAGAAGATCACGATCATCGCCGGAGTAATGCCGACGAAGCTTGCCGCCATCAGCTCGTTCCAGATGACCTCCTGACGGCCGAAATAGGCAAACAGTCCGATCGGAAGCGGCATGTATTCGGTCTTGGAATTGAAGGTGAGGGCGAAGATGAACTGCTGGGCATAGGCGCCGATGAAGGTGGTGATGGCGACGACAGCGATGCCAGGCGTGGCGAGCGGCAGGATGACCCGGCGGAAGGTGTAGAAGTAGCCGGCCCCATCGACATAGGCCGCCTCTTCCAGCTCACGCGGAATGCGCATCATGTAGGTGCGCAAGAGCCAGATGGCCGACGGGATGAGGAAGGCGACACCCGGCACGATCATCGCAAAGTAGGTGTTCAGCACGCCCATCGACCGCATCAGCCGGAAGAGCGGGATGAGCAGCACGGCGCCCGAGAACATGTTGACGGCAAGGAAGGCGGCCAGCAGCTGGCCACGGCCTTTGAACTCGAAGCGAGCGAAGGCGTAGGATGCCGGCACCACCAGGATCAGCACGACGACTGTCGCAATCGTCGAGATGAAGAAGGAGTTGAAGATGTAGCGGGCAAAGCCCGGCACGCTGTCCCACATGGTGATGTAGGCGTCGAAGGAGCCGTTCTCCGGGAAGAAGCGATAAGGCGAGGAGAAGAGCTGGCTGAGCGGCTTGAGCGACACCAGGAAACCCTCGACGAACGGCGCGAGCACGAAGGTCAGGAAGAGCGCGATACCCGCATAGATGCCGACCAGTTCATACCAGCGATAGCGGTTGATCAGGGCTGTCTTGTCGTAGCTCATCGGGCATGCTCCTGCGAGAGGCGGCTGGTCACGCGGAAATAGGCGACGCAGAAGATCGAGAGGAAGATGCAGATCAGGACTGCACGGGCGGCACCTTCGCCATATTTCTTCGAGCCGATCGCGGTGTGATAGGTGTCGATGATCATCGTGGTGGTCTCGCCACTCGGACCGCCGCGCGTCAGGATCCAGATGATGTCGAAGGAATTGAAGGTCGCGATCAGAGACAGCATCGACATGGTGATCATCGCCGGCAGGATCAGCGGCAGAGTAATGCGGCGGAAGCGATAGAAGCGGCCGGCGCCATCCGTCCATGCGGCCTCGTAGAGATCCTGCGGGATCGCCTGCATGGCAGCCAGCATGTAGAGCGTGACCATCGGCACGCCGATCCACACATCGGTGAAGATGGTCGCCCAGAATGCGGTCGAACCATAGGCGAGGAAGGCGACGGGTCCATCGACCACGCCCATGCGCTGCAGCACGCCGGAAATCATCCCGAACTGGCCGTTATACATCCAGCCCCACATGAAGATGCCGATTGCCATGGGCACGATCCACGGCGGCATGGTGAGCACGCGGAAGAGCGTCCGACCAGGCACAGCAGCATTCAGCATCGCGGCACCAAAGGTGCCGATGATCATCTTGATCGACACCGAGAAGAAGGTCCAGATGAAGGTCCTGATGATGACGGTCGCGAAGGTATCGTTGAAGATCTTCTCGTAGTTCACCCAGCCCACCCAGTTCGTCGTCTTCTTGAGCGACGCGTCGGTGAACGAGAGAATAAAGGTCTGTACCAGCGGATAGGCCACGATGACGGCGATATAGAGAAGGGCCGGCGCAATCAGCAGCCAGGCAAAGATGATAGCGCTTCGGCGAGCTTGCATCCGACCGCTCCTTTACGCCGACCGAACACGGGCGGAAGCGTCCGACGTGCCGTGCAGGCAGCCATCGAACTTCTCCCAGACCGGCTTCAGATCGACGACCTTGCGGGCGAGCCGCGCCTCATCCATGGCAAGCGCCAGAATGCCGGCTTCGAGCGCATCGATGGCGGACACCGGCTGCTTGGCGCCCGTCTGCACAAAGGCAATCACGTCTTCGGCCATCTGCTCGTCGGCGCCATAGTGCTGCGACAGCGAGGACGGCGCCTTGTAGGTGTTGGCAATGACCTTCTCATTGGTGCGGGCGTCATGCACATCCATGAACCCACGCACGAAATCACCTTCCGCCATGCCCTTCGAGCCAATGACGCAGAAGCGACGGAACTCGTCCGGGACATTGAGATTGGTGTGGAAGGTCATCGACACGCCGTTCTCGTATTCGACGATCGCGGTCTGGAAATCGATGATGTCGCCGTCGCTGTCGAACACCTTGTCGGAGCCCTGCCAGCCGCTCGGCTTGCGGTGATAGACGTTGAGGTCGTTGATGCCTTCTGCCTCAGGCGCATTTTCCGGCACGAAGCTCTTGCGGCCGCCGAAGCTCGCGACGAAACGCGGACGGGCACCGACCACGCCATTGTAAAGGTCGAGGTCGTGGCAGCACTTCTCCAGCATGAAGCCACCGGCATAACGCCCGTAACGGCGCCAGTCGCGCATGAAAAAGGCGCCGTGATATGGCTGGATATGCTCGGAGGCCTCAATCGAGACGACATTGCCGAGCCGCCCCTCTTCCTGCGCCTTACGCAGGTCGCGGTAGAGCGGGGAGTAACGCAGGACGAGACCGACCAGCAGGCGGTCGTGGCCATGGGTATTCAACAGCGAGGCGAGCGCATAGCTTTCCTCGATGCTGGTGACAATCGGCTTTTCGGTGAAGACGGTAAGGCCAGCCTCAAGGCCGAGCCGGATATGGTCGAGATGCAGGTGGTTCGGCGAACCGATCATCAGAAGATCGAATGTCTCACCGGCGATCAGGGCTTCAGGCGTCTCATAGACCTTGCCGGCAGAGATGCCATGCTCGTCGAGCGTTGCCATGCCGGCTGGCGCCGGATCGACATAGCCGACGATCTCGAAGCTCGGATCAATCTCCTTGAACACCCGACCCAGATATCCAAGACGGAATCCGAGTCCGATAATCGCGACCTTCATGATGCATTCCCCTGCTTTCGTAATTATTTTTCGCAGACTGCGTCAATTTTCCAAGATCGTCAACACGGGGAGCAAAAATCCCACCGTTGATGAAAATGGTTTTCATGACCGCCTACGATATTGGATGAAGAGCCGAAATGCCGGGGCCTGCAGTTGCAACTCGTCCCATTGCGGAAGAAGGCGCAGAGGCTTTGGATTGGGCTCCTCTCCAATCGTTAATTTAAGATACCAAAACTAGTCCAATCGTAAAGCGGGTTATGTCAAAATCAGCTTCAAAACATCCAAATTGCTGTTTTTCCGGCGAAATTTCTTCATATCAACATTCACGCGCAGATCCTTTTCAAAACCATTTGCGAAATAGGTTTCTGGTTGGTATTGTTTTGAGAAAGACCACCGAGGGGACGGAAGCATGCAGACACCGAAGACGGAATGCGCAATTGCCCTCCGCTTGCGGTCCGTCCGCACCTGGGGCAGAGGAACCGCATGAGCACGTCCCTTCCCCTGGAACAACTTCAGTCCGTCCGCGGCGGACCGCTTTACGTCAAGCTGCGCAAGATGATCGAGGACGCCGTCGCGTCGGGTCGCCTGAAGCACGGCGACGCCCTGCCGGCCGAGCGCGACATCGCAGAAGCGGCCGATATCAGCCGTGTGACGGTGCGCAAGGCGATCGACGAGCTGGTGGAAGAAGGCCTGCTCGTCCGCCGCCGTGGGTCCGGCACCTTTGTCGTGAAGCCCGTCCCGCGCATGCAGCAACCGCTGAGCCAATTGACTTCCTTTACCGAGGACATGCGCCGGCGCGGCATGGTCGCAGGCTCCCGCTGGCTGGGACGCGGTCTGTTCTACCCGACCGCGGAAGAAACCATGATGCTCGGCCTCGTCAGCGGCGCACGCGTAGCCCGCATCGACCGATTGAGAACCGCCAACGACATGCCAATTGCACTCGAACGCACCAGCCTGCCCGACGATCTGCTGCCGGATCCGGATAAAATTGAGGACTCTCTCTACCTCTGCCTGCTGGACGCCGGCATCCGCCCCGTGCGCGCCAACCAGCGCATCTCGGCCGTTCTACTGACAGACGAGGAAACCAAGCTGCTTGGCGTTCCGCCCGGCTCGGCAGCACTCTCGGTACAGCGCATTGCCTATCTCGAAACCGGCCGCGTGATGGAAATGTCGCGCGCGCTTTATCGCAGCGACGCCTATGACCTGGTTGCCGAACTCGGCATTGGCTCGCCCATGAAGCCTCAAGACTGAAAGCGCGTACCATGACCACCAAGATGCGTGAGGAGATCGACGAGATCCCCGCAGCCGCTGCCCGATTGCTGGATAGCTCCAGGACCGTGATATCAGAAGCCGCGAACGCGCTTCGCGACAAGGACCCAGGCGTCATCGTCACCATCGCCCGCGGATCTTCCGATCATGCGGCCCATTTCCTGAAATATGCGATCGAACTGCAGATGGGTCTGCCGGTCGCCTCGCTCGGCCCCTCGCTCGCCTCGATCTACGAGACGCCGATGAAGCTCGGCAAGGCCGCCGCCTTCGCCGTCTCCCAGTCCGGTGCGAGCCCCGATATCGTTGCCATGGCGAGAGGTGCTCGCCACGGCGGCGCGACCACGGTGAGCCTGGTCAATACACTGCCCTCGCCGCTCGCCGATGCTGCGACCTTCGCCATCGACATCAAGGCCGGCCCCGAAATCGCGGTTGCCGCCACCAAGTCCTTCGTCAACTCGATCGTGGCAGGCCTTGCTATCCTTGCAAGCTGGAGCCGTAACGATGCGTTGACCCGCGCCGTCGATACCCTGCCCGAGCACTTCGAAAAGGCACTTGCTCTCGACTGGAGCGCACTGCTCGAACCGCTGAAATCGGCAGACTCTCTTTACATGCTCGGTCGCGGCCCAGCACTTGCCATCGCGGCGGAAGCCGCACTCAAATGCAAGGAAACCTGCGAACTACACGCCGAGGCCTATTCCTCCGCTGAGGTGCTGCATGGTCCAGTCTCGATCGTCGGCCGCAATTTCCCCGTCGTCGCCTTTGCGGCCCGCGACAAGGCGGAAGCCTCGATCGCCGGCACCGTCTCGAAGCTCGCGGCCAGCAATGCCACCTGCTTCATCACCTCGGATAAGGCGACCGCCGGCCACAAGCTGCCTTTCATCGCAACAGGACATCCAATCACGGATGCGCTGGCCCTGATCGTTCCTTATTATGGCTTTATCGAATCCCTCTCCCGTGCCCGTGGCTTCAATCCCGACAAGCCGGTCGCACTGAAGAAAGTTACCGAGACCCAATGAGCCAAGCCTTCGCCATCACAGCAAGCCGCATCTTCGATGGGCACATGTTCCACGAAGATGCAGCCCTCCTGGTCGACAACGGCCGGGTGAAGGCTGTTCTCGCCAGAGCCGACTTGCCCGCTGGCATTGCGAGGCAGGATATGGGTGATGCGCTGATTGCCCCCGGCTTCATTGACCTACAGGTGAATGGCGGCGGCGGCGTGCTGTTCAACAACGATCCGACTGTGACCGGCATCCGCACGATCTGCGAGGCCCATGCGCGTTACGGCACGACGGCATTGATGGTCACGCTGATCACCGATGCGCCCGAGATCAAGCGCGAGGCGATCGCCGCTGGCGAGGCCTCATCCAAGGCAGGCGAGCCGGGCTATCTCGGCCTGCATCTCGAAGGCCCGCATCTCTCGATCGCCCGCAAGGGCACCCATGATCCGGCCTTGATCCGCCCGATGACGCAAGCCGATCTCGACTATCTCGTCGAGCAGGCATCGCGTTTCGGCATCCCGATGATCACGGTCGCCCCGGAAAGTGTCACACCGGATCAGGTCCATCGTCTGGTTCAGGCCGGCTACCGCGTGAGCCTTGGCCACACCGATACGAGCTGCGCCAGCGTCGAGGCCTATGTCGAAGCAGGCGCCACACTCGTTACCCATCTCTTCAACGCCATGAGCCCGCTCGGCAATCGGGAGCCCGGCCTCGTGGGTGCTGCCCTCACCTCACCGATCCTCCATTGCGGCCTGATCGCCGACGGCTTCCATGTCGATCCGGTGACCATGAAGATCGCGCTCGCCGCCAAGACCGGCCCCGCCCACATCTTCCTCGTCACCGATGCCATGTCGACCATTGGCTCTGATGAGACAAGCTTCGACCTGAACGGCCGGACCGTCTACCGCCGCGACGGGCGGCTGACGCTTGCCGACGGAACGCTCGCCGGCGCCGACATCGACATGCTCTCCTGTGTTCGCTACGTGCACGAAAAGCTGGGACAGCCGCTGGAGGAAGCGCTGCGCATGGCATCGCTCTATCCCGCTGAGGCCATTGGTGCCAAGACCAAGGGCAGCTTGGCAGCAGACCAGGACGCCGACTTCATTGTGCTTGGCCCTGATCTCAACATCCACTCGACCTGGATTTCAGGCGCCTGCGTCTTTGCGGAGGGCACAGAAGCCAGCAGGGCCTTCGCATGATCGTCTGCTTCGACATCGGCGGCACCGCCATCAAGGGCGCGCTGGCAATGAGCCCCGAAGACATCCGCCCCTTTCCGCGCCAACCGACACCGATCCACGATTTCGACGCCTTCGTCGCAACGCTCGCATCCGTGATCACGGAAGCCGAAGCCATCGCCGGTGAGCGAGCGGCCTGCATCGCGATCTCGATCGCCGGCGTCATCGATCCCGATACGGCGAACGCCGTTGTTGCCAACATCCCCTGCATCCAAGGTCGGCCGTTGCAGGCCGACCTCGAAGCTGCCCTCGGCCTGCCGGTCATCGTCGCCAACGATGCCGACTGTTTCGTGCTGGCCGAAGCCGGCATTGGTGCAGCCCGCGGCCACCGCGTCGTCTTCGGCGTGATCCTCGGCACGGGCGTTGGCGGCGGCCTCGTCATCGACGGCAAGCTGATCAACGAAAGCGGCTTTGCCGGCGAATGGGGCCATGGGCCCATCCAGCCAACCGAAGCCGGCAATCCGCCAATGCACGTGCCACGCTTCCAGTGCGGATGCGGCCAGATCGGCTGCATCGACGCGATCTGCAGCGCGCGAGGCCTCGAAAAGCTGCACAAGCATATTCACGCCGAACAGCTGACCAGCGAGGAAATCATCGCTGATTGGCAGAAGGGCGATGCCAAGGCCGAACGCACCATCGATGTCTATGTCGACATCCTGACCGATGCGCTTTCGGTGGTGGTCAACGTCACCGGCACGACTATTCTGCCGGTCGGCGGCGGCCTTTCGAACGTGCCGGCGCTCCTTTCACGGATCGACACGGCCCTGCGCGCGCGCATCCTTCGCAAGTTCAAGAACCCGATCGTTGTTCCCGCAGCATGCGGCGTCGAGCCGGGCCTCATCGGAGCCGCGATCCTCGGTCTCGACTTCGCTAGAGAGCATCAAGGAGGCTGAGATGGCTGCGGACATGCTGGTAAAGCTCTACGATCTGCAGCCAAATCCCGACCCTGATCGGCGCATGGAAGCGGAAGGCGTGACGATCCGGCGCGCGCTTGTGCCCGAATTGCAAGGAATCTGCGCCTGGATCGAACCGCGCTTTGGCGTCGGCTGGGCATCAGAAGCGACGGCGGCCATCATGCGCCAGCCTGTGACCTGCTGGATTGCCCATGAAGGCGAAACGCTGCTCGGCTTTGCCTGCCACGAGGCGACGATGAAGGGTTTCTTCGGGCCAACAGGCGTGGATGAGAAAGCCCGCGGCCGCGGCATCGGCCATGCACTGTTGATCCGCACGCTCCTCGACATGCGCGACCAAGGCTATGGCTATGCCATCATTGGCGGTGCTGGCCCCATGGGCTTTTACGAAAAGAGCGTCGGTGCCATCGCCATCCCCGGCTCTTCGCCCGGCATCTACAAGGACATGCTGCCGCTTGCCGCGCCGGCAGGCATGGCGGACTGAGAAATCTCAGCCGAGCTCCAGTGTGGTGATCGCATAGACGCCTGTCTTCTGCGTTTGCGGCGGTTCGCCTCGATACATGCGCGACGTCTGGAACCCCCGTTTGAAGCCGAGACGGCTGAGCAGGTAGCGAAAGCCTTCTTGGTATTCCGGCACATCCAGATGCACTTCCTCGCCCTTGAGGTTTGCAAGACAGATCTTCAGCAGATCCTCGGCCGTTCGCCCATCCATGGCAAACAGCGGCCCGATCTTGTAGCCACCAAGGCAGGGTCGCATCACGGCATAGCCGGCCACCACACCCTGTCGGCGGCAGAGGAAGGCACGACGCGGCGGCTTCAGCCAGTCGGAGAGGAAGTCTTCTCTCGGCGCGGGGAAGAATGCCCGATCGAGCGCAAGGATCTCAGCGAGATCACCCTCGGTGATCGCCTCGCACCGTGCGAAGCTCGCAGGCAGAGCTGGCATGCGATCGATGCTCCAGCGGACGGTGTCATAGGCGGTCGCGAAACCCATGCGGCCATAATTCGCCTGCTGCTCGACGACGCCGTCGAGGCCGATGACACGATCCCCGAGATGCGCCATTCCGGCATCCCAGACCCGCCGTCCCAGGCCTTGGCCCCGGAAGTCCGGATGGCAGATATAAAGCCCGATGAAGCCGAAGCTGTCCCCGTAGCGCACGGCCGAGATCCCGGCAGCCAGCCGCCCGTCGACGAAACAGCCGATGAAGCCCTCGGGATCGGCTGAGCGGAAGGCTGCGGCATCGCCATGCCCCGGGTTCCAACCTTCAAGCGCCGCCCAGCCGACGAGCTCCTCGACTTCGCCAGCCGTCAGGACCCTGATCTCCCCATCCTCGGCCACGCTCACACGCCCATGGCAGCAGGAGAGAAACGGGCGAGGTCACCGTGATAGGTCTTGGAGACGGGCGTCGCATAGGCGCCGCGTTTGGCGGTCGACAGGCCCTGCGCCACAAGGCTTTCCGCCTGTTTCACAGCAGCAGCGACACCATCGACGACGGGCACGCCGAACTCCTGACGGAGCGATGCCGTCAGATCCGCCATGCCGGCACAGCCGAGCACGATCGCCTCGGCCCTGTCGTCTTTGAGTGCTGCGGAGATCTCGCTGCGCAGCCGGTCGCGGGCGTTGGAATTGGGATCTTCGAGCGAGAGCACAGGCACATCCGCCGCCCGTACCTTGCAGCGACTACCCATGCCGTAGCGATGCACGAGATGTTCCACGGGGAGCCGCGAGCGTTCCATGGTCGTCACGACCGAAAACCGTTGGGCAATAAAGGATGTCGCCGAAAGCGCCGCCTCGCAAATGCCGATGACCGGGATGCCCGCCAGCGCACGGGCTGCATCCAGCCCCGTATCGTCGAAACAGGCAATGACGATCGCATCTACCCCTTCGCGTTCGGCCTTGACGATTTCCACCAGCAGGCCGGGCACCGCGAAGACCTCGTCATAATAACCCTCGATCGAGACCGGCCCCATCGACGAGGTGATCGCCAGGATTTCGGTTCCGGCATGGGCGACCCGCCGCGCCGCATCCGCAATGGTCGCAGTCATGCTGGCAGTCGTATTTGGATTGATGACGGCAATTTTCATACGATTACGCCCGCCCCCGACGGCGGTTCATGGCCATGATGATGCCGAGCGTTCCGGCAATCACCAGGAAGGAGAAGAGCGTGGTCACCGTGCCGAGCGCGTAGAGCACCGGCGTCGTGACATTGGTCGTCATGCCGTAGATCTCGAGCGGCAGCGTGTTGTAGGTACCCGACGTCATCAGCGTACGCGCAAACTCGTCATAGGAGAGCGTGAAGCCGAACAGTCCGACCCCGATCAAAGGCGGCGCGATCATCGGCAGCACGACATGGCGGAATGTCTGCCACGACGAAGCGCCAAGGTCGCGTGCGGCTTCCTCGTAGGCCGGCGAGAAACGGTTGAAGATGGCGAACATGATCAGCACGCCGAAGGGCAGCGTCCAGGTCAGATGCGCCCCGAAGCCCGAGGAATACCAGGCCGGCTGCAGCCCCAGCTGGCTGAACAACACGCCGATGCCGAGCGAGATGATGATCGAGGGCACGACAAGGCTGGCGACCGAGAGGTAGAAGAGTGCCGTCGAGCCGACGAACTTGCGGCGGAAGGCGAGACCCGCCAGCAACGACACGACCACCGTCACCACCATGACCATGACGCCAAGCGCGAAGGACCGACGGAACGAGCCGCCGAAATCACCCACCGCCTGCTGCTCGAAGAGATTGCCGAACCAATGGAACGACACACCGTTGAGCGGGAAGGTCAGGCCCCCATTCGGCCCCTGGAAGGAGAGGATCAGGATCGCCAAGAGTGGGCCGTAGAGAAAGAGGACGAACAGGGCGAAGAAGGCGGCGAGAACGTAAAACTCGCGCGGGCGCTTGTCGGAATGCATCTCAGAGCTCCTTCCGGATATCGACGACGCGCAGGATGGCCGCGACCATCAACAGAACCAGCGCTAGAAGCACTACGGCATTGGCGGCAGCGGCCGGATATTGCAGCAGCGACATCTGGTTCTTCATCATCAGCGCAACAGACGCGCTCTGCCCGCCCGACATGACCTGCACGGTGGAGAAATCGGCCATCACAAGCGTCACCACAAAGATCGTGCCGATCGCCATGCCGGGTTTTGAGAGGGGGATGATGACATTGGTCAGGATCTGCCAGCCGCTGGCACCAGCATCGCGCGCCGCTTCCAGCAGCGATCGGTCGATGCGCATCATCGTGTTGAAGATCGGGGTGACCATAAACAGCGTGTAGAGATGCACCATGGCGAGCACGACGGCGAAATCAGAGTAAAGCAGCCATTCGATCGGCTGCGGCACGATACCGGCATTGACCAGCGCCGTATTGATCAACCCGTTGCGGCCGAGCACCGGGATCCACGAGATCATGCGGATGATGTTGGAAGTCAAAAACGGCACGGTGCAGACAAGGAAGAGGACGCTCTGCATGGCGGATGTCCGCACATGAAAGGCCAGGAAATAGGCGACCCAAAAGCCGACGAAGAGGGTAATCGCCCAGACGATGAAGGCGAACTTCAACGTGTTGAAATAGATCTTCCAGGTGACCCAAGAGCCGAGTGTCTCGGTGTAATTAAAGGTGACGAAGTCGGGATACATCTGGGCAAAGTCGTAGTCCCAGAAGGAAACCGTCCCGATCATCAGGATCGGCAACAGCAGGAACGCGCCGAGGATGAGCATCAGCGGCGTCGCCTGCAGATAGGAGATGAGCCTAAGCGGCACACGGATCACGCGTTTCGGCTTCGGCTCACCGACACCCAGAAATCGCACTTCCACCATGATGTTAGGTCTCCTGTCGCTCAATCAGCATTCCGCATGTGAAGATGCCCCTCATCCCCCTGCCGGGACCTTCTCCCCCTTGAGGGGGGAGGTCGCGTCGAAGCCGCGGGTGGGGGTGATCCATTGCTGACGTTCACCCCACCCCGGAGCTTCGCTCCGACCCTCCCCCTCAAGGGGAGGGTGGAAAATCAAGCCGCGATGAACTCGTTCCAGCGGCGGACCATGTAGCGGTCTTCGTCCATGACGGAGTTCCAGCAGGCGACCTTGCCCATGCGCTCTTCGAAGGAGCCGCCGTCGCGAACCGCACCGGCCTTTTCCATGACCGCACCTTCCGGAGACATGATGTCGCCGGTCGCGGCCTTGCCTTCGATCCAGTAGCCCCATTCGTCGGCGGACATAAATTCCTTGGCGGTTTCCATGCAGGCGGAGTAGTAGCCCTGACGGTTGAGATAGCCGCCGACCCAGCCGGACGTGTACCAGTTGATGTATTCATAGGCCGCATCGAGTTGCGCGCCGGTGAGGTGTGCGGCGAGACCCAGACCGCCGCCCCACGAGCGATAGCCTTCCTTGAGCGGCTGATACTTGCAGGCGATGCCCTTGGAGCGAACGGCGGCAACCGCCGGCGACCACATCGACTGGATGACGACTTCGCCCGAGGCCATCAGGTTGACCGACTCGTCGAACGACTTCCAGAAGGCGCGGAACTGGCCGTCCTGCTTCGCCTTGATCAGGAAGTCGATCGTCGTGTCGATCTCCGCCTTCGTCATGTTGCCCTTGTCGGCATATTTGATGATGCCCATGGCTTCGCAGATCATCGCGGCATCCATGATGCCGATGCTGGGTATGTTGAGGATCGAGGTCTTGCCCTTGAAAGCCGGGTCCATGATGTCGGCCCAGGACGAAATCTCGCGGCCGACGAGGTCGGGACGAATGCCAAGCGTGTCGGCATTGTAGATGGTCGGCATCATCGTGAAGAGTTCGGTCTCGCCCGATGCAAAGGTCTTGGCATCCTTGCTCTCGACATAACCAACGGTGTGCGGCGCCGTACCCTGTGCGATCACGCTGTCGGGCAGCAGCTTGCCGTTTTTGAACAGCGGAACGACCTTGTCGTAGAACTTGAGCTTCGAGGTTTCCATCGGCTGGATGACGCCGGTCGGATAGACCTTCTTCAGGATCCAGTATTCGATGTCGGCGATATCGTAGGACATCGGCTGGGTCACGGCGCGCTGGGCGGCGGCGTCAGAATCGGTTGCCGTCATCTCGAGCGTGATGCCGAGGTCAGCCTTGCACTTCTCGGCGATGGCATTGATGTTCGACACGCCCGTGCCGAACTGGCGCAGCGTGATCGGGTTCTGCGCCCAGATCGTCGGGAAGCCGGTGATCGCACCCGAACCGGCGGCGAGGCCGGCAGCGGCCGATGCGGTCTTCAGGAATGTGCGGCGGGATACGCCCTTCTTCGTCTTGCTGCTGTCTGACATTGCGCTGTTCTCCTGGTTTTATTGGTTTGGCTTCACTTCACGATGCGTCCGAGGACGATCGAATCCGGCTGATCCCATGACAGGGTGACGCCTTCCCCGACGCGAACCGGGGAGGCAAAGAAGGCCGCGTCCGAAAGAACGGCGGTGAATTCATCGGTAAAGGCGGTGGTGACGGTCAGCTTCACCTTGGCGCCGAGATATTCGACATTCGAGACGATGCCGTCGAATCCGAGGCCATCGGTCGGCATGGCGCCGATGCGCACATGGTCCGTGCGGATGGCGATATCGGCCGTTTCATCCTCGACAGGTGCAGCACCGAGCGCGAAGAAGCGACCGCCACCGACAACCTCGATGAACAAGCCCTCAGCGGTGCGCTCGACGATGCGCCCGGAGAGCACATTGTGATCCCCCATGAAGCGGGCGACGAAGGCGGTCGCGGGCCGCTCGAAGACGGCCCGTGGCGTAGCCGCCTGCTCGATGCGTCCCTCGTTCATGACGACGATGAGATCGGCGAGAGCCATCGCCTCTTCCTGGCTGTGGGTCACATGCACGAAGGTAATGCCGAGCGAGGTCTGCAGCTTCTTGAGTTCAGCCCGCATGCGGATCTTGAGAAACGGATCGAGCGCCGAGAGCGGCTCGTCGAGCAGAAGCGCCTCGGGCTTGGTGATCAGCGCACGCGCCAGCGCCACACGCTGCTGCTGTCCACCGGACAGCTGGGCCGGACGACGGCTCGCATAAGGCTCGAGCTGCATGAGCTTAAGCATCTCTATCGCCTGTCCGCGACGGGTCTCCTTGTCGACACCCTTCATCTTCAAACTGAAGGCGACATTGTCGACAAGATCGAGATGCGGGAAGAGAGCATAGGACTGGAACATCATCGCAGTCCCCCGCTGCGCAGGCGGCAGCGTGGTGACATTGGTATTGCCGAACACGACGTCGCCGGAGGACACACTTTCATGCCCGGCGACCATTCTGAGCGTCGATGTCTTGCCGCAACCGGACGGTCCGAGCAGGCAGCAATAGGTACCGGCCGGGATCTTCAGGCTGATGGCATGAACCGCAGTCGACGTCCCGTAGGTCTTGGTAACGGCGGCAAGTTCGATGTCGGCGGCTTTCGTCATGGCGGCTCCTTGGTGTCGCTCAAGACGATGCATAAGCCGTGCCAGTTTGCGGCCATCTCGCTAAGTGCTTGATTCCCATGGGCCGCATTGCTGCACCGCAAAAGGATTGAGCACATGGAGAGACTGCATGCACAGCAATTAATCGATTGTCATCATTAGTGAGATCAGATTGTATGCAATCTAGACGGCATTTGGTCTTCTCACGATCTTCCCCAATGGCTCATGGCGAGCTACAACAGAGACGAACACCGGATGGATCAATGAACGCCAAGAGCTCGCTCCGCAGGCAACTCGACCCCAACCTTGAAGATCGCGCCCGCGCGATCCGCGATGCCCTGCGCGATGCGATCGTCGACCGACGGCTTGCCCCCGGCACCAAGCTCTCCGAAGCCGAAGTCGGCACTCTGTTCGACGTCAGCCGCACGGTGGTGCGGGACTCCCTGCAGATGCTCGCTTTCGAGGGGCTGGTGAAGACAGAACGCAACCGCGGCGCCTTCGTCTCCAATCCGAGCACGGAAGAGGCGCGCCAGGTCTTCTCATCGCGCCGCCTGATCGAGGCTGGCATTATTGCTGCCGCCGCCGAGCGCATCACGCCATCCGACATCGCCGCCCTGCGCGAACACCTGAAGGAAGAGGCGCGGTACCGCACCGAACGCGGTGCGAACGCAAGACGCGCCGAGATCAAGGCGTCAGGCGATTTCCATCTGATGCTGGCTAAGGTTGCCGGAAACCAGGTGCTGGAAAAATTCATGGATGAGCTCGTCGCCCGCTCTTCCCTCGTCATCGCGCTTTATGGTCGGACCGGCATTTCGAGCTGCGGTCATGACGAACACGACGAAATTCTGAATGCGCTGGAAAAGGGCGACGTCAAAAAGGCGACGCATCTGATGCTGCATCACATCGATCACATAGAGGCCGACCTCGATCTGTCGGTCGCGGAAGCCCGGACACTGAAGGACGCCCTGGCGCTCTAAGCCCGTCGCCGGAAGCCTGAGCCGCCATTACCTCACGGCAGCCGCAATCGCCCTGTCCTGCTCGATCGAATCCAGCATAGCCTGGCGAGCCCCCGCCTCGTCGCCATATTCGATGCGGTTGACCAGCAACTTGTGGCTCTCGAGGATTTTGTCGAGCACACAGGGATCGGGTTCATCGATCTGGGTCTTGTAGGCAAAGGCATGCGCCAGTTCGATCAGCCCGTAGAGAGCGCGCACGAACGGGTTGTGCGCGGCATCCGCAATGATGCGGTGCAGTTCGAAATCGGCAAGCGCAAAGTTCTGCGGCGAACCGAGCGAGGTCTCCATCTGGTGGATCCAGTAGAGCATCAGGCGGATCTGGTCAGCGGTACGGCGCCGCGCAACCTCGGCCGCCGCTTGCGGCTCCAGCGAACGGCGCACCTCATGCAGCCCGGACAGAAACTCCGCATCAACAGGAGCTTCCAGGTGCCAGGCGAGCACCTGCGGATCATAAAGGCTCCAACGGCTTTTCTTGGCGACCTTGGTGCCGACCTTTGGCCGAGCCTCGAGCAAGCCCTTCGCTTCCAAAGTCTTCAAAGCCTCGCGCAACACGGTGCGTGACACCTCGAACTCTTCCATCAGTTCCGCGTCGTTCGGCAGCGTGGTGCCAATCGCATAGCGGCCGGAGATGACCCCGGCCCCGATCTCGTTGATCACATGCGAATGGTAATTACGCGCCGTCGACCGCCCGGACAGGGAGCGAAGAAGGCTCCCCGGCTCACTCATGCAGGGGCCTTCTTCAGGCGCGTACGCCCGGTCTGCGCGGTAAACACCAGCTTCTGAAGCAAGATGAACATGAACAGCAGGAACCCGATGGCGATTTTAGTCCACCAGCTGGAGAGCGTCCCATCGAAGACGATGTAAGTCTGGACAAGGCCCTGCAGCATGACCCCGATCAGGGTTCCAAAGATGAAACCGTAACCGCCTGTCAACAGGGTTCCGCCTATCACCACGGCTGCAATCGAGTCAAGTTCGATGCCAACAGCCGCCAGCGGGTAGCCCGCCGAGGTGTAGAGCGAATAGACGATGCCGGCGAGCCCGCCTAGGAACGACGAGAGCGCATAAATGCCGATCGTCACCCGGCCTGTCGGAACGCCCATCAGCGAGGCGGATGTGGCATTGCCGCCGATTGCATAGACATAGGAACCGAAGCGCGTCTTGTGGGCGATGAAACCGCACACCAGGAATGTTGCAAGCATCAGGAGGCCAATGGCACTGAGACGCCCGCCACCCGGAAGCCGGTAATAGAGGCTGGAGATCGTCCGATAGAATTCGTGGTCGATCGGAATGGAATCCTGGCTGAGCACAGAGGCAAAACCGCGCGCCAGGAACATGCCGGCCAGCGTCACAATGAACGGCGGCACCTGCAGGAAATGGATCACGGCTCCCATCGAGGCGCCGAAGGTGGCAGCAAGCGCCAGCACGATCGCAAACACCGCCAGCGGATGGATGCCGACCCAGGAGATGAGGATGGCCGTGATGACGCCGGTCAGGCCGATCACCGCACCGACCGAGAGATCGATGCCACCGGAAATGATCACGAATGTCGCGCCGACGGCAGCAATGCCGAGGAAGGCGTTGTCGGTCAGGAAGTTGCCGAAGACGCGCGTCGACCACATGCCCGGATACTGGGAGATGCAGATGGCATAGGCGATCACGAAGATGAGGGTGGTCGCGGCGAGAGGGCGATAACGCGGATTCATCGTGCCTGTCCCGAAGTTTGGGTCTTGGTCTGGGGCGGGGTCGTGGCGGGTGCCTGGCGCGGGCCGAACTTGCGGCCGAGCACTTGGGCGATCCGGGCCGACTGCAGCACCAGGATGATGATGATCATGCCGGCCTTGACGATCAGGTTGAATTCCGGCGGGAAGCCCGAAACCAAGACGCCCGTATTCATGGCCTGAATGATGATGGCGCCAAGCACCGACATCGGGATCGAGAAGCGTCCGCCGAGCAGCGAGGTGCCACCGATGACGACCGCGAGGATCGCGTCGAGTTCCAGCCAGAGGCCGGCATTGTTGGCGTCCGCTCCGCGGATATCGGCGGCGGCAATGATGCCGGCGGTCGCGGCACAGAAGCCACCGAAGGCATAGATGCACAGGATCACGAGCTTGCTGCGCAGACCGGTATAGTTGGCGGCCGACAGGTTGATACCGATCGCCTCGATGAACAGTCCGATCGCCGTGCGTCGCATGAAGAGATGCGCTGTGATCATCAGCACGATCGCGATGACAGCCGGCATCGGCAGTCCGAACAGATTGCCCGTGCCGACGAAGATGAGCGCGGGATCGGAGAAGGTCACGATCGACCCCTCGGTGATCAGCTGCGCCACCCCTCGCCCCGCTACCATGAGCACCAGCGTCGCAACGAAGGGCTGAATGCCGAGATAGGCAACCAGAATACCGTTCCACAGACCACAGAGGATGCCGATCGCAAGCGCTGCGACGAGCGTCACGATCAGGGGCTGACCGGCAACCGCACAGGTCGCGGCAACCGCGCCTGCAACTGCCATCACGGCGCCGACGGAGAGATCAACACCCTTGGTCGCGATGATCGCCGTCATGCCGATTGCCAGGATCGCGACAGGTGCACCGCGATTGATGACGTCGATCAGGCTGCCGAACAAACGGCCATCCTGCCAAGTGATGTTGAAGAAGCCGGGGAAGACCAGCCAGTTGAAGAACAGCACGCCGGCAAGTGCCAGGAGCTGCGGGGAAATGATGCGGGACATGGAAAGCCTTTTCATGCCTCGACCTCCGCCGGCTGGGCGGCAATGGTCTGGACGATGACGCCGGGGGTGATGTCGGCGCCATGCAACTCGGCGACCATCTTGCGATCGCGCATGACGACGACACGCGAGGAATAGCTGACGATTTCGTCGAGTTCGGACGAGATGACGACGAGCGCCAGCCCATCTTCCCGCAACCGGCTGATCATGCGCACGATTTCGGCATGGGCGCCGACATCGATGCCGCGCGTCGGCTCGTCGAGGATGAGGAAACGCGGATCGGTCGCAAGCCAGCGGGCGAGGATCACCTTCTGCTGGTTGCCACCCGAGAGCAGCTTGACCGGCAGCTCGGCAGAAGCCGTGCGGATGTCGAGCGCCTCGATGAAGTTGCCGGCGATCTCCAGCTGTTCGTCGCGGTTGAGCGCCTTGAACCAGCCGAGCCGCGCCTGCATGGCAATCACGATATTCTCGCGCACCGAGAGGTCGCCGAAGATGCCGTCGATCTTGCGATCTTCCGGGCAGAAGCCGAAGCCGAGTTCGACCGCTTCACGCGGATTGCGGACCTGGCGGCTTGAACCATCGATCTTGATCGATCCGCTATCGGCCTGATCGATGCCGAACATCAGCCGCGCCATCTCGGTACGCCCGGAGCCAAGGAGGCCCGCAACGCCGACGACCTCGCCGCGATGGATCTTGAGATCGAAGGGCTGCACGCTGTTGGAAAGCCCGAAGCCATCGAATTCCATCAGCGTCTCGCCCACTTCGCCCTCTTCACCGAGAACATCGGGATGATGGAAGGCGAGATCCTTGCCGAGCATCATTCGCACCAGGCTGGTGCGGTCGAGCGAGGCAATCGCCTGCGTCCCGACGAGGCGCCCGTTGCGCAGGACCGTCACGCGGTCCGACAATTCAAAGACTTGATCAAGGAAGTGGGTAATGAAGACGATGGCGAGACCGCGATCGCGCAGCTGCCGGACAATGCCGAACAGCTTCTCGACTTCGGACCGGTCAAGGCTTGCTGTTGGCTCATCGAGGATCAGCACCTTGCCGGAGAGTTCGACGGCACGGGCGATCGCAATGATCTGCTGAACGGCAACCGAGAACGTGGAGAGTTCGGCCTTCACGTCGATGTCGAGGCCATATGTATTGAGAATCTCGCGGGATTCGCGCTCCATCCGACGCTTGTCGACCAGACCGAAGCGGTTGGTCGGCTGGCGACCTATGAAGAGATTGTCGATGACGGTCATGTTCGGCAGGAGGTTGACCTCCTGATAGACCGTGCCGATGCCGAGCGTCTGGGCCTGCTGCGGCGTGGTGAAGTTCACGACCTCGCCGTCAAGTGTGATCGTCCCGCCATCTGGAATATAGGCGCCCGTCAGGATCTTGATCAGCGTGGATTTGCCGGCACCGTTTTCGCCGAGAAGTGCATGCACTTCGCCCCGGTGAAACGCGATATCGACGCCGTCGAGCGCCGTATGATTGCCGAATGTCTTGGTGATGCCCGCCGCCGCAAGCACGATCGATGGATGCTCGGTCATTGCCTCTTCCCCCTCTCCCATAAAGCTATCCCCGATTAAAGCCGGGAGAAAGCGACAGAGACCCCGCCACCAGGGTAGGGCGGGGTCCTGCCGGGAGGGTTACCTTAGTAACCGAGGCCCTTGCGGTTGTCATACTCGCCCTGCGGGTTGTCCGCAGGCGTGTAGAGCTTGGATTCCGTGATGATGAACTTCTCCGGCTGCTTGCCGTCCTTCAGGAATGCGTCGAGTGCATCGAAGGCCGGACCTGCCATGTTCGGGGTCAGTTCCACGGTCGCATTGGCTTCGCCGGCAACCATAGCGGCGAAGATATCCGGAACAGCGTCGATCGAGACAACCAGGATGTCGGTGCCCGGCTTCAGGCCAGCATCCTTGATCGCCTGGATGGCGCCGACGGCCATGTCGTCATTGTGGGCATACATCGCGCAGATGTCCTTGCCGCCGTTTTCAGCCTTCAGGAAGCCTTCCATGACTTCCTTGCCCTTGGCGCGGGTGAAGTCGCCGGTCTGGCTGCGGGCAATGGTGATGTTCGCCTTGCCGGCAATGGCTTCTTCGAAGCCCTTCTTGCGGTTGATCGCAGGCGTCGAACCGACGGTGCCCTGCAGTTCAACGACCTTGCACGGCTTGTCGCCGACAGTCGTGGCCAGCCATTCGCCGGCAACGCGGCCTTCCTTAACCTGGTCGGAAGCGACCGAGGTCAGGTAGAGATCCTGCGGAGCGTCAACGCCGCGGTCGAGCAGGATGACCGGAATTTCGGCTTCCTTGGCTTCCGTCAGAACGTCTTCCCAGCCGGTTGCGACGACGGGAGCAACGAGAATGGCGTCAACGCCCTGGGCGATGAAGCCGCGGATGGCCTTGATCTGGTTTTCCTGCTTCTGCTGTGCGTCGGCGAACTTCAGTTCGATGCCGCGCTTTTCAGCTTCCAGCTTGGTGACGGATGTTTCAGCCGCACGCCAGCCGGATTCCGAACCGATCTGCGAGAAGCCGACGGTCAGGTCTGCAGCGAGAGCCGAAGAGCAGCCGAGTGCAATCACGCTTGCGCTGAGCGCAAGCTTGCGAAGAAATGTCATGATGTCCTCCCTTGAAAAGACACCGCCTCCACGGTGTCTGTCATTATGCATAGGCAAAGCGACACAACCTGTAAAGACCAAAAGTACTATTATATGTTGTGCGCTGCAGCATAAGTATTTTCTATTTTTCGCATCACCTTCCGAACGCCGGGTCGAGGCAAAGGTTAACATGGAAAGCGCGCACCCGCCGAGTATAGAATCCGCTCTGACGGCAAAACGCTTGGAAACCGGGGCGACCGGCCCAGCCTCCCTAAATCTCGTAATTTTCTGTTAACCAGTTTTCTTTATATTTCCAGATGCACGATGTCCTGTGCCTCCGCATGAGCGATTCCGGCTCCCGCTTCACGAAACAGGAATACCCGATGGCAGTGATCACCTTTGCGAATACGAAGGGTGGCGCAGGCAAGACAACTGCGGCCCTCCTCCTGACCACCGAACTTCTCCATCGCAACTACCGCGTCTGCGTGATCGACGCCGACCCTCAGCGCTGGTTCTCCAAGTGGTACGAAGGTGCAGCATTGATGCCGAGGCTGTCGGTCGAGACCTATGTCTCCGCCCCGACGATCCAGAAGATCGTGCATGAGCGGCGCAGCCAGTGGGATTTTGTCATCGTCGATCTTCCGGGGATCCAATCCCCGCTTCTCGCATCCGCAGTCGGACTGTCCGATCATGTGCTCGTCCCCATCCAGGGCTCAAGCATGGACGCCCAGGGCGGCGCGCAGGTTCTTGACCTTCTGCGCTATCTCGACCGCAAGGCCGGCATCCGCATCCCCCACTCGGTAGTCCTCTCCCGCGTCAACCCGGCGATCACCACCCGCTCGATGCAGGCCGTGAAGCGACTGTTGTCGGAGCAGCAGATCAATGTGCTGGAAACGCCGATCGCGGAACGCGCGGCATTTCGCGAGATGTTCGACATACATCGCCCGCTTCGCAAACTCGATGGCGCTCTGTCCACAGGAGGTGAGAAGGCGGTTATGAATGCGCAAGCCTTTGCCGACGAAGTTCTGAGGCTGGTCAGCACCAGCGCCATTCAACCGCCGGCTTATGGCTCGCAGCGAGACTTCCAGGCCCTGGAGACCGCGGCCTAAGCCACCAGAATACACAACCATTGGAAGCAATCCACCGCTCGGGGGCCGACTGTAGAGACACAGTCTGGCCCCTTCGCCGTTTGCCCTTTTGCGACAATCATGTCGCTGCTGCATTTTCGCCTGATAGCTTCTTTAGCCTCCGCCAAATCACGATTCCGTCAGGTATCGTGACGGGGACGACAGAGAATATCATTTCGGGGATGACGATAGATCGCAGGTGAGCGGCCTGCGTCGCCACAATCCTGCCTGATTTGGCAAGGGTCGCGGCTCATCCCACAGCGAAATTCTCATCCGTCATTCCTTATAAAGCGGCTATCGAAAGGATCCTTGGTGACCCAAAAATGGACAGTTTTTCGCATCGCAAAATTGCAACGGTACCAATCGCAACCATCGGATTCCCACCAGTAAATTGGCTTATAATACTGTTAAAGAACGATAATTTTTTGGGAAAGTGATGCACGCCTCTAAACCTTGATTTTGTAGGCCAACAATTTGTCTAGAATTTTCGCGGCACTGCAACATCTTGACACCTTGCCCGTTCTCCCGGACCATTCCGGTGCTGGCTCGGTGAATGAAACTTATTCAACCGGTTGTGACCGGAGAGGAGTTTTGTGGCGTTGTCGAAAGATTGGAGCTGCAATGGATTACACTAGCAAGATCAGGGTGCTTGTTCTCGACGATAATCCCGTCCTCGTGGACGGGCTGAACTTCCTGATCAACTCAACCCGCCAACTGCATGCGATCATCCTGGCGCAACGCGATCAGGAGTTGTGCGAAGCAGTGAAACGGCTTGAGCCAGACGTGATGGTGGCAGATCCGAACTTCCTGGATCGGACGCTTGCGGAATGCGGGCTGCAACTACAGGACCTTCGCGCCGGAGCAAAACTGATCGCCTATTGCGATGCGCGGGAAACCCTGTCGGGCGAGACTTACATCAATCGCGGCTATAGCGGCGTGGTGACAAAGACGGTGGCAAGCCCGCGCCTGTTGCGCGCCATCAAGAGCGTTCATGCCGGCGACGTCGTCATCGACGAGACCGTGCTGGCTCTATCAGACCGTTCACTGCAATCCTGCGAGCTGGACCAGCGAAAACTGTCGACGAAGGAGGAATTTGTCCTTCGTCACGTCGCCCTGGGAAAGGCGATGAAGGAAATCGCCGCCGACATACAGCTCAGCGCAAAGACAGTCGAGACCTACAAGTATAGAGCAATTAAAAAGCTCGACCTGAGAACGCGCTCAGATATAGTCAACTACGCTATAAGCGTAGGATGGCTGCAACACTAGATATAATACAATATAACTTCCGGAAGCCGCATCCTATGGATTGCGGCTTTTTTCGTGCTCGCTCGAAATTTATGAACATATTCTGAAATAAACTTGTCATTGGTCAGGATTTTCCTGACACCTATCGTATTTTCCTGACTTTGATCGTGAAGGCAATGCTGCCAATCCTACAGCCGAGATTAACAGATGTTAACGAACGGCTGGCCCCAAGCGGGTCGCGCCGCCAGGTAGAGGGCAGCAAATGGCTAGGATCAGCGTATTTGGGATTGGTTATGTCGGCGTGGTCGCCGCGGCATGCCTCGCAAAGGACGGACACGAAGTGGTGGCCGTCGACATCGACCCCGCCAAGGTCGACACGATCAACCGAGGCAAGACACCCATCGTCGAGAAGGGCCTCGAGCCGCTGATCGAGATGACGGTGGCCAATGGCAGCCTGCGGGCAACGCTTGATATTGATGAGGCGATTGCCGCAACCGACCTCTCCTTCGTCTGCGTCGGCACGCCGAGCGCACCGGATGGCTCCGTCGGCCTCACCTATGTCGTGAAGGCCTGCGAGGCGATCGCCGAGGCAATCGCCCGCAAGAAGGCATACCACTCCGTTGTCGTCCGCTCGACCATCGTGCCGGGCACCATGGACAAGGTCTGCATCCCGGCGCTTGAAGCCGCCTCCGGCCTAGTCGCCGGCCAGGACTTCGGCGTCGGCTACTACCCCGAATTCCTGCGCGAAAGCACGGCAATCGAGGACTATTACGATCCGGGCCTGATCGTCTTCGGCGCGATCGACGAAACCACCGACAAGATCCTGCACGAGATCAACGCCGGCCTGCCCTGCGTCTGCCATTCCGTACCGCTCGCGACGGCCGAGATGATCAAGTACACCAGCAACTCCTGGCGTGCCGTCAAGGTGACCTTCGCCAACGAGATCGGCAACATCGCCAAGGCCTGCGGCGTCGATGGCCAGCAGGTGATGAAGATCCTGTGCTCGGATCTCAAGGTCAACATCTCGCCCTACTTCATGCGTCCTGGATTTGCCTTCGGCGGCTCCTGCCTGCCCAAGGATGTGCGCGCACTTCGCCATCTGGCGAAGGAAGCCCATGTCCAGAGCTCCCTGCTCGATGCTGTTCTCGAAGCCAATGAAGCCCAGATCGACCGCGCCGAAACCATGGTCTCCCAGATGGGCGGCCAGACCATCGGCATGGTCGGCATCAGCTTCAAGACCGGCACCGACGACCTGCGCGAGAGCCCGCTCGCAAGCCTTGCTTCGCGCCTGATCGCCAAGGGCTACGACCTGAAAATCTACGACCCCTTCGTTCAGCAGGCCTATGCGGAGGGCATGAGCGGCGCCGGTCGCGGCAATGACACCGCTATCGACCTGAAGAACCGGCTTGTCGGCGAACTCGACGATCTGATCGACACCTCGGATGTCATCCTGGTCGGCAACCACTATGCCGAAGCCATGCCGGTTCTCGATCAGTCGAGCGACAAGATCCCGATGGTCGATCTTCTGCGCATCCGGCCGGACATTCGCTCGTCCGGCACCTACCAGGGCATTTGCTGGTAAGGAGCGGAAAGATGCTGGCCCACGTCATCTACATCCTTTCCATGACGATCCTGGCGCTCAGCGTGCCACACCCGACCGTCTCGGCGGTCTCCGGCACCCTGATCACCGTCGGTCTGATTGGCGCCTGGCGTTATGCCTGGGCCGGGATCAACCTGGCGCGGGCCGCCTATTTCCTCAACTTCGCCTATCCTCGGCGGCGCCGTCAGGCCGCCGAGGCATACACAGCCCGGGGTCTGAAGGACCATGCCTATTTCCTGGTCACCACCTACAAGATCGCCCCGGAAATCTCGACCCGCGTCTATCGCTCGATCTTCGAGGCCGCCTTCCGGGCGACCGGCGGCGCGACCATTGTCGCCTCCATCGTCGACGAGGCCGATGCACGCCTCATCCGCCGGGTCATGGCATCGGTTGCCCTCAACCATCCCGGCCGCGAAGCGACCGTCGGTTTGAAGATCGACAAGATCGAGGGCACCGGCAAGCGTGACGCGCTCGCCACCTCGCTGCGCTCCATTGCCAGGCTCAATCCCGGCCGCAATGACATCGTCATCTTCGTCGACGGCGACAGCTGCGTGCCCCATGACGTCGTCGATCGCAGCATTCCCTTCTTCACCGATTCGACCATCGGCGCGGTGACGACAGACGAACTGAGCGACACCCAGGGTGGCCGCCTGTTCCGCGACTGGTTCGACCTCCGCTTCTCGCAGCGTCACGTCATGATGTCGTCTATGTCGCTGGGCGGGCGCGTGCTGACTTTGACCGGGCGCATGTCGATCTTCCGGGCAAGCCTCGCAACCGATCCCGGCTTCGTCGATCTCGTCCGCAACGACTTCATCGACCACTGGCGTCTCGGCCGCGTCCACTTCCTGACCGGCGACGACAAGTCCACCTGGTACTGGCTGCTGCAGCGCGGCTACAAGATGCTCTACCTGCCGGATCTCTGCACGCTGTCGATCGAAACCCAGCCCAAGGACGGCTTCTTCGAATCCGCCACCACGCTGATGACCCGCTGGTTCGGCAACATGCTGCGCACCAACGCCCGGGCACTGGCGCTCCCCGCCTCCCGCATCGGCTACTTCACCTGGTGGTCGATCCTCGACCAGGCGCTTTCGATCTGGACGACGTTGGCCGGCCCCGCCAGCATCCTCTTGGCCGCCTTCTTTGTCAGCCCCTGGATCCTGCCGATCTACATCGCCTGGGTCATGTTCACCCGCTACCTCTTTTGCACGGTTATCATGACTTTCAGAGGCCAGAGCTTCCCGATCACCTATCCCTTCCTCCTGTATTTCAGCCAGGTCGGCGGCGCGGTCGTCAAAAGCTTCATTCTCTTCCGCCTCGACCGCCAGAGATGGACCCGCCAGTCGGGCTCCGGATCGGCCCGGGCGATCCCGCTCGGCCAGCGCTGGCGGGCCATGAGCTCCACCTACATGCACTGCCTCGCGCTTGGATGGCTCATCCTCGGCGTGGCCTATGTCGGCAACATTATCTAACTCCCGAAGGACCGTAACCATGGATATCGAAACGAAGGCCGCACGCGACACCGCTTCCCAGGGCTACACCGGACAGGCCGAAAGCTTCCCGATGCTGCTCGACACGGGCACGGAGCATCCGAAGACCAATATCCCCTTCATCGCCGTCATTGACGGCCGACAGTTCAGTGGCCGCAGCCTGTCCCTGGTCTCGGCTTCCGTGTCGGGCCTTGCCGGCCCCGAGCTCGAAGCCAAGGAGCGCATCGCCGTCCTGCGTTTCGATTTCGACGGCTACACGATTTCGCTGCAGGTCAATGTTCGCATCAGCCGGACCCATGCCGAGACCGGCGAAGTGCGGCTCGACTTCCTCGAGCCGACGGGCGAGCACCTACCGACGCTGCGCTATCTTCTGAACAGCTATATCGCCGGTGACATCACCTCCGTCGACGGCATCATCAGCCTGCGGGAACGGGCAGCCGTCTCAGGCGGCAAGAAGCCCGGAACTCAGGCGGGTATCGGCAACATGGTCGGGCGCGGCCTGAAGACCGCTGCCACCGTGGCCGCCAGCCTCGCCCTTGCCGGCATCGCTGCCAATCTCGTCTATGAGCGCGTCTTCTCGAAAGAGGTGAAGCAGCTCGCCGTGCTCTCCGCCGGCGGTCAACCGCTGCGGGCGATCGCCAGCGGCCAGATTTCCTACCTCGATCTCGGCGCCACCCGCGGCGAGGTCCTCTACACCCTGCAATCCGTGTCCGGCACAACGCTCAGCGTCAACATGCCTTGCGACTGCCGGATCCTGCCGACCCGCGCCGGCGAAGGCTCAACCGTGATGGCCGGCGACCCGATCGTCGAAGTGGTCGACGAGACCGCGACACCGGTCGTCCAGGCCGTCGTCTCTGCCGAACAGGCCAAGCAGCTCGTCTCCGGCGACATCGCCGAACTCCGCTTCTCCGACGGCAAGGTCGTCTTCGGCAGCCTGTCGCGTGATGCGGAAGCACTGACGGCGATCGGCAACGAAGGAGAGATGCGCGCCTTGATCGAGCCGACCACCGAACTCGAGAGCGAGGCGACCGGCTCCCCCGTCTCCGTCCGCATTATCAGCCAACGCATCTTCGCCCTGCGCCTGAAGCTTGGCGAGTGGTTCAGGGAGGGCGCCGCAACCTGAAGTCCAGGCAGTTTATCCCGCGTAATCACTCCAACGGATTCACAGGAGCAGCCATGCAAGACGTCCACCCCCTCATCCTCTGCGGAGGCATCGGCACCCGGCTTTGGCCACTGTCGCGCACGGAACATCCCAAGCAGTTCCAGCGCATCGACGGCAGCTCGGAAACCACCTTCTTCCACGCCACCGTGGAGCGCCATCGCGCTCCGGGCTTCGCCGATCCGATCGTCGCCGTCAGCAGCGCCCATGTCGCAACCGTTCTGCATCAGCTGAGCGACATCAAGTGCCCGGCGCGGGTGCTGGCAGAGCCGATCTCCAGAAACACTGGCCCGGCCGTGCTTGCGGCCGCGCTGACGCTGGCGAAGACCGATCCGGCCTCGCTCATCTGCGTCATCCCCTCCGACCATGTCGTGAAGGGCGATCTTCCCGCCAACGTGCTGGCAGCCCGCAAGGCGGCTGAACAGGGCCACATCGTTCTCTTCGGCGTTCCGCCGGAATACCCCGAGACCGGCTATGGTTATATCGTCGATGGTGGCGCTCTCGATGGCCTCACCTGCGCCCGTAAAGTCTCGAGCTTCATTGAAAAGCCGCCCGTCGAAGTGGCAACGGCCCTCATCGAGGCCGGTGGCGCATACTGGGCATCCGGCCTCAGCCTCTTCCGCGCCGATGTCCTGATCGCGGAGTTCAAGCGTTTAGACCCGAAGACCTTCGACGCGGTCACCAAGGCTCTCGACCACGGTTTCGAAACCGAGCACGCCTTCTACCTGAATGCCGAGGCCCTGCAGCCGGCGGCCAATCTGCCGACGGAATCCATCGTCTTCGAACACTCGCCGCGCACGGTCATTGCCCCCCTCCTCGTCGCCTGGAGCGATGTCGGCGCGTGGAATGCCCTGCACCACATCGCCGAGAAGGACGAGGACGGCAACGTCCTAAGCGGCGACGTCATCAGCATCGATACCCGCAACTCCTATGTCCGCGCCTCCGGCAAGCTGATCGCCGTCGTCGGCATGGATGACGTGGTCGTCGTCGATACCGACGATGCGCTGCTCATCACGACCCGCGATCAGGCCCAGCAGGTCAAGCAGATCGTCAAGAAGCTGGAGAGCATCAAGCGCCGCGAACTTGCGCAGCACATGCGCAACCAGATGGCCTGGGGCGAAGTGCGCCGCGTCCAAAGCGGTCCGGGTTACGAACTGCGGATGATGACGCTCCGGCCCGGCACTATGCTGCCGATTGCCGAGGACACGGCGTCGCATCGCATGGTGACGGTCACCTCTGGAGCTGGCCTCCTGAAGACCGGAGCCGTCACCCGGCCGCTTCGGATCGGTGACAATTTCGAGGTCCCGGCGGGCGAAACGGCAGCCATCTACTGCGGTCCCGAAAGCGAAATGCAGCTGGTCGAGGTCGTCTGCGAAGTCGTCATCGAGAAAGCCGATGCCATCGCCACCCTGCAACTCGTGCACAGCTGAGGAATGGTGATGCGCAAGGGCCTCCCCCTCCTTCTGGCACTCCTGCTCGCGTCGACAGCTCCCGGCCTTCGTGCCGAGAGCCTCGACCGGGCGGAACTGGCCAGGTTGACCCGGACCGTGGCCGAGATCGGTACGCGGCTCGAAGCCGTCGATGCTCGCAAGGATGATGCCCGCGCACTCCTGACCGGTCGCCTGGCGATGATCGACAGGACGGAAGCCGCCCCGCGCCCTGCCCTCGACCGTCTGACGACTGTCGGCAAACTGCAGACTGTGCCGATCGATTTCATGCTGGCCCAGCTGCGCCTGCAGACCGCGCGGCAGTTCGATACGGAGATCGAGAAAGCGCTCGTCAACCGCGCACCCCCCGCCCTCTTCGTCCGCGGCGGTTCCATGACGCTCGATCAGGTCGCAGTCGAGGCGGACAAGCTCTATCCCGGCGCTCTGGAGCGCAAGGGCAAGACCATCCTCTCCCGCTGGCCGATCGTCATCTGGTCGGACTCGGCACTCATCATCGAACCCGGGCAATCGCTTGAACTCTCGACAACCGATGGCGCCTTCCTGCTCAATTCGGGTCTTCTCACTGTGGATCACGGCGAACTCAAAGCCTCCGAGGGTGAGAACCCTGGTCTCAAGGGCTTTCGACCCTTTGTCGCTACGGCAATGACCGGCGCATTCCAGGCAACGGGCGCTCGCTTTAGCCGTCTCGGCTACGCCGACGCCGGCTCGACCAGTGGGCTTTCGATCCTCGGGGCGGCGCTGTTCCCCTCCAAAATCGGCTCGCATATCGTCGACAGCAGCTTCGACAACGTCTCCGGCGTCAATTTGGAAAACATCCATCGTGTGACGGTCGCCGGCAACCGCTTCTCGGGTGGTACTGGCCCGGCGGTCGCCATGAAGGGCGTCACCGGCGCCGATATCAGCGACAACGTCATCACCGGCACGACCGAAACCCAGGCAATCGATATCCAGAATACGAGTTCGTCGATCCGTGTCGCCGGCAACATCCTGCTCGCCAACCGCGGCAGCGGCATCTTCATTGCCAACGACGCCCGCGATGTAACGGTCACTGGCAATCTGATGTCCGGCAACGGCCGCGGCGGCGTCTCCGTGGTACGGAGCACCTGTGTGACGATTTCGGACAACCTCGTCCTCTCCAACAGCCAGGTCGGCATCAAGCTGCGCGCGAGCAACGGGCTCTTCCTCTCGCACAATGATCTCATCGCAAATGCCGGTGCCGGCATCTCGATCATTGATCAGGAGGCCGAGGCCCGCGTCACCATCGACGGCAATGCCTTCTCGGCCAACAAGTCCGGGATCCATGGCGGCGCGGCGAGCGAAGTATCACTTCTCGCCAACGACTTTGCCGGCCAGTCGCCGATCCTGCTCGACGGCGAATTCGCCCCTTACGTGCCGCAGTTGCTGCAAGCCTCTGCCTCGCAGGGAGCATCGGCGACTGCCCTCACCATTCACGCCAACACGTCGTCTGCCGTTCCGGTGGACTGCAAGACCGGGAGCTGACCATGGTCTTTTCGTCAGAGACTTTCCTGTTTCTCTTCCTGCCCCTTTTCCTGGTCGCCTACTACCTGACGCCAGACCGGCTGAAGTCGTGGACCATCCTGATCGGTTCCTACATCTTCTATTGCTGGTGGCGGCCGGACTTCCTCATCCTGTTCGTCGGGGTGACCGCCTGGGCCTATGGCTGCGGCCTGCTGATCGAGCGCTGGGAGGGACAGGCTCGCGCCAAGATCCCGCTCGTCCTGGGCGTCGTCGGCTGCCTGTCCGTGCTCGGCGTGTTCAAATACCTGAACTTCTTCATCGACAGCTTTGCGGCTTTGCTCGGCACGACACCCGATGAGCTGGGCGTACACTGGCGCCTGATCCTGCCGATCGGCATTTCCTTCTACGTCTTCCAGGCCGTCGGTTATGTCATCGACGTGTACCGCAAGGATACGCCGGCGACCCGCAGCTTCGTCGACTTCGCCGCCTTTATCGCGCTCTTCCCGCAGCTGATCGCAGGCCCCATCCTGCGCTTCAAGGATCTGGCGGATCAGTTCCATGAGCGCACCCACAGCCTCGCGCTGTTTTCGACCGGCCTCGGCATCTTCACGATCGGCCTTGCGAAGAAGGTGCTGCTGGCGGACTCGATCGCCCCGGTCGCGGATGCCGCCTTCGCATCTGGCAACATCACCTTTGTCGAAGGTTGGCTCGGCGCCGCCGCATATACCCTGCAGCTCTATTTCGACTTCTCCGGCTATTCCGACATGGCCATCGGGCTTGGCCTGATGATGGGCTTCAAGTTCATCCGCAACTTCGACACGCCCTATGTCAGCGCCTCGATCACCGAATTCTGGCAGCGTTGGCACATCAGCCTGTCGACCTGGCTGCGCGACTATCTCTACATCCCGCTCGGCGGCAACCGCTTGGGACCGCTGCGCACCTATCTCAACCTCTTCCTGGTCATGCTGCTCGGCGGCCTCTGGCACGGTGCCGCCTGGACCTTCGTCCTCTGGGGCGCGTGGCACGGGGCATGGTTGGCGGTCGAGCGCTACACGGGATATGCCCGCGCCGGCCTCAGCAAGGCAGTCACGGTTCCCGCAACGCTGCTGCTCGTCGTCATCGGCTGGGTCATGTTCCGCGCCACGAGCGTTGGTGAAGCCTTCTCGGTCTATGCCGGCATGCTCGGCCTGAACGGCATGGCGCCGAGCCTGGAATTCCTGGCAAGCGTCAACCAGGAGCATATCGTCTTCATCCTGCTCGCTGTCGTCGCCGTTGTCCTCGAGCCGCGCTTCAAACACATGACCGATCCGGATCGTGTGCCGCTCGCCGGCGCACCGCGGATGGCGCCGGACGGCACGCTCATCGCGTCACCGTCGATCGCTTACCCGCTCGCCATGACCGCCCTGCTGGCCGTGACGATCGCCCGGCTCGCCGAGCAGTCCGCCTCACCCTTCCTCTACTTCCAGTTCTGACAGGAGCAACCCCATGCCCAGTCTGCGCCAGTACACATCCCTGCTGCTGTTACCGACCACCTTCTTCGGTTATGCGCTTTATGCGAATTCTGCCCTGCTGATGAATGCGGCATCGCCTGAAGCGCAAGCCTCGGAGGCGAAGGACCTGTCGCTCTCCTATGTCATCGACGGGGAAGCAACCCGCGACCTCGACACGCTCTACAAGAACGAGCTTCCGCACCGCGCCGCATCCGTCGGCCTCTTCGGAAATGCCCGCTATGCGCTCCTCGGCGCCGGGCGAAAGGGTGTGATCGTCGGTGAAGATGGCTGGTTCTTCTCGGCTGAAGAGTTCAAGAACGTCTCGAGCGCCGATATCGCCGCAGCCGTCGATCGAATTGCCGAGGTCCAGCGGGATCTCGACGCGCGGGGCATACGGCTGGTTCTGGCTCCGCTTCCGGCAAAGTCGGACATCTATGCGGAAGAGGTCCCCTCCCTCGTTCGCGGCCCTGCGATGGCCGAAGCCTACAACGCCTTTGCCGCAGCGCTGAGGGACAGAGGGATCGTCACGGCGGACACGCGTCCGGCACTTATGGCCGCAAAGCCCTTCGGCGAAGTCTTCCTCAAGTCCGACACTCACTGGTCTCCATCAGGGGCAAAGGCGACGGCGGAAGCCGTCCAGACCAGCCTGCAGGTGGCCGGCATCGCGCTGCCGTCCGAGGGCGTAACAGCACAATGGCAGACGCCGGTTTCGCTCTGGGGGGACCTGACCAAGTTTGTCACCTCGCCTGATTATGCCCCGACCGTCGGACTGGCACAGGAAAGCGTGCCGATCTATCGCACCACGGTGAATGCAGCCGCTGACGGCGCCGATATCTTCGGCGACGATACGGCAGTCCCGGTCATGCTGGTGGGCACCAGCTACAGCGCCAACGAGAACTGGTCCTTCGCCGACTTCCTGCGCCAGTCGCTACAAGCCGATGTCGTGAACGTAGCAAAAGAAGGCCTCGGGCCGGGCGTTCCGATGATGGACCTGCTCGCAGGCGTCGCGCTCGACGAGACCACACCAACCGTCGTCGTCTGGGAATTCCCAGTCCGCTATCTCGGCACCAAGACGCTGTGGCAGCGCGACGGTGACGCCAAGGCAGGAGGCGGCAATGTCTGATCGCCTCGTCCGCCTGTGCTGCGCCACCATACTGACATTGCCGCTGCTGGGCCTCACATCAGCTCATGCGGCTGTGAAGCCCTTCTTTCCGCGCAATCCGCCGGAAACCGTCGAGCCGGCCAAACCGGCAAAGCGTAAGACCATGGGGCCCGCTTCGCATCTGCCAATCGCTCTGCAGGAAGCGCGCAAGCGCCTGATCGCCGGCAAGCGCGTCTCCTACGGAGAGCTTCAGGCACTCGCCGATGCCAAGGACGGGATCGGCGCCTTCAAGCTCGCTGAGCGCATCCAGAAACAGAGTGATCCGACGCTCGCAACCGATGCACTCCACTATTTCGCGATCGCTGCCTATGAGGACCGCGGCTATGCCGTCGGCCGCATGATGGAGATCCTCGGCAATGACAGCCTTGAGCTCTCGCCATCGCATCTGAAGAGCGCCGAAGCGGCCCTCCGGCTGCAGGCCCGCAAGGGGAACGACAAAGCGGTCGAGGGTCTGATCCGGCTCTACAGCGAGGGCCGGCGCTTCGGTGACAAACGGGACGAGCTGGAAGCCCTGCTCGCCTCCGGTATCGGCAAGAAGAACGGCGACACAGCCTTCAAGCTCGCCGTGCTTCTGCTGTCCGATCAAGACCGCACGCCCGAGCAGACCGAACAGGCAACCCGGTTCCTCGCCATCGCCGAGGAGAGCGGCAGCATAGGCATGAAGGCAGCCGCGACCAATATCCTGGCGCAGCTCCAGACCAAGTCCAGTGAAACAACCGCGGAGGTTCAGCAATGACCCGAGTTCGCCAGACACGCATTCTCGCCGGAACGGCCCTTGCTGCCATTTTGATGGCGGCGGGCAACCAGGCCCGGGCCGAAACCACAGGCGGTGAAGCGCCATCCTCCTATGGCTGCAGCAGCCTGGAGGAAATCGCCGAGCTGCAGATGATCGAAGGCAAGGACGGGATGTTCTTCCGTATCCTCGCCGACCTTCGTCTGCAGCATGCCTTCACGGAACAGACCGTCGACCATCTGGCGACCATGGCCAAGGCGCTTGAGAAGAACGGCACGACGTTGATCTACGTGCCGCTTCCCACCAAGTCGCAAGTTCTGCCGGAACTCGTGCCTGCCCGCGCCTCGCTCTACGGCTTCGAAGCCGGCATCGCGACAGAGATCTACGACGATGTGGTCCGCCGCCTGAACCAGAAGGGCGTGACCGCCGTCGATATCGCGACACCGATGCGCGAGAACAATCGCAACGGCTTCGGCGAACACTCCTTTTTCCAAGCCGACTTCCACTGGACGGCACACGGTGCGGACGTTGCCGCAAAAGCAATCGCCGACCGTGTGAAGGCGCTCCCCGCCTACGAGGATGTCGAGCCTGTCCGCTTCGACATGAAGGAAGTCCCGCCGCCGCAGGAATTCTCCAGCATGCGCGAGCTGCTGCAGAAGCATTGCGTCAACCACGTGCCCACGGTTACCGCCCACACCTATGAGGCAGTGCGCAGCGAAGACGAGACGGCCGAGTCCGGATCCATGGACATTTTCGGCAGCGGAGACCAGGCGACGATCGCGCTTATCGGGACCAGTTACTCCGACAAGCCGATCAGCAATTTCGCCGGCTATATCGAGCACTGGACGGGCGTACCGCTCGACAACTACTCGATTTCAGGCGGCAACCAGTTCGGTTCGATCCTCTCCTACATCACGTCGCGCGAATTCCAGGAACAGCGCCCGCGCTTCCTGATCTGGGAGAACCCGATCTACAACAATCTCGGTCAGTACGGCGACGCCCCCTGGGCCGAGATCGTGGCGGCATCGCTTGGCGAATGCAGCCCGGCTATGGCTGCGACCGCGCGCGGCGAAAATGCGGTTGAAGCCGATCTCTCGACGATCAAGCTCACCCGCGATGATGTCATCCTCGCCGACATCGGCAGCGACACCAGCCGCAAGGCCATCTTCACCCTGACGGGCGCCGACGGAACCGTTCGCACCCGCTCCATCGAGCGCGGCGACCGCCTGCGCTCGACCGGCCGCTACTTCTTCTCGCTCGGCGGCTTCCCCGATGGCTCGATCGACAAGGTGGCCGTCAGCTTTGACGCGCCTGTCGACGACACCACCACCCTTTCCATCTGCAAATCCAAAACTGGAGAACAGTCATGATGACCATCAACCCGATCCGTATCGCCACCATCTCGCTGGCAGTAGCTCTTGCCCTGTCTACGAATGTCCGGGCCGATGACGGTGGCCTCTATGAAAAGCCGCTGGATCCGAACTCGGCCTTTGTTCGCGTCATCGCTCCGGGGGCGACCAGCGCCTCCGTTCAGAACAGCGCCTTCAACAAGCTGAACGACGGTGTCTCGCCTTACGTGGCGGTAGCACCGGGTGACATTCCGGTCACCTCCTCGCTGGGTCAGAGCAGCGTCAAGGCAAGCGCCGGCAAGTTCTACTCGGTGGTCGTCACCAAGGACGGTGCAACAACGGTCGAAGACGACATGACCAAGAACCCGTCCAAGGCGACGCTGTCGCTCTACAATCTGACCGGAAAGGCCGCGATCGACCTCTTCGTGCCGCAGGCTGGTGCCGAAGCCGTCTCGGACGTCGACAGCGGCGGCTCCAAGTCAGTCGCGCTACGGGCGCCGCTCGCCGTCGATCTCGTCGTCCGCGAAGGCGACAAGGATCTCGCCAAGCTCGACAAGGTCGAATTCAAGCGCCTCGCCGGTGTCACCATCGTGGTGACCGGAGAAGGCGACCAAGTCGACGCCGTCGCCGTTCCCAGCACCATTGCCCGCTAAATCATAGAGAGTTCCGGAGGTTTATCATGACGATTGCAAGAATGGCGAAGTCGCTGCTGATGGCAGGCGTGATGACGATGGCCGCCGGAACACCCGGGCGAACAGCAGCCATAGACGTCCGGTTCGCGCCACCGGACGTCGAGCTGCCCAAGACGGCGGTCTGCACGCCGCGCGTCCGCGACGAGGACATGATCGCCGAATGGACCGCATGGGATAAAAAGGCCCTGCCCAAGCGCGCGACATTTGCCATCACCCGCGACATGAACCGCATGCGGGATCTCGATGCCCGTCGCTTCGAGCCGATCATCACCCGCATCCAGGAACTGATGCCGACGGTGAAGAAGGGCTACGACCAGACGGACGCCCTCTTCGACACGGTCAAGTTGATGCTGGCCAAGGGCGAGGCGGACAATGCACGCGCGGATGGCCTTGTCCAGAAACTGCTCGATATTGGCGGACATCCTGCAGGCTCGCTCAACACGCTTGCCGACTATCTGATCGCCGGTGAAGGCATTGATCAGGACAGAGAGGCGGGCCTGAAGCTCAAGGTCCAGGCTGCCTATGGCGGCAATGCCGATGCCATTCTCGACCTCGCCCGGCTTACCGAAGACGGCGAGAGCGTCGACGGCTGGGCAATCGAACCGGAACTCGCGGTCAACATGGCCTTCGGCTCCCTGGTCGGCGTGCTCGACGAAGGCATCTGCGACCGCATCAGCCGTGTTGCGCGCGAATATGACGATGGCGAAGTCGTCGTGAAGGATCCGGATCTCAGCCAGGCCTGGTACCGCTTTGCCGCCGATCTGGGCGACACGGCCGCCGCCTGGGAAGTCGCTGAGCTCAATCTCCTCAGTGAAAAAGTGGTCAAGGACAACGATGTCCTCCTGAAATACCTGAAGAAGGCCGCTGACGGCGGCAATATGGCCGCGATCCTCGAAATGGGACGTCTCTATGCCGAAGGTGCGTTGGTGCCTCAGGACAAGGAAAAGGCCTTTGCCTACTTCAAGCAGGCAGAAGCAGCGGGCAACCAGGCGGGCGTCATCAAGCAAGCGCAGCTCCTCGAGCAGACCAAGGACACATCGCCGGCCGATGCGGCAGCCTATGAAGACCTGCTTCGCCGCCTGATCGCCCGCAACGATCCGCCACCATGGGCTCTCACCCGCCTCGCCCGCGTCATCCAGGCCGGCGACGGTCTCTGGAAATCGGCGGCCGAAGTAAAACCGCTGCTCGAAGAAGCCGTGAGACGCGGTGATATCGAGGGCGGCATCGATCTCGCCGAACTTCTGATGCGCGAAGATCTTTCGCCCAAGACCATCGCCCGCTCCACCGACCTTCTCTCGGGCGCGATCCACATCAACGGCGAGATCAACGCGATCGCCAAGCTCCAGCGCGTCTACCTCTGCGTCGATCCCACGGGACCTGATCTTTCAGCGGCAGACTACTGGTCGAACGTCGAAGCCGGCGCCGGCAACAAGACACTCGATCTCGCGCCCGAACAGATTGACCAGCTGCCCGCGCTGAAGGATCCGATGGTGATCGCCGCGATCCAGACGCAGGCACTCTACGGTCGCGCCAGCGCACTGGCGCTGTATCAACGTTATCTGAAGGGCGCAGGCTATTCCGACCAGGTTCTGCGCTTCTGGGCAGAGCGCGCCGAGATCCGGCGCGGCGCGACCGTTGAAGCCGCTCTGCTGGAATTCAAGCAGAACCTCGAAAAGGGCCGCATCAACGACGCCAAGCGCAGCATCCAGATGACCGGCGAAGGCATGACCGTCGATGCCGGCCTGAGCTTCGCCCGCTTCCTCGTCAACAACTACGCGACCGATCCGGAAAGCGTGGCACTGGCCAAGGAAATCCTGAACCCGCTCGCCGCAAGCGGCGCCGGGCGCGCGGTACGTCTCCTCCAGGAGCTCGAAGGCCCGGACATGGATCCCTTGTCCTCGCCCCTCATTCGTTTCGGCGAGGTGATGCGCGATCGCGGCGACATGTCGGCGCAATTGCTGCTGGCAGAAAACGCTGCCTCCGAGGAAGATAAGCTTCGCCTCTACCATCAGGCCATCAGCACGCAGCGCTGCGACTACGATGACACGATGGCGCTTGCGGATTTCGCCATCAGACATCAGCGGGAGGATGCCAAGCGCTGGCTGTCGATCGCCGAGCACATTGCCGGCGATGATGCCTGGAGGAAAGTGAAGATCGCCGATGTCTACATGGCCTTCAATCGCTCGGACATGCAGCAGCGCGCGCTCGGCCTTTACCAGGAAGCGCGGCTCGGCGGCGAGCCAGCCGCTTACTATCGCCTCGTCAAGCACTACGCCAACGATGCCGGCGAGAGCTACGATCCGAAGCAGGCGAGCGACATCTTCGTCGATCTCGTTGAGAGCTCCGATCTGCAGTCCGTGCCTGAAAAACTCCTCATGCTGGCCAACATGAAGCCGGAAATCCGGCGTCAGGTGTCGCAGCGCGTCGATGTGCGTGGCCTTTACCAGAAGTCCGCCGAGGCCGGACAGCCCGTCGCCATGCGCGAAGTGGCCAAGCTGATGCGCGACGATGCCAAGGACAGCAAGTCGATCCTCGCCTCCTTCACCTGGCTGAAGAAGGCGGCGGAAGCCGGCGACGGCGAGGCCATGTTCCTCCTGTCGCAATCCTACGCCTATGGACTGGGCACCCGCCCGGCACTCGACGCCGCACAAACCTGGATGGTGAAAGCCGCAGAAGCCGGATACCCAGACGCCGCCCAGGTCCTGAAGCTCAACAACGCAGGAACGGAGGGCTAATCATTGGCCGATCTCAAAAGATGGACACTGAACCGCCACATCGCAGTCTCGCTGCTCGCCATAACCGCCGCCATGGCGATTATACCGAAAGCAGAAGCAGCCGAGGAGACCTGCTTCAAGACACCGACGCCGGTCATGAGCCTGGGCTTCGGCAGCCGTTATGAGGCCGATTCGAAGACGAGGTCCGACATTGACGAGGATTCGGACGCCGCCGTCACCAAGGCTTTGAAACCCATCGACCAGTTTATCCAGAACCTCGCCAAGGTGGTGTCGAAGGCGGAAACCGAAAAGGACGTCGCGACCCGCAGGCAGTACCAGCGCTGCGTGGTGGATTCCATCTATGCCTGGGCGAAGGCCGACGCGCTCAACGACATGCGCACCTTCAATGCCAAACTCTCGATCCCGGCCCGCATCGGCGGGCTTGCCATCCTCTTCGCCGAAAGCCGCGACCAGGTGCCCGGCCTGCATGACCGGGAACGCATCGTCGAGAAATGGCTGCAAAAGCGGGCCCAGGAGATCGTCTACTTCTTCGAAAACGAGGCCACCAAGGGAGCAGCCCGCAACAACCTGCGCGCCTGGGCCAGCCTGGCCGTGGGCGAAGTGGGCGTGCTCAACCGCGACCGTGGACTGGTCGAATGGGCAATCCTCAGTAACAACACGATGATCGTCAACGCATCACCAGATGGCAGCCTGCCGCTCGAGATGAACCGCCAGAGATATGCCCTGCATTATCAGCTGCATGCCATGGCTCCGCTCGTCACGTCGGTCGCGCGGATCTGCGATGCGGGTTATGGAAAGGGCGGCGCGGACCTGGAGAAGCTCCAGACCATGGCCCGGTTCTCGGTGGCGGCAGTGAAAGATCCGAAGATTGTCCAGAAGATCAACGGCAAGAGCCAGACCGTGAAGCCCGGCCTGAAGAACAACCTATCGGCCATAGCCTGGCTTGAGCCCTATGTGGCCCTGAGCAACGATATTGAGATGAAGGCAGAATTCGAAGCGCTGCGTCCGATGTCGAATACCAAACTTGGCGGCAATCTGACCAAGCTCTACGACGGTCGAAGGGTCAGTTGCACGATTTCGGCACAGAACTGAGACGTCTCAGTCTGACGATAGACGGATACGATGAGGGATCAGGGGCTGCTCGACGCGGGCAGTGCCTGCCCGACCTTCATCCGGACAGCGGTCGATGTTCCAATCCTGGACTTCGAGCTGGACGAGCGACTTCACCGCATCGAGCGACAACTCGCGCCCATGGGTGCCAGCAAGCGCGTCGCTGAGACGGCCCAGCAGGTCTTCGGTCAGGTTGTTCGGGGACTGCGTCACCTCGGTGCTCCTCTGACGACATCCTGCTACAAAGATGGGAACTGGGGAAGTCGTTCGCCACGCAAGCTGGGCTCAAACACTTAAAAAAGTCGCAATTCTCCGTGAGCGCGCCCCGGCGGCACAACTCTTTCGCGAGCCATGGCAAACAAAGTGTGACGATATCAAGAGCGCGGAATGATGGGGCAGAGAGGCTGAGCCACCCTGCCCGACCGACATTCTTGATCAGGCAGCCATGCCCCAGGCGGACGGATCGTCCTCACCGAACATGCGCTCGAGGCTGAGGAAGCAGATCATGCTCTTGTCATGCGCGATGATGCCGTCGGAGAAGGCGGCACTCGGGCCGGTCGCGGCCGGAAGCGGCTGCAGCGTGCTGCCAGCGACAGTCAGGATGTCCGAAACACCATCGACGAGAAGACCGACCGTCATGCCGTTGACTTCGGTGACAACCACGGCGCTGCGCTCCGTCGCCTGGGCGGCCGGCATGCCGAGCTTGACGGCGAGATCGACGATCGGAATGACCGTGCCGCGCAAGTTCATGACACCGAGGACTTCATAGGGCGAATGCGGAATCGGCGTCACCGGGGCCCAACCGCGAATTTCGCGGATGGACGTTGTCTTCACACAGAATTCCTGATGATGAAGCCGAAAGGCGATGATTTCGAGGGCATCAGCGGCATTCGACGTCGTATTCATCTGCAATTCCTCCTGCTGCAAGCCCGTGCCTGCTGGCACCTTGTCACGATGTTGATCAACCGGGCATCCCGGCGCGCAGAAACTGATTCTGCAATCTGTGAGCAATTTAGACCACCAGTAATTAAAGAATATCTAAATCAGAGCAGAGAATGCGCTGCTCCCTGTCGACGCGTCCACAGTCAGGCAGCCAGCGTTCGGAAATGGGCCATCTGGCCCGCAGCCCACCAGGCAAACTCGGTCAGCAACCGGTCGTCCACATCGCCGATCCTGCCTCCATGCAGCGTCAGCAGGCCGCGTTTCGTCGCAAGGGCAAGAACATTGCCCACATGCTGCCGCGAGACCTGAAACCGCTGCGAAAGCGCATCATAAGTGAGAGCGAGATCCCACGCCTCCCCTGCCTGCCGGGCAAGGTGAGCGCCCATGACGGCGCAGAGCATCAGGTAGCCGCTGTCGCGGCCGGTGAATTCGACGACCGTCTCGAATGGTGCAAACAGCACATCCTTCGACTGGAAAGCCTCTGTCGATCTGGCGATCAGCCTGGAAAGACGAGCCGTGTCGGCACTCAAGGCCTCGAACAGCGTGTGGTGTTCCAGCATGGCCTGCGACGCGAGGAAGGCGAGAGGCGAGCGGGCAATTTCAAGCACCAGCAAGGGGGTAGGCACCAACCGGATTTCGCGCCTGTCCCGCGCATTCTGATGGGCGACGACATAGCCTCCGGCCCTCAATCCCGCGATGAGGTCGCTGACCTGACGAGAGCTACCGGGAACCATCGTCTGCAACAAGGTCATGGTCGGCGCGGGACCGGTGCCGTCTTCAAAACGCGCTGCAAGCCCGATCAGCATGTAGCAGGTGATGTAGCGCATCTTCTGGGCGAAGATCTTGTTGGAAGGCCATCGGAAGGCGCTCGGCTCCACCATTCTCCGGCAATAGGCGAGCATCGCCCTGTCAAAGGCCGGATTGGCGAGCAAGGCACTCGCCATCAGCCAGACGGGCTCCCCGATGTGCTGCTCGACGCCGGGATGAACGACCGATAGCCGCTCCCGGTCAAGCTCGCCACGCAGTTGATCCATGAGCACACTCCAAACCAGAGATGCGCATTCAAGGCCATTTCGCCAGTCGCGTCGATTGGCAAATCTTGTAGTCGTCCCTAATGGAGAACCGCCTGATCCAGGCGCTTCGATCTCAGGGAGCGCGCTTCGCCATGTCATAGACGGCGGCGCAGCGCTGGCCGGACGCGCAGTAGGCGAGAATGGGGCCGGTCTGTTTTCCAAGAATGCTCTTGAGCTTTTCCGCCTGGTCTAGTGGCATGGAGCCTGGAACGACCGGCAGATAATGCGCCTCCAGTCCGGCTTCCTGCGCAGCATGGGCCACCTCGTCAAACGACGGCTGCCGGAAACCTTCGTTATCGGGTCGCATACAGACGACGGTCTTGAAGCCAAGGCCAGCGATCTCATTCAGCTGCGATGGGCTGATCTGCCCCGTCACATGAAAACTCGGATCGATACTGCGGATGCTCATGAACGGCTCCTTTGCCGGCTGAATGCCCATAACGGCGAGACTTTAGAGATAGCGTTTTTTATATATTTGTGGGAGCCGCTCTTTAGTCAACCCTTGCCAACCTTCTTTTCTAAGATATATTCGTATCTATGAAGATTGATCCTGAGCAGATGAAAGCTGGCGCTGACATGGCCAGCGAACTCCTGAAGTCGCTATCCAACCGATATCGACTGCTGATCCTGTGCCGGCTTGCCGATGGCGAGCATTCGGTCGGTCAACTGGCCGAATTTCTGGGCATTCGCGACAGCACCGTCTCTCAGCATCTGGCGCTTCTGAGGCGCGAAAAGATCATCGCCGGTCGGCGTGACGGACAGACGATCTGGTACCGGATCGAGAGCGAACCGGCACGCGCCGTGATCGGCACCCTCTACAACAGTTTCTGCAAAACGGACGATTGCACCGTGTGACGGCATTGGTCGTGGCTTGAACAACCACACCGCCTGCGACTTGACATCCGTTTATCTGATATATACGTACTATCGTAGATATGTATCTTAAAGGAGAAAAACATGTCGATTGATCGCGCTGTTCTGGCCTTTGCCGGCATCATGGTTCTGGTTTCTCTGCTGCTGACCCACTTCGTCCATCCAGGCTTCGTCTGGTTCACCGCTTTCATCGGCGTGAACATGCTACAGTCCGCCTTCACCGGCTTTTGTCCAGCCGCCATGATTTTCCGCAAGCTGGGCCTTCGCCCCGGCACAGCATTCTGAGGATCCGATCATGCAGAAAACCGCCTTCATCGCTCTCATCGCCGCCATGACGGCAGCAGGACTGACAGCCGTACAAGCGGCGGATCTGAGGCTTGAGGCCGTGAGCATACCGGAGATGAAGGCGGTCTATGGCCAGATCCAGCCGCGCAACAGCGTCCTTGCGCGCGCAAGGCTTGGCGGCACCATCGTGACGCTGAATGTCACCGAAGGCGACCTCGTCAAGGCCGGCGACGTGATCGCCGAAGTGAAGGACGACAAGATCGACTTCCAGATCAAGGCGGTCGACGCCCAGCTTCAGGGCCTCAACGCGTCGATGAACGATGCTCAGGTCGAACTTGACCGTGCGGACAGACTGGTCCGCAGCGGTGCCACCAGCACCCAGCGCCTCGACCAGTTGAGAACCCAGCTAGATGTCATCACCAATCAGGTCCGCCAGGCCGAGGCCCAGCGCTCCCTCCTCGTGCAGCAGACCTCGGAGGGAGCAGTTCTCGCCCCCTCCGACGGTCGGGTCATCTCGGTTCCGGTAACCAGCGACGCCGTCGTCATGGCCGGCGAGACCGTCGCTACCATCGCCGGTGGCGGCTTCTTCCTGCGGCTCGCGATTCCGGAACGCCACGCCCACGAACTATCCCAGGGCGCGCCGATCCGGATCGAGGCTGGCGGCGAGACGCTGGAGGGCGAACTCGTGAAGATCTATCCGCAGATCGAGGGCGGCCGCGTTACCGCCGATGTCGAGGTCGAAGGTCTCGATACCGATTTCGTCGCAGCCCGCGTCCTGGTCGAACTGCCGGTTGGCGAGCGCCAGGCGCTGCTAGTGCCAACCGCAAGCCTCACCAACCGCGCCGGCATCGACTTCGTTGCAGTCCGTGAAGGCGAAGCCATCGTGGAACGCGCCGTAGTGGCCGGTGAGACAATCGCGTTCGAGGGCGCCCCCAAAATCGAGATCCTGTCCGGCCTCGCAGCCGGTGATGTCGTGGTGACGAAATGACAAACCCCAATCACAATCCCCCGGGGGCTGGCGAGCCAGACGACGATACCCCGATGAGAAATCTGGGCATTGCCGGCAATCTGACGCGCGCCTTCATCAAGTCGCCGCTCACACCGCTCTTCCTGATCGCCGCCTTCGCCTTCGGCCTCGTCGCGCTGCTCACGCTGCCCCGCGAGGAAGAACCACAGATCTCCGTGCCCATGGTCGACATCATCGTCCAGGCACCCGGCCTGCGAGCTGATGATGCCCAGAAGCTGATCTCCGAGCCGCTGGAAACGATCGTCAAGAGCATCAACGGCGTCGAGCATATCTACTCCCAGTCCATGGACAACATGGTCATGGTGACTGCTCGTTTCCTGGTCGGCACCTCATCCGACACCGCCGTACTGCGCGTTCATGACAAGGTCCGCGCCAACATCGACCGCATTCCGGTCGGCATCGCCGAACCCAAGGTGGTCGGGCGCGGCATCGATGACGTCGCGATCGTCACCCTCACCTTTTCCCCGACGAAGGATGCCAGCGGCCATGTCGGCCCCAACGACCTGACCCGCATCGTCCGCGAGGTTCGCAACGAAGTCGCCAAGGTCGAGGATGTCGGCCTGACCTATGTTGTCGGCGAGACCAACGAGATCATCCGCATATCGCCACAGCCGGAAAAGCTGGCGCTCTATGGCATTACCCTGCAGCAACTCGCCGGAAAGGTCGGCGGGGCCAATACCGCCATGCCCGCCTCGCAGGTGCGCGAACAGGGCCGCCAGATCGACGTGATCGCCGGCGAGACCCTGTCCACACCGGCCGAGATCGGCAACCTGCTGCTAACCGCCCGCGATGGTCGCCCGGTCTATGTCCGAGATGTCGCCACGATAGACTTTGCCACCGACACCAGCGAAGCCCTGGTTTCGACGCTGCGCAAGGACGGGGAGACTGTCGAACGCGTGCCCTCGGTGACGCTGGCCATCGCCAAGCGCGCCGGATCAAACGCCGTCGTGGTGGCCGAGACCATCCTTGCGCGCGTCGAAGCCCTGGAAGGCAAGCTGATCCCCGAAGACATCCATGTCGAGGTGACCCGGAACTACGGCGAAACAGCGGACGAAAAGGCGAACGAACTCCTTTACCACCTCGCCCTCGCGACCGTTTCGATCATCGCACTCGTCTGGCTGGCGATCGGCCGACGCGAAGCCTTGGTCGTCGCGATTGTCATTCCCGTGACGATCCTGCTCACCCTGTTTGCCTCGCGCCTGATGGGCTACACGCTGAACCGCGTCTCGCTCTTTGCGCTCATCTTCTCGATCGGCATTCTCGTCGATGACGCGATCGTCGTCATCGAGAACATCGCCCGCCACTGGGGCATGGGCGACAAGCGCTCGCGCCGCCGCAGCGCCATCGAGGCCGTCGCCGAAGTCGGCAATCCGACCATCGTCGCGACCCTGACGGTCGTCGCCGCCCTCCTGCCGATGCTCTTCGTCTCCGGCATGATGGGCCCCTATATGAGCCCGATCCCCGCCAATGCATCGGCAGCGATGGTCTTCTCCTTCTTCGTCGCGGTCATGGTCACCCCTTGGCTGATGCTGAAGGTCGCGGGCAATGCGCCCGTCCACGCCCATGAGGATCACGAGACGGGTGGCAAACTTGGGCGGCTCTATGCCGCGACTGCCCGCCCCATCCTCGCCACCAAGACGCGCAGCTGGATCTTCCTCGCTCTGGTCGGCCTGCTGACACTCGGATCGCTCAGCCTCTTCTACACCAAGCATGTCACGATGAAGCTCCTGCCCTTCGACAACAAGTCGGAACTGCAGGTGACCATCGACCTGCCGGAAGGCTCGTCCGTCGAGGCGACCGATGCGATTGCCCAGGCCGTCGGCCGCACCGTCCTAGATATGCCGGAAGTGGTCTCCGTGCAGACCCATGCCGGCACGGCCGCCCCTTTCAACTTCAACGGCCTCGTGCGCCACGCCTATATGCGCGCAGCCTCCTATCAGGGAGACGTCGCGATCAACCTGACGCCGAAGTCGGAACGCGACCGTTCGAGCCACGATATCGCCCTCGACATCCGCCAGAAGATTGCATCGATCACGACGCCCGAACGCACCAGCCTCAAGGTCGTCGAGCCCCCACCGGGCCCGCCCGTCATGGCAACCCTGCTCGCGGAAATCTATGGCCCGACGCCCGAAATCCGTCGCGCCGTGGCCGCCAAGGTCGAGGCGGCCTTCCGCTCGGTCCCCTTCATCGTCGATGTCGACAATTCCTATGGTGTCGAAGCCCAGCGCAAGCGACTGGTGATTTCCACCGACGACGCAGAATTCTACCGCGTCGAGGAAGGCGATGTCTTCGACACGATCGCGATCCTGTCGAATGGCAAGACCATCGGCTACTCGCATCGCGGCGATGGCCGTCCGCCGATCCCGATCCGCCTGGAGCGGGCAAAGGGCGACAAGGTCATCGATGAGCGCTTCCTCTCGACCCCGATGCCAGCCAATGTCTTACCCGGCGACAAGGGCGTGGTCGAACTCGGCGATGTCGTACGTGTTCTCGACGAGAAGACGACACTGCCGATCTTCCGCCACAACGGCATCAACGCCGAAATGGTGACCGCCGAACTGGCTGGCGACTTCGAAGCCCCGCTCTACGGCATGCTCGCCGTGCAGGAAGCGATTGATGCGCAGGACTGGACGGGCCTTCCCAAGCCGGTGATCTCGCTCAACGGTCAGCCGACCAACGAGGACGAGGCAACGCTTCTCTGGGATGGCGAATGGGAAGTGACCTGGGTGACCTTCCGCGACATGGGCGCCGCCTTCATGATCGCGCTGCTCGGCATATACATCCTCGTCGTCGCCCAGTTCGGCTCGTTCAAGGTGCCGCTGGTGATCCTCACACCTGTACCGCTGACCTTCATCGGCATCCTCGGGGGCCACTGGCTCTTCGGCGCGCCCTTCTCGGCGACCTCGATGATCGGGTTCATCGCGCTCGCCGGCATCATCGTGCGTAATTCGATCCTGCTGGTGGATTTCATCCGCCATGCCGATCACACCGGCAAGACGCTGACGGATGTGCTGATCGAGGCAGGCTCGATCCGCTTCAAGCCGATCCTGCTGACGGCGCTCGCCGCCATCATCGGTGCCGCGGTCATCCTGACAGACCCGATCTTCCAGGGCCTGGCGATCTCGCTGCTCTTCGGCCTGATCTCCTCGACGCTGCTGACGGTGCTGGTCATTCCGGCGATCTACCGGGTGCTGCGGACCTGAAAGCATAATGAGATCGAAAACGCATGGCCGCGCCGCAAGCGCGGCCATTTGCGTTGGGGCACAAGATTCTCGACAAACCCTCTTCAAAGAGACATCAAAAAGTGTAAACTAAATTTGACACTCGAACTGAGGCAGACCTATGGCCCAACCCTTCCCATTCGCTGCCATCGTGGCACAGGAGGACATGAAGAAGGCCCTCCTGATGGCAGCGGTCGAACCTCTGTTGGGCGGGGTTCTCATTTTCGGCGATCGCGGCACGGGAAAATCGACAGCCGTCCGGGCCCTGACCGAACTGCTACCGCCCATCGAAACGCGCACCGGCTGCCGCTACAACTGCCTGCCCGCCGAACCCCAATCCGCCTGCACCGCCTGCAATCCGGCATCAGGTTTGAAAGCCCCGCCGATCGTCAAGCATCGGGCGCCGATGATCGACCTGCCACTCGGCGCGACAGAAGACCGTGTCTGCGGCTCGCTCGACATCGAAAAGGCGCTCGTGGCAGGCGAAAAGCACTTCGAGCCAGGCCTGCTCGCCGCCGCCAACAGGGGCTTCCTCTACATCGACGAGATCAACCTGCTGGAGGATCATCTGGTTGATCTCCTGCTCGATGCAGCAGCCTCTGGTGTCAATGTCGTGGAACGTGAGGGCCTGAGCATCCGCCATGCTGCGCGCTTCGTTCTGGTCGGCAGTGGCAATCCGGAAGAAGGCGATCTCAGACCGCAATTGCTCGATCGCTTCGGTCTGTCGGTCGATGTCCGCACCATCGATGACCTTGACCAACGCATTGAAGTCATCCGCCGCCGCGACGCCTATGAGACAGACCCGGCTGCCTTTGTCAGGCTCTGGGCCAAGCGCGACGCCACGATCGGTCGCCGCGTCGTTGCAGCCCGCAAGATTATTCGCCAGGTCGAGATCCCCGATCATGTGGTTATGCGCATGTCGCAGCTCTGTCTGAGGCTCGGCATCGATGGCATGCGAGGCGAGCTGACGCTGATGCGGGCAAGCCGCGCGGCAGCCGCCCTTGCAGGCCGCAAACTCGCGACTTGGGACGATGTCGCGGAAATTGCGCCGATGGTGCTCTGCCATCGCCTGCGCCGCGACCCGCTCGACGACGCTGGATCGAGCCCAAGGGTGGAACGCGCGCTCGCGACCATCAGCGACAACAACGCCCATGGCTGAACTCGGCCCCCACGAAGCCTTCGAACAGGCACTCGACATCAGAGGTTCGGAGCTTTTGGCCGACGCCCTTCTGGCAATAGAGCTGCTCTGCATCGGCGGGTCCGGCATCGGAGGGCTCTGGCTGAAGGCGCGTGCGGGCGGCGTGCGTGACCTGTTCCTCGAAAGGCTGCAACAGCACCTGGGCCACGGGCAGTCCTGGACAAGACTGCCGCCGGGAACCTCAATCGCCAACCTGATTGGCGGTGTCGATCTCGCAGCAACCGCAAAACTCGGACATCTGGTGCGCCAGCCTGGCCTTCTAGCGAGAGCCGAAGGCGGCATTCTGCTGATCCCCATGGCCGAGCGTCTGGATCCAGCGATAGCAGCGCTCGTGGCCCGAGGCATGGACGAACCAGCTGCGTCCGGCCATATGGTGATTGCCCTGGACGAATCCCTTGATGACGAGGCGCCCTTGTCCGGCCTCATCGGCGACCGCCTCGCCCTGCGCGTCGATCTCGACGGCATCGGTTGGCACCACGTGGAAAGCAATCTGCCAGAAGGCGCAACCCTGACCCAACCGCATTCGGCCTGGCGCAACGTTTCGATCGACGACCGGTTGCTGAAGGGGCTTGCCGCCCTCTCCTTGAGCACCGGCCACCGCTCGCCGCGGATACTTGGCCACCTTGTACGCACCGCCCGGCTGCTTGCCTGCCGTGATGATCGCGCAGCCGTCGCGGAAGGTGATGTGCTGACAGCCCTTCGCCTCTGCCTCGGCATCCGTCTTTCTCCGGTGAGCGATCAGCCACCGGAAGAACCCGAAACCTCGCCGCCCGAGCAGCGCGACCAAGCGCCAGCGGAACCGGCGCCCACGACCGAAGCCGTGGAGCCGAAGCCCGAAGCCGAAACCACGGCGCCGTCGCGTCTCGACGACCTGACCGAAATGCTGGCCGCAGTTCAGGCCGGCACGCTTTCGGCCGACCCTTGGCTGTCGATCTGCCTGCGTCCGACGCGCAGTTCTGGTCTTGCGGGCAAATCCGGTGGCGTTCGCAAGAATGCGAGGCGCGGTCGCCCCTTCGGCATCGGCCTTACTCCACCCCATGCGGAGGCCCGTCCGGACATTGTAGCCACCCTGCGCGCGGCGGCGCCTTTCCAGAAGATCAGGGCCGCACAACGCCGCGCCCTAAGCGCGCCTGGCACGACGCCATCAGGGCAAACGACGACCCCACGCGCCTTCGTCACGCGCGACGATTTCCGCTATGTGCGTCTGCGCCACGCCGCCCCATCGACGGCGATCTTTGTCGTTGATGCCTCCGGCTCCACCGCGCTTGAGCGCCTCGGCGAAACCAAGGGCGCCATAGAGCAATTGCTGGCCCGGTGTTATGTCCGTCGCGACGAAGTCGCCCTGATTGCGTTCAGAGGCACCGGTGCAGACCTGCTTCTCCCCCCGACGCGCTCCTTGACCGCCGCCAAGCGCAAGCTCGCCGGGCTTCCCGGCGGCGGCCCGACACCGCTCGCGGCTGGCCTCAAGGCGGGACTGGAACTGGCGCTTTCGGTCGAGCGCCGGGGCAGCAGCCCCGTCCTCGTGCTCTTGACCGACGGCAGCGGCAACATCGCACTCGACGGCACAGCCGACCGCACGCTCGCGGCAGAGGAACTGACGCGGCTTGCCGCGACATGCAAGAGCCGGCAGACGCGCACCATCTGTATCGACATCGCACGGCGGCCACGCGAAAGCGTGACGAACCTCGCCCGCATGCTGGGCGCCGACCTGCATGTACTGCGGCAGGCCGATGCCGGCCGCGTGTCGCACCTGGTCGATCTTTCCATGCGGGAGGGTCGAACATGATGAGCGGGCGCGAGCGGCTGGACTGGCAAACGGATGGTCGCAACTGGCCCCATCGCAGCGCGAGCCGCTTCGTGCAGACCGCATCCTTCGACTGGCATGTGCAGATCACCGGACCTGATAATGCACCCATCATCCTGCTTCTGCATGGAACAGGCGCCGCCTCGCATTCCTGGCGCAACATCCTTCCGCTTCTGTCGAGCCGCTTCCGGATTGTTGCCCCCGATCTGCCCGGCCATGGCTTTACCCGTCCGCGCGGATCCGCCGACCTTTCTCTCCCGGGCATGGTCAGGGCACTCAGCGAGCTCGTTGCAACGCTCGAACGCTGCCCGGCCGTCATTCTCGGACACTCCGCAGGCGCAGCGATCGCGGTCGCACTGGCAGCCGATCAGGCCTCAGCCGTGCCGCGCCATGTTGTCGGCATCAACGGCGCCTTCCTGCCGATCCGCGGCAACGCCTTGTTTTCGCCGCTCGCCAAGGCGCTTTTTGCCAATCCCTTTTCGGCCTCGATGTTCTCGATGCTGGCGCGCGCGACCCCGCTCGGCGGCAATCTGCTGACGGCCACCGGCTCATCAATCGACGAAGAGGGCAAGGCGATCTATCGCGTGCTGCTCGCCTCGCCCGCCCATGTGCGGGGCGCACTCGGCATGATGGCAGCCTGGGACCTGACCCGGTTCGACACCACGTTGCGCCGCCTTCCCTTTCCCATGACGCTGATCGCCGCCCGCGATGACCCGATGGTGCCGATCGCCAATTCCAGCCATGCAGCGCGACAAGCCCCAGGCAGTCGGCTGATCCTCACCGAGCGGGGCGGCCACCTCTTGCACGAATGCCGTGCAGCAGAGGTCGCCAAATGGCTTGACGAGGTGGTGAGCGAACAGAAATCCAACGGAGCGGATGCAGCATGAACATCGCAGGCCGCTTTCCCAAACCGAAAACCCCACCCGCCGACAACAGGCCACACGCCGTCATCATCGGCGCCGGCGTCGGCGGGCTCACAACCGGCGCATTGCTAGGCGCCAAGGGCTATCGCGTCACGATCCTCGATCCGCTCGACGAGCCCGGCGGACGCGCCTACGCACATCGCCAGGACGGCTTCACCTTCGATGCCGGCCCCACCATCATCACCGCCCCATGGCTTTTCGAAAACCTCTGGCGCGATTGCGGCGGCAGGCTGAGCGACGATGTCGACCTCCACCCCAACACGCCCTTCTATCGGGTGCGTTACGATGACGGCACGGTCTTCGACTACTCCGGCGACCGCGAGGCGATGGAAGCCCAGATCGCAAGAATTGAGCCGAAGGACGTCGCCGGCTACCGCAGCTTCCTTGACGAGAGCCGCCGCATTTACGAGGTCGCCTTTGAGCAGCTCGCGCACAAGCCCTTCCACAGCCTGCTCTTCACGGCAAAGACGCTTGCCCGCCTCGTCCGCCTGGGCGGCTATCGCTCGGTCTACTCGGTCGTCTCGAAACACTTCCGCAGCGACAAGCTGCGCACGCTCTTTTCGTTTCATCCGCTGCTGATCGGCGGCAACCCGTTTTCTGCCACCTCCTTTTATTGCCTGATTGCCCATCTGGAGGGGAAATACGGCGTGCATTACGCAGTCGGGGGCACCAATGCCCTCGTGCGCGGCATCGCCTCGCTGGTGACCCGCAATGGCGGCCGCATCCGGCTCCAGGAGACGGTCGTCGAAATCGAAACCGAAGGCAGCAGAGCCACTGGCGTCAGATTGGCGTCCGGCGAGCGCATCGCCGCAGACATCGTGGTCTCCAACGCTGATCCTGCGACCACCTATGGAGAATTGTTGAAAGCTCACCCACGCCGCCGCTGGACAGACGCCAAGCTCGCGCGGGGCGACTATTCGATGAGCCTCTTCGTCTGGTATTTCGGCACCAGCCGCCGGTATGACGATGTCTTGCATCACACCATGCTTTTCGGACCGCGCTACAAGGGGCTGCTCGACGACATCTTCAGGAAGCACCGCCTCGCCGAGGACTTCAGTCTCTACTTGCATCGCCCAACGGCAAGCGACCCATCACTTGCACCGGCGGGCTGCGATGCCTTCTACGTCTTGAGCCCGGTCCCGAACCTCGCAAGTGGGACAGACTGGACAGAGACGGCCGAACACTACCGGCGCAAGATCGAAAAGCGGCTGGAAGAGACCGTCCTTCCGGATCTGTCGCGCCACATCGTCACCTCCCGCATCGCCACGCCGATGGATTTCCGGGATCGTCTCCTGTCCTGGCAGGGGGCCGCGTTTGCGCTTGAGCCGAAGCTCTTCCAGAGTGCCTGGTTCCGTCCGCACAATAAGAGCGAAGAACTCGACAACCTCTTCCTCTGCGGTGCGGGCACCCACCCGGGAGCAGGCCTGCCCGGCGTCGTCTCCTCCGCTCGCATCGTTGCCGATCTCGTGCCCGACCCGGCCACCATCATGGCCGAAACCTGGGAAGCCCAGGCAAGGAGGAAAAGCCCATGATCGCGTCCGATACGGCTCGGGAGCAACTGCTCGCCCGTCCCCTCGCCCGCCGCCCGATTTCGCTCAACTACGGCTTTTCCGGCGACTACGAGGACGAAAAGGCGTGTTCCGCCGCAATCAGACGCGGCTCGAAATCCTTTCATCTGGCGTCCCTGCTGCTGCCAGCCTCCACACGCCAGGCGGCCCGCGCGCTCTATGCCTTCTGCCGCCATTCCGACGATCTGATCGATGACCCCAAAAGCGGCATGCCGGCCCTTCTCCGGCTGCGACAGCGCCTCGACCTGATCTATGCCGGCGAGCCAGCCCCTTTTGCCTGCGACCGGGCCTTTGCCCGTGTGGTGCACGATCATGCAATCCCCAAGCCGGTGGTCGAGGCCCTGCTCGATGGCTTCGCCATGGACCTCGAAGGCCAGCGACACGAAACCATCGAGGACGTGAAGGCCTATGCAACCTGCGTCGCCTCAAGCGTCGGGTTGATGATGGCCTGCGTGATGGGCGTGCGCGACCGGGCTGCCCTTGCCCGCGCCGCGGATCTTGGCATTGCGATGCAGCTGACCAATATTGCCCGTGACGTCGGCGAGGATGCGAGAAACGGCAGGCTCTATCTGCCGCTCGAATGGCTCGACGAACATGGGATCGATGGAGCAGCCTTTTTGCGCAACCCGCAACACAGCGAAGCATTGGGAGTGGTCGTTCAACGTCTGCTTGACGAGGCAGCCCGCCACTATCGGCTCGGCCATGCCGGCATTCGCTGCCTGCCGAAGTCCTGCCGACACGCGATCCGCACAGCTGCCCTCGTCTACGAGGCGATCGGCGAGGATATCGCAGCCAACGACTACGACAGCGTCTCGAGACGCGCGACCACCGGCCTTGGAAAGAAGATCGGCCTCATGATCAAAGCAAGGGGCGAGGACAGCAGATGGACGGCAACGGCAGTGCGCGATCTGCATGCCTCGACTGAAATCGTCGCACGGGATCTGGTCACCTTGAGCGGGGCCGCGCGGGACGCCGAGCCCGAGCAGCAAGCGACCACCTCGCTGGCGGCAAAGGACAATACGATCGGGCGGGTGACGGACATACTCCTGCGTCTTCACGCGGATGCCCGGGCAGAGGCCCGCGAACGCCGGCGCGCCGCGCGAGAAAAGGTGGCGAGCCTTGCTTGAAAACTATTTCGGGATCATCGAAGCGATATTCGTCTTCAGCCTGGCGATTGCCTTCTACGTCTGGCAGATGCGCGACCTGAAGAAAGAAAAGCTGAAGGCTGAGGCCCGCGCCCGTGAGGCCGAGCGAGAGGTCCATGGAGAAGCCACACAGGACTAACCCCGACGCGGCATACGGAACGGCAGCATCAGCTTGACCAGAGGCATGGCAAGCCGCTGACAGTCCAGCGTCTCATGCATCATGAGGACCCGGTCGCCAGAGATAGCCGTCTCCACCAGCGAGCGCCGGTAAAAGGGCGTGTCCTCGTAGGCGCCGAGCAATTCGGGCGTCGTTCCCTCATCGCAGGCGACACCCCCACCGACACCCCAGAAGCCACGCTTCAGCAACCGCCGCGCCGGTGGTTCGAAGTGGCTGACCGCGCCGCGGTCGGTGTAGACGAGACCCGACCGTCTATTGTCCCCGTCCGCCAGCACTGAATCGTAAAGCAGCACGGTGCGACCGTCGGCTGTTGTGCCGCGAGCCCAGTCCCACCCCTGGAAATCCTCTTCCAAGGGACGGTTGCCATGGTTCATGTCGTGGTAACCGTCTCCGGACCAGCCGCCATCTTGCATGGCGTCGCAGGAGACGGTGACGCGCCCGCATGGCGCAACGGGCTTCCAGGCATGGCGACCGGCGGCATCGAGCAGATATGTCTGATCCGCCAGGAATGCTGGCGCAAGACGGATTCCCCCGCGCATGCGTTTCGGCAACCACCGTTGCCCTGGCCAGGGCAGGAAGACCTCATCGAAGGCGATGACGAAATCAGACCCGTCGAAACGCAGGGAACTGCCGCCGATCTGCAGGACGGATTTGCCGCGATGAAGGTGACGCTGGGAGCGCTCCGTCATCGCCCAGGCATGTCCGTCCGGCCCATAGAGCGCGACATTGAAGGCCACATGGTTCTCCGGAGTTTTCCGACCGGACCAGTGGTAGTAGGGCGAAAAAACCGAACCTATGAAGGCGATTACCGTGAAGGCGAAGCGCCCGCAGTCGCTCGTTCCGTCGATATACCACCAGTGATAGCCGCCGGCAGGGACCGCCTGGTCAAAGGCCGGTCCGCCATCAACCGTTCGGCCGCGAGTTTCCCCGATAGGGCCGCCATCGGCAGGCCCGGCCCCGGATGCACGCTGCCCCCCGCCAGATAGAGACCCGGCACCGGCCCCTGCGAGCCCGGCCGCGCGAAGGACGCCATCCAGCCGTGAGAGGCCATCCCGTATAGGGCCCCGCCCGTTCCCGGATAAAGGGTCGCGAAACGGTCCGGCGTCGTGATGTCCGCCGCCGCCTGGCTCATCGAGAGCGTCAGCCCGTTCAGCTCCAGACGGTGTTCCATGGTCTTCAGACATGTGCTGACCTCGCTTTCATGGAAACGACGGCGATCGCCGTCCGCCGGCAGGTTCATCAGGGCGTAGATGCGTTCAGGACCCGCATGCCCAGCTGAGAGCCGACCTGCGGCATCGCGATCCTGGGCACAGAGGTAGACGGTCGGGTCGGAGGGGGCTTCGCGACGTTTGAAGATCGCCTCGAATTCGCGCTCGTAATCATCGGAAAAGAAGACCGTGTGATGCGCGATCGGCACGCCGGACAGTTCCGCGAGGCTGCAAGACACGAGGGCCGACAGCGACCGCTGCGCCTGAGCGCGGGTTGGATCGGGGGGCGGGACACCGATCAATCTGGGAAGCGCTGCAACATCGCCATTGTAGATGATCTGCCGCGCATCGAGCTTGCGCCCCGTCCGGGTCACGACGCCTGATAACGCACGCCTGGACGGATCGATGACGATTTCGCTGACGGCATCGCCATATCGGAACTCCACGCCAAGCTCGACGGCCAGAGCTGCGAGCCGTTGCGCGAGTGCCCGGATGCCACCTTGCACCGTCCAGACACCCTCCTGCTCGACATGCGCGACCAGCATCAGCGTGGCGGGAGAAAGATAGGGCGACGAACCGCAATAGGTTGCGTACCGCCCGAAGAGCTGGCGAAGCCGGGCATCGGCAAAATAGCCTCCCAGCGCAGACCAGAGTGTCGCGAATGGCTTGATCGCGAGAAGCGCACCGGGACGGGCAAGGCCAATGCGGCGCGAGAGCGAGACCGGGTTGGGTCTCGACGCATCGATGAAGCTGTCCTTTAACACCTCGAAAGTCCGGCGGCTGTCCGCCGCAAACCGACGATAGCCTTCGGCCTCTCGCCGACCGGCAAAGTCGGCAATGGCACGAATGGTTTCCTGCGGATCGGCATAGAGATCGAGCGCTGCCCCTCCGCGCCAATAGTGCCTGGCAATCACCGTGGATGGAACGAGCGAAAGCTCCTGGTCGATCGAGCGTCCGGCCGCAGCGAACAGCGCGTCGAAGACCCATTTCATGGTCAGCACCGTCGGTCCGCCGTCGAAACCGTGTCCGGCAACCTCGACGCGGCGCATCTTGCCACCCGCTTCGGCCTGAGCCTCAAGGACCACAACGCGATATCCGGCAGCCGCCAGCCGCACGGCGGCCGCAAGGCCGGCCATGCCCGCCCCGATCACCGCAACGGTATCATCGGTTGCCATGGACAAGTTCCTCTCCTTTGCACGGTTGACATACAGTCCACATGTGTCAATCTTGATTTACACATTATTCAGTTGCTCAAAATTTACAACTGCGCATTCCCTGGAGGTGAGCCTGATGGATTTTCCCGAGCGCATCGAAGCCGGCATGCAGCGCAGCCTGCGCTACGCAACCGCCAACGGATGTCCGCCGATCCTGGCGAAAGCCTTGAAACATGCGGTGTTTCCCGGAGGTGCGCGCATCCGGCCCCGTCTTTGCCTTGCCGTCGCTGCCGCCTGCGGTGACCGCGAGCCGCACGCCGCCGACAGTGCTGCCGTGGCCATTGAGCTGCTGCATTGCGCGTCACTGGTCCATGACGACATGCCATGCTTCGACAACGCGATGACAAGGCGTGGCTCGCCCAGCGTGCATGCCCAATTTGGCGAGGAGATCGCCCTGCTGGTCGGGGACGGCCTGATCATTGCCGCCTTCGAGACGGTCGCGCGAGAAACGCAACAGACCCCGCTTCTGACCGCGCCCTTGATCGCAACCATCGCCAATGCGGTGGGCAGCCCCTATGGCCTCGTCGCCGGTCAGGCCTGGGAGAGCGAGCCGGAAATCAACATCACCGCCTATCACCGTGCCAAGACAGCATCGCTCTTCAGCGGCGCAGTATCGACCGGCGCCATCGCCTCGGGCGGCAATCCACGCGAATGGCTGGTGCTGGCAGATGCACTCGGCGCCGCCTATCAGGTGGCAGACGACCTCTATGATGCCGTCGGGCAATCGGAGGCCGGCAAGCCAGCGGGCCAGGACAGCCGCAACGGCAAGCCCAATATTGTCGCCAGCATCGGCCTGGAGGCCGCACTCGCCCGCCTGAAGAGTCTGGTGGCAGAGGCGGTCGACAGCGTGCCGGACTGCCCGGGTGCCGATGCATTCCGCTCGATGATCCGCAACGAAGCGACCCGGCTGATGCCGAAGACGCTCGCAACCAGCGCTGCGTGACGCCATGGATACCGGCGGCGGAAGAGGCTTGAAGGCCAGCCCGCCGATCGGCAACACCGTGGATAGCCCACGCCAGATGCCAGGTATCCTCCGATCGCTATCGATCAGGATGCGGCTATGGCGAAACAGACAGATCGGCTCACCCCGATTTCGTGCGCTGATCTCCCGCCTGCCTCTTCTGCGGTTGGTCGCAAACGCGAAGGCGAACCAGCTTTTCCGGCTGACAAGCGGTTTTGTGCACACACAAATCCTGTCCGCCTGTGTGCAGCTCGGTCTCTTCGAGGTTCTCGACGGCAAGGCCCTTTCCACCGCTCAGATCGCAACACGCTGCAACATGGCGCCAGATGCCATGCGGCGGCTGCTCGACCAGGCAAAACGGCTCGATCTTGTGGCGAGCGCTGGGCCCGATCTGTGGATGCTCTCCGACGCCGGCACCGTCCTTGCCACCGATCGTGGACTGCGCGAGATGATCAAGCATCACGACATGCTCTATCGGGATCTCACCGATGCCGCCGCCTTCTGGCGCGGCGATCTGCGCGACACCGAACTCCGCCGCTACTGGGCCTATGTCCGGGGCAGCAATCCCGCCGAGATGGACAACGAACTCGTCGCACCCTACTCGGCGCTGATGCGCGAAAGCCAGGCGATGCTGGCAGACTGCATCCTGGCGGCGCACGACTTCGGCCAATACCTATCGGTGCTCGACGTCGGTGGCGGCGAAGGAGCCTTTCTCGGTGCGCTCGGGGAACGTCATCCACAGGTGAAGCTGGCGCTCTTCGATTTGCCCGCAGTCACCGACCTCGCCCTGCGCCATCTGCGCGAACGCGGCATGCTAGACCGCTACACGCTGTCTCCCGGCGATTTCACTTCGGATCCGCTACCGAGCGACCATGAGTGTGTGACGCTCGTCCGTATCCTCTGCGACCACGACGACGATCGGGTCATCAAGATCCTGACCAATCTCCACCGGCACCTTTTGCCCGGGACGCGCCTCGTCGTGGCTGAAGCCATGGCAGGGGACAGCGAAGGGGCGAATCTCGCCGCCATTTATTTCGGGACCTACTTCGCCGCCATGGGCTCCGGACGCTGCCGGTCGTCCGCGGAAATCAGCGCCCTCCTGGGCCGCTGCGGGTTCCGGAACGCAAAGGCCGTCACCACAGGAAATCCCCTGCTGGCAACGCTTGTCATCGCACAACGGTGAATGATCGGTGATCTCACCCTCGCTTTGTGTAAATTTAGATTGACACTCAGAAGCGTAATCTTAATATGACATTTGGGAGCAGAAGGCATCCCGTGTCCGGGGAGGACGCGACAATGCACAGCGCAGCCATCGTCTTCGAAAAACCAGGAACGCTCGCCGTCAGGCGATTGGCGCTGAATGCGCCCGAGGCGTCGGACGTGGTTGTGGAATCGCGCTTCAGCGGCGTCTCCAGCGGGACAGAGAAAATGCTGTACGAGGGCACGATGCCGGCATTCCCCGGCATGCGTTATCCGCTGGTCCCGGGCTATGAGACGGTGGGCACCATCATCGAAGCCGGAGAAACCTCGGGGCGCGCTGTCGGCGACCAGGTCTTCGTACCGGGCGCAAATTGCTACGCAGACGCCGCAGGGCTTTTCGGCGCAAGCGCCGCACGGCTCGTGGTGCCGGGTGCCCGCACGGTCCGAACCCATTTTGAACAGGCTGAAGAAGCCGCACTCCTGGCACTCGCTGCAACGGCGCACCATGCGGTCTGTCGCTCGACACGCCCCGCATCACTTGTCATCGGCCACGGCGTCCTCGGACGTCTCATCGCCCGCATCATTGTCGCCACCGGACTGCCCGCACCGATCGTGTGGGAGACACGGGCAGCCCGCCGCACGGGCGCCAACGGTTATGTTGTCGCCGCGCCTGAGAGCGACAGCGATCAGCGCCACGACGTGATCATCGATGCAAGCGGCGACGCTGCGGTCATCGACAAGGCAATCGCGCAGCTCAATCGCCGCGGCGAACTTGTCCTGGCAGGCTTTTACGGGAGCCGCGTCGACTTTGCCTTCCCGGCCGCTTTCATGAAGGAAGCATCGATCGCCATCGCCGCCGAATTCAACTCGACCGACGTCGAGGCGGTTCTCGCTCTGGTCGATGCTGGCAGCCTCTCGCTGGGCGGTCTCATCACCCATCATTCTGCCCCGTCCGATGCGGCTTCGGCCTACCGGACTGCATTCAACGACCCCGACTGCCTGAAAATGATTATCGACTGGAGGAAAGCCGCATGAGCCTCGACCTCGCACAGGACGGACTGGAGCGCCTGCAGGAAAACCTCCGCGAAGAAGCCGCGATCGAACCCGATGCCCCGGCCACCGGCAAAGTCACCAAGGACACGCAGATCATCGCGATCTACGGCAAGGGCGGCATCGGCAAGAGCTTCACGCTCGCCAATCTCTCCTACATGCTGGCCCAGCTCGGCAAGAAAGTCCTGCTGATCGGCTGCGACCCCAAGAGCGATACGACCTCGCTGCTCTTCGGCGGCCGCGCCTGCCCGACCATCATCCAGACGGCCTCGCGCCGCAAGGAAGCTGGCCAGGAGGTCTCGATCTCCGACGTCTGCTTCAAGCGTGACGGCGTCTTCGCCATGGAACTCGGCGGACCGGAAGTAGGCCGAGGCTGCGGTGGACGCGGCATCATCCACGGCTTCGAGACACTGGAAAAGCTCGGTTTCCATGAATGGGACTTCGACTTCATCCTGCTCGACTTCCTCGGCGACGTGGTCTGCGGCGGCTTTGGCCTGCCGATCGCCCGCGACATGTGCCAGAAGGTCGTCGTCGTCGGCTCGAACGATCTGCAATCGCTCTATGTCGCCAACAATGTCTGTTCGGCCGTGAAATACTTCCGCAATCTCGGCGGCAATGTCGGCGTCGCCGGCCTCGTCATCAACAAGGACGATGGCACGGGTGAAGCCCAGGCCTTTGCGGACGCGGTTGGCATCCCGGTGCTCGCCTCGATCCCGCAGGACGATGACATCCGCCGCAAGAGCGCAAATTACCAGATCATCGGCACGCATGAGAGCCATTGGGGACCGCTTTTCGAAGCGCTGTCCATCAATCTGGCCGAAGCGCCGCCGATCCTCCCCAAACCGCTCGATCAGGATGGCCTGCTCGGTCTCTTCGACGCCAGCGAAACGGGCGCCGATTACAAGCTCCAACCAGCCCTGCCGGAAGACATGTGCGCCACGGGCGCGCTGAAACGGCCGTCGCTGGAAGTCGTCTACGACAACGTGTGAGATCGGGTGAGCATTATGGATGACCTTCGCAAGGAATTCGAGCCGGACGACGCCAACGGGATCACTCCCGTCGGCAACGATGCCGCCGTCCTTGCAGACGGCGTGGCGGAGGCATCCGGCATCGGCTGCCATGGTGGCGTCGAACTCTCCAAAGCGGCTGCCCGTGCGGCCGGCCAGGGCGAGCTTATGGATCGCTTCGAAGCCGACTACCCGAAGGGTCCACACGATCAGCCGCAATCCATGTGCCCGGCTTTCGGCTCGCTGCGCGTCGGCCTTCGCATGCGCCGCGTCGGCACGATCCTCTCAGGCTCCGCCTGCTGCGTCTACGGCCTGACCTTCACCTCGCATTTCTATGGCGCCAAGCGCTCCGTCGGCTATGTGCCATTCAGCTCCGAGACCCTGGTCACCGGCAAGCTCTATGAGGACATCGTCGAGGCCGTGCACCAGATGGCGGATCCGGCCAAGTTCGATGCCGTCGTCGTCACCAATCTCTGCGTCCCCTCGGCCTCCGGCGTTCCGCTCCGCATGCTGCCGCGCGAAATCGATGGTGTGCGCATCGTCGGGATCGACGTCCCCGGCTTTGGCGTTCCGACCCATGCGGAAGCGAAAGACGTGCTGTCAGGCGCGATGCTCGCCTATGCCCGCCAGGAAATCGGCGAAGGCCCGGTTCAGCGCCCGCGCGGCGGGCTGAAGGACAGACCCACCGTCACCCTGCTCGGTGAAATGTTCCCGGTCGATCCGGTTGTGATCGGCGGCATGCTGGAGCCGATGGGCCTCGCCGCCGGCCCGACCGTTCCCGTCCGCGAATGGCGCGAGCTCTATTCCGCTCTCGACTGCGCCGCTGTGGCCGCAATCCATCCCTTCTACACGGCGAGCATCCGCGAATTCCAGGCGGCCGGCCGCCCGATCGTCGGCTCGGCACCGGTGGGCGTCGACGGCACCGATGCCTGGCTGAAGGCGATCGGCGATAGCTGCAACGTCCCAGAGGCGAAGACCAATATCAGCCGCAACGCGATGCGCGCCGCAATAAAGGCGGCACTTGCCGAGCACAGGATCAATGGCCGCATCACGCTCTCCGGCTACGAAGGTTCCGAACTCCTGGTTGCCCGACTGCTCGTCGAGCTTGGCGCGGATCTTCGCTATGTCGGGACCGCCTGTCCGAAGACCCCCTACAACAGCGAGGATGCCGAGTGGCTATCCGCGCATGGTGTGGAACTGCGCTTCCGCGCCTCGTTGGAGCAAGACCTCGCCGCCTTCGCCGAATTCAAGCCGGACCTCGCCATCGGCACGACCCCCGTCGTGCAGAAGGCGAAGGAGGCAGCCACCCCTGCCCTCTACTTCACCAACCTAATTTCCGCCCGTCCCCTGATGGGTCCGGCCGGTGTCGCCTCTCTGCCAGCTGTCATCAATGCCGCGATCGGCAACAAGGACCGCTTCCTCGCCATGAACGCCTTCTTCGAGGGCGTCGGCAAAGGTGATGGTGCCGGCATCTGGGAAAACGTGCCCGAAGACCGCAGCGCCTATCGCAAGAAGTTCGCCGCCAAGGTCAAGCAGTCCCGCAACGCCGTCGACAATGGGGAGAGTGTCGGATGCTGATCCTCGACCACGACAGAGCCGGCGGCTATTGGGGCAGCGTTTACGCCTTCACCGCGATCAAGGGCCTACAGGTCATCATCGACGGCCCTGTTGGCTGCGAGAACCTGCCCGTCACCTCCGTCCTTCACTATACGGACGCCCTGCCCCCACATGAACTGCCGATCGTCGTCTCCGGCCTCTCGGAAGACGAGCTTGGTCAGCACGGCACCGAAGGCGCAATGAAGCGGGCCCGCCTGGCGCTCGATCCGGACCTGCCGGCTGTCGTTGTCACCGGCTCGATCGCCGAGATGATCGGCGGCGGCGTGACGCCCGAAGGCTCCAACATCGTCCGCTTCCTGCCGCGCACCATCGACGAGGACCAGTGGCAGAGCGCCGACCGCGCGCTGAAATGGCTCTGGACCGAATTCGGCCCGAAGGGCGGCAAGGTGCCGGCACCGCGCCGTCGTCCTGATGGTGCCAAGCCCCGCGTCAACATTATCGGCCCGATCTACGGCACCTACAACATGCCTTCGGACCTGGCGGAAATCCGCCGGCTGGTCGAGGGAATGGGCGCCGAGATCAACATGGTCTTTCCGCTGGGCAGCCATCTCGAAGACGTGCGCAAGCTCGCTGATGCCGATGCCAATATCTGCCTCTACCGCGAGTTCGGCCGTCTGCTCTGCGAGACGCTCGACCGTCCCTATCTGCAAGCCCCTATTGGCATTCATTCGACGACGGCCTTCCTGCGCGAACTCGGAGACATGCTCGGGCTCGACCCCGAACCCTTCATTTTGAAGGAAAAGCACACGACGCTGAAGCCGCTTTGGGATCTCTGGCGCTCCGTCACCCAGGACTTCTTTGCGACTGCAAGCTTCGCGATCGTCGCAAACGAAACTTATGTGCGCGGCATCCGGAATTTCCTCGAGGAGGAAATGGGCCTGCCCTGCAACTTCGCGATCCCCCGCAAGGCCGGATCGAAGACCGACAATATCGAGGTCGCGGAGCTCACGGCCAAGAAGCCGCCGATGATCATGTTCGGCTCGTTCAACGAGCGGATGTACATGGCCGAGCGCGGTGCCCGCGGCAAGTTCGTGCAGCTCTCCTATCCCGGCGCCATCGTTCGTCGCCATCCCGGTACGCCTGTCATGGGCTATTCGGGGGCGGCCTGGCTGATCCAGGAGGTCTGCAACGCGCTCTTCGACATGCTGTTCGACATCCTGCCGCGCGCCGGAGAACTCGACGCGATCGAAGCGACAACAGCTCGTCCGCGCAGCGAGATGGCCTGGCAGTCCGATGCCCAGGCCTCGCTCGAAACATTCATCGGCAACGAGCCCGTGCTCGTGCGCATCTCGGCCGCCAAGCGGCTCAGGGAAGCGGCGGAGCGTGAGGCGCGCCGGGCCGAAGACCACGAAGTTACCCGCCATCATGTCGAGACGGCCGCCCGCCTTGAGGGAGCCTATGCATGAGCGAGGGAACGACACCCATCAATGGGACAACTGGAGGTGAAGCCATGATCACTGCAACCCGATCCGATCAGGACCTGCGTCGACATCGCGACCGCCAGTCCGAGCGCCAGAACATGCGGCGTCTCTACCTGCTCCTTTATCCGCTGTGCCTTTGCGCCGCCTTGACGTCGAGGCTTGCCGGGCATGCCGAGGACGCGGCCGAGCGCCCCGACCAATCGATCTTCGCCGAGGCTCGCTCTTCGGCTTACGCAGCTGCCGGTTACGCCTTCCACGCGTAACCCGATCCGTTTGCCGGTGTTCTCGACACCGGCAGAAACCCGGCAGGATCCTCAAGACCCTGCCGAAACCCCGCCGCGGGGGCGCCGCGGTGTTCGAGACTAGGAGGTGAATTTGATGGCTGAAACATCAAATGTTTCGCTTTCGGGTCTGACCGAAAGCGAAGCGCGCGAGGTCCATGGATTTTTCATCCAAGGCTTCATGATATTCACGGCGATTGCCATCGTCGCGCATATCTTGGTCTGGATGTGGCGTCCCTGGATCCCCGGTCCGGAAGGTTACAGCTCTCTCGAGGGCATTAACCAGACGGCTCTCACGCTTCTGCCGATGTTGACCTGAGGAGGACGCGATATGTGGAGAGTCTGGCTTATGTTCGACCCGCGCAAAGCGCTGGTTGCACTGTCTGTATTCCTGTTCACGCTTGCGATCCTGATCCACTTTATCCTGCTGAGCACGGAACGCTTCAACTGGCTGGAGGGCAAGCCCCTCACGACCAGTTCCCTGGAGCATTCCCTCTCTGAAGGCGTGGATCTCCGGCTCATCGGCTGAAGGACCAAGACGGCAGCGGGCGTGACCTAGGTCTCGCCCGCCGCCAAATCGCATGACCCGACAACGCCGCCTGGCTGATCACCTCTGGAGGAAACGAACATGGCGCTGCTGAGTTTTGAACGCAAATATCGCGTACGAGGCGGTACGCTGCTCGGAGGCGATCTCTTCGATTTCTGGGTAGGACCGTTCTATGTCGGCTTCTTCGGCGTGACCACGGCCTTTTTTGCCACGCTCGGGACGGCACTTTTGATCTATGGCGCGGCGCTTGGCCCGACATGGAACATCTGGCAGATCTCGATTGCACCACCCGACCTGTCCTACGGCCTGGCGCTTGCGCCGCTGAAGGAAGGCGGCCTCTGGCAGATCGTCACCGTCTGCGCGCTCGGTGCCTTCATATCCTGGGCACTGCGCGAAGTGGAAATCTGCCGCAAGCTCGGCATGGGTTACCACGTGCCCTTTGCATTCTCTTTCGCGATCTTCGCCTATGCGACGCTTGTCGTCTTCCGTCCGCTGCTGCTCGGCGCCTGGGGTCATGGCTTTCCCTACGGCATCTTCAGCCATCTGGATTGGGTGTCGAACGTCGGCTACCAGTACCTGCATTTCCACTACAATCCGGCGCATATGATCGCGGTGACCTTCTTCTTCACCACGACGCTCGCGCTCTCCCTGCATGGCGGCCTGATCCTGTCGGCTGCCAATCCAGGTGCATCGATCACCGAGGCCGGCAAGCAGGCCGAGGTAAAGACGCCGGAATACGAAGACACATTCTTCCGCGACATCATTGGCTACTCGATCGGCACGCTGGGCATCCACCGCCTCGGCCTGATCCTGGCGCTCAACGCGGGCTTCTGGAGCGCGGTCTGCATCGTCATCAGCGGACCGTTCTGGAATCAGGGCTGGCCGCAATGGTGGAACTGGTGGCTGACGCTGCCGATCTGGAACTGAGGGGGACCGGACCATGTTCTTATTAGCGCAGTATCAAAACATCATTACGCCGATCCAGGTCAGCGGTCCGCTGGAAGAGGGCATGCCCCTTCCCGCCGGCGACAGCCCGCGAGCCGGCAAGCCAATGCTGGTGCAGCTGTTCGGCATGATCGGCAACGCCCAGATCGGACCGATTTATCTCGGCTATCTCGGCACGCTCTCGCTGGTCTTCGGTTTCATCGCCTTCGAGATCATCGGCCTAAACATGCTGGCCTCGGTCGGCTGGGATCCCATCCAGTTCGTTCGCCAGCTCTTCTGGCTGGGGCTTGAACCGCCACCGGCAAAGTACGGCCTCAAGGTCCTGCCGCCACTGGCGGAAGGTGGCTGGTGGCTGATCGCAGGCTTCTTCCTGACGACATCGATCCTTCTGTGGTGGGTGCGCGTCTATCGCCGGGCACGCCAGCTGGAAATGGGCACGCATGTCGCCTGGGCATTCGCCGCTGCGATCTGGCTCTTCCTCGTGCTCGGCTTCATCCGTCCGCTCCTGATGGGCAACTTCTCGGAAGCCGTGCCCTTCGGCATCTTCCCGCATCTCGACTGGACGGCCGCTTTCTCGATCCGTTACGGCAATCTCTACTACAATCCCTTCCACTGCCTCTCGATCGTCTTCCTCTACGGCTCGGTCCTGCTGTTTGCCATGCATGGCGCAACGATCCTCGCCGTCGGCAAATACGGCGGTGAACGCGAGCTGGAACAGATCACCGATCGCGGTACGGCCTCCGAACGCGCAGCCCTCTTCTGGAGATGGACCATGGGCTTCAACGCCACCATGGAATCCGTCCACCGCTGGGCCTGGTGGTTTGCCATTCTGACCCCGATCACCGGCGGCATCGGCATCCTGCTGACAGGTACGGTCGTCGACAACTGGTACCTCTGGGGCATCAACCACGGGATCGTGTCCCCGCTGCCGGGCTATCCCGGCGTCGTTGACCCGGCGCTTTGAGGAGAACGACGATGAAACTCTGGATCCCCTTCGCCGTCTCCGCCGGTTCACTGCTGACGATCGCAAGCTTCGTCGGCGCCGGCTGGGACGCACCACCTGTCGAAAGCGAACAGATCGGCTTTCGCGGCACCGGCATGTATGTCCACCGCGACGTCGAAAACCAGGAAGCGCTGAAGCTGGCAAACGTCGTGCCCCCAGCCCCCTGGGAAGCCGACCCCGCAGGTGACAAGGCACGCGATCTCTATGAAAACGTGCAGATCCTCGGCGATCTCTCCGACGATCAGTTCAACCAGTTCATGGCCTCGATCACCGAATGGATCGCGCCGGAAGCCGGCTGTAACTACTGCCACAACCCGGAAAACCTCGCCTCCGACGAAGTCTACCAAAAGGTCGTAGCGCGCCGGATGATCCAGATGACGCAGGCCATCAATGTCGACTGGCAGAGCCATGTCGGCCAGGTCGGCGCCACCTGCTACACCTGCCACCGCGGCCAGGCGATCCCGGTCAACTATTGGTACGAGGATCTGGAGCCCAAGCCGGCGGGCGGCATGACCCAGAACCGCGCGGGCCAGAACGTCGTCGCCAAGTTCGGCGGCAACTCCTCGCTGCCGCAGAATGTCCTTAAGGACTACCTGCTGGATGCCAAGCCGATCCGAGTGCACTCCAACACCGCCCTGCCGACCGGCACAAATCCGGCTGGCACCAAGGAGACGGAAGCCACCTGGTCGCTGATGATGCACATGTCCGAGTCTCTCGGCGTGAATTGCACGACCTGCCACAACTCTCGTGCCTTCAACGCCTGGGACGAAAGCCCGCCGCAGCGTGTGACCGCCTGGCACGGGATCCGCATGGTGCGCGACGTCAATGCCAACTACATGGTCGGCCTGACGCCGGTCTTCCCGGACACCCGCAAGGGCCCCGAGGGTGATGTCTTCAAGGTCGGCTGCGGCACCTGCCATGCCGGCGTGCAGAAGCCGCTCTATGGCACCTCGATGCTGCAGGACTATGTCGACTCCCTCGCCAAGAAGGGGCCGATCACGGTGCCGGACTTCACCACCTATCAGCCCGGCGTGACGCAACGGATGGCACCGGCCGAACAGAGCAGCGCTCTGCCGCTCGCAGCACCAAAGTCCGAGACGGCGGCCGTCCTGCTGCCGCCATCGTCCCCGCCGACTGCCAGCGATTGACGGCCTCCCAAGGCGGGCCGCAAGAGGAAGGGGAGCTCTCGGGCTCCCTTTCTTTTTGCGCTTCTTTCCCTGTTGCAGTTGCTTGTCTTCACTGCAAACGCAGTCCGCATCGGTAACCTCCAGGCTACCGATGCGGACTTGTTTCAGATGAGGAGAATGAGGGGGTAGGTCTGTATCAGGCCGCTTCAGCGAAGCTGAGTCCTGGGAAGCGTTGCAGATAGATGCGGAACCAGGGCGTGAAATCCTGAGGACGCTCACGCACCTCCCGAAGCAACTCGCCAGGAACGATCCAGCGCACTTCATCCACCTCGTCGGCGACGGGCTCGACCTGAAGCGTCTGGCTGTCGACCTGTGCGCTGAACAGGGTGACCCGTTCGTGCTCCTTCAAACCCTCGCCGACATCAGCCGAGTATTCGACGGTCTGATGACGGGTCAGCGGCAGGGTAAAGCCGAGCTCCTCGGTGAGCCGACGCTCGGCGCAGTGTTCGACGGTCTCGTCCCAGTGGGGATGTGTACAGCACGTATTGGCCCAGAGGCCGGCGCAGTGATACTTGCTTGCGGCACGCTTCTGGATCAGCAGCAGGTCGCCGTCAAAGACGAAAACCGAGACGGCAAGATGCAACTGCCCGTCGAGATGCGCCTGCATCTTCTCGATCGGAAAAAGCGATCCGTCACCGGCAATCGCCGGGATGTAAATGCTTTCGGTCATCCTGTCCGGTTCCACAGAGATCCTGGGCCTGCCGATACGGGTTTTACCCCGTTTAGGCAACCGCCCGCGCCAGCGCGCATTTCGACCATAGCGAACAGAGCGCCTCGGCCAGATGGTCGATGTCGGCATCGCTGTGCAGCGGGGTTGGCGTGATCCTCAGCCGTTCCTTGCCGACGGCGACCGTCGGATAGTTGATCGGCTGCACGTAGATGCCGAAATCGTCGAGCAATACGTCCGAGATCCATTTGCACTTCGCAGCATTGCCGACCATGACCGGCACGATGTGGCTGGGATTGTGCATATGCGGAATTCCGCGGACGTCGAGCGCCCGCCGCACCTTGGCAACGGTCGCCTGATGCATGTGGCGCTCGAAGCTGCTTTCCTTCAGATGACGGATCGACGCAGTTGCACCCGCGGCAAGCGCCGGCGGGATCGCGGTCGTGAAGATGAAGCCAGAGGCAAACGAGCGAACAAAGTCGACGAGCACGGCCGGACCGGTGATGTAACCGCCCATGACACCGAAAGCCTTGCCGAGTGTGCCCTCGATGACCGTCAGACGGTCCATCAAGCCTTCGCGCTCGGCGACACCGCCACCGCGCGGGCCGTACATGCCAACTGCATGCACCTCGTCGAGATAGGTGATTGCACCGAACTGGTCGGCGACATCGCAGATCTCCTTGATCGGCGAGATGTCGCCATCCATCGAATAAACGCTCTCAAACGCGACCAGCTTCGGCGCTGCCGGATCGTCGGCCGCCATCAGCTCGCGCAGATGCTTGTAGTCATTGTGGCGGAACTGCCGCTTGATGCAGCGGGAATGACGAATGCCTTCGATCATCGAAGCGTGATTGAGCGAGTCCGAATAGCAGATGATCCCGGGGATCTTAGAGAGAAGCGTTCCAAGCGCTGCCCAGTTGGACACGTAACCCGATGTGAAGATCAGCGCGCCTTCCTTGCCATGCAGGTCAGCCAGCTCCTGCTCGAGCAGGACGTGATAGTGATTGGTGCCGGAGATGTTGCGCGTGCCGCCGGCACCGGCGCCGCACTTGCGAACGACCTCGATCATCCGTTCCGTCACGAGCGGGTTCTGGCCCATGCCGAGATAATCGTTCGAGCACCAGACGGTGACCTCACGGGCCGTTCCGTCACCATTGTGAAACGCGGCTTTCGGAAAGGCCGAGCACTGACGCTCCAGATCCGCGAATACGCGGTAGTTGCCGGCGGTGTGCAGGCCGGCGAGCGCCTCTTCCATGTGCTGGAAAACAGTCATCAGTCTTTCCTCTTCCCGATCGTGTCTTGTCCAATTGCTGTCCAGGAGGGGTGCGGCACAGACACAGGCCCAGCCTCCTTGAGTGCGGAAACGCCGTCCGCCGAAGGGCGAATGACGAGGTTTGCCCGTTCCTGCCTTGCCATCGCCCAGCGCCACAGCGCAGTGTCGGAAACGGGAAGCACGAGAACAAGGTGTTCGATGATGGCAAGTGCCATGAACGTCGCCAGCAGCGTGTGGCCGACGACGGAATGCGCCTGGGTCGCGCGGTTTGCCCCCACGACGAGGACGGCGAACAGGCCCGCAGCGATCGCCAGAAAGACCGGAAACAGCGGCGTCATCCGGTCTGTCTTGAAATAGCTCTTCAGGTGCCGGATGCCTTTCGGCATCAACTCGCTGACGGCATGCGGCGCGCCTAGGAAAATGACGAGCTTGGCCGAGATCCGCATGCCCCAGAGCAGTCCGAAGGCGGCAAGCCCGAAGAGATTGACCGATCCTTGGAGCGACAGCCAAAGTGCGACTGCGGTGACGAGAATGGCGATCTCATGATCACTCACTGCCTCCCAGGCAGCCCGGAAACGGCGAAAGCCGGTGAGATCCGGAGGGCACTCACCCGTGCGCCGACCTGTCAGGATCCCTGTCAGGAAGGCAGCTTCGTGCCAGGCCCAGACGAGCAGTGCGCCAAAGAAACCGGCATAGGATCCAAGCACCGTCGGCTCGCGGGCACCGTATAGCATCAAGACAAAGCCGAAGGCTCCGACGATGGTCATCAGGCCCATCAGAACAAGGCCCCTGCCCCGCGGGCCGTCGGATCGGTTGACCATGGCCAGCACCAGCCCGGTCGAAAGCCACCATACGGAGATGGCGACCAGAACGACAGCGAGCGGGTGCGTGAAGGTCATGGCAATCTCCTCACCAGACCGGCTGAAGGCGGGATGTGGCAGGGATGGCGTTCGACTTCGTCGGGATGACATACATGCGGACGAAATTGACGGCCGCGGCCGCGGACCAGAAACCCTTGGCGATCCGGCCGGAAATCCCGCCCTTGGCGTCAGCTGCCATGACACGGCGATTGATCCGCTCCATCCGGCGGAAGCCTTCATGCAGGGCCGGATTGTCGAGATCGAGCACGAGCGGGAAGCACTGGCGCGAGATCTCGCTCGTCAGCCGGAAGACCTTCATGTCGTAGTCATCGATGTCGACGCCGAGCCCCTTGTGGAAGGCCGGCCGCATGTGATCGCGCACATACATGGTCGCAAAGACGGCGAGTAGGAAGAACTTGATCCAATACTTGTTCATCCCCTCCATCAGCCTCTTGTCGGAGCGGATGATCAGCGAGAAGGCCTCGCCATGAGAGAACTCGTCATTGCACCATTCGCGGAACCACTTGAAGATCGGGTGGAAGCGCTTGTCCGGATGCTTTTCGAGATGCCGGAAGATGGTAATGTAGCGGGCATAGCCGATCTTCTCGGACAGATAGGTCGCGTAGTAGATGAACTTCGGCTTGAAGAAGGTGTATTTCTTGGCCTTCGCCAGGAAGCCCATGTTCACGCCGATGCCGAATTCCTTCAGCGCATCATTGATGAAACCGGCATGGCGGGACTCGTCGCGGCTCATATAGCCGAAGAGCTCGCAGATCTCCTGGTTCTTGCCGCGCCGCTTCATCTCTTTGTAGAGCACGCAGCCCGAGAATTCTGACGTGAGCGACGAGACGAGGAAGTCGATGAATTCCTCGCGCAGATCGTCCGGCAGGCCGTCGATGTCGATATCGTCCCACTGCTCGTTGCGCTTGAAGTGGCCACGGTTCGGATCGCTCTTCATCTGGGCGATCAAGACGTCCCATTCGGCACGCACCGGCTCGACATTGATCTTGTCCATCTCTTCGAAATCGGTGGTGTAGAAGCGGGGTGTCAGCATCGTGGAGACGAGCGCGCTGCGGGTCGTATCGCTGACCCCGGCCATGCGTTCTTCGACGGTCGGCTCATGATCGGAAAGATCGCTTGGCGAAACATGGTTGTTCATGACAGTGCCCTCTCCGTGAAGCTGAATTCGCACAATTCCATCATATCCAGATCGCCGGTGGCGCGGATCCAGGCCCGCTCCAGCGCGCCGGCCCGGGTGATGGTTGCCTTGCGGCGGAAATTCTGGCTGGAGCCATAGGGGATCTGGACCGGGGCGCCGTGCACAAGCACTTCATCACCCGGATGGACGACCACCCCGTTGTCGAACCTCAAATGCGCACCGAGCGCCTCGAAGGTGTTGTTGATTTCGACGGTACAATCGACCGTCTCCTTCCGTCGCATCAAGGCAAAGACCGGGTTCATTGGCTTTCTCCTCCCTGTGAGCCCAGAAGGGCTTCGAATGCGGCCACGTTGTCGCGGCCAAAGGCATCGAGATAAATCCGCTCGCCGGTGCCCGTGTCGGACAGGCTGACGGAACCGGCTTCCCACTTGATCAGCCGGTAAGGTGTGTCGAACGGCACCTTGGCCACCTGGCGCATGCGCTCGAACGCCCGGAGCGAGCCGCGAACGAAGCCGCCCGCCTGGGGGCCGTAGCTGGCGATCTCCTGGCCGGTCGCAGCATCGGTGACGACGACGAAGTCAGACGAGCTGCGTGTGATCATCAGATCGCGAATGCCGACCGGCGCACCCTGCTGCTGCGTGACAAGGCCGAGCCCCGTCGTCTTGCCGAAGAGAATTGCGCCCGCCGTAAAGGCGAGAAGACCGACAAGACCGAAAAACAAGCCACGGGGTACCCGATTTGGCGTCTTGCCCTTGCGGTCTGCCCAGTAGCCGAGATGCGAAGCCGATCCCATGACGCGCTCCTATTCGGCGGCGACAACGGAAGGCGGCATGGCGCTTCCGGCTGTCTCTTGCACGATGATCCGCGGCTGCTCGGCCCGCGCACCGCGATACTGGCCGATCGCAACCGACAGCACATTGGCCACCTTCGTCGCGTCGGGCAGGTAGATCAGGCTCGGCTCAGGCTTGGCGAAGCGGAAGCCGCGCACATGCGGCCACTGGATGAGCCAGGAAAGGCGCTGTTCCGGCACAAGCGCGATCGCGATCAAGCCGGCCTTCTCACCGATCCGGGCGAGCGACACGCTGTCGATCTGGCGGAAGGGGAGATTGAGGGTCATGGAGATCGCAACACCGAAGCGCATCACGATGCGCTCCGTGGTGATCGTGTAGAGGGTCGTCTTCTCCACCGCCCAGGAAAACAGCTCGATCATGCCGATCAGCAGACCGGCAAGTGCCGTGAGAACAGCGACCGAGAAGAGAATGCCGCCCGCCGGGTGGCCGTCCGAAAGACCGGCCGCGACCGCCCAGCTGGCAAGGATCAGGAAATAGCCAACGATCCAGCGGACTTTCAGCAGATGGCGAGCGACCAGGGCAGACGATGGCCGCCCTTGCCACAGGATGACCTCGCCGGCCGGAGGCACGCCAGGAAGACCCGGCAGCGGCTCGATTTCATGCTCACGGGTGACGAACTGTTTCACAGCAGTGGCTCCTGACGGAAGCGATCCGCATAGAGGAGGCCAGCGCCGAAATAGGCGGCGATCTTGTCTTCCTCGAGCAGGGTCACGAGTTCGGGGCGAGCGGTGGCGGGCACATCAGCAAACTGACCAGCGGTCACCGCATGCACATAGAGGTAGCGGACGTTCCCGCGGCCCGTGCCGAAGACGACGAAGTTGTTGGGCAGAAGCACGGTACGCCCGCCCTCACCAAGCTCCACTTCGTAGTAGCGGATCAGATGTTCGGCCCGGTCAACCCAGATGTCCTTGACGGTTCCGGCCACCTGACGGTCGCAGCCGAGGACAGAAAGGCCACGGGGATCGGTTGCACCTTGGGCGAGACCGAAACCCTCAGCCACACGCATCGGCACGATACGGGCGTCGCCATGGGCCGTCACGTCAGGCTTGTCGGAACGTTCGGCCCAGGAGCCGGGGCCAATGCCTGCGAGCAGCGGATTGCCGACCGGCTCGATGGGATAGCCAGGTGCCGGTGCGATGCGGCGGCTGGAGAACGTGCGCTCGTCGCGCTTGAAATCCGGAACCTGCTTGATGCCCTGGCCATGCGGCAGGAGGAATGTCTTCTTCGGCGGCACGAAGAGCCAGGGGCTCTTGTTGTAGCGGCCCGTGACATCCTCTTCGAGCGGATAGCCCTCGCGACGGTCTTCCTGACGCAGATACCAGATCAGCCCCGCAAAGAAGAGCCAGAACGCATAAAGCACCACTTGTGCAACATCGATATTCCCAACCAACGACCCGGTCATATCAGACCCTCCCGTGTAAAGCGCATCCGCCGGCGGTCAGCCGGGCAGCTCCGCCAGTCCAAAACGCATGTCTTGCAGATAGTCCCTCTGATAGCGCCGGCCGGTGAGCGGACCCAGGACCGCCAGGCACAGGAAGAGGAGAATGATTTCAAAGGTGTAGACCACCAGATACCCGGCAGCCGGGGTCATCATGGCCTCGCCCAGCGAGCCGTTCAGTGCCAGCGCATTGATCGTGTTCTTGATCACGCCACCGGCCAGCATGCTGGCGCCGATCGCAGTCGCCTGCACGGCACCCCAGGCGCCGACGACAAGGCCACTGTCCGAGCGCTCTGCAATGCCCATGGCAGCAAGCATCGTGCCGACGGCGAACAAACCGCCGCCCAGACCGATACCGAAGGCACCGAGATGGAAGAGCGCGTTGAAACCGAGCGGCGAGGCGAAGATGACAGCCAGGAAGGCACCAAGACCGATGAGCAAGCCCCGCGCCGCAACCCGGTACATTTGCGCGCCATGCTGCAGGCTGTGGGCTGCCCAGGCAAAGCCGATCATGGTTCCGAAGGCCCAGAGACCCGTCAGGCGGGTTGTTTCGCCGACGGACAGGCCGAGGATTTCACCGCCATAGGGCTCAAGCAGAATATCCTGCATCGAAAAGGCCGCTGATCCGATTGCGACCGCCAGCAGAAGCCGCATGACACCCGGCGCACTGCGATAGTCTTCAAGCGCGTCGAAGAAACTCGACAGATCCCGGTCAACCGCCGTGCGGCGCACATCGCGCGCTTCCTGCTTCCAGATGGCGATGACATTGATGATGATGGTGAGCAGCGCCGTACCCTGGATAACCTGGATCAGCACCTTCGGCGAGAAATCGACCAGGAACACGCTGTAGAAGCTGGAGGCCCCGATCATGCCGGCGAGCAGCATGAAGTAGAGGAGCGCCACGACCCGCGGGCGCTTTTCCTCAGGCACGAGGTCACTTGCGAGCGCCAAGCCTGCCGTCTGCGACATGTGCATGCCGAAGCCGGTCAAGATGAAGGCAAGGCTTGCACCTGCAGCGCCGGCCCAATCGGGGCCAAGCGTCTGCGATTGCAGTAGGAGAAGAGCAAAAGGCATGATCGCCAGGCCGCCGAATTGCAGCAGGCTGCCGAGCCAGACATAGGGCACACGCCGCCAGCCGAGCACCGATTTATAGGTGTCCGATCGGAAGCCGAAGAGCAGCCGCAGCGGAGCGGCCAGAACCGGAATGGCGACGACCGCCGAGACGAGCGCGACGGAAACGCCGAGCTCGACGATCAGCACGCGGTTCAATGTCCCGGTCAGGAGAACGAGCACGCAACCGGCGGAAACCTGGAACAACGAAAGACGCAGCAGCCTCGACAGGGGCATCTCGGCCGACGCAGCATCCGCAAACGGCATGAAGCGCGTTCCGAGCTTCTGCCAGAACGAGATCATTTTGCGGTTGGCGGCAGCGATCGTCATGACCGGATCACCTCCATGGCCTGCGAGGTGTAGAAGCCGACGGCGACCTTGTGGCTGCGACCAGCCTGCCAATGGGCAAACTCCGGATGGTTGATCATCTGTGCGACAAGCCGCGCCGGATCGACCGGGTAGATCGCAGGCGCCCGGTTGCCGCGCGGAAAAACCTTGCCTGCAGCCAGCATGGCCCGCAGCAGGCGCGAGCCCGGAGCGAGCGTGAAGATCATCTGACGCGAGGTGCGCTCGGCAAGCGTGTGGAGCACGCGAACGGCGTCCGCAGGGCGATAGTGGATCAGTACATCCATCGCGACCACCGCGTCGAAGCGCCCGTGGCGGGGATCGAGCATGTCGCCGCTGTGGAAGGTGACCGAACCCTTGAAGCGGCCATGGGACGCTTCAAGGTCATGTGCCCGCTGGCGGGCATGGGCGATCATCTGCGCCGAGAGATCGATGCCAACGACTTCGGCACCACGAGCGATAAGTTCGAAGGAAAGAACGCCGGAACCGCAGCCTGCATCGAGGATGCGCCAGCCGGTGAGATCCTGCGGCAGCCACGAAGCCAGCGTTCCGCGCATCTCTTCGCGGCCTTTGCGCACGGTGGCGCGGATGCCGCTCACCGGTTGATCGCCGGTCAGCCGCTTCCAGGCATCGAGCGCGGTGCGGTCGAAGTAGTGCTCGATCTCGCCGGTGCGTCTGATATAATCGGCCTGGCTCATGACAACCTCACTCGAAGCCGAGAAATTCGAAGATTTCCCGGTCCTTCATCGGTTCGGCCTCGAGTGCTGGCGTACCCGCCCAGAGTCGCTCGGCCAGTTGCATGTATTCCTTCTGGATGCCGAGGATCTCCGGGCTGTCGCCCATCTCGAACAGCGTGCTCTTCTTCAGCCGGCTCAGCCGCACATGATCACTATCAGGCACATGAGCGAGGCGCGTCAGCCCGATCGCTGCATTGTAGCGGTCGATCTGGTCCGTCTCGCGTGACCGGTTGGCGATGACGCCGCCGAGGCGCACATCGTAGTTCTTCGACTTCGCCTTGATGGCGGCAACGATCCGGTTCATCGCAAAGATGGAATCGAAGTCGTTGGCAGCGACGATGACCGCGCGCTCGGCATGTTGGAGCGGCGAGGCAAAGCCGCCACAGACGACGTCACCGAGCACGTCGAAGATCACGACATCGGTGTCGTCGAGCAGGTGGTGCTCCTTCAGCAGCTTGACCGTCTGGCCGACGACGTAACCGCCGCAGCCGGTGCCGGCCGGCGGACCGCCCGCCTCAATGCACTGCACACCGTTATAGCCCTCGACCATATAGTCTTCCGGACGGAGTTCTTCCGAATGGAAATCGACCTTTTCCAGAACGTCGATGACGGTCGGGATCAGGCTCTTGGTCAGCGTGAATGTGGAATCATGCTTCGGATCACAGCCGATCTGCAGCACGCGCTTGCCGAGCATGGAGAAGGCGACCGAGAGGTTCGACGAGGTCGTCGATTTGCCAATGCCGCCCTTGCCATAGACCGCAAAAACTTTCGCGCCATCGATTTCCATCGTCGGGTCGAGATGCACCTGAACGCTGCCTTCGCCATCGGCTCGCTCCCGGAGCTTCTCAGCGATGCGGGCCTCGCGTTCGGCGATCTTGCCATGAGTGTAGATGTTCATTGGGCAGCCTCCCTGACCAGCCCCTCGAGACGGTCTTCCAATTCTTCACCGGCCTGTTTCAGGGCGGCGAGCGTTTCTGCATCCGGCTGCCAATAGTTGCGCTCATGCGCCTCGATCAGCCGGTTGGCGACACGGGCGGCCGAGGCCGGATTGAGCGTCGCCAGCCGTTCGCGCATGGCAGCGTCGAGCACGAAGGTTTCCGTGATCTGCTGATAGACCCAAGGGTCCACATCGCCTGTCGTGGCCGACCACCCGAAGGTATTGGTCACCTGCGTCTCGATGTTGCGCACACCCTCGTAGCCATGCTTCAGCATGCCTTCGAACCACTTCGGGTTCAGCGTACGTGTGCGTGTCTCCAAGGCCACCTGCTCGCCGAGGGTACGAACACGGCCCTCGCCCTGCGTCTGGTCGGAGATGAAGACCGGCAGCGTCGCGCCACCCTTGGCTTTCGAGACCGCCTTGGTCAGGCCGCCCAGTGTGTCGAAATAGTTTTCGATCGTGGTCACGCCGATCTCGACGGAATCGAGGTTCTGATAGGCCATATCAACCTGACCGATCATCGCATCGAACACCTCGGCCTGATGGCTGGTCTTGCCGCGACGGTTGATCGCGAAGCTCTTGCGGTTGCTATAGGTCTGGGCGATCTCGTCATCATCGCTCCAGGACGACGACGCGACCAGCATGTTGACGTTGGAGCCATAGGCGCCATCGGCATTCGAAAAGACCCGGTAGGCAGCAGCCTCGATGTCGCAGCCATGGCTTTCGCAATAGGCGAGCGCATGTTTCCGAATGAAGTTCATCTCGACCGGCTCGTCGGCGATAGCGGCGAGATAGCTCGCCTCGGCCAGCATGCTTGCCTGGATGGGCAGAAGGTCGCGGAAGATGCCCGACAGCGTCATGACAGCATCGATGCGCGGACGCTGCAGTTCTTCGAGCGGCACCAGAACCGCGCCACAGACACGGTTGTAGGCGTCGAGTTTCGGGCGGGCGCCCATCAGCGCCATGGCCTGTGCCAGCGGCGCGCCACCGGCCTTCAGATTGTCGGTGCCCCAGAGAACCACAGCCACGGTTTCGGGCAGGCGCCCATCCGTGGCGAGATAACGTTCGAGGATCTTGGCCGCCTGACGCTCGCCGTCCTGGACAGCGAAGGCGCTTGGGATACCGAAGGGATCGAAACCATGGATGTTGCGACCGGTCGGCAGCAGCTCGGGCGTGCGCAGCAGGTCACCGGATGGCGAGGGAAGCACATAGCGACCATCGAGCGCCCGGATAAGGCCGTCGATTTCGCCGTTGTCCGCAAGCTCGCGGTTCATGGTGACCAGCTTGTCGACACTCTCCTTGAGCTCGGCATCCGCATCCTTCGTCATCCGCGCGACGGTGACGAGATCGTTCTTGGCGATGGCACCCAGCAATTCGACCTGCCGCCCATGACGGCTGATCGACGGCATATTGGTCGCGACATGCTCCAGCATTTCCAGCCGCTCGGCTTCGTCCATGCCGCGGCCGGCAATGTGCAGGCCGTGTGGGATCAGCGCATATTCGACCTCGGCCACCTCGGCGACCAGCTTCTGGATGACATCGGCCTCGGCGAGCCCCAGCGTGTCCTTCCCAAGTTCGAGCTGTCCGGCCTGAACCTGGATGAGCTGAAACAGCCGCTCACGCTCAACCAGGGCTTCGGGAGCCGCAGCACGGTGGCGATCAAGGCTTCCCTTGAGGTCGCTCAATCCCTTGTAAAGCCCGGAATGGGTGATCGGTGGCGTCAGATAAGAAACGAGCGTGGCCGCAGACCGGCGCTTTGCGATCGTGCCTTCCGACGGATTGTTGGCCGCATAGAGATAGAAATTCGGCAAGGCGCCCAGCAAGCGGTCCGGCCAGCAGTCGCCCGCCAGACCAACCTGCTTGCCCGGCATGAATTCGAGCGCCCCATGGGTGCCGAAATGCAGCACGGCATCGGCCTTAAAGGTGTCGCGCAGGTAGCGATAATAGGCGGCAAAGGCATGGTTCGGCGCAAAGCCGCCCTCGAACAGCAACCGCATCGGATCGCCTTCGTACCCGAAGGGTGGCTGGATCCCGAGCAGCAGCTTGCCGAACTGACGGCCGAGCACGAAGAGGCCGCGACCATTGCTGAGCACGCGTCCGGGTGCTGGGCCCCATTGCTTTTCGATGTCCGCCAGATGCACTTCGCCGCGCACATGCTGGTCGGCGGGAATGACCACATGGACATTCGCCTCTGTGCCATAGAGTGGCGCATTGCCTTCGAGGATGGAGACCTTCAAGGCCTCGGCATCCGCTGGCAATTCGACGTCATAACCCTCCGCCTTCAGGCGGCGCATGGTTTCAAAGAGGCTTTCGAAAACCGAGAGATAGGCAGCAGTGCCGATGCTTCCGCTGTTCGGTGGATAGTTGAACATTGTGATCGCAACGCGGCGCTCGAAACGCGCCTTGCGGCGCAGATCGACCATGGCGGTGAGCCGGTCAGCCAGGAGGGTTACCCGCTCGGAATCCGGCTGCATGCAGGAGCGACCCGACGGGCAGGCGCTCAGCTCGCGCGAGCAGATGCAGGGTTTCGGCTTGCCACCACCATCGGACCGGCCACCGAAGACCATCGAGCCGATCGCGCCATCCAGTTCCGGAATGGCGACCATCAGCGTGGTTTCGATCGGGGTCAGGCCCTGAGAAGAAGACAGCCACGCCTCTTTCGTCTGGAACTCGGTGACGAAGGCGGAGATATAGGGAACGTCGAGCGCTTCGAGCGTCTGGGCGGCAGCGGCAGCATCGCTATAGGCGGGACCGCCGACCAGCGAAAAACCGGTAAGCGAGCAGAGCGCATCGATCGTTACGCCGCCATTCGCCGGCAGCATGTAGCGCTCGATGGCGCCGCGCATGTCGAGCCCGCTGCAAAAGACCGGCACGACATTGTAGCCGCGGGTCTCCAGCTCACGGATGACGCGGTCATAATGACCGGTATCACCCGACAGGATATAGGTCCGCATCAGGAGCACGCCGATCGTGCCGCGACCACCGGATACCGATGGCAGATCGGAAAGACGCGTCGTCACGCGCGGCTTGATCCGCGGATGATAAAGGCCGACCTCCGGATATTCGACCGGATCGCCGGCACTCAGCCGACCGGCAAGCGCCTTGCGCTCGCCCTTGGCATATTTGTTGACCAGGAGCCGCACCATGTTGGCGATATTCTCGTCCGATGCAGCGATGCGATATTGCAGTGTCAGGAAATAGTTGCGCACGTCCTGTGCTGTGCCCGGAATGAAGCGAAGCAGTTGCGGCAGGCGGCGCAGCATGGCGAGCTGGCGCTCGCCGGCGGTGCGACCACTGTCCTTGCCACCGCGCGAGCTTTTTCCCCGAAGCTTCTTCAGCAAGGCCAAGGGACCCTTTTGCTCCTCGCTCATGCGGAAGCGGCCCATGGAAGTGTATTTCATGATAGTGCCAGCCGACATGCAGCAGACCATGGCATCGCATTCGCGGTGGCGCGCTTCGAGCACATCGGCGATTGCCCGTACATGCTCCTCGACGAAGATCATCGAGACGATGACGATATCGCCGGCCAGGATTGCCGCGCGACAGTCCTCGAGGCTTGCCGGATCGTCGTTCCAGTCGGTCGCAGCATGCACTGAGAGGGAAAGACCCGGCAGATCGACGGCGAGCTTGCGGCGGGCGTCGTCGACGGCTGCCCCCATGTGATTGTCGAGCGTCACCAGCACAACCCTGACCGGGGTGCTGTCAGCGGGCGAAATGAGCTTTCGCGTCATACAGCGTCTCCACGGTAATGGGTTGAATGCCCTTGCCGGCGGCGAAGAGCTCTGTGTTGCGGCGTGCCTTGCCGCGGACGAAGAAGGGTATCTTCTTCAGTTCAGTCTCGGCTTCGGCCGTCCAACCGACAGGTCCTTCAACAACGGCAGCAGCGGCAGCAACAGGAACTTCAATCGGGGTAACTGGCGCAGGAACCGCAGCATGCGTTTCATGCAGATGGGACGCGGTCGCCCCGTCGTTGAATTCGAAATCGTCGCGGAACATCTGCAACAGGTGCTCTTCGAGCCCCATCATCAGCGGATGAACCCAGCTGTCGAAGATCACGTTTGCGCCTTCGAAGCCCATCTGCGGCGAATAGCGGGCCGGGAAATCCTGGACATGCACAGGAGACGAGATGACAGCGCAGGGAACCCGAAGGCGCTTGGCGATGTGCCGTTCCATCTGCGTCCCGAGCACCAGTTCCGGGCGGGCGTCGATGATCGCCTGCTCGACATCGAGATGATCGTCGCTGATCAGCGCTTCGATACCGAATTCTTCGGCTGCTTCCCGCACTTCACGGGCAAATTCGCGCATATAGGTTCCAAGGCCGCAGACCTTGAAACCAAGCTCGCGGCTAGCGATGCGGGCCGCGGCAATCGCGTGGGTCGCGTCGCCAAAAACGAAGACACGCTTGTTGGTGAGATAATTGCTGTCGACCGAGCGCGCATACCAGGTTGCCCGATCCTCGGCCTCTCCGACCGGAACGTCTTCCGCAAGGCCGGCCAATGCACGAACTTCCCTGAGGAAGCTGCGTGTGGCGCCGACACCGATTGGCACTGTGGAGACGAAGGGCATGCCGAAGGTCTTCTTGAGATAACGCGCAGCGCTATCGCCGATCTCCGGATAGAGCACGATGTTGAAGGCAGCCTCCGGCAGGCGTGCGAGATCCTCGACCGTCGCACCCAGAGGAGCCACGACCCGGACATCGATACCGTTGGCTGCGAGCAACCGCGAAATTTCCGTGACGTCGTCGCGGTTGCGGAACCCGAGCGCCGACGGCCCGAGAATGTTGCAGCTGTTCGGCGCGATATCCGCCGGGCGCTCCCGGCCACCGGCAAAGTTGCGCACCAGGCGATAGAAGGTCTCGGCAGCGCCCCAATTTTCCTTCTTCTGATAGGAAGGAAGCTCCAGGGGTACCACTGGGATTGCCACGTCGAGCGTCTTGGCAAGGCCCGCCGGATCGTCCTGCAGGAGCTCTGCCGTGCAGGAAGCACCAACCAGAAGCGCATCCGGCTGAAAGCGCTCGACGGCATCGCGGCAGGCATTCTTGAACACATCGGCGGTCGAACCGGCAAGGTCACGCGCCTGGAAGGTCGTGTAGGTCACCGGCGGACGCGACGGGCGCCGCTCGATCATGGTGAAGAGCAGGTCGGCATAGGTGTCGCCCTGCGGCGCGTGCAACACATAGTGCACGCCCTTCATCGAGGCGGCGATCCGCATGGCACCCACATGCGGCGGTCCTTCATAGGTCCACATGGTGAGTTTCATAATGCGGCCCTCCGGTTGCCGGAGCGGTCGCCCGCGATCATGGCTTTGCGCGTCAGCGGACGGGCGAAGAGCTCGGCGAGATCACCGGCCTGCTCATAGCCCTGGATCGGGGTGAAGGCGAATTCGATCGACCACTTCGTGACAATGCCTTCGGCTTCGAAGGGATTGGCAAGCCCCATGCCGCAGACCACGAGGTCAGGCTTGGCGGCGCGGCAACGGTCGATCTGGATTTCGACGTCCTGGCCCTCAGAAATGGAGACACCCGGCGGCAGCATGGCAAGCTCGCCGGCCACATGTTCGCGGTGCAGATAGGGACTGCCGACCTCGATGATCTCGGCGTCGAGCTCGCGGCTGAGATAGCGGGCGAGCGACGGCTCCATCTGGCTGTCGGGGAAGAGAAAAATCCGCTTGCCGGCAAGGGCACTGCGGTAATGCGCCGTGGCTTCGAGGGCCCGGCGGCGGGGTGCCTCCGTGATGGCCGTAAAGCGCGCAGGCGAGACACCGAACGTATCGGCAATCGCCTTCAGCCAGGCAGTGGTGCCCTCTTCGCCGAGCGGGAAAAGCGCGTTGATCCGGCTTGCGCCAAGACTTTCAAGCGCTGCTGCCGTGGCTCCGAGATAGGGCTGCGCCAGAATGAAGCGCGTCTCGGGACCGATCTTCGGCAGGCGCTCGCTGCTGCGGCCGGGCAGAAACACGACATCTTCGAGACCCATCTCGTCGAGCAGCCGGGCAAACTGGTCCTCAACCACATCGGCGACGGAACCGGCCACCACGAGCTTGGCGACCTTTTCGCTTGCCCCATGCACGGCCTGATCGCGAACAAGAGCAGCGAGGAAATTGTCTTCGCCTTGGGTGAAGGTCGTCTCAATACCGCTGCCAGAATAGCAGAGCACGCGCGGGCGGGAGCCGAAGCGCTTGTCGAGACGTTCTGCGGCACGATTGAGGTCGAACTTGATCACTTCCGACGGACAGGAACCGACCAGCACCAGCATGCGGATATCCGGGCGACGCTCAAGCAGCCGGGCCACTTCGCGGTCGAGTTCGTCATGCATGTCGACCATGCCGGCCAGATCGCGCTCTTCCATGATCGCTGTCGCAAAACGCGGCTCGGAAAAGATCATCACGCCGGCGGCAGACTGGATGAGATGCGCGCAAGTGCGCGATCCGACCACGAGGAAGAAGGCGTCCTGAACCTTGCGATGCAGCCAGATGATCGAGGTCAGGCCGCAGAAAACTTCATGCTGCCCGCGCTGGCGGATGGTGGCGGTCGGCGCGCAGGAAACGAGAGGCTGGTTCATGACGCGCTCCCCGAGAGCGAAGAGCCATCTCCAAGCGCCCCGGCAGAACCGGCGCTGCCGGCCTGGTCGAGACGGGCCAGACGCAGCTTCCAGAGGAACTGCCCGGCATTGATCACGTAAGTGACATAGGCGGCGAGCGCCAGCGCCATCAGCTGGTCGGCTGTCAGCGCACCGGTGAAAAGCGCGACGAGATAAGCCGTGTGGAGAGCGAGAACCAGGATAGAGAAGACGTCTTCCCAGAAGAACGGACCGGCGAAGAGAAAGCGGCCGAAGACCTTCTTCTCCCAGATCGAGCCGGTGACCATGATGGCGTAGAGGGTAAGCGTCTTCACGACGATCGAGATCTGCGCTGCAAAAATCCCCTGGCCGGTGGCCAGAAAGCGCAGGATCAATCCGAGACTGACGAGGAAGACGAGAAATTGCACGGGAGCGAGAATGCCCTGCACCAGGGTCCACACACTTTCGTCGCGTCTGCGACGCTCATCCGGTGTGTAAAGTGCGCGGCTTGATGCCGATGGTTTGGATATGCGCATGGCAGTCATCCCTTCTCCCATCCCCTCCCAAAGGCGACCGGATTGCAAGAAGACTACCTCTCAGACAATCAAAGTGTCAACTTAGATTGACGTATATTTTGATTTACAGAAATGGAATCTCGGTTCATTCTACTCTTGCTCGTCCGACGGAACCTCGTACGTCTCCGCCCGACGCCGCACAGGGAGGTTTTCGCGGGCGGGGAGCACGGCGCGGGATGTTGGACGGTTCGCTTCATGGCGGGAATGACCCGCAAAATACCGGCAAACCTTCGGGATCCGAGGGTGTTAAGCCACTCAAGGGGCTTGCTGCGGGGAGCAAGAGCGCATACCTAACCCAGAGCGAAGGGGACAAACTCCGACGCCTGATTGAGGGAACGGTAGCTTCGATGACCGCCGAAAAGCTGTCAACGCGATACGACCGGGGTCTGGAGCACGATCGCCTTTATGATAGGGCGCTCGCAGAGTTTCGTTTTCTCATCGTCAATCCACGCACGCGCGTGGCATCGCTCAGGGCCTTTCTCGAACACGAGTTGCCGCCGGGCCGCCCGAATTATGTAAAAGTCCTCTTCCTCGAAACCGTCGCACGTCTGCTGGGCAAGGACTGGGTTGCCGACGAATGTGATTTCATCGATGTCACGATCGGAACCGCACGCCTGCAGGAAATGGCGATCTCGCTTTCAATGGAGCTTCGGGGAACCGTGCAAAGCGGGGATACGCCGAGCGCCCTGGTTTTGACGCCCTTCGGCGAGCAGCATACGCTGATGCCGCATCTGATTGGCCTGCTCTTCGACAGCCTCGGCTGGACAAGTGAGGTATTGGAGCCTGCCGCCACGAGAACAAGGGCCCTCGAACGGGCTGTCGAAGGGGCAGACGTCGCCTGCATCGGCTGGAGCAACGCAAGACTGGCGACAGAATTCAAGACACTCGTCCAGGACGTGCGGAAGCTTCGAAAAGGCCCCCGGCTGCCTCTCATCGTTGGCGGCGCCGCAGCACTGGATTCCATTGATTTTCTTGTAAGTTTGGGGATTGACTGCATCTGTGACAGCGTTTACTCCGCCGTCAGGATCTGCGACAATTACTACGAACTAGAGAGAATCAGCCAGCAGGCCCGCGCCGCAGGCCTAACGGCAGTGGTTTCACCAAGCGGAATTGATTGGCTCACTCCATGAAGCCACTGAACGGTCAAAGCGGTACGGATGGCTTCGCAGTTGCTGACAGCCTGCTGAAGACCCTCGACCTGAATTCAATCGGCTCGCTGGTAAGCCTCGGCGCCGACGTCGTGATCCTCGTCGACCGCAGTGACACTGTCTCCCAGATCTTCCTCGCAGGCAAGGACCTTGCGGATTATGGGCTGTCGAAGATCGTTGGCAAGCGGCTTCAGGACTGCGTGACTATCGAATCAGTGCCCAAGATCGTGTCGATGCTGTCGGCCGAGACCCGCCACCATCCGGTGCGGGGCTATCAAGTCAACCACAAATGCAGCGGCAAGCCAGATCTGCCGGTTGTCTATTCCGCTTACCGAGCCAAGGACTTCCCCTATACCATCGTCGTTGGCCGCGAAATGCGCCAGCAGATGCTCGACCAGCAGCGCCTGGTCCAGACGCAGATGGAGCTCGAGGCGGATTACCGCGAGCTCAAGGAAGCCGAAACCCGCTATCGCACCGCCTTCAAGGTCGCCACAGTCGCCTATGTGATGCTGGATGGCGAACGGCGAACCATTCTCGACGCCAATCCGGCCGCAAGCACCCTCATGTCCTCGACCGGGGCGCCACTGTCCGGAAAATCCATTCGCGATCTTTTCGCGAAGGAGGATCGCGATCGGGTGGGTGACGCCATAAGCGAAGCGCGCCACAGCCCCGGCCCCGTCAACCTGGACGGCGTCACCATTGCAAAAGGCGAGCCGGTTTCGCTGACCATCCGATCCTACCGGGAGAACGGCATCACCAATGTGCTGCTGGCGATCTGGCCCGCCGATCAGGATCACGAAACCAGCCGGCAGCGGACGGAGAAGCCTGCGGGCGGCATGGCGCTGGAGATTGCCGACCTTCCCGAAGCGGTGGTGCAGACCGATGCTGAAGGCCTTGTCCTGGCCGCCAACACGCTCTTTCTGGACCTGATCCACGCCCCTTCGCTGACACAGGTCCTCGGCCGCAACATCGGATCCTGGTTTACCACTGCAGCCATCGATATCCGTGTTCTCTATGCGCGCCTGCTGGACGAACCCTCGATCCGCGGCTTCACCTCGACGCTGACTGACAACCTTTCCGGCGAGAGTGCTGTCAGCATTTCTGCCCGCTTGAATGCGTCAAACAACACGATCCAGTTGATCGTCGTGCCGCAGCCCACTGGCAGCGACCGGCTGACCATCCCCTCGCCCGGCGTCCCCGAGCAGGCGGAAGGCTTCTCGGCCCTTGTCGGCAAGGTTCCCCTGAAGGATCTGATCCGCGAATCCCTCGATGTGATCGAAAAGATCTGCATCGAGGCAGCACTCGACCAGACCAACAACAATCGCGCTTACGCAGCCGAGATCCTCGGCCTGTCGCGCCAGAGCCTCTACATCAAGCTGCGCCGCCACGGGTTGGAAGACTACCGCCCAGGCAACGCACGTCAAGGCTGATCGACGCCGAAACTGTCAATTTGAGTTGACACATTCATGGGTGCGGCTTAGCCTTCTCCTATGGCCCAGATCCCTTCACATGTTCCGGCTGCCCCTTACCCGACCGCCTCCGCGGTCGTGCAATTGTTGAAGCCGATCACCTGGTTCCCACCGATGTGGGCCTTCGCCTGCGGCGCGATTGCCTCGGGCGCCGGCCTTACTGACCGATGGTTCCCGGTTGCACTCGGAGTGCTGCTCGCAGGACCACTTCTCTGCGGCACGAGCCAGGCGGTAAACGATTGGTTCGATCGGCATGTCGATGCCATCAATGAACCGGACCGTGTCATCCCGTCCGGACGCATGCCGGGACGATGGGGACTGATGATCGCCATCGCCATGTCCGTGATATCGATGGCCGTGGCAGCGCTGCTCGGTCCGCTGGTCTTTGTCGCCGCCCTCGTCGGGCTGGCGCTCGCCTGGGCCTACAGCGCTCCGCCTTTCCGGTTCAAGCAGAATGGCTGGATCGGAAACGGGGTCGTCGGCCTGAGCTATGAGACACTTCCCTGGATCACAGCCGCGACGGCCGCCCTCGGGGCTACCCCTTCGAGGCTCACAATGCTGGTCGCCCTGCTCTATGGATTGGGCGCGCACGGCATCCTGACCCTCAACGACTTCAAGGCGATCAAGGGTGACCGCCAGATGGGCGTCAATACGCTGCCGGTGCTGCACGGCGCGGCCAATGCAGCCCGCATCGCCTGTCTGGTCATGGCCGCGTCTCAAGCCGGTGTGATCCTCCTGCTCGCGAACGCCGGCCTCTCGACAGGGGCGGCGCTGGTCGCGACCGTGCTTGCCTTGCAGCTCATCTGCATGATCCGCTTCCTGCGCGATCCCGAAGGCAAGGCCGTGTGGTACTCGGCCGTGGGTGTCGGGCTTTATGTCAGCGGCATGATGGCGGCAGCGGTGGCCCTGGGTTCGCTGCCTCTATCGGCAACATCTGCGGGATAGGAGGCGGCGATCATGAGCCAGGCATTCGGAAATCCCGCAACGACCCTGACCCTCAACCCGGGACTGAGCTGGCTGTCGATAGTCCGCCTCGGGCTGGTCCAGGCAGCGCTCGGTGCCATTGTCGTGTTGACCACCTCCACGCTCAACCGTGTCATGATCGTCGAACTCGGCCTCGCCGCCGTCATTCCGGGCCTGCTTGTCGGCTTGCATTACGGAGTGCAGATCACGCGACCGGTCTGGGGACACAAATCAGACACCGGACGATCGCGCACACACTGGATCCTGGGCGGCCTCGCACTTCTTGCCATCGCCGGCACCGGCGCTGCGGCCACCACACTTCTGTTCGAGCAATCCTTCCTCGCCGGCATCCTCGCAGCGATCCTCGCCTATCTCCTGATCGGCATTGGCATCGGAGCGTCCGGCACCTCCTTGCTCGCCCTGATCGCCATGAAAACCGCCGTCGAACGACGAGCAGCCGCAGCCACGATCACCTGGATGCTGATGATATCAGGCATCATCGTCACCTCGATCGTCGTGGGTGCACAACTCGATCCCTATTCGCATGAACGACTGATCGCGGTCACGGCGGCCACGGGTGTTGTCGCTTTCTGCATCGGGCTTCTCGGTGTGGCCGGCATGGAGAAGAAGCCATCCGTCGACAGACAGGAAGAGGGCGCGGCAACGACAAGCTTTCGCGAAAGCCTGCAGGATGTCCTAGAGGATCGCGAGGCGCGCCTCTTTACCCTTTTCATCTTCCTGTCGATGCTCGCCTTTGCAACGCAGGACCTCATCCTCGAGCCCTATGCGGGCCTTCTCTTCGGCATGACACCGGGGGAAACGACAGGCCTTTCCGGCACCCAGCATGCCGGCGTTCTGCTCGGCATGATCCTCGTCGGCGTATCGGGGGCCTTCTTCGGAAAGCGTTACCCCCATCTGCCGCGCCACTTCATCACGGGGGGCTGCTTTGGGTCTGCTGTGGCACTCGCTGCCCTCGCGCTCTCGACACAGTCGGCGCCGCTCTGGCCTCTCGAAGTCAACATCTTCCTGCTCGGCGCCACAAACGGCGCGTTTGCGGTCGCGGCAGTCGGCACGATGATGATCCTCGCCGGACAGGGTCGAAAATCCAACTACGGCATGCGCATGGGCGTCTGGGGTGCGGCCCAGGCCATCGCCTTCGGGCTTGGAGGCGTGCTGGGGACCGTGGCACTCGATCTGGGACGATGGCTGACAGCAAGCGATGCACTGGCCTTCGCGGCCGTCTTCACGATTGAAGCAAGCCTCTTTCTCGTGTCCGCAATCGTGGCAACCCGCATCGGCCGACCAGCACTGACAAGCTCGAACACACTGCCTGACGCCGCCATGATGCCCGGAGAATAAACCCTCAGGCCGGAGCACCGGCAGGGAGAAGAGCATGCCGAAGATCTATGATGTCGCCGTGATCGGCGGAGGCCCCTGCGGCGCGATGGCCGCCGAAGAACTGGCGCAGAAAGGCCACAGCGTTGTCCTGGTCGATCCCGATAACAAGATCAAACCCTGCGGCGGCGCCATTCCATCGAGGGCCCTTGCAGACTTCGCAATCCCGGAGACACAGCTTGTGGCGCGCGCCAACGCTGCACGCATCATTGCGCCCTCCGGCAGAACGGTCGACATGACCATTGGCGATATCGGCTATGTCGGCATGGTGGATCGCGCCCATTTCGACCCGTACCTGCGCCAACGTGCAGCCGATGCCGGCGCCGAGCGGCTGACGGGAAAACTCGATGACATCCGGGAGGCCACCGATGGATTGCTCGATCTGACGATCGCGCGAACCACGGAGGATGCCGGCAACGTCCAGTTCAGGGCACGCCGGGTGATCGGGGCCGATGGTGCCAATTCTGCGGTCCGCCGGATGATGTTTCCCGCGTCCAAAAAACCACCTTACGTTTTCGCCTATCATGAGATCGTCGAAAGTCCTGAAGGCGCCAACCCGGAAATCTTTCGGGCCGATCGCTGCGATGTCATCTATGACGGGCGGATCTCACCCGACTTCTACGGCTGGGTCTTCCCCCATGGTGGCCAGACCAGCATCGGCACTGGCACGGCCGTCAAAGGCCACAACATCCGCGAAGCGACCACCGCGCTAAAGCTAGCGGCAGGTCTCGGCGACTGTCGGGTCATCCGGCGCGAAGGCGCTCCGCTTCCCCTCAAACCTATGCGGCGCTGGGATAACGGCCGCAACATTCTGCTGGCTGGTGACGCCGCGGGAACCGTTGCCCCCTCATCCGGTGAGGGCATCTACTATGCCATGCTGTGCGGTCGGCTGTCGGCAGAAGCGGCACACCAGTCGCTGCTGGCCGGAAACGGACGAGCTTTGGCAGGAGCGCGGAAAACCTTCATGCGGGCCCATGGCCGTGTCTTCCTGATCCTCGGCATCATGCAGAAGATCTGGTATCGCAATGATAGGCTGCGCGAAAAATTCGTCGCTATGTGCGCCGATCCGGATGTCCAGCGCCTGACCTGGGAGTCCTATCTCAACAAGAAGCTTGTTCGGCGCGATCCGCTCGCGCATCTGCGCGTATTTGCCAAGGATCTTGCCCAGCTCTTCGGCATGCCTGCGGGGCAGCGATGATCGCATGGGTGACGCAAATCTTCACCTCGGGCTGGATCAGCGTCGTGGCGATTGTCGTGCTTTGGGCGGTCACCCTGCTTGCGGCAGGGCGCGCACTGAGGCCTAAGTCCACTCTGGCAGGCCTCGTGCCCAATGCCGTCTCGGGAAGCTGCCTTCTCGCAGCCTTTGGCCTCGCGATGCGCCAGGGACCTGTCCCATGGCTCGCACTTCTGCTGACTGCTTCGCTCGTCGCTTTCCTGATCGATCTGCGGATCAGGCTTCGGGATTGAGACGCCGAACGGAATAATTCAAGGCCGCGGCTGCCGAAACCCAGACGAGATAGGGACCGAAAAGCAGGGACGCGAGCGGCGCCACGGGCCAGGCCGCGAGAATAAAAAGTGCGACCGACAGCCAGAGGACCGCCACATCCACGAGCGCCAGGTCCATGCGTCGCATGCCGAAGAAGAAATAAGACCAGAGCGCGTTGACGATAATCTGCAGCGTCCAGATCGCCATTGGCAGCGACCATCCGGCCGTCGTCCAGACGAGCCAGCCCGCGTAACCTATGAACAGATAGAGTATTGTCCAAACCACCGGAAAGGCCCATTTTGGCGGCGTCCAGCTTGGCTTGTCGAGTCGTTCGTACCATTCACCTGGTTTGAAAATCGCACCGCTCGAGGCCGCCGCGAAGACGATGACAATAAAGACGACTGCGGCCATGATCCGGCTCCGGGTTCGTTTGCGTAGTATGAAAAGCCTACAGCCTGCATCTCGGTTCCGATGATGGCACCACGAAGCGAGGCGAACCCGTCGGTAAATGGACCGGCTGGTCGAATTTCATGCCAGCATTACATCTTAGTTTCATCCGCGATGCCATGGGAGGATACACATGTCGAGGATAATTGCAGCCGCATGCACAGCCGCAGCACTCTTGCTGTCTTCAAACGCCTTTGCTCAGGAAGGCGATGTAGCGGCAGGTGAGGCAGTGTTCAAAAAGTGCAGCGCCTGTCACAACGTCAACGACGCCAAACACAAAGTGGGTCCATCGCTACAAGGTGTGATCGGCCGGCAGCCCGGCATCGCCGAAGGCTTCAAGTATTCCAAGGCCATGGTCGACTTCGGCGCCGGCAAGGTCTGGGATGAGGCACAGCTGACCGCCTACCTCGCCAACCCCCGTGGCGTGGTCAAGGGAACCCGTATGGCCTTCGCAGGCCTGAAGGAGCCGAAGGACATCACCGATGTGATTGCCTACCTGAAAACCTTCACTCCGGCCCCGTAATCGGCGCTCGCTTTTCCGCCGGAACAAGCGTTCCGGCGGAAAATTCGGCAAAAGTGTAAAAAAAAGTTTACATATCGCTCGTCTTCTCCGACTATGCAGATGTTGCACCATTTTCAGGCATCCGTTGTTTCTCGTGCCAGTCCGGCACCTTGAGCCTCGGCAGACCTCAGAGAAATGGGCTCGTGCGTGGGAGGAAAGCGCAGTGGGCTTGTCTAGTGCGAATAGCATCGCCACCCCTTTGCTCGACCAGGTGAGATCCCCGGACGACTTGAAGGAAATGGATCACGACACACTCTGTCGCCTGGCACAGGAACTGCGTGCGGAAACCCTCCGGGTGGTATCCGAAACCGGCGGCCATCTGGGCTCGAGCCTGGGCGTGATCGAACTCACAGTTGCCCTTCATGCGATATTCGCAGCCCCCCGAGACACCATCATCTGGGATGTCAGCCACCAGTGTTATCCCCACAAGATCCTGACAGGAAGGCGCGACCGCATGCGCAGCCTGCGCAAAAAGAACGGCTTATCCGGGTTCACCCGCCGCGGCGAAAGCGCCTTCGATCCGTTCGGCGCTGCCCATTCCTCAACCTCGATCTCTGCAGGCCTTGGTTTTGCGACCGCACGCGATCTGAAAGGTGACGACGGCCATGTCGTCTGCATCATCGGAGACGGCGCTATGTCTGCGGGCATGGCCTTCGAGGCCATGAACAACGCCGGAAGCTCCGGCCGGCCCATGATCGTCATCCTGAACGACAACGACATGTCGATTTCGGAATCGACGGGCGCGCTGTCGCACCACCTTGCCGCTGTTCGAAAAGGCCCCGGCGAAAACACCGGCAATCTCTTCCAGAACTTCGGCTTCGACTATCGCGGCCCCGTGGACGGCCATGATCTGGACCTCCTCCTGCCGCTGCTTGCCGAGCTGCGCGACAGCAAGCACGGGCCGATCCTTCTGCATGTCGTGACGCAGAAGGGTGCAGGCTACGCCCCGGCCGAGCGGGCAGCCGATAAGTATCACGGCGTAAACCCCTTCGATGTCGAAACGGGCGTTCAGACCAAGGTACAGGCCAAGGCGCCGAGCTATACCCGGGTCTTTGCAGATGCGCTGATTGAAGAAGCACGACACGACGATCGTATCGTCGCGATCACCGCTGCCATGGCGGCAGGGACCGGCGTCGATCGTTTCCAAGCGGCTTTTCCCGATCGCGCTTTCGATGTCGGCATTGCCGAACAACATGCCGTCACGTTCGCCGCCGGCCTTGCCGCCAGCGGAATGAAGCCGTTCTGCGCCATCTATTCGACCTTCCTTCAACGGGCCTACGACCAGATCGTCCATGACGTCGCGCTGCAGCAGCTGCCGGTGCGCTTCGCCATCGATCGAGCAGGCCTCGTCGGAGCGGACGGACCGACCCATGCCGGGTCTTTCGACATCCTCTATCTGGCCAACCTGCCAGGCTTCACCGTGATGGCTGCAAGCGACGAAGCGGAATTGGTGCATATGGTGGCGACCGCCGCAGCACATGATGACGGTCCGATCGCGTTTCGCTATCCGCGCGGCGAAGGCACAGGCGTGCCCTTGCCGACCCGCGGAGACCTTCTGCCGATCGGGCGGGGTCGCATCGTCGAACACGGCAGTCAGGTGGCGCTTCTGTCCTTCGGGACAAGGCTTGCAGACTGTCTGAAAGCAAGGCGTCTCCTGGCGCTGGAAGGCATCTCCGTGACCGTGGCAGACGCACGTTTCGCCAAGCCGCTCGACACGGCGCTGCTGGCGGATCTCGTCGACAATCACGCCATGCTGATTACGGTCGAGGAAGGCGCGACCGGCGGCTTTGGCGCACTGGTTCTCCACCACCTCGCCAATCATGGCATGCTCGATGGACATTGTGCGGTGCGGACGCTGACGCTGCCGGACACCTTCATCGCTCAGGCGAGCCCCGATGACATGTACGAGGAGGCAAGACTGACGGCGCGACACATCGCCGCCACGGCGCGCAACGCACTGGGCGTGGCGCGACCACATGCCGATATTCGCCGCTCGACACGGGCCGGCCAACAAGAACTGCCGACGCGCCTACACCGCGCGGAGGATCGCTAACTAAACCACAAGACGTTGAATCGCGTATTCGACCACAAGAGGTTTGGCGTTGGCCAAGGAATGCAGTAGCATCCGGTCGGGATGAGCGGATGAGCCCAGGCCGATGACCGGGAGGGTGATATGGCGGGTGATAAAAAGGGGGGACCGTCTGGGACGACGGGAGATCCCCCGTACGTTGGCGAAGCCAGATCTGGGCTTTCCAAAAGTGACACCAGGCTGACAAGCCTTGATCAGCGTATTCTCGAAAGCGCGATACGGGATTCCGTGCCGCGAATCGTCAGTGCGGGCCATAGTGAATTGTCGATGGATTCCCAGAGCGGTGATATGCCGTCGGACATCGACTTCCATCTCTATCCGGAACTGGATCCCAAGGCGCGCGAGCTGCCGGGGACCGAAAAGGCAATCAGCTATCGTGCGGCCCTGACCGAGGCCCTCGTTAATACAGACCCGCGCGGGCATCGGGAGATGATCGAGGAACTGCAGCGCAGCGATCTGCCCATGCACACCCTCGCCATCCAGCTCTTCTCGCCGGTGGCAGCCCAGTTGGGCCGCTTGTGGTGCAATGACGAGACCGATTTTATCCAGGTGGCCGTTGCATCGACGCGGCTTGGCATGATCGTCAACCATCTGTCCCAGAACCGCAGTCAGGCGATCCGTGACCGCCAGAAGGTGCGCCGCGTGCTGCTGGCCCGGACGCAAGGCGCGCTCCACACCATCGGCGTATCGATCGTGGCCTCCTGTTTCCGCGACATGGGCTGGGATGTCGACGGCGGTGCCGATCTCGAACTCGACGACAGTCTTTACCTGCGCCTGTCAAACTCGTCCTACAGCCTTCTCGGCATCTCCGTCGGGCGGGTTGACGAGGTGGATCAATGCGCAGCAGCCATACGCCGCGTTCAATCAAGCCGCAGCACCAGCACGATGAAGATCGCCGTGGGCGGACCGGCTGTCATGAAAAACCCGCGCGCCTTCGGCAGCATCGGAGCAGACATGGTAGCGAGGTCAGCTATCGAGGTCATGCATCTGGCGGACAGGATGGCCTGACCGCAGAGCCGATCCGGGAGAGGACGCCACCCGTCACTCCTTGACCCCGAAGACGAGGGACCAGGGCCCCAGACCATCGGGACGATGCTCGCCGAGAGCATAGATCACGTCGACAATATCGCGCTCCATGGTGGTGGTGACGGCAAGCGCCGTCGGATTGGCCACGAGCACATATCGGCGCCCATCCACAAGCGGCCATTCGACCCGGATCACCTTGCCGTCCAGTGCATGAGAGCCGCCGCTGCGCATGTGAGACAAGAGCGGCACCACGCGTTCCCGACGCAATGCGATGAGCTGACGATACCGCTCGGTCCAGACAAGACCCGAAGCGGACATTGCTGTTGCCCAGTCGAGCTTCGCCAAATGGAACGTCGTTTCCGCTGTCGGATCAAGGACATGATCACCGTCAAAGCCCGGCAGCTTGGAAAGCTCCGTTCGCCTTCCCTTACGCACCGCTTCATTCAGTTCCTCGTCGAAATCGCAGAAATACGGAAAAGGGCTGGCCGAGCACCATTCCTCTCCCATGAAGACCATGGGGACCTGTGGCGAGAGGAGAACCAGCGAGGCTGCGAAAGCGAGCGCCGGCTCCGGCAGCGAAGCCATCACCCGGTCACCGTTTGCGCGGTTGCCGATCTGGTCGTGATTGTGAAGGAAGGAAACGAATGCCGATGGCGGAAGATGGGCGCTCGGCTGGCCGCGCGTTTCCCCACGATAGGGCATCACCTCGCCCTGATAGACGAACCCTTCGGCCATCGCCCTCGCCAGTGCCGAAATCGCATCCTCGTAGTCGCCGTAATAGCCGAATATCTCGCCAGTAGTCGCCACATGCAGCGCATGATGCACATCATCGTTCCATTGCGCCTCAAAGAGAGCCGGTCTTGCCCCCGTGTCGCGCTCAAGTAGCCCCGCATCATTCTCCTCGTTTTCCACGATCAGATGAACGTGACGATCAGGAAATTGCTCCCGGACACGAGCGGCGAGATCCTCGACGAAATGCGGTTCGCTGTCATCGCGAATCGCGTGAACGGCATCCAACCTCAGTCCGTCGATGCGATATTCGCCGATCCAGTAGAGGGCGTTCTCGATCAGGAATTCCCGGATCATGAGACTTTGTTCGGCATCGAAATTGATACCGTCGCCCCAGGGTGTCTGATGGCTGGACGTAAACAAGGGCGCATAGGCCGGCATGAAATTGCCTGACGGACCGAAGTGATTGTAGACGACATCAAGGAAGACAGAGATCCCCCGCCGGTGTGCTTCATCTACGAGGAGCACCAAGTCTTCCGGGCGCCCATAGGAACTGTCGGGCGCGTAGTGCATCACCCCGTCATAACCCCAGTTCCGCTGTCCCGGAAAGTCTGCGATCGGCATCAGCTGTATAGCCGTGATGCCGAGGGTAGAAAGGTGATCGAGCCGCTCGATCACGGCGCGGAAAGTCCCCTCCTCGGTGAAGGCACCGACATGCAACTCGTAGAGGACCATGTCTTCCCATGGCCGCCCGCGCCACGGCAGATCCCGCGATGGGTGACGTGAGAGATCGGCGACTTCGCTCGGGCCGAAAACGTCCTCAGGTTGATGGCGACTTGCCGGGTCCGGGACGACGAGACCATCGGGCAGGCGAAACCGATATCGCGCACCCGGCACAACCCCGGCGACCTTCAGATGAAACCAACCTTCGTCCCGCGGATCCATCGGCTGCGCAGAGTGCCCGTCGACTTCGAGCGTGACCGCGTCGCAATGCGGGGCCCAGAGCCGAAACCGCACCCCGTCATCCTCGATCACAGGGCCGAAAGTATAATCATTCACGCGGCATCTCCTCGCACTGGCACGATGAGAGCAAACGCGGCAAGTCGTGAAATGTTCGGCTCTGAGATGATGCTGCGGCGGGTTTGCGACCCGCCGCTCTCTCAGACGGCGTTCGGCGAAAACGCGAGGGGGAAAGTCACAACCTGGCCGGTCTCTGCCGATTGTTGAGCAGCAAGCCCCATGGCCACGGCCCACCAGCCATCCTCGATCGCAACCTCGACCAGACGTTCGCCCTTGGCGGCTTTCTGGAAGCGCTGATGCTGGTAGAAGGTCGAACCATTATGGTCACCGGCTTCCAGCAGCTGCGGGTCGACCGGGATCTCGACGACATGCGGCCCCTTCGGATCGCGTGGCGAGACGATCACCTGGGCAATCGGCGGCTCTCCGAGATGCTCCGGCCAGAAGCGACCGGGACCGGGAACCAGGCACTCGATCTTGCCCTTAGGCCCGACCGCCGAGATCTCTTCCTGATAGCGGGCACCTTCGGCAAACATGCAGAGCTCCAGCATGGCGCGGGCGCCGGACGCAAAGTCGACAATGACATATGCATTGTCCCAGATGTCGGAAGGCTTGCCGTCATAGACCTCGTCGAGATGGTTCACCGACTGCCCGCCAGACGCCATGACACGCACGGGATCGGATTTCAGGATATGCCGCATCAGGTCGAAGAAGTGGCAGCATTTCTCCACCAGCGTTCCGCCGGTATTGCGGTTGAAGCGGTTCCAGTCGCCCACCTTCTCGAGGAAGGGGAAGCGATGCTCGCGGATGGTCAGCATGCGGATGCCGCCGGTCGCCTCGTCCGCCTGCTCGATCATCCGAGCAACGGGCGGCATGTAGCGGTATTCCATGGCGACCCAGATCGGCGCCGGATAGGCGGCGCGGAGCGCTGCAAGGCGGGGCGCATCGGCGGGATCGGTGAAGAGCGGCTTTTCGACCAGCACCGGCAGCGGGCGGATTGCGGCGATCTTTTCGAGCTGTTCGAGATGCAGATAGTTGGGGCTTGCGATCAGCAGGCAGTTCACTGCCTCGACGCCGAGCAGTTCTTCGATCGAGCCTACCATTTTAGCATTCGGGACCGCCTCGGCAGAGAGCCTGCGCATGCCGGCATCCGGTTCGAAGATTGCCGCCACCGACGCATCCGGCAAAAGCGCGATATTGCGCAGATGCTCCTGCCCCATCATACCACAACCGATGATCCCGTATTGAAGTCCTGTCACTCTTTCCTCCTGGATTGGACCGCTCCCCGCGGCCCTGTCATTTCAGTCGCGCGACGTAGCGGGCGACGGTGTGATCGAGCCAGGTCCGCGAGACTTCCGCGCGGACGCCCTCCTGATCCTGGCTGATGCGTTGAATGTGTGTGACCGGCGCGCCGGCCGCCTGGCTGAAGCTCGCAGGCGCCCAATCCGGCACGACGTCGAGGCCGATCTGGTCTTCCGCCCGGGCGATCCAGAGCGACAGCTTGGTGCGGTAAAAGAGATAAAGGGATTCCGACACCGCCTCGAGATCGATCCTCTCGACATAGGAGCCGTCGAGCCAGATCTCCTCGAGTGCGGCCGGTCTGCCGGAAAGACGACGCAGACGCCGGATGCGATGCGCCTCTGTGGAACCGCCGAAACTGGGCAGTCCAGAAGGCTTCGGCAGGCGGTCGATCGAGAGGATCTCGGCCGTCGGCAAACCGCCCCCGCCCAGGAGTTCCAGCCGGAACATCGCATAAACCGACTTGGGATCAGAGATCGCCCTGATGTAATTGCCGGAGCCCTGGATTCGCTCCAGAAGTCCGCGATTCTGCAGCTCCGCCAGGGCCTTGCGCAGCGTGCCGACGGCAATCCCGAGTTCCTCGGCCATGTCCCGTTCCGGCGGCAGCTTTTCGCCATCAATCAGCCGCCCGGCCGCGATGTCGCGCACCAGGAGTTCGGTGATCTGGACATAGATCGGAAGGCTGCCGGGCGGCTGCGTTGCGGGGTTCTGTGGCACTTCGGTACGCCCAAGAAAAAATTGATACACTATTGATCTACATCAAATCGGGTGTTAGGCAAGAGGAAAGTTGGAGCCTTGGAGGAGACCTCAATGACTGTCGTACCCGTCACATCGGCCGATCTCGATGGCGCAGAAGTGTCGTGGTTCGCCGCCCTCTGCTCTGACGATTATCAATTTCTCGGCGTGCCGGATGGCGCCCTGCGCTCGAGCTGGGAGCATTGCTCCGACATCGTACAGAAGGCCGAGCAACTGGGTTTCCGCAACATCCTCTGCCCGTCCTCCTATCAGGTCGGCCAGGACACGCTGAGCTTCGTTGCCGGCTGCGCGCCGATCACGTCGAAGATCAACATGCTGGCCGCCATCCGTTGCGGCGAGATGCAGCCGATCATGCTGGCGCGGACCGTCGCCACCCTCGACCACATGCTGAAGGGTCGACTGACACTCAACGTCATCAGCTCGGACTTCCCTGGCGAAGTCGCAGACAGCGCCTTCCGCTACAAGCGCAGCCACGAGGTGGTCGAGATCCTCCGCCAGGCCTGGACGCGAGACACGATCGACCACGAGGGCGAGGTTTATCAGTTCAAGGGCGTCTCGACCGAACCCGCCCGCCCCTATCAGCAGAACGGCGGCCCCCTGCTCTATTTCGGCGGTTACTCCCCCGATGCCCTGGAGCTCTGCGGCGCGCAATGCGACGTCTATCTGATGTGGCCGGAGAAGAAGGACCAGCTCGCCGAGCGCATGAAGGCCGTGCACGCACGCGCCGAAGCCCATGGTCGCACGCTGGATTACGGTCTGCGCGTCCACATGATCGTGCGCGACACCGAGAAGGAAGCCCGCGAATACGCCGAATACATCGTCTCAAAGCTCGATGACGAATACGGCAAGCTGATCCGCGATCGCGCGCATGACTCGATCTCGCTCGGCGTCGCCCATCAGGCCCGCGCCCGCGAACTCGCCGACCAGTTCGGCTATATCGAACCGCATATGTGGACCGGCATCGGCCGCGCCCGCTCCGGCTGTGGTGCAGCCCTTGTCGGTTCGACGGATCAGATCCTCTCGGAACTCGAAGCCTACAGAAAAATGGGTATCCGCGCCTTCATCCTGTCAGGATATCCGCATATCGACGAGGCAGTTCACTTCGGCACCAAGGTACTGCCGGAACTCAAGACCGTCTCGCTTCCCCATGCTTATGGCCGCGTTCCCTCGGAAACGCCGCCCACACCTCTCGAAAATGGAGTTCGCCGCTGATGCAGCGCGTCAATCTCACCCCAGACCTCACCTTCAGCCGCCTCGTCTACGGCATGTGGCGCATCGGCGACGATGCCGACACCTCGCCCAAACACGTCCAGGCCAAGATCGAGGCCTGCCTCGCCCAGGGCATCACAACGATGGACCAGGCGGACATCTATGGCGGCTACACGGCAGAAGCCGTGCTCGGCAACGCGCTCAAGGCCTCACGGGGTCTGCGCGATAAGCTCGAAATCGTCACCAAATGCGATATCGTCGCCCCTGTTGGCCGCCATGCGGCAGCCCGCGTCAAGTATTACGACACGTCGGCGGCTCACATCACGGCATCGGTCGAAGCCTCGCTCAACGACATGGGCACCGACCATGTCGACCTGCTGCTGATCCACCGTCCTGATCCGCTGATGGATCCCGACGAAACAGGCCCGGCTCTCGATGCGCTGGTCGCTTCGGGCAAGGTACGCGCCGTCGGCGTTTCCAACTTCCGGCCCTGGGATTTCTCGCTTCTTCAGTCGTCGATGGAGAACAATCTCGTCACCAACCAGATCGAGATGAGCCTGCTTGCGACGGATACCTTCGTGAACGGCGATCTGGCCTATCTCCAGGAGCGCATGGTTCCCCCGATGGCCTGGTCGCCGCTCGGTGGCGGACGTCTCATGGACGGCTCGAAGCCGGAACTTCTCGCGGCCCTCAAGCGGATCGGCGCAGAACATGGCGTTGACGAAACGGCAGTCGCCGTTGCTTGGCTCCTGCGTCACCCGGCCGCCATCATGCCGGTCATGGGCACCAATTCGCTCGATCGTATTGCCAAGATTGCAGACGCGACCAAGCTTGAGATGGATCGCCAGACCTGGTTCGAGCTTTACACGCTTGCGATCGGACGGGAGGTCGCCTGATGATGGCTGCCAATGACATCCATGCTTTGGAGGCCGTCTTCGTTCCGGGCGCCGACAACCATCGTGCCTTTCGCAACGCCCTGGGCAGCTTCACCACGGGTGTGACCGTGGTGACCGCAATGACCTCAGACGGGCCGATCGGCATGACGGTGAATAGCTTTGCCTCGGTGTCGCTCGATCCACCACTGGTACTCTGGTCACCGGCCAAGAGTTCGTCGCGGTACGGCGCTTTTACGGGTGCCCGCCATTTCGCGATCCACGTGCTCGGTGCGGATCAGGACCACCTGAGCGCCGCCTTCACACGCGGTGGCAATGGCTTCGACGGGATCGAGGTTAGATTCAACGACGAAGGCGTCCCGGTTCTGCCGGGCACGCTCGCGCGTTTCGAATGCGCCGAGCAGGCGCAGCATGACGCCGGGGATCACACGATCATCATCGGCAGGGTGTTAAGGGTCGCACATCGGAAGGGAGAACCGCTGTGCTTCTCGGGAGGACGGTTCGGACGCTTCGCGGTCTGAGCTGGGAGTTTGGGAGGAGGTCGTCGGTGCATGCCTGGCATGCGCGGCGAGGCAGTTGAGGACGATCTGGAACAAGTGCCGCAAGGAGGATTTTACTCCGCCGCGACCTGAAACTGGAACAGCCGTGTTTGCGCGGCGAGGTATAGTCTTCGATAGTCTCGCAAATTGACCGATGATAAAAACGGGTGGAGACATGACAGCATTATCGAACCTGACCAACCTGCTCGGCCGGCTCAACGCCGCCGTGCTGATGGTCGGACTCTGGCTGGGCGCAGGCGCTCTCGGCATCATGCTGTTCTTCATGCTGATGCAGGTCTTTTTCCGCTACTTTCTCGGCAACGCCCTGCCCTGGAGTGAGGAGGCATCGCGCTTCCTGATGCTCTGGATGACAGGTCTTCTGGTGCCGACCGCCTTCCGCCAGGGCGGTTTTGTGGCCATTGGCCTGATCCTCGACAACCTCCCGCGCCTGCTGTCTGCTCTGATAAGCCTGATGTTCCTCCTCTTGATCGGAACCGTGCTCTATGTCGGCATGCGCATCGGCTGGAGTGAAGTCACCGGGATCGGTGGCCGTTTCGCGATGGCGGCGATCGCCGTTCCCACATCCTTCGACCTGTCCACCTGGATGAAGGTGCCACGCGGCTGGATGATGGCGTCGCTCGCGGTCGGCATCACCCTGATGTTTGTGGTCAACATAGAACTCGTTCTCAGAACACTCCTGAAGCTGACGGGCCATGACCGGGAACTGACCCCGATCCGCATCGCCGGACAGTTGGGAGCCGAATGATGCTGAGCCTCTTCCTTCCTCTCTTCATCGTCTTCCTGCTCTTCGGGCTGCCGATCGTTTTCGGCCTGATCGCAGCACCTGCTCTCATCCTCTGGTGGAACGGCCAGGAGCGCGACATCGTGCTGCTCTACCGCAACATCTATGCGGGCATGGACAGCTTCCCGTTGATGGCCATCCCCTTCTTCATGCTAACTGGGGAACTGATGAACCGGGCTGGCATAACAGTCCGCATCGTGCGCTTTGCCCAATCCATGGTCGGCCACATGCGCGGCGGCCTGGCCCAGGTCAACGTCGTCGATTCCATGATGTTTGCCGGCATTTCCGGTTCGGCCGTAGCCGACGTTTCCGCCCTCGGCGCCATGCTGATCCCGGCCATGGAAAAGGAGGGCTATACCCGCCGTTTCGCGGCCGGCATCACGGCGGCATCTGCCATTATCGGCCCGATCATTCCGCCCTCCGGCATCATGATCATCTACGCCTATGTGATGGGTGAAAGCGTCGCTGCCCTGTTTCTCGCCGGCATCGTGCCCGGCATCCTCATCGGCATCAGCCTGATGGTGATGATCCGGCTGCTGGCCAACCACTACGATCTGCCGGCCGCCACCAAGCGCGCCTCCTGGCGCGACCGTGGTCGCGCGATGATCGGCGCGTTCTGGCCGCTCCTTACCCCCGTCATCATCATGGGCGGCATTCTGGGTGGCGTCTTCACACCGACGGAAGCCGCCGCCATTGCCGCCGGTTACGCATTCTTCCTCGGCCTCTTCGTCATCGGCACGCTGAAGTTCAAGGATATCCCGGGCATCCTGATGCGCGCGGCGATGACGTCCGCCGTCGTGCTTCTGCTGATCGGGGCCGCTATGGCCTTCAAGACGGTGGCATCGCTTGCACATACGCCGGAACTGCTGGCCGACCTATTCCTCAACCTCAGCGACAACCCGCTCGTCCTGCTGTTCCTTGTCAACATTCTGTTGTTCGTCGTTGGCATGTTCCTGGACGCGGGTCCGGCAATCATCGTGCTGGGACCGATCCTCGGGCCGATCTTCACGTCGCTCGGCGTCGATCCGGTGCATTTCGCGATCATCATGGTGGTGAACCTGACGGTCGGCCTGCTCACGCCACCGATGGGCCTCGTGCTCTTCGTCACGTCTTCGGTCTCCGGACTGAAGGTAGAGACGGTGGCCAAGGCCGTCATGCCATTTCTCTTGGCGGAAATCGTGGTGATCTTCTTGATCACCTATTTCCCTGCCCTGACCCTAACGGTCCCGCGCCTTGCGGGCTTCGTCGACTAACTTGAGAAAACGGGAGGAACCAGAATGCTCAAGTCCATGTTCAAGACCCTGCTGCTCGCCAGCGCATTGACGATCACGGGAGTGGCGCAGGCGGCCGACATCACGCTGCGTGCCACCGCCAATTCCAACGAGAACGACGAGGACTATGACGGCCTCGTCGTCTTCAAGAATTATATCGAGAACGCCTCGAACGGTGCGATCGCCGTCGAGATCTTCATGGGCACGCAGCTCTGCGCCACGGGTGAAGAATGCCTCCAGGGCATCGCCGATGGGTCGCTCGACGTCTATATCTCGACATCAGGCGGTGCTGCCGGTCTCTTCCCCTATATCCAGGTGCTCGACCTGCCCTACCTGATGAGCGACGACCGGATTGCCGAGGAAGTGCTGACTGGCGACTTCACACGCAAGCTGCGCGAAAAGGCACTGACCGACAGTGACAACAAGATCCGCCTGATGACGATCGGAAATACCGGCGGCTGGCGCAACTATGCCAACACCAAGCAGGCTGTAAAGTCGCCGGAAGATCTGAAGGGTCTCAAGATGCGCACGGTGCCGGCCGATCTGCCGCAGCAGGTTGCGACCGCAGTGGGTGCAGCGCCGACCCCGATCCCGTGGCCGGAACTCTTTACCTCGCTGCAGACGGGCGTTGTCGAAGGCACGGCCAACGGCATCACCGACATCATGTCGATGAAGTTCCCGGATGCCGGCCTGAAATATCTGACGCTCGATGGCCACAGCTACATGGGCGCCTTCTGGTGGATGTCGAACGACCGCTTCCAGGCCCTCACACCCGAGCAGAAGCAGATCGTCGTCGATGGCTTTGCCGCACTCCAGCAGGCAACCTTCGCCTCGCCGAAGCGCAAGGAAATCGCAGCCTACCAGGACTTCGCCAAGGCCGGCGGCGAGATCTACGTGCCGACGCCTGCCGAGAAGGAAGCCTTCAAGACCGCCGTCTCGCCCGTCTTCGACTGGTTCAAGACGAACGTCACAGGCGGTGCCGAAGTGTTTGACCAGTTCACGGCAGCGGTTGCCGACGCCCAGAAGAAGGTTGACGCCGAGCGCGCAGCTGACTTGAACTGATGAACGCGGGATGCGCGGCGAACCCGCGCATCCCATCCCAACCGCCCTGCGCATCGCGCGAGATTTCAATCTCCGGGGCGACCCACCAGAGGTGATCCATGCCAGAACCGTCGACCGCCTCGCCCGATCCGGAGCGAGAACGCCACTCTGCGACCTTGAGCGGGCGATGGCAGAAGCTATTCCCCGGTCTGTCCGTGACCGTGTTGATCGCGCTGGCCTCAGCTTTCCTGTCGGAACATTACGGCGCACCGGCCATGCTGCTCGCAATCCTGATCGGGCTTGCGCTGCACTTCCTGGCCGAGGACCCGAAGACTGCTGCAGGCCTCGACTTCGCCTCTCGGACGGTTCTTCGCGTCGGCATTGCCCTGCTCGGCCTGAGAGTGAGCGTCGCGATGTTCGCCGAACTGGGAGCTGCTGTGATCGCGATGATCGTCGGTGCGGTCTTGCTCACCATTGTCTTTGGCATCCTCGCCTCGCGCCTCTCTGGCCAGGGGACGGCCTTCGGCGTCCTGACCGGTGGCGCTGTCGCGATCTGCGGGGCTTCGGCAGCCCTTGCGATATCAGCAACGCTTGGGAACCGCAGCAAGGAAGCCGACCAGCAGATGGTCTTCACCGTCATCGGTGTGACCATGCTGTCTACCCTCGCCATGATCTTCTACCCGATCCTCGCAAGTCTGGCAGGGTTGGACGATCACCAGACCGGCATCTTCCTCGGCGCGACGATCCATGATGTCGCCCAGGTCGCTGGCGCCGGCTTCTCGGTTTCCGTCCCTGCAGGCGAAACGGCCGTTTTCGTCAAACTCATCCGCGTCACCATGCTGGCGCCTGTGGTCCTCGTGGCAGCACTTGCCTTTCGAAGCACGGTCTCCGGCGATGTGAAGCGCCCGCCGCTGCTGCCGGGCTTCGTGGTCGCCTTCCTGTTGCTGGCAGCCCTGAACTCGCTTGTGACCATCCCCCCCATGGTGGCCGATTGGGCAGGCATCGTCTCGCGCTGGGCCCTCCTGGTCGCCATTGCCGCCGTCGGCGTAAAGACTTCACTTCCGGAAGTCTTCAAGATCGGCGGACGCGCGATCGGCGTGCTGGTCGCCGATACCGTCTTCCTTGCACTGATCGTACTGGCAGTCCTCGTTTTCGTTGGACTGTGACGGAAACGACCGGGACCATTGGGCAGGCGCTGAAAATCCGCTAGAGGATCATGACCCGGCATGCCGGCGAAGCATGAGGAGGATCCATGGCAAAGACACCCAAAACAGCGAAAAGCGCCCAGAAGTCCGCGCTGTCGCAGGATCCCCATGCCGTTCGCGAGCCCCGCGCCAACAATCTTGAGATGGCGATTGGCCATGAGGTGCGGACCTATCGCAAGAAGCTCGGCATCACGGTTGCCGATCTCGCAGCAGCCACCGGCATGTCGGTCGGCATGCTCTCGAAGATCGAGAACGGCAACATCTCGCCGTCGCTGACAACCCTTCAGGCGCTGTCCAAGGCACTGGGCATGCCGATCACCGCCTTCTTCAAGGGCTTCGAGGAGCCGAAGTCCGCGAGCTTCGTGAAGGCGGGCGAAGGCGTGAACCTGGAGCGCCGGGGAACCCGCGCCGGCCACCATTACAGCCTGCTCGGACACATCGAAAACAACACTTCGGGCGTCGTCGTCGAACCCTATCTGATCACGCTGAATGCCGAGTCCGACGTCTTTCCGACCTTCCAGCACGAGGGCATGGAGTTCCTCTACATGCTCGAGGGCGAAGTGGTCTATCGGCACGGCGACAGCCTCTACCGCATGCAGGCAGGTGACAGCCTGTTCTTCGACGCCGATGCACCGCACGGGCCGGAAGAACTCGTAAGCCTGCCGGCACGATACCTGTCGATTATCTCCTATCCGCAACGCCGATAGTTGCCCACTAGGAAAACTTTATTCCTTTAGATTGATTTTCTCGGATGCCGCTGCTAGCCCTTTCTCCAGAGACTTTGGAGGGCGTGGCCATGTGCGGCATTGTAGGTCTGTTTCTCAAGGACAAGGCGCTGGAGCCCCGGCTCGGCGATCTCCTCTCGGACATGCTGATCACCATGACCGACCGAGGACCGGACTCGGCCGGCATCGCCATCTATGGCGGCGTCGATGGCAAGACCGCCAAAGTCACCATCCAGTCCGCCGCCCCGGAAAGTGATTTTGCGGGCCTCGCCGAAGATCTGGTAAAGGCAGGCATCGCCGCGGAAATCGAATTGAAGAGTACCCATGCGGTCATCTCGATCGCCGCGAGCCAACTGACCGAGATCCGGTCTGCCCTCGCTGATATCCGCCCCAATGTCCGCATCATGGGCTCCGGGGAAAGCGTCGAGATCTTCAAGGAAGTCGGGCTTCCCAAGGAAGTCGTGCAGCGTTTCGGCGTCCGCGCGATGGGCGGCACCCACGGCATCGGCCACACCCGCATGGCGACCGAAAGTGCCGTCACGACGCTCGGCGCCCATCCCTTCTCGACCGGGGCAGACCAGTGCCTCGTGCACAATGGCTCGCTGTCGAACCATAACAATCTGCGCCGCGAACTGATCCGCGAAGGTATGTCATTCGAGACCCAGAACGATAGCGAAGTCGCCGCTGCCTATCTCACAGCCGAGATGGCCAAGGGCAAGGATCTCGGCGAAGCCCTGACCGGCGCGCTCGATGATCTCGACGGCTTCTTCACCTTCGTCGTCGGCACCAAGACCGGTTTCGGCGTCGTGCGCGACCCCATCGCCTGCAAGCCCGCCGTCATGGCCGAGACCGACCAGTATGTCGCCTTCGGCTCGGAATACCGCGCGCTCGTCAACCTGCCGGGCATCGAGACCGCCCGGGTGTGGGAGCCGGAGCCGGCAACCGTCTATTTCTGGGACCACAAAAAGGCCGCCTGATCCGCGTATCGAGAAAGCTTGCAGAATGCCAATCTTCGACCTCTCCCATACTCCGCTTCGTGAATTGAACAGCGCGCTCCACAATCTCGGTGCCGGCTCGAACGACACCCTGTTCGAAGTGGTGAACCCGCGTGGCCACCATGCGGTCGCCGTCGGCATCGATGCGCCCGTCACCGTCGAAGTGAAGGGATCGGTCGGCTACTACTGCGCCGGCATGAATGACGGCGGCACCGTGACCATCCATGGCTCGGCTGGTCCGGGCGTGGCGGAAAACATGATGTCCGGCACGGTGGTGATCGAGGGCGACGCCTCGCAATATGCTGGTGCCACCGGTCGCGGCGGCCTGCTCGTCATCAAGGGCAATGCCGCCTCCCGCTGCGGCATCTCGATGAAGGGCATCGACATCGTCGTGCACGGCTCGATCGGCCACATGTCGGCCTTCATGGGACAATCAGGCCATCTGGTCGTCTGCGGCGACGCAGGCGAAGCTTTGGGCGACAGCATCTACGAGGCGAAGCTCTTCGTGCGCGGCTCGGTGAAGAGCCTCGGTGCCGACTGCATCGAAAAAACAATGCGCCCCGAACATCTCGAAATGCTCGCCGAACTGCTGGCCAAGGCCGGCGTAACGCATGCGAAGCCTGAGGAGTTCAAGCGCTACGGTTCGGCCCGGAAACTCTACAATTTCAACATCGACAATGCCGACGCGTATTGAGGCGAGGAACAGCCATGAGCTACCACAACCCCTTCACCCCGCCGCGCAAGTCCGCCACTTTCGATGATCATACGCTTGCCGAAATCCGCCGCGCGGCCGCAACCGGCATTTATGACATCCGGGGCGGTGGCACGAAGCGCAAGGTCCCGCATTTCGACGACCTGCTCTTCCTCGGCGCCTCGATCTCGCGCTATCCGCTCGAAGGCTACCGCGAGAAATGCGACACCTCGGTGGTCCTCGGCACGCGCTTTGCTAAGAAGCCAATCGAGCTGAAGATTCCGATCACCATTGCCGGCATGAGCTTCGGCGCGCTCTCAGGCAATGCCAAGGAAGCACTCGGACGCGGCGCGACGCTGGCAGGCACCTCGACCACGACGGGCGACGGCGGCATGACCGACGAGGAGCGCGGCCATTCCGAAAAGCTCGTCTACCAGTATCTTCCCTCTCGCTACGGCATGAACCCTAGGGATCTGCGCCGCGCCGACGCGATCGAGGTCGTGGTCGGTCAGGGCGCGAAGCCCGGCGGCGGCGGCATGCTGCTAGGCCAGAAGATCTCCGACCGCGTCGCCCAGATGCGCAACCTGCCGATGGGCATCGATCAGCGCTCCGCCTGCCGCCACCCCGACTGGACAGGCCCCGACGATCTCGAGATCAAGATCCTCGAACTGCGCGAAATCACTGACTGGGAAAAGCCGATCTATGTGAAAGTCGGCGGCGCCCGTCCCTATTACGACACCGCTCTTGCGGTGAAGGCTGGTGCGGATGTGGTGGTGCTCGACGGCATGCAGGGCGGAACGGCGGCGACGCAGGACGTCTTCATCGAGAATGTCGGCATGCCCACCCTCGCCTGCATCCGTCCGGCCGTTCAGGCGCTGCAGGATCTCGGCATGCACCGCAAAGTCCAGCTCGTGATCTCGGGTGGCATTCGCTCGGGCGCTGATGTTGCCAAGGCTCTGGCGCTCGGCGCCGACGTAGTCTCGATCGGCACGGCAGCGCTCGTCGCCATCGGCGACAACGACCCGAAGTGGGAAGAGGAATACCAGAAGCTTGGCACCACAGCCGGCGCCTATGATGACTGGCATGAAGGCAAGGACCCGGCCGGCATCACCACGCAGGATCCCGAGCTTGCCGCCCGCCTCGATCCGGTCGCTGCCGGCCGCAGGCTCGCCAACTACCTCAAGGTGATGACGCTGGAGGCGCAGACCATCGCGCGCGCCTGCGGCAAGAACAAACTGCACAATCTGGAGCCGGAGGACCTCTGCGCGCTCACAATGGAGGCCGCCGCCATGGCCCAGGTGCCCCTTGCCGGCACCAGCTGGTATCCGGGCAAGGGAGGTTTTTAAAAGCCTGATGGCCGCATCCGACTCCCACGGATGCGGCCATTCTTTTTCAACACATGTGTCTCAATCCATAAAAACAGGGGAACGACGTGACACAGGATCTGGCAGGCTTCGCTGCGGAGCGAGGCATCAAATACTTCATGATCAGCTATACCGACCTCTTCGGCGCCCAGCGCGCCAAGCTGGTCCCGTCTCAGGCCATCGCCGACATGCAGAAGGACGGCGCAGGCTTTGCCGGCTTTGCCACCTGGCTCGACCTGACGCCCGCCCATCCAGACCTCTTCGCCATCCCTGACGCCTCCTCCGTCATCCAGCTCCCGTGGAAGCCAGAGGTCGCCTGGGTCCCAGCGGACTGCATGATGGAGGACGAACCGGTCGCACAGGCCCCGCGCGTGGTTTTGAAGAAACTCGTCGCAGAGGCTGCGGAGCATGGTCTGCGGGTGAAGACCGGCGTTGAGCCGGAATTCTTCCTGGTCTCGGCTGACGGCGAAACGATATCGGATCAATACGACACGGCCGAAAAGCCCTGCTACGATCAGCAGGCGCTGATGCGCCGTTACGACGTGATCGCCGAAATCTGCGACCACATGCTGGCGCTCGGCTGGAAGCCCTACCAGAACGACCATGAGGACGCGAATGGCCAGTTCGAGATGAACTGGGAATACGACGATGCCCTGAAGACGGCCGACAAGCATTCCTTCTTCAAGTTCATGGTGAAGTCTGTCGCCGAAAAGCACGGCCTTCGCGCCACCTTCATGCCGAAACCCTTCAAGGGCCTGACCGGTAATGGCTGCCATGCGCATATCTCGGTCTGGGATCTTGATGGCAAGGTCAACGCCTTCGCCGATAAGGACATGCCCTTCGGCCTCTCGGCCAAAGGCAAGACCTTCCTCGGCGGCATCATGAAGCACGCCTCGGCACTCGCGGCGATCACCAATCCGACGGTCAATTCCTACAAGCGCATCAACGCCCCGCGCACCGTCTCCGGCGCCACCTGGGCGCCAAACACCGTGACCTGGACCGGCAACAACCGCACCCACATGGTCCGCGTCCCCGGCCCCGGCCGCTTCGAACTCCGCCTGCCCGATGGCGCCGTGAACCCCTACCTTCTGCAGTCGATCATCATCGCGGCTGGCTTGAGCGGTCTCAAGAGCAATGCTGATCCCGGCCCGCATTACGACATCGACATGTACCGCGATGGCCACACGGTGAAGGATGCTCCAAGGCTGCCGCTGAACCTCCTCGACGCGCTGCGCGCCTTCGAGCAGGATGACGTGCTGAAATCAACGCTTGGGTCTGAATTCTCAGACGCCTATCTCAAGCTCAAGCATGACGAGTGGAACAGCTATTGCGGGCATTTCACAGCCTGGGAACGGCAGACGACGTTGGACATCTGAGGGACCGCACCAGCATCAAGCCACGATCTCGATCCGCCTTTCGCTGTCTGCATCGAACAAGTGCAGATGCGCCGGATCGAAGCCGAGCGACATTATGTCCCCATGCTTCAGTGACTGGCGCTCGGAGACCACGACGTTGATCTCCGGCTTGCTGGCGGAACTGATATAGGTCAACGAGCCCGTGCTCTCGACAATGCCGACAGGAAGCTTGAGCTGTGCCTCGGCATCCGGCACCAGCCGCAAATGCTCGGGCCTCAGGCCAACGGTCAGGTGCGAAGCCGTGGGAACAGGCCGATCGAGAGCGATCACCTGTGGCGTACCCAGATCGAGCACCAGCGACTTGCCGTCAGCCCCAACCGCGGCTGGAATGAAGTTCATGGCCGGCGACCCGATGAAGCCGGCGACGAACTTGTTGACCGGCCGGTCATAGAGCTCAAGCGGCGCGCCCTGCTGCTCGATCACACCTTGCCGCATGACCACGACATGGTCCGCCATGGTCATCGCCTCGATCTGGTCATGGGTGACATAGACCGAGGTCGTACCCAACCGGTCATGCAGCGAGCGGATCTCCTTGCGCATGTGCACGCGAAGGGCGGCGTCGAGATTGGACAGCGGCTCGTCGAACAGGAAGGCCTTGGGATGCCGGATGATTGCCCGGCTCATCGCCACGCGCTGGCGCTGGCCACCGGAGAGTTCGCGCGGATAGCGATGCAGCAGATTGGACAAGCCCGTCGTTGCCGCCACCTCTTCTGCCGCCTTCTTCGCCTCAGCCTTCTTCACCCCGCGAATGCGCAGCGAATAGGTGAGGTTCTCCTCGACGGTCATATGCGGATAGAGCGCATAGGACTGGAACACCATGGCAAGGTCGCGCTTGCGCGGCGGAACACCATTCATTCGCTCGCCGGCAATCACCAGGTCACCGGCCGAAATGCTCTCAAGGCCGGCCAGCGACCGAAGAAGGGTGGACTTGCCACAGCCGGACGGACCGACCAGAGCCACGAACGATCCCTTCTTGATCTTCAGGTCGATGTCGCGAAGCGCATGATAGGCACCGTAGTATTTGTTGACGCCGGATAGTTCGATCTGATGGGTCATTTGAGAGCTCCAGACGTGAGCCCGGAGACGATCCGGCGCTGCAGAAGAACGAAGGCCGCGAGGATCGGCGTTACATAGATCGAGGCAAACGCCATGATGTTGTTCCACTCGTTGGTATTTGGCCCCATGAAGGAATTGAGCCCGACGCTGGCCGGCTGGAATTCGGCATCCTGGATGATCGACTTCGAATAGACGAACTCGCCGAAGGCCTGCATGAAGATCAGGATAGCCGCCACCAGGATGCCGTTGCGGGCAAGTGGCAGGACGATGTGAAAGAAAGCGCCGACCCGCGAATTGCCATCGACAAGGGCTGCCTCCTCAAGCTCGATCGGCACGCTCATGAAAGTGGCGCGCACCAGCACCACGAAGAACGGCATGCTTTTCGCGGCAATCGCGATGATGACGGCAAGCCGCGGATATTCCAGCATCCCGAATTGCGAGAACCCGACAAAGATCGGCGTAATCATCAGCGAGGCCGGCAGAACCTGCAGCATCAGGATGAGGAAGAGCCCGACATCGATCCAGCCATTGCGATAACGGGCGAGCACATAGGCGCAGCCCGTGCCGAGCACCGTGATCAGTGCCACGGCGCCGAAGGCGATGATCAGCGAATTCCACATGTAGCGGGCGAGGTTTCGGCTCTCCCAGACATACATGTAGGTGCCCCATTGCGGATCGCTCGGCCAAAAGCTCGGCGGCGTCGCGAACATCGCCGAACCGGTTTTCAGCGCCGTGACGTACATCCAGTAAAGCGGGAAAAGATAGATGGCTGCGAGAGCAATCGCGATCGTCAGCATGAGCCGGTTGCGCCAGGTCTCGGTCATCCGCGCACCTCCTGCCGGGTCGAGCGCACATAGACAACGGACGCCAGCATCACGAAGACGATCATGATGACGGAGATGGTCGCACCTCGGGCGAAATCATATTGCCGGAAGGATTGGTCCCAGGCCCAGTATTGCGCGACATTCGACGCATTGTTCGGCCCCCCGGAGGTAATGGCGGCGAAGAGGTCGAACTGCTGAAGGGTGAAGATCAGGCCGAGCGAGATGATCGCGCCGATCGTGGAGCGCATCATCGGAAGCGTAATCGTCCAGAAACGCTGCCAGACATTGGCACCATCGAGTTCAGCCGCCTCGTAGAGATCTTTTGGAATGCCGGAGAGACCGACCGATAGCAGGATCATGTTGAAGGAAGTCCCGAGCCAGATATTGGCGATGATCACGGCCCAGAGCGAATAGTTCGGGTCCGAGCGCCAGAAGATGTTCTCCGAGATCAAGCCCGTTTCCCGAAGGAAGAAGTTCAACACCCCGAAATCGCCCGACAGCACCAGGTTCCAGATCGCGCCGACTACAAGCCCTGGCATCACCCAGGAGACGAGAAAGAGCCCGCGCAGCCAGGAAGCGCCGGGAAAATTCGTCCAGAAGAACAGCGCAAGGGAAAACCCGATCAGAAACTGGCCGGCAATGGAGGCCCCGACAAAGATGGCGGTGTTGATGAAGATCGGCCAGGTTTCCCGCTGGGCAAACAGCGAGACATAGTTCTTGAAGCCGACAAAGGGGCGAAAGAAGGAGCCCAGAGAGAACATGTCGACTTCCTGGAAGCTCATCAGCACATTGTAGAGCAGCGGCAGGCCGGACAGGACGAAGAGGAAGGCGAGCGGCAGTCCGACGAGGCCGATGTCGAAACCACGGCCATCAGTCAGGCTGGACAGGATCTTGCGCATGAGGGTCTCCGCATCGCGATGGGAATCTCCGGTCGGGCCGCCCCCGCGACTAAGGCGAACGAGGACGGCCCTCCGGGAGGTTGACGAAGTAGGGTCGAGCCTTTTCCCACAGGGGGCGTGGGGAGAGGTCAGCCGGTTACGGCAGCGATGGTTTCAGCTGCCTGATCGAGTGCTTCCTTCGGCGTCATCTGGCCGGTGAGAGCACTCTGGATGGCATCCTGGATCGCCTTGGAGATCTTCGGCCATTCCGGATGCGGACCACGAGCCTTGGCGAACTGCAACTGCTCCTGGAAGACCTTCAGCGCTGCATCCTTCTTCTCGTTGCCTGTGGCCGGCAGCGTGATATCGGAGCGGGCCGGAAGCTGGCCGTATTTCTCGAACATCACATTGTCCTGTGAGGCGAAGTATTCGAGTGCCTTGAAGGCTTCCTCGGGATGTTTGCTGTTCGAGAAGATCGCATAGTTGAAGTCGCCCATCGCGGACGACCGCTCGGCACCGGCTTCCGGCACCGGCAGAAGCGTGACACGCCAGTCGAACTTGGCTTCATCCGACATGCGGTTCAGCTCCCAGGGCCCAGAGATCGCCATGGCGGCATTGCCGGAATTGAAGGTGCCGGTCGAATCCCACTGTCCGCGCGTCAGGCTGTCGGGCGAGGCGAGCTTCTCGTCCATGATCGTCTTCCAGGCTTCGAGCGCCTTCACCGCACCATCGGCGTTGATCTTCTCGTAGCCACCGCCGCCCATCTGCGCCCAGGGCAGGAACTGGAAGGTGCCTTCTTCGCTGGCCTTGGCAGAGAAGGACAGGCCGTAAACATTCTTAGCGGGATCGGTCAGCTTGCGTGCAGCGTCGATGAGTTCTGCCCAGGTCTGCGGCGGCTTGTCCGGATCGAGGCCCTTTTCCCTGAACATGTCCGCATTGTAGTAGAGCGCTATCGTATTGGTCGCCTTGGGCACGCCGAACAGCTTGCCGTCCCAGGTGACGGAATTGAGCGGGCCCGGGAAATAGTTGGCCGGCTTGATGACCTCGGATTTCGCGATCCGGTCCGTCAGGTCGAGGAAGGCACCGCGCGAGGCAAAGAGCGCATGCTCCGGATTGTCGACGGCGATAATGTCGGGCGCCTGACCGGTCGAATAGGCGCGCATCGCTTCGCTGACGACATCGTCGAACTGCACAAGACGATACTCGACCTTGATGCCCGGCTCCTTCTCGTCGAATTCGCGGGCCAGATTCCAGGCCGGCTGCTCCGGCTTGTCGAGGCTCCAGATGGTGATGGTGACCTCTTCCTGTGCATGGGCTGCCACAGCGAGCCCGGACACGGAGGCCAGCGCCAGCGCGCCGGCCATCAGGCAATTCTTGATAGACATGCTCTCCTCCTTAGGGTTTGACCTTGTCGTCTCGCCGGCTTCCTCCAAGCCGACGGGCAGTCTCATTGCGGGTCGGTGACGAAATCCCCGCCCCGGCAATTCTTCAGATAGTTGAGGCCATGCACCTGGCCGGTCATTTCCAGCGCGTCGCGATAGACGGGATCGTGCCAGCCCTCGATGTCGATCGAGCCGGACCAGCCGGCGAGCCGAAGCTCGGAGATCACATCCGTCCAGTTGGTGTCGCCGAAGCCCGGCGTGCGCATGAACACGAAGGGGTGCTTGCCGAAGACCCCATGTTCACGGATCACGTCCCAGCGGATCGTCGCGTCCTTGCCATGCACGTGGAAAAACTTGTGGGCCCATTTGCGGATCTGCGGGATCGGGTCGATGAGATAGACCATCTGATGGCACGGTTCCCACTCGAGCCCGATGTGGTCGTCCGGTGTCTCATTGAAGATCAGCTCCCAGGCATCCGGATTGTGGGCGATGTTCCAGTCGCCGGTCTGCCAGTTGCCGTCCATGGCGCAGTTTTCGAACGCGATCTTCACGCCCTTGTCGGCAGCACGCTTGGCGAGCTCGCTCCAGATTTCGCGGTAGCGCGGCAGGCTCTCCGTCAGTGGGCGGTTACGGATACGACCCGTAAAACCGGCGACACAGGTCGCGCCGAAATGATGGGCATTGTCGATGCAATCCTTCCAGCCCTGAAGGGTCTGGAGATCCATGTCGGTCTCTTCCAGCGGATTGCCGAACATCCCGAGCGTCGAAATCGTGATGTCGCGATCCCCAATCGCCTCGACGCAGCGCTTGCCGAGATCGGCGAGGTCCTGACCATTGGTGGTCTGCCAGAAGAAGGGCTCAAAACTCTCGAAGCCCATGTCGGCGATCTGTCCGATCCGCTCGGCCGCCTTGCCGCCGCTGGCGCTGACCATGGTGCCGATACGAATGGATTTTGCAGGATTGCTCACGGGCTCAATGTCCTTCGACTGAAATGCTGACGGGAAGTCCGGTCCGAGCGCTTTCGATCGCGCCGAACACCATGGAAAGGCTCTTGATATTGTCGTCGCTCACCGTCTCGGGCTTCCGCCCGGAGTTCACCGCGTCGATGAATTCGGCGAGCACGCTTCGATGTCCGTGCGTCTCGTCCTCGTCAGGCGCCAATGGCACGGGCAAGATGTGCTGACCGCGCAGCAGGCCGGGTTCATTGCCGGCGACCGTCGCCTCGAAAGTCTCTTCGCCGTCCCAGGTGATCATGCCCTTCGAGCCGACCAGCCTCCAGGCGCTCTCCCAACTGGTGCGCCGCCCTTCAGCGCACCACGAGCCGCGATAGGTGAAGACGGCATCACCCGAGAGCTTGAAAATGGCATTCGCCGACGCGCCATGGGCATACCAGGAGCCGGACGGATTGCTCTCGACGCAATAGACCGAGAGCGGCTGCTTGCCGGACACGAAGCGAGCGGCGTCGAAGGTATGGATCGCCATGTCGAGCAGCAGGACATTGTCCATGGCTTCTCGAAAGCCGCCGAAATGCGGGGCGATGAAGAAGTCGCAGTGGATGCCCGAGACATCGCCAATCAGTCCGTCATCGACGGCGCGGCGCAAGCGCCGGATACCCGAGATGAAGCGGCGGTTCTGGACGACGGCATGCACCCGCCCCGTTTCTGCCGAGAGCGTAAGCAGTGCTTTTGCCTCATCCATGGAGGTGGCAAGCGGCTTTTCGGAGAGGACATGGCAGCCAAGCTTGAGCGCAGTCGAAACGACAGCGAAGCGCGCCGCAGGCACGACAATGTCGAACAGCATATCGGCCTGGGTCGCCTCGATGACGGAGCCGAGATCCGTATCGATCACCACGCCCTCAAGCCCAAATTCGGCTGCAAGCGCTTTCGCCACCGAAAGGTCGAGGTCGACGAGGCCCACGATTTCGACATCGCGGCTGAGGTCAGAAGCAGACTGAAGCGCTCTGAGCCAGCCTTTGGCCATAGCTCCGCACCCGCACAAAACGGCCCTTGAAGTCACTGATATCCTCCCAAAGAATGAGCGGAACTCCTCTCCCGCACATACCGTAAACGTTTACGACACTATGAACGAGGCGGCCCATGTGTCAATAGAGATTTCGTAAACGATTACGGCGTGCGTTTCAGCGGAGGGGTTGATGAAGGGCATCCGGCAACTGGCCGAACATCTCGACATATCGATCGGGACGGTGTCTCGTGCGCTGAACGGCAAGCCCGACGTCAACGAAGAGACGCGCAGGCGCGTGCTCGAAGCCGCTGAACAACTGGGCTATGTGGCAAACCAGGCGGGCCGCTCCCTGCGCAAGGGAGCAACCGGCATCATCGGCTTCATGATGCAAACGGGCCACGACATCACCGGCCAGGGCGACACCTTCTTCATGCGCGTCTTCGATGGCGTACAGACCGTGCTCGCGCGCCATCAGCTTGACCTTGTCGCACTGCTCTGTTCATCGGAGGAAGATCCGGACGCCTATCTGAAGCGCATTGTCGCCCGGGGCTTTGTCGACGGCATCATCCTGTCGGCGACGCGTTTCCAGGATCCCCGCTTCGAGCTTCTGCACAAGACGAAGATCCCCTTCATCACGCTTGGCCGAAGCCAGACCGATGTCGGCCAACCCTGGTACGATCTGGACTTCGAAGGCATGGCCGAGGATGCGCTGGAACGCCTGATCGCCAAGGGGCATCGCCGGATTACGATCAGCAGGCCCCATGGCGACATCAACCTTGGCCACGTCTTCGAAAACCATTGCCGGGAGGTCCTTGCCCGGCACGGGCTCGAGCTCGATGCCGCCCATATCTATCGCTCAGGGCCAAACGAACCGGGTGGCTATCATGTCGCCCAGCAGGTGATGAAGTCACGCGAACGTCCCTCCGCGATCATTCTCTTGAACGAGGCGACCGTGGTCGGCTTTTATCGCGGCTTGCAGGAGGTCGGCTTGAAGCCGGGCAAGGACATTGCCGTCATCGGCCAATACAGTCCCCAGGCGCAGTTCTTGAACCCGGTCCTCACCTGCTTCCGCCCGGATCTGAGGGCACTCGGAATAGCGCTGGCAGAAAGCCTGCTCGCGACCATGCCGGACCTTGCCCAGCATTATCCCGAGGCCGTTCGCCGTCGGCTTTGGCCGATGACCCTTATCGAAGGGGAAAGCGGTTGAGGAGCGGCGCGGGCTGAAAAATTACGCCCGCAGCGCTTCCTGGCGGTAACCCGTATCGATCGTGACCGTGCCGCCCACTGCGCGCGAAACGCAGGCGCACATCTTCTCGCCTTCATGCCGTTCTTCCGGGGAGAAGAACACATCGCGATGATCGATCGGCGTCGAGGCATCGACGATGTTGACGGCGCAGAGACCGCATTCGCCACGACGACAGTCGTAGACCATGTCGATCCCCGCCTCCATCAGCGCATCCAGCATGGTCTGGTCGGCGCGGACATCGACGGTCCGGCCATATTGCGGCACCGTGACCGAGAACGGCTGCTCCGCAAACCGGCCGCTATCGCCGAAGACCTCGAAGCGCAATCGGCTCATCGAGCGGCCGCTTTCCCGCCAGGTATTGCGCGCAGCCTCCAGAAGCCCATGAGGACCGCAGATATAGGCTTCGCCATCGACCGGCAGGGCGGCAAATTCGGCTGCGAGATCGAAGGCTTGTCCCTCATCCTGAACGAAGCTTGCGAGGCCTTCACCCAACAGCGACTGCAACTCATCAGCAAAGGCCATCTGCGCCCGGCTTTTGGCGCCGTAGATCAGTCGGACGGACTGGCCGCGCGCGACAAGTGCCTTCGCCATCCCGTAGATCGGCGTGATCCCGATGCCGCCCGCGATCAGCAGATAGCGCGACGCCCGCCAGGAGAGCTCGAAGCGGTTCTCCGGCTCTGTCATCTCCGTCTGGTCGCCGATGGCCAGGCTCCAGACAAAGGCCGAACCACCCCGGCTGTTCGGATGCAGCTTGACGGCGATCTTCAGCGTGCCGGGAGCGCTCGGCAGAACCGTATAGGTCCGGATCGCCGGCTCTCCCCGGATGACGACCTTGATATTGGTATGCGACCCGGGATCGAAGGCAGAGCGGAGCCCCTCAACCGCGAAGGTCACGGCCCGGACATCCTCCGCCGGGTTTTCGATCGATATGACGCGCGCTGCACGCCATTCCAGCTTGGAACGCATGAAGTCCTCCCAGTCTATGTTTGATGACCCGATCAGCCCGCCATGAGGGCGAGCGCCAAAACCTTCCGGCGCAGATCGGGCTGCTCCTCCAGCACGAAATCGAGATTCTGCCGCGCAAGCCGCGCATGTTCGCGTGCCAACGCTTCCGCCCGTGCGCCCTCGCGCAATTCGATCGCCGCCACGATCGCCTTATGCTGCGCCTGCGCGACGACCAGCGTCCTGTAGAAGGCGGGCGCATCCGCTTCCGTATTCACGAAAGCATTGGGACTGGCGAAAGGCAGGCTTGTCATGCGTTCGACTTCCCGCCGCAAGACTTCGCTTCCAGCGAGATCCCAAAGTAGCCGATGGAATTTGCCGTTCAGCGCCTCGTAGCGCTCGAAATCCATCGCATGGGCTTCGGCCGCGAGGACCTCATCGAGCTGCGCGACAACCTCGCGAATGGCCTTCATCCGCGCAGGCGTCACACCCCGCTCGGCAGCAAGCCGTGCGGCTGTGCCCTCAAGCACGCCACGCAACTCGATCGCGTCGATCACTTCCTGCCTGCTGAACGAACGCACGGCATAACCGCCGGACGGTATCAGCGTCACAAGCCCCTCCTGTTCGAGCCGCTGCAACGCGGCCCGAAGCGGCGTGCGTGAAACGGAGAGACGCTCGGCGAGTGCCACCTCCGACAAACGCTCCCCGGGCTCGATCTCACCCGTCAGGATGAGATCGCGAAGGCCGAGCAGAGCCTTTGCCGTCTGTTGTTTCGGAGCGCGGTCCGGATCAGCACTCATGTGGTCACTCCGCCGCTACCGCATGTGGCCCGGCCTGGGGCTTCAATTCCGCATCAATCATCCGATCGATCAGCTTGCGCGCCCACATTGAGCCCGCATCGATGTTCAGATTGTAGAACTGATGGTCCGGATTGGCCTCGATCGCCCGCTGCTGCGCTTCCAGCACCTCTTCGTCTTCGCGGAACACACCGGCGACCGCTTCGCGAAGCTCATGAGTGCGCGCCTGATTGCCGAGGTCGTAGTTGCGGGCAAAGGCCCAGAAATAGAGACAGGTCTTGTCCGTCGAGGGAGTGATCGTGTTCAGAACATAACCGTTCACGCCCTTGGAGCGGTCACCCTGCTTGGCACCCGTTCCGGCCTCGGCGACGCCGACGTCGATGGTAACGGTACAGGGCGCCTCGAAGCGGATGATCTGCCAGCGATCGACCTTGCCCGGGCGACCGAACTGCTTGCGCCAGAACGGCGGCGGGTCGATGCCTTCCATCCAGCGGGTAATATAGGCGAAGCGGTCCGAATGGCTCGCTTCGAACGGTGCCTCGGCAACAGCGCGATTGCCGATCGAAGAGCCATGCACGAAGGTTTCGTGCGTCAGATCCATCAGGTTATCGACAACGAGGCGATAGTCACACTTCACCTCGATCAGCTTGCCATCGGCGGCCCAGTCGGGATCTTGGTTCCAATGCATGTCGGGCACCAGCGCCGGATCAGCAAGCGCCGGATCACCGGGCCATATCCAGATGAAGCGGTGCTTCTCGGCGATCGGATAGGACTTCACGCAAGCCGACGGATTGATGGTGTCCTGCGAGGGCATGTATACACAGCGGCCCGTCTCGTCATATTCGAGTCCGTGATAGCCACAGATCACATTGTCGCCTTCCAGGCGCCCGAGTGACAGCGGCACCAGCCTGTGCCAACAGGCATCGGCGAGCGCGACCGGCGTCCCATTCTCCTTGCGATACAAGACGACAGGCTTGTTGCAGATGGTCCTCGGCAGCAGCTGGCGCTTCAGCTCCACATCATAGGCGGCGGCATACCAAGCATTCAGCGGAAAGGTGGGTTTGGACATGACAGCTCCTCCTCTATCGAGGCAAGAGAGCCATACCGTATACACGATGTCAATCGGCGGGGCAAAATACGGCAAATTACGCGCCAGAACCTGCCGCCTGTTCACCGCGTGTATACAGGAAGTCTAGCGGGCAGCGCCATCGGCACCCGAACCCACTCAGCGCTCCAACACCTGAACTCAGCAGCGAAAGACTTGTCTTAATCAGAAAATCTGATACGTATTATCTATCCAGGGAGGACAGAATTGAGCAGCCGTTTTCTGATGATCACGCCGGAAGACGGCAAGGATGTCCTCAAGTGCCTGGCTGCGCCGGCGCGACTTGCCATCCTGGAACTGCTTCATGCCAGAGGCGCGCTCAACGTCAACGAAATCGCCGAAGTCCTGGAACTGCCGCAGTCGACCACCTCCACCCATCTCAATCAGATGGAAGAGGCCGGCCTCATTCGCACCGAGGTGCAGAAGGCGCGCAAGGGCAGCCAGAAGATTTGTCATGCGGTGCATGACGAGATCGTGCTGACCTTTACCCGCCCCAACGAGGCGACGGACGAGGCGATCGAAGTCGCGATGCCGGTCGGCCTTTACAGTGGCTATGAGGTCTACGCCCCCTGCGGCATGTGCGGGCCGGATGCCATTATCGGCTATCTCGACAACCCCGACACCTTCCTCTCCCCGGACCGCATGAAAGCCGGACTCCTCTGGTTTACCAGGGGCTACGTAGACTATCAGTTTCCCAACAATGCCAGGATCAAAGGCGCGCCGATCCGCGAACTGGAACTGCTCATGGAGCTCTCCTCCGAGGTCCCCGGCACCTCCGACAACTGGCCCTCCGATATCACCATTTCGATCAACGGCAAGGCGGTCGCGACATGGACGTCGCCCGGCGATTTCGGCGACCGGCGCGGCAAGTTCACGCCCGACTGGTGGAAACTTCGGGGTAGCCAATATGGAGTGCTGAAAAGTTTCCGCGTCACGGAGGGTGGCACCTTCATCGACGGCATGCGGGTTTCCGATGCCACGCTTGAAGACCTGGAATTGCTCGACCACCGCTCGATCCGCGTCAGGATCGAGGTGCCGGAAAAGGCAGAACATCCCGGCGGAATCAACATCTTCGGCCGCGGCTTCGGCAACTACGACCAGGACATCGTCCTGCGCATCAAGACCTGAAACGCCCCTCGATTTTCCCCTGCATATTGCCGGATTGACCTCCGGACGATCCCGTGTATCATATCGCCAATTATGATAGATATCCGATAAACGGATATATACGGAGGAAATACACATGCGGGCTGTCGGCACCGTTCACCGCGACTATAAAATCAGCACGATCGATCCGCGCCTCTATGGATCCTTCGTCGAGCATCTCGGCCGCGCGGTCTACACCGGCATCTATGAGCCCGATCACCCGACTGCCGATGAAAACGGCATGCGCCAGGATGTCATCGACCTCGTGCGCGAACTCGATGTTCCCGTCGTGCGTTATCCCGGCGGCAACTTCGTCTCGGCTTATAACTGGGAAGACGGCATCGGCCCGAAGGAAGACCGCCCGGTCCGCCTCGACCTCGCCTGGCACACCTCGGAATCCAACCAGGTCGGCATCCACGAATTCGCCGACTGGGCCAAGGCCGCCAACACAGAAATGATGCTGGCCGTGAACCTCGGCTCACGCGGTCTGGATGAAGCCCGCGCCTTCCTTGAATACGTCAATCATCCGGGCGGCAGCTACTGGTCGGATCTGCGCCGCAAGAACGGACGCGAAGAGCCCTGGAACGTCAAGCTCTGGTGCCTCGGCAACGAGATGGATGGCCCCTGGCAGATCGGCCAGAAGACGGCCGAAGAATATGGCCGGGTCGCCTTCGAGACAGCCAAGGCCATGCGCGCCTTCGACAAGTCGATCGAGCTGGTCGTCTGCGGCTCCTCCTCTCCTAAGATGCCGACCTATCCGGCCTGGGAAGCTACCGTCCTCGACTACACCTATGACAGCGTCGACTACATCAGCCTGCATATGTATTTCGAGAACCACGCCGGCGATACCGCAGCCTATCTGGCGCAGAACGCCCGCCTCGATGACTACATCCAGACCATCGCTTCCGTGATCAAGGTGACCAAGGCGAAGAAGCGCTCGAAGAAGGATGTCTATATCAGCTTCGACGAGTGGAACGTCTGGTACCATTCCAACGAAGCCGACCGGAAGGTTCTGGAAGGCCGTGATGGCTGGCCGCATGCGCCGGAACTGCTCGAAGACATCTACAATTTCGAGGACGTGCTGCAGGTCGGCTGCATCCTCAACACCTTCATCCGCCGCGCCGATGTCGTGAAGGTCGGCTGCCTGGCCCAGCTCGTCAACGTCATCGCGCCGATCATGACCGTGCCCGGCGGCCCGGCCTGGCGCCAGACGACCTATTACCCTTACCTCTTTGCCTCGCGTTATGGCCGCGGCACCTCCTACCAGCTGTCGATCGACTGCCCTGGTTATTCGACCGACTTCGCAGACGCCGTTCCCTATCTCGACGTCTCCGCCGTTGAGAGCGACACCGATGGCGCGCTGACCCTCTTCATCGTCAACCGCCACGAGACCGACGCGATTACTCTTGATGTCGCGCTCGAAGGCTTCGGCGATCGCAAGGTGATCATGGACAAGGTCATCGCAGGCCATGCGCTGAAGGATGTGAACGGCCCGGACAAACAGACGGTTGCGCCGGTCGATGGCAGCGGGGTCACCGTCGAGGGCGGTCGCCTCAAGGCAGAGATGGCGCCGCTCAGCTACCGGATGATCCGGCTCGGCCAGTAAACCAATCGACGACGGGGAGGAGAAACCATGTCGGCTTCGATTGAAATTGACAACGTCACCAAGCGCTACGGCGCACTGACCGTACTCGAGGACATTTCGCTGTCCATCGAGGCGGGTGAATTCGTGGTCTTCCTAGGGCCTTCGGGCTGCGGGAAGTCCACACTGCTCCGCATGATAGCCGGTCTGGAGGATGTGACCTCCGGCACCATTTCGGTGAGCGGCAGCCGCGTGGATACACTACCGCCCGGCAAGCGCGGTGTCGCCATGGTCTTCCAGTCCTATGCGCTCTATCCGCATATGACGGTGAAGCAGAACATGTCCTTCGGTCTCGAAAACATCGGGATGCGGAAGGACGAGATCGAGGCCCGCGTGCTCGCCGCCGCTGAGACGCTGGAGATCGGCCATCTGCTCGACCGCAGGCCGCAGAAGCTTTCTGGCGGCCAGCGCCAGCGCGTCGCGATCGGCCGTGCCATCGTCAAGGAGCCCAAGGCCTTCCTGTTCGATGAGCCGCTGTCCAACCTTGATGCAGCGCTTCGCGGCCGCACGCGCCTCGAACTGGCACAGCTTCACCACCGCCTCGGCTCGACGATGATCTTCGTCACCCACGACCAGGTGGAGGCGATGACGTTGGCCGACCGGATCGTCATCATGAATGCGCGCAAGATCGAGCAGATCGGCACGCCGATGGATGTCTATCAGCGGCCCGCCAGCAAATTTGTCGCGAGCTTCATCGGCTCACCGGCTATGAACTTCCTGCCCGTCACTGGCTGGATACAGGGCAGCACCGACTTGGCGGTGACCACGGCCGGTCTGGGACGCGTCGAAACGGGCTTCCAAGTCCCCGCCGGCACGCCGTCTGAAGGTGCGACGATCGGCATTCGCGCAGAAGACATCACCGTGCTCACCGATGGCGCCGCCGGTGTGCCGCTGACAGCAGAAGTCGTCGAGCGGCTCGGCGATCGCTCGCTCGTCTATGGCGTGCTCGATGACGGCAGCAAGTTCGTCGTGGAAGCCGACGGCCGCTCGCTGATCAAGGCTGGTGATCGGCTGATGCTCTCGCTCGATCCCAAGGCTTTCCATCTCTTTGGCGCCGACGGCCGAGCCTTCTTCAAGGAGGCGGACTGACATGGCCGAGAGTTATCGCCGCAGCCAGTGGAGCAATGGGCTTTTCATTCTGCCGTATCTCCTCGTCTTCCTCGCATTGCTTGTGTTTCCGCTAATCTGGGGCATGTTGCTGAGCCTGCACAAGGTCGACCTCTTCGGCCCAGGCCGGTTCGTCGGCCTGACCAACTACATCAGGGTCGCCGGTGATGCCGTGTTCCTGCAGGCGCTTCGCAACACCATCCTGTTTGTGGTGGTGAGCGTGCCCACGCTGGTCGCCTTGGGCCTGTTCCTGGCGCTGGCACTCAACCGCACCACGCGCACGACCAGCTTCTTCCGCGGCCTTTTCTTTTCGTCCTCGGTGCTTTCGGTCACGATCGTCACGCTGATCTGGCGCTTCGTCTTTATTCCAGGTGACGGCCTTCTCTCGGTGCTTTTTGCCGAGGCCGGGATTGAGCAGATCAACTTCATCTCGACCAAGGGCTGGTCTCTGTTTGCCGTCGGCGTCGCAACCGTCTGGTGGTGCATTGGCCTGCCGATGATGCTCTTCCTCGCCGCGCTCCAGCAGGTGCCGCAGGATCTCTACGAGGCGGCAGCGCTCGACAATGCCAGCCCCTGGCGGGTGTTGACACGCATCACCCTGCCCTCGATCGCGCGGACCATCATGCTGGTGACGATCATCCAGATCGTGCTGCAGTTCCAGCTCTTTGGCCAGGCGCAGCTGATGACCAATGGTGGCCCGAACGGCTCCTCGCGTCCGCTCGTCATGTACATCTATGAAGTGGGCTTCATCCGCTGGGATGTGGGTCGTGCAGCGGCAGCATCGCAATACCTCTTCCTGATCATCCTCATCGCGGCCATGGCGCAATATGTCGTGTCCTCGCGCAAGACGGAGGACGGCGCATGAGCTCCACCACCGACACCTACAAGCCGGAAGTGCTGACGGCCAACCGTCCGCTGCTCTGGGGTGCCGCCCTGCTATCCATCGTGATGATGGCGCCGGTCGCCTGGTTGGTCGGCCTCTCGATCAAGAGCAACCAGGACCTGATGGTCGGCACGGACTCGGTCTTCCGCGCGCCGTATACCATCGCCAACTACCTGAACATCTGGCATTCCTCTCAGGTCTTCGGCTGGTTCTTCAACAGCCTTGTCGTCGCCACCGGTCAGACGCTGATGGTGCTGGTCCTCTCTTCGCTGGCCGGTTACGGCTTCGCCCGGCTCGAGTTTCCCTTCCGCCGCACGCTGTTCATCATCGTGCTCTTCGGGCTCGCGGTGCCGGAGCAGGCTGTCATCATCGCCCGGCACCAGATGTTCAACTGGTTCGGCCTGCACAACACCTATCTCGGCCTGATGCTGCCGGGCATGTCGGGTGCCTTCGGTGTCTTCCTGATGACGCAGTTCTTCCGGGCAATCCCGAAGGAGATCGACGAGGCGGCCCTACTCGACAACGCATCGCAGTGGCGGATCTTTTGGAAGATCATGCTGCCGCAGACCCTGCCTGCCCAGGCAACGCTCGGCATCTTCACCTTCCTGCATGGCTGGAACGACTACTGGTGGCCGCTGATTTCGGCGACCAAGAAGGAAATGTACACGCTGACGGTGGGGCTTGCCTCGTCGCAGTCGAACTTCGCGCAGAGCGAGGGCCTCGGCTTCCTCGCAGCCCAGGCGGTCTTTGCCAGCGTGCCTGCGCTGATCGTCTACGTGATCTTCCAGAAACACATCGTGACTGCCGTTTCCGGCGGTGCGGTGAAGTGAAGCCTACCCGACCGGGGAGGAGCCGGCCGGCTTCGTTCAACAGGGCAATCAGCCCGACATAAGGGAGTGAGATACGATGAAACATATTCTGATGACCACCGTCGCCGTTTTGGCGCTCGGCTATAGCGCCTCGGCGCAGGCGCAGACAAAGATCGAGCTGCAGCGCTTCTTCGGTGCCTGCGACGCTGAATACGGCACAGTGACTGACGTCTCGGCCGCCGTCGGCGAATGCGGCATCATCACCGCACTGGTCAACAAGTTCGAAGCCGACAATCCGGATATCGACGTCAACGTGACGACGGTCGAGTGGCCCGGCTACGACCAGCTCAACGCCCAGCTCGCGTCCGGTGCAGCACCTGACGTTGTCTCCATGCACTATTCGGCGATCTCAGACTACCAGAGCCGCGGCCTGATCGAACCGATCGACGAAGTCCTGGCCGCCCAGGGCGTTTCGCCGGAGAGCTTCACCGATGCAGGCCGCAATGGTGTCACCAAGGAAGGCCAGCTCTACGGCCTGCCCTTCGACAACTGGACCATGCTCTTCCACGTCAACCTGAACCTGATGAAGGAAGCCGGCCTCGTCAACGCCGACGGCACGCCGATGCTGCCGAAGTCTGGCGAAGAACTGATCGCCCAGGGCAAGCAGTTCCAGGAAAAGACCGGCAAACCCTATCTCATCCAGATCATGGCCAATGAAACGGCCTCCTATGCCCGCATTCTCTACACGCTGCTGCAGCAGCAGAACTCCGACTTCTTCTCCGATCCGACCGCGATCAAGCTGAACACGCCGGAAGCAAAAGCCGCCGTCGAACTGATGAAAGCAACGAAGGATCAGGGCATCTCGACGACAGGCCTCGACTATGCGGCAGCGGTCTCGGGCTTTGCCAATGGCGAAGGCGGCATCGCCGTCAACGGCACCTGGCTGATCGGCGATTACGTCGCGCAGTCGGAAAAGGAAGGCGCGGCGCTTTTCAACGGCTACACGGTCTATCCGGTCCCGCAGCTCTTCCCGGCCCAGGACAGCACCTATGCAGACGGCCATAGCTGGGTGATGCCGAAGAAAGACCGTTCGCCGGAGCAGGTGGACGCCGTCGGAAAGCTCTTCAAGTTCCTCGCCGACAACGACTTCCAGTGGGCCCGCACCGGCCACCTGCCAGCCGCCAAGGCCGTCTTCGACATGCCGGAATTCAAGGCACTTCCGCATCGTGACAACATCGCGAAGATTGCCCAGACCGGCCGTGCGCTGCCGGCTGAAGTCCAGCGCCAGTTCCCGATCCAGGACATCATCGGCGAAGAAATCGGTGCCGCCGTCAATGGCGACAAGTCGGTCGACGAAGCCCTCGCCTCCGCCGAAAGCCGCGTCAACGAACTGCTCGGCGACCTCTGATCTGTAGCCAAAGGCCTCCCTGGCCTGCCTCGCGCACTTCGGTGTGCGGGGCATTTTTTATGGCGAGGAGAGACTTGGCCTCACCGATCCCGCTCCGGAAGGAATGGCCCCTGCCCCCAGACAATCGACTTCTCGTGGCGCTCGATGACCTTCTTCAGATCCATGAATTCACGGACAATGTGATCCTGGAATTTGCGGCGGGCCGGATTGGGGAAGGTCTTGCGCTTGGTGATTATGCCGAGTGTGCGTTCGGGCTGTGGGATGTCGACCGGCACGATCGAGATCTTGTTCTCGCCCTTGAAAGAAAAGACCACCGAATGCGGCAGGATGGCGAGCGCGTCGGTGGACGCGATATAGTTGACGACCGACAAGAGCGAGCCGCCGGAATAGCGGATGGAGAGCTCGCTGATGCCGAGCGTGATCAGGATGTTGTGCAGATCGAGAACCAGCGGGGAGCCCGGCAGCGGCGCGACCCAGGGATAGGTAAGGATATCCTCTATGCTCAAGCGCCGCTTGCGCAGCAGCGGATGGCCGACGGCACAGGTGAGCACATTGCGGCCCGGCAGGATTGCCTGGAATTCGAAATCGCTCTTGAGGTCCGTACTGCCAATCGGCGTGATCGCCAGATCGATCTGGCTGGAATCGAGCTCGGTGAGCAGATCCGGCAGGTTGCCATAGGACTGCTCGACCATGATATCGCGCTCCCGAAGCTGGAAGCTCGCGATCATCTGCGAGATCACCGCATCCATGAAGAAGGGAACCCCGCCGACCTTGATGCGACCAGCGGTTCCCGACTGGAAACTGCGGACAATCTCAACTGCCTTGCGTGATGCACCGAGGATCGAACGCCCCTGGATCGCCAGCTGCTGCCCGAGCGGCGTCAGTTGCATCGGCCGCTTGCCGGGAATGAACAGCGGCTCGCCGACCCGGCGCTCCAGCATGGACAATGTGCGCGAAACGGCAGGCTGGGTCATGCCGAGCATGGCAGCACCTTCCGTGACGCCCCCGGTCTCGGCAACGGCCGCAAGCTGGACGAGGTGACGCTCATCGATCTTCATAGCAATTCGCTATACCGAACATAAGCAATTTTATCAACAGAGGGTCTGAGGCTCTGTATAGTCGGATTATTGGGTGGGATACGATCCGACACTTGGAGAACGGGCGCGGCAATTTATGCCGTTGGAGGGCCCGTGTGTCCGGGATCGTCACAACCCTAGCATTTGCAGATTCTGGAGGAGAAGAAGCATGTCGTTCATCTCGGGTTATCATCACCTCACGCTGAGCACCGATGGCGCTCAGGAGGACTATGACTTTTACACAAAGACACTTGGCCTGCATTCCATCAAACGTACAGTATTGTTTGACGGTACGATCCCGGTCTACCACCTCTATTACGGCGCAAAGAGCGGCGATCCTTCGACGATCGTCACGACCTTCCCCTTCAAGAAACCCGGCATCTACGGCAAGCGCGGTACCAACCAGTCGAAGATTATCCAGCTTTCGATCCCGGTCGGTTCGGCCGACTTCTGGGTCGACCGGCTGAACGAACGCGGCATCCCGGCGAAGAAGACGAGCCGCTTCGGCATCACCCGCGTCGCGCTCGCCCATCCCTGCGGCATCGACCACGAACTGGTCGAAAGCCCGGCAGATACCCGCCCGCCAATCACGAATGAGGCACAGGGTATTGGCCCGGAACAGGGCATTCGCGGCATCTATGGCGCTGCCATCGCCGTCTTCGACCGCACCTCGATGGACGACTTCCTGACCGTCGGGATGGGCATGAAGAAGGAGGCCGACAGCGACGAGGGACTGATGTTCTCGGTGCCGAACAACAACGGTCCGACGAGCATGGTCGAGGTCATTCACCAGCCGACCGGCCCGCAGGGCACATGGACGCTTTCGGGCGGCACGATCCACCACCTTGCACTCAACACGCTCAACGAGGAAAACCAGCTGAAGCTCAAGGCCCATATCGAAGGTCTCGGCTTCACCGATGTCTCGGACCAGAAGGACCGCAACTACTTCAAGTCCTGCTATGTGCGGTCTCCCGGCGGAGCACTCTTCGAAATCGCCTGGTCGGTTGAAGGGGGATGGGCCCTGGACGAGCCAGCTGACGCCATTGGCACCACGCTGGTCTTCCCGCCCTGGTTCGAGGATCGCCGCGAGGAACTGATCGCCGGCCTCGAACCCGCGAACTTCTAAGCCGGAGGCGATCATGGCCATCCATGGCGAGCCGCTGAGCGCGGGCGTCGCACCGGCGGAGGCGGACGTTCTCTGCATCTTCGTCCACGGGCGCACCCAATCGCCCGAGGACATGATGGAGCAGGTCATCGGGCAGCTCTCGGTGCGCGGCGTATCCTATTGCCTGCCGCGTGCCACCGGCAAGTCCTGGTATGCGGCGCGGGCTACCGATGCGCTCACCGATCCGACCCGCGAGGAACTGCAGAAGTCTCTCGATTACATCAACGGGCTCGTGGGGGCCCTGCGACAGGCCGGCGGCAAGGAGAAGCCGCTTCTCATCGGCGGCTTCAGTCAGGGCGCCTGCCTGTCGCTTGAATATGCGATGACCTTCGGCCCGTGGAACGGGGCGATGGTCAATCTCACGGGGTGCCGAGTGGGCCAGACGACAGACCTGCGTCCGGCACAAGACCTCGACGGAATGCCCGTCTATCTTACCGGCTCCGATCAAGATCCCTGGATTCCGGTCTCGGCCTTTGCTGAAGCATCCGAGGCGCTTGGGAGGGCGCGGGCGAGGCTTCGATGCGAACTTTTTCCGGGACGCACGCATCAGGCGTCCGAGATGGAAGTCGCAGCGGTAGACGCGATCCTGCAGGATCTTGCGGAGGGAAGCCGGCCATTTCGCCACGTCGCGGCGTAGTTTCACAAATACAACTGGGAGGAGGACAGCATGATTACGCGCAGAAAATTGCTGAAGGCGGGGGCTGCTACCGGTCTCGCCTATGGTTTCGGGGGCCTCGCTGCACCGGCGATCGCCCAAGGGGCCAAGATCAAGCTTGGCTATGTCAGCCCGCAGACCGGGCCGCTGGCAAGCTTCGGCGAGAGCGACGCCTATAATATCGCCTCCTTCCTCGCGACCGAGGCGGGCAAGAACTTCGAGATCATCGTCAAGGACAGCCAGTCGAACCCGAACCGGGCAGCGGATGTGGCGAAGGAACTCATCCTGTCGGATGAAATCAACCTGATGTTGGTCGCCTCGACCCCGGAAAACACCAATCCGGTGGCGACCACCTGCGAAGCGGAGGGCATTCCCTGCATTTCCACCAAGGCGCCCTGGCAGCCCTGGTTCATCGGCCAGCAGGGCAATCCCGGCGATCCCGAGAGCTGGAAACCGTTCGACTTCGCTTACCATTACTTCTGGGGTCTGGAAGACGTCATTGCCGTCTTCACCAACATGTGGGGCCAGCTTGATACCAACAAAAAGGTCGGAGGCCTCTTCCCCAACGACGCCGACGGCAATGCCTGGGGGGATCCGAATGTCGGCCTGAAGCCGGGTCTCTCACAAGCCGGCTTCGAGCTGCTCGATCCAGGCCGTTATCAAAACCTGAGCGACGACTTCACCGCACAGGTGAATGCCTTCAAGGATGGCCAGTGCGACATCATCACCGGCGTCGTCATTCCGCCCGACTTCACCACCTTCTGGAACCAGGCCAAGCAGCAAGGCTTCAATCCGAAGGCGGTCACTGTCGCCAAGGCGATCCTCTTCCCGCAATCGGTTGAGACGCTGGGAGCTGCCGGCCACAACCTATCTTCGGAAGTCTGGTGGTCGGCGCAGCATCCGTTCAAGTCGTCGCTCACAGGCCAGAGTGCGGGCGAACTTGCTGCCGACTTCACCGCCAAGACGGGCCGCCCCTGGACGCAGCCGATCGGCTTCATCCACTCGCTGTTCGAGATGGCAACCAATGTGATGGGACGCGTCGACGACGTGACCGACGCGGAAGCCGTGGCAGCGGCCATCGCTTCCTCGAAGGTCGACACGATCGTCGGCCGCGTCGAGTGGAACGGCCAGGGCGTGCCACCTTTTGCGGCGAAGAACGTCACCAAGACGCCGCTGGTCGGCGGTCAATGGCGTCGCAAGGACGACGGCACTTTCGACCTCGTCATCGTCGACAACAAGACGGCGCCGAACATCCCGACAGCCGGCAAGATGGAAGCGCTGGCCTGACAGGTCAAACACACAGGGGCCCGCCACGTCGGGCCCCTCAACTGCCCCAAACGACCGCCTCCTCATGCCGCTTGATCAGATGTTTCAGGTTGTCGAAACCGGAGCGGATGAAGGCCGAGAATTGCTCGACAGCGGGAGAGCGGGGCGCATCGACCCTTCTGAGGATCGCCAGCGCACGCTCCGGATGCGGAATGTTGATCGGCAGGGCCGTGATCGTCTTTTCCTTGCGCTGAGCAAAGACGACGCTGTGCGGCATGACAGTCAGCGCGTCTGCCGCTTTCAGATAATTGACCACACTCGCCAGCGACCCGCCCGAATAGCGGATGCGGATTTCGGTCGCGCCGAACGAGAGCAGCAGGGCTCGGAGGTCTGCGAGCAGCGGACTGCCGGGCGGCGGAGCCACCCAGGCATAATCGAGAAGATGGGCCGGCTGCAGGCGGCGTTTCAGGAGCAGCGGATGCGTGACCCGGCAGGCAATGACATTGCGGCCAGGCAGGATCTGCTGGAAGGCAAGCCCAGAGCCTTCATCGAGAATATCGATGGGGCAGATCGCCAGATCGATCTGATCGGCCTTCAGCGCCGCGCGAAGATCCGGGAAATAGCCATAGGACTGGTCGATCCGCACATCCGGATGTGTCGCCTGAAACTCCGCACACATGCCGGCAATCAGAGAATCCATGAAGAAGGGACTTCCGCCCACCCGGACGACGCCGCTTTTGCCGACGCGAAAGCTCTCCATCAGGTCGGAGGCCTTGCGGGAGGCGGCCAGCATCGCAAGACCATGTTCTGCAAGCGCAATCCCAAGCGGGGTAGGCTGCAGCGGGCGCCTTCCCCGGATGAAGAGCGGTTCGCCGATCCTCTTTTCCAGCATCGACAAAGTGCGCGACACCGCCGGTTGCGCGAGCCCCAACAAGGCTGCGCCTTCGGTCACGCCGCCCGTCTTCACCACGGCAGCCAGCTGGATCAGGTGTCGCTCGTCGAACTTCATAACGGATTGTTATATTGCCTCCCAAACAAATCATCAATCACGCATTCAAGCCCTGCTAGCTTCATCCTCGACCAGCAATGCGGATTTGGGAGGAGATGCATGTCGCGGGCCGCAGACCTCATCACCTTCAATGAAGCAACCTCGGCCGAGGCCTTCGCGAACCGTTTCGGCACGCCGGATGACGCCACGGCGCGCCTTCTGTCGGCCGTCGTCGGCCATGTGCATGAGCTCATCAAGGAGTTCCGCCCCACCCAGGAGCAGTGGCGCAAGGTCATCGATTTCCTCACCGAAGTCGGCCACGCCTCGGATGAACGCCGCCAGGAATGGGTTCTGTTTTCAGATCTCGTCGGCGCTTCGGCTCTCGTCGAAGAGATCAACTCGCGTCGCCCTGCCGGCGCCACGCCCAACACGATCCGCGGCCCCTTCTTCAGAACCGACACGCCTGAGCGCGCGCTGGGCAGCTCGATTTCATTGGATGGTATCGGTGAGCCGCTTGAGGTCGAAGGCCGCGTCGAAGATCTCGATGGCCTGCCGATCAGGACTGCCGAGATAATCACATGGCAGGCGAACGCCGAAGGCTATTACGAAAACCAGCAGCCGGATCTGCAGCCGGAATTCAACCTCAGGGGCCTTTTCCGCGCCGACCAGGACGGACGTTTCCACTACCGAACCGTCAGACCCGCAGGCTATGGCGTACCCGGTGACGGTCCCGTCGGACGGCTGCTCGCGCAGGCGGGCTACCCTCTGCATCGCCCGGCACATCTGCATTTCGTCCTGCGCGCGCCGGGCTTCGAGACGATTACCACGCATATCTATGACGCAAGTGATCCACGGCTCGGGGAGGACGCCTTGTTCGGCGTGCGTCCGGAACTCGTTCGACCGTTCGAAGCCGATGGTCAGTCGGGCACAAAGGTCAGCGTCAAGTTCGTCATGATCCGTGCGCGACCGGGGAAGAGCAAATGAAGAACTTTACCTACATGGGGAGCCCGGCCCGTATCGTCTTTGGCTCCGGCCGCAGCGCGGACATTGGCGCACATGTGGAAGCACTCGGCTGCCACCGCGCACTGGTGCTTGCTACGCCGCATCAAAAGACTGATGCCGAAGCTCTCTCCGAGAGGCTCGGCGCCTTGTCTGTCGGCGTATTTGCCGGCGCCGTGATGCACACGCCGGTCGATGTCACTGAAACCGCGCTCAAACTCGTCCAGGACACCCGCGCCGACTGCGTGGTCTCACTCGGCGGCGGCTCGACCACAGGCCTCGGCAAGGCGATCGCCTATCGCACCGATCTGCCGCAGGTGGTCATTCCCACGACCTATGCCGGCTCCGAAGTCACCCCGATCCTTGGCCAGACCGAAGGCGGTCGAAAGACGACGGTCCGGAACGCCAGTATTCTGCCGGAAGTGGTGATCTATGATCCGGATCTTACCCTTGGTCTTCCCGTCGGCATGAGCGTCACGAGTGGCTTGAATGCCATGGCCCATGCGCTCGAAGGTCTCTACGCCCAGGATCGCGATCCGGTCTCAACGCTGATGGCGCTCGACGGATTGCGCGCCTTCAGGGATAGCCTTCCAGTTCTGGTGAAGAGCCCTCAAGACACCGATGCGCGGGCGGAAGCGCTGTACGGCGCCTGGCTCTGCGGCACGGTGCTCGGCACCGTCGGCATGGCGCTGCACCACAAGATCTGCCACACGCTGGGCGGCTCTTTCAACACGCCCCATGCCGAAACCCATGCAGTCATGCTGCCGCATACGGCCGCCTTCAATTCCGGGGCCGCCGAACAAGAGCTCGCGGCAGCCGCCGAACTCTTCGGTGGCTCGATCGGGGTTGGTCTCTGGGATTTTGCCAAGTCGATCGGCGCGCCTCTGTCGCTCAAGGATTTCGGGCTTGTTGGAGCCGATCTCGACCGCGCCGCCGATATCGCTGTCGAAAACCCCTACTGGAACCCGCGCCCGATCGACCGAGCGTCGATCCGCACACTTTTGCAAAAGGCCTGGGAGGGCGTAAGGCCCGACTGACCGAGACGACATCTCGCGCTTGGCGCACTCTTTGGGAGGAGAGACGATGATGGGAGGAAACATGTTCACGAGACGCAAATTCCTGCAGACGACGGCAGCCGGCGGTGCCGTGCTGGCAACTTCGGGCCTTGCGGCGCCCGCGATTGCGCAGTCAGCGGCGGTCAAGCTCGGCTATGTCAGCCCACAGACCGGACCGCTCGCGGGATTCGGTGAGGCCGACAAGTTCGTCATCGACAGCTTCCTCGCCACGACGAAGAAGATGGGGCTGAACTACGAGGTCATCGTCAAGGACAGCCAGTCCAACCCGAACCGCGCGGCCGAAGTCGCCAAGGAGCTGATCGTCGACGACGAGATCAACCTGATGCTCGTCTCCTCAACGCCAGAAACCACCAATCCGGTGTCTACTACCTGCGAAGCCGAGCAGGTCCCCTGCCTGTCGACGGTCGCACCCTGGCAGCCCTGGTTCATCGGTCAGCAGGGCAATCCAGGCGATCCCGCCAGCTGGAAGCCGTTCAACTACGCCTACCACTTCTTCTGGGGCCTCGAGGACATCATTGCCGTCTTCACCGGCATGTGGGGCCAGATCGAAACCAACAAGAAGGTAGGCGGTCTCTTCCCCAACGACGGCGACGGCAATGCCTGGGGCGACAAGGTCGTCGGCTTCCCGCCGGTCCTCGAAAAGCTCGGCTATGGTCTCACTGACACCGGCCGCTATCAGAACCTGACGGATGATTTCTCCGCCCAGATCAATGCGTTCAAGCAGGCCGAGACAGAGATCCTGACCGGCGTGATGATCCCGCCTGACCTCACCACCTTCTGGAACCAGGCCAAGCAGCAGGGCCTGAAGCCGAAGATCGCCTCGATCGGCAAGGCGCTGCTCTTCCCGCAGACGGTGGACGCCCTGGGTGATGCCGGCCACAACCTCTCGACCGAAGTCTGGTGGACGCCGTCTCATCCCTTCAAGTCCTCGCTGACAGGCGAAACGGCTGCCGATGTGGCTGCCGCCTTCACCACGGCAACGGGCCGCACCTGGACACAGCCAATCGGCTTTGCCCATGCGCTGTTCGAGCTCGCCGTCGACGTGATGAAGCGCGCCGAAGACGTGACGGATGGCGATGCGGTGGCCAAGGCGATCGGCGAGACCAAGCTCGACACGCTGGTCGGCCCCATCGCCTGGAACAACGCAAACCTGCCGCCCTTCGCCCAGAAGAACGTCGCCAAGACCCCGCTCGTCGGCGGCCAGTGGCGGCTGAAATCCGGCGGCGGTTACGATCTGGTCGTCGTCGAAAACGGTCAGGCACCAAACATCCCGCTCGGCGGCAAGATGGAAGCGCTGAACTGAACCCTGTGAAGCATGTGGCTACGCGGTGTCCCGTCCTTGTCGGGGCGCCGTAAGTCTGACGGAGGAGTGTCCATGCCGATCTTGGAACTGAATGGTGTGTCGAAGTCCTTCGGGGCCCTTGTGGTTGCCGAAGACATTTCTTTTTCCGTCGAAGCAGGCGAGGCGCTTGGCGTCATCGGGCCGAACGGCGCCGGCAAGTCGACGCTGTTCAACCTGATCACCGGTAACCTCTCCGTCGCCAAAGGCACTGTTCATTTCGATGGGCGTGACGTGACCAATGTCCCGCCAATGCAGCGCTGCTTTGCGGGCATGGGCCGCACCTTCCAAATCCCGCAGCCATTCGAGCGGCTGACGGTCTATGAAAACCTGCTTGTTGCCGGCGCCTTCGGCAGTGAAAGCAGCGAAGCCGAGGTTTCCGATTTCTGCGCCGAGATCCTCGTTGAAACCGGCCTCATCGCCAAGGCCAATCGCCCGGCCGGCAGCCTGACCCTGCTGGAGCGCAAGCGGCTGGAGCTCGCCCGGGCGCTTGCCACTAAACCCAAGCTTCTGCTGCTCGACGAGATCGCCGGCGGGTTGACCGAAGGCGAATGCCGACAACTGGTCGCGACGATCAAGCGCGTCCACCAGCGCGGCATGACCATCATCTGGATTGAGCACGTCCTGCATGCGCTGAATGCCGTCGCGGAAAAGATCCTGGTCCTCAACTTCGGTCGGATGATTGGCAACGGCGATCCGCAGACCATCATGAATTCGCGCGAAGTTCGCGAAATCTATTTGGGCATGGAGGTCTGACAGATGAGCCTCATCGAAACGAAGAAACTCACCGCCTTCTACGGCGACTTCCAAGCCCTGTTCGGCGTTAACATCATCCTCAATCCCGGCGAGACGATTGCCGTCATCGGTGCCAATGGTGCGGGCAAATCGACTCTGATGCGCTCGATAGCAGGCGTGTTGCGCAATGACCCCGTCGCGGTCCTGCATCGCGGCCAGCCGATCGGCGCGCTCGCCGCACCCGACGTTATGGCCCGCGGTATCGCGCTTGTTCCCGAAGGTCGTCGACTGTTCCCATCGCTGACGGTCGAGGAAAACCTGCTCGTGGGCCGCCATGGCCGAAAGGTTGATGGACCCTGGTCGCTGGAAACGATCTATGAACTTTTCCCGATCCTGAAGGAGCGGCGCCGCAATCCCTCGACAGCGCTTTCTGGCGGCCAGCAGCAGATGGTCGCAATCGGCCGTGCGCTGATGTCCAATCCGGAAGTCCTGCTCTGCGATGAGCTCAGTCTCGGCCTCGCTCCCGTGGTCATCAAGGACATATACGCCGCCTTCCCCCGCATCCGGGAAACGGGTGCGGCGATCGTCATCGTCGAGCAGGACATCGCCCAGGCACTGAAGGTCGCAGACCGGGTCTATTGCATGATGGAAGGTCGGGTCACGCTCGAAGGGCGCCCCGCAGAGCTCGACCGCGCCGACATCCACGCAGCCTATTTCGGAGCGGAGCCCCATGAACTGGCTTGATACCATTCTCCAGGGCATCCTGCTCGGCGGCCTCTATGCCCTCTTCGCGGCAGGCCTATCGCTGGTCTTCGGCATCATGCGGCTGGTCAATCTCGCCCATGGCGACCTGATTGTCTTTTCAGCCTTCCTGATCCTGATGCTGGTCTCGACGCTGGGGCTCAATCCCTTCGTGGCGGCACTGATCGCCGGCCCACTGATGTTCGGGATCGGCTACCTGCTGCAATATCATCTGCTGAACCGGACGCTCGGCAAGGATATCCTGCCACCGCTACTCGTCACCTTTGGCCTGTCGATCGTCATCCAGAACGGGCTTCTCGAAGCCTTCACTGCCGACAGCCAGCGCATACCCGCAGGCGCGCTCGAACAGGCATCGCTCTCGCTCGGTGGCATCAACGCCGGCGTTATGCCGCTGCTCACCTTCGCCTCCGCGATCCTGGTCATCGTCGGCCTTAACCAACTGATCTACAAGACCGCCCTCGGACGCGCCTTCCGCGCGACCTCAGACGATGTCGTGACAGCAGGCCTGATGGGCATCCGCCCGAACCAGATCTTCGCCATCGCAACCGGCCTTGCCATGGTGATCGTCACGATTGCCGCCCTCTATCTCGGCACCCGCGCCAATTTCGATCCAACCGCAGGCCCAGCCCGCCTGATCTATGCCTTCGAAGCGGTCATCATCGGCGGCCTGGGCTCGCTCTGGGGCACGCTTGCAGGTAGCATCATCTTAGGCGTCGCCCAAACGCTGGGAGCCGCGATCAACCCGGAATGGCAGATCCTATCGGGCCATATCGCCTTCCTGCTCGTTCTGCTGTTCCGTCCGCGGGGTCTCTTCCCGCGCGCTGTCGATTGAGGTGACGATGAACGCCAACAGAGAAATCCTGTCGAACGTCATGCGCCCGACGCCATCCTGGCGGGTCGAAACCCGCACCCGCCTTTCGGCGCTTTTTTCGATCGCAGCCATCCTCTTCGTGCTGCTCTTGGCAGCAGCCCCCTTCGTCGTGTCGCGCGGCGTTGTGCAGGATCTGTTCTTCATCCTCACCATGCTGGCGCTCGCCCAGAGCTGGAACCTGCTGGCCGGTTATGCTGGATTGATCTCCGTCGGCCAGCAGCTTTTCGTCGGCTGCGGCGCCTATGCGCTTTTCGGCTTCGTCATCCTTCTCGGTGTCGATCCTGTTCTCGCCATCCCGCTCGCCGGCCTCTTCGCCGTCCTCGTTTCCATCCCGACGGCCTTCTTCGCCTTCCGCCTCTACGGGCCCTATTTCGCCATCGGCACCTGGGTCATCGCCGAGGTCGGGCGCCTGCTATTCGCTCAATGGAAGGCCCTCGGCGGCGGCACGGGCACGTCACTTCCGCGCGACGCGACGCGCGAGATGTTCGGTGTCTCGTTCCTCGAAGATTGGTTCGGCATGCGAACCGCAGCCGCCGCCGACGCCATCGCCTTCTGGCTGGCGCTGCTCGTGCTCGTCCTGACGATCTGGTTCGTCTACCGCCTGCTGCGCTCGAAGCAGGGCTTGGGCCTTGCTGCCGTGCGCGACAACGAGACGGCAGCCCGGGCACTCGGGGTGGACGCCCAGAAACTGAAGCTGGTGATCTATCTTTCGACAGCCTTCATCACCGGCGTCGTTGGCGCACTCATCTATCTGCAGAAGGCCCGCATCTCACCCGATGCCGCCTTCTCGCTCACCGACTGGACGGCCTATGTGATCTTCATCGTCGTGATCGGCGGCATCGGCACCATCGAGGGCCCGATCCTCGGCGTCATCATCTTCTTCCTCATGCAGAATGCGCTGTCGAGCTACGGGTCCTGGTACCTGCTGCTGCTCGGCGCGCTCGCCATCGTCACCATGCTTTTTGCGCCGCGCGGGATCTGGGGCCTGATCACCGACCGTACCGGCATCGAACTCTTTCCGGTCCGCCGCACCTTGAGGGGTGGATCGCTTGAACAAACGACAAAGGGAGGGCCACATGGCTGACATTACAACCGACGTCCTGATCATCGGCACCGGACCGGCCGGCTCGGCAACGGCCGCATTGCTCGCAAGCTACGGCCTTGAGCCCATGGTCATCAACCGATACCGCTGGCTCGCCAACACGCCGCGCGCCCACATCACCAACCAGCGCACGATGGAGGTTCTGCGCGATCTCGGCCGCGAAGTCGAGGACGAAGCCTATATGTTCGCGACCGAGCAGGATCTGATGGGCCAGAACGTCTTCTGCACGGCGGTCGCCGGCGAAGAAATCGGCCGCATGCAGAGCTGGGGCAACCATCCGCTGTCTCGCGCCGAACATCTCCTGTCCTCTCCCGGCCGGATGAACGACCTGCCGCAGACCTATATGGAGCCGCTGCTCTTCAAGACCGCCTGTTCGCGCGGTGCGCAGTCACGCATGTCGACGGAGTATCTGAGCCACGTACAGGATGCAGACGGCGTCACCACGACCTGCCGTGATCGGTTGACGGGCAAGGACATCACCATCCGATCGAAGTTTCTGGTCGGGGCCGACGGCGGCAACTCCAAGGTCGCCGAACACGCAGGCCTCTCCTTCGAAGGCAAGATGGGTGTCGCCGGTTCGATGAACATCCTCTTCGAATGCGATCTGTCGCGCTACGTCGCCCACCGCCCCTCAGTGCTCTACTGGGTGCTTCAGCCGGGCGCCGATGTCGGCGGCATCGGCATGGGTCTGGTCCGCATGGTCAGGCCATGGAACGAGTGGCTGATCGTCTGGGGCTATGACATCAACCAGCCGGCACCGGCCGTCGACGATGCCTTCGCCACCAAGGTGGTGCGCGATCTCGTCGGCGTTCAGGACCTGCAGCCGAAAATCAAGTCGGTTTCCACTTGGACCGTAAACAACATGTACGCAACCACGATGTCGAATGGACGCGTCTTCTGCATGGGCGACGCCACCCACCGCCATCCGCCGTCGAATGGCCTGGGATCCAACACCTCGATCCAGGATGCCTTCAACCTTGCCTGGAAGCTGGCCGCCGTTATCCGCGGCCAGGCCGGCATGGGGCTGCTCGACAGCTACCAGGCAGAGCGCGCGCCCGTTGCCAAGCAGATCGTCACCCGCGCCAACAAGTCGATCGAGGAATTCGGCCCGATCTTCAAGGCGCTCGGCCTGCTCGATTCCGTCGACCCGGTGAAGATGCAGGAAAACATGGACGCCCGCTGCGACGACACCGCCGATGCAGAAAAACAGCGTGAGGCGATCCGCCAGGCGATTGCCCACAAGGTCTACGAATTCGACGCGCACGGCGTGGAGATGAACCAGCGCTACAAGTCAGGCGCTGTCGTGACCGACGGCCAGCCGGAACCGGCTTTCGAAAAGGATGCCGAGCTTCATCACCAGCCGACCAGCTGGCCCGGCGCCCGCCTGCCGCATGCCTGGCTCTTCGGCCCAGAAGGTGAAAAGGTCTCAAGCCTCGACCTGACCGGCCATGGCGTCTTCACCGTTCTGACCGGCATCGGCGGCGATGGCTGGGTGGCTGCGGCAAAATCCCTGTCGAAGGAATTCGGCCTGCCAATTACCGTTCACAAGATCGGCCCCCGACAGACCTGGCAGGACTTCTCCGGCGACTGGGCGCGCGCCCGCGAAATCCGCGATTCCGGTGCTCTTCTGGTTCGCCCGGACCATCACGTTGCCTGGCGCGTAGAAGCCGCGGTCGCTGACCCCGAAGGCGAGCTGCGGCGCGTCCTGAAAGCCATTCTGGACCGGTGAGGAGGGAACATGGAAGCACATGAAAAGGGCTACTTCACCGAGGAGACCTCCGTCTACGTCGTCACAGGTCGCAATGCCAACGCCAAGGACGAGCGTCTCAAGCAGGTGATGGAGGTCATCACCCGCAAGCTGCACGAGGCGGTCAAGGAACTGGAGCCGACCCAGGACGAGTGGATGGAGGCGATCCTCTTCCTCACCCGCACCGGCCAGATGTGCAACGAATGGCGGCAGGAATTCATCCTGCTGTCAGACGTGCTCGGTGTCTCGATGCTGGTCGACGCCGTCAACAACCGCAAACCCTCGGGCGCTTCGGAAAGCACAGTCCTCGGCCCCTTTCACGTGGCCGACGCCCCCGAACTGCCGATGGGCGCCAATATCTGCCTGGATTCCAAGGGCGAGGACATGGTGATCGAGGGCCGCATTCTCGATACGGACGGCAAGCCGATCGCCAATGCCGTGATCGACGTCTGGCAGGCGAATGACGAGGGCTTTTATGATGTCCAGCAAAAGGGCATCCAGCCCGACTTCAACCTGCGCGGCGTCTTCCGCACGGGACCGGACGGGCACTACTGGTTCCGCGCAGTAAAGCCGAAATTCTACCCGATCCCCGATGACGGCCCAGTTGGCCAACTTCTCGGCAAGCTTGGACGCCATCCCTATCGCCCGGCGCATCTGCACTACATCATCAAGGCCGACGGTTACGAGACGCTGGTGACGCACATCTTCGATCCGGATGATCCCTACATCCACTCGGACGCGGTCTTCGGTGTGAAGGAAAGCCTTCTGGCAGAGTTCGTCCGGAAGAACGATCCGAAACGCGCCGCAGACTATGGCTTCACCGAGGAGTTCTGGGAGGTGAAGCACGACTTCGTGCTGGTCCGCACTTAGCCGTGACTCTTTGCCGCTCATGACCGTTGATGATCCCGCACGCACTGCGTCGCGGGATCTATCCGGTTGAGGATGACGATAGAGCAATCGGTCCTTTCCAAGGGAATTGCGCCAGGTTGATCAGCGATAAAATCAACTCGCCGATCGCCGTAGTCTCATCCCTGCCCTGTTGCCGGACCGCGCCGCCAAGAGCTCTAAGGTGCTGGCGCAGCACCTCATAATCACGCCCCGATTAAATCAAGATATTCTAAAATAATAGTCATAACGCATCAGGAACGGTTAATGTTGCCAACGAATTGAATAAGCAGCACGACACCCGCTTGAGGCTATTCACTTAGACTGCTTTGACGGGAAGCCCCGACTATCACCAAAAATGAACACGCCAGTATTAACCGAAAGTTAATCAAGTGCTTCCTGAAACATGCCGCTTATGTTAGATATACCCCTGAGAGGGTGGGGGTTATGCTTGTACGTGTCGCGTTTGTAGACGATCATCCGATATTGTTGGAGGGCTTGGTTAGCCTATACAGGACCAAGACCGATCTTGATGTCGTGGCGATGGGTCACACCACCGTCGACGCACTGAATATTCTTGAAACCCATCATCCTGATGTCATCGTGATGGACCTGAGCATGCCGGGAGACTCCTTCGCGGCGATAGATATCATGCTTGCGTCCTATCCTGACACGAAGGTTATCGTCTTCACGGCCTCAAGCGCGATCCAGCCGGCGGTAGAGCTGATCGAGGCAGGCATCAGCGGTTACGTCCTCAAGGGGGCATCGTCCTCCGACCTGCATCACGCGATCATCAGCGCCTATGGCGGCGAGACCTATATTACCCCAGGCTTCGCCACCAAGGTCATCGTGTCGATGAAGACGGCGGAGCTGCGGCGCAGGGCACAACCGGCCGAGCGTCTCCATCATCGTGAAGAACAGATCGTCAGCGGTCTGTTGAAGGGGCTTACGAATCGAGAAATCGGCGTCACCCTGAACATCAGCGAAAAAACCGTCAAACACTACATGACGTCACTGATGAGCAAGCTCAATGTCCGCAACCGCGTCGAACTCGTCATCGCGGTCAAGAACAGGACATCCCCGCGCGATCGCATCGCAAGCTGACGATCTCGCTATTCGTTGCCGATCGGCAAGCTTGCGATCGCAAACGACCCGTTTCGGCGCGGAAAATACCGCATCCGCCCGCCAAAACTGCGGATCCGCCGTTTCTGGCTGACCTTGCCCAAGCGCACCCTCTGCACTTCCCGTTTCGACGACAGTACAGGACGCTGGCCGATGTCCACCACGGCGACGAAGAGCCGCCCACGCTTGAAGCTGCAACGGACCATGTGGGAATTGCTGCTGGCATGGCGATAGCTGTTCATCAGCCCTTCCAGCACGAACCGGTAAAGACAGATCGACAGATCCGGAATGCGCAAGTCGATGCCAGCACTTCCAATCAAGGTCGTCTCCCGTCCGGTGATCTCGAGATAGCGCTTGGTCGCAAGCTGCAAGGATTCATCGATCGTGGCGTGTTCGAGTTCAGGCAGCACGAGCCCGGCAGACAGGTTGCGGACCTCGTCCAGAACATTGCCCACCAGATCCAGGATCTTGTTAAGGGCATCACGCGTGGGCTGGGAAACATCGGGGCGCGGTGTCACAAGATCGCTCAAACGCAGTTTCACCAGCGTAAGCAGCTGCACGGCTCCATCATGCAGATCCGCGCCGATCTGATCCAGTATGCGTTCATTGAGCTTGCCGGCTTCGACCCGGGCATTGTCGGCGAGCAGCCGCAGGCGGTTGTTCTCGACGGAGAGTTCTATGGCGTTGCGAAGGCTTTCCCGCAGCGTTCGTCGCTGCTGCTCGATCAGCCGCGCGCCCTTTCTGACGACGAGATAAAGCAGTGACAACATCGGGACTGACAGCAGAAGCACACCGGCCATCGAAGTGCTCCGGGTTTCAGCGATCTGGCGTTCGAGGACTTCGGACTCCTCGTAGATTTCCCCCGCCAGCAAGACCTCGCCATCCGCAGATCTTACAAGAGGACCATAGATCTCCAGAAGAGATTGCGATGTCTCTTCGTCACTATACTGATGTTTGGCGACCGTCGTCCGCGACACTACGGTCTGACCGGCAAGCGCTTGCTGGAGTTCTTCGAAAATCACGGGCTCTTGGGCAGACGTGCCGGGCGGAAAGATCTGCCGGCCATCGGCCGTCCAGATCTTGATGTTGATGATCCGCTGTCCGGGCGGTCCCTGGCCGATCAGGTTGTTGATCTTGCCTTGAAACACATCATCGAACCGAAACTCGCCGTTCTCCGAGCGTTCGACCAGCGGAGCAACGAGGGCCTGCATCCTGACAGCGCCGGCAGCGCCTGCGGCATTGCGGGCCGCCTTTTCCACCTGAGCAGCCACAAAGAAGCTGACACCAGCCATCAGACCAAAGACGATCATCGACGCGGCAATCAGGAACTGCGCCGACAACGACAGTGATCCTAGCCTGAGCCACACGCGTTGCACCAATCGCAGCGCCGGCCTGGCGCTTTCCTCTTTCATCGAATTGGTGTGCATCAAACCAAGCCGAGTTCTGTCCAGACCTGCAGCATGCCACTCCCCCGATTTTGCGCAGATCTGCAGTATTGTTTCTGCAGTTTCCGCCACCCCTCTTTATTCTATATTCATGCACGCTTATGAGCTTGTTGTCGACCACGCCTTTAGAAAGCTCAGACCAAGGTCTGAACCGGGATTGGACTTTGATCCTACAATAGGCGGGACCAAGTTCCCTTCCTGTTTTCGCCGCATGTGCCACGCTGCTTTCCTGACAAATCCCTGACAGCACGTCACGGGGATGAACATCGGAGGCGGGGGCACCCCGGTAGCGTTATGGTCCAGATCAATCAGCACGATCTCGAATTCATTCTTCGCCAGATCAAGATCGCAGAAGCGAACTCGACAGCGCATTCCGGAACCTCTGCCGTGGACCTCCTCGACATTTGGGTCGACGAAGCCGGGAATACGTTTCGGCTGAATGGCAATGGAAATGTGCTCAACACCGCCGGGGCGGAGATCCTGGTTGACGGACTGCCGCAGAAGCCAGCAGATCTCGGTCTCATCCAGGCTCTGAGCGCTGAACATGTGCCTTACGGGCTTCGCACGGTGGATGGCACCTACAACAATCTGCGCGAAGGGCGTGAGAACTGGGGTGCGGCGGATCAGCCGTTCGAGCGGCTGCTGGAACAGGGCTGGCGCGCGGCGGACGGCGATACATTCCAATTGTTCGCCGGAATTGCCAACAACGCACCGGTCTTTGTCCCGATAGCCAATAGCGCCTATACGCCTGGCGGTGCCGTCGCGGATGCCGACCCACGCCTGATCTCCAACCTGATCGTCGACCAGACACTCGCCAATCCGGCGGCGATCTACACGGCATTGGTCCAATCCGGCTATTCCAGCGATGTCATGGCGGCTGTCACTGCGATCCGGACGGAATACACAACGGCGCTTGAGGCGGCAAAGGTCGCAAATGCACTCGAACTGCCGGCCGATCAGAAAACGCTTGCCGTCTTGGTTGCCGAAGTCACCGACGCACTTGCGAAGGATCGTGCCGCATTTGCAAGTCTCGAAACACGCTTCGGCCTGACGTTCGATGAGCAGACTCTCGCAGATCTAGAGGCAATCGAAAACGCCCTCGCTCAGTCCGGCTATCAGGGCGATGTCATGTTGGCGGCGAGTGAGATCAGTGGGGAATTCACCACGGCTCTGGAGGCGGCAAAGGTCGCAAATGCGCTGTTGCTGCCGGAGGACCAGAAGACAGTTGACATGTTGGCGACCGAAGTCGCCGACGCGCTCGCGACGGACCGTGCGGCCTTTGTGGGGCTTGAAACGCGCTTCGGCGTGGCATTCGACGGCCCCTCGGTGCTCATTGAAAACGTGGCACCGGATGAAGGTCTCTCCGCTCCCTACAATTCCTGGTTTACTCTGTTCGGTCAGTTCTTTGACCACGGCCTCGACCTGGTCGAAAAGGGCGGCAACGACAAGATCTATATTCCGCTCACTCCGGATGACCCGCTCTATGTCCCCGGAAGCTTCACCAACTACATGGTGCTGACGCGGGCACCGCAGCAGCCCGACAATTTCACCACGCCGTTCGTCGACCAGAACCAGACCTATTCGTCGGTCGCCTCGAAGCAGCTCTTCCTGCGCGAATACAAGCTCGTCGACGGCAAGCCGATGGCAACCGGCCATCTGCTGGAAGGCGCCAAGGGCATTGCCACCTGGGCAGAGGTCAAGGCTCAGGCCAAAAACATCCTCGGGATCAACCTGACCGACGAGTATGTCGGTTCGGTGCCCCTGTTCGAGATGGACGCTTACGGCGAGTTTGTTCGCGGCCCGAACGGTTTTCCGCAGCTCGTGACAACTGGAGGTCTTGTTGAAGGCGTACCCGGCGCTGGAGCGATCAGCCTCAACACTGCATTGCTCACGGGCCATGCCTTCCTGGACGACATCGCGCACGATGCCGTGCCGGTTATTGTGGGTGGCGTGGCGGTAGCTGACGGAGATGCGGCCGTCGGCCTATCCAACGCTGGCGGCGTCCCGGTCCCTCGGATTATGGGGCAGCTGCAAGCCTATGACAACGAGCTTCTCAATGCCCATTTCGTCACCGGCGACGGTCGCGGCAACGAAAACATCGGTCTGACCGCGGTCCACCACATCTTCCATTCCGAACACAACAACACGGTGGAACAGGTCAAGGAGCGCGCCATCCAAGCGGCGCAGAACGGCGATTTTGCCTTCTTGAACGAATGGCTTGCGACCGATGTCCAGTCTTTGCCAGGTGGGACCCTCGCGGCCATCAAGAATGCGTTGAACTGGGATGGCGAACGCCTCTTCCAAGCAGCGCGTTTCACAACGGAAATGCAGTACCAGCATCTCGTCTTCGAAGAATTCGCCCGCAAGATCCAGCCTGACATCGACGTCTTCGTCTTCAATCCGTCGATGGACATCAATCCGGCCATCTTCGCCGAATTCGCCCATGTGGTCTATCGTTTCGGCCATTCGATGCTCAACGAAACGGTCGACAGCGTCAGTGCCACGGGCGTCAAGTCCTCGATGGATCTCTTCGACGCCTTCCTCAACCCGGTCGACTATGCCAACGGGATTAGCGCCGACCAAGGCGCCGGCGCCGTCATCCGCGGCATGACCGGTCAGGTCGGCAACGAGATCGACGAATTCGTCACGGACGTCCTGCGCAACCACCTGGTCGGCATTCCGCTCGATCTGGCAGCGCTCAACATCGCTCGCGGCCGTGAAACCGGCATTCCGAGCCTGAACGAGGCCCGCGCCCAGTTCAAGGAAATTGCCAACGGCGACACCCAGCTCGACCCCTACAAGAACTGGGTCGACTTCGGGATGAACCTGAAGAACCCCGCGTCCATCGTCAACTTCATCGCAGCTTACGGCACGCATTCCTCTATTACGTTGGCGACCACGGCTGAAGCCAAGCGCGACGCGGCGATGAAACTGGTCTTCGGCGATAGCTCGGTGAATGAAATTGACCGGCAGGCATTCCTGAACGGTACTGGCATCTATGCCAACAGCCTCGGCGGCCTGAACGACGTCGACCTCTGGGTTGGCGGCCTGGCCGAAAAGAAGATGGCCTTCGGCGGCATGCTGGGCTCGACCTTCTCCTTCGTGTTCGAACTGCAGCTGGAAAACCTGCAGAACGGCGACCGCTTCTACTACCTGTCCCGCACCCAGGGCCTCAACCTGCTGAACGAGTTGGAAGCCAATTCGCTGGCCGAACTCGTGATCCGCAATACCGATATCGGCGAGAGCGGCTATGCGGTACCGGGTGACATCTTCTCGGTTCCCGACCACGTGCTCTATGTCGATCCGCTCGAGCAGGCGAAGTGGGCAGGCCCTTACCCGGTCGGGGGAGACCGCTTCCAGAACGCGCTGGCACCCATGGTGCAGCGGGATCCAAGTACCAACTTCCTCCAGTTCAACAGCCTCGACCACGCCCTCATCCAGGGTACCAATCAGGACGACACGATCATCTCCGGCGGCGGCGACGACACCGTCTGGGGCCGTGGCGGCAATGACCGGATCGAAGCCGGCTACGGTGTCGACAAGGTCCATGGAGGCGAAGGTAACGACATCATCACCAATTCCGGAACGGACATCGGCGAGACCGACTTCCTCATGGGTGAGGAAGGAGACGACGTCGTCCATGGCGGTTCGGGCCTGGCGCTCGTCTTCGGCAACCAGGGGTCCGACGTCCTCATTGCCGGCCCCGATGGCAAGGAAATGTTCGGTGGCGAGGGTGACGACTTCATGCTCGGCGGCGAAGGCGGCGACTTCCTGCTCGGCAACGAAGGCGACGACTGGATTGAGGGCGGCAACGGCTTCGACACGACAGCCGGCGACAATTCCGAACTCTTCTTCAACTCCACGATCATCGGCCATGACGTCATGTTCGCCGGTGAGAACGAACACGATTTCGACGCAGAGTCCGGCGACGACATCATGGTGCAGGGCGAAAGCGTCATGCGCAATGAAGGCATGTGGGGCTATGACTGGGCGATCTACAAGGGCAATAGCGAAAATGCCGATGCGGATCTGACCAAGCCGATTTTCACGACCGACCAGCAAGACATCCTGCGCAATCGCTTCGACGCTGTCGAAGGTCTGTCGGGTTACAAGCAGAACGACGTGCTTCGCGGTGACAATCGCGCGACGGCCTTCCCGTCAACGCCGGATCCCGAGGCCGAGCCGGGTGCGAACCTTGCCGGGGCCGAAAACACCATGGTCCAGCACCACCTCAGCCAGGCAGGCATTGATCGCATCGCCGGACTGCGGGAACTGCTGGGCAACCTCGTCCAGACATCAACAACTGTAGGCGAAGCCGCTCGCGAGGCTGAAATCGCGTTCGACGACGGCAATATCCTGCTCGGCGGCGGCGGCAGCGACCTCATCGAAGGCCGCGGTGGCGACGACGTCATCGATGGCGACGCCTGGCTTAACGTCCGCATCCGCATCAAGGATGGCAACATTATCTATACCGCAGACAGCCTGGCCGGTCCTGTCTATCTGCAATCGCAGCTGGTCAACGGCGAAATCCCGGCGAACACTCCACCCGCCTTGGGAGGCAAGGCGCTGTCTGATCTCCTGCTGGCGCGGACCATCACACCGGGCCAGATGGAAATCGTTCGCGAAATCGTCAACGGCGGCAAAACGGGCGATGTCGATGTCGCCGTGTATTCCGACGTCCGGGCGAATTATTCTATCGATCAGAATGCCGATGGCAGCTTCACGGTCACGCATGTGCAGGTTGATCCCACAGGTGCGCTTGGGTTGATCAATTCCGATGGCGTCGACCGCTTGAAAAACATCGAGGTGCTGCGGTTTGCAGATGGCGATGTTTCGCTGACGCCGCCGAAGCTCTATCTGCAAACGCCCTCGAGCCAGTATCGCGACAACTTCAATAATCCGGCTCATAACAACTCCGATGGAACCGCAGCCTGGGCTTCATCCTGGGTCGAAACAAACGATACCGTCACGGGTAATGTTGTAATTAACGGCCAGATCCAACTCGATGCTGGTCAGAACCAGGGATCCAATCAGCTTCGCTTCGTGGGCGGTGATGGTGCGCAGATCCAAAGAGCGGTAAATCTTGCCGGAGCGACAACCGCGACACTTGCCTATTCAATTCAGGAAGAAGGCCTCGATGCGAACGACAACGAGTCCGTCCGTGTTTGGTTCTCCAGAGACGGCAGCGAGGCAAACTTCGTTCAGGTCGATGTCATCAACAGCAACACAAACAGTGCCAATCGCAGCATTACGCTGACCGGGCCTTTCACTGAAAATGCGACCGTTCGGTTCGTGACGACGGCGCTCGGCAACAATGATCAGGTGAGCATCGACAATCTCGCGATCACCTACACCACCGCTCCCGTGGTCAATTACGAGACGACCTTCACGGAAGACGGAGCCGACCGGAACGTGGCCGCAAGTCCTGTCATCATCGAAAATGATCGGATCGTCTCGGCGCGCATCGTTCTGACGAATGCACAGCAAGGGGATAGTTTCGACATCCCGAATAACCTGCCGGGCAATATCAACAGTTCGGTCGACACGAGTGTTGCCGGTCGCATAACGGTTACCCTCACCGGCAACGAGCCGCAGATCGGCTTCTGGCAAGCCGCGATCCAGGCGATCGAGTTCCGCAACAATTCTGAGAATCCCAGCATCATTGACCGCATTATCGAAGTTACGATCAGTGACGGTGTCTTCAACAGCAACACCGCGACGACGACGATCAACGTGGTAGCAGTCAATGACGTGCCGAATGCTGGGAATGACGGTGTCATCACCAATGTCCAAGGCAGCTTCACACTGCCCGATTGGGTACTGCTGCAGAACGACACCGATCCGGACGGGGTCCTGTCGATTACAGGCGTGACGGAAAACCAGACCCAGTTTGGGGTCCAGCGATCGGGCGCTTCAACCACCTTCACCTACACGACCGACACGAACAGGACCGCAACCTATACCGTCAGCGACGGGGTAGCCTCCGATACGGCGTCTGTGAACATCTCCTTTGACGCCAACAACATCAACGGGACCAACGCCGGGAACATCATTGTAGGTGACGCCGCCGGATCCACGATCGCGGCTCAAGGAGGAAACGACGTTATCTTCACCGGCGCAGGCAACGATACCGTCGATGCCGGAACGGGCAATGATATCATCGTCTGGAACGTCGGCGACGGCCGTGATTTCGTCAACGGCAACACTGGAAACGATACGGTCATCGTCAACGGCGACGGCACAGACGAAGTCTTCCGGGTCTATTCCCGCGCGGCAGCGCTTGCCGCCGGCATCACTGGACTGAACGGGGCGACCGAAATCGTCATCACCCGCGGTGGCACGACGAATGCCAACATCATCGCCGAGCTCGACAACATCGAGGAAATAGTCATCAACACGGGTGCCGGTACCGATCAGGTCATTCCGATCGGCAACTTCAATGCGACCAGCCTGAACGTCAACACAATCACGATCAATGGCTCTGAAGGGAACGACACGGTTGATATCTCCGGTCTTGCCTCGGCACACCGTATCCTTTTCCGGTCGGCTGGTGGCCAAGACACCATCATCGGAACGCTCAGAGCCCAGGACGTGGTCGAGATCCCGGAAGCGGCGGATCCGGCAAGCTACAGCCTGGTGCTCAACGCCAATGGAACCAAGACCCTTTCGAATGGGTCGCATTCGATAACCTTCTCCGGCGAGACGCCTCAGCTGGCCGTGCCGGGTGAGCATTCGGAGGGTGAAGGAAACAACCCGGACGATGTTCCCGGCCCCGCGGGCGCCTTCGAATACACGGCGCGCGATATCCAGGGCATCACCAACCTCCTCAAGGGCTTGCCCGCCTTCGAGGGAGAAGATGATACGGCAGGTGCTGGCGGCGTCCGTGATCTCTCGGGCAACGGTAACAACATCGACAATCCGACGTTCGGGTCCGCCGATGAACCCTTCATCCGTCTGACCGACGCCCGCTATGGGGCAGGCGTCGAGCTGGACGGCCAGGGCAACATCATCAACCGGGCGCTCAACCCGATCTTCGACGGCCTGGATCCGCGGGCGATCTCGGACGCAATCGGTACACAGGAAGCAAACCTGCCGAAGGCGCCGAATGACGCCAACATCTTCTTCATGGCCTTTGGTCAGTACTTCGACCACGGTCTGGACTTCCTGCCAAAGGGCGGGGCCGGCAAGGTGATCATCGACGGGGTGGATACCTCGAGACCGATGGCACCGAACTTCACGGATCTGACCCGCGGTTCGGTTGCCAATGAGCTGGAGACGGCGAGCGACACACCGGAGCACCTGAACAAGGCCTCACCCTATGTCGACCAGAACCAGGTTTATGGTTCCAATATGATTGTTGGCCAGTTCCTGCGAGAAAGCGACGGAAATGGTGGTGTCGGTTCGCATATCCTGATGGGCCCGGTTGACCCGTCAGCGCCTGGCTTCCACCTGATGTCAACGCTGCGTGAGCTGCTCGACCATCACCGGATGGCCCAAACTGTCTTCGAGGGCCCCAACCTCGGGACAGGCAAGACCTTGCTCGAATACTATCCGACCCTGTGGACAGAGGCGGGTGGCTACAACATGACCGTCGTCCAGCAGCTTGCCGGGGACTTCATGGGATCAAGCCACGCCCTGCTGCTGGATGCCAACCCGATGATCAGCCCGCTCGACCACTATATCGGTGGTGACGGTCGTGCGAACGAGAACTTCACGCTGACCTCGATGCACACGATCTGGGCGCGCAACCACAACTTCCATGTCGAGAAACTGGAGGCCGCTGGCTTTGAAGGGACGCCGGAACAGCTCTTCCAGGCGGCCAAGATGGTCAACGAAGCCGAGTACCAGCGTGTCGTCTTCACGGAGTTCGCCGATGCACTCATCGGCGGCATCCAGGGCAATGGCAGCCATGGCTTCGAAGCCTATAACGACCAGGCAACCGCCAGCATCAGCCACGAGTTTGCCGCGGCGGTCTACCGCATCGGCCACTCGCTGATCGGCGACACGATCACGGTCAAGGGCCCGGATGGCCAGAACGTCTCGGTCAACCTGTTCGACGCCTTCCTCAACCCGACCAACGACGCTTACGCGCCGGGGCAACTCGCTCAGCTGCAGCAGATGGGCTACAATCCCCAGCCCGGCTACGAGCAGCTCGGCACGGGCGCGATCCTGTCCGGTATCGTCGAGCAGCCGGCAGAAGACGTCGACTTCAACGTCGTCGATGCGGTTCGCAACGACCTCGTCCGCATCCGGGCCGATCTCTTCGCCTTCAATGTGGCGCGCGGTCGCGATGTCGGTCTCGGCACGCTCAACCAGGTCAAGGCCGATCTGCAGGCCTCGACCGATCCTTACATCAAGTTCGCAGTCGAATTCCTGGAAGCGAATGGCGGTTCGATGAACCCTTATTCCAGCTGGCAGGACTTCCAGCAGCGCAATGGCCTGAGTGATGTCGTGATCGCCCAGTTCATCGCGGCCTATCCGGACCTCGTCCTGCAGGCCAGTCAGATCGATGCGTTCAAGGCGATCAATGGCGACATTGTCACCGTTCGCCAGGATGGCACCGGTCTCGTCAAGGGCATCGACCGCGTCGATCTCTGGGTCGGCGGCCTTGCCGAGGAGCACTTCAACGGCGGCATGGCCGGCTCCACCTTCTGGGTCGTCCTGCACGAGCAGTTCGACCGCCTGCAGGAAGCCGACCGCTTCTACTATCTCGAGCGTTTCGACAATTTCGACCTCTACGAAAACTTCATCGACGGTCAGGGCTTCTCCGACATCGTCACCCGCAACACAGGCCTCACCGGCCTGCCCGAAGACATCTTCTCCTCCGACCTCGAAGACGGTCCGGATGGGGATGGTGACGCGGGCGGTGACGACGACGGCGATGACGACGGCCAGACCGACAATGGCGGTGATGACGACGACAACGACAACGATGGTGACACCGACGGCGAGGATGACGGCGACGACGATGGTGAAGACGACGGCGACGGATCTTCGGACGGAGACGGCGAAGACGATGGCAGTGGCGATGGGGACGACGATGGAGAAGGCTCCGGCACCGACGGTGGTGCAACGCCTACTCCTGTGCCGGTCGCAGCGCTGACGCTGATCGGAACGGCGGCTGCGGACGCGCTCATGGGTGCCGCAGGCAATGATACGATCCTCGGCGGTGCGGGCACCGATATCCTTGTCGGCCAGGCCGGTTCGGACATCCTGCGCGGCGAGGACGGTGATGACGTGGTAACCGGCGGTGACGGTGACGATTTCATCAATGCGGGTCTGGGCGATGACGAAGTGCATGCCGGAGAGGGCAAGGACATCGTCTTCGGCGGGGCTGGCTCTGACCAGATCTTTGCCGGTGCCGGCAACGATGTTGTCGAAGGCGGGGCCGGAGACGACCGTATCTGGGGTGGCGAAGGCGACGATACCGTCATCGCCACGCTCAACGACGGCAATGACACCTACTACGGCGAAGCGGGCATCGATACGCTCGACTACGCCGCAAGCAGCGCAAACCTGACGGTCGATCTTGGCAATGGTTTGAACGATCGCGGATCGGTCGCGGGCGGCACAACGGGTTCCGACACCTTCTACGGTTTCGAGAACTTCGTCGGCGGTGCCGGCCACGACAAGATCACGGCCTCGACGGCGGTCAACATCATCGATGGCGGACTTGGTGACGACGTCTTCAAGTTCACCTCAGCAGCGTCTGCAAATGGCGACACGATCTATGGCTTCCAGACCGGCGACCGGATCGACTTCACCGGCATGAATCCAAACGGGACGATGAAGCTGGAAGCGGGCCAGATGATCGATGCGATCGGCGACGTGACCATCACGCACGAGATCCGCGACGGCGAGGAGTTCACGATTATCCGTGGCAACACGCAAGGCGACAATGCCGCAGACTTCGAACTCTCGCTGCATGGCCGTCACAACCTGACGATCAACGACTTCCTCGGCGTTTCCTGAGGACTGCATGGACAGACTGTCCGGCCCGGGCGGGGCCGGACAGACAACTTTGAGTGGGGGAACTCATGAGCAAGCAGTCGAGCTACAAACTCTCGGGTATCGGCCTGGTGACCGGATTCGTCTTCGGTCTGTCGGGGATCATCAACATCTTGGCGCTGACCGGCGCCTTCTACATGCTCCAGATCTATGACCGGGCGCTGACCAGTGGCAGCATCCCGACCTTGATCTGGCTCTCGGTGATCGCTGTCGGGCTCTACCTGTTCCAGGGCCTGTTCGATATCCTGAGGTCCCAGATGCTGGTTCGCTTCGGGTCGAACGTCGACCGGCAAATCGCACCCCTCGTGCATCGGGTGGTGATCGATATGCCGCGCTTCGGCTATTCCTCGGCGGAAGCCTCCGAGCGCGGACGCGATGTCGATACCGTGCGCAGCTTCCTGTCCGGTGCGGGACCGGTAGCGCTGTTCGACCTTCCCTGGATCCCGGTCTATCTCGTCTTCGTCTGGCTGCTGCATCCGATGCTCGGCATGCTCACACTGGGTGGCGCGCTGTTCCTCGCCTGCCTGACGATCGCAGCCGAACTCCTGTCGCGCCGCCACGCCAAGGAAATGACGCGAGCTGCCATCCAGCGCAACAACGTCTCGGACAACCACGTCCGCAACGGCGACATCCTCTATTCTATGGGCATGACCGACCGCGCGATCGACCGCTTCGAAAGCGCCAACCGCCGTCATCTCGACACTCAGACGGCGACCTCCGACATCGCCGGCACCTTTGCCGGCATCTCCAAGGTACTGCGCATGATGCTGCAGTCGGCGACACTCGGCCTCGGCGCCTATCTCACCATCCAGGGCGAGATGTCGGCCGGCGCCATCATCGCCTCGTCGATCGTCACGGGCCGTGCCCTTGCCCCGGTCGACCAGGCGATCGCCCAGTGGAAGGGCGTGATTTCCGCCCGCCGCTCCTGGTCGCGCATCAAGGACACGCTCGCTGTCCTCGATCGTCCCAGCACGCAGTTCGATCTTCCGACGCCGAGCGAAGGCCTCGTCGTCGAAGGCATGACGACGGTCGCACCGACCACGGGCACCGTGCTCCTGAGCGAGGTGTCGTTCGAGCTGACCGCCGGTCAGGCACTGGCACTGATCGGCCCGTCAGGTGGCGGCAAGACGACGCTTGCACGCTCGCTTCTCGGCATCTGGCCACTGCTGCGGGGCTCGGTTCGCGTCGACGGCGCAGATCTCAAGCAATGGCCGACCAGCTTCTTCACGCAGAATGTCGGCTATCTCCCGCAGGAAGTGGCCCTTCTCGACGGGACTGTTGCCGACAACATCGCCCGTTTCGATCCGGATGCCGATTCCAAGATGATCTTCCGGGCCGCACGCGCCGCCGGCATCCATGACCTGATCGTGCGGCTTCCCAATGGCTACCAGACCCAGATTGGACCAAGCGGCCAGTCACTCTCGGCTGGGCAGAGGCAGCGCGTCGCGCTGGCTCGTGCGCTTTACGGTGATCCCTTCCTGGTGGTGCTTGACGAGCCGAATTCGAACCTCGATGCCGAGGGCGAAGAGGCCCTGATGAAGGCAATCGTGAAGGTCCGCGAACGCGGCGGCATCGTCGTCATCGTCGCGCATCGCCCGAGCGTCCTTCAGGCCGTCGACATGGTCGGCGTCGTGCAGGGCGGCAAGCTCGTCTCCTTCGGTCCGAAGGAGGAGATTATCAAGGTGGCAGCCAACACGTCCGAGAAGAAGTCCTTGCGTCCGGCCCGGACGCTATCAGTCGCAGCGGAGTGAGACAGATGACCATGTCCACGATCGATCATGACGATAGCCTGAAGCTCGGTCATGGCGATGCGCAGGCGGCCAAGGCGCCGGCCAAAAAGTTCGCACTCGCCGAGATCCACGACCGCACCCTGTGGTCCCCGGGCATCTTCGCCGTGCTTTCCATGGGGCTCGGCGCCTATCTCGGGCGGTTGCGTGACATGGTTAATCCGGCGCCCAATACGCAAGTGCCCGAGGACAAGAAGACGGTGGCACTCAACGACGACACGGCCCCGCCGGTCGAGGACGACGCAGAGAGCGGCGTGGACATTGCCGCTTTCTGGCAGGAGATCCAGCGGCGCTATGAAGATGTTGTCGAGCAGATCGAACAACCCCGCCGGCTCTATTCCTCGATCCGCTACAACGCCCAGGACTTTATGCTGGAGGGCGGCTATACCGACCGGCCCTTCCAGGGTGTGTCGATCGACGTTGCTGCCAACGGCTTCCGCTTCGTGTCTCCGACCGTCGCCCGGCCGCGGTTCAGTGATCTCACGCTGCCCAAGGCAAACAGTGACGCGTCTGGCGGACTGCCAGCTTCTGCAGGCCAGGGCAGTGGCAATGCCGGCGGCGGCACCGAGCCTCCACCTGGGGGCGGCTCGACCGGTGGCAACAGCCAGCCGGTCAATCGGGCGCCGGTGTCGCGCGGACCCGTCTATCTCGGGACGGGACTGGTCAACCTGTCGATGCTCTTGATGTGGGCCGACCTGGCTCGCGCAGGCATCGATCCCGACGGAGACAAGCTCACGATCTCCGCGATCCAGGCAACCTCGGGCGAGGTCAGAAGCTATGGCAGCGACGCCTGGATCTATGTGCCCGAGCGCGACAAACAGGGTCTGGTCACGCTTAACTTCACCCTCAGCGACGGCAAGGCGACGATCCAGGGTCAGGCCTTCCTCGACATGCGTCCGCATCCGGAGACAGAGATCGAGGGAACGGATGCAGATGACGTGCTTCTCGGCACGCCGGCCAAGGACCTCATCTATGCCGGCGCCGGCAATGACATCGTCTATGGCCGCGAAGGCGACGATCTGATCCTCGGTGGTGCCGGCGATGACCTGCTGATCGGTGGCGACGGTCGCGACGTGATCCATGGTGGTGAAGGCAACGACCGCATCTTCGGCGGTGACGGCGATGACGTGCTCTTCGGCGAGGCCGGCAATGACATGCTGTTCGGCGAAGCCGGGCGCGACAGCCTGATCGGCGGGGATGGCGACGACGTGCTGTCCGGCGGCGACGGCGACGACCGGCTATTCGGTGAACTCGGCAACGACGTCCTGTCGGGCGATGCGGGCCATGACGTGCTGGAAGGCGGTGCCGGTCACGATACGCTCGGCGGTGGCGCGGGTGAAGATGTCATGGTCGGCAATGATGGCGACGATATCTTCGTCGCCGGGGTCCAGCCGGTGCTGGAACTCGAGAGCCTTGCACGGATCGCGATTAGACTGTCGCCTGCAGATGCTGCGGCCACTCCCGCCATCGTTGATGACGGCGACGACGTGATCCATGGCGGCGACGGTAGCGATACATATGACGCCTCCTTCGCAAGGATGGCGGTCGATATCGATCTCGCGGCCGGCTCCGCAGACGGCGACGAGATCGGCAGCGACCGGTTGACCTCGATCGAAAATGCCGTCGGTGGGACGGGGAATGATACGATTGCCGCAAGTTCCGCCGTCAACATTCTCTATGGCAAGGGCGGCCAGGATACCTTCGTCTTCGGTTCCGTCGCCTCAATCGCCAATGGCGGGATGGGCCATGACGAGATCCGCGATTTTAATGTTGGCGACAAGGTCGACCTGTCGAAGCTCGAAGGCGAACTCGGACGGCTCTACTTCGAAGATGGCGAGAGCTCGCTCGAACTCGACGACCATGCGCACAAGACCTTGGTCAAGCTCTACAAGAAGATGATCGACGACGACGATGCAGGCCATCATGTCCTGCAGCTGATCACCGATATCGATGGTGATGAGGACTACGAGATCGTCATCATCAGCGCCCAGGACCTCGATGCCGACGACCTGATCCTGACGGCCTTCCATCTGCCGGGTCAGGTCGAAGGGCTCGTTGCCTGATCTGAACCCGGTAACCGAGCCCTTATTCGGGCCCACATTGTAACCTGCGTATGGGGAAACGACATGACACAGCGTCCAAACGATACCGACACGAATGTCTCGCTGGCCGGCAAGGGCTTGAGAGGGCGCATGCTTGCGGCAACGGCGCTGGGCCTTGCGCTCACCGTCGGGATCGGCGGATGGGCCGCGCAGGCGAAGCTTGCCGGCGCCGTCATATCGCAGGGCGAACTCGTCGTCACCGGCGAAACCAAGCAGGTCCAGCATGTCGATGGCGGCACGATTGTCGCGATCCCCGTGAAGATCGGCTCCTCCGTCAAGAAGGGCGAAGTCGTGTTGCGCCTGGATGACACCCAGATCAGCATCGAACTCGGCATCGTCCAGTCGCAAGTGGCCCAGCTGAGGGCGATGATGGCCCGCCTCGTGGCCGAGCGTGATGGTGCGGACGCCCTCTCCTTCGACGGTCTCGATCTAGCGCCTGACGTCACCCGCGAGGAGCGCAAGCTGTTCGACGAGAACCGCGACATGCGGGCAAACCAGAAACAACAGATCGAGATGCAGATCTCCCAGCTGCGCAACCAGATCGACGGCCTCAAGGAGCAGGAAAAGGCGAACCTTTCCGAAAACGAGCTGATCGCCGAGGAGCTCGCCATGCAGGAGGGGCTGGTGCAGAAGGGGCTCGCCAAGGCGTCTGAACTGCGCGGGCTTCGCCGCCAGATGGTCCGGATCGAAGGCACCATCGGCGATCTCCTCGCCCGGGTCGCGGAGGCCGAAGGTCAGATCAGCGAGCTGAACGTCCGCCTGATGTCGGTGGACCAGACCAGCCGCACCGAACTGCAGAAGGAGATCGTTTCGGTCGAGGCGCGGCTCACCGAACTCGAGCAGCGCGCGCTGCAGCTCACTCACCGGCTGGAACGCACCACCGTCAAGGCGCCGGAAAGCGGCACAGTCTACGACCTGCAGGCCCACACGATCGGCGGCGTCGTCGCCCCCGGACAGGTGATCATGGCGATCGTGCCTGATGACACTGAACTCGACGTGCATGTGAAGGTCGCACCGACCGATATCGACCGCATCTTCGTCGGCCAGACCGCCCGCATGCGCTTCACCGCCTTCAACCGCCAGACCACACCGGAAATCGTCGGTGCCGTCGACATCATCCCCGCCGCAACCGTCATCGACAAGGCGACAAACCTGCCTTTCTACAAGACCAGTGTTACCTTCTCTCCGGACGACCTCGGCGAACTCGCAACCAAGCTCACGCCCGGAATGCCGGTCGAGGTCTATATCGAAACCGAAGAACGAACCGTCATCTCGTTCCTCGCAAAACCATTCACAGACCAGATCACCAGAGCATTCCGAGAGGAGTGATCTCACGGGATCTCACCGCTCCGCATGAGTGTGCGGAGCGGTAACGTGTTTCCTCCCCGGCGCAGAACAGCGGACGGGATCAGCCAAGATGCTGAGTGGGTTCAGGGGCTGGAGCTGAAGACGCACCCACGTTCACTCAGCGTCTGGACGCGGCTGACGATAGGCACGAGCCGCTAATGCCAAAGCCGAAGAGCAGCCCCTGGATCGTGCTTAAGGTCGAACCACCACGCCTTCCCGGCGAAGCGACCGCACTCAACTCATGATCACGAAATCCTCGCCCGTGCGGCTATCCGGGGCGAGTGGGGCGTCGGTCAGTATCAGGACTGCACCCGGATGCAGAACCCTCTGCATGGTCGCTACGAAGGGCGGATCGGCGGAAATACGGGAGAGAAGGTTTGCGGCCGTGCTGACCACGCCGTCGTCCTCGTTCGGATTGGCAAACGCGATCCAGCGCATGCCGAGTGCTGCGTCGTTGATGTCGTCGAGCAGGAAGACATGGCTGCCGACCTTGTCCCGGCCGTTCACCGTGATCCGGCCCTCGGCGCGGATCTCGGAGTTTTCGACCAGCAAAGCCCTGCCATCGAAGGTCGACATGATAACGGAAACGACAGGCTGCTTCTTGAGGTCCGTCCAGTCGTTCGGGCGCTGCTTACCGCTGAGCGCCGTCACGGCATCGCCGAATTCCCGGGCGGCATAGGCACCGAGCACCATGCCGGGATGGGTGAGTTCCTGCGGATCTGCGGCAGCACCCGAGATAATGACGGGGGTGCCGAGATGGGTGATGTCGAAGAGACGCTCGGAAAAGGCCATGGGCAGGCGCACGCAGCCATGGGAGGCCGGATATCCGGGCAGATTGCCGGCATGGAGCGCGATGCCGGACCATGTCAGCCGGTTCATGTTCGGCATCGGCGCATCGTCATAGGTACTCGACTTGTGGTGCTTGTCCTTCTGCAAGACGACGAAGACGCCGGTCGGCGTCTCATGCCCGGGCTTTCCGGTCGAACAGGTGGCGACCGCGATGCGGATGCCATTGCGATAGACATGCACGCGCTGTTCCGGCAGGGAGACCACGACGGCCACGGGCCCTGTGCGTTGCCGCTCCGGATGCCAGGTGAATTCGCCGGGCTTGAGCGCGGCGATCTCCTTCATCACCTCGCCGGCCAGCGACAGGGACGGGCCGGAGAATACGGCCAGTGCCGAGAGCCCGGTCATGAAGTAACGTCTGCCCTGCTCCGTTTTCGTCATTGCCGATCTCTCGTTCACAATAGCGATGGGAGCGACCATTTCAGGACCGATCATGGGTGTCCAATGAGTTTCCTGCTTGAATTTTAAAAAACTCTCATGGAACGTTGCAAGGCTCGCCTCGCGATCTCTGCTTGCATGAGCAGAAATCGATATGGAGGGCGCCCGTTCGGATGTGGTGAGGAGGACGACAGCATGGATTGCCGACATAACCTTCGAGCCTTGCACACTTTTGAAACGGTCTCGCGCCATCTCTCGGTCGCGGCAGCGGCAGAAGAGCTGGGGGTGACACAAAGCGCCGTCAGCCATCAGCTACGCTTGCTGGGCGAGATCGTCGGCGAGCGGTTGTTTCAGAAGAGTGGCCGCGGCATTGCCCTCACAGAAGCCGGTCGCGATCTCGCCCGGCGCCTCCAGCCCGCCTTTGCCGAGATCGACCGTTCGCTGGCCGAGGCGATCGGCGGGACACGCGATCGGGTGAGGCTCGCCATTTGCAGCAGCTTCGCCCAGGCCTGGCTCGTACCCCGACTGCATTCCTTCTATGCGGCGCATCCCGAGATCGATCTGCAGATCATGATGTATGCGCAGGACCCGGAGCTTACCGATGCCACCGGAGACGCATTCGTGACGACGCTGCCCAAGGATCGGGGCTATCACGCTCAACTGCTGTGGCCCGAATACCTTGTGCCCGTGGTGTCGTCGGCGGTTGCGTCGCGGAAAAGGAGCTTCAGCTTCATCACGACCGAATTGCAGCCCGGCAAGATCGGTTCGGACTGGTTGGCCTATGCGCGCCACAGCAGTCGGGCCGATCTCTCCCCCGTCGACGGCCGGTGGCTCTTTGCCTCGCACTATGTGATTGCGCTGGACATGGTGCGCGAAGAGCTTGGTGCCGCACTCATTCCCGATTTCCTCGCCGAGGCCGAACTCAGGGCTGGCCGCCTGACACTTCTCGACGCGGCAGGACTTCCCACGCATGAGGATTATCACCTCTGCATCAAGGAAAGCCGTCGCTCCGAGCCGGGCCTCGAAGCAGTGATGCGCTGGTTCAAGCAGGAGCTCGGAAAAACCGAGCGCAGCGTGCCGAAGGAGCGGCTGAAATTGGTGCAACCATGAGACTTTTTCATATTAGACTAATTTAATTCACTGGTTTGCAATCTATGAGCATGCCAGTCTGAGGACATCGAAAGGTTGCAAGTCAACCGCCCGAAGCCTTGCCCGCGGGAGATGTCCGATGCGTTTGTGGCGTGCGTTCGTCGGTGTTTTGGTGGCAGCAGCGCTGCCCGTCATCGCAGATGTCGGTATCGGCACAGCGGTGGCACAAGATCGCAATGCGCGGGTCGAATTCAGCCGGGGCCAGAGTTCGACGACCATCCGGGGCAGCATTCGCGGCTATGACGGGATCAACTACCGCGTCAATGTGCGCGGCGGCCAGCGGCTCGCCGTGACAATGGATAGCTCCAACGCGAGCAACTACTTCAACATTCTCGGTCCTGATGGTGGCGAGGCGCTCTTCAACGGCTCCATCTCCGGGAACTTCGCCGACGTGATCGTGCCCGCAGGCGGCGACTATGTCGTCCAGGTCTACCTGATGCGCAATGCCGCACGCCGCAACGAACAGGCGCGGTTCACGCTTCGCATCGAGGTGACAGGCGGCAGGCCGATCGCGCCTGTCGCTCCTGACTTTGCCGACGGCCTGTCTGGCGGCCCAGACTTCTTCCAGGTGGCGGGCATTTCCCGCGGCGACGCCCTGAACATCCGAACCCGGCCGAGCGCCCAGAGCCCCATCGTCACGCGCGTCGTCAATGGCGAGATCCTCCGCAATGGTGGCTGCCGCATGACCGGACAGACCCGCTGGTGCCGTGTCTCGCGCCCCGACGGCAGCGATGCCGGCTGGGCGGCGGGACGTTTTCTGATCGAAGCGAGCAACTAGGCCCTGCGGGGCAGCGAAGAGAGACACAAAAACAGGGGGAACAGCATGACCAGCTTCATCATGAAGACCGGAATGATCTCGCTTGCATTGGGTTTGCTTGCAAGCTGCACCTCGGACGGGACGTCGCAACCGCCGCCGATGGCGGCCGCGACCCAGCCCTTGATGGACGAGAGCGTGCCGCCGGCCGCGCGTAGCGCCTGCCTCGCCGCCGTTTCCAACACCGCAAACAACGGCGATGTCCAGATCACCGAAATGATCTTCTCGGAAGCCAATTCGCAGGTCACCGTCGGCGTCGGCCCGACCCGGGCGCCCTGGCGCTGCCTGGTGTCGAACAGCGGCGTCGTCGCCAATGTCATGTCGATGACGAACGAGGGCGCGCTCTGAGGATTGCTACCCTGCGGTGCCGGTTCGCACCGGCACCGGTTTCCGCGCCATAGGCGGCCAAGGCTGCCGGAGGCCGCCTTTTCATTGTTCACCGAAGGGGACCTTCATGCATCGTCTGGCATCTCTTGTAGTCTTGTGCCTGTCCGCCTCCAGCTCCGCTCAGGCGGCCGAGCTTGTTCCGGTGCCGGAAATCGGCCCGGACCAGCTGTCGTTTTCCGCAACCAACATGGACACGTCAGTCGACCCTGGCACCGATTTCTACCGCTATGCGGTGGGCGGCTGGCTGGATCGGGTCGAGCGACCGGCTGATCGTGTCAGCATCGGCACTTTCGACTTCATGGGTCTGAGGCTGACCGCGCAGATGAAGAACCTGATCGCGGAAGCCGGGGAGAAATCCGCCACCGCGACCAAGGGAAGCCCACTGCAGCAGGTCGGCGCTTTCTACAATGCTTACATGGATATCGCCTCGCTGGATGCGAAGGGCATAGCGCCCATCGAGCCTGAACTGGCCCGTATCGACGCCATCGCCAGTCTCGACGATCTCGCGACCTATCTCGGGCGCTATGTTTCCGTTGCCGGAGAGGTTCCCCTGGTCGGCATCGTTCCTTCGGCAGATCAGGCCGATACGACGAAGATGGTCCTCTTCATCGTCAAGGGTTCCCTGATCTTCAATCAGGAAAACCTCTACGAGGCTCCGGCGGGTTCGGCACTCGATATTGCTCTGAGGGGTAACCTGAAGACCGTGCTGGAACAGGCCGGATACGAAACCGCCCGGGCAGCGACCGTGGTCGACATGGTAGCTGATCTGGAACGCGAGCTGCATGGAGCGATGCTGACGCCGGTCGAGTCGATGAACCCGGACAACAGCTACCAGCCCAAACCGTTCGACGCTGTTCAGGCCGAGATCCCGGCACTCGATCTCACGAAAATCCTCGCAGCCGTCAACGTCGCGGTGCCGGAAACGATTGTCCAGACGCAACCCCGCTACCTAGCGACACTTTCGCGGGTGCTGGCGGACAGGCCGCTCTCCGACATCAAGGACTACCTGAAGGTCAGGGCCATAAACCACTTCAAGCCGTTCCTTGGGACACGCTTCGATGACAGTGCCCGCGAATGGAACCGGATCGTCTTTGGCATTGACCGGCTCCCGCCGCGCGAGGAGCTCGTCCAACAGAGCCTGCAGGCCAATATCGGTCATCCCGTTTCGCGTCTCTATGTCGAGCGCCACTTCTCCGAGGAGACCAAGGTCAAAGCGACAGACATGGTGGAGCGTGTTCATCAGACTTTCGAGAACCGCATGAAGGGCCTGACCTGGCTCAACGACGACACCAAGAAAGCGGCCCTCACAAAGCTTGAAAAACTCTCTTACAAGATCGGCTATCCGGAAAACTGGATCGACTATTCGACCGTCGACATCCGCGCGGATGATCTGGTCGGCAACATCATGCGGATCAATGCCTTCGATACCGCGCGCTCCTATGCGAAACTCGGCAAGCCGGTGGAACACGAGGCCTTCGCGGATTCCACCGCAACGCTGCCCGTGATCATCAATGCCGGCTACGACATGCAGATCAACGGCTTTGAGGTGCCAGCCGCGATCCTGCAGCCGGCGGCTTTCGAAGCAGACAAGGATGCGGCCACCTATTTCTGCCGCATCGGCGCGGTGCTCGGCCACGAGATGACCCACGGCTTCGACAGCCGAGGCCGGCTCTATGATGCCGACGGCAATCTGAACAACTGGTGGAAAGCCGAGGATGCCAGCGCCTTCGACAAGGAAGCCGCCAAACTCACCGAACAGGCAAGCGCCTATGAAGTCCTACCAGGCCTCAAGCTGAACGGTGCGCTTAGCGTCGGCGAAAACATGGCGGATGTCGGCGGCATCAACTTCGCATTCGACGCGCTGAAGGACTACCTCGCGGAGCATCCGGAAGAAAATGTCCCGATCGATGGCCTCACACCCGAGCAGCGCTGCTTCATCTCCTGGGCTCAGTTCTGGGCGATGAAGGTGACGGATGAGGCCATCCGCAGCGTGTACATGAGCAACGCGCATCCGCCCGGCTTCTACCGCGCAACGGCGGCTCTCAAACATGTCGACGCCTTCTACGAAGCCTTCGACATCAAGGAGGGCGACAAGGAATGGGTTCCGCCGGAACGGCGCGTAAAGGCTTGGTGAGCCCATCACTGACGGGCATCAGATATCGGGATCATGAACCAGACGAGTGCAAAGGAGAGGGACTATGAAACGGACCATCGCATTGCTCGCGGCCACGACAATGGCTCTTCAGATGGTGATCCAGCCGGCTCAGGCCGGCATGAGCGACAAGGACAAGGCAGCGGCTGCCGCAGCCGCGATCGCCATTCTCGGCATCGCAGCTCTCGCCCACAACAAGCATCATTATGAAGAGGGCTATGAACCTGGCGGTGGCGAGGAGACGGCGGAATTCGAGCGCGGCTATCGCGACGGCGTTCACGGATACCCCTATTGGGAAGGAAACCAGACACGCGGTTATGCCGCAGGCTATCAGGCAGGCGACAGGGAGCGCGAAAACTCGATGGCGCATCGCCAGCAGGCGTCCGCTGCCAAGGCGCCACCCATGGCCTATCAAGGTTGCGCCCAGATCGTGGCCCGCAACTTCGCGGTTGGCACGCATCAGGTTCATTTCACCAAGGCGCGCTCGCCGGGCAAGCATGAATGGATGATCGAGGCCGCAGTTGGACGGCAGTACATGACCTGCAAGATGCGTGACAGTGGTGAATTGATCGACCTGAGGGGCGGCCGTCTCTGACGCCTGCTGGCAGGTCGCGGACACAGATGCCACGACCCGCTTCGTGACCGAAGATGCAGTTATATAGGGGGGTTACAATGGACTATACCGGCATACTGGCCTTGATCTCCTTCCTCACCGGCAATGCCGAGGACGGGTTCGCCACGTTGAAAGCGGGTACGGCGGGAAGCCCGCCGATCACCCAGATCGTCTGCCCCCGACCGCTCCCGGTGGACGAGATCGAAGGCAAGACTGTCTTCTGTGGAAGGGTGCAGGTCCCGGAAGATCATTCGAAGCCTGACGGCAAAAAGATCAGCCTCGACTTCGCGATTCTGAAATCGCATTCGCTTTATCCGGAGCGCGATCCGGTCGTTTATCTGCAGGGCGGGCCAGGCGCGAGCGCCATGGTACAGATCCCACTTCTGGCCCAGACCTTCGAACCCTTCCGGAAGACCCGCGACGTGGTGTTCTGGGACCAGCGCTCGGCAGGCCTTTCAGGCCATTCGGTGAAGTGCTTCAACGCTCTGGCGGCCAATGCCGCCATCATCGCCAAGAAGCAATACACGACCACCGCCATCGACGGATCGAACGTCAACAACAACACGATGGCCGACTGCCTGCGGGAGATCGAGGCCGCCGGCATTGACATCTCAAAGTACAACACAACGGAAAACGCCAGGGACATCCCGACAATCATCAAGACTCTCGGCTACGAGAGCTACAACATGTACGGCATTTCCTACGGCACAAAGCTGGCTCTGGAAGCCATGCGTGTCGTACCCGAAGGCATCCGCTCTGTCATCATCGACGGCGTGGCGCCGTCCTGGATAAAGCTCTACGACACCTTCGCGCTGAAGGTCAGTGAGCCAATCGAGCACGTGGTCGAACAATGCAAGGCGGATCAGACCTGCAATGCGACCTTCCCGGATCTCGACAAGATCATCATCGAGACGCTGCACGCGGCCAAGGCCGGCAAGGTCATCCACCAGGGCAAACCGGTCGAGCCGAAGACGATCTTCCGCCCCTTCGAGGAGCGGAATGCGAAATACGGCAACCTGTCGATGACGCCCTATCTGCCTGCTTTCATCTACGAACTGCATCGCGGCAAGGAGATGCCGACCGTCGACCTGCTTGTCAGGCGCGACTTCGTCATGCCGATGCCGGGCGACGATGACGTGGCCAAGGCGTCTGCGACGCTGCCCAAGGCCGAGCGCGCCATGATCGCGACATTGGCCGACAATGCCGCAATTTCAGCCCGGATCGACCGCTCCAACCAGAACGTCCTCGAAGAACTGCGCGACGAGATCGATGCGGAAAAGAATTATGGTCCTGTGGCCATCCTGTTCGACAGCGAGCTTGAGAGGGCGCTGATTGCTGCGCGCGGATCTGATGCCGCCAAGGCGGCCAGCATGGTGGCTGACTACGCCGCGCTGCAGAATGTTGCCCCCTCAAAGGAAGCGCTCGGCACCTTCATCAAAACTCATACCACGGGCGAAGCCACAGCCCGGCTTTCGTCCCTCATCGATGGCATGAGCGAGGCCGAACTCGCCGGCTACTTCGCCATCATCCAGCGGGACGTCGCAAGATCAGAGGAAGGTTTCTTCGGCGACCTCTATCTCTTCAACTACGCCTGCCAGGAGGACCTGCCGTTCAACAGTTTCGAGGGCTATCAGAAATTCACCGCCGCCCAGAAATACCCTTACATCGGCGATGACGCCGATGAGGCGGCCCGCTTCGTATTCGGCTCCTGCATTCCCTTCAAGCAGGTTCAGCGCGACAACTGGCAGGTCCCGGTCAAGAGCGACATTCCGACCCTGTCGATCGGCAGCCTCTATGACAGCCAGACGCCGGCGAGCTGGGCCAAGACCGCGACCGAGCAGCTGAGCAATGCCCAGGTCTTCATGATCCCCGAGGCCGGCCATGGCGCCCTGCTCTACCAGTCCTGCGTGGCCGATATGGGCGTGGCTTTCATCAATCAGCCGGGGCGCAAGCTTTCGAATGATTGCGCGGAAAGCATCAGCATCGAGTGGCACATACCCCACTGGCTTAACGCCGCCAAATAAGAACCGAGGATCGAATAGAGGGGCATGAGGGGGAACCATGTTCAACGAAACGACTGCCGAAAAACCGCTGCTGCTGCGCGCGCTGCAGTTTCCGTTGACCCGCCTACTGATCCTTGGCGGCATGATTTTCTTCCTTATGGCCTGGACCCAGGGTCAGATGGAGTTGGCCAAGGACAATCCGGCACTGGCACTTGCCATTGCACTCGGCATGAGCGCCGTTGCGCTGGCGATATACATGGCCTGGGGACGGATCATCGAACGGCGCGAGGTGAGCGAACTGTCCACCCCTGGATTGGGCGGGGAATTGGCAGCCGGGGTCTTGATCGGAGCCGGCATTTACACCGCCTGTGTCGTCTGCCTGATGGCGCTCGGCGTCTACCGGGTCGAGGGGCTGAACCCCTGGGGCTTCCTCATCCCGGCCATGAGCATGGCGATCAAGGCCGCGATCTTTGAGGAACTCGTGTTTCGCGGGGTCCTTTTCCGTTCCGTCGAGGATCTGGCCGGGAGCTGAATCTCGATCGCGGTTTCGTCATTCGTGTTCGGCGCCGTGCATTTGGTCAATCCGGATGCAACGATCGCCGGTGCGGCCTATATCGGCATCGAGGCAGGCCTGCTGCTCGCGGCGGCCTATCTGGTCACCCGACGCCTCTGGCTTTGCATCGGTCTCCACATGGGCTGGAACTATTGCGAGTCGGGCGTCTTCTCTGGCGCCGTTTCGGGCGCGGGCAGTGAACCGGGTCTGGTCCGCATGGCCATTGAGGGACCCGACTTCCTGACGGGCGGTACCTTCGGAATGGAACTGTCGATCTTTGCCCTGATCCTGTGTAGCGCCGCAGGTCTCGCTCTCCTGAGAATGGCGATCCGGCGCGGCCACATCGTCCCGGCGCCCTGGATCAGCAAGCGGTGAGTTGCATCCGCTGATCCGCCTGCTTTTTGAGGTGCACGGCAATCAGACTTTTCCACATCGTCCAATCGATCTGGAAACGCCTCTGACGACGGCAAAGAAACAATGTGCCAGACTGCCAAACTTGACATGGCGCCGAATTGACAAAGGGACTGGCTCATATGAACGCCGCACGGGCGCAAGCGCGTCTTCCAATCAGCCTGCTGGTCTACATCCTCTGGGCCGCGATCACCATTCTCGGCGGCATATTGCTCAGTGGCGGGGAGCAGCAGTCGCTGATCGAAGGGCTGTCCAAAGGGCCGCTCTGGAATGTCATCGCAGCCTTCCTTTTCCTCGTTGCCGTCATCGGTGTGACCAGCTGGCGCGACCTGAAGTTCGTGGCACCCGACCCGATGAGCTCGCTTCGGATCATGTGGTTCCCGGCACTTTACGTTGTCGGATTCCTCAGCTTGGCAGGGCTCCTTGGACTGCCACCTCTGAACCTCATGCTCTTGATGCTACTCAGCACCGCTTTCGTCGGCCTGTCGGAAGAAACCATGTTCCGCGGCATCCTGTTCCAGGCTTTGCGAACCCGAGTGAAGCTCTGGCCCGCGATGATCTGGACATCGGTTCTGTTCGGTTCGGTGCATATCCTCAACGCCCTCACGACCGGCGAACTCCTGCACTCCTTGCTGCAAGCCTTCACCGCGACCCTGAGTGGTTTTGCCTTCATGGCCATTCTGGTGCGCACCGGCTCGATCTGGCCACCGATCATCTATCATGCGCTCTGGGACTTCGGCACCTTCTCGATCTCGGCCAGCAGCGAGGCCAGAGGTGCGGCATCAGGCGGAGAGGTCGACGCATGGGCCTTCCTTCTGCCTGTGCTGCTGGTCCTGCCGAACTTCCTCTACGGTATGTACCTGCTGCGAAATGTTCGGAACGAGGATGTGCTGACGACGGACAGGACGCCAAGCGCCAGCGCTTGAACACCCCACCACGAGACCTTAGCTGCGACGCAGATCGATGCGGCTGGTCACGACCGATTTGCCCGTCTTGGGATCTGTATCGACCGTGGTCAGGCGCATGCCGGTGTCGCCAACCTTTTCGATCGTCATTTGCGCGCGGCGGTCGCCATTGACCTCCTTGGCCCAGGTAATGCCGAGGTTGATCGTGTCGCCGGCGCGCTGTCCGCCCAGACCTGCGGTGCCGGTGCCGGCACCGATATAGGAGCCGGCATATTGCGATCCGTTGGCCTTCAGATCGGCACTGATGACCCGCGAAAAGATCGCAAGGCTCGTGCATTTCCCGTCAAGCGACAGCGATTGCGACGTCGTATCCGACGTGAACTGGCAGGTGACGTTGAGCGTCGGCGAATTCGCGCGAACCTTGACCGTGCCCTTGCCGTTCCAGCTTCCAGCCATCGACTTCAGAAAGGCGCTTTCGTCGGCATGGGCGAAGCTTCCAGACATAAAGACGAGCGCCGCAGCGGCCGCCAGGGACCATACAAAAGATTTCATCATCGACTTGTCTTTCATTGGCGGGTGGCCGGCGTATGACGCGGGCGGATCTCGCGTGAAGTTATGCTAGCCAACCTGCAGAGAGCTATTAGGTTCCGAAATCTCTGCACTTAAGGCTTGGGAAGTGTTCGAGAAACGACGAGTTCAAAGCTGACACATGCATTGGGCTCAAGCAGCAAAGTCAGTGCCACCGGCGAGCTCACTTCATCAGGCCCGCAGCCCGTAGAGCGCTCTCGATAACCTCCTGAATGCCATCAGGCCTTGGGGGTGCGCTATGCTGCGAAGCAACGTGCGCGGTATCGGGATTGGCTGCGGTTTCTCGCCGTTCGAAGGATGGGGTCAGCCCCCAATTGCGCGCGATATGCACGGTCGATGAAATGCCGGCGTCGAGCATATGTGCGGCAGGTCGACCGTATCCGGACGTCGTATCGACTGGCGTCCCGTGGCCCATTCCGACGATCCGGTAGTGCTCGATGGCATCTCGACCCGATGCGTCCTTCCAGGTTTCCAGCGCGTGACCGCCATCGACAAGCTGAGCCTGGCTCGCGGAAACATCCGCGCCGTGGACACCGCGCCACTGATCGATGATCGCCCGGGAATTGGCGTCTGAGACCGTATTGTCGGTCGTCCCATGCCAGACAGAGACCGTTGGCCATGGGCCCTCGTGTCGGGATGCGTCCCTGAGTTTGGTGTCGAGCGTCGACGAAGATGGAATACCATGCCCCCGCATGCGGTCGAATGCTTCAGGGACAGTGGAGGCGACGCCGAAGGGCAGGCCAGCGATGATCGCACCACCGGTAAAGACCTCGGGATAGGAGGCGAGCAGCGCATTGGCCATAGCACCCCCTGCCGAGAGGCCGGTGACGAACACCCGGCGCGGATCGACACCGTAAACGGCGATCATTGTCGCAATCATCTCGCGAATCGACAGAACCTCGCCGCTGTCGCGGGTGACGTCATCGCTCTGAAACCAGTTGAAGCAGAGATTGGCGTTGTTCTGACGCGACTGTTCTGGGAAAAGGACCGCAAATCCATAGTCATCGGCAAGCTGCGACCAGCCGGAGCCGTGATCATAGGCGGCGGCGGTCTGTGTGCAGCCGTGCAGGACGACCACGAGGGCCGGAGGAGAAGCCGGATTGTCCGGGCACTGATACCAGCCCGCCAACTGGCCAGGGTTTCGCGCAGGATCGGCCAGTCTGGCAAGCTTGTTCGTCTGGCCAGTGGCGCCTGGCGCCTGCGCGCGGGCGCGAGCGAGCCGCTCGATGGTATCGGAAATGCTTCGCATGGGGTGACCTTCTGGGGTTCCGGAAAGCCAACCGACATCCCTGTTGATAGATGATATGCCTCAAGAACGTCGAGGACCGGCTCACGCCGGTCCTCAGTAGTCAGACTTTAGAGAGTGCGAACCCGATAGCGGTCGCGCTCCTGCTCGACTTCGGCTGGGCCGTAAGGATCAGCGGAATGATCGAACTTCGTCCAGCCCTGCTCGGAATAAGCCTGGCGGCGCGCCATGGGATCGACGCGGTTGGACTGCTTGAGGATCATGTCAGCTTCGGTTTCCATGCCGTCATCCACCCGAGCGGTGACCAGCGTGCCGCCACGGCGAACACCTTCAGCATAGACATGGGCCTCGTCTTCGGAGACACCAGAATCTGTCAGTGCGCCGATGAGACCACCAGCCGCGCCACCAGCAACCGCGCCGGCAATCGCGCCAGCGGCAGTGGCGGCAAGCCAGCCGGCTGCAACAACCGGGCCGACGCCAGGAATGGCCATGATGCCGAGGCCAGTCAGAAGACCGCCTGCGCCGCCGACCACAGCGCCGATGCCGGCACCGGTGCCAGCGCCTTCTGCGGCACCGTTGTCGTTGTCTTCATGCTTGTGACGGTTGTCGGCATTGTTCGAAACAATGCTGATGTCGTCAGACGGAACGCCACGAGCTTCCAGCGCGCTGACGGCTGCGCTTGCATCATTGTAGTTGTCAAAAAGTCCGGTAACGGTTTTCATGGGAATGACCTTTCTCTGCGTTTCCGCAAAATTATTTGGAGACGACGTTGCCCTGGTAATCCATGGCCACTGGCATGGACTTGCCGTCCTTCATCGCCGTAGCCTGCCAGACGCCCTGGTCGTCGAGCTTGAGGTCTGCAATGCCGGTGAAGCCGGCTGCTTCGATGCGCTCACGCGCTTGTTCTTCGGTGAAGGAATTTGCGCCCTCAACGGGGGCTGCAGCGTCAGGTGTTTCCGGTGTCGCAACGGCTGGCGTGTCGCCATCCGTCGCAGGAACAGGGGTGGTCTGGGCATAGGCAGACACTGCCGTGGCGCACACGAGCGCCGCCGCGAAAATCATCTTTTTCATGGGTTTTCCTCTTTGCAGACCTGGTTGCTAGGTCTCGGATGAAGAACACAACGGCGTGATTAAAGTTCCGCAATTGGCGCGCTTTACCGGCCAATCGTTTTCATCTGTAACTTTTCGCCGGTGGTCTTCTGCCTCTTCGATCATCCATCACAGGACAAACGGACGCCGACTTTGAGGCATACCGAGACACCATTCCATCATCTGCTTGATATTCATCAAGATTGGCTCGCTGCAGGGCTCATTTTCGCCAATACCCCGGACAAATGATGGAAGGCTCCGACATCCCGCGTGCTACAGTGCTCTCGTCGGACCTGACCTCACCGTCTTGACGACGCGTCTGCCGAGTCATGACTTGCGCCGTGAGTCTTCGGCCCTTGAGGGCCTGCCTATGCCACAAACACCCACCGTGCATTTCGAAGCGGCGAGTACACTTGCCGTAGTCATGTCCTCCCACGAGCCGCTGCTCTTCCTGTCCGACGACCTCAGGATCATCGCGGCAAGCGCATCCTTTTGCCGGGCGTTCGAGATAGACCCCGCCTCCGTCACTGGCAGGAAACTTGCCGAACTCGGACAGGGAGAGTGGGCAATGCCCAGGCTGCAGTCGCTCTTGACGGCCACGGCAACCGGCAGCGCGCGGATCGACGCCTACGAGATCGACCTGCGACGACCGCACCAGAAAACGCGGAACTTGGTCGTCAATGCGCGAACGCTCGACGATGGCGACCTTGAGCACATTCGCTTGCTTCTCGCGATCACCGACGTGACCGAGATGCGCGCCGAAGCCCGGCTGAAGGATGACCTCGTACGCGACAAGGCCATTCTGTTGCAGGAGGTCCAGCACAGGGTGGCCAACAGCCTGCAGATCATTGCCAGTGTCTTGATGCAGAGTGCCCGCCGCGTTCAGTCTGAAGAAGCCCGCGGGCATCTCCATGACGCCCGTCACCGCATCATGTCGATCGCGGCGCTGCAACGACAGCTCTCCACCTCGGCCGGCGGCAGCGTCGAGTTGCGTGCCTATTTCACGCAGCTCTGCCTGAGCCTTGGTGCATCCATGATTGCAGACCCCGAGCGCCTGTCGATCAAGGTGACTGTGGATGACAGCAGCGTTCCTGCTGACATCTCCATCAGTCTGGGTCTCATCGTCACCGAACTCGTGATCAATGCACTCAAGCATGCCTTTACCGATGAGCGGGCTGGAATGATCGAGATCGACTACCAATCCTCGGACAAGGATTGGACGCTATCCATCTCCGACAACGGAATTGGCATGCCTGTCGGGAACGATGCACCCAGGGCCGGGTTAGGGACTGGCATCGTGGAAGCGCTCGTCAAGAATCTCGAAGGCGAGATCATGCTGAGCGACGCTGACCCTGGCACGGTGGTGACGATCAGCCATCGGGAAACGCCAGGACTCCGAACCGATTTTTCGCCGGCTGCCTAGGCCAGAACTGGTCTCTGAAGCGCCAATGGCTGCCATGTGGCAGCCGAACTCATACTGCGAGTGAACAATGAAGAACGGCAAACCGGTCGTCCTGGTCGTGGAAGACAGTGCGTTAATACGAATGAGCGCAGTCGATCTCGTCCTGTCTGCAGGCTACGAAGCGCTGGAAGCTGGCGACGCCGATGAAGCGATCCGCATCCTGGAAACACGAGACGACATCGATCTGGTCTTCACAGATGTCCAGATGCCAGGCACGATGGACGGCATCAAACTGTCCCACTACATCCGCGATCGATGGCCACCCGTGAAGCTCATCGTCGCATCCGGTGCAGCCATTGTCGAAGAAAGCATGCTGCCGGCCGGTAGCCGCTTTTTCCCCAAGCCCTATGACGACTTGACCATCACCGTGGCGATGGAACGCCTGCTTGCCAGCGAGAACCCGAAGGCCACCTCGCTCTGAAGCCAGAGGCGTGAACTGGCCCCCATCGACTGGGGGCCAGGCGCGTTACTTGGGTGCCGAAGCCTTACCCAGTTTCACGGACGGCTCCCTGCCCCAGACCCGCAGCTTGGCAAGCGATGTGACGAACCCGTCCAGCCCTTCGTCGCCGGGCAAGGCGATCACCCCCTCGTCGAGAGCCTCCGCAATACCAGCCTTTTCCAGAAGCGGCATGGCCGACTGGTCGTAGCCAATATACTTGCAATGTTGGAAGGCATCCGCCACGAAATCCCGTGCCGTCGCTTCCTTGACGAGGTCGTCCATCACCTCGGCCGATGTCAGCAGCGCGACGGCATCGAACAGAACCGAAGGCCCGCCATCGATCATATGGTGGACGTCGATCCAGCTCCCATCGGACGCCTTGACGCCGCCCACCTTCGGGGCGATCAGCTCGAAGACGGCCTTTTCCTTGGTGATCGCCGCCGTCAGATCTTTCAGCAGTTTCGCATCGACGCCATCGGTGATCAGGATACCGAGCTTACGGCCTTCGAAGCGTTTCGGGCCGCGTTCCACGATGCTGAGCGAAGGGGCAGGCTCCAGATCCTGGCGAGTCGGCATTGCGGCATCCGCGGCTTTCGGCATCGACTGGAAGCCGAGCTTCTGGGCCACGGTATTGGCTAGGGTCTCATCGATGTTGAGGAGATGGGAGACCATGCGCTCGCGGATCACGGCCGTTTCCACCTTGCTCAGCTCGAAGGTCAGGGCAGCTGCGATGTGCCGCTGCTCCGGGGCCGTCTGGCTGATGTAGAACTGCCGGGCCTGGCTATAGTGGTCGGCAAAGCTTTCAGGACGGAGACGCGCCTTGGTGCCCTGCTCTTCCGCTGGGAAATGACGATAGCCCCGCGTCGGCGATTCCCGCGGCCCTTCACCAAAGGAGTTCGGCTGGTAGTTCGCCCGTCCAACCGGATTGCGCATCGCCATGTGGCCATCCTGCTGGAAGGTCGCAAAGGGACACTTCGGCGCATTGATCGGCAGATGGGTGAAGTTCGGTCCGCCCAGACGCTTCAGCTGTGTGTCGAGATAGGAGAAATTGCGGCCCTGCAGCAGCGGATCGTTGCTGAAGTCGATGCCCGGCGGCACGTTCTGCGTCATGAAGGCGACCTGCTCGGTCTCCGCAAAGAAGTTGTCGGGCATGCGGTCGAGCACCAGCCGGCCGATGGCGACAGGGGCCAGGATCTCCTCGGGGATGATCTTTGTCGGGTCAAGCACGTCGAAGTCGAAGCTGTCAGCGAATTCCTGATCGAACAGCTGAACCTGCAATTCCCATTCCGGGAAATTGCCGGACTGGATGGATTGCCAGAGATCGCGGCGATGGAAGTCGGGATCCGCACCGTTGATCTTGACGGCCTCGTTCCAGGCTACCGACTGGAGACCCAGCTTCGGCTTCCAGTGGAATTTGACGAAGGTGGATTCGTCCTTTTCGTTGACAAAGCGGAAGGTGTGCACGCCAAAACCTTCCATGAAGCGGAAGGAGCGCGGGATCGTCCGATCCGACATGATCCACATGACCATGTTCATGCTCTCAGGCGTCAGGCTGATGAAATCCCAGAAGGTGTCATGGGCGGTCTGCGCCTGCGGGAAGGCCCGATCAGGTTCCTGCTTGGCGGCATGGATCAGATCCGGGAACTTGATGGCATCCTGGATGAAGAAGACCGGAATGTTGTTACCGACGAGATCCCAGTTGCCCTCCTGGGTGTAGAGCTTGACCGCGAAGCCGCGAACATCGCGAGCAAGGTCAGCGGAGCCTTTGTTGCCGGCAACGGTCGAGAAGCGAACGAAGGCTTCCGTTCTTTCTCCAGTACGCTGGAAGAGATCGGCCTTGGTATACTTGGCGAGCGATTCATAGGTTTCGAAATAGCCATGCGCACCATAGCCGCGGGCATGAACCACGCGCTCGGGAATGCGTTCATGATCGAAGTGAAACATCTTCTCGCGGAAATGGAAGTCGTCCACCACCAGCGGACCACGCGGGCCGACACGCAGCGAATTCTGATCGTCGGAGACAGGACCGCCCTGGGCTGTCGTCAGCAGTGGCACGTCGCCCTCGGCGATCTGATGCAGCTCGCCCCCTTCGCGGCGCTGCATTGTCTGGTCGTGGATCTTGACAGTCGAAGTCTTGGGCGAAACGGACCCACGAGTTGGTGTCTTGGCCATGGAGAACTCCTGGAGCATGCGCTCTGATGGTGATGAGGAAGCTGCTTGAAAAGCAAAAGACCGCCACAAGCGGGCGGTCTCGCAGGGATCGGAGGCAGCTCAGCTGGCCTTCTTAATGCCCTTGGTGTTTGCCGACGCCTCGCCCAGTGCCGTCAGCTTCTGGTCGGTGGCGATCTCTTCCTGCAGATTGGCATCCAGCAACGGGATCGCTTCCTTGAGACCGAGCTGCTTAGCCCAGGACTTGAGGGTGCCGTAACGGGCGATTTCATAATGCTCGACGGCCTGTGCAGATGAAATGAGACCCGCATCAAGGGCGGCTGTGCCCTTGTAGTCTTCCATGATCTCTTCGCCTTCGGCGAGGATGCCCTGGATGGCTTCGCAGGTCTTGCCGCGAGGCGACTTGCCGAGCAGTTCGAACACCTGTTCCAGACGTTCGATCTGGCCCTGGGTTTCCTCGCGGTGCTGCAGGAAGCCAGCCTTGCCCTCTTCCGACTGCGCTGCACGCGCCATTTTCGGAAGAGCCTTCAGGATCTGCTTTTCAGCAAAATAGATGTCCTTGAGCGTATCAAGGAACAGGTCAGACAACGTCTTTTCGGTAGCCATCGGGGAATCCATTCAAATTTGGTGAAGTATCAGGTGTCCAACCGCCCAATGCTTCAATGGTTCCCGCTTAACTCCAGACTGGCCAAATGCCTCCATGGGCCACATGGAGAGAAAGGATATCGATTTCGACTCTCGCGACAGCCCTGCTCGGACGACAGCCGCGTTGCCGGCGCAGCCTTCCAGCAGCGAGCACTTAGGCTCGCCGCGTCCGCTAGCCCAGTTCAAACGCTCGCGACCGTTTGTTCGTGGTCAACGATCTCGCTCGCGCGAAGTTAGGCACCAAAGACCGGTCCCCCGCTGACCAAAACAGCAGGGGCAGCCGCGCGCCAAACTCTCACTCGATCTCGACGCGCCCCTTCTTTTCGTCTTTGTCCTTCTTCTTCTGCAGAAGCCAGGTCAGCAGATCCTGTTTTTTCTTCGGAGTTTCCTTCGTCTTTTTCACGATGACTTTCGGGCGATAAACCTTGACATCATCGAGGGCGGCAAATTTCTCGCCATACTCCTTCTTGATCGATGCGACCCGGCCCCAGCTCTTCGAGCGCGACGCGAGCACCGCAAGGCCAACAACGCCGCCTTCCGTGGGCTCCCATTCAACCGATTGCTTGAAGAGGCGGGAGGCTTCCTTGGTCGCCTTGTTGTCCAGCCGGTACCAGGCGAGTGCCTGAGCGCCGAGGGCGGACTTCAGTTCGAAAACGTACGCCTCGAAGGTTTGAAGTTCGTCCTCAGCCGGTGAGAGGGGCGCCTCCTGATCGGTGAGACCGGCCGCAACCAGTTCGATGTAGATCTTTTTCAGCTCAGGGGTCTGCGCTGCGTATTGGCGGGCAATCTGCAGCGCTTCGTCGCGGTGATCCATGTTGCGAAGCGTCAGGATGACGCCCTCGACGCTCTTCAGGCTCGTCGTCATCCGCGTGGCGCTGACGAACCAGTGGTAAGAGGCCTCCCAGCTCTGCTGACCGTAGTAGAACCAGCCGAACAGTTCCGCATCGACAGCGGAGAACGAGCGTTGCACGTAGTCGCTGAAGCGCTGCAGTTCATCCATCGTCAGAGCGCTTGCAGGCCCCTGACCTTGTGCGACCATGCCCATCTTTCGCCGAACCAGATCGAAGGACACATTGTCGAATTCGCCCGTCCCATCCGGAAGGATATTGCCGAGCGCCACGAGAGAACGGGTTCCAGCCTCAGGAAGCAGAAGGCTTGCTTTCTGGACGGTCGACAGACGTTCGATCGGGTCTTCGCAGGTCGTGACGATGTATTTGTAGAGATCAAAGGCCCGGGCAAAGTCCCTGGACTGCGCGAGAGCCTCTGCTGTGATCCACATGGTGTTCATCTCGGCACAAACCATCAGCTGTGGCGAGCCCTCGGCCAGTGTTACGACCTGGCCCCAATTACGCTGAGCATGCGAGCGCTCCATCAGCTTGCGGGTTTCGCCGAGGGCCAGCTTGTCGAGCAGTTCCTGGCTCGGCTTCCAGTTCGGGTTTTCACTCTGCAGCTTGGCAATTTCGGTGCGAACACGCACGTAGTCTCCGCTGCCGAAAATGTCCCAGAGCGGCTGTTCGGAGATGTTCGTCGGGGCATCGAAGAGATCTTCCGGCGCATCCCAGTCGGGATAAAGCGTCTTCAGGCGCCGCAACTCGGCACCAAGGCGCTTCAGGTCGCGCGTCTGCGCATAATAGCGAAGCGCGGTTTCATCGACTTCCGACAGGGTGGAAGCCTTCGGTTCATCGGTCTGCTGGCTGAGTTTCGCGATCTGCATCTCGACGCTGTCACGGGTAGCGACGGGCGCCGTGGTTGCCGTGGGCTGCAGTGTGCTGGCTGCGGCAGGCTGCTCAGCCGGCCTCCGCGCGGACGTGGTCGCGCTCGGACCGAAGGGGTTCTCCCCGGGGGCCACATCCCGGATGACCGGGGCGGCCGGTTGAGGCGCAACGGCCATGACGGGGCTCACGGCCTCCGGCATCGGTGCGGGCAGAACGACTTGTGCTGGGGTCGGCATGCTTGGCACGACGGCCTGCGGCACAGCCGCGGTGGCCGGGACGACCGGCGGAAGTGTGGGCGCGACCGCGGTTGCCGAGAAGGGGGCGAAGTTCGGCATGGCAGGCTGCACGGCGGCCGGAGCCGAGACATTCGTCATCTGGGCTCCACCTGGAATCACGACCCCCATGGCGGGGTAATTGTTCACGCCGTCACCTGTGGCCTGGCTGATCGGGATAATGATGCAGGCGCCGAGGAGGAGAGCTTTCTTCAGGGGAAGTCGGTCAAACATGTGGGGTACCTTTCAGCGATCGCCATGAGGCTCAGCACATGGAGAGTGGCGGGGTAATAGTCTTGGGAGCTGAAGTCAGAGAGAAGAGCGACGTCGGGACGCCTGCCCAGACTGCATTCGACGAGTGCCGCAACCGCCTGATAGCCGGGGTCGGGCATGGGAGCGATCCGCGTCGCCGTCGCGAGTTCGACGACGGACATCGATGCGGTCCCGAACTGTTTCCAATGCGATGCGAAGATCTCGAGAATGTCGGGATAGTCCCGGGAATACCAGGCGAGATAGAGCGGAACACGAATGGCGTCATAACCGAATTGCGATGGGTAGCCGCTCGCCGGTCGGGGCATATCGCCGGAGAGGGACAGCCAGTCCGAGGGAAGCCGGGCAGGTCCGAAGCGCGCGTCGCGAAGCAGTGTCACTCCGCTGTCCATCAAGGCCTTTGACGGAAAACGGCTCGACAGGCGACCGAGGTCAACAATCGCCGGGAAGATCCAGTAGGCCATGTTCACGACTGGTCCGTCCGCTTGTTCATTCGGACCGAAACCATGGACACCCGGCAGGAGGACCAGGCCGTGCCCCGTCTTGATGGTTGCGCGCTCGACAATGGCGTCAGAGAGCCGTCTGGCCTCACGCTGAAGTTCCGGTTCGTCCCAGCGCTGACCGGCACGCATCAACGCCCAGGCGATCAGCAGGTCGCCGTCGGTCGCATTGTTGCGATCGGTGATCGGTGGCGTCTGGGTTGGATCCCAGCGCCAGGCTGCCAGTCCATCGTCCCTGACGAAAAGATTGCCCTTCGTCCAGGCCCAGATCCGGTCGAAGCTTTCGCGGTCATCAGCTGCTTCTGCCATCAGCATGCCGTAACCCTGGCTCTCGCTGTGGCTGATGCCGCCTGCCCGGTTATCGACCACCCGTCCTTCGTCGGTGACGAAGTTGTGGCGGTAAACCAGCCATGCACCGGCCGTGATGTCGGCCGCGACGTTGTCCTCCTGCTGTGACAGTGCCGCCGTCGTGGCGCCCGCAATCAGGGCGCCACTCAGCAGACATGTCAGGATGAGAAGACGGGTCCTCACGATTTGCGTCCCTGCCTCAGGACGACGAAGGTTGCCGCGCCGAGAAGGATCGCCACCACGATCTGGGCGATGGTGAACTCCCGGGCATTGTTCGAGAACCAGCCCGCCACGATGAGACGACCATTCTGCAAGCTGAGCGGCTTGGTTTCATACAGGCGCTCATGGCCGGCCATCTTGCGCTCGACCAGGGTGCCGTCGCGTTTCAGGGCGTTGACGGACCCTGCGAGACGACCCCAGACATCGGTCTGAGCAAGGCTGCGCATACCCTCGTCCAAGATGGCGGGATCACGAACGGCCACGACCGTCCATGCATCCCGTTCATTGACCAGGCGTTGGGCCACCAGCATGTCGGCCTCGCCGCTCACCTGATAGACGCCGTCGGCGGACAGGACATTGGGATCATCGACCAGTCCCAATTGCGCAGCCTGGATGCGGACCCGCACCGTAAGGCTCTCATAGAGGTTATGGACGCCATCCCGCAGACGCGCGACGACCGATGTCGGACGTTCGCCCTGTGCCGGTGCAGCCGATCCGTCGACCGAGAGGGCCGGTGCGGCCTCTTCGACCGGGGCACCAGGCTGCTGGATCTGGTTCGCGTCCAGAGACAGGGCCATATCGCTGGCGACAGGATTGAGGTCGATGCCGAGATCGGATCTCAGCTGTCCGGAGAAGCCCGAGAAGGTCCCGAAGGCCAGAAGAGGACCCTGACGGTCCAGCGGCCAGCCGGAGCTCACCGAAACCGGGCTTACTTCGCGAGAGGCATAAGCCATCTTCGCCAGGAAGCTGGCGGCAGCTCCAAGCATAGTTTCATCCATGCCTTCGACATACAAAGGCGTCGCGCGACCGTTGCCGAACCCGGCCTTGCCAGCCGAAACAACCGCGAGATCGGGTGCGTGACCAATCTGGGCAAAAGCCGGAATGTTCAGCGTGCTGTCACCCTTGATGAAGAAGCGCGCCGTGGAATTGCCAAGCGTGGCCGGATCACAGACTGCATCGGACGCCGTGGACAATTCCGCCTCGAACTCGATGACATTGTAACCGGGCCTCAACTTGTTAAGCGGGATCGGGAGCACCTGACCGTCGATGCGGCCAGAGCGGGCTTCTCCCAGCCGGATATTGGCAACAGTCTCGCCGTTTGCCCGCACGACCATCTGCGATGTCGGCGAGAGCCCGGCAGCGTACTCAGCGTTGAGCTTCAGGTTCGCAGCGCCATAGTCGCCGGGGTAAAAGTCGGCCGGCAGGCTGAACGAGATCGACTGCTCGAAATGGCGACCGGCGAAGGGACGAGAGACGAAGCCCAGTTCCGCAAGCGAATTTGCACTGCCGGATTCCAGCAGGCGACCCCGGCGGTTGCCAAGCGCGCGCCGGCCCTGTGGTGAGCCGTCGGTGACTTCGGTCTGTGCGCGCAGCGTGAAGTCACGGATCGTGGTTGCCAGTTCATCCGCCGTGCGTGCTGCAACGACCATTCGGCTTCTGCCGCTGGCAGGATCGATGTCGAATTGAACGCCGGACTGCTCCGGTGTCACGCCGATGAGGTCACGGACGGTACCGAACGTGCCGACGACCAGATCGATGCCGGGACCGGATCCGATCTCATTGCCGACTGTCACGACCGGGCGATCGAAATGACCGAGGATCGACAGGGCCTGGACGACCGAGAAAGTGCGATCGATGTCCTCGCCGGCGGCACCGCGCGGGATCAGTCCATTGATCGCCGCATGACCGTTCACATCGCGGCTATAGGCCAGGAGCGTCGAGACGTCACTCGGATCGTCCTTGGCGTTGCGGGTGAAGACGAAGCCGGTCAGGGCCGGGTCGATCTGGGTCCAGAGTTCGTATGTCGCCTCGACGGTGCAATCGACGCGATGCGACTGGTCGAGCAGAATGGTCACGGCATTGTAGCCCGGTTGAAGCAGACCTTTCGGCAGTTCCAACTCAACCTGGTGCGCATCGCCGGACTTCAGATTGACGGCGCCAATGTCCCGGTCGTTGACGAAGATGCGCATGGCAGAGCGCTCAGGCGCCACCGAGATCGCCGTCTGCATCGTCAGGATGAGCTTCGCCGATCCTGTCATTTCCGAGGGAAGAACGACGAAGGGGTATTCCCGGTTTGCGGATTCTCCGGGGAAGAACAGGTCCCGCTTGTCTGCAATCAGACGACGGATCTGGTTTTCTTCCTGGAAATATTCCTTGGTCTCGGTCTGGGCTTTCGCCTGCGGAGCGAGGACGAAGCCGGTCGAGGTAGCAGCAGCCGATGGCGAGGCTGCGAGAAGCAGGCCTGCGGCAGCGAGCAAGGAGAGGTGCTGTCTGATCATTCTCCGGCCTCCCTATGACGGACCGGTGCAGCAGCCAGGGCCGCGCCGGCAAGGGGTTTCAGTCTTTGCGGCTCGGCCTTGTCATCCGGCTTGCCGCCGAGGGCGACGCCGATTGCCGCGAGTGGGCAGGTGAACGCCCAGCGCAGGATGCGCAGGCTACCGGCAATGATGCTCTTCGGCCGCTGACGCAGCGCACGCTGCTCACGGACCACCGACATGTCGTGCATCAGCAGTTCTGCGATAATCGGGAAGTGGTGAGGCTCCGCATCGAAGCGCAACGCAATCGCACCATCTTCATCCGGCGAGCCGCCGACGATGCTGACCGGAAGCGAGGTCACGAGCAGGTTGGAGGACACGCTCAGCAGCTGAAGCCGGCCATACTCGCCCTTGCGCAGCATGCGAGACGAACCCTGCGCCGGGATCAGCTTGGCGCCTCTGGCCGAGGCTTCGGTGACGGCGCCCCGCAGGACGGTTTCACCGAACTGCAGTTCGACGGTAGTGCGAAGCGGCAATTCGACACCGGCAAGGTCCTGGCTACGTTCGGTGACGACGCCGAGGGCGCAGCCTGCGATCATCAGGTTCATCCAGTTCCAGGCACCGACGATCAGGAGCAGGCTCGAGATCTCGGGTTCGGTGTTGTAGCGGTATGCTGCAACGAACAGGGTGAAGCAGAGTATGCCGAAGATGATGAAATAGGGCAGCGAGAGCTCGGAAAGCCGGTCCTGCTTCAGCGAGACACCCTTGTCGGTCACCTTGAAAGTCGGGCTTTTCGGCTTGAGCAGCACGCTGACGATCGCCTGGAACAGATAGACCGACTGCACATACTCGTAGAGTTCGGAAATCCATGGCCAGCGCACGCTGCCATAGAGATAGGTGCGCACCATCTCGCCCATGATCAGATACATGACCGTGTAGGCGAAGAAGTCCTCGAAGGACGCCACGAAGATCTTCATGTCGAACAGGATGAAGAGCAGCGGAGCGACGAAGAAGACCGAGCGAACAAAGGGGAAGAACCAGAAGAGCGAGCTGGAGATGTAGCTCAGGCGCTGCGGCAGAGAGAGGCCGCGCTTGAACAGCGGGTTCTTCAGCATCAGGATCTGAACCATGCCCTGGCACCAGCGCGAACGCTGACCGACGAAGCTGGCAAAGGTTTCGGGCTGAAGGCCGGAGATCAGCGGCTTATCGATGTAAAGGCTGTTCCAGCCGCGGGCATGGAGCTCGAGCGCCGTTTCGCAGTCCTCGGTGATCGTGATCCCCGAGAAGCCGCCGACCTCTTCGAGCGCCTCGCGGCGCAGGACGGCCGCCGAACCGCAGAAGAAGGAGGCGTTCCAGCGGTCCAGACCCTTCTGGATCTTGCCATAGAACATCTCGTTTTCCGACGGCATGCGGCCGAAGGTTCCGAGGTTGCGCTCGATCGGATCCGGATTCGAGAAGAAGTGGGGTGTCTGCACGAGGAAGAGACGTTCGTCTTCCGAGAAATAGCCGGCGGTTTCGCGCAGGAAGTTGCGTTCCGGCGCATGGTCGGCATCGAACACGACGACCAGATCCGCCTGGGTGCGCCAGAGGGCGGCGTTCAGGTTGCCGGCCTTGGCGTGCACGTTCTCCGCGCGGGTCATATAGACAGCGCCGAGATCGCTGCAGAGGTCCTTGAGGATCGCTGCGCGTTCCCTGGCCTTGGCCGCCGACACCGGGTCATCGCTGTTACGCTTCTGGTCGGTACCGCCGTCATCCAGCAGGTAGACGGTGAACTTTTCCGATGGATAATCCATGGCCTTGGCCGCTGCGACCGTCAGCGCCAGGATCTCCCTGTCTTCATTGTATGTCGGGATAAACACGTCGACGGTCGGGCTCTCATCCTCATCGAGTTCCGGAGCCCGGGGGCGCTCGATGGGATCGGCAACGACGAAGAGGCTGATGCCGAGCATCAGGATGCAATACATCTCGGCCGCATAGAGAATGATGCCCGGGATGAAGGAATAAAGATCCTCAATCGGCGGGAGCGTGCTCGTCGTGCGCCAGTAGGCATATTGCAGGATCACGACACTCGCCAAGGCGAGGAAAACGTGGCGCCAGAAGCCATCGAGCTTCAGGAGCATGATGACCGCCAGGATAGCGATGACGATGACCGAAAGGTTGAAACGGGCGGAATGCCCGACGGGCTGCGCGATCAGCAGGAACATCGCCACAACGATGGCCAGCCAGGCAGCATAGCGAATGATATCTCGCACGATTTTGGACTCCTCATGAGTTCGATCGTCGATTGCCTATCGGGTACCCCTGAGTATAGGCGCACATTCTCATGCATCTTGGGATTGCACGAAAGGCACGGCACCAGACAGGTCGGGGGACACCTGAAGTTAATCTCTGTTTAACCTTAGGAGCGGCTCGAGGAGAATGTGAAGTGCTCCATTCAGCTCTGGCGGTGGGTTGTCCGAATCCTGTCGGAGAATGTCGAGATAGTTGCGCTGCAACATAAAATTTTAGTCAAAATGGCCAAATAAATACCCAAAAAAGGATGGGACTTTTATTTTGTATTGTCCTATTAGCTGTACAAAATTCGACTATTATTGCGTCCTACTGATTACTATCGAAACTATCGAACATTGCAGATGTAATGTTTTCTCCATACCCGATTCTGACACACTATGACTGTTTTATGAACATGAGTTGCTCGTTTTTTATGCATAACTAAGCTTTGTTGTTCAATTTCCTTTACCAGGATCTGCAGAATCTGAGGTTGGTTCGGATGACACGCGTAATCATGATTGTGCTGCGCAGCAATTGCGGAATGTTGGAAATTGCGTCTGTCGTGGAGAGCTTCCGCTATGCCAGCGAACTGTCCGGAAACCGCCCTTACGCTCTGACAACGTGTGCAGCAGGCTATCAGGCACTGCAGCCGGATGAACACTGGATCCACCTGAGTGCCGTACACAACTTGACGAACACACCACCGGAGGTTGATTCTCTCATCGTGCCGGACGGATCTCCTGTCACGCTGCAGGATCATGATCTCCGCATCATCGAATTCCTTGCCAAGAGCACGCCCAAGGTGCGGCGGCTCGCCACCTTCGGCAACGGAGTGCTGTTTGCAGCTGCGGCCGGAATGACGCGTGGGCATACGGTTGTCGCCAGTGGCGACGTCCAGCAGCGGCTCGCCACACTTTGCTCACAGACGATCGTCGAGCCGCATTCTGACCTGCACAAGAGCGGCAAGATCTGGAGCGCGCGAGGCGCCACCGCCGGGCTAGCGCTTGCACTTGCCCTGATCGAGGAAGATCTGGGGCGTGATATCGCGAAAGAGGTTGCCCGTCGCTTTGGTTCACGCCTCGCGGACGCGGATATGCGCTACGGAACACGCGCCAGACGTCTGCCCAGCCTCGACACCGGAAGCCCCATCGAACGCCTGCAGGAATGGGTCACGGCCAACCCGTCCGCGGATCTCAGTGTCGGCAAGCTGGCAGACATGGTCGCAATGAGCGAGAAAACCCTCTCGCGCGCATTCAAGCAGAAGACCGGACAGACGATCGGCGAGTTCGTATTGTCGGTCAGGCTGCGCTATGCCTGTGAAATGCTGGTGGCCGGGGAACGAAAGATAAAGGACATCGCCCGTCTGGCCGGGCTCGGAAGCCAGACGAACATGCGTCAGCTGTTCATCAATCGCTATGGGCGACCGCCATCGCAATATCGCCAGACCAACGTCGAGCGGGCGATGATGGAAGAAATCTGAGCCGTAGGGGGCCGCTGTTTAACAACGGCATGAGGTCGGAAACAGATGTTGCACGAGGCTACGCTCTCGTGAGGCGCTGCGAGAAACAGGGGCAGCGACAGTCTCTAAGCACCAACTGGCCGCCCGTGGTTAACCGCGACCAGGATTTTTCACGGCTTCATCGATCCAGAAAGTTGCACTGACCGCTCGGCATTGGTCTCGCCAGCGCCGCGACGAGCCCAGCCATCTGAGGCCGATCCACGCCGTCGACCGGCTGGATGTTGAGCGCCTCATCCTTTGGCCACCAGTCTCCGCCTGCCCAATAGGCCCAGCCAATGAACACATCCCGATTGGCGTCAACGGCTTCCGTCATGGCGGCAGCCGCCGAAACGCAGGACGGTTCTCGTGTGACGCCGAACTCGCCGAGAAAACCTTTTGCTCCGGTGCTCCGCAACCAGTTGGCAACTTCGCCGACGGACGCGATCGCCTCTTGGGCGCGCAGGCAGCTGTCCTTCTTTCCGGAAAAATCCTCATCGAAATACTGGTGGAACTCATAAACAAAATGGTTGGCGGGGTCTCGCACACCCGCCATCACGGACGCGTTCGAGCCACCATACCAGTCGCCCCCCCAGCTGTGTGCACCCGTCCAAGCCGTGCCAGGCACCATCACGAGATTGCGGTTCGAAACAGTGCGTATGCCGGCGATCGCCTCGTTCGCGATGGCAAGCCAGTTGACCGCGGAGATATCGTAGGGCTCGTTCATCAGCGCAAAGATGACACCAGGATCCTGTCCGAACTCCTGCGCGAGCCGCCGCCACAGATCGGAGAAAGCCCCCGGCGGAACATCGGGTGAGCCGATCAGCTGACCTTGATAACGGGCATAATTGTGCGGATCGAGGATGACGACGATATCCTTGTTCCGCATGGACACCACCATATCCTTCAGCCGCGTCAGCTCATCCGGCGAAAAGTCGCCGAAAAGCGCAGGCTGAAGACGCTCCCAAAGGAAGGGAAGCCGGACGGTGTTGAAACCCTTTGCAGCGAAATAATCGACCGTTTCGCCAGATGGATAAATGTAATCTTTCCCGAATTCCCCAGGCAGTGTGCCGAACTCGGCTCCCGCAAGGTTCACGCCCCGAAGGCAACTTCCCTCCGCAGCGGAAACGCTCTCAACCGCCTGCCCAGTCAGCAACAGTGCAACCACGGCCGTCCGCCATAAACATTTCATCTTGACCACGCCCCTCCTGACACCCCCCTGCTACATTGCTGTCTCAGGCGGGCCGGACCCTAGAACGCATTGAAAAAGGCTTCAAGCCATCGACAATTCACATCAACTACAGCGTCCCGGAAGGTGCGCGCTCGATGTGTCTGCGTTTCTCGACACGCTTCTGGGCGAACAGGCCAGTGAGGAAGACGTGGCCTCGCATCTTGAGGTGACGAACGACGGCGCAAAGATCAGCGAGGGCAACCAAGTTCATCTCGGCACAGTCATCAACCGTGCCGAGCTGAACGGCGAAATCAGTCGCGATGCAAGGCCTGGACGACCTTATGGCTGTCGACAAACTGCACCATGCTGGCGATCTTGCCATTCGTCACCTCGTAGAGATGCGCAAAGCTCGCCGTCATGGACTTCTCCGTCGCCTTGTAGGTGCCGTGATAGACCCCAAAGGCAGCCACCCGGTCGCCGTCTTCCATGAACGTATGGACTTCGGCCTTGTAGCCGATCCATTCGGTGCCAAGTCGATAGAAGACACCGGCAATAATGGCGTCCGGTCCGACATAGGTGCCGGCATAGGGAAAGCCCTCGGCCTCCGTCCAGGTCGTATCGGGAGCAAGGGCTGCCAGCAGGTTGCGACCATTGTCTTCCGACGAGCCCTCATAGGTGGCCCGGATCAGATCGAGATTGGCACCCATGGCGATCAGCCCCACTTCATTTCGCCGGTTGCGACCTTGGAGCCGATATCGAGTGCCACGCCCATGCCAAGGCCCGGGAAGCGCGCTTCCATGGCAGCCTTGAGCGAAGCGGAGTCCTTCGCCTTGGCCAGTTCTTCCTCGAAGGCAACGAGATAGGCCTTGGTATGCTGGACACCGCTGAGATCGGTCTTGGCATCTGGCGTCATGTGACCGGCCACGACAATCGACGGCGCGCGTGTGGCGATCGAGTCGAGAGCCTTCACCCAGGCGGCGCGCATTTCCGCGCTGTTCGTATCGGCAGTCCAGACGTGAACGCCATTGAAGATCATCACGCCGCCGAAGACCGCGTTCAGAGACGGCACGAAGAGATAGCGCCGATTGGCCAGACCTTCCGCGTCAACGATCTCAATGGTTTCGCCATCAACGGTCAGGGTCTTCTCGTCAAAGGCCTCCGGGATGACGACATCGCTCAGGGTCTGCGGACCGTTGTCCTTGAGCTGGGGTCCCCAGGTTGCAAGCTTCTTTTCGACATTGCCGTTGATGGCAGACACGGTGGCCGTGGCGGCAATCACCTTGGCATCGGGAAAGGCAGCCTTGATGGGCCCAAGACCAAAGTAATAATCCGGATCGCTCTGGCTGACATAGATCGTGGTCAGCTTTTTGCCGGTTGCCTTGATGGCGTCGGCGACAGCCTGGCCGTCGGAGAGCGTGAAGCCACCATCGATCAGGATAGCTTCGCCTGCTCCGGAGATCAGAACGGGGGCGCGGAAGAAGCCGTTCTGGCCAGCAGGAAAATGCTGCCAGGTGAGGCTTCCAGCGGCGTGGCCGAGGCCGGCGGGGGCAAAGACTGCGGCAGCGCCAGCAGCGACGGTGGTTTTCATGATTGTTCTCCGGGTGAACATGGTTCGTCTCCAATGTTGGTTGGGCAGGTGAAGCGGGAGCCGGCACTTGCCGCTTGAGGGCGTGGGTAAGATGGCAATTTGCAACGCACCGCCTCAGAGGGCGGGGGCGATGGCAGGTCTCGTGACAAGAAGCGTCGAAAGCAGATCCGGATCACCAAACAGGCTGCTCGCGGAAAGGTGACGGCGGCTTTCCCCGTCATCCACGATCAGGGCCGGCACCCCATCCACCCGGAACGCGTCTTTGAGCGCACGGGCGGCTGCAATCCGCGACTGATTGGACGCAAGCAGTTCTTCGTCCGGCGACACCAGACGGGCGGCAGCGGAATCAAAACCGCCCGCTCCGAGGATCTCGATGAGTGCCGGGGTATCCGTAATGTCGAGACCATGGACATAGCGCGCCTCCTGGATCAGCCGGAGCGCATCCAGTTCCGCGTCAGGCGCTGTCAGGGCAACGGCCGTCAGCGCGAGTGTGGCCGGCGCAGAGTCCAGCATTCCGCCCTGCTTGCCAAGAACCCGGGCGCGATAGTCCTCGGAGAAGCGCTGGCCTGTGAGCGCCGCAATGCGCTGGTCGTTTGACCAGGCAAAGGCAGCAAACTGTGCGTCCATTGGCCTTGCGCCACGACCGGAGAACAAGCCCGTTGGTGCAAGCGTAACGTCCATCTCCGGCCTCGAAGACAACTGCTTCAGGATGCCGGACGCGCCGTAGCACCAACCGCACAGGGGATCGAAAAGATAGGTGATGTGAACTTTGCTGCTCATGTCTTGCTCCTTGTGAAGCACAAATGGCATGAGGATATTGAAACAAAAAGACCGGCAAAAATGACAGAATGTATGCTAAAAGCTTACAGTCTAAAGGGGAGCCGACATGCAGGAAGTGACGAACCTCAACCGCCTGGTCTACTTTGCCGCCGTCATCGACGCGGGTTCCTTCACAAAAGCGGCTGAACATCTCGGCATCACAAAGGCTGTCGTCAGCCAGCAGGTTGCCAGACTGGAACAGGACGTCGGCACCACTCTGCTGATGCGCACCACGCGCCGACTTCAACCGACAGAAGCGGGCCGGATATTCCATACCCGCTGCGTCTCGATCCTGCGGGAAACGGAAGACGCATTCAACGAACTGGCTGAGGCAAGGACCGCTCCGAAAGGACTGCTCAAGCTGACCGCGCCCTATGACTATGGCACCTCCGTCATAGTCCCAATCGTCGCCGCCTTCACGGCGCGCTACCCGGAATGCAAAGTCGAACTCAATCTCAGCGACAAGGCGGTCGATCTGATTGCCGACAACATGGATCTTGCCATCCGCGTTGGATGGCTTGCCGATTCAAGCCTGCAGGCGCGACGGATCGGCTCTTTCCGGCAACTCCTGGTCGGATCGCCTCAATTCGCGGAGCGGCTAGCGCAGTTGCGAGACCCAACAGAACTCCCGGCTCTGCCATTCGTGGCCAACAGCGCACTCCGAGAGTCCTTGGAGTGGGTTTTCACCAATGAGGATCGAGAAATCCGCACCGTCCAGCTCAAGGCAGGCATCGCGATCAACACGACGCCGGCGGTCATGGAGGCCGTGAAACATGGCGGCGGGCTGTCAGTCTTGCCAGACTTCCTGGCGGCAGCCGACATGTCGAACGGTGCCCTCCTACACGTCCTGCCCGAGTGGCACCTGCCATCGGGCGGCATATACACGGTCTATCCCGCAGCCCGTTTTCGTCCTCCCAAGGTGACAGCGTTTGTCGATATGCTGACAAATGCCGTCAAGCACGCAAACCATTGACGCCGCCATCTTGTTTTGTCGACGCGAGCTCGGTTGTGGCTTGTGGCAGCAATGCTTCCCCCAATTCTGATGCAATGTGGCGATTTGGGGCAGTGGTGGCGGTTGATGCACGTGAAGAAGCACGCTCTCTATGCATCGTAAGGCCAGTAATAGGCCGCTTCCTCACCAAGCGCACCGGAATGAAACGGTTTTGCGCCCCTTCATGCATAACTTCACGAGATGGTAACCATGTCGATTAGATTAGGCTTAGGAAGTCGATCATTGGCATATGCCGAATAAGCGAAGTTCGCTGACTGAAAATGTGTTTTATCGCAGACACTTAAGCAAACTGGAAAATCGTCGCCGACCGGTTTTAGGCCCTCCGGCCCTCTTCATCTCTTAGCAATTTGCTAAGAAATCACCCCCTAATTTCAGGGCATTCCTATTGGGGGATCACCGCAGATGAAGCTGCGGGTGGGTGAAAGATGGGGTTCTGCACATGATGTGCGCTGCGTTGCCTGCAATCATTGCGGGCCTTTTTGGTGTGTTTCTGCTGTGGCTGCCGATCAGCCTCCAGGCGCAACTGGTGCTCAGCCTGGCCGTTCTGGCCCTGATGCTCCTGTTCATGATGCGTCCGCAGAACAAGACATTCCGCCTGATGACATTCGTGTTCTCTGCTGTGCTCGCCCTGCGCTATGCGTTCTGGCGCACGACCGAGACGCTTCCGAACATCAACGAGCCCTGGAACTTCATCCCGGGCATCATCCTCTATGCGGCGGAAATGTATTGCCTGATCATGCTGGCAATCAATTTCTTCATCGTCGCGGACCCGCTTAAGCGCAAGCCGGCGCCGCAGCTGGCCGATGACGACAAGCCGACAGTCGATGTCTTCGTCCCGTCCTACAACGAGTCGGCCGACCTCCTGGCGCTGACGCTGGCCGCTGCCAAGTCGATGAACTACCCGGCCGAAAAGCTGACGGTCTATCTGCTCGACGATGGCGGCACCGATGCCAAGTGCAGCCAGTCCGATCCGCGCGCCGCGATCGCTGCCCGTCGTCGCCGCGAAGAATTGCAGGCGCTTTCGGCAGCGCTCGGCGTCCGCTACCATGCCCGTGCCGAAAACAGCCATGCCAAGGCCGGCAATCTGAACGCGGGCCTTTCAATCTCGAAAAGCGAACTGGTCGTCGTCTTCGATGCCGACCACGCGCCCGTCCGCGAATTCCTGAACGAGACGGTTGGCCACTTCAAGGACGACGAGAAGCTTTTCCTGGTCCAGACGCCGCACTACTTCCTCAATCCGGATCCGGTGGAGAAGAACCTCCAGACCTTCGGCAAGATGCCGTCCGAAAACGAGATGTTCTATTCCGTCGTTCAGCGTGGCCTCGACAAGTGGAATGCATCCTTCTTCTGCGGTTCTGCTGCCGTTCTGCGCCGCAAGGCTCTCAAGGAAACCGGCGGCTTCTCGGGTCAGTCGATCACCGAAGACTGCGAAAGCGCGCTGGCCCTTCACTGCCGCGGCTGGCACAGCCTCTATGTCGACAAGCCGCTGATCGCCGGCCTTCAGCCGGAAACGCTCGTCTCCTTCATCGGCCAGCGCGTTCGCTGGGCCCAGGGCATGCTGCAGATCCTGACTCTGAACCGCCCATTCCTGCAGCGCGGCCTCTCGACGGCACAGCGCATCTGCTACGCCGGCACCAACCTGTTCTGGCTTTTCCCGCTGACGCGGCTGACCTTCATGTTCTCGCCGCTCCTCTACATCTTCTTTTCGCTGCAGATCTTCGAAGCCAACATCACCGAATTCATCTGCTACTCGGTGACCTATCTCATCTCGTCCTTCGCCATGCAGAGCTACCTCTTCGGGCGCGTCCGCTGGCCGTGGGTCTCCGAACTCTATGAATATGTCCAGTCGGTGATGCTCTTCGGGGCGATCCTGAGCGTCGTGAGGAACCCGCGCAAGCCGACCTTCAACGTTACCTCGAAGGGACAGACACTGGATGAGAGCAAGCTCTCGCCGCTGGCGCGCCCTTATTTCCTAATCTTCTTTCTGCTCTTTGCCGCCACCTGCTACGCGATCTGGCGTTACACGACGGAAGCGATGCCCTCCGAACTGCTGCTGATCGTCGCCGGCTGGAACATCATCAACATGGGCATTGCCGGTGCGGCCCTTGGATCGGTTTCGGAACGGCGCGAGCGTCGCCGCAACCAGCGCCTCAGCGTTCGGCGTCACGCGATCCTGCATGCGGGCGGCACAAGCCATGCCGTCATCATCGCGGATGTCTCGAGTGGTGGTCTGGCTCTGCAGTTCATCGACGGACAGCCGGTAAACGGGCTGGAAAAGGGCGAAGAGGCCATCATCGAGATCCGCCGCCACGGCCGTGGCATGCGTGTCCCACTCGTCTGCCGCAGCATGCTGCGCCGACAGGAGGAGACGAGCTTCGGCTTTGCCTTTGCCGAGCGCACGCCCGATACCTTCATCGCGATTGCCGAGATGATGTATTGCGAACAGCAGCCGCTGCAGGATCGCTGGAACCGCGTTCAGAAGCACAAGGGTTTCTTCACCGGCACCCTCCGCTTTGCCATCTGGACGATCACCGAGACATTGCGTGGCTTCACCTACGCCCTGCGTCTGGTCCGCGAAACAACGGAAATCTCGCATCCCGACGCGCCGCTGATCATCAAGCCTGTAAGCTGCGCCTCGGACCCCGGCGCGACCTATCCGGCAGCCGTGAGAGGACCGGCCTATGCGTAACCTAAACATCCTGCGCCCGCTCTCTGCGGCAGCCATCCTCATCTGCCTGTCGGCGAACGCGTCCAGCGCTGGCGACTTCGTACCCGCAGACCTTGGCACGGCAAGCGTGGAAAGCGCGGGGCAGGCCAGCTCGCAACCCAGCTCGGATGTTCCGCGCCAGATGATCGCCTTCCGGCAGACGGCAACAGCCATGCGTCTCGAAGGTGAAGACGCAGCGAGAGACCTCACCTTCTATCTCTCGGCGGATCAGGTGGCGACGGCCGGCATCCTCAGACTGAGCTACACCAATGCCGTCTCGGTCATGCCCGATGACGCCATGCTCGACGTCGAATTGAACGGCAAACCTCTCGCAGCCTTCCCGATCCGATCGCCCAATGGACCGGCCACCCATGACATTCCGGTTGCCGCCAAGGACCTGACGGTCGGCTGGAACCAGGTCCGTCTGCGGGCGAAACAGCACCACCGCATCGACTGCAGCGTTCAGGCAACCTACGAATTGTGGACGCAGGTCAATCCGCTGGTCAGCGGCTTCCTGACCAGTGCACGTCCGAAGGAGGGCGATCTCTCAAGCCTTCTGTCGGTTGGCCGAAATGCCGATGGCGCCACAGAAATCCGCGTGATTGCCGGAAACGATGCGCCTCAAACGACACTGCGCGACAGCCTGTCCCTCGTGCAAACTCTTGCACTCGTGCTCGGCCGTGAGGATTTGAGCGTCACCGTTGGCGATGTCGGCGGCAGCGGACCGGGCATCGACCTCTATCTCGGTGATCCCTCGGACACGAAGCTGCCGCAGCCCGCCCGCGATGCGCTCACTGCTGCACCGCGTGGCCTTTTCGTCCGGCAAGGCGAAAACGGCCGCCACATCGTCACCATGCGCGGTTCGAACAAGAGCGAACTTCAGTCGCTCCTGCTTGCCGCCGTCAACGGTCCCCTGCTTCCGCTGATCCGCGCAAACAAGCTTGCCATGACCGAGACGCGGATCGATGGCGAGAGCCCAGGCACACATGCCCTGTCGAGCGTCGGTTATCAGACGACACCTTTCGCCGGTCGTCTCTTCCAGAAGAGCTTCGATGTCGTGATGCCCGCCGATTTCTATCCGGGCGACTATGCGACGGTCGATCTCAACCTGAATGCCGCCACTGCGCCAGGCCTCGCACCCGGAACGCAGTTGCTGGTCCGCGTCAACGAACGGGCCGTGGCGAGCCTCGTGCTTTATGATCCCGAGGGCGCGACGCTGAAGGACAAGCCGCTGGAACTTCCGCTGCGTGCCTTCCATCCCGGCGTGAACCATGTTCGCGTTCTGGCCGAAGTGCCGCTTGCCTCCGATCTCGTCTGCGATCCGGCCGCGCGCGACGAAGCGCGGTCTCGGTTCCTGCTGCTTGAAGAAACCACGGTGACGATACCGCCCCTCGCCCGCGCCGGTCGTCTTCCCGACCTTGCGGCCTTTGCCGGCACGTCCTTCCCCCTCAAGGGCTCTGCTACCTTCGATCTCTATGTCGATACGGCAACACCCGCACGGCTGGGCTCGGCACTGACCCTGCTCACCCGGCTCGCCATGTCGGCGGGGCATCCACTGCCAGCCGAACTCAAGATCGGCCGGCCGGATCCGCGCCAGACAACAAATGCACTGATTGTCGGCGCCGGCGGCGAGCCGCTGGAGCTTGCAGCCCTTGCCGGCCAAAAGGGCGATCGCCTGCAGCCGTCTTCAACCGATGATCTGATCACGGCTTCGGTTACGGCAGGAGACCAGTTGTCGGACTCGCAGGCCCTTCTCGACGCTTTCCAGGTCGAAACGCGGCTTGAACACGACCAGCTGTCATTGAAGAGCCGCGCTTCGGACTGGGTTGCCCGGGTCTCGACAACCGTCAACCGCTGGCTTGCCTACAAGGATATCGGTCGTGAAGACGTCAAGATCGATCCGCGCGACCGCCTGATCAGTGTCAAGCAGGTAGCCTCCGCGGAAAGCGCCGCGGTCTGGACCTATGTCAACGCGGCTGATGAAGCCATGCTTCAGCAGGGCGTTGCAGCACTCACGAAGCCGGCAACATGGACGGCCCTCGAAGGAGGGGAAGCGGTGATCCGCCGCTCGGACCTCGAACTCGTGAACCGCTATCCCGAAAGCTATAGCTTCTTTCCGATCACCGACACGAGCCCCGCCAATCTCAGACGCCTCGCGGCTGCATGGCTCTCCGACAACTTCATCATCTATGTCGGCCTTGTGCTCGCACTGATGGGCGGCTTCGGCTGGTGGGTTGGTTATGTCGTGCCGCGCAAGGGCGTGAGGACAGTCGAATGAAGAAGACGATCAAGAAAAGGCTCTCGGCCGGCACCATCCTCGCCACGCTGTTCGTCGCATTGCCGGCTGGCGCAACGTCACTTTTGACACCGCAAGCGACCACCGCAATGGCAGAGCCTTCGAACGGCACAGAAACCGGCGAAGCGAATGCCCAGACAACGCCAGCGCCCGACACGGTCGATCTCGCCGCACTCTATTACTACGCACGCAATGGCGTGGCAGAACGCGTCGAAGCCGAAACCCGCCGCCTGGAAATGAAATTCCCGGGCTTCATGCGCCCGGCAGACCTCTATGCTCCGGATGCCCGCGAACACGTCGATGAGACCTCGATCTGGCAGCTCTACGAGCGCGATGACTATGCCGGCATCGAGCAGGAGATCAGCCGGATCGCTGCAAGCCATCCGGGCTGGGAGCCATCAGAGGATTTTCGCAGCAAGCTCGAGCGGCGCAAGCTGCGATTTGCGATGACGCAGGCAAACGAGGCGAAGGACTTCGTGACCGTCATTCGCCTCGGCGCAAAGCTCGACCCTGCGCAGGAAACCGAGATCGACCTGCTCTGGATGATGCTGGACGCTTTCAGGGCAAACGAGATGCAGGAGGGGCTGACGACGGTCTATCGCGGGATCCTTTTCCGGGCGCCGGAGAAGGCGTTTTCGGATGAACTGGTGCTGACCACCCTGCAAAAGGCGATGGAGGACATTCCGGCAGCCGATTTGCGCGAGGCCATGCGTGCGCTCTCTGCGGATCCCGAACTCGCCCTCGCGATGCGGTCGCTCAGCCTCGATCTCATGCGCCGCGAAGTGGGAGACTTCGCCTCCGGCATTGCGGGCGCACCGCAACCAGGCCCCGAGGCGATTGCCGCTGTCAGGGCGGCCGCCGAAAGCAAGAATGCACAGGAAGACCTCGCCCTCATGGGCTGGTACATGCTGAAGACCGAGCAGCCGGATCAGGCGGCGAGCTTCTTCCAGCGCATGCTGCAGGGCAAGGCGACGCCGCAAGCCGTCCGCGGCATGGCGCTCAGTCTCGCCCACCAGTCGAAGGACGAGGAGGCCTACGCCTTTGTCACGGCGCACCTCGACATCCTTGCCGGAGAGGACGCCTTCCTCCTCGATCAGCTGTCCTTCCCTTTCAAGGGTGAGGGCAAGACCGACATCGATGAGCGGGTCGTAACCCGCTATTCGGAAGCGATCCAGAAAACGGAATCCTCCGATCACGCCCGCCTCATCGGCTGGTATGCTTACAACTCGCGCCAGTTCGACCCGGCGCGCGCTTGGTTTGCAAAGGCCTTCGAATGGAAGGCCGAGGCAGACAGCCTGAAGGGGCTGGCGCTCACCCTAACGCGCCTCGGCGAGAAGAAGGCCCTGGCAGACCTCCGCGAAAAGTATGGCGAAGCCTATCAGTCGGTTTTCGCCGAGTTGAAATCGGCAGCCGAACCGCGCCAGCGGACCGGAAAATCGGTCTCGGCCCCCGCAAGCATCCAGGCAGGCTATCTGTCACGGCTGCAAAAGAAGGATTACGGCGGCTGCGTTTCCGAACTACGTCGGCTTGAAGCCAGCAGCGCCTTGCGCCCCGATGCACAGGTCGCCAAAGGCTGGTGTCTTCTCGGCCTCAACCATCTGGCCGAGGCGCGCCAGGCCTTTACAGCCGGCCTCGCAGGCGGTGGCGGCAAGGCGGATGATGCCGCCTATGGCCTTGGCCTCACCCTGCTCCGCGCCAATCTGACCGACGACGCGGAAGCCCTTCTGATGCAGCATGGCCTGACGCCGCTGCGCGACCGCGAATTGCGCGCCGAAATTCTCTGGCAACGGGCCCGCAACGCCTTCGATCGCAAGCAGTACCGCGTCACGCTCGAAGCGCTGAACGCCCGCCTTCAGATCATGCCCGAGCCGGTCGGCGTCAGCCAGATGCGCGCCTGGAGCCATTATCACCTCGGCAATCTCGCACAGTCGCGTGCGATCTTCGCCCAGCTCAATCAGGTCATGGCAGACCCGGCGAACACCAGAGGCATCGCCGCCATCAACGAACGCATGGGGATCAACTAGTGAAGCCAAACATCCTTGCGATCCTGGCGCTGCTTGGCCTGCACGGCTGCAATACCGTCGAGGATCCCTTCCTCGATGGCATGACCGGCAGCATGCCCGTCGCCACGGGTAACCGCGAACTGCCCATTCACCTCGCATCGGCTTCATTGACCGGGCTAGGCGAGATGCCGATCGGCCTTCGCCAGACATCCACGGATGTCGTGACCAGGCAAACTCTGGTCTGGGCGAACACGACCACGCTTGCCGGGGAAAACGCACTGACGATATCGACCGCAGCCGCCTCAAAATCGACGCTCCGGAAAACGCCTGACCGTGCCGAGATCAACCGAAGCTTGCGAAGCGAGTTTCCAGGGGTCGCGATGAGCATCGATCCGGTGATCCGCCAAAACGCCTACGGCGCCTATGGCGCAGCGACCGGCAGGCTGGGCGACAAAGGCGGCTGTGTGTACGCCTGGCAGATCATCAAGCGCGACGTCGACCTTGGTCGCAGCCATCCGGCAGAGGTCAGCCTCCGATACTGCCATTCGTCGCTCGGACCGGAGGTGCTCGCGGATCTGCTAACTGGCCTATCGCTGAAAGGCCCGACAACAGCCGCCCCAGCCGCCGCCGTCGCCTATGGCTATCCAAGTCCCGCGACCACTGGGGTGGTCATCCAAACGGCGCCGGTCGATCGTGAAACGGCGGAGGTCTCGCCAGCGGCTCCAGCATTTGTAGCCGGAGATCGCGAGCAAGATTTCAAAGATCGCACGAACGTAAGAATACCCATGCCTTAGTAGGAACCTTCATGGGAAGGATCCGGTGCGGGCAAGCTTCATTTGGCGCATGCCGGCACACTGAGTCTCATTTCAGTGGGACTTTAGCTTACAGGCACCGTGGCGCATATCGACTTGAGGACTTGGCTCATGAATTGGCAGATCACGCTGTCAATTCACGGCAGCCACCCTCTCCTGCCCCGTGTCACCTTTTCGAGCGACGATCCATCGCGCCAGCCACGCGCAGACCATCAGCTGGATCTGGTGGAAGAGCATCAGCGGTAGAACGATCGCGCCGACGGACTGGCCGGCGAAGATGACGCCGGCCATCGGCACGCCGCTCGCCAGACTTTTCTTCGAGCCACAGAAGATCGCGGCAATCCGGCCCTCCCGGCTGAAGCCGAAAAGCTTCGAGCCGAAGGCCGTTATTCCCAGGACGACGAGAAGCAGGACGATATCGAGGCCGATCACCAAAGCAAGGTCAGCAGTCGAAAACTTGGACCAGATGCCCTCGATCACGGCGTTCGAAAAGGCGAGGTAGACGACCATCAGGATCGAACCGCGATCGACGGGCGCAAGCAGCGACTTGCGGGCCCGGATCCAGTTGCCGATGAAAGGCTGCAACACCTGGCCAATCACGAAGGGCAAGAAAAGCTGCAGCAGGATCTTCCAGATCATGTCCAGCGACACCCCGACATGACCGCCCGCCGAGAAGAGAACCGCAACAAGCGCCGGCGTCAGAAACATGCCGAGAATGTTCGACGCGGAAGCAGCACAGATAGCGGCCGGCACATTGCCACCGGCAATCGAGGTGAACGCGATCGATGACTGCACCGTTGACGGCAAGACGCAGACATAGAGAAGGCCGAGATAGAGCGCCGGCGGGATGAGCCACGGCGACAGAAAGCCCATCAGCAGACCGAGCAGCGGAAAGACCACGAATGTCACCGCGAGGATGAAACTCTGAAGGCGCCAGTGCAGGAAGCCCGCGATAACCACATCGGTCGAAAGACGCGCGCCATGCAGGAAAAACAAGAGAGCAACCGCCAGATTGGTCGCAAGGCCGAACCATTCCGCAGGCTCTCCGGAGATCGGCAGAAGGCTTGCCAGCACGACCATGGCGACGAGCAGCAGCGTGAAAGTATCTGGGAGGAAGCGTTTCATCTGAGGCTCCGGTCGATCTGGACAGATGACCAAGACTAGTTATCGTCAAACCCGATGCAAGAAATAACAGTCATCGGAAAACGTGATATGCTCGACCTCGTTCACTTGCGCAGTTTCGTATACATTGCCCAACTCACCAGCTTCACCCATGCCAGCCAGAAACTGGGCCTTCGGCAGTCGACCGTCAGTCAGCATCTGCAGCGCCTCGAAGAGGTGCTCGGCCGTCGGCTGCTGGACCGCGACACCCACGGCGTGCGTTTGACGGCCGACGGTGAAGCCCTTCTTCCGCATGCGCGGCAACTTCTATCGCTCGAGCGGCAGACGGCGTCTCTCTTCGAGGCTGCGCAACCCCGCGGTCGATTGCGGCTCGGCATTTCCGAAGATCTGGTCTCCGGTCAACTTCCCGTTCTCCTGCAGGACTTCATCGCCGATTATCCTGCCGTCGAGCTGCATCTGACGGTGGCGCTTTCCAGGGATCTCGCCGACATGCAGGACAAGGGCGAACTCGACCTGGTCTTTGCAAAGCGCCGATTGGGCGATCGCCGTGGTGAGCCGATCCTGCGCGAACCACTGGTCTGGCTGGCAGCCGATCCGGACGCGGTCTTGGCAAAACCCATCCTGCCGCTGATCGTCTTTCCACCACCGAGCCTGACGAGAACACTTCTGATGGAGGCGCTGGAACGCGCCGGGCAACCCTGGCGGATCGTCTGCTCCTGCCAGAGCCTGAGCGGCCTGACCGCAGCAGCGCGAGCAGGCATGGGCGTCCTTGTCCAGCCGCGCAATCTCGCGCCATCGGGGCTGCGGGAACTGCCGCCGTCCGCCCTGCCAGCGATCGAGGATGTCGAATTCATCCTCGTGGCGTCGCCCGGCGCAGACCGCAATACGGTTGCGGCCTTTACCCGCCTTGTTCGGGAGAGGGTGGCAAACGGCCTCCATCCCGCCCGCTGAGAGCCTCCGTAGCTTTTGATCAAAAAGCGCTTGACGGCTCTCCACCGCGGTGTTTGGATGAGTGGATACAAAAATCCAGTGAGCCAGACATGCCGATTTCGACCGCCGCCACGGCGCATCTTGCCTCCACGGCCGAGCAGGAGGCCTATCTCCACCTGCAGCGAGCCCTGCGCGTCGGTCGCTACAAGCCGGGCGAGCGACTGATCCCCGAAGAGATCGCAGCCGAGATTGGCATGAGCCGCATGCCGGTTCGCGAGGCCTTTCGGCGGCTCGCGGCCGATGGTTTGGTGACGCTGCGGCCCAATCGCGGCTGCGTCGTCGCCGGACTGACGCTGGACGAAATCCATGAAACCTTCGAAATTCGCTCCGTGCTTGAGGGCCTGGCCGTTCGCCTCGCGACGCCGCGCATGAATTCCGAAACCTTCGAGGAGCTGGAGCGACTGCTGGAGCGCATGGAACGCGCCGGACAGTCGGGCAGCAGCGACTGGGTACTGCGCCATCAGGAATTCCACGCGCTCATCTATAACCTGAGTGGTCGCCCGAAGCTGATCCGCCAGATTACCGCGCTGCATGTGGCGATCGAGCCCTACATGCGCATCTGGTTCGACTATGTCGACAAGCCACTCTCCGCCCGTGAAGAACATCAGAAACTGATCGACGCCTTGCGGTCTGGCGATGCCCGCTATGCCGAGGTGGTCATGCAGGAGCACATCATCGAAACGGCATCCATGCTTGCCGATTATGCCAGTCCCGGGCGGCCTTGAGCCCAGCCTGAAGATATGTCCGTAGCCGGGGGAACATCCGGCACGGACGGGGAACCGCCGTTATCCACGGCACAACAACGAAGAGGAAAAGTCATGACGATTAATCGCATGGCAGCGCTTACGGCTGTCTTCACCACACTTGCATTCACCCAGCCGGTTCTGGCCCAGGATGCCCCGAAACCGATCAAGATCGCGACCGAAGGCGCCTATGCGCCCTGGAACTTCACCACGGCGGACGGCAAGCTCGACGGCCTCGAAGTCGAGCTGGCAAACGATCTCTGCGCCCGCATGAAGGTCACCTGCGAGATCGTTGCCCAGGATTGGGACGGCCTCATTCCCTCGCTCACCGTCGGCAAGTTCGATGTCATCATGGCGAGCATGTTCATCACGCCGAAGCGCCTTGAAACCATCGACTTCACCCAGCCTTACGCCGTCGACCCCTCAGGCTTTGCCGTCGCCAAGGACAGTGATCTCGGCAAGCTCGGTGTCTCCGCCGAAAAGTTCAAGCTGGAGGATGAAGCAGCGGCAATCGCGGCCATCGACAAGCTGAAGCCGCTGCTTCAGGGCAAGATCGTCGGTGTGCAGGCGGCGACCACCAACCTCGACTTCGTCAAGAAGTACTTCGGCGACATCGTCGAGATCCGCGAATACAAGACCACCGAACAGCACGACCTCGACCTTGCTGCCGGCCGCATCGACGCGCTCTTTGCCCAGCAGACGGCGCTTGCTGCCACGCTCGCCAAACCGGAATTCGCCGACTACACGATCGCTGGCCCGGGCTTCGTCGGCGGCGTTTTCGGCCTCGGCACGGGGGCGGGCCTGCGCAAGGAAGACACCAAGCTCAAGGACATGCTGAACGCGGCCATCGACTCCGCCATCGCCGATGGCACGATCAAGCGCATTTCCGAGAAATGGGTCGGCACCGACGTCACCCCGGTCAAGTAACCAAGGCGAACCGACTGCAGCCGGAGTTCGCGCAATTCCGGCTGCAGGAAGACCACAAAAGGGGTTCGCCCGCATGCTTGAAAAACTGCATCTGCTCGGTTTCGCCGAAGGCGGCTGGGGTATGGCCCTTCTTGGTGCGGCCGCCATGACGCTGCTGTTGTCGGTGCTGGGCTTTCTGCTCGGAGCCCTCTTTGGTGCCCTTGGCGCGAGCGGCGCCCTGTCATCCAAACGGCTCCCGAGATCCCTCGCCGCAGCCTACGGCACCGTCTTTCGTGGCATTCCGGATCTTCTGACAATTTACCTCTTCTATTACGGCGGCTCGGTCGCCCTCACCGCGATCGCCAAAAGCTTCGGCTCGGATGGTTTCGTCGGCCTGCCCTCGCTTGCAACAGGCGTCATCGCGATCGGCATCATCTCCGGCGCATATCAGGCCGAGGTCTATCGCGGCGCCTATCTCGCGGTCGAACGCGGACAGTTCGACGCTGCAAAAGCCTTGGCGCTCTCGCGCATGCAGATGCTGCGCCTCGTCATCATTCCCCAACTCTTGCGGCACGCGATCCCAGGCCTCAGCAATGTCTGGCAGCTGGTGCTGAAGGACTCCGCCCTGATCTCCGTGATCGGCCTCGTCGAACTGATGCGTCAGGCGCAGATCGGTGCTGGCTCCACGCGGGAACCCTTCCTGTTTTACCTCGCCGCCGCGGGTCTCTATTTCATCATCGCCGGCATCACCGGACAGGTCTTCCGCGTCGCCGAGACACGCACCTCCCGGGGGATCATGCATCGATGATCGACATCGGCTTCTTCCTCGAAATCATTCCGAAGCTTCTCTCCGGCGTGCCTTTGACACTGCAACTGGCCGGCACGTCGATCCTGCTCGGCTTTGTTCTCGCCCTCCTGCTGGCCCTCGCCCAGCAGGGCGAACACCGGTTCGTCGTCTGGCCCATCAGAACATTTGTCGCCGTCTTTCGTGGCACGCCCCTGCTCGTGCAGATCTTCCTGATCTATTACGGGCTCGGCCAGTTCCGCCCTTCCCTTCAGGCCATTGGCCTCTGGGGTCTGTTTCGCGAACCCTATTGGTGCGCGATCCTTGCGCTCACTCTGAACACCGCCGCCTATGGCAGCGAGATCCTGCGCGGCGCGATCAAGAACGTTCCGCGTGGCCTCGGCGAAGCAGCCCAGGCGCTCGGCATGTCGCGCCTTCTGACGCTTCGCCTCGTGATCCTGCCGATCGCGCTGCGTCAGGCGATCCCTGCCTATGGCAATGAAATCATCCTGATGGTGAAGGGCACCTCGCTGGCCTCGATCATCACGCTGATGGAGGTAACAGGCATCGCCCAGGGCCTCATTTCTCAGAGCTACCGAGCGATCGAAGTCTTTATCGCGGCAGGTGCCATCTATCTTTTCATCAACTTCCTGATCGTCCGGGCACTAGCCTTCCTGGAGATCCGCATGACACCATACAGATCCCGCGGCTGAAGCCGTGGCACAAGAGAATACGAGGAGACTGACAAGGATGCGCAATTTCGAGAAGCCGACGCGATCGGTGGCCGTGTCGACCAAGGCCATGGCCGCGACCTCCCACCCCTATGCCACACTGACGGCCATCAATATCCTGCAGGCCGGTGGCAATGCCATGGATGCAGCGATTGCTGCCTGCGCCGTGCAATGCGTGGTCGAACCGGGCTCCACCGGCATCGGTGGCGATTGTTTCGCCTTGTACGCTCCGAAGGGCGGCTCCGAGGTCATCGCCTACAACGGCTCCGGCCGCACGCCGAAGGCGCTGACGATCGACTGGTTCGAAGAGCGCGGCTTGACCGAAGTCCCGCGCCAGTCACCCTCAGCCATCACCATCCCCGGCGCCATCGACGCCTGGACCCGCCTGCATGCCGACCACGGCCGCCTATCCTTCGCAGATGTCCTCGCACCCGCCATCCGTTACGCCGAGGAAGGCTATGCGATCTCGCCGCGCGTCCACCGCGACTGGAAGAAGGAAGAGGAGCTTCTCGCCGCAGACAAGGCAGCAGCCGAGGTCTTCTTGCCCGGCGGCCGCGCACCGCGCATCGGCGAAACGCACCACCAGCCGAAGCTTGCCGCAACGCTCCGCAAGATTGCCGCTGAAGGCCGCGACGGCTTCTACAAGGGATCTGTCGCCGAAGACATGGTATCGCATCTCAACGCCCATGGCGGCCTCCACACACTGGAGGATTTTGCGGCAGCCCAGGGCGAATACGTCACCCCGGTGACCACCACCTTCCGCGGCTACACCGTCCACGAATGCCCCCCGAACGGCCAGGGCATCATTGCGCTGCTGATCCTCAACATACTCTCCTGCTTCGACAACACGCTGGAACCACACTCTGCCGATCGCCTGCATCTGGAAATCGAAGCCACTCGCCTCGCCTATGCTGCACGTGACGCCTGGATCGCGGATCCGGCCAAGGCAAACGTACCGATCGACGAACTCCTTTCGGCAGACTTCGCGCGGGGACTGGCCGAGAAGATAGACCTGACCCGGGCACTGACCGAACTGCCTGATTTCGAGATGCCGCTGCATCGCGACACGGTCTACATTTCGATCGTCGACGAGGAGCGCAATGCGGTCAGCTTCATCAACTCGATCTTCGACAGCTTCGGCACTGGTCTCGTTGCGCCGAACTCCGGCGTCATCCTGCACAATCGCGGCCAGAGTTTCTCGCTGAAGCGCGGTCATCCCAACATGATCGCCCCGGAAAAGCGACCGCTGCACACCATCATTCCCGGCATGGTGACACGCGACGGCCGCACGGAAATGTCCTTCGGCGTCATGGGCGGCTACTACCAGGCGATGGGCCATGCCCATCTGATCTCGAAAGTGGTCGACTACGACATGGACATGCAGGATGCGATCGACCTGCCGCGCCTGATCCCCGTCGGCGGCAAGGTCCCACGCGTTGAAGCCGAACATACTGTCTCGGCTGAGACCGTAGCCGAACTGACCCGCCGCGGATTCGAAATCGTCCCCGCCGAAGATCCGATCGGCGGCGCACAGGTCGTGCGCATCGACTGGGAGAACGGCACCCTGACGGGCGCCTCGGAATCCCGCAAGGATGGGATTGCTCTGGGATATTGAGGCCTTGAGACTCTAAGGGCACGGGTTTGAGGCCCTATGACCAGTCGCACGATACACCAAGGCCTAGGATATAGGCCTTGGTCAAAAGCTCCAGCGTTAGCCCGTCGCCAAACGGCTGCCTTCTTGCAGGCAGATGATAAAGTCAGTCAGTAACCCTGACCTCTCAGGCATCCGCTCCTGCAGCCAATAAATGCGCCTTTGTCTCGCAATGCTGGGCCTCTTGCAGCTTCTTGGCCAACCAGTCGACGAAGACGCGAACCTTGTTGCTTAAGTGTCGCGTCTGCGGATAGACGATATAGAGCGGGATCGGATCCCGCGGCCAATCGGGCAGGATCTCGACGAGTTCCCCGCGATCCACATAGTCCCGAACGGTGAAGGCAATCGCCTGAGCGACACCGATGCCGGCAACGGCGGCGGCCATGTAGCTTCTAAACTCGTTGACCGAAATCACGTAGTCGAGCCTGACCTCGACCTTCTCTTCTCCGCGCCGGAACTCCATCGGAAAAACGCGGCCCTCATAGGCCTTCATGTAGCCGACGCCGAAATGTCCGTTGTCGAGATCGCGTGGATGCCGGGGAATGCCCATGCGTTCGAGATAGAGTGGCGCCGCATAGGTCCGCAGCTCGAGATCCGCCACCTTGCGGGCGACGAGCGATTGATCGGTCGGCGTTCCGGCCCTCAGCGCACAGTCGATGTTCTCGGCAACGTAGTCGACGATCCGGTCGCCGATGTCGAACTCCAGCTGGATTTTGGGGTAGCGCGTGTGGAAGTCACACAGCGCCGGCATGATGATGCGGTCCGCAAACGCCCCGGATAAGGCAACGCGCACCTTGCCAGATGGCTGCGCCTGGGAGCTGGAGAGGCTGCCGTCGAGTTCGTCCAGTTCGGACAGGATCCGCGCGGCCCGTTCATAGTAGAGCGCGCCATCGGTCGTCACCACCACCCGACGGGTCGTCCGATTGAGAAGCTTCGTCGCGAGATGCGCTTCCAGAGCCTGGACTGCGGTCGTGACCGTGGTCTTCGGCATCTTGAGGGACGTCGCCGCCTTTGAGAAATTGCCGGTCTCGACCACTCTGGTGAAGACGCGCATGGCCGATAGCTGATCCATGAATTCGGTACGCCTTATAAAAGAGGCTCATTATTCCGCACATCGGAACAGAGCTCTCAGAAATGGATGCCTTGTGCGTTGTGACAGGACAATACTATAAATAGGTCATGAACAAAAGCCATTTCCAGAGGCGCCGAGCAGATCCATGACCAGGATTTGGCAAAAGGCCGAGGACGCAGAGACGCGGTTTCCCCTGCCGTTCCGCATCTACGAGGGATGCGGCAAGGGCAAGCCCCGACCGCTGGTCCTCTACCTCTCTGGTCACGCCTTCGGATCGGCCCCGGCGCGATCGACCGATGCTCCCGCCGCCCTGGCCATGGCGGCAGCTGGAGCTCTGGTGGTCGAGGCCGATTGCGGCGGACCATCGCAAAACAGGTTTCCCGGAACCCTGGAGCGCGGGTTCGAAGCCTTGAAATATCTGTTCGCCAAGCGGAAGCGTTTCGCGAACCTACGCTCTCCGGTGCTGGTCGCCGGAGACGAAGCGGGTGGAAACGTGGCTGCGAGCCTGGCGCTCAAGGCGCGTGACGCAATGCCGGGCGAGCTCGCGGGGCAGGTTCTCCTGTCTCCCATGCTGGATCCCCGCATGGTGACGGTGTCGTTTCGCCGGGCGGACGATATCGGTCTGCGGGAACGTTGGGCGGACGGTTGGGGTCACTACCTGGCCCTCGCCTGCTACGGCCAACATCCCTATGCCGCACCGTGTCTCTGCTCACGGCTGGCGGGTGTGGCGCCGGCACTTGTCGTGACATCGGATGACGATCCGCTGCGCGACGAAAGCCTAGACTATGCGGAACGGCTGCGAACAGCAGGCGTGCCCGTAAAAACCCGGTCCCTACCCGACAACCTCGGCTGGACCGGCATTTATGACGGCAAGGATGGCGAATGGCATTCGCACTTCTCGACCGAGTTTTCGCAGTTCCTCGAAGAACTGCCAGTCTGACGGCGGGTCCCAAGCCCGCTCCCAACATATAGCGGTTCAAGACGAACCGAAGGAGACGATCATGACCGCAAGGATCAGGAGCGCAGCCCTGTGGGGTTCTGCGATGGCAACTGCTTTGGCCGTAACCGGCGCCGTATTGTATTTTGAACCCTCCTGGGACGCCCAGGCGGCCTCGACCGAGGTTACAGCTGCACCGCCGGCCGTGCCGGTGACAGTGACCACAGTCCAGCCCCATCAGGTGCATATCTGGCGCGAAGTCTCGGGACGCTTCGAGGCGGTAGACAGGGTCGAACTCCGGTCCCGCGTCGCCGGCGCCATCCAGGCGGTTCACTTCCGCGAAGGCGGGCTCGTCAATCAGGGCGATCTCCTGTTCACGATTGACCCCGAACCCTACCGCGCCGTCGTTGACCGCGCTCGCGGCGCCGTCGCATCGGCCGAAGCGAGACTGACCCTCGCGACAACCGAACTCGATCGCGGCACGGCTCTGCTTGCCCGCAATACGATTTCCGAGAGCGAAGTCGCACAGCGAAAGAGTACAAAAGCCTCAACCGAGGCTGAGCTCCAGTCTGCCAAGGCAGCCTTGAAGCTCGCCGAGCTCGATCTTGCCTATACCGAAATCCGGGCCCCGATTGCAGGCCGCATCGGCACCCTCGACGTCACGGTCGGCAACCTCGTCGCTGCCGGCCCCTCGTCTCCGTCGCTCGTCACCCTCGTTTCGGTCGACCCGATCTATGCAAGCTTCACCATCGATGAAGACCATCTGCGCGAGGTGCTCTCGACGCTGCCGGCCAATGATGCGGGCCTGCTCCTGGAGCAGATCCCGGTGGAAGTGGACGCAAGCGCCGATGCAGCACCCATCCCAGGGCGCCTGCAGCTGATCAACAACGAGATCGACGCATCGACAGGAACGATCCGCGTTCGCGCGGTTTTCGACAATCCCGGCGGTCGCCTCATCCCCGGCCAGTTCGCCCGCATTCGGCTGGGCCAGGCAGAAGCGCAAGAGCGCCTGACGATCAGCGAACGCGCCGTGGGCACCGACCAGGACAAGAAATTCGTCTTCGTCGTCGCAGCCGACAACACGGTCAGCTATCGGCAGATCGAATTGGGGGCCGCGGTTGATGGTGAACGCATCGTCGAAACCGGCTTGGAAGCAGGAGACCGGATTGTCGTCAGCGGCCTGCAGCGCATTCGTCCAGGAGCGGTGGTCGCACCGCAGGAACAGACGGCGTTGAAGAACTGATCCGCCGGGTGCCGGCAGCGGCGCATTCCATGCCTTCGGCATAGCGTCGTGCCAGCACCTCGACTCCACGCATGAAACTCAAGTCGCCTCCCGCAATCCTCATTGCGGGATCGCTCTTCCCTTGTCTGCCTTATGGGTCCTCAGATGAATTTCTCCCGCTTTTTCGTCGACCGGCCGGTCTTTGCCGCCGTGCTTTCGATCCTCATTCTTGTCGCCGGCCTGATTGGCCTCAGGGCCCTTCCGATTTCGGAATATCCGGAGGTCGTGCCGCCGTCTGTCGTCGTGCGTGCCGTCTATCCGGGCGCCAACCCGACCGTGATTTCGCAAACGGTGGCAACGCCACTGGAAGAGCAGATCAACGGCGTCGAAAACATGCTCTACATGTCGAGCCAGGCAACCTCCGACGGCGTGCTGACCCTCACCGTCACCTTCCGTCTTGGCACCGATCCGGACAAGGCTCAGCAGCTGGTGCAGAACCGCGTCGCCCAGGCCGAGCCGCGACTACCGGCGGAAGTCCGTGCGCTCGGTGTGACGACGGTCAAGAGTTCACCCGATCTGATGATGGTGGTGCATCTCGTCTCGACCGGTGATCGCTACGACCTGACCTATCTGCGCAATTACGCGACGCTGAACGTCAAGGACAGGCTGGCCCGTATCGAAGGCGTCGGCCAGGTGCAGGTCTTCGGTGCTGGCGACTATTCCATGCGCATCTGGCTTGATCCGCAAAAGGTGGCGGAGCACGGTCTGGCCGCAAGCGACATCACCAACGCCATCGCCCAGCAGAACGTCCAGGCCGCCGCCGGCACGATCGGCGCCTCGCCGTCGCTTGAAGGCGTCGATCTGCAATTGAACATCAATGCACGGGGCCGCCTTCAGACCCCGGAAGAATTCGGTGCAATCGTCGTGAAGTCCGGCCCGAACGGCGAGATCACCCGACTTGCAGATCTGGCACGCATCGAGCTGGGGGCCGCCGAATACGCGCTCCGTTCGCTTCTCGACGGTGAGCCGGCCGTCGCCATTCCGATCTTCCAGGCGCCTGGCTCCAACGCCATTGCCATATCCGATGCCGTGCAGCAGACGATGACCGATCTGCAGCAGGCGATGCCTGACGGTGCGCGCTTCGAGATTGTCTATGACACCACGGAGTTCGTGCGCGCCTCGATCGACAAGGTCGTCGATACGCTTCTCGAGGCGATTGCGCTCGTGGTGCTCGTGGTGATCCTGTTCCTGCAGACCTGGCGTGCCTCGATCATCCCCCTGATCGCCGTCCCCGTCTCGATCATCGGCACCTTCGCGGTCATGTATGCCTTCGGCTTCTCGATCAACGCGCTGACCCTGTTCGGTCTCGTGCTCGCGATCGGGATCGTGGTGGATGACGCGATCGTCGTCGTGGAGAATGTCGAACGCAATATCGAAAACGGGCTCTCTCCCCGCGAGGCTACATACCGCGCCATGAGAGAAGTCTCCGGACCAATCATCGCGATTGCTCTGGTGCTCGTTGCGGTCTTCGTGCCGCTCGCTTTTATTACCGGCCTTTCAGGCCAGTTCTATCGTCAGTTTGCCCTGACGATTGCGATATCGACGGTCATCTCGGCGATCAATTCGCTGACCCTGTCGCCGGCGCTGGCGGCTCTGCTGCTCAAGGATCATCACGCGCCGAAGGACCGGCTGACCCGTATCATGGATAGCCTGCTTGGCTGGTTGTTCCGGGGCTTCAACCGCGCCTTTGGAGCCGCATCCAGTGGCTATGGCCGCACGGTCGGCGGCCTGCTTGGCCGCAAGAGCCTGGTGATGGTGATCTATCTCGCCTTGGTCGCCGCAACATACGGCATGTTCACCACGGTACCCGGCGGTTTCGTGCCGGCGCAGGACAAGCAGTATCTCATCGGTTTTGCCCAATTGCCGGATGGCGCAACGCTCGACCGCACGGAAGAGGTCATCCGCCGGATGAGCGATATCGCGTTGCAAGAGCCGGGCGTGAAAAACGCACTCGCCTTCCCCGGCCTGTCGATCAACGGCTTCACCATCGGCTCTAATGCCGGGATCGTCTTTGCCGTTCTCGACGACTTCGAAGAGCGTAAAGATCCGTCCCTGTCCGGTGGCGCGATCGCCATGGCACTCAATCAAAAGTTCGCAGCCATTGATGGCGCCTTCATCGCCATGTTCCCGCCGCCACCCGTCAACGGCCTCGGCTCGACCGGCGGCTTCAAACTGCAGATCGAGGACCGGGCCGGCTTCGGTTATGAGACGCTCGACGAAACGACAAAAGCAGTCCTCGCCAAGGCCTACCAGACGCCAGAGCTTGCGGGCATCTTCTCGAGCTTCCAGGTCAACGTTCCGCAGCTGTTTGCCGATCTGGACCGGGTCAAGGCACAGCAGCTCGGCGTCTCCGTGACTGACGTCTTCCAGACGCTGCAGATCTATCTGGGCTCGCTCTATGTCAACGACTTCAACGCCTTCGGCCGTACCTACAGCGTGCGCGTCCAGGCCGATGCCCAGTATCGCGCCAAGCCCGAAGACATCGGCCAGTTGAAGGTGCGCTCGGCAAGCGGCGAGATGATCCCGCTCTCCGCCCTCCTGAAGGTCGAAACGTCAACGGGGCCGGAACGCACCACGCGTTACAACGGCTTCCTGGCCGCCGATATCAACGGTGGCCCCGCCCCTGGCTTTTCCTCAGGCCAGGCCCAGGTGGCAATGGAAAAAATCCTGGAGGAAACCATGCCCGCCGGCATCGATTTCGAATGGACGGACCTGACCTACCAGCAGATCCTGGCCGGCAATTCGAGCATCATCGTATTCCCGCTTGCACTCCTGCTCGTCTATTTGGTGTTGGCGGCGCAATACGAGAGCCTCACCCTGCCGCTGTCGATCATCATGATCGTGCCAATGGGCGTGCTCGCGGCTCTGGTGGGTGTCTGGTACACGGGCGGGGACAACAACATCTTCACGCAGATCGGCCTAGTCGTCCTGGTCGGCCTGTCTGCCAAGAACGCGATCCTGATCGTCGAATTCGCGCGAGAGCTCGAATTCGAGGGCCGGACGCCGTTCCAGGCAGCGATAGAAGCCAGCCGTCTGCGCCTTCGACCGATCCTGATGACCTCGATGGCCTTCATCATGGGCGTGATCCCGCTTGTCGTATCGACCGGTGCGGGTGCGGAGATGCGCTCCGCCATGGGTGTCGCCGTCTTCTCGGGTATGATCGGCGTCACGCTGTTCGGCATCTTCATGACGCCGGTCTTCTATCTGCTGGCACGCTTGCTTGCCGGCAACAGGCCGCTGCGTCAGCACGCCAGCGAAGACATGGAGCAGACGAACATTTCTACGGCAAGCTAAGCTGCCTGAACACTCGTCCGGCCATCTGCTCATATGATGCGATGGCCGGACGTCCCACAAGCGATTGTCCCATTATAGGCGTCGCACAGGAGGGGCTGCCACGGTGTGGAGTTCGCCTCGTTAGCTACCAACCAAAAACGAACAGACCAGAACCTGAAATCTCAGCCGGTCCCGGGCCATCCTCGCCGCGGAGGTTGCCTACTGCGCCCTCGGCTGAATTGAAAGCCACGTTACCGATGGCGCGCCCCTCACCAACCCTCCACATGGCTCAAAGGTTTTCCTTGAGCAGAATTTCAATGCGGATCTTTTCCTGTGCGGCGAGCGGCTCGCGGGCATCTGCGCGGGCGCGCATGATGCGAATTGCGCTGCGGACCGCATGGCCCGGATCTTGGGCGATCACGGCATCGATGCGGTCGTCCCGAAGCGCCTGTTCGGTAAACGGCGTTCGCTCGTGCACGACCACGGCGATGCCCCCGAGCTCGACGTTTCCGGCGGCAGCCAGTATCGGCACGCGAGCCTCTGAGCTCAACACATAGATGCCAGAGACGTCGCGATTGCCGGCCAGCACGCGGGCCATCACCTGCCGGCTCCTTGCCTCGTCGGCATGGGTTTCAATGGACGGCAGACAGGTCAGATGCGGAAAGGCACTGTTGATCACATGGTCGAAGCCTAGGCGGCGCTGGATGCTGTCCAGCGACTGCATGGTCTCCGCGATCACCATGACCTTTCCCGGCTGCGGCCCCGCCAGCATGCCCATCAGCTTGCCCGCGGTCGCACCCGCCGCAAAGTTGTCGATGCCGACGAAATCAGCCTCTGGCAGCTTTTCCTGACCGGACAGGAATTGCACCACCTTGATGTTGCGCTCCAGAAGCCGCGCCATGGCATCGCGCACCTGAGGCGATTCAGGCGCCATGACCGCCACGCCGTCCACCGTCTCCTTGTCGAGGCTGGAGAGAAGCTTTGCCACACCATGCGCATCGTCGATGCCGATCTGGCGATACGCGATCTCGGTAAGGTCGCCCTTGAGCGCACCCGTCAGCTCCTCAACATGACGCAGCAGTTCCTTGAGGTAGAGATCGCCGCTTGCCGGCAGCAGGAAGAGGAAGCGGTAGACCTTGTTGCGGGCAAGGCTGACAGCAGCCGGATTTCGGATAAAGCCGATCCGCTCGATTGCGTCATTGACCAGCCGCGCGGCCTTGGGACTTACGTTCGGCCGGTCGTTCAAGACGCGGTCGACGGTCGCAAGGCTGACGCCTGCAGCCTCGGCCAGATCTTTCGCTGTTGGACGCATGAAGCCTTCCTGTTGATTTCCGCCGTCCAGAGCTTTCCTTCAAAATGGCACCAAACGCAAGAATTGATGTGCGCACCTCAAAAATTGCTTGCCTTGAGGTGCGCACATCAATTAGCTTCCATCTCGGTTCGGGGGGAGATGCATTCACTGCAGCCCGTTCCGCTGGAGGAGGCCGGCCAGAGATCAGGGTCCGGAGCCGGCATGTGGCCCGCAAGGGCGTTTCGCCATCCGTAGGAGACCGGACGGCGCTGGGAGGATGACATGATGAAATCGCTTTACATGAAAGGCCTGCTTGCTGCCGGTACGGTCGCCTGTTCGATGAGTGTCGGCACAGTGATGGCGCATGCCGACGAAAAGGAACTGACGCTCTGCTGGGCCGCATGGGATCCGGCAAACGCCCTCGTCGAACTCAGCAAGGACTTCGAGGCGTCGTCCGGCATCAAGATGAAATTCGAGTTCGTGCCGTGGCCGAACTTCGCCGACCGCATGCTCAATGAACTCAACTCGGGCGGCAAGCTCTGCGATCTGATGATCGGCGACAGCCAGTGGATCGGCGGCGCCGCCGAGAACGGCTGGTATGTGAAGCTCAACGAGTTCTTCGACAAGGAAGGCATCAAGATGGATGCCTTCGTACCGGCAACCGTCACAGGCTATTCCGAATGGCCGAAGAACACCCCGAACTACTGGTCGTTGCCCGCCTTCGGCGACGTTGTCGGCTGGACCTATCGCAAGGACTGGTTCGAACGCCCGGAAATCCAGACAGCCTTCAAGGAAAAGTACGGTCGCGACCTGACGCCGCCGGCCACCTTCGACGAACTGAAGCAGGTCACCGAATTCTTCCAGGGCCGCGAGATCGACGGCAAGACCGTCTACGGCGCCTCGATCTACACCGAGCGCGGCTCGGAAGGCATCACGATGGGCGTGATGGACGTGCTCTACAGCTATGGCTTCAAGTACGACAATCCGGAAAAGCCCTATGAGATGGAAGGTTTCGTCAATTCCGAAGGTGCCGTGAAGGGCCTCGAATTCTACAAGTCGCTCTATGATTGCTGCGTCGCACCGGGCACGTCCAACACCTACATGGGCGAAGGCATTGACGCCTACAAGTCGGGTCAGGTCGCCATGCAGATGAACTTCGCCTTCACCTGGCCGGGGTTCGAGGCGGATCCGAATGTCGGCGGCGGCAAGACCGGCTATCTCGTCAATCCTGCAGGTCCGGGCGGCGAGAAGTTCGCACAGCTCGGCGGGCAGGGCATTTCGGTCGTCGCCAATACCGACAACATGGACGGCGCACTCGCCTACATCAAATGGTTCGCCCAGAAGGATGTACAGGACAAGTGGTGGTCCATGGGCGGCTTCTCGTGCCTTCGCGCCGTGGTCGAAGACCCGAACTTCGCTCAGAGCCAGCCTTATGCGCAGACCTTCCTCGACAGCATGGCAATCGTGAAGGACTTCTGGGCCGAGCCGTCCTATGCCTCGCTCCTCCAGGCATCGCAGAAGCGGTTCCACGACTATGTCGTCGCTGGCAACGGCACCGCGAAGGAAGCGCTGGACGGGCTGATTGCCGACTGGACGGAAACCTTCGAGGACGAAGGCAAGCTCTGACAGCAAAAGAGCTCGGCTTCCGGACCTGGGGTCCGGAAGCCGTTCCCTCAATCTCTCCCCCGGCAATGCCGGGGGAGCCCTCACAAAGCCAGCGTTGCCGCCGGCACCGACCTCTGAAACCTCACGCCGGCACAACCCGAACTTTGCCTCGTTGCCTCAAGGGACAAGGCACAGTGCGCGGCCGCCCTTTGGAAACGCCACACGGATCCGGAAGATGACCGATACCCCCGCAGACCGCCTCGCCCGCGCTACGCCAAAACCGGTCGCAAAACGCATCCGGGGACTGAGCGACCGGGCCATTGCCTGGATCTTCGTGGCACCCACGATCTTCCTGCTTCTTTCGGTCAACATATTCCCGCTGATCTGGACCATCCGTCTGTCCTTCACGAACTTCGCCGCGAACAAGCCGAATGCGGAAGTGAAATGGGTCGGACTGCGCAACTACACGCGCATCCTGACGGACGCCGACACCTGGGCGAACATGCAGACGACCGCCCATTTCCTCATCTGGACGATCTTTTTCCAGGTGCTGATCGGCTTCACCCTGGCATGGCTGATCAACCGCAAGTTCAAGGGCAACGATCTGGTGACGACACTGATCGTCATCCCGATGATGCTTTCGCCCGCCGTGGTCGGCAACTTCTGGACCTTCCTCTACCAGCCGCAGATCGGCCTCGTGAACTACGCCGTCGAATTCCTGACCGGCATTCCGGCCGACAGCTTCTCGATGCTTGGCCCGGGCGGTTGGGCACGCTGGGCGATCGTCATCGTCGACACCTGGATGTGGACGCCCTTCGTGATGCTGATCTGCCTGGCGGGCCTGCGTTCCATACCCGACTACATCTATGAGGCAGCCGAGGTCGACCGCGCATCGAAGTGGCGGCAGTTCTGGACGATCACGCTACCGATGGCACTGCCGTTCCTGATGCTCGCGGTCCTGTTTCGCGGCATCGAGAATTTCCGGATGTTCGACCTCGTGGTCCTTCTGACCGGGGGCGGACCGGGGGACGAGACACTGCTCGCCTCGATCGATCTGAAGCGCGAGGCCTTCGAAAAATGGCGGACCGGCTATTCCAGCGCCTATGCGATTGTCCTGTTCGTCACGGTATTCGGCCTCGCCTCCATCTACGTGAAGGCCCTGAACAAGGTGAAAGAACGATGAGTGCTCATTCCGTCACCGAACCGTCGACCGCCTCGAAGTGGCTTGCCGGCATCCTCGTCGGACTTTACGCGGTGATCACGCTGATCCCTCTGCTCTGGATCATCTCGACAAGCTTCAAGTCCGGCCCGGATTCGATCAGCTATCCGCCGAAGGTCGTCTTCCAGCCGACGCTGGAAGGTTATGTGAACCTCTTCACGACCCAGTCGCGCCCCTCGGCAGACGATCTCGCCAAACTCCCGGCACCCACCACCTGGTACGACAAGATCACCCGGGAAAGGGGCATGATCATTTCGGGGCCCTCGCGCTTCGGGCAACGGTTCCTGAACTCAGTCATCATCGGCTTCGGCTCGACATTTTTGTCGATTTTCTTGGGAACGCTGGCCGCCTATGCCTTCAGCCGCTTCAAGGTGCCGCTCAAGGACGACCTCCTCTTCTTCATCCTCTCGACCCGGATGATGCCGCCGATTGCGGTCGCGATCCCGATCTATCTGATGTTCCGCCAGCTCGGGCTTTCCGACACCCACCTCGGCATGATCCTGCTCTATACGGCGGTCAACCTGTCGCTGTCGGTCTGGCTGCTCAAGGGGTTCATCGATGAAATCCCGCGCGAATACGAGGAAGCGGCACTGATCGACGGCTACACCCGCTTCCAGGCCTTTTACAAGGTCGTGCTGCCCCAGGCCGCAACCGGCATCGCCTCGACCGCCATCTTCTGCCTGATCTTCGCCTGGAATGAATATGCCTTCGCCGTTCTCCTGACGAGTGGCAACGCCCAGACGGCGCCCCCCTTCATCCCGACCATCCTCTCTGTCGGTGGCGGTATCGACTGGCCGGCGGTTGCGGCGGCTGCGACCCTGTTCCTCATGCCCGTGGTCGTCTTCACCGTACTGTTGCGCAAGCATCTGCTGCGCGGCATCACCTTCGGAGCCGTGCGCAAATGATGAACTTCCTTGCCCGCCTCAGCCGGTTTCGCCGGTCAGAATGGGAAATGCTCGCCTCGGCCCTGATCGCGCTCGGCGTGGTCATGCTCATGCAGCCGCTTTCGCTGACGCTCTTTACCTTCTCCTTTCCGGTGACGCTGATCGGAACCGTCATGTTCATCGTCGTCAGTCATTTTCCGGAGTAAGTCATGGCCCAGATTCGCGTTGAAAACCTGCGCAAAGACTTCGGAGCCTTCAATGCGGTGAAGTCGTCCACCTTCACCGTCGAGGATGGCGAATTCTTCATGCTGCTCGGCCCGTCCGGTTGCGGCAAGACGACGACGCTGCGGATGATGGCCGGCCTTGAACTGCCGACCAGTGGCGAGATCTACATCGGCGGCGAAGAGGTCGGCATGAAGCGCGCCAGCGAGCGCGACATCGCCTTCGTCTTTCAGATGTTTGCGCTGTATCCGCACATGAACGTGCGCAAGAACATCTCCTATCCCCTGGTCAGCCAAGGCATATCGCGCTCCGAAGTCGATCGCCGCGTGGCCGAAGTGGTTCGCATCCTGCAGATTGAATCCATCCTCGACAAACCGGTCGGTGGTCTCTCGGGCGGCGACCGCCAGCGCGTCGCACTCGGCCGTGCGATCGTGCGCCAGCCGAAGGCCTTCTTCATGGACGAGCCCCTCGGCGCACTCGATGCGGAGTTCCGCGAGCATATGGCAGAGGAGCTGCGCGCCCTGCATGACCGCATGGGGGCGACAACCGTCTACGTCACCCACGACCAGCTGGAAGCCATGCAGATGGGCGACAAGATCGTCGTCATGAACCATGGCGTCATCGAACAGTTCGGCAAGCCCCAGCAGATCTATGACTGGCCCGCAACCAAGTTCGTGGCGAAGTTCATCGGCTCGCCGCCCATGTCCTTCCTGGAGTTCGAAGGGGTGATCGACGAAGGGGGCAACACAGTGACGATTGGTGGATCCCGCATCGAGGTTCCCACATCTCGCGAAGGTCGCAAGGGGGCGCTCACGCTCGGCGTCAGGCCGGAACATGTCCACCTCTCGGACGCAGCCGCCCTTCGCGGACGGGTGGCCGCCGTCGAATATCTCGGCACCACCCAAATCGTCACGATCGAGACCGCCCATGGAGAGATCAAGGCGCGAACGGCGTCGAGCGATGCCATCCGAACGGATGCTTCCGTCGGGCTTGAATTCGATCGCCGCTCCCTCACCCTTTTTGATGCGAAAAGCGGGAGGGCACTGGTGTCTGAAGCGAATGAAGGAGTGCTGAGCCGTGGCTGAAGTCGTCCTTTCCAGCATCAGCAAGTCGTTTGGCACCACCCGCGCGCTCGACGACGTGACGATGACCATACCGGACGGCTCCTTCGTCGTGCTCCTCGGCCCGACCGGAGCCGGCAAGACCACGCTGCTGCGCCTGGTGTCCGGCCTCGATACGCAGGACGGCGGCGACATCAGGATTGGCGGAGAGTCCATGACGGGGCTGACGCCCGCGCAACGCAATGTCGCGATGGTTTTTCAGCAGTATTCCCTTTATCCCCACATGACGGTGCGGCAGAACCTCGAATTTCCGCTGAAGTCGCCGCTGCTGCGCACGCCGCAGGCAGAGATCAACCAGAAGGTGAAGGCGATCGCCGAGATGCTGCAGATCGCCCACAAGCTCGACAACAGGGCAACCGCCCTTTCGGGCGGCGAGATGCAGCGCGTTTCGATCGGCCGAGCCCTGGTCCGCAACCCGCAGATCTATCTGATGGATGAGCCATTGAGCTCGCTCGACGCGAAACTCCGCGCCGATCTTCGGGTCGAACTGAAGAACATCCAGGCCCGGTCTGGCGCCACCTTCCTCTACGTGACGCATGATCAGATCGAGGCGATGACCATGGCAACCCATGTCGGCGTGCTCAAGGAAGGACGCCTGGTACAGTTCGGATCGCCGCGCGAGATCTACGAAGCCCCGGTCAGCATCTATGCCGCGACGCGACTTGGCCAGCCGCGCATCAACGTGCTGCCCGCAAACCTTTTCCCCGGAGCACCGGCGAGAGCCCAGACGATCGGACTACGGCCCGAGCATATTCGTGCGGGAGAAGGCCAGGAAGCGAAGGTGATCCGGGTCGAGCATCTCGGCGATCAGACGCGCCTTCATCTCACGCTTGGGGAACACCCGATCATCACCGTCACCGATGCCCATACCGCCCTGCAGGGCGGCGACATCATCAAAATCCAGCCACACCAGCCGATCTATTTCGATGCGGCCGGAATGCGTCTCGTCTAAGGGAGGGTCTCATGTCTCAATTCCTCAACAGCAGGGAAAATGCCGTCACCGAGGCGATCGACGGTGTGCTCATGGCTTCGGCCGGAGCCTTGAGCCGTCTCGATGGCTATCCGCATATCCGCGTCGTGGTGCGATCCGACTGGGACAAGTCGAAGGTGGCGATCGTCTCGGGCGGCGGATCCGGCCATGAGCCGGCCCATGCCGGCTTCGTCGGGCGCGGCATGCTGACAGCGGCCGTCTGTGGTGATGTCTTCGCCTCGCCGAGCGTCGATGCAATCCTGGCTGCAATCCTTGCGGTGACAGGTCCGCTGGGCTGCTTGCTGATCGTCAAGAACTATACCGGTGACCGGCTGAATTTCGGTCTCGCAGCCGAGCGCGCCCGCGCCTTCGGGCTCAATGTCGGCATGATGATCGTAGACGATGACATCGCCCTTCCCGATCTGCCGCAATCGCGCGGCGTGGCAGGCACACTCTTCGTGCACAAGATTGCGGGGGCCATGGCGGAAAACGGCGCGAGCCTCGACGCCGTCATCGACACGGCGCGGCGGGTGATCGCCAATACCCGCTCGATCGGCATTTCACTCGACACCTGCACGGTGCCCGGCTCGCCGAAGGAAGTCCGCATTCCGAAAGGACGCGCCGAACTCGGTCTTGGGATCCATGGCGAGGCCGGTGTCGAGCAGATCGACTATGACGGCGTCCGGGGCGCGGTGGCCGCCATGGCGGAAAGGCTCGCCGCTGGAATGGAAGAGAAGCCGCATGTGGTGCTTCTGAACAATCTCGGAGGCACGTCCGTGCTTGAGATGGCTGTTGTCGTCAACGAACTCGTCCAGTCGCCGATCGGCGCGCGCATCTCGCATATCGTGGGGCCGGCATCGATGATGACCTCGCTCGACATGCATGGCTTTTCGATCTCCGTCATGCCGGCGGAAAAGGCCGATCTCGATTTGCTGGCCAAGCCCGTCGGGCTTGCAGCATGGCCGGGCGTGACGGCCATCCGGCCCGTCAACATTGTCGCCCTGCCCGACGGACTGACCCCGATCGCGCCACTTGCCTCGCAGCATCTGCCGACCCGCCAATTCCTCACCGAATGCTGCAAGCTTCTGATCGATGCCGAAAAGGACCTCAACGCCCTCGATGCCAAATCCGGCGACGGCGATACCGGCTCGACCCTTTCAAGCGCTGCACGCGCCCTGATCGAGGCCCTCGATCGGCTGCCGCTTGCCGATCACACGCAGTTGTTGCGCGCCATGGGCCAGGAGCTCAGCCAGACGATGGGCGGCTCTTCCGGCGTCTTGCTCGCGATCTTCTTTGCCGCAGCAGGTGATGGGGCCTCGAGTGGGCTTGGAATGCGCGACGCGCTCAAAGCTGGCCTCGCCCGCATGCAGGAAATCGGCGGCGCAAAGCTCGGCGACCGCACGATGATCGATGCGCTCTCGCCCGCACTAGACGCCTACGACAAGGGTTTTGCAGCAGCAGCCAGTGCGGCCCGCGCCGGAGCCAACTTGACCGCAACCTATGTCAACGCCCGGGCCGGCCGAGCGGCTTACATAAACGCCCGGCAGCTCGAAGGTCACATCGATCCCGGCGCAGAGGCAGTCGCCCGTCTTTTCGAGTTTCTTGCCCTTCGACATAGCAGGTCATAGGGCAAGCCCGCAGATTCATGGCATGAGGCAGGGGCCGGATCGGACGGTGCCATCCGACAACCTGCCGACCACGCCTGTCCGGCCTTCAACCGTTAAGTCCGCAATCACGTCCTCTCCGGCGAATGTTCAAAGGGATCACATGTGCCTTGAAGACCCAACGACGAGGCCGCGTCTCGCCACGATGGCGCGCGCCATCGACGCTATTCCTGCTCCGCCATCCGATAGCCCACACCCGGTTCCGTACGCACGATCCGGGGCTGGGTGGGATCGCGCTCGATCTTCTGGCGCAACTGGCCGATGAAGACGCGGAGGTAATGCAGGTCTTCGCCGTGGGCGGGTCCCCAGACGGATGTCAGCAATGTCCGGTGGGTCACGACCCGACCGGTATGGCGGGCCAGCAGCAGGAGCAGGTCGTACTCCTTGGGCGTGAGGTGCACGGTCTCACCGCCTCGCGAGACGAGGCGCTTGACCGGATCGATGGTCAGGCCATCGATCTCCATCACGGTCGGGATCGCATCGCGGCGCCCACGATGGCGCAGTGCGGTGCGGATACGCGCGGTGAGTTCGCCGATCCCGAAGGGTTTTTCGACATAATCATCAGCACCGAGATCAAGCGCTGCGATCTTCTCGCTCTCGCGGTCGCGGGCCGAAAGGATGACGATCGGAATGTCCGACCAGCCTCTGAGGCTCGCGATCACCTCCTTGCCGTCCATATCCGGCAGGCCGAGATCGAGGATGACGAGGTCAGGCGCCTGGGTGGCTACGGCCTTCAGCGCCTCGGCACCCGTTCCGGCTTCGACGACCTCATAGCCGGCGGCCGTCAGCGAAGGTTTGAGGAAGCGCTGGATCTGCGGCTCGTCATCGACGACCAGGATGCGGGACTGGTTCATGTGATCTCGCCTCTTGCATCACTTCCCTCGAACCGCATCACGATGCGCGTTCCCCGCTTCTTCAGTGCCGGGCTTTCCGCATGGATCTTGCCGCCCATGGCCTCGACGAAACCGCGAGCGATGGAAAGGCCGAGCCCGGTTCCAGGTGCCCGCCCATCCGGCTTTCCCCTGCGATAGAATTTTTCGAAGATCCGGTCCAGATCTTCAGGCGGAATACCCTTGCCAAGATCGGTGACGGAGATCAGCACATCCTTGCCGTCGCGACGGGCATAGACATTGATCGGCTCGTCGCCGCCATATTTCACGGCATTGTCCAGAAGGTTGAACAGCACCTGGCCGATCAGCACACTGTCACCCCGGACCAGCGGCAGGTCGGCGGCGATACCGGTTTCGACGATCCGTCCCGGTGCGTATTTGCGGGTGCGCTCGACGGCGGACTGCACGACGTCGGCGACATCCACCCAATCCTGTTTCGGCTTCAGCGTACCCGCCTCGATCCGGGTCATGTCGAGGAGATTGGCCACGAAGCGGCTCATGCGGCCGCTCTCCTCCTCGATCGACTGGAGAAGATCGTCGCGGTTCTCGGGCGTCATGCGCTCGCCGAGTTGGCGCAAGCCGGTCACAGCTCCGGTGATTGTCGCGAGTGGCGTGCGCAGGTCATGGGAAATGGAGGAGAGCAGCGCTTCCCGATAACGTTCGCCCTCCAGCCTTGCCGCCTGCTCGACGGTTTCGTCGGCAAGTCGTGCCCGATCGAGCGCGATCGCCGTCTGATCCAAAATGGCGGTCAGCGCGCGTTCTGCATTGAGGTCGAGCCGGTCGCCCGTGTGCTCGATGCCGCAGACACCGACAATGCCATGGGGTCCGAGCAGCGGGCGGAACTCGAAGCGGCTGTTCGGCAGGGTACCCGTGCCATGGCCGGCCGGCTCACGCTTGTCGTGTGTCCAGCGGGCGGCCGTCATGTCCGTCACGTCGAGTTCGGTATCCGGCGGCCAAGCGGCTGCGACACCGAGATCGCCCTTGCGCGGGACGAGCAACACGACTTTGCGCTTCAGGCTCGCCTGCAATTGCGAGACGGCAAGCCATATCGCGTCATCGCCCTTTCCCGTGCTCGCGAGCTTTCGGGAGAAATCATAGAGCGATTGCAGCGCCGTCGCGCGGATCCGGGCTACCTCGGCCTGTTCGCGGATGCGTGAGGCCAGACCACCGGCCACGATGGCCACGGCCAGAAAGACGAAGAGCGCGAAGACCTCGTGCGGTGCCGCGATGGTGAAGGTGTGGCGGGGATTGATGAAGAAGAAATTGTAGGAGAGCGCTGACAGAATTGCTGCCAGGAATGCCGAAGCGTAGCCGCCGACCACCGAGGCTCCGAGGACGGCAAGCAGAAAGAGCAGCGATATGTTCGGCAGCTCGACGAAGACGTCGATCCCCTTCCCCAAAGCCGTCGTCAGGGCGACGAAACCGAGAGCCGAGATGGCCGACTGTCTCAGCGCCGTGGCTCCTGGCAGGCGCAGCGACGGACGCACGCGTTCGGCCGGCGTTCCCTCTGGTGTCACGATGTAAACGCCCAGTCCAGATGCCTTGGCAGCCAGAGCATCCGGCAGCGAGCGGCTGACGAGCTTCTGCCAGCGGCTCCGCTTGCGCGTGCCGATGACGATCTGGGTGGCGTGTTCCCGGCGGGCGAGCTTGAGGATTTCCTCGACGAAATCATTACCGATGATGCGGCGGGTTTCGGCACCCAGCTGTTCGGCCAAGCGAAACAGCGTCTCGATCCGTTGCAGGCGCTCCGGCGTCTCGACTTCCCGGTCGGCCCGCTCGATGGAGACGACCAGCCAGGGCGCGTTGAGACCAGAGGCAAGCCGGCTTGCGACCCGAACGACCTTTTCCGACAAAGGATCCGAGCCGACGCAAACAATAAGCCGCTCGCCTGTGGCCCAAGGGCCGTCGATGGCGTTCTGCTTCAAGTAGTCGACCATCTGGTCGTCGACACGGTCGGCAGTGCGGCGAAGCGCCAGTTCCCGCAGGGCCGTCAGATTGCCGAGCCGGAAGAAGCGATCGACGGCGCGGTTCGCGCTTTCGGGCAGATAGACCTTGCCCTCCTTCAGACGCTCGATGAGTTCGGATGGGGCGAGGTCGACCAGCAGCACCTCATCTGCACGCTTGAGGACGACATCGGGCACCCGCTCGCGCACCGTGACGCCAGTGATCTGGGCGACGAGATCGGCAAGGCTTTCGAGGTGCTGGATGTTGAGCGCCGTCCAGACGTCAATGCCTGCAGCGGTCAGCTCCTCAATGTCCTGGTGGCGTTTCGGATGGCGGCTGTCCTCCGGGTTGGTATGGGCAAGCTCATCGACGATGACGATCCGGGGACGCCGCTCAAGAGCCGCATCAAGATCGAATTCCTCCAGCATCCGGCCACGATGGGGCACCCGGCGTCGCGGCAGGATCTCAAGCCCCTCGAGCAGCGCTGCGGTCTCGCTCCGCCCATGGGTCTCGACCAGCCCGACGACCAGATCCACGCCGTCGGCCTTCAGGCGCTTGGCCCGCGATAGCATCGCATAGGTCTTGCCGACGCCGGGAGCAGCTCCCAGAAAAACGGTCAGCTTGCCCCGGCGGTCCTTATCCGCCAGGGCAAGCAATGCATCGGGATCGGGACGTCTATCGTCCCTGCGGTCGTCATCCGCCATCAAATTCTCACAGATTACATGGCATCGAGGGCCAGGTTGAGCTCTAGCACATTGACCCTTGCTTCGCCGATAACGCCGAAGTCGGGATTTTCGACTTGTTGGGCGACGAGCGAGGCCACGGCTGCAGGTTCCAGTCCCCTCGCCCGGGCTACACGCGCGACCTGGGCTTCCGCGAAGGCCGGCGACACATGCGGGTCGAGACCTGAGCCGGAGGTGGTGACCGCATCGCCCGGCACCGGCTGCGCGATGCCGGTTGCTGTCAGCCGCTCGACATCGGCCGTCACGCGATCCTTCAGCTTGACCGAGGTCGTGCCGAGGTTGGAGCCGGACGAGGCTGCCGCATTGTAGGGGTCCGGTCCCGTCGCCGAAGGGCGCGGCCAGAAGTAGCGGTCCGAGGTGAAGTTCTGGCCAATCAGAGCTGAACCGATGACCTTACCGTCGCGTTCGATCAGGCTGCCATTGGCCTCTGCGGGCATCACGGCCTGGGCAATGCCGTTGATCGCCAGCGGATAGGCGAGACCGGTGAGCGCGGTCATGGCGACAACGAGGGTGAGTGCGGGTCTGATATGGTTGAGCATGATTACACCAGATGAAGAGCGCTGACGGCGATGTCGATGACCTTGATCCCGGCGAAGGGAAGGATCAGGCCGCCGACGCCGTAGACCAGCAGGTTGCGGCGCAGGAGTGCAGCTGCACCCGACGGACGGTAAGCCACGCCTTTCAATGCCAGCGGGATCAGTGCCACGATGATCAGCGCGTTGAAGATGACGGCCGAGAGGATGGCCGACTGCGGTGAGGTCAGCCCCATGATGTTGAGGGCTTCGAGTGCGGGATAGGTCGCCACGAACAGTGCCGGGATGATGGCGAAGTACTTGGCCACGTCATTGGCGATCGAAAACGTCGTCAGCGAGCCGCGCGTCATCAGGAGCTGCTTGCCGATCTCGACGATCTCGATGAGCTTGGTGGGGCTGGAATCGAGGTCAACCATGTTGGCGGCCTCGCGGGCGGCCTGGGTGCCGGTCTGCATGGCGACACCGACATCGGCCTGGGCCAGCGCCGGGGCGTCGTTGGTGCCGTCGCCGCACATGGCGATCAGGCGGCCACCCTGCTGCTCGCGGCGAATATAGGCGAGCTTGTCTTCCGGGGTTGCCTGGGCGAGGAAGTCGTCGACGCCGGCTTCCGAGGCGATAGCGGCTGCCGTGACCGGGTTGTCGCCGGTCACCATGACCGTGCGGATGCCCATGGCGCGAAGGGCCGCGAAACGTTCCTTGATGCCGGGTTTTACCACGTCCTTCAGGTGGATGACGCCGAGCAGGCGGTCACCATCGGCCACGCCAAGCGGCGTTCCACCGGTGCGGGCGACCTGATCGACGGCGCGACGGAATTCGGCGGGCGCATCCTGTTCGGTGAGGCCGGCGAATTTCAGCACCGCATCGACGGCGCCCTTGCGCAGGCGGCGCTGACCGATATCGACGCCGGAAAGGCGGGTTTCGGCGGTGAAACCGATGACGGCATCGAACTCGGCCTTCGGCATGGGCACGCCGAATTCGCCTGTTGCCAGTGCCACGACCGAGCGACCCTCGGGCGTTTCGTCGGACAGCGAGGCGATGAGTGCTGCTTCCGCAAGTTCCGTGGCTGTGACACCGGGAGCGGCGAGGAAATCGCTGGCCATGCGGTTGCCGAAGGTAATCGTGCCCGTCTTGTCGAGGAGCAGCGTGTCGACGTCGCCTGCCGCTTCGACGGCGCGGCCGGAAGTGGCGATCACGTTGAAGCGCACCAGGCGATCCATGCCGGCAATGCCGATGGCAGACAACAGGCCACCGATCGTGGTCGGGATCAGTGTGACGAGAAGGGCAGCCAGGACCGTGACCGAAAGCACCGTGCCGGAATAGCCGGCCAGGCCCCAGATCGCGACGCAGACGAAGAGAAAGATCAGCGTCAGGCCCGAGAGCAGGATCGACAGGGCGATCTCGTTCGGCGTCTTCTGGCGCTGGGCGCCTTCGATCAGCGCGATCATGCGATCGACGAAGGAAGAGCCCGGCTGGACGGTGATCTTGATCTTGATCTCGTCTGACAGAACCTGCGTGCCGCCTGTTACCGCCGAGCGGTCGCCGCCGGATTCGCGGATGACGGGGGCGGATTCGCCGGTGATGGCGCTTTCGTTGACCGAGGCGACGCCTTCGATCACCTCGCCGTCGCCGGGGATCAACTCACCGGCGGCGACCAGCACGATATCGCCCACCTTGAGGCTGGAGGCCGCAATCGTTTCCGTCTTGCCGTTGGCTCCGAGCCTACGGGCGACGAGTTCGGACTTGGTCTTCTTCAGGCTGTCGGCCTGGGCGCGGCCACGGCCCTCCGCCACAGCTTCGGCGAAGGTGGCGAAGAGCACGGTGAACCAGAGCCAGGCGGCGATCTGCCCGGAGAAGCTGGCCTCGCCGGGATTGGTGGCGAGGTCGCGGATGAAGAGGATCGTCACGACGACTGCGACGATTTCGGTCACGAAGATGACCGGGTTGCGCAGCAGCTTTCGCGGATCGAGCTTGACGACTGCGTCGCGGATCGCCGGAAACAGGATCGACGGGTCGAGAAGACCGGGAGCTTGGTGGTCTTTTGACATGATGGGTCCTTTAGAAGGTCTGGCCGGCGAGCATGGCAAAGTGTTCGACGATGGGGCCGAGCACCAGAGCAGGCAGGAATTGCAGGCCGCCGAGAATGAGGATGATGCCGATCAGCAGGCCGACGAACAGCGGGCCATCGGTCGGGAAGGTGCCGGCGGAGGCCGGTGACTTCACCTTGGCGGCAAGCGATCCGGCGATCGCCATGACCGGCACGACATAGGCGAAGCGGCCGAGCAGCATCGCGATGCCAAGCGTGGTGTTGTACCAGGGCGTGTTGCCTGACAGACCGCCAAAGGCCGAGCCATTGTTGCCGGCTGCCGAGCTGTAGGCATAGAGGATTTCCGACAATCCGTGCGGGCCTGCGGTGCCGACGCTTGCCACCGCAAAGGGAAGCATGGCGGAGACGGATGTGAAGCCGAGAATGACCAGCGGCAGTATGAGCACCGCGAGCATCGCGAACTTCATCTCGCGCCCTTCGATCTTCTTGCCGAGGAATTCCGGCGTGCGCCCGACCATCAGGCCGGCGACGAAGACGGAGAGAATTGCAAAGACCAGCATGCCATAGAGACCCGAGCCGACGCCGCCGGGCAGCACTTCGCCGAGCTGGATCAGGAACATCGGCACCAGACCGCCGAGCCCGGTGAACGAGCCATGCATGCCGTTGACGCCGCCATCCGAGAGGCCAGTCGTCACCGCCGCATAGAGCGCAGTCATGGCCTGGCCGAAGCGGACTTCCTTGCCTTCCATATTGCCGAGCGTGGGATCGACGCCGATCGCCGCCAGGATGGTATTGCCCTGGGCTTCGGCCCAATAGGTGACGGCGACGCCGGAGATGAGCAGGAACGCCATGGCCGAGATCAGCGCCCAGCCCTGTCTCCGGTTTCCGACCATCTGGCCGAAAGTGTAGGCCATGGCGGCGGAGATCGACAGCATGGCGAAGATATTGAGATAGTTCGACCAGGCGGTCGGGTTCTCGAAGGGATGGGCAGCATTGACGTTGAAGAAGCCACCGCCATTGGTGCCGAGCTGCTTGATCGCTTCCTGCGAGGCGACGGGCCCAAGCGAAATCACCTGATTGGCGCCTTCGAGCGTCGTGGCCGTGACAGAGGCATCCAGCGTCTGGGGCAGGCCCATGGCGACGAAGGCGAGTGCAACGACGATGGCGAGCGGCAGCAGCACGTAGAGCGTGGCCCTCGTCATATCGACCCAGAAGTTGCCGAGCGTTGCGACCTTGGAGCGGGCGAGCGCACGGGTAATGGCAACGGCCAGCGCCATGCCGGTCGCGGCCGAGAGGAAGTTCTGCACGGTGAGGCCGGCCATCTGGGAGAAATGGCTCATCGTCGCCTCGCCGGCATAGTTCTGCCAGTTGGTGTTGGTGACGAAGGAGACCGCCGTGTTGAAGGCGAGATCCGGCGGCATTCCGGGGAAACCCTGCGGATTGAGTGGCAGATAGGCCTGAAGGCGCAGCATTGCATAGAGCGCCAGGAAGCCGGCGAGCGAGAAAGTCAGCATCGCAAGAGTATAGCCGAGCCAGCTCTGCTCCTTCTCAGGGTTGATGCCGCTCACCCGGTAGAGATCACGCTCCACGCGGCCGAGCACGGGGGACAAAAAGGTCCGCTCGCCGGAAAACACCCGCGCCATGTAAAGGCCGAGTGGCTTGATGACGAGGAGGACGGCGAGGAAGAGGAGGCTGATCTGAAGCCATCCGACTGTTGTCATGGATCTGCTCCCGATCAGAAGCGTTCGGGACGCAGGAGCGTCACGACGAGATAGACGCCGAGGGCGACGGCGACAGCGAGGCCGAAGAGGGGTTCAAGCATTTGCGTTGCCCTTCACAGCCGGTCGAGCGCGCGGGCATAAAGGGCCAGAACGAGAAGCGTGCCAGAGCCAAGCGCGATGAAGATGAGGTCGGACATGTCCGTTTCTCCTGTTGATACAGGAGGTGATTTACGCCTGGGCGGATCAGGCTTCGATTGGGAAGAGCTGAGAGGGGCGTAAAGAAAAGATAAGGATGCACATGCAAGGCTGACTGGAGATCCAGCTTTGCTGGTGCTTCCTCGGAATAGTCCCATCCCGTTGGAGTGAGATGTCCGCGTATCGGTGAGAGGCTGCCGACCGAGGCGACCGGATTGCAGTCCGAAGCGGCAATGTTTTCCGCAAGATGCCGTAAACTCTAGGGCCGGTTTCCGCGTCGCCGGACAGCAAGACTACAGTATAGCGGCCAGCTCTAACTGAGGTCGCCGTAAACCTGTTTTAAATCTCACTCACGTATACAGCGACGGATGACAAGAAGTCGGACTGCACTGCTGATACACGCTTTGATGGCAAAGAATAAACGGGAAAAATCTATGCGTTTGCCTCCATCAGAGCGCCCACTATCCGGATCAGGCGAAAACAAAAAACTCTCTCCATGAAAATTGGCACCTTGCTCAATCAGCTCAGGATATCGACCGACCCGGCACGACAGCAGGCAATGGTGGATGCCTATATCCCGATCCTGCGACCGATCCTGATCCCCGCCTGCGGCTACTATCTCTTCGTCACTTGGGAGCACTGGCAGACGCAGACCGGCCTGATGCTGGTGGCGTTTACCCTTATCAGCACGACGACGGCTCTCGGCTTCTATCTGTTTCACAAGCTTCTAGCGAACTACCGGACAATGTCTCTGGCCAGGCTCGAATTGCATAACCTGGCCATGCATCTGTTCATGTACCTCAACCTGTTGAGCTACCTTCTCGTCTACAATGTCGAGACGCGTTACATATACTTCGTGTTGCTCGCCTTCATTTTTGCAATCACCGGCGCCACGACGCGCACGGTCATGATCAGCGTTCCACTGACATTGGCGACCCTTTACTGGTTCTCCACGTCTCTCCTTGAGGATCTCTACGCAGAGTATGTCTCCATTATAGTTGCGACCGCCTTCGCTTCAGTGAGCATGACGGGGTTGCTCAGGCATGCGATCATTCGTCAGATCGACGCACGATTGCTGGCCGATGAGCTGACGGTCAAGGCGCGGGCCCTTGCCGACGCCGATATGCTGACCGGGATCCCGAACAGACGCGCCATCTTTGAGAAGATCGACCGGCTGATCGAGCAGCGTACCCCATTCTGGCTGGGAATATTCGACCTCGACGGCTTCAAGGGCATCAACGATGTGTACGGTCACTCGATGGGCGACCGCCTGTTGCGAGCCTCCGTCGCGCGGGCCACGGAGCTGCATTTCGAGGGGGCAATGATTGGCCGCATCGGTGGTGACGAGTTTGCCGTCGTTCTGACCGGCAACGTCACGGAACAACAGGTCAGGGCGCTTGCCGGCAGTTGGCTAAAGGCGATCACCGCCCCCTATATCATTGATAACCAGGAACTCTCGGTCGGAGCTTCCGCGGGTTTCTCGCATTATCCGGATATGGGAACCGCGAGCACACAGCTCTACGAGCAGGCAGACTTCGCTCTCTACAAGGCCAAGGCCCGGTTCCGTGGACAGTGCATCGTTTTCGACACCACCGACAGCAAGGAGATGGAGAACGCCATCGCCATCGAACGGGAATTGCGCGAAGGCAACCTCGAGGAGGAACTGTTCCTGCTGTTCCAGCCGCAATACTCGCCAAGCAGGCAGCGTATCGTCAGCTTCGAAGCCCTAGCCCGCTGGCAAAATCCCAGGCTCGGCCTTGTCCGTCCAGACGATTTCATCCGTGTCGCCGAACGCTCCGGCTTTATTCAGAAAGTCACCGCCATCCTGTTCCGCAAGGGCCTGGCGGAGCTGAAGACATGGCCCGACGACATCAGTCTGTCCTTCAACCTGTCAGCACGGGACATTTCGGACCAGGCCTTTGTGCTCTCGCTGCTCGGGCAGATCATGAAGGAAGACGTTTCGCCGAGCCGTTTGGAATTCGAGATCACCGAAACAGCGGTGATGTCTGATCTCACAACATCCAGCACCGTTCTCGACAGGTTGAGAAGCAGCGGCTGCAGGGTCGCACTCGATGATTTCGGTTCTGGCTATTCGAGCTTCCAGTATCTCGATCAGCTTCCACTCGACAAGGTCAAGATCGACAGGAGCTTCATCCGCAAGGTCGGCCACAGCCTCACATCGCGCGAAATCGTCGCCGCGATCATTGCCCTATGCTCCAAGCTCAACCTGCGCTGCGTGCTCGAAGGCGTCGAGACCCGAGAGGAGATGGCTGTGCTTGCGGCCCTCAAGCCGGATCTGATCCAGGGATACCTGTTCGGCCGGCCCATGAGCGGTGAGGATACCAGCCAACTCATCGCAGATCAGCAGCAGTCCGATACAAGTCAAACGCTATTGCGGATCCAGTCCGCTTGAAGGATCGAGGCTTCGGTCCAAGATCGCAAAAGACCGTGGGGCATACTGGTGGTCTCGAAGCTGATCTGGCTGACCGTCGAGAACCCATTCCCCTGTAAACAACGTTCAGGTGTCTGTCAGCTTTGCACGGCAGTGCATCGGATCTTAGGATCCATGCACGAAAGGAAGCGGGCTTGTCGAAGACGCTTTTGAAGTTCAGACCGCGCCTGCGCAGCGAATGGCTGAGCATACTCACCGCAGTCTATCTGCTATTTTTCATGAACGGGACTTTCTGGGGCAAGTCCTTCCTCTACCTCCAGGGGCAAGGCTTCGCGCTCGTTGCGCTGGCGGTCGGTCTTCTGGGCGCCTTCGTTGCGCTGACCGTCACGGTTTCAGCCAAATACCTGATCAAGCCGGCCCTGATCCTTATGGTGATCACCAGCGTGGCGAGCGCGTGGTTCATGGATCGCTTCGGTGTGATCATCGACACCGAGATGATCCGCAACGCGGCGGAGACCAACACAGCCGAGGCCGGCCACCTGATGACCGGTGCCTTCGTCCTCCATATGGGCCTCTTCGGTATCCTGCCCTCACTGTTCATCGCCTGGGTCGAGGTCGTGCACCGTCCGATCCTCAAAAAGCTCGCGGTCAATCTGATGATCATCGCGCCGTCTTTGCTGATCTTAGCTGGTGCCGGCCTCTCGAACAGCGGCACATTCATCTTCAGCACCCGCGAGCACCGGGAATGGTTCCGAACGCTGAACCCGATCTTTCCCGTCGGAAGTGCGGCCAGCTTCGTGATTGGACGATCGCGTGAGCAATCCATCGTGCTTGAGCCGATCGGCACCGATGCCAAGGTGGTGGATGGCTTGCCAGCCGCCGGCCGTCGACCGCGCGTCACGATCATCGTGGTTGGCGAAACGGCACGGGCGCAGAATTTCCAGCTCGGAGGTTACGAGCGCCCGACGAACCCTCAGCTTTCGAAGCGAGACATCACCTATTTCAGCGACACCTCGAGCTGCGGCACGGCGACGGCTGTCTCAGTGCCCTGCATGTTTTCCGTCTATGGTCGACGGGACTATTCGCACGCCAAAGCCATGGCGACGGAGGACCTGATGGATGTCCTCACCCATGCCAGCATCAAGACCGAATGGTGGGACAACAACACGGGCGACAAACATGTCGCCGATCGGATCCAGAAGACCGATTTCTTCAAATCGAATGATCCGCGTTTCTGCCATGGCGGTGAGTGTCTGGACCAGATCCTGGTCGACGGCCTCGATGCCTGGCTGGACAAGGTCGATGGCGACGCCGTTCTGGTCCTCCACCAACTCGGCAATCACGGCCCCGCCTACTATCTCCGCTATCCCGAGGAGTTCCGGAAATTCGTGCCCGATTGCCGCTCGGCAGACTTTGATGCCTGCACGCCGGAGACCATCAGGAACGCCTATGACAACGCCCTGCTCTACACCGACCATATCCTCTCAGAGGTAATCGACAAGCTTAGCGCCCATGCCAAGACACTCGATACGGCGATGATCTACATGTCTGACCATGGCGAGTCGCTCGGCGAAAACGGCCTCTATCTGCACGGCGCGCCCTACATGTTCGCGCCGGAGGAACAGACCCATGTTCCGTTTGTCCTCTGGACGTCACCCGACCTTCGACAGTCGACGGGCATCGACAAACCGTGCCTCACATCCAGGGCGGCTTCACCGCATTCGCACGACAACCTCTTCCACAGCGTGCTCGGCCTGATGCAAGTGAAGACTGAGGTCTACGACCCCGCCCTCGACATCTTTGCAGCCTGCCGCAGCGGCGTATCGTCCTGAGAGGGGCACTTCGGAACTCGGTCCACCGAACGCAACAATGCTACTCACGACAGACAAGGACGCCGCGGTTTGCGGCGTCCTTTGTTTCGTTGGGGCTTCTCTGTCAGAGGATATCGCCGCCATCAGGTGCGCGTTTGCGCCCGGTGAACATGGCAAGCGCCAGGTTTTCATGATGCCGGATGCTGGCATGAATGACGCCAACCACGTGGACGGCGATGGCCACGAGCAGCAATTGAGCGAGCGCTTCATGCGTCTCCTCGACCCATTCAATGCCCCAATAGGCATCAGTCGTCTGCATCCAGCCGGTGAGCGCGATACCACCGACCATCGCAAGCAAGACGACCACCATGGCGGCCCCGAGCGGGTTGTGGCCGAGATAGCGGGGCTCCTTGTGGCGAAGCATGTCGCCGGCATAGGTGAGCGTGCGCTTTGGCGAACGAATGAACTGGCTGAATCGGGCATAACGCGTCCCGGCTATGCCGAGAACGAGCCGCAGGCCAATCAGGCCGGCGGCTGCATAGCCTGCCACCTCGTGCAGGCTCTGCAACTCGTCCGCCGTCAACCAGCACAAGGCGACACTGCCCACGAGGCTCCAGTGAAAGAGCCTGACCGGACGATCCCAGACCTTGACTGTCGACGTCATCGATCAGTCCTCGATCTTCATGTCGACGGACTCGAGCGTCTGCGGGTTGAAATAGGCCTCGACCTTTTCTCCTTTGGCGTTGATGGCGTAGGCTTCGTAGCAACCGTCTTCGGTCTTGATCGAGCGGACCTTCCAGCCTTCGCCTTCAAGCTTGGTCTGCAGCGCCTCACGCGGCTTCCAGTCGGCCATGGCGACATTGCATTTTTCGGAAGCAAGTGCGGTGCCGCCAAACGCAGCTGCGAGGCCGAGAGCGATGATGATCTTCTGCATGGAATGTGTTCCTTTCCTAGTGTTGGACACGAGAGGAGGATCGACCCGCAAGCTGACAGCCACCTGAAGGCCAAGCTCAGACCTTGCGGGCGGTTCAGCGGACTGTCAGTTTCGTGCGCGACAAGAGACTGCGATCTCTTGGACAGGGGGAAATGAATGCGGGTCTTGCTGGTCGAAGACGATGAAATGCTCGGCGATGCGGTGAAGACATACGTTCACCGCCAGGGCCATGCCGTGGACTGGGCGCTCTCCTGCGACGAGGCCGAGGCGAGCCTTCAAGCAGCCGCCTATGATCTCGTGCTCCTCGATCTCCGGCTGCCGGATGGCAGCGGCCTCGACATCCTGAAGGCTCTGCGGGCGCGCCGCGACGAGATGCCCGTCATCATCATGACGGCCCACGACCAGGTGTCCGATCGCATCGCCGGACTGAATGCCGGGGCCGACGACTATCTTGTCAAACCTGTCGATCTCGGCGAGTTGCAGGCCCGGATCCACGCGGTATCGCGACGCTACGGCACGCACAAACTGCCCGATCTGACCATCGGCGGCATTGCAGTTTACCCTTCCGAGCGGCGGATTGCGGCCAGGAACGGCGCGGAAATCCTTCTCTCCTCCCGCGAATGGGCCGTGCTCGACAGGCTGATCGCCCGCAAACGCGCAATCGTGTCGAAGGCGCAGATCGAGGAGGCGCTCTACGCCTTTGGGGCGGAGGTAGAGAGCAACACGGTCGAAGTCTATGTCAGCCGCTTGCGCCGAAAGCTGGGCAAGGATGCAATCGAGACCGTGCGCGGTGTCGGCTACAGGATTTCCGCCGATGCGAATTGAAACCCGAAGCCTTGCCGGACGCCTTGTGCTTTCCCTGTCGATGCTGCTCGCCGTTTTCTGGACGATTGCGGTCGGGCTCTCCATTCACGTCATGCGTGCCGAATTCGATGAAGTTTTCGACAGTGCGCTGCAGGAGAACACGGAACGCCTCGCCCCTCTCGTCATCGACGATTTCTTCCGTCGCGACACGGGCACAGGGCCGAACAAGGTGGCAGCGCTTAATCCTGGCGCGACCGACGAATACCTGACCTACCAAGTGCGGGATGCCTCCGGGCGGGTGCTCCTGCATTCGCACAATGTCGGAGCTGAACCTTATGCCGCACCGCTCTCGCCCGGCTTCTGGAGCGGCGATGACAGACGGATCTTCACGATCGCGACGGTCAGCGATACGCTCTTCGTCCAAGTGGCGGACTCACTCGCGCATCGACGCGAAGCAACGCTCGAAAGCGCCTTGACGCTGTTGCTGCCGATCCTGCTTCTGCTTCCGCTCGGCATGTTCGCCATCCGCTGGGTCGTTGTGCGGGCGACAAGGCCGGTCAATGAACTGCGAGACGCAATCAGCAGACGCGATGGCAACAACCTCGAACCCATCTCTTTACACGGCCTTCCGACAGAAATCGCGACGATACCGGGTTCGGTCAACACGCTACTCGGACGGCTAAAGCTCGCGCTGCAAGCCGAACGGGACCTCGCTGCCAACAGCGCCCATGAACTTCGAACGCCACTCGCCGGTGCGCTTGCCCAGATGGAACTGTTGGCCGATCAGCTCACCGAGCTGGACGACCGGTCGCGCTCACATCGCGTGCTGGAAGCACTTCGTCGCCTGTCGCTGATGCTGGAAAAACTGCTGCAGCTCTCCCGCGCGAAGGCAGGCGTGGGTTTATCCTCCACTCCCGTTGATCTGCTCGCCCTCGTAAAGCTGCTTGTCGAGACTTTCCAGCGCTCGCATCAAACCGCGATGATCGAGTTGCGGCCAGAACCCGGATTATCGGCCCTCGTCCGAGCAATCGACCCAGACGCCTTCGCCATCGCCTTCAACAACCTTCTGGAAAACGCAGCCCGTTATGGCGATGCCGAACATCCCATCACGATCGCCATCTCCGCAGACGGGCGCATCAGGGTAACCAATGCCGTTTCCGCCCCGCTCGATCCAGACCTGAATGTTTACCGCGCACGCTTCAGACGCGGTGACACGAGCAAGCCCGGATCCGGTCTCGGTCTTGCGATCGTCGAAAAACTGGTAGCGCAGATGAACGGCACGATGACCTTAAGGACTGTGGTGCTGCCTAAGGGGCGCACGGGATTCGAATGTGAACTTTCACTCCCGCCGCCAGAACAATGATTTCAAATCCAAGCCTGCGAAACCAGCAAGCCGAGGTTAACGTTAAGGGAGCAGTTGTGAACCAGCCTGCGGACTAGATAACCGCTTCTGTCCCCCTTCTGCGTTCGCGAAATCACGAGAAGTGCTACTGACCTGCCACTTGAAGCGGCAGCTTTCGGACCAATGAATTGAGATGGCGAACGACCCGAATGGAGGGGCAAAACCGCTCCATGGCCTCCACATAGAAATCGCTCAGGTTAAGCGTACTTCCACCGTGCATTTTCGGTAGCCAGGGTATCGCGCTGATCCTAGAGGCGCTGTAGGAATAGTTTTGTTGCTGCTGTTGATCTATTCGCCCCAACGCTTTTCCTGGAGTTTTGTCCCATGAACGCCAAACGCCCCCTTTTGGTGGGGGCAGTTTAACTTTAACATGGAATTTTGGTTGCGGGGACTGATTGCACGCAGACTTGCACGAATGCCGGTTCGAGAGTGTTGGACGAGCCTTTTGTCAGTGGACGCCAACGTGGCAGCCGATGTCAGGCTGCCCCAGTTTATGCGAGTTCTAGAAGAGGTGCTCACCAGGTAGGGGCTGTTCACTTGGCTCTTTTCTCGGCAATCAACTCCACAATGCCGTCTCACCGCCATGAGAGCATTCTTGCCTTCTCATAACAAATGAAGGCGGCTTCGCCTTAACCGAGTTTGAGGCATGATAGTATCTTTGGCCTGAACTTCAGGTCTCAATCGACAAAGAGATTTCCTGCCATAAACCACTGGCGTTGGTGCGAAACTGGCGATAGTCGGCGGCTGTGAGGTTCTTTCGGTGAAGAAGGAAGAAGGAAGAAGTTCACGATTAGGCAATGGGCTGAGACAATACGCTGGTATTGCCGGGGCGATTTGAAGCGGATGATGCGCCGCTCCCGTCTTCGTAATGGAAGGCGCGAATTCTGCGCCCGATGTTCAGTCCCTTGTGCAAACAATGCTCAACACCCGGCATCAATATCGCCTTTGCGGCAGTTTAAGACATCGACAATGATCGCGGCGGGGAAGCGCTCAGGTCATGCACTCAGCATATCGCGGCGATCAACAATATCCGTGAAGGCGATGCCGCCCCTCGGCGAGCTGCGATCGCAAAGAATGGGTCAAAGCCTCATGGCCCGCCTTGCCGACTTTGCGCAAGGTATCCATCCAGGATAACGCCAATCCCGGAACGGGCGGTGAGGCCGCCGACATCTTTCTGAATCCGCCGTACCAAAAAACCGCCACCCGTACCAAAGTGGATGCTAAATTAACTAAAGCCGCAGATATGATGCACTCGTTCTGATGGAATTAACTGGTGTCTTACCAGAGTGTACCCCCATCAGGAAAACTCCGCGCAGATTGATGCGGCGGACGATGGCAGAGAATAACGCATAGGCTGATCTTGAACAGGCGGGTCGATAGGTCGGGACATGGGTGAAGCGGCTTTCAAGACATCTAGCGTTTCAGCAGGCGCTTCTCAGACGGAGCACTCGGAATATGTCGATCGCATGGAGGCGGCGCGCTCTTTGATTGAGAAGCGGTTCCTCGAAGGGGGATCGGCGCTGCTCTCCATTCTCGACGTCTTGAACAACCTCATCGCTTCGCTGGATCAACTCAACGGCGCGCTTGACGAGGAGACCGCGACTGAGACGATGGCAAAGCTGACCTCGTCCATGGATCGCCTCTCTCAGCAAACCAATATAGAAGCAGGGCGACAGGAGGGGTTCCAGGAAATCCTGCGGGCCGAACGGGCGCTTGAGCCCCATGTCGATCTCATGCAGGAAACGCTGCGATATCTGCGTACCTTCGCCCTGACGGCCAAGATTACCGGAGCAAGCATTGCAGATTTTGCCGGCTTCGCCGAAGAAATCCTCGACCGAATCCGGGAAGGCACCGAGCAGGTCGACGATTTCGCCGGCAAGGTCATGTCGCTGGGAAGCGGCCTTGGGCCAGCAATCCGCAAAAGCCGGGAAATCGTCTCCAGCTATGATGAGGCCGTGCCGCAGATCCTTCGAAGCCTTTCGGCCGGCGCCGAGGATCTCGGGAACTATCGCAGGCTTCTCGTCGAGCGAGCGACGAGTGTCCGCGCCGTGGCCAGTGGCATACAGATGAAGCTCGGCGCAATTCTGTCGTCCATGCAGGTCGGCGACATCACGCGGCAACGGATCGAGCATTGCCAGTCCAGCCTGCAGATCCTGTCGGACTATCTCGGATCGGAAGCTGGACATGCGCTGACTGAGGTGCAGAGACAGTCACTGATCCTGATGATCCGCGGCCTGGTCTACCGGCAATTGGAACAGACGATCGAAGATTTCGACCGCGACACCGGTAAGATCGTGGCGACCGTGTCCAGCTTCCGCTCGGATCTTGCAGAAATCGAAGCGCTAAGCGCCACCATGTCTGATCGTGCCTCGGGCGGAAAGAACAACGCCATTCGACAGCTCGAGACAGGTATAGACAGTGCCCGCACCGCCGTCCGAGAGGTGGACCACGTCGGCGCGGAAGCATCCCGACTGAGCCTTGACACGGCAAATATTGTCCGCCAGCTGCTCGAAGGCATCGGCACCGTCCGCGCTGTCCGCACCGACATCAACTACATTGCGCTCAACACCAATCTCCGCTGCAGCCGGATTGGTGAAGAGGGCAAGGCCATCAATGTCGTAACGGCCGAGCTTCGCCATTTCGCCGGGAGGCTCGACGAGACCGCCGAGGATATCCTTGCCGAGCTCCACAGCCTCGAAGCGGCCGCCCAACAACTCGTCGGCCAGATGAACGGTGAAAGAGAAGAATGCCTCGACGCACAGCTGGAACAGGTGCGCGACAATCTTCGTGCGGCCGGTGACCGGATGGATACACAACTGGCGGCACTCAACGAGCAAAGCCAGACAGCACTCGCCGAGATCAACGGCTCGCTCAGGAGACTGGATTTCAACGAGGCTCTGGGCGACGTGCTTCGCGATTGTGCGGCACGGATGGAGATCCTTGAAGACGTCGCGCCGGCAGAGGGGCCGACGGAGGCTCTCGATGCGATCGGCAGCCAGATTGGCCGCCTCTACACGATGGTCGCTGAGCGGGAACTGCATGCGCAGATCATGGGCACCGAGCTTCCCGCGTCATCCGTCACCGAAAGCGGCACTCTCAGTGACGACGATCTGGACGACGCCTTCTTCTGAGGGGATGGCATCCGCAATTGGCCGCCTGGCTCGGGAAAGAGCGCGTGCCCGTGAACCTTTCCGTCAAAGTCTGAGGAAGCCCGACCAGTTCGGCAGAAGCCACGTCTCGCCTGCGAACACGCAACTCGAGGCAGAGCAAACTCAGTGCCAGTCACCATTTAAGCTTGAATGCAGCCTTTGGCGCTGATCTTCTGCCCGGTCGTCAGGCTGGTCGATCACCGCCGTTTGTCTGCGGCGATGATCTCGGCAGCGATCGACCCAAGGGGCACCACGCGGTTGACGCCGCCATGCGCAATGGCTTCCTTCGGCATGCCGAAGACAACGGAGGTCGCCTCATCCTGTGCAACGGTGTAGGCACCGGCAGTGTGCATTTCCAGCATGCCGCGAGCACCGTCATCGCCCATGCCGGTCATGATGACGCCCATGGCATTGCCACCCGCCGCTCGCGCAGCCGATCGGAAAAGCACATCGACCGAAGGCCTGTGGCGGGACACGAGCGGCCCCTGCCGGACCGAGACGTAATACCGCGCGCCCTGCCGTTCGAGAACGGTGTGACTGCCGCCACCGGGCGCAATCAGAACATGCCCCCGCAACACCGTGTCTCCGTCTTCGGCTTCCTTCACTTCCATCGCGCAAAGACTGTCGAGGCGCCGTGCGAAGGCTGCGGTAAACTTTTCCGGCATGTGCTGCACGATAACGATTCCGGGCGAATTGGCTGGTAGGGCTTCGAGCATCTCGCGCAGCGCCTCCGTGCCCCCGGTTGACGCGCCAACACAAACCACCATTTCCGTTGTCTTGGCCATGGCCCGACCTGACGGTGGCGGCAGAACGGCATCTGCCGTCAGCTTCTCTGCCGGGCCTTCCAATGATCCGTTTCCAGGGCCGCGCCGCCTGACACCCGGGCGGGCATGGGATGCGGCCTTCACGACATCGCAGATCCGGGTCGCCTGTTCCGCCAGATAGTCTGCGGCACCAATCTTGGGCTTCAGGACAACGTCAACCGCGCCCGCTTCCAGCGCCTGCATCAGCGTCTCCGTGCCGGCCTCCGTCAGTGACGAACACATCACCACAGGGATCGGCTTTTGCGACATGAGCTTGCGCAGGAAAGTGATCCCATCCATGCGGGGCATCTCGACATCGAGCGTGATGACATCCGGAACTTCTTCCTGGATGCGCTTGGCAGCCATGAAGGGATCGCCAGCGGTGCCGATCACCTCGATATCGGGATCCGATTGCAATACGTTCATCAGCGTCTGGCGAACGCTGGCGGAATCGTCGACGATCAGGACACGGATCTTTCTTTTCATCTCGTTCTCACAGTCGCTTGAAGACGGTATTGGCAATCTGGCGCAGCGGCAGGTTCATGCCGGAAATCGATTCCGAATGTCCGATGAACATGTAGCCGCCCACCGAAAGCTTGCTACAGAGCTTGTTCAGAACCTGCAGCTGCGTATCTTTGTCAAAGTAGATCAAGACGTTGCGGCAAAAGATCATATCCACGGCTTCGCCGATCTCGTAAGTGGGATCCATAAGGTTGAGACGGGCAAAGCCAATCCGGGACCTAAGCTTGGGAACGATGCGCACCTGGGCCCGTTCCGGATCTCTCGAATATCGGACATATTTGGAGGCCAGGGCCGGAGGCACCGGGTCGACCATCTCCTGGCTGAAGATGCCCCGCCGGGCCTTATCCAGCACGTCCGTCGAGAGGTCCGTCGCGAGAATGAAATAGTTGGGCCCGTTCTGCAGCGTCGAGAACTCCTCGAGCAGCATGGCGATCGTATAGGGTTCGGCACCGATCGAGCACGCCGAACTCCATATCCTGATCGGCTGGCTTCCACGCCGCGCGAGTTCCGGCAGGATGTGACTGCACATGAATTCGAAATGATTGGGCTCGCGGAAGAAGTCCGTCTTGTTCGTGGTCACCACATCGATGAGGACGACGGCCTCCTTGTCGATCCCTCCCTCATCGAACAGGTATTCACAATATCTGTCGAAGCTCTGATGTCCGGTCACGCGGAGTCGCCGCCGCAGGCGACCTTCGAGCATGGTCACCTTCGCATCGGTTATCTTGATCCCGCTATAGTCGTAGATATAGCTCGCCAGGCGCTTGAAATTGCGACTGCTTAAGCGATCGTCGAAATTGATCTGGGTGGCAGTGTTGGGTTCCGCGAACACGATGTTATGCCACCTGCCGCGCGTCTAAGCTGGCGCGCTGGATCTCATCACCCTGATGGGCGAAAAGACGGGGCAGATCGATAATGACCACGAAATCGTTTGTCCGTCGGACGACACCCTGGATGTAATTGGACTCCCAGCGCACCCCGATCTGCGGCGCACTGTCGATTTGATCCAAGCGGAAGGGTGTCACCTCGAAGACCTTGTCTGCCATCATGCCAAGCGTCAGCACCCGCCCATTGCAGGGAATGTCGAGCACCAGCACGCGGGTGTGGTGGGTCAGGACGGTCGCCGCCATGCCAAGACGGCGGCGCAGGTCGATGATCGGCACGCCCTGGCCGCGCACATCCCTGAGGCCAAGGAGGTAGTCCGGGCCCTGCGGAATTTTGAAGGCATGTTCGTGGTCGAGGATTTCACGCACCACCTCGACCGGAACTGCAAAGATCTCTTCACCCATGGCGAAGGTAACGAACTGGGCCTCGGACTGCGCCATCATGCGGTCTCCCGGAAATCGCGGTCGGCCTCATCAGGTCCACCCATCGACATGTCGAGCGTAAAGCCGTTGACGCGGGCCTGCTGGGCCGCAACCGTCATGCCCGAACCAGACTTGGCTGACATAGCCGAGGGGCTTGTGCCTTGCCGAGCGGCCGATCCCGCGCTCCGATGCTGTTTTGGGGATTGATGAGGGCGACTGGCAGGGGCCTGCCCGATGCGGAAGAAGCTGATCGATTCCTGCATCTCCTCAGCCTGCGCCGACAATTGTTCAGACGTTGAGGACATCGCCTCGGAGGCTCCGGCATTTTGCTGCGTCACCTTGTCGAGCTGCTGGATCGCCTCGTTGATCTGCGAGGCGCCGATATCCTGCTCGCGGCAGGCGGCAGAGATCTCCGACACCAGCTCCGCGGTCTTGCGGATATCAGGCACGAGCTTGTTGAGCATTTCGCCAGCTTGTGTCGCCACGCTGACGGTTTCACTCGAAAGCGTGCTGATTTCTGCAGCAGCAGCCTGGCTGCGTTCGGCAAGCTTGCGGACTTCGGATGCCACGACAGCAAAGCCCTTGCCATGTTCGCCGGCACGCGCCGCCTCGACGGCAGCATTCAGTGCCAGAAGATCGGTCTGGCGGGCAATCTCCTGCACGATGGAGATCTTCTGGGCAATCGTGCGCATGGCGCCAACTGCCCGGTTGACCGCACCGCCCGATTCCTCGGCATCCCTAGAGGACTGGCGGGCAATCTTTTCGGTCTGCGATGCATTATCGGCGTTCTGCTTGATGTTGGCAGCCATCTCTTCCATCGAGGCAGACGCCTCTTCGGTCGCGGCGGCCTGCTCGTTTGCCCCTTGCGACAGCTGTTCGCTGCTCGAGGATAGATTGTGGCTGCCGCTGGCGACCTGATCTGCGGCAGCGCTGACCGTTGTCGCGAAGGATGTGAGGTTATCGACAAGCGAGTTGATTGCCGACTTCATGGCCTGATGATCACCTTCGCAGTCGATTTCGACGCGTTCCATAAGGTTTCCCGATGAGACCTGATTGAGCACACGGTTGCCCTCTGCGATGGGCACCAGGATGGCATCGAGCATACCGTTGATGCCGGAAACGACGGACGCGAAATCGCCGACGAAACGATTGGCCTCGCCTCTTTCGCTAAGCCTGCCCGCCGTGGAGGCATCAATCAGGCGTTGGATTTCGGCTATGATGGCGCGGAAGTTGGCGCGAAGCGTGTTGATCGTGTCGTTGATGAAAGCCTTCTTGCCCGGAAGCTGTTCGAGCTGCGCATGGAAGTTGCCCTCGCCGAACTCTTTCACCACCGCCATCGCCTTCTTCTTCACGGCGATGTGGCCGGCGACCATGTCGTTGATGCCCTTGGCCATTATGGCAAAGTCACCCTTGAACTTTTCGACAGGCACAAAGACGTCGATATCGCCCTTGTCATGCTCGGTGGACATATTGTTCATTTCGGCGATCAGACCCTTGAGGTTGCCGCGCAGGGTCTCGATCGTATCGTTGATAAAGGCCTTCTTGCCCGGCAGCTGTTCGAGCGGCGCATTGAAATTGCCCTCACTGAACTCCTTGACCACCGCCATTGCCTTCTTCTTCACGGCGATATGGCCGACGACCATGTCGTTGATGCCCCTGGCCATGGTGGCAAAGTCACCGTTGAACTTATCCGCCGGAACGAAGACGTCGATGTCGCCCTTGTCGTGCTCGGACGACATGGTGTTCATTTCCGTGATCAGGCCCTTGAGGTTGCCGCGCAGCGTCTCGATCGTATCATTGATAAAGGCCTTCTTGCCTGGCAGTTGTTCGAGCGGCGCGTTGAAGTTGCCCTCACTAAACTCCTTGACGACAGCCATAGCCTTCTTCTTCACCGCGATATGGGCGGCGACCAAATCATTGATGCCATTGGCCATGGTGGCCAGATCACCGTGAAAGCGATCAACGGGCAGCACCACATCGATGTCACCTTTGTCATGCTCCGAGGCCATCCGGTCGATGGCCGAATGGAGCGTGCCGACCGGACGCATGGCCACGTCCAGCAAAGCGTTGACGGCGATCAGCATGTCACGAGCCTCCCCGGTCGCATCCTGTTCGCGTGCGCGGTGAGAAAGATCACCCTCCGCAAGGCGTTTCGTGAGTTCTTGGATCTCCGAAATCGCCCATTCGGCGCGAGATGTCTTCCGGATTTGTGTGAGCAAGTTCATGATACTGATGCTCCTCGTTGTTTGACCGCGTCGAGCTTTGGTCAAGTTGATTGCAGGCTACTCAGGCGCTCTGGCGGAAATCGTTGTCTTCGTCGTCCGGCGCACCCATGGACATGTCCAGGGCAAATCCTTTCACTCGCTCTTGTTGGCCGGCGACCGTGCCGGACGAGTGGGATCTGGACGGCTTGACCGGGCTTCGCGATGCAGTCTGGCTTGCGCGTTGCACGGGGGGCTGCGAGTGGAGCCGCCCCGACCCTGAAGTGTCGATGCGGAAGAATGAGATCGAAGCCTGCAATTCCTCGGCCTGGGACGCCAGTTCGAGCGAAGTTGACGAGACGCCTTCGGATGCTCCGGCATTCTGCTGCGTCACCTTGTCGAGCTGCTGGATGGCCTCGTTGATCTGCGAGGCGCCGATATCCTGCTCGCGGCAGGCGGCAGAAATTTCCGACACCAGTTCCGCGGTCTTGCGGATATCAGGCACAAGCTTGTTGAGCATTTCGCCAGCTTGTGTCGCCACGCTGACGGTTTCACTCGAAAGCGTGCTGATTTCTGCAGCCGCAGCCTGGCTGCGTTCGGCAAGTTTGCGGACTTCGGATGCCACGACGGCAAAGCCCTTGCCATGTTCGCCGGCACGCGCTGCCTCGACGGCAGCATTCAGCGCCAGGAGATCGGTCTGGCGAGCAATCTCCTGGACGATGGAGATCTTCTCGGCGATCGTGCGCATGGCACCAACTGCCCGGTTGACCGCACCGCCCGATTCCTCGGCATCCCTAGAGGACTGGCGGGCAATCTTTTCGGTCTGCGATGCGTTGTCGGCGTTCTGCTTGATGTTGGCAGCCATCTCTTCCATGGAAGCCGATGCCTGTTCGGTGGCGGCAGCCTGTTCGGAGGCGCCCTGCGACAACTGTTCAGAACTGCCGGACAGTTGCTGGCTGCCCAGCGAGACATTGTCGGAGGCCGCGAGTGCATCTCGGACGACGCTGCGAAGGCGTTCCGTCATTTCGAGCAGCGCCTGGCCGAGGACATCCTTGTCGGAGAGTGGTCGCCGCGTAACCGTCAAGTCTCCGTTGGAAATCCGGTTGGCCACATCCGCCGTTTCACGCAGACTATCGATCAGCGAATTGACGGCATGTTTCATCTTCTGATGGTCGCCCTCACAGTCAATGTTCACGGCTTCGGTAAGGTCACCGATCGCCACCTTGCCAAGCACACGGTTGCCTTCTGCGATGGGCACAAGAATGGCATCGAGCATTCCGTTGATGCCGGAAACGACGGACGCGAAATCGCCGACGAAACGATTGGCTTCGCCTCTTTCGTTAAGCTTGCCCGCCGTGGAGGCGTCAATCAGGCGCTGGATCTCGGCGATGATGGCGCGGAAGTTGGCGCGAAGCGTGTTGATCGTGTCGTTGATGAAAGCCTTCTTGCCCGGAAGCTGTTCGAGCTGCGCATGGAAGTTGCCCTCGCCGAACTCTTTCACCACCGCCATCGCCTTCTTCTTCACGGCGATATGGCCGGCGACCATGTCGTTGATGCCCTTGGCCATTATGGCAAAGTCACCCTTGAACTTTTCGACAGGCACAAAGACGTCAATATCGCCCTTGTCATGCTCGGTGGACATAGTGTTCATTTCCGCGATCAGACCCTTGAGGTTGCCGCGCAGGGTCTCGATCGTGTCGTTGATAAAGGCCTTCTTGCCGGGCAGCTGTTCGAGCGGCGCATTGAAATTGCCCTCACTGAACTCCTTGACCACCGCCATTGCCTTCTTCTTCACGGCGATATGGCCGACGACCATGTCGTTGATGCCCCTGGCCATGGTGGCAAAGTCACCGTTGAACTTATCCGCCGGAACGAAGACGTCGATGTCGCCCTTGTCGTGCTCGGACGACATGGTGTTCATTTCCGTGATCAGGCCCTTGAGGTTGCCGCGCAGCGTCTCGATCGTATCATTGATAAAGGCCTTCTTGCCTGGCAGTTGTTCGAGCGGCGCGTTGAAGTTGCCCTCGCCGAACTCCTTGACCACAGCCATCGCCTTCTTCTTCACGGCGATATGACCGGCGACCATGTCATTGATGCCACTGGCCATGGTGGCAAAGTCACCGTTGAACTTCTCGACAGGCACAAAGACGTCGATATCGCCTTTGTCATGCTCGGCAGACATCGTGTTCATCTCGGTGATCAGACCCTTGAGGTTGCCGCGCAGGGTCTCGATCGTATCGTTGATAAAGGCTTTCTTGCCCGGCAGTTGTTCGAGCGGCGCGTTGAAGTTGCCCTCACTGAACTCCTTGACGACAGCCATTGCCTTCTTCTTCACGGCGATATGGCTGCCTACGAGGTCATTCACCTCCTGGGCAATCACAGCGACATCGCCCTTGAACACTGCCGTCGGGACGATCACGTCGATATCGCCCTTTTCATGTGCGGCCGAGACATCGTCGATTGCCTTGCGCAGATCCGCGACGGGCGCCGTAGCTAGGTCAAGCAGTTCGTTGACCATTGTCAGCAGTTCATGCGCTTCACCCGTTGCCATCTGAAGGTTGGCACGGCCGGACATGTCTCCAGCGGCCATATCTTGCATCAGGCTGCGAATTTCAGCCATCGCCCAGGCCGTGCGAGATGTCTTCCTCATCTGATCTAGAACGGACATGCGGGATTTCCTCTTTCTATTCATTCGGTTGGCCACTGATGGGCGAAACTGGGAGGTCAGGACTGGTTGAATTGCCTTTGCGGGCGGCCAAGCGCATAGATTGCAAAAAGATTTGGTACGATGACGAACTCGCCGTCGCGCTTCACGAGGCACTCGATGAAGTCCGCGCGCCATCGCATTCCGACGCTTGGCGGCGGCTCTCCCCGGGAGCGTTGGAGCGAGGTCACTTCATGGACCTTGTCGGTGCGCACTCCGAGCAAGGTCGGCTCTCCGTCGATATCGATCTCGATGACGATGATGCGACTGTCGATGGTCGTCTGTGTCGCTTCCATGCCGAAAGCGAGCCTGATGTCGGTCAGCGGAATGACCCGGCCGCGGAAGTTGATCACGCTGCCGACGAAGTTGCGCGCGCCCGGGACGCTGGTTTCCGCAACGACGTCCATGATTTCGCGCACCAGTGTCGCCGCAATCGCGAACAATTCACCGTTCAGGCTGAAGGTCAGGACGGCTAGGTCCTCTTCATTCCAGATGCTGCCTGTGGCCTTCCTGTCGACAACGATGTTCATGCTATTGCCCGCAACTGCGCCTCCTGTTGCTGCCCTGCGCTGACGATCTGTGCCACATCGAGGATGAGGGCGACGCTGCCGTCACCGAGGATCGTGGCGCCGGAGAAGGTCGACACGTCGTGGTGCAGCTTCGACATTGACTTGATGACCGTCTGGTGGTCGCCAATGATCTGGTCGACGACGAGCCCGACGCGCTCGTTGCCGGTCGAGATCACAACCATCTTCTGGTAGGTGTCCGGCGGCGTACAGGTGTTGAAGACTTCCCTGAGCCTCAGGAACGGCACAAGGCTGTCACGCAGGGAGATGAAGCTGCGCCCCCGCGAGCGCTGATCTTCCTCAAGGGAGAGTTCGACGCACTCCTCGACGGCAGAAAGCGGAATAACGTAGTTTCCCGACCCGACACGGATCAGCAGCCCATCAATGATGGCGAGCGTCAGCGGAATGCGCAGAGAAATTTCAGACCCCTGGCCCGGCTCGCTCTTCACATCGATGATGCCGCGCAAGGTCTCCACGGTCTTCTTCACCACATCCATCCCGACACCGCGTCCGGAAAGGCTGGTGATCTGCGCTGCGGTCGAGAAGCCCGGTTCGAAAATCAGCAGCATCAGTTCCTGATCGGTCAGTGGCTGACCCGGCGCGATCAATCCCGTGGATTCCGCCTTTGCCCTGACCCGGGCACGGTCGATGCCACGGCCATCATCCTTGATGGCAATGATCACTTGCCCGCCGGATTGGTGGGCGGAAAGGGTCACCTTTCCTGCAGCACTCTTGCCGGCCGCCTGTCGTTCGTGCGGTGGCTCAAGGCCGTGATCGACGGAGTTGCGAACCAGGTGAACCAGCGGGTCCGCAAGCCGTTCGATGACGGTCTTGTCGACCTCGGTTGTTTCGCCGAGAGTTTCGAGCTCGATCGTCTTTCCAGTCTCGCGCGACAGGTCGTGTACGAGCCGGCGAAAGCGAGCAAAGAGGCTGCCCACCGGCACCATTCGCAAACCCATCATCGTATCGCGCAGTTCTCCGGAAAGGCGCTCGACATCTTCGGAAACCGAGCGAAGCATGACATCCGCGCTGGCATTGGCGAGCTGCGAAAGGCGTGACTGGGCAATCACCAGCTCGCCGACGCGATCCATCAGTTCATCAAGCCGTTCAGCCGGCACGCGCACGCTCTCGGCCGGTTTGCTGCTCCGGTTATCGGTGCTGGCGGTCGGAGCTGCGGCTGCCGGCGGCGGCGTCTCCGGCATCGCAACCGGCGTCGCTTGCGGCTCTGCGGAGGCGGACGGCGCTTCGGGCTCTGTCGCTTCAGGCGCTGCCTCGAACATCTCCGTCATCTCGAGCGACATCTCGTCGAGCACGAAGATGAATACGTCTTCGATTGCAGACTTGGGGACATTCCCGTGAAGGGTCACCGTCCAGCTGACATAGATTTCGGTTGGCTGAAGCGCTGGAAGATCGGGGATGTGACTGGCATCGGCAATCACGGTACATTCGCCGAGTTCGCGCAATTCATCCAGCAAACCAAGCGGATTGGTGCCATTGACCATGGCGCGGGGCGGCAGGCCGATCTTCAGCGTCCAGCCGATGTTCTTGTTGGAAGCGGTCTCAGAGAGTGCTGGAGACGGGGCCGCGGCCTCATGGCCGGAAGCCCCGTTTTGTAAGCCTTCCTTGCCGGACGTCCCGTTACCCGAAGCCCCCTCAATGGCCGCCTGAAGCTTGGCCAACAGCTCTTCGCCCGTTTCGTGCTGAACGTCATGCGGCCGATCGATGAGAGCCTTCATATGGCTTTGCGCATCAAGCACGGCCGAAACGAGGGCCGGCGTTGCCGGCACACTGCCCTTGCGCACGGCGTCGAAGGCCGTTTCACAATGATGGGTAAAGGCGGCAAGCGCGTCGAAGCCAAACATGGCTCCGGAACCTTTGAGCGTATGCAGCCCACGGAACACGGCATCGACCAATCCTTGATTGGTGAGGTCGTTGTTCAGGTCGAGCAGGTTCAGCTCGATCTGTTCGAACAATTCCACCGCCTCGGTGCGGAAAACCTGAACCGGGTCGAGCGAACTCATCGGCCAAGGACCTTTCTGGCAATTTTCACCAGCTGGTCGGCATCGAAAGGCTTCGTGATCCATCCTGTCGCACCGGCCGCCTTGGCCTGTGCCTTGATCTCACCGTCGGACTCGGTCGTGAGAAAGATGATTGGCGTTCCCGCATGCTTCGGTGAACCACGAAGGGCCTTGATCATCTCGATGCCGTTCATGTTCGGCATGTTGAGATCGGTCACGATCAGATCGAAAGCCCCGGACGTGGCCTTGGTCAGCCCGTCGCGGCCATCCACCGCCTCGGTGACCTGATAGCCGGCATTCGTCAGGGCGATCTTCGTCGTCATGCGGATACTTGCGGAATCGTCAACAGTCAGGATCTGTGCAGTCATTGGATTGCCCCCTCATGAAACCAGAACGCCCGGCTTTCGGATGACATGTCCGTGGTGAAGCCGGCCCGCTCCAGGAGACGCATGAGATTGGCGCCGGCGGGTGTTCTCATTGAAATTTGCTTGTCTTGAAGAGCAGCTGAGAGCCGCGCCGATTCCATCACCTGAATGAAGCTGAGATCCATCTCCGCATCTTCCGGCAGCGCGATCTCCAGCAAAGGTCGCGCCTCAAGTTCGGAGAGGAGCAATTCACGCAGCGCCGCGGCATGCGCAATCGTCAGGTTCTTGCCAACTTCAAGCGGAGCTGTAGCCAGTTCGTGAGCGCTCTCTGTCACGCTGCATCCCCCAACTCTTGCAGATTTTGAAATCCTTGCATGAGTGACGGTCTTCGCCACACGGCGACTGCATGCGGCGCGCTGTGCGCGGCAAGGCTGCCGTCATTCAGGACCTTCATCGGGGTAACGCCCATAATTCTCTCCCTGCAACCAGAGCTCCAGTTAGTATTTCATAACGTACTCACGTAACTGTTATCTTAATGACCACAGCGACGACCCTTGGGCGCATCCTGGCGTGGCGGCATGGTTGATCAGAGATTTAATTCCCTTTGATCTCTGGCAGGCGATGGTTGTGTGAGATTAGGACAAGAGTCTTGCGACCGGGCCCTCAACGACACCGAAAAGCCCTTGATCGCAGCGCACAAGGCATGAGATCCCCCACATTTCAAACACTTATAGATTGCTAGGATCTCGACCGCGGTGCGTCGACTTTCCATCTGAAAGAAAGCGCCGCCGCGAAGCGTTACTCCTCTCGCCACCGCGAAGCTGAGCAATCCTGTTTCAAAATGATACAACCAAAGATACAGGGACTGGTGCGCTGACCGGAGGCGTTCAGGCCTAAAAAAAGTGGAAGCTATGAATCTGAACCATCCTGCCCTGCGCCCCGCCGCCGTGTTGAAGTGCAATTCTGAAGGTGCAAAAAGGGAAGTATCACGGCAGCCAGCTGATGCTGAAACCTCGCCGGCTCGCCGACGAGACCGGCCGCACCATCGTCATTGGGCCGCACAACATCAACCTTGCGTCCGCGAGCGCCGAGAGGAGTATTGCAATGAGGGACGGTCGGAGCGCCGCTGACGGAGCGCCGGCTGCGATCATGCGGGATCAGCAGGGTTCTTTGCTACTGACCCGAGACGCTAAATTTCGTGCCGATTCTGGTAGACCCCGCTATGACGGGGAGACGGTAGCCGGACGCAGCGGAATTGCACGTCGATGGTGAGTGACCTGAGCCCCGACTTCCCTCCAATTTTCGGGAGAGTCGTGGGTTTTCAATCTGGCCTCATGCGGCCTGTTTTTCCATAGCCATTTTCATTGCGAACTCGCTGGGAGTGATATTGCCCAGCGACGAGTGCGGTCTGTTTCTGTTGTAATCCTCCTTCCATGCAGTGATGGCGGTGCGGGCCTGGGTGAGCGACGAGAACAGCGTCTCGTTTAGGCATTCGTCACGGAAGCTGCCGTTGAAGCTTTCAATGAGGCCGTTTTGCATCGGCTTGCCTGGGGCAATGTAATGCCATTCGACCTTCGTCTCCTGGCACCATTTGAGGATGGCCATGCTGGTCATCTCCATGCCGTTGTCCGAGACAATCGTCCTCGGTTTTCCGCGTTTGGCGATGAGACCACCCAGCTCGCGGGCAAGCCTTGCCCCCGACAGGGATGTATCGGCGACCAGACAAAGGCATTCACGGGTGAAGTCGTCGACCACCGCCAGAATACGGAACCGGCGACCGTCGGTGAGGGCATCGCTGATGAAGTCCAGGCTCCAGCGCTCATTGGGGCGTGAGGGCAGAGCCAGAGGGCGCCTCGTTCCCAAGGCTCGCTTTCTGCCACCACGCTTGCGCACCGTCAGCTTCTCCTCCCGATAGAGACGTCGAAGCTTCTTCAGGTTCATGACGATGCCCTGCCGGTCGAGCATGACGTGGATGCGCCGGTAACCGAAGCGCCGCCGCTCGGATGACACCTTCTTCATCGCCTCCCGAATGGCCGCATCGTCAGGTCGCACACTGCGATATCGCATGCTCGACCGATCAAACGATAGAACCTCGCACGCCCGACGCTGCCTCACTCCATGCTGAGCACAGACGTGAGCCACCGCATTCCGCTTCACATCGGGCGTCACCATTTTTTGCAGCGACATCCTTCAGGATCGCATTGTCCAGCATGGCCTCGGCGAGCAGCTTCTTCAGTTTGGCATTCTCGTCCTCGAGCGCCTTCAGCTTGCGGGCATCCGACACGTCCATGCCGCCATACTTCGCCTTGTATTTGTAGAAGGTTGCATCCGAGATGCCGTGCTTGCGGCAGACATCAACCGTCTTCGCGCCCGCCTCCTGCTCCTTCAATATCCCGATGATCTGTTCTTCCGTAAACCGTGAACGCTTCATCCGTCCGTCTCCTTGATGTGACGGACTCTACCAAATTCTGGAGGAAGGTCAGGGGCTCAGGTCATGAGGAACTGCATCAGGTCAGCCTGTGTGTACGGAATGCAAACGAGTTCGCCCGCCGTGTGAGGGCGGGTGAGTTCAGGGATCGAGCTAGGGAAGCTGGCGTATTTCAGCCGGTTCGAGGCTGCCCTCACTGAGAAACAGGCTTCGTTTCGGTTTTTTTAATGTTTTGGTTGCGGGGGCAGGATTTGAACCTGCGGCCTTCAGGTTATGAGCCTGACGAGCTACCGGGCTGCTCCACCCCGCGCCAAGAGCGTAACAACTGAAGTTGTAACGCTTAAGAGGTTCCACCAAGCAAAAAGGGCCGCTTGATGCGGCCCGTTGTTTCGGCTTGGGCCGATGTTGCGATCGAGAAGATTTGGGTATTTGCTTTCGCAAAACCCGAGGTATTTGCTTTCGCAAAACCCGACAACATTGCCTTTAGCAGACCTGGCAGCGACCTACTCTCCCGCGTCTTGAGACGAAGTACCATTGGCGCTGGGGCGTTTCACGGCCGTGTTCGGAATGGGAACGGGTGCAGCCACCCCGCCATGACCACCAGGTCGGCTAAGGGCAATGTTGTTGAGAAGCTGGTGAGGCGAACCTCTTTTACATGAACACGTATTTGGCATCATCGCCCGGATTTGTCCGGGCCGATGAGCATGGTCAATGAGAACGATCAAGCCAATCGGGCTATTAGTAACGGTAAGCTTCACTCATTACTGAGCTTCCACACCCGTCCTATCAACGTGGTAGTCTTCCACGGCCCTGATAGGGAATACTCGTTTTCAGGTTGGTTTCCCGCTTAGATGCCTTCAGCGGTTATCCATTCCATATATAGCTACCCTGCTATGCCGTTGGCACGACAACAGGTCCACCAGAGATATGTCCATCCCGGTCCTCTCGTACTAGGGACAGATCCTGTCAATATTCCTACACCCACGGCAGATAGGGACCGAACTGTCTCACGACGTTCTGAACCCAGCTCACGTACCGCTTTAATTGGCGAACAGCCAAACCCTTGGGACCTGCTCCAGCCCCAGGATGCGATGAGCCGACATCGAGGTGCCAAACAACCCCGTCGATATGGACTCTTGGGGGTCATCAGCCTGTTATCCCCGGCGTACCTTTTATCCGTTGAGCGATGGCCCTTCCACACGGGACCACCGGATCACTATGACCGACTTTCGTCTCTGCTCGACTTGTCAGTCTCGCAGTCAGGCGGGCTTATGCCATTGCACTCGACGACCGATTTCCGACCGGTCTGAGCCCACCATCGCGCGCCTCCGTTACTCTTTCGGAGGCGACCGCCCCAGTCAAACTACCCACCATACACTGTCCCGGATCCGGATGACGGACCGCGGTTAGACATCCATGACGATAAGGGTGGTATTTCAAGGATGGCTCCACAGAAACTGGCGTCCCTGCTTCAAAGCCTACCACCTATCCTACACATGCCGACACGAATGCCAGTGTAAAGCTATAGTAAAGGTGCACGGGGTCTTTCCGTCTGACCGCAGGAACCCCGCATCTTCACGGGGAATTCAATTTCACTGAGTCTATGTTGGAGACAGCGGGGAAGTCGTTACGCCATTCGTGCAGGTCGGAACTTACCCGACAAGGAATTTCGCTACCTTAGGACCGTTATAGTTACGGCCGCCGTTTACTGGGGCTTCGATTCAAAGCTTGCACCTCTCCTCTTAACCTTCCAGCACCGGGCAGGCGTCAGACCCTATACGTCGTCTTGCGACTTCGCAGAGCCCTGTGTTTTTGATAAACAGTCGCTACCCCCTGGTCTGTGCCACCCCATCATACTTGCGTACAAAGGGGTCACGCTTCTTCCGAAGTTACGCGTGCAATTTGCCGAGTTCCTTCAACATAGTTCTCTCAAGCGCCTTGGTATACTCTACCTGACCACCTGTGTCGGTTTCGGGTACGGTCTGTACGGTGGAGCTATTTCCTGGAACCGCTTCCCCGCCCAGACAATCCAATAAGTCTGAACGAGTTACGCAATCCGTCACTACCACCAGGCCCACGAATATTAACGTGGTTCCCATCGACTACGCATTTCTGCCTCATCTTAGGGGCCGGCTAACCCTGCTCAGATTAACTTTAAGCAGGAACCCTTGGTCTTTCGGCGAGGGGGTCTCTCACCCCCTTTATCGTTACTCATGTCAACATTCGCACTTCCGATACCTCCAGGGCCCCTCACGGGTACCCCTTCACAGGCTTACGGAACGCTCCGCTACCACGTGGATAAATCCACATCCTCAGCTTCGGTGCATGGCTTTAGCCCCGTTACATTTTCGGCGCAAAGACCCTTATTTAGACCAGTGAGCTGTTACGCTTTCTTTAAATGATGGCTGCTTCTAAGCCAACATCCTGGTTGTTTTGGGATCCTCACATCCTTTCCCACTTAGCCATGACTTGGGGACCTTAGCTGGAGGTCAGGGTTGTTGCCCTCTTCACGACGGACGTTAGCACCCGCCGTGTGTCTGCCGACTAGTACTCCCAGGTATTCGGAGTTTGGTTAGGATCAGTAAGACGGTGAGTCCCCATAGCCCATCCAGTGCTCTACCCCCTGGGGTATTCGGTCGACGCTCTACCTAAATAGATTTCGCGGAGAACCAGCTATCTCCGAGTTTGATTGGCCTTTCACCCCTAGCCACAAGTCATCCCAATCTATTGCAACAGATGCGGGTTCGGCCCTCCAGTTGGTGTTACCCAACCTTCAGCCTGCTCATGGCTAGATCACTCGGTTTCGGGTCTAATGCAACTAACTATGGTCGCCCTATTCAGACTCGCTTTCGCTGCGCCTACACCTACCGGCTTAAGCTTGCTAGTTACACTAAGTCGTTGACCCATTATACAAAAGGTACGCCGTCAGGCTTGCGCCCTCCGACTGCTTGTAGGCATCCGGTTTCAGGTTCTATTTCACTCCCCTTGTCGGGGTGCTTTTCACCTTTCCCTCACGGTACTTGTTCGCTATCGGTCATGCACGAGTACTTAGGCTTGGAGAGTGGTCTCCCCATGTTCAGACAGGATTTCACGTGTCCCGCCTTACTCTAGGACAATGAGTGTTCTACGCTTACGGGGCTATCACCCACTATAGCCAGGCTTTCCAACCTGTTCAGCTTTATTCCTCATTGCCACTGGCCTGGTCCGCGTTCGCTCGCCACTACTTGCGGAGTCTCGGTTGATGTCCTTTCCTGCAGGTACTTAGATGTTTCAGTTCCCTGCGTTCGCTTCTAACCCCTATGTATTCGAAGGTTAGATACCTTATCACAATGCTTGGAAACCCAAGCCGATCTTGCGATCAGTTTGGATTCTCCAAGCATTTAAGGTGGGTTTCCCCATTCGGATATCCATGGATCAAAGCTTATTCGCAGCTCCCCACGGCTTTTCGCAGCGTATCACGTCCTTCTTCGCCTGTGCATGCCAAGGCATCCACCAAATGCCCTTACGACACTTAATCGTTCTCATTGCCAATGCTCATCTATAGCTCGATCAGACCTTGCGGTCAGATCCAGCAATCCGGCTACCTTTTACAACCAGACCATTCAGATGCCATCGACGTGTTCGACAAGTCTGCTTTATTGGAGCTACGCCGAGCAGCTCACTTGCAGCTTGTCTTTAAGACCAGCTTCTCGAGATTAAATCCGGTACCGCGCGGTCAGGCAACGGTAATCCGATCATTCATCAGAGGTGACCGAAGTCACCAACAACGAACGATCCAGAGCGACAAGCTTCCTACCTACCTCCAGTCCTTCACCAGGTTCAGGCCGGCTAGGCCCTCACAAGGATCATCAGAACTGGGCTCGGACATGAGGTAAAACCCCACACCTGGAAGCCTCCAGATCAATCTTCTCTTCACAATGTATGCAGAACAGGCAGCACTCGTTCGAGTGATGCAAACTTTTATTTCTTCAAA
>NZ_CM150481.1:0-80000 GCF_056323085.1 Allorhizobium sp. nf9_anc | reverse complement strand
GCTCTCTCGCTCAGAAGTGCCATCACCCACCAGCTTCAGGTCTCTCACTCCTATATGGGGACCGGCATGTCCGGATAAAAGGCCCGCTTTTCGCTTTACCCTTTGGTGATCAGCAACAGCACCACGAACATCGCGGGCACAGCTGCAAGCGCCGGAATAATGATCGCTGGATAGCCAAAGGCCAGAATGGCAAGCATCCAGACCATCAGCAGGTTCGCCACGAAGAGCACCTTGGCAGTGGTCGGCCCCTGGACCGCCTCCTTCAGCATCCAGCCAAACAGCGGCACTCTGTAAATCAATGCACCCATCGCTCTCTCTTTCTCTCTCTCGTCGTATCGGCGCTCAGGTAAGCTTCGGCCACCGGATCCGGCAATGTGGCAAATTGCCAATTGCCAATCCCCTGCAGCAATTGCTGCTGATGGTGTCGCAAACCGCTGGACATCAATCAGATGAGAGGCCTAAGTTTCTTCTGTGATGGTTTCGCCCGGACAAGACCCGACGGGCGGACGAAGAGGGAATACGGTGAGGACTACCCATCAGGGGCCGAAACCGTGGCTGCCCCCGCAACTGTGAACGGTGAGCGACGTCCGACATGCCATTGGCCTTGTGCTGATAAGGCGGACTGAAGCCCTGACCCGTGAGCCAGGAGACCTGCCATCACTTGGCGCCGTGAACACGGCATTACTCTTCCCGCGCGGTGGGCGCGGACGAAAGGACATTGTTATGCATATTGAACCCGGCGTCGTCGACGGCGCCAAACTCGCACTCAGCTATGCCACCGCAGCTCTTTCCTTTGGCCTGATGGCCAAGATGGCGAAGGACGACCTGCAGGCGAAGGCATCACCATCAGGCCTTGCCGGCAGGACACTTCTGACGACGGCTCTTGTCTTCTCTTTCTTCGAGGTTCTGCCACACCATCCGGTCGGTGTATCCGAGGTGCACTTGATCCTTGGCTCGACGCTGTTCCTGATCTTCGGCGCCGGTGCTGCCTCGATCGGTCTGGCACTTGGTCTCCTGCTGCAGGGGCTGTTCTTCGCGCCATTCGATCTGCCGCAGTATGGAATGAACGTCACGACGTTGATCGTGCCCTTGTTTGCCATCAGCCACATCGCTCGCCGGATCATCCCGGAGAAGAAGGCTTACGTTGACGTCAGCTACCGCGATGCGCTCGCTCTTTCGACCACCTATCAGGGCGGCATCGTCGCCTGGGTCGCGTTCTGGGCTCTCTATGGTCATGGCTTCACGACCGAGAGCCTGACCAGCATCGCCACTTTCGGTGCCGCCTATATGACGGTGATCCTTGTCGAACCGCTCGTCGACCTCGGCGTTCTCGCCGCCGCCAAGACACTGCGCAAGGCAACCGACAACGGGTTCTTCAACGATCGCCTGCACCACGCAGCGACCTGATATAAGATGACGTTGAGAGAGCGCATGGCCCATGCCATGCGCTTTTTCTTTGAAACAGCCCCCGCTTTCGGGTACCGCGAGGCAGAAACCGCACCTTTACAGCGTGCTCCGATCGCGAAGACCTCGAGGATAACAATGCGCGTCCTGTCCGAAGCCCATTACCCGGAACTGCCGAACTACTATCGTGGCAAGGTGCGTGAGAACTACGACCTGCCGGACGGAAGCCGCATCATCATCTCGACCGATCGCCTGAGCGCCTTCGACCGTATTCTGACCTGCATACCTTATAAGGGCCAGGTTCTGACGCAGACCGCGCGCTACTGGTTCGACAAGACCAGCGACATCTGCCCGAACCATGTGATCGCCTATCCGGACCCGAATGTCGTTGTCGGCAAACGCCTCGATATCCTTCCCGTCGAGATTGTTGTCCGCGGCTATCTCGCCGGCACGACGGGCACCTCGATCCTCACTCTCTATAAGAAGGGCGAGCGCCAGATGTACGGGATCACCCTTCCCGACGGCATGCGCGACAACGAGAAGCTTCCGACCCCGATCATCACGCCGACGAGCAAGGAGTTCGACGGTGGCCATGACGAGCCGCTGACACCGGCCGAAATCGTGGAGAAGAAGCTCCTGACCGCCGAGCAGTGGGAAACCCTGTCGCGCTACGCCCTTGCGCTCTTTGCACGCGGGCAGCAGCTCGCCGCGGAACGCGGCTTGATCCTCGTCGACACCAAATATGAGTTCGGCACGGATGAGAACGGCACGATCATCCTGGCAGACGAGATCCACACACCCGACAGTAGCCGCTACTGGATCGCTGAAAGCTATCCGTCGAGCTTCGAAAAGGGCGAGCGCCCGCAGAGCTTTGACAAGGATTTCGTCCGGGCCTGGGTCGCTGAGCGCTGCGACCCCTATGTCGATCAAATCCCGGAAATCCCCCAGTCGCTGGTCGAAGAGACCTCCAAGGTCTATATAAAGGCTTATGAAGCGATCACCGGTGAGACCTTCGTGCCTGATGACAGTGGCGAGAGCCCTTCGGTTCGGGTCCACGACAATCTGGTGCGCTACATCGGCTAGGAGGAGGCCGAAACGTCATGGATCACGGTTATCGCGCCCCACCAGGCAGCTGTGCAGGGCCTGAAAAAGCCAAGGTAGTTCGCCGCCCGCGCAAATCTGCCGAGGAAACCCGTGAAGAGATCCTGAACACGGCCGAAAGCCTATTCCGCACCCATGGTTACGCCAGTGTCGCGATCGCCGACATTGCGGCAGCACTCTCCATGTCGCCGGCGAATGTCTTCAAGCATTTCCGCACCAAGACCAGTCTCGTCGATGCGATCGCAACACGCGCCATCGAGGAGACGGTCGCGTCCCTGCGAGGCTTGCCACAGAACCGTCCGGCACCCGAACGCTTGTATGCGCTTGCCCACCATCTGATGCAGGAACATGTCTCCGGCCGGCTGGATGCGCCATTCGTCTTCGAGATGATCCTCGTGACCATCACCGAAGAGCTCGACTGTGGCGACCGTTTCCGCAAGATGGTCGTCGAAATGATCGCCGACATCATCGACGCCGGTATCCGCGAGGGCTGCTACCACGTGACCGACATTCCCCGTTTAGCCAATTCGGCGTTCGATGCCCTGTCCTGCGTCATTCATCCTGTCATGACAGGATTGGAAAAGGCTGACATTATGGCAACACGATGCAAGGATGTTGTCGCGTTGATCGACGCAGCCATGCGCTTGCCACTTGTTAAGTGACGATACCTGGATTACGTCACTTTCCATCGAGACCTGCCATCGTGTCAGACGGTCGGGCCGTGTTCTGTGTCGAGGGGACATAATCTCCTGGCGTAAGCGGCCCTCACCTTGAACGACCGCCATATTTTGGGATGTTCCATGCGCCGAAGCCTCAAGTTCGCCTCTGTTCTTCTTGCCTGCACCGCGGCACTCGCGAGTTGCAGCGATCAGGAAACGGCCCAGAACCCCGGCGGCGGAGCCCCCGACGGCGAGCGGCCACCCGCAGCCGTCAGCGTGGTGCTGATGAAGAAGGCACCGCAGACGCTGACCACGACACTCCCGGGACGCGCCGCCGCATTCCAGATGGCAGAGATCCGTCCGCGCGTCAGCGGCGTGATCAAGGAAATTGCCTTCAAGGAAGGCAACGAGGTCAAGGAAGGCGATCTCCTTTACAAGATCGAGGACGACACCTACCGCGCAGCCCAGGCACAGGCCCAGGCGAGCCTGCAAAAGGCAGAGGCCGGTGTGCCGACCGCGCAATCCAACCTGGCACGCCAGGAACGTCTCGTCGGCAGCGGCGCGACCCAGGTTGAGCTGGAAAACGCCCGCGTGACGCTCCTCCAGGCGGAAGCTGATGTCGCCCAGGCGAGAGCCGCCTTGCGCTCCTCCGAGATCGAACTTGCCCTGACCGAGATCCGCGCGCCCTTCGAAGGCGTGACGACGGCATCGCGCTACTCGATCGGCAACGTGGTGACGGCAAACCAGACCGACACGCTGATGACGCTGCGCCGTCTGGATCCGATCTATATCGACCTGACGGAATCGAGCGTCAATCTCCTGCGTCTTCGCGAAGCAATCTCTGCTGGCCGTATCAACCGCACCGAAAATGGCGCGACCGACATCCGGTTGACCCTTGAAAATGGCCATGAATATCCGGTCGTCGGCAAGCTCGACATGTCGGAAATGGCCGTGAGCCAGACGACCGGTACCTTTTCCATCCGCGCAGTCTTCGACAACCCGGATGGCCTCATCCTGCCGGGCATGTATGTCCGGGCAACCGTCAGCGTTGGCACCGAAGAAGGCTTCCTGATCCCCCAGCGCGCCGCGACCCGCAGCGCCAACGGGGAGCTTTCGGCAAAGTTCGTCACCGCTGACAACAAGGTCGAGACACGCATCTTCGATGACGCACAGGTCTCGGGCAGCAACTGGCTCGTCGCCTCCGGCATCTCCGACGGTGACAAGCTGATTGTCGATGGGTTCCAGTGGATCGGCGATGGGGCACCTGTCCAGCCAGTCGAAGCGAAGATCAACGCGGACGGTATCGTCGAAGAGACCGCGGCTCCGGCTGCCGCCCCTGCTGCACAACCGTAATTGTGCGACAGGCAAGGCAACAGAGGCGTAAAGGATAACCCATGGCCCAGTATTTCATCCGTCGCCCGATCTTCGCTTGGGTGATCGCGATCATCATCATGCTCGGGGGCGCTTTGGCGATCTCGACGCTGTCGATCGCTCAGTACCCAGAAATCGCGCCGACGACGGTGCAGATCTCGGCAAGCTATAACGGCGCCAGCGCCGAAACGGTCGAGAAGTCCGTGACTTCGATCATCGAGGACGGCATGACCGGTCTCGACGATCTCACTTACATGACCTCGTCGTCGAGCACCGGCTCCGCGAGCGTAACCCTGACCTTCGGCAACTCCATCGATCCGGAAATCGCCCAGGTTCAGGTTCAGAACAAGCTGCAGCTCGTCCAGTCGCAGCTGCCGGACATCGTCCAGACGGCCGGCATCTCGGTCACGCGCTCCACGTCCAGCATTCTACTCGTCGGCGCCCTTGTTTCGACGGACGGTGCACGCAGCAACGTCGAACTCGGCGACATCTTCTCCTCGCAGATCGAGGACCAGATCAAGCGTCTGGAAGGCGTCGGCAGCATCGAAGTCTTCGGCACTGGTTATGCCATGCGCGTGTGGCTTGACCCGTTCCAGCTCAACAAGTTCCAGCTGACACCCACGGACGTCACCACGGCGATCCAGGCCCAGAATACGCAGGTTTCCGTTGGCGCTCTCGGCAGCCAGCCGGCTCCGGCAGGCCAGCAGTTGACCGTAACGGTGACGGCACAGAGCCAGTTGCAGTCTGTCTCTGACTTCGAATCCATCATTCTGAAGACGGAAACAGACGGTGCAACGGTGCGCCTGAGCGACGTCGCCCGTATCGAGATCGGCCAGGAAAGCTACGGCACGAAGACCCGCTCCAACCGGAACCCGGCAACCGGCTTCGCCGTCAACCTTGCGACCGGCGCCAATGCACTTGATACGGCCGCCCGCGTGAAGTCGCAGCTTGAGACGATCGCGCCTTCGCTGCCGGAAAACGTTGTCATCACCTATCCCTATGACACGACGCCCTTCGTCCAGCTGTCGATCGAAAAGGTCGTTCACACGCTGATCGAAGCCATCGTTCTGGTCTTCGTGGTCCTGCTTGTCTTCCTCCAGAACCTGCGCGCAACGATCATCCCGATGATCGCAGTGCCCGTGGTGCTTCTCGGAACATTCGGCATCCTTGCGCTGACGGGATATTCGATCAACACGCTCACCATGTTTGCCATGGTGCTTGCGATCGGCCTCCTTGTCGACGACGCCATCGTCGTCGTGGAAAACGTCGAACGCATCATGTCGGAGGAAGGCCTCTCCCCGCTTGAGGCGACAGAGAAGTCGATGGGCGAAATCACCGGCGCGATCGTCGGCATCGCTCTCGTTCTGACCGCCGTCTTCATCCCGATGGCTTTCTTCGGCGGCTCGACCGGCATCATCTATCGCCAGTTCTCCGTGACGATCGTCTCGGCCATGCTGCTCTCGGCTCTCGTGGCCATCGTGCTGACACCGGCCTTGTGCGCAACGATGCTCAAGCCGATCGACCATCACAAGGAGAAGCGCGGCCTCGGCGCGTGGTTCAACCGCAACTTCGACAGTGCGACCGGTGGCTACGTGTCCTCGATCGGTTATCTGCTGAAGCGCCCGTTGCGGGTCATGCTGATGTTCGCGATCGTCATTGGCGGCATGAGCTGGCTTTTCCTGCGCCTTCCCTCTTCCTTCCTCCCGGAAGAAGATCAGGGCGTGCTGATGACCATCGTGCAGCTGCCGAACGGCGCCACGGTCACGCGCACGGAAGAGATCATCAAGAAGATCGAGGACTTCTATCTCGACAAGGAAAAGGACGCGATCCAGGACGTCTTCTCCGTCTCGGGCTTCTCCTTCACCGGATCGGGCCAGAACTACGCCCTTGTCTTCGCCAAGCTCAAGGATTTCGAGCTGCGCGAGGAGCCTCAGCTTGCCGCTTCGGCAGTCGTCCAGCGCGCCATGGGCTACTTCTTCACCCTGCGCGACGCTCAGGTATTCCCGCTGCAGCCGCCGGCAATCCCGGGTCTCGGCACATCGAGTGGTTTCTCGATGTATCTGGTGGACAGCGGAAAGAACGGCACGGAAGCACTGACGGCAGCGGCCCAGCAATTGATGCAGGCCGGCAGCGCCGACGCCAATGTCAGCTCGCTGCGCACCAACAACCCACCGGCCGAAACACAGCTCAAGCTGCTGCTCGACCAGGAAAAGATGGGCGCAATGGGTCTCGACGTGGCGACCGTGAACAGCATGCTGTCGATCATTTTCGCCGGCCGCGACGTGAACGACTTCACGCTGAACGGAGAATTGAAGCCGGTCTACGTTCAGGGTGATGCGCCCTATCGTATGCAGGAGACCGCAATCAACGACTGGCACGCCCGCAATTCGACCGGCGAGATGGTCCCCTTCTCCTCCTTCGTCAAGACGGAGTGGATCAGCGGTGCCCCGACGCTTAGCCGATATAACGGCGTCGGTGCGATCTCGATGGAAGGTGCAGCAGGTGCGGGCGTAAGCTCGGGCACGGCCATGGATACGATGGAGCAGCTCACCGCCAACATGAGCGGCGGCTACACGGTCGCGTGGCAGGGCATTTCCTACCAGGAGAGACTGTCCGGGTCCCAGGCACCGCTGCTTTACGCGCTGTCGGTTCTGATCGTCTTCCTCTGCCTCGCCGCACTCTATGAAAGCTGGTCGATTCCGTTCTCGGTCATCATGGCGGTTCCCGTGGGCGTGCTCGGCGCAGTGGCCGCGGCATACTTCTTCGGCCAGTCGAACGACGTCTATTTCAAGGTCGGTCTTCTGACCACGATCGGCCTGGCTGCGAAGAATGCGATTCTCATCGTGGAGTTCGCCAAAGACCGCCAGGCTGCCGGATTGAGTGTCATTGATGCAACACTCGAAGCTGCAAAGCTCCGACTGCGTCCGATTATCATGACGTCTCTCGCCTTCATACTGGGCGTTGTGCCACTGGCAATTGCAACGGGCGCAGGCTCTGCGGCGCAGAATTCGATCGGTATTGGCGTTCTTGGCGGCATGTTCACCGCTACAGCGCTCGGAATCTTCTTCGTACCGTCGTTTTTCGTGATCATTCGGCAACTCTTCGGCGGTGCAAAACCGAAAGAAGAGCTGTCTAAGGGGTGATTGACAAACTACGTTAAGGAATTATTGCGTAGGCTGCTGCGGTAGCCTGCGTGAGTAAAGCGGTCGCCGGCAAAGGTATCAATAGAACCTTCGCGGCTCGACCGGGGGACAATTACAGGAAAACGTGATGCTGAAAATTCGCGCTGCCGCACCTCTCGCAATGCTCCTCCTCTCCGGTTGTGTCGTTGGACCCGATCACGAGGCCCCTCAAACGACACTCCCCGTCAAGTTTTCCGAGGGCAGCACGCGTGCCGCAGCGGACGTAACACTGGCTCCCTGGTGGACCGCTTTCAACGACCGCCGGTTGAACGGCCTGGTCGAAACGGGCCTCTCCCAGAACCTCGACGTCCTCCAGGCAATTGAACGAATCACCTCGGCGGAAGCCAATTTCGAATCGGCCGACTCTGCTGCGTTCCCGCAGCTCAACGTAGCTGCCGACCATCAGGTTTCGAAGACCAATGCAAGCGGCGCGCTTTCGACCCGTGACAGCGACACGACCAACACATCGACTGGCACGGCCAGCGTCTCGTGGCTGATCGATCTCTTCGGCCAGTATCGCCGGTCGAAGGAAAGCGCGAAGGCTTCGCTGGACGCAGCCTATGCAAGCGCTGACGTGGCGCGCCTGACCTTCCTGTCGAGCGTCGTATCGGCCTATGTCGATGCGCGCTACTATCAGGAGCGCATCGCGATCGCCCGCAAGAACCTGACATCGCGCCGCGAAACGCTTGAACTGACCCGCCTTCAGCTCGAAGCAGGTGCCGCCTCGCGTCTGGACGTCGTCCAGTCCGAAGGTCTGGTGAACTCCACGCTCGCCGAAATCCCGGCCCTCGAAATCTCCTTCCGCCAGTCGGTCCACCGGATTTCGCTGCTGCTTGGCTTGCCCGCAACCAGCTTGCTCGCCGACCTTCAGAAGGGCGCGGCCCAGCCCTACGCACGCCGCGGCGTGAGTGCCGGCGTTCCCGCCGACCTCATCCGCAACCGCCCCGACATCCGCGCTGCCGAACGCAGTCTCGCAGCCGCGACTGCCGAAATCGGTGTCGCCGAAGCAGCGCTTTACCCGTCGATCTCGCTCAGCGGCTCGATCTCGCCGACGCTGGTCGCGACATCGGCTGCCAGCGGCAAGGCAACGTCCTGGGGCTTCGGTCCGAGCCTCGACCTGCCGATCTTCGACGCCGGGGCTCGCCTCGCCAGAATCAAGGCGAATGAAGCCGCAGCTCGCGAAGCCTATCTCGCCTGGAAACAGACCGTGCTGAACGCCGTTTCCGAAGTCGAGAACGCACTCGTTGCCGTCAGCCGCACGCGCCAGACGGTATCCGCCCTGACCGCCACCGTCCGCTCCTACGAAGAAGCCCTGTCGCTCGCCACCGCGAGCTACCGTGACGGCGCTTCCTCGCTGCTCGACGTGCTGGATGCTCAGCGCAACGTCGCAAGCGCCCAGGCAAACCTTGCCCAGGCCGTCCAGCAGCTGGCGAATGGTTACGTGTCCCTGAACGTCGCCATCGGCGGCGGCTATGCCTGGGATGGCGCCAAGACCGTAGTCGCAAGCAACTAAGCGCCGACATCCAAACCATATGAGAGCCCGGCACCGGAAACGGTCGCCGGGTTTTCTTTGTCTGACTTAGAAAGTGGCCGGCGTGTTGATCCAGATAAGCACGGTTTCGCCGCTCGAGATGTTCCGCCAGGAATGCGGCCTGCGGCTCTCGAAATAGAAGCTGTCCCCGGCATTCAGCTCGAAGAACTTGTCGCCATCAAGAATGATCTCAAGGCTGCCTGAGAGCATGTAGAGAAACTCCTCGCCCTCGTGCTGATAGGCACCTTCACTCGATGCACCGGGCGCCAGCTGGAAGCGGTTGCATTCCATCGCGTTCCGGCCCTCGGCCAGCACTTGCACGGCAACACCGGACGAGGTGGTGGGCCATGAAGCCCACTTGCCGTCGCGGATCAGGGATTCTCCGCCCCTCCCCTCTTCCTGGCCGCTAAGCGAGGCCAGTGTCGTGCCGAGATGGCGCGCGACCTCATGCAGGGCCGTGAAGGACAGGCCCTGGGAGGTGCGCTCAAACGTCGACAGCTGTGAAACCGCAACCCCCGTCGCCTGCGCAACACTCTCCAGCGTTTTGCCAGCCTCGCGCCGCAAGCGACGGATCCGGGTGCCAGGGCGGATATCGGAGGCATCATCCTCACCCTCGACAACGTCTTCATCGGCCTCCGAGGAAACTTCGCGCAGGCTCTCGCGGATTGCTGCCGGGTTCAGGCCTCTTTCACTCCTCAACCAGGCAATGTGCTTCAGGCGATCCACCAGCGCCCGGTCATAGAGCCGCTGCCCCGTGGCCGTACGGATTGGCTGGATCAGATCCTGCGTTTCCCACAGCCGCAGCGTGGAGGGCGAGACGCCCGCCATTCTGGCAGCTTCTGCAATCTTGAACCGGATGTCGTCCACGCTGCCCCCAAGGAAATGTCGCAGTCACGGGTGATAATGCCGATAAAGCATATTGCAAGTCTACAGAAAAAATGTAGGAAATATGAAACCGCGTGATCGCAGTCGGATGCGACGCCGCTGGCAACCCTTCGCACAGGACGAAAACGATGAAGAACGCCGAAATCTCAGCCCGCAAGAATGACGCCATTTCCCGCGGCGTTGGCATGACCACGCAGATCTATGCCGACAAGGCTGAGAACTCGGAGATCTGGGATGTCGAAGGCCGTCGCTACATCGACTTCGCCGGCGGCATTGCCGTTCTCAACACCGGCCATCGTCACCCGAAGGTCGTCGAAGCCGTCAAGGCCCAGCTCGATCGCTTCACGCACACCTGCCACCAGGTCGTCCCTTACGAGAACTATGTCGCGCTCGCTGAGCGCTTGAACAAGATCGTACCCGGCAACTTCGAAAAGAAGACAATCTTCGCGACAACAGGCGCCGAAGCCGTCGAAAACGCCATCAAAATCGCCCGTTGCGCCACCGGCCGCTCAGCAGTCATCGCGTTTACCGGCGGTTTCCACGGACGTACCTTCCTCGGCATGGCGTTGACCGGCAAGGTCGTTCCTTACAAGGTCGGCTTCGGCCCGATGATGGGCGACGTCTTCCACGTGCCCTTCCCGCTCGAAATGCACGGCATCGACGTCGAGACCTCTCTCGACGTACTCGACAAGCTGTTCAAGGCAGATGTCGACCCGAAGCGCGTTGCAGCCATTATCCTGGAACCCGTCCAGGGCGAAGGTGGCTTCTATGATGTTCCGCGCGCCCTCATGAAGGCACTGCGCGAACTCTGCGACGAACACGGTATCCTGCTTGTCGCCGACGAAGTGCAGACAGGCTTTGCCCGCACCGGCAAGCTGTTTGCCATGGAGCATTACGACGTGGTTCCGGACCTGACGACGATGGCGAAGAGCCTCGCCGGCGGTTTCCCCCTCTCGGCTGTCACCGGCCGCGCCGAACTGATGGATGCCCCCGGCCCCGGCGGCCTCGGCGGCACCTATGCCGGCAACCCGCTGGCGATCGCAGCCGCCCATGCCGTTCTCGACGTCATCGAAGAAGAGCAACTCTGCGACCGCGCCAACCAGCTCGGCAACCGGCTGAAGCAGCGCCTCGAAGCGATCCGCGCCGATGTACCCCACATCATGGATATCCGTGGTCTCGGCTTCATGAACGCCGTCGAATTCAAGGTCCCGGGAACCGACAAGCCGAATGCGGATTTCACCAATGCGGTGCGTTTGAAGGCGCTGGAGAAGGGCCTGATCCTTCTCACCTGCGGCGTCTACAGCAACGTCATCCGCTTCCTCGCCCCGATCACCATCCAGGACGAGGTCTTCAACGAGGCGCTCGATCTGATCGAAGCCTCGATCCGTGAAGTTGCAGCAGGAGCCTGAGGCATGACCATTTCGAAAGTTCTGACCGACAAACTGAAGGATCCGACACTGGCGACGGACAAGTCGCTGGTCGGCAATGACTGGCTAGCCGCAAGCCAGTCGGGCAAGACCTTCGAGGTCACCAACCCCGCAACGGGGGAAGTCATCGCGGTTCTCCCTGATGTGAGCAAGGCGGAGGTCAGCAAGGCCATCGATGCGGCACATGCCGCACAGAAGGCCTGGGCGAAGAAGACCGGCAAGGAGCGCGCAGCTGTCCTGCGCAAACTGAACGACCTGATGGTCGCCAATGCCGACGACCTCGCAACCATTCTGACGATGGAAATGGGCAAGCCCTGGGCCGAAGCCCGCGGCGAAATCCTTTATGGTGCATCCTACGTCGAGTGGTTCGCCGAGGAAGCCAAGCGCGTCTACGGCGACACGATCCCCGGCCATCAGGCTGACAAGCGCATCATGGTCATCAAGCAGCCGGTCGGTGTCGTCGGCGCCATCACGCCGTGGAACTTTCCGAATGCCATGCTCGCCCGCAAGGTTGCCCCGGCTCTCGCCGTCGGTTGTGCGATGGTATCGAAGCCTGCCGCCCAGACCCCGCTTTCGGCACTCGCCCTTGCGATCCTCGCCGAGCGCGCCGGCCTGCCTGCCGGCCTGTTCTCGGTACTGACCTCGACGGACGCAGCCATGGTCGGCCAGGAATTCTGCGCCAATGACAAGGTGCGCAAGCTGACCTTCACCGGCTCCACCAATGTCGGCCGCATCCTGATGCGCCAGGGTGCCGACCAGATCATGAAGCTCGGCCTGGAACTCGGCGGCAATGCGCCCTTCATCGTCTTCGATGATGCGGATCTCGATGCCGCGGTCGAAGGTGCGATGATCTCCAAGTACCGCAACGCCGGCCAGACCTGCGTCTGCGCCAACCGTCTCTATGTTCAGTCGGGCATCTACGACGCGTTTGCCAAGAAGCTCGCCGAAAAGGTCGGCCAACTGAAGGTTGGCAACGGCTTTGCCGAAGGCGTGACGACCGGCCCGCTGATCGATTCCAAGGCGATCGACAAGGTCAAGGAACACGTCGCCGATGCCGTCTCCAAGGGTGCCAAGGTCGCCCTCGGCGGCAAGCCGTCCTCGGCTGGCGAACTCTTCTTCGAACCGACGATCCTCACCGGTGTGACCACCGATATGAAGGTCGCGACCGAAGAGACCTTTGGCCCGGTGGCACCTCTCTTCAAGTTCGAGACCGAAGACGAAGTCGTCGAACTCGCCAACGCCACAGAGTTCGGCCTCGCCTCCTACTTCTACTCGAAGGACATCGCCAAGATCTTCCGGGTCGCGGAAGCCCTCGAATACGGCATGGTCGGCGTCAACACCGGCCTCATCTCGACGGAAGTCGCACCCTTTGGTGGCATCAAGCAGTCGGGTCTCGGCCGCGAAGGGTCGAAATACGGCATCGATGACTATACCGAGATCAAGTACATCTGCCTCGGCGGCATCGCCTGATCGCATGCGAGATCCCCGGCCCAGCGCCGGGGATTTTCATTCCGGCTCACTCGGTGAAAAGATCCGATCCGCCACCGAGTGGCCAAGTTCGGCCAGTGCCTCGAAGTGGCTTTGCCGAGCAGACGCCTGCCGCCAAAAGAAGCCGATATCCCGCACCCCCTGCCAATGCTCGATCGTCAGGAGTTTGATCCCGTCCTCCTTGGCAAATTCCGATCGCACATAGAGTTCCGGGAAAAGCGAAAGACCCATCTCGATCGAGACCATCTGGCGGATCGCGTCGAGGCTCGACCCTTCGTACTCTTCGGCGAGCGTGGCACCCGACATGTCGGCGAGACGCCTCACCTCATCCATCAAGCGATGCCCCGGACCGAGCGTGAGCAGCCTCTCGCCCTTCAGCTCATCCGGCGAAATCGTGTCGAACGCAGCCAGCCGGTGCGCCTTGGGCACGCCGAGGAGGATCCGCTCCCGGCAGATCTGGAGCGAGACGAAACCGTCTTCGGAAGATGGCAGAGGTCCCAATCCACAATCCGTCTCCCCCTGCAGCACTGCCTTCTCCAACTGACGCGGCCGATCCTCGCGGATGTAGATCTTGAGCTCAGGATAGCGCTTGTGCAGCGGCGGCAGGAGATAGGGCAGGAAGTAGGGTCCGAACGAGGGTGCGACCCCTAGCCGGATGGCACCGCCGAGATTAGCTTTCGATCCTGTCGCAACCGCACGGATTTCATCGAGACCATTAAGGATGACCTTCGCAGCCGTGATGACTTCGGCACCGACGGGCGTCGGCACGACCTGTCCGGGCATGCGATCGATCAGCGTCACTCCGAGCTGCTTCTCAAGCAGCGCCACCTGCACCGAGAGCGTCGGCTGCGAGACATTGCAACGCTTTGCGGCCTCGCCGAAGTGCCCTGTCTCGCCCAGCGTGACGAGATACTCCAACTGCCGGTGACTGGGTCGAAAAGGCATTGCCGAACCTCATAGAGAAAAACTATCAGTTTTATATAATCAATGAATTGGAACAATCAATCAAGGCGGGTCATATAGGTGAGGCACGAAAGGAGATCGCCATGAAGCAACTGCTCAAAGCCCTGAGAGCCCGCCATTCGATCGTCGCCGCCAAGATTGACGAGGAACAGCGCCGTCCGCAGCCTGATGGCATCAGGGTCCGCGCCTTGAAGAAGATCAAGCTGCACTTGAAGGAGCAGATCATGTTGCTCGAGCGGGGCGATGCCATGAAGGCAACTGCCGCCCGCCCCAAGGCGTCGAACTTCGGCAGTCCCATTCTCGCCGGACGCTGATCACGTAAGCGCTCCGTGATGGCGCGAGCGTGACCGGCGAGAACGGCCGGCGGGGCACCCTGCGCCCCGCCGGCATTAGGGGAAATGACGAGCAAACAAAAAGCCCGGCGTGGTCCACGCCGGGCTTTTAGGTATCGGTCGAGCTACAGCTCTTAGTTCTTGGCGCGCTCGACGTAGGAATTGTCTTCGGTCGCGATGACGACGCGGATGCCGGCGTCGACATGCGGCGGCACCATGGTGCGGATACCATTGGAAAGCATCGCGGGCTTGTAGGACGACGACGCCGTCTGGCCCTTGACGACCGGCTCCGTCTCGGTGATCTCCAGCGTGACATGACGCGGCAACTGCAGAGCAAGCGCAATGCCTTCATGCATCGACAGAATGCAGACCATGCCTTCCTGCAGATAGGCCTTCTGATCACCCATCGTCTCGACGTCCACCACGACCTGGTCGTAGTTCTCAGGGTTCATGAAGTGGAAGCCTTCGCCGTCCTCGTAGAGGAACTGGTGGTTCACGTCTTCAACGAACGCGCGCTCGACCTGCTCGGTCGTGCGCCAGCGTTCCGAAACCTTCACGCCATCGACGATGCGGCGCATGTTGACCTGGGTGACCGGCGTGCCCTTGCCCGGGTGGAAGTTTTCGGCAGTCAGCACGACGTAGAGCTTGCCGTCCACGTCGATGACATTGCCCTTGCGCACGGACGAGGCGATAATCTTGACCATTGGAATTCCTTGTATCTGCGTAAGACCCGTCGTAAAGGACGGCGGTCCCGACGGACCTCTATGAATTTCTCGGGCGCAACTAACCCAAATCCGGTAAAATAGCCAGCCCGTGTTGAGAAATGGACCGAGATTCCGGCATGATTGACAGCCGCCGATCATCCCCTCCGTGGTGGCGCGCTTCCGTGCATGCGGACCGTCGCCCTTTCCTGATCGGTCGCAATCGGATCCAGGCCGCTTTCCGCGCGCATTTCGCCGGGGACGACTTCGTGGAGGTCGACACTGCGACCCTGCAGGTTTCGCCCGGCAACGAAGCCCATCTGCATGCCTTCCAAACCGAAGCGATCGGCCACGATGGATCTGCTGTGCCTCTTTACCTGCACACATCGCCGGAATTCGCCTGCAAGAAACTGTTGGCTGCCGGCGAGCCGAAAATCGTCTGTTTCGCCCATGTTTACCGCAATCGGGAACGCGGCCCCCTGCACCATCCGGAATTCACCATGCTGGAATGGTATCGCGTCGGCGCGGGCTATGAACGGCTGATGCAGGACTGTGCCGATCTGATTGCGCTCGCTGCGCGGACTGCGGGCACGCAGCAATTTGCCTTTGGCGGCAAGACCGTTGACCCATTCGCGGAACCGGAACGCATCTCGGTGGCAGACGCATTTACTCGCCACGCCGGCATCGACCTGTTGGCCACCATTGCCGCAGATGGCCGCACGGATCGAAACGCGCTGCTGACACAGGTGCAGGCGGCCGGCATGCGAGCCGCCGACGACGACACATGGGCGGACCTGTTCAGCCGCGTCATCGTCGAAAAGGTCGAACCGAACCTCGGCAACGGCCGCGTCACCATTTTAGACCGCTACCCTGTCGCCGAGGCAGCCCTTGCCCGCCCCTGCGCCGACGATCCGCGCGTTGCAGAACGCTTCGAGGTCTATGCCTGTGGTGTCGAGCTTGCCAATGCCTTCGGCGAACTGACGGACCCGGCCGAACAGCGCAGGCGCTTCGATGCAGAAATGGCGGAGAAGCAGCGCGTCTACGGCGAAACCTATCCGCTCGACGAGGACTTCCTCGAAGCCTTGCAAGAAATGCCGGAAGCATCGGGGATCGCGCTCGGCTTTGACCGCCTCGTGATGCTGGCAACCGGCGCATTGAGGATCGACCAGGTGATCTGGGCGCCGGTCGCGGAGACGCATCTTGGCTGAGGCGACCACCCTGCGCAGTGTCAGCGACCTCCTGTCCAAAGGCCTTGTTACGACGGCTGAGGCAACGCAGCTTGATGCCGTCGCCGAACGTTACGCCATCGCATTGACGCCGACCGTTCGGGCTTTGATCGATCCCAACGACCCTCGCGATCCGATCGCCGCCCAATATGTGCCAACGGCCGCCGAACTTGTCGAACATCCCGACGAGCGGGCAGACCCCATCGGCGACCATCCGCATTCGCCGGTCGAAGGCATCGTGCACCGCTATCCCGACCGGGTCCTGCTCAAGCTCGTACATACGTGTCCGGTCTATTGTCGTTTCTGCTTCCGCCGCGAAATGGTCGGGCCACAGGGCGACGGCAATCTCTCAACCGAGGCCCTGAAGGCGGCACTCGATTACATCCGCGCCGACGAGCGGATCTGGGAAGTGATCTTCACAGGCGGCGATCCGCTGATCCTCTCCCCACGACGCCTGCGCGAGGTCATGCAGGAGCTCGCAACGATCGCCCATGTCCGGATCGTTCGCATCCACACGCGAGTTCCGGCCGTCGATCCAGCGCGCATCTCCGAAGCCTTGACCGAGACCCTGCAGACCGGCGGCAAGACGCTCTATCTCGCACTGCATGTGAACCATGCGCGCGAACTCACGCCAGAGGTTCGCCAGGCATGCACCCGTCTGGTCGCAGCGGGCGTGCATCTGGTTAGCCAGAGCGTTCTGCTGAAAGGCGTAAACGACAATGCCGATACGCTTGCGGATCTCATGCGCGGTTTTGTCGAGATCGGCGTGAAGCCCTATTACCTGCACCATCCCGACATGGCGCCCGGCACCGGGCATTTCCGGCTGACCATCGCCGAGGGCCAGGCCATCATGCGAGACCTGCGCACCAAGCTCTCCGGCCTCTGCATTCCGCACTACATCCTCGACCTGCCGGGCGGCCACGGCAAGGTTGAGATCGGTACGGATAGCCTGCGCCAAGTTGAACCAAATCGATACATCGTTCTCGACCGCCACGGCAAAGAACACGTCTACAAGGGCTAACTCGACCCTGATTGCAGCCGAAACCGCGAAAACCAGCTCCTTTCCGCCGGCTGATGCAGCCCGTTCATTCTGATTTTACCGAAACGCTTAGCGGAAACTTCGTCTTTCCTCTGTAAGAAATCGCTCAATAGATTTCGAACGTCCGATCGGAGGGAAAACGATGAACGAAACCATTCGCACGTTGCTGGCCAAACTCGGTGGCCTTCCCGTCGCCGTCGAGACGCTTGCAGACGAAGCTGACCTTTATGCCGCCGGCCTGTCGTCCTTCGCCTCCGTCCAGCTGATGCTGGGCCTCGAAGAAGCCTTCGACATGGAGTTCCCCGACCACCTCCTGAACCGCAAGTCCTTCGCCAGCATTGCCGCCATCGAGGCGACGGTCGCTACCATCGTCGGGGACAGAAAGGTCGCCTGATGGACCTCTCCTCCACATCGACGGACAAGAGCCTGAAGGCGCGCACGTCCCGCATCGCGGCCATCGCCGCGATGCATGCCGACGACGTCGACAAGGCCGGCCGCTTTCCGAAAGAAGCCGTGGACGCCATGAAGGCAGAGCGACTGATGGGAATCCAGATCCCCGTGGATTGCGGCGGCGAAGGTCGCTCCACCTCTGAGATCGCCGAACTCTGCACCATCATGGCCCAGGGCTGCGCCGCAAGCGCGATGATCTTCGCCATGCACCAGATCAAGGTGTCGAGCCTCGTCTCCCATGGCAACGATGCGTCCTGGCACCGCGACTTCATGCGCCGGATCTGCGCCGACCAATTCCTGCTGGGATCCGCCACCACCGAAGGCGGCATCGGCGGCAACCTGCGCAATTCGATTTGTGCCATAGAGGTTGACGGCAATCACTGCCGGCTGGAGAAGGACGCGACCGTCATCTCCTACGGCAAACATGCCGACGCCATCCTGATTACATCGCGCGCCCGCAAGGACGCCCCGCCGACCGATCAGGTAATGACGGTTTTCCTGAAAGACCAATACACGCTTGAGCAGACCCATGTCTGGGATACGCTCGGCATGCGCGGCACCTGCTCCGATGGCTTCCTGTTCAAGGGCGAGGCACCCGCAGAACAGATCCTGCCCAAACCCTTCGCCGAGATCGCCGCCCAGTCCATGCTCGCGAGTTCGCATCTGCTCTGGAGCGCGCTCTGGTATGGCATCGCCGTGGACGCCTTCACCAAGGCCCAGACCTTCATCCGCGCTGCCGCCCGCAAGGCGCCGGGCACCCAGCCTCCAGGCCTTGTTCAGCTAGCCGAAATGTCGAGCCAGCTTCAGGTGATCCGCTCCAACATCCAGTCGGGTCTCACCTCCTACGAGCAGGCCCTGAAAGATCCCGACCGTCTATCCTCGATGGGCTTTGCGGTTGCGATGAACAACGTCAAGATCGCCTCCTCCGAGATGATCCTGCCGGTCATACATCAGGCGCTCAGGATCTGCGGCATCATGGGCTACAAGAACGGCACGCCCTACAGCCTCGGCCGCCATCTGCGGGATGCGCATTCCGCCGAACTGATGATTTCCAACGACCGCATTCTCGGCAACTCGTCGACCATGCTGCTCGTGCACAAGCAAGAAACCGGATTGTTGGGGTAACCAAATGGATATGCAGGTGAGCTTTCTGGACCGCCTCTTCGAGAGCGGCCTTCTCATCGACACGGGCGTCGACGGCCTCTATGGCCGCAGCGGCCAGTTCGAAGACGTCATCGCCGCCTTTGAGCGCCTGATCGACAAGATCGGCGGCGCCGATGGCGCCGAGGCCATTCGTTTTCCGCCCGGCATGAACCGCGCCTATTTCGAAAAGAGCGGTTACATGAAGAGCTTCCCGCAGCTCGCGGGCACCGTGCATTCCTTCTGCGGCAATGACCACGACCACATGAGCCTGCTCCAGTGCATGGAAGAGGGCAAGGACTGGACGAAGGAGCAGAAGGCGACCGACATCGCGCTGACCCCGGCCGCCTGCTACCCGCTCTATCCGACCGTCGCCAAGCGCGGCCCGATCTCCATGGACGGCGGCCTCTTCGACCTGCAGTCCTACTGCTTCCGCCACGAACCGTCCAAGGATCCGGCCCGTCAGCAGCTGTTCCGCATGCGCGAATATGTCTGCATGGGTACCGAAGCTCACGTCACGACCTTCCGCCAGACCTGGATGGATCGCGGTGTCGAGATGATGAAGTCAATCGGCCTCGACGTCGAAATCGACGTCGCCAATGACCCCTTCTTCGGCCGCGCCGGCAAGCTGCTTGCCAACAACCAGCGCGACCAGAACCTGAAGTTCGAGTTGCTCATCCCGGTCACCTCGCAGGCCAACAAGACCGCCTGCATGAGCTTCAACTACCACCAGGACGCCTTTGGCCAGAAATGGGGCCTCTCACTCGCCGACGGCTCCGTTGCTCACACCGCCTGTGTCGGCTTCGGTCTGGAGCGCATTGCGCTTGCCCTCTTCGCCCAGCATGGCCTCGCCGTCGCCTCCTGGCCGGAAGCCGTGCGCAAGACGCTCTGGGGTTGAACCCGCAATGACATCGGTCTTCCCCGGCCTCGATCCGGAAAACTACGCTTCCCATGCGCTCCACAATCAGGAGCGCATGTGGCCGGAAACCAATTGCTATGTCGATCTCTGGATCGAGGTACTGGCCGCAGCAGGCTTTACCCCGGAAGCCATGCTCGGCTTCACGCTGACCCAGGATTTCGAAGGTGACCAGTTCACCTTCTTTAAGGTCCCGCTAGAGGATCTCGAAGAGCTCTATGACGTCAGGGTGACCGAGCTTGCCATCTTCGACACCGTCGAAAGCCACGTCGCCGAGCAGGTCGCCCGCGGCCGCCTTTGCCTCGTCGAGATGGACAGCTACTTCATGCCCGACACGCAAGGTGTCGGCTACCGGCAGGAGCACGGCAAAACGACCGTCGGCATCAACCGGCTGGACATGGCAAACCGGGTCATGGACTATTTCCACAACGGCGGCTTCTTCCGCCTTGGGGGCGAGGATTTCGACGGCGTCTTCCAGCGCAATCTTCCTGAAGGCACCCTGCCCTTCCTTCCCTTTACCGAATTCGCCAAATTCCCGAAGACACAGTCCTCGAGCGCGCACCAACGGACAACGGCGACGGCTCTCCTGCGCCGCCATTTCATGCGCCGACCCGACAAAAATCCAATTGCCGAATTCGCCTCCGTGTTCCCGAAGCAGGTCGAGGCGGTCGCCGAACGCCCCTTTGGCTATTTCCACAAATACGCCTTCAACACGCTGCGCCAATTCGGCGCCAATTTCGAACTGCTGGCAAGCCATCTTGCCTGGCTAGATGAGAAAGCGCATGGGAACGCCATTGCCGAAGCGCTGAAGATCAGCGAATGCGCCAAGACCGTTCAGTTCCAGCTAGCCCGCGCGGTGACCCGCAAGAAATTCGATCCGCTGGCAACCGCCCTTGATCCGGCCATTGCGGCCTGGGAGCGGCTGATGGATGATCTGGGCCAGAGGCTGACGTGAGGACTGAGACATGACGGGGACGATCTATCTGGGGGCGGATACACGTCCTCTGGAGCACGGCTGGACCCTCATGGTGACGGAAGCGGGACGTTACGCTGTCCCATCAGACCTTCCTCGCGCTGCATTCCACATTCGCGCTTCCGTGCCCGGAACAGCAGCCGGCGCACTGACCGATGCGGGCCTTTACGATCCGGCCAATCCAAGCCCCCTGCATGACAAGGATGTCTGGTATCTGCGCTCTCTGGCAGGGGAGACGCCCGGCTCTGCAATCCTGCGCTTCGAAGGTCTCGCGACCATCGCAGATATCTTCGTCAACGGCGCATTGCGGCACGCAAGCGTCAGCATGTTCGAACCCTTCGATCTCTCGCTCGACCTCTCAGGCGACGACGAACTGGCGATCTGTTTTCGCGCGTTACAGCCCCATCTGGACCAGAAGGGGCCAAGGGCACGCTGGCGCCCACAGATGATGGACCATCAGGGACTACGTCTCGTCCGCACCACCCTGCTCGGCCACATGCCAGGCTGGTGTCCCGAGATCCATCCCGTCGGCCCCTACCGGCCGATTTACCTCATTCGTCCGTCGCGCGACGCGGTCTCCGGTCTGCGCATTCGAGCCGATCTCGACGATTTCGGCACCGGACACCTGACGGTCGAACTGCAGGAACAGACCGGCGCAGAGATGGCGATCCTCTGCTGTGGCCGCACGGCCCAGCTCGAGAGGAAGCCAGACGGGCGCATGACGGCGCGCCTTGAACTGCCTGCCGTGGCCGCCTGGTGGCCGAGAACCCATGGCGAGCCCACACTCCACGATGTAACGCTGGCGATAGACGGACGCATCCACCCCCTCGGACTTGTAGGCTTTCGGCGGATCGAGGTGGACCACGACGAAGACGGCAAGGGCTTCGGGCTCAAGGTCAACGGTGTGCCGGTCTTCTGCCGCGGCTCCGTCTGGACCAGCGCCGACCTCCTGCGACTGTCGGGCTCCGCAGAAGCCTATGCGCCTTGGCTCGCTCTGGCCGCCGAAGCCAACATGAACATGATCCGCATCGGCGGAACCATGACTTATGAGAGCGCCGACTTCTTCCGCCTTTGCGACCGACTGGGCATCATGGTCTGGCAGGACCTGATGTTTGCGAATTTCGATTATCCCTTCGCCGACGAAGCCTTTGCGACACGCGCAAAGACCGAAGTGGCAAGCCTCCTCGGCGAGCTTCAGGGCCACCCCTCGCTGGTCGTTGTCGCTGGAGGCAGCGAAGTCTTCCAGCAGGGTGCCATGCTCGGGCTTCCGGACCGCATTTGGAAAGGCGCATTCTTCACCGAGACGCTGGCTCAGCTCGTCAAGGACTACCGCCCGGACGTGGCCTACGTCCCCAACTCACCCTATGGCGGCAGCATGCCATTCGCTCCGAATGAGGGTGTCACCCACTACTACGGCGTCGGCGCCTACCAACGCCCCCTCGAAGACGCCCGACGCGCCAATGTCCGCTTTGCCGCAGAGTGCCTTGCCTCTGCGCATGTTCCGCAGCAGCGCACTCTCGACGCTCATCTGCAGGTATCCCCGGTACATGATCCCCGATGGAAGGCGCGCGTCCCCCGTGATCGCGGCGCGTCCTGGGATTTCGAGGATGTGCGAGACCACTATCTCGGCGAACTTTATGCCGTCGAACCCGCGCGACTGCGCCGGGAAGACCCGGCCGCCTATCTTGACCACGCCCGTGCCACAACGGCGGAGGTCGTCACCGAGACCTATGCCGAATGGCGCAGGACTGGATCCTCCTGCCGCGGCGCGATCACCTGGACTTTCCAGGACATTCAGGCGGGCCCCGGCTGGGGCGTAATCGATGCAACGGGAGAGCCGAAATCCGTCTGGTATGCCTTGAAGCGGGCCTTCCGCCCGATCCAGGTGCTCCTGTCAGACGAAGGAACCAACGGGCTTGATATCCACGTCATCAACGAGATAGCCGCAAGCCGAAGCGTGACGCTCGAGATTGCCTGCCTGCGCGACGGCGCTCAGCCGGTGATATCGGCAAGCCGGGCGATGTCACTGGACGAGCGATCGGCCCATCTGATCGCAGCCACCGATCTGTTCGGTGCATTCTTCGACACGACCTATGCCTATCGCTTTGGCCCACCATCACACGACGTGACCGTGGCAAGATTGATCGACAGTGAGGGATCGGTCGTCTCGGAAGCCTACCATTTTCCGCTCGGGCGCCATGCGGCGAGGCATGCCGCCCGCATCGAATACGACTTTCATCGGATCGATGGCGTCTGGTGGATTGGCCTGACGACGAACCAGTTTGCCCAATCCGTGCACCTCGATTTCGAGCATTTCCGCCCCGAGGACGACTGGTTCCACCTGGCGCCCGGACGCACGAAGCGTATCAGGCTCCATCCACGCGAGGGTGCCGATCAGTCCCGGCGGCCTGAGGGCACACTCCGCCATCTCGGCAGCCACTCGATCCTGACACTCTCTTGAACGGGCCTCGCAGCCTGCGTGTTCTACGCAGAATCAAGCGTCGGTAGCGTGGAAAAGCTGTGCGACCACTTCTTCCCACGTCAGGATGTCAGACGTATCGATCGAGAAATGGTCCATGACCTTCGCACGCTCGAAGGCTTCCCGCATTGACGCCGGATCATCGGGTTCGTAGGCACACACATTGTCGCGACCGGCGGCTGCAAAGCGCGGCGCCACGATCGGCAAATGGCAATAGCTGTATTGGATCATCTTCAGGCTGGACTGACTGAGATAGTCCGCGCCGGCGCCCGGCCGATAAGGTGCAATCCCGATATCGGCGAACTTGATGAAGGGCACGATCGTCCCGAACGAGACTTCTCCATGCACCACGATATTGCCCCGGGGCTGCATAGGCTGGGCCTTTTTGCCGAAGAGGTGGAAGGTCCAGTCCGGATTGGCGACAGCCAGCGTCTCGATGAGACCGGCGTCGAACATCATGTCGCCGACGCTGATGGCATGACGCTCACCTTGGTAGGGACTGACGGCTGCCTCATCGAATAGCGTCTTGCTGATCCCGTGCGGCACGAAAACGACACGATCCTGGGAGGCGAAATCGGCCCGCATGGCCTCCGCCATGATCCGGATCCGGTCATAGAGCGGCAGTGTCCTGTTCAGCTCTTCGATCACGCAGGGATGTACCCGGATCGTCTCCAACCGATCCGCGGCATGGTAGATGAACTTGGCCTTCGGCGCATGCTGCCGCAGATAGCGCGTCAGCAGCGGTGAGGGCCCGCTTTCGATGACGATGTGGGAATACTCGGACAGGCGATCGATAACCGCCTTCGGCAGGAAATGGCCATATCGCCTGTAGATCGGCGAGACCATCGCGTTGAGCCAGCCGAAGCGCAGGTTGACCGGATGAAACGGTGCAAACCAGACGAACTCCTCGAGCCGCTCGTCAAGGCGAAACCAGGTGTTGATGGGGCGCGTCAGGGCATGCTTGTAGCGGCCGTCGCGAATGAAGCGGCTGATCGGGCTTAAACGGCAGATCAGGAAATCGACGGCGGCACCTTCCGCGCGCAACTGATCCGACATGAAATGAAGGTCGACGCGGCGCGGCGCATCGGCGAAGTGATGACCTGAAACGACGAGTATCCGCTTGGACGAGGATTTCATCACGCAAACGCCTCCTGAAATCGCGGTCCGAGAACCTCGCGATATAGAGCAATATGCTGATCGCAGACCCCGTCCCACCCGTGCTCTGACGCTCCCGAAATCATCTGCGATCGAAGCGCAGGAGAGCTTAAGAGACGCTGGAACGCCGCTTCTATGGCTGACGCGGCAAGCTCGGAGCGGGAGAAGTCGGTGACGACAACGCCCTGATGGCGGGTAGCGAGTGCCTGATAGGCTTCGTTGCCGTGAAGCACAGGCACCAGCCCGGCGCTCATAGCTTCGACGGCGACGAGTCCGAACCCCTCGTACTCCGAGGCCGAGACAAAAAGCGAAGACCGCGCCAGGACTTTGCGCACGTCATCATTGCTAATGCCAACATGCAGACGGATGACATTCTCAAGCCCCCGTGCCGCAATCGCCTCACGCAGGTCCGCTTCTGTCTGGTCAGAAGGAGAGCCGATAATGTCGAGCTGCCAGCCCGGCGCCAAGTCTCTGAGAGCAGCCATGGCCTCGATCAGGCGGTCGAGCCGTTTGTTTACCGAGAACCGCCCGATCGTCACCATCCGGCGCACCGGCGCTTCGCTGGCGAGCCCTGCAAATTTACCGATATCCACGCCGTTTTCGATCAGGCGCACTTTAGCGCCGGCAATCGGCTCGAACATCCGCAGATCAGACTGGCTGCAACAGACGAGCGCGTCGTATCCCCATCCCGAGGCACGTGTTGCCGTGCCGAACCAGAGTTTCTTGATCGCCGCGTAGTTCTTCGTATGGAAAAAGCCGCCATGCGTAGTGGCGATGAGCGGCTTGCGGTGAAACGGGCGCGACAACGCGAGCGCATCGTAGAAAAAGTCGATGCCATGCACATGCACGAGATCCGCATCGGCAATGTGCCGAAAGACCTCGGGCGCCAGTGGGTAACGGCTGCTGCCATGCCAGGGGATACGCACCACCTCCACACCGTCGATGATCTCGGACGTGGGCAAAGCGACATCAGGCGCCTGAAACAACCGGTCGAGCGTCACCACCCGCACCGCAAAACCGCGCTCGACCAGTGAACGGCTCAGATTGGACACAACGTCTTCGAGACCACCCCGGCTCGGCGTGTATTGACGCACGATCTGCACGATCCGCGTTCCCCTGCCGAAACCTGGGACGCTCCTCGGCCGTGACGCGTTCATGCTTTCCATGCCGCACCTTCATTCTGGGTAGCAACGGTCGATTTCATGCGCTCTGCCTAACGGAAAACCGTTAAGGTCACGTTTTCACACCCGTTCTGGCTCGAGGGCACGCCTGAAGTTTTCTGCATCGGCCACATGGCAACGGCGAAGATGCGCCTTCGAAAGACGCAATGGGAACGAGGTTTTGCTTTTCCTGCCCTAATCTCTGGCCATCGCAAAGGAAGGGGCTCGCATCGACGAATGCCGACCGCCTTTGGAGGACGATAACAATCAGCGATGCTGCACGCTTCCGATCGTGCCGGACATGCGCTAGAGACACGGCGCCCGCGCCACGCCGAGGAGATGAGAGAACCGATGACGAGCTATGTATTGACCGTATCCTGCCAGTCGACCCGCGGCATCGTCGCTGCGATCTCGGGTTACCTCGCCGAGCAGGGCTGCAACATCGTCGATAGCTCCCAGTTCGACGACCTCCACACCGGCCAGTTCTTCATGCGCGTCTCCTTCATCTCGGAGGAAGGCGCCAATGAAGCCAAGCTCGAAAAGGGCTTCCTTCCCGTCGCCGAGAAGTTCGGCATGAACTGGAACCTGCATGACGCCGCCAAGCGCATGAAGGTGCTGTTGATGGTCTCGCGCTTCGGCCACTGCCTTAACGATCTGCTCTACCGCTGGAAGATCGGCGCGCTGCCGATCGAGATCGTCGGTGTCGTCTCCAACCACTTCGACTATCAGAAGGTCGTCGTGAACCACGACATCCCTTTCCACCACATCCCGGTCACCAAGGCGAACAAGATTGAAGCCGAAGCCCGGATCATGGATCTGGTCGAGCAGACCGGCACCGAGCTGATCGTGCTCGCCCGCTACATGCAGATCCTGTCCGATCAGATGTGCCAGAAAATGTCCGGCAAGATCATCAACATCCACCACTCCTTCCTGCCCTCCTTCAAGGGCGCGAACCCCTACAAGCAGGCCTTCGAGCGCGGCGTGAAGCTGATCGGTGCGACGGCCCATTACGTAACCGCCGATCTCGACGAAGGCCCGATCATCGAACAGGACGTCGCCCGCATCACCCATGCGCAGTCGGCAGACGATTACGTCTCGATCGGCCGCGACGTGGAAAGCCAGGTGCTGGCGCGGGCCATCCACGCCCATATCCACCACCGCACCTTCATCAACGGCAACCGTACGGTCGTCTTCCCGGCAAGCCCGGGCTCCTACGCCTCAGAGCGCATGGGCTAAGCATTGCAAGGGCGTCGGAAACGGCGCCCTTTGTCTTTTCCTCCAACGGTTCTGCGGGATAGACGCCAAGCAACGCTCTGCTAATCTCCCGTCATGATTCCCCTGGGAGGAAATGTATGGCTGACTCGGCTCTGCTCCAGCGCACCGAACTGCCGCGCCCGAACGTCTCGCTGGCCGATGCCAAGATCATCTTCAACGACTTCTATGGCTTCAGCGGCGAGATCCGGGAACTTGGCAGCCAGCAGGATCGCAATTTCCTCATCGATACCGGCAACGAGCGCCTCGTCCTGAAGGTCACGCGGGCCGACTATCCGCAGCACGAACTGGACGCGCAGAACCGCGCGATGGACCATCTGCGCAATCTCGATATCGGCTTGCGCATTCCCGAACCGATCCCCGCCCTCACGGGTGAATACATTCCGCAGATCGAGCTCGGTGAGGAATTCTACTGGATCCGGCTGCTCTCCTACCTCGACGGCCAGCCGCTGACGCGTCAGAAATATCTAGCGCCAGACGTCGTCGCCGCATTCGGCGACATCGTTGCGCGCGTCGCAACCGGACTGAAGGACTTCCGTCACGCAGGCCTGGAACGCGACCTGCAATGGGATCTGCGCCGCGCTGGCCCCGTCGCCCTGCATCTCCTCAAATCCGTGACGGACCAGAAGCAGCGCGACCGGATCGCCAAGGCCATGATCATGGCTGTAAAGCGCCTCCAGCCGCTCGCGTCCGAACTGCGCATGCAGGCGATCCACCACGACATCACCGACGACAATGTTGTGGCGACGCCCAATGCCTCGCGGCGCCTTATGCCGGATGGTGTCATCGACTTTGGCGATGTCCTCTATGGCTGGCTGGTGGCCGACCTCGCCGTCACCTGTGCAGCTCTGCTCCATCATGCCGACGGCGACCCCTTCTTCATCCTGCCCGCCGTCAAGGCCTTCCACGCACGCTATCCGTTGAACCAGGCGGAGCTGAAGGCACTCTGGCCCCTGATTGTCGCCAGGGCCGGCGTTCTCGTCGCCAGCAGCGAGCAGCAGCTCTCGATCGATCCGGACAACGACTATGTTCTGGGCAATATCGACCACGAGCGAATGATCTTCGAGGTCGCGACCTCGGTCCCCTATCCGCTGATGGAAGCGGCTATTCTCGAGGCTGCGGGAGCGCTTCCCGAAGCACCGGACGTCACGGTCTCGCACACTCTTCTGCCATCGTTGAACCCTGCGGACTTCCGGCTGACCGACCTGACGGTGACAAGCCCGGATCTGCCGCGCGACAGCTGGGCCGACCAGGAGATCGACTGGAAACTTCTCGCCCGCGCTGCGATGGAGACCGGCATTGCCTCGACCCGCTACGGCGAACATCGCCTGTCCTACACCAAGCCTCTCTCGCAGACGCCACCGGCAACCTTCGCGCTTCACATCGACGTCTGCCTGCCGGGAGGCACGGAGGCCTTCGCACCCTTCGATGCAATCATCATGCTCGACGGCCATCACCTGATCCTCTCCACGCCTGATCTCTGCCTGCATCTCGATGGCATCGACTGCAGCCTGGAGGACGGAGCGAGCATCAAGGCCGGCGATGCGATTGGCGCTGTTGCCGGGGCCGCTGGCGGCGTCGGAGGCCTGCGCATCCAGCTTTGCCGCGATCCGGATCTGGTTCCCCCGCTCTTTGCCAAACCGCAGCAAAGCGCCATCTGGCGAAGGATCTGCCCGTCGCCTTCCCGCCTGCTCGGCGTCGGCATCGATGCCCCGGCACCGGAGAGCGAAAGCCTCCTGGCACGTCGCCACAAGAGCTTCGCCAAGCCTCAGAAAAACTACTATGCCGATCCGCCGCAGATCGAGCGCGGCTGGAAGGAACACCTCTTCGACGTCAAGGGCCGCGCCTATCTGGACATGGTCAACAACGTCACGATCCTCGGTCATGGCAATCCGCGCCTCGCGGAAGCAGTCGGGCGCCAATGGGGCATGCTCAACACCAATTCGCGTTTCCATTACGCCGCGGTTGCCGAGTTCTCCGACCGGCTCGCCTCTCTGGCACCGGAAGGCCTGGACACGGTATTTCTGGTGAATTCGGGCTCGGAGGCCGTGGACCTCGCTCTGCGTCTCGCCTGGGCCCATAGCGGCCACCGCAATATCCTGAGCCTCTTGGAAGCCTATCACGGCTGGACGGTCGCAAGCGACGCGGTCTCCACGTCGCTCGCAGACAATCCACGCGCGCTGGAGACGCGCCCCGATTGGGTTCACCCGGTACTCTCGCCAAATACCTATCGCGGCCAGTATCGCGGCGACGGATCGACCCAAGGCTATGTTCAGGCAGTTGTCGAGAAGATCGCAGAGATCGAGGCGCGTGGCCTGCATCTCGGCGGCTTCATCGCCGAAAGCGTCTACGGCAATGCCGGCGGCATTCCCCTGCCCCCTGGTTATCTTCAGGAGGTCTACGCTCTGGTGCGCGAACGCGGCGGCCTTTGCATCGCAGATGAGGTGCAGGTCGGCTATGGGCGCCTCGGTCACCACTTCTGGGGCTTCGAGCAACAAGGCGTCGTTCCCGACATTATCACGGTCGCCAAGGGTATGGGGAACGGCCAACCGCTCGGCGCCGTGATCACACGCCGCGACATCGCCGACAGCCTGGAGAAGGAGGGCTATTTCTTCTCATCCTCCGGCGGCAGCCCCGTCAGCTGCGTTGTCGGCATGACGGTCCTCGACATCATGCGCGACGAAAACCTGCAAGCGAATGCCCGGGATGTCGGCGATTACCTCAAGGCCCGCCTCGAAGCCCTCGGCCAACGCTTTCCGATTGTCGGCGCCGTCCACGGCATGGGCCTCTATCTTGGCCTGGAATTCGTCCGCGACCGGGAGACCCTGGAGCCGGCAACCGAGGAAACGGCCGCGATCTGCGACCGGCTGCTTGATCTCGGCGTCATCATGCAACCGACAGGCGACCATCTTAACGTTTTGAAAATAAAGCCGCCGCTGTGCCTGACGCCGGAAAGCGCCGACTTCTTCGCGGAAATGCTGGAAAAGGTACTTTCCGACGGCTGGTGATGAGCTTTGCATACACTACCATTCGCCTAACAGATGGTCGCGAAAGCGCTCCATGACGTAAAGGAAACGCAAAGCCCAAATCTGGGTAGACTAAATGGCGGCTTCACAGGGTTTTCAAGAGTGGTCTATCTTCGGACAAAAGTAAGCCGAAGGAATACCCATGCCCATCCTGCCGGAGCAAATCTCCACCCAGCTGTTGATCTGGGCCGTAGCTCTGTTCATCATCAAGCACCTGGCGGCTGACTTTCTTCTGCAGACCGGCTGGATGGCAAAGGGCAAGGAGCGCGTCGACGGCTGGTTTGCGCCTCTTCTCGCCCACATCGCGGTGCATGCCATCGGCACGCTTCTGATCGCTTTGCTTCTCGCGCCGCAGATGGCATGGTTGGCATTGGTGGACCTGATCGTCCACGGCCTGATCGACAAGAGCAAGACGCAGATCCAGCATCGTTTCCGCTTCAAGGTCGAGCAGGCTGCCTATTGGTGGCTCCTCGGGGTGGACCAGACCCTCCATCACCTGACCCATCTGGCCTTCGCAGTCTGGATCGCAGCAGCCGCAAGCGGCACTTGATCGCGAGGTTTCAGCTCCGCGACAATTCGCGAACGATCCATTCGCGAAACGCGACGAGCGGCGGATAGGCAGCCCGTTCACGCGGGAAGGCGAGATAGTAGCGCTGAGCACTCGGCATGGGCCTGTTCACTGCCGGAACAAGCTCCCCGCGCTTGAGCTCCTCCTGAATGAGAAACGTCGGCAGGAGCGCGAGACCCAGGCCGCCGATCGCCGCCTGTGAGGCCGTGGCGAATTGGTCGAACAGCATGCCATGCACGCTTTCGAACGCGACCCCCGTCTCCGTGAACCACCGCTCCCAAGCATCAGGACGTGTAGTCAGATGCAAAAGCGGCACATGAAGCAGGTCTGACGGCACCTCGATCCCATGCGCGCGCTTGAACTCCGGACTGCAGGCGGGAACCGTTTCCTCCTGCATCAGCAATGTCAGCTCGGCGCCCGGCCAGATGGCATCACCGAAATGGATGGCGGCATCGATCGAATCCAGGCGGAAGTCAAATGGAGACAGCCGCGTCGCGAGGTTGATCGTGATCCCGGGATTGGCTGCAAGGAACTGCCCCAAGCGCGGCGCAAGCCAGCGCGCACCGAAGGTCGGCAGGATTGCGAGGTTCAACGTTCCACCATGCGGATTGGCCCGCAGATTGAGCGATGCGCTCGAAATCCGGCGGAGCGCCTCGCGGATCTCGCGGGCATAGCTGTCGCCGGCGACCGTCAACCGTATGGTCTGCCTCTCGCGCAGGAAGAGTTCGACCTCGAGTTGGTTCTCAAGCGCCTTGATCTGGCGGCTCACCGCACTCTGGGTGAGGTCGAGTTCACGCGCGGCAGCCGTGATGCTGCCCGTCCGGGCTGCGGCCTCGAAGGCGGTGAGCAGGGAAAGCGACGGAAGGAAGCGACGCGCAGGCAGCATGATACCAAGTCTCGATTATAGGGACCTATAGGATGGCTTATTGCAGGCGTCTGGCTAGGCGCGGTGCGCAGGTCGATGCTCTCGCATCGGCCAAGCGACGCAACAACGCCAGAGGCCTACAATAAGCCACCTCCGGTCGGCTTCCCGCCCGTTCTGGCGTCGTCGAGTTCCTTGACCGATGCGAGAGCATCGCTCTTCGGATCTCTCCTAGCCAGCACGACCGGTCGAGCCGATCCTATGGGTTCCTATAATTGAGACTTGGTATTAGTCATGCCTTTTCGGAATGATCTCTTGAGAATTTATCGCTGGAATGGGGTAGAACGGTCTTCTAGAAATCACAAGACAGTACGAGGCGGAATGATATCGGACAGGACCCATGTCCGGATAGCCGGCCTCGGATCCATTGAGAGACCGGGGCCACACCATGCTGAACGATCCTCGCTCCCACGGACTTTGGGAAAAGACGGCCCCTGCTGCTCCGCAGACAACACCTCTGCAGGGTCCAGCTAGAGCAGATGTGGTCATTGTCGGCGGCGGCTATACCGGGCTTTCCGCAGCACTCCATCTGGCGGAAGCAGGCACAAGCGTCATTCTGCTGGAAGCCAAGGAAATCGGCTTCGGCGGCGCGGGCCGTAACGTCGGCCTGATCAATGCCGGCATGTGGGTGATGCCCGACGATTTACCTGGTGAACTCGGCCCGGTCTATGGCGAGCGCCTGCTTGATCTGCTCGGCAACGGGCCACGCACGGTCATGGATCTGATCGACCGGCACGGGATCGAATGCGAACTGGAACGCTCAGGCACGCTGCACTGCGCTGTGGGCCCCGCAGGTCGCAAGGAGATCGAGGCACGCGCCGAGCAGTGGCAGCGTCGCGGCGCGCCGGTAGAACTGCTCGACGAGGCGGAGACCGAGCACAAGATCGCCACGCGCGCCTACCAGGGCTCGCTGCTCGACCGCCGTGCCGGCACGCTGCAGCCACTCGCCTATGTCCGTGGCCTTGCCCATGCAGCACAGAAGGCCGGAGCGGTGCTTCATACCGCAAGCCCGGTCGAAGCTTATGACAAGACGGCCGATGGCTGGCGGGTCAGCACAGCAGAGGGCACTGTGGATGCGCAGTGGATCGTCGTCGCAACCGATGCCTACAGCCACGGCCCCTTTGCTGCCGTGCGCGAAGAGCAGGTCCATCTCCCCTACTTCAATTTTGCGACCACACCCCTCAGCGACAACCTGCGTAAGTCGATACTGACGGAGCGTCAGGGCTGCTGGGATACGAAGGAGGTTCTCTCCTCCTTCCGCATGGACAAGGCGGGCCGTATGGTCTTTGGCAGCGTCGGCGCCCTGCGCGGCACAGGCCTTGGCATCCATCGCGCCTGGGCACAACGCGCACTGAAAGCGATCTTCCCGCAGATCGGCGACATCGCCTTCGAAAGCGAATGGTATGGCCAGATCGGCATGACCACCAATGCGCTCCCGCGCTTCCATAAGTTTGCGCCCGGCGTCATCGGCTTCTCCGGCTACAACGGCCGCGGCATCTCTCCGGGCACCGTCTTCGGCAAGACCATCGCGAGCCACATCCTCGGCCAGATGTCAGAGGAAGAACTGCCTCTGCCACTCACGGATCCCCACGCACCGGCCTTCCGCACCCTGAAGGAAGCATGGTACGAGGCCGGCGCCCAGGTGGCGCATCTGACCGGCGCACGATTTTGAACGAACAAGAACCAGGTAGACCTGACGGAAGGACCACCATGACCCTCGCCACTCTCAATTTCTCCGCCGAAACGGCAACGCTGATGGCAAGCTTCGGCGTCGACGCCAAGGCGCTGACCGGCGGCACGCTGTCGGTTCGCTCGCCGATCAACGGCGAAACCATCGCAGCCGTCGCCGAAATCTCCGCCGACGACACCCGCAAGGCCATCGAAGCCGCCCACAAGGCCTTCCTCGACTGGCGCCTCGTGCCCGCCCCGCAGCGCGGCGAATTGATCCGCCTGCTCGGCGAAGAACTGCGCGCCGCCAAGACCGAACTCGGCCGCCTCGTCTCCATCGAAGTCGGCAAGATCACCTCGGAAGGCCTCGGCGAAGTCCAGGAAATGATCGACATCTGTGATTTCGCCGTCGGCCTGTCGCGCCAGCTTTACGGCCTGACGATCGCCACCGAACGCGCCGAACACCGCATGATGGAAACCTGGCATCCGCTCGGCGTCACCGGCATCATCTCGGCCTTCAACTTCCCCGTCGCCGTCTGGTCCTGGAACGCGGCCCTCGCGCTCGTCTGCGGCAACTCGACGATCTGGAAGCCTTCGGAAAAGACGCCGCTCACCGCCATTGCCACCCATGCGATCTTCGAAAAGGCCGTCAAGCGTTACAACGCGCAAGGCGGCAAGGCGCCGGCCAATCTCGCGACGCTGCTGATCGGCGGCCGTGACATCGGCGAGATCCTCGTCGATCACCCGAAGGTCCCACTGATCTCGGCAACCGGCTCGACCGCCATGGGCCGCGCCGTGGGCCCACGTGTCGCTGCCCGTTTCGGCCGCTCGATCCTCGAACTCGGCGGCAACAATGCCGCCATCGTCGGACCGACAGCCGATCTCGATCTGACGCTGCGCGGCGTCGCCTTCTCGGCCATGGGCACCGCCGGCCAGCGCTGCACCACGCTGCGTCGTCTCTTCGTGCATGAAAGCGTCTACGACACGCTGGTGCCGCGCCTGATCAAGGCCTATGGCTCCGTCACCATCGGCAACCCGCTGGAAGCCGGCAACCTGATCGGACCGCTGATCGACAAGGGCTCCTACGAGCGCATGCAGCACGCACTGGAAGCCGCCAAGGCGAACGGCGGCAAGGTGCATGGTGGTGAGCGCGTCCGCTCTGACGAAACAGCCGACGCCTTCTACGTGCGCCCGGCCCTCATCGAGATGCCGGACCAGTGCGGCCCGGTCGTCGAAGAAACCTTCGCCCCGATCCTCTACGTCATCAAGTATGCGAACTTCGACGATGCACTGGCGCTGAACAACGACGTTCCCCAGGGCCTCTCCTCGTCGATCTTCACCAACGACATCCGCGAAGCCGAAGCCTTCGTCTCAGACCGTGGGTCGGATTGCGGCATTGCGAACGTCAATATCGGCCCGTCGGGTGCGGAAATCGGCGGCGCCTTCGGTGGCGAGAAGGAAACCGGCGGTGGCCGTGAGTCCGGCTCGGACAGCTGGAAGGCCTATATGCGCCGCCAGACCAACACCGTGAACTACGGTCGTACCCTGCCACTCGCCCAGGGCGTCAAGTTCGACATCGACTAAAACCAAAAAGGCCGGCGGTCATCCCGCCGGCCTTTCCTAATTCTATGGCTGCCACTCAGCGAAGATTGAAACGCACCGGGGCCGTAATCGTCTTGTTCACCCCTTCCGGCGGTGCCGGAACCGGGGAAGCCGCCCGCACCATGTCGAGCACGGCGCTGTCGAGGGTCGGATAGCCCGAGGACCGCGACAGCGATACCGACAGCACATTGCCGGAATCGTCGATCCGGAACCGCACATAGACGGTCCCCTCTTCCCGATTGCTGCGCGCCGCACTTGGATAGCGCTTGCGGCGCTCCAGATGTGACATCAACCGCGACTGCCATTTTGCCGGCGAGACACTGCGCCCGGCCCCATTGGCCGCTGCAGCCGCCGCATTGCGGTTCGACTGGGCAACCTCCGCCTTGGCAGTCCGGGCCGCCTGCGTTGCCGGCGGCTGAACCTGCTTCTTCACGACCTTCTTGGGCGCGGGTTCTTTCTTCTTCTCGACCTCCGGCTTGGGCACCGGCGGACGCATCATCGGGATTGGAACCTCGACGTTTTCAAGTTCGGCCAACACCATCTGCTCAATCGGATCGATCTCCGGCACGGGTTCCGGAAGAGGTTCCGGTTCGATCAGCGGCGGCGGCTCCGGCAGGGCCTCTGCCACCTCAGGCTCCGGCTCGGGCTCCGGTGGCGGAGGTTCAGGCAAGGGCTGCTCGACAGGTTCCGGTATCGGTTCCGGCAAAGGCTCGCTGGTCGCAGTCTTCACCTCCTCGGAGTCGACCTGCTCCGTGGAGATCTCATTCTCTTCGGTAATGACGGCTTCGGGCTCTGGCGCAAGCTCGATCATGATCGCCGGCGGCGGTCCACTGTCGGCGATCGCCATCTCCGGCTCCCGCAGGAGAACCGCGACGGCTCCCGCATGTGCGGTCGCAATCAGGAGGCCGGCCGTGGTCCACAATAGCCCCTCGCCGACGACACGCCTCGTGGAGCGGGGCTCGATCATGGCGCGCTCTCCACGCCAGCGGCCGGCGCTGCAGCCGCGTCTGCGGGTGCCGATGCCGCAGGCATACTCTCCAGCCCGACAAGAGCGATTTTCAAATAACCGGCGTCCCGCAGCAGGTTCATGACCTCCATGAACTTGCCATAGTCGACGGTCTTGTCGGCACGCAGGAAGATGCGCGCGTCCTTGTTTCCTTCGGTCATCCGGTCAAGCGACATGCCGAGCGCCTCGCGGGGCACGGTGTCATTGCCGAGAGAGAGGCTCATGTCCTCCTTCAGCGTCACGTAGACCGGCTCGTCCGGACGCTCGGCGGGCTTTGCCGTCGACGCCGGCAGATCGACATTCACATCCACCGTCGAGAGCGGGGCAGCGACCATGAAGATGATCAGCAGCACCAGCATCACGTCGATGAATGGCGTTACGTTGATCTCGTGGTTCTCGACGAGATCGTCGCCTGAACTGTTTTCCCTGATACCGCCGGCCATCTGCTCACTCCGCCGCCATCGACATAGCCTGGGTCGCCTGGGCGATCCGGGCACTCTTGCGGAAATCGAGATCACGGCTCACCAGCCGTTCGATGCCAGCGCCGGCATCGGCCAGCAGCTGTCGGTAGCCGGTCACCGAGCGGGCGAACACGTTGTAGATGATGACAGCAGGAATGGCGGCCACGAGGCCCACAGCAGTCGCGAGCAGCGCCTCGGCAATGCCGGGGGCAACGACGGCGAGGTTGGTAGTCTGAGTCTCGGCAATGCCGATAAAGGAGTTCATGATGCCCCAGACGGTGCCGAACAAGCCGACGAAGGGCGCCGTCGAGCCGATGCTGGCGAGCACGCCGGTGCCGTTCGACATCTGGCGACCTGCCCTCGCTTCAATACGGGCAAGCGCGGAGGCCACACGCTCCTTCACGCCGTCACCACCGACCTGATCGATCGCGGCATCCGACAGGCTCATCTCGTGCTGGGCGGCGCGCACCATGGTCGCCACGACGCCACCACGGTTTTCAAGCGATTGCAGGGCATCGCGCAACTGGCGCGCCTGAGTGACAGCCTTCAGTCCACGCTTTGCACGGGCCCGTGCGCCGAAGAGCTGCAGCGACTTGGCAAGCCACACGGTCCACGTCAGGACAGACGCGAGCGCGAGCATGATCATGACAGATTTGACCACCCAGTCGGCGGCCATGAACATCCCTTCCGGCGAAAGATCATGCGGCATGACCTTATCCGCAGCTTCGGGCGCTTCCTGAGCGAGAGGCGACACCGGCTCGGCCGGGGCGGCATCAGTGATGGGCTCAACCGGGGCAGCCGCCGTCGGTGCCACAGCAGGCGTGCTCGGCGCGGAAGGGGCCTGCGTGGTGGCAGGAGCGGCCTGAGCCTCGACGGCTGCCGGCTGGGTCACAACCGGATCAGTGGGCGGAGCGGAAGTCGCAAGCGATGCCGGGGCGGTTGCAACCGGAGCCGTCGATGTGGCCGGCTGCGATGCAACGGCCGGCGCCTCCACGGGAGAGACAGACTGCGAAGGCGCAACCGCCGGAGCAGGCTGGGCAGGAACGACCCGAGGCTCCGTCGCAGTCGGCGCCGACTGCTGGGCAAATGCAAGGGAAGCCCCGAGAAGAAGGGGAAGCAGAACGCCAAATCGCTTGAGCGAAGGTCCCGAATGAGTGAGCGACATTGGGAGCTCCTTGTAAACTGATGATGAAAACCTGGCGCCGTAGCCGCACCAGTACGCTGCCTTCCCCATATAAAACTTGATTAATCGTGACAAGTAATAAAACAACCAGCGCGCGGTTTTCCCGCAACCGTTATCGACCAGCGAGCATCAACCGCGCTGTCGTTCCCGCTCGTAGAGTTCGGTCACGTCCTGACGGCGGCAAAGCTCGGTCCCGGGCGTCATGACCGCTGCCGCACCGGCAGCCTGAGCGAAGCGGAAGGCCTCATCGATCTCGAACCCCTCCGAGAGCGACCAGACCATGCCGGCCACGAAACTGTCTCCGGCACCGGTTGCCGAATTGACCGGCACGTCGATGGCCGGCAGGCGGATGATCCGATCGGACGACGCAAGCACGGCACCGTCGCCGCCAAGCGTGACCGAGATATGCTCTGCAGCGCCCGTGTGAACATAGGCCTGGGCGGCCGCCCCCACTTCTTCGTGCGACAGCTTGCGCCCGAGGAAGGCCTCGAACTCTCCGAGGCTCGGCTTTACGAGGAACATCTTCGATCGGGACAAAGCTTCTGCGAGCGACGGACCGGATGTGTCGAGAACGAAGCGCGCGCCCTTCTTCCTCACGATATCAGCCAAGCGGACATAGGTGTCATCATGGGCGCCGCGCGGCAGGCTGCCGCTGGCGACGACATAGTCCGCATCGCTCGTGGCAATCGCTTCGAACACCGGAGCAAGTTCCGCCTCGGTCACCAGGGGGCCTTCCGGCACGAAGCGATATTCGAGGTTGGTCGAGGTCTCGTGAACCGCATAGGCGACACGAACAGGATCGTGAATCTTGAATGTCCGTTCCACGATCGGCAGAGGCCTCAACATCGCCTCCAGAAGCTCCCCCGTCGCGCCACCCGAAAGAAACATCAGCTCGCAAGTGCCGCCCAGCGTGGCGATGACGCGGGCAACATTGATGCCACCGCCACCAGGAAACTGTTGCTGGTTGTGTGTTCGGGTCTTGTGCGTATGGCGCACGACCTCCGCATCGCTGGAGATATCGATTGCAGGATTGAGCGCGAGGCAGAGGATTTTTGTCATCGAATGAACCAGTCGCTGAAGAGGAGATTTGAATACTGCAATATCGATGCGACAGATCTAGGACGCGCAGGCGTGTAGCCGCAACCCGGTCGTTAGGCGCACGTTCTCGATCAGGACGGGCGCACTTTCACCGCATGTGCGAAAAGCTGAACACTGAGATCGCAGTCCGGGGATTGTCTTTGGCTCTCGAGACATTACCTTCGCTGCGCGTCCACCCAGGAAAGAAAACAGCAGCCATGTATACCGGCATCGTGCAGACCGTCGCCCCGATCAAATCCGTCGTCCGCCACGACGGCTATACCACGTTCTTCATAGAGCTTCCGGAACGGTTGATGGTGGATTTGCAAATCGGCGCCAGCGTTTCGGTTGAAGGCGTATGCTTGTCCGTCACCTCGATGACCGGCAACACCGTCACGTTCGACGCCATGGACGCGACGCTGGAGCGCACCAACCTCGGCACGATCAAAACGGGCGATCCTGTCAATATCGAACGTTCGGCCAAGCCGACCGATGAAAACGGCGGGCACAATATTGCCGGTCACATCGCAACTACGGCAGAACTTGTGGCAGCGAAGATGGAAATGCCCGGCGCATTCATTCGTTTTCGTGTGCCGGAAGAATGGGCGAAATATGTCTTCAAGCGCGGCTATCTCGCCGTAAACGGCGCGAGCTTGACGGTCGCGGAGGCTGAAGACGATACCTTCACCATCAACCTCATCCCCGAGACGCTCCGCCAGACAACTTTCCCCCGTTACAAAGCCGGTGACGCCCTCAACATCGAGGTCGATCATCAGACCATGGTTATGGTGGATGTTGTCGAACGCACGCTCGAGCGGCTGATGTCCAAGCGCAGCTGATCTGCGCGCTCGATCAATGGCGGCTATGTGAACCGAGTTGCGGCACGTCTTTCATCAGGGCAACCAGCACCTGCCGGTAGTCTGCGGGTTTCGGCGCGCAGAGCGCCTGCGGGATACCATTCTCTTCGATCTCCTTGATCGCCGAGCCTGAGACGATCCGGAACGGAATGCCGCTGCGGCGCAGCCGCTGAACAATCGGCGTAACGTCACCGTCACGCACCTTGAAGTCAAGGATCGCACCAGAGACGTGTTCCGTTTCGAGGATCTCCAGGGCATCACGGACGGTTTCCGTCGTAATGACGTTGACGCCAGCACGCGCAACAGCGTCGGCTGCGTCCATGGAAATGAAGACGTCGTCCTCGACGATGAGGATCGTATCGATTGCTAGAGCCTGTCCTGGTCTCATCTTCGTACTCCCTTTGCGACCACAACGCCCTCAACCGGGGTTTGTTCAGATTTTCTTAAATTGCCAAACAACATGGTAAACAATGTGTTAAGCCGGTTACTTCGTTCCAGGCTGACAAACTCGTGACCGTCGCGCATGGTTCCCACATCTGTGCAGCTACATGCGCCCGTGGAACATCCAGAATAGTGCAGCGTTACTCCGCCAACTCAAATCTGGAGAAGTGTCATGCAGATCATCAGCACCGAAGTCACAGAAGCGAACGGCGCCACCGAGGGCTTCCTCGTTGAATTCCTGGGCGACGGCGGTGAAAGCGTTTCCGTGCGTCTCGCACAGTCGGAGAGCGGCGGTCTGAGCCGGGATAACGCTTTGGCCAAGGCCCAGGTGGTTCTGCTGCAGGCCAGCCGTTTTGGCCTGTCGGAAGATGGCGGAGATGAAGCTTCGTCTGATAAATCCGAGCCGAGCGACGCCGTCGAAAGCCTGCGTCAGGAGCAGGAAAGCCGTGAGCGCGGCGGCAGCGCCCTGCAGGAAGGCCTTGAAGACACCTATCCGGCAAGCGACCCGGTCTCGGCGACCTATACCTCGACCGCAGGCACCACCGAAAACAAGCACTGAACAAAGGCGGCGGGCACCAACAGGTGCCCGCCGATCGTCAAATGCCATCAGAACTGACGACGTTCGGTACGCCGACCACCCTCGAAATTTCCGCGATCATCGTGCGACTGCTGATAGCACTGGCCTGCGGCGCCGCCGTGGGCTTCGAGCGCGAGTGGCGCGCGCATGCGGCCGGCCTACGCACACACATTCTCGTCTGCCTGTCCGCTGCGATCGTCGCCATCCTCACCATCGAGATCACCCACCACGCAGCATTTTCCAGTGACGCCGCACGCTTCGACCCCATCCGTCTGATCGAAGCAGTGACCGCTGGTGTCGCGTTCCTGGCCGCAGGGATGATCGTCTTCAACAAGGGGGAAGTCAAAGGCCTGACAACAGGTGCAGGCCTCTGGTTCGCGGGGTCGATCGGCCTCGCTTGCGGGCTGGGCTTCTGGCAGATCGGTCTGATCGCGACAATGTTCGCAGTCGCTGTCCTCTTTCTGATTCACCGGCTGGAACGTCACCTGCCGCTGCCGCCGCGCGACACCGACTGACTTCGGCTAGGGGGCGGTGCCAGCCACCCATCACCGCAGCAGGCTTTGGCCTCCATCGACCCAGATTGGCGTACCCGTCACATGTCGGGACGCTTTCGACGCAAGAAACGCAATCACTTCGGCGACGTCTTCGATCGTGCCAGCCTCGCCGCCGGTCAGCGGAATGTCACCTTCCGGAAACTCGACCGGGACCTCCGTCTGCCGCTTCTTCCGCATGCTCGTATTGTCGTCGATCTCTGTCCCGATGGCACCGGGACAGATGGCATTGATGCGAATGCCGTGCCGGCCAAGTTCGAGCGCAAGCTGCTGCACCATGGCGAGCTGCGCAGCCTTGGTGGCAGAATAGGCGGTCGCGCCCGGGGTGGTGAAGGTGCGCGTCCCGTTGATCGACGAAATGACGATGATCGATCCACCGCTCTTCTTCATGTGGCGCACGGTGTGATGCAGGGTGAGGTAAGTCCCGCGCAGATTGACCGCGATCGTCTTGTCGAATTCGTCGGGCTTCAGATCTTCGATCGGCGCCCAGGTTCCGTTGATGCCTGCATTGGCGACGAGAATATTGAGGGCTTTGCGTTCGCTGATTAAACGGTCGACGGCCTCGGCCATCTCGTCTTCCCGGCTCACATCGGCAAGCAGCACCATGCCCTCGCCGCCAGCCGCACGGATTTCGGCGAGTGTCTCTTCAAGCTCGTCCTCCGTCCTGCCCAACAGGCCGACATAGGCACCGCCCCGCGCCAGCGTGAGCGCCGCACCCTTTCCGATACCAGACCCAGCCCCCGTCACCAGTGCCGTTTGGCCCTCGAATTCAGCACCGCTCATTTCTGCTTCTCCACATGTTCGGGCTTGTTCGCGCGCTTGGTGGAAGCGAGTTCTTCGAGCTCCTTTTCGGTCATGCTCTTTTCCATGCTGCGGGATGCCCCCTTCAGATCGGAGACCTTGGCTTCGCCACGCTTGGCCGCCAATGCAGCGCCCGCAGCCTTCTGTTGTGCTTTCGATTTCGCTGGCATTTCGCATCTCCGCTCGTCTTTCAGCTTTCATATGGTGCGGCATGAAAACAGGTGAATGGAGGGAAAGTTCCTGACGGCTCGGCGCACCGGAACAAAGGCGGGCGGTTGCGAATTAAGCTGCGCAACTCCAGACATCAGAGGATCAGATGGACGCCAAGAGCACGCATTTCCATGTCACGCCGGGCCAGTGGCACCAACTCGGCGCGTGCTTCGATGGGGAGGGTACCAACTTCGCTCTCTTTTCCGCACATGCCGAGCGTGTCGATCTCTGCCTGTTCGACGAAAGCGGCAGCGTCGAGATCGCCCGCATCGAGCTTCCGGAATACACCAACGAAATCTGGCACGGCTATCTGCCGGGCATAAAACCGGGACAGCTTTACGGTTACCGGGTGCATGGCCCCTACGATCCTGAGAATGGTCACCGCTTCAACCCGAACAAACTGCTGCTCGACCCTTACGCGCGCGAAATCGTCGGAGACTACGCCTGGTCGAATGCGCATTTCGGTTACGACCTGGATGCGGAAGAGAAAGACCTCTCCTTCAACACGCTGGACAGCGCGTCCTGCTCACCGAAATGTCGCGTGATCGATCCAGATGAGAGCCGGATTTCGAACAGCTTCACGCGCATTCCATGGGCAGAAACCATCGTCTACGAGACCCACGTCAAGGGCTTCACCAAGTTACATCCGGCGATCCCGGAAAACCTGAGGGGCACATTCGAAGGCCTCGGCCACAAGGCAGCCGTCGACTATGTGAAGAGCCTCGGCATCACGTCGATCGAGCTTCTGCCCGTGCATGCCTTCCCCGATGATAGCCACTTGATGGACAAGGGGCTGCAAAACTACTGGGGCTACAACACCATCGGCTTCTTCTCCCCCGCGAGCCGCTATTATGGACCGAAGGGCCTTATCGGCTTCCGCGACATGGTGCGCGCCTTCCACGATGCCGGCATCGAGGTCATTCTTGACGTGGTCTACAACCACACTGCCGAAGGCAATGAGCTGGGGCCGACGCTCTCCTTCAAGGGCATCGACAACTTCTCCTACTACCGCACCCTGCCGGACCAGCACCGCTACTACATCAACGACACCGGCACCGGAAACACGGTCAACACCTCCCATCCACGGGTTCTCCAGATGGTGATGGACAGCCTGCGCTACTGGGCTGAGGAAATGCATGTCGATGGCTTCCGTTTCGACCTGGGTACGATCCTTGGTCGCGAACCCGATGGCTTCGACCAGCGCGGCGGCTTCTTCGACTCCGTTACGCAGGATCCCGTTCTGTCTAAAGTCAAACTGATCGGTGAGCCTTGGGATATCGGTCCGGGCGGTTATCAAGTCGGCGGCTTCCCGCCAGGCTGGGCCGAGTGGAATGACAAGTACCGAGACTCGTCCCGCGAATACTGGCTAAATGCCGACAACACCTCCCAGGATTTCGCTGCCCGCCTCCTGGGCTCCGGCGACATCTACGATTTGCGCGGTCGCCGCCCTTGGGCGAGCGTCAACTTCATCACTGCCCATGACGGCTTCACGCTGAACGATCTGGTTTCCTACGACCAGAAGCACAACGATGCCAATGGCGAGGACAACAACGACGGCCACGACCATAATCGCAGCCACAACTACGGCCATGAAGGACCGACCGACGACGCGGAGATCAACGCGATCCGCGAACGCCAGAAGCGCAACTTCCTGGCGACGTTATTCTTCTCGCATGGCACTCCGATGCTGCTCGCCGGCGACGAGTTCGGTCGCTCGCAGATGGGCAACAACAACGGCTATTGCCAGGACAGCGAAATCAGCTGGCTGCACTGGGAAGACCTGCCGGAGTCCTGCGAAGACCTGAGGGAATTCAGCAGCCGTGTGATTGCGCTGCGCAAGACCCAGCCCCTGCTGCGTCGTGAGAGCTGGCGCGACGGCACCGTCATCGACTGGTATAATGTCGGGGGCGGCCACCAGGAGGCGGAGCATTGGCTCGATGGCAACCCGCTGGCGCTGAAACTCCAGCGTCAGGATCTCGAAACCGAGAAAGGCACCTGGCCGGAAGTTCTTATGCTGTTCAACCCGGTTGGGGAGGACATTGATTTCAGCCTTCCCGACACCGGCGGCGGCAACTGGCTGCTGGAGCTGAGCACGTTCGACGTCGAGCGGCACGGCGATGTCGCCGAGGAAGGCAAGCCTTTCCGCCTTGAGGCAAGATCTCTCGCGCTCTTCCGGCGTGCCTGATACTCGATCGGCCTGTCAGGCGCGTTGAAGCAACTCGAAATCGTAAAGCTGCCCGGCAACCGAAATACGCCGGGCAGAGATAACCACGGGCACGACATTGCCCGCCGCATCCCGGATCTCTCCCCGCATCCCGACATAACCACCATCGCGGTCGAGCAGCATCAGACGCTCGACGCGGGCCTCGCTTCCCGACACGACGCCGGAGGCAACCATCTCGCTGCCCCGGATCTCGTCCCAACTTTTGCCCACGAGGTCGAGATAGGCCTGATTGACTCTGACGTAGCGAGAGCTTTTCTGGCCGATGCTCGAGATTGAGAAGGCGACCGGGGAAAGTTCGAATAGCGCCTGGATGACAGGCCCGGAGAGCGCGTTTGTCTCTGCCTGTTCGATGATCTCGCGAGAAAGGACCTTGTCGTCGCCGCTGGACCCAATCTCGTAGTCGGCTGGCATGGCCAGTTCGTCACGCAGGATTGCCACGAAGCGCCAGAGGTCGATCTCGAGAAACTGCGGCTTGTGGCTATCGTCGACATGCTCGAGCCGAGACGGGAGTTTCTCGATGGCATCGGAGAGACGCTGCATCTCGCGTTCATTGCGAGCGCCCTCTAGCATGCCTTTCAGTTTGCCGAGTGCGATATCGTAGAGGATCGCATAGGCATCTTGCAGCTTCAGAGACCGCTCAGCCTCGACCTCGTCTACAGGGCGCGAACCATCGGCAACCGGCAGTTCTTCGAGCAAGGCCCAGATGTTGCGCTCCTCGGGACACTCCTCCTGCTTGGCTGTTCCAAGCGGGGCGTAGCGGATGAGACTGAGAATGGTATCGACACCGAACCGGTTCACGTCGGATGAGACGACACTGCCGTCCGGACCAACCTCGAGTGCGGTGATGCGGCTCGGTCCGCCATTGTCGTCGAAATAGACGCAAACCTCTGAGACATGCTCGGGAAATTCAAGCCAGGGGTGCTCGTTGCGAAACGCCTCGAGCGCTGAGTGGTCGAGCACTGTTAGGGCATACATGACGCTTCCTCCACAACCGGCCGTGGTGCAAACCACCCTCATCCTGCCTCCTCAAGCAGGAATCGCCTGATATCAGCATAAAGCAAACATACGGGCTTCTGAACGTGTTTCTAGGCCCCGACAAGTGTATGAATGTTTAAGCTGGAATCCCGGAGTTGCAACAGTGTCGCAAGAATGCGTCAGGCCGGCGCCCAAACCCATCAATGGGTGGGGGCGCCGGCCTGATTGGCTCGATTAGGAGATCAGAAGAACGCCTGAATACCGGTCTGGGCACGACCGAGAATGAGCGCATGCACGTCATGCGTGCCCTCATAGGTGTTCACGGTTTCCAGGTTCTGCGCATGGCGCATGACATGGTACTCGATCTGGATGCCGTTGCCGCCGTGCATGTCGCGGGCCATGCGGGCGATGTCGAGCGCCTTGCCGCAATTGTTGCGCTTGACGATCGAGATCATCTCCGGTGCGAACTGGTGTTCGTCCATCAGACGACCGACGCGCAGCGAGCCGAGTAGACCGAGCGCAATTTCCGTCTGCATGTCGGCGAGCTTCTTCTGGAACAGCTGCGTGCCGGCAAGCGGCTTGCCGAACTGCTTGCGGTCGAGGCCATACTGGCGGGCCCGGTGCCAGCAATCTTCGGCAGCGCCAAGAACACCCCAGGAGATGCCATAGCGGGCGCGGTTGAGGCAGCCGAAAGGACCCTTGAGGCCGGATACGTTTGGCAGAAGCGCATCTTCACCCACTTCAACGCCGTCCATGACGATTTCGCCGGTGACGGAAGCGCGCAGCGAAAGCTTGCCGCCGATCTTCGGCGCCGACAGACCCTTCATGCCCTTTTCGAGGATGAAGCCACGGATCTCGCCGCCATGCGCCTCGGACTTCGCCCAGACGACGAAGACATCGGCGATCGGGGAATTGGAGATCCACATCTTGGCGCCGCGCAGGCGGTAACCGCCCTCGATCTTCTCGGCGCGCGTCTTCATGCCGCCCGGATCCGAGCCGGCATCCGGTTCGGTCAGGCCAAAGCAGCCGATGAGTTCGCCGGAAACGAGACCCGGCAGATACTTGTCCTTCTGCTCGTCAGAGCCATAGGCGTAGATCGGGTAAATGACGAGGGACGACTGCACGCTCATCATCGAGCGATAGCCCGAGTCGATGCGCTCGATTTCACGCGCGACGAGGCCGTAGCACACATAGTTGGCGTCGGCGGCACCATACTTCTCCGGCAGCGTAACGCCGAGAAGACCGGCCTGCCCCATCAGCCGGAAAAGCTCCGGCTCGACGGTTTCACCGAGGTAAGCGTCGGAGACCCGCGGCGCGAGCTCGGCCTGAGCAAAGGCTGCCGCTGCATCCTGGATCATCCGTTCGTCCTCGTTCAGGACCTCGGACATCAGGAAAGGGTCACTCCAGGAAAAGGGCTGCATCTCGCTCATCGGTCTCATCCATTTGTTTCGTTATCCCAGATTGCTCATGACTGAGTAGAATTCAAGCCATGTTTACTCATGTTGCTATTAGGTCTATTCATATCGCATGCTCACACACCAACGCCGCTTCCTGCCCTCCACCAGCGCGCTTGCCGCCTTTGATTCCGTTGCGAAGCTCGGCAGCTTTTCGGCTGCGGCCAATGAACTGGCACTGACGCAGGGTGCCATCAGCCGCCAGATTGGCTTGCTGGAGGACCAGCTGGGCGTCCGGCTCTTTGAGCGCACCAACAGGGGCGTGGAGCTGACCTCCATCGGCCGCACATACGCCAAGGGTATCGGCGACGCACTGGCCACGATCCGTACGCTCTCGCTCGAAGCTATGGCCACCCGTGACGACACCCATTTGCGGCTCGCCATCCTGCCGACCTTCGGCACCCGCTGGCTGATGCCGCGCATGCCGGATTTCCTCTCGAAGAACCCGGCGATCATCATGGACTTCGCCACCCGCATCGGCCAGTTCGATTTCGAGGGATCGGGCCTCGATGCAGCCATTCATATTGGCGAACCGAACTGGCCCGGTACGGATTGCCAGTTCCTGATGCATGAAATGGTAGCCCCCGTCTGCAGCCCGACATTCCTCGCGGAAAACCCCGTCAACCGGCCTGAAGACCTGCTGACAAAGCCCCTGTTCGACATGGCCTCGCGTCCACGCGCCTGGGAACAGTGGTTCGCGAGCCTCGACATCGGCGAAGGCCGAGGCGGCGGCATGCGCTTCGAGCAGTTCTCCAATGTCGTCCAGGCCTGCCATGCCGGCCTCGGCATTGCGTTGGTCCCGACCTTCCTGATCGAGCCGGAACTGGCGAGCGGCCAGCTGGTTCGTGCCTGGGATCACGAGGTGAAAAGTGCGAGCGCCTATTACCTCGTTCGCCCCCTGTCGAAGATGGCCTATGGGCCGGCCAGCACCTTTGCAGCCTGGATCCTGGAGCAAGCGAAAGCCTTCAGCGAGCGACGTCCGGCAAGCGGTTGAAGAGCACCCAGAAATGACTCACCACCTGTGTCCTGTGCCGATTGACAACCTATCGTCATGAGCAAAGACTAACCTTCGAAAGCCATGATCAGGCTCGGAGGGGACCATGTTCACATACCGTTTTTCGGGATTTCTCGCACTCGCGCTGGCTCTTGTCCCGATATCCCTTCCAGCTTCCGCACAGGATATGCGCACCATCGAGCGCATCGATGATGCCGACTATTTCGGCTTCGATCTCAGGACGGAAAAGAATGTCTCCATCGATGAATGCGAGGCAAGCTGCATCGGCGACGCGTCCTGCCGGGCCTTCACCTACAATCCGAAGGTCAGCTGGTGCTTCCTCAAGTCCGATTATGACCAGCTGAACAGTTTTCCAGGAGCGATCGCGGGTCGTATCGTCGTCCAGACAGCCGAGGAAGACATCGGCGCCCCACCGGCACTGCCTTTTGTTTCGGAATACCTGAAGACCGAAGCTCGCAACCAACGCGACAATCTGGCGGTCGTGCCGGACCAGGAGGGGCTCGGACGCGACGCCCTCATCGAAACCGGTCGCGCGGCGTTCACTGGCGGCAATATCGACTACGCCATCGCCTCGATGAAAGGCGCCCTGTCGGTCGATCCGGATGATCAGGCCTTGTGGCTTGAACTGGCCCGCATGGCAAACACCGTGACCGGCAATTATTCCATGGCCAATGAAGGGGCGATGGCCTCGATCAACGGCTATCTGCTGACCCGTGGCGCCACGACCCGCGCCGAGGCCTTGGCAACGCTCGCCAAGTCACTGGAAAACAGCGAGAACTGGCGTCCGGCGCTGAGTGCCTACAAGGCAAGCCTCGAACTCGCGTCGAATGCGCAAGTGCGCGCCGCCTTCGAAGACCTGCGCTCCCGCCAGGGTTTCCGCGTCGTCAACAACACTGTTGATTCCGACAGTGCTTCACCGCGCGCCTGCGTCGAGTTCTCCGAACCGCTGGTCAAACGCGGCGTCGATTATTCGTCCTTCGTAACCCTGGACGGCACGACGCCGAAGGCGCTGGAAGCGAAGAACAACCAGATCTGCGTCGAAGGCCTGGAGCATGGCGGGCGCTATCGCCTCGCAATCCGCGCCGGCCTCCCCTCCTCGGTCGACGAAAACATGGAAGCCCCGGTCGAGCTCGAACTCTATGTCCGCGATCGCGTATCGACCGTGCGCTTTACCGGCGACAGTTTCGTTCTGCCATCCTCCGCCCGCCAGGGCATTCCGCTCGTCTCGATCAACAGCGAAAGCGCCAATCTCGAACTCTACCGGATCGGCGACCGCAACATCGCACCGCTTCTTGCCGCCTCGCAGTTCCTCACCCAGATGGACGGCTATACCGCCGGCCGCGTCAAGGACGAGATCGGCGAACTGGTCTGGCAGGGCTCAGTCGAGATCGGCAACGAGCAGAACAAGGAAGTCGTCACCAGCATTCCGCTGCAAGAGGCCCTGCCGACCCGCAAGCCCGGGATCTATGTGATGACTGCGGTCTCCCCGACCGGGGTCAACGAGAGTTGGGACAGCCGCGCAACACAGTGGTTCGTCGTCTCAGACATCGGCCTCTCGACCTTTGCCGGCACCGATGGGCTGCATGTCTTTGCGCGCTCGCTGGCAACGGCCAGCCCGCTCGCCAATATCGAACTGCAACTGATCGCCAAGAACAACGAGATCCTCGCGACCGCCACAACCGACGCCGAGGGCCGGGCCCGCTTCGACGCCGGTCTCGTGCGCGGCGGTGCAGCGCTCGCACCGGCTGTCATTGCCGCGCGCAGCAGTGCTGACGACAATGTCTTCCTCGACATGACGCGCGCCGGCTTCGACCTTTCGGATCGCGGCGTCACCGGACGCCCTGCCCCCGGCCCGGTCGATATCCTCGCCTGGACCGAGCGTGGTATCTATCGCCCCGGCGAGACGGTGCATGCCGCAGCGCTGGCCCGCGACACCAATGCCGACGCCATTTCCGGCCTGCCGCTCACCTTCCTCTTTTCGCGACCCGACGGTGTCGAATTCCGCCGCATGGCGGTATCAAGCGAAACACTGGGCGGTTATGCCGTCGACCTGCCGATCCTTGCCAATGCGATGCGTGGCACCTGGACAGTCGCCATCCACACCGACCCGAAAAAGCCGGCCATCGCTCGGTCGACATTCCTGGTCGACGATTTCGTGCCGGACCGGCTCGACCTGAAACTTTCGAGCGAAACCGGTGCAATTTCTACGGACGAAGCCGTTACCGTGTCGGCCGATGGCCATTATCTCTATGGCGCGCCGGCAGCGGGCCTGACGCTTGAAGGCGAGGTGGTGATCCGCCCGACGACAAGCCATCCAGACTTTGCCCGCTACAGCTTCGGCCTTGCAGACGAAGAGGGCATCGAAGACATGCGTCTGCCGCTTGAAGGGCTGGATGCGCTGGATGACGATGGCCGCGCCGAAATCGAGGTTGCCCTGGCCGACCTGCCCTCGACGACACGCCTCCTGAACGCCGATGTCGTACTGCGTCTGCGCGAAAGTGGAGGCCGCGCGGTCGAGCGCAAGCTGACCCTACCTGTGACGCCTGATGGACCCATGATCGGCATCAAGCCGGAATTCGAAGGCGAGGTCTCCGAAAACACCAATGCCGCCTTCAACCTGATCGCCCTCGGCCCCAATGGCGAGCGTCAGGCCTTGGCCGGTGCGAGCTGGAAGCTGATCAAACTCGAGCGGAACTATCAGTGGTACCGCGATGGTTCCTCCTGGCGTTATGAGCCAATCACCACGACCAAGCTCGTGGCCGATGGCACGATCGACATTGCAGCCGATGGTACACCGCTTTCGGTGCCCGTCACCTGGGGCAGCCACCGCCTCGAAGTCGAAGAGGGCGGCGCCGTCACCAGCACCGACTTCGATGCCGGCTGGTTCGTCGCTGCAAGCTCTACCGAAACCCCAGACGCACTCGAGATTGGCCTCGACAAGCCGTCCTATCAGGTCGGCGACACCGCGAAGCTCAAGATCTCGCCGCGCTTTGCCGGCCAGGTCATCGTCACTTCCGGCACGGATGCTCTGATCTCCACCCAGGTTGCCGACGTCCCGGCAACAGGCACGGAAATCGAGATCCCCGTGACAGCAGATTTCGGCGCCGGCGCCTATGTGACGGCAACCCTTTTCCGTCCGGGTGACGCCGAGGAAAGCCGTATGCCGGCGCGTGCGATCGGCATTGCCTGGCTCGCCGTCGATCCGGGTGCCGACAAGCTTGCCATCAAGCTTTCGCCACCGGAAAAGACCTTGCCCCGCCAGCCGCTGGAAATCCCGGTGGAAGTGACCGGCGCAGGCATCGGCGAGGAGGCCTATGTGATGGTCGCCGCCGTCGATGTCGGCATTCTCAACCTCACCCGCTATGAGACACCCGATCCCGAAAGCTACTACTTCGGCCAGCGCCGCCTCGGCCTCGAACTGCGCGACCTCTATGGCCGTCTGATCGATGGCTCGCTGGGCGCAACCGGACGCCTGCGCACCGGTGGTGACGGCGGCCAGGTCGCCTTGCAAGGTAATCCGCCGCGCGAAAAGCTCGTGGCCTTCTTCTCCGGCCCCGTGAAGCTGGATGCGGAGGGCAAGGCAACAATCTCCTTCGACATCCCGCAATTCAACGGCACGGCCCGTGTCATGGCCTGGGCCTGGTCAAAGACCGGGGTAGGCCATAGCGAGACGGACGTGATCATCCGAGATCCGATCGTCGTGACGGCGAGCCTGCCGAAGTTCCTCGCGCCTGAGGACGAAAGCAGTCTTCGCCTGGACATCGCCGCGACGGACGCTCCATCCGGCACCTACACGCTGGCCGTGACCGGCAACGGTCCAGTCAGCGTCGGTGGCGCAGAAAGCCAAGAGGTCACGCTGACGGCGGGTGAAACCACCACCGTAACCCTGCCACTGACTGCCAACACGCCCGGCGACGGCGCCATCGACATTGCTCTCTCCGGCGCCGACGGCATAGCCATTACCCAGTCTCTCGATCTTCCCGTACGCCCGGCAACGCTGCCGATCACCGAACGCCAGGTCATTGCGCTGGCACCGGGCAAGAGCCTGACCGTGGATGGCGACCTGCTCGCAGACAGCCTCTTGCAGGGAGCCTCGGTCAGCCTCAATGTCGCTCGCGCCGATGGCTTGGACATTCCGGGCCTGCTGATGGCACTCGACCGCTATCCCTATGGCTGCGCCGAGCAGACCACCAGCCGCGCCCTGCCGCTTCTCTACTTCGATGAATTGGCCAAGCTCTCCGGCCTGCCGGAAGACGAGACAATCAACAAGCGCGTTCAGGATGGCATCCTGCGTGTACTCGCCTATCAATCGTCGAGCGGCTCGTTCGGCCTCTGGGCACCGGGTTCCGAAAGCCTCTGGCTCGACGCCTATGTCACCGACTTCCTGACCCGTGCCCGCGAACAGACCTTCGACGTGCCGGAGGAGGCTCTGGTCCAGGCCTTGCAGAACCTGCAGAACCGCATTGCCTACGATAACGACATCCGCACACGCGGCAACGAGATTGCCTATGCGCTCTACGTGCTGTCCCGCAGCCGCAAGGCCTCGCTGAGTGACCTTCGCTACTACGCGGACACGATGCTGGGCGACTTCCCGACACCCCTGTCGAAAGCGCATCTGGCAGCGGCATTGTCGCTCTACGGTGATAGCGAACGAGCCAACGCCGTCTTCCTCGATGCGGCCGGCATGAGCGAACAGGCCCGCCTGACGCCGGTCAGCTTCTCCCGCTCCGACTATGGCTCGGCGCTTCGCGATGCTGCCGGCGTTCTGGCGCTTGCCGCCGAAAGCCGCCCGGTTCCACCTGTGGTTCCGATACTGGCAAAGGTCGTGGCCGATGAGTGGAAGGCCAAGCAAACGCTCAGCACCCAGGAACAGACCTGGATGCTGCTCGCCGCCCGCGCGCTCCAGCAGGATGACGAGGGGCTGAAGCTTGACGTCAATGGTGCCGAAAAGACCGGCGCCTATGCCGCCACGATCCCGGGCGACGCGCTCCTCGAGGCGCCGCTGACGCTGACCAACACCGGCCTTGATCCCGTCAGCGCTGCGGTTACCACGGTCGCAGCCCCGGCCCTGCCTCCGGCAGCCGGCGGCGAAGGCTTCGAGATCAACAAAACCTACTACAGCCTGACCGGCGAAGAGGCCAACATCACAGAGGTCATCCAGAACGAACGCTATGTTGTGGTGCTGGAAGTGACGGAAGCGGATGACTGGCCGGCCCAGCTTCTCGTGACCGATCTGCTTCCGGCCGGTTTCGAGATCGACAATCCGAGCCTGGTCGACAGCGCGGCGCTCGCCAACTTCGACTGGATCGGCCAGACGGAGACCGCACATCTGGAATTCCGCAGCGATCGTTTTGTCGCCGCGATCAACAGGGGCGAGGGCGAAAACGGGACCATCACGCTGGCTTACGTGGTGCGCGCCGTGACGCCCGGCACCTACGATCTGCCGGCCGCGAACGTCGAAGACATGTATCGTCCGCAGCTGTCCGCCCGCACGGCAGCCGCTGCGATGACGGTCTCGACGGCACCCTGATGGGTCGCCTGAGGCGCATCGGCATAAGCTTGGGGGTGGCTGCCATCACGGCCACTGCCTCGCTCGCTGCGCTGGATTGGGCAGACAGAAACTACCCTCCGCCGCTCGAGGAAGCGCGCAAAATCTCGACCGAAATTCTCGATCGCGACGGCCAGCTCTTGCGTGCCTTTGCCACGAAAGAAGGCCTCTGGCGCTTAGAAACAACAGTCGATGACGTCGACCCTGCTCTCATCCGCATGCTGATCGCCTATGAGGACAGGCGCTACGCGGACCATCACGGCGTTGACCTCATGGCGCTGGGACGTGCCGCCTGGCAACTGGCCGTTAACGGCCGCATCGTTTCGGGCGCCTCCACCCTCTCCATGCAGGTCGCCCGCCTGATAGAGCCTCGTCGCGAGCGATCACTGACCGCCAAACTTATTCAGATCGCCCGCGCGATCCAGTTGGAACGGCGGCTGTCGAAGACCGAGATCCTCAACCTCTATCTCACCCACGCCCCTTATGGCGGAAACTTGGAAGGGGTGCGCGCAGCAAGCCTCGCCTGGTTTGGCAAGGAGCCGAAGCGGCTGTCGACCGCCGAGGCCGCTCTGCTGGTCGCCCTGCCGCAACTGCCGGAAAAGCGTCGCCCCGACCGATTCCGCGACAACGCACACGAAGCGCGCAAGCGGGTTCTGGAACGCGCTCGCGAGGCCGAAGTCGTCGACAAGGCGGAGGTCGAGCTCGCGCTGAACGCATCCCTCCCGTCTATGCGCAGGCAGTTGCCAGCGCTTGCCCCACATCTCGCCGAAGCCGCACGGCGCAAGGCACCCGAGACCAGCACCCACCAGACCACCATCCTGCGGCCTGTGCAGGAGGCCCTAGAAAGAGTGGCGCTCGAAGCAGGCCGCAACCTCGATCCCAAGGTGTCGCTCGCTTTGCTGATGGCCGATGCCACGACCGGCGAGATTGTCGCCGAAGTCGGGGCAGCCAATTACTTCGATGCCTCCCGCTCGGGCTGGATCGACATGACGCGCGCCGAGCGCTCGCCGGGTTCGGCGCTGAAACCCTTCATATACGGCCTGGCTTTCGAGCAGGGTCTGGTCGCTCAGGAAACCATTGTCGAGGATCGCCCGGCCGACTTCTTCGGCTACCGCCCGAAGAACTTCGACATGCAGTATCAGGGGGATGTCAGCATCCGCCAGGCATTGCAGCTGTCGCTCAACGTGCCAGCCGTGCGGCTCCTCGATGCTGTCGGACCCTCGCGCCTGATGGTGCGCCTTCGCCGTGCCGGTGTGACGCTGAAACTACCGCCGAACGAGGCCCCGGGCCTCGCAATTGCGCTCGGCGGTGCCGGCATCACGCTGAAGGATCTCGTTCAACTCTATGCCGGCCTCGCCAACCGCGAGCAGCCGGTCCGGCTCGGAGACGGCATCCGTGACAAGGCCGAACTGATCGACGAACAGCCCCTCTTCGAACCCGCAGCCGCTTGGACGGTCGCCGACTTGCTCGGCGACGTCCTGCCGCCAACGGGAAGCCCGCCCGCCGGCATCGCCTACAAGACCGGAACCAGCTACGGCTACCGTGACGCCTGGTCGGTCGGCTATGACGGCCGCTATGTGCTCGGCGTCTGGATCGGCCGCCCGGACAATGCTGCAGTCCCCGGCATCTCGGGATATCAGACGGCAGCCCCACTCCTGTTCGAGGCCTTTGCCAAATCGGGTCTTGCAGGCACGGCTCTCCCCCGAGCCCCGACAGGCGCCAACCGCATCGCCGCCTCCGAGCTACCGCAATCCCTGCGCCGTTTTTCTGTTGATCCGAACGGCCTCATCTCCGTCTCGGCCCGTGAGCGCCCACCGCAAATCGTCTATCCGCTCGAAGGCTCGGTGCTGGAACTCGGCAAGGGACCGAACGGAGAAGCCTTGCCGGTCGTCATGAAGATGCAGGCCGGCCGCGCACCCTTCCGCTGGCTGGTCGACGGCAAGCCGATGAGCGACAGCACCCGCCGACGAACCGGTGAATGGCACCCCGAGGGCTCCGGGCAATCGACGCTGACTGTCATCGACGCCGAAGGCAGAGCAGCCTCCGTCAACGTCTTCATCCGGAACTGATGGGTCCCGAGCATCACGCCCGTGATCCAGTCGCGCTCCCGCGCCGTAGAAATCTCCGTCAACCAATTCGAACGGGAGATCTTCATTATGACCAGCAGCTTGCGCGCCGGATTGATCACGCTCCTGACGCTCACCTTCGCCATCCCCTCGGCAATGGCCAACGAGCGCTTCACAGCCAATGACATCAAGGGCGAGATCATCGGCAAACGTATTTACCTCGCCGTGCCCTTCGGCGGTGAATTCCCGCTGAACTACCGCCCCAATGGCCAGGTCGACGGATCCGGTGAAGCGCTCGGCCTCGGTCGTTTCGCCAAGCCGAACGACAAGGGCAAGTGGTGGATCAAAGGCGACCGCCTCTGCCAGCAGTTCACCAGCTGGTACAAGGGAGCACCGATGTGCTTCGAACTGATCCGCACCGGTGACAAGCGCCTGAAGTGGATCCGCGACAACGGCGAAACCGGCACGGCTCGCATCGGCAGCAGCATCTGACATCGCTTGCCGTCCCTGCGACGGGTCCCTATTCTCTCCGCGTTGGAGATTGGGGACCCCGATGGCAGACTTGAAGGACCGACCGATCGGGGCGACCGCTACGCTCGGGAAAACCGGCTATCCGGCCATTCGCTCGGTGACCGGCGGCGAACTGGACATCGTCACGGGGCCTACTCAGGCGGGCTTCAATCCGCTCGACCTGCTCCTCGCCTCACTCGCCGCCTGCATGAGCATGAGCGCCCGCATTGCCGCCCGCGAAATCGGCCTTGCGCGCAGCTTCGAAGGGGTCGCAGTGGCGGTCAGCGGTGAAAAGGCCGCCGACGAACCATCCCGCTTTATCGGCTTCACGGTAGAATTCGAGTTTCAAGGCGCGCTCGATCTGGAGCAGCAACAGGCGATCGCCCACCGCGCAGAAGAAATCTGCACCGTCAGCAACAGTCTTGCCGTGCGTCCGACCTTGGTGATCGGCAACGCCTAGCAGTAAACGTGAAGCCGCAATCTCAAAGCGTCGCGAGGCATTACCGCAGTTTTCGTTTGTCGTCGCACACGATCGAGACCGCGCCATTTTCTGATGCACCGCCTTTTCGCAATACGATCAACTATGGCGCCCCGCCTGCCTTAAATCTTGACGTTTGAGCAATGTTCGTTAACAAGAACGTGAGGCGCCGTGATTTCAGCATCACCGCGTCCGAACCTGGTGCCGGGCCCCTCTGGCGAGAGTTTACGGCGCTCTCGTGATGTCGGTACCGCCAGCAATTTGAGCCGGCGGATTCTATAAAAATGAACAATTCGATCATGCTTCATGCGAAGGCGTGCAGGGCGCTTCGCATCTCCACTCTGTCTCTGTTCTCCAGCCAGGAGAACCGCACATGAGCACTGCAGCAGCAACCGGTGGAAGCTCCACCCTCGGCTATTTCCGCTGGGCCTTCATCGTCACGGCGATCGGCCTCATCCTCGGCGGTGTTCTCGGCTGGCAGTCGACCGGCACGATCGCCGGCATGGCAACCGTCTTCTTCATCTGCGCAGTTCTGGCAGTCCTTGAGATCTCGCTGTCCTTCGACAACGCGATCGTCAACGCCAACAAGCTGAAGGACATGACGCCCGTCTGGCAGCAGCGCTTCCTGACCTGGGGCATCATCATCGCCGTCTTCGGCATGCGCATCGTCTTCCCGCTGCTCATCGTGGTCATCGCCGCCCAGATCGGACCGATTGAAGCGATCATCCTGGCAGCGCGCGAGCCGGCCGAATATGCCCGTATCATGAACGACGCGCATCTTCCGATCGCAGCGTTCGGCGGCACCTTCCTGATGATGGTCGGCCTCACCTACTTCTTCAACCATGAGAAGGACGTGCACTGGATCGAGTGGCTCGAGAAGCACATGGCGCGCTCGGCCTCCATTAAGGGCATCGAGATCGCGCTCGTCTTGCTCCTGATCCTGCTGTTCTCCAACCTGCTCGAAGGCGAGGAATCGACCACCTTCGTTTATTCCGCCATCTACGGCCTGGTCACCTTCCTGGCCGTCGAAGTGCTGGGTGGACTGCTGGATGCTTCGCAGAAGACCATGAGCGAAGCGGCCAAGGGCGGTCTCGGCGCCTTCATCTATCTCGAAGTGCTCGACGCCAGCTTCTCGTTTGACGGCGTCATCGGCGCCTTCGCGCTGACGCAGAACCTGTTCATCATCGCGATCGGCCTTGGCATAGGCGCAATGTATGTGCGCTCGATGACCATCATGCTGGTCGAGAAGGGTACGCTGGCGGAATATCGTTATCTGGAACACGGCGCCTTCTACGCCATCTTGATCCTCTCGGTGATCATGTATGTGCAGACGCTCTTCCATATCCCGGAAGTGATCACCGGCCTCGGTGGCGCGGCTCTGATCGGCATCTCGCTCTGGTCGTCCATCAAGTACAACCGCGAAGAGCGCGCCGAAGAGGAACGCCTCGCCCACGAGACCGTGGCGGAGAACATCTGAGCGATCGCTTCGCGAACAATAAGAAAAGGCCGGCGTTTTCGCCGGCCTTTTCCGTTTCAGAGACCGGATACTCAGTCCGGCCCGACATCCGAGCCTTGAGATCCGACCTTCGGCAGCGAGCCCGTTCCTGGCGTCTTCATCGGATCCTGCAATTCCGGCTTGTCGTGCGGCCCCGCTGCCGGCATGTCGTCCGCGGTCGTTTTACCCTTTTCGGCCTGTTTCTTATCGGCTGTATCAGCGTGATCTGTCATCGCCCGTCTCCTTTGCTTGGACACGGGAAACAGCCGGCGGCCCCGCGAGGTTCCAGACAAAACCAACGGCAGCACTGGACTTCTGGAGACCGCGACGCCGACGCGCGCAGATATGAGGCAGCTCCCGATCGGCCTTGTGTCGCGGCAAAGCTCTCCTACATCTCCTCAAACGCCAGGAGATACGTGACACGATGAACAGTTCAGAGCCACCAGACAGCCCGGCTCCCGAAGGCGGGGTGGCATCGAGAAGGCTTGCCCGCCTTCAGGCCCATGCGGCAGAAGCAGGCGCTGTGAGCCTGGACGAACTGATGTCGGCCATGGGCCGCAGCAGCATTGCATTTGCGATCCTAATTCTGTCGCTGCCGGCCCTCACCCCCATCCCCGGCCCCTTCGGCATGGTCTTCGGCAGCTGTCTTGCCATTGTCTCGATCCAGATCATTGCTGGCTTTCGCCGCATCTGGTTGCCAAAATTTCTCGGCCGCCGTCAGGTCTCCAGCGGCGTCATCGACGTAATGGTCCGCTACACCGCCCCTCTCGTCGCGCGCGTGGAAACGCTGCTGCGCAAGAACCGCATGCGCCATCTCGCGGGTCCTCGTACACAGGCTTTCCTCGGTGTGCCGGTGCTGCTCCTCGCCATCGCGGTGGCTCTGCCTATCCCCTTTGGCAATTTCCTGCCCGTTGCGGCCTTGGTCATGATCGCACTCGGCCTTATGGAGCGTGATGGTCTTGTCACGATCCTGGGCGTTGCCATGGGTGTGATCGCACTCGGCGCATCCGGCGGTCTGGTCTATGCCGCAGCCCGGGGTCTGGGCTGGGCAATCGCCCCTTGAAACCATATCCAAAATATTTTTGGCTGACGGTGGAATAGGATGCCGTCCAGCTCCGTATACTGGGGCATGACGACGAACTCGAACCCGTTCAATGTGATTGGCCAGCTCGCAGCCTTGCGACGCTATGCCCGTTCGCTCGTCAGGAATCCCGACGAGGCCGAAGACCTCGTTCATGATGCTCTCGTCCGCGCGCTGGAACGCAAATCGACGTTTCGCAGCAGCGGCAGCATCCGCAACTGGCTGATGTCGATCCTGCACAACACCCATATCGACCGGCTCCGCCGCGACCGTGCGGTCAATCGCCGTCACGACGCAGCCCTGGAACTGTCCGAAACGGTAGCACCCGCAGGACAGGAACATTCGGTGCGGCTCGCCCAGGTGCGGGACGCCTTTCTGTCTCTGCCGGAAGACCAGCGCGAAGCACTGCATCTCGTGGCCATCGAGGAGCTCTCCTATCAGGAGGCCGCCGATGTCCTGAATATTCCCGTTGGCACACTGATGTCTCGTGTCTCTCGCGCCCGCGCCCGTCTTCGGGCGATGGAAGGCGGCGAGGAGACGAGCGCTGTGCCACACCTCAGAATCGTTGGAGGAAACCCCGATGACAAGCAATGATCCCGTGATCGAGGCTGACCTGCACGCCTATGTCGACGACCAGTTGGATGTCGGTCGCCGCATCGAGGTCGAGGCCTATCTCTCGGAGAACCCGACTATTGCCGCCAAGGTGATGGCGGATCTGCGAGTTCGCGATGAGTTGCGGCTGGCACTGGCCGGCATGCCGACAGGCGTCCGTCAGGAAACACGCGAAGCAGCGCGGGTTCTGGAAAGCGCCTTGAACCGTCCGCGCACCTTTGACGTGATGCGGCGCGCGGCATCGGTTGCGCTTTTGATCGGCGCCGGCTGGATTGCCCATGCCTGGATCGCCCCTGGCAGCATCGGCGAAGTGGTGGCCTCCGTGCCGCCGCCGCAATTCGTCGAGGAAGCCATGCGCGCCCATCAGACCGCAGAGCTGCGCGAGCAGATGTCGTCACAGGTGGAAGTGAGCCGTTTCGACCCGGCTGAGATCCGTTCTGCGACGGCAATCGTGCTGCCCACGATGCCGGCAGAATGGTCCGTGCGCGATGCGCAGGTTTTCCCCTCCACCTACGGCCCGAGTGTCGAGCTTGAAGTGGAGCCCCAATCCGGCGAGAGGCTGTCCCTCTTCGCCGTCCGGCCTGGCAATTTCTCTGTTCAGCAGGTGCTGCTGAAGCAGGAAGGCCAGACCAACGCCGCCTACTGGCAGATCGGCGAAGTTGCCTACGCGCTGATCTCCGAAACCGAAAATGCGGACAAGCTGGCCGAACAGGCCCGCAAGCTTGCCCGTACCCTTTACTGATCCCAAGGAGGTAACTGACTATGGATCCTATCCAGAACCGCTTCGGCTACGGCGCTCAGGCCCAGTCCGCAGCACTTTTCGACGAAGGTCTGCGCAAGCATATGCTGCGCGTTTACAACTACATGGGCCTCGGCCTTGTTATCACCGGCATCGTCGCCTTCGTGGTCAGCCAGACGCCGGCACTCTACGTGCCGATCTTCTCGACCCCGCTCAAGTGGGTCGTGATGCTGGCGCCGCTGGCCTTCGTCTTCTTCTTCTCGTTCCGCATTCACGCGATGTCGGCCGCCACCGCGCAGATGGCCTTCTGGGCCTTCGCAGCCGTGATGGGTCTGTCGCTGTCGTCCGTGTTCCTGGTCTTCACCGGAACCTCGATCGCCCGCACATTCTTCATCACCGCGACCATGTTCGGCGCGATGAGCCTTTACGGCTACACGACGAAGCGTGACCTGTCGAAGTTCGGCTCGTTCCTGATCATGGGTCTGATCGGTGTCGTCATCGCCTCGATCGTCAACATCTTCCTTGGTTCGAGCGCCCTGCAGTTCGCGATCTCGGTCATCGGCGTCGTCGTCTTCGTCGGCCTGACCGCCTGGGACACGCAGAACATCAAGGAACAGTATGCCGAGAACGTCGACCAGGAGAGCCAGCAGAAGCTCGCCGTCTTCGGCGCTCTGTCGCTCTACCTCAACTTCGTCAACCTGTTCCAGCTGCTGCTGAGCCTCACCGGCCAGCGCGAAGAATAAGATAAAAACGCGTCGGGAGAACGCCTCAACAAGAAACGCCCGGGTTTTGCCCGGGCGTTTTCACGAGAAGAGAATGAGATCTAGCTTAGACGATACCGCCGGAGCCACCCTTGACCGCCGGACGCTCGGCCGCAACACGGCCCCGGTAGCCGCTGGCCCGGTAGGTCGCGACCGGATCGATCGCCCCGCCGGACCTCCGTCTTGCCTCCGCGAGGATTGGCTCGACATCGGTGCGATAAGCCCGCTTCAGTGTTTCGGATGCCATCAGCGCGTCGTTACCGGTCTGGTAGCCCTCAAGTGCTGCGCGATCGACCAGAAGCGCCTGCGCATAGGCACGGCGGATCTCGTTGGCGCTGGAAATCAGGCTCTCGATCGGATCTGTAACATTGTGGCTTTGGTCAATCATATGCGCCGGGTGGAAACCCTTCACACCCCGATGCTCCGCATCAACCAGCTCGTTGAAGACGAGGAACAGACGGTAGGGTTCGACCGAGCCGGCATCCAGATCGTCATCGCCATATTTGCTATCGTTGAAGTGGAAGCCACCGAGCTTGCCGAACTGGATAAGCCGCGCGACGATCATCTCGATATTGGTATTGGGCGCATGATGCCCGAGATCGACCAGGCAATGGGCCTTCTCACCCAGCGTCTGCGCGATCAGGTAGTTCGTGCCCCAGTCTTGAACGACCGTGGAATAGAAGGCCGGCTCGTACATCTTGTGTTCGGAGAACAGCCGCCAATCGTCCGGAAGCGCCTTGTAGATGTCGCGCATCGCGTCGAGATAACGCTCGAACTGGCGGGTGAAATTGCTCTGCCCGGGGAAGTTGGACCCATCACCGATCCAGACGGTCAGCGCCTTGGAACCGAGTGCGGCACCCAGTTCGATGCATTCGATGTTGTGCTCGACGGCCTGACGGCGGGTCGCGGCATCCACATGGCTGAGGGAGCCGTACTTGTAGGAATGCGGCTGCTCAGGGCTATCAGAGAAGGTGTTCGAATTCATCGCATCGAAGCCCAGCCCCAAAGCATGCGCCTTGGCCTTCAGCTCCTTCGGATCCGCCTTGTCCCAGGGGATATGCAGCGAGACTGTCGGCGTCGCCCGCGTCAACTGCTGGATGACGCCGCAATCGTCGAGCTTGTCGAAGATATGCCGCGGCTCGCCCTGCCCCGGGAAACGGGCGAAACGCGTGCCGCCGGTCCCCACACCCCAGGAGGGTACGGCGACGAAGAAGTCCGCGACCTTCGCGGTCACGCTCTCGATATCGATGGAGTTGCGCGCGAGTTTCTCGCCCAGCGCCTGAAAGTCGCTGCGGTGAGCCGCCTCGCGCCGCTCGTTTTCCGCCGCGACGATATCGACGGGAATTCGGATTTCGCTCATTCTTTCCTCCACCTCGCGCGAACGATTGTCATCGAAGCGCGTTTATCTGCAGTCTCAAATGAAAATCGGAGCCATCATGGACGTTCTTCGCATTCTGCTTGCCATCCTCCTGCCGCCGGTCGGCGTTTTCCTCCAGGTCGGTATTGGCCTGCATTTCTGGCTGAACATCCTGCTCACGCTTTTCGGCTATATCCCGGGCATCATCCATGCCATCTGGGTGATCATCCGCAAGTAGGATCCCGCCGCGGCGCATGCGCCGCGACGGCTTGGGAGATCAGCGTGGGAAGCTCTGCGCATTGCCGGCATCAACATTGATGATGTTGCCGGTAGATTTCGCCGAGAGATCGGAGGCGAGGAAGTAGATCGCCTCCGCAATGTCTTCAGGAAAGACATTCAGCTTCAGCATCGAGCGATTGCGGTAGTGCTCCTCGAGATCGGTGACTTCGATCTTCGAGGAGGCCGCGCGCTGCTCGCGCCATTCGCCATTCCAGATCTTCGAACCGCGCAGAACCGCATCCGGATTGACCGTATTCACCCGGATGCCGGCATCTGCGCCTTCAAGCGCCAGGCAGCGGGCGAGATGGATCTCGGCCGCCTTTGCGGTGCAATAGGCCGAAGCGTTAGGCGATGAGGCAAGACCATTCTTCGAAGCGACGAAAACGACGTTGCCGCCGAGCTTCTGACGCCGGAACAGCCGGAAGGCTTCGCGCGACACGAGGAAATAGCCGGTTGCCAGGATGCTGATATTCTTGTCCCACATCGCAAGCGTCGTGTCTTCGACCGGCGCAGACGAGGCGATCCCGGCGTTCGAAACGAGAATGTCAACACCGCCGAATTCGACGCAGGCCTCTGCAAAAGCGCGGATGACCGCGTCCTCACGGGTTACGTCGAGCTGTGCCGAGCGCACGACATCCGCACCATGCCGTTTGGAGAAATCTGCAACCGTCTGGTCGAGAGCTGCAGCATCGATATCGGCCAGCACCACGCAGGCCCCTTCCGCCATCAGACGGTCCGCAGTTGCCCGGCCAATGCCACCGGCTCCACCGGTGACGAAGGCAACACGGCCCGCGAGGCTCTTCGGCTTCGGCATGCGCTGCAGCTTTGCTTCTTCGAGCAGCCAGTATTCGATGTCGAAGGCTTCCTGCTCAGGCAGCCCCTGATACTCGGAGACCGTCGAGGCGCCGCGCATGACGTTGATCGCATTGACATAGAACTCACCGGCAATCCGGGCCGTCGCCTTGTCCTTGGCAAAGGACAGCATGCCGACGCCAGGGACCAGGAAGATCACCGGGTTCGGATCGCGGATGGCGGGCGAGTTGTCGTGTTTGCAGGTCTCGTAATAGCGGGTGTAGTCGGCCCGATACACTTCGAGCGCTTGGTCGAGGCCAGCAAGAACCGCATCGACATCTGGCTTTGCCGGATCGAAATCGACAATCAGCGGCCGGATCTTGGTCCGCAGGAAATGGTCCGGGCAGGATGTGCCGAGCGCGCCAAGCGGCTGCAGATGGCTGGAATTGACGAATTCGAGCACCGCATCCTGATCGTCGAAATGTCCGAGCTTGCGCTCGCCCTTGCCGATACGGCCGCGGATCTCTGGCATCAGACGCGCGGCAATCGCGCGGCGCTCGTCTGCCGGCAGGCTCTTTGCGACAGCACCGCCGAAGATCGTCTTGCCCTCGGTTTCCTTCGCGAACCACTCGATCGCCTTGTTGATGATCTCGAGCGTCAGCAGATAGCAGTCCTTGGCATCATCCGCCCAGGTGAACAGGCCATGGCTTTCGAGAACCACGCCCTTGGCGGTCGGGTTGGCCTTTACGAAGGCTTCGAGATCGAGACCGAGCTGGAAACCGGGACGGCGCCAGGGGAGCCAGCCAATCTCGGAGCCAAAGACCTTCTGCGTCAACTCGCGAGAGTTCTTCGAGGCCGCAATCGCAATGATCGCGTCCGGATGCATGTGATCGACATGCGTGAACGGCACGAAACCATGCAGCGGCGTGTCGATGGATGCTGCGCGTGGATTGAGGTTGAAAGTGCAATGCGGCAGGAAACCGACCATCCGGTCTTCGTCGTGCACCCCCTTGTAGATGCCCTTCAACGCTTCCAGCTTGTCCTGGTAAAGCGTCGCGAAACCATCGAGCTTGATCGTGCCGACGTCGCCGCCGGATCCCTTGACCCAGAGAACCTTGACCGCCTGCCCCGTCAGCGGATCGATCTCCATGACCTTGGCTGAGGTGTTGCCGCCCCCATAATTGGTGATGCGCTTGTCGGCACCCAGCAGGTTGGATCGATACAGAAGCTTGCCGGGCTCATCGAGCGTGGCGGCATAGGCATCATCCCAACGATTTTCGAGAAGGCGGGTTTGGCCCGTCATGACATCCTCCCTGCAATTATCTCATGAACCGACATTGCCGGCTCATCTCCATCTTGTTCGCAGATATCGCGCAGCCCTCGACCGATTGTCAATCAGTTTCGATCATTTCTTTTCATTGTGCGCTGCAGTATTATTATTTTTGATCGTTTCTGATTGACAGCGTAAAAACATTGCGAATAAATCAACGTCAGGAGGACCCCATGCACGAACGCGAACGCCATCGCATTATTCTGAGCGCGATCCAGGAGAAGCCTGTGATCACGGTGCAGGACATTGCCGAGCTGACCGAGGCTTCAGAAGCCACGATCCGCCGGGATATCGCGTCTCTTCATGTGCAGGGAAAGCTGAGGCGCGTCCGTGGCGGCGCAGAAGCGGTGCACCCGCCGCAGCTTGGAAATCTCGCAGCGCGCCCGTTCCGCGTTTCCGAATCGGTCAATATCGACAAGAAACGCGCAATTGCGCGCGCAGCCGTCGATCTGTGCGAAGAAGGTGATTCGATCATCATCAACGGTGGCACCACCACCTTCCAGATGGTGCATTTCATGTCGGCCCGCCGACTGCAGGTGATGACCAACTCTTTCGCGATCGCAGAACATCTGGTGAAGCATTCGAAATGTACGGTCTCGGTGCCCGGCGGCGCGATCTATCGCGACCAGAGCCTGATCCTCTCGCCCTTCGAGAATGACGCGATCCGTAACTTCTATGCCCGCCGTATCTTCATTGGCGCGCAGGGCATCAATGCACTCGGCGTGATGGAATCGGATGCGCTCGTCATCCAGAGCGAACAGAAGCTGGTGCGCCAGGCCGAAGAGCTGATCGTCATGGTCGACTCCAGCAAGTTCGCCAAGCGGTCGAGCCTGATCCTGTGTTCGCTCGACAAAGTCTCGACGATCATCACCGACGATGGAATATCCGACGAGGCGGCCGCCATGGTCACCGACGCCGGCGTGAAGCTCATGACCGTGAAGCCCATGGCTTCATCGGCAAGGGAGGATACCTCGTCGGTCGCCTAGAGGAGGCGGCCGGGAGGAAAGGATAAGCCGTTCATCAACCTGGGAGGAAAACATGAAACTGACGAAAATCTTGCTGGCCGGTGCAGCCATTGCACTCGCCACCATGGGCTCTGCCGCACAGGCAGCCGACATGAAGATCGCACTCGTGGTCAAGTCGCTCGGCATCGGCTTCTTCGAAGCCGCCAACAAGGGCGCACAGGAAGCAGCCAAGGAACTCGGTGGCGTTGAAGTCATCTACACCGGCCCGACATCGACGACGGCTGAAGGCCAGATCGAAGTCATCAACTCGCTGATCGCGCAGGGCGTCGACGCCATCGCGATCTCCGCCAACGATCCGGATGCAGTCGTCCCCGCGCTCAAGAAGGCCATGGACCGCGGCATCAAGGTCATCTCTTGGGACTCAGGCGTTGCTGCCGAAGGTCGCATCATGCACCTGAACCCCTCGTCCAACGCGCTGATTGGCAAGATGTGCCTGCAGCTCGCCGCAAACCATCTGCCTGATGGCAAGGGTGACTTTGCGATCCTCTCGGCCACCACTACCTCCACGAACCAGAACATCTGGATCGAGGAAATGAAGGCACAGCTGAAGGACTTCCCCGGCCTGAACCTCGTGACCACCGTTTACGGTGACGACCTCGCCGACAAGAGCTACCGCGAAGCAAACGGCCTCCTGACGTCGCAGACCAACGTCAAGGTCATCGTCGCCCCGACAACGGTCGGCGTTCTCGCCGCCTCGCAGGCCGTCAAGGATGCCGGCAAGATCGGCGACGTCTATGTCACCGGCCTCGGCCTCCCCTCCGAAATGGCGGGCGCCATCCAGTCGGGTGCCACGAAGGAGTTCGCCATCTGGAACCCGATCGACCTCGGCTACTCCGCCACCCAGATCGCCTATCGTCTCGCCAAGGGCGAAACCGATGCTGCTCCGGGTTCGGAAATCGAAGCCGGCCGCATGGGCAAGATCAAGGTTGGTGACGGTGGCGAAGCCGCCATGGCCGATCCCTTCGTCTACGACGCCTCGAACATCGAGGAATTCTCCAAGATCTTCTGATCTCGGCGGACCAGACCCGGCGGCTCAAGCCGCCGGGATTTCACTCATTCGGTAAGCACATGATGACCGTTCAATCTGCCAAGCTCGCGGCGGGCGCGATCCCGGCTGGCGAGCCCATTCTCGAAATGCGGGGCATTTCCCAGATCTTCCCGGGCGTAAAGGCCCTGGATCGGGTCGATATCGCCCTCTATCCGGGTAAAGTCACCGCGCTGATCGGCGAGAACGGCGCCGGCAAGTCGACACTGGTCAAGATCCTCACAGGCATCTACCGTCCGAACGAAGGAGAGATCCTGATCGACGGCAAGCCCAGGAGCTTTGCCAATGCCCAGGACGCCATCGACGCAGGCGTCACCGCTATTCACCAGGAGACGGTGCTCTTCGACGAACTGACCGTTGGCGAGAATATCTTTCTCGGCCACGCACCGCGAACGCGCTTCGGGCTCATCGACTGGCGCACCATCAATGATCGTTCCAGGGACCTGATGAAGGCGCTGGAAAGCGACATCGATCCGACGACGAAACTCAAGGACTTCTCGATCGCCCAGCGCCACCTCGTGGCCATCGCCCGGGCGCTATCGGTCGACGCGCGCATCGTCATCATGGACGAGCCCACCGCCGCCTTGTCGCGCAAGGAGATCGACGATCTCTTCCGCATCGTCGATGGCCTGAAGCGTCAGGGCAAGGCGATCCTCTTCATCAGCCATAAATTCGATGAACTCTACGAGATCGCGGACGATTATGCCGTCTTCCGCGATGGCCGCATGGTCGGCTCCGGCGTGCTCAAGGACACGCCGCAGGACGAGATCGTACGGCAGATGGTCGGCCGCGACGTGCACGATGTCTTCCCAAAGGTAGAAGCCGTCATCGGTGCGCCGGTCCTGAGCGTCCGCGGCTACAGCCACGAAACCGAATTCCGCGACATCAGCTTCGACCTGCGCAAGGGAGAGATCCTCGGCGTCTACGGCCTGATTGGCGCGGGCCGCTCCGAACTCTGCCAATCGATCTTCGGCATTACCCGCCCGAAATCCGGTGCCCTTCAGCTTGAAGGCAAGGACATAACCATCCGAGACACCGCAGACGCGATCACAGCCGGCATCGTCTATGTGCCCGAGGAGCGCGGTCGCCATGGCCTGGCGCTCGAGCTGCCGATCTATCAGAACATCTCCCTGCCCTCGCTGATCCGCACCTCGGTCGCCGGTTTCCTGAAGGCAACCAATGAGCTCAAGCTCGCCCGGCGCTTCGCCGAGAGGCTCGACCTGCGTGCGGCCGCCCTCTCCGTGCCGGTCGGCACGCTCTCGGGCGGCAATCAGCAGAAGGTCGTGATCGGCAAGTGGCTCGCCACCTCGCCCAAGGTCATCATCCTCGATGAACCGACCAAGGGCATCGACATCGGCTCCAAGGCCGCCGTCCACGGCTTCATCTCCGAGCTTGCCTCCGAAGGCCTCTCGATCATCATGATCTCGTCGGAACTGCCCGAAATCCTCGGCATGTCGGACCGTGTCATGGTCATGCGCGAGGGCCTTCAGGCCGGCATTTTCGAGCGCGAAGGCCTGACCGCAGAGACGCTTGTGCGCGCCGCCACCGGCAATGCGTGAGGAATGACAATGCAGAACCTTTTGAAAAACCGGGAAATGTTGCTGGGTCTGATCATCATCGGCATGATCACGAGCTTCACCACGCGCGCGCCCAATTTCGCCTCGCCTGAAAACCTGGCGAACATCTTCAACGACACCTCGATCCTGATCATCCTGGCACTCGGCCAAATGGTCGTGATCCTCACCAAGTCGATCGACCTGTCGGTCGCCGCCAATCTCGCCTTCACCGGCATGGCGGTCGCAATGCTCGACAGCGCCTATCCTGGCCTACCGCTCGCCCTCCTGGTGCTTGTTGCAATCGGCATTGGTGCCACACTCGGCGCGATCAACGGCTTCCTCGTCTGGGCCCTGCAGATTCCGCCGATCGTCGTGACACTCGGCACGCTCACCATCTATCGCGGCATGAGCTTCGTGCTCTCGGGCGGTGCATGGGTGAATGCCCATCAGATGCAGCCGGACTTTCTCGGCGTGCCGCGCCTACCGGTGCTGGGTTTGCCGATCCTCTCCTGGGTCGCTATATCAGTCATCCTGCTGATCGGCTTCATCTTGGCCCGCACCCCCTTCGGTCGCTCGGCCTATGCTGCCGGTGGCAATCCGGTTGCGGCCATCTATGCCGGCATCGATGTCGGTCGCGCCCGCTTCCTCGCCTTCGTGCTCTCGGGCGCGCTCGCCGGTCTCTCGGGTTATCTCTGGGTCTCGCGCTACGCCGTCGCCTATGTCGACATCGCCGCTGGCTTCGAACTCGACAGCGTCGCTGCCTGCGTCATCGGCGGCATCTCGATTGCAGGCGGCATCGGCACCGTGATCGGAACGGTTCTCGGCGCCCTCTTCCTCGGCGTCATCAAGAATGCGCTCCCGGTCATCGGCATCTCGCCCTTTGCCCAGATGGCGATCTCCGGCATCGTCATCGTATTAGCGGTCGTCTTCAATGCCCGCGCCGAGCGCAAGAAGGGCCGTATCATCCTGCGCGATCGCGCAGCAGGAAAGGAGGCGACGGCATGAACACCGCAAACGAACAAATGAACAGTCCCCGCGTCATTCCCGACCGCCTGCAGACACCCTTTCGTCGCTTGCTCGGAAGCTGGGAGGTTCTTCTTTTTGCCGTCGCAGTTCTGATCTTCATCGCGAACTCGCTCGCCTCGCCCTATTTCCTGAACGCCTGGAACCTCTCGGATGCCACCTTCAACTTCACGGAAAAGGCTTTGATCGCCTTTGCCATGGCGCTGCTGATCATCGCTGGCGAAATCGACCTCTCCGTCGCAGCCATCATCGCACTCGCCTCGACTGCCATGGGATATGCCGCGCAGTACGGCGTGGGCGCGCCCGGCCTCGTGGCGATCGGCATCTCGACCGGCCTAGCCTGCGGCGCCTTCAACGGCCTGCTCGTTGCCGGCCTGAAGCTGCCCTCGATCGTCGTGACCATCGGCACGATGAGCCTCTTCCGCGGCATCTCCTATCTGGTGCTGGGTGACCAGGCCTTCGGCAAATATCCTGCGGACTTTGCTTTCTTCGGCCAGGGCTATGTCTTCTGGGTCATTTCCTTCGAATTCGTGCTCTTCCTGGTGATGGCACTGCTCTTCGCCATCCTTCTGCACCGGACGAATTTCGGTCGCCATGTCTATGTCATCGGCAACAACCCGCTGGCGGCGCGCTTCTCAGGCATTCCAGTCGAGCGGGTCAAGTTCATCCTCTTCCTGCTGACCGGGCTAATGAGCGGCATCGCAGCCGTCTGCCTCACCTCCCGCCTCGGCTCCACCCGCCCCTCGATCGCTCAAGGCTGGGAACTCGAAGTCGTCACCATGGTCGTGCTCGGCGGCGTCTCCATTCTCGGCGGTTCCGGCACGATTGCCGGCGTGGTCATCGCCGCCTTTGTCATGGGCCTCGTCACCTTCGGTCTCGGCCTCCTCAACGTGCCCGGCATCGTCATGTCGATCTTCATTGGCTTGCTCCTGATCACCACTATCGCGCTCCCAATCGTCGCGCGGCGCATCAAGCATGCGAGGAACGCCTGATGAGCGAGACCGAACGCCACGTCTTCAAGATGAAGCTCAATCCGGGCATGGAGGCAGAATACCGCAAGCGCCATGACGAAATCTGGCCGGAGCTCGTCGACCTCCTGCACGAAGCAGGCATCAGCGACTATACAATCCATCTTGATCCGGAGAGTAATCTGCTGCTCGGCGTGCTCACCCGGACGAAGACCCATGGTATGGCAGAGCTTCCCTCTCACCCCGTCATGAAACGGTGGTGGGCGCATATGGCTGACATCATGGCAACGAACGCCGACAACTCCCCTTGGGCCGTCGATCTGAAGCCCGTCTTCCACATGCCATGACAGGATCCTTCCAAAGCATAGCCGTGATCGACATTGGCAAGACCAACGCCAAGGTGGTTCTTGTCGACGCAAAAACGGGCGCGGAGATTGCGGTTCGCAAGACGGCAAACTGCGTTCTGCAGGGCCCGCCTTACCCACATTTCGATGTCGAGGCTCTCTGGCACTTTCTGTTGGTAACCTTGAAGGATTTCGCAGCCGGCCCCGGCTTTGATGCCTTGTCGATCACCACCCATGGCGCATCGGCCGCGCTGCTCGACGCCTATGGTCACTTAGCGATGCCGGTCATCGACTACGAGCACCTTTATCCCAACGCCATCGTCGACGCCTATCAGAGGCTGAGACCGGATTTCTCGCAGACCTTCTCACCCTGCCTCACAGGTGGGCTGAACCTCGGCGCGCAACTGCATTATCAGAAGACGGCCTTCCCCGAGCTCTTCGGCAAGGTCGCGACCATTCTCACCTATCCGCAATACTGGGCCTACCTGCTGACCGGGATCGCCGCCAACGAGCGCACATCGCTCGGCTGCCATACGGATCTCTGGCTCCCCTTCGAAGAACGATATTCGGATCTGGTCGACACTCTGGAAATCCGCGAGCAGATGGCACCCTTGCGATCCGCCTTCGATGCACTCGGCCCCATCAGACCGGAAATCGCTGCTGAGCTAGGCCTAGCGTCCGCGGTCCCGGTCTATTGCGGCATCCACGATTCCAATGCTTCTCTACTGCCGCACCTCGTCGGCTTTGGCAGCCCCTGCACGGTCGTCTCCACCGGCACGTGGGTCATCAGCTTCGGGGTCGGCGCCAAGCCGCAGCGGCTCGACCCGTCACGCGACACGCTGGTCAATGTTGATGCAAATGGTGCCGCCGTTCCCTCCGCCCGGTTCATGGGCGGCCGGGAATGGGACCTCCTCACCCGCGATCTGTCACCCGTTACCGAACAAGAAGAACTCGACGCAGCCTCGGCGGTGATCAAGGCTCGCGCGATGATCTTGCCCAGCGTGGTGATGGGCACGGGCCCCTTCCCGGATTCACGATCCCGCTGGCAGGCCGAACCGCACCTCGCTGCGGAGCGCCGGGCGAGTGCCAGCCTCTATGAAGCCATGATGACGCAGACATGCCTCGATCTGATCGCTTCTGAAGGTCCCATCGTGGTCGAAGGTCCCTTTGCCGCAAACCGGCTTTATCTAGAGGCCCTTCACACCCTGATGAAGCGCCCGGTCTACGCCTCCGAGGCAACGACCGGCACAGCAATCGGCGCAGCGCTGCTCAGCGGGATCAGGCTCGACGTGCCCATGCAGCGCATCGCGCGCCGCGTAGCTGGCCTTGAGGAATATGCCGAGGAATGGCACGCGATATCGGGCAGGAATTGAGGCTTACAGCTGGTTAGCCAGCCACCTGTTCTCTCAAACCGAGAGCACGTAGGTCACGCTCAGAGGGTAACGATCAGCACCGCGAGGAAAGCGATCGACAGCATGGCGGCGGCCGTGGCAACCCGCTGTCTGCAGGCCTCGGCTGAGCGCCAGGACCTGGGTTCACCAAAAAGCTTCGCGATCGCATGTGACATGGCAGTCTCCTACGAACGGAGCCACTCATTGGCCCCGGCTGATATCGACACATTTTCGTCATAATCAGCCCAAGGTCAATAATCACGACTAGATTGGTATTCTAAAGATAGGCAGGTTCGAAAAATGACTCTCTAGCTAAACCGGCTAGGCAGGGTGACACCATCCGCAAGGCACCTGGCTTCGATCTTTCAATAGATTGTCCACCTCATAGCGAAGCCTTACAAGGCTTGCCAATGCGGTCCCCATCGGACATGAGGGATACGGAATTGTCAGACAACATGACAGAGCAGATTCGATCCTATGGTCTTGTGAGGAGGAACCATGACAACGCAGGCAACGGATAACACCTCCAGCAGATTGCCCGGCATCGCGGGCATGGCTGGACCAGCGGTCATGCTTCTCGGAATGCTGCTCTTTGCAATGAACGATGCCATGGGCAAATGGCTCGTTGCGAATTACGGCCTTGGCCAGGTGATCCTGATCCGCAGCATTGCAGCACTTCTGATCCTCGCCCCATTCCTGTGGGCCGCCGGCCTGAAGCCGATCGTCGAGGCCGAACGGCCGTGGCTGCAGTTCACACGCGTGGTTCTGTCGACGCTCGAGCTCTTCTGTTTCTACTATGCAGTCATGTACCTGCCGCTGGCGGATGTCATGACCTATTGGCTCGCCGCACCCATCTACGTCGCAGCCGCCGCACCGTTCCTGCTGGGAGAAAAGGTTGGCTGGAGGCGCTGGACCGCAATTGGAGTGGGCTTCATCGGGGTCATCATCACGCTTGAACCCTCGAGCGCGATGTTCACGGCTCCCGCACTCATCTCGATCGTCGGCACGGCTGCATTCGCCTTCATGATGCTCTCCGGCCGTAGCCTCAGAGGCACGCCAGACAAGACGCTGGTGCTGTTCCAGACCGGTGGCGCCGCCATTGTCGGCCTGGTTGCAGCTCCCTTCGGCTGGACGCCGCTCACTTCCGTTTCGGAAGTGCTCCTGCTTGGACTGCTCGGCATCGTCGCCATGAGCGCCCATATGCTGGTCAACCGCGCCCTGAAGATCTCAGACGCCGCCACGGTGGCGCCTCTTCAATACACCTTGCTCCTATGGGCCGTCGTCTTCGGTTACTTCTTCTTCGATGAAGTGCCGAGAATGACAATGATCATCGGCGCAACGCTCATCGTTGGCTCGGGTCTATTCATCTTCTTCCGCGAACAGCAGTTGAAAAAGCAGGAGAAGATCCTGCCATCCGTTCCCGAGTAATGCAAAAAGCCCGCAGCGGTCTCCCACTGCGGGCTTCTTCTGGTGCGGCCCCTAAGGGCCACGACCAGGGAAGTTATTTGCGGAGTTCGGCGAGCTCTGCCATGATCCCGTCTACGACGTCGGCACCGATGGTGCCCTTGTGCTTCTCATAGACCACGGCAGACTTCTCACGGATGCGCTGCTGCTCTTCCGGCGACAGCACGTTCACTTCCAGACCGGCGGCCTTGATCTTCTCCAGCGACTTTTTGTTGAGGTCGGCGATGACAGAACGCTCGACATCACGACCGACGGTCGCGCATTCACGCAGAGCTGCCTGCTCTTCCGGTGTGTAGGTATCAAAGATTGCCTTCGAGAACAGGAAGAGGAACGGCGTGTAGGCGTGGTTGGTCTCGGTGATGTACTTCTGGACCTCGAAGAACTTCGAGGTGTCGATCGTCACATAGGGATTTTCCTGCGCATCGATCGTATTGGTTTCCAATGCCGAGAACACTTCACCAAAAGCCATCGGAGTCGCGTTCGCGCCAAGGTTCTGGAAGGTGTCGAGGAAGATGTTGTTCTGCATTACGCGAACCTTCATCCCTTCGAAGTCCTCCCACTTCGTGACGGGACGTACCGAGTTCGAGAGGTTGCGGAAACCGTTCTCCCAATAGCCGAGGTTTACAAGGCCTACGGCTGCGAGCTTCTCGTTCATCATCTCGCCGAACTTGCCGTCGAGAACCTTGTAGGCCTCGTCAGCCGAGCCGAACAGAAACGGAAGGTCGAAGACGCCGAGCGCCGGCTCGATGCCGACGAGCGGCGACGACGACGTGACGACGGCTTCCTGAACGCCGGAGCGCAGGGCCTGCGTTGCCTGAAGGTCACCGCCGAGCGCACCGCCCCAGAAGGCCTGGAGTTTCAGCTTGCCGCCGGACTTGTCGTCCAGGCATTTCTGCATGGCCTCGATGCCGTTGCCGACCGGATGGTCAGCATTGATGCCGTTCGAGACACGGATGGTGCGTTCGTTGAATTCAGCAAATGCCGGAGCAGCTCCGGAAATGGCGAATGCCATTGCTGTCGTCGCGAGTAGTATTTTCCTCATGATATATCCTCCCTTGGATTGAAATGAGTTGGTTCAGTAGCAGTCTTCACCGCAGCCACTGGGCCGGCACGATGACGATGTCGGGAAACAAGACGAGCAGGAAGAGCACCAGGACCTGCGCCAACAGGAACGGCGTGACGCCCGTAATCACCTTCCCGAGCGGCACACGTCCGACGCCACTGACGACGTTGAGGACGACGCCGACCGGCGGGGTGATCAAACCGATGCAGCAGTTCATGATGAACATGACACCGAAATAGACCGGATCGATGCCCGCCTGCTTGATGATCGGCATCAGGACGGGGGTCAGGATCAGGATGGTTGGCGTGAGGTCGAGCGCAGTTCCAACGACGAGCACCAGCAGCATGATGACGAACATCAGCAAGATGGGGCGATCGATCAGGGGCTCGATGTAACCCGTGATTTCACCTGGAATATTGGCAGCGGTAATCAGCCAGGCGGACACGAGAGCAGCGCAGACCAGGAACATGATGATCGAGGTGGTCTTGGCCGCTTGAAGGATGACCTTTGGCAGATCCTTAGGCTTCAGTTCGCGATAGATCACCATGCCCACGAACATGGCATAGGCCGCGGCAATGACGGCCGCCTCCGTCGGCGTGACCACGCCCGCCTTGATGCCGCCGAGGATGATGACGGGCATGCCGAGTGCCCAAGCAGCACGTCCAGTGACGCGCAGCCGCTCCTTGGCAGGGGCTTTGGGCAAGGGCTGGACGTTGTCTTTGCGGACCACAATCTGCCAGGCCACGACAAGCGCCAGACCCATCAAGATGCCGGGCACGATCCCTGCCATGAAGAGCTGGGTAATCGAGACGTTTGCAGCAACGCCGAAGACAATGAATGCCATAGAGGGTGGGATGACTGGGGCGATAATGCCCCCGGAGGCGATAAGCCCGGCGGATCGCGGCACGTTGTATCCCGCCTTGGCCATCATCGGAATGAGGATCGCGGCAAGCGCTGCCGTATCGGCAGCGGCTGACCCTGAGATGCTGGCCATGATGACGGCTGCCATGATGGCGACAATGCCGAGTCCGCCCCTGATATGGCCGACACAGGCAATTGCGAACTCGATGATGCGCTTGGAAAGGCCGCCGGAATTCATCAACTCGCCGGCCAGAACGAAGAAGGGGATCGCCAGCAAGGTAAATGTGTCAGCGCCCGCGATCATGTTCTGGGCGATGATCTGGCTGTTGAACATGCCCATGTAAAACATGAGGGCAACGCCACAGAACATCAGCGAAAATGCCACCGGTACGCCAATGGCCATGGAACCGAGCAGCGAGACGATAAAGACGATAAGGGTCATCAGGCGCGCTCCACCAGCTTCTCGACACCTTGGTGTTCGCCGGCGAACGCTGCGATTTCACTGTCGGTGACGCGCCCGGTGAACAGGCGGAAGAGACGCTCAAGCGCGATCAGACCACAGCCTGCGCCGGTGAAGAAACCGATGCCATAGACCCAGCCCATGGAAAGTCCCGTAACCGGTGCACTCATGCTGGCATTGATCGGCAACTGCTTCCACGTGCCCCAGAAGAACAGCAATGAAACGCCGAAGATCAGGATATTGCTCAGGATCATGCAGATGACCCGGCCACGCTTCCCAAACATCGCAACGAGGGATTCCACCCCGAGATGGCCATGTTCGCGAAATCCGACGACGGCGCCGATGAAGGTCAGCCAGACGAAGAAATAGCGCGCCATTTCATCCGAGACCGTAAGGCCCGAATTGAAGGCATAGCGCAACACGACATTGACGAAGACCATGATCGCCATGCCGCTCAGCAGCAGGATCAGGAGCAATTCGAGAAACCGGTAGAACAGGTTGACCGCCTTGGACATGCCCTCAGCTCCCTTGCAGCAGGCCACGACGGGCAAGGTTCTCGAAGAGAGCCCGCGTGCCGAAGGTCCATTCCGGGCAGGCGTCGGTCCGGTCGACCCAGTTCACCAGGCGGCCGAGCTTCGGCGTTGCAATCTCCACCCGGTCGCCAACTTCGTGCGTGAACCCGAGACCTGCACCGCGCCGATCCTTGACCGGAGCGAACATAGTGCCGAGAAACAGGACTGCACCGTCGGGATATTGATGATTGCGGTTGCGCAATTGCGAGGCCAAGTTTTCCGGCGTGCGGCTGATCGCTTCCATCGGACTTTCCCCCGTCATCTCGAAACCGTCCTCACCCCGCACGAGCAGGGAAACGCGAACCGTCCGCAGCACATCCATCGTGAAGCCACCATGGAAGAGCCTGACGAAGGGCCCGATCGAGCAGGACGCATTATTGTCCTTCGCCTTGCCGAGCAGCAGGGCCGACCGACCTTCGACATCCCGCAGGTTGACGTCATTGCCGAGCGTCGCACCGATAACCTTGCCGTCGGAACGAACGGCAAGAACGATTTCAGGCTCCGGATTGTTCCACTGAGAGATCGGATGAATACCGACCGTGTCACCACAAGTGACCGAAGACATCGGCTGCGCCTTGGTGAAGATCTCGGCGTCCGGCCCGATGCCGACTTCGAGATACTGAGACCACAGCCCCATGTCCTGCAGGAGGGCCTTCACTTTGGCGGCCTGCTCGGAGCCTGCAACGAGGCCACGCAGACTGTCGCCCAGCACAGGTGCCAGCTTTTCCCGGATCGCCTGCGCCCGGCCCGCATCACCCTTCGCCTGCTCTTCGATCACCCGCTCGAGCATGCTGTTGGCAAAGGTAACGCCCGCAGCCTTGACGGACTGAAGGTCGATGGGCGCAAGCAGATAACCTGCCTCGCCAGAGAGAAATTGGTCCAGCGCGCCCAGATCCGTCAGGCCATCCCGGGTCGCCAGGCGCTCGGCAAGATCTTCGATTTCAAACAGACCTGAAACGGTCGGCGAAAGCGCCGTGAGGTCGAGGACCTTTCCGTCGCGGATCAGCACCGGGCATGGCCCGCCAGCCGCATGGGACCATACACGCCCAACCAGCACCGCATCGGATGCATCCGAGGGCAAAATATAGACGGACTCCAGACGTTCTCGACGCAGCAAGATGGACCTCCTCCATGTCCTACGGCACGGCGCTCCTATCGCCCTGCCATATTGTCAGGATGTCTGACAACTGTTGGCCTGCATTCTTATGGTCAGAAATTCCGGCTGTCTAGCCCGAAAGGCATCCTTGTGGACAACCGGCCAACGGTCAGCCCGTATCAGAATTGCTCGAGGCTGAGATCGATGCGGCTGGCAGCCCCATGCAGATGGCCGCGCATCGCCTCACGAGCAGCGACAGGGTCGCGCTTGGCAATCGCATCTCTGAGCCGCACATGTTCTGCGATCGTCACCTCGACGATCTCCTCCAGAACGGCACGCGAGCGAGCGGCATCGATGGCAAGACTGATGCGCTCGGCAATGAAACCGATGAAAAGTGCGAAATACTCATTATGGGTTGCCTCGGCCACCGCACGGTGGAAGGCGAGATCGGCGACGATCCCCTGCTCCGTCCACTTTTCGGCACCGGTCATGCGCGACAGAGCGTCGTCGATTTTCGCGAGATCGTCCGCTGTATGATGGACGGCCGCCAGACCCGCCGCCTCGATCTCCAGCGGAACGCGCAACTGGAACAGGGCACGAAAACTCTGCGGCGTGGAAAGCTCACCGTCCTTGATGCGGATCGGCCGTGCCGAGGGCTCGCTGACGAAGGCGCCTACGCCCTGCCGCGTTTCCACCAGGCCTTCATTGCGCAATTGCGCAATGGCCTCGCGCACGACAGAGCGGCTGACCCCGAGGGTCTTGGCAAGCACATGCTCCGTCGGCAAACGCTCGCCGGGCTTCAATCGCCCCTGGCTGATCTCCTCGGCCAGTTGCACGGCGATCCGGGCAGGCAAGTGTTCACTGCGCCTGATTTGTCCAAAGCTGATCTGCCCGAGGTCGATCGACATGCCTGCTGGTCTCCTTGCCACCGCTCCGGTATTTCATGAATCCGCACCAGAATTCAATTGGCAACCGGGGTTCATAATCCCCGCGGGATCAATCGCCTGCTTGATCGCTGTCAGCAGTTGCAATTGCGTGGGCGGCACGCGCGCCAGAAAGTCCGGCTTCTTCAAACGACCAATCCCATGCTCGGCGCTGATCGAGCCGCCGAACCCGTCGAGTACCGCATTGACGATCCCTTTGGCCGTGTAAATCCGCTGCGCGACGTCTTCGCGCGTCAGCCCGCCCGGCGGGAGCACGTTGAGATGGACATTGCCGTCACCCACATGACCATAGGACACGCAGAGGCAATCGGGCAGCCGCGCTGCGATTTCAGCCTCCGCCTTCTCGACGAATTCAGGAAGACGCGACAACGGCACAGAGACATCCGTTCGCAGATGCGCGCCACGCTTGGCCTGCCCCTCATTCATGCCTTCCCGGAACAGCCAGAGGCCCTTGGCCTGACTGCGCGAGGACGCAATTACGCCGTCCAGCACGAGACCGTCCTCCATCACACCCTCAAGGAAACGCTGCATCAGGTCATCGATATCGACGAGACCCGAGCCGGAAATTTCCATCAGCACATAGGCCGGATAGTCGCCGCTCATCGGCAGGCTAAGATCAGGCATCGCTTCCTGGGCCAGCGTAAAGGCGACCGGCGGCATGAATTCGAAGGCGGACATGAGATCGCAGCAGTCGCGTCTTGCCCGGCGATAGAGCGTGATCGCATCCGAGAGAGCCCCGAGCCCGAGCAGGGCCGTCGCCACCTTTTCAGCCGGTGGGGCCAGCTTGAACGCAACTGCCGTGATGATACCGAGTGTGCCTTCGGCCCCGATGAACAACTGCTTCAAATCAATCCCGCGATTGTCCTTCCGCAGGGTCGACAAGCCCTCGAAAATCGAACCATCGGGAAGAACCACTTCCAGACCAAGCACGAGTTCCCGCGTCATGCCGTAGCGGAGCACATTGATCCCCCCGGCATTGGTCGAGACATTGCCGCCAATCCGGCAGGACCCCTGCGCGCCGAGCGCGAGAGGGAAGTAAAGGCCGGCTTCCTCTACCCTGTCCTTGAATTCGGACAAGATGACACCCGCCTCGACCACAGCCGAGAAATCATCCGCATCGATGCGCCGGATCGCCGTCATGCGCTCTAGGCTGACAACCACCTGGCTAGCCGGGTGGTCCGGCGTGCCCCCAAGAACAAGACCGGTATTGCCACCCTGCGGCACGATCCGGAGACCGAGCGACCTGATGGCGCGCACGGCTTCGGAAACTTCCAATGTGCTGCGCGGACGCACAACCGCAACCGCACCCGTCGTGACATCCCCATGCCAGTCACGGCAGTAGCGCTCGACCTCCGGGCCGCACAACACCAGATCGGTGCCAAGCAAGCGAACCAGTGCCAAAGCGGCATCCTCGGTTTTCGAGCTGAAATCGTCTCGTTGTATCGGGCTTTCCACGGCCATCTGCAGTCCCCCAGACGGCTCACGACCTGTGAGCCAAGAATTCGGTTTTCAACCGGATGATATAAGGTTATCAGACAACCTTACAAATTGTTTTTGCAAATGGCCCTTGTGTCGAAAGGCGCTGGGTCGAACAATGACACGGGAGGAAACGATTTCATGCATATTCTGATCATTGGTGCAGCCGGCATGGTCGGCCGCAAGCTCGCG